>OY969767.1:0-2724539 GCA_963702895.1 uncultured Elusimicrobia bacterium
TATTTCGAGCTACGAGCTGCAACGCGCCTCGACTCCTCAGGTGTTGGTTCATGCGGTGAAGTCTGGGACCCCTATTCTTCAAACTGATCTCACGCCAGCATCCTCTTTACATAACGCGCCCATGAAATTGATCGCGCCATCCTCTAAACATGCGTATATTTTCAAACTGGATCGTCCATTTGGCCAGTTCGACAAGAGCATCACGGCAGGCAATCACATCGAAATTGTCCAATGGAATTCGAAGGACAAATCCAAAAAACGGGTGATTATCCGTGATGCTCGAGTTTTGGATACTATGCCGGGCATTCAAAAAGGCAAAACCCCTGGAACACTCGCCATCATTGCCCTTAATTTTCAGGAAGCTGAACAACTTAACAACGCATTAAATAAAGCAGGTCCATTGGCTGCGATCGTGTTGGATGTAAATAGTCCACAAACTCCAGTGAGGATTCAGCGCTACCAACCCAGCCCCATGATCACGATCAGTCCAAAATATGCCTCGAGATATAAGCTGATAACCTCTTTGTCGCAGGAGCGAAAACTGCAGTCGATGTGAATAGCTGATTGAAGTCGCCCATCATCTTCTATCCTCGAGTAATCAAGGACGGTCCTAACTAATCAACCTTTCTTTTGCTGCGATGGCTCATGTCTCGCCCCGCCCGTCTGGATGCCGCCGACAAGAAATCGGAAGTACAACGACAGTTTAAGACGGCGGGCATGGCTTGCGGGAGCTGGTGGAGCGCGTGGCCAAGGCCACCGATGTCATCGCCGGCGGCTGGTCAGGCTGCGCAGCGGGGCTTGAAAGGGGTTCCGAAGTCGAAAGCGGCGCAGTGGGCCAAAAAGTGAATTAGTTAGACCGTCCCTCTGCCGTCTCTGCCGCTCGCTGTTTCTCTCCGTAACGGGGTATCAGAGTAACGGGGTATCGGTGTAACACCTTGCTGTGACTCCGATACTCCGACACTCCGTTACTCCGGTACGACCTCATAGGAGGCCCGCCGTCTCTTCCAACCCGAACATCAGATTCATGTTCTGTATGGCTTGGCCGGCGGCTCCTTTGACGAGGTTGTCCAGCGCCGCCGTGATGATCGCTTCTCGACCGGAGGCAGACACGGAAATCCCGATCTGGCATTGGTTGGTATAGGTCACGGCTTTCACTTCCGGTGATTCATAAGCGCCCAGCACCGTCACGAAAGGTTCTTTCATGTAATAAGAAAGATAGGCCTCGCGCAAAGACTCCGCCGTCCTCTTCTTCGCCAAGGGCGCATAGAGGTTGGCAAGGATCCCCCGGTTCATGGGAGCCAGCTGCGGGACGAAAATTAACTCGTTGGAGATTTTACCAGCGCGTGCCCACTCTTGGTCGATCTCGGGCTGGTGGCGATGGCCTTTCAGGGCATAGGCCTGCATGCTCTCATCGAGCTCCGAGTAAAGATAAGCGGCCTCCACTTTGCGGCCGGCTCCTGAGATGCCGCTTTTGGCATCCACGATGATGGGGCCCTTGCCGAGAAGCTTCCCGGTGACAAGCGGCAGTCCTGCCAAGATGGCCGTCGTTGCGTAACACCCAGGGTTGGCGACCAGGCGCGCCCCACGAATCTTGTCGCGGTAGCGCTCCGGCAGGCCGTAGACCGCTTCTTTGATCAAGGAAGGGACAGGATGCTTACCATACCAAGACGCATATGTCTTGAGGTTCGTGATTCGAAAGTCTGCCGAAAGATCAATCACCTTGGTTCCTTTTTGAAAAAGCTGCGAGGCCGTCTTGGCCGCCGTGCCGTGCGGCAGGCCAAGAAAGACCACATCCGAATCCGTCGCAATTGCGGACAAGTTCGGCTTTTCCAGGATGTGCCGGACTTTGCCCTTCAGGAACTTGTGAATGTGCTGCACCGGCTGGCCTGCATAGCTCTCCGATGTGAGGTGTCGGACCGACACGTCGGGGTGTCGGACCAGGTAGCGCAAGAGTTCTCCGCCTGTATAGCCTGTGGCTCCAACGATCGATACGCGAATCATGGTTTTTCCTTTTCTCCGAAGAGAATGACAACTTCGCCCATGGGGGGCTTTTCCGACAGGCGCGCTCGCAAGTCCCTGGCGCTTCCTCTTAAAAACTCCTCGTGAATTTTCGTAAGCTCGCGCGCCACGACGACCGGGGCATCGGGCCCCGCGACCTCTTCGATCCAGCCGATCGTTTCAGCGGCCCGGTAGGGAGACTCATACACGACGACCGTCGCCCCGGTTCCGGAGGCTTCTTTCAGGACGCGCTTGGCGCGGGAGGGCCGCCTCGGGAGAAATCCTATAAAAAAGAACCGCTCTGTAGGGAGTCCCGATCCAACCAGGGCCGTGATCGCCGCGCAGGGACCAGGCAAAGAGACAACAGGCAGACCCGCCTGGATCGCGGCTTGGACCAGGGGCGTTCCCGGATCAGAAAGTCCCGGGGTGCCTGCGTCGGAAATCAGGGCCACGCGTTTATGGGCCTGAAGTTCCCGGAGGAGCTCCTCGGTGCGTTTCGGCGAACTATGGGCGTGGTAACTCCAAAGGGGCTTGGAGATGCCGAGATAGTTCAAGAGGCGTACACTGTGCCGGGTGTCTTCGCAGGCGACGAGATCTGCCCGTTTAAGAGCTTCCACGGCCCGCAAGGTGATGTCCGAAAGGTTGCCCAGGGGCGTTGGAACAATATAGAGCGTGCCGGTCGGCCAATGCTGTTCCATGGGGAAGCGCTAGGCCTCTCGGGAGGCCAAGACAGCAGCGCTGGGCTGTTCGGTCGTTGGGATGCCTTCCCGCTCGAAGCGCTCCACCAGGCGAAGGAAAAGATCGACGAGCTTGGGATCAAATTGGGTGCCGGCCTGGCGACGGAGCTCGCTGATCGCTGCCGCCTTGGGCATGGCTTTGCGATAAGGCCTGTCCGAAGTCATGGCGTCCCAGGCGTCCAGGATCTGGACCACCCGCGCGCCGAGAGGGATTTCTTCACCGGCGAGTCCTTCGGGGTATCCCGAGCCGTTGTACCATTCCTGATGGTAGAGCACAATTGAACCGATTCCCTGAAGCGCGGCGACGGATTCCAGGATTGTTTTCCCGAGCCGCGCATGGGTTCGCATGAGTTGACGTTCTTCCGGGGTGAGCTCGCCCGGTTTTTTGAGGATCGCGTCATCGATGCCAATTTTCCCGATGTCATGAAGCAACGCACCCTCTTCAAAGATCTGAATGAGGGCTTCCGGCAAAGCCAGTTCATTCGAGAGGGCGCGGGCCAGCATTTTGGTGCGTTTCGCGTGCCGGTGGGTGTAGGTGTCCCTCGCTCCCAAGGTGCGCGTGAGGGCCTCGACGATTTCTGCCCGGTTCCTTTTCGCCTCGCGAAAGAGGGTTTGGTTCGCCAAAATGAGCGTGACTTGCGTGGCGAGAAGCAAGAATAACGATTTGTCTTCAGCGGAAAATGTTTTCTGGGAGGGGCGCGCGGCAGCCAAAATCCCCAAGGGCTCCGCCTTAAAGTGGAGGGGTTGAACGAGCAGCGGCGCCGTGAGCAACGAGGACAAGTCCTCAGCCGAGAGGAGGCGCATGGTGGAAAGCGTTTGGGGTAAAAAGCCCCGCGCGGCCAGCGGCGCAAACTCCAGCGTCAGGGGATCGTAAACAAGAAAAAGAGCCTGCTCCGCGTGCAGGAGCGCGTGAAAGATGTCGACCACAGCTTCCGCGAAGGGCCTTTCCGGGATCTGCCCATCCGGGGCCACTCCGAACGATTGCAATCGACCCAGAACCCCCGCCAGGCGCGCCGCCTTGCCCTGTTCTTTCTCAAGCTCGCTTTGGAGGTCCTGGAGGTGTTTTTTGAGGAGAGCGTTTTCCTTCCACCACCACATGAGCGCTATTTTAGCTCAAATTGACAACCTTCGAATATATCGTGTATAAAACAGATCTCCATGGGCAACGCCAATATTCAAAACACGCTTGTCCTCGTCAAGCCCGATGGCCTCAAAAAGTCCCTCACCGGCAACATTTTAACCAAGCTCGCGGAGACCCGCCTGATTATTGTGGGCGCGAAAGTGATCAGTGTCACCCAGGAGCTCGCGGAACAGCATTACATCCACCTCAAGGACAAACCTTTTTTTCCGGACCTCTTGAACTATCTTCAGGGCAAGATCTATGGAGAGGAATATCAGCGGGTGCTCGCCATGGTTTATCGGGGCGACAACGCCATCCAAAAAGTCCGGGAGATCGCAGGCGCGACGAACCCCGAAGAGGCCGATTCCACCTCCATCCGCGGCGCTTATGGCCGCATCACCACCAAGGGCGTTTTTGAAAACGTCATCCACGCCTCCTCGTCTCCGGCAGATGCCGAGCGCGAGATCAAGCTCTGGTTTAAGCCGACCGAAATTGTCGGCAGCATCTACCCTACCCAAAAAACACTCACCGAAGCGCGCGAAGAACTCGTCTGGGCGTAGGGGCGCTCAGGCTGATGGCTCTCTGTTCGCTCCGTACACCAGTCGCTCACCAGAGAGCCATCAGCCTTCGCTTGGGGAAGGTTGTGAAAGGCTTCTGTTCGCTCCGTACACCAGTCGCTCGCCAGAGATCGCCCAGCCCTCGCTCAGGATGATTGAATTGGATTAATGGTCGTCATCCCGGCGGATTGTTAGCCGGGATCCATCATTTTGAAGTTCAGGTTGGGTCAGAATGGGGACAGACGCCGCTAAAATTTTCGCTTTCGAGTCATTCTCCAGGCGACGAACGCCCAGGCGACGCCCCAACAGAGGAGGGATTGTAAGACACTGGAATCCTTCAGCTTGAGACCGCCAAACGGGAGGCTGTAGAACCGACCGTGCCCCGAGATGTGCACGATCATCACCCCGATCGACACATAGCTCAGAAGGGCCAGCGCCAAGCTAAAAAAGACGATGAAAAGCCATTTTTTCTGCTGCATCCGAGCGTATTGCGATACAGCCAACAGCAGCAGAATCAAGCTGATCAAGAACGACAGCATGAGGGATGAGCCGCCTTATGATTTTGGAGAGGTGACGCGGTATTTAACGGAACGAACGCGGTAATCCACATTGTTTAAAACCCATTTCCACAGCTCGTTCTGTTGCGCGGGGTCAAGGCCAGGCTGGAGTTGCGCCGTCCAACCCTTCATGACCTGTTCGTCCACCGTCCACATGCGAAGCCGACGGCGCGCGACCCGGGTCTCCCACTGGCTGCAGAGGGTCGGAGTGGGGTAAAGCAGGCGCAAGGTGACCCGGCGCGAGAGGAATTCTAAGGAAGAAACGTCCACCTGGCTGATACGCTCCTCTTTTTCCCCTGCGGTATCCGGGACCCCATCGGTGGCCAGAACGACTTCGATCGGCGTCAGCGAGAGATTGCGCTTTTGAGCGATCAGTGCGACGCTGCGAAAGAAGGTGTCGAAATCTGTGTTCATATCGGACTTCGGAAACCACTTTTTGAGGTCGGACTCAATCTCGGCGACCGACTTGCCCCTGAAATCCTCAATCGGCCGGAAGGACTTGGTTTCATCCGCGCTGTTCCCGCCGATCGTCCCCACAAACAGGGCCTTCACAGGCTCTAAGTTTCCTAAGCCCAATATATGTCCATGAATGTAATAAGAAAGGAACCGGAGGGCGTCGGGATAATGTCCTGTCCCGTGGAAGGACCCGCTGACGTCAATACCGACAAAGAGCGCGACCTGCTGACGACGGCCTCCGTCTGCCAAGCACGGAGAGGCCGCAAGGATGCATGCCAGAGCAAAAGATAACTTCTTCATTTTCCAGCCTCCTTCATGGAGATCAGATTTTGAAGAAGCGTTTTGGTTTCGCCCGCCTGAGCGAGGTCCTTGAGCGGCACACTGAAAAGAGGCTTCGACAAGAACAGGACAAAGCAGAAATTGAGGGTCGTGGCGACGACCTGGAAGATCGGCAGAACAGCTGCTTCCAGAAGCGCATGAGCTTCGTCTTTAAACCATTCCTGCTCGCTTTTCAGCTTTTTGAACATCACATCCAGGCGCTGCTCCGCCCCAGCGCTGGCGGCCTTTGGCGTGCTCTCGCTGCCGAGACGCTCGCGGGCAATGAGTGCCAGAAGCGTCGGCGTCCCGTAGCGTCCGAAGAGAAACCAGACCATCGCGCGGATGCCCACCCATCCAAAGGCGGAAAGCAGCGTGACCGGCACAATCCCCATCTGCCAACCGGTTTGCGATGCAATCCACGGGGTCAGGGAATCGATGAGTTCGCGATAAAGGAAAGCGACTTCGACAAACATCACAAAGACTTCGACGATCGCCATCTGAATGATGGCTTTGACGTCTTTCTTCTCGGCCGCCTCCACCAGGACATTCAGGCAGGCAAAACTTCCCGAGATGAGGAAGAACAGCATCACAAAGAGCACCGGGAGCAAGAAGCGATGCGTCTCGCTGCCGACCAAATCGCTGATGATCTCGGTCATCGTCGGACTCAAGATATAGGCAAACACCCCCGCTTCGAGGATGGCCCAGAAGACGGTCATCAAAAACGCGATCCAAGGGACGCCCGGCTGACGCAAGCTGGCAGTGAAACGCCCCGTCAGCACAAACGGGAGCTCAAAGATCTCCCGTACGAGTTCCAGGGTGATCGTGGCCACGAGCCTTAAGAGGCCCCAGGCACATCCGAAGGCCACCAAGAGGAACTTGCCCATGCCTGCCCAAAACAGCCAGAGGCTCCGAGCGACATCCCACCAGAGCACAAGGAGGGTCCCCACAAGATTGAGCCGATGGCTCCGGAAGATCAAGGTGTAGCATGTGAAGAGGGTGCACCAGAGTCCCACCAGAAGGGACACGGCAGGCAGAAAAAGGAATATCTTTTTCAAGATGGATACGGACCAGAGGTCTGAACCCCAGGCAGCCGCTAAGATATGCGCTTGAAGTGGCAAGAGCCAATTCAAGGGAACGACGACCAGTTCGAATAACCCTCTCCATTGTTCCGGAATCGCAGAGCTGATGGTAATCATAGGTTGCTCCTTATAGGCGAAGACGTTTCCCAAAGTTTAACAAAGCTTTACATCACTTACACTAAATACTTCGCATTTACAAGGGGAAAATAGATGCCCCTCGGCGGCACAGAAGAGCCGATGGGAATGGCTTAGCGCGCGAGGAGTTGTTTGGCGGTGGCCATGATGCCGGCGGCGTCGAGCCTGTTGCGGCGGTAATTCTCTTCCGTAGAGCCTGACCCGACGTCGCGGGCCAGCGGAGAGACATTCGCGCCGAGGCTCTTGAGGATGACCCCGGGCTTGCGGCCTTCCTTGCGGGCGGTGTTAATGGCTTCGGCGACACGATGGGCCAGAGCGTGCGCCTGGGCATCATGGACCGTGAGGACCGGCACGCCATCCTCCAAGTCCCGGAGGAAGGACGAGCCGGACTTTTGAATCTTGTTGAGGCTCACCACGTTGATCACGTTCACGCGGATGCCAGAAACGGCAAGGTCTTGGGCGGCCTTGATCGACTCGGCCACGGTGGCGCCGGAAGCCGCGATGATGAGATCAGCAGGCCCCTCTCCGCTGATGAGGTAGCTTCCTTCTTGGAGCTTCTTCACATAGTCCTTCACGCCCGAACGGTCGAGGTGCGCCACGCTGTGGCGCGTACATCGGAGGTAGATGGGATGCCGAGGAGCGCCGCCTTGGAGGACGCGCTCGACGATGAGGCGCGTGATCTCCGCCGCTTCCTGGGCGTCGGCCGGCTCATACATCTCAAAAAGATCGCCGTCAGGCCCAGAGAAATCGTCAATCATCCCGGGCGTGGAGACGCCCATCTGGCTCTTGCCATCCGGCCCCACACCACAGCCGGAGTGCGTTCCGACCGCGACATAGAAAGAGCCAAAGGCGGCCGCGTGATGAAGCTCGTCAGCGGCTTCCAGGAGGAAATTGTCGAATGTTCCGATAAAGGGAATGAGCCCTTCCAAGCCAAGCCCGGCGGACTTGCCGCAGGCGTTGCACTCCGCGATGCCTTCCGGAAAGTAGGCGCCCAAGGGGTTGGACTTGCCGTGTCGGCGCGTCACTTTTTCCATCTCAAACATTTGCACGGAATCCTGCAGGTCAGGGGAGGTTGCCACCACCTCGGGATAACAAGAGGCCAGATACGCCAAGGCCGAGCCAAAGCCCACGCGCGTGCCCATCGGTTTGTCCGTCACTTTGTAGGCGGGGAAGGCCACCTGCGCGGATTGGCGGATTTCCATGAGTTTCTCGCGACGCTCTTGAGAGTGCTGAGCGTTGAGCTGGTCCACATGGCCTCGGGTGGAGGCTGAAAGCGTACCCTCTTTCACAAACGCCGAAAGCTCTCCCGTATCCGGAGATCCCAGTCGTGCCTCAATGAGCAACAAGGCTCTGGCGAGCTCGTCGTTCGTGGGAGCGACACCGTGAAATTTGTATTCGCCGGGCTTATGGTTCTTGTATTCCATGAAGTCGACGCCCTTGCCCTTGATCGTATCCACAATAACGACGGTCGGCTGGCCGGTGTGGTGAGCGTCTTTTTTGGCCTGAAGAAGCGCATTCCGCAGCTGGGTGATGAAGTCGCGGTTCTGGGCAGGCTCGGACGATTCCCCGGCGAGGGTGACGACTTTCCAGCCCAGGCCGGTGAAGACGTCCTCATAACGGATGCTGGCGACGTCCTGAATGCCCGCGGTTTGCTGGGCTTTGTTGCGGTTTAATATCCAGGTGAGGTTGTCAGTACCCAGGAGCGCGGCGTTCGAGGCCGCCTCATAGACCTGGCCTTCTTCCGCTTCGCCGTCTCCGATGATCGCAAAGGTGTGATAGTCGAGCCCTTTGTAGCGGGCCGCGAGCGCCATCCCGAGCGCTTTGGATCCCCCCATCCCGAGGGCGCCGGTCGAGCAGTCGACGCCTGGCGTGTTGCCCCGCGTGACATGTCCCTGGGCGATCGCATCCGGGTTTTTCCGAAGGTTCATGAGGTCGTCTTCGGACCACCCTTTGAAGCCTGCTTCGACAAAGGCCGCGTAAAGCATCGGCGCAGCGTGCCCTTCGCTCAGGACCAGCCGGTCACGGTTGGCCCAGGAAGGGTCCTTGGCGTCATAGCGAAGGACGCCCCCGAAGAAAAGCGTCGACAGGACTTCGGCCAGCGACAAGGTGCCTCCCGGATGGCCGGAGCCTGCCTTGTTCAAGGCTTTCAAATTGAGAATACGCAAGCGCTCCGCTTCCAGGCGCAGCAGCTCGGCGATATCGACACGCTCTTTTTTGGTTATTGTGGGCATCTCTTTGGGATTGATTCAGGTTTGGAGCGTAAGAATTTTAGCAAATTAACGTGGAGCGTAAGGATTTTGAAGCTCCACGTCCAATGTATAGACGTCCGACGTCGTGATCCCCACTTCGTTTTCAGCTGTCACCGTGACGCCGAAGCTGGCGACGCCCGAAGGGATCTCATCTTCCGGTCTCAGCGCGCTCACAAACGTGTCGAAGCGCCCCTGTTTGTCCAGCCTCAGCGGCCCATCATGAGCAATGCCGCGCCCCGTATCGAGGTGGTAGCGGACCTTGCCCAAGGTGCACGAACTCTCTGTTGTGACCTTGCCTTGCAGCCGGAAACGGAGCGATGGGATAGAAGAATAAGTCTTTTGGGTGGGGATCACCTCGAGCGTAACGGCGGGCGGACGGGGGCAGACGGCGACGATCGTACCGGAAACACGCTCGGACCAGTCGCTGACATAAAGCACAGGTTTCCGCTTTTCCTTGGCCTGCCCGCGCGCCCGAATGCGATAGGCATAGGTCCCCGGCGCGAGGTCCAGGTCCTGATAGATCAGGCTTTTGGAGAAAAACATTTTGCCATCCGAGCGCTGCACCTCAAAGCCAAAGTCCTTGAAAAAGGGAAGTGCGTCCGGCTTGGGCCATTGCCAGGAAAGCGCGATCGCCGATTTCAAGGTGACGGCCTGCACGTTCAAGGGAGCCGGCAACTCGTTTTTAATCTCCGGAGGACGCTTCGCAGAGATGGCGGACGGCGAAAATAGAAAATAGACAATTGAAATTGAAAAGAATAACCACTGTCCCTTGATGTCATCCCGGCGAAAGCCGGGATCCATCATGTCTTTTACGTCAATGATAGACCCCGGCGTTCGCCGGGGTGACGACCAGGAGCCTAGGTTTTTATTATCCATTGTCTATTTTCGCCGTATGCCGCTAAGGAGCAAGGCTTGAGACATCAGGATATTGGTCTCGCAGGGATTTGTCGAGCGTTGTGGCCTTCTGGTAGGCCGCATCCGCTTTTTCGGTTTTCCCCTCTTTGAGATAAAGCCGGGCCAGGTTCAGATGCACCTGGGCGTCGGAGGGGTCTTTCTCGAGGGCTTGCGCGTAATTGGAACGAGCGGAGACAAAATCGCCACGGAGATACGCGAGATTGCCCAGATTGTTGTAGGCCGCGCTGGCGGTCTTGGGGTCGCTTCGTGCCTTGATGAAATACTCTTTGGCTTCTTCATAATGTTTGAAATCCACCGCGACGAGTCCGAGCCTTAACCAGGGAGCGCCGCTCGAGGGGTCTTGCGCGGCGGCCGCTTTGGCTCTGGAGAGGCTTGTTTGCCACTTCAAATCCACAAGGGCTTTCCAGTCCGTCAGGAATTTCTCTTCAATGGCTTCTTTGGGAGGGGCTTTGGCCCCGGAGGCGATCTCCGGCAGCGTCGCGGGCTCATAAGTCTTCCAGGCCGAGTGAATATCGATCACGCGCAGTTCCCCTCGCGCAGACCATTTCTGGTACTGCGCCGCTCCCTGTTTCCAGGCCTCGAGGAACGGCGAACCCAGCATCGTGGCTTCCAAGGGGATCCAGTAAGTTCCCGCGTAGGAGACAAGCATCGCCTCCGGCAGCCCCAGGGCTTCCTTTTGGGCCTCTCCCGTATCCAACATGATGAAAAGATGACCCGGCACGTCCACAGCGCAGGCGGCGACGGTGAGGCTTTCCAGCATTGAAGCGACGAGCGCCACGACGTCTGCGCAATCACCGCTCTTGCGGGAAAGGGTCTCCCGCGCGAACTGAAGACTGTCCACGGTGCTCGAGTCGAGCGACACGCGGTCATAGGGATTATGGGGCCTCGGCACGTAAGTGATGCCGTAGGTCCCCAGGGCGCTAAAAACCGCCCAGGCCGAGGCGATCGAGCTTGGGATAGGCGCCCCTTTGTGCGCTTCCACAAAGGGGACAGCCCCGTGCCTGGCGAAATCGATGACCGGAGGATCGTTGGGAGTCACAAAAGAAGCAAACGGTTCCTTCTGTTCCCAGCGGATGCTGTTTCGTGAATAAAGTTGAAACGGAAGGTTTTTCTCGAAGAAGACCGCTTGTTCCCCGGCAAAATAGACCAATTTCACCTGGGCCTGGATGGGGGTCGTTTCGCTCACCTCCAGGATTCGGTTGTTGAACGTGGCCGTGAAAGCGACCTCCTTTTCTTCCTTGGCCCGCAATTCCGGGATCACGGTCTCGGAAGGATAATCCATATACCCCTGAATCTGGAAGAGCACCTTGAGATTTTTAATCGGCACATTGCCTTGGTTGCGTACCGTGACGCGCCCAGCCGGGACGCGGCTATAGTACTTGTAGTGAGCCGAAAAGATGTCCTCGATGTGTGTGGCCGTGATGTCCACGCGCGGGCCGCTTGTGATGGGCTTGGCCATGGCTTGCACACTCGCGGAAGGGACGCTCTGCGCCCCTTGCACCGATTGCGCGGCCACGGTGTACGAATAGGTGGTCTCGGGCGTCAGGGTGTCATCCACGAGGCTCGTTTCAACGGTTTCCTTGAGCTGCACGGACTCTCCCTGGGGACCAGCGCGTGTGACGACATAACGGCCGGGAATGCGCGTCTTGACCGGGTTCCACTTTAAGAGGACATGGCCTTCACCGCTTTCCACGACGAGGTTCGAGGGCGCAGGAGGCAGGAGCGCCACATGAAAAATCTGAACACGCCCTTCTTCCGCGATGGCCAGATCACCGTTTTCATTGAGCGTCGCGTCACGCGGCTTGTTCAGGAAGCCCGGCGCTTTTCCAGGCGCTCCAAAACCTCCAAGGTAAAACCCTTGTGGATCATAGGCGACGACTCTGGATTTGGCGATGTCGAGCACATAGAGATTGCCTTCGCGGTCCACGACGACTTGCCGAGGCTCTTCGAGGGTTTCCGGACCCACCTTCCCCATTTCGCGTAAGAAAAGTCCGGAGGTATTGAAGGTCACAACTTTTTGGTTGCCGGGGTCCGCCACATGAACCTGCTCTTTGTCCCAGGCGAGCGCCCAAGGGTTTTTCAGTTGCCCGGGCCCGGTGCCCTTCTCTCCGCCTTTGTACTGAAAGAGGCCCTGGTGATTAAACGCCTGGAAAGCGCCCTGACCGGCATTGGCGACAAAGAGAAGCCCTTGCGGAGAGCAAGCCAAACCCTGCGGTTTAGAGAGGTTCTTAAATTCAAGCAGCAACTCTCCTTGTTTATTGAGTTTGACCACGCGGTTGTTGCCGGCATCGCTGATGAAAAGACTCCCCGAAGAAGGGGCCGTGGCAAGACCGGTTGGCGAACGAATCAGCAGCGACTTCTTCAAGTCCATTTGGGTCGTGCTCTTGGAGAGCAAATCATAAGTGACGAGTTCGCTCTTGGAGGTGGAAAGGGCATGCAACGTACCATCGGGGTTCCAGGCGAGAAGGTCCGCATCAGGAATAGCAAGTTCGAGGGACCGATGGACCTGCAAGCGCGCCACCGGGACTGGCGAAAGGGCCAGAACGGGTTTTTGTCGGGTGAGCGAAAGCGCTGTCACGCGCTTATTTTTGGAGTCACAAACATAAACGGCGTCCTCGAGCACCGCCAAGCCCTCGATCGCGCGGAACTGTCCCTCGCCCTGTCCCTTACGGCCAAAGATGCCAAGGGTCTGGCCGTACATATCCAGCTCCCGGAAATGGTCATAGTCCGAGTCCGCGACGTAGAGCAGGCCCGAGCTCGACATCGCGAGCGCGTTCGGACGAGCCAGTCCTTTCATTCCCGGTTCGATGCCCGACCAGGTCCTCAGTCGTTGCCCCGCGGCGGAGCGGACTTCGATCAGCTTGAGTTTCGGGTTCGAGGTATAAATCCTTCCAGCGGCGTCGACGGCCAAGCCAGCGACCGGAAAAGCTGTATCGATCACCTGGAGAAACACCCCGTCTTTCGAAAACAACTGGATCCGCGAGGATTCCTTGTCCACCACGAGCACCACCCCGTCACGGCTGATGGCGATGAGCCAGGGAGAAGAAAACTGACCCGCACTGGAGCCTCGCTGACCAAAGGCATTCACATACTGGCCCTCAGCGGAAAAAATCTGGACGCGCGCGTTGCCGCTGTCGGCGACATAAAGGCGGCCTTCTGGAGAGATCGCCACACCGCGAGGGGACGAGAATTCACCCGTGCCGACGCCGTGGCGGCCGAGGCTTTGGCTGTACTCGAGGTTGGAGGTGAAGAAGTGGATCTGGTGATTGGCGCTGTCCGCGACCCACAGGCGCCCCTGAGAGTCGACCGCGATGCTGGTGAGGGAGGGCGACTTGATGGTTTCAGGCAGCGAAAGAACTTTTTTGAGCTGGACGCTCTCAAACGCCTGCACTTGTGTGGCGAGAACAACAGCCCAAAGCCAACGGTAGCGCATAAGGTCCTATCTCGCGTGCTTCTTCGCGAGCTGCAAGGTGTTGTGCAACAGCATCGCGATGGTCATGGGGCCGACACCGCCGGGGACCGGCGTGATCGCAGAAGCCCGGTCCTTCACGGCATCAAAGTCGACGTCGCCACAGAGCTTGCCCTGCGTGTCCCGATTGATGCCGACATCGATGACAACAGCGCCTTCTTTCACCATCGAAGCTTTGACGAAACGGGGTTGGCCCATGGCGGCCACCAGAATCTCGGCCTGCCGGCAGAGGGCCTCGAGGTTTTGGGTCCTCGAGTGACACATGGTCACCGTCGCGTCCAAAGCCTGAAGCATCATGGCGACCGGTTTGCCCACGAGCTTCGAGCGGCCCAGCACGACGGCGTGACGGCCAGACAACGAGATGCTCGAACGTTGGAGGATTTGGATCACCCCGTGGGGTGTACAGGAGAGCGGCGATTGGCCCGAGGCCATCTCCGCCCAGTTCTTGTACTCGAAAAGCTGGCCCAGGTTAAAGGGATGGAGCCCGTCGGCGTCCTTGCCGGGATCGATGGCTTCCAGAGCCGGTGTGGAATCGGCGTTGCCTGGCAAGGGAAGCTGCAGGAGGATTCCGTCCACTTTGGGGTCGGTGTTGAGCTTCTTGATGAGCGTGAGAATCTCCGGCATGGAGGTGTTCGGAGCCAAGGGATGATGGAAGGACTCCAGACCCACTTCGGCACATGCCTTGATCTTGTTGGCAACGTAGGTGTGCGAGGCAGGGTTCTCTCCCACCAGGATCGTTGCCAGGCCTGGCTTGCGCCCGGACATTTTCATAAAGGCGGCAGATGCCTCTTTGAGCTCGAGTCGAATCTGAGCGGAGATCGCTTTGCCATCCAGGATGTGAGCACTCATAAGGGATCCTTAATTCATCTAAACATCACGCAGCAGGCCGGGTGAAGATGGCTCCCGAAGTTTGCGCAAGTGTTCCAGAACTTCACGGGTCGCGTGCGACTTGTTCAGTGTATAAAAGTGGATGCCCGGCGCGCCTTGATGCAGCAACTCTTCGCATTGCCTCGCCGCATGCGCGATGCCCAGGCGCGTCACCGCGGCGAGGTCACCCTGCACGGCTTCGAGCTTCGCTTTAAAATCTCCGGGCAAAGAGGCCCCGCAGAGCGTCGTGAAGCGCTGAATCTGGGAATAATTCGTGACCGGCATAATGCCCGGGATGATCGGCACGCGGATGCCGGCTGCGCGCGCCCGGGCCGCAAAGTCAAAATAATGGCCGTTGTGAAAGAACAGCTGGGTGATAATGAAGGAAGCGCCCACCTCCACCTTACGCTTCAGGTTCACCAGATCCGCTTCGAGGCTCGGCGCCTCGGGGTGCTTCTCCGGATAACCCGCGACCCCAAAGCAGAAGCCTTTGCGCCGGACTTCCGCCGCGAGTTCGTTGGCGTAGCGGTATCCTTGCGGATGAGGCTGAAAGGCTTTCTGGTCCTGCGGCGGATCTCCCCGGAGCGCCAGAACGTTTTCAATGCCCTTGCCCGCAAGATCTTCCAAGATGGACCGGATTTCTTCCTTGGAATGTCCCACACAGGTGAGGTGGGCCATGGTTTCAATGGTGATGTCTCTCTTGATGCGGGAGACGAGCTCGAGCGTCTTCGCGCGCGTGCTGCCCCCCGCACCGTAAGTCACGGAGATAAAATCGGGTCGCAAGTGCTGAAGATCTTCCAGCGTGCGCACGAGCCGTGCGGCAGCCTCGTCATCTTTGGGCGGGAAGAATTCAAACGAAAAGAGAGGTTTTCCAGTGTTGAGGAGCTTAGAGATCTTCATTTTAGTTGTCACCCCGGCATGCCCTAAGCCGGGGTCTATCAAATTCAGATCGGAATGATGGATCCCGGGTCTCCAAGCACCCGGCGACCCTCCGCCACACGACAGGCGGAGAGCGCCGGGTGTGTGGCGCTCGGCCCGCCGGATGTCTGGAGGGCCGGCTTACGTCGCGCCGGGATGACGGCATTATGGTCTCTCCTGCAAGAATTCCCAGCTTCCGGGCCAGGATTTCCAGATTTTCGCAGTCCTCCCGATTATAACGGAGCAAGAGCTCCAGGGCCTCTTGGTCGCCGCGCTCATAGGCCGCCCAGAGTTTCATCGCCTGAAGGCCATCGACACCTTCGGTGTCCCGGTGGATCCCAAGCGTTCTTTCCACCCCTTTGAGGCCGCCTTTGAGTTTGCGCTTCCAGCAGTCATACATGAGATCGCGGTGTGGAATGGTCCGGGCGAGCGCCACCCCCACCCACTTTTCGATGACCGGAAGGTCAAAACCAGTCCCGTTGTAGGTAAAGAGGCGTTCCACTCCCTCCAGGGCTTCCATCAGGGATTTCCGATCAATCTTGGGGGCGATGAGCTGGAGGGTGGACTCGCCGCTCTTGTAGATGCCGATGACGGTGATGGTCCGTTCCCAGGACGTCTCGATGTCAAGGTAAGCAAACACGGCGGAGTTACCAGACAGCGGGGCTGCCGGACGGCGGAGCTACCAGACGGCGGATCTGCCGGACGGCGGATCTGCATAGCGGTGGATCCATCCAGCGTCGAATCTGCTCTACGGAGCATCCTCCGGATATTCGACCCGCCGTTAGGTTGCTCCGCCATATGGCTGATCCGCCGTATGGCTGATCCGCCGTATGGTTGATCTGCCGTATCATGGTGCGACGATCATAGCTTTTTCGTCTGAGACGGCGAAACTGACGCGGCGCCTGGCCGAAGGAGGCGGCTCGCCGTCTGCCTGCGGCCAAAGGTCGGCATCGGCTTCGATGTCAAGGCGTGAGGTGTGAATCGTCAGAATTCGCTTCAGTTTCGCTGGGCGTCCCAGGCGCCCGAGAACGAGAATCGAAAGAAGCTGCCATTTTGGGATCACAGGTACGAGCGAGACATCCAGCAAACCGTCCTGGAGGCTCGCCTGCATTGAAAAACGCAGACCCCCCGAGAAATACGGAGCGTTGCAGACAAGTCCCATATAAAAGGATCCTTCCACAGTTCCTTTGTCCCACGTCGCGCGTAAGACCAGAGGACGAAAAGCCTGGAGCGTTTGCAAAGGCTTTCGGCGCTGTCCGGGTGGGTCAGGAGGGCGGCCAAATCCGGCGTTATTCAGAAAGAGCTCCTGGTCCATCCTTCCAAGATCGATCGGCTTGCTCTTGCCGGAGCAAGCCAGATGAAAAGCCTCATCGACGCCCTGGCGACGAAGCCCCAGAAAACGGGCGAAGTCGTTGCACGTTCCGGCAGGCACAACGGCGAGCTCGCACGAGGCAAGGCACTTTTTTTGAGAAAGGGCGTTGATCGCCCGGTGCAGCGACCCATCCCCCCCCACGACGACCACCCGGGAGCATCCTTCTTCGATCGCTTGATCGAGGAGGCGCTCACTCGAGGCGGGGAGCCGGCGCTCCACCTCGCCGAAGCGCGGCGTCCATCCCAATCGCTTCGCGTGCCTTGCGGCGACCTCGCGCCAGTCCCAGCGATTCTTGGCGTGTGCCGGATTTAAAAGAAAGAAGATTTTCATATTACGGCCAGGGGACGCTCATTAGATCTCACGTACTCCCCCGGGTGTCATCCCCCCCGGTTGTAAGGGGGGGATCCATCAGGTCATGAGATCGACTTGATGGATCCCGGGTCTCCACACTCCCGGCGACCCTCCGCCACACGACAGGCGGAGAGCGCCGGGTGTGTGGCGCTCGGCCCGCCGGAAGTCTGGAGGGCCGGCTTTCGCCGGGATGACAGATGATTGTTCGATTGCGAAGAATGTCCTCTCGACTTATTGGACCCATATCGGATTGGAATAGATCCACGGCCGCCAGCGCCCGCTGACATATTGTTTGGCCTCGATGCGGTAGACCCCCGGCAGATCGATGTCCCACTGCAGGACGGAGCGGCGGGCTTCTTCCTTGACGACGCGTCCATCACGGACCAGGCACACCTTCCCGGCGCTCGGGAGCCTGGCTTCGAGGATCGCTTGGCCACGTCTGGCGAACGTCCCGCCGGGGAGCGCTTGTTTCGAGTCGTCGTAAACTCTGAACAGAAAACCCGTCGGGTCCTTCCAATAATCGAGGGAGATATAGGACTGGCCCTCTTTAAGCGCCGCGAGGATCCGCTGCTCATCCAGCGCAGCCTCCTTCGTGAGAGGTTCCTCCAGAAGCACATGTGTCCGGATGGTCCGAAAGGCAAAGTCAAACGGGAAGACGACTTTCCGAAAGCCGAAGAATGAACGGCGATATGCGTGATTGTCGATTTCTCCGATGGCCACACAATGACCCTTCTGCGTGAGATCATCCCAGCGGGCCAAGGTCTTGGCGAGAGGCCCTCGTAGCGCGTGAGCGGGCCTGAAACAAGCCAACCAAGAACTCCAAGGACTACCGAGCGATGCGTTCCAATCGCTCATCAAGTCCCAGACGGCCAGGCCTGCGTAGCCGCGTGCGTCCCAGGCGATCCAAGGATAAGCCCGACTTCCAAAAAGCGGCGCTCCGGCATGATCGGGATGGCTGATAAAACCAAATCCCCCCTGGGCGTTCACCTCATCGATATAGTGCTGAGGTTTCGACTCTGTTTTCCATACGACGACAGGCTTCGAAATGCCTAACGCTAAGTAATGGTTGTAGCGCGGCGAAATCTCTTCTCCTACGATCAAGAGGACTTGCCGGCAATACCCGGCGGCCTGTTCGTGCCTGGCGTCCAGGCGAAAATGGTCGGCCAGGATGGCAAAGTGAAGGCCCGCCTTGGCGGCACGATCCACGATTTCCGGGAGAGGGACCCGGGCATCGTAGGAATAGCTGGAGTGAAAATGGATGCTACCGGCGTAATCGTACACGGTGATGAATAGTCAGAATTTGGCTTAAGCCTGAAAGATGTCTTTCGCGCCGAGGAGAGGATACATCAGCCATGCCTTCAGGCACAAGCGGAGACTTCGCGTGGGGGCATGCACTTCCCTGACGGAAACGCGCCAGCCCGGCAGAGCGTAGGATTGCTCTTCTTTCAGGCGGGAAATTCTCGCTTCAAGCTGCTCTTGAGGGTTGCTCATCGTTCATGTACTTCCACATTTTGGCGAGAAGATTCTTCTTCACGGCTTCGGTGTTGAGCGACAGGGTTGTTTTGGCGATGGGAGTTGCTTCCGCAGGCGCTGTTGCCAAAGGGGCCGGACGCTCGGGGGCACTCTGGGCGGGCGCCGGCGGTACCGGGGGATTGGCCTGTGAAAGCAGCGGTTGGCTTTTCTCAAGGATGGACATGCGCGCTTCCATACTTTCTAACTTTTCCGAGATATGCTCCGCGATCTGTTCGAGCGATTGCAGGCGCTTTCGGTCGACGGAAGAGGGCGCTTGCGGCGCCGGCGTGGCGGCGCTTGGCAGCGGAACCTGGTCGCTGGCCGGCACGCTGATTTCTGGAATAGGAAGGATTCGCATGCTAGGCCGCCTTCATAAAGGGGTGCTTGTTGGGAGGGCGAAGCCATGCGAGCAGCGACTGCATTTCCTGCATTTGCTGCCGGATGGCGGTGAGCGCCTTTGCGGCTTCGGCGCTGGCTTGCACCGCGCCTGAGGCAGCCGCCTCTTGGCTGGCCGCTGTCATGGCCTCGGTGTTCAGTTGCTGGGCCTCCACAAGGGTTTTCTCCCAGCGCGCCTGGGCTTCGGCCCACTGTTTTTCTTGTTCCGCCCAAGCTTTTTCCTTTTCGGCCCAGGCTTCATCGCGCTCGTTGCGCTCCGCCTGGAGTTGGGCGACGGTGTTCTTCCATTCCACTTGTGCGCGCATCATCGCTTCCATGTCGCGGCGCAGCGCGGCGAGCTCTTTTTCCGTTTGGGTTTTATACAGCACGAGCTCATTCTTCTCCTCGCGCAAGGCTTCAAGCTCTTCTTCCTTGTTCTTGATGACGCCTTCATGATTGAGGATCATGCCTTCCTGGTTCTGAATGACATCCTCCTGATCCTGAATGACCCCTTGCTGCTTTTGGATGACCCCTTGTTGGTTTTGGATGAGCTCCTGTTGGGATTGCGCCTCGGTTTGAAAGTTCTTCAGGCTTGCGAGCTCCATCTCCAATTGGGTTTTCCCTTCTTGAGCGGACGCCAGGCTCTTCGTGAGGTCATTCAGACGGTCTTCCAGGTTGGAGTCCAGCATCTGCAGTTCTGCGATGCGCTGGAGATATTGCCTGTTTTGCCGCTCACGCTCGGACTGCTCTTCTTGGAACCTGGCGGTGGCGAGTTCTTGCTCTTGGAGGAGCGATTCCAGGCGTTGGCGGTCTGACGTTTTCGTCGCTTCTTCTTCTTTCTGGAGCGTCTGAATCCGTTCTTGGAGGAGTTGGATTTCCTGTTCCGCCTGCTGGCGGTCGCTCTCCATTTTGGCGGCGATGGCCTTTTGAGCTTCCAGCGCCTGGCCCAGTTGAGCCTTCAATTGCTGCACCACCGGCTGATGCTCCTGTTCCCACTTCGTCTTTTCTGCGTCGAGTCGCCTCTCATAGGTTTCGGGTAAATGATGGAGCGCCTCTTCACGCATTTCATGACGGACCTTTTCGATTTGCTGACGCAGCGACGCACGTTCGGCTTCCAGCCGCCCGGCTTCTTCTCCCTTGTTCTGAACGGCCTTCCGGAGAGATTCGTTCTCCGTCCTGACCTGAGAGATCGTGCTTTCCCAATAGTCGGTTCTTTCTTCTTCGCGCCGCGTGAAATCGCGCTTGATCTGCTCCTCCATCCGCTTCAAGTCAGCGCGATGACGCTCCTGTTCCTGTTGCCGCTGGGATTCTGAAATCTGAAGTTGATTTTGGAGCATCGCCACCTGGGCCTTGATGGCCCCCGCTTCCCGGACCTGCGCGTCGAGTTCGCTCTGCAGCGCGCGAAGCTCGGCGGATTTCTCTTTTTCCAAGGACCGCCGCTGTTCGGCCGCCTCTTCGCGCAAGCGATCCTGGGCCTCTTCCTTTTCTTCTTGGGCTGACTTAAAGTGTTCCGCGTCCAGTTCCATCTGGCGCTTCGCCTGCGCGAGCTCCTCTTCTTTTTTGCGGAGCGTGTGGGTCCACTGCGTTTTCTCCTCCTGATAGCGCTCTTCGACTTCCCGGAGTCGGCGCGAGAGGTTCTTTTCGACATCCTGTTCAATGAGTTCTCGTTCCTTCAGCTGATTCTTCAAGGCCATCATCCAGGACGCGCGCTCTTCCGTGAGCCGCCGCTCGAGCTCCTTGGTCTGATTTTCCGCTCGCGAGCGAGATTCCTGAAGGTCCTGCTCATGTTTTTCCCGCCGGAGTTTGTCTTGCATCTCACGAAGCTGAGTCTCGACGCGCGAGGACAGGGCTTCTTCTTCCTTGGCCCGAAGGCTTTGGAGCAGCACTTTTTCCTGTTCATCCTTCAGCTGTTTGCGTAACTCCTCCAGTTGGGTCTCCATGGTTTTCTTGTTCTTCTCCTGGTCCTCAAAGCGCTTTTCCATCTCCTGCAGGCGTTGCTCGAACGCTGATGGGCCCGTTCCTGGCAAGGCCGGAAGCCCGGCAACGGGCGCAGAAGGCACAGGCGATGCCGGACGCGCGAGGGGCGTGGGCATGGAAACCGGAATCGACGCAGGGGCCCCCAAAGGCGCAGGCGTCATAGGGCCCGGAGGGACCCCCAGCTGCGGTGGAAGCACATTCCCGGCTGAGCCCCCTGCTCCCATGCGCGGTGGCGGAGGTGGCACGGGTTTGTGTGCCGACGGCGGCGGTGGTGGAACGGAATAGTTATCAGCCATGGGAATTCTCCTTAGGAAGCCTTTCTTTCATCGATAGAAGCCTGAAGTCGATCCACCCAGTTTGCCAATTGTGAATTGTTAGGGTCCAGCTCTTTGGCCAGCGCCGCGATCGTCATCGCCTTGGCCATGTCGCCCTGGGCGTAATACGTCAGCGCCAAATATTGGTAGGCCGCCCCCCAGCGGGGGTCCTTTTGCACACATTTCTCGAAGGCCCGCGCAGCCGCGTCCCACTGTTGGGACTGGTAGGACGTCACACCTTCTTCAAAAGCGTTCCAAGTCGCGGCGCTGGAGATCCCCTGCTTGTTGGGAGAGCGCTGGCCTCTTTGGCGAAGCCCTTCCATGGTCTTGCGCAAAGATTCCGCCTGCTCTTTGGCGCTCTCGCGGAGCAGGTCCATCTCACGACTCCGGGCCTCAAGCGTCTCGCGCAGGGCCTGGGTTTTCTGCTCGCCATCCGCCAAGAGCGTCTCGTAATGTTCTTGCAGGCTTTCCCGCTCGGCGCTGATGCGGCGAAGGTTCTCCTCTAAAGCGCGCTTTTGATGTTCCATCGTTTGCACGATCTCAGAGGACCCCACCATTTCCTCTTTGCGGAGCTCGGTGTGGCGGAAAGTCAAGTCGCTCAGCTCCTGGCGCCGTTCCCGGAGTTGTTTTTCGAGGTCCGTTTTTTCCGCCTCGTAGCGCGTTCGGGCGCTCGCGGTTTCCTGACCGAGCTGCTGGCGCAGCTTGTCGAGCTCTTCGGCGCGCCGCTTTTGCTCATCCCGAAGCCGCTTCTCCCTTAGGACCAGGCGCGCTTTAAGCATCTTGAGCTCATCCTCTTTGGCGTGGATGCGCGTTTCCCAGCTGCTGCGCTCTGCTTCCAGGTCACTCGTCAGATGCCCCAAGCGATCCTCCAGGGGACGCCGATCTCGCTCCATCTGGGCCTGGAGCCGCTGCTTGTGGGTCTCCATACTGGCTTCCTGGAAGGTGATATCCATCTTGAGCTTCGCCATGGCTTCATCGGTTTGGCGCAGCTCCGCTTGGAAGCGGTTTTGCATACTCACGAGCTCATGTTCTAAATGGGCTTTTTCCTGCTGGAGCGCCTGCTTATCGGTCTGCCATTGTTCGAGGGTGGCCTGCCATTCGCTTTCGGCCTTCTTTTCCTGGCTGCGAACGGCTTCTGAGGAACGGGTCATTTCTTCATCGCGCTCTTGGAGGCGCTTCTCAGAGGCCTGGACGAGTTCCTCTAATTCCTTCTCTTGTTTGCGAATGCGGACGGCCAGGTCCTGGCGTTCCTGGTGGGACGCCCTCTCAAACTCTTCGGTATCGTTTTTGATCTGAGCTTCACAGCGCGCGAGCTCCTGGCGCAGGGCACTCAGCTGGTCGGCCTTTTCCTTGCGAAGGGCCTCCCAATGATCCTGGGCCTGGCTGACATGGAGCTTCAATTGTTCCGTTTGCGCACGCAGGGTGTCATTGGTCCCGCGCCAGGAGGCCACTTTCTGATTGAATTCCTCCCCCAGGGCTTTGAGGTGCTCTTTGGAGCGCGCGAGTATCCCCTGCAGCTCCTGCTCTTTGGCCGCGAGCGCCGCTTCTTGAGATTGACGCGTATCCTGAATGCGCTTCTGCAGAGCGGCCAGATTCGTCGCCATGGCCTGCTTCTGCGCTTCAAAGACCGAGTTCTTCTGGGCGATCTCCTGGTCCCGCTGGGCCTTGAGGCGCAGGATCTCATTTTCGAGTGCCGCGATCTCCTTTTGTCTGGTTGCGAGCTGTCGCTCCGAAACCTCCTTGCGGTCCTTGAGCTTCCACTCCAGTTCCTCCTTGGCTTTTTCCAGCTGGAATCGTTCTTCCGCAAATTGTTTCGCGAGGCGGTCCAGCTCGCCCTGTCGCTCCGACTCCTTGCCCAAAAGGTTCGCCTGCAAAGCGGCAATCTCCGAATCGCGTTCCGCCAGTTTCTTGGCCCATTCTTCTTGCGTCAACGCGAGCGTCTTCTGGAGAGCGACCTCTTTTTGCTTGCCGCGACGTTCATAGGCCGACAGGGCCTTCTCAAAACGGTCGAGCGTCCGCTGGTGCTTTTTCTGGGCTTCCGAGAGCTGCTGCTGAAGTCCCGCGATGACCCCCTCGCGCTCTTGGATCTGCTGCGGCTGAAGCGCCTCTATCGATTGGATCTCTTGCTCGATGTGCCGAATGATGTCTTGGAGAGTCCGGGACTTGAGCGTCGCTTGGTGAAGCAGTTCACGCCGCTGCGTTTCATGCGCCACGGCTTGGGCGCGAATTCGTTCTTCCAGATCTTGGATCTGCTTGGACTTTTCTTCGTCGGCATCTTGGGCCGAGCGCAGGACCCCCTCCCGCTCGGAAGCCAAGGACTCCAGACGCGCCTTCCACTGGGCACGCTCGTCCCTGATGCGGGCCTCCAGAGCAGCCTTGTCCAAGCGCTCCTTTTCCGCCAGTTGACTCAGATGCGCCTGAGCCTCCTCTTGCTCCTGATGCAGCTGCTTCATCTGTTGCTCGTGGCCTAAGCGTTCTTGTGCGAGCGCTTCTTCGACCGCCAACTTCGTTTCCTCGAGGGGTTTGAGATCAGCGGCAAAACGTTGTCCTTCCTGCGCGAGCATCGCGACCTGTTGGGCCTCCTGCTTGTGGAGTTCCTCTTGGAGCGCCAGGCTCTCTTTTTCCTTCTTCTCGATCTCCTCCTGCCAGTGTGTCCGGATCCGGTCTGTTTCGGCTTGCGCGGAGGTGATCTGCTTTTCAATCTGCGACCGCTCCGCGTCTAAAATCTGTTCTTTCACGCGCAGGTTCGAGGCAATCTCTTTATGCTTGAGCTCCAGGCCCTGTCGCAGGGACGCCAGTTGTGACGCGTTGGACTGAATGACGGCCCGCGCTTCTTCCCTGGCCCGGGCCAAATCGGCTTCGAGCGCCGCGGTGCGCGCTTTGATGCTTTCAGACTCTTTCTGCGCGGACTGTTTCTTCTCGTGCAAGGCCTCCTCGAGTTCTTTGGGAAGGGTTTGCAGGCGTGTCGCGAAACTCGCGCGTTCTTTTTCTTTGCTTTGCAGGAGGCCCTGGATCCTGGTTTCCTCATCCTTCTTCATGGTCAGGAAAGCTTCTAAGGCCAGGCGGCGTTCCTCGACGCGCTTCTGAAGGCGATCTCTCATTTCCTGGGACCGCTGCAGGAGCGCCTCTTCTTTTTGGCGGTGATCGTCTTCCAGCGCCTGAATGACAGCCAACTGGTCCTTTTGCGCTTTCTCGCTGCTCTCTTTGGTCCGAGCCAGGTCCCGTTCGACGGCGCGCAGTCTGATTTTGACCGCGTCCATCTCGCGTCCCAGTGTTTCTTCCTGCGTCTCATAACGCTTGCGCAGTTCCGCTTCCTGAGGACCGACGGCCTCTTTGGCCTCCTTAAGCGCTTGGTCGCGAAGACGGAGCTCGTCCTGCCACCGGAGCTTGGCCGTCTCGAGCTCACGCTCGGCGTTCGTCTTCTGCTCTTCGAGGGACTGGATCTGGGCCTGCAGGGACGCGTTTTCGGCCTCGTTCTTCTCTTTCAGTTCCGTTTGGTGCTGTTGATGAGACATCACGAGCGAGGTCTGTTCAGACCTGAGTTTTTCCAAGATGTCCGAGCGGCGGGCCTGCTCCTGTTGATAGCGGGCCAGGAGCGTCTGGTGCTCTTGGCACAAAGACTCTTTTTCTGCGGTGATCACGGACAGACGCGTCTGCAGATCGACTTCCATGGAGCGCAGTTTCGTGTGAATGTCGTCCTTGAGACTTGCGATCTCCTGTTCTTTGGCTTCCATGGACCTCTGCCAGCGGCTTTGCTCTTCCTGCATCTGGTGCTGCAGGCTGTGCGTTTGCGCTGTGAGGCTCGCGACAGCCTCCTGAAAAGCTTTTTGGATCTGATCCAGCTGTCCCTTGGCTTCACTTTCCGTGAGAAGCATTTTGACTTTGAGCTGCTGGATCTGTTCATCCCGCTGGCGGGTCAATTCTTCCCAGTTCTGCGACTCCTTGCTGATATGCGCTTTGAGCGAGGATAGTTTTTCCTGGGCCCTTTGCTGGCGAAGAGAGATCTCATGCAGGCGGCGTTCCTGCTCAAGCTGCCAGACGGACTGTTTTTCCTGAAAGGTGGTGTGCAGGCGCAGGCGCTCCTGTTCTTTGGTTTTCACCGCTTCTTCCCAGGCTTTGCGTTTGTCCGCCCACTGCCGCTCGAGTTCTTTGATGCGCGTCTGCCACAATTCCATCGCGGCCGCATGCTGCGCCTGGCGCTGCTTCAAATCATGTTCAAGAGCGGTCTCGCGCCGCAGAAGGTCTTGTTTGAGACTGGCGAGTTCCGTTTCTTTGGCCTGAAGCAAATCCTGCCACTTCTTTCTTTCTTCAAGGAGTTTGGATTCCTGTTCTTTCAGGACCGCTTCGGCCCGATCGGCCGCTTCCTTTTCGGCCTCCTCCGCCTGCGTCAAGGCCGCCTTTGTTTTCTGTTGCTCCGTTTCGCTCTGTGTGTGGGATTCCTGGACGATCTTTTCCCTTTCCTTGAGCGTTTTCTCCCACTGCTTCATGTCGTCCTGAAGCCGGCGTTCGAAATATCGGATTTCCCTGTCCGCGTCCTGCTGAAGAAGCTGCAAAGCCTGCCCTTGCGCTTCGCGCGTGGTGCGTGTTGAAATATCGATTTTCCCCAGCGTCCCGCGAAGGGCCAGGATCTCGTTTTCAAGCGCCTGAAGCTTTGCTTCGCCTTCCGACTTTTCTTTGCTGATGAGTCGGCCGAGCTCTTCCAGGGTGGGGCTTTTCTCAGGCGGTTTTTGGGGAAGCGGCGGTATTTCGGCCCGTTTTGGGTCCGGGGGCGGCGCGCCGGAATCTTTTTTTATAATCGATCGAAAATGGTCAGACAGTGACATGGGCGTGGTATGAGTTTAGGGCGAAAAGACAGCGTTTCAAGCTTTTATTTACGGCCACCTGGCGTTGATCGCAAGAAACAAAAACGCACCTATATAACAATACGTTCTTGCGGGTGACTTTCTTCTCAATCTGATCGTGGGGATGGGTTAGGGGCCGGCTCATGATGTCTTCCTTATATAGCTACTCCGGACGCAGCTGTTTCATGAACTCTGGGATTTCCTTGTCGCCTGGGTCGATCTCGAGGACTTTGGACCAGAGTTTACGCGCGCGTGTGTGGTCATCGAGGAGGAAGAACGCCGATCCCATGATTTTCAATGACGTTAAATCATTTGGATTAAAGTCCAGAATGTCCTGGCATTTCTTGATGGCGACATCATAGCGGCCCTCCAGGATCGCCTGCCTTGCGTCAAAGACCTTTTGATCGATGGGCGAGAAGAGTTCAGGACCTTTCGGAGGATCCGTTTTGTCCATGTTCGCTTCCGCCTCAATCTTGTTCAACAGAGACAAGAGTTTGTCGTTCTTGGGGTCTTTGTAGTAAGCCTGCCGCAGCGAGGCGACCGTCCCTTTCACATCATTGTTGGCGTAATAAAGGAGAGCCTTTCGGGTCATTTGCGCCGACTCCTCTTGTCCCATCGAGCTGGGCACGGTTGCCACCACTTTCTGGAATCTTTCCGCGAGGGTCTGGACATGCTTATTGGTGGGGTCGGCATCCAGCGCCGCCTGGAGTTGTTCCTGCACCATCAGATAATTGCCCTTTTGCGCGGCGCCAAACGCCTTTTGGACCATCTGGTTGACATTCTCCTCACGGCGCTCCAGGACCGATCGGCCGAACTTCCAGGAGACGCCCATGCGTGTCGAGCTGCCCAAGGCATGAAGTCCAATCGAGTAATCCAGAGTGACCGATTTGATGGTGTAGCCAAATCCAACGTCCGTTTCCCGGATGCCTTCACCGAGGCCTCCTTGCACGCCAAAGCGGCCCTTAAAGCGTTTAGAAAAACCAAATTCGCCGCCCATGTGCCATCCGAGACTGGCGCGCGCGCTCTTGTCGATATCAAAGGCAAGGAGCAGGCGCTTTTTAAAGAACTGATCCGATACGCCAAACCGAAACATGAGCGGCATGACGTCTTCGGTATCCCCGGAGACTTTCGCGTAGACGTTTTTCATCACCAGGCCCAGCCGCCTTCGCCCTTCTTTCATGTCGATCAGGGCGCCCAAGTCCGCGGTTAAGGAGGAGTCCGAGGACGTGTCCACGCTTCGAGAGAGTTTGTTCAAGGCTGTTCCGATCGAAACACGATCGACCACCTTACGGCCATACGACCAGCTCAGGGCCGACTCTTCGACAGCGAAGTTTCCTGCCGTGTTGTAGCTTGTGTATTGCTGGGTGGTGGAATCATACGTGGCGGTGACTTTCTCAAAGCCGGCGCTCGCCAGCTTTGCCATGCTCAGACCCCAGGCGCTTCCCCCCTTTTTCGAGGGCTTGACGAAGGCGTAGTAGTCAAGAGTTGTGTCCGCGAAGAGTGTGGCTTTCATCAGCGTCAGTTCCTTGCGAGTCAGCTGGGAAAGACCGGCGGGGTTCCAGTACCCGGCGCTCGCGTCATCGGCCACACCGACGAAAGCAGCTCCCATGGCGAGGGACCTTGCGCCGGCGCCGTAGGAGAGCCATTGGCCAGGCTGACCGCCTGTGCCCGCGGCTTGGAGGGAAGACAGAGGAAGGAGAAGGGAGACAGCCACAAGAAACGCGAAAGCATTCCCTGTGCTTCCAGAGAATGAATGCGAAACCGCACGTTGGATCCGGACGAGTCGGTTCGTCATGTCTTCTTTCGGTAACCCCGCTAGCCTCGATGTTCTGGGCGGCCCGGAGTCCGCCACACTTCTGGCGGACGATGCATTCGCATCGGCTTTGCGTCCCCGTCTTACGACGCACGCCACACTTCTGGCGCGTCCGCCGGTCTTCTGGCGGAGGTTTGCCTTTGTCGCTTTTTGGCCCCGTCTCCCCGAGAGTCCGAGGAGAACTATGCTACGGTCTGAGTATAAGGAAACGACACGTTATTGCCACTTATTTCCAGTGGTGGTTAAGCAATGTGTCGAAAAAACGATAGGAATGTGGGGTTATAAAGAACTGGCTGATTTTGCGATTCGAAATGAAACCGACATGTTAAATCTTCTATTTTCCCCCACCTCAACGATTTGTAAATGATTTAAAACGTGCCCGAGACCATGGGGATGAGGGCTATGGAGCGGATGGATCTTAGTGGATAACACCAATCTTGCGGATGACGGTCGACGATCCTTTGGCTCCTCCCACCTTAATTTGTGCGAGGTAACCACCTTTGGCGACTTTCTGGCCGGATTCATTCGTGCCATCCCATCCTTCAGGAGGAACCGTGTTCGGGCCCTGTTGGCCGCCCGGAGAGCCTGAGGGGAAGCTCCAGCTGATGACACGGTAACCCAAGAGATCGTAGACGACGATATCCACCTGGGCGTCGGAGGCGAGCAGATAAGTAATAAAGGTCCGGCCTTCCACCCCGCCCTTGCGTGTATCGACCGGGTTGGGATAATTCGACACTTCCGAAATGATTTCTTGCGGAAGGCCTGTGTCAATCGTCGTCGAGAGTGTGGACCATTCGCTCGTCGAGCCCGCGCGATTGATGGATTGGATCTGATAGCGGTAGAAGTGGCCTGCCGCGCGAGCAGCGCCCGTCTCACCGTTTAAGAATTGCAGCGGGCTTGTGGTCCCCAGGGAGGCCATCGGGGCGGCTCCAATGCGAGAAGGCGCGCCGCCCACCTGCCCGCTGCCGAAGGTGAAACTCGGCGTGGAGGTCTGCAGGATTTCGACCGGCACAGGGTTGTTGTCGGTGAACTGGCGCACGCGATAACCGAAGAGACCGGAGGGCCCCACCGTTTCCGACGGTGTCCACTGGACCGTGATGACACCTGAAAGAGCGGAGACAGGGAGATTCAAGAACGACCCTGGCGGCTCAGGTTTGCTGACGTCCACATGGACCACGCCGACTTTGACGGGCGAAGGCGGAAGGGCCAGTCCATTGATGGTCGCCAGCGTTCGGACGTGGAAGTAATAGATGGCGCCGTCTGAGAGCCCAAGCCCCGTGAGGGTCAAGGGCGGCGGCGAGGCAAAGTTCACCCAACCGGTCAGCGTCGGAGAAATCGAGGTGCTGCTGGAGGCGCTCACGCCCACTTGATAGGAAATGGAAACGTTCGACGGCAGCGGTGTCGAAACCGTCAGGTACCAATCCGCCCTGACTTGGTCCTGTCGATTGACCCAGGCATCCGGGAAGAACGTTCCCTGCAGCGGTGAAGTGGGATCCGTCGTGAGGTCGGGCCGCATCGTGATCGTGGCGATCTGGATCGTCTGGAAGTTGTAAATTTCGACGAGATTGCTTCCCAAGGGGTAGACGTTCAGCGGGTCCTGGAGCGCTGTGGAAGGCTGCATCGAGATGGCGGAAGAAGAGCTGATTTCCAAGCCGGCGCGGTGTCCTTGCGTGGAGGTGGTCGATCCATCGACCGTGTTCATATCGGCGGCGATGAGCAGCGTGCCACCCGACGTATTGAAGGTGACGGGCGAACTCAGCGGAATGATAGCCGTTCCGCCCAAGAACTGCCCGGGGGCCGTGCCCCAGTTGAGGGAGCCGACCAGGGGGTCCGTCGCGTCGATCTGGGTGTTGAAGTTGGTGTCCCAATACACGTAGAGCTTGGAGAAGTCGCCGTCACCGACGACATTGGGCGGTGTGCCAAGGGAATATTGAATGGTTCCCGTTTGCGTGAGCGTCAAGGTCGACAGGATAACCTGGTTGATGCTGGGTGTCACCGTGAGGCTCAAGATCGGCACGCGCGACTCGCCCTGCAAAGCCGACTGCGGGGCGAGCGAGGCGGCGCTCACGCGAACGAGCAGCGGACTGATGGAGATCTGCCGTGAATCGTGCGGGAGATTTCCCGCATCGACCGTGTCCACGCCCGCCGGCACAAAGGACCCGCCAAACCAGCCGGGATCTTGGATGCTCACGCCCTCGCTGTTGTTGGAGGTGGCGCTGGTCGCGATGTCGTAGGCAATAAAGTAAGTTTGTCCCGTGGGGTTAATGACTTCAGGTTTATAGAGAGAGAGCGTCGTCGTCTTGGCCGCGGTCCCATTCGGGTCTGGCGTGACATAGGTCCCGGTCGCCAGGAGAACGTCCACCGCGGGGTCCAGGAGGCCGTTAAAGTTCGCGTCACGATAAAGTTTGATCGCCGCGATGTCCTCATTGGAGCCCTGGGTCTGGATCGCGCCCTGGCCGATGCGCGCGACTTTCAGGGTCTTGAGCGTCACAAAGGCGACGGGTGTCTTCAGTGAGAATTTGAGGACCGGCACGTTGCTATCGCCCTGTGTGGCGGAGACCGGGGCGATCGTATTGTCCGGAGTGAAGGTGACCGTGTCGGCATATTCCGTGATGGAAGACAGCCGCGTGACGAGGGGCGGCGTATTGGCGAGCACCACGATCTTGGGCGACACGACGCTAAAAGCCGCTGCGCCAGGGATGGATGCCCCCACGGTCACTTCTTCTCCCGTGTCCTGCGCGCCATCGTTATCGAGATCGCGGTAGGGGGGAGCGAAGGGATTGATGTCATAGGCCACAAAATAATTCACCCCTGTAAACTTATCGCCAACGTTCGGGACCACCTGCGGCGTGACAAAGGTCATGGTGGTCCAATTCGATGAGAAATTGTTCGTGCCGTTGGTGACCAGTCCCGGTTTCACGAGGCTGTCGGCGACAAGTGTATCGTTGAGCACGCCGTAGAGGCTTCGCCCCATGGTATGCGCGGAGGCCGTGGTGCCAAGGAAGCCGCGGGTGAGCCCGGTGAACTTATTCACCCCGTCGTTGGCATCAAACTTAATCAGTTCATTATCGATGAAGAGCACACCCGGACCTGCCGGGAAAGCGGTGGAAACCACCACCTGAAGACTGTTGTCGGAGGCGGTGATGTTGCTCAGCAAGGTGCTGCGCGGTGTGGGATTGCCGTCATCAAAGAGGCCGTTGTCGTTGATGTCCTTCCAGAGGTCCACATGCACGACATCCGCGTCGTCCGGGTTGAGTCCTGTCCGCTGGACGCTCAGGGACTGCCACAGGACCGTGTTGTTGCTGGCCTTCACATTCACTTTGGCGACGGGCACATTCTGCTGGTTCTGCTGGACCGATGTGGCCAGGAGGTCCGTGAAGGTCACCGTCATCGAGTCGACCGTGGCGCCGATGATGTGAGACCCCGTCTGGATCGGGAAGTTTGCGGGGCTGATGCTGTGGATGCCGTCTCCTGCGGTGAGAGCGCCCACAATCAAGGAGTCCTTGGCCAGCGCGTTGATCGCGAAGACGTCATTGGCCGTCGCCGATGGATTGATATCAGCGGTCACGTAGAACACACGCGGGGTCGTGCTGACGAGGACGTAACCCGGAGAACCGGCGGCAGGATCGTTGACTGTGATACGCGAGCTGCCGAACTGCATCACGCCGGACCCCAGCAAGGTATTGTTGATGCCGACATCCCCCGCGGCCGTGCGCACAAAGGATCCCCGCTGTAGACCTTGAGACTGCTCAAGTCGGAATCAGCGCCCGTCATGCCGCCCGGGACGGCCCTGCCGAGATCGAGCGAGAACCAGCGGATGTTGAAGTTGGTCTCATCGTAGAGGGTGAGTTTCATCACGGCGACATTGCGCATGCCCTGCGTATAGCTCACGCCCACATAGTTGGGCGCCTCCACATTGTTGATGAGAGTGAAGGTGGAGTGGCTGGGCGGGCTCAAGGGGTCACAGCTGCTCGTGACGCAGCGCGCGACCGTATTGAGGACATTGGCGGTGATGCTCTGATAGGAGATCGCCTCGCCATCGATCACGAGCATCCCCGACGACGGAAGCCCGTTGGTGGTGTCGAGCGTCACAGAGTTATCGGCCGGCTGGATGGGGGCCAGGAGGCGCGGAAGAGGATAGCTGCCTGTGTCATTCGAGAAGTAATATTCCTTGTCGACGTGCAGGGTCTGCGGGCTGGGGATAATGGTGCGCAGCTTGGAGGCCGCGGGGATGTTCGTACTGGAGGAGACATTGGGTGCTGAGACGCCGATATAGGTGGCGGATGTGACGGAAACGCCAAGCGTCATTTGAGGATTGGCTAAGGTGGCAATATCAAAGGTCACAAAATAGTTGTTTAAGTTGCGGGCTTGCGTATCAATTTTGAGCGGACCGGTGGTCAAATCGTTCAGGTCCGAGCTGTACGTGGTCGTATCGAAAACGATCTTGGCAAGCCCCGCGGCCGGATTTCCGAAGACGCCTGTGCCGATGGGCGGCGCGTCAGCGACCGCGTTAAAGAGCCCGGTCCCCAGCTTGTCGACCCAGATCTTGATCCTGGCCACATCCGCGTCGCTGGAGGTCCCCGTACGGGCAAAAGTTATATTCTGCAGAGCGGCCCGGGCTTTGTCGGTCTTCAGGCTGAAGCGCATGATCACTTGATTGGTGCTCCCCTGCTGCAAGGAATCCGGTGTGATCGTGATCGGAACGTCCGTCGAGGTCAAGACCACATAGTCGGCGTACTCGAGGATGTTCGAGATATAGGAGACCGATTGTCCCCCGACGGAAGGCAGCCCAATATTTCCGGAATAGTTCCCAACGGTCTTGGGAGCTTCCACGACGAAGTACGTGGTGGAACGAATTTCGGCGCCGAGCGAAGCGACCGTATTGACCTGCGCCAATTCGTTGATGTCATAGGTGAGGAAATAGACCTCGGGCGTGGCGCCGAGCGCCTGGCCGCTCAGGAAGCCCTGCGGGTCGATGATGGACATGTAGGCCTGTCCTTCGACGACGCTCCCAACCAGATGCGATGAGATCGTTGTGCCATCGATGCCGCGCGTGACCCCGGTGAGCTCGTTGTTCGTCGCGTCAAGTCCTGCGTAGGTCATCATTTCGCTCCCAATATTGAAGCGGCCCGGAGCGGGTGGGAATACAAAGGCGTTGGACACATGCACGATATCCGTCGAAAGGTCCACGCTTTGGGTGAGGACCGCTTGTGCAAAAGTGTTGGTTTGGTTCGAGTTCGTCACTTGGATGTCGGTGGCCACATCGAAGATGCCGTTGCTGTTGCTGTCGAGATAGAGTCGGATGGCCTCCACGTCCCGCGCCTTGTTGAGCCCGTTGGGATTGCCTCGGTCCAGACGCAGGTGCGTGAGAATCGCCGTATTGACGACGCCGCCACCGGAGGGGTTTCTCGCCTGCAGGGTCATTTTCATGATCGGTACGTTTTGATTGCCTTGGGTGGCGACGGCCGGGACCGAGAAGCCGCCCGCGGGGTCGTTGACGCGCGACAGGTCCAACTGATCGTTGGAGGGGTTCACCGTGATGGTGGAGGAATTGATTTGCGCAAACGACGCGACCTGTCCATCGGTCGGGAAGATGTCCGACGGACCGCGCACGCTCATCCCCTGGCTGGCCTGCACGGCCGCGGGGCTGATGTCATACGTCAGGAAGACGTAGCTGGTGGTGGGCGTGACGATGAGATTCGAGGTCAAAGTCACCGTCGATTCCTGATTGACGAAAGGTGTCACGCCCGAAATCAGCGCGTCGATCGAAGACTCGAGCGTTCCGTTGCCGTTGACGTCCTGGTAAATCTTGACCCCCGTGATATCAAAATCGTTGCCGGTGCCGGAGCGCGTCACGCGGATCTTGTTGACCACGCCCTGGAAGGCATCGGTCCACATCGCCAGCCGCAAGAAGCCCGCCGCCGTTACGCCCTGAATTAAGTTGTTTTGCTGAGCAAGACCCGAGCCGGGGTTCCACCAAGCGGCGATGTCTTGCCCCTGGACGCGGATATTCGCGGGCTGGCGAACCACGGGTGAGGTGCTGGTCAGCATTTGGAAGTTATTGCTCGCCACGCCCAGCCCTGAGACCGTGATCTGGGTCGGATCGGTGATTTTAAGTCCCAGGTTGGCGGGCAGCGGGGTGACGGTGGAGCTCGAGATACGTACGGCCACGAAGAGGTTTTTCTGCTGAATGGCGGTCACGGTCAGATTAAGGTTGGAGAAGGTGGCGACACCGCTCACAAACGTCGCCGTGGTCAAGACCTGATCATACGTCGGCAGGCCGCCATAAGAGGTTTCGGGATCCATGACGCCGTCACCGTTGGCATCATAAACCAGCTCCAGCTCCGAGATATCGGAATCACCCAGAACTCCAGACACGGTTTGTTTGGCCACACGGATCTGCGAGACGACGGTGCTTGAGGAATACGTGGGCGGCAAGAGCGCTAAACTCAGGCGTATCATGGGGACCGGGATAAAGTCGGTGGGCAAGCTCCCGTTTCCTTGGGCAATGCTCGTCTTGCCTTGCCACGGTGTGCCGACCAGGGCCAATTGTTTGGCGGCGTAGGTCGGGTGTGCCGGGGAAACGGGAGCTAGGTCGACGGGTGTGACCACAATCCCGGCTGTCACGACATCGCCAAGAGAATTCACCGGGATGGTCCGTGCGATATCGTTTGTCCAGCCGCGGACCAGGGTCTCCGACGAATCGAAGGAGTTGTTGCCGGGGACCAACGCCGGCACCGGCGTCGCGTAGTCGGTGGCCCTCACTTGCAGGGTCTCCTGGATGCTGTCGCTGATGAGAAGATTGCCGTAGACGCCGCGATCGGCGAGCGTAAAGGTGTAGGTGCTAATCGGCGTCGCGGGCGCGGAGGCGTCCGCCAGGAAGACCGTGTCCGTGGAACCGCTCGTCGTGAAATGAATGCTTCCGGTGTAGTATTGGCCGTTCTTCGGGTCGCCTGTGGCGACGTTCCCGAATTGGTCGCGCGCCGAGAAGGTGCCGAAAGGCAAGAGCGTGTTCACAGGGAGCGGCGTTGCCGCGACATGCGCGGTCTCAATGGTGATATACGATGCCGGCGCTGGAGAGATAAAGTGGGTGATGCGGGCGTCCGCCAGGACGTTCGCGTTGTCGTGGGCGACCATCGTGTGCGTCCCCTGGATCATGTCGTAGTAATACATGCTGACTTGGGAGGAACCGCTGGTGAGCGGCACCGGCAGCACACTCGGAGCGCCTCCCGAAATATTGACGAAGGTATTCAGGTTGGCCGGGCTGATGCCACCGCGGGCGCCGCTGGAAGGCAGCGTGGAGGTCGCGTTATCGATATAGAACGCGATGACGGTGTTGCTCGAGACGGGCGAGACATTGCCGAACGCGTCTCTCGTCTGCGCCGTGATGACCGTCGTGGTCGGAGCGCCCACGAGGTAATTGGGCTCGTACTGGACCGTGGTGCCTGCAATCAGGTAGCGCGATGGCGTGATGAAGGCCAGCTGGCTGGGCGGTGCGGCCTGGACCGTGTAAGTTGAGGTCGCCGAGCCCCATCCGGAGCCCGACTTGGACACGGTCACTTGATGATTGCCCGCGAGCGTATCCACCATATAAAAGGTTGTTGTGCTTTGGCCTACAGCAAGAAGCGCCGTGCCCGTCCCCGAGCTATAGGAACTCGTGCTGTAGGGTGTCATGAATTTGAGAGTGCCGGTCGAACTGGAGGACAGGTCGAAAGCCGCCGTGGGCCCGCCAAAATCTCCGGTTAAAATCGGTGAGGGGTTGCCGTAAATGTCCTGCGTGGCCATGGTGAAGACTTGGCTCGTCGTCCCCGCGACGAGCGTCGAGGGCGCCGTCAAGAAGCCGAGGTTATAGATGGAGCTAGGAACAATGTTGACCGGCTGGGAAGCCGTGCTCCACGACACGCCATTCACCCACGCGGAAATCCGTGGACTTGAAGAAGGAACAGCGTAATTCACACTGGCATGGGTGTCCAGATAGTAGAAGGTCGCGCCCCAAAGTCCGGAGTTAATGACGATCGAGGTCGTCGAGGCCTGGAAGCCAGGCGCTGTAGGAGGTGGCGGTGGCAGGATCGCGGTCGACGCCGAAAAGCCGTACGCGTCAAAAGAAGAAGACGCCACGCGGTTGCTGAGGAGCTGAACGGTCATGGAGGAAGCCGTCGGTGTGGGGTTCCCGTAGGTGTCCTGCATTTGTACATTAAACGCGGAGAGGTTGAGGTCTCCCGTCGGATGCAGTGGAAGTCCCGCCTGGAGGGTCCTGGCGGGCGTGTGGAAGGCCATTTTGGCCGTAACACCAGGATTTACGATCAGGTTGTACGGTATGCGGATATTGGCGTTGCTGTAGCTTGATCCCACATACGCCTGGAGGATCCACGTGCCCAGTCGTCCATCTTCCTGTGGGGTCGAGGACATCTTGTCAAAATAGACAAACGATTTTTGAGATTCCCCGCCCGTGAAGCTCACACCCGAGATCGGCGTTCCCCCTGCTGTCTGGAATTCAAAGTCATGGCTGGACGACGAAAAGCCACGGCCGGCATGCGTCGCGACTTGGCTGTTCGCCGAGTAATCCAGCGAGACATTGAGGTTCGCGAGGGTCGTGGGGTTGTCAAAGTCGTCGCGGCGCTCCATCACAAAGGGCGTCAGGGACGAAGCGAGCGTCCCGGCGGTTTGTGAGACAGGCGCGGAGAGATACGCCAGCTTGCTCGTCGTACCGCCGGTGGTGGTCATGCGCCCGGAGGTGTTCGAAACCAAGAGCGCGCCGACGGTCGCGGAGAACCGAACTTGGGATGAATCTCCTGCTTTGGATGAGACGTAGTAATAGAGTCCCGAGGAGACGCCGATGGTGCCGCTCGAGTCGGTGACAACGCTGCCGATGGGAACAGGCGGTGTCGAGGAGGAGGCGGTCACGCTCGCGGAAAGGGTCCCCGTAGCGCCGACCACGCCAAAGGTGGAAAGGGTCACCACGATGCCGGCGCTTGAAGCGTAGTTGTTATAGGAGTCCGCGAGCTTGGCAAAGATCGGGTAGCTTCCCAAGGAGCTTAAGGACCCTGCGGGGACATTCACGTCCGCGGCCGGGCCCACCACAAACTGCGAGGGGTCACCCGCGGTGATGGTTAAGTAGGGTCGTGTCGAGTACACCACGCCACCACTTCCCCATCCCCTCTCGGAGGTGATGTTGATGGGGTCGGAGGTGTCATAAGCCTTGATCCAGCGACTCCCGGCCGCGTACAGAGAGAAATAGTTCGTCAGGCAAATTTGTCCCGCGCCCGAGATGAGGTTATAGTTTGTCGTCCCGGGCAACCAAGCGGGATTCTGGGCCGAATCCGTAAGTCCGCCGTTCGAGGTTGTTTGCGCGTCAAAGGAAATCGAGGTCTGCGTCACCGGGTCGGTATAGGGGCCTGTCGACATCACGTTATGGTACTGGTCATGCATGACGACGCATCCCGAGAACGGCTGCCCAGCGATGGCGGAGGCAGGATAGTTTGTGAAATGGACGTGATGCTTTTGGCCTGGGTAGACAGGAATGGCGGAACTCGTGCCCGAATTCACGCTCTGAGGCGACGTCGGTGTCGTTGAGGCTGTGATCATGAAGCTGGCCTGCGCGGAACTTGGCTTCACCGTAAAGTTGAGATACCCCTGGCCCGGCAGAAGTGAACTGGGATTGCCGGGTGAGACCCACATGACGCCTGAGTCGTTGCCTGTGAGCTGGACCTCCGGCATCGTGCCGGTTGGCACGATATTGTATTGGGCGTCTGTCTGATAAACCGTGACGACAAAATTCTGACCCGCGACCTGCGGACCGGGCGTGCCGGTCTTGCCTGTGGCCGATCCTGGCACAAGGGTCTCACCAGGAGCAAGGACAAGGAGTTGAGTGGCGGCGCCCGGCACAACCGTGAAGGTCCCCGAAACCGGCGATGTCGAGGCAGTCCAGGTGGTCCCGCCGTCCTGCTGATTCGTATCAACGGCCGCAGCGGTATGGCTTCCCGCCGTGCGCATCTGGACCGTGAAGACGCCTTGCGATTGACCATTGACAAAGGTTTGCGTCGCGGAGACGACACCGAAGGTGTCTGAGGTGACGATCGAGAGGTCTTCCGCGTTGTGGCTGGTCACCGGGTTAAAGTAAGTATCCACCACTTTCACCGTGGCCGAAACCGGCGAACCGGCGGTCAAGGTCGTGACGGGCCCCGATTTGCCGGGCGCGCCGGAGCCAGGTGTTTCTGATTCCACGGGCATGAGCAGAAGGAGGTTCGATGCGGTCCGCGGACTGGCCGTCAGGATTGATGAGACAGAGGTCGTCCATGGCGGCGCGTGTCCCGCCGACACATCGGTGAGGACAAACTGGTGTGTGGCCGCCTTGAAGAGCGACATGCCCGCAAACGTCACTTGCCCGGTCAGGGCCGTCGTGTTTTCAGTGGCCGACGGGATCGACGCGTAGGGATCGGTATTGTTCTGGACCGAGATTTGGATGGACGCGCTGTTGGCGCCGCTCGAGGCAGGCGGGACCGTGATGATGTTGTAGAACTTGTCTGTGACAAACCCCACCACGTTCAAAACGTTGCCGACGGTATAAGCGGAGACAGGACCGGTCTTGCCCGTGGCCGTTCCGGGCGCGGCGGACTCGCCCGGCAAAAGGGCGAGAAGATTGCGGGTGAAGCCGCTGGAGCCATTCGCCTGAACAGGGACTCGCGAGGACGTGAAGGCGGTGTAAGAATAGGTCGAGCTGGCTTGCAAGGTCCACCCTTGAGTGGAGGCTGTGACCAGGTTGTAGCTCACCGCAAAGGAGCCCGTGCTGATATACACCAGGACCGGATCTTTTCCGTCAGAGGTCCAGGGGCCCGTCGAGGTATTGTTGGGATCCGAGGACACCAGACGTACGGGCCCCGTGGCGCTTGTCACCGGGTTCCAGAAGGCGTCCACGAGACTCACCGTCACTCTAAACATATTTCCCGCCAGTTGTGTATTCGGAGTTCCCGTAACTCCTCGCAGCAGCGATAAATTGCCGGGGACCGCTGTCTCGCCCGGGAGGACGAGCTGGACTTTGGAGGCCGCTGCCGCCGTTACGGTGAACGTCGATGAGGCGGTGGCCAGGACCGGAGAATCACTATTGTTGTCTACGGCAAAAAGGGTCGTTAACCCCGCGGTGTAGGGATTGACAGTGTTGACCGTGAGTTGTCCCGCGACGAGGCTGAAAGAGTCCGGGTTGACGTCATAGGGGTCACTCGTGTAAACGAAGACGGGGTTGCGTCCTGTGGACACCACGTTGGAATATTGATCGGTCGCGTAAATCGTCGCTTCAAAGGCCGTGCCGGCCGTTTGGGTTGATGCGATGCCGGTGTAGCCGCCGAGCGTGCCGGGGTAGTGCGTCTGGCCAGGCAGTAGGATCAGCAGTTTTGTGGGACCCCCCGGCGCCACCACCACATTCGTGCTGGTGTCCGGCAAGTAGAAGTTTCCTGTCGCGGTGCTGGCCGCGAAGGACCAAGCTCCCGTGGTGACCAAAACAGCCCCGAAGGTCGCGGAAGCCGTGCCCGGATCGAGCGACTGCGGGTTTCCGCCGATGAAGGCAGGCTCCGTATCATTCGGGTCGGTGCTCAAGAGCTGCACGCTGGGCAGAGCGGCATTGGTCTGCACGTTGTAGTAAGCGTCCGTCAGCCTGACCGTGACGTTGTAGGCTATGCCGGCTGTTGCGTTGGAAGGTGAGCCAGTGCGTCCTTCGATGGTGACGTTGCCCGGGACGGCGGTTTGATTGGGCAGCAAAAAATGAAGTTTGGCGGCGGGCCCCGGGCCGACAGGAATCGTCGCGGAAGTCGCGGAGGAAAGCGTCGTGGCCGAACCGGATGTGGTCGAAACGCTCAGTGTCCATCCACCGGGGCTGGGATTGGCTTTGGCAAAGACCATCTGGAAGAGGGTCGTTCCGGCCGTGAGCGTCTGGGGCGCAAGGCTTGCCGCGTAAGGATCGTTGCTCGCCAGCGTCACCTGAGCGTTGGCGGGGACAAGGTTCCAATTCGCGTCGACGGCATTGACGGTCACCGGGAAGCTGACACCAGCGGCCTGTGTGGTGATGCTCACGGAGGTCTTACCGGTCGGCGAACCCGGCGCGGCGGTCTCGCCGGGCACCAGCAGCTGGAGTTTGACAGGCACGTTGGCGAACACGGAGAACGTGGAGGATAAAACCGTCATGGAGCTGGGATCAAGCGCAGCGCCCGACTGCCACGTCGCGGTAAAGGAGGTGGAGGCTGTGGCGACTGTGAGCACGAAAGCATAGGTCGTGGTCCCCGTTAAGGGCAGGATTGGCTGAGGGGCATAGGTATCCGTGTTATTCTGCAGTTTGACGCTCACGCCGGCGTCGGCCACCACGTTAAAATGCTTGTCAACCACACGGATGATCACATGGCTCGAGATCCCGGTCGTCCAAGCTTGCGTCGCGCCGGTTCGGCCTGTCCCATTGAGGTTATAGGTGCCTAAACCCCCCACGCCTGTTTCGCCGGGGAGCACGAGTTGCAGAGTCTTCTGCGTGCCCGAGCGGACAGGGATGCTCGGAGACACATCCGTCTGTCCGGGCGCAGTGAGCGTGAGGGCCCACCCGGAAGCATTCGCGGTGACAAAGGTCCAGGTGGAGATCAGCGATCCGCTGTTTAAGGACACAGGCAACGGATCGGTTTGATATTCACCCGGGCGGTGGTCGTAAGGATCGCTTGACGTCAAGGTCATCCCGCTAGGCTGGGCGCTGGTCACGTTGAAGTACCGGTCGACGGCGCGAAGGGTGGGGTTAAAGCTCGCCCCCGCCGCTTGGGTGCTGATGGTTGTCGTTGCTTTTCCTGTGGCGGTTCCCGGAGCGCCGGTTTGTCCGGGCACCAGAACTTGAACCGTACTGTAATCGGTGGCTGCCATCACGAGCCCGCCCGATTGGTAAGGAGCTCCGGTCGTAAAGCCAGCTGCGGAGGCGTTGAGATAGGTTGTTCGTGTGCCGTTCGGGAAGATTTCGGCGGTCTTGAGCATGAACGGCATCGTGACGACGCCTGCGGACATGATCTTCGGGCTGTCGGTCGAAGGGGACACCATATTGGGGTCATCAGCGCTGAGTGTGACCACGGGGTTGGTGCTCGTCACGATGTTGTAGTAATTGTCCACAGCGCGAATTTGAACGTAATAAGTGGTCCCCACCATAAACGGCCCGGAAGGCGAACCTTGTTTGCCGGAACCGGCAGAACTTCCCTCCTGGCTGCTTTCCCCGGGTGCCAGCACCAGGAGTTTCGTGGCGACATCCGATTGAACGATGACCCATGTCGACAAGCTCCTCGTGTAGGGATCTCCCGTGGAAGTGCTCGCCGTAATCTGCCAGCCCGCGGGGTTCCGAGTGATCATGGTCACGTTGTTGAAGACGGCTTGTCCAGTGGGATTGGGGTTGACGCCTGTTTGCTTGGAACCCAGGGCCGTGACGCCGGCGCTTGCGAACGGATCATCCGTCGCGAGCTGCACAAAGGTGTCGACCGTATTGGCCCGGTTGAAGTAGTTGTCGACAAGATTGACCGTCACGTCAAACGCCTGGCCGGCCGTAAACGGCTGGACGCCTCCCGTTCCCAGATCCCCATCGGGCAAGCCGCTGTAGCCGCCATTTTGTCCTTGGTCATAAGGGGCCTTGCCGGGATCCGACGTTTGACCTGGCAAGAGGACCTGGAGTTTGGCTGCAGGTCCCGCTCCAACGGTGACAGGGTCGGAAGTGGTGCTGATGAGGACTTGTCCAAGGTAACTGGGAAGAGTCGACACGGACACGGTCCATGGCCCAGGGGCTTTCACAAACGTGATCGCGAAGGGTGTGGGGCCGTTCACGACCTTGGTCGCCGGATCCACATCATAAGGATCGGTGGTCAGCATCTGAATTTGAGGCGTCAAGTCGATCCTGGGGTTGTAGAACCGGTCCGTGATGGTCACGGTGCTTATATAAGGAACACCAGCGGTCGCCGCGTCCGCAGTCCCCGTAAAGCCGCGCGCCGATCCCGGAACAGCGGTCTGGCCCGGCAGCACCAGCAGGATGTGATCAGAGGTTGTGGAGTTCACAACAATGAAGTTGGAGGTGTCCGAACTCACCGTGATCGCGGAGGCCGCCGTGGTCGCGGCCGTGACTTGCCAGCCAGGGGACGTGTTGGCGGCTTTGAACATGATATTGAAAGTGCCCTGACCGCCGATGCCTAAGGTGAGCGGGTTGGGCGCCACGGTTGCGTAGGCGTCTGTCATCGTCATGTTCACCGTTGGCTGAACGGCTTGAGCCACCTTGTTAAACCGGCTGTCCACCAGATTGACGGTCGCGACCCAGCTCGTTCCGGCGGTTGTGACCGAGGGCGAGCCTGTTTTGCCGACAGGCGCGCCAGGGACTGCGGTCTCTCCAGAGACCAACAGCTGCAGATGAACAGGCGTGCCGGTGTTGACCGGGATGGCGCTCGAAGTCGAGCTCGGCACGCTAAAACCGCTTGCGTAAATCACCTGCGGACTGAAGGTGACGGTGGAAACAGCGAGCGTCACGTTGACGCCGGCAACGCTTAAGCCTCCGGAGAGATTCACCGTCCCGGCGGAGAGCGACCCGTAGATGTCCGACAGCGACAGGGCCACAACGCCGTTTGTGGAGACCGTGTTGTAATAGGCGTCGACCGCGCGCAGAGTTCCGGCGGCCAGCGCAAACGAGGTGCCGGCGGTCTGCGGCTGCGGCGTGCCTGATTTGCCGGAGTTCGCGAGATCGCCAGGGACCGCTGTTTCGCCTGGGACTATGATCTGGAGTTTGGCGAGAGTCCCGGCATCCACGGGAACGGGCGAGGAATTGTTGATGGCAAAGAGGTTGCCGCTGGCGGACCCGCTCGAGGTGAGGACCCAGCCTGGCGTCAGGTTTTTCGTCGCCAACTGCACGGAGGTGGCGAGGATGCCGCTGGTGGTCGGCGCGCCGCCCACGAGAGGATTACTGACATGCGGATCATTGGTTTGGACGTAGATATTGGGCTGACCGACCGAAGGCGTCTCCACGAGGTTCCAGTAATCATCGACCGTGCGGACCGTGATGGGGATGGCCTGGCCGGCGGTGAAGGTGGCCGGGGCCCCCGTCTTGCCGCCCGTGCCGAGCGGGAAGTAGCCCGTCCCTTGCGCGGGGTTTTCTCCTTGGACCAGGATCTGTAGATTTCTCTTCGTGACATCCGGATCGACGGCCAGCGACAGATAGGCTGCGTTAAAGCCTGAGGCCGTTGCCGAAGCGGTCGTGAGGGTGGGGGTTGTGCCGCCCAGATCCGGCGTGCGCTTGGTCACCCAGTTCCACTGGAAGGTGGTGGTTCCTTGCGTGAGCGTCTTCGCGAAGCTCGCCGAGGGTTTGGCGTTGGCGTCATCGGTGACGATGGTGACGGCGGGATTCGTTGAGATGATGTTTCCCCAGGTGTCCGTGGCGTCGAGCGTAAAGGTGATGGTGGAGCCCGCGACAAAGTGGGTGTCCGCAGCAGGGCCTACCGGCGAGCCGGTCTTACGGTCTGTGCTTCCGGGATCGGCGCTTTCTCCGTTGACGAGGAGCCGCAGGAATTTCGCGCTGCCTTGCCCGGAATCCGGATAGACCCTCGCCTGCGGCGACGTATAGGTGGGATTGCCGAGCCCCACCACGGTCGCCTGGAGGGTCTGATCGAACCCGTTGTAATCGACAGCCTTAAAGAGCGTCACGCTGTAGGTCGTGGTGCCGTTCACCATGTTCTTCGTGCCGATGCCGGTCGCGTGCGTGTCCTGAGGTGCGCTCAGGGTGACGGTGGCCGCCGAGCTCGTCTGGTTCCAATAAGCGTCCGTGGCATAGACGGTGACCATCTGCGCGGTCCCCGCAGTCCAGTTGGAGGGATTGTCCGGCGTGGCCTTGCCGCCTGTGCCTCCGGAGGCGGGCGTGTGAGGAGGCTTGCCCGTCATATAGGTTTCGCCCGGCAGTAGAATCAGAACCCGGTCAATCGCTCCTGAGGCGATCGGGATCCCTGCTACGGTCGCTGTGGAGTACGAGCAGGTGCCGACCTGGCAGTAGATATCCAGGCTCTGGGTCCCGGCTTGATACATCTGGACGGCGAAATGGGTAGTGCCAGAGAGGAGGGTGTTCGTGGCGCCGTCAAGATCGTAAGGATCGGAACTCTGGAACCAGACAGACCCCGTCGCTGCGTTGCCCACGGGGTTGTAGTAATTGTCGGTGATGGTGGCGGTGGCGTACCAGAGCGTACCTGCCGTGATGGTCGCCGGACTTCCGGAGAGGCCATTGTTGGAGACATCCCCGGGGACGAGTGTGAGTCCCGGCAGAGTCACCATAATCTTGGACGGGGCGTCGGCGACGACCGGCAAGAGCGGTGATTGAGCGCTTGTCAAAGCGGCGCCGGCGGTGGTCGAGACGCTCACGCGCCAACCCGCGGCATTCGCGGTGAGGAACTGGAAGGCGAAGACCGTTGTCCCGTTGACGAGGTTTTGCTGGACGTTGGTCGTCAGGGCATAAGGATCATCAACGGTCATCTGAATTTGGGCCCCGGCCGAGGCGACGCGGTTAAAGAGGCTATCGGTGGCGTTCACCGTGGCTGTATAGATTTGGCCCGCGGTGAAGGGTGTGCCGCTATTGGGTGTTCCGGTCTTTCCGGCCGGCGCGGCCGTTTTTCCGGGCACCGCGGTTTCCCCTGCGATCAAGAGCTGAAGTTGTGTGGCCGCGGACGGGTCGACGGCAAAGACCGTAGTGGTCGCACTCGAGTAGGCGTAGGTCTGCACGGCGCTCTGCCGCACGAAGAAATTCGCGGTGGTGGTCGACGCCCGGATGGCCGCCGACACGGTATACGAGCCGTTGTTAACCGTGAAGTTGGGCGCGGGTGATGTATAGGCGGGGTAGAGCGTGGCGTTCGCGCTGATTTGAACAGCCGGGTTCTCGGCATCGAAGATCCGGTTATAGAAGCGGTCGGTGGCGATCACGGTGACAGGCACCATCTGGCCGGCGGTCGGAGTGGAAAGGCCGGTCCCCGTGAAGGGCGTGCCCGTGCGTCCGCCGGGGGCCGCCGTCTTGCCAGGGGTGTAGGTCTCGCCAGGGAGAAGGGCCAAGAGCTGATGCGTGTGGAGGCCGCCATTGAGCGTGTCGGGGTTGACGACCACAGGCCCTGTGGTGATGGCCAGAAGAGCGGGCCCTGAGCGTGTGGAGGCGGTGACCATCCAGCCTGACGGATTGGCGGTCTGGAACGGATGGTTGTAGGTGACGGTAAAGGTCCCCACGCCCGTTAGGAAGGATTTCGAATTATCCGGATTGTTGGGATCATAAGGATCGTTGGTCGCAAGCCTAATCCCCGTCGCGCCCGAGGCATAGCCGACTGCGTTGTACCAGGCGTCCGTCATGCGCACGGTGACCCAATAATTCTCGCCTGCGATCGTGCTCGTCGGGGCATTGGTTTTGCCGATGGCAGATCCCGGCATGGGACTTTCTCCCGGCAGGAGGACCTGGAGTTTGGCGGCGGTATTGGCTTGCATGGCGAAACTGGGAGAGGTGTCGCCCATTACGGCGCCGGAAACCCAGAGAGTGTGATTGAGCGCCCCCGCGGCCGGCGTCTGGGCCGTGAGGAGCGTGATGGTGAAGGTGGTGGAACCGGCGGTGAGCGCCTTCGTGAGAGGAACGGTATCCGACGGTGTGCCGTAGACGTCATCGCTGTAGAGGCTGACGGCGGCATCGGTGGAGATCCTGTTATTGAAGACGTCCACGGCGTTGACCGTTGCGCTGAAAGAAGTGCCGGCCGTAAAGGGAGCCGCCGGGGCGCCGTTTTTGCCGGCGGGGTCTCCCGCGAAGCCATAATCCAGCGGTTTTCCGGGCTCCGCTGTTTCACCCTGGACGAGGAGCTGGAAATGGTCCAGAGCGGCTGGGTTGATGGTGATGTTGGAGACGGTCCCGGTGGAGTATTGATCGAGCGTCGAAGGATAGATGTTCAAGCTCTGGGTGCCGGTGGTGATCATGGTCACGGCAAAGTTGGTGGTGCCGCCGGCCAGAGTGCTGGTGGAGCCATCGCGATCATAGACATCGGACGTCTTGAACCACAACGACCCTGTGCCGTTGTTGCCGACGGGGTTGTAGTAATCGTCGGTGATGGTGGCGCTGGCAAACCAGAGGCCTCCGGCGATCTGCTTGTCCGGAGTTCCCGAGAGGCCGCCCTGGGAGACATTGCCGGGGACGAGTGTGAGTCCCGGCAGAGTCACCATGATCTTGGTTGGCGTATTGGCGGCCACGGGCAGCGCAACGGACTGATCATCGGACAGGGCATCGCCAAAAGATGTGGAAACGCGCACGGCCCAGCCCGATGGCGTTGCAGTCAAAAACTGCAGGTTAAAGAGGGTCGTCCCGTTGATGAGGTCCTGTTGGATATTGGTCTGAACCGCGTAGGGATCATTCACTGTCATCCGAACCTTCGCCGACGCTGAGGTGACGCGGTTAAAGAGGACGTCGGTCGCGTTGACAGAGGCGGTGGAGATCACCCCCGCCGTGAACGGCGTCGCGGGCGACCCGGATTTTCCGGTGGGAGAACCAGGATTCGCAGTTTCTCCCTGGATCACCAGCTGCAGCCGGGCGGCAGGGCCTGCGCTCACACCGAAGTTGCTGCCTGTGTTGGCGTTGTAGACGTAGGTTTGCACGGGGGCCACCTGTGTAGCGGTGAAGAGATTGGTGCCTCCGGCCTTATTGACGCGCGCGGTAATCGTTGAGGATCCGAGGCTCAGCGTGAAATTCGCAGACGGCGTGAAGACGGGGTAGGTCGAACCGCCTGCGTTGCCCGTCATTTGTACAGAGGGATTTTCCGCATCGTAGATCCGATTGTAGAAGCGGTCGGCGCCGATGACCGTGACGGGGAAGTTTTCCCCGGCCACAGGGATCGCGTGCCCAAGAGCGGCGGTGAAATCGACAGATCCTTGTTTTCCGTTGCCAGCCGTGTTCCCTGGGTCATAGGTTTGACCTGGCATCAGGACCAGGAGACGATGAGTGTGGAGGCCGCCGGTATAGGTGTCAGGACCGACCACCACGGGGCCGGCTGTGGCCGGTGCCGCGAGCGGCCCGCCCACGGTTGATACGGCAACGTTCCAACCCGTTGTGTCCGCCCGCTGGAAGGGATGATTGAAGGTGACGGAGTAATTGCCCGCCCCAGCGGAGATCCACTTGGAATTGTCCGGGTCCGTTGGATCATAGGGGTCGGTCGTCGTGAGGGAGAGGTTCGTGGTCTGGCCACTGTTGCCGACCGCGTTATACCAGTTGTCGGTGAGGCGAACGGTGATGTTATAGTTTTCTCCCGCGACCGCGGGTGTAATCGAGCCCGATTTCCCTCCCACGGCGGCATTGCCCGGGATGGCGCCTTCCCCTGGCAAGAGGATCTGAAGTTTACTGGGTGGAGTGGCCGCCTGCATCAGGAAATCAGGAGACTGATCTCCCGCCAAGGTCCAGGTCGAAACAAAATGATGGGTGATGGCAGCCGCGGAAACGTCCTGGGCAGTGACGAGAGTGGCTGTGAAGGTGGTGGTGCCAGCACTGAGAGCTTTCGAAAGGGCTGCCGTGTTGTTGGGCGTGCCATAAGCATCATCACTCGTGAGGTAAACGACGCCATTGGTCGAAATGATATTGAAGAAGTCGTCTGTGGCATTGACCGTCACCGAAAGTGAGGTCCCCGCTGTGACAGGATTTCCATTGTTGGGTTGACCCGACTTCCCAGGGGGGCTTGCGGAGACATTTCCGGCCTCAGCGGTTTCGCCTGTGACGAGGAGTTGCAGGCGCGAAAGGGTGGCTGGGCTGACCGTGAAGAAGGCTGAGACCGTGGAGCCATAAACCGTGTCGGGATCGGAGGCCTGCAACCTGTGCGAAAGCGCTGGTCCTGCGGTGTTGAGCGTGACGGTTGAATTAAAGAGGGCCCTGAAGCCTGTGCTCCCAGGATTGCTCATTTGCTTGCTCGAGGGCATGACCGCGTACTGATCGAGCGGGAGCGAAGCCGCCGTGAGCTGGACGTATGGTAGCGCGGGACCCGATTTGATCTGGTTAAAGTAATCGTCTACGAGTCGGACTTCGACCTGGGAGATGGCCGTGCCTGCCGTCTGCGGGTTGGGCGTGCCTGTTTTTCCCGGGCCAGCCGCATAGGCACTCGAGCCCGGTGTGGGTGTTTCACCCGGCAGGAGGACCTGGTAGTGGAGGATGCCTCCGAGATTCGGGCTCACCACGATATTGGAAATGGTTTGTGAGCTGACCGTGGTGCTGTCCACATCCACGACGGTGAAGTTCCAGGTCGTTGTAGCGGTATAGGGAATCAAGGCGGCGAAAGCTTTCTGCCCCTGGTTCATGGAGCTGGTGCTGTTGCCTGTGGCGTAAAGATCGTTCGACTGGAGATAGACCTGGTCGTTGACGTTGGCGCTGTAGAGAGGCCCTTGGCCGCGGTTTCGGTTCCAATAGTGATCGGTCGCATGGACCGTGACAGGGAACGCGACGCCCGCGGTCGCGGAACCAGGCGCGCCGCTGTTGGTCTTGCCGCTTCCGGCCGGCGAGGTCCCTTCGTCATAAGTCTGGTTGGCCGTCATCACGCGCAGCTTTGTCACAGGACCGGGCCACACAGGGACATACGTTGAAATGTCCGTGATGTACTCGCCGATGATCTGATCGGTTGCCGTGATGACCCAACCTCGTTGGTTGCGATTGGGATGATCGTTGGGAGAGAAGGTATTGTTTTGCGTGTGGAACGTGATGGTCGCAATCGCAACGCCATTGACCAAACCCACCGACGCAGCGCCCGAAACATTCGGGTCATTGACCGTCACGTCCACGGTTGGCATCACAAGGCTCCCCGTGATCAGGTTATAGAAGCGGTCTACCAGGCGCACCGTCATGGTGCTGCCCAGCCCTGCAAATTGCCCAAGCGGGCTCCCGGATTTGCCGCCATTCGTGATCCCGTAGGGCGGCAGGCCCGCTACAGCGGCTTCCCCTTGCAGAATTAGCTGGAGGCGCTGCGTGTTGGCGCTGGCCGTATCCGGGTTCACGGAGAAGGAGGTGGAGACATAGCTTGGGTTCGTCATGGCGGAAGTCGATTGCACGACTTGGGAGCCGGCTGTGACAGGTACGAACGCAAAGAGGGTGGTGCCGGAGACGAGGGTCTGGGAAGAAGGCTTCGCCGCGTAGGTGTCATTGGCAAGGAATGCCCAAATCTTGTCCGTGTTGTCGCTCGTGTCGGTGTTGAAGTACGTGTCGACGCCATAGACCGTGGCCGTCAAGGTCTCGCCCGCGAGCATAGCGTTCGGTGTGCCTGCTTTGCCTGTCGGGGAACCAGGCACATAAGTCTGGCCGGGCAGAACCACGAGCATCCGATTGGCGGCGCCCGCGTTAATCGTGATATTGGTCGAGGTGTTGGCCGTCCCCGCTCCTGAGGCTGAGAAGGTCTGGACACCTGAGGTCACCAGGGCATGTGCGAAATTCGTTGTCCCAGAGGTCAAAGGCCTATTGCCAGGGGTCGCCGCATAAGGGTCACTCGTGACGACTTGGACCGTGCTGGGGCTGCTGGAAGGCGTGACGTTCCAATATTGGTCAACGGCGTTGACCGTCACATTAAAGGGCGAGCCCGCCGTAAAGTTGAGCGGCACGGTATTCTTGCCGGCCGGCGCCGTCATTTTGCCGCCTGCATTGCTTTCTCCCTGGATGAGGACTTGCAGGCCGACGGTGGTGTTCGGGATCACGTTGATGCCCGATTGAACTGCGGGAGACACCGCGGGTCCTGCGACCGCTTGAACGGTGAGAGACCGGTTGTTGGCCGCTTTGACGGGGACAAGGCCTCCGCTAAAGACATGAACACCCAGGTCGGCCGCCGTAAACGCGTAATTGGCTGGCAATCCATTGCCCGAGCTTTCAGGCCCCGCCCCCCCATCCATCAGGAAGCCCACGGTTCCCGTATAGGTGACGGCGACGTTGCCGCCATTATCAAGGGCCGTGACCGTAATATCTCGTGAAGTGCCAGCCGTGATGGCGGTGGTGGTGGTCACGCTGATCTGCAACTGAGAAGCCGGCAGTGTGACGATAAAGCTGTTTCCATTGCCCGTGCTGCCGACCGTTTCAATGTTCCCCGCGCGGTCCAGGGCGCGAGCTTTGGCCCAATAGCGCTTACCGGAAATCCAGATGCTCGCGGTCCCATAGTTCCAGTTCGCGGCACCGGAGGCGTCAAACCAAAATTCGGAAGTGCTCGAGAAGGAAGAATTATTGACCGCCGTGAAACTGGAGGGATCAAAGAAATAATCTTCAGGGCCCGCGGTCTGGCTTGTGGGCGCGTTATCCAGGCGCAAGGAAATCTGGACTTTGTTCAGGCCCGCGGGTCCCACATCCGAGGCGGTTCCCGCGACGTTCGTCGGGTTTTGCTGCACATCCCCGTCCACCGGGAAGGTGACGGTCGAAATCGGAGTATCGGTGTCGAATACAAAGGTGGAGGTTGTGGAGACCACATCGGTATTGCCTGCGATATCTTTCGCCAAAGCGTGGATTCGATACGAAGCGCCATTGATGAGGCTGCCGGCGTTAAGCCCTGAGGCCCAGTAAGACCAGGGCGCCGTGCTCGTCGCCAAGAGCATATACTCCGTGGCCGCGCTGAAGATTGATCCGTTAAAGTAATTCGTGTTGCCGCCTGAGATTTCAGCGATGGACAGTTTGACGTTGGCAACGCTCGAAGGGAATAAATTCGGGTCATTGGAACTTCCGGTGATATTGGTCAAGGGCTGCGTCACCGAGTAAGCGTTCCCGGTGACGGGCTGCGTGATGGTCGTGGTGGGCGAAGTCGAATCGACTGTAAAGGAGATGGTGCTGTAGGCGACTTCCACATTACCCGCGTTGTCGGTCGCCCTGGCTTCCACATGGTACTTGTCATCACCAAAGTAGCTGACCAGAAGTGTCCCGGTCTGGCTCCAGGTGTAGTTGGGCAACACTCCAGGTGTCACGGTGGTGGCAAGCGGGAAACCTTCGGCTGTTCCTGAATTATCAAAGAGGCCCGAAATCGGGTTCAGATAAAGCCCATCGGAAAAGCGGCCAATGCGCACTTTGACGCTGGAAATCCCGGAACCGTTGGCGCTTGTATCAAACGCCGCGCCTGCCAGGGAAGTGATTCCGGCGCTCAGGATCGTGCCATCAGCAGGCGAAGTCACGGTGGACGTGGGTGTCGTCGCGTCCACATTGAAGCGAACGCCCCCCGCGATGAAACTCGGATCGGCGGGGATGTTGCTGGCCTTGTCGACACCACGTACGAAGAGCCGGTAGTAAGCATTCGAGCTGAAGGCGCCGCTGAGGCTTGTGTAGGACCAGGTGCCGGAGGAGGCGCCCGTAAAGTTCGCGGCCTGCCAAGGGTTGCACGAGCTGGAGCAGTCTCCCGTCCAGGCACTGCCATTCCAGTAGCGGTTCAGAGCGTCTGTCACCGCGATATCCATCCCTGAAATCCCTGATCCGGAGACCGTGTCATCAGCCGTTCCCGTAAAGCTGGAGACGGTTCGGTAATAGCCGCCGTTGGTGGGCACGGTAATGGTGGAAGCCACATTGACATTGTCAAAGAGAATCGTGACACCGACCCCGGCGGGGATATTGGCCGCAAGCGCCCCAAACTCCGCGTTTTCAGCAAGGTCTGTGGCCCGCGTCACGAAGCGGTAACTCTGGCCGCTGACGAGGGCACTCTGCAGGCCGCCCGGAACGCTCACCGTCCAGGTGTTCGGCGATGTTGTGGTGGTGTTGGTCACCGTGAAATAGGAATAGGTCGGGTCCGTTCCATTAAAGTTCGTTCCATTCCACCAGTTCGAAGAAATCGCTTTGATGCCCAACTGTATGCTTGAGGTGGAGATGCCAGCGGGGTAGTTGTAGATGCTTCCGGGGCTATCCGTTGCTGTTCCGGAGACGTTCGTGAGCGTCCTAAAGTAATTGCCGCTGGGCGACGTAATGGCCGAAGTGGGTTTCTGGACGTCATAGACAAAATTGACGGAAGCGTTGCCTGGATTCAGGGCGTTATCCGTAGCCGTCACGCTGAGTTGATAGAGGTGGTCGTTCACAAAGCTGATGCCGGCTCTGTCAAAGGACCAGGTGGCGGGTGATCCTCCGGCGGGTGAGGAGGTGTAGAGGTTAAAGGCGCCGGTGACGTCCTGCAGAGTGAGTGTGACGGTGGAAACCCCGGTGGGGTTGGAACCTGGATCGGAGGAGGTGCCGGCGAAGGGCGTGGATAAGAGGACCTGGGAATAGAAGCCATTATTGGTCGGCTGGGTAATCGAGACGGTCGGCACCTGGGTGTCATAGGTGAAAGTGGTGACCTGGGTGGCGTAGCTGTTGCCGGCGAGGTCCGCGAACTGGGCGCGCAGGTAATAGATATTGCCGGAGGTAAGAGCCCCTGCCGGGATGGTGTAGAACCAGTTCGTGGCGGTGGTGGTGGTGATCCAGGTTTGGACGGTGGGTGCGGACCAGGCGGAACCCGTCCAGTAGGACTTGGCGGCGCCAAGGCCCGTGGAGATTTCGACTTGCAGGGTGTTTAAGCCAGCCAAGTCATCGGAGGCTGAGCCATACATGCCGATGGTGCTGCTCGAGAGGTTGGCGTTGGCGTAAGGGTAAGTGATGGCGCCGGTGGGACTCACGTCATCGAGTTTAAAGGAGGCGATATCGGTGCCGATGGAGGCAGGCACCGAGAGGTTGCCGGGGGTGGCGCCGCCGGCCGAGAGGGCGTTATCTTCGCCGCGGACTTCCATTTTAATGAGGCGGCTCGTTCCTATGGCGGGCCAGCTGATATCAAAGGGATATGTCCAGGCGCCGGATCCGGAGGTGCGGGTGCGCCAAGCGGTGTCAGCGGTGACGGTGTACGAGGAGAAGACGGCGCCGTCGTAGTAATAGGTGTCAGGCGCCAGGAGGTACGAGAGGCGGATTTGGTAGTTCTTGACGCCGGAGGCGAGTGACAAAGGATCGGTGATCGTTCCTGCCAAGAGGGAGCCGGTGGCGGTCTTGCCGATATTGGCTCTTTGATAAGAGGGAGTGCCCGCGGGATTGGGGACGGTGATCGCGATGTTGGGGGCGGCGGTATCAATGATGACCTGGATGGAAGAGACGTCGACCGTAAAGACGCTCTGGGAAAGTCCCGAAGGAGCAAAAGCTTTCGCGACGAGGAGGTATTTCTGATTGCCGAGGAGCTTGCCGGCGAGACCCGCTGGGGCGAAGGACCAGGAGACGGGGTTCGTGGTGGCGGTGGAGGTCACGCTGATGAAGTTGGGGACGGCTTGCGGGCCAACGGTGAAGTTGTAAGAGCCGTCCATCCAGAGACCGTTGCTGAGACTTTGGATGGCGACTTGGACATTGGAGATGCCGACGTCGCCGGTGGCGGTGCCGGAGGTGATCGACAAAGAGGTCACGCCGGAGGTGGAGGCCAGGACCGGCATCGTGATGACGGCGGTGGGTGCGGCGGTGTCATAGATGACGGTGATGCCGGCGCCTGCTGGGATATTGGCGGCGGAGAGACCGAATTCGGTATTGCCGGCGATGTCGGTGGAGCGGCTGATGATGAAGTAGGTGGAGCCCGAGAGCAGTGCCGACTGCAGAGCCGCTGGGAGGTTGTAGGACCAGGTACCACTAGAAGCCCCTATATAGGAAGCCGTGGAGTAGACAGGGTTGGCGGCGGCAAAAGAAGCGTTGTTCCACCAGGATCCGCCGACAAGCTGTACGGCGACGGAAACGCTCGAACTATAGATGCCGGAAGGATAGGTGGGTGAACCGATCTGGTCACTCGCGCGGCCTGTGACTTGAGTCCAAGAGGTGATGTAGCCGGCGGCCGGGGAGGTGATGGCCGAAGTAGGTTTCTGGACGTCATAGACGAAGTTGAGAGCGGCGTTATTCGAATTCTGGGCGTTATCGGTGGCGGTGACCGAGAGTTGATAGAGGTGGTCGTTCACAAAGCTGATGCCGGCTCTGTCAAAGGACCAGGTGGCGGGTGATCCTCCGGCGGGTGAGGAGGTGTAGAGGTTAAAGGCGCCGGTGACGTCCTGCAGAGTGAGTGTGACGGTGGAAACCCCGGTGGGGTTGGAACCTGGATCGGAGGAGGTGCCGGCGAAGGGCGTGGATAAGAGGACCTGGGAATAGAAGCCATTATTGGTCGGCTGGGTAATCGAGACGGTCGGCACCTGGGTGTCATAGGTGAAAGTGGTGACCTGGGTGGCGTAGCTGTTGCCGGCGAGGTCCGCGAACTGGGCGCGCAGGTAATAGATATTGCCGGAGGTAAGAGCCCCTGCCGGGATGGTGTAGAACCAGTTCGTGGCGGTGGTGGTGGTGATCCAGGTTTGGACGGTGGGTGCGGACCAGGCGGAACCCGTCCAGTAGGACTTGGCGGCGCCAAGGCCCGTGGAGATTTCGACTTGCAGGGTGTTTAAGCCAGCCAAGTCATCGGAGGCTGAGCCATACATGCCGATGGTGCTGCTCGAGAGGTTGGCGTTGGCGTAAGGGTAAGTGATGGCGCCGGTGGGACTCACGTCATCGAGTTTAAAGGAGGCGATATCGGTGCCGATGGAGGCAGGCACCGAGAGGTTGCCGGGGGTGGCGCCGCCGGCCGAGAGGGCGTTATCTTCGCCGCGGACTTCCATTTTAATGAGGCGGCTCGTTCCTATGGCGGGCCAGCTGATATCAAAGGGATATGTCCAGGCGCCGGATCCGGAGGTGCGGGTGCGCCAAGCGGTGTCAGCGGTGACGGTGTACGAGGAGAAGACGGCGCCGTCGTAGTAATAGGTGTCAGGCGCCAGGAGGTACGAGAGGCGGATTTGGTAGTTCTTGACGCCGGAGGCGAGTGACAAAGGATCGGTGATCGTTCCTGCCAAGAGGGAGCCGGTGGCGGTCTTGCCGATATTGGCTCTTTGATAAGAGGGAGTGCCCGCGGGATTGGGGACGGTGATCGCGATGTTGGGGGCGGCGGTATCAATGATGACCTGGATGGAAGAGACGTCGACCGTAAAGACGCTCTGGGAAAGTCCCGAAGGAGCAAAAGCTTTCGCGACGAGGAGGTATTTCTGATTGCCGAGGAGCTTGCCGGCGAGACCCGCTGGGGCGAAAGACCAGGAGGCGGGGTTGCCTGGCGCGGTGGAGGTCACGCTGATGAAGTTCGGGCTGGCTTGAGGGCCGACCGTGAAGTTGTAAGAGGCGTCCATCCAGAGGCCATTGGCGATATTTTGGATGGCGACTTGGACGTTGGAGATGCCGACGTCGCCGGTGGCGGTGCCGGAGGTGATCGACAAAGAGGTCACGCCGGAGGTGGAGGCCAGGACCGGCATCGTGATGACGGCGGTGGGTGCGGCGGTGTCATAGATGACGGTGATGCCGGCGCCTGCTGGGATATTGGCGGCGGAGAGACCGAATTCGGTATTGCCGGCGATGTCGGTGGAGCGGCTGATGATGAAGTAGGTGGAGCCGCTCAAAAGAGCCGACTGTAGAGCCACCGGCAAGTTGTAGGACCAGGTGCCGGAGGAAGCGCCTATATAGGAAGCGGTGGAGTAGACAGGATTGGCGGCGGCAAAGGAAGCGCCGTTCCACCAGGAGCCGCCGAAGAGCTGGACAGCCACCGAGACGCTGGAGCTGTAGATGCCGGACGGATAGGTGGGCGAGCCGGTTTGGTCTGAGGCGCGGCCGGTGACTTGGGTCCAGGAGGTGACGTAGCCGGCGGCCGGGGAGGTGATGGCCGAAGTGGGTTTCTGGACGTCATAGACGAAGTTGACCGAAGCGTTGCCTGGATTGAGGGCGTTATCGGTGGCCACCGCGGTGAGTTGATAGAGGTGGTCATTGATGAAGCTGATGCCGGCTCGGTTAAAGGACCAGGAGGCCGGCGAGCCGCCGGCGGCAGAGGAGGTGTAGAGGTTAAAGGCGCCGGTGACGTCCTGCAAGGTGATGGTGACGGTGGACACCCCCGTGGGATTAGATCCCGGATCGGTGGAAGTGCCGGCGAAGGGTGTCGAGACCAGGACTTGGGAATAGAAGCCGTTCGAGGTCGGCTGCGTAATCGATACGGTCGGCGCCTGGGTGTCGTAGGTGAAGGTGGTGATTTGGGTGGCAAAAGAGTTACCGGCCAGGTCCGCGAACTGGGCGCGGAGGTAATAGATATTGCCGCTGGTGAGGGCGCCTGCCGGGATGGTGTAGAACCAGTTGGCGGCGGTGGTGGTGGTGATCCAGGCTTGGGCGCCAGGGGCCGACCAAGCCGATCCAGTCCAGTAGGATTTGGAGCCTGCGAGGCCGGTGGAGATTTCGACTTGGAGGGTATTCAAGCCCGCTAAGTCATCGGAAGCGGAACCATACATGCCGATGGTGGCGCTGGAGAGGTTCGCGCTCGCGTAAGGATAGGTAATGGCGCCGGCGGGAGCGACGTCATCGAGTTTAAAGAACGTGATATCGGTGCCGGTGGAGGTGGGGACCGAGAGGTTGCCGGGGGTGGCGCCGCCGGCCGAGAGGGCGTTATCTTCGCCGCGGACTTCCATTTTGACGAGGCGGCTCGTTCCTATGGCGGGCCAGCTGATATCAAAGGGATATGTCCAGGCGCCGGATCCGGAGGTGCGGGTGCGCCAAGCGGTGTCAGCGGTGACGGTGTACGAGGAGAAGACGGCGCCGTCGTAGTAATAGGTGTCAGGCGCCAGGAGGTACGAGAGGCGGATTTGGTAGTTCTTGACGCCGGAGGCGAGTGACAAAGGATCGGTGATCGTTCCTGCCAAGAGGGAGCCGGTGGCGGTCTTGCCGATATTGGCTCTTTGATAAGAGGGCGTACCCACCGGGTTGGGAACGGTGATGGCGACATTCGGTGCGGCGGTATCAATGATGACCTGGATGGAAGAGACGTCGACCGTAAAGACGCTCTGGGAAAGTCCCGAAGGAGCAAAAGCTTTCGCGACGAGGAGGTATTTCTGATTGCCGAGGAGCTTGCCGGCGAGACCCGCTGGGGCGAAAGACCAGGAGGCGGGGTTGCCTGGCGCGGTGGAGGTCACGCTGATGAAGTTCGGGCTGGCTTGAGGGCCGACCGTGAAGTTGTAAGAGGCGTCCATCCAGAGGCCATTGGCGATATTTTGGATGGCGACTTGGACGTTGGAGATACCCACATCCCCGGATGCGGTACCGGAGGCAATCGAGAGGCTCATGACGCCGGAGGTGGAGGCGAGCACCGGCATCGTGATGACGGCGGTGGGGGCGGCGGTGTCATAGATGACGGTGATGCCGGCGCCTGCTGGGATATTGGCGGCGGAGAGACCGAATTCGGTATTGCCGGCGATGTCGGTGGAGCGGCTGATGATGAAGTAGGTGGAGCCCGAGAGCAGTGCCGACTGCAGAGCCGCTGGGAGGTTGTAGGACCAGGTGCCGGAGGAGGCGCCTATATAGGAAGCACTGGAGTAGACGGGGTTGGCGGCGACGAAGGAAGCGCCGTTCCACCAGGATCCGCCGACAAGCTGTACGGCGACGGAAACGCTCGAACTATAGATGCCGGAAGGATAGGTGGGTGAACCGATCTGGTCACTCGCGCGGCCTGTGACTTGAGTCCAAGAGGTGATGTAGCCGGCGGCCGGCGACGTAATGGCCGAAGTAGGTTTCTGGACGTCATAGACAAAATTGACGGAAGCGTTGCCTGGATTCAGGGCGTTATCCGTAGCCGTCACGCTGAGTTGATAGAGATGGTCGTTGGTAAAGCTAATGCCGGGTCGGTCAAAGGACCAAGTGGCGGGCGTGCCGCCGGCGGGCGAGGAGGTGTAGAGGTTAAAGGCGCCGGTGACGTCCTGCAGAGTGAGTGTGACGGTGGAAACCCCGGTGGGGTTGGAACCCGGATCGGAGGAGGTGCCGGCGAAGGGTGTCGAGACCAGGACCTGGGAATAGAAGCCGTTGTTCGTGGGCTGGGTGATGGAGACCGTTGGCGCCTGGGTGTCGTAGGTGAAGGAGGTGACTTGTGTGGCAAAGGAGTTGCCGGCGAGATCCGTGAACTGGGCGCGGAGGTAGTAGATGTTGCCGGAGACGAGGGCGGCGCCGGGGATGGTGTAGAACCAGTTGGCGGCGGTGGTGGTGGTGATCCAGGTCTGGGAGGTTGGGGCGGTCCAGGTGGATCCGGACCAGTAGGACTTGGCGGCGGCCAGACCCGTGGATATTTCGACCTGGCTGAGGGTGATGCCCGAGAGATCATCGGAGGAGGATCCGAACATGCCGACGGTGGCGCTGGAGATGGTGGCGTTGGCATGGGGATAGGTGATGGCGCCCGCGGGCGGGTTGATGTCGACGTTGAAGCTGACACTGATCGGGGCGCTGACATTGCCGCCACCCGTGCCGTCGCCGAGCGAGGCATTGTCCACGCTGCGTGCCTGGAAGGTCATCACGTGGCTCGCGTCGGTGGGCCAGACGATGTCTTTGGTGTAGAGCCAGCCCGAACCAGCGCCAAACCACGCGCTCGTCGCAGTGACCGTGAAGGAAGAGAACTGATTGGCGTTCCCGTCCCAGTAATAGGTGTCATTGGCCAGGAGGTAGGACAATTGGATCTCGACATGATGAACGCCGGACGCGTAGAGCCCGGCATCCGAAGTGGTCCCATGGAAGCGTGACACCGTGCCGGATTGCCCGATATTATCCGGCTGATAGGACGCTCCTGCCGTGGGAGGGGCGATCAGGGCCAGGGTCGGCGCCGCTTTATCGACGGTGATGATGTACGAAGAGCTGTTCACCGTAAAGGTGGACTGGCTGTTGCCGGCCACATCGACGGCCTGTGTGACGAGAGTGTATTTCCGGTTGTTCTGGAATTTCACGTCCAGGTTGGCCGGTGCGTACGTCCAGGCGGTGGCGTTTGAGGAGGTGGTGGTCGCGATAAAGTAGGGGGTGCTCTGGAGGACATTGAATCCGGAACCATCAAACCAGGACTCATCCGTATGGCTGTAGATCGCCAGGTTCACGATGTTGTTGACATTGTTGTCGACGGCGGCTCCCGAGAGGCTTGGAAGCGACTTGATCCCCGCGAGCCCGGCAGCCGGGATCGTCAGTGTGGCCGTCGGGATGACAATGTCGAAGGTAAATGCCGCGTGCGCCAGATCCAGGGAGTTCCCGGCTTTGTCCACCATGATCTGATGGGCCACATAGGACCTGTTGTTCTCCCAGGCCCCCGTGCCTGTGTCGATCTGGAAATAGGTGGTCGTGTAGCTCCAGATGCCTCCATTGAGCGTGGCGGGCAGGTCCGTCACAACGGCGGCGAGCGCGGTGAAAGTCGAGCTTTGCCAGTTCCAATATTTGCTTCCATCCTCAGCCCGCGCGACACGGAAATAAGTCTGCGTCATCAGGCCGGGCGAAACATCTGTGGCCGTGCCGGAGAGTGTGGGGAGGCTGTTGAGGTAGAGCCTGCTGTCGGGAGCGGTCATCACGCCCGAGGGGGGCGTGTCGTCGATGACAAAAATGACGGACTGCGGAGAAGCCTCCACGGTTCCGTTCAACAGGTCTCTGGCCAGGGTGTAAAGCACATAGTTGTGATTGGTCGACCACTTCACTTGCGGAATGCTGAGCTGCCAGGTCCCCCCGGAGAAGCTCGTGACGCCGACATACCCGTTAAAAGTGTGAGTCGACACGAAGTCGGCGCCGTTCCATACTTGATCGTCATCGCCGGAGCCGCAGGTGATGTCCACGCCGCAATCGACGAGTTGCGCCTGAACCGTCGTGGCGTTGGCGGCGGTCCCCTGCAGAAGGATGATGTTGGAGCGCAGATGCGGGTTCGTTCCGTCCGGGGAGATGATCACGCTCGACGGAGGCGGGCTCTGGAGGGTGACCTGAACATAGGACGTGTTAAAGAGCGGGGAACCTGGCTTGGGGGCGCCATTGGCGGCCAGGTCCACGGCTTTGGCGAAGATGTTGTAGGTAATCCCGGTAATGCTCGTCGCCCAGGTGGGCGTGGAGCTTCCCGTGGCGGTCCACGCTCCCGTGACGGAGTCTACCGATGTGGCGTTCAGAAAAACCTCACTCGCTGAGTCGAAAGCCCCCGAAACGGGGCTCCAATAGAAGCCGGTGTCGTTTCGCTGATAGGAGAGCTGAACCGTGTTGATGATCCCGGGCGCGACATCGGTGGCGTTTCCTGTGAGCGTGTTGAGGATGAACAGGGGCGTGCTGCTGGGCGTTGTAATCGTCCCTGAAGGCGCGGTAAAGTCCGCCGTGAAGGTGGACGTGGAATAGGCCACCTGGCTGTTGCCGGCTTTGTCCGTCGCGTAGGCTTCCGCGGAGAAGGTCACGTTCGTCAGCCACAGCGACTGAGGCAGAGTCCAGAACGTTGTGGAGGGGGTCAGGCTCGCGCTCTGCCAGGTGTTGGCCGTGGCGGTCCACGATGAGCCGGTCCAGAACGAGCTGAAGGAATCGGTGCTGATGCGGACCTTGACGCTGGCAATGCCGCTCGGGACATGGCCGGGAGCGACCAGGGCATCGGTCGAAGTTCCCATCACGTAGCCCGTCTGGCTCACATAACCACCGGCGGTCGGGTACGTGATGGCGGCGGTCGGCGTGGAGAGGTCCATGATGAAGCTGATCGTGCTGTAGGCCACTTCGATGTTCCCCGCGAAATCCGTCGCCTTGGATTCCACAAAATACTGATAGCCATCCACGAACAACGAATACTGACCGGGCGTCAGCGTCCGGCTCCAGTTGTAATTGGGGAAGACGGCCACGTTGACCGTGGCGGTGAAGGGGAAGTTCAGCGCGGTTGGCGTGGCGTCGAAGTCCGTGATGAGAGGATTTAAGTACTTGCCGTCGGACCGGCCCACGCGGCACACCACATTGGCGATGCCGGATCCGCCGGAGCTCATGTCCGTGGCGGTCCCCGCCAGGGCGGGCGCCATCGTGCCAATGTTGGAATTATTCGCGGGCGCTGTCGTCACCGATACGGGGACGGTGGCGTCGACCGTAAACACGGTACCGCCCGCCGTAAACGTCGGGTTGGCCGGCGTGTTGCCCGCGCGGTCAATCCCGCGAACAAAGACCCTGTAGGTGGCGTTCGAGCTGAAGGTCCCCGCGTTAAAATCATTGTAAGTCCAGGTGCCGCTGGAGCTTCCCACAAAGGTCGCGTTCTGCCACGGGTTGCAGGCGCCGCTGCAGTTGCCCGTCCATTCGGTTGCCGTGCCGGCCCAATAGCGATCGATGGTATCAATGAGGGCGATGCTGACGGTGTTCACACCGGATCCGGTGAGCGTGTCGGTCGCGGTGCCCGTGATGGACGAAACGAGAACATAGGAGTTGTTGTTCGCGGGGAAACTCACGGCAGAATTGGCGGTCGCGCTGTCAAAGAGGATGGTCAGGCCGACGCCCGCCGGCAGGTCGGAACTCAGCGGTCCAAATTCGGCGTTGCCGGCCGTATCCGTTGATCGCGTGACGAACCGGTAGGTTGTTCCTGAAATGATCGCGCTCTGCAAAGCGCCGGGGAGCGTATACGTCCAGGTGTTCGGCTGCGGGGTGGTGGTGTTGGTCACGGTGTAATAGACCGGGTCCGCGGAAGCGGTGAAATTCGCGCCGTTCCACCAGTTGGAGCCCACCTGTTTAAAGGCCAGCTGAACGCTCGATGTCGAAAGGTTCGCGGGGTTGGCGTAGGTCGTCCCTCCAGGATTGTCGGTTGCCTGCCCGGTCACATCATCGAAATCGGTCATGTACGGAGGGGCAGGGGAGGTGATCGTGCTGGTGGGCTTGGCGACGTCATAGAAAATTCTGTTGGTGACCGACACCGTGTTGCCTGCGCTGTCGGTTGCCTTGACCGTGATGTCATAGCGGCGATCGTTGAGGAAAAAGAGGTCCGCGTTGTCGTAAGTCCAATTCGCGGCGGTTCCTTGAGCGGGGAGATAGAAAGGACCGCCGGCGGTATAGGTGGAGCCGTTGAAATAAAGAGGCCCCCCATCGACGTTCGTGATGCTGAGGGTGACGGTGGACACGCCCGTGGGATTGGAGCCGGGATCGGAGGAGGTGCCGGCGAAAGGCGTCGAGACCAGGACCTGGGAGTAGAACCCATTGTTGGCGGGTTTCGTGATGGCGACCGAGGGCGCCTGGGTGTCGTAGGTGAAGGTGGTGATTTGTGTGGCGAAGGAGTTGCCGGCCAGATCGGCGAACTGGGCGCGGAGGTAATAGATGTTGCCGGAGACCAGCGCCGCGCCTGGAATGGTGTAGTACCAGTTGGCGGCAGTGGTGGTGGTGATCCAGGTCTGGGAGGCCGGGGCTGTCCAGGTGGAGCCGGACCAGTAGGATTTTGAGCCGCCCAAGCCCGTGGAGATTTCGACCTGGGTGAGGGTGATGCCCGAGAGATCATCGGAGGAGGGTCCGAACATGCCAATGGTGGCGCTGGAGATATTGGCGTTGGCATGGGGGTAGGTGATGGCGCCCGCGGGAACAATATCATCGATCTTAAAGGTCATGACATCGGTGCCGGCCGTGGTCGGGACGTTGATGTTTCCTGTGCCGGTGCCATCGGCGCTCGTCGAGTCGTCTTCGGCGCGGGCTTCCATGGTGATCGAGTAGCTTTGGCCCGCGCTGGGCCAGGCGATGGAGAGGCCGTAGGTCCAGGCGCCGGCGGTGGCGGTGTTTTGCCAGGCGGTGTCGGCGGTGACGGTGAAGGAGGAGAAGGCGGCGCCGGTCCAGTAGTAGGTGTCATTCGCCAGGAGATAAGAGAGCCGCAATCCCACGTTCTTGACGCCGGCGGCCAGAGGTCCCGTATCGGAGGAGCTTCCGGACAAGAGCGAAGCCGGTTGGCCGATGTTGGCGCGCTTGAAGGAGAGGTTGTTGGAGGCCGGCACGGTGATGGAGGCTGAAGGCTCTGTGTCGTCATAGGTCAGGGTCATGGAGGAACCGGGCGAAGCAAAGGTGGATTGGGTGAGGCCTGAGGGCGCGGTGGCCGAAGCCACAAAGACGTATTGGGCATGGTCCGTCAGGGCCGCGGCGAGATTAACAGTGTAGGTGGAGACCCACGTCAGGCTGCCGGAGGCGCCGATGAACCAGGGGTTGGCCTGGTTCTTGGTGAAGTTGGTGCCGTCAAACCAGAGGCTGGGGGATCCGATCTTCTTAACGGCGAAGGCGACGCTTCGGATGCCGACGTCGCCGGAAGCGGTGCCGGTGATCTGAGGGAGCTGGTTGAAGGTCAGATTGGCCGGCAGGGACGCATACGTGGGAACAGTCATCACGGCGGTGGGTGCGGCGGTGTCATAGATGACGGTGATGCCGGCGCCGGCGGGGATATTGGCGGCGGAGAGACCGAATTCGGTATTGCCGGCGATATCGGTGGATCGGCAGATGATGAAGTAGGTGGAGCCGCTGGTGAGAGCGGCCTGCAGGGCCACGGGCAGGTTGTAGGACCAGGTGCCGGAGGAAGCCCCTATATAGGTAGCGGTGGAGTAAGCGGGGTTGGCGGCGACGAAGGAAGCGCCGTTCCACCAGGATCCGCCGACAAGCTGTACGGCGACGGAAACGCTCGAACTATAGATGCCGGAAGGATAGGTGGGTGAACCGATCTGGTCACTCGCGCGGCCTGTGACTTGAGTCCAAGAGGTGATGTAGCCGGCGGCCGGGGAGGTGATGGCGGAGGTCGGCTTCTGGACGTCATAGACGAAGTTGAGAGCGGCGTTATTCGAATTCTGGGCGTTATCGGTGGCGGTGACCGAGAGTTGATAGAGGTGGTCGTTGGTAAAGCTGATGCCGGGTCGGTCAAAGGACCAGGCGGCGGGTGATCCTCCGGCGGGTGAGGAGGTGTAGAGGTTAAAGGCGCCGGTGACGTCCTGCAGAGTGAGTGTGACAGTGGAAACCCCGGTGGGGTTGGAACCTGGATCGGTGGCGGTGCCGGCGAAGGGTGTGGATAAGAGGATTTGGGAATAGAAGCCATTATTGGTCGGCTGGGTAATCGAGACGGTCGGCACCTGGGTGTCGTAGGTGAAGGTGGTGACCTGGGTGGCAAAGGCGTTGCCGGCGACGTCGGTGAAGGAGGCGCGCAGGTAATAGATATTGCCGGACGTGAGCGCGGCGCCTGGGATGGTGTAGTACCAGTTGGCGGCGGTGGTGGTGGTGATCCAGGTCTGGGAAGCCGGAGCGGTCCAGGTGGAGCCGGACCAGTAGGACTTGGAGCCGCCGAGGCCTGTAGAGATCTCGACCTGGATGGTGTTCAGGCCCGCGAGGTCATCGGAGGAGGTGCCGAACATGCCGATGGTGGCGCTGGAGATGGTGGCGTTGGCATGGGGATAGGTGATGGCGCCGGCGGGGGCGACAAAGTCAACATTAAAGGATACGCTGATCGGCGTACTTTGATTGCCCCCCCCTGTCCCATCACCCAGGGACGCCTTGTCTATCCCCCGGGCCTTGAGCGTCATCACGTGACTCGCATCGGTTGGCCAGACGATATCTTTCACATAAAGCCATCCCGTGCCGGCGTTGAACCATGAGTTCGTATCCGTGACCGTGAACGAGGAGAACTGGTCCGCGTTCCCATCCCAGTAGTAGGTATCCGGCACAAGAAGATAGGAAATCTGTATTTGTGTCTGATTGACACCCGATGCCAAGGCGCCCGGATCGGAGACCGTGCCCGTGAACCGGCTTGTCGTGCCCGATTTCCCGATGTTGTCCGGCATATACGAGTTGCCCATGGTCGGCGGAGCGGTGATGGTGACCGCGGGCACCGCTTTATCGATGACGATCGTGAGCGAAGACGTTCCCACGACAAAGTTGTCCTGCGCGTTGCCCGCCACATCGATGGCCTGACTGACGATCGTGTAGCGCCTGTTATTCTGAAACTTGGAATCCAGGTTCGCCGGCGCGTACATCCAGGAGGTGGCGTCAGGCGAGAGCCATGTCGCCAGCAAAAAGTGCGGCGTGCTTTGGGTGACATTGAAGCCGGAACCGTCAAACCAGGCGGTGTCGGTCGGGCTGTAAATGGCGATCTTCGCCTGACTGTTCGTCAGGCCATCGGCGGCGGTTCCTGAAAGCGACGGCAAACTGCGGATCGCTGTAAGACCGCTGGCGGGCACGACGATCGTGGAGGTCGGGAAAGCGATATCGTAGGTGAAACCGCCATGGGCAATGTCGACATAATTGCCCGCCTTGTCCGTGACCAGTTCATGAACGACATACGAGCGGCCATGTTCCCATGTCCCCGTCCCCGTGTTGATCTGGAAGTAGGTGGTGGTGTAGCTCCAAACCCCTGCGTTGAGGCTGGCGGTGAGATCGGTCGCCGCGCCCGCGGCGACGGTGAACGTCGAAGCTTGCCAGTTCCAGAACTTCGTTGGATCTTCGCTCCGGGCGACGCGGAAAACAACGGTCTGGACCTGTCCGGGAGAGGTGTCCGAAGCGGTCCCGGTCAGCGTCGGCAGACTGTTGATTGAGGCGCGGGCATCCGGAAGCGTAACGGTCCCGCCGGGGGCCGTATTGTCCACGACAAACGTCGCGGTTTGACCGGGAGACTCCAGCAGGCTCGCGTTGCCGTTATAACTGTAGGACGTGACGCGGTACAGATGATTGGTGGTCCATTTTCCAATGGGGATTTCGGTGAATTGCCAGCTGGCGGACAGGAAGCTGCCGGTAAACGAGTTGACGAATCGGGTGCCGTTGAAGGTATCGGTGGATACAAAATCGGATCCATTCCACGCTTGATCGTCATTGCCCGCGCCGCACGTGAGATCCACGCCGCAGTCGATGACCTGGACGTACACGGTGGTGCTGTTGATGGCGGTTCCCTGGAGGATCACGGAACCGGGCTTCCAATGGGGCACGGTTCCGTCCGGAGACGTCAGGGTGCTGGCGGGCGAAGGGGCCTGCATGACAATTTGTATGTATGGACTTCCCAGGGCGGTCGCTCCGGGCTTGGTGGTTTCATTGCCCGCCGCGTCCACTCCCTTGACAAACATCTGATAGGTGATCCCGCCGAGGCTCGTCACCCAGGTCGGGACATTTCTTTCACTGTAGAGCGCTCCCCAGGTCCCCGCGCCGGCATTGAAGGTCGTGGTGGAGAATTCTTCGGTGACGGCGCTGAACGAGTCCGTGGCTTGGTGCCACCAGCGGTTCGTATCCACGCGGTAATAAGAGACTTTGACTTCACTGAGCGTGCCGGGGGCGGGATCGCTAACGGTCCCTGTGACCGAGCTGATGTTGACGGCTGTCGGGGTGGCGTTGGGCCATGAAATGGTTGATGACGGAGCGATAAAGTCGGCCGTAAACGAAACGGTGGCAAACGAGACGCCGGTATTGCCTGCTTTGTCGAGGATGGAAGCTTCGGCGCTGAAGGCGGCGTTGGTCACCCAGGCATTGTCGGTGAGGACCCAGGCGGTGGTGTCCGGGGAGAGCCATGTGTTGAGCCAGGTATTGCTTTGGGTCGTCCAGGACGAGCCGGTCCAGAAGTAATTGTAAGCGTTCGTGCTGATTCGGACGCGGACCTGGTTGACTTTTCCCGGCGATGAGTCAAGACACGTTCCTTGAACGAGGCCCGTTTGCGAGATGTATCCGCTGTTGGTCGGGTACGAAATCGTGACGGTTGGTTTATTGACGTCATAAACGAAAGTATAGGTGGTTAAATGGACTTCGAGATTGCCAGGTGCGTCCTGCGCTCTGGGTGTGACGGCATACGTCAGATTGGGGGTCCAATCGACCGCGGCCAGGCTGTAGCTCCATCCGGACGACATGCCCGTCGCGCTGACCGATGGAAGGTTGGTCAGCGCGGGGCCCCCGCCCGGCTCCTCGACCCAGGCGCCCGTTTTGTCCCAATAGTTAGTGGTCGCGCCCGCGAACTGGCGGAAAAGGACATAGACGGACTGAAGCTGAACGTTATCCCGGGCCGTTCCATCCAGAACGGAGGGAGGGACGGCATAGTGCGTGTCGTCGGCCGGGGGTGTTGTAATGTCATCGACATCCGGTCGTTCCGTCGGAAGGGGATTATAAATATCGTAGGTGACAATTTTGTAGTTCGGGAACGACGTCTGGACATTCGGGCTGGGGGTGGCCTCGTCCACGGTCCGTGAATAAATGTAATACGTGCTGCCCGAGGTCAAGGCGGGCATGGGGTAAGACCATGTACCGCTGGAGCTCGATGGGCCATAGGCCGTGTAGACACTGTTGAGCCAGTAGGCGTCGCCTGTCAAATTTCCGCCCGGCCAGGATCCGCCCCCCGCGTACGTTTCCGTTAACTGGCTGTTGAACAGGCGGATCTGGAGGTTGGCGACGCGTCCGCCCGGCGCGTTCGCCGATACGGCTGTCGGAAGGTCGCCGGCCGTGCCCGTCACCGTGGCGAGCGTGTTGACGATGGAGTTCATGACGACATTGGTGATGTCGCTGACGCCTTTGGTCTGATCAACCACAAAGGTGGCGGAGCTTAACAACACGACGGTTTGACCCTTCTCCCAGTTGGTCGCGGCATCTTGCGACTTCACGAACGCGGCGATCCTATGCCCTTCGCGATTGGTCGGGGCTGTCCACATGGTTCCCGGGACCGTCAAGGACCAGGTGTAGGTGTTGCTGTTGCCGGATGTCCCGGAGGGGGTTAACGTGCCCGCGGGAGTGTAGCGATTCTGTTCCGGCGTCGCGTCCCCGCTGGTCAGCCATTGGCTGCCGATGGAGTCCCACCAATCTCCATTCGACAAGTCCACAATCTTGACGCGGACGTCCGAAACCTGGCCCGGGATGGTGTCCAGCGCCCCTCCCGAGATCGAGGTGAGCGAGGTGTAATATTGCCCGTTGGTGATGCTCGTAATCGAGGAGGTAGGCTGTGAGACATCGTAAGTGAAAGCCGCGTTGATGCTGCTTATTTCGTCGGCAATCGGCGTGATATTGCCGAGGCTGTCTGTTCCTCGGCCGGTGGCCCGGTAGTATTGGCCGTCGCTCCAGATGGAGTCGGGGTTGTCGTAAGTCCAGTTGCCGCCGGCGCACGTTCCGTTACAAGCCATGGACCAGGTACTGGAGGCCACCCAGCTGTTTGTAAAGCCGCTCCACCAATATAACGGAGAGGATCCGTTGTTGGCGGCACTTGAGACTCGAAGTTCAACCCAAGCGACCGTCGCCTGGTGTGCCAGCGGATAGTCCTGGTAGTTTCCTGTGATTTCGGTGACGCTGTTGCGGTATCCCGAAGCCGGCTGGACGTTGGAAATGACAACAGCTTCGGTGTCAAGATAAACGATATGTGATGACACGCCAACACTGAAATCCCCTTGCGCATTGCCTGCAGTGTCTTGTGCCCGCGAAACCACCAGGATCGTATCGCCGCTTCTGACATTTTGGCCGACATTGGGAATCGACCCAGCCGGCATAGTCACTGTCCAGGAGCTGGCCCAAAGGTTGGCTTGAGGCCAACCGGAGGCGGCGGGAGCGGGTCCCGGCTGCCACTGCGTTCCATCCCAATATTTATTGACCGTGAGATCGTGCACCAAATAGCGGACGCTATTCACTCCTGAGTCGCGGTCAAAGTGATTGCCGTGCAAGAATGGATCGGCAGCGATGTTACCTCCGTCTTGTATGGAGATAACGCTCGCTGTGGGATAAAGAACGTCCCACCAGTAAGTGATGCTGCTGGAGGTCACCTGCCAATCTTGTTCGTTTGAGGATACCGCGTCCGTACCATCGCGCGAGCGGTCGCGCGCGGTGACGATGATCGTGAAAGACGATCCGCTGATGGACATGGATGAAAAATCAACCCCGAGATTGTAGGCGTCATCATCCCACTCCAGATCATTAAAAGGAAGGTTCCAGCTTTGGGATTGTGTTTCTGAAGGATCGGCGAAGGTGACGTTGTTGTCGCGGTCATCTCGGGCGTTAACGCCTTGCCCCGCTGCAGGCTCCCAGCCGGCAACGGTCCAATACGAATTGTCAATGTTGCGCTTAATGCGAACACGAACGCCCTCCAGATATTGCCGCGACTGATCGCTGGCTGTTCCCGTGATGGAGGTGAACGGGGACTTTCGCCAGGAGCCATGTCCCGGGGAAGTCACGGCCGATACCGGACTCGAGTTGTCCACCACATAATTCCGGGAGGCGGCCACTGGCATGAGCTGCGTGTTTCCCGCCGCATCTTCGGCGACCGCTTCAATGGTGAATTGCTGGTTGTTGTAGACATTGGTCGTGAACGTGATGTTCCAGGCATTTGTCCCTGTGGCCGGGAAATACCGCCGGGTGGTGTTGGGGAATGACGGGTTGCTTGTATTGCCGTCCCAATATTCGCCGTTGCTGTTCACGATGCCGACCGATGTGACACGAATCACAAACGCGTCCTGCGCGGTGCCTGCGATCTGTGTAAAAGGTTTGTACGTGCCCAGCTCCGTCCCCGGGAACGTGATGGTCGCGGTCGGAGACGTCATATCGACAACAAAGGCATTGGTGGAACCGCTCACCATCCAGTTGCCGGCGCGGTCTTGAACCTGCACTCCAACGTAATAGGTTGTTTGATCCGTCCATGCGGAAGCCGAAATGGTGGATTGCCATACACCTCCTGACCAGGAACTGGTTGCCAGATAAACGATACTACCCCCCCAGCCGGCCGCATTCTGGTTCCAGTATTGGCCGTCTTCTCTCTGTAAATTGATCGAGATCCGACCGACGGCTCCGGGTGAGGTATCCGCGGCCGTCCCTATGAGCGTCCCGAGCGATCCGGCACGGTAATAGCCCGATGTGCCGCTTAAGTTGGCGGGATGTGTTACAGCAGCTGTGCCCGGGGTGGTATCAAAGATGATCGTTGCGTTTGTTGTAGGGTTTTGCGTGTTACGGGCATTGTCGATAGCACGCACCCGGATGGTGTACTGACGGCTATTGGTCCATAGGGCTCCTAAGCTGCCTAAAGACCATGCTGTTGTTCCAGAGGCATCGTTCCATGCGGCCGTGCTCGAAATGTTTGTCCATCCGCTTCCCACGATGTAGTAGGTGCTGGCGAAAGATAAATCTTGAATCAGGACTTGAACCTTGCGGATACCGGAAGAATTGTTCCCGCCGCCATCACTGGCTGTGCCACTGATTGTTGAAAGAGCGTTATAGTGTTGCCCATCCAGAGGAACCGATAAAACCGATGTCGGTGGGCTATAATCCTGGGTGTAGCACAACCAGTAGGAATCAAAGTTGGCTACTTGACCCTCACCGCGGTATCCGCTGAAGAGTGTCGGAGAAAAAAGATCGGGGAACGTCAGACCATAGAGCGCTCCGGTTTTATGGTAAATGCGCAATTTGGGTTCAGCGTTCGTCACAACCGCAAACATTTCATCATTGCCAGGGTTGTTCGGTTCACTGAAAAGCTCAATATTACGAATGGCCGCCGCCGTCACGTCGCTGGCGCGCTCCACTGCATCGAGCAGCACCCCATTCCAAGCCCGGTGTCTTAGGTTGACATTCCCATCGGCATAGGCCAGAACAAGTTCAGCACCCGAACGCTGCCATGCGATATCAAAGGGTCGATATTGAGTAGCGCCTCCGGTCATATTGATTTCAACGTTCTGCTGAGTGCTGCCCCAGCTTCTTGTGGTTGCATTCCAAATGGATAATGTCAGGTCATTATCTGTATCCATAAGAGCCAGACCAATCTGGTTTGAATTAGATGTTCCTCGGTTCGTAGCCAGTCTCATCCAGCGCACGACCGGCGCGGCCGGGAGCGCGGCGCCCGCATCAAAGTCAAACCCCCCCAGCGCCGTGCCCCACAGTTGGCTTGTGCTGAACCAGACGGTATAGCTCCAGTCCTCTGCGGCGGCGGCATTCGCATAGACAAGTAAGGCATGAGGATTGACATCATCCCAGTTGTAGGCCAGATCAAACGATTGCTGGGCATTGCCTTGGGCGTCGGTGGTGAGTGTTCGTGTGGACCCGCTGATCCAAGCCGAGCCGCTCCAGACCGCCGCGAAAATATCGTTATTGGTGTCCATCGCCATCATCACGATTTCATCGGAATTCTCGCTGGGGTTGTTCTCCATGCGTACCCAAAGGACGGCTCCCGTCCCCGGCCAATCGGGAACTGGCAGTGCCGAACTCCATTCTGTGCCTGAGATCCCACGCGTCACGTACTGGGGAACGGCGCTATTGTTGGTGTAAACCAATAAAGCATCGCCCGAATTGCGTTCGAAGGCAAAGTCATAGCCCCGATAGAATGTGCGGCCGTTTTCGGCATCGACGGATGATGTAATGTTTTGCGTCGATGACCACACAGACCCGTTATGAGATTGAGAAGCAATCTGACCCTTGTTGTCGAGGGCGACCATAATCTTTTTGTTTTCTTTGGGTGAAGCTAGGATTTTAACCCAGCGCGGTGTGCCTGCGAGGTTGTTGGAGTAGCTATCCGTCGAGTCCCAGTTGTTGGTCCCGGCTTGAACGTTGCGCACGCCCACTTTGTAGTTGTTGATCGAGTAAGCCACCACATTCTGTGCCAAGCTGAACAGTGCCCTTTGCGCTGTGTAGGCCAAATACGGGGCCAATTCTGTGGCGGTGCTCCAGGAGTCAACCGACCCGTCCCAGCGCTGAAACATGAGTTGCCCCAAACTGTTTTCGCCTGCGATCCAGACATCGCTCGATCCAACAACACCGTACATTTCAATTTTCCTGAGAGTACTGCCCCCGAAACTATTCATGGTTAGTTCGATCCCCAGGCCGCCGCTTTGGGTCCAAATGCGATAACGCGGCGAGTTTACGCCATTTTCGGCGTAGGATAGGATGGCCTGGCTGCTGTATTGCTCAAAAGCCACTTGAATAATGGGCAACGTGTTTGATTGTCCATTGGTTTCAAGAGCGGAATCAGCCGTTAGGTTTTGCCAGGCGCCATTCACCAGGGCGCCGAAGCTCACGTCGTTTCCCGCATCCAAGGCAGTGACGACAATTCTATTGGTCGCGGCTCGATCGGCTCGCGCAAACAGCCATGTGAAGGTGGTATTGTTGCCGTCAAGATCAATGCCGTTATCCGCGACGGCCGTCCATGCTCCGCCATCGTCCGAGTAAGCCACATCCATTTGATCGCTTGTGGTTCCTGCCGCGAAAACATAGGCTCGACCCGTTGTCGATGCAAAGGCAATATCAAAGGTTCGTCCGCTATTGCCCCCCTCAAACGTGTTGCCCAGGATTGTTCCATTGGTCAGGGTGGTCCAAGCCCCGGCCGTCTGCGCGTTAAGCCATATCGCGTAGAGTTCGCCGGTGTCAGCGGATTCGGATGCCACGATGGCGATACGCTTCGAACCTGTCCGGGGCTGGGCTTCGACACGAACCCAGCGATAAGCGACAGCCCCTGGCTCGGCGGGGAAGGTTCGATTGGTGGTCCAGGTGGTTCCATCCCAGCTGGCGAAGAGCAGTTGAGCGCCGTCGGTTGTCCCCCCTTGGCTGTAGACAACGACGAAGGAGCTGCCTTCCCATTCATAGGCTCCGTCAAAGGGCTGGTAGGCAACGAGCGCCGAAAGGTTGGTTGAAAGCGTAGTGGTTTTGGTCGGATCCCATGCGCTCCCATTCCAGACCATGGCGACCAGTCGCCCATCGCTTTGAAGAACGATTTTCACACGCTCATCCGGCCTGGGTCCGTCTACGGGGGGTGCATAAATCTTAATGACTTGTGGAATAGCCTCTGATCCGGAGACCGCGTCTCCGATCGTTTCATCTTCCCAGCTGTTCGATCCGCTATTCCACTCCCGTGAAATGGGTTTGTACTCAATGCGGTTGTAGCCAACCAAGGCATCACTGGCGGCGTGCAGGTTTTCTGTGATGGCACTCAAAAAGGCGATCAGGCCCAAGACAGCAAACCATCCCAACGGGGTTTGTCGTCTGGGGGCCATCCGATTTTTGACTCCTGCCATCATTTGTTTTTGGAGCGCCTCCTCACTGATTCCTGGGCCATGCGGCGAATGGTTTCATCTCGATCGGATCGCGCGGCCTCCAAAGCTTTGGCTGAACGCTCTCCGGGGATCCGTCCGAGCGCCTGGACGGCGTTCGCCCGGCTAGCGGGTCGAGAGCTCTTCAAATACGATTGGATCGCGTCTACGCTCTGCTCGCTCCCGCACAGGCTCAGCGCCTGGAGTATGGCGTCCGTCACATCGCTGTCTTTCTCTTGTCGCAGAGCATCCAGGAGGGCCCGTTCCGCAAGCGCGCCGCCCAGCAAGCCGGTGACTTGCACCGCGCGCTTACGCACGACGATGTTTTTTTTCTGGAGCATCGGCGCCAGCTGCGGGATGACGCGTTGTTCGTGTGTCGCCCCGATCTGATCCAGGAGTGCGAGAGTAAAGCGCACGTCTTTCTCTTGGAGGGCGACGGCGACCAGATTTGCCGCGACAGCTGGGCTAGGAGATTTCGCGAGATTTTCGAGAGCGGCATATTTGCGCTTTCCATCGGAGCTTTTGATTTCTGCAAGATCGCTGGTTTCAGCAAAAGCGGTCATCGTGAGCAGAAGCATCACTGCGCAGAAGTTAAATAGACGCGCGCGCGCGAAAAAGAAAATGTTCTGCCTGGTGAATGTCTCAAAACCCATAATCGCTCCTCGTTGATTTCTAGACCAGATCCGTCACTTGTTTACAGGCACTTCCGTCTCCCGTCAATGGAAAAATCGCCAGAAATATGGCGGTTTTTAACGGGGCATCTGAGGGGATTAACAACGCAGGATGAGTTGGTTGGAAACAGCGGGGCGGCAACGCAAAGCGCAAGAAAGCAGGATCAGAGCGCTACAGGGAAAGAGGGTTATGCACAGGATATGAACATTGTGCACAAAGCGCCGCCCGCTCGTCGGAATCGCTTCCTGAAAAAGCTCAAATATGGCTTTGGCAGACGAGTAAATCAGATTGTTAAGTAGATGTGAAATTGATTCTATCCAGTCATCCCTCTGAGACACGGCATGAGGCAACGCGTAAACCAGCAAATGCACCAAGTTTTCACGAAAGAGCGCGTCTAATTCCTGAGTCGCGGAAGCTCGCAGAACGGGTTGATTTTGAGCGTCTCTTACATCAAGGTCGGAGAGGTCTGCGGCTGTGGGGTGAATGAAAAACGCGATTCCTGCATCCGCATTCCCCACCTTTTCGGATGGGGCCCCCTCACAGAGGGCGGACGCAGGAATCGCGCAGAAAAATAGTGCAGCAAGAATTATTTTAGTCATCACTTTTTCGGTAACCCCGCTGGCCTTCGGCCAACTCAGAACTCAGAATGCAGAACGCAGAAATAAATTTCTGAGTTCTGAGCTCTGAGTTCTGAGCTGAGCCGCTAGGCTCGGAGGCTTTGCGCACACACCCTAATTACTTTCCGCCACTACGTCTCTGGCGGACCCGCCAACGTTGTGATGGCGGGAGGGGAAGCCTTTATCGTCGAGCACGCCTTCAAAGAGCATCACGTCAAATTGGGAACCGGCATGCATAGTCTGGGGTATGCCAGAGGCAGCCGGTTCTTGAGAGCAGTCTAGCCCCGACACGCAAAAGCGTCAAGGTTTAAACAGGCTTGTAAATGAATGTGAATCTATCTAGGAGGAGACCGACGTATAACGCCGGGTCGCAAAACGCCAGAAGTGAAGGCTTAAGGTCAAACTTGTCATCGCCATGAAAAACGCATGCAGTAACCAGTAGGGAGAAAGCATCCCCAGACATGCTTTCGCGGGGAAACTGATCATCACGGCGACAGGGACAATAAAGGTGAGGATCCCTCTCATGGGCGCGCTGTAGATATCCGACGGAAAACGGCCCAGGGTCATGAGGTCTCGGTAGATCCAAATCGTATTTTCCAGCTCTTGGGTGAGGACCGCCATCGACGCGACGGCGATATGAATGGCAGCGGCGATCAATAAACCATTCAGCGATAAAATCACATAGAGAACAATCTGAAGGAAAGACACATCGAGCTGCCGGATAATAAAGGCGGCCAGTCCAAGGATGGGGAAGATCATCAAGACGTCCAAGAAGTCAACGGTATTAAAGGCGACCCGGAAAAGAGGGCTCACGGGTTGAATGAGAAAGTAATCAAAGTCTCCTTCCCTTATGAGACCCCTGACGCCGTAGATCCCGCGAAAGAAAAGCTGGGCGACAATATCAACCACGTTAAACGTTATGAAAAATAGAGCTATTTCTTTAATCGAGTATCCGGCAATCGCGTCCGTGTGCCGGAAAATGGAAAACAGGAAAAACAAGAAGAACCCGATCCGGACGCACTTCCCTAAGAGGTAACCCAAGGATGAAATAAAACTTTCCGCCTGGACCAGAAAACTCATGACGGCCAAGCGCCTCCAAATCCTAAAATACCTCATACTCGAAGAAATTATTCCTTTCGCAAAAGACTTTTTTCGGAAGACTGCTTGGGGACGTTCCATCACAAACGTCACAAACTTCAGTCAACCAAGCGCAAGGTTCTGGGAGTTTGTGACGTTTGTGATGGAACGTCCCCATGCTAGCTGCCGGCAGCACTGTACACTCGCAATCCTTTATTCCATACCCAGCGGGCGATGACTGAAAGGAGAGAAATCCATAAAATCTGTACAAGAATTCCGTTGACAATCTGATGCGAATCTAATTTTCCCAGGAATATCTGGAGTGGGAAGAAAATCAGATAGGGAGAGGGCAGCGCCATAAAGATCTGCTGCGCTGTTTTGGGCAAGACATCCAGAGGGAAAAACGTGCCGGCGGTGAATTCTAAAAACAGCTCGAGAACAAAGCGTGGTCCCCAAGTCTCCGATGTCCAAAAGCCCCCGCATCCAGTCGCAAAACTAATGATGAAATAGAGCCACATGGCTCCTAGGACAGTGGCAAGGAAGGCGAGCCATTGCGTCCCCTGGGACGGCCATACGATCTGGACCTTAAATAGCCATATGAGGCCACAAACCTCGCAAACTGATGATACTAGATTGATTGATTTCTCAGATAGATCCTTAAATAGGGTGTAAAACATGAAATTCACAGGCTTTAGGAGGTAAGACGACAACCTCCCATGGTTGATTTCGGCTGTAATCTCTTCGGTCCTAGTGGCAAAGATCAGGCTCTTCAGAACATGCATGCCCAGCACATAGGTGAGGATCTGATGACGGTCATACCCGGCAAAGGAGCTGCGGTGTCGTAAGATGGCGTCCCAAAAATAATAAAAACTCACCAAGACCACGAGCGCTCGGAAGCGTTCCACAAGAAACGTAGCGCGGCGGGTGAGCGCTTCCTGCCAGTAGATGCTAAAGATGCACCAATACTTTTTCATGTTTGTTGTCGTTCACGCGGCCGTCATCCATGCTGTCATCCCGGCGGATCGTTAGCCGGGATCCATCACATCATGTGCGTCGTTGATGGACCCCGGATGACGGATCTCCGGGGTGACGGCATTCTGGGTTGACGACATTTGGAAAGCTTCGCGCATCGCCTCCGTAAGAGAATTTTTCTTATGCAGCTCTTTGAAGGTGTCCAAACTTCCATCAAACAGTAGCCGGCCGTGGTTGATGAGCAGCACGCGTGAACAAAGCTCCGCGACATCTTCCATGTTATGACTGGTGAGAAGGATGGTGGCCTTGAAGCGCCGATTGTATTCCAGGATAAATTGGCGCACTTTCTGCTGCATCACCACATCCAGGCCGATCGTGGGCTCGTCCAGAAGAAGGACGCGCGGCCGGTGTAGGAGTGAGCAGGCAAGCTCCGCCTTCATGCGCTGACCGAGCGATAACTTTTTCACGGGGACTTCGAGCAGCTCTTCAATCTCTAAGAGGCGCGAAAGCTCCGTGAGGGTCGCCTGATACGGCTCGTCGGGAATTTCGAAAATCTCCTTGTTCAGCAGGAAGGAATCGACAGCAGGCAAGTCCCACCACAGCTGCGTGCGCTGACCCATCACCATGGTCAGCTGCCGCTGGTAGGCACTCTCTCTCTTCCAGGGAATATGTCCGAGCACTTGGGCTTCGCCGGATGTGGGGTGAAGAAGCCCGGCAAGCATCTTGAGCGTTGTCGTCTTCCCCGCTCCGTTAGGGCCAAGAAATCCGACCAATTCCCCTTCACGGATTTGAAAGGAGATGTCTTGAACGGCGTGAACCTTACGATAGGTGCGCTTGAAGAGACCTTTGAGCGAGCCGGCGAGCCCCGCCTCTTTCTGTTCGACCAGAAAGGTCTTGGAGAGATGAGAAACTTTAATCATGGAGCAACTTGCCGGCTCCGGCGGAGAGCAGCTGGGCCGCCAGGCGCTCCCCGACGCCCGCCGCGTCAAAGGGCCGTCCTCGCTCGGCCGCGCGCAGGGCTTCTTTGCCATCGGGTGAAAGAACCATTCCCTTCATGACGAGACTCCCCGATTCAAGCACGGCGTGGCCGGCAATCGGGGTTTGGCAGCTGCCTCCCAACCCTTTGAGAAAGGCACGCTCCGCGAGCACAGCCTGATGAGAAGGGGCATGATCAATTGCCTTCAGATAGGGGGCCATGGCGGCGTCCCCTTTCCGGACTTCAAGGGCGAGCGCCCCTTGGCCGATAGCCGGCAGAAGGACCTCGGGCGAAAGCACTTCCGTGATGTCCTTGGCCCGCCCCAGGCGTTTGAGCCCGGCCGCGGCCAGGATGATGCCGTCCAGATGTTCTTCCTGGAGCTTGCGAAGCCGCGTGTCCACGTTGCCGCGCAGGGGAACGATCTCGAGATCGGGTCTGGCCGCTTTGAGCTGAGCCATACGCCTGGCCGCTCCCGTTCCGACGCGCGCGCCATGCCTCAGTTTGCTGAAGGGGGTATTGTCTTTGGAGATCCAAGCGTCATAGGGATTTTCTCTCTCCGGGACAGCCCCCAGCACAAGGCCTTGGGGCAGCTCGGCGGACATGTCTTTTAAGGAGTGAACGGCGAGATCGATCCTCTTTTGAAGCAGCGCGTCTTCCAATTCCTTGGTGAAAAGGGCTTTGAGCCCGCCTTTGATGTTCTCCCCTCCATCCATTCCCCTCATGGTGTCATCCCCCCCGGTTGTAAGGGGGGGATCCATCAATCCTGGAAATGATGGATCCCGGCTGACGGCATGCCGGGATGACGGCAAAGAGGTGTCGCCCGGGGGGGATGACGACAGTGCTGAGGCATCCGCCGTGGATGACGACATCTTGTCGCCGGTTGTCGTGATCAGGACGAGTTCGATCTCAAGCCCTGCAAAGGCCTCTTGGAGTCGCGCGGCCACCCACTTGGCCTGGGTTTGCGCCAGCACGCTCTTGCGGGTCCCTAAGCGGAGCGTTTTCACAGCTAATCAGCGGTTGTGACCGGAGGGGTACTGAGGACGGCAGTTGGTGCTCGATGCTTGAGGCCCGTCAGGACGCCATTTCGGTGAGCGCGCAGCCAGCGGATAAATTCTCGCGTTTCTTCCTTAACGATTTGCAGGGCGGAGTCGGCTTCTTTGGCCCGCTGAGCGTTGTTGGCGGCCACCATATGCTCAAGATTGTTGATGTTGTAGAGATAGACATTCTCGATGTCGTTCACGGAAGGCTCCACGTCACGCGGCATGGCGATGTCGATCAAAAAAAGCGAGCGGCCTTTGCGCAGGTCCATGATCTGCTCGATATGGCGCCTGGTGATGACGGCGTGCGGCGCGGCCGTCGAGCAAATCACGATGTCCACCTCGCTCATCTTCCGCAGTCCCTCTTCAAAAGGCAGGGCTGAACCGTTGAAGCGTTTGGCCAGCTCACATGCCCGATCAAACGTCCGGTTGGCGACCAGAATCGATTGCGCGTGCTGCGCCATGAGATGTTTGGCCGTGACTTCGGCCATTTCGCCTGCTCCCAATATCATAATCTGGCGATCGCGGAGCTCTCCAAAGATGCGCGTCGCCATCCCAACAGCAATGCTTCCTACGGAAGCAGCGCCCTCTCCGAGGGCGGTTTCGGTTCTGACTCGCTTTCCCACATACAAGCTCCGCTGAAAAAGAACATTCAGGAGTTTGCCGGTCACGCCAGCTTGCTGGGCGATTTGGTACGCCTGTTTCACCTGCGCGAGGATTTCATGCTCGCCTTTGACCATGGAGTCAAGCCCCGCGGCGACGGAGAAGAGGTGCAGTACCGCCGCGTCGCTTTCGTGGAAATACAGATACTGAGGGAGGGCCCCGAGATGAGCATGCTGCACCAGAAGCCCCTCGAGAGCCTCTCTGGCCCGGACACGGTTTTGGGCCCGAACGTAGAGCTCGGTTCGATTGCATGTTGAAAGGCACACGAGCTCTTCAACGTCCGCTTTGGTTTTCCATTCGTGGAGTGTGGCAGGCAGCTCCTGCGCCGCCAGGGTGAGCTTCTCGCGGATGTCCAGCGGCGCGCTTTCGTGATTAAGCCCCAAGACAAAAGGCATCAGCGCCCTCCTTGCGCGTGCAGCGGGCTCAAGAAAGGCAGCGTGACGAGCGCGGTTAAAATCACCGCGAAACCGATCAGAGCAAGATACGTCGAGCGACGTCCGCGCCATCCCAAGGTCCAGCGAGTGACGAGATAGATGGCATAGATTGTCCAGGTCAGAAAAGAGAGGGTTTCGGATGGATCGTACCCCCAGTAGCTCTTGCGCGTAAAGATGGCCCAGTGGCCCCCCAGGAGAATTCCTAGGGTCAACAGGGGAAATGATATGGCGATCATCCGGTAAATAAAGCGGTCCAGAGTCTCCAGCGGCGGCAGTCGTGATGTGATGGCATCGACGTCATGACTTTTGATCCGATGTTCCTGGACCAAAAACAGGATGCCGGCGCCCGCGGCCAGAAGAAAGAGAACACAGGAAGCAAAGATAAAAGGCACATGCAGCAAGATCCAAGGCGGGGGTTTCATAGCAAGCCTTCTGGAATCATTCCTTGAAATTTCACCGAACGTTCGCGATTCCCTTAAGTGACGGGAGAATCGCTCAAAACAGGGGCCGGGTTTCCAGCCTAAGCGGGGACCGGCACATCGGGAACGGCCTGTTCTTTCTTGCGAAGCAAGCCTTCAAACTCCTCCAGCACATGTTTGTCCCACCAGCCTTTGTTGACCTCATCCCACATGATCTCCAGGGCGATATCCGGGGGCAGCCGCTTGCGGTAAGAGCGCGTGGTGGTTAAGGCATCGTAGATGTCGACAATCGTCATAATACGGGCCAAGAGCGGAATATCCTCGCCCGAGAGCTGATCGGGGTAGCCGGTTCCGTCCAGACGCTCGTGATGGTGGCGGATCACGGGGATGGCGCCCTTGATCGATTTCAGCTTTTCGCAGATTTTGGCGCCTTGTCCCGGATGCATCCGGATGATCTTGCGCTCCTCCGTTGTTAAAGGCCCCGCCTTGTTTAGAATTCTGTCCGGCACGCCGATTTTCCCGATATCGTGGAGGATGCCTCCTTTTCGGAGGGAATCGATCTCATCCTCCCCAAGGCCCAAGTGCTCGCCCAGGCTCACCGCCATTTGCGAGACGCGCTCCACATGGCCCTGGGTGTAGGCATCCTTCGCTTCAATGGCGCGAGCCATGGAAAAGAGAACGGCTTCTGCGGAGTCCAGCTGCTCATTGAGATACTTCACTTTAAGAAGAGATTTGATGCGGGTGACGAGCTCCACCGTGTTGTAGGGTTTGTTCACAAAATCATCGGCCCCCGCCTCGAGGGCCTCGAGCTTCTTCTCGAAATCGGAGTGGGCGGTGAGCATGATGACCGGGGTGAGGCGCGCCTCCTCGTCATTTTTGAGCTGCCGGCACATGGAAATGCCGTCCATGCGGGGCATATTGACGTCTAAAAGGAGGATATCGGGCGAAAGCAATTTCATTTTCTCGAGCCCTTCGACGCCATCACGAGCCACAGCAACAGAAAACCCCTTGGAGACAAGAATCGGCTCAAGAATGCCAACGGCATGAGGATCATCTTCAACCAGGAGGACTTTCGCTCCTGCGAAGGAATGGCCGGACGGTAGCATGGATTTATTGTATCACCTTTTCACAGACCGCAAGCCGGCGTGGATCCGACGAGGCAGGCCCCTCTGCCGCGTAAAAACGCGATCAAAAGCGGGGTGTCGCACCCGCCATTTTCCCCCTTGAAAAGGAAGTGGACCCCTGTTAGCCTTCCCGAGTCTGTCGGGGGTCGCCCTTCCTGAGTTGTAAGGGTCCTGGTTCACCGCAGCAATCTTGATCACTTGATTGAGGTCCATTATGGAAAAACATGTTTTGCTTGGCAGTCTCTTTTTACGCATCGCGTCGATCTACGCTGGCACGACGCACAGTGACCTGGCCGCGCATCGGAAGCACCGTAGGCGGAAGAAAGTGGATCACGAGGACGTGCTGGAGAAAGCGCGCTGGAAAGTGGAGCTCCTTTCGAAGACCACAGAAGAGGCTTCTCACAAAGCCAACGGATCGGGAAAACTTAATTAGGATGTCACCCCGGCGGTTGTAAGCCGGGGTCTATCAACAGAGTGACAGACATGATGGATCCCGGGTCTCCACAAGACCGGCGACCCTCCGCCACACGACAGGCGGAGAGCTCCGCCACAAGGCAGGCGGACCAGCCTGTAGTGTGGCTGGGCCTGGTGGGTGGCGCTCGGCCCGCCGGGTGTGTGGAGGGCCGGCTTTCGCCGGGATGACATCAGAGGCACGCCAGCGGTGTGTAAGGGAGCTTCTGGGCATCCGCGACGGGACGGCATAAGACTTTTCCCCCATGCGTTTGAATCCCCTTCGCTAGTCCGGGTGCCTCTCTGAGCACTCTCGTGAGGCTTGTCTCTGTCAGCACACGCACATACGCCAGGGACACGTTCGTCAGCGCCAGGGTCGAGGTCCGCCCATAGGCGCCCGGCATGTTGGGGACCGCGTAATGAAGGACATTCTCCTCGATATAGGTCGGTTTTGCGTGGCTCGTAGGGTGTGAGGTTTCAGAACTACCCCCTTGGTCGATCGCCACATCGATGATCACGCTCCGAGGTTTCATCCTTTTCACCATGGCGCGTGTGACGAGCCGCGGCGTGCGGGCGCCCGGGATGTGGACCGCGCCAATCAGGATGTCGGCGGTACTCACGGCGTTTCGAATGGCGACGGGATCGGCCATAAGGGTTTCCACGTGAGGCATAATCTCGTCCAAATAGCGCATGCGGTCGGATCGTCGCTCGAGGATCGTGACATGGGATCCCATGCCGAGCGCTACGCGCGCCGCGTTTTCCCCCACCGTCCCGCCGCCCAGGACCACCACATGGGCCGGGAGAACCCCGGGCATTCCTCCAAAGAGGATGCCGCGTCCACCCTGAGGATTGGCTTGGTAATAAGCGCCCATGAGCGCAGCGATGCGGCCGGCGATCTCCGACATCGGTTCCAAGATCGGGAGATTCCCTTTGTCGTCTTCCACGGTCTCGTAGGCGATGGCGGTGACATGCCGCCGCAAAAGAGCTTTCACGAGCGGCGGGTTGGGTGCTAAGTGTAAGAAGGTAAAGAGAATCTGCTTGGGCCTGAAGTATTTGAATTCCTGGGGGAGCGGCTCTTTCACTTTGACGATGAGGTCTGCGCTCCAGGCGCGCCGGGCATCGACAAGCGTCGCCCCGGCTTTTCGGTATTCGGCGTCGGAGAAGCCCGCGTGCTCGCCGGCGCTTTTTTGGATGAGGACCCGATGGCCAAGGCTCTGCAGGGACTCGGCGCCGCCCGGGGTGAGCGCGACGCGAAATTCGCCGCTCTTAATTTCTTTAGGTATCCCTATTAACATAGATGGTCGTGATTAGGTGAGTAAGTGATTAAGTGATTGGGGGAAAGACAATCCACCCCTTCATCCCCTAATCACGCACCTTAACCTTGAAGTTTCCCCCCCATGGACCATTTTTCACGCTCCACATCTTCAAAGACAATCCAGGTATGGTCATCGGTGATTTTGCAATGTTTGCTGATCACCTGGGTGAGCTCTTTGGCGAGCGCTTCTTTCACTTCTTTGGGTCTTGGAAACATGGAAATACGAACAAAGGGCATGCCGTCCTCCTTCTTTCTGTCATCCCCGAGGTCGTCATCGGGGATCCATCATACCAACGTCATACCGGCGGAAGCCGGTATCCATTATTGCCCATGATAGACCCCGGCTTTCGCCGGGGTGACGGCAAGTTATTTACCAATACAAAACTGTGAAAACACTTGATCCAACAAATCTTCCGTCGTCGTTTGGCCAATGATCTCACCGAGAGCCGATAGAGCGCTTTGGAGCTCCAGCGCCACGCATTCCTCATGGGCGTCCTGCCGGGCGGCCTCGGCGGCCTGCGTGACGGCCGTCTGGGCGCGCTCGAGCGCCGAGGTGTGCCGCGCGTTCAAAAGCCACCGGGCCTCGCCGGCGGTCGCCCTTTCGGCGATCGCGCTGCGAACGATGGCGTCGATGAGATCCTCCAGCCCTGTTCCGGTCTTGGCGGACAAGGGGATCACCTCGCCTCCGCCGTTCATCGAGCGGAGCTTTTGAGCGGAGACACGCGAAGGCAGATCGCATTTGTTGAGGACCCACAGATGCGGTTTCCTGGCCGCTTCCACGATGACCTGCTCGTCTTCCGGGGTCCATTCTTCCGAGCCGTCAAAGAGGCCGATGACGATATCGGCGCTGTCCACCGACTGGCGCGTGCGCTCGATTCCCAGCTTCTCGACCGGGTCCTGGGCGCGGCGCCTCAGTCCCGCGGTGTCCGTCAAGACGACCGGAATCCCGCGGAGGTCGAGTGTCTCTTCCAGCGTGTCGCGCGTCGTGCCCGCGATGGGCGTGACGATGGCCCGTTCCTCTTTTAAAAGCGAATTCATGAGACTCGATTTGCCCACGTTGGGCCGTCCCAGGAGCGCGACGCGATAGCCTTCGCGCAGCACTTTGCCTATCCGCGAGGACGCCATGATTTGAGCGATCTCCTGTTGCAGGAACTGGCAGGTGGAAATCAGTTCTTCGCGCGGAAGAACACCATGGTCCTCCTCCGCGTGGTCCAGGCCCACCTCGATGCGGGCCAGAAGCGGCAGGAGCTTCTCGCGGAGGCCGCGGACGCGCGCGGCGAGGCTCCCCCGCAGTTGAGCGAAAGCCGCGGCCTGGGATTTCTCCGTTTTGGCGGCGATGAGCTCGGCGACGGCTTCGGCCTGGGTGAGGTCCATCTTGCCGTTCAGGAAGGCGCGGGCGGTGAATTCTCCGGGTCCCGCGAGCCGTGCGCCGCCCGCGACGCAGAGCTTCAGGATCTTCCGCAGCGTCAAAGGACTTCCGTGGGCGGAGATCTCCACGACGTCCTCGCCGGTGTAGCTGTGCGGCGCCCGAAAAAGAGTGATCACAACCTGATCAACGTCAATGCCGTCATCCCCCCCGGTTGTCCCCTTCCTGTTGTCATCCCCCCCGGTCGTAAGGGGGGGACCCATCACGTCTTGTTCGGCAACGATGGACCCCGGCTTTCGCCGGGGTGACGTCGTATCTTCGGGTATCATCCCCGGGGTGACGTCAGAGACGCTTCGGTCAAGAATCGTCCCAAAATAACACGTGTGGGAAGGAGCCGTAGAAAGATCGACTGGTTTTAGTGGAGAAAAAATGGATTTGGCGATCCCGAGCGCTGTTTGTCCGCTTACCCGGATCACGCCCAGCCCTCCTTCGCCGAGCGGTGTGGCGATCGCGGCGATGGTGTCTTCTGGAGCGATCATTCCTTGACGAGGGTGGTTTCGACGACCTGGGACGGCTTGCGGGTGATGCGCTCAAAACCCCACTGCGTGGCCATCGTCATGAGGTTTTGGGTGAGCCAGTAGAGGACAAGCCCGGACGGGAAGCCGTAGAACATGAACGTGAACATGATGGGCATCAGCGTCATCATGTGGCGTTGCGTGGGATCGGACACGGCGCCGGACATGCGCTGCTGAAAATACATCGCGCCACCCATGACCAGCGGCAGCACATGCACCGGGATACTTCCCACACGGGTGATCACGTCGGGCACAGAAAGATCATGGATCCATCCGACAAACGGCGTCCCTCGCAGCTCATAGGCGTTGCGGAGCGTGTTAAAGAGCGCAAGAAAGATCGGCATTTGGAGCAGCATGGGAAGACACCCTCCAAAGGGATTGGTGCCGGAGGTTTTGTAGACGTTCATCATCTCAACATTCAAGCGCTTGGGATCACTCTTATAACGTGCCTGGATTTCCGCGATTTTGGGCTGGAGCTTTTTCATCGCCAGCGTCGCTTTGAAACTTTTGATGGTGAGCGGCAGCATGAGAATCTGGATCACGATGGTCAGGAGAATGATGGCCAGGCCGTAGTTGCCGGTGAGCGCTCGGAAGTAGTAGAGCGCGTTCAGGATCAGTCGGCCAAGACTGGTGAACCACCCGAAATCAACGCTGTTTTCCAGATGACGGCCGTATTTCTTGAGCGCTGTGTAGCCTTTGGGCCCGACGTAAAGATCGTAAGAGATCTCGGTTTGACCCCCGGCGGGAATGACGGTCTTTTCCGTAAGACGCATCTGTGTCTGGTCTTTCGCGCCCGCCATCGACACTTCCGCCGCGTGGCCGGCCAGCGGCAGAAACGCGACGAGATAATAGCGATTGTCGATCGCGGCCCACTGCTCGAGATCCTGGCGCATATCGGCCTTGAGCGTGTGGACCTTGAGCTTCCCGAGTTGAATGACGCGGATCACGCTCGCGTTTTCCTTCATTTCCGCCGCGTCGGTTCCAAGCCCCGGTCCCCAACCCCAGGACCAGCCGGGCAGCGTCACGGCTCGAGAGGTCGTGTTGGTGAACTTGTAGGAAATCTTATGGAGATGCCCCGTGGGAGCAAGCGCCAAAGTCTTGGTCACACGCAGGCCATTGCCAAGCGAAGCCTGCATGATGGCGGCGGACTCTTGAACCGTGATGCTGTAGGACACTTCTGGGAATGAGGCTAAGGGAAGGGTCTCGGCATCGGGAGAAAGGACCATGTCCATTTCCTTGCCGCCCAGCTTCAGCCGCCAGGTCTTGATGGCGCCGCCTTTTGGCGTGATCACAATCTCATTACCCGCGTCGCGCAGGATCGCGTCCTTGAGGACAACGGGCTCGCCCTGACGCTTGTGGGCCGATGAGATTTCCATCTTGGGCTGGGTTTCAATCACGGCCTCTTGTGCGGCGGTCGTCGGAGCGGGAGTTGGGCGCGGCGTGAATCGCGGCACGACAACGACGGACCATAGGAAAAGGAAACCTACGATCAAAGCCATCGCGAGAAGGAAATTCTTTTGTTCCATACTTTCTCCTTAAATAGGAATAGGGTCATAACCCCCGGGGTGCCAGGGGTGGCATTTGAGAAGTCGTCGAACGGTCATGACAAAACCTTTGGAAAATCCTTTGGCGGAGAGCGCCTGCAGCGCGTAATCCGAGCAGGTGGGGTAAAACCGGCAGCGGCGAGGCCGTCCTGCGAAGCCCATCTGATAAAGGCGAATCAGGAGTTTGGCGGCGCTTGTAATAAATTGGCTTGCGTCCATAGTTTCAGCACCAACTGCTCGATCGTTTGATACCGGGGCTTCACGAGGGACGAACGGGCGGAAAACACCATATCGACCCCCGGAGGCAACTTCACTTTATTGAGCCTGAACGTCTCGCGAAGAAGGCGCTTCATCCTGTTTCGCGCGACAGCGTTGCCAAAGGCTTTTGGAATCGCAAGACCCAGCCGCGGCTTCTCCTCGCGCTCTGAGCCTTCGCGTCTGTAGATCCATATCGTGAGACCTGAATTCCCAAGTCGGCGGCCTTGCTCAAAGACACGCTTGAAATCACATTTCCGGTGGAGTTTTTCGTCCCAGCGGAATCGCCCGCCGCGTGGCTGGCAAGGCTGTCCTCCCTCCTGGGCGGCGGGCCTCTGCCCGCTTTCTGGAGGACGCTGGTTCACTTGCTTACTTGGGGGTCAGCCGCCAGCGGCCCTTTTGCCTGCGGTTTTTGAGCACGCGGCGGCCGCCGGGAGTTTTCATCTTGGCTCGAAATCCATGAACCTTCGCGCGGTGGCGCACATTAGGCTGATAAGTTCGTTTTGGCATAACGGGGGTGATTATACATCACCTTGGTGGGAACAGCGACGGCGGATCTTCAGTTCCGTGGGGCGGATCTTTGGTACCGTGCGGCAGATCCTTGGGACCCTGAGGCAGATCTTTGGGACCGTGGGGCGGATCTTTGGTACCGTGCGGCAGATCTCAGGCTCCGTGCGGCGGATTCAAGGAACCATGCGGCGGATCTCAGGAACCATGGGGCGGATCTCAGGCTCCATGAGGCGGATTCGATGGACCGTGAGGCGGATCTGCGGCACCATGAGGCAGATATTCGGTTCCGTGGGGCGGATCTTTGGTGCCGTGAGGCAGATCCTCAGTACCGTGCGGCAGATCTCAGGCTCCGTGCGGCGGATTCAAGGAACCATGCGGCGGATCTCCAGTACCATGGGGCGGATCTCAGGCTCCGTGCGGCGGATCCGTGGAACCATGGGGCGGATCTCAGGCTCCGTGAGGCGGATCCGCGGAACCATGAGGCGGATTCGATGGATCGTGAGGCAGATCCGCCGTATGGTACTTGAGATCCGCTGTATGGAACCGAAGATCCGCCGTATGGAGCCGAAGATCCGCCGTATGGTACTGGAGATCCGCCGTACGGTACTTGAGATCCGCCGTACGGAGCCGAAGATCCACCGTGCGAACTCGTGATCGGATGTATAATTCGCAAGACCTCATGAACCCCAATGACCTCAAGCGCTATCGTGCCAACCTCCAAGCGGAGATCGACGCCCTCAATCTCTATCTGGCCATGGCCGAAGCCGAACCTCAGGCTCCCCTGGCAGAGCTCTATCGTCGTCTAGCGCAAGTGGAAGAAAAGCACGCGCACTTTTGGGAAGCAAAACTTCGCGCTGCCGGTGCGCCGGTGGCCGTGTGGGCCCCCACCCTGCGCACACGGATCAAGGTGTGGCTGGCCCGCCGGCTGGGGCCCGGGGTGATCTTGCCCTCGATCGCTGCCACGGAAGGCGCCGATCAGACCGTCTATGATCATCAGCCGGAATCCCAGGGGACGGGAATGCCGCAAGACGAGCGCTCGCACGCGCGCATTCTGCGTTTGATGGCGAGGACTTTGCCGAGCGGGATGGAAGGGAGCGCGCTTGCCCGGGTGGAAGGCCGACACCGGGCCATCGGAGGAAACGCCTTGCGTGCTTCCGTCCTGGGAGCTAACGACGGTCTTCTGTCGAACCTCAGTCTGGTCATGGGTGTTGCCGGCGCCAACCTGTCCAGCCATTCGGTGCTCGTCACCGGCATTGCGGGCCTGTTGGCCGGGGCCTTTTCGATGGCCATCGGCGAATGGATTTCTGTCCAGAGCTCGCGGGAGCTCAACCAGTTTCAAATTGCTACAGAGGCCGATGAGCTTGCGGAAGCCCCGGAGGAAGAGGAAGAGGAGCTCGCGCTCATTTACGAGGCCAAAGGATTGCCCCAGGAGCAGGCCCGGGCACTTGCGAAAAAGCTGATCAGCGATCCCGCGAAAGCTCTGGATGCCCTCACACGCGAGGAGCTGGGGATCGATCCGACAGATCTGGGGGGCTCACCCTGGGAGGCGGCGCTGGCGTCCTTTGTTCTGTTTGCTGTGGGCGCGATCATTCCTGTGGTACCCTTCATGTTTGTGGATGGAACGCGGGCCGTCCCGATCGCCTTGTGCATCAGTGCTCTGGGGCTTTTTGGCATAGGCGCCGCGATCACACTGCTGACAGGCCGCTCCATCTGGGTGTCGGGAACCCGCCAGCTCGTTTTTGGCCTTGCCGCCGCCGGCCTCACCTACGGGATAGGCCATTTGATTGGCGCACAATTAACGGGATAAAAAGTACCACACAATACACATCTATTAATCAGCAATATATTGCGCTCCACCATATTTGTGTTAACTCACGTTAACTTTACTTGCCTTTGGGCAGAACTCAGGCTATCCACGGGTTGTAAGCGGTTCGGAATTTTCGAATTCATTCATTCTTCCTCCAAAGTCAGACCCTGGTTGTAGAAGTTGTTCCTGCGACGTTCAGAAACTTAATCGATACGAGGAGGGTACATCTATGCCATTTGGCGACCTTGGCAAGAGAATGAATGATTATGTCTCAACCAAGACCATCCAATTCACAGGAGGCGGCGCTGAAGCCTACTGCAAGTTGGGGTCTCGCTACGAAGAGATGGGATGGAAACGGGAAGCTGAAGAAACCTACCTCCGGGCCATCGCGACCGATCCCCGGCATCCACTGGCCTATTCCAGACTGGCTCAAATAGCCTGGCGTCAAGGAGACGAAAGGAAAGCCTCTGATTCGGCCCGGAAGGCCATTGAGCTCGGGATCCAGGACCCTGCCCCTTACGCGACTCTGGGCCAGATCATGGAAAAACGCGGGGATGTGGGCGAGGCATGCGCGATTTATCGGCAATCCCTTGAACTCAAGACGCACCACGGCGAAGCGTTCCGGCTCATCGGCTTCCGTCTGGCGAACGCCGGATCCTTCGAGGCTGCCGTCCAAGCCTATCGCAAAGCCGTGCGTATTGACCCCGCGAAAGCCTCCGCGTACGGGATCCTCCCCGCCAATCAAGCCAAGCTGAAGGAGCATCCCGAAGCGGTGGAAGCCTTCCGGCAGGCGGTGAACAACAAACCGAGCTCCGACGCCTTCGCTATTTTGGGAAGCGCTTATGAAATCCTCGGGCGTCTACCGGAAGCCGTGGAAGCTTATGAGACGTCCCTGGCTCACAAAGAGCAGGAGGACGTAATGGGTGCCCGGTGGAACCTGGGTCAAAGACACCCCAGCAAAGAAGCGGTCCAGGCCCTCAAACATGCGATCCGACTGCGGCCGAATGACCCCAAGCTTTACTATCAATTGGGGCTCATGTATAGCGAGATGAATCTCCCGAGTAATGCCATGGAAGTTTTGCGCCATGCGACACGTTTGGATGCCCATCAGCCGTCCTATTGGCATTTGTTGGGGACGCTCGCGATGCGCGAGGGACGTTTCGAAGAGGCGTGGCAAGCTTGGCGGCATGCGGAACGCCTGGTGCCGAATGATGTGATCGCCAAGAATAACCTGGGAGCGGTGTTTGGCCGCCTGGGTCGGTATAAAGAGGCGATCACCGTGTCTCTGGAAGCGCTCCGACTGCGCCCAACGGACTCCGATGCCTACAACAACCTGGGGGCCGCTTACGCCGGACTCAAGCAATATAAGGACGCTGAAAAAGCCTATCTCCGAGCGATCAAGCACAACCCTCAAGACCCCATCGTGTTCTGCAATCTGGGGGAGCTGTATAGTCTTCAGTACCATCACGACCGGGCCATTCAGCTCTACAAACAGGCGGTTCGACTCGATCACCGAAACAAAGTGGCGCGTTATGAACTGGCGGTTCTCCTGGCCCGTACGGGAGAGACGAAAAAAGCCCAGGCGCAACTTGCCATGTTGCGGGAGCTCGACAAATCGAAAGCTCTTGAGCTGGAAGCGGAATTGCGCCATATCACGGAACAAAATCCTCTGGGGGGTTAGCCGTCAATCTGCATTTGTCGTCATCCCGGTGAAAACCGGGATCCAGTCCATCGTCGTTGAACTGGACCCCGGGTCTCCACAAGTCCGGCGACCCGGCCCGCCGGGCGTCTGGAGGGCCGGCTTTCGCCTATTAGACTTTTCTCGAGTCTTTGTAGACTCTAGAAGAAGACACCGACAAGAATGGAATAAGTCTAACTTTCGCCAAGGTGAAAACCATACCCCGGTAAAGACCCCATTCTTTCGTGATCCAAAGCTAGATAGAAGTGATGTCATAAAAACCCTTAATAGGCAAAGCTCGCATCACGAATGTCGGCACTTACAAAAAGGAGCCTTATGAACCCACCTCTCCATTACATAGGCGTTGATATCGCCGATCAAACCTTCAGCGCAACACATTACAGCTCAGCCGAACAAAAGTATTCCAAACATCAGACGCTCGCCAATACACCCGCCGGCTTTGAGGAATTCGAAGCCTGGTTTAAGAAACGCGGAGTCGATTCCACCAATACCGTGGTCTGCATGGAAGCCACCGGTGTTTATGCGGAGCAGCTCTGCTACTGGCTCTGTGCCAAAGGCTATCCGGTGTCGGTGGAGGCGCCGCATAAAACCAAACGCGCCTTTCACCCCCTGGGAGCCAAAAGCGACCCCATCGATAGCCGCCAGCTCGCCGAATATGCCTGGCGCTTTTTCGATCAACTCGCGTTCTGGAAACCCTCGGAAGCCTTGATCGAACAAGTCCGTGTTCTTCTGACGACGCGCGAGCAGCTGACCGGCCAGATGACCGCCAATCAAAATGCCTTGTCGGCCATCAGCCGGAAAGTCGTTCGCACGATCCTCGCCGAACAAAGCTTCCTGGACACCATCCGCCATCTCAAAGAACAGATCAAAAAAATCGATCAGGCCTTGGATCAACTGATCTCAAACCACCCCACCATTGGCCCCATGGTGAGCTTGCTGCTCACCATCCCTGGGGTGGGCCGACTCTTGACGGCCCATTTGATGGTCATCAGCCAAGGCTTTACGCGATCCCTGGAACCCCGCCGCATCGCCTCGTATTTGGGCATGTGCCCACTCGAACACTCCAGCGGAACTTCCGTGCGCAAGAATGCAAGCTCTCGCGGGATCGGTCCGGACATCATCCGCAAGCTATTGCACCTGGCAGCCCGATCCCTTCGCACACATCATCAGCAGTTCAGGCACTACTTTGAAAGAAAAGTACAAGCCGGAAAAGCCAAACGCTTGGCGCTCAACAACATTGCCAACAAACTCTTGCGCATTATCTGTGCCGTACTGCGCACAAAGTCACCGTATCTTGCTGACTATAGGTCAGTCAATCCTCGGATCCTAAAAAATGCTTGACCGAGGTCATAGAAATCGGGGTGACGGCACAAAAAAGTGCATCGAGTTCAGACGATGAGGCAAAATGAACCGAAGATCTCCGGTTAGCTTCGGCCGCAGCAGGGGGCACTCATGAGGAGTCTCTTAGGCGCTGATTTTATCTACAAATAAAGTCAAAATGAGTTCTTGTCAAATGTACTGGAAATAGGGCAACGCCCCTTTCGTTGAATGTCTCTTAGGCCGCGACCTCCAGCTTCTCTCTTTCCACAAATAGTACTTCAACCAATTCCGGCTTTGCGATCGGCTTCCAGAACTGCGCTAAACGCTCAATGACCTTGTAGACGAATGCCACGCCTGTTCGGGATTTCTGGAACCGGCGCACGACTCGCGTCCGCAACCGCACTCCCGCGAAGACCGACTCAATCGGATTGCTCGTCTTCAAATGGACCCAGTGCTCCTTCGGAAAGTCGAAGTACCTCAGCAACGTGTCATGATCCTTGCGCACACAAGCCGCAGCCTTCGGATAGCGAATTTCAAGATCCTCAGCCAACAAGGCCAACTGGTTCTCCGCGTCTTCGCGGCGCTCCGCCTGATAGGCCACCCGCAGGCGATTGAGGACTTCATCCTGCTTAGCCTTCGGCACTTTATCCACGACGTTGCGCATCTTGTGCTTCCAACACCGTTGATCCTTCGCCGAGGGATACACCTCTGCCACCGCCTCCCAGAGCCCTCCGATCCCGTCGCCGATGACCAACAGCGGAGCAGGCATACCGCGCTCCGCGACCCCTCTCCAGATTTCCTTCCAGGAATCCCGGCTCTCCCGGTAGCCTTCCATCAGCGCGATCAGTTCCTTCTGGCCTTTCGCGTTGACGCCCACCAGAACCAGAAGCGCTGTGTTCTCTTTTTCCAGCCCCGCTTTTAAATACACGCCGTCTGCCCAGACATAGGCGTAACGCGTCTCCGATAGGTCCCGGCGACTGAACGTAGCCAGGTCCGACTGAAACTTCGCCGATAGACGCAGGATCGTGCTGGCTGATAAGGTGGCTCCATCCCCGATCAGTGCTCGCAACGCCGGCTCAAAGTCCCGACTCGAGAGTCCCTCCAGGTACAGCCGCCGGAATAACTCCTCGACCCCTTCCGTCCGCCGCTGGTAGGGCCGCAAGATGCTCGACTCAAACTCGCCTCCGTCCACCTGGGGCACCGATAGCTTCAGCCCCGCCCCCAACACCGTCACCTTCCGCTCCCGCGTTCCGTTCCGATAGCCTTTCTCCAGATTCTTCGCCCGTTCATAGCGCCGACGCTCTAAATACATCGTCACTTCTTCTTCCAGGGCCTCCACCAGCATCTTGCGCGCTCCTTCACGGGCCAGATAATCCACCATGCTCTCGCCTTTGTGCTGAGTCCCTTTCTCGTTTACAATGGTTTCCATAACGGCGTCTCCTTTTCGTTTATTGTCCGCTCGAACGGACAGGTTTGTGTGTTTCAACGAAAGGGTACGCCGTTTCTATTTCCTAAGGCAAATCCTTCCTTGCCTTAAAACCTATTTCCAGCACTTTTGATGGTAACTCGTCAAAATCGATGCATAAGACCTAGTTCCTTATGGGCCCTTTAGGACAAGAAAATTAGCCCTCCGATCTATTTAAGCTCAGGTTCAAATCCCGCATAATTTACTATCGGTTCGGTCGCCAGACGCCTGGCGACCGCGCACGGAATTCATCATGAACAAACGCCTCAAGCGTCTCATCGCGCTCCTCCTTGTTTTCTGCCTCGTCGCGGATCCCGCCACGGCCGCCGCCTGGGGAGCTTTCGCGACGCGCCGGCCGGCGCCCGCCGCCGCGCCAAGCCTGTTTGCCGAACAGGCCCTGACTGCATACTTAACCCAGCACCGGAGGCCCTCCTTCGGCGAATCCGCTCACCGTATTGATAAAGAAACGGGCCAGGCTCGTGATCCTTTACAAACAAAACCTGATTCCGCATCGAGCGCCCCGCTGGCGCGCTCCTTCCGCGGATCTGTTCGCACGACTGCATTATTGGTTTTGGCGCTGGCCGTAGGCGCCCTGACCAGCCCGGCGGAAGCCAATCCCATAATCGCGGCGATGAATCCTCCGGCGATTGCCGGCGCGATTGCCGCCGGGGCAGCGCAGAGCGGCCTCGGGACGATCGTTGTCCCCATGGCCCAGGCGCTCCAGGCCCAGGAGTCCCCGCTCGCCCCGCAGGCAGTCCAGGAACGAATCAAGACGCTGGCTGAGCAACTCCTCACCCATCCGGAAGCCCGGATGCGGATCGCGGCCGCTCGAGAGCTGGGCCGGATTTCCGACCCGGCGGCGATCGACAGCCTGATCCAAGGCATCAGCGACCCCGAGGGAAGGCGGCAATACAGCACGCACCTGGAATTTGGGGTGAAGGTGGTAAAAGGTGGGCGTGATGCCGGGGTCGTGTCCTGGGCGATGGAAGGCCTCATCAAAATAGGAGATCCAGCAGCAGATGCTGTTTTGGGGGAGCTGAACCAGCAGCTCGCAGATCCGACCCCCTCGTTGGTCGGCCTTCACAATATAGCCGTGATTTTGGGAGAGGTCGGGCGGCCAAACGCCATCCCCTCCCTTCAAACACTCCTCCAATTTGAAGATCCCGAACTGAGTTCGGTGGCCACGAAAGCCATCGACATGATTCAAGCTCGCGCCTTGCCGAAGGCCCTGTCATGGATTGTCTGGTTGGCCACCCTGGGACTCTTCCCCACGATTCTCATGGCGGCCTCACGACGTTCACGCATGCCTAAAACGAAAACGATGTCCCCGCCAGCGAAGAAAGAAAACCGACCCAAAGATCTTGGCCAGCTCGGAAGGGAAAAACTGGAGAGACTGAATTCCGCGACGCTCTTCGATCTGGTGCTGCTGCAACTGCATCCCACAGTGGCGAAGAAGATTCTTACCGCAAAGGGACATAAACCCTTTAAAGATTTGCAGGATTTAAGCTCTCGGCTGCAGGGTCAAGGTCTGAACAGGGCTGAAATCAGTTCGATTGTCGTGCTTCTGCAACAAAGCGAAATACCCATAGCGCACACAGCGGTTCTAGACTACGTGCGCGACAAAAGCGTCAATTTCTCCGAAACAGCGGTATTGCTATTGTTGGAGGGCGTTAAAGCCACGCCTGACGACCTTCTTCTTATGGCGCGCGCCATCGCGCAGGCGATCCAAGAAGAGAAAACAGTGGACGAAATCTTGGAGCTCCCGGAGCTGCAAGCCAAGGGAAGCGCTTTCCGGTTTGCCCGGAATCTTGAGTGGAAGGCCCGGCGCTTCTTGGACCAGTTTCGATTTGACCTCCACATGGCACTTGCGCGTTACAACCTTACAGCAGAAGACTTCGACGTTGCCGCGGGTTATGCCGCTGAGGCTCGTGACGCGGCGCGCTTCTTTGATTTACAAGACCCAGATAATCAAAAAAGAATCAAGGATCTTGAGCAACTGATGGGGGACATCGACTCTGCTCGGTTCCTGCATCGGCCTAGCGCTAACCCCATTGGCCAGACTATGGGCTCCGGCCCGCGCCGGGGCGTGAGGGGTGGAACCGAGGCCATCGAACCGAAGGTCATCGATTATCTTGAGCGGCAAACAAGACTTTCCAGGGATAAGGTTCAACAAGTTCTGGGAGAACTCAAAGTTTCCAAGGCTAATCAGTATGGGGTCTGGCTTCGACAAATCTACGACCTTTCGCGATCAAATGGGGGTATGCCGCTGAGCCGTATGCCCCGCGACAATGGCCTGATTGCCGCCCTTCGCGCGCTCCAGGACAAAAAGACGAGTTCGCCCTCTCCGAGCGCGCCTCGTGACGTTCAGAAGGAGCGGCGGATGATCCTCGCCGAAATCCAGGCACTCCTCAAGAAAATTCCAGCGCCCCCCGGGGAGACACGGCCCGTCATCACCGACCAACAACTCGCGCACGCCCTCGATAATCGCATTGATTTGTCCAACACCCTTCAAGTCGTCAGTATTCCCCGATCGGTAAAACGCGAAATCGGCCCTCTGCTGGAGAGACTCGAAAAGAGGTGGCCCACAATACTGTCTCCGGCAGAGTTCGCCTCCCTCACTCCCCACGACCACCTGGCGAGAGCCCGGCAGATGTCGGGGGCGAAAAGATATGGCGAAGCAATTGCCGCTTACCAACAGGTTTTGAAGGAAGCGCCCCGCTATGACTTTGAAATCAGACACATTGCCATGCTGGAATTGGCGAACGCTTATCGTTTATCGGAGGACTATGACGCCGCCCTGGCGGTGCTGGCACAATTGCTCGAGGCTCTTCATGGGCGGACCGTGAACCCTCTAGAACCTTTGGTTAATGACAGGTTCGAGCATGACGCGCTTTACCTCCAGGCGGAGTGTGAAGCTGCCCTGGGTCACGTCGATCTGGCGATCCATGATTACCTGCAATCCCTCAAGCTCCTGGAGAATCGCCGGAAAGCAATCGCGGGATCAACGTCTCTCCGGGACGATCCAAAAAAGACAGCGGCTGCTCTGGCAGAGCACGACCAACTCATCCTCAGCCGGTCCTGTTCCCTGGCGCGGGTTTACATGAAGCAAAAGCAATGGACCTTGGCCAAAGCGGCCTTGAAACGGGCACAGGCCGTCGACCCGGAAAACCCGGTGTATCTGGACGCCCGCCTCTCTTTTGCCAACCTGTACGTTTATGCTCTCTTAACGGCCGATCCCCGTTCCCTCGAGCGCGATCTTCAAGAGATTGAACACTTGCTCCTGGAAGCGGTGGCCTTATCCCAGGCGCTGCGGCTGCGAATTGAGACGTCGCCTCCTTCCGCCCAAAAGGATGCCCTTTTAAAAAGATTTCTTGAAGACGAGATCTCGGCAAGAGCCGACCTGACGTTTCAAGTTCTGGAGCCGCAACATCGGTATGCCGAAGTGGAACAGCAGGTCCGAAGTATATTGGCGATAAGCCAGGATGAAGAGCTCAAGCAGCAGTGCCGGAACGCGTTGGCATGGGGTGCTTATTACCAGGAGGATTTGTGGGGGGCTTGGAAAGCCTTGCACCTGGAGGTGAACCACCTTCCGGTCGATTACCAGCCCGTGTTGCTGGAGAAGGACAATCTGAACCTCTGGACCCTCGACACCATGATCCGGCTGCGCCTGGCTCAGCACCAGGGCCAACAGAATGTGGAGGCTCAAGAGGTCGATAGGAAGCATCCCTTGCCGTCTGATCCCGTTTCGCGGGGACTGGAAATCCGCTGGCGTCGCGAAGCGGCCTTCAGTGATGCTTTGGGCCCGGCCGGTACCGCCCTGTGGCGGCTGGCGGAGATGGAGCGCGGCGGCGAGGCCGGCGCGGCCCCCGCGCTGAGGCCTTCGCCCTACGACCGAATCCGGCAGGGGCTGGACAAGCTGCGCTTTTCCCGGGAGAAACTTGGGAAGCCCGACCAGGACATTGCCGAATTACTTATGGTGGTAGGCGAGATCGCGGTCGAAGCCCGCTGGCTGGACCTCGCCCAGGAGGCCTTCGATCTCGCCGTCGAATTTTACGATTCACCCCAGACCCGGCTCTACGCGGAGAGCATCCCCGCGCTCTGGTTGAAGGACGACAGGTCTCGAGACGAGAAGAAGACAGCGCGTGAAAGGTATGACTCCCATCGATTTCTCTTCCTTGAGAAAAGGGAAACCCCATCATGGGTCAGCGAGTCCCAAACAGCGCTTCAGGACCTGGGAGAGAATCCCACGGTGCCGCAATTGGAAAAATTCCTCACCGATCTGCGGGCCCGCACGCTCTTCTTTGAAGATTTCCAATTAGACCCGGATCCGTCGATCGCCAGGGCCGCTTTGGCGGGCCGACTCAATCAGGCGCGCTTGCGATCGGAGTGGCTTGATCATTTCGAAACAGACTTAGAGGCTTTCGGAGATCAGGCCGATTCGATTAGAGCCCTGGTGTGGGATGTTTACAAGATCAAACTGGGGAACGGCCACCTGGGTGTGGACCTCGTGGATTGGCTGGGATCGATTCCGCCGGACCAAAGAGAGGTTTATGTCAAAGCCCTCTCTCTTGACAAACGCCAAAACCCCTTGATTAGCCTAGTAGAGGCGTGGCTTTCGCTTTACCTGACCAGCGTCTCGTTTATTCTTCCGCCCAAGGCGCGCAACAAGCTGGCGTCCGTGGCGGTGACACGAGACTGCGCGCTGACCGTTCTCGAACAGATTGTCCTCCGGATGAGGAAGGCGAAGCTGCAGAATGTCGCCGCCAGCGAGGCCGCCGGAGAAATCGCCGATGCCATTCATTCTGACCGCACGGACGTGGAGGTGATGGCGGAGGTTGATAAGATCCTGGGCCTCCCGCAGACGGCTGGATCGGCGAAGGAGCGAACCGGCGAACCGGCGACAGAACCGCAAAATGTTTCGCCGAAACGCCCCCTCGCCGATTCGCCCGCTCGACCGCCCAATCTGTCCCCCGTCGCCGCGTCGGATGTCGCGCGCGCGGCCGGGAATGGGAGTTCCTCCGGTGCCGTGGATGTGGTAATCCTCGCGTGCGTGGCCGCGTTGGCGGGAGTTCTTCGCTTTGCTCTGGGTGATGATTCTGGTGCTGCTGGGGTCATGGCTGCAGGTCTCATCCCTTGGAAGTCCCTTCGGCCCGTGGTGATCTGGATACAGCGGCAATTCGAAGATCCTTTGGCTGAATTGGGGCGTGGACAGGAATCGGACACGCAAGGACCTGCCGCGCATTTGGGCGCAGAAACAGTTCAGAGAATGTGGGTCGAACTCTCCAAACTGTCGCCCCCTGCAGGATCGCAAGGACGGGGACCGCTTGAAGATGCGCTCCGTCGGGACTCTGGCCAGGATGACGAGGATCATGCCGAATTCAAGTCGAAGATCGAAAACCGGAAGCACATCCTGAATACGCTCATGGCCTTTTTGTCTGTCGAGGTGGTCTGTGAATCACTGGCCCATCAATTTACCAGGGCAGGGCACGCTGTCAGGCTATTGTCAGACCAGATCAAAGGACAACTTTCACTTCGCAAGCCAGGGGCATCCTATTTCATCAGTCCAGCCCTCGCCAGGACATTGGATCTTCATTGCGGGCCATCCGCCAAGGCCCTCGGGAAAGCACTCCTTCAGGAAGTTTGGCTGAAGGATCCTATCTCGACCGCGAAGCTCCTGATGACATTAAGCACCACAGGCGAGGAGCATTCTTTCCAATCGGTTGTGAGCGTCTTGGGGATCGAACGCCTGCGCCAGGCCCTGCTCCGCTCCCCTTCCATTTGTGCGCAAACAATCGAGAGACTGATGAGCCACCCTCACCGTTCGGGACAGTGGGCCGAGTGGTGGCGCACCCAGACCTCCTTCCCGATGCCGTTGCCGTTTGGAGCATGGGAGTACCTGGCGCACAAAGACGTCTTTGGACCGAAGGTGCTGCAGGACAGCTTCGACCAGCATCCCGTCGAGCTGGGAATTCTGGTGATTGAAATTGAACGGCTCCCTGCCGCGTTCGAGGCCTTGGTTCAGGGCTTGCATGATTCGAAGCATCCGTCCGATCCCCTGTGGCGGCTCAAGGGTCTCGTCTCCTCCAACCCGGGGGTCCTGATCCCGCTGCTCCGTGTGTTGTCTGACCCGAAGAGTCAAAGGGCGTTTGCTCACCTGATCCGCAGGTGGGGGCCTGTGGATATCGCGGACTCTCTCGAGACCAGCCCCAGCGAATTGATCCGCGAGCTTGAACACGCGAGAAAGGAGGAGAAATTCAGTTTCATCGATAGCCTTCGCCACAAAATCCACAAACGCGTCTTTCGTTCGCTGCACAAGAATCTTACAGATCTGCAGAAGTCCTTTATGCCCGAGCGTTGGAAATCAGAAGAGTTCAAAAAGAAGGCGACAGATGAGATCGAACGGTGGGTCAAAGAGCACCCGTTTGGAGTGAATTATATCCTGCCACGGGTCTTGAGAAGGCGGCTGCGAGGCCAAACGTATCAGTGGACATTTCTGGGGGGTGACTCCGCAGTGCTTATCTATGCGCAGGAATGGGCGCCCGGCTCCAGCGTGCTCGCTCCGCCGACTCAGTATACGGACCATATGAATGCAGTGATTCCTCTGGAGCACGGCCTCACTCTCAAGCGGTATATCATCCATCGCGCTCCCGAAGTGGGAGCCCAGGCGCTCTCCTCGAGCCGACACAAAGAGGTGGTTGACCTCACACTGGCGGACACGCGCCAGCCTGAGAAAGACCGCGTCCAATGGCTCTCCACCAAGACGAACGAAGTCGAGCAAATCGTCAACAACGCCGGGTCCAGGGTGTTCGTTTTGAACATCGTTTTCTACGGCTACCCGCTCGTCACGACGTTCATCCCGGAAGGCTCCCAGCCAGACCGAAATCAAGTGAGATGCATTGCCCGGCGTCACGTGGCCGATGATCCGACCTTGCCGATCGGTGAGGCGCTGATCGGAGAGCGAGGAACGGTCAAGCTCAAAAAAGACCAGGTCGCGAAATTGAGACGTACGTTAGAGGCCTCTTTGGAAGGAAATGTTGACATGCCGGAAATCTATACAGCCGAAGGGACCGCACTCATCACGCCCATAGAGGCCTTGGACTATATGGATCAGCACCGCCTCACGATCTATCGCACCAGAGATCATGCCTATGTTTTCAAGTCCTCCGGCTTCGCGGCATCGCAGGGCGGCGCGTCGGGGACCCCGTTGTCACCGAAACCCTCAAAAACATCCCCCCCTGCGGACGCTTCTCCCTCCCCATCGCTGCTCCGACGCCTCGCCGCCGCCGCTTAAGAACGGCTTGGCCGGGGGTTCTGGAAGTTCAGGCGGCGATTGAATTCGGAGGCGAGCCAGTCGGCCTGGCTTTTGTCGCGGAGCATCGCGAAGACGATGAGCGGCTTGCTGACTCTTCGTCGCAGCATGATCCCATAGGATGGATTCTGGTTGGTTTGCGCCATCACCGAGATGCCGGCCTCGAGAACCTCTCCCGGCGGCGCTTTCCAGGATTTCTGAAAACCCAGGAGCCGGTACGTCAACACCACGCCGTCGGACCCCATGGTGAGGCGCACTTCGCCCGCCGCCGCCCACAGCAGCGCCAGCACCACGATCATCCCGAACAGGCCAGCCACCAGAGGAAAAATAAGCGGGGCTCCCGCTTTTGAGATCACCATGGCGACCGCGACCGTGAACGCCAACGACAGGAGGCATCCCAGGGCGCTGGCGGCCCCTCCCGGCGGAGCCAGGATGAACTGGGTGCCGCCCGGCACAGACACGATGCGGACCCGGGAAGGCGCTGGCGCCTCGCCCCGGCTGGCGGGCCGGATGAAGCCGTCGGGAAGCGTTTCACGCGGCTGGCTCGGGTCTTCCGGCAGGGTCCGGAAGACCGGCACCTCAAAGATCAGGTTGAGATCGGCGCCCGGCACGGCCGCCGACACCCGCAGCCGCCAGATCACCTGGCGGTCCGCCGACTCGTCATTCCAGGGCTCGCACTCCGGCGGAATGGGGATCGACACGGGAACAGCCGTGAGCGCCTCCGGATAAGAAGGGACGGGGCCGGGCACGCGCGCGCCCGCTTCCCAGAGGATGTGCTCTTGCGTATCGTCGGAGCCGTGCGTGCGCCGCAGGCAGGAAAGTTTCACTTCAAAGCCGGCTGCCGGGTCAAGCCGCGGCGGGATCAGCACCACGCCCTTGAGGCTGCCGCCGATGGCCGCGGGCGCCGCGCTCATGTGAAAGACGCACCGGCGGAACCGGAGCCAGCGCAGCGTCTGCGCGAGCGCCCAATACAGCAGCCCCGCGCCAAAGAGCGGAAAAATAAGAATGAGCAAAATCCGCCAGTCGCCCTTTTGCGCATACTCCCGGACCGCCAGAACGGCTCCCGCCAGTGCGGCCGCATTCCAGAAGAGGGAAAACCCCGTGATGAACAACAGGCCGGCTTCTCCTTTGGCCGGAAGCACGCCGCGGGCAAAGTCATCCCGCCACAGCCAGGGGCGGCCGGGGTTGGCGGCGCGCTGTTCAGCGCGCCGGCGCTCCTCGCGCCGGCTGTAGAGGAGAAGCGCCGCCAACCCGCACGGAAAGGCGAGGAAGACGACGCCGAAAGCCGCAAGGGCCAGCCCCTGCGGCCACTGTCCCTTCACCGCCAGGCCTATGCCTATCACGACCGCCGCCAGGCCCGCCAGAAGAAAAGGGACAAGAAAAAAGGATAGGCCGATGGGGGCTCTCCGCCACCAACCCCGGACGCGATCGGTCGCCATGGCCCAATCCTATACGGCATGGCTCATTTTGGCAATGGCGAATGGAGGAGGAATGGCCGCGCTTAGGCAGCCTGCAAGAGGCCGGGATGGGGCAAGGCGCCAGACGCGCTCGCCTGAGGCCTCCGGAGAAACCGGAACAACCCATACATGGCCACGGCGCTGATCGCCGAGATGAGGATCGGCCCGGGACCAGCCTGGAGAAGAATGGATCCGCCCAAGAGGTCTATCCGTTCGCCATACGAGCCGAGGCTCGCTGGATGGGCCGCCTCCACGCTTCGATAGAGAAAGCTGGCGAAGTTCTTCATCAAGAAGGAATTGAGAAGCAGCAGCGGCAAGGCGCTGAAGGTGGTGCTTGTCCAGCTTCCTTGTCCAGCCTCCGGCAGGGTGTCCCACTCCACGTCAATGCCGTCCGGAGGCAGCTGCGTGAAGGTGATTCGAAATCCACCCTCGGGGACCTTAGACACCTTGAATTGAAAGTGCATCGACGGGAGATCTCGATCCCCGTCAACGTTATCGTCCGCACCGGACGACCCGATGCTGACGACCTGGTCAAACTCAACCTTCACAGGCGATGTGCCTTCGACAAACCACAGCCGGCCTCCACGCTGATAGAGCCTGAAACGAAATCCTCGCGTGTCGATCCGGATATTATTTCCGAAATGAACCATGACGGGATCGACGTTTTCGCCGGGCGGCGCTTGACGCGTTGGAGCGCCTAGACGCGCCAGGCAAATACCCTTCGCCCAATACAACCTCTTATGAGGACCCATCCCAAGATATCCTGCACCCGCTGCCCTCAACGCCAAATCCTTCGGAATATGGTCAACATCCTGGGAGTGCATGGAGCGCCTTACGGGAACGGCGGCCCCCTGCGGCCCCGATTCCAATCCGAGGATCAGTCGGTTCTGCTCCAAGAGATCCGTGAGAAAGCTCGGAGCGTGGACAAGCTCAAAGGACCCCGAGCTGACCCTTTCAACGGCCAGGGTGACCCGTCTGGAAAACGACAGCAATCTCGACGCTCGATCGTCAGAAGGCCAAAACCGGTTGACGTTTCGTGCGTCCGCGTCATCCGTCCCCTCGAAGAGGACCTTTTTTCCATCGGGCGTCATTTTCTCTATTTCTCGAAAGAGGCGCTCCGGAAGAATCGCCACCCTGTTTGAATCAGGCAATCTGACCGCGACCGCGGAAGCAAGGGATTCTCCGTACAAAGCCAGCAGGTGATGCTGGCCAACCGGGATGTCCGTCATCTGAGGTAGGACCAGATGCTCCAGCCCTTCATGGATCAAACCGGCGAGACCGTTGTCGTGGATGAACAGTCGGATCGTCCCTGTTTCGCTGGGCGCGTCCGGTTCCGATTTCCAACAAAACGCCTCAACCCGTGTCTCATTCTCCTCAAACAGGAGGTCGGAAGGGAAAACAAGGACTTCAAACTGATACCGCTTTCCGTCGATCAAGAGCTCTGATGGATCGGACCTCAACAAGTCGGCCAATCTTCTTAACGGATCGATCAGCTCGGGCAGCTGCTCAAAAAGGATTTGGGTCGTGAAATCTTGTTGATCGATCCACTGATCAATCAGGCGAGCGGCATCTGACAATTGTGTTCTTGTGGCGACACGGCCCAAGTTAATCTGGCGCTTCCCAAAACCCTCCTGCTGGGCTTCGGTAAACCCATCGCCCAGCAGGCTGTGCTGGCCCTGGGTGGGCGTGCGCGGCGTCGGCGCTGTCGTCGGTTCCTCCTTGCCTTTTGGCGACGCCGGCTTGGACGGAGGTTTCTTCAATTGAATGACGAGTTGATCACCCTTTCTCAAGACCGTTTGATCTCTAACCGGAATCATCTGTCCATTATCTGAATGGGGGGCAGCGCCGGGTGACGGACGTTGCAGGTAGACCACGAACGAGGGGTTCACATTTCCCTGCAGTTTGAACAGGCCGTCCAAGAGGAGCGCGTGAGTTTCGGAAACCTCTCTGTGATCATGGAGCCAAGGCCAAAATTCTCTCCACCGGAGAGGCTGGTCGCCCTTCATGAATTCGCGCAAAAGTTTATCCGGCACGATGGAAGCGCCCTGATCCGCCGATTTCACACGCTTTTTGAACTCGGCTCGCCGTTTGTTCCGCGAGGCCGCAAGAGACGTCTGTGCCGCCCCCGCGATCGCCAGCGCCGCCCGACGCTTCCTTGCAAGATCCGCACGGATCTTCTTCTGCTTTCTGGAAATACCTTGGATGACTCGTCGCAGATGGGCCAGGTCCTTTGGGGAAATATCTTTATCACGTAGACGTTCGGACAAATCCCCTATGCCCGATTGCTCCTCCAAATAGCGTATGGGAATTTTCATATTCCTCATTGCTTTTAACAGTTCGAGCAGTTTCGACCGCCGGGCCTCCCTTTGTTGCTTTTCATCTGCTGTGAGGCGGTGCCCTCGCCCCTCCTTGACGGCTGGAGGCGTTAAGACTCTTGACTTCGGATCTCCATGCGGCCGTTCTTTTGTCGAGAGTCTTATTCGAAGCCTTTTAATCAGCAGACCGCCCATGGCTGGAGATTCCATTGAGAAATATTGCTTCAAGTCCTCGAAGCTCTGGAATGGGTTCGCCCCTCCTGCGTCGGCAGCTCTCCTGGCGGAGAGCAGCGTCTCCCGTGTGGCAAGTGGAATTCCATAATTAATGAGGGATTGGATATCCCCGGAAATGTCATACAAGAATTGGAGTTCCTTGGCTTCGGCACGAGCGGCGGCTTCGTCTTTTGGTGGAAGGAAAACCGCGGCGATCACGCCTGCGATGCCGAGCGCTGTCGGCGCGGCCGCCCACAGCGCCTCCGGATTCCATCGCTCAGCCAGCCCGCTGACCCATAAGGCCGCCGGATGCGTCAGCGAACTCCCCGAGAAGTCCGACAGATGCGGCCAAACCAGCGGTAAGACCATCGCCAGCAAGACAATCAGGACGGATGCGCCCAGCAGCAGGACGGCATTCGAAAGGCCTCGATTCGACGATGGACTCAGTTTGATGATGATTTTGTCGCCCGGCTGCAAGACCACAACTTCTCTGTTGTTGGAGATGGGAAGAGATAGCGCCTGGATGGCCCGGGGTTGGGGGCCTGGAATCGACCTTAGAAGCTTAACAGTAAACGCACGGTTGGTATTCCCCTCCGGTGTGAACAGGCCGTCCAAGAGGAGCGCGTGGGTGTTGGAATCCTCTCTGTGTTTTAGGAGCCAAGACCAAAATTCTCTCCACTCGTGAGTCCGGGGGTCCTGCATGAATGCGTTCAAAATGTAATCCGGCACGATGTAAGCACCCCGATTCGCCGAAGTCACGAGCTCTTTGAGCTTGGCTTTCTGATCGTCCCGCGAGGCCCTATGAGTCTTACGTGCCGCCACCGCGCTTGCTAGCGCAACCTGATGCTTCCTTGCAAGATACGCACGGATCCCCTTCTGATTTCTGGAAATAACTTCCACAATTCGTCGCAAACGGTCCAGTTGTTCTTCGGTAATAGTATCTTTACGATCGGACAATTTCTTAAGACCTGCTATGGCCCCCAAATAGGGTATGGAAATGCCCATTTCCTCCATTGCGCCGAACAGGGCGGCCAGTTCCAACCGCCGGGCCTCCCTTTGTTTCGGTTGATCTGCTGTGAGGGGCTTTCCTGGCCTCTTCATGACGGCTGGAGGCGTTAAGACTCCCGCCTTCGGTTGCCCTGCTTCGCGGAAAGTCTCTAGAAGCCCAATAGTCAGCGGACTGGCCGTGTCTGGAAATTCCAATAAGAAATATTGATTCAAGTCATGGAAGCTGCGGAATGGGTTCGGATACCCCTCATCGGCAGCTTTCCTGGCCTTGAAAAGCAACTCCATCGTGGCCGGGGGAATTCCATGCTCAGCGAGGGATTTGATATCCCCGGAAATGTCATACAAGAATTGGAGTTCCTTGGCTTCGGCACGAGCGGCGGCTTCGTCTTTTGGTGGAAGGAAAACCGCGGCGATCACGCCTGCGATGCCGAGCGCTGTCGGCGCGGCCGCCCACAGCGCCTCCGGATTCCATCGCTCAGCCAGCCCGCTGACCCATAAGGCCGCCGGATGCGTCAGCGAACTCCCCGAGAAGTCCGACAGATGCGGCCAAACCAGCGGTAAGACCATCGCCAGCAAGACAATCAGGACGGATGCGCCCAGCAGCCGGTCGGCGTTCGGAAGGTCTTGATTCGACGAAGCCAAGAGTGTTTGTGCGGCAACCCGCGAGGCCGCTCGAGTCCGGTTTGCTTGTCGCCATCCCTCCACCCACTGGCGCATGTGCTGCCCGCTGGCGATGCCGTGCGTGAAGGGGACGGCCAGCGCGGCGAGGGCCTCCTGATCCAGGCGCGCCGCGTCCATTCGAGTCATCAGCGAAACCCTGCTTGTGGCGGGAGGACAAGAAAGGACGGAAGCCGTCGCCGGCTCGATGAGCAGGCCGGGAATCAAAAGGAGCGAAATCAAACGCCTGAGGGTATTGGGCATAGCCGACGAGACGGCCCGAAGACGGGACACGAGATCCCTCGCCTTCCCGACGGGCCGCCTGACCCTACAATATTAAGGGTTTAGCGCCAGAGGTTCTATGGGGCGGAGGGCTAAAAATGCTGGGCCAAAGGGCCCAGACTTTGCAGTAGGACCCTGCCTCGCGGTGTACGCATGTGAAGTTCGCAGCGCCGAAGCCTGAAATCTTTGGGGGCCCTTGCTGTGGGGGAGGGAGGCGGCGAACGACTCGTGGACGGCGGCTGGGTGGTGAGCGCGTCCAGCCGAGGATGGTTGAGCCTCGACCTCTGATGTACAGGGAGGAGGCGAGTTCCGGAGGCTGCGCGAAGCACCCAGCCGGGGTGTCCGGGAGCGCCGGAGTGAGCGGCCCCCCTCCCCCACAGCAAGGACTCCTGAAGACTTCATGCTTCGCTTAGAATGTTCGCGGGTGGACGGGCCGTCTGAGAATAAGTAACATTCCTGTGCAGGGACGAGGGACGAGCGATGAGAGATGAGGCTGTTCCCGTCCCTCCTCTCTCGTGGCTCATCTCTAAGATGGAAGGAGGCCGGTATGAAAAAGAAAGCGGCGAAAGCCAAAGCGAAGTCCAAAGCCCCTAGGAAAGCCAAAGCGAAAAAGCCCGTCCCATCGAAGACGAAGGCGGCCAAAGCAAAAGCTAAAAAATCACCCTCACGCCGGACTCCCGCGAAAGCTGGCTCGACGCCCAAACCGGGCGTGATCGCCCCGCCGAAGAGCGTTCTCGTGGGCTATGTGGAGGATTATTTCGCTAAGATCGGCGTGATCGCCCTGACGCTCAAAGCCCCGCTCGCCGTTGGCCGGAAGATCCAAGTGCTGGGCCACACGACGAATTTTGAGCAACCCGTCGACTCCATGCAGATTGACCATGCCGCCGTCGAGAAAGCCCGTGCGAAAGACAGCATCGGCATCAAGGTCATCGATCGGGCCCGATGCGGGGACCACGTCTACTTGCTGAAATAAGTGTTGGTCCGTCCAGCCCCCTTTGTCCTGGCCCTTCTGGGAGGGATGCTTTCACTCTCTCCTGTTCTGGGCACCTCTCCTCGGTTATTGGAAGGCAAGGTGATCGTCCTTGACCCTGGACATGCGGTCAAAAACGATGCCGGTAAGATCATTAATCCCGGGTCACAGGCCCGTCGTGGCGCGTTCGAACGAGACGTCACCCTCCAGGTCGCTGAAACCGTGGCGCCGCTCCTCGAGGCCCAAGGGGCCAAGGTCTTCTTGACGCGCACGAAGATGAACCCTTGGCGATACGGATATTCTCCGCAAGCCGACAACCGCGGACGCGCGGTCCTGGCGAACCTTGTGGACGCGGACGCCTATGTCCGCCTTCATTGCGATTGGAACAGGGATAAACGATTCAAGGGCTTCACGACTTTTTATTACCGATGGGGCAGTCGGGCGCTGGCCGCGCGCATCCACGATTCTTTGGCGAAAGCCTTGGTGGGGCATCGCAATAACGGCCTGAAGCGCCGGAGCTTTGTGAGCATCTCTGCGCGAATGCCCGCGGTGCTCGTGGAACTGGGCGTCATGTCCCATCCTCAAGAAGGCAAGGACCTCGCCCAGGAAACGTACCAGGCCCATATGGCGATGGCCGTCGCAGAAGGCATCATCGATTATTTTCAGAATAGCGAATCTTAAATGTACGTCTACAGCAAAACCTATGACGTGATTGTTGTGGGGGCCGGCCACGCAGGATGCGAAGCGGCCCTGGCGGCTTCGCGGATGGGCCACGCGACGCTGCTTGTGACCATGAATCTGGACACGGTGGCGCAGATGTCCTGCAACCCGTCCATTGGGGGACTGGCCAAAGGGCAAATCGTTCGAGAGCTTGACGCTCTGGGCGGCGAGATGGCGAAGAACACGGACCGCTCCGGTTTGCAGTTCCGGATGCTCAATTCCGCGCGCGGCCCGGCGGTGCAGTCGCCGCGCGCCCAGTGCGACAAGAAGCTCTACCAGTTCTCGATGAAGCACGTGCTGGAGCGCCAGCCGGGCCTCGACCTCAAGCAAGGGGAGACGGTCCGCGTCCTCACGGAGCACGGACGAGCGGTGGGGGTCGAGGTCAAGACGGGCACCGTCTATCATGGGAAAGCGGTCATTCTGACGACGGGCACGTTCCTGCGCGGGCTGATGCATGTGGGGCTGACCCAGCACCTGGGCGGCCGCGCCGGGGAACATGCAGCGCAGCATCTGTCCGGGTCGCTCTTGGAACTCGGCTTTGAGATGGGACGTCTCAAGACCGGCACACCGCCTCGCTTGAACGCGCGAAGCATCGACTTTTCTGTATGCGAGAAACAGCCGGGAGATGAGCCTCCCGTCCCTTTTTCCCATTTTACGGAGCGTCTCACGCAGGAGCAGCTCCCCTGCTGGATCACCCACACCCGGGAGGAAACGCACCGCATCATCCGGGAGAACCTGGACCGCTCTCCGCTGTACTCGGGCGTGATCAAGTCCAAGGGCCCCCGCTATTGCCCGTCCATTGAGGACAAGGTTGTCAAATTCCCGGAGAAGACCCGGCACCACATCTTTCTTGAGCCTGAAGGCTACCACACGGAAGAGATCTATGTGAACGGAATCTCCACAAGCCTGCCGGAGGACGTGCAGATTCGTATTGTCCATTCGATCCCGGGCCTTGAGCGCGCCGAGTTGATGCGGCCGGGATATGCGGTCGAATATGACTATTGTCCCCCCACACAGCTCAAGAGCACGCTGGAGACCAAGAAGGTCGAGTGCCTCTATTTCGCCGGGCAGATCAACGGAACGACGGGCTACGAGGAGGCCGCCGGGCAGGGTTTCCTGGCCGGCGTCAACGCGGTCCTTAAGGTTCGCGGCGAAGAACCGCTGGTCTTAAAGAGAGACGAAGCCTATCTTGGGGTTCTCATCGATGACCTGGTGACCAAAGGCGTGGATGAGCCCTACCGCATGTTCACGTCCCGCTCGGAATATCGCCTTCATCTGCGCACCGATAACGCGGACCTTCGGCTCATGGATTACGGTTATCGGCTGGGACTCCTTCAGGACGAGACCTACAGGGCCTTCTCGAATTACAAAGCTCTAGTGGAAAGAAACCTTCAGCATTTGGAGCGTACCCGCAAAGCGGGGACCCAGGACACCCTGGCCAAACGGCTCCGACAGGGAGAGGCCCTGCCGATGAAGTGGATTGAAACTCCTTCTCCCGACCTTGTGTCGGGAGAAGGTCGGGATGAGGGCACGCCCAAGACTTTGCCCTCACCCGAGGCTACGCCTCGCCCTCTCCCGTCTCACGCCGGGAGAGGGGATAGGCTCTACCCCTGGACACCGGAAAAGGTCCGTCAGCAAGTTGAAATACAGATCAAATATGACGGTTACCTGCGCCGCCAGCAGTCCGAGATCCAGCGGTTCGCCCGCATGGAACGTCGGCGCATCCCTCCTGAATTTGATTTCGACCGCGTCACCGGGCTTCTGACCGAAACACGGCAAAAGATGAATCACATTCGGCCTGCCTCGATTGGCCAGGCGAGCCGCATCCCGGGGGTGACCCCCTCCGACATCAGCCTGCTCCTCGTGCACCTCGAGCGCCAAAAAGAAGTGGCACGGTGATGAGCTTGTCTCGGTCCTCTTCATCCGACAAACTCGCCCCCCTGCGGCGTGATATCGATTTCCTGGCCCGCCTCCTGGGTGAAGCGATCCTCACGCATGCCGGCGAGCCGGTCTACAAGGCGGTGGCGCATGTCCGCCGTGCCACGCTTGCCCTGCGCCGAAAATACAGTCCCGCCGCGGAGAAAAAGCTGCTGCATTACATCCGCGCCCAAGATCTTTCGACCTCCACCCAGATCATTCGCGCCTTCGCGCTGTATTTCCAGCTGGTCAATCTCGCCGAAGAGGTCCATCGTGTCCGACGCAAGCGCCATTATGAGAGCCTGCCCAACCACGCGCCCCAGAAAGGGTCGTTGGAGGAGGTGGTGCTCAAGCTTGGCGCTCGCGGCGTCACCCCTCCGGAAATCCAGAAAAGCCTTGAGCGCATGTCGATCGAAATCGTCCTCACCGCGCACCCCACGGAGGCCCAGCGCCAGACCATTTTGACCAAACTCCTGCGCATCGCGGTCTTCATGATCGATCATGAGCGCGCGCGCGCCACGCCTCTGGAAGAGGAGGCCTTTGTCGCGCAGGTGCGCGGCGAAGTGGACGCGCTCTGGCAAACGGAAAGCATCCGCCGCCGGAAGGTCACCCCGCTCGACGAGGCGGAAAACGGTCTTTTTTATCTCGACCAGATGCTCTTTGAGCGCGTCCCCCGGACGCTGGAGAAGCTCGAATACCATTTGAATCAGGTCTATGGACGAAAGCTCCGCGTCGGAGACGTCCTGCATGTCGGCTCCTGGATGGGCGCGGACCGCGACGCCAATCCCTTCGTGACCCACTCGATCACGCGGAAAGTCGCGGAGATGTCCCGGCAGCTCGTTCTGCGCAAATATTTTTCGGCCGTGGATGAGCTGATTGGCCGCTGCAGCCTCTCCTCGGAGCTCGCGCCGCCCCTGCCGAGTCTGATGGCATCCCTCAAGCGGGACGTCGAGCGCTTGAGCAGACACGCGAAGACCCTCGAAGGGCGCTTTATGAATGAACCTTATCGCCAGAAGCTTTCCTTTATGAAGCACAAGTTGGGGATGATGATCGCGGGAGGCAAGGGGTACCCCAACGCCAGGTCCTTCCTCAGGGACGCCGAGCTGATCGAGGACGCCCTCCGTCACGCTCGTTCGGCCTTGGCGGGAGACGTGGCGTTTCTCTGCCGCCAGATCAGGATCTTCGGATTTCATCTGGTTTCGCTTGACATCCGGGAGAATTCGCTGGCCATCCATGCCGCTTCCATCGCTAAACGATCGGGTACCCTGAGCGCCGATACCAAGGAAGTTCTTCAAACGATCCGCGCCATCAGGAAGATTCAGGACGAGGTTGACCCGAAAAGCCTCACGGCCTACGTGATCAGCTTGGCCCATGAGAAGGATGATGTTCTGGAGCTCCTCGCTTTGCTTCAAAAAGAAGGCCTGGGCGGACGCGTGGACATCGTGCCGCTTTTTGAGAGCATCGCGGATTTGAGACATTCCGATGAGGTGATGTCCGAGCTCTACGAACATCCTGTCTACCGCCGGCATCTTAAAGAGCGCGGCAATGTCCAAGAAATTATGGTGGGCTATTCCGATTCCAACAAAGACGGCGGCTTCTTCACCTCGGGCTGGGAGCTCTATAAAGCGCAGCTGGAACTCACCGAGGCCGCCAAGCGCCACGGCGTTCGCCAGGTGCTCTTCCATGGTCGGGGCGGCGCGATCGGCCGCGGCGGTGGTCCGCTCAATCAGGCGATTCTGGCTCAGCCTCTCGAAACGGTGCAGGGCATGATCAAAATGACCGAGCAGGGGGAGATGATCCATAACAAGTACGGCAACCCCTATCTCGCTGATCGAAACCTTGAGCTCATTCTTTCGGCCATGATCGAAAGTGATTTGCTGACGGAGCCCTTGGCGCTGGAGGGAGCCTGGGTCAAAGCCGCGGAAGATCTTTCACAGCTTTCCTTTAAGGCTTACCGGGGCCTTGTGTACGATGATCCGGATTTTGAGACCTTTTTTGACGAGTGCACACCCATCCGTGAGATCCAGGAACTGAATATCGGCTCGCGCCCCGCGCGCCGCGTGGCAGATTCCACGCGCATCGAGGACCTGCGCGCCATTCCCTGGGTCTTTTCCTGGACCCAGTCCCGCTATACGCTGCCGGGTTGGTACGGGTTCGGCACCGCCCTGAAGTTCTGGCTGGAGGGCAGAGGAGTGAAGAATGAGAAGAAACACGGTTCCAGCCGCCCTTCCTCCCATGGCCATCGCCTCTCGGTCCTCCGGCAGATGTACCGGGACTGGCCTTTTTTCAAGTCCCAAGTCGATTTTATGGCCATGAGCGCGCAAAAGGCCGACATGCATATCGCCCGGCGCTACGCGGAGCTGGTGGAGGACAAGAGCATGCGTGAGAGGATCTTCTCGCGCATCGAAGGGGAGCACCGGTGGCTGGTCGAGGGCATTCTCTCGATCACCGGAGAAAAGGCGACGCTGCAGTCCAATCCGACGCTGCAGAGCTCGATCAAGCGGCGCAACCCTTACGTTGACGCGCTCAGCTATTTCCAGATCAGCCTTCTCCAGGCCTGGCGGGCTTCCGGTCGGACGCGGGATGATTTGAAGCATGCCGTTCTTTTATCCATCAATGGGGTCGCCAACGGCATGCGAAATACGGGATAATAGAACAGCCTATCCGAAAAACACCCCCCTCTCCCGGCGTGAGACGGGAGAGGGCGAGGCGTAGCCTCGGGTGAGGGCAAAGGCTTGAGCGTGCCCTCATCCCGACCTTCTCCCATCCTGCGGACGGGAGAAGGGGTTTCTGGAACCGCCTCTAAGGAAAGCAACAGAAAGGATCCGTTATGTCCAAACCCTTGGTCATAGTCTTAATGGGCAGCAAATCCGATTGGGAGACGATGCAGCATGCCTGCGTGACACTGAATGAGTTCAAGGTGCCGCATGAAAGCCGGGTGCTTTCCGCACACCGGACCCCCAAAGAAACGGCGGAGTATATCACGAAAGCGGAAGGTCGAGGCGTCGAGGTCGTGATCGCGGCGGCAGGCGGCGCGGCGCACTTGGCCGGCGTTTGCGCGGCGCATACGGCCCTTCCCGTGCTGGGCGTGCCCATGACGAGCGCTTTGAATGGCCTGGACTCCTTGCTCTCCACCGTCCAAATGCCTGCTGGTATTCCCGTGGGAACTTTGGCGATCGGCAAAGCAGGAGCGACGAACGCCGCTCTCTTGGCGGTGTCGATCCTCTCGCTTTCACGGCCTGAGCTCAAGAAGAAGATCAAACAATACCGTCAAGCGCAGTCGAACAAAGTCTTAACGGAGAAGCTGTCCTAAGCAGAAAGAATTCATGAACCAACAACCGCTCACACGCGACGTCCTCATTCGCATTTTCTTCTTTAGTGCTTTTGCTTTGATCTTATACCAGCTCTTTCTTCTGGCGCGGCCTTTCTTGACCGCCATGTTGGGTGCTGCGATGCTGGCCTTGATCTTTTATCCCCTTCACGTGCGAATCGTCAGAAAGCTTCGTAACCGGACCGCCGCCTCGCTCCTGAGCACCCTCGGCGTGCTGCTCTTGGGCGTGCTTCCTCTGGTGGGGATCACATGGTTCTTTATCCGTGAAGCCTCGGACCTGGCGCCGGTCATCAAAAGGTTCTTGGATGAGCTCCGGGCGCGCGACTGGCCGACACTCGAGGCGCGTCTCCCTTCCATTCTTCAACGCGCTGTTGGGTTTTTGTCCAATATCTTCACGCATATGAATGTTGATTTTAGAGAGGTCCTCTTGGACAATGCCCGCACGGTGGGAACGAAGGTCACCTTTTGGGCTTCACAGGCGCTTCGCAACATCGCGGTGACGCTGCTCAATATCTTGATCCTTTCCATCGCGCTCTTCTTCGCCTTCCTCGATGGGGAGCGCCTGCTGCAGTGGGCGATTTCCCTCATTCCGATGCGGGCTTCCCATAAACAAATTGTCGCCCAACGAGTCTATGAGACCTTCCGAGCTGTCGTTGTGGGTTCATTTTTGACCGCGACCGCTCAAGGGGCGCTCGCCATCATCGGCTTTCTGATCGCCGGCGTGAAGCTTCCCGTGGTGTTGGGGATCACCACGAGCCTTGCGGCGATGCTGGGGGCTTCTATCCTCGTCACCATTCCCGTCGCTCTGTCGGTGATGCGGGAGAATGTCGGGTGGGGTTTCTTTCTTCTTGTCTGGGCGCTCGGCGTGGTGGGGGTCGTGGATAATTTTCTTAAACCCATTCTCATTGGCTCGCGCGCGAGGATGCCCATTATCCTGATTTTCTTCAGCATTGTCGGGGGCGTCAAACTCTATGGGTTTCTCGGCTTTATCCTCGGCCCCCTCCTGATGGCCGGCTTTTTGTCCTTCGTTAAAATCTACCGCGAGGAATACGACACCAATTCATGACGGACTCCGCCAAGAAGGCCCTGCAGGCAACCGCCTCTTTTTTCTGGGTGGTGGCCTTTGGGGTGGGGGTTGTCCGCGTCCGCTCCGCATTCGTGAAGTCTGCCGATGCCCTCCAAGAGACCCAGGCGCTCGTCACGCAAATCGCTCAAGAATCCCTCACCCTTGAGAACGCGACACGCCGTATCCAGGAGGCCGACCAACAAACAGAGTTTTTAAGAGGGCTTGTCAGTTTATTGCCTGAGAGCAAGAGTTTCGTTCGCACGCAGCGCGCGATGTCGGACGAAGTCGAGGCCCTGCGCTACAAAGTCGGCCGCAAAGTCAAAAATGACCTGCATGTTCTGGTGGATACCCGCGCCAATAAACTTTATGTGAAACAGGGCCTGGTCCTCCTCTGGGAAGCGGACTGTTCCGTGGGCCGAGGCGGCATCCTCACGGATATGCTCACGGGACGCCGCTGGGAGTTTGTGACGCCCCGCGGGCAATTTGAGATACGCGAGAAGATCGAAAACCCTTTATGGATTAAGCCTGACTGGGCGTTTGTCGAAGAGAAAAAACCGATTCCCCCTCCCGGAGATGCGAGCCGTCAAGCGGAGGGCGAATTGGGAGGCTATGTGCTTAATCTCGGAGATGGCTATCTCATTCACGGCACGAAGGATGAGTCCGCGTTGGGACGTCCGGTCTCTCATGGTTGCGTACGTCTCGGGGCCCAGGACCTCGAGCGCCTCTATGAAATCGCACCCAAGTGGACGAAGGTGTACATCTACTGATGAGCTCCGATCAAATTTTATCGAAACTGCTGGGCCAGGCCCGCCCGCTTTGGGTCATGCTTGTGGCGGTGGGGATCCTCATCGCGCTTTTCATCGCCCCGTGGACCCTGCACGAGATCATGCTTCGTGAAAAGGCCCTCCAGGACGATCTTCGCGTTACGCTCGAGCAAAGCATTGCTGCGCGTGAGCGCGTGAGCGCCCATGATACCCTCAAGACGCTCGATCTGGAGCAGCTCAAAGCGGGACTGAGCGGGAACGCGCAATCACAAAAATCACTCTTTGAGTCCGGATTGTCGCTTCAAGAAGAACGCCGGCTCCTGGAGAAGCAGCTGGAAATTATCACCACGAGCCTGTTTGTGAACCCTTCCCTTCAGCGTGTCTTCTTGATGCGTGCCGAACAGCCCCTGCAAAGCTACTTGTTGTCCTATGTTCCCCTCAAAGCGTATGCCGGCGCACCCGTGACGCTTCCGGGCGTGGTCCGGATCACGTCCAAGGAACGCTTCGCGCATCCAGAGCGAGGCATGTCCGAACAGATTGAGGGTTTTCTGCAATGGGTACCGCCGCAAGTGGGCACTTCCCTGCGGTCTAAAGCTCTGGGGGAATTTGTGATGTTTACCAACAGTGCCCTCATTCTGCATGGGGCCCCTGTGAATGCGGAAGACCACGAACGGTTTCAGCACGCGTGTTTAGGATTAGAAAGCGAAGCGGCGAGAAAACTCTATCGTGCCAGCTTCATCGGGACCAAAATCTCACTCACCAACATCACGATCGAGGGAGTCCCTTTGCCGCTGCCCTCTGAGCTCACGCCCGGCACCACACCTTAAGATAGGTTACATAGAGCGCGATCGCCACGCTCGCTCGGAGGTCTTGGAATCCGGTTCCACACGAAAACGCACCGAACCAATCGTGCGGCCATCTTCTGTTTCAATGAGCACCCGCCACCGCCCCGGTTCGTACCTCGATTTCGCGCCATAACCACGGTAACCTTCCCCCCGGCCCCCCACGATGGGAAGAGGGAAGCGGTCCGTCGTGATAAACGTGTTGTTCTCCCGATCCTCCTTCTCCCAGACCAAAAAGATCCGATGCGTGAACCGACGAGGCGCAAACACGCGCACAAAACAGAAAATGGCGTCCCCCGGTCGCGCGAGAAAGATGCGACTGTCGTGTTGCCAGAAGCGGTACCAAGGCGGCTTGGGCGAGGCGAGCTTGTAGCGGTCTCCTTCTCGGCTCACCTGATGATAGATCCCTCCATACTGCATGGACAATGGCACAGGAGGGATCCACTTCAACACATAGAGCGCGATCACAAGCAGCAAAAGCACAGCCGGAGGCCACCCTAAGGCGATAGCAGTGGCACGCTCGGAAACGACCGGGTCTTGTGTCGTCATCCCGGCGGAAGCCGGCCCTCCAAACTCCCGGCGGGCCGGGTCGCCGGCTGCTTGGAGACCCGGGATCCACGGTTCGCTTGTTTCTGGACCCCGGTTTTCACCGGGGTGACGTCTTATCTCGACAATTCGGGTCAACCGCGCCAGGTGCCGCACGAGATAATAGGAGCACAGCCCTGTGAGAAGGACCGCGAGCGCAAAGGTCCACCCACCCATCCGCCCTACGAGGATGGGGATGAGGTAGTTGAGATAGGACACCAAGCAAAACGCGTGAAGCCCCAGGCGCATCTTGGAACCGGCGGCCTTCACCTGCGGCATTTCGTTCGCAAACATCAGGAGAAGCACGAGGAGCAGAAACACCATGGAACGCGGCCCGGTCGTGCTTTTGAAATAGAGGATCACATAAGCGCTCAGGAGTCCTCCGTAACAGAAGTGAATGGCTTCTGTTTCGAAGTGCCAGAGGCGTGCCACCCAGCCGGTCGGGCGCCATATCCCCAATTCATAGCGGAATTGGCGGACCAGGATGAGCGTGATCAGACCTAAGTAGGTGCTCTGGTAGATCAGATCAAGAAGGGAGTCAATTCGGACCAATGTGAAAACGTCAAAAAGGAACCCGCCCACAAAGAAGAGGACGTTGCGATTTCGGGAGGCCCAGTCTTTGGCGATTCGATAATCCACTCTGTGATATTCTACCTGTTAAACCAGTATGATAAAGGCATGTCGAACCCCAGCGCTCATTCGCGAAAGCGGGCGCCCCGAAGAAATCTCGTCGCCATCGATGGGACGCTCGATGTTGTTTCCAAGCTCTCGATTGAGGTCCAGGAAAATGGTCTGAACGCGGAACCTTTTGAGCTGCGGATCATTCACCGGGACGGCGTGCGGGAGCATGTGGAGTGCAACAACCCTGCTTGCTTTGAGGGTGGCTTCTCGTTGGGACAAGTGCTGCGCGAGATGGTGGCCAACCGCCAGGGGGAGTTTATCGGTACGTGCTTCTGCACGGGCCAGGAAGGCCATCCCGATGAGGAAGGCCCCCACCCCTCCTGCTCCACCCGCTTTGAAGTAGAAGTCACCCTCCACTACCGCTGAACCATCCCGCGCCAACCGAGTGGTGGGCTGCTCGTTCCGTCGGCTTGTATCGCCAGACGTCTGGCGATCACGTCCCTCCGGCTCCGATTCCTCGTACAACTCCTCGCCCCCCGGACCCCCCATCTTAAGAGGACGGGGGGCTTCGTCGTCCCGCCCACTTTATAAGCGCCGGAGGCGCGGGTATAGTCGGGACAGCCCCGGCCTTCTAGTAATTCATGAGGAAGCGGGGCGAACAGTACTCGGAGAATCATCTCCGTCTTCGGGACTCAAGCCTCCAAGTCACTCGCTAGCCCACCACTCGGCTGGCGCGAGTGAATAACAAATGGTCAAAAGGGCTGATGGGGCTAGGTGAGCGACTCGGTGATTTCAGCCGGATCCCTGAGGACGCCTAGGCCGAACTGTTTGACGAAGTCCCCCATCCGCTAAAGATAGGGGGCCTGGGGGACGAGGAGTTGTGAGGCCTGTCCGAAGGGAGACGGCGGTCCTCCGTAGCCATGGCGAAGGAGGAGAAATCACCGCGGAGCGAACGTAGCCCCATCAGCCCTTCTGACCAGACGATGGCTTGCCTATTTATAGTAGTCGGGTTCGTTGCCCGGTTTCCATTTGATGTTGCAGCCGGTCGCGGGCCGCTGGTCCTGTGAAACGGGCTGGTCGCTCAGCACGGCGTCGATCGCCGCGCGCAGGTCCTTGCCGGTGACCGGCTTGCCGTTTCCGGGACGCGAATCATCGAGTTGTCCCCGGTACACCAGTGTTCTTTCCTTATCAAATAAAAAGATATCAGGCGTACAGGCGGCCGTGTAGAGCTTGGCCACGTCCTGGGATTCGTCATAGAGAAGTGGGTAGGTGATGCCGGACTCTTTCACAAACTTCGCCAGCTCCTCCGGCGCGTCATCGGGGTACCGTTCGGTGTCATTGGAGCTGATCCCGACCATGCCAAGGTCTTTGCCCTTGTAATCTTTCCCGAGCCTGGCCAGCTCACCTTTGATGTGCTGGACGTAGGGGCAATGCTGGCAGATAAACATGACCAAGAGCCCCTTCTTCTTGGCGAAATCCTTGAGCGAATAGATTTTTCCGGATCTAACCTCCGGAAGCTTGAAATCGACCGCGGTCGTTCCCAGCGGCAGCATCGTTGACGGGGTAAGCGACATACGCATCCTCCTCCTGTCCATTGTTTTGACACTCACGCCTTACGGCGCTCGCCTGCTTCTCTTGCCTCATTCTACATGAGCGTGGGAACTCAATTTCAACCTCCCTGTTACATGCAGCATGGTGAAAGTGATGGAGACCCCCTCAATGGATATACGGCGCAAACAGGATCACTTTCATACCAAAGCGGGTTGGTTGGATTCGCGGCACGCCTTCAGTTTTAGCCACCATTACGATCCCTCCAACACGCATCACGGTTTGCTCCTGGTGAGCAATGAGGACTTGATCAAGCCCGGCACGGGTTTTGAGACCCATCCGCATCGTGATATGGAGATTGTGACGTGGGTCATCCGTGGGGAGCTTGAACATAAGGATTCTCAAAAAAACAGAGGGATCATCTACCCAGGGCTTGCCCAGCGTATGAGCGCAGGGACAGGAATTTGGCATTCGGAAATGAATCCCAGCGGCGAAAAGGAAGTGCATTTGGTGCAGATGTGGGTGATTCCCGACACCGAAAGCATCGAGCCTTCCTATGAGCAGCTTGATATCAACCCTCAGTTGGACAAGGGAGGACTGGTCCCCATCGCATCGGGGAAGGGACACCACACCGCGATCCGTATCCGTCAACAGGGTGCTGTCCTATGGGCTGGGCGCTTAAAGCCGGGAGAGACCGTTCGTATCCCGGAAGCGCGATGGGCTCATCTGCATGTCGCCACAGGCAGCGTGACCTTGGATCGAGCCGGCACTCTCGGTTCAGGCGACACAGCAAGGCTCATGGGTACGGACCGACATAAGCTTGTAGCCGATGACAAGATGGGAGCCGAAGTGCTAATCTGGCAGATGGACAAGGAGCTGTATGAGGCCTGAGAAAGGGGTGATCCTGATGGGACCCAATAAACCCTGCGGTTGCTAACATTTGTGAGCAGTGCACAGCAGACGTCGCACGCTCGGCGGTCTGCTGGACTCTTCCCATAACATGAAGTCTATCCGAGTTCATCAATTCGGGGGTCCGGAGGTCTTGAAGCTCGAGGACGTTCCCCTCCCACAGCCCGGCCAGGGTGAAGTCCTGGTGCGGGTCAAAGCCGTTGGCGTCAACCCTGTCGATACCTACATCCGCGGCGGGCTCTACGGCCAGCGGGATTTCCCCTTCACGCCGGGGCTCGATGCCGCGGGCGTCGTGGAATCCGCAGGGCCTGGCGTGAGCCGTTGGAAACCGGGCGCGCGCGTCTATGTGTATGGTTCCTTGAGCGGAACTTACGCGGAGTATGTGCTGTGCCGGGAAAATCAGGTTCATCCTTTACCCGAGCCGCTTTCATTTGCCCAAGGCGCCGCGGTCGGAGCTGCCTACGTCACCGCTTGCTTTGCGCTTCTCAACAGAGCCAAAGCGCTTCCCGGAGAGGTCGTTCTGATCCACGGGGCCTCCGGCGGAGTGGGAGTGGCGTCCATCCAAGTGGCGCGGATGCTTAAGCTCACGGTCATTGGAACGGCCGGCACCGATCGAGGGCGCGACCTGGTCAAGCATGAAGGGGCGCAGCATGTGCTGGATCACCACGCCGCCGGCCATCTTGATGAGGTCATGAAGCTCTCGGGCGGCAAGGGCGCCGATATCGTTCTCGAAATGCTCGCCAATGAGAACCTGGGGAAGGACCTGAAAGTCCTCGCTTCGCGCGGCCGCGTCATTGTCGTCGGAAGCCGTGGCCCTGTGACGATCGATCCCCGGGACACCATGGCCCGCCATGCCGACATACGGGGCATGGCCATCCTCACAGTCCCTGAAGCGGAATTGGCCTCCGTTCATGATACGATCGCGGAAGGTCTGGCCCATGGCGCACTGCGTCCGGTTGTGGGAGCGGAATTCCCCCTCGCGCAGGCCGCTCGCGCTCAGGAGCGGGTGATGCAGTCCGGCGCCTACGGAAAAATTGTTTTAATACCTTAAAGGAGGTCGTCATGGATAAAAAGGAAGAAAACGCGGGTCAAGAAGGTTGCTGCTCGGACGGAAAGGGAAGTTGCTGCACGGGTGGTAAATGTTGTCCTGGTAAGTGGGCGCTCGGGCTTGTGCTGCTCCTCATTGCCGGGATGATCGGTTACAGTTTTGGAAAATGTAACTATTCTAAATGGTGCTGCAAAGGCGACATGTCGAAATGCCCGATAACTGGAGAGAAATCCCCCACTCCGGCTGCGAAATAGTTCGTTCTGAACTCCCTCTCCCACGTTCCGTGGGAGACCCGCGCTTCCACAATTTCTTATAGCGCGCAGGTCCCGAGTCGTGTTCGGGAGGGCTGGGGTGAGGGCAAGTCAGAATCAGCGAGAGGGGTCTGTGCCCTCGCCCTGACTCTCTCCCGCCTAAGAGCGGGAGAGGGAAGAATAGAACGCCGTCTATTCATCGTCCTTTTCCCCCTCTTCGTCGCCCTCTTCTTCGCCGTCTTCCTCGTCGTCCTCCTCTTCCAGGTCGTAGTCAGCGGCATCGCTCGCCAGTTCTTTGGCGTCCGCTCCCGCGTAGAGGACATACGTCGGGCGGGAAGGTTCGTCCCACACTTTCACACCCCAAACTTTCCCGTCTGATGAGGAACGGAGCTCGAAATCGTCCTCCGTGCCCTTGCGCACGATCTGGAGTGTTTCAAAAATCTCTTGCAGCGTCTTTTTGTCAGAAGACAGCGCCATAGTCCCTCCTCTTTAGGCGACATTCTACACGATGAATTTGACGTGTGGCCTGAAATAGATAGAATGGTCTAGAAAATGAAGCACAGGTCACATCTTTTCCGCATGAACCCGCAAGCTGCGTACCGACCGCGAAGGCTTCCAAAACTTTCAACGCTCCTCTCCGCGATCTTCGTTCTTTCCGTTGCCGCGCTTTATTGGATCGGCAAGTTTTACGGCCGATAATCACGCAACTTAAAAAATGATTTAATGGGCCGTGCCCGTCGACCCCCGTTTATCGTTTCGACCGGCGTCGATCGCGGACCGCAAGGCGGTGCTCGCGATGGTCGACGCCTTGGCGGACTGTGACAACATGCCGCGCTTGGACGAAGAGGCCCAGCAGCGGCTCATTCGAGACGCTTTTGAGCGCAAGCGCGTCGAATTTGTTTTGGCGGACTGGGAAGGGAAAGCCATCGGCTATGCGGCCCTCTTTGAGACCTATTCGACCTTCGAGGCGCGCCCCACGCTTTTTATTGATGACCTTTTTGTGTTGCCCGAGTTCCGTGGGCGGCATGTGGCCTATGAGCTGTTCCGCTATTGTTTAAGGGAGGCCCAACGCCGCGATTGCGGCCGGATGGAATGGTTGGTCCTGGAGGGCAACCGCCCGGCGTTTGGTTTTTATGATCATCTCCAGGCCAAACGCCTTAAAAACTGGGTCCCTTTTCGTCTGAACCGCGACGATATCCAACGAATGGCGTAAGCGCTCCTCGACTCAGATAAGAATGCCATGCCGCTAAGAAATCAGCACCGCCCTGCTGCTCCTCGAAGGATGTCGCGCGTCTGAGATGTCCCGCCTCAAGCTCCTCTTTGGCTAGTTGTTGAGGATAGCGAGCGCCTCCTCGCGGCTGCACTCCATCAGGTACGGGATCCCCGTCACTTTGGCGCACTCCTCCGAAAGGGACATCAGGTCGTGCCGGCTGATCACGCTTAGGTTAAAGGCGCGCGCCCCCGCCATGATTTGCTGTAAGCCCACGCGGAGCTTGTCGACGTAGCTGTAGATGCCGATCGCCCCGAGCGGGATCTTCTTGATCTCCTCTCGGCCGACGATATCCGCCACGCGCTCATAGCACACAAAGATTTCCTCGGGCGATGTGCCGTACTCCGCGACTGTTTTGGGCAGACTCTTTTCTTCGAGCCATTGGGCGATGTTTTTGCCGACCATCCCCGGGATCATGAGGGCCCGGCCCATGCAGATCGCCTTGACGAACGGCGCTCCCAGAGCCAGCGCCTTGAAAATGCCGTCTTCGGAGCTAAAACCGCCCGCAAACGCCAAGTCCGGGACTCGCTCTTCTTTGTGGTGAAGCACGCGCGCGAACTCCGCCGCCGCGGAGTGGAGGTAGATCGAAGGCATTCCCCACTCTTCCATCATGCGCCACGGGCTCATGCCGGTCCCGCCGGATGCGCCGTCGATCGTCAGGAGGTCAATTTTGGCCCGCGATGCCCATTTGATCGCCATCGCCAGCTCGGGCAAACCGTAGGCGCCGGTTTTTAAGGTGATACGCTGGAATCCCAGCTTGCGCAGGCGCTCCACTTCCTTATAAAAGGCTTCCTCTTCGATAAAGCCAAGGCGGCTGTGCCGTTCAAATTCCTTCAAAGCACCGCTCTTAAAAGCAGCCTGCTGTACCGGCTCGTCAGGATCCGGCGTCACGATGTAGCCGCGGCGCTTGAGCTCCTGGGCGCGCTCGAGGGAATTCACCTTGATCTCGCCGCCGATACATTTGGCGCCCTGTCCCCATTTAAGCTCAATCGTCTTAATGCCATGCTTTTCGATGATGTATTCCGCCACACCCAGCCTGGTGTCTTCGACGTTCATTTGGATGAGCATTTCGCCTTCATCCTTGTGATATTTGCGGTAGGCCTCGATGCGACGGGTCATCTCCGGGGACTTCTTGATTTTCTTTTTCTTGTCCAGCTCCAGACCCGGATCGATGCCGCAGACGTTTTCCCCACAGACGATGGTGACGCCTGACAGAGCGGCTCCCACGGCGAAGTGGTCCCAGTTTTTCCGAGCGATGTCCGTCGATCCCAGGGCCCCCGTGAAGATAGGCATGGACATCCGGACCTTCTTTTTCCAGCCGTATTGGGTGGTCGTGTCCACCATGGGGAAGCGCGCGGTGTCGGGGTTACCCTTAACGCCTGGCGGAAGACCGCGTGCGCCTAAAGCGTAACCCTGGATGTTGAGGTGGGAATAGTCGACGGGATAATTCTTATCTCCTCCGGCGGTCACTTCTCCGAAGGGGCCCGGGTAAATCAGTTCTCGTCCGCGAAAGGTGGCCTTAAAGACCTCGCAGTTGCCACGGCAGCCGTCCACGCAGCGCGAGCATAGGCCGCTTGTGGGGACAACATTTTTCGACCGGTTAAAGGTGCTGGTGGCGTCGTTGGCGTTCGGGGGGCGCAGATTCATGGCAAGTTCTCCTTTTTCCTCTCCACATTGAGAGGAGTGCCTTAGGGTGATTTTCGATTTCGTGGGCTTGACTGCAGGAACGCCTCATTGCGTCCAACAGAACATCCCGTAAGGATCCGGCGAATTCTAATAACCCACCGGAAAAATTGCAATGGAAAATAAATGACGCGAAAAGGCACAGCCCCAACTCACAAACGTAACGACGGCTGGCTTAAGCCTATTGCCCGGCCCTGTCTCAAAGGGCCCCCCCTACTTTATCGACGATAAATCCCGCAAACTCTTCTCTTCGCCGGGCTTGAAAGCTTCCATACGCGAGACAACGCCGAGGCGTTTCATTTCGCGCGCGAGGTCATCGGGCGTGCCGGTGAGGATGGGGAAGGTCCCGTAGTGCATCGGGATCACGGTGCGCGCCTGCAGAGCCCTAGCAGCATAGGCTGCTTCGAAAGGCTTCATTGTGAAAACTCCGCCAATCGGCAAGATCACGACTTGCGGGCTATAGAGTTCGGCAATGAGGGACATGTCGGAGAAAACAGCCGTGTCGCCTGCGTGGTAAAAAGTCGCTGACCCCTCGTCAGAAATAATAAATCCCAAGGGGGCGCCCGCGTAGCGCATGGTTTTCCCCTCCCCGCAGCTCGAAGAGTGAATCGCGGGAACGGCCGTGATCGTGACGGTCTCAATTTTGGTGCTGCCATTGGGGTTGAGGGACACGACGCTCGAGACACCTTCCTCTTTACCGATCTCCGTCAGTTCGTAACTCGCGATCACGGGAGCTTTGAATTTTTTGGCCAGATCAAAAGCTCCTGTCACGTGATCGGAGTGACCATGCGTGAGAAGGATCCCCTCGATATGCGTAAAGGAAATCCCCTTCGGCGCTTTCGGGTTGGAGAGCCATGGGTCGATCAAAAATATTTTCCCCCCTCTCGACGAGAATTGAAAGGACGAATGGCCAAGCCACTTTAATTTGGGCTCCGCGGCAGAGCTGACGGATGCCATCGAGACTAAAGCAAGAAGACTCCAGAGATATCGTTTCACAGTGGGACCTCCGTATTTGATTTATCGCTACGTATTATAATCAGCGAATGCTCACAGGCAAACAACTCCTTGAGAAATACGCGCAGGCGGTGCTCGCCGCGCCGGAGTCGCTGCATCTCACGGCGACGCGTGAGCCGGGAGAGTTTTGGTCTCGCCATGTGCTCGATGCGCTCAAGCTGGTGGAGCTTATCCCCCCCTCTGAGCAAAAAAGACCATTAAAGGTTCTTGATATCGGCAGCGGGAACGGTATTCCAGGGATTCCCATGGCCATTGCTGTCCCAATTTGGTCTATGGATTTGCTGGAGTCAAATTCGAAAAAGAGTGGATTTCTAGATATGTTTTGTAAGTCTACTGGAATCAAAAATGTGCGTGTTCTGACAGGGCGAGCCGAACTGCTGGGGAGGGGGGAGGGAAGGAATTCTTATGATTTCGTCTTTGCCAGGGCGCTAGGTAAGCTGCCGGTTGCTCTTGAGCTTGCTGCGCCGTTTGTAAGAGTGGGGGGGAGTCTCATTGTTCCACATGGAACATCTTGGAATTTGGAGGTTAAGCGATCAGCCAAGGCCTTGTCCGAGCTTCGGCTCATTCTAAAAGAGCCAATACCTTACTCCATAGGGAGGGGTGTCAATTTTGTGTCTCTCTTGTTTGAAAAGATCGGTTCTACGCCAGATATCTATCCCAGAGCGGTGGGAATACCCAGCAAGAGGCCCCTGTGATCCCTTTACGAGACAATATCCCATCCAGGATCACTCCTTTTATAACCTGGCTTCTGATTGCGGCCAATTGCTATGTGTTTTTTCTGCAGATTACGGCAGGAGGAGTAAAGGGGTTTGAAAAATTTGTCTACCAATGGGCAGTCATACCTTCACATTTATTCTCGAACCCATCCCAATACTGGTATACCCTGATCACAGCGACCTTTCTGCATGGGGGTTGGGGACATATTATTGGGAACATGGTGTTTCTCTATATCTTTGGCGACAATGTTGAGGACCGAATGGGCCACTTTAAATATCTCATCTTCTACTTTCTGATAGGCATCGTCGCGAATTTCTCGCAAGCGCTTCTTTCTCAGACGAGTCAAATTCCACTTTTGGGGGCATCAGGCGCCATCGCCGGCGTTCTGGGCTCTTATTTCTTTTACTATCCTCACGCCCGAATCATGACTTTGGTCCCTCTCGGTTTTTTCTCACGCATCATCGAAGTACCGGCGTTTGTGTTTCTAGGGATTTGGTTTTTAATGCAGACGCTGAACACGACGGTCTCCATCTCCGTCCAGATGGCAACCAAGCAGACGTCTGGAGGTGTTGCCTTTCTCGCCCATGCCGCTGGCTTTGTTGGTGGTCTCGTTCTGAGCCCCATCTTCGGCTCCAAACGCTCCCGCTTCAAATGACGGCACGGGGACGTTCTTCACAAATTCACAAAGTCCACACTGAATGACAGACTTTGTGAATTTGTGAAGAACGTCCCCATGTTGTATATTTGTTCCACGTGAAACAATTTATGGCAGGTTGCCTTTGAAAATCATCGTTATCGCCAATCAAAAGGGGGGAGTTGCAAAAACAACGACCGTCGTCAATTTAGCTTCCTATCTCGGACTCGCTGGAAAACAAGTTCTCCTCATCGACCTCGACCCACAAGCCAACGCCACCTCCGGTATCGGTATCGATAAGTCCAAAGTGGAGAAGAGCATTTACGATGTTCTCATCGGCAAGGGGGAAATCGAAGGCGTTGTGCTGCCAACTCCAGAGACGAATGTTTCGCTCGTACCCGCCAACCTTGCCCTCGTAGGAGCAGAGGTGGAGCTCGTTCACGCCCCACGGCGCGAGTTCCGATTGGCGGATAGTATATTCAAAAACGATTCTATAAATAGATATGATTATGCAATCATAGATACGCCACCTTCGCTTGGCCTGCTGACCATCAATGCGTTTACAGCGGCGGAGAGCGTGCTTATCCCGATGCAGTGCGAGTACTATGCCTTGGAAGGGCTGGCCCAACTATATAAGACAATTCAACTGGTGCGGCAGAACTCCAACCCAGCTCTTCGCATCGAAGGGCTGGTGTTTTCGATGGTGGACATGCGCGCCAACCTCACGGTGCAAGTGATGGAAGAAGTGAAGAAGATCTTGAAGGACAAAGTTTACGAAACGGTGGTGCCAAGAAATATTCGCCTCGCGGAGGCCCCGAGTTTTGGTAAGGCGATTGCCTCCTATGACAAGCATTCCAAAGGCGCAGAAGCTTACCTGCGCCTCGCCAATGAATTTCTGCAGCGCAACAGTCCGACGGGAAGCGCAGAACCGCTAACGCCCACCCACGTCATTCAATCCGGAGATGTGGTTGAAACGGCCACTCCCGCCGAGATCCAGGAGGTTTCATCGATATGAGATCTGCACTTGGTAAAGGTCTTGAGGCACTGATTTCAGAGGACACCGTCGCGGACGTCTCCGCCGCCAAAGCCAAGCCGTCGGGCGTCACCACCGTGGCGCTGGAGCTGATCTCGCCCAACAAGAAGCAACCACGACACTCGTTTTCTGATGAGACGCTCCAAGAACTTGCGGCGTCGATTAAGAAAAATGGAATTTTGCAGCCGCTGGTTGTCACCGAAAACGCAAGCGGTGGCTATGAGATTATCGCTGGCGAGCGAAGGTACCGCGCGGCGCACTTGGCCGGCCTCAAAGAAGTCCCCGTCGTGCTCCGCCAAGGGAGCGAACTCGAGCGCTTTGAAATGTCGCTTGTCGAAAATCTACAACGGGAAGATCTGAATCCCATGGACCTTGCTGAAGGCTTCAAGCGCCTTCAGGATGAGTTCGAGATGACGCAAGAAATGATCGCGCAAGCCGTCGGGAAAGCCCGTTCGGTGGTGGCCAATACGCTGCGCCTCTTAGACTTGTCGCTTCAGATCCAGAACGCGATACGGGCTGGACAAATCACGAGCGGCCATGCCAAAGCGTTGCTCGCCGTCGAGGATGTCGCGGCGCGCGACGCGCTCTTCCAGGAGATTCTCTCCGAAGGCCTGACCGTCCGTCACGTCGAAAGCGCCGCGCGCGATCACAAACAGGGGATCAAAAGGGAACACCTGCGCGTGGCTGGCTACGAACAGAGATCTCCCGAGGTGCGCGCGCAGGAAGAAGCGCTGCAAGGGCACTTGGCGCGAAAAGTGGAAATCCATACCTCGAGCCCAACTTCTCACAAGGGCTGGATTAAGCTAGAATTTTACTCGCTCGATGATTTCGACGCGCTCTTCCAAAAACTCAAAAGCTAAGCCTCGATCCCGGTCCTTCCAGAGAGCGGTCCTGTATTTTGGGGCCACGCTCTGTTGCGCTCTGTGGGCCCGAGCGGCCGTGGAGCCGGTCTATCTCTCGGAGCTCCCGAACATCAACGACTACTCCCTCTTTGCCAATGGCGGCTGGGATGGAAATTGGTATGTCGGTTACAACAACGCTTGGATCAAGAAACTTCCCGCGGCGCCCAAAGGAAATTTCGTGCGCGCCTATGTCGGCGCGAAGCTCGGTCGCGCCAAAGCGCTTCCTCCCATCGGGCGACCGCCAGAATTTAATCCCATCCCCGGGGAAATCTGGATGGCCGTCTCCTCCGAACCGATCTGGAAGGCAAATCAGCAGTTCAAACTGAGTACGACCTCCGATATTCCGCTCGAACCAAGTCTCGAATACGCCCTGGAGGAGGTGGGGGAGTCTCAGTGGTTTTGGGTCGAAGTGCCGCTCACGTCCATCAACTTTAAGGCAGACAATTACTTGGCGCTCTGGTCTCCCACACCTGCCTTTGTGGGCGTGTCCTCTTCTCCGGTCCTTGCGGCCGGGTGGGGGGGGAAGAATATTTCAGGGTGGCTCGCGGAAAATCTTAAAGGTGAGCCGCCTCGACGACCTGAAGCTTATATGTCCAAGGGACTCTCGTACTTTGCGCCAGCCATCGCCATCAAGCTGATACCGGCTGATCGTCCCCGCCAGCCTGAGGTGCGGCTCAGAGCCTGGAAGAACGGCTCGGAGCAACATCCCAAGCCGGTTGTCATGGTCTCGGTGGAGGGAGACTCCATTGAACGGGTCTGGATCGAGCGCAATGATCCCATCCGCCGCGGAGACGTGATCCGCGGAAACTGGGTTCAGGTGGGGCGCTCCCTCTGGCGGGCCCCTTATATCTTTTCTGTCGATCACCGAAAAATCCCGAGAGGGCGCCTGTTACTGAGGGCCTGCGCGACCACGATCTGGGAAGACCTCGGTTGCTCCAATCCCTTTGAAATTGAGGTGAGCGAAATCCTTGCGAAGTAAGCCTGTCCTCAAGGCGGTCCTGCTTCTTTTGTTACTGGCCGGAGCGGTGGCTTTGTCTGCCGCAGATCCAGTTTCCAAACCTAAAAAGAAAATGACCCTCCACGATCTGCTCAAGGCCACCGGAACAAGCTCGCGAAGAGCCACGACCGTTGCAGGCGTGCGCGGTCTTGACGAAATGAGTGGGGATATCGATACGCAGGCCAGAGATTATGAGGCTGTGGACCGGCTTGAAAAAATGAAGATCCAAGATCAAGAACTCAAAGATTTTCTCTTCGAGGGGCTTCTGAAATGAGGAATCGACTTCTTTGGGGTGGCGTCCCGGCTGCTCTCTGTTGGGTGGCTTTTCAAGCGCAGGCCTATGATTTTGGAAATCTCGACATGTCTAAAGTGGTTTCTGGCGGCACCAAGCTCGCCAAAGCGGCGGGTGGCATTTCGGATGCGGAGGAAATGCGGCTTGGACGAGATGTCGCGGCGAACTTCGCCGCGCGCTACGGGTTTGTGGAGGATGAAGCAACGGTCCGTTATGTCAATTTGGTCGGGCAAGCGCTGGTGCGACACTGTGACCGAAAAAAGATCCCCTATCACTTTGCCGTCCTTCGGGTTTCTGAGATCAACGCCATGGCGGCCCCGGGCGGTTACGTTTTTATCACCCAGGGGCTTTTAGACTCTCTCCAGGACGAGGCGGAGCTCGCTGGAGTGCTCTCTCACGAGATCAGCCATGTCACCCGGCAACACATTGTCAAAGCGATCCGCCAGGCCAATCTGATCGAAGGGACGGAGGACCTTGCCTCCGCGACCGGGCATGACATGGACCGGTACGGCAGGATGAGCGATTTCTCGATTAATTTATTGAGCAAAGGGCTTTCGCGGGAGGACGAGCTCGAGGCCGATAAGCAAGGGACGTGGCTCGCTTCACGAACAGGCTACGATCCGCGAGGCCTCAAACGATCCGTCGAAACACTCGCCGCGAAGGAACAAGCGAACTTCTTGCTGGCCCGATTCAACAAGACACATCCACCCGCGTCCGCGCGCCTGGAAGTGATGGATCGCGCTCTGAAGCAGAACAAAGGCCCCACCGGCAACCGTCAGAACCCTGAACGTTTCGCCAAGTACACCAAAGGGGCAAAGGGATAGATGACAAACAGCCGTTAGGCTGAATTGTTTGGTTGCCCATGATCTCCCTCTCCCGCGGAACGTGGGAGAGGGCGGGGGTGAGGGCAGGTCTACGTCGAAAGGTGAGGTTGTGCCCTCACCCTTCACCCTTGTATGTCAAAATTCTTCTGAAGGTAGTAGACCGTCCTACCCTAGGCCCGGTGTTCGCCGAGACTGTGGAGAGCAAGGTCGCTACGTTCAGAATGCGGTTAAGCCCGAACAGTTGCCGGAGCCGCGCCAGCCGCGAGCTCGGATGATGCAAGGTCGGGCTGTACTGAATAAGAGGCCAATCATGTCTGAAGAAATCTGGGCGGGAGTTGATATTTCGAAAGCACTATTGGAAACGGCAGTTGTGCCAGGCGGCCAACGTTGGCGGACCGCAAACAACCGGCTTGGAATTCGGCAGATCGTGCGTCGTTTGGCGACGATGCAAGTCGCCGGCGTAGTGATTGAAGCCACGGGCGGTTGGGAAAGACCACTGGTTAAGGCCTTGAACAAGGCGAGGATAGCGACTTCGGTGATCAATCCGCGACAGGGGCGCGATTTTGCGAAAGCCACAGGGCGCTTGGCTAAGACCGATGAGATCGACGCCGGTGTGTTGGCCGATTTTGGTCAGAAACTCAAACCCCCAGCGCGACCACTGGCCGATGATCTGACCTTAGCGCTGCAGGAGCTGATGAATCGTCGACGAGATTTGGTGGAAATGTTGGTCCAGGAGCGCAACCGTCGGCAGCATGTGTCGGTCGCGATGAAGACTAAGATTGAACAGCACATCGCGTGGCTAGAAGAGCAACTGGATGAACTTGATGATCAGATCGATAAGGGACTGGGGGACCACCCTGATTTGAGTCAAAAACGGGATACGCTTCGCAGCGTCCCTGGGGTTGGCCCGGTCTTGGGGCGGACCCTCGTCGCGGAACTCCCCGAGCTTGGGAAATTGAACCGACGCCAGATTGCTAGCCTGGTGGGCGTGGCCCCTCTAAACTGGGATAGCGGTGTCATGCGGGGAACTCGGCATATATGGGGAGGGCGCTCCAGTGTGCGCTCGGCACTTTACATGGGAGTTTTGACAGCCATCCGCATCAACCCTGTGATCAAAAAGTTCTATCAACACTTGATTGCCAATGGGAAAAAAACCAAAGTCGCGCTGACAGCATGCATGCGTAAACTTCTGATTATTTTGAACACCATGGTCAGAACCAACACCCATTGGCATTGTGCAGTTCTGGAGGTTTCGCATGCCTAAAAGACCCCTATTGACAACACAGTTGCTCTCCCACCTGGCGGCGGGAGAGGGGACTAAAAAGTGCAGCCGGCTTAGACGGACAGAGCCGCTTTGCTGAAGATTCCGGGTTAGCCGATAGCTTCCGAGCCGGTTTCACCTGTGCGGATCCGGATGACGTCCTTTAAGTCCAGCACAAAGATCTTCCCGTCACCGATCACGCCCGTATGGCCGCCTTTTTGGATGGCCTCGATCGCGGGTTTCACGAATTCCTGGTTAACGGCGATCTCCAGTTTCACTTTTTTGAGGAGACTGCCGGCTTCTTTGTGGCTCCGATACACCTCGCTGATGCCCTTCTGGCGGCCGCGTCCCATCACCTGCGAGACGGTCACCAGATGAATCTCCGCATCTTCGAGTTTCTTTAAAACATCGTCTAAACGGTCAGGCTGGATGATCGCGATGATATATTTCATGGTGTTCTCCTCTTAGTCCAGAAGGGTATAGCCGGATTCCCGGTGCTGCGTCAGGTCAAGGCCAATGCGCTCAGATTGCTCTGAGACGCGCAGACCGACGAGGTAATCGACGGCCTTCAGCAGGATCCATGTCATCGCCAGGGAATACAGGGCGGTCGCGAGCACCGCCTTGAGTTGAATGAGCACGAGGCCGGGGTTGCCATAAAAGAGTCCGTCATTGCCGGCAGAGTTCACGGCTTTGGTCGCCCAAAAGCCCGTCGCAAGCGCGCCCCACATCCCTCCAACGCCATGTACGCCAAAGGCGTCCAATGAGTCGTCATAGCCGAATTTGGATTTGACGACCGCGATGGAGACATAACAGATCGCGGAAACACCGATGCCGATGCCCAGCGCTCCCCAGATGTTCACAAAACCCGCGGCAGGCGTGATCGCGACAAGGCCCGCCACGATACCTGTAATCATGCCGAGCATCGTGGGATGCTTGTTGAAGATCCAGTCGAGGATTGCCCAGGTGAGTCCCGCCACGGCAGCGGCCGTGTGCGTGACCACAAAGGCGTTCGTCGCCAGGCCGCCTGAGGAGAGCGCGCTCCCCGCGTTAAAGCCAAACCATCCGAACCATAAGATTCCCGCGCCCAGGACCGCAAACGGCAGGTTATGAGGCGGAGACATGTGCGTCGGATAGCCCTGTCGCTTACCCAGAACAAGGGCCGTGACGAGGGCCGCGACCCCGGCATTGACATGCACGACAGTGCCGCCCGCAAAGTCGAGGGCCCCGGAGTTGCGCAGGAATCCTCCCACGCCCCACACCCAGTGCGCGACCGGGTCATACACCAGGGTTGACCAGAGCAGCGTGAACAGGCAGTAAGCGCTGAATTTCATGCGCTCGGCGAAAGCGCCCAGGATCAAAGCCGGCGTGATGATAGCGAACATGGCTTGGTAGATCATGAAGGCTTGGTGGGGGATGGTCCCCGCGTAGTCGACATTCGGTTCCAGGCCGACATTCCGAAGACCTGCCCAGGCGAGCGTCCCAATCCAGCCGCCATGGTCGGGCCCAAACGAGAGGCTATAGCCCAACAAGACCCACTGCACCGACACGAGGCAGGCGGCCATCATGCACTGCATGAGGATCGATAGGATGTTTTTCTTGCGTACAAGGCCGCCGTAGAAAAAGGCAAGGCCTGGCGTCATGAGAAAGACCAAGGCGGCACTCACCAAAATCCAGGCTGTGTCGCCGGCATTCACCGTGATGTTCATCATGGGTTCAATTCCTTTCATAGCAGAAGTGTTGTGATGCGTTGAATATGGCAGCTGTTATTGGATGGACGCCTTCGTCCTCCCCATCTGAGGCGATGGGGGCCCAGCTCCAAGCGCATATCACGCTTGCCGGCACTTCGGTGTGCGCGCGTTCAAGTTATGTCAAATCGTCCTAAAGGATGTCAAATGGCGGCTTGGAATTTTGAACTTATCCGCAAACCTCCTTCTCCCGTCCGTAGGATGGGAGAAGGCTGGGATGAGGGTACGTGATCCAAGAAAGATCGCCCCTCACCCCCCGCCTCGCCAGAAGTCCGGCGAGTCGCCGGCAGTCTTGGCGACCTCTCCCATGCTTCGCACGGGAGAGGGGGGTTGTTTGGATAACTTCCTAACAGATGCGGGGGAGAGGCTCGCCGCTGAGCATGTCCAGGATCCTGGTCGGTCCCAGGCTGGTCCGGAGCGTGACGCGACCCTGCCCAGAGACGCTTTCCGCCACACGGCCGATGAGAGCGGGCCGCGTGTCACCGGGGTGCTTGGCGAGCACCTTGAGCGCACGCTCGGTATCTTTGGAAGCGACAAAAGCGCAAAAGCGGCCTTCGTTGGCGACATAAAACGGATCAATTCCCAGAATCTCGCAAGCGCCGCGCACGTCTTCCCGCAGTGGAATATCGGATTCCACCAACTGAATTTCCATATGGGCGTCACCGGCAATCTCGTTGAGCGCGCTGCTCAGGCCCCCGCGGGTCAAATCGCGCAGGCAATGGACCTCCACCCCGGCGGCCAAAAGGGCTTCGACCGGTTTCCAGAGCGGCGCGCAGTCGCTCTTGATCTGGCTTTCGAACGCCAGGCCTTCCCGGACCGCCATGATCGCCATGCCATGGCGCCCCAGATCGCCGTTCACAAGAACCCCGTCGCCGGGGCGGATGCGCGAGGGGAGAATCGGGGACTTTGGATCGAGCACGAGCCCAATTCCAGCCGTGTTGATGTAGAGCCCATCGCCTTTGCCGCGGTTGACCACTTTGGTGTCGCCGGTCACGAGCCTGACCCCGGCCTCTTCCGCCGCTTGCTTCATGGACTGGATCACCTTCCAGAGCGTGTCCATGTCGAGGCCCTCTTCCAGAATGAACCCGCAGGAGAGATACAAAGGCCTGGCCCCGCACATGGCCAGGTCGTTGACCGTTCCGTTGACCGCCAGCGTCCCGATATCGCCACCCGGGAAAAAGAGCGGGCTTACGACAAACGAATCGGTGGTAAAGGCCAGGCTCTCCTTACCAAAGGTCAAAACGGCCCCATCGTGGAGTTTCTTGAGGGTACCGGTTTGGAAGGCCGGGACAATCATCTTGTCGATGAGCTGCCGCATGAGCGTCCCGCCGCCGCCGTGGGCCAGGAGCACCTTGGGATAATTTTGAATGGGCAAAGGGCATTGGATCATGACTAACTCCTCACGTGTGCTACTAGGGACTGTGTATGTACTACTTGTCGTCACCCCGGCGGATTGTTAGCCGGGGTCTATCATCGACGTGAAAGAAATGATGGATCCCGGCTAACGACATGCCGGGATGACGTCGACAATAGACTAACTTCATACTCCCGCGACTTTCTGGGGCCCATGGCGCCGGTATCGGTAATAGGCCGCGCAGGCGCCTTCGGACGAGACCATCGTGGCCCCGAGGGGTTTGTCCGGCGTGCAGCGCGTTCCGAAGGCAGGGCATTCTGCCGGTTTCTTGAGACCCTGCAGCACAAGACCGCTAATACATTCGGGGGATTCCTCGGCCGTCACGCTCTGCACGGCAAAGCGCTCCTCGGCGTCATACGAGCGATAGGCTTCCGTCAGCCCGAGGCCGCTTTGGGGAATCTCGCCGATGCCGCGCCACTTGCGGGGGACGATCCGGAAGACCTCGCGGAGCACCTGCAGCGCCTTTTCGTTTCCTTCGCGCCGGACCGCTCGGCTGTACTGATTTTCGACCTCGGCGCGCCCCTCTTCCAATTGTTGGACGCACATCAGGACGCCTTGAAGGATATCCATCGGCTCAAATCCCGTGACGACGATGGGGACGTGATACTTCTTCGCCAGCGGCTCATACTCCGTATAACCCATGATCGTGCAGACGTGGCCCGCGGCCAGGAACCCCTGCACGCGGTTGTTGGGGGACGAAAGAATAGCCTCCATCGCGGGCGGCACGATGACGTGGGAAACCAGAACGGAAAAATTGCGAATCCCTTCGCGCTTCGCCTGAAGCACCGCCATGGCATTGGCCGGCGCCGTGGTTTCAAAACCCACCGCGAAGAACACGACCTCCCGGTCCGGGTGCTGCCTGGCCAGAGCCAGCGCGTCGAGCGGCGAATAGACGATCCTCACGTCGCCCCCGGCCGCCGAAACAGAGAAAAGATCCGATTGCGATCCCGGCACGCGCAGCATGTCTCCATAGGAACAGAAGATGACCTTCGGCTTGGAGGCGATGGCGATGGCTTTGTCGATCAGCTCCAAGGAGGTCACACAGACAGGACATCCGGGTCCGTGAACGAGCGAGAGCGTCTTGGGCAGGAGTTCATCGATGCCGAACTTGACGATGGCGTGCGTCTGTCCCCCGCAGATTTCCATGAGCGTCCAGGGCCGCTTCGCGACGCGCTGGATTTCACGCGCCAGGAGCCGGGCGCCGGCGGCGTCACGGTATTCGTCGAGATATTTCATGAGCCTCCTGCTTCGAGCTCGCGCAGCTCTTCCATCTGCCTTAAATACTCAAAAACCTGGGCGGCTTCCTTTTCATCCACCGTGCTGATCGCGAACCCCACATGGACAATGACGTAATCGCCGAGCTTCGCCTGGGGCGCGTAGGCGAGGTTCACGTCCTTGACGATTCCGCCAAAGCTGACGCGCGCCTGGCGCGTCAGGGGATCATCGCCGTCAATACTGAGGATCTTTCCGGGGATGCCGAGGCACATCAGTCTCTCCTTTTCTCACGCAGGGCCGCCATCACCTGGCCCAGGGAAATCCCGCCATCGTTGGGCGGTATCCGCTGGTGCCAGTAGGGCTGAAAATTCTCGTCCTGGAGCCGCGTGACGGCGCGTTCGGTCAAAAGGCGGTTTTGAAAACAACCGCCGCTCAGCGCCACTCTCGGTTCACCGCAGCGCCGGGCAACCGCCACGATCGCTTCCACGAGTGTATGATGAAATTGCCCCGCAATGCGAGCCGCCGGGACCCCCGCACGAAGTTCATCTAAAATCGTCCGGACCATCGGCTCCCAATCCACGATGAGCCCGTCGCCAGGCGCCTCCCTCACTTCAAAGGGATAGACCCCCTGGGCCTCCGAGTTGGCAGCGGCAAACTCAAGCGCCATGGCCGCCTGAGCTTCAAACCGGTTTTCCTGCGCGAGGTTTAAGAGCGACGCGATTGCGTCAAAGAGCCGCCCGGCGCTGGAGGTCCGGGGACTGTTGATGTTCTGCTTGAGCATCGTCCGCAGGATGGCCTTTTCATGCTCAGAAATCGAGCGGAAAGGCGCAAGATCCATCCGGCTGAACACATGGTCACCGTCCATTTCATAGAGCAGTCCTATCGCGGAACGAGCTGTTTTTTCAATCGCTTTTTCACCGCCAGGGAGGGGGAATTCGCGGAAATGAGCGAAACGCTCAAATCCCTGTTCCTTTATAAGGAGAAATTCGCCGCCCCAAATCCCCTGATCGAGCCCGCATCCTGTTCCATCCCAGGCAATCCCAAGGGCGGGCGCTTCCACCTCGTTTTCCGCCATGCAGGACAGGACATGAGCATAGTGATGCTGGACATGAACCACCGGCAGCCCGGAGGATTCGGCGTAACTCGTGGAAAGGTAATCGGGGTGCAGATCACAGGCCACCGCTTCCGGGACCACCTCATAGAGGGCCTTCAAATCCCGGATGGCTTTTTCGAACGCGTCATAGGCGGCTGTTGTCTGCAGATCGCCAAGATGAGGGCTCAAAACCACCGAAGCGCCGGCGGTCACGGCGACCGTGTTCTTCAAATGAGCCCCGACGGCCAGCAGCGGGCGTGCGTTCACCCGAAGCGGCACCGGAAGGGGGGCATAGCCGCGCGCGCGGCGGAGGATGCTTTCGCGCTCCAACAGAACACGCGCCACCGAATCGTCCACATAACGCTGGATCGGACGGTTGTTGACGAGAAACAGATCGGCGATGCCGCCCAGACGCTCGAGAGCTTCCGGCGGCGAGATGCAGATCGGTTCTTCAGAGACATTGCCGCTCGTCGCGACGACCGTGAACTGAAGCTCGGCCATCAAGAGATGGTGGAGGGGGGAATACGGAAGCATGACGCCCAAACAGGGATTGCGGGGGGCCGCGTGGCTGGCGATATCGATCCCGGGGTGGGCGTCCAACAACACAATCGGCGCCTCCGGCGACAGAAGAAGCTGCTCCTCCAGCGAGGATATCGCGCATAAGGAGCGCGCCTCCTCCAGCGATGGGCACATGACGGCAAAAGGTTTTTCATCGCGGCGCTTGCGTCGCCGGAGTTCCTGGACCGCGCCGGGGTTTCGCGCGTCCACCAGCAGCTGAAATCCGCCGATCCCCTGGAGCGCGATGATCTTCCCGGTCCGAAGAGCCTCGGCGGCCGCCAAAAGGGCATCGTGTTCCCGCGCCAACACCCGGCCCTCCCGGTTCCAGGCGGCCAGACGAGGGCCACAGGAGGGGCAGGCATTAGGCTGCGCGTGAAACCGGCGATCCTGGGGGGTGTCGTACTCCTCCTGGCATGGTCGGCACATCACGAATGTCTTCATCGTTGTGCGCGACCGGTCGTACGGCAGGGATTCAAGAATCGAATAACGCGGACCGCAGTGGGTGCAGTTGATAAACGGGTACCGGAATCGGCGGTTCTTCGGATCCAACAGCTCTGTCAAGCAGTCTGAGCAGGTGGCGATGTCCGGCAGCGCCCAGGCGGTCTTGTGACCCTCCGGTTCGCTTTCCCGGATTTCAAAGCGCCGATAGCCTTGGGGGTCCAGATAAACCGATTCCGTTCCCTGGACGTGTGCCCGGGGAGGCTTTTCGGCGAGCAGGCGCTCGCGAAAGAGCTGGAGCGCCTGGAGGGGGCCTTCCACTTCCAGGCGAACGCCGTCCGCTCCGTTGGAGACCCACCCGCAGAGGTTCAGTTCCTGGGCCAATCGATAGACAAAAGGGCGAAAACCCACGCCCTGCACGGCCCCGCGGACCTGGAGACGAAGCCGCTGCTCGTCATGCTGGCCGGACTTGGATGAAGCGCTTGGAATCATGGCCTTGTCTCAACAAATGAAAGTCAGTACTTAGGATATCAGACACACGGCTGATTTCTGATATCATGATGAAGCTTCTTGGCAACAACCCCAGCGGCTCATGGTGGAGCCGCTTTCCAATTTATGATGTGCATCATAAATTAAAATCGTAGGCCTCTGGTACGATCCGGCAAAAGGAGAGTCAGGATGGTTTCATTTTTAACAAAGCCCGCGGCACCCAGCCAGGACGTTCGCTGGAAGCTCGTTGAGGCCACGATGCGGCGTCATGGGAACCAGTCGGACGCCCTCATCGAGACCCTCCATGCGGTTCAAGAATCGTTTGGCTATCTTGATGAGGTGTCGCTCAAGTTTGCGGCCGAGAGCCTGCATGTCCCGTTGAGCCGCGTCTATGGCGTGGCGACCTTTTACCACCTTTTTACCATGCGCCCTCCCGGCAAACACACCTGCGTGGTGTGCCTGGGGACGGCCTGTTATATTCGCGGCGCTCAGGCCATCATCGATCGCGTTGGCCAAGCCTATCAGGTCAAGCCTGGAGAAACCACGGATGATAAAGCGCTCTCCTTTTTAACGGCCCGCTGTCTTGGCTCCTGCGGGCTGGCCCCCGCCGTTGTGTTTGACGGGGCTGTGGCCGGCAAGCTCACGCCCGAAAGCGTCCAAGAACGCGTCCAAAAGATGATCTCATGACGCCCGAAGAACTCCAAGAAATCGCTTCAAAAGAGAAGACCGTTTCCACGGACGGGGGCTCGACTTTGCATGTCTGCATGGCCGCGAGCTGCATCTCGTCCGATGCTGATAAAGTCAAGGATGCCCTCACGAAATCGGCGTCGGCCAAGCCCTGTCGCGTAAAAGGTGTCGGCTGTATGGGGCTGTGCGAAGCCGGACCGCTCGTTCGCCAAGGGACCGATGGCCCCCTCTACAAGAACGTCAAGCCAGAGGATGTGCCTGATCTCCTGAAATCGATCGGCGGAAAAGCCCCCGAGCGTCTCTTCTGCCCGACCGACATGCCCTTTTTTACCCGGCAGAGGAAGATTGTTCTTGAAAATTGCGGCACCGTCGACCCGGAGCGGGTCGAAGATTATGTCGCCCATGAGGGATACAAGGCGCTCCTTTCCGTCGTCACACAGATGACCCCCGCTCAGGTCATCCAGGAGGTGACGACCAGCGGCCTTCGTGGTCGCGGAGGGGCCGGCTTCCCCACGGGCCTCAAATGGAACACGGTCGCCAAAGCCCAAAGCAGTTTGAAGTATGTGGTGTGCAATGCCGACGAGGGTGACCCGGGAGCCTTTATGGACCGGAGCGTCCTGGAGAGCGATCCACACCGGGTGATCGAAGGCATGGCCATCGCTGGATACGCGGTGGGCGCTTCAAAGGCCTTCATTTATGTCCGCGCGGAGTATCCTCTGGCGGTCAAACGCCTCCAGATCGCTATCCGCCAGGCCGAACGATTAGGCCTCTTGGGTCAAAACATCATGGGGACCCCTTTCGATTTTAGTATTCAGCTCCGCATGGGAGCCGGCGCTTTTGTCTGCGGCGAAGAAACAGCGCTCATGGCCTCCATTGAAGGGAAGCGCGGCACCCCGCGCCCGCGTCCGCCGTTCCCGGCGCAATCCGGACTTTGGGGGAAACCCACGCTCATCAACAATGTGGAGACCCTCGCCAACATTCCGCCCATTCTCCGCAACGGAGGGGCTTGGTACGCGGCGATCGGCACCGAAAAGAGCAAAGGGACCAAGGTGTTCGCTCTGGCGGGCAAGATCAACAACACGGGCTTGATCGAAGTGCCCATGGGAATCACGCTCCGGGAAATCATTTTTGACATCGGTGGCGGAATTCCGAACGGCAAAAAGTTTAAAGCGGTCCAGACCGGAGGACCTTCGGGCGGCTGCATCCCCGAAGAGCACCTGGATATGCCGCTCGATTATGACTCCCTGGCCAAGGTGGGCTCCATCATGGGCTCCGGCGGCATGATCGTGATGGATGAAACCTCCTGCATGGTGGATGTCGCCCGCTACTTCATGGACTTCTGCATGACGGAATCCTGCGGCAAGTGCGTCCCTTGCCGCGTCGGGACCGCGCAAATGCTCAAGCTCCTTGTGAGCATCACCGAAGGCGAGGCCACGCCGGCGCATCTGGCTCAACTCGAAGAGCTCTGCGACATGGTCAAGAACACCAGTCTTTGCGGGCTCGGGCAGACCGCGCCCAACCCCGTCCTGAGCACGCTCCGCTATTTCCGACATGAATACGAAGCGCACATCCGTGAGAAGCGCTGTCCCGCGGGCTTGTGCCGGATGAAGGAGGTCGCGCGCGCATGAGCCCCACGCCTGTTCGTGTCTGCACCTTCGTGATGGACGGCAAAGATGTGAGCGCTCAGGAGAACCAGACGCTTCTCCAGGTCGCGCGCGAGAACAATATCCCCATCCCGACGCTGTGTTCCCTGGAAGGCTTGTCGAATGTCGGCGCCTGCCGGCTCTGTATCGTCGAGGTCGAAGGGTCCAACAAGCTGTTGCCCGCCTGCGTGACGCAGGTGACAGAAGGGATGAAAGTCACGACACAATCCGAGCGCTTGAGCAAATACCGGAAGATGATTGTGGAGCTCCTGCTGTCCGAGCGCAATCACATCTGTTCGGTCTGTGTCTCCAACGGGCACTGCGACCTTCAGTGGCAAGCCCAGCAGTTGGGGGTTGACCACGTGCGGTTCCCTTACCTCTATCCGGTGCTCCCCTTCGACGGCTCTCATACGCGCTTTCGAGCGGACCACAACCGGTGCATCTTGTGTTCCCGCTGCGTGCGCGTGTGTGATGAGATTGAAGGAGCGCACACCTGGGACATCATGGGGCGCGGGATCAACGCCCGCGTCATCACGGACCTCAACCAGCCCTGGGGCGAGGCGGATTCCTGCACCAGCTGCGGCAAGTGCGTGCAGGTTTGTCCGACCGGGGCGCTTTCGGCCAAAGGCCGGGCGGTGGGGGAGATGAGCAAGGAACGTCAATTTCTTCCGTACCTTAAGTTGATGAGAGAAGAACGTCTTGACTAAAGTAAAACTCGCCACCGTTTGGCTCGACGGATGTTCCGGATGTCACATGTCGTTTCTCGATATGGATGAGCGGCTGCTCGACATCGCCGGCCAGATCGAGCTCGTCTACAGTCCCCTCGTCGATTTTAAGGTCTTTCCCGACATGGTTGACGTGACCATCGTGGAAGGCGCGGTGAGCAGCGTCGAAGATGAGGAAAAGATCCGCCACATCCGCAGCCGCACCAAAGTCCTGGTGGCCCTGGGCGATTGCGCCGTGACCTCGAACGTCCCCTCCATGCGCAACGGGGTGGGACGGGACAAAATTCTTTCGCGCGCCTACATCGAAAACGTCCAGCTCCAGCCGCAGGTTCCAAACCAGGTCATCCCCGCCTTGCTGCCGCACGCGCGGCCGATTCACGAAATCGTCACGGTTGACGCCTTTGTTCCGGGGTGTCCTCCGTCCGCCAACACCATCTTTACAGCTGTGAGCGCTCTCCTGTCGGGGAAAACACCCGATTTTGGTCAGACGCCCCGCTTCGGATAGTTCCAAAGGAGTTCCCATGAGTTCAAAGATCGAAATCAACCCCGTTACCCGCATTGAAGGCCATGCGAAAATCACGCTGCAGCTCACGGACCAAGGCGAGGTCTCGGAGGCGCGGCTTCATATCACCCAATTCCGCGGTTTTGAAAAGTTCTGCGAGGGCCGTCCCCACCACGAGATGCCGTCCTTGATGGCGCGCATCTGCGGGATTTGCCCGGTGAGCCACCTGATGGCCTCCGCCAAAGCCTGCGACGCCTTGATGGCCGTGCGGATTCCGCCGACCGCCGTCATGCTGCGGCGCGTGATGAACCTCGCCCAGATCGTGCAGTCCCACGCGCTCAGTTTCTTCCATCTCTCCAGCCCCGATTTCTTGCTCGGGATGGACGCTGATCCAGCCCAGCGCCATATCTTCGGTGTGGCCGCCGTGAACCCCGCGGTCGCCCGCGATGGGATTCGCCTGCGGCAATTCGGCCAGCAGATCATCGAGATCCTGGGAGGCAAGCGCGTCCATCCCGAATGGGTGGTGCCCGGCGGCGTGAGCGATGCGCTTACGCCAGAAAATAAGGAAAAGATCCTGGCCATGCTTCCACCCAGCTTCGACATCATTTTGCGCACGCTCGACTGGTTCCGTCCGCTTCTCCCGAAGTTTAAGGAAGAAATCCGTATGTTTGGCAAATTCCCTTCTCTCTATATCGGCTTGGTGGGCAAAGACGGCACCTGGGAGCATTACGACGGGACGCTCTCCGTGATGGACGCTTCCGGCCTCGTGCTTCAGGAGGGGATTGATCCCGCGCGTTACGCGGAGATCATCGGCGAAGCGGTGGAGGACTGGTCGTATCTGAAATTCCCCTATTACAAGCCGATGGGCTATCCGGCGGGGATTTACCGGGTTGGGCCCCTGGCCCGGCTCAATCTCGCGCGGCTCTTCGGCACGCCGCGCGCCGATCACGCGCTCGGGGAATTCAAGGCCCTTGAGAAAGGCCCCGTGTCGAGCTCCTTTCATCAGCATTACGCGCGGCTCGTGGAAATTCTTGGCGCCCTCGAACAGCTGGATAAGCTGCTCCATGACCCTCAAATCCTGGACCCTCATGTGCGCGCGCATGCCGGGCCGAACGCCCGGGAAGGCGTCGGCGTTTCCGAAGCCCCGCGAGGGACGCTCATGCATCACTACAAGATCGACCAAAACGGCGTCATCACCTGGGCCAATCTCATCATCGCAACGGGCCATAACAATCTGGCGATGAACAAGGGCATTCTGCAGGCCGCCAAACACTTTGTGAAGGGAACACGCTTACAGGAAGGTATGCTCAACCGCGTGGAAGCCGTCATTCGCACCTACGACCCTTGCTTGAGCTGTTCGACGCACGCCGCGGGGAAGATGCCCCTGGTGGTTCAACTGCTATCGCCGCAGGGGGACGTGCTGGACCAGATGCGGCGTGATGGATGATCCCCGTTCTCATCATCGGCTATGGCAATCCCCTGAGATCGGACGACGGTATCGGATGGCACACGGCCCGGGCGCTCATCGGGCACTGGCCCGCCGATCAAGTTCGCGTGGAAACGTCTCATCAGCTCTTGCCTGAGATGGCGGACTGGCTCTCGGAAGCGGAGTATGTCTTTTTTGTCGACGCAAGCTGGGACACACGGCCCGGCGTCATCCGCGCGCGCCCGGTGAGCGCCCAAGAAGGCAAGAAAAGCACGATGACTCATCAATTTACGCCTCAAGGACTTCTGGCGGACGCGGCCTCGCTCTACCAGAAGACGCCCAAAGCGGTGCTCGTCACGCTGGGGGCGGAATCGTTTGAGCATGGGGAAAGTCTGTCGCCATCCCTGGCGGCGATCTTCCCTCAATTTCTTGAGCGGATCAAAGTGCTGGTCCAGCAGAAGCTGGCCATCGCCGCCCCTGAGCGGGAGAGCGCCTATGCATGAGTTCGGAATGGTCGACGACTTCATTCACCATCTCGTGGACGAGTGGAAAGACAAAGAGCCGAACGCAGCGGCTGTCTTTCGGATTCTCTACGGGCCCGGCCTCCAAGAGGACGCGCTGCGCCAGGCTTTCGAGGTTCATACGGCGGGAACGCCTTTGGAACGCGCGCGTTTTGAGTTTGTGCCGAAACCCGTCACGCTGTCCTGTGCTTGCGGAACCGTGATACGGCCGGTTCTGGGAGAGGCGGAAATCCCTTATACTGTGTGTTCAAGCTGCGATGCGGTTGTGCCTGTTCCCGGATTTAACGTCATCGAGCTTCTGATGCCGTCATCCCGGCATGATGTAAGCCGGGATCCATCATTTACGTAGAAACACGATAGACCCCGGTTTTCACCGGGGTGACGTCAACGGAAGATTCCCGGCTAACGATCCGCCGGGGTGACGTCTTTACTTTATCTTCTAAAAGAATCGACATAGAGGTGTCTGGATGAACAAGCGTTTTGTCATGTTGGACGGCAGTCAGGCGGTGGCGGAAGTCGCTTACCGTCTCAATGAGGTCATCGCCATTTATCCCATTACCCCTTCCTCCAACATGGCGGAATGGGCCGACGCTTGGATGTCGGAAGGGCGCACGAACCTCTGGGGAGCCGTTCCTCAGGTCTACGAGATGCAAAGCGAAGCCGGCGTGGCCGGCGCCGTGCATGGGGCGCTCCAGACCGGGGCCCTCGCCACCACCTTTACCGCCTCCCAGGGTCTGTTGCTCATGATCCCCAACATGTACAAGATCGCTGGCGAGCTCACGCCAGCCGTCTTTCATGTGGCCGCAAGGTCCTTGGCCACTCAGGGGCTCTCCATCTTTGGCGATCACTCCGATGTGATGGCGGCTCGGCAGACGGGGTGGGGCATGCTCGCCTCAGCCTCCGTTCAAGAAACCATGGACTTTGCGCTCCTCAGCCAGGCGATCTCTTTGCGAAGTCGCATTCCCTTCATCCATTTCTTCGATGGATTCCGGACCTCGCATGAAGTTTCCAAAGTGATAGGGCTGGAAGATGACGTCATCAAAGCCTTGATCGACGAAAAAGCGATTCAAAACCACCGCGCCCGCGCGCTCTCGCCCGATCATCCCTTCATTCGAGGGACCGCCCAGAACCCCGACGTCTATTTTCAGGCGCGTGAAACGGTGAACCCTTTTTATGTCGAGTGTCCGAAGATCGCCGAAAGCCTCTTTTCGGAGTTCTCTCGTCTGACCGGCCGGACTTATGGTCTCTACGAGTATCATGGTGCCCCAGACGCCGAGCGTGTGGTCATTCTGATGGGGTCGGGTTGTGAGACCGCGCAAGAAACCGCTGAAGCCCTGCGCCAAAAAGGGGAAAAAGTGGGTCTCATCAAAGTTCGGCTTTATCGTCCTTTGGATGCGGCGCGCTTGGTCGCGGCACTTCCGGCCAGCGTGAAATCCATTGCGGTCCTCGACAGGACCAAAGAACCCGGAGGGGCCGGCGAGCCGCTGTACCAGGATGTGATCACGGCCATTCATGAAGTCATGGCCGCAGGGAAAGCGCCGTTCCAGAAGCTTCCGAGGATTGTGGGCGGGCGCTACGGCCTGTCGTCCAAAGAATTCACGCCCGCCATGGTCAAGGCCGTTTTCGATAACCTGAGCGCGCCGCAACCCAAGAATCACTTCACGGTGGGCATTCAGGATGATGTGTCCCACACGAGCCTTGCCTTCGACAAAGCATGGTCCATTGAGCCCAACGATGTCATCCGGGCTCTCTTTTACGGTCTGGGGTCGGACGGCACGGTGAGCGCGAACAAGAACTCCATCAAGATCATTGGCGAAAACACGGACGGATACGCCCAAGGTTATTTTGTTTACGACTCCAAGAAATCGGGGTCTATGACCATCTCCCACTTGCGGTTTGGACCACGTCCGATCCGGTCGCCCTACCTCATCACGGAAGCGAACTTCATTGGTGTGCACCAGCCGATGTTTTTGGACCGCTTTGACCTCCTTCAATCCATGGCGCCCGGCGGCACCTTGCTCCTCAATAGCGCGATCGGCGCGGATAACATCTGGGACACTTTGCCGCGGTCCTACCAGGAGCAGGTCCTCAAGAAGAACATCCGGATTTTTGTGATCGATGCCTATAAGGTTGCCGATGAGGTGGGCATGGGGGGCTTGATCAACACCATCATGCAGGTTTGTTTCTTTGCCATTTCAGGCGTGCTTCCCCGCGAGAAGGCCATTGAGGCCATCAAAGATTCCATTCAAAAGACCTACGGCAAAAAGGGGGAAGATATCGTCGCGATGAACCTCAAGGCCATCGATCGCACCCTCGAACGTCTCTTTGAGGTCAAACACCCCGGCAAACTGACCAGTTCCAAGCAGCTCCGGCCCCCGGTGGTGAGCGGCGCACCTGTCTTTGTGAACGATGTCCTCGGGCGCATGATCCAGAACCAGGGAGACGAGCTGCCCGTGAGCGCCCTTCCCAACGACGGGACCTATCCTTCGGCTACGGCACAATGGGAAAAGCGGCGGCTGGCACAGGAAATCCCTGTGTGGGACATTAATGTCTGTATTCAGTGCAGCAAGTGCGTCATGATTTGCCCGCATGGCGTCATCCGGGCCAAGGTGGTGGAGCCTGAGCTTCTCGCCCAAGCGCCCGCTTCCTTCAAATCGCGCAACGCGATCGACCGTGACTGGGCAGGCAAGAAGTATGTCCTCCAGGTTTCTCCGGACGACTGTACCGGTTGTACCCTCTGCGTGGAAATCTGTCCGGCGCGCAATAAATCCGAAACGCGCCTCAAAGCCCTGAACATGGCGCCGATCGATCCTTTGCTGCAGCAGGAAATCGACCATTGGAATTTCTTCCTGAATCTTCCGGATATGGACCGGCGTAAGATCAATGTGAACAAGACCAATCAGCAGCAGATCCAGCGGCCGCTCTTTGAGTTTTCGGGCGCTTGTTCGGGCTGCGGTGAGACCCCTTATCTGAAACTCCTCTCCCAGCTTTTCGGTGACCGATCCTTAATTGCCAACGCCACCGGATGCTCTTCGATTTACGGAGGTAATCTTCCCACCACCCCCTGGGCGAAGGACGCGTTGGGACGGGGGCCGGCGTGGAGCAATTCGCTTTTTGAAGATAACGCGGAGTTTGGTTTGGGTCTGCGCCTCTCGATCGACCAACAAAACGCGATGGCACGAGGGCTCCTCAAGACCCTCTCCGGTTCCCTGGGAGACGACTTGGTCGGGGCCCTCCTGGCTGCTCAGCAGCACGACGAGGCTGGCCTCTATGAACAGCGTGAGCGCGTGAAGGTCCTCGTCGAGAAGCTCAAAGCCATTCATCAGCCGGAAGCCCGGACGCTGGAAAGCCTCGCGGGCTATTTGGTCCGCAAGAGCGTCTGGATCGTAGGAGGCGACGGTTGGGCTTTTGACATCGGGTTTGGCGGCCTCGATCATGTGATGGCCAGCGGCATGGATGTGAACTGCTTGGTTCTCGATACAGGCGTCTATTCCAACACGGGAGGGCAGCGCTCCAAGGCCACCCCGCGCGGCGCCGTAGCGAAGTTTGCGGCCGGCGGCAAGGAATCGGCGCGAAAAGACCTCGGATGGATGGCCATGAGTTATGGCAACGTCTATGTGGCCCAGGTCGCGATGGGCGCCCGCGATGAGCAAACACTTCGATCTTTCTTGGAAGCAGAGTCGTTCAACGGCCCGTCGCTCATTATCGCCTACAGCCACTGTATTGCCCATGGCATCCGAATGGAGTCGGGCCTCGACAGCCAGAAGGCGGCGGTCGCTTCCGGACAGTGGCTGCTCTATCGATACGACCCGCGGCGTCTTTTGCGGGAGGAAAAACCGCTGGTGATCGATTCCCAGCCGCCGACGCTCAAGATTCAAGATTATCTTTTGCGCGAGAACCGCTTCAAAATGCTCACCAAAAGCCATCCGGAGCAAGCCAAGATCTTCTGGGACCAGGCGCAAAAGGACGCGGATTCGCGGCGGGCTTTCTACCAGTATTTGGCGGACCGGCCACCGGCCAAGAAAGTTGAGGACTAAATGGACCTCTCTACTTCCTTCCTTGGATTTAAACTCAAAAGCCCTCTCATCCCTTCGGCCTCGACGCTTTCGGAAAATCTCGGAAACCTGAAATTGATGGAGGATTCCGGCGCCGGAGCGGTGGTGCTGCACTCGCTCTTTGAGGAGCAGCTGCGCCGCGACCGGTCCGACCTCTTTTATTCGCTTACGCAGGGGACGGAGAGTTACGCCGAGGCGCTCAGCTATTTTCCGGAGCCCTCCACCTTTCATCTGGGCCCGGAGGAATATCTGGAGCATATCCGCAAAGCCAAAGCGGCGCTCAAGATCCCTGTGATCGCGAGCTTGAACGGCAGCTCCAAGGGCGGATGGACCGACTATGCCAAGCGTATCCAGCAGGCCGGGGCCGATGCGCTCGAGCTCAATATCTACTTTATCCCCACCGAGCTCTCCATGAGCGGGTCCGCTGTCGAAGCCCGGATCCTGGACATTGTGCAAGCGGTCCGGGGCGTCGTGTCGTTTCCTGTCGCCGTCAAGTGCAGCCCTTTTTTCAGCAACATGGCCAACATGGCCTTTCAATTGGACCGCGCGGGCGTGGACGCGCTTGTGCTCTTCAACCGTTTTTACCAGCCGGACATCGATCTGGAGTCTCTCGAGGTCCATCCGAACGTCCTCCTGAGCACCCCGCAGGCGGCGCGGCTGCCGCTGACCTGGATCGGCATTCTTTACGGCCGACTCAAAGCGCAGTTGGCGGCGACGAGCGGCGTTCACACCGCCGCGGATGTTCTCAAGATGCTGATGGTGGGCGCGGATGTCACGATGCTCGCCTCGGTCCTCTACCGCCGGGGCATCAAGCACTTAGCGGTCATCGAAGGCGAGATGCGCGAGTGGATGGAATCCCATGAGTACGAATCGGTCAAACAGATGCGCGGCAGCATGAGCCAGAAGAACTGCGCCAGCCCCGAAGCTTTCGAACGGGCGCAGTACATGCGCGCCATCCAAAGCCCCCCCGCCCAGCGCCCCGAAAAATAGCGCCTCAGGTCCTTTCCGAATCGGCGAACCGGGGAACCGGCGAGCCGGCGACTGACAGATGCGGCGACATTCTTTGGTCATCCCCCGCAGCCGTAAGCGGGGGATCCATCATTTTTCTATTGCTTGATGGACCCCGTCCGCCACACGGCAGGGCGGACGGCCCGCCAGGTGTGTGGAGGGCCGGCTTACAGCTTGCCGGGGTGACGTCAATGCAAGCTCCGCATCCCCGCGTCCCCGTGTCTCCGCGTCAGCCTCTCGCCCCCTCCTGTCCCTAGGGTCTGGCCCAAGGAACGTCCCCTAGCCGTAACCTCCGCCACTGGCGTGCAGCCTTTCCGACGATGTCGTGAATATTTTCCCGCGCTTTGCATCTAAGGGAGTGAAGGGAGAATGATATGGACCAAAGCAACTCGATCGGGCTCATCCAGCATCACATTTACCAAGTCCGCGGTCAGAGGGTCATGATGGACGAGGACCTTGCTCCGATTTATGGCGTTACGACCAAGCGCCTGAATGAACAAACCAAACGAAATCGGCTGCGATTCCCCGCTGACTTTATGTTCCGATTGACCGAAGCAGAAACGGCTGAAATCATGCGCTTGAGAAACGGGAAGGCACACTTGAAGTCGCAAATTGCGACTTCAAGTCTGCCTCAATGGGGCGGCCGGCGGAAACTTCCCTATGCATTCACTGAACACGGCGCCGTGATGCTTGCATGTGTGTTGAGAAGTCCGACCCAACGTTTTGTGGCAGACGTGGAATCAGAAAGGATGGCCTATGAGCGACATGATCGTAATTCAAGCGTTGGGCAGCGGCGTATGGGTTGTTCGGGTCTTGCTCCGGAAGGGGCGCAACGAGCTGATTGAAAGGGGGAAGGTATGCAAAATCTGAGGCGAAAAGACGGTCAGGGGCTGATCGAATACATCCTGATCGTGGGACTGATGGGCGTCCTGGCGATCGCGGCGATCAACGCCTTGAGCGCTAAAACGCAAGCCGGTTACCGTGCGGCGACACGAGAGCTTGGCGATGAATTCTCCAAGATGGGGAGTTAGGATCATGGCCCGGGTCGCCGCAAAGCGGCGAACCTCGCCTTTCGGGCGGGCCGCGGCCGGCATGTGCTTATGGATGTGCTGCTGCGTTCCGGCGGCCCGCCCAGCCTATGGCGAGCTCAGCCCTCCGGCGGCCCGGGTCGCCGCGCTTGAGCGAACCTCGCCCTCCCGGCGGGCCGCGTCTGCGCCTCTGCCGCTCATTCAAATCAGCGTTGAGGTGGTGGAAGTGGACGAGCAAAAGGCGAGTCACTTAGGTATTGAGTGGCTGAGCCAGCTCCGCGTGGAGGAAACGTCGATTCCCTCCTTTCTTGGTGTTGGGACGTGGCAAAGAGGCAAGCTCTATGCGGACCTCCACTTTCTGGAAGAAGCCGGAGCCGCGGACCTCTTGGCGAACCCCAAACTCGTGGCGCGGGATGGCGCGAGCGCGACCTTTCATGCCGGCGGCGAGATACCTTACGCCACCTCCTCCTCCGACAAGGCGGTGAGCGTCGAATTTAAACCGTATGGCGTCGCACTCCAAGTGAAGCCGCACGTCAACGAGGCGTCTCTCATCGAGCTCGCGGTGGAGGCCGAAGTCAGCAGTCCCGACACGCAAAGCGGCGTGAGCCTCTCCGGAAATGTCGTTCCTGGAATCCGTTCCCGTAAAGCCAGCACGCAACTGACGCTAGCCCCCGACACCACCCTCACCATGGCCGGGCTCCTCCAGAACGACAGGGAATGGAAAAGGGAAGGGGTGCCGGTGCTCATGCACATTCCCCTCCTCAAATATTTCTTCAGCCACAAAGTCAAAATCATGCGCAAGACGTCCATCGTGATTTTCGTGACCCCCAGGATTTTAGATGGGCCCAAAGCTCCTGTGGCGTTACAGCAGCCGCAGGATCAGGAGTCGGACCTCTTGCGCATCGAACATGAGAAAGATATGGGGACCTTCCGTGGTTAACCGAAATTCAAAAAGTCGTCATCCCGGCGCGTCGTTAGCCGGGATCCATCATGATAGACCCCGGCTAACAATCCGCCGGGGTGACGGCCATGAGACTTGCGGAAGAGACACTCGGTTATCTTCGGGGCAGGCACTGGTCGAGGTCGCCCTCGTCTTGCCCTGCGTCTGCCTGGGGATCTTTATGGCACTGCAGCTTATCCTTTACTGCCACAACATGATCGAACTCCAGAGAATGGCCCAGGTCATGTCAGACCGACAAAGCTATAGCGCGACAAAGTCTGTGCGGGACTACTCGAGGTTCCACGCGCTTTGGGGAAAGGTGGGATTGGGAAAGCTGAGAGTCGAACATTGGCAGCCCCGTCCCTGGAGGCCGTTCCGGGGGATCTCCACCGTCCAGCATCCCGGCCTGTTTTACCGTGTTCAGGTAGGAGCGACGCTTTTCCCCGGCCATGGTTTCAGCCGGGTCTTGGGATGGGCCAGCAAGACAGGATACGCCGAGGGCTATCTTGAGCCTCCCCTGCCCCAAGAGAGCTGACCATGCGTTACGGGAATGATCGCGGGCAGCTCCTCTTTCCGGTTCTGGGTGTTCTTTTCTTCTTTGGCATGTTCTGGGTGGCCTATGTTCTTTGGTGCAGGCAGCTCTACATCAAAATGCGCGTGGACGCGGTGGCTGATCTGGTCGCCTTGAGCGCCGCCAGGCAACAAGCCCAGATGCTCAATGAGATCGGCACCCTCCAAATGCTGGAGAACATGCTTCTTCCGGAGATCAAGGGGTACGGGATCATGCCAATCAATTCGAAATCGAGCTTTGAGGGGCTCAATGGAGTCCTCCGGTACACCAAAAAGAGCTACGGGCCGCGCGTGCTGGCCGTCGCGAACAGCATCGCGCGGCACAATGGAGGCGCTCGCGCTCTGCCTTCTCCCTATGGGGCGTCGCTCGCCGAGCTCGTCGATCCACGCCTGGGCCCGGAGCCCGTGATCGTGGTTTATTTCGCGGGCAGCTGGCCTGTGGAGGCGAAATATTATGAGGAAGCCTTCTATGCCCGGCAGTGGTCCCCCGGCAAGCTCAAGGCACAGCCGGATCATAAGAGCGACTGGCTGGTTTGTCTGGACAAGATCTGCAGCGAGGCTCGGGCGCGCTTGTGGCTCGACGTGGATGAACGCTCGGCGCTTCATAACGGCGGGTTCCCAAGCCGGCAAGCTTCCTGGCTGAGGAAGATCGGAATCCAGTGCTTTTACCCCCAATTCAACGCGCGGTTATGGCCAAAGCGATGATGAACCGGGAGTCTTCTGTCGGGCCGGTTTTGTCGTCTGTGGTCAGTGTTCTAGTTTGTGCCGTCATCCCGGCGGACGCCGGGATCCATCATTTTTGTCGAACAATGATAGACCCCGGCTTTCGCCTATTAGACTTTTCTCGAGTCTTTGTAGACTCTAGAAGAAGACACCGACAAGAATGGAATAAGTCTAACTTTCGCCAAGGTGAAAACCATACCCCGGTAAAGACCCCATTCTTTCGTGATCCAAAGCTAGATAGAAGTGATGTCATAAAAACCCTTAATAGGCAAAGCTCGCATCACGAATGTCGGCACTTACAAAAAGGAGCCTTATGAACCCACCTCTCCATTACATAGGCGTTGATATCGCCGATCAAACCTTCAGCGCAACACATTACAGCTCAGCCGAACAAAAGTATTCCAAACATCAGACGCTCGCCAATACACCCGCCGGCTTTGAGGAATTCGAAGCCTGGTTTAAGAAACGCGGAGTCGATTCCACCAATACCGTGGTCTGCATGGAAGCCACCGGTGTTTATGCGGAGCAGCTCTGCTACTGGCTCTGTGCCAAAGGCTATCCGGTGTCGGTGGAGGCGCCGCATAAAACCAAACGCGCCTTTCACCCCCTGGGAGCCAAAAGCGACCCCATCGATAGCCGCCAGCTCGCCGAATATGCCTGGCGCTTTTTCGATCAACTCGCGTTCTGGAAACCCTCGGAAGCCTTGATCGAACAAGTCCGTGTTCTTCTGACGACGCGCGAGCAGCTGACCGGCCAGATGACCGCCAATCAAAATGCCTTGTCGGCCATCAGCCGGAAAGTCGTTCGCACGATCCTCGCCGAACAAAGCTTCCTGGACACCATCCGCCATCTCAAAGAACAGATCAAAAAAATCGATCAGGCCTTGGATCAACTGATCTCAAACCACCCCACCATTGGCCCCATGGTGAGCTTGCTGCTCACCATCCCTGGGGTGGGCCGACTCTTGACGGCCCATTTGATGGTCATCAGCCAAGGCTTTACGCGATCCCTGGAACCCCGCCGCATCGCCTCGTATTTGGGCATGTGCCCACTCGAACACTCCAGCGGAACTTCCGTGCGCAAGAATGCAAGCTCTCGCGGGATCGGTCCGGACATCATCCGCAAGCTATTGCACCTGGCAGCCCGATCCCTTCGCACACATCATCAGCAGTTCAGGCACTACTTTGAAAGAAAAGTACAAGCCGGAAAAGCCAAACGCTTGGCGCTCAACAACATTGCCAACAAACTCTTGCGCATTATCTGTGCCGTACTGCGCACAAAGTCACCGTATCTTGCTGACTATAGGTCAGTCAATCCTCGGATCCTAAAAAATGCTTGACCGAGGTCATAGAAATCGGGGTGACGTCAATAGAAGATTTCGGATGAATGCTCGCGGGCAGGCGCTTATCGAAGCCGCGGCCTTGTTCCTGGCGCTGTCGGTCCTCTTGGGCGGGCTTGCCGGCTTCACTCAGTGGTTTGCCATCAGGCAAAAGCTGCTCCTGGCGGCCAAAGAGGGAGCCCTGCTCTACAGCTCCGGACATTGGCGGAGAACGGAAGTGGAAGCGCGCATGCGTAATTTTTTGGTCACGGGCGCCCCTGCCTTGAACCCGCGGGGGATCACCGTTTCGCTGCGCCCCTTGTCCGGTTTCATGGCCTGGCTCGGGCAATTTGACGAGTGCGTCGTGACCTACGCTCCTCCTGGGGGCTGGCACGCCCTGCTTGGCGCCGGCCGCTCCGTGTCCGAACGTTTTGTGGTGAAGCACGCGCCTCCCTATTGGTCCTCCCACGCGTCACGGGCAGGCCCGGCGGTCCGCTATGGCGAATAAACGGCTTCTCGTGCGTATCGGTCTGGCGACAGCGATACTCGTCGCGGGCGCCAGTCTCATGAGGGATGCCGTTCCTCGCTTCTGGCGCCCCTCAAGCTCTGATCCGGGAGACATCACCTTGGTCCTGGTGGCAGACCATTACATCCCCGCCTTCACCCCGCTTCGCACGGTCCATGTCCGTGCCCAGGAATACCCTAAGGCACTTGTGCCGCCGGGCGCGCTGCGCGACCGGCAGGAACTTCACAATGAAAATGGTCAGACGCGTTTCACGTCGGCCATCGCGATACCGGAGCATCACCCCATCACCCGGGCGATGCTCTCGGACGCCTCCAGGGAAGACGGCTTGGGATCATTTCTCTGGCCGGGCAAAGTCGCCGTATCTTTTGAAATCGACCGTGCCCACGGGGTGGGCGGCTGGATCAGGCCCGGGGACACGGTCGCCCTGTTCAGGTCGAGCCGCGTGCTCCTGGACGGGGCTCGACCTGTGAAAGAGGGCTCACGGCTTCTCTTTCCTTCATTATTTGTGATTGCCGTGGACCGCGAGCGCGTGGGACAGAACCGGGAGAAGGCGCCGGAGGCCTCCGCGGAACCGTTCGGCGCCTCCATGGGAGCTCTCCCGCAAGAGTCCAGTGTCCTGACGGTTCTGGCCAACCCCGCGGAGGCCTCCGGCCTTATCGCGGCGCGCGAGGAGGGGGCGATCAGCGTGGCGCTGCGGGCGCCCGGAGATGAGGTGCCATGGCGCGAGGGAAGATAATACCGATATGGTCAGACCTCCCGGACCAGGAGCGACGAAACTTCGCTCAGGCGCTCGCGGGTGTTTTCCATGAAGAGCATCAGGACGTTCTGCTCGTGGACTGTGGGCATCCCGAACCACATCCCGATCCGGCGGAGTGGGCACCTAAGTTCAAGGCCCTTGCGCCGGCACTCCTGCGCAACTATCTGGAAGCCGGGGACCACAAGGGAGGCTGCTTAAAGCTGTCACACCTTCCGGGGAAAGTTCAAGGCCTTGAACTTTTTGAGCTTCTGGCGCGCGCCTACGACTGGGTGTTGGTCTTGGCGCCTGCGGGTGCGGCCTCCCAGGCGGGCCCGCTTTTTGAGGCTGCCAGCTTTGTGGTCTGGCTCGGACAGGCCGGTCCTGACCTCGCCTCGCGCTATGAAGCGTTTCTGGGCCGTCTATCGCCCTCGCATTTCCCCCATGCGTACGTTCTTCCCGTGGAAGGGCCTGACCGGAGCATAGGCTCTCATCCAAATGAAGCGTGCCTTAAGGAGTTGGCCCGAAGACTGGAAGATCAGCCTGGTGTCGCCAGGCCCAAAGGGGATTCGCCCTTGACCGGCGCGCCCTCGCCGGACCAGGCTGTGGATCAACTCAAAGCGCGAGCGCAGCCGGAGCTCATGAAGACCCTCGAGGATACAACAACCCTGGAAGCTGACACGGCACGGAAGACCATCGAGCTCTGCCTTGCCAGGGACGCCTCCCTGCCGGCTTCGCCCGCTCAAAGGGGGATGATCCTCGAACTCGTCATGCAGGACGTCCTGGGTCTTGGGCCGCTCGATCCCTTGCTCAAGGACCCGGAGGTTTCCGAGGTGATGGTGAATGGCCCGGAGCGCGTCTACGTTGAAAAGAAAGGGAGGCTTGTGCCGACCGATGCCCGCTTCTCATCGGACAAGCAGCTGCGCACGGTGATTGACCGGATTGTGGCTCCCATCGGGCGCCGCGTGGATGAGAGCATGCCGCTCTGCGACGCGCGGCTCGCGGACGGCTCCCGGGTGAACATCGTTCTTCCGCCGCTCTCACTCGACGGGCCGACCTTGACCATCCGGAAGTTCTCGGCGCGCGCGCTGGGCCTCGCGGAGCTCGAGCGCCTGGGATCGCTGAGCCCCGCGATGGCCGATTTCCTTTTGCGCGCGGTGCGCGCGCGCCGCAACATCGTGGTCTCGGGCGGAACCGGCAGCGGAAAGACCACGCTCCTGAATGCCCTCTCGGGTGCCATCCCGGACGAGGAGCGGATCGTCACCATCGAAGACGCCGCCGAGCTCAAGCTCCAGAAGCCCCATGTGGTGCGTCTGGAGAGCCGGCCTCCCAACGCCGAAGGGGAAGGCGCGATTCCCATCCGGCGCCTTGTGATCAACGCCCTGCGCATGCGGCCGGACCGGATTGTCGTGGGGGAATGCCGCGGCGGGGAGGCGCTCGATATGCTGCAGGCCATGAACACGGGGCACGACGGCTCCATGACCACCCTGCACGCCAATTCGCCCCGGGACGCTCTGGGGCGGCTCGAGACCCTCGTGCTCATGGCCGGGCTTGACTTGCCGGTCCGGGTCGTGCGCGAACAGATCCGGAGTGCCATCCACCTCCTTGTCCAGCAGGCCAGGCTTGCGGATGGCTCACGGAAGGTCACCTCGATCACGGAAGTTACGGGCATGGAAGGGGAGGTGCTCACCACCCAGGAGCTCTACGGCTTCAAGTCGGGCTGCTTTGAGGCGACGGGCGTCGTCTCCGGAATGGTGCCGTCATGATCATTTTGGCCGCGCTCGGAATGATCAGTCTCCTGATTCCATCCCTATTGAAGAAGATGCGGACAGAACAGCGGCGGCTCCTCCTGGCGAGCCAGCTCCACCAGGCGCTGGAGAACATGGTCCACGCGCTGCGCACAGGCCTCGGGCTCCAGCAGGCGCTCGAAGCCGCGGCGAGGGAGGGCGACCAGCCGCTTGCCGGCGAGTGGCAATCTCTGCTGAAGTCCGTCCGGCTGGGCGCGCCCTGGCCGGAAGCGCTGGATCAACTGGGCAAGCGGGTCGATCTTGCGGAGATGAAGTGGTTTGTGACCGCCGTTGGGATCACGCGCCAGACCGGAGGGCCGCTCACCCAGGTCCTTGAGACTTTGGCGGACACCCTGGAGGAGCGGCTCGTGCTGCGAGAGAAGATCAAGGCCCTGACCGCTCAAGGGAAAGCGTCCGGGGCCGTGCTCGCCGCGCTACCCTTCCTGATTCTGGGCGCCTTGCGGCTGCTTGTGCCGGAGCTCGTCCGCCCGATGTTCATGACCGCTACGGGACAGCTTCTGGTCGCCGGCGTCATCGTGTCGGTGGCGGTGGGGGGGCTGATCATGTGGAAAATCGTTCACATCCGGGTAGAGTCATGAAGCATTTGTGGGATCTAGCGCTAATCCGAATCGCTCAATTGAGACGTCACCCCGGTGAAAACCGGGGTCCAGAAGCCGACAGATCATGGATCCCGGCTTTCGCCGGGATGACGGAACGAAAAAATCCCGAAATTTCAGTCGACAAGCCACGTTTAGCTACACTTTTTCGGCTGTGCGTGTGCCGGAAATGGAGAGAGAAGAAAAGAAACGAGGATATCCTCGTGATGCTTCCGGAGGCGCTCGACCTCATGACTGTGGTGATCCAGGCGGGGCTCGACTTCCAGGTGGCCCTGGCGAGGTATCTCGAGTTCTCAGCGGGAGGCGCACTGCGCGAGGAATTCGCGAAGGTCCAGCGGGCGCTCCAAACGGGCTCCTCACGCGCTGACGCCCTGCGGGCCCTGGCGGCCGGCGCCTCGTGCCCGGAGTTGCGGCAAACCGCCAAAGCCGTGCTCCAGGCCATGGAGTTGGGGTCCGGCCTCACGCCCATCCTTCGGGCACAGTCGCGGCTTCTTCGAAAGAAGCGGGCCCTGGCGGCCGAAAAGACGGCGGCCCTGGCGCCGCTCAAGCTCCTGTTCCCCTTGTTTGTCTTTATCTTCCCGACGATCTTTGTGGTGCTCTTCGGGCCCGTCGTGCTTGCCGTGATGAAGGGAAGCACGGGATGAAAGCCGGCCGGAGCATCCGTCTTGGCGTCTTCATCTGTCTGGGCGTCGCGTTCCTGGTTGTTCTTCACCTTTCCCAGGTGAAGGCGGGGCTCCTGCAGCTGGAACAGGCGGCCGCGAGGCAGCTGGCGGGAGGCTTCATGCCGCTCCTCACGAAAGCGCATCAGAATCAGGACGACCTTTCGATCACGGAACTGCTGAATGCTCTTTCAAAGGCGCCTGGTGTTCAAAGCGCTCGTGTCCTGGAGGGAGGGGCAAAGATCATAAGGGATCCTCCCCGCTACGCCTTTGCGCTCAAAGGCCGTGACCGGACCTGGGGAAACCTCGAGCTTTGCATATCGGCCCACACCCGAAAAAAGATGGTGCAAAAGCAGCTCCTCGTGAGCCTCATCCTCTATGGGCTTCTGGGGGGAGCCCTTTATGGGTATCTCGAGCGATCGGACATCCATCGATCGCGATGGGAGGGCAAACGGACGGAGCTCGAGGCTCAGCGGGCGAAGGAGACGCGCCTTCGAGAAGCCGCGGAAGGCCTGGCCAGGCAGGCAAGCCTGCGCACGAGCGCTGTCCTGCGGGACGTCGTGGCGTTGATCGAAAAGCCCGTGATCCTTCTGGATGAGCGGCAACGCGTGGCGGCAATGAGCCGCCCGGCTCTTGAGCTCATGCGCCAAGCTTCACTTGAGTCCATGTTGAACAAGTCCTGGCTTGAGGCGCCACTCCTCGGCGAATGCGGGAAAGCGATTGAGGACGCCCTACGGGACCCGCGCAGCACACAGTCGGTCCCCGTGATGCCGGGAGGCTTGACGCTCAGGCTGAGGGCCATCGGTGATGATTGGGTGGAAATAAGGATAGAATAGAGCCATTCGTTATCTTTTGAAGGAGGCTGCGATGAATCATTCATGGAGAACTCTTGGGGTTGTGATGGTCTTGACTGCGGTATCCGTGGTGTCTGTCCGGGCCGAAATCGCGATCGGCAAACCGGCGCCTGATTTTACGGCCAGAGGGAGTGACGGGAAGTCCTATCAGCTGGCTGACTTGAAGGGGAAGTTCGTGGTCCTGCAGTGGTACAACCGGGATTGTCCCTTTATCGTGAAGCACTACGAACCGGGGAATATGCAGATGCTCCAGGGGAAGTACGCCAAGCTAGGCGTGATTTGGTTTGAAGTTGTCTCCAGCGCACCGGACAAACAGGGGTATTTGACAGCGCAGGAAGCCCAGAAAAACCGCGCGCAGGTGGGTTCCAAGGCCCTTGCAACGCTCCTGGATCCGGAAGGCGAAATCGGTCGTCTTTTCAAGGCGAAAACGACGCCGCATATGTTCATCATCGACCCCAAGGGGATCCTCATCTACAACGGGGCGATCGATGACCACAACTCCGTCTCTTCCGATGATATCCCGATGTCCAAAAATTATGTCGCGGCGGCCCTCGATGAGGCGCTCGCGGGCAAACCCGTCACGACGCCGTTCACCAAGCCCTACGGCTGCAGCGTCAAGTACAAATAATTACGGCAAACATCGTGAATCGTAAATCGTGAATGGTAAATTGTCCAAACCCTTCACTATTTAGAATTCACCATTCACGAAGTTTGCCGTTCTTGGCTCGTTGGGTCAGGCACCCGCTCCTCTTCTCTGTGCGAGCGCCGGGCGGCTACCAAGATCAAGGTGCGTGTCACGCGCGCCGAAATGGGAAACTTTGGCGATCATCGGACCGTTGGCCCTTAAGCCGATGCCGCAGGCGGCTTAGACTGGGTGTCGCTTCGACTTGTCGAGCCGGTAAGTAATCCGATCCGTTCGCATTTTCCAAAAATTGCTTTCCGCACGACTCGCATCTGCTTTACAAGTCGATTTCGATAGGTCAAACACAGCCTGGCAGCTCGTCGGCCCCGGTTCCACTCCTTATTTATTTTCCGTCGGAGTTTGCCCTCTTTAGCTGCTTCTGATTTGCCCGTTTCGCTGTAGTTAGCCCTTCCTTGCTATATCGAGTTGTGGACCCGATCAGAGATCCGATCACTAGAAGTTCCCCTGAGGTTGATGATGCTGTAGCGCCGTCATATACTGGTGATCATGCGCCTGATTCTGAACATATTCTGGTTTGTCTTGGGCGGTTTCATGATGGGTCTCGGTTGGTGGCTTGCCGGAATCCTGATGGCCATCTCGATCATCGGTATCCCATGGTCGCGTTCCTGCTTCGTGTTCGGCCAATTTTGTTTTTGGCCGTTCGGTCGCGAAGCGATTGATCGCCAAGAACTAACGGGAGAGTCCGACATCGGCACCGGCGCGGCAGGGTTCATCGGCAACGTAATCTGGTTCTTCGCGTGCGGTTTCTGGCTCTGCCTCGGGCACCTTTCAGCCGCCCTAGCGCACGCAGTCACGATCATAGGCATCCCATTCGCTATTCAACACTTTAAGCTTGCCCTGTGCGCCCTCGCCCCGATCGGAAAGACAATTGTCACACGGGAGGAAGCAGCGGCCGCGCGAGAATACAACGAAGCCAGCGAAGAGTCTGATACCTAAAACGGGCGCCAAGTTCCCCGATTTATGAGGAAATGGATTGATGGATCCGAGATTTGTTGACCCAATAAATTGCAATGCTCTCTTGCCGAATATCGGCAACCTCCCCTTCGTCGCCCAATTAGAACACTGCCTCTGCGAGCTTAACGATAATCACCTTAGGCATCTCGGATTCTTTCATAAGCTCTTACAACAGAACTCCCAATCTATCAACTCGCCGTTGTCGTCAGATCGATTTACTTGGACACAACTTAATATCGTCCAAGTCGCCTACGTAGCCACCCGTGAAATTAATACGCAAGCAGTCGAGTTCCCTTATCCAAACCCTATCAGTTTGCACATTGGACTCGAACTGAACAACGATTTGTCTTGGAAAGTAATAGTGCCACTTCAATACCTTCTTAAAGGATGGGGCGACGCAAATAAAGGGCACCAAGGATATGTTCATTCGATAACACGTAAAGTCCCACGTCATGAGACGCCCGATCAGTTATTTGAACGACAAGTGAAGGATCAAGACAGCTACTACTATGTTGGAATAACAGGTCGGAATTGGTTGCAGCGATTAAACGAGCACGTCGGCGAAATGCATCGTGGTTCTCGAAAGAACTTTCATAAAGCTTGGCGGGAAAGTTTAGGCATGCAGAACGTACAGATTATTTCCGCGTTGAGAACCGTAAACATGAGCTTCGATGAGGCGATGAATTGGGAGGAACAGGAAGTAGATAGAATTTCAAGCGATCAGTACGGCCTAAATATGATCCCAGGTGGATTTAAGGGGCTGAAGAAGCTACATGAGCTCGGAATCACCAGTTGCGTGCGAATTTCATTGGATGAAAGAGAACGGGCGATTGAAGAGTTCATACGACGAAACCCTAGGAAAGGAATTCCCAATCCATTTATGAAAGCACTTTGGGAAAATGATGACCACTACCTAAAAGTGATCGGTTCTCGTGAAAAGACTCTGACCCCAGATCAAGTAAGGAGCATCAGAGCACTTCATCAATCTGGCAGTTCTGTAGAGGAGATTACAGAAAAAGTCGGTGCATTACATGAGAAACAGGTGAAAGATGTGTTAGCAAACAGGACTTACATCCGTATTCATTAGTCGGGTGCTTGAAACTTGTTATACGTAACCAATGGCTCCCTTCCTCGCAGTTCCACACTGTAGAGCCGATCAGCTTTCCGATCAGCATCCAAAATCACCCCTCCGGACTAATTCACCGATCAGGGCGTCATCCCGCGCTATAATGGCTTCGCGGGGTGGAGCAGCCCGCCTCCGCCAAGGCTTCGGCGGGTGAACCTGGTATCCCCGTCCGCCGAACCCCGCAGGGCGAAGGAGGATCGTCGGGCAAGATTCACAATCCTATCTACATTTAGACCTGTTACGTTCTTCTAAGTCCTCTATATTTTCGCCATTTTGTCTTTCTTAGCCCTCCTTCGCTGGATCAAGTTGTAGAGCCGATCAGTCTTCCGATCATTACCATGAGCCAAATAAGACTGGAATATAGCTCATAAAACAGCTATTATTTGAGCTATAAGAATGGATCCTATCGCTCACACAAAATGGAACTGGCAACAACCGGATTGGCCGGACTTCCGCTACGATGCTCGCCGCCTCGAGCAGCAGGAGTCCGCGTTTTTGAATCACGGTGGGATTCTTGTGGGGACGATCAAGCACCTGAACACAGCGGACCGCGATCAATTGCGGATTGAATTAATGAGCAATGAGGCTGTGCAGACTTCAGCCATTGAAGGAGAGATCCTTGATCGCGATAGCGTTCAATCCTCCCTTCGGCGGCAGTTTGGCCTAAAAACGGACGATCGCCGGATACCGCCCGCTGAACAAGGCATCGCCGCGATGATGATCGATCTCTATCGATCCTTTGCGGAAACGCTGACCCATGAAACGATGTTCCGCTGGCACCGCCTGCTGACGAATGGACGCCAGGATCTCAGAGATATTGGCCAATACCGAACACATCCCGAACCGATGGTCATTGTCTCCGGCCGATACGATGAGCCGAAGATTCATTTTGAAGCGCCGCCGTCAACAGAGGTTCCGAAAGAGATGGGCCGCTATGTCCATTGGTTTAATGGCAGTGCCTCGGGCGGACCCGGTGCCCTTCCCGCTCTGACCCGCGCCGGCATCGCGCATCTGTATTTCGTCTCCATCCATCCGTTTGAAGATGGCAATGGACGGATCAGCCGCGCTCTGGCGGAAAAGGTTTTAGCTCAGAGTCTCGGTTTACCAACATTAATTGCGCTCTCAGACACGATCGAACGCCGGCGCAAGGACTATTACCGTGCCCTCGAAGACGCCAATCGTGATAACAGCATCGATCCTTGGCTCACGTGGTTTGCCACAACCGTCATCGATGCTCAGCGTTCGACGCAGGTGCGAGCAGAATTTGTGATCGAAAAAACGAAGCTGCTGGACCGCCTGAGAGGTCAGTTGAACCCGCGACAGGAAAAAGTCCTTTTGCGGATGTTCCAGGAGGGGCCGGAAGGCTTTAAGGGCGGCATGAGTGCCGACAAGTACCTCCGCATTGCGCCGACCTCACGCGCCACCGCGACCCGCGACCTGCAGGACCTCGTCGAAAAAGGTGCGCTCACTCGCAAAGGCGAACGCAAGCACACTCGCTACTTCCTTGCGGGAGATCCCAGCTCAAAGATGTAATCTCCAGCACACCGTGGCCTCGTACGCCAACACCATCGCGGTCTATTTTCGAGGGTCGCGGCGGCCCTCGATGAGGCGCTCGCGGGCGAACCCGTCACGACGCCGTTCACGAACCCTACGGCTGCAGCGTCAAGTATCAATAAGGAGATCAGCGGCTCAAGCGCCGGCGTCCGGTGAGCGTCGTCCTGTGGCCGGCCCGTAGGGCGCGGTCCTCTCGTGTTACTCCACGGTGAGCGTATTGTTTTGGAGTTGGATCCGGGAGAGGAGAATACGTCCGGGGAAACTGGGCTGGGGGTCAAACCAAAGCCTTTGACGGGAGGCCTTTCCGAGCACCCACCCCGGCAGTGGGACGCCCGCGAGGCGCACGCTTTTCAGGGTGGCCTTGAGATGGGGATGCGGGCCGGCGAGGACCAGCTCAAGGCGCACAGCCGCCTGGAGGGAGAGTCCATGCCACCGGGCTCTGGCGATCACCTGTCCGTTTTGAAATTCCACCCGAACTGCTTCGATGCCTTTGATCGTGCTCAGCCGTGTCTCGAGCGCCTCGGCCGGCAGCTCGAGCGATGCCCCGATGGAATCCAAGGCCATGAGTCCTAAGCGGTCCTCGTCCCACAAGCGGTAAAGATTCAACCAGGGCTTGAAGAGGACCACGCGAAGGCGGGGGACCTTCACTCCTTCTACGACACAATCCGAACACGACGCCGTGAGCCGGCTCAAGCGCCCTTCGCGCAATCCCTGGGACGACGCTTGAACGGAAACCTCGATCGGGCCTTGAACCCAACGTTGGAGTGTATGGGCAAGACGCTTGGAGACCGACTCGGTTGTGAGGGGGGAAACCTGAAAGACCGGGTGAGGGGCTCGCTGATAAAGGCGTACCGTGCTCTGGTCTGGCAATGAATAGGTGGTCCGCAAGGGGTAGACCTCTTGAAAAGCCCGCGTTTCTGGCTCCACGTCACGCCACTCCGCCGACAACTGATGTCTTTCGGAGCCCTGATCGCCTTCCCGGTGGATCAGGTATTCCACAAAACTCGCGTCGCCATCTCCGGAACGTGTCGTTTTCAATGAATAACCTTGGCCGCGCAGGGTCCACCTCAGGGTTCTGGCAAAGAACCGAGGGTGATGTGAAATGACGCTGGCGATCACCATCGGTTGCGAGGTGTCATGATGATCTTCCAGATAGCGGCCAATCTCGGTGATGCGCCAGTTCTCTTTGGCAGGACGATCGTAGGTCCATAACGTGTAACCGAAAAGGATACTGACGGAGGCCCAGAGGAAATAAGGTCGCCACGCGCGCGGCATGCGCTCGTTCCAGCCGCGCGCGGCGAGGAACGCGATAGCCGGCAAGCCGGGCAGGATGTGCCGTGGATCTTTATTCATCATGGCGCTCAGAATGATGAAACTGGAGACAAACCAGACCCACAAAAGCCCGTCGCTTTGCCGGCTCGGCAGGCGCTGGAGGGCCTTCGCGGCAAACAGAAGACCAAGCCCGGTGAAGAGGGTCTGCGGGATTCCCAACTGTTCGGGCCACACCCGAAGATAAAAAGACGCGCCGGCGATCGTCCGGGGGTCCACTCCGGCGCCGGTCACTTCACCGATCAGGCCGAAGGCCTTGCTCAGGAAGGCGGCGCTGTTCCACCCATACCAGGACCCTCCCACAACGGCGGCAAGGAGTATCCCGAGGCCCGCGTTCTTATACCGAGAGGCTTCCCTCCCTCGAGAGAGCGTCCAGATCACCGGAACCAGGAAGAATATCACGAAGGAAAATTTGATGAGCGCCGCCAGTGCCAGGGCGAGGCCCCATGCGAGGCTGGCGCGGCGCAGAGAAAACTCACGGGTCCTGGCCAGTAATCCCATGGCCAAGGTGACGCAGGCCATGAGCGGAAAATCCGTCAGAGAGCGTCGCGAGGCCCATAGCACGTAGCTATACCCCAACGTCAGAACAGCCGCGGCCAAGCTTTCGTCATCGGGCCTCCCCTGCGCCCTGCCCAAGAGCAGGACACCGTAAAGAAAAAGAAGCAGATAGAACGCGTGTGCCATGACCGCCTTCGATTCCGTGGGCCATCCGATGCTCATGAAGGGGAAGATGGAGAAGTGATACAGCGGCGGGTAAACCGAGGCCCAGGGGTTCTGCAGCGGGTTGTCCCGGAGGACCCAGTCGTGATAGTCCATGGCGAGTTGCATGTGCTTGGTCTCGTCCATCGAAGAGGGGCGGTCCTGGAGGCCGTGCCAACCCACGATGGTGCTCATGAAGAAGAACGCGATGAGACCCATTTTTGTGACGGACGATCGGTCGAGCATGGGGCGATTATACACGAGGAGCTTGAAGCGTCCGGTCCAAGACGCCCAGACGCATCAACGCGATGGGCCCGTTGGACGAGGAGCGAGGTCCTCTTTTTCGGCGAGGAGGCTGTCCAGCAGAACCGTGATCTCATGCTTATCCCAGCGGAAGGCGCCTGAGCGGCTCAGCGCCACTTTCCCAAATCGCGAGACAATGAACGTCGACGGCAGGCCCGTGACGCGGAAGGAAGGGGGGGCTTGCAGGACCGTGTAGATGGGAAGTTCAATCTTACGCTTTTGAATAAAGCGCTGAACGACTCTGGGGTCTTCGTTGGTGAGACAGAGGAACATCACGTCGGTGTCGCGGTAGCGCTCATAGAGCTTTTCGATACTCGGAAGTTCCATCCGGCAGGGCGAACACCAGGTGGCCCAAAAATTCAGGAAAAGGACCTTTCCTTTGAGAGTCGAGAGCGGAAAGGTTTGGCGGCCGTCCAGTGACTGAACAGACCACGCGTCCTCGATAGGAGTGCCTGGCTCGAGGGGTGTGAGCTCCCGGCGCGCGCGCTCCGCGCGCGCCTGAAGGATCGCGGGCAAACGCGTTTTCATCAGATGATAAGCCCCCCAGGCGATGAGGCCCAGGACGAGCACGACCAAGAAGTCGGAGAGAAAATCTTTTCGCGAATAATCGATCGCCATACCCGCGCACTATAGAAAATACCGGAGTCCCTGCAAATAGTTTAAGGATGGCGGGGTGATGCGTATCGTGGGATTCTGCAGGACCCGTTGTGCCAGGCGCCAGCTCCTACGAACAGCCTGTCATCCCGGCGCGACCCTAGCCGGGATCCATCTTCTTGAGTGTCTTCTTGATAGACCCCGGCTTACTACCGCCGGGGTGACGTCTTGACTGAATTCTTCGGTTCGGCCGTCTTCCCGGAAGGTCGCCTTCTACCAGGATTTTGCTTTCTCTAAGATATAGACAGGGACGTTATGGCGGTTGAAGCGCGCTTCCTCGTATTTGTCTTTGACGGCCAGGTCGATCCGCAAGCCCTTGATCGCGCTTCCCGTGTCGGACGCATACGAATACCCATACCCCTGCACGTAGAGCCTTGTCCGTAAGGGAATCACCTTCGGATCCACCGCCACAAGACCGCGTTGTAATTTGTGGCCTAAAAAGGTGGTGTCGCTGGGTACCGTTTTTTCTCCTACGTAATAGCCTGTCGCTCGCATGTGAAGGACTTTTGAACGAAGGAGATCATACTCCCGCACGGGTCTGCCAGCACGGCTTAGAAGCGTCAGCTTGTAGAAAGGAAGACGTGTCTTCTTGGTCTGTACGACCGCTCGTTTGACCTCCACACCGTCATAGGCGATGACTTCGATCTGGGACTTTTCCACGGGGGCATAGCCGCGTTGGACAAGAACGCGCCGGAGATTCTGTCTGTTTCGGACCTGCCACCTGACGATCGGTGTGCCGGTTGAGATTTCCACCACTTGACGACGTTCGACGCGCGTGACTTTCGCGGCGGTCTTGGAATCAATCCTCGTTTCCAGTGACGGGATGGTGAAGTCATCGGGCCCTAGAGGAATACGTTCTTCCTCTAAAAATTCCCTGAGGGTGTGGGCCTTGGTGAAGATGCGGCGCGTCTTGCCATCGGCGGTCAAACGAACGCTGTTGGCGCGCCAGTAATAAAGGCTTCCGGCGGACAAAAAGAGGAGCGTCGCCAAAGCGCCGACGATATAAGGGTGTCTGGGGTGGCTAAAGTCTGAAGAGAGCTTTGGCATTGGCGGTCGTCTGGCGCGCGACTTCCTCCGTGGTCTTATGCTGGAGCGCGCCTACGGCTTCTGCGATGATGGGGATATAGGCGGGCTCATTTCGCTGGCCGCGAAAGAGCTGTGGAGCCAGATAGGGGGCATCCGTTTCCAGGATTAAAGATTCCAAGGGGAGCCGTGCGACATGGCCCTGGAGCGGCTTGCTGTTGGGGTAGGTGACGGGACCGTCAATGCCAAGAAGAAAACCATGTCCCATATACGTTTGCGCGTCTTGCCAGGTTCCCGAAAAGCAGTGGATGGTCCCCTGGGGCTTGGCCGCCGATGGGGTGTCGGGGGCGTTAGGGTAGCGTTCCCGCAGTTTCTTTTGGATATCGGCATGGGCCCCGCCTCCAGTCTCTTGAGGCCGCGGGACCGAGCTTCCAGGTGAGGCGTGTCGCTCAGCCTCTCGGCAGTGAATGACCGCCGGTTTGCCGACCTCCCTGGCCAGGTCCAGCTGCTGAGAAAAAAGATAATCCTGTTGTTCCTTGCTGTTCTGCATCCGGAAATAGTCCAGCCCGAACTCTCCCACCGCGACCACTTTGGGCCTTTTCAGGTACTCCCTGAGGCGGCGAGAGAGACCGGGCCACTCACGGGGTCCGGCTTGGTGGGCATGATGGGGGTGAATGCCGAGACTTGCGAACACGCCCGGTTTCTTTTCCGCCAAGTCGACCGCCGCCTCCCACATGTCCGGCGATTCCGCGATCTCGACCAGGATTGTGACGCCCGCTTGCAGAGCCCGACCGATCGCGGCTTCGCGATCGGCATCAAACTGCGTGTCGGCCAGATGGCAATGGGTGTCGGTGAACATTAGGATCGCGAAGCTGAATGCTGGAGGGAAGCTTCAGCTCCTTCTCCCGGCGCGTGCGACGGGAGAAGGTCAGGATGAGGGCGCGTTGATTTTGCCCTCACCCGTTGCCCTTTGGGCAATGCCCTCTCCCACGTTCCGCGGGAGAGGGTGGTCCTTCCATCGCCAAATTTGATGGTGCTCTCGGCACACATTATTTGCGGGGGAAATAGGACGCGCCGCGCTGGATGGTTTGGCCCGCGGGCAGGTCGACGCTCGATGGCTTGTCAAAGAATTCCATGGCCCGTGTCTTGATGTAGTCGGGCTGTCCGAGCTGCATCCAGAGGTTTTGCGCGGTGTCAGGCATAAAGGGTCGTAAATAGAAGGTCAGCGCCTTCAGGCAGACGAGGACCTGGCGCATGACAGGGCCCACCTCCGTGGGAGAGCTCTTATAGAGTTTCCAGGGGGCTTTTTCTTCGATGAAGCGATTGACCCGATCGACGGCCAGAAAGAGGGTCGTGAGCGCGTCCTTAAATTGAAGATGATCGAGTTGGGCTTCGACCGGAGCCAAATCTTTGAGGACCTGATCAATCAGATCGCGCCCAGAGCCTTCGGGGACCTTGCTTTCGCAGTATTTTTCCGCCATGGTCATGGCGCGTGAGATGAGGTTTCCCAGATCATTGGCGAGCGCTGCGTTGTAGGCAATCTTGAGAGACTCGGCTGAAAAATCGCCATCGGCTCCAAAGGGGAAGGCCGACATCAGGAGGTAGCGCGTGCCGTCCACGCCATACTCCTTGATCAGATCGGAGGGCCGCACGACATTGCCCAGGCTCTTCGACATCTTTTGGCCACTGACGGTAAAGAACCCGTGCGCGAAGACCTTCTTGGGCACTTTGATGCCTGCCGCAATGAGGAGCGCTGGCCAGACGATCGCGTGAAACCAGAGAATGTCCTTGGCCATCAGGTGCAGGTCCGCTGGCCACCACTGTTGCATGCGCTCTTTGTCCAGGGGGTAGCCGGTGGCCGTCAGATAATTGATGAGCGCATCCACCCAGACATAGGTGGTCTGGGAACGGTCCCACGGAAGCTGTATCCCCCAGGCGAGCGTCGCTCGGGAGATGCTGATGTCGTTGACTTCCTGCTTCAGTTTGCCTACCACCTCATTTCGGCGTTCCCGGGGAAAGATCTTAAAGTGATGGGGATGGCTCTCATCGGTCAGTGCGGCGAGGAGCTCCTCCCTAAATTGGGAAAGCCGGAAAAAGTAATTGTCTTCGGATTGTGTCTCAGGAGCGATCCGGTGATCGGGACAAAGGCCCGCGATGAGTTCATCTTCCACGTAGAACCGCTCGCACTGCACGCAGTACTTTCCCTGGTAGCGGGCCTTGAAGATCACGCCTTTGTCCCAGAGCGCCACCAGCAGCGCCTGGACGGCGCGGTGATGCTCAGCCGAGGTGGTTCGAATGAAGGCGTCATGCGTGATGTTCAAGGCTTTCCAGGAGTCTTGAAACTTGGCGGTTATTTCATCGCAGTAAGCCTGGGGCTCGCGGTTGTGGGCCGCCGCAGCCTGCGCGATCTTGGTCCCGTGCTCATCTGTGCCGGTGATGAAGAAGACCTCTTTCCCATGCCCGCGGTGCCAGCGCGCGAGGATATCGCAGGCGATGGTGGTGTAGGCGTGGCCGATATGCGGCACATCGTTCACGTAATAAATGGGTGTGGTGATAAAAAGTTTATCCATGGGGCGGACCGGCCTTTCGGGCGGAAGAGAGTTTTAAGAGTAAATGATCATAAACGAGCGCGGGTTGGACATTGTGACGGAGCTGGGAGAGCGCGCGCTGCAGGAGCCGCACGGGCGCTTGGGCGTTCATGTCGCCGGAACGCAGCGCGCGCGTCGCGGGAACGAGGAGCCGACGGATCTTGTCCTCAATCTCAGGGCGCCCCGTTTTGATGGTGCGTGAGCGGGCTTCTGCGGCCTGCACGAGGCGCGCGGAAGGCGCGCTCTTGAGCCGGTCCCAGAGCTGTTCGGCCTCCTGATGTGCTTCGACCTCCTCATGGCTCAGGGCGAGCTCATGCTCGAGGTAGCGAAAGCGAACGGGCTGGCAACGGGACACGAGGGTTGTAAAGAGCCTGTCGCGAAAAGGGGTGATGAGGAAAATCGCGGTGCTTGTGGGCGGCTCCTCGAGGATCTTCAAAAGGACATTGGCGGCATCTGGAGTCATCTTATGAGCGTCGCTTAAGATGGACACTTTCCAAGCCCCTTCCACCACGCTCTGCAGCAGCCGGTGCCGCTCCGTCATGATGGTCTCGATTCGCAAATTCTGCTGCTTTTCCACGGCCTCTTTACGCTCCGCCGCCTGCCAGGCCAGATCGATCACCCGGACATCAGGGTGTGTGCCGTTGTCGATCTTTCGACAGGACAGGCAAGCACCACAGGCGTCTCCCTGAGCGGCTTTGCAATTCAAGGCTTTCGCCAGCTCGAGCGCGAGCTGCATTTTTCCGGCGCCCGGTGGACCGTAAAAAAGCAGGGGATTGGTGGTCTGACGCTTGAGCCAGGTGCGGCAAAGGTCCACGGCAAGCGGCTGTTCTTTGATGGCGCTAAAACTCATATCGATTTTAAAAAGCGGTCCACCGCATGTCGGATCAGGCCCTGGGTCTCATGGATCTCTTTCTGTTGGGCAATCACACGAAACCTTTGGGGGTCCTTTTGTGCCAGTCTCAAAAACCCAGCGCGCACCCTGCGATGAAAAGCAAGACCCGCGCGCTCCAGCCGGTCGTGCCGGCGTTTTTTCTGGTGGGCAAGCCTCAGCCCGCGCTCGACGGGAACATCCAACAAGAGCGTCAAGTCCGGCGTGAGCCCCTGGGTCGCGATGTGGTTTAAGGTCTCAATGGTTTTTAGTTTCAATCCGCGGCCATCACCCTGATAGGCAACGGTAGAATCCGCGTAGCGGTCACACAGTACTATTTTTCCTTGCCGCAGGGCGGGCAGCAGCTTTTCATGGACGTGCTGGGCCCGGTCCGCTTCATAGAGAAGGAGCTCGGCCATGGCGGAGAGTCCCTCTTCGCCCTCCAGGAGCCATTGGCGTATCCCGGCGGCAAGGGTGGTACCTCCCGGTTCACGGGTCACGAGGACCGACTTGCCACGCGCCCGCAAATAGGCGGCAAGAAGTTGGAGGTGTGTTGATTTCCCGCTTCCTTCCGGTCCTTCGAGGGTGATGAAGATCCCTTTGTTCATCGAACTCGAACCATTATAATAAGGTTCGTCTCCCGCAAATCAGTTCGAGAGGCATTAAAATCGACGGAAGATTCCTTGAGGTCATTCATGAGATACTTCATTTTATGCTTGGTTCTGCTCTGCGGATGTGCGACGCCTCAGCGCCCCGGGGAACTCGCCGTCCGAGATCAGCCATCCGCTGAGCCCCGGACTTACCGCATGATGATCGTGTATGTCCCGCAAACCGATGACGCGGCAGCGACCTGGCTCAAGTGGTTTGAGACCTATCCCGATCTCCGCATGATGATGGCGTTATCTCCTCGCTTTACGCGTCTTGCCAAGGACCCCGCGCTCAAGTCCCGCGTGCAGGCCCTGGAGAAGGAAGGTCGCCTGGAGCTGGCCCTGCAGATCCCCAACGCGCCTCTGCTTCCCTTGTTGGCCGAGAACCCACCTTATGGTTTCACGGAGGATATCGTTCAACTGATCGCTCAATCGAAAGCCGGCTTTTACAAGACATGGAACTTTCTTCCGAAGGGACTCGTCCTTCCTTTTGGCGCCGCGAGTCCGCGGCTCCTCTCCATGCTTGAGCGCTCCGGTTTTTCCTGGATCGTCGCCTCGCTGGGGCAGGGGCACGAGACGGCCCTCTTTCAGCTGGGTCCTTTGCAGGTATGGGACGGCTCCTCTACGAAGGGTCAGGTCAGGGTCTGGGATGAACGACAGTCGAAAGGCAGGCTGCTGGAGGGGTGGATGAAAGAACTCTCCAGTCATAAAGGCGTGAATTTTCTGCCACGCGATGGAGAACACACGCCATCGCCGCTTCCATTGAGCACGCTCACACAACGCACCTGGGACGGTTCAGACTGGTCCCTGTGGACCGGAGACCCCGACAAGAGCGCGGCCTGGAATGCCCTGCAAAGGACCCGAGAGGCCCTTGAAAAATACAAAAACTCAGGACAAGCCTCCGTGACGCGCCTGGATGCCGCCTTTAATGAGATTTATAGCGCGCAGAATTCCAACTATTTCGCTTCCGCGGGAAATATGAACATTTCGCCAGCGCTCAAGGAAGAGCGGGAGCATGAATTCCAGGCGACGCTCCTGGCCATCTATCGCATGATTGGCTTTCCTCCTCCGGATGATCTTTTCACCGCCTCCGCGACAGTCCCCGCGGTGGTCAAGCCCTCTTCGACCAGCATTAGCTCGGAAATCTTCCCCGATGGAGGTGAGCGCGTGGTCATTCATGACGCGGTGGGGGACGCGCTCACGCCGGGAGGGGGAGATTTAGAATCGCTCGCGGTCCGAACAACGACAGACTCGACCCATTGGACCGTCACCCTGGCGAGCGGCGCGCTGACGACTCCCGTGGAGATCTACGTGGACTTGAATGCTCAACCTCATACGGGGACTTCGACTTTCCTGCCCGGCAGGTCCTACTCCACGTCCGCCCGAGACGCTTGGGAATATGCTCTGGCTTTCTCGGGACAAGAGGCCACGCTCTACCGAACCCGGGGTGGGGGGTCTTATGGGGACGCCCAGACCTTTCCTGTGGTGATGGAAGGGCCTAAGCTTCGCGTCACTCTCCCCGAAGGTGTTATGCGAGGGCGGCCCTCGCGGTGGGGCTATCAGGTGCTGGTGGGACAAAGCGCTGTTTCTGATTTGATTGACCCCTTGGAGGTGCCGCAGAAGGACTTATGGCAGGCCCTTTCAAACGGGAACCGACATGACATCCCCTTTGTTCGAATAAAACGTAATTGATTTGACGTCATCCCCGCGGACGCGGGGACCTCAGGGTCATTTTATTGATGGGCCCCCTCTCACAACCGGGGGGATGACGATATAAGGAGGACTCCATAACATGCGCAACCTCAATTCTCTGACGAAACTACTTCTGCTTTCACTGACGGTCTTTTTGTTGTGGGGGTTCCACACCGGGCGCTTGATTTGGACGGGTTCCGGCCTGCGCCTGGCTTCCTATCGGGTTCCTTCGCAGGCACCTCTGGCGGACGTCCACCCTGAAGTGCTCAATCTCCAAGCCTCTTTCGCGACAGTCGCCGATATGGTGAAGCCGGCCGTGGTGAGCATCTCGACCGTTCATATTGAGGAGGTGTATCAGACCCCTCAGTTCTACTACGGAGACCCTTTTGAGCAGTTTTTCGAGTTTTTTGGACAGAACGACTCTCCCCACCGGCGCAGGATGCCACCGAGTCAGCCTCGCAAGTATAAAGCGGAAGGGGTCGGCTCAGGGGTGATCATTGATCCGGAGGGCCTGGTGCTCACGAACGAACATGTCGTTCGTGGAGCCGATGAGATCAAAGTGGTCCTTTACGACAAAGATAATAAAAAGACGGAATATTCCGGCAAGATCGTGGGCAAAGACGCGCGCACGGACCTGGCTATCATCCGGATCAAAGCAAGCGGCAAATTGCCCTTTGCGGCGCTGGGGGATTCCGAGAAGGTGAAGGTGGGGGACTGGGCGATCGCCATTGGCTCACCCTTCGGGCTATCGCAGACGATGACGGTGGGGGTTATTTCCGCCGCACGCCAGGCCCTCGCGATTGAGGACAAGGAATACCGCAATCTCATTCAGACGGACGCCGCCATCAATCGCGGCAATTCCGGCGGGCCCCTGATCAACATCCACGGCGAGGTGGTCGGCATTAACACCGCCATCTACGCGCCAACAGGCGTGTTTGCGGGGATCGGATTTGCGGTCCCCATCAACCAGGCCAAGGATATCTTAAATGACCTCGTCCAAAAGGGGCATGTCGTTCGGGGCTGGCTCGGGGTCGAGTTGGGCCGGGAGATTTCGCCGGCCATGGTCAAAGCTTTCGGGCTTCCAGACAGTCGCGGGGCGCTCGTGAACCGCGTGCTCAAGGATTCTCCCGCGGAGAAAGCAGGACTCAAGCGCGGCGATGTCATCCGCTCCTTTGACGGCAAAAAGATTGAGTCTTCCGATAAACTCCAGACCTTCGTGGCCCAAACAGCTCCGAAGAAGAAAATTGAAATGGAAGTGCTCCGGGACCGCAAGACCGTGACGCTCTCCCTTGTGATGGGAGAACGGCCGGATTCCGCGGACACCGGCAAGCAAGAGTCTCCCGCCTCACCTAAAATGGGCGAAAAGGAAAAGGGGAGAACCTGGCTGGGCGCCAAAATCGCGGCACTGACCGAAGAGCTTGCTCAGTCCTACCGGCAGCCAGCGGGGGCCTCAGGCGTGATCGTCACCGATGTCGAAGCGGGCAGCGAAGCGGACGCCATGGGCCTTGTCGCGGGTAACATCATCCTCGGGATCAATCAGGAGCCGACGCCGAATCTCGCGGCCTTTAGCCAGGCCAGCGCCCGCGCTAAACTGAGCGACGGCATCGTTCTGGATGTTGTCCGCCAGGGCCGGCCGATGTATCTCAGCTACACCAAGCAGTAAGGGGAAGACAGGAAAGATGAGCTGGGGAAGTTCAGCTGGCTCTGTTTTGTGGTCGAGACCTAGTGCACTTTTTTGTGCCGTCATCCCGGCGAACGCCGGGATCCGTCGCTCCCTTTATTTCGATGATGGGCCCTGATGGCGGATCTCCGGGGTGACGAACTGGTTTTGGGCTAGGCGGCAGCGGAGTTGGAAGGTCGGATACGGAAAACTTCGCCGCGTTCGTTTTGTTCGAGGCCGCGCGGGATGCTGAAGGTGAACGTGGTGCCTTCGCCCTGCTTGGACCGGACACTAATTTCGCCATAGTGCGCATCCACCACAAATTTGCAGATTGAAAGCCCGAGCCCCGTTCCACCCTTGGTGCCAGAAGCTTGTTCAAACTTCTTAAAAATCTTATTGAGAAACTCCGTCGGCATGCCATTGCCGGTATCGGTGACCTGGACTTGAACCCTGTCCGATAGCTCAATCACCTTGACGGTGATAAAGCCGCCATCGGGCGTGAACTTGATGGCGTTTCCGATGAGATTAATCACCACGCGCTCCATGAGGTGCGGGTCCAGTTTCATCGTGCGCATCTGGTCCGGCATGTCGAGGGTGAGCGTGATCTTTTTCTTGGCGGCTTCCGTGTGAAAGATTTCCACGGTATTGGGGAGGATTTGGCGCAGGTTGCATTCGGAGATGTTCAGTTTGAGCTTGCCCGCCGACATTTTCGCACTGTCGAGAAGGTTCGACACAATATGAAGGAGCTTCGTCGACGCGTTTTCCATGATGTGGATCATTCTCTTTTGCTCTTCATTGATCGGACCGGCCATCTCTTCGCCCAGAACCTGAAGGAAACCGCGAACCGCCGTCATGGGACTGCGCAGATCATGCGTCAGGGACTGCAAGAAATCATCTTTCAGCTGGTCCAACTCCTTCTCGGCGGTGATATTGCGGATTTGGATCATGAACCAGTAATTGGTACCACTGCCTTCCGGCGCGTTGATGATGGAGGAGGAAATCAAATAGAACCGGCGGATGCCTTCCGTGGAGAGATTGACCTCGAGTTTAGCCTTAGGGGAGTCCCCTTCGACGCTTTCCCGGATCGTGATGGCGAGCCTGTCGTGCTTGACAAAGCTCCAAATCGGGCGCCCGCTTAAGGCTTCCTTGTCCTCTTCGAGTTCGAGCATCGAATAGGCCTTCGGGTTGATCAGCTGGACGTGGCCGTTGTCGTCCGTCAGGATGATGCCGTCTTCACTGGTATTGATGACGCCTTCGGTCTTGGCCTGCTCCGCCATCACTTCATCGACGCGCACCTCGCTGTAGTGCTTGAGGTCTTCGCTCATGGCGTTAAAGGCACTGGCGAGGTCCTGGAATTCATCATGCGTTTCGGTGTGGACAACCGTGGAAAAATCGCCCTTGGCAATACGCTCGGCTCCCTGCTTGAGCGCCTGAATAGGGCGTGTCAGATGCCGGGCAAATCCATAGGCGACCCCGGAGAGCACGATGGTCAGCCCGCTCAGGATGAAGACGCCGGGCCAAAGAAACTCGTGATGCATCAAGATGAAAGCGGACGTGATCAAGTATAAGGGTATGAGTGAGGAAAGCGCCACGAACACAGCAATTTTCGCAAAGATGGAAGTTCGTATGGGCTGCGAAAAGTCCATGGCGAGCCTAGTCTAGAGGGTGTTTGGGTGAGTGTCAAGGAAGGATTTTTGCTATTTCTCGGATCAAATTGATAGATTGATCGTCTAATCGCTATGCGTCTTAAGCCTCTGATTGCCTGCGTGGTATCGGTGGGTCTACTCCCCGTGATGGCGCGCTATGGCTTTGCGGAGGATTCCTCTCCTTCCGTCCCTCCTTCCAGAGGAGCAAGCGCCTTACAGGCTTCTAATCTTTTGAATCCCAATATCAGCGTCGTGGGCACGTTTCAGGGAATGGTCGGCCATCCCCATGACCCAGGTGTTGAACCGGAACCCGCATTGCAATTAAAGGAAGCGGAGATCAGTTTCCAGGCTATTGTGGATTCTTGGGCGCGGGCAGACTTCTTTGTTGGGTTCGACTCTGATGGGCATGTGGAGCTCGAAGAAGGCTATATCAACTGGTTTCATCTGCCGGGAAACTTGGGTCTGCGGGCAGGAAAATTTCGTTCCCTCTTTGGGCCGTTCAACCGAACCCACGCTCACGAGACGCCCTTTGCGACCCGGCCCCTTGTGGAAAAGAATTTTCTCGGGGAAGAAGGCTTATCGGGCGCTGGCGCCGGTCTTTCGTGGCAGGTCCCGAACCCCTGGGTCTACATCAATACGGATTTGGAAATGGTGCAGCCGCCTTCGGTGGAAGATGTACCGTCCTTCGATGAAGCCAAGCGCAGCGATTTCCTCTATATGGGGCGGCTCAGCACTTATGTGGATCTTACCGATACGCAGAACATCTTTTTCGGAGGGAGCGCGGCCACAGGGCCCTCAGGCCAGGAGTTGGATGCCTTGGGCGTTTCTTCCGATACCCTGCACACCCAGCTCTATAGCCTGGACCTGACCTATCGTTGGAAAAATCCTGCCCGCTCCTCCTTCCGATCCGTTCTTTGGCAGAACGAGATTCTGTGGAGTCAGCATCAAGTCACTTCCAACGCCACGGTTCAGAGCTGGGGCCTCATGAGTTGGCTCGAATACCGTTTTGCGCGGCGCTGGTCGACTGGCGGGCGCTATGATTATTCCGAGTTTGCCGAGAATGACCTTCAGCATGAAGCGGGAGGGCTGCTCTTTCTCACGTTTTCACCTTCGGAGTTTGCCCGGATCAGTCTTCAGGGCAGCCATGTTCGACGCTCCGATGGCTTAGATGAGAATTTAGGTTTGCTCAGGATTACCTTTAATATCGGTCCTCATGGCGCCCATGCGTTTTAACCGATCTCTCATTGGGCTTGCGCTTCTTCTTCCGCAGATGGCTTGGGCCAAGCTCCTGGTGGTCACGACCACAGAAGATTTGGCGGCCATCGCCAGGGAAATCGGCAAGTCCGAGATCGACGTCTTTGCCATCGCCAAAGGCTATCAGGACCCTCACTATGTGGACCCCAAGCCGAGCTATCTCTTAAAGCTGCGAAACGCGGACCTCCTCGTGCTCATTGGCCTTGAGCTGGAAGTGGGGTGGCTCCCGCCGCTTTTGCAAAATGCCCGCAACTCCAAGATTCTTCCCGGCAACCCCGGGCATCTGGACGCTTCGGAGGGCTGCCATATCTTTCAGAAGACTACGGGGACGATCGATCGCTCGATGGGGGATATTCACCCGTTCGGCAATCCGCATTATTGGACCGATCCGGAAAACGGCTTGATCATCGCCAGACGCCTTGCCCAAAGACTTTCGGAGCTCGACGCCGCTCATGCCGACTCCTTTTCAGTCAACCTCAAAGATTTTGAAGCACGTCTGCGTCTGAAGCAAAAGGAATGGGGAACTTTGGCTCGTTCGTTCAGGGGAGTCCATGTCATCACCTATCACAATTCCTGGCCTAACTTTGTGAGCGCCTTTGGGATCTCTGTGGTGAATTTTATCGAGCCCAAGCCAGGCGTGCCCCCTTCTCCCGCCCATGTTCAGAGTCTCATCGCGCAAATACGCGCTCAAGCGATTCCTTTGATTCTGGTTGAGCCCTATTTTGATATCAAGCTCCCACAAAAAATTGCTCATGACACAGGGGCCCAAGTCGTTTCCTTTCCGCCATCGGTGGGCGGTGCGAAGGAGATTCGGACCTACCTGGACCTCTTCGATTACAACCTTACTCTCTTAAAACAGGCGCTGACCCCAACGCCATGACCTTGAGCATCCTCTCCCTCTTGTTCTGGCCGGCGGTGGCGTGTCTGGTGCTCGCCGGCATTCACGCCTATCTCGGTCTTCATGTCGTCGAACGTGGGGTGATCTTTGTTGACCTTTCGCTGGCCCAAGTCGCGGCCCTCGGGACGACCATCGCATTTTTATTTGGCGCTGATCTCCATGGAACGACGGCGTATTGGGTGTCGCTAGGGTTTACGCTTCTGGGCGCGGTGGTCTTCGCCGTAACGCGCTCACGCAAGAGCCGAGTTCCTCAGGAAGCGATCATCGGAATCGTCTACGCCGTCTGCGCGGCCGCGGCGGTGCTCGTGATGGACCGACTTCCCGAAGGCGCTGAGCACATCAAGCATATCCTGGTGGGAAATTTGCTCGCCGTCACGCCGCAGGAAATCATCAAAATCGCCGTGCTCTATTGCACGATAGGCGTTCTGCACTGGTTCTGGCGGAAGCCATTTCTCGCCATTTCTTCGAGCCATGAGAAGGCGTACGCGTCAGGGTACCGCGTGCGCTTATGGGATTTTTTGTTCTACGGGACGTTTGGGTTTGTGGTGACGTCCTCAGTTGAGATTGTCGGGGTGCTCTTGGTTTTTTCCTTCCTGATTGTTCCTTCCGTGGCCGCCATGCTTTTTGCCGAAACGATTGCCCAACGCTTGATGTTTGGCTGGGTGATGGGGGCACTTTCCAGCCTGCTGGGAATTTGGGCGTCCTATCAACTGGACACCCCCACCGGGGCCACCGTGGTGTGTATGTTTGGACTCGTTCTGTTGGTTCTGGCGGCCGTGCGGCCGCTCGTGTTCAGGAAGACCGCTTAATCGACGAGCAACAGGAGCAGCATCAGCCCTACTCCCGCCAAAAGTGAAATGAACTGCACCAGCGACTTCATCGGAGCATTTTCTTTATGGAGTTCGGGTGTCAGGTTCGACCCGGCAATATAGAGAAAGGTGCCCGCGGTGACGGGAAGCGCGATGGAGGGGAAGTCCGCCATGGCACTCTGAAACGCAAAGGCGACCCCCACACCGACCATCGCAATGCAAGCGGACAAGAAATTGAAGAGAAGCGCCTGGCTGCGCGAGTAGCCGGAGTGCAGGAGCACCCCAAAGTCTCCGATTTCATGCGGCAGCTCATGCAGAACCACGGCGAGGGTGGTCGCGATGCCGACGGAGTAGCCCGCCTGATAGCTGGCGCCAATCAAGATGCCATCCATGAGGTTGTGAAGGCCATCGGAAACAAGAAGGATTCGTCCGACAGGATGAATGTGGTCGTCGTGGTTGTGCAGCCCATGTTCCTGCCTCCAGCGAAGGAATTTCTCTAGTACAAAGGACGAGAAGATCCCTACCAAGACCCACAGAGAGCTTTTGACCGGATGGGCGGAGGAGCGAAAGATTTCAGGGAGGAGATGGACGATGGCGTCCGCGAAGAGCGCTCCGGCCGCCAAACTCACCAGGAAGAAGACCACATTCTTCACGCTGCGTTCGCGCAAAGGAATGGTCGCAAGCGCCGCCAGAGACAAAAGGCTCACCCCCAGCGCGCTGCCAAAAGCCAACCAAAATGGCGTCATAGAGCCGTTATTATAACCTCAATTGTGGGATAAGACAGAGGATTAACCGGGAATATTCGTGCGCCAACGGAATGCGATCGTCACAGATCTCCTGACTTTGCTGTCCCCTCTCCCGCCGCAAGGCGGGAGAGCAACTGTGTTGTCAATAGGGGTCTTTTAGGCATGCGAAACCTCCAGAACTGCACAATGCCAATGGGTGTTGGTTCTGACCATGGTGTTCAAAATAATCAGAAGTTTACGCATGCATGCTGTCAGCGCGACTTTGGTTTTTTTCCCATTGGCAATCAAGTGTTGATAGAACTTTTTGATCACAGGGTTGATGCGGATGGCTGTCAAAACTCCCATGTAAAGTGCCGAGCGCACACTGGAGCGCCCTCCCCATATATGCCGAGTTCCCCGCATGACACCGCTATCCCAGTTTAGAGGGGCCACGCCCACCAGGCTAGCAATCTGGCGTCGGTTCAATTTCCCAAGCTCGGGGAGTTCCGCGACGAGGGTCCGCCCCAAGACCGGGCCAACCCCAGGGACGCTGCGAAGCGTATCCCGTTTTTGACTCAAATCAGGGTGGTCCCCCAGTCCCTTATCGATCTGATCATCAAGTTCATCCAGTTGCTCTTCTAGCCACGCGATGTGCTGTTCAATCTTAGTCTTCATCGCGACCGACACATGCTGCCGACGGTTGCGCTCCTGGACCAACATTTCCACCAAATCTCGTCGACGATTCATCAGCTCCTGCAGCGCTAAGGTCAGATCATCGGCCAGTGGTCGCGCTGGGGGTTTGAGTTTCTGACCAAAATCGGCCAACACACCGGCGTCGATCTCATCGGTCTTAGCCAAGCGCCCTGTGGCTTTCGCAAAATCGCGCCCCTGTCGCGGATTGATCACCGAAGTCGCTATCCTCGCCTTGTTCAAGGCCTTAACCAGTGGTCTTTCCCAACCGCCCGTGGCTTCAATCACTACGCCGGCGACTTGCATCGTCGCCAAACGACGCACGATCTGCCGAATTCCAAGCCGGTTGTTTGCGGTCCGCCAACGTTGGCCGCCTGGCACAACTGCCGTTTCCAATAGTGCTTTCGAAATATCAACTCCCGCCCAGATTTCTTCAGACATGATTGGCCTCTTATTCAGTACAGCCCGACCTTGCATCATCCGAGCTCGCGGCTGGCGCGGCTCCGGCAACTGTTCGGGCTTAACCGCATTCTGAACGTAGCGACCTTGCTCTCCACAGTCTCGGCGAACACCGGGCCTAGGGTAGGACGGTCTACTACCTTCAGAAGAATTTTGACATACAAGGGTTAGGGTGAGGGCACGTTCATTCCTCTCGACGAAAGTCTGCCCTCACCCCGCCCTCTCCCACGTCCCGCGGGAGAGGGAGCACATGGGCAGTCGAATTATCCGGTTTAAGAGAGTATGCCGATGGGCACATAGGCCTAGAATCGCGCGAAGTTGAGATGCTCCGTCACGAAACAAGTTTACGTTCTGTTCATCTTGCTGTAACACACGCACTCTACACTGATATTGTGACCATCAAACAAATCATCGTAGGGTCCATGGTGGGCACCATCATCGTCGGAGCGATGGCTCATAGGCTCTATTCGGTAAAAGATCGTCACGGACAGGCGCAGATCCTGCTCTCCTCGAAAAAGATGAGCCCTAAAATCTCCACGAACAGCAAAGAAGCTTCAACCAAAAGAACCAAGCGAAAACCATGGTTCCAAGTCCACCAGGAGCCTCTCCGTCCATCCCGCCAGGCATAAATTTACACCATAAACCACTCTCTATTTAGATGTATTCATGAGTTTACCTTGCGTTAACAATCGATTTACTTTCCCGTAACAGCCTCCCGCCATCATGTTCTTATGAAATTGAAGCATTGGGCCTATTTTGGGCTTATATTGGCTTTAAGTCGTGAGTCCTTGCTCGGGGGCATGCGCCCTGCCTCTGGGCTGGCTCCTGCCGTCCCCTTTCCGTCTTTTGGCGTCCGCTCACCTCAAGACAGACTCCGGGTCTTGCGGAAAAAGCCCAAAAAAAAGGTCCCCTTGCCTGTCATGGTTCGACTCTTTGCCAAGGGAAACACCCAGGCGCTTTGGCTCAAGCACGCGAAGGACCTGCGACTTTCTGGACGGCAAGTCCAAGGGCCCATATATGTCGTGCATAAGGATGGAAAGCTTCACGTGTATCGGGCCAAGCGACAGCTCATGGTCACGCGACAACTCAAGATCCATTCGCTTGATGAGATGCCCTATCAAATCGAGAACCGTGTTCGACAGCGCAAGTGGGTTACGGGCGAGCTGCGCCTGAGTGTTGTCCAAGGACAAATCAGAGTCGTCAATCGCATGGCGATGGAAGATTATGTGGCAGGCATTCTTGAGGGGGAATTAGGTTCACTGAAGCTCGAACCGGAGCTCTTGAAAGCCCAAATCGTTGTGGCCCGCAGTTATGTTCTTTCCATGCGGGACGCCCGGCATCATGGAGCAGGATATGAGTTTTGCGACCGGCCGCACTGCCAAGTGTTTCGGGGTGTCGCGCGCAAGGAGGAGCATCCCGAATTGGAGAAGATCCTGGTGAGTGTTCGTGGACAATACCTTGCTTATCACGGACGACCCATCTGCGCGTTCTATCACCACAACTGTGGCGGTGTGACTTCCGCAGTAGAAGAGGTCTGGCCGATGCCGGGACGGCCCTACCTGAAGGCGGTCGAGGAAGATCCAGCGAGCATCTGTAAGGTGCCTCGAGACTCCGAGTGGCGCGTTTTGCTCAGTCGCAAAAAGCTCACGTCTTGTTTCAGAAAGGCAGGGTGGTTGAAGCCCAAAGAGGCTTTGACGGACGTGCAGATTCTTGAGACCGATCCTTCAGGACGCGTGAAGCGCCTCCTGATCCAAGGACAGCGCCCGATCCGGGTCAGCGTGGGCCGCTTTCGGAATGTGATCAATCAATATTTTGGCGGAGAGCCCTTAAAGAGCGCTTTGTTTACCCTGGCCCTTGGCCAAGAGGCCTGCACGGTGAGGGGGCGCGGCTGGGGACACGGCGTTGGGTTCTGCCAGGAAGGCGCCAAGTGGCTGGCTCAAAAAGGACTGTCCTACAGAAAAATTCTACAGCATTATTTCCCGCACACAGCACTTCAGAAGGTCTAACTTTTAGTCGCTCGAAGCTGCCCCGCCGACAACCCCTTAAGCGGTCCCATGAAAAATGCTAAAACAATGTCCTTATGTGGATCGTGACAGGCGGTGCGGGCTTTATCGGGAGCGCGCTTCTCTGGAAGCTCAACCAGGAGGGGATGAACGATCTCCTCGTGGTGGATGGCCTGGAGTCCTCGGACAAATGGAAAAATCTCCGCGGGAAGAAGTTTTCCGACTATCTGGAAGCGGGTGATTTCCTGAGCCGCGTCCAGGCGGGGAAAATGCCAAAGGTCCAAGGCATGGTCCATCTGGGCGCCTGCTCCTCGACCACGGAGACCAACGCTTCCTATTTAATTCAGAACAATTACGAATACACGAAGACGCTCGCGATGTGGGCGCTCTCGAAGAACATCCGTTTTGTCTACGCCTCAAGCGCTGCGACTTATGGCGATGGGGCTTGGGGGTACAAAACAGATGACGCCACGACGATGCGCTTACAGCCCTTGAATATGTATGGCTACTCGAAGCAATTGTTTGACCAGTGGGCTCTGCAGAAGGGCGCGCTCAAGAAGCTGGTGGGCATCAAGTTTTTTAATGTCTTTGGTCCCAACGAATACCACAAGGGCGATATGCGCTCGGTGATCGCCAAGGCGTATGAACAAATCCAGCGGGACGGCAAAGTCCGACTCTTTAAGTCGTACCGTCCGGACTACAAAGACGGGGAGCAGGTACGCGATTTTCTCTATGTCAAAGACGCCGTGAACGTGGTCTATGAGTTGATGACAGGCAAAGGATACGGCGGCCTCTATAATTTAGGGGCAGGCCACGCGCGCTCCTGGAAGGACCTCGCGCGCGCGATCTTTGCGGCCCTGGGGCGGCCGGAGCGCATCGAGTACATCGAGATGCCGGAATCCCTCCGGGCCAAGTACCAATATCACACGGAAGCCGATATGTCCTGGATGAAAGGGAAGAAACTTGCCAAGATGATGACGCTGGAAGAAGGCGTCTCGGACTACGTGCGGAACTATCTTTCAAAGGAAAACCCCTACTTATGAAATCCCGTGTAGCCCGCGTTGCGCGAAAGACCCGAGAAACCCAGGTTGATCTGAAGCTTAACCTCGACGGCCACGGTTCATATCGAGTTTCGACGACGATCGCGTTTCTCGATCATATGCTGGAGCTCTTTGCGAAACATGGTCCATTCGATCTTCGTGTTCAGGCCCGTGGTGACACCCACATTGATCACCACCACCTCGTGGAGGACATTGGCATCGCGTTGGGCGAAGCCATTGCCAAGGCGGCAGGGGATAAGAAGGGCATCTGTCGCTATGGGAATTTTTATCTTCCCATGGATGAGTCCCTGAGCTATGTGGCCCTCGATCTTTCGAACCGTCCGTACTTTGTCTGGAAAGTGAAGTGGCAGAAATCTGACATCGGAAAGTTTGACGGCCTCTTGCTTGAGCATTTCTTTGAGTCGCTGGCGGCGAGCGCCCGCATGAATCTCCATATGGCGCTCAAGTACGGCAAACAACCCCACCACATCGCGGAAAGCCTCTTCAAAGGTTTCGCGCGCGCGCTCAGTCAGGCGGTCGCGCGCGGCGGCCGATGGAAGGGCATCCCCTCCACCAAAGGCAAGCTCTAGGCGTAGTCCGACCGCAGTGTGTCGGATCCATCATGGTAGACCTCGGCTAACCGGGAAAGTTCAGTTATGCCGTCACCCCGGCATGCCTTAAGCCGGCCCTCCAGACTACCGGCGGGCCGTCCGCCCTGCCATGTGGCGGACGGGGTCTATCAGACGTACAAAACCTGATGGATCCCCTGCTTACAACCGCAGGGGATGACGGCACTAAAAAGTGCGACGGGTTCAGACGGAGAAATTTGGCCAACCGCAGTTTTCGGGCTAACGACATGCCGGGGTGGCGGTTTTATTATTGATTCGTCGATCCGTGGATCAAGGTGTCTTGAATGAGGTTCGGCAAGGGCGGTTCAGACGAATCGTCAGGCAGGAACACAGGTTTTGGGGGCGGCTGAGGCTTCTCTTCTTCTTGCACTTCGTGAAGTGGCGGGTTTAAAGAGGGATAGGCGTTCCCTCGCCCGGAATCAACGGTTGGCGACACGGTGGCCGTTGAGTCTTGCGGCAGCTCGAACTTGGGGTGGTACTCGAGGCGGTTGTAATTCGGAAAGTTGTCTTGACCCTCCGGACGTTTTCCGCGCGCCTCTGAGATTGAGGCGGTCGCGCCAAGCAGTGCCGCCGCGAGAAAAAAGATCGTCGCTCTCCGGTTCATCGGGGCAGACAGCGGCATTCTTGAATAGGGTTTCCTTGATGTCTGATGCGGCGCAGATGTCATGTAAGAAATTTTACTGCATCTAATGCGGTTTTGCGCAAGACCGACTACCGGCGGCCGTGACGGCCCCGTGGAATAAAGCGGCGGCGCGCGCCGAATCGCTCGGCAAACGTCTTGGGCTTGGGCGGTGGGGGGAGCTTTTCGTAGGGAAAATCGGGGACCTGCGCTCGGGGGATTTTTCTTCCTATAAAGCGTTCAATGGCCGCCACGAACCGCTCTTCTTCGGGAGAGACGAGGGTGTAAGCATCACCCACTTCGAAATACCGGCCTGTACGGCCAATGCGATGGACATAGTCTTCGGTTTTTTCCGGCACGTTATAGTTGATGACGTGGCTGAGTTTTCTCACGTCCAGGCCGCGTGCCGCAATGTCGGTGGCGACCATCACTTGATACTTCCCCTGCTTAAACCCGGCCATCGCCTGATTGCGTTGCCCCTGCGTGAGGTCCGCGTGCATGGCGACGACAGACAGATCTTCAGTCTTCAGAAACCGGGCGAGCCGGTCGGCGCCGCGCTTCGTCCGGCTGAAAATAAGGACGGACTTCATGCTGGTGTTGCGGAGAATATACAGGAGCAGATCGCTTTTTTGCTGCGGCATGACGGGGTAAAGCATCTGCGTCACGCTGTCTGCCGTCGCCCCGCGTGGCGCGATCGCAACGGAGATGGGATCCTTGAGCGCCAAATGGGACAAACGGCCAATCTCGGCAGCAAGGGTCGCGGAAAAAAGCATGGTTTGCCGCTCTTTTGGCACATAAGTCAGAATCTTATGCAGCGCTGGGGCGAAACCCATGTCGAGCATCCGGTCCGCTTCATCCAGCACCAGGGTGTGGACTTTGGTCAGGCTGATCGTCCGTCTCTCTAAGTGATCGATCAGCCGGCCGGGTGTGGCGATCACAAGCGACGCTCCGGCACGCAGTGCCTGAAGCTGTAGATGGAAACTCTCTCCTCCCACCAAAAGAGCAGACCGAAACGTCGTGAATCGACCGACTTCCTTCACCACCGTGGCGACCTGCGCGGCGAGCTCGCGCGTTGGAAGCAAAACGAGCCCCGTCACACCCGTTACAGGGTGCTCCAGCATCCGGTGCAGCATGGGAAGCACAAAAGCGAGGGTTTTACCGGTCCCTGTTTGGGCAGACACCAGGACGTCACGTCCCTGGAGGACTTGCGGGATCGCTTCGTGCTGAACGGGGGTCGGCTCATGAAAGTTTAACGACTCCATGGCTTTCATCAGTTCGGGGCGGAGACCAAAATTCGCAAAGGACATAGACACTATCGTAGCATAGCGACATGCCAGATCCCTTGAAGATTGTCACGGAAGCCAGACGACTTTTCAATGCGCGACACGACTGGCATGTCCATGAAGTGCTCGAAGAACTCTGGAAGGTGCGGGCGGGCAAAGAGAAGGAACTGCTTCAGGGACTGATCCTGGTGTCGGCTGCCTTGGTCCATGCCTCAAACGGAAAAATGGAGGTCTGCTGGTCCATGATGGAGCGGGCCCTCATGAAATTGGACGGCCAGCCGGACGATTACTATGGATGGAATATCTCCGTGTTTCGGAGCCATTTTAAGCGTGTGCTGGACAAAAAGACACTCCGCATTCCTGAGGTCTAGCAACATTTTTTCTGGACATGTCCTTTCCAAAAGTATAATGAGCCTGCCGTGAAGTGGATTTCGACCTTATCTGATGCGGCCACCCTCCCTCAGGCGCTGGAAGAGGTTGCCTCTGCCGCCGAGCGTTCTCTCAAAGAACAAATCCCGGATCTTTGTCTCGTTTTTATTTCCAATCATTTCCAATCCGGCTACGAAACGGTCATCCCCTTTCTCAAGGCCCGCTTAGGGCCACGCGTGATCCTGGGATGTTCGGGCGGTGGTGTCGTGGGGACCGGCCGCGAGCTGGAAAACTGCCCCGCCTTGGCGCTCACGTGCGCTGTCCTGCCGGAGGTCACCTTGACGCCCTTCCGCGTGGCGGACAGTTCCTTGCCAGGACTTGACGCCAGTCCTCGTGAGTGGCATCACCTGGCCGGTGTTTCGAGCGTAGACAATCCCCAATTCATTGTACTGGCCGACCCCTTCTCCATTCGTATCGACAATTTGCTCATGGGCCTCGATTATGCCTACCCCAAAGCGACCAAGGTCGGAGGGCTCGCCTCGGGGGGAAAACAGCCAGGGGATAATGCCCTTTACTTAAACTCCGTGTGCTACAGATCGGGGGGTGTGGGGGTGGCCTTGTCCGGGAACATTGCCTTGGATGCGCTGGTGTCCCAGGGCTGTCGGCCGATCGGCAAGCCCATGAGGGTCACCAAGTCCGATCGCAATATCCTGGTGGAGCTGGATGGGAAGTCCCCGCTCCACATCCTGCGCGATTTGTATCTGACCCTGGGGGCGCGTGACCAAAACCTCTTGCAGCATGCGCTCTTTCTGGGTCTCGTCATGGACCCCATGAAGTCTCACTTTACACAAGGGGATTTTCTCATTCGGAATATCGTGGGCATGGATACAGAAAAAGGCATCCTGGCCATTGGCGCGCACCTCCGCCAGGGACAACTCGTCCAGTTCCATCTGAGAGATGCCCTGACGTCCGATGAAGACCTGAAGCAGGTGCTCTCCACCTATGCCCAGCGCTCCACGCATGACCAGGTGACAGGAGCCCTCCTTTTCTCCTGCCTTGGCAGAGGGGAATATCTCTACGGGCACGCCAGTCACGATTCCCAGCTGTTCCAGCAGAAATTGGGGCAGGTCCCCATCAGCGGGTTTTTCTGCAATGGGGAGATTGGACCGGTCGGCGGCACCACCTATTTGCATGGTTATACAAGCTGTTTTGCCCTTTTCCGCCCCATGTTCGTCACCGAGCCGGCGATTAGCGCGTCGGAAGCGCAGTCCTTTCGCTCCATTTAAGACCCCCAGCAGTTCTGCAGTTGATTTTTCAATCTATCCTAGGTAAGCTCAGAAGAGCCAAACGGAGCTATGCCAAAAAGCGATAAAAACATCCTGAAGGAAGCCAAGATCTTCTCTTTAGCCCAAGTGGTGGACCGCTGCATCGTGGTGGTCGAAGAGGTGGGGGGGCCGCGCCTCGTGCCCATTTGGATCGGGATCTTTGAGGGGGGGGCGATCGCGGCCGAACTCACGGGCCAGGAACCGCCACGCCCCATGACGCATGACCTCTTCAAGATGATGCTCAAAGCCGCCCATGCGACGCTTGATAAAATTGTGATTACGGACCTCCGGGAAAATACCTATTTTGCCGAGATCCATATTCGGACGAACGGCTCCACGACCGTCATCGATTCCCGTCCAAGCGATGCTTTGGCGCTCGCCGTACGCGCCAAGTGTCCGATGTACGTTTCAGAGGCAGTTTTCCAAAAATGCCCCGAGTTGCTCAAGCCCATCTCCGAGGATGAAGTGAAATCCTTCAAGGAAGAACTCAAAAACATGAAACCGGAAGATTTCTTCAAGGACTTGAAGCGCGACAAAGGCCCCGGCCCCAAAGACCCCCCCTCTCCGTAAGCCAAGTCCTTTCTCGACCGTTGCTTTGGACGCGCCCGTTCAACCCCTCGGAGTGAATATTTTGGCGTGTTTTGCATCTAAGGGATAGAGGGAGCCTTTGCCCCTTCCGGGCCGAGTGCCCCTCCTATCAACCTAAGGAGGAAACACATGAATCGAATCAACAAAAAGCCGAGTTGGATCACCGTGCTCATCGTCGCGGGCTTTGCGTCCATGAGCTTGGCGCAGGAACCGCCTGCTGCGCGCTCCGGCGTCAAGACGGGTCGCGGAGCTTATGGGTTTGTGGCCATGGTCGACCACAAAGTGGGGCTTTCCCCAGAGCAGAAAGATGCTGTCCGCGGGCTTCTGGCGGAGCAGCGAGAGAAGTCGAAAGCCATACGCCAGGAGACGGATAAGAAAATCCGTGGACTTCTCAACACCGACCAGCAAAAGAAGTTCGATGCCGTGCTGGCCGAGCAAAAGTCCAACGCAATGCAAAAGCGATAATTGAATCGCTAGGCCGTTTAGGAAAATCCACAGGGAAGGTTTCCATCGATCGGTGGGAACCTTCCCTTTTTTGTAGAATCGGTGCCGATATGACTGAGCTTTTTGATCTGACGATTATCGGTGGTGGTCCTGCCGGCCTCTACGCTTCCTTCTACGCCGGTTTCCGTTCACTGAAGGTGAAGATCATTGATAGCCTTGAGGAACTGGGTGGGCAGGTGAATGCGCTCTATCCCGAAAAGAACATTTACGACGTCGCCGGTTTCCCTCATGTCTCTGGCAAAAATCTCGTTAAGGGATTGCTGGAGCAGGCCCTGAAATATCACCCTACTGTTTGCCTCGGCGAGAAGGTGGAAATGATGAGGGCCTTGGCGGATAAATCCTATGAACTCAAGACACAGAAACAATCTCACCTCAGCAGAGCCGTCCTCATTACGGTGGGCGTGGGCGCTTTTAAGCCCAAGCGAATCCCGGCGCTGGGGGCTGAACAGTTTGAAGGCAAAGGACTTTCCTATTTTGTCCCAGACCCCATCAGATATGAGAAGAAGCGGGTCGTGATCGTGGGGGGCGGTGATTCGGCGGTCGATTGGGCCCTTCACCTGTACCCCCAAGCGACCTCCGTTCACCTTGTGCACCGCCGGGACGGGTTTCGGGCCCACGAGGAAAGCGTAAAACAGCTGAAAGCTTCACCCGTGACGCTCAAACTCTTTTTCGAGGTGAAAGAGGTGCGCGGCAGGGGCCATGTGGAATCCGTTGTCCTCGTCAACAACCAGACACAGGCCGAAGAAATCATCCCAGCGGACGAGGTGCTGGGGTGTCTCGGATTTGATGCCAGCGTCGGTCCGCTCACCCAGTGGGGCCTGAAGCTTCAAGGCAATGATATTCCGGTGACCACACGTATGGAGACCAATCTTCCGGGCGTTTATGCGGCCGGGGATGTGACGCATTATGCTGGCAAGGTCAAGCTGATCGCCTGCGGGTTTGGCGAGGCCGCTACCGCAGTCAATAATGCTGTCGCCTATCTGAATCCCGGTGCCAAAGTATTCCCAGGGCACTCCACGAGTCAAACGAAGTAATTTGATCTATCCAGACCTTCTTATGCCGATCCTGCGGGGTAAGGTCCCCGCGGGATCGAGGTTGCTCGTCGCGGTATCAGGCGGGCCGGATTCGGTCGCCCTTCTGCATTTGCTCAAGCAGCTGCCTTATCCCCTGGTGATCGGTCATGTCGATCACGGTCTGCGCCAAAGCTCGACTCGCGATGCCCAATTCGTGAAAAGGCTCGCTGCGCTATGGGAGATCCCATGCCGCGTCCGGCGGGTGGGCACTCGGTCTTACGCTCGGCAGAACAAGCGAGGGATCGAAGAGGCGGGGCGAGAGCTGCGTTATAAGGCGCTTGCCGCGATGGCCCGGCGTTTCAGGTGCCAGGCCATCGTGACCGGCCACACAGCGGACGACCAGGCGGAGACCGTGCTCATGAATTTCCTGCGCGGCTCTGGCGGCACCGGACTCTCCGGCATCCCTGAAGCAAGGCCCCTCAACTCACGGGGGCGCTTGCTCCTTTTGAGACCGCTCCTGGGTTTCGGGAGGAGAGACATCCTTTCCTACTTAAGCTTGCATGCTCTTGACTACCGAAAGGACCCGTCGAATGAGCTCAGGGTGTACGCACGGAACCGGATCCGACATGATGTGTTACCTTGGTTAGACCAGCTCTATCCAGGCTTGCCAGGGCGGCTCGGTCAAATGGCGGACCTCTTCCGGCAAGAGGAGGATTTTTGGCAAGCACAAGTCGATCGCGTTTTAAGAAAAACGGCGCGTCAGAACGGCCCAGAATGGACGGTTGTCTTACCTCGGCTTTTTGGTTATCATAAGGCCCTCGTTCGACGGATTTTGCGCCATCTGATGCCGGGGTCGTCTTTCCTGGATATGGAGCAGGTGTTGCGTATGGCGCAATCCAAAAATGCGACAGGCAAGCTTGAGCTTTCCAGTGCCTGGCGCGTATTTCGTTCGAAGGACAAACTGGTCGTGCGGCATAAGAGGAATGGATGAATAATAAAAATTGGCGTGGTTTTGTCGTCTGGCTCCTTCTTTTTGGCGGGCTCTTTATGCTTTTTCAGACCACGCGCCAGACGAATGTCGATAAGGAGATCGGCTACTCCGAATTTAAGCGCCGACTTTACGACGGTCAGGTTACGAAAGTCGTCGTGCGGCAAGACATGATCCGTGGGCGCTCCCGTACTGCCGAAGGCAAGGAAGAGCATTTCCGCACCGTTCCCCTGAACGACCCCAGGCTGGTCGAGGAGATGCAGGCTTTTAAGGGCCTCGACTATCGGGCGGAGTCCGACCGAAGCTGGTTTGGCGCTGTGATCATGAATTTCGGGCCCGCGCTCGTCTTTCTCTTCTTCTGGTTCCTCATGATTCGGCAAATGCAAGGCGGCGGCAAGCAGGCGATGGCCTTCGGCCGCAGCAAAGCCAAACTTCAATCCACCAAGAAGAGCAAGATCACCTTTGCGGATGTCGCCGGCTGCGATGAGGCCAAGGAAGAGCTCCGTGAGATCATCGAATTTCTGAAAGATCCCGCGAAGTTCCAAAAGTTGGGCGGCAAAATCCCGAAGGGTGTTCTCCTGTATGGCGCGCCGGGAACGGGCAAGACTTTGCTTGCGAAGGCTGTTGCCGGAGAGGCGGGCGTGCCCTTCTTCTCTTCTTCAGGAAGCGAATTTGTCGAAATGTTTGTGGGGGTGGGCGCCAGCCGTGTCCGGGACCTGTTCGATCAGGGCCGCAAAAGCGCTCCCTGCCTGCTCTTTGTCGATGAGATCGACGCGGTCGGGCGGCACCGCTTTGCCGGTATCGGCGGCGGCCATGATGAGCGAGAGCAGACCCTGAACCAGCTCCTGGTGGAGATGGATGGTTTTGACACCAAGGAGGGCGTGATCCTCATCGCGGCGACCAACCGCCCGGATGTTTTGGATCCGGCGCTCCTTCGACCGGGACGCTTCGACCGCCATGTTACGGTGCCTTCCCCTGACTTGCGCGGCCGCGAGGAGATCCTGCGTGTGCACGCGAAGCAGATCAAGATTGGCCCAGAGGTTGATTTTAAGGTCATCGCGCGTCGCACGCCGGGCTTTGTCGGGGCGGACCTCGCCAACCTGGTCAATGAAGCGGCGCTTCTGGCCGCACGTCGCGATAAAGCCTATGTCGAACTGCCGGAGCTCGAGGAAGCCATTGAGCGCGTGATCGCGGGCCCTGAACGGAAAACGCGCATGATCACAGAGCGTGAGAAAAAGATCGTGGCCTATCATGAATCCGGCCATGCCCTTGTTGCGAAGCTCACGCCGGGGACCGATCCCGTGCATAAAATCTCCATTATCCCGCGCGGCCCGGCCCTCGGCTACACACTGCAGCTTCCTACGGAAGATCGCTACCTGACCAGTCGTACGGAACTCAAAAACCGCCTCTACGTCCTTCTCGGAGGCCGCGCGGCCGAAGAACTCATCTTTAAGGAAATCACCACAGGCGCTTGTGACGATTTGACCAAATCAACGGATATTGCCCAGAAGATGGTTTGTGAGTTTGGGATGTCGGATAAGCTTGGCCCGATCACCTTCCGCAAAAAGGAAGAGGAAATCTTTTTAGGGCGTGACATTGGGCGTGAACGTACGCATTCGAACGAGACGGCCCAGATGATTGACGCCGAAGTCAAGCAGTTGATCGCCGATGCCATGTCCTACGTCCGCAAAGTGCTCGCGGAAAACCGTTCCAAGCTGGACAAGCTGGCGGAACGACTCATGGAAAAGGAGATTCTCGACAGTGAGGAAGTGGATGCCCTTATCCGTGAAGGCGGCGGAGCCGTCGCGAGCGCCTGAGGCCTCTCTTCTCTTTCACGCCAGGCGCGCCTGGATCATGGGGGTGGTCAACGTCACTCCGGACTCCTTCTATTCCACCTCCCGGACACTCGAGCTCAACGCAGCTGTTCGGCACGCTGGACAAATGATCACCCAGGGCGCTGACGTGATTGATATCGGCGGGGAGTCCACGCGCCCGGGCGCTGCCGAAGTACCCCTCGAAGAAGAGCGCTCACGTGTGCTGCCTCTGGTGAGGGCCTTGCGGGCCCGGTGGCCGGGGATGCTGATTTCGATCGATACTCAAAAGGCGGCGCTCGCCAAGGCCTGTCTTGAGATGGGGGCCTCGCTCATCAATGATATTTCCGCCCTGCGCCATGATCCCGCGATGGCGGACGTGATTGCCGAAGCCGGACGCCCCGTGGTCCTCATGCATATGCAGGGAACGCCGCAGACCATGCAGATCCGCCCTCGCTACAGAAACATTGTGGATGAGGTGAAGCGATTTTTCGAAGAACGTTTAACCTTCGCTCAGCGTCACCATATACGGGAGAACAACATTATTCTTGATCCGGGGATTGGCTTCGGAAAGACAGTGGACCACAACATGAGCCTGCTCAGGAGGCTTGCCGACTTGGTGAGCCTGGGTCGACCGGTTCTCGTCGGTGTTTCACGGAAATCTTTTTTGGGGAAACTGTTGGGGAGCATGGACTCGCCTCTACCGGTCGAAGAGCGCCTGGAGGGGTCGCTCGCTGCGGGTCTTTGGGCCGTGAAGGAAGGGGCCCGCGGTCTTCGCGTCCACGATGTCCATGAGACACGCATGGCCTTGCGCTTCTGGGAAGGACTGAGCGCGACATGATGCTTCAGACATGGAACTTGTTTATCCTGCCGGCGATCGACATCCTCTTGATCGCTTTCGTCTTTTATCACATCTTGCTGCTGATCAAGGGAACGCATTCCGTCCAGGTCGTGATGGGATTGGCCGTCCTCATGGCCATGACGCTCATCATCCGACATTTCTTGCGCCTGCCAGCGGCCACCTGGCTTCTGGAGAATTTCTGGTCTGGCGCTTCCGGCGCCGTTGTTTTATTAGCCGTTGTCTTCCAGCCGGAATTGCGAATGGCCTTGGCCCATCTGGGGAGTCGGCCGCTGGGCCGGATCATCATCCCAGGGCGCCTCTCCTTTGTCGACGAGATCGTGTCCACCCTCCAGGAAACGATGCAAAAACAGATGGGGCTGCTCCTCGTCCTTGAGCAGGACGTCGGCCTTCGTAATTACGCGGAAACCGGCACCCTCATCAACGGCGACATCTCCAAAGAGCTGCTTCTCTCCATTTTTCATTATCGTTCACCCCTGCATGATGGGGCCGCCATCGTCCAGAACGATCGGCTGCTTGCGGCCGGGTGTCTTTTGCCGCTGTCGAATGATCCCAATTTGGCCAAGATCCTGGGCACCCGCCACCGCGCGGCGGTGGGCCTCTCGGAATTCACAGACGCCTGGGTCCTCGTCGTTTCAGAAGAAACAGGGATCCTCTCCCTGGCGCATGACGGGAGGCTGGAGCGCGAACTCGCCATTGAGGATTTACGCCAGCGTCTTTTGACTCTTTATGAGAACCGCATCGAAAAGAGCCGGAATCTTTGGAGCAAGTCCCGTGCATAACTGGAAAGCGAATTGGGAGCTCAAGGTCCTGGCGATGGCGATGGCGCTGTTGGTTTGGATTTTTGTGAAGTTGAGGGTTGTCGAGGGCCCCCCTCCTGAGCGCGATCCAAGCCGCGGCGGCCGCCCCCCCGCCGCCTCGGCCACAGGCCAGCTTCCGGGCGCAGCCTCCACGCAGGAGCCTCGTCCTTGAGCACCGCGCCGGCCCTTTTTGGCACGGACGGCATTCGCGGCATCGCGGGAGACCCTCCACTCGAGAAATCCTTCCTTCGCAAGCTGGGTGTTGCAGCAGGGAGCATCTACTTGCAGGAAGTGCGTGACCGGAAACCGGTCTTTCTCATGGGGCGAGACACGCGCTCTTCCGGCCGCTGGATCGCACAGGCTTTTGCGGAAGGCGTCGCGTTTACGGGCGTTCGGGTGGTGGACGCGGGTGTCGTCTCCACGCCATCGCTCGCCTACCTGGTTCCCAAAAAGCAGATGATCGGCGGCGCCATGATTTCGGCGTCGCACAATCCCGCGGAATTCAACGGCATCAAGCTTTTCGGTCCCCTGGGGCGGAAATGCCCTGACGCTTGGGAGCGCCTCATCGAACAAAAAACCTCCCAAATCCTCGACCCGAGGCGCGGCAGACACCGCCTGCCGAAAAACGCCGGGATCATTCGGGAATACCTGGAATTCCTGAAGCGCACTCTGCCCAGTCGGTCCTCTCTCAAAGGGATGAAGCTCGTCGTGGATTGTTCCCATGGCTCGCTCTCCGGCATCGCGCCGGCCTTTTTGAGAAGTCTTGGCATTCAGGTTTTTGCGATTGGCTCTTCTCCCAACGGGCTCAACATCAACAAGGGCTGGGGATCCCAGCACCCTGAGAAGATGCAGGCGGAAGTGCGCCGGCGTAAAGCCCATGGCGGCATGGCCTTTGACGGGGACGCGGACCGCCTCATCCTTTGCGATGAGCAGGGGGAGATTTTGGACGGGGACTACATCCTGGCTTGCGCGGCACGCTGTCTCAAGGAAGAAAACAGGCTCGCGGGCAATATGGTGGTGGTGACCGTCATGGCGAATCTCGGCCTTATGAAAGCTTTACGCTCCTGGCAGGTGGAGACGCTCGTGACGCCCGTGGGTGACCGCTATGTGTCGGATAAGCTGGAAGAATGCGGAGGTGTGGTGGGAGGCGAGCAGTCCGGTCACATCATCTTCCATGATCTCTTGCCAACAGGCGATGGTCTTTTGACGGGCCTGCAAATGATCGCCATGCTTCGGCAACGTCAGAAGCCTTTGTCATGGATCAGGACGCTCATGAAGAAATTTCCTCAGGTGCTCGTCAATGTGCACGTTCAAAAGAAAACACCGATCGATCAATGTCCCACCCTGGTGTCGGAAATTGAGCGCGCTCGCCGTGTCTTGGGAGACGACGGACGAGTTCTGGTGCGCTACTCCGGGACAGAGCCTCTCTTGCGCGTGATGATGGAAGGTCCGGACGAAAGGCAACTCAAAGAATTAGCCGATCGTATGGTCGAAGAAGCCCGGCGCGTTTTAGGCGCTGAGCCCCTTCCTTCTGATCGCGCGTTAGGAGAAAGCAGGGATGAAGCTCAGCTTACTCCCGCGCCCCACCCCTCTTCCAGCTCTGGCGGGAGAGGGGGGCCGCCGAGGTGATGGTCAAACTCGGCGTGAATATCGATCATGTGGCGACGCTGCGCCAGCAGCGAAAAGAAGGGGTCCCCCGCCCGGCTGATGCGGCTCTGGTCGCGCAGGAGCATGGCGCAGACAGCATTGTCGCACATCTGCGTGAAGACCGAAGGCATATCCAGGATGAGGATCTCGATCTTTTAAAGAAGGCTCTGAGCATTCCGCTGGCGATGGAAATGGCCGTGACCGACGAGATGGAACGTATCGCTCTTGAGGTGCGGCCTGCACGGGTGTGTCTGGTTCCTGAGAAGCGTCAGGAGCTCACCACGGAAGGCGGGCTGGATGTGATGGGCAGCGCGCACAGGCTCAAACAGATGATTCCTAAACTCGTGGCCCAAAACATTGAAATTAGTCTCTTTGTCGATCCTGATCTGGAACAGATCCAATGCGCCCAATCCTTAGGAGTCCAAACCCTCGAACTCCATACGGGCCGCTACGCGGTTTCAAAGGGTGCGGACCAAACGCGAGAGCTCCAGAGGCTTTCGCGAGCCTCAGAGCTTGCTCTGAAGCTTAAGTTTCACCTCCACGCCGGTCACGGTCTGGATTACCGGAATGTGTCAGCGGTCGCTCGGATCTGGGGAATGGAAGAGCTGAATATCGGCTTTGCCATTATGACGCGTGCTGTCTTTGAGGGATTGGGAAGTGCGGTACGTCAAATGAAGGAGCTCATCGTATGTGCGGCATCGTAGGCTACATTGGACCCAAGTCAGCCTCAGAAATTCTACTGAACGGACTCAGGCGCCTGGAATACCGTGGTTACGATTCGGCGGGAGTTGCTGTCCTGAATGAAGGCGTGATTCAGCTCAGGCGCAGCCCCGGGAAACTCACTGTTCTTGAAGATCTCCTGAAGAAGCAGCCCCTTCCAGGGACCCTCGGACTTGGCCACACGCGCTGGGCGACGCATGGGTGTCCTTCTGAAGAAAACGCTCACCCCCACACGGACTGCAAGGGCGAGATCGTCGTGGTCCATAACGGGATCATCGAGAATTATGTGGAGCTCAAGAAGGAACTCCAGACCCAAGGGCACACCTTCAAATCCCAGACCGATACCGAAGTTCTCGCGCATCTGGTGGAAGAGGCCTATGATGGCAAGGATTTGGCTGGCGCTCTTCGCTCCACGCTCAAAAGGGTGAGGGGTTCCTATGCTGTTGGGGTCCTGTCCTGCAAGGAGCCTTCCCGGTTTGTGGCGGCCCGCAAGGATTCGCCGCTCGTGCTGGGATTGGGTGATGACGAGATGTTTGTTGCTTCGGACGTGCCCGCGATTCTGCAGCACACGCGCAAGGTCATTTTCTTGGAAGATGGGGATGTTGCGGAGCTCTCCCAAAAAGATGTGAAGATCACGGACTTGGAGGGTCACCCGGTTCAGCGCTATACCCAGACGATCATCTGGGATTCCGTGATGGCGGAAAAAGGCGGCTACAAGCACTTCATGCTCAAGGAAATCTATGAACAGGTGGTCACCGTCAGAGACACGTTCCGCAGCCGGGTCAAGCAGGAAGAAGGCCGGGTTGTTCTGGAAAACGTGCTCCCGCCCGAGGTCGCTCAAAATCTTCCCAAGATTTGTCTGGTCGGTTGCGGCACGTCCCATCATGCGGCGCTCGTCGCCAGGTTCTGGTTTGAAGAACTGGCGGGAGTGCTCTGCGATGTCGAGATCGCGAGCGAATTCCGGTATCGCCGTTCCTCCAAAGAACCAGGAACGCTCATTGTCGCGATTACACAATCGGGCGAAACTGCCGATACCCTGGCCGCCATGCGCGATTCAAAATCTAAAGGACTCTCGACGCTCGCGCTCTGCAACGCGGTAGGATCCACGGCAACGCGTGAAGCGGACTATACGCTGATGACGCACTGCGGTCCGGAAATTGGCGTGGCTTCGACGAAGGCCTTTACCGGACAGCTCACCGCGCTCTTTCTCCTGGCGCTCTATGTCGGTCAATGCAAAGGGACGCAGTCGAGGGAATTGCGGCACACGCTCCTGGAGGGCTTGACGCACTTGCCTCTGGCTATCAGCGAGGCGCTGGATCATGCTGGGAAAGTCGAACAGGTCGCCAAGAAGCTTTTCCGCAAAAACAACTTTCTCTATCTCGGGCGCCATTTGAACTATCCGATTGCGCTGGAGGGAGCACTTAAACTGAAAGAGATTTCTTACATCCATGCCGAAGGCTATCCCGCGGGGGAAATGAAGCACGGGCCTATTGCCCTCATCGATGAGAACCTTCCCGTCGTGGCGATCGCGACGGAGTCCTCGGTGCGCGACAAGATGCTCTCCAACATGCAGGAAGTGAAAGCGCGCGGCGGGATTGTCATCGCGCTCGCGCACGACCAGGACGCCGACGCGACCCGGCAGGCCGACTATATTTTATCTGTCCCTCCCGTCCACGAGGCCCTGGCTCCGATCATCACGATCATCCCGCTTCAGCTTTTGGCCTACTATATTGCTGTCCTCCGTGGCTGTGACGTCGATCAGCCTCGCAACCTCGCAAAATCTGTCACGGTCGAATAGGGTCCCATGGAAGTTGGAATCGACATCGTTGAGATTCATCGTATCGCAAGGCAAATCCATAACAGCCGATTTTTGAGGCGCATCTTCACGTCTCAAGAAGTCCGCTACTGCCGTTCCCGCAAAAACGCCGCGCAGCATTTTGCTGTGCGCTTTGCGGCCAAGGAGGCCGTGTGGAAGGCGGTGGGGGAGGCCAGCCTCCTGCATCGTGATATTCAGATCCACAACCGGGCCGATGGCAAGCCCGAAGTCACTTTTCCCAAGCGTTTCGCGAAGCTCGCGCGGCGGGTCTCCATTTCTCTATCCCACGGCCGCGACTATGCTGTGGCGATGGCTCTTTTTCGATGAAGGCCAGGCTTTTAAGCGCTCTTGCAGTTCGCAGAATGGTCCCCCGGCGTCCTGATTCATCCCATAAAGGCAAGAATGGCCATCTTTTGATCATTGCCGGCAGCCGTGGCATGACGGGTGCGGCCTTCCTCTGCGCCTTGGGGGCGCTCAAAGCTGGCGCAGGCTTGGTGACGGTCGGTTGTGGGGAAAGTGTTCGAAAGCTTATCGCGGCACGTCTGCCGGAAGCCATGACGCTCCCTTTACCGGAACGCAAGCTGGGTCATCTTTCTGCCTCCGCCTCTCGAATCATTGAGGACTATGTTCGCCGGCGAACAATCACAGTCTTGGCTGTTGGTCCGGGCTTATCTGTCCACTCCTCGGTTGGCCGATTGCTCAGGTCGCTCCTCCGTTTGCCATTACCGTTCGTCTTAGATGCGGACGGACTTAATAATCTCAGAATCTCTGATATACAAGGGAAATCGCTTGTGATCACGCCGCATCCCGGCGAAATGGCGCGGCTCTTGGGAGTCACCCTGAAGGTCATTGGAATGGACCGCTCGGCGAGCGCTCAACATCTGGCATGCCGCGCCGCGATCACGTGTGTTCTGAAGGGGCATCGGACGGTCATTACGGACGGGCAGCGTCTATCGGTCAACCCGACCGGCAATCCAGCGATGGCGACAGGAGGGATGGGAGATGTCCTGACGGGCGTGATCGGCGCCTTCATCGCCCAGGGTATTCCTCTCTACGAGGCCGCCTGCGCGGGCGTCTACCTTCATGGTCTTGCTGGCGATCTGGCGAAAACATCGGACCGCGGCCTTCTCGCCTCGGAGTTGGCCATGACGATAACTCGGGCGCTCGCCAGGTTGGGGATCCGATGAAGCAAATGAAGTCATTGGGGGAGTTTGGTTGGCTTAGAACCCTTTTGCCAAGGCTCTATTGGCCTAGACAGCGTAAGTCACAATTGTGCATAGGGCCTGGGGATGATGCGGGGGTTCTGCGAATAACGCCCGGGAAGGTCCTCGTAGCCACCACAGACGCTATGGCCGAAGGGATACATTTTGAGCGGAAATGGTTTTCCTGGGAAGACCTTGGATATAAAGTAATGGCTGTTAATATGAGCGATTTAGCTGCTATGGGAGCTGTAAGACCCCTGGCTGCTTTGGTGACTGCCGCGATACCTGGGGATACCCCTGTGGGTATTGTGGATAAATTTTACAATGGCTTGGATAAGTGTGCACAGCGGTGGAAAGTCGGGTTTTTGGGGGGAGATACAGTCGGATCCAAGAAGGGCTGGTTTGTCTCCGTGACACTCATGGGAGAAGCCAGGCCGCAAGATCTGATTAAGCGAAGTGGCGCTCGAGCGGGCGATTACCTGGTGACGAGCGGTCCCTTGGGCCTGGCGGCAGCGGGTCTGGAAATCCTGAAGGCTGGGGGCACCCGGCGAAGGGGCAACCAAGAGCTTTTGGATGCGTTTAACCGTCCTCAGCCGCGCCTCGAAGTAGGCGCAGTGCTGGGGCATGGGCAGCTCGCCAGCAGCCTCATCGACTGCTCCGATGGTCTGGAGGCGTCCGTTCGGCTTATGGCAGAGGCTTCTGGAGTTGGCGCTGAGATTGACCTGACCCGGCTTCCTATTCCCCGAGCGCTTGCCCGATGGGCCTATGGAAAGTCCCGACACCCCTGGGACTATGCTCTGCGGGGAGGGGAGGACTATGAGCTCATTTTTACCGTGAGGCCTCACCGTTGGAGTCTGGTGAAGCGTCGCGTGCCGGGAGCCATCCTGATGGGCCGCATCCTCGCCAAAGGCAAAGGGTGCTGGGCTGTGTCGCCAGGTCGGCGTCTTCCACTCCGCAGCTATGGTTTCTCGCACTTTGGCTAAACGACACGTCCGACGTCCGGGGCTCCACACGACAGGCGCCCGGCCGTTGTGTGGCGGGTCCAGCGCCCAAACTTTGATGTCGGACGCCGCACGTCGGATGACCCTTGCCCTTCGCAGTCCTGAGGCGATGCGTGCCTGGGGCCACAAGTTCGCGAAGCGCTTGCGTGTGGGTGATGTGGTGGCCCTTGTGGGCGAACTGGGTGCCGGGAAAACAACACTGGCTCAGGCCATCGCGGAGGCCTGGGGATATCGAGGGGGGGCGAGCAGCCCGACTTTCTCGCTGGCCAATGAATACCCAACGCCGCGTGGAATGATTTACCACATGGACATGTACCGGCTCTCAAAATCAGATGTCGCTTCATTTCCTCTCGAAGATTATTGGGGCACAGGTCTGTGCCTGATCGAATGGGCCGATCGCGTCAAGAACCGCCTCCCTTTGAGGACGATCGCGCTTCACCTCAAAATGACGGGCCCTGCAACCCGTACTTTAGTGTTGCGATTTCCTCCCAAGCTTCATGGCTCATAATCGGTATCTGGCCATCGAGACCTCCAGCCCCCGGCTATCGCTTGCTCTCGGAGATAGCAAGAAGGTGATGGCCACCTTGGCCGGAGCGCATGACTGGCGCCACGCAGAAAGCGTCTTTGCCGGGATCAAAAAATTACTCAAGCAAGCCCGCTGGTCTGTTCAGTCGCTAAGCGGAGTCGCGGTGTCCACCGGACCTGGCAGTTTCACGGGGATTCGCATTGGCTTGGCCGTTGCTCGGACCTTAGGGCAGTCCTTGAAGATCCCTGTCGTTGGCGTGAGCTCTCTCGAAATTATGGCGGCAGGAGCGAAAACACGCGCTCTTTGGCGAGCGCCCCAGATCGACGCTTTGCGAGGCCACGTCTTTGCCGCGCTCTATGAAACAACGTCCGGTGTTGCTCTGCGGCGGGTCCTCTCAGAGCGCATGGTCCCGGCGAAGGACTGGCCGAGGCTTGCTTTGCGTCACGCACAAGGAAAACCGCTTTGGTTGCCAAAGCTCCACACGTGCTTTCCCGAGGCTGGGGTGCTGCTCGAACTCGCCGGAAACCTGCTCGACCAGGCGAGCCCCACATCCTATAAGTCCGTCTTTCCTCTCTACATCAGGCAAGCGGCGGCGGAAGAGCGCAGGCGATGAGGGTCGCTCCACTCGAAGAGCAGTACCTCGATGATGTCTCGGCGATGGAGAAGCAAGACGGAGACGTCCACTGGTCCCGCGCGCAGTTTGAGCGGGAACTGGAAAGTGAGGTGATCAGGTTCTTTGTGGTCCTTTCGTCCGACGTCCGGCCGATTGTTCTGGGGTATGGCGGTTACCGGGTGGCGGGGACGGAAGCTCAGATCACCAATCTGGTGGTGCGCAGGGACGCCCGCTGCCGCGGGATCGGGCGGCACCTCCTGGAATTTCTGGTCGACTGCGCGCGCGGAGAATCTTGTTCATCATGTACACTGGAGGTGCGCGCCACGAATGCGCGCGCGCAGCGGCTGTATCAGAAGCTCGGGTATGAAGTGCAAGGGACCCGGTCGAAGATGTATCAGGATCCTGAGGAAGACGGAGTCTTGATGGAGAAAAGATTATGAAGCGATTGCCTGAACGTTCGTCATCCTCCGCGGATGGAAGCGGGGGATCTATCGTGATGGATCCGACAGACGTCTGGCGGATGGCGTCAAGGGTGCTCTTCGTTGTTCTCTGCTCACTGTTCGCTGTGCGCTGTCCCAGCTGGGCTGCCAATGAAGCGTATTACAACTATCTGCAAGGGATGTCGGAAGAGCGTCAGGGCAACACCGCCAAGGCGCTGGAAGCCTATGAAAAGGCCGTACAGCAGGATCCCGAGGCCTTGCAGGTCTATCGTGATCTTGCCGAGCTCCGCTTGCGCATCGGTCAGGCGGATGCGGCCCATCAGGCGGCAGAGCGCGTCAAAGAACTCGCCCCGAAGGACCCCATGTCCTATATCTTTCTCGGCAATGTGCGGGTGGCCAAAGGGGACCTCGCGGGAGCAGCGGAAGCTTATGAGCAAGCCCTCAAACTGGACCCCACCAACCTTCGCGCGTTGGAAAACCTAGGCAATTACTACGCGTTGATACAGCCGGAGAAGGCGCTTTCTTATTACGAGCGGTACCTTCGAATCAGTCCCCGGGACGCCGATATCCTTTTTCAGATGGCTGTTGTCCATCACAAGAGCGGTCAACTCAGCAAAGCAGAGAAGTCCTATAAAAAGTCCATTGAGCTGGAGCCCGACCAGTTGGCATCGCATCTCGCTTTAGCGGACCTTTACGAGCAGCAAAAAAGCACAGCGGCGGCCATTGCCGAATACGTCAGGGCAACGGAGATCCAGGCCGCCAATGCCCTCATTCTCACCCGTCTCGGGAACCTGTACTATAGGAACGCTCAGTTCGACGAGGCTTGGGACACATTTCAAAGCGCTGAAAAGGCGTCCCCGAGCGACCCCACGGTCCATTATTGGCTGGCGAGGACCGCGGAGGAAAAGAAGAATTGGAAAGCTGCTGCGATCCATGCGGAGCAGGCTTGGGACCTCTCGCAGGACCCCCAATTCCTGCCTCTCGTGGCTTATTACATGACCCTCCATCGCCAGCCCGACCAGGCCGTCAAGTATCTTGAGAAAGCCAAGGAGTACGATCCGACCAACGCCAATATTCTCCTCTTCCTTGGGATGAATTATATGGACCTCAATAAGCCGGATCTGGCGCGAGAAGCTTTGGCCAAAGGCGTATCCCTGTACCCCAAAGACGCGCAGATGCGTTTTCATCTCGGGTCGGCAGAAGATCGCCTGGGGAATTTCAGCGCCGCCGTAGAGCAGTTTAAGGCTATTCTTGAGATTGACCCGAACAACACGCCCGCAATGAATTACCTCGGCTACTCATGGGCGGAGCGCGGAGAGAACCTGGAGGAGGCCGAGAGGCTCTTAAGAAAAGTGGTCGCGGCTGAACCGGAAAGCGGCGCTTATCTCGACAGCCTCGGATGGGTGCGTTTCAAGAGGGGGGATCCTTGCGAGGCGCAAGCGTACCTGCAGAAAGCCATTCAGTATGCTTCGGATGCCGTGATCTTTGACCATCTGGGGGACGCGTATATGGGTTGTCAGCATAGGGAAGCGGCCCTTCAGGCCTGGTCGAAAGCGATCACGATGGACCCTAAAAACCAGGTGGTCCAGAACAAGCTCCAACAGGAGGCCAAGAAGTTCCTCGATTCCCCGGAGGCGAAGAAATATCCTCTCTTTCTTGAAGGAAATTTTAAACAGGCACAGAATTTGGCCAGCACCTTTTCGCTCAAAGCGCGCCTGGGAAGGCGTAAGCTGGCGACATCCGGCTCCCTGGCTTACGAACAGCCAGATGCGATGACCCTGGATGTTGCTGCGACCGAGAAAACCGCGGCGGCCAAGTTTTCCATTCGCGGCGCCCAGCGCCAAGTGGAGCCACCCCAAGACCGATGCCCTCTTTGTCAGATGGCCTTTGATGGGATGAATACGTTGACGGAGTTTCTTTCCGGAAGGCTGACGGCGTCCTTGAAGCCTGTGCTGAAAACCAGCGGCGGTCTGCGAACACAGTTTGCGAAGCCCAACCCCAGCGGCGGTAAGGACATGGTGGAAGTCGTATCCTATGATTATGTGGAAGGTCTTTGGCTTCCTGCGGAGATGCGTCTCACCAACGCGACGACGGGCTGGTCGGCAGAAATTCAATTTTCAGACTGGGCCATTCAGCCCTTAACACACGCACCCTCTCCACCATGATTCGTCTCAAGGCTTGCGCCAAGATCAACTTCTTTCTTGAGATCACAGGCAAGCGTCCAGACGGTTACCACACGCTCGAAACTGTTTTTCAAACCGTTTCCCTCGCCGATGAGCTCACTTTTTCGCCAGGAAGCGCACTGAGGCTCAGGTGCTCAGACCCCACCCTGCCTGTGGATGAGCGCAATCTGGTCATGCGCGCCGCGCTCAAGCTTCAGGAGGCCCTCCAGGAGCGGCGCGGCGCCAACATCTTTCTCAAGAAACTTGTTCCTAGGGGCGCGGGCTTGGGGGGTGGCTCAGCGGATGCAGCGGCTACCCTGCGCGGGCTTTTGAAACTCTGGAACCGGCGAACCGGGGAACCGGCGCTGAAGAAAATAGCCGTAAGCCTTGGGGCGGATGTCCCCTTTTTCCTGAAGGGCGGGCTTTGCTTGGCGACGGGTATTGGTGAGGAGCTCAAGCCCCTGAAGCCACTCCCCAAGACCTGGATCGTCATCGTCTGGCCCGGCTTCGGCGTCTCCACGAAGGACGCTTATGCGAAAGTTCGTCTGCCTTTCGCCGACCCGCCGGTTCGCCGGTTCGCCGGTTCGCTTACACGACAACTTCCTGACCCGAGAACGAGTTTATTTAACCGCTTTGAGTCTCTCCTCTTCCCTTCTTATCCTGCCCTTCCCAAACTCGAACAGGATCTCTTGGAGGCCGGCGCCGCGGCTGCGCTCATGTCCGGCTCAGGATCCGCGGTCTATGGCTTGGTGAGCTCACAGAAGGCCGGGCGGGAGGTCTTGGTTTTCCTTCAAAAGAAATATAATCACGTCTGGCTCGCGCACACGATTTAATCCCGGGTGGTGTGGTTCGACTCGGCCGCGAGGAAGGCGGCCTCGCTCACCATGGGCAGGCCGAGGCGAACCAGGGTGAGCGAACGAACCAAAGGGAGGGAGTCGAACCCTTGACATGGTTTGTGTACATGTTGCTATGTTTGGATAAATCCATCTATATAGGCGTTACAAGTAACTTGGAGCGCCGACTCTATGAGCATCGATCAGGCCATGGAGCCAAGCATGTTCGATCAAAAGGGTTTGAAAAATTAATATGGTCTGAAAAACACAGTGACCAGCAATTGGCTGAAAAACGTGAAGCACAAATTAAGAGATGGACTCGAAGGAAGAAATTGGCTTTAGCATCTGGGGATTTGGAACTGTTGATGCGTTTGTAGCTCTTTCTCGGAAATGATTCGACCTGCTACTCTTTGTGTCGGGTGGTGAGCGAGCCCATTCGGCGTTGCTCAGGGCGAGTCGAACCATTCCCGGGTGGTGTAATGGTAACACACATCCCTTTGGAGGATGTATTCCTGGTTCGAATCCAGGCCTGGGAGGTCTTTCTTAAAGTTGTTGATACGTAACGGATTTGGAAATTCGGAGTTTGGAGGCGATACGTTCTCCGTCGAGAAAGTGGTTCCGCGCCACTGAGGCGTCGGCGCGCCCGCCGAGTCGTAGTGGCGGGGAATCCTAACCGGGGGTGCCTTGGAGGCAGTTACCGGCATGACGTGTGATTTGAGCGTTCGGGCCGTCCCGTTACGAAATGATTTTGTAACGGGGCCTTTCTGGGACCGCTGCAAGATTCGCCAGACAGCCGTGCGCGACCATTTGCCGGCACGCTTGGTTTTGTGATCTTCCTTATTGAGGGTTCGAGCGATCTGTTCTGACGAGAATTTCTGTGACGCTAATGCCTGAATCCGCGCTATCCATTTTGCTTCAGTCTCATGTGCGGCGCGACCGTAGGGGTTCTGTTGAAATCCGAACGGAACGCGCCCCTGAGGCGAACACGTGCGTGTGTCGAGCTTTTCAACCTTCTCTTCCGGCGGCGGAGCCGGATTCTCCTTTTCTCGCTTCATTCGTTCGCAAATGCTCGCTTGCACCTCCATTATTCGAAGACCACGTTCTTCCGCTGTCAGATCTCTTGGATCAATCAGTCGATAATATGATCGGATCATATGGCCTCCATAAAAATGGATAGAAACGGGTCGTGTAGTACCTTCCCAAAATGACAAAGTCAAATGAGCAATCCACCCACTGACCATTTGAGAGAACGTCGCCAAGTAACCGCTTACCTGTTTGGGGGCCTTATCTCTGGTGGAATCATTTGGTTGTTTTGTGCTTTTAGGTGTGGATTGCTTGCAAAAGCAGTTCAGAAGTTAGGATGCAGCCTATGCGTTCTATGTGATAGTGCCGTCGGCGCCGGACATTCGAATGCCAATTATCTCTCCTGATGTCGCGTTTTAGCAAAGTGCAATACTTTAAATATGTTGCGTTTGGAATTGTCGGTCTTTTCCTTTCATTTATCGGGATAGGGTCGTGGTGCCGGATGGTGTTCAAGGCAGATAAGTCGTTGCTGTTGGAGGTGACCTCATCAAATTGGCGCACGACGACGTCGCTCAGTTCCTCGATGGAGACCGAATCCATATGGGTTAGAAACAAAGGCAGCAAATCCATTGACTCGCCACGATTAATCGTCAATGGCCGAAAGGACTGGTTTGACTTCAATAGCATATTGAAGGAAGCGCTTGGAACGGCAAAAACTGAACGGGAGCAAGCCACGGCACTATGGTCCTTTGTCGTCAAAAATCGCTACCAAGGGCCGCCATCGCACCTGGGAAAAGGCAATTACAGCCCCGTCCTCTTGTTTAATGCATACGGTCATGCGCTGTGTGACGATGCTGCGGTCACTCTGATCATGCTGGCACAGGCAGCTGGTCTTGAAGCGCGCGGTTGGACGTTAACGGGTCATATCATTTCAGAAATCAAGATTGATGACGAATGGGCCATGTTTGATCCCGCATACGGGTTGATCTCCCTGACGGCAGATGGTCACCGGATTCTTGGGGTTGAAGAAATCGAAAGCAATCCTGATGACTTTCTTCGTGGAGCTAATGATAAAAAGATGGCTAGAAATCTTATTCCCCTTTATGTTTCAACAAGCGACAACGCGCCCTCTCCTCCCGGTCGTCGTCCCAAGCCTGACCGGCGCACGATGCGTGATGTGCTACGGCCCGGAGAGGATTTCGTCCGATCGCGAAAACATTGGGGGAAATTCATCGCTTTTAGCGATGAAGAACCGGCCGTACATGGAAATGGGTCTTACGAATTCAGCGTAGACTGGCATCACGGGATCCGGCAGCTCGCCACGGATAAATCTGAAGGACTTATGGTGAGCGAACGGAACGGGCGCAGGGTCGTTGAACTTCAACAGGGCGTCTCTGAGGGATATCTTCAATGGGTGTTCGAGAGTCCGTATCCCTATGTCGATGCAAGCTTTGAATTGGATGCCATGGTGACAGATCCGCAGGCATCTGTAGAAGCATACATGTCACTTGATGGAGTCAGGTGGGAGTCTTTGGTACGTACTGCCGAGAGCGGTGTCCACGTAGTTCCTTTTGGTCATCTTTTACGGTCTCTACGCGAACCGCCGAAACATCAATTTTTCTTGCGCGTTAAGCTTCAGGGGCATAGTCCGGGCAACGTGCAACTCAAACACATCACTCTCCGGAGAGAAGTTCAAGTCGCGCCAGCAGCCTTCCCAGATTTCCGAAGAGGGACAAACGAGATTTTGTTCCGGTCGGCGAGGAGCGGTCCCGTTGACGTTGAAGTTGAATTCAAATTAAGGTCGATCCCCTTTTGATCTACCGAACCCGCATTATTGGGCAGATGAGTTCGTGCAGACCGCTGGAGGGGATTTTAAAGGCTCCCCATTCGGCAAAGAAGATCGAGGGGCCGAACGCAAGAAGAAACCGGAAGGGTAATTCCCGGTTTGGGCGGGTCTATCAACCGATCAAACACTCTGAGTTGAAGATCCTGATCCCGGATTCGGGCCAGTCGGTGCTAGTCACGGTCTGTAATAACTGGGTGATGTGTGGTAGGCGGAAGTCCGCGGATGTAGCTCTGGATTTCGGGGGCCAGCTTGGTCAGGTTTAGAAGCCGGGTTGTTTGGGAGGGGTCCATCCCGGTTTCTCTAGCCAAAGCGGATCTTGTCAGGCCGGGGGTGGACTCCAGGCGCTCTTTAAGCAGGTAAGCTTTTTTCAGGAGCCTTGGATGGGCGGCGATCGGGGCGGCTGGTAGCGTCGCTGCCGTTTTTTGACCGCCTCCGCCTGGTCGGGGCGCAGAAGCCATTTCTGTCCGCGGACTCCATTGGCGCGGCCAAAGGTGGATTCGTCCAGGAGCAAAAATTGGGCTGTCCAGCCCAGATTCTGACTCAGCTCGTTGCTGTATTTCCGGTTGGAGTATGGTTTACAATCAAAGCGAGGGAGCCAATTTATGATAAAAGTCCTGATCGCCATAATCTTTGTGATGAGCTTTCTTCCGCTCTTGACGGGGTGCGGAAAGACAGACAATAAAAGCGTTCTTCCGGACGCCTCGACGCATTCTCAGGAACCCCTTGCGCTCTCCAGTGAAGGAAGGAAAAATCCTCTTCCCTCGGGGGGCTATTTTACATGGCGCTTTGATAAGAAACCGCAGCTCGGCCTCTTGATCGTCATCGTCCAGGCGTACTCCAAGGACGGCAAGAAAGAAAGCCCCTACGAGATCAGCGGCGACTATGGAATGCCCAGCATGAGCGCCCACGATTCCGGCGAGGTCCTCTTTCAGATGAACAAGAAGGGCGATTATCTCCTGCCGGCTCAGATCTCCATGCCTGGGCTATGGCAAATCGTCCTTCGGATCAAACACGGCGGGAAACAAATTCTGGTTGGAAAAATAATTTTTGAGGTTTAGGACCCTTCTTCTTTCTCTGTTCCTCTTCTCCAGTGCCAGGGTGCATGCCGATTCAAGCCTGCTGTTTTTGGAGGCGCAAATGGTGGGCGGTTATTCCTCCCTCATGGACCAAGAGATCTATTACTCCAAGAGTCAGGAAGATGTCATGCAAAAACCCTCGATCGGAGCCGATTGGGTCCAAAAGCTTTCCGGTGAAACGGGGGACTGGGGGACCCTCGCCCTCCAGGGACGCCTGGCCTACGACCACGAGGGACATCCCACGATTGAACCTCAACTGTACAATGCCTATTTCCGGGTCAAAACGCCTTACGCGTATACCTGGGTCGGGCATAACCGGGTGCCCGTCGGCCTTGAATCCTACTTCGACACGCACGGCCTTCTTCTTCAATCTTTGCCGATGAGCGGGTTCGGGTTCGACCGGGATTGGGGGGTGGGAGCTTCTCGCGATTTCAGCTGGGGGGATGCCGCCTTATCCTTCACGTCGGGAACGGGAATGCCGCTTCGCTTGGAAGGCAACTACCTCTTTTCGGGCCGTGTGGCCAAAGGGGCGCTGAACCGGGATAATTACACCTACGGCCTTTACGGAACGGTAGGTCAAATCCCCGACATCATGGGGTATCACATCATCGACTCGGCGTTGACGGATTATGGATTTCTGGGGGTGGACCTGGCCTACGTATGGGACCGATTGGAATGGCGGGCCGATCTTCGCAAAGGGGAGAAAGGGGGTTCCTCAGCCTACGCCGCGTTGGTACGTTTTGGGATTAATTTCCTCGATGAAAATCGGCTGAAGCTGGAATTCCAGCCAATCTTTACGAAAGAATCCGGCCAGAAGGATCACTCTCTCGCCGGAAATCTTTCCTATATTCTCACTCCTGATTTGACTTGTCGTTCGCTCTACGAATACGAAAAGAATGATAACGATCACCGCATCGTTTTCCAGATGTACTATTACGTGAAGCTATGAACAAGCTCCTTCTGATCGTCTGTCTCTTCCTGTCGCCATCGATGGCCTTGGCGGCGGTCGGCTGCGAATTAAATGATCCGGATCGGGACATCGCCCGGCTGTTCCCTGTGTCTTCCGGCTATAAAACGGTTTACCTTTCCATCAAAACGTCGGGCGGTGAAGCGATGCTCCGGCGTGTCGAAGAACGACTGGGGGACTCTTTCCATGGACTCTACGAGACCATCGATGTCCCCTATACGCTTTATGAAGTGCACAAGGGCAAAGAAAGAATCGGCTATGTCCATGGCGTGAACCAAAAAGGAGAGTACGGAGGGATCCAGGTCTTTCTCTCCCTTGAAGCCGATGGGGCCATCAAATCCCTTTTTATCCAGAAGCTGACGTCAAAAGCAGCCAAGGAGCTCCGTTCAAAACAGTTCGGGTCTCAGTTCGAGCGACTGAGCCTGAAGGATTTCCAGGCCTATCATCCCGCCTCTGGCCAGCTGCCATCAAGCGGTTCACTCGCGGCCCTGAAAAACCCCGCGCCGGCGGCCGGCAGGGATTTCCAGCACGTCCTTCGCGCGGTTAAGAAAAACCTCATTCTGATGGATGAATTTGTTTTTTCCGGAAAGAACAAATGAACATTTACTCCGTGGCGTATAAAAATCTCCTGCGCAAGAAAACCCGCGCGGTGTTGACCGCCGGTGGAATTGCCCTGTCGGCTTGGGTCTTGGTCACTCTGCTGGGTTTTAACCGGGGGTACGAACAGAGCCTGAATCGGGACATCGACAACATGGGTTTTCAGGTCTTGCTGACGGCCAAGGGCTGCCCGTATGAAGCCGCCACCCTCATGCTCAAGGGCGGCACGGGCCTCCGCTACATCAACGAAGGGATGGTCAACACCGTCACCGCCCATTCCGAAGTCGACCGTGTGACCCCGATGCTGATGCAAGCCGTGTTTGATCCGAACAAGGGAGACAACGGCGCCGTGGCCGCTTATCTCGGCGTGGATGCTCTGAGCTTCCCCCCGATGAAACGGTATCTGGAGTTCAAACAAGGAGGGTGGTTCAAGGACAACAACGCCCGCGAAGCGGTTCTCGGATACGAAGCGGCGGAGCTGGAGCAGCGGGAAATCGGCGACAAACTGCTCATCCCGGGCATCGATGCCGAAGTCCGTGTGGCGGGAGTGCTCAAACGCTCCGGCACACAGGACGATGGGACCATTTTTCTTCCGATTGGCACGGTGCAGACCCTGTTTTCAAAGAAAGGACAGCTGACCGCCCTCGGCATCAAAGTGAAAAAAGACACAGATATGAACGCTTTTGAAAATCGGCTTTATGATTTGCCCGATGTGCAGGTCGTTTCGTTGGCGCAGGTGAAAGCCACGATCATGGGGCTCATCTCCAGCGCCAAAGTGATCGTCCTGGCACTGGCGCTCATTGCGGTGATCATCGCCATGGCCGGGGTGATCAATACCATCCTGATGTCGGTCCTGGAGCGCTACGGCGAAATCGGGATCATCAAAAGCATGGGGGCGATGCCCCGGGATGTCTTCAAAATGATCTGGACCGAAACCGCCCTTCTCTGTTCGGTGGGTGGATTGACGGGGATTCTTTTGTCTCTGGCGACCGCCAGGCTCTCCGAAGCAGCGATCCGGCACTTTCTTCCCTACGCCCCCACGGGCGCCCTGGTGATCCTGGATGGGAGGATCGCGGTGTTTGCCTTCCTGATGATCCTCTCGGCGGGACTGTTGAGCGGGCTCTATCCAGCTTGGCGCGCTTCGCGGGTGCGCCCGCTGGAGGCGATGCGGGCAGAGAGCGACTGATGAACAGCCTCATTTCAGCGCAGGGCTTAACCAAAGTCTATCGAAGAGGCAATGAGGAAGTGCGGGCGGTCAACGGGGTGGACCTCGAGGTCCAGGCTGGAGAAATGCTCGCGATTACCGGGCCCTCGGGCTCCGGCAAAACAAGTCTTCTGAATCTCCTCGGCTGTTTGGATAATCCCACAGAAGGCCAGCTCCATGTCAACGGGGAGGATATTTTCGGCACTCAAAAAGGAATGACCGAAACCGCGCTGACGCGGGTCCGCCGCCAACTGTTTGGCTACATCTTTCAAAAGTTTTACCTGGTACCGACGCTGACGGTGCTGGAAAATGTTCAGCTCCCGCTGATTTTTTACAAGAACCGTGCCGCCCGCCAAACGCCCGAGAGCCTGTTAAGCCAATTGGGGGTTGGGCACCGGCTTCATCATTTACCTTCCGAACTCTCCGGCGGAGAGATGCAGCGGGTCGCCATCGCGCGCGCCCTGATCAACGAGCCCAAAATCCTGCTGGCGGATGAACCGACCGGCAACCTGGACACTCACCGAAGCGACGAGATCAAAGACATTATGCGTTCACTCGCCCAAGGAGGAATCACGGTCGTCATGGTCACGCATAATCAAAAGATGGCCCATGCCGCAGACCGGATCGTTGAAATGCGGGATGGAAAAATCGCTTAAGGAAGTGGTCGTCTCGCGACCTTTTCGAATGAGCCAACTCTCCGTGCTGCGAAGCCTCCGATCTCGCTAAAATCGCATTTTCGGGTCTTGTCCCCCGAGGGCCCCACGTAATACAATAAGAGTGCTCGAGTCCCTCCCCCGGAGGTATTTTCTCGTTCATCGCGCCATTATGAAGAATTTAAAGCGGATCTTTTGCGCCGCCTGCGTGTCTGTGGGCGTTCTTTTTGTTTTTCGAGCTCGCGTGTGCGCAGAAGTCGTGCTGAGCACCGTCGCGCCGGAGGGACTTGTGGTCGAAAGCACGGCCACGGTACCAGAACCGTTTACGGATCCTTTGGGAGTTAAGAAACAGAAGATTATCAGCGCTTTTGGTCAGAGAACCATTCCATTGGAGCTTCGGGCTCCCGTGGCGACCACGGCGCAACTCACCCTCATTCCGGGCGATGAGTCTCATGAGGGGATCGATCTCTCCGCACCGCTAGGGTCCCTGGTGCGGGCTTCTCGATCGGGGAAGGTTATCTTTGCTGGTTTTTCCAAGATGTATGTGAGCCGCAAAAACAAGAATGATCAGCATCGGCTCGTGATCATTCGCCACCCTGACGGGATGAGTTCGCGGTATGTGCACCTCGCGGGGCTGCGAGTGCGGCCGGGGCAGGATGTGGCCACAGGGCAGGCCATTGGCAGTCTCTCAGCGTCTGACGAATGGACAGCGCCCGTATTGCATTTTGAAATCCGGGACATCCAGGGCCAGGCGCTGGATCCGGCCGAGGTCCTCGCGCCGCCCGACTTGGTCTTAGGGGAGTTGAAACCTTGAAGTCTTTATACGTTCTCGTTTTAGCCGCGGGCAAGGGGACCCGGATGAAGTCCGAGCTCCCCAAGGTCATGCATCCCGTCGCGGGTCGGGTCTTGATTGAACATGTTTTAAGGACGACGGCCGAGCTTAAGGCCCGAGAATTGGGTGTCGTTTTAGGCGCCGGCCGTGAGCTTGTTCAGAAAACGCTGGCGGAGCACGGCTGGAAAAAACTCCATTACGTGATTCAGCACACCCCCAAAGGGAGCGGTCACGCGGTCCTGATGGCCAAGAGCTGGCTCCGTCACAAAAAGGGGTCACTTTTGGTGGTTTACGGGGACACCCCCCTTCTGACACCGCACACGCTGCAGCGTTTGGTGGAACATCACGCCGTGTCCGGCAACGCTGCGACGTTTTTAGCGATGGATGTTCCTGACCCGGCCGGTTACGGCCGTATGATTTTGGACGCTGAAGGGTATCTGGAGCGCATTGCGGAAGAAAAAGACGCTACGCCGGGGGAGCGCGCGATCACGTTGGTCAATTCAGGCGTGGCTTGCTGGGACATCCAGATGCTTCTGGCGGTCCTCCCGCGCTTGCAGTCGAATAACGCCAAGCGCGAGTATTACTTGACGGACGCGGCCGCCCACATTCGAAGTGTTGGCGGCCGGGTGGGCGTGGTCCGGGCCAAAGACGCCGATGAGACCCACGGGATCAACACGCGCCTCGACCTGGCGCGGGCGGAAGCTATCTTTCGGCAAAGGGTCCTGGAGCGCTGGATGCAAGAGGGCGTCACGATCCTCGATCCGGGGACAACTTATATTGACGCGGACGCTCAACTTCAGCCCGACACCCGGATCTGGCCGGGAACGATCATCCAGGGGAGCTCCCGTATCGGGGCCCGCTGCGAGATTGGCCCCTATACGGTCCTGGAAAGCGCCGTGGTCAAAGATGGCGCGCGCGTCGGGCCTTTTGCGCACCTGCGTCCGGGGACCGTGATTGAGGAAGGGGCGCGTATTGGCAATTTTGTGGAGATCAAGAAATCCACGGTAGGGCCTGGCTCAAAGATTAATCACCTGAGCTATGTGGGCGACGCCCACATCGGTGAAGCGGTGAATGTGGGCGCAGGGACCATTACCTGCAATTACGATGGGTTTTCCAAGTTCCAGACATGGATTGAGGACGGTGTTTTTGTAGGATCCAACGTGAACCTGGTGGCCCCGGTGCGCGTGGGCCGCGGCGCGATCCTTGCAGCAGGTTCAACGATCACCGAAGACGTGAAGCCCGAAGCTTTGGCGCTGGCGCGATCCCAACAGATGTCCAAACAGGGATGGGCGAAGGCCTTTCGGGCCCAACAGGCCAAAAAGTCAGTCCACCGGAGTCGGAAAGGGAGTCGACATGAATGAGCGGCTGAAAGTCTTTAGCGGCAACGCCAACAGGGCGCTTTCGGAGGAAATCTGCAAAATGCTTCATGTGCAGCTGGGAGAGGCGGAGATTGGCCGTTTCTCCGATGGCGAGATCCGTCTTCAAGTCCTGCAAAATGTTCGCGGGGACGATGTGTTTGTCGTCCAGCCCACCTGTCCCCCCGTGAACGACCATCTCATGGAGTTGCTCATCATGGTGGACGCTCTTTCGCGTGCGTCGGCTCGACGCATTACCGTTGTGCTTCCCTATTACGGTTATGGCCGTCAGGACAGGAAGTCCGAGCCGCGCGTGCCGATCTCGGCGAAGCTTGTGGCTAATTTAATCACCGCGGCAGGCGCTGACCGCGTGCTCGCGATGGACCTGCATGTGGGGCAGATCCAGGGCTTCTTTGATATTCCCGTGGACCATCTCTATGCGATGCCTGTGTTTTTGGACTACATCCGCAAGAAGCAATTGACCGAAGTGGTGGTGGTCTCGCCCGATGCCGGAGGCGTGGAGCGCGCGCGGGCTTTTGCGAAGAGGCTCGACGCAGACCTGGCCATCATCGACAAGCGCCGCCCGCGCGCGAACGTCGCCGATGTCATGAATGTCATTGGTGACGTCAAAGGAAAGACGGCCATCCTCCTTGATGACTTGGTGGATACCGCCGGCACCCTTTGCAAAGACGCCGAGGCGCTCAAAACTTTCGGAGCTAAAAAGATCTTTGCGGCGACTTCACACGGGGTCCTCTCCGGGCCGGCCATCGATCGCCTGAACAAGTCGCCGATTGAGGAGTTGATGATGACCAACTCCATTCCGCTCAAGGGGAATTCCTCCCCGAAAATTACAGTCCTTTCGGTGGCGCCGCTTCTCGCGGAAGCCATTAAGCGGATCCATGAGGACCAGTCCATCAGCCAGTTGTTCGTATAAACGTCTCCGCCAGACTTCTGGCGGTCCAGTTGACTGGACCCCGGCGTTCGCCGGGGTGACATGAATGAGGAGAAGCGTATGAAAGAGATCGTTCTGCAAGCCGAAGTCAGGGACCAGCTCACGAAAGGCGCGACCCGATCGCTCCGACAGTCGGGGCGTGTGCCGGGGATCGCCTACGGAGACAAGGAGGCGCCCCTCGCCCTTTCGGTCGACACGAAGAGCATTCAAACCATCCTCCGTTCGGAGGGGGGGCGAAACGCCCTCATCAGCCTGAAGATTGGCAAATCCTCGCATCAGGTCTTGATCAAGGAGATCCAGCGCCATCCGATCACCCGCGTGTTCCAGCATGTGGATTTCCATCGGATCTCACTCAAGAAAATCATTGAGACCAAAGTGCCGCTCCACGTCAAAGGGGAAGCCCCAGGCGTGAAATTGGGAGGTGGGGTGCTCGAGCATCTCGTTCGCGAAGTGCCCGTACGCTGCTTGCCGACGGACATCCCGGCAGCGCTGGACTTGGATATTTCCAACCTGCAGATCGGCCAGTCTCTGCGCGCCAAAGACCTGGTCTTGCCCCAAGGTGTTGAGATCCTCATGGATGCGGAAAGCGTCATCATCCATGTGGTCACGGTCCACGTGGAGGAGGAAGCCCCCGCAACCCCCAGTGTCGAGGTGCCTGGAGCAACGACGGAGCCCGAAGTGATCAAGAAGGGTAAAGTGGAAGAAGGCGCTGAAGGCGCTTCCGCTGCTGAGGCCGAAAAGAAGCCGGGGGCCGCCGCAGCGCCCGCGAAGCCCGAGGTCAAGAAACCCGAAGGCAAGTGACAGACTTGAAAGCATCCGCCAGACATGGGGCGGGTCCATCATGCCCATCAAACTGGTTGTAGGACTGGGCAATCCGGGCCCCCGCTATGAAGGGACGCGCCATAACATTGGCCGGCGCGTCGTGCAAGATCTGTCCGGCAAGCTCGCGGGCGCGCATCTTCTGCTCCCGGAGACTTACATGAACAACTCGGGCTTTGAGGTCGCCAAAGTGGCGCAAAAAAAAGGGATTCTTCCGGACGAGATCCTGGTGGTCTTGGACGAATTTCAAATACCGCTGGGGCAGATGAAGATTCTCAAAAGCGGCTCCGACGGCGGACACAACGGCTTGAAATCCATCGTCGCGTGTCTGGGAACCGAGACGGTGCCGCGTCTTCGTATTGGCATCGGTCCCTTGCCGCCAGGGGAGGACCCGGCCGCCTATGTCTTGAAGCGATTTTCAAAAACGGAAGAGCAAAAGATGGATCAGGAGGTCCCCGCGATTCGTCAGGCCGTGACGGTGGCTGTCACAGAGGGGCTGGAAACAGCGATGAACCGATACAACAACCGACCGCTATGAGAGTCAGGGATGTCATGCGCACCTCGGTGATCGTTCTTCCGCAGAACGCGACCCTCCAGGACGTCCTCGACCGATTCATCAAGCACCATTTGGATTGTCTCCCCATTATCGATGCGGCCCAACGTGTGGTGGGACTGATCACGATTGATGATCTCGTCGATCTTTTTCTGCCTCGTTACTTCGAGATCCTCAGAGACATTTCGGCCCTCCAGGACAAGGGGCAGCTCACCTCTCTTTTCAACCAGAGCTTCGCGGGGTTGGACGCCCATCATGAGAGATTGATTTTGGCCGCCGATGTGATGCGCACGCATCTTCCCTGGATCTTGGTGGACGAGTCGCTCCTCGAAGCGGCGGCCACCCTCCAGTCTCAAAACGCGCAGCGCCTGCCCGTCGTCGATAAAGATCAAAAGCTTGTCGGGCTATTGTCCGATTTTGACGTGATCCTGGCGCTGCTGCGAGGCGCGCCAGTCTCCGTGTCCGGCGCTCGGCAGCCATCGCCCCATGTCAGACCGTAGCCTTTCTTGGCGTCCGACGTGCGACGTCCGACGCCGAAGAAGAAGGGTGCCCTCAGGCGTCGGACCTAGGACGTCGGACGGGCTTTGACCATGGATTCTTTCGTTCATCTTCACTCGCACTCCGAATATTCCCTTCTGGATGGTGCCGCGCGCCTGACGGACGAAAAGGGGAAGCCCGGCGAGCTGCTCAAACGTGTGGCGGACCTCAAAATGCCGGCCCTTGCCCTGACCGACCACGGCAACCTCTATGGCGCCATCGAGTTTTATCAGGCGGCCAAGGCCGCGGGCGTCAAGCCCATCATCGGCTGCGAGATGTATCTGGCCCCCAAGTCACGCCTGGACAGGACTTCCGAGCGCGGCCAGGAAGACGCGTTTTATCATTTCACGCTGCTCGCCCGGGATAACGAAGGCTATCAAAACCTCATCCAGCTCTGTTCCATCGGATTTCTGGAGGGCTATTACTACAAGCCGCGTGTGGACAAAGAGGTCCTTGCCCGTTATGGTCAGGGACTGATCGCGCTTTCCGGCTGCTTGAAGGGGGAACTCTCGCAGGCGCTCCTGGCGGGCAAGGACCAGGCGGCCCTGAAAATCGTGGACGACTATCAGGCGATCTTTGGCAAGGAGAATTATTACCTTGAGCTCATGGACCACGGCATCGCGGACCAGAAGCGACTGAATGTAAAGCTCCTGGAGCTCTCAAAGAAGACCGGCGTGCCGCTGGTCGTCACCAACGACTGCCACTATCTTAAAAAAGAGGACGCTTCTGCCCATGACGCCCTGCTCTGCATCGGGACGGGATCCACCCTGGCGGAGCCCAACCGCCTGCGCTTCGAGCAGCCCGAGTTTTATTACAAATCTCCCCAGGAGATGTATGCCCTCTTCGGGCATTGTCCGGACGCGCTGCGAAGGACGCTCGAGATCGCCGAGCGCTGCCACGTGGACATCAAGTTTGATCAAATGCTCCTGCCGCACTATGAAGTCCCCGCCGGCACCACGCCGGACGAGTACCTGGAAAAGCTTTGTCGTGAAGGGATGCTGCGTCGCTACGGCGCCGACCAGGCTTCCTACATGGAGAGGCTGCGCTACGAGCTTTCCGTCATCCACAAGATGGGATTCTCCATGTACTTCCTGATCGTCTGGGACTTCGTCCAATGGGCCAAGTCCAACCACATCCCCGTCGGACCAGGCCGCGGCTCGGGGGCCGGGTCGCTCGTGTCCTATGTGCTGGGGATTACGGATATCTGCCCCATGAAGTACGGGCTCCTCTTTGAAAGGTTCTTAAATCCGGACCGACGCTCGATGCCGGACCTGGACATTGATTTCTCGGATGAGGGGCGCGATCGGGTGATTCAGTACGTGCGCAGCAAGTACGGCGAAAAGAGCGTCGCCCAGATCATCACCTTTGGATCGATGCTCGCGCGGCTGGTGGTCCGGGACGTGGGACGTGTGATGGGATTTCCCGTGTCGGAAGTCGACCGGATTGCCAAACTCATTCCTCGCGAGCTGGGCACGACCATCGAGATGGCCCGCAAAAATGTCCCTGAACTCCAGCAGGAGTGCAAGCTCAACCCTGAAGTGGACAAGCTCCTCGTCACGGCCCAGCGCCTGGAGGGCCTCAAGCGCCATACGGGGGTGCACGCGGCCGGGATCGTGATCGCCAAAGGCGATCTTACGCAATATGTGCCTCTGGCCAAGGGGGCCAAGGACGTCATCACGACCCAATATAACGATGAAGCGCTCCTCAAGATGGGCCTTCTCAAGATGGACTTTTTGGGCCTGCGGACGCTTACCGTCATCCATCACGCCTCACGTCTTGTGCGCGAGCGCGGCAAGCCTCATTTCGACGTCCGCTCGGTGCCGCTCGATGACGCGGCCACCTACAAGCTTCTGCAGGACGGCAAAGGGGTTGGCGTGTTCCAGTTGGAAAGCTCCGGCATGCGCGATCTCCTGCGCAAACTTCACCCCAGCGTTTTCGAGGAGATCATCGCGCTGATCGCCCTCTACCGCCCAGGTCCCATGGGGGCGGGCATGCTTGAAGAATTTGTGAAACGCAAACATAACGCGTCCGCCGTGAGGTACGACCATCCGAGGCTCGAGCCCATTCTGAAAGAAACCTATGGTGTGATTCTCTATCAAGAGCAGGTGATGAAGATTTCACAGGATTTCGCAGGGTTCACGCCCGGCCAGGCCGATATTCTCCGCAAGGCCATGGGGAAGAAGATCCCGGAGGAAATTGAGAAGCTGCGCGGCCAATTCATGCAGGGCGCCAAGGCCAAGGGCATCCGGGACAAGACAGCCCATCATGTCTTTGAGCAGATCGTCACCTTTGGCGGCTACGGCTTCAACAAGTCCCACAGCACGGCTTATGGCTTGGTCTCCTATCAAACGGCGTATCTCAAGGCCAATCACCCGCTGGAATTCATGACCGCCCTGCTGACGAGTGAAATTGGGCACAGCGCCATCGGCAGGGAAGAGGAATCGAAACTCGTCGGTTTCATCGGGGAGGCGGAGGCCATGGGGATCAAGGTCTTGCCGCCGGATGTCGAAAAGTCCTTCAGCGAGTTCACGATTGAATATATTGATGTCACCCCGGCGGAAGCCGGGGTCCATACAACGGTCTTGATGGATTCCAACCCCCCTACAACTGGGGGACTGTCCCTTCCTATCAGTTACAAGGACGGGGACGGCGTTCGCCGGAATGACGTAAGGGCGATACGGTTTGGCCTGTTGGCGGTGAAGAATGTGGGCGAAGGGGCCGTCCAATCCATCGTGCAGGTTCGAAAAGAAGGCGGTCCCTTCACTTCTCTTGAGGATTTCTGCCGCCGCATCGACCTTCGCCAGGCCAACCGCAAGGTGCTCGAGTCGCTCGTCAAGTCCGGGGCCTTTGACCGGTTCAGCAAGGAAGAACCGCACATGAGCAGGCCGAGATTTTTATTTGAGCTGGATGATCTCATGGCGCGTTCCGCCAAAATCCGTGAAGAGACCCAAAGCGGCCAGGATTCACTCTTTGGATGGGACGAGATGACCTCCAGCGACCGACGCGGGGACGCGGCGACGGCGGGACGGAGTGACTGGGCGAGGACGGCAGGACAGGGGGACGGCTCGACAGGGCGGCGAGTCGACTTTGGCTGGTCCGAGCATGAGCTCCTGGCGTGCGAGAAAGAAGTGCTCGGGTTTTATCTGTCCGGACACCCCCTGGCGCGCTTTCAAAGCGAGTTGAATCTTTTTTCCTCGCATCGCCTCAACAAGCTTCCCGCCTCGGGGACCGCGGTTCGGATCGCGGGGATGCTCTCGAACGTGCGCCGGATGGTGACCAAAGCGAAAAAAGAACCTTACGCGCGCTGCCGCTTCGAAGACCTGGAAGGGGAGGTCGATATCATCGTTTTCCCCAAGGCTTACGCCAGCGGCGTCTCGCAGCTCCTCAAGCCCTCTGCGCTCGTGGTCATCACGGGCAGGCTCAACCGCCGGGCGGAAGACGGCAACCCGGAAATCCTGGTGGAGGAGATGGTGCCGCTCGAGAGCGCCCGCGAGCAGTACGTGAGCGAACTTCTTGTGCGCATGGCGGGAACTGGAATGGATGAGACGGTGTTGGAAGATCTGAAAGGCGTGCTGGCCCGTTACCCCGGGCGCTGCCGGGTGTGCCTGGAAGTGCCCGCCCCGCCACAGGGCACGGTCGTGGTGGAAACGGATGTCACGGTCAAACCTTCACAAGAACTCTTGATGGAGATTGAAAAAAGGCTGGGACACCAGTCCTGGACGATCACTAAAATAGGACGGGCGTGATTAAGTGATGGGCGTGATTAGGTGATTAAGTGATTTAGTGATTAGGGGATGTCCCCTAATCACCCAATCACCTAATTACTAAATCACGCACAAACAAGGAGGATGTATGGACATCGAACGCAAGAATGGAACAACACTCAAAGGGAACCCCTTTACGCTTCTCGGCGCCGAAGTCAAGGTAGGCCAGAAGGCGCCGGAGTTTACAGCGCTCGCGGGAGACCTCTCGCCCGTGACGCTGGCCTCCAGTCAAGGAAAGACGCGCATGTTCGTCTGTGTGCCGTCCTTGGATACGCCGGTCTGTGAGTCGGAGACCCGCCGGTTCAACGAAGAAGCCGCCAAACTCCCCGGTGTGGAAGTGTTCGTGATTTCGGTGGACCTTCCGTTTGCGCAAGGGCGCTTCTGCCAGACCGCCGGCATCCAGAACGTGAAGTGCCTCTCCGACCACCGCGACACGTCCTTCGGCAAGGCTTACGGCACCCTCATCAAGGAGCTCCGGCTTCTTTCCCGCGCAATCTTCATCGTGGGCGCCGATGAGAAGGTCCAGTACGTGGAGTACGTCAAGGAAGTGACCAGCCACCCGAATTACGACGCGGCTCTTGGTGCGCTTAAAGCGGGAGCGACCCGCTAACCGGAAATCTTCGGTTCATTTTGCCTCATCGTCTGAACTCGATGCACTTTTTTGTGCCGTCACCCCGGCGAAAGCCGGGGTCCAGTTCAACGACGATGGACTGGATCCCGGTTTTCACCGGGATGACGACAGCTGCAGATTCCCGGCTAAAACAAGTGGGGACGTTGATAACGAAGTAACGAACTCCAAGATGCCAGCCAGATATGGCTGAGTTAGTTGCTTAGTTGCCAACGTCCCCTATTGTTCATCACCTCAAATCAGATTGTCTTTTGGATCTCTTTTCAAGACCCGATCATCCCTAGGCCTATTGGTGCCCTGATATTTAGCCTTCCGCTCTATCGTCCCGCCGCCTGAAATCCGATAAACTTTCCCAGTTGGATCGGGAGGGGGCGAGCTATCTCGATGGCTCGTCCGCTTTTATGCTTAAACATCACCTCAATCGACTCATCGCTCTCCTGCTGGTCCCTTGTCTCCTGGCTGACCCCGCGGCCTCCGCGGCTTCAGGCCTGCGGGTCCCTGCCCTCACAGTCTCATCCATCGAACACTCAGCCCGGATGGCGGCGTTCAACGAGCAAGCACTGGTCGCCGTCGCCTTAGGCAGAACCCGTTCCATTTTGGATAGAGGTGTTCCATTCTTTTCGGGCCTGGCAAGAAAGATGGGGCTGGGAACCTTCCTCAGGCCGATCGCCGCCCCGCCCACAGGACACTTAACTGACAGAGGATCTCCCAATGCGTTAGTGACAACGTCCCTGGCGGGATGGCTTTACAGCCGTTTGCCGGAAGGCCGCTTGCGCGCCTGGGTGGGGACGCGGCTGGGGCCGCGTCGGGAAAATCGGCGGTATTTATACCGCGCGGCCTTAGCAGCCGTCGGCCACACGATAGCGCTCTTGATCTTGGCCAAACTGCCCGTCCAATCCATCGCTCGAATGAGCAACGGCGATCGCCTCTCGATCCTCACGATGCCGGATCCGAGCCCCGCGTACCTCCCCCTGGAAAACTTTATTTGGACAGCAACAAGGTGCTTCCTGGAAGATCACGACGAGGTTTTCTACGGCACAGCGCGCGACACCCGACCCCTCGAAGCCGGTGATAGCGCTAGGTTTGAGCGCCGCGCGTGGCTGTTCGCCAGGCAATTTTCAATTCTTCTGGATGGGGCCGTCCAAAAGAAGTTCGGGATCTTCCGGCTACTTTGGCTAGCCGCCGTCGAGCTCCGTGGTGCCCTGCGGCGGGCGGACCGGCTGCACGGGACGCATAACACGCTGGGGCGCAAACACGGCACGGCTTTGCTGATGGCCAAAAAGGGAGGGAGCACGACAGGCTTGCCGCAAGCCAAAACCGCGCACACAGCCGGGCAGGATTCAGCGGATGAACCCAGAAGCCCTGCTGGGACCGGCGCAAAGCGGGCGGGATATTCGTTCTCTGTCATCGCACGGCTTTTGCAGACGCTCAAGGGCAATCCCGTTCGTGCTCGCACATTTTCAAGACAGCATCATCTCAACTTTGTGTCCAGGATTAGCCGAAACCTCCTAGTTCTTGAAAGTTGGGGCGTGGTCGAGCCAACCTCCGATCAACCCGGGACGTATAGGCTCACCCCGAAGGCGCGCCAGAAATACCGAGTGATCATGGCCTTGTTTATGCCTTTTCTAAAAGTCGGTCGAGGCAACCCCAGCATAGCGATTCGCGAGGCCCGGGATCATGCGATCGCTGAGTTGAAGAGGATGGGATTCCAGGTGACCTTAACGCCGCCTGCCGTGGTTCGGACTGCTCGAGCATCACGAATATCAGCCGCGGCACCCGAAGTGACGCCGGCGACGATCGAACGGCGCCGGGAGAGGGCGCCTCGAGATATCCGTCCCTTTCGCAACCTGGGTTTGCGTATTCATAGATATCGGCTATTGCGGAACCTTACCCAGCGCCAACTGGCAGAGCTTGTCGGTCTCAATAAACAAGATATTGGCAACATGGAATACGGGCTATACGCTCCTCGCGATACCGTCTTAGCGGCACTCGCGTTGATTTTGATTGACGACCTACAGGAACGCGATCAATTTAAGAATTGGGCAAAGAAACGGCGAGGCACGCCGTCACATGAGGATCGCAGATTCGCCCTTTGGGTGCGAATTCGCAAGGCCGGTCAATCCGGACATACGTTGCAGAGAATGTCGGAGGGAGTCCTGAAGAATGAATTGGCAGAGCTTCCTTCCTCAACTCTTGACGCACCAGAATGCTTGATGGACATGATTGAAAAAAACCCAGATATCCTCGCGGGCCTCCATCAGTCTCAGAGGGTCCGTGCATTTGTCGACTGGTATCACGCTGTGGATACCGCTTATCGCAATCGACAGAAGGGCGGCCACAAGCCCCTGCATTCTCTGTTCATTTTTGACAAGGACCTCTCGCCAAGAATTCTGGATCGAAGGAAGAGTGAAGCGAAGCAAATGATGAACACTTTGTTCCAGGAGGTGCTTCTTGAGCGTCATCAGAGACTCTCACCTCCCGGGGTCAGTCATCCGGGACGTTGGGCGAGGCACTCTCTAACCGGCGCCGCCTTCCCGGGTACCGGGGCGCAATCCATTCAACAGAAAGCGGCCCAGGACTTTCAACAACGGCTCGACGCCGCCCTGGCACAGAGCCGGACGGTTTTGACTGAAGCGGAAACCCGGTGGGCATCCGCGCTGGCAGCCCTTGGGAATCGAGATTTCGTGCAAGCCATAACCGAAGCGGATCGGGCGCTCGCCCTGGCGAAAGCGGCCATGCACGGGGGAGCGAATCCAGAAACCGGACAACCGCTTTGCGGACTTGAAACGATTCGCGTGACAGCCGAGCTCCGCCAGATGACCGATCTGGCTCAACAGATTGAAACCTTGGAAGAAAAAACGAAGACTTGGATCACAAGCCGGGCACAAACCCGCTCCGCTCTCTTTGACCTGTCAGAAATGGCTGCGCACCACGGATCCATGACTCGTCTTGACCGCGCCCTATGGGATGCGGTTCGTTTCGCCATTATCGCGTCCGACATCATCGAACCAATGCGTCAAGAGCAGCTGGACGAATTGCGCGGGCGGCATCCGGCCAACGGCATTGATGGTTTGATCCATTTGATCAACCTGGTCCTCCCGATGGCCGTCCCTGGGCTCCTTGAGCCCGCGATCATGATGGTGACGGAGGGTTTGTTGAAATCCTCTCTTCTTGCCGACAAAATCCAAGGACCCACGCCAACGCTGCACATGCTTACCGGACATTCGCCCTCGTTCACATCGCGAGCAACCAGAGTGGATCGGGCGCACGACAAACTGGTGGCAGCGGTCGTCTACTTGATCAAAGCAGACGTCGATGTGCGTCGCTTGTTCATTAACATTTTCCCGGAACATCAGTCCTATCTCCCGACAAACACCGCCATCGGCTCTCACGACGATTCTCCGGAATCCGATCTTGTAGCCTATCGCCTAGGGATTGCAAGTATGGGAGGAGATCCTAATCGACGGGAGCCCTACAGCAGCGTCGAGGTTGCTGCGTTGCAGCCTCCCGGCACCGACCGGCATATCCCCTATAACACAAGTTATCGGTTTGGGGAGGTGCTGCGTCGGATTAAAGCCCTCCACAATGGGGAGGGCCTGCCGCTCCCGCCGCCGGGTGGAGATGCGCAGGCCGTCACGACTCAGGATCCCCTTGTTCCGCCTTCAGTCGGTCCGGCGACAGAAACACTTGCGTCTCCACCGCCGTACTCCCAGATCATGAAGGAGCGCGCATCCACAATGTCCTCACTTCGCGATGAGGCGGTCACAGCCCTGCGCGAAGAGGCTTTAGCGGAAAATCATCTTGAACACGCGAAACAAGCTGTCGGCAGACGCGATATCCCAAGCGCAAAGGATGCCCTTAGCGCGGCATTAGCGAAAGTTCATGCAGCGCGGACAGCGGTGGAGACTATTCTCTTTCGCCCAGCGGATGAAGACCTTGCTCAAGAGCTGCGCAAGGATGGAGATCGTCTGGACAAGCTCATTGCTTATTGGCTTCCGGCAGATCAGGCCTTAACCGAAATGGTGGCAATTTATCCCCATCGCGCTTCTATTGACAATAATCCAGAGGCTGGAGTCCTTATCGAATCGGTGCTGACCAAGATGGCTTCAGGTGGAAAAATTGATCAGGAAGAGGTCGTCGGCCTGGTGGCGGTGCGGAAGGCAATTCGAATGTCTGCTGAGATTCCTGCTGCCTCCCCGGCAAAAACGCTGGCCGCTCCTACGCCAAAGGTTGATCGGAACGACAAGAAGAGGGCCTCTCAGAAAGGCGGTGCTCAACGGAGGGCCAAGAAGAAACTCATGCCCAGCCCCGTGCTCGATGCGGACGGAAGGCTGCAGGAAACGGATTTGGCAGTCGATGTGCCGTATATCCTTTTGCGGCGGCCCGCTGAAGGCTCGCAGTCCTATGGCTGGGAGATTTATCAGTCGCAAGGTCTTGATCCAGAGCGGTCCAAGCTCATCGCCACACTTCTTTCTCACGGGGAAGAAACCCACCTGCGGAGCGAACAGCAGCCTGGGCGGGAGACCAAGAAGGTCCCGAAATCCTATTCCTTTATACGGCTGGAAATACGCAGGCATTCAACTGAGGAAGAAACATTCTTCATCGGGCGCAGCCGTCGCCGTTCCGCGGCCATCATTTTAGATCCCAGCCTCTTTAAGCCGGGCAAGGAAGTCAATCTCCAGGGAGCACTTTATCAAGCTGGCGGGTGGCTTGTGCACGGGCAGGATAGGACTGAGGAAGAACTGACCGCGCAAACCTGGATGGCGCTTTTGAGTCGAGTGCCCTTGGAGGCATTCCTCACAGCCTATGGACATCTGCCGCTGGCTCCGCGCGGCGAAGGAACTACTCCGCAGGCGACAACCCTGAGAGAAGTGTTCAACGCGCTCTTCAGAGACCAAATGGGCCTGTCGGAGCGCGCTCTTCGGGACCGAGCGGATGCGCACCATCCTGAACACGCTGATCTGACTTTCTTGATGGAGGGGATCGTGAGTGCGGTGTTAGATGAACTCTACCGTCAGTTTCCAGAGCTCTTCAAAACAAAGCGCCGCTATTGGATGCCAGTCGGTGTCCCTCCTGGTGCGCCAGAAGCGCTCACTCCTGAGCGCCAGATTCTCCATCAGATTCTCCAGCAGATGCTCGACAGCATGAGAGAAGAGGCTAACGAGGCGGTCGCTGACGATCCTACGCTCGACGCGCTGGATTACCAAGACTTGGTGCGTCGGATGCAAGTTGCACTCGATAAGCCCGATGCCCTTCAGCGCTTAAGAAATCATATACAAAGGGTGCTCACAATGGATCAATCCCGAGCATCTCGACGGCTCGCTCAACACAAACAGTTTCAGTTCATCCGATGGTGGGTTGTGCCGTCCGCGCCATCAAAAACCGGTTTCTTGGACTTTGACACCCCTCAGCCCGACCCCGGGGAGAGCCCCTGGTGGATTGCGCCGCTCGCGCCATCAGAAACCGGTTCCTTGGACTTTGACGCCCCTCAGCCCGACCCCAGGGAGAGCCTCATCAGAGAGCTGGAAAGCCTTCATCTCCCACAACTCGGTTTGCCCAGCCAGTTGCTGCATGCGTATGTTGCCATGTCCATCCAGCAACTCGAGAATGGAAGCACCATAAAAGTGCTGGCCTCTTTGCGCTCGATTAGAGCTCAAACCCCCGTCGAGAGCAAAATTAGCAACGTGCTGATCCAAGAACCGATAAATAGTACAGCTGCCAACAACTTAACACCTCTCGAAGATAGCATCGTTTATTTTCTGTTTCTGTTGACCCTTGGCGGGGAAACCTTCCGGAAAGCTGTCGCCATGTTTTTCGCATCCGCTCAACTGCCGCCTGAGATCCTGCAGCTTCTCATCCCTAAAGATTGTCCCGAATTAAACGAATGGAATGAGAAGAGACGCTCTGGTAGAACAAAAACGCTCACTGATGTAGAACTTGTGATCGCACGTAAAGCCGTCGGGAGTGACTTTGCATTCAGTACCCCAGCTCTCACTGACTCGGAAAAGGAAGCGCTTCAATATCTGCGTCTTCGCGAGATCGAAATCCTCCCAACACACCGAATACCTGGCGTGGTTCAATTCCCGGCAGTAAGGAAAGCGCCCCGTATCGTCCGGACGGTCCCTCCTCGTTCTACTACGCTCAGTATGAATGGAATCTCGGAACTGGTTTCAATTGGCCAGCAATATCCCCTCGTGAGCTTGGCCGGGCTTGGTTTGTGGTGGGCTGCGATGTTTCACGCCACCGTCCCCATGATTCTCTTCTGTGGAGCGGCGGTCTCCATCGCCATCTACCGGGCCGACAGCCTCGGTCTATCTCATCCTTCCACACCCGCAACTGCCAGCCACTCGCGTTCCAGGCGCCATTTCATGGCCGCCGCCTGAGTCACCCCAAAAGCGTCTGCTCCCATTAACAACGACTATTTTGAGTTGCGTGATATGTCCTGGGGGTATTTTGCAGCAACCGTCACACAGGGCAGAGGGAAAAGCCGCCAAGGCGGGGGGAATAGAGGGAAGGCTTCAAGCCGACAGCGCCTGCCAGGGGGCCCCGTAGGGCAGGTCTCCTTCTTGCAGGCGCTTCTTATTGTGTCAGGCCGCCTGGCAATGGTGCGAATGCCGCCAGTACGCGAACAGGACGTCGCGGCTCACGCGCTGGCCGTTTTGCTTGAAGTACTGCAGCATCTCGTTGGCGCTGTCGAGGTCTTCGGCTTGAATGAAGTGCATGAGCTGCGCGATCGCGGCAGCTCGGGTGCTGGCTGCCAGGTCTCTCCTCTTGTCCATTCTGTTGAACATGGCTCACCTCCAGGTAGTCCTTGTGCTGATGATCCGTATGACATGTACCGTCAAGGACCTCTGCGCCTAAACCATACGAAAGGCACGTTACAGCGACGTTTCGCGCTTGTTACAGGTCTGTAAATCTTTTTAAGCCGGTGGATAGGACAGAAAGAGTCGTCTTAGCCGGGAATCTGCGTGCGCCAGGACAAACTGTACTGAGCCCAGTGGATGAAAGAGCCACAGCCTAAGGCCTAGCCAGCCAAGGCATAGCTCGTCTTGCATCGACGGCCGTGAGGCCGGAGGTGAAGCGTAGACAAGTGACAACGCAGGCCGCAAGGTGATAAACCGATCGAGCCCCGAAAAGAACGGTCATGTTGTGGAAGCCGAGGCGGTGCAGTTAGCCGAAGGCAACAAGGTTCTCGCCAAGACGGCAGGGATAGAGCCTTTCCACCGGGGTCTTACGAGGGCGGCATGTGTTGAAGGGACAGTGACGGGACCTGGGAGGCCTGCTGGGAGTCCGCTGAGGCGGACGCCGCCAACCCGAGGGACAACCAAAGGGAAACGGACCGGCAGGAGTCAGAGAACCCCATAGTACCTAAGAAGCGGGTAACGACCGTGGAGGGAAGGGGGCGACAGGAGGAGGAAGCGATGGAGGGACAGGGAGCTGATTCACAGAAGTCAGAGACTTCCTTAACGAAACTCCGGCGCGTAGCGGAGCAAGCGAAGCAGAATCAGAAGATGCGCTGGATATCGGTCAATCACCTGATGGACGTCGACCTTCTGCGGGACAGTTGGAAGCGTCTTGACAAGGGTGGAGCCAGCGGGGTGGATGGCCAGACGGCGCAGGCGTACGGTCAAGACTTAGAAAAGCGGCTGGAAGAGCTTCACGAGCAACTGAAGGCAGGGACGTACCGGGCACCGCCGGTAAGGCGGGTGTGGATACCCAAATCGGACGGCAGGCAACGGCCGATCGGGATACCGACGTTGGAAGACAAGATAGTCCAGCGGGCGGTCGCCACGATCATGGAAGCCGTCATGGAGCCGTTGTTTCTGGAGAGTTCGTACGGGTACCGGCCTGGGCGGAACGCCCATCAGGCGTTGTGGTCCATACAACGGACGCTGATGTATCAGCCGATCCACTGGGTGCTGGAGATCGACCTGGAGTCGTTCTTTGACACCTTGGATCACGGATGGCTGAGACGGATGGTGGACGTACGGATGGGCGATGGGGTGATCCAGCGGCTGATTGGGAAATGGCTGAACGCGGGAGTGATGGAGGAAGGAAGGCTGACGCGAACGGACCAAGGGAGCCCGCAAGGCGGGGTGATTTCGCCGATGTTGGCGAACATCTACCTGCATTACGCGATAGACCTGTGGTTTGTGAAGGTCATCCAACCGAAGCTCAAGGGAGAATCGTGCGCATGGCGATATGCGGACGATATCCTGATGGCGTTCGAGCATGAAGCGGAGGCGCGCGAGGTCCAAAGGCAGCTTGGGGAGCGTTTGGCGAAGTTTGGCCTAAAGCTCAACCCAAGCAAGACACGTCTGATCCGGTTTGAGAGACCCCGGGACACAAACGGGGACGACCCGCCGGATCGGAGCGCGTTCGACTTTCTGGGGTTCACGCACTACTGGGCGAGGAGTCGACGAGGGATGTGGGTGGTGAAGCGGAAGACCGCTGGGAAGCGATTACGGCGGGCGATGAGCGCGGTGACGCAGTGGTGCAAAGCGCACCGGCACTGGAAGCTCCGCGAACAGCACCAGCACCTGAATGCGATTCTTCGAGGGCATTATCAGTATTACGGGATGACCTGGAATTGGGTTGGATTGAGCGTCTTCCACTTACATGTGGTCAGAACGTGGCAGAGATGGTTGAGCCGCCGGAGTCAGACGGCTTACATTCGCTGGGATCGGATGGAACAGATCCTGGAGAACTATCCCTTGCTACCTCCACGAATTATTCATCCTGATCCATGGCGCATGGCACGTGAGTCCTTTTCTTGAAGAGCGTCGTGCGGGAAATCCGCATGCGGCGTTCCGTGAGGGGGTGGGAGGGCGACCTCCCGCTCTACTCGATAGTTGTCGTCATCCCGGTGAAAACCGGGATCCAGTCCATCGTCGTTGAACTGGACCCCGGCTTCCGCCGGGGTGACGGCACAAAAAAGCGCATCGAGTTCAGACGATGAGGCAAAATGAACCGAAGTTTTCCGGTTAGTGGTTAACGGGGCAAGGCCCGGCGGAGGACGGTTTTTAGCGGATCGGGTCCAGGGAGGACATCGAACGGAGGTGCGCCGGCTTCTGTTCGAGCATACAACACAATCTCTTCCCATTCACTTTTCTGAGTTACGGGATAGGGCATCCTTCGTTCATCTCCGGCTCCGGATCCCGTACCGTGCTTGTGTGCGCAATCATCGTTTCGATTGCGACGCGGGCGCGCTTGTCGGTAGGGCCTCGGTAGTGGAGATAACCGCCTTCATCGATCATCACAAAAGCCGGAACATGCGTGACCCCAAAGGCGTGGGCGATCGAGGGTCCACTTTCCGTGAGAAGAGGAGCCTGGATGCGTGCTTTCTTTAAGCGATGGGCCAGGTCCTGCGAGGTTTCGCCTGGGCCAACGTTCACAGCGACAAACGAGACTCGCCAGTCCTTGTAATCTTCATAAAACCTGCTGATCTGTCCCCAGCGCACCTGGTCCTCCGGGCAACTCATGGAAAAAACTCCAAGGACCATGATTTCGAGCGCGGATTTATAGGAGAGAAGAGGTCTGACTTTCCCGGATTCCGCGACCACGGAAAAGGTCTTTGGGATTTTCTCTCCGATCCTGAGTGTGGGGGTAGAGCTCCCAACCGCCGTGGTGGAGCTCGTTTTGGGAGGGAAGAACCCCTGTGCTGATGCCGCCGAGCTCATCGCCAAGAACATGCTGCAGAGGAGGAATGTTTTCATGGTTTCTCCAGGCACGCGCCGCTTTCGAAATCGCCACAGGATGCGGAGGCTGATACGATGCCCATGTTTTTGAGCATCACCAGAGCTGTTTCCTGATCAGCGCGGGTTTCAGGAACGGCGTCTGCGGGCGGCACAAGCGACACGATGATCTGAAGCTCTTGGATGGCTTCCTTTTTTTGTCCGTGCTCGAGGAGCGCTTCTGCCAAGGCCAGATGGTTGATCGCATAGCCCGGACCATATTGTACCGCGAGGCGGGCATGCTCGAGGGCCTTTGATTTGCTGCCTACGGAAAAGAGAGATGGGGATTGACGATAAAACTGCGCGAGGAGCATATGCGCGTAGGCGAAATTTGGTTTGAGCGTGAGCGCTCTCTGGAGTGCCGCGACGGCTTTCTTCACGGCGCTCAGGCTCCGCATGCTTTTGCGGGCGTTGGCCCACTGTCCCAGGGCCTCGCCATAGACCGCGTAAGCCTCAGCGCTCTCAGGGCCGGTGCGGACCGCTTCTTCGGCTGCCGAGCGGGCTTGGTCCGCCCAGGAGCGCCTCACTTGGTTTGACCCCGCGTGGCGCACCGCCCGTCCCATGGCGCTGGCCAAGCGAATCCAGTGCGTCACGTTTTGGGGTTCTGCTTGAGCTGCCTCTTTCCAAAGGCGTATGGCTTCTTCGGTCTTGCCCGGCTCTGCACGGGCTTGCCAGGCCAGAGCGGCCTGCTGCGCGAGCAGAGCATCTGCTTGCAGGGACGAGGGATGAGTGACGAGAGAGGAGGCAAGAAAGATGTACAGGAATAACGGGACTGGCGCTGGAGGTGTGAACAAAATCCTTTTCAATGCGATGTCCTCGTCTCTCAACTCTCGTCCCTCTTCCCAAACCGGGAAGCTTTTGTTGACGTCACCCCGGCGAAAGCCGGGGTCTATCATGTTTCGACGTAAATGATGGATCCCGGCGTCCGCCGGGATGACGGCACATAAAAGTCCACTGACCTCAGATGACAAAACCGGTCCGACAGAAGATTCCCGGCTAGTCCAGAATCCCGCCCAGGTCCTTCCTTAATTGTCGGGCGCTCGTGAAGTGGTGCGCACGTATCCCGATCGACCTTGCCGCGGTGATATGTTCCTTCACATCATCGATGAAGACGGCCTTGGCCGGATCGACCTTGGCTTTGCGAAGGGTCAGGAGATAGATCTCAAGCTCCGGCTTCCGGTGTCCGACGGCGTAGGAAGCGATCGGGTGGTCAAACCAGTCCATAAAGGCATGGCTCTTACACACATGTTTCCAGTGCATGGGGTTGACGTTCGAGATCATGGCCAGCCGGTAGGACTTTCGCAAGCGCTTCAGGATCTGGACGGATTCGGGTATCTCTTCAAAAATGTCATTCCACAGCTTCATGAAGGGGCCAAAGTGGAGGCCCTTCAGTTTGAGTTCTTTCGAGAGGCCCTGAAAGAAATCTTGTTCACTGATCGTGCCGCGCTCAAAGCGGTCCCAGAGCGGGGTGGTTTTAAAGAAGTTGCGGATCTCGTCGATGGTGTGCGGCGAATGTTTCTTGAGGCCACGGACGACTTTCATGAAGTCAAAGTCGAGCAGGACGCGGCCCAAGTCAAAGATGATCAGTTCAGGACGATTCATATCAGGATGGCGCGAGCCCTCACCCCCACCCTCTCCCGCGTGCACGCGGGAGACCCGCGCTTCCACATTTTCCCTATAGCGCGCAGGTCCCACGGTCGTATGTGGGAGGGAGAGGCCAAGCAAAGCGAGTGCCGGGGTGAGGGCAAAGTTTCACTTTTTCACTAGGGCGATGGACTTTTTGACGCCTTGCTTGACCAGTCCCAGCACAGATTTCACCAGGGCCTCCGGCCATTTCCCTTTCTTGATGGCGAATTTTAACATGCCGCTGTTGACCGTCGAAACGTCTTCCAGTTTTCCAGCGTTTTTGAGCGTCGTGCGCAGGAGCTCCCACGCGAAAGGGTCCTCGGCCTTGGTCGGCGCCCGAAACTCCTCTTCACTTTTCATGACCAGGCGATGCTCAGGCCCGTCAATGGAAAGAAGTCCTTCGCGTGCCGCGAACTGCAGCGCCGCCTCCTCAATTTTGGCTTGCTCTTGTGCGAGAACTTTGATTTGCGCTTGCAAATCGGCTTTTTGGGACTCGAGGACGGCGTATTTTTGAACGAGCTGGACACCGGCATCTTTCAAGTACTCATTGGGCGGCAGACCTTCCATCGCGACAGGATGCTTCCAGGCCGGGCACAGGGGCTTGTATTCGCACCATTCACAGAGGCGGCTCGTGCGGACCTCCCACCGGCCGAGCTTTCTTTCTTCCTCGATCTGCCGGATGAGACCGATCACCTCCCGCTCAAGCGAGGCAAGGTCGGTTTCGGAGCGAGACGAGACGATATCTTTGTCGAAGGCGAGGTAATGCCAAATGAGCTTGACTCGTTTGGCATCGGGCCAGCGCTGTTGAATGCCGAGGTGATAGAGCGCGAGCTGCCGGTCTTCATCGGCCTCTTCCTGCGTGGGCAGGGTGTTGCCCGTCTTGTAGTCGTGAATCTCATACGTTTCCGTCGCGGGGTCCCAGGAGAGCCGGTCCATATAGCCCAGGACGGCATAGCTTTGGTCTCCATCCTTGAGTTTCATTTCAATGCGTTCTTCAAGTCCGACGGTCCGCGACTGGTCAAACGGTCTGAAACGGTTGTAGTAGTCTTTGAGGCAGCGCTTTCCAAGCTCAAAATAATGTCCGGGCGTGATGCCTTCGCGCACCACTTGGATCTTGCCGTGCCAATTCTTTTCCCATTCCCTTTCGTAGAACTGCAGGAGATCTTCCAAAGGGAGGAGCTTCGCAATTTTTAAATCACGGTAGAGCTTTTCCAAGGCTTCGTGGACCCGCTTGCCGAGGAAGGCTTCAACCCCTTCCGTTTCGGTGCGGATATTATCGACATAGCGGAATTTGTATTTCTGGGGACATTGCTCAAAGGTCTCGATGCGGGAATTGGAATACATAGGCCTATTTCATTATAAAATCTCATCCATGAGGAACCTAATCCGACTACGTTTTATTTCGTCATCCCGGCGAAAGCCGGGATCCATCATGTTCTTTGCATCGATGATAGACCCCGGCTTCCGCCGGGGTGACGTCTGCGTTGTGATGCTATGCCTGGTCGCGGCGCTCCTGACGGGATGCGCGACGGTGCCCTACACGCAGCGTCGTCAGTTTAATCTCCTCTCACAAGCGGAAGAAGACCAGATGGGCGCCCAGGCCTACGCGGAGGTGAAAGCCAAGAGTCCTTTGTCCAAAGATGCCGGCCTCAAGGCGCTTGTCAGGCGCGTGGGAGAGCGCATCGCGGCCGTCGCGGACAGGCCTAAGTTTCAATGGGAGTTCGTCGTCATTGACGAGCCCAAGACCTTAAACGCCTTTTGCCTGCCGGGAGGGCGCGTGGCTGTCTATACGGGAATACTCCCGGTGACCCAAGACGAAACGGGTCTTGCGGTCGTGATGTCGCATGAGGTGGCCCACGCCTTGGCGCGGCACGGAGCAGAACGCATGAGCCAGCAGATGGCCGTGGGACTGAGCGAACAACTGGCGGTCAACGCGGGACTGATTAAGAGTCCAACAGGGATGCAAATCTTTGAGATGGCCTATGGCATCGGGGTCGGCCTTCCCCATAACCGCAGCCAGGAAAAAGAAGCTGACAGGATCGGACTTATTCTCATGGCGAAGGCGGGATACGACCCTCGTGAAGCCATCCCCTTTTGGCAGCGCATGAAAGCGGCGGCTGGAGGACAAAAGCCTCCCGAATTTCTCTCCACACACCCCTCGGACGACACACGCATCCAAAAAATACGCGAAGCTCTTCCTGAAGCCCTCACCTACTACAAACCGTAACGGAGTATCGGAGTAACGGGGTATCGGAGTAACGGAGTAACGGGGTATCGGAGTAACGGAGCAACGGCGCGCTGGTGTTTTGGCATAACAACTCATCATGGAGCTTTGACTCCGACACTCCGATACGCCGATACTCCGATACGTTCTTTGTTGGATTAGAAGCGGGCGGTGAAGGACAGCATTGTGGCAGCGCTTTTGGCTGGCAGACGCGACATGTACACGACATAGTCTCCCATGGAGCTCGCTTCCCAGTCTGAAAGAGCGAGCGTCGGAGAGTGCAACAGAGGAAGATCGATACGGGTAGAAAAGGAAGCTACGGGGGTTGTGTAGCTTACCCCCAACCTACAGGCCCGGTTTTTGCCTTTCGAACGGGAACGCTGGCCGATATGATCGATTCGCAGCTGATCAGCGGAAAGCCTCATCGTGTAGCCATCTCCGAAGAGAAAGGTCCGCGGAATTTCGCTGAGAAATGGAATTTTGTCGATCAGATCTTCGGGCCTCTGGTAGCGAGATTCCTGGGTTTTGACCTGAGCGGTGTAATCGACCACTTCTCCATGAGAGCGGGAGACCGCGAGAAACCAGCCCGCGGCGATCACATAGATCCAGGCAATATACTTACGCTTAACTTTCATTGTGAGCTAAGGATAACAAATTCTTGTTACGAAGACATTGCTCTCATGTGAACTTTAGGTTAAATCTCGTAAAGCAAAAAACCCTCTATTTCTAGAGGGTCTTTGCACGGCGTCATCCGCCAGACGTTCAGACGTCTGGCGGATCCACCATGATAGTAAGAGCAATGATGGCCCCCGCTTACAGCATGCGGGGGTGACAAAATGCCTTAGTAGCGGTCCCGGCCGTATCCTCCGCCGTAGCCACCGCGGCTTGAACCGCCGCCGTAGCCACCGCGGCTTGAACCGCCGCCGAATCCGCCGCGGCCACCGCCGCCGGAACCCGTGCGCTCAGGGCGTGGGCGGGCTTCGTTGACAACGAGTTCCCGGTCTCCTACCTTGGATTTATTCATTTTCTCGATGGCGGCTTTCGCCTCATCGTCAGAGTTCATCTCGACAAAACCGAAACCGCGGGAGCGGCCGGTGTTGAAGTCGGTGATGAGTTTGGCCGAAGAAACCTGGCCATGAACTGAAAAAAGCTCATGAAGCTGGTCTTCGGATACGTCGAAGGGAAGGTTCCCTACATACAGTCTTTTTGACATGGTTGTTGTGTGTCTCCTAGTTTGTTGAATTGCCGATCAAAGTGCGATATCCAAGGTAGGCCAAAAAACTGCAGCGAACAGGGAATCAAGCCTTCGAAGCGGGTACGACAAAGTCATTCTACTATATATTGAGCGTGATTAAGTGATTAGGTGATTAAGTGATTTGGGTAAGGCGTGCTGATAGCAGTAAGGGTTCTGTTGGGACTGGAGAGCATAACACAAGGATGTTCCCCTAACCAGAAATCTTCGGTTCATTATGCCTCATCGTCTGAACTCGATGCACTTTATTGTGCCGTCACCCCGGCGAAAGCCGGCCCTCCAGACGCCGGGCGGGCCGGGTCGCCGGACTTGTGGAGACCCGGGGTCCAGTTCAACGACGATGGACTGGATCCCGGTTTTCACCGGGATGACGACTACTGCAGATTCCCGGCTAATCACCTAATCACTTAATCACGCCCAGAAATCACGCCCATCACGCCAATTTCTTTGCCAGGATTTGGTTGGCAAGCTGGGGATTGGCTTTGCCCTGGCTTTTCTTCATCACAAGACCCACCAAGGATCCGAGGGCGCGTTCTTTGCCGCCTTTGTACTCTTCGACCGCTTTGGGCATCTCCTGGATCGCCTCATCGCACCATTTGCTGATGGCGCCTTCGTCCGCGACTGCCGTGAGACCTTTGGTTTTCACAATCTTCTCGGGCGAGCCGCCCGTATCAAACATTTCACTAAAGACATCCTTGGCTGTTTTGCCCGTGATGGTCCCCTTTTGAATAAGCCCCACGAGCTCGGCCAGGGCCTCGGGAGAGACGGGAGATTCCGAAATGGTCTTTTTGGCGGCGTTGAGCTTGCCGGCCAGCTCGGTCGTGATCCAGTTGGAGACGGGTTTGGCGGCGCCTGGTCCTGATTTTGCTACGGCGGCTTCAAAATAGGCTGCCAAGGCCTTGTCGCCCACCAGGACCATCGCGTCGTACTCCGTCAATTGATACGCACTGACGAATCGGGCTTTCTTCTTTTCGGGAAGTTCTGGGAGTGTCGCCCGGATCCCGTCCAGGAAGGCAGAGGTCAGGTTGATCGGAATAAGGTCGGGCTCCGGGAAATAGCGGTAGTCATGGGCCTCTTCTTTGGACCGCATGCTCTCCGTGACGCCGCGGGCCTCATCCCAGAGCCTCGTCTCCTGGATGATGCGTCCTCCGGAGCCCAGCACTTCCTGCTGGCGCTTGATCTCATAGTGAAGGGCCTCTTTCACGGCTTTAAAGGAGTTTAAATTTTTGATCTCGGCTTTGGTCCCCAGGATTTTCTGGCCCACCGGGCGAAGTGAGATGTTGGCGTCACACCGCAAGGACCCTTTTTCCATATCGCAGTCGGAGATATCGAGGTACTGGAAGACCGCTTTGAGCGCGGTGAGATACACATAGGCTTCTTCGGGACTGGCCATGTCCGGCTCGGAGACACATTCGGCCAGCGGCACGCAGGCCCGGTTTAAGTCCACGAGCGAGTAGTCGAGCTCACGCGCGCCGATGGCATGGAGAAGTTTCCCGGCGTCTTCTTCCATGTGGATCCGGTGGATGCGGATGGTCTTGGGCTTTCCACCGTCACCGAGGATATCGATCTTGCCGCTGCGCGCCAGCGGCAAATCGTATTGAGAGATCTGATAGGCCTTGGGCAGGTCCGGATAGAAATACTGTTTGCGGGAAAAGACCGAGTGGGAGGCAATTTCGCAGCCCAGGCCAAGCCCCGCCCGCACCAGGAGCTCCACCGCCTTCTTGTTCAGGTAGGGGAGCACGCCGGGGTGCCCCGTACAGACAGGGCAAATCTGGGAATTGGGCTCTGCTCCGAAGCGGGTCGAGCAGCGGCAGAAGAGTTTCGACTCCGTCTTCAGCTGGACATGGACTTCTAATCCAATCACGGGCTCTAAGGTCATAATTGATTAACTCTATGACGTCACCCCGGCGAAAGCCGGGGTCCATCATGATGGATTCCGGCTTACGACCGCCGGAATGACGGTCTTATGTTTTTGCAGCCGCCAACTTCAATAGCAGCTTCTTGTCCGACTTATAGGTCACTCTCTGTCTCGCCTCGGCCAGCGAGACCCACTCGGTTTCCAGAATTTCTTCGGTGTCATGCGACCCGGTTTTGCTTAAGGGCTTCATCAAGAACCAGGTGACGGTCTTCTTTGTGGTTTGGCCATCTCGCTGAAAATAATATTGAACCCGCTCCAAAGGCTTCATCACTTCGCAGGCATAGCCCGTTTCCTCCTCGACTTCGCGCAGCGCCGCCTGCTGGGCGCTTTCCCTTTTTTCAATGTGGCCTTTCGGGAAAGTCCACACGACTTTCCCTTCCAGGTTCTGGACCCGCACCATGAGAAGCGCCGCCCCGTCCTGGACCACGCCGCCCGCGGAATACTCAAACCGCGACGGGGGGGGGCCTCCAGACGGCCGGCGGACGCCCGTCTTACTCATTAGAAGAGAGGAAAACGGGCGCCTTTTGGTTCCAGTGCTGAGTTTCTTCATAGTGATGCGCGGCGGACAGGATCGTCCCTTCTTCGAAAGGGCGTCCCAAAAGCTGTAATCCAATCGGGAGGCCCGTTTGGGTGAAGCCGCAAGGCAAAGATAAGCCCGGCAACCCGGCGAGGTTGCAGGAGATCGTAAAGATATCGGACAGATACATCCGCAAGGGGTCCGCTGACTTTTCTCCGACCTTAAAAGCGGGTGAGGGACTGGTCGGCGTGGCGATGAGGTCCACTTCTTTGAAGGCTCGATCAAAATCTTCCTTCACCAGGGTGCGGACTTTTTGCGCCTTGGCGTAATAGGCGTCATAGTAGCCGGAGGAAAGCGCGTAGGTGCCGATCATGATGCGACGCTTCACTTCCGGTCCGAACCCTTCGCCGCGACTTTTCTCATAGAGCTCGAGCAGGTTCTTCACGTCTTTGGCCCGGCGGCCATACCGGACGCCGTCAAAGCGGGAAAGGTTGGAGCTCGCCTCCGAAGGCGCCAGGATGTAGTAGACCGCCAGGCCATAATCCGTGTTGGGCAGAGAAATCTCCCGCGTTGTGGCGCCGAAGCTTTCGAAGGTCCTGATCGCTTCACGGACGGCTCGATCAATTTCCGGGTCCGTCCCGCTGATGAAATATTCTTTCGGCAAGCCGATGCGCAGGCCTTTCAGTGACTTTTCAAGTCCCGCGACGTAATCCGGGACCCTGTGGTTGACGCTTGTGGAATCCCGGTCATCAGGACCGGAGATGACTTGCAGAAGGAGTGCCGAGTCTTTGGCGGTCGTGGCGAAGGGGCCAATCTGGTCTAAAGAGGAAGCAAAAGCGATGAGGCCAAAGCGTGAGACCCGTCCGTAGGTTGGTTTAAGGCCCAACACGCCGCAGAGCGCGGCCGGCTGTCGGATGGAGCCGCCTGTATCAGAGCCCAGGGCGAGCGGGGCCATCCGCGCGGCGACGGCCGCCGCGCTTCCGCCCGAAGAACCTCCCGGGATGCGGCTTGCGTCCCAGGGGTTTCGGGTCGTATGGAAAGCGGAGTTTTCTGTCGAGGAACCCATGGCGAACTCGTCCATATTGGTGCGGCCCAAGAAGACCGCCCCCGCCGAGCGCAATTTGCGGATGACGGTGGCATCGTAGGTGGCGGTAAAGCCTTCGAGGATCTTGGATGAGCAGGTGCAGCGCTCTCCGCGGATGAGCATGTTGTCTTTGATGGCGATGGGGACTCCGGCCAAAGGACCCACAGGCTCGCCCTTGGCGATCTTGGCGTCAACGGTTTTGGCTTGCCCAATGGCCCGGTCCGCGAAGACCTCATTGAAGGCTTTCATTTTGGGGTCGAGCGATTTGATCCTCTCGAGATAAGCGACCGTCACCGCCTCCGCCTTCACCTCTTGGGAGCGGACCTTTGCGGCTATCCCAGTGGCAGTAAGAGAGGTAAAGCTCACGACAAGTTCACCATTCCGTATAAATCTGAATTGCCGTCACCCCGGCGGATTGTTAGCCGGGGTCTATCATGAGCATTAAAAGAGATGATGGATCCCGGCTTGCGGCATGCCGGGATGACGGCAAGAGACCCAGGATACGTGAACGGAATATTCAAGTTATTCAATTACTTTCTTCACTTTGAAGAGCGGCCCTTCTCGTTCGGGAGCGTTGGCGAGAATCTCCTCTGGCGATCCGAGGGTTTGGGCGACGCTGGGCTCGCATTGGTCTTCACGCCAGACGTTTGAAAGCGGCAGGACGTGGCTCGTGGGGGCCACATTCTCTGTGCTGAGTGTGCTCATCTTTTCAATGTAGGTTAAGATTTGACCCAGCTGTTGGGTGTAGCGCTCTTTCTCGTCTTCCGAGAGCGCGAGTCTCGCCAAGCGCGCGACGTGCTCCACTTCCTTGCGGGTGATGTTCATGGCGTGTATTTTATTAGAAAAGACGCGATGGCGTCAGTCGCGAGAGCGCCGTCCGAGGGCGATGACCGCGATTTGAGAAGCGGAAAAAGCCACAATCCAAAAGAAGGCTTTGTCCATGAAGCCGTAAGAGTGCAAGCCAATGCCCAGCATGTTGACGCCAAACCAGGAAAAAGCGGTCACGACGTTTCCAAAAACGGCCATCGCCAGGATGCCCGCTCTGCCGCAGAAATTGCCGATGCGCGCATGCAGGATCAGCGCGTTCCAGAGCACAATCAACAGGGCCCCGTTTTCCTTGGGGTCCCAGCCCCAGAAGCGTCCCCAGGACTGATCGGCCCAGATGCCTCCCAGAATTGTGCCGAGGAAGCTGAAAAAGAGGCTAAAGCAAACGACACCATAAACCATTCGCTCAATTGAGGCGGCCGCTTGTTCTGTCCAGGAGCGGTCATAGCGTTGGCGGATGATAGAGACCACGGCCAAAAACCCGGAGAGGAAGGTCGATCCGTAGCCAATGGTGATCGTGACGACGTGAGTCGCCAGCCAAAAGTTGGAATCCAGGACCGCCCGCATCATTTCCATCGTGTCGCCCGTGGTGGCAAGATGATGGGCAATGATCAGCGTGATGAAGCCGATCGCGGACCCGACGGCGCTTCCGACGCCATTTCTGTGGAGGCGCTCAAGGATGAGACCCAAAAGGACCGCGACCCATCCCACAAAGATGGCGGAAGAGTAAAGATTGGTGACCGGCGGCCGCCCCTGCAGAATAACGCGACAGGCCAGCCCCAGCGTGTGGGCCCCAAAGGCAAGGACGAGAAGCGCAAAGGCCGTACGGTTGAGCTCACGGGGCCAGAAGATCCAGGACAAAGACGCGAGAATGAGAGCCAGAACATAAATCACCAGGCTTCGATAAAAGGCCTGGAAGTGATTGAAGATGAACTCACGACGACCATGGGCGGCGTCCGTGCGCGCCATTTTCGTGAGCCATAGGCGGTAGTCGGCGATGGCTTGATTAAACGCCTCAGACTCATCTGCTCGCCAAGCATCCCCCATTTGGGCGTAAGCCAGGACGGCGGGATGAAAGGCGTCTTGACGGATCCGGCTGAGCACTCCATTGCCATAGGTCATCCAAGATTCCTGTTTCCACCACCCCGCGGGGGGGAGGGGGTAGAATTCCGCGGCCTCGTCCAGGAACCGGTAGCGCTCCAGATCTTTTATGAAAGGAGCCATGAGACCTTTCGCGTGGGCGGAGCTGGACATATGGGCCTTGAGCGCCGGCCCCAGGCGCGTTTCAAAGTCACGGAGGCTCTTCATCGCGTCGCCTGTCCCGGCAATCTGCAGAGTGTTTTGCAGTTTTTGATACAGGTTGATATGGCTGTGAAGATTGAGAATAGCCCGTTGATAAGGTGTCCGCTGGCCGGGCTTAAAAGAGTCTGCTTGCATGGCTTGGCGTTCGATTTCCTGGGCATGGGCCTGGAGATCGTTCCAAGAAAAACGGCGCTGGCTCGTTTGCACAATGCCCATGGCACCCAGGACATCGGGGTTGTCAATCGTGAAAACTTTATAGGCAGCGGCCTTGTCTTGTTTGAAGAGTACATCCACGAGCCAAGTAAGGGCTTTCAAAGACCCTTCAGGGGTGCGGACCGTTTGCTTGCCGGAAAGGATGAGCAGAGAGTTGCGCGCGATGGTATCGAGAGGCTTGGTGCGCCCGCCGTTAAGAACGGGGAGTTCTCCAAAGTCCCTCAGGTCGAAGGGCGACTTGGCTTTGCCTGGGAAGAGACCTGCGACAAGCCATAAGCTGATGAGAGTCGTGAAGATCGCAGGCAGTCGTCTCGTGAAGGATGTTGCTCGGGGGGGTGCGGGCCGCATGTGCGCCATTCTAATAGATTCTCGGCTTGCGAAGTGACTCAGAGACGTTCAAGGCTCGCGTACTTGACTAGGAGTTTTTTCCACTGGCCGTTGTCAAAGAGGACCACCACTTTGAGAGATTCGCCGGCACCGCTTTTCTCCATGATTTTTCCGTTGCCGAATTCGGCATGCCGCACGCGAGCGCCCACTTGAAACGGCGTCCCGAGTCTCGCGTCCAGGGTCCCGAACCCTGCATCGTGGGCGGATCTCTTGTCCAAAGAGACTTCTTGCATGGTCTGAGCCGACGCGGGACTCGAGACGCGAGACACAGGACGTATGGAAACGCCAGCTTCCTCTATAAAGCGCGAAGGGGCGTTCCAGCGCGCGTGGCCAAAGAGTCGGCGGCTTGCCGCCCAGGTGAAATGAAGTTCACGTTTCGCGCGCGTCATGCCCACATAGCAAAGGCGGCGCTCTTCCTCCAGGTCTTCCTGCGAAAAATCTGATTCCCCGATGGGAAAGAGCCCTTCCTCCATGCCGGTCAGAAAAACGCTCGTAAACTCGAGCCCCTTGGCGAGGTGGACGGTCATGAGCGTCACGTAATTGGGGCCGGATTCGATTTCATCGGTGTCCGCCACCAGCGACACCTGCTCGAGAAACCCCGCTGTCGATTTATCCTCGGAGGATTCCAGGTATTCTTCCACCGCGTTCAACAATTCCCGGATATTGGCAGCCCTGGCTTGGGACTCGGCATCGTCGTCACATTCCAGCTCTTTGAGGTAGCCCGTGGCCTCCAGGACCCCGGCCGCCATTTCATAAGCGTTGAAGAGGTCGCGTTTGGCCATCAGCTCCGAGAGCAACTTGTGGAACTCGAAGGCAGCGGTCTTCGCGCGAGACGTAAGGCCGGGGATCTCTCTGGCCTTCTCGAGAGCATTGAAAAGGGAGAGCTTATGTTCCTGGGCGTACTTTTCAAGGGCCTCCAGCGTCGTTTTGCCCAGCGCCCGGGCCGGAACGTTGATGATGCGCTTGAGGCTCAAGGTGTCCGCGGGGTTCATGATGACGCGCAGATAGGCGATCACATTCCTCACTTCCGCCCGCTCATAGAAGCGTACAGAACCAATGATCTTATAAGGGATTTCCAGGCGCCTGAGCGCGTCTTCCAGGACGCGCGATTGCGCGTTGATCCGGTAAAACACGGCGAAGTCCGCGTACCGATAGTCCGCACTCCGTGTTTTCTGGTAGATGGCGCTCGCCACGGCGAGCGCCTCTTCCCTCTCGTCCGCGAATTCGGTCGCGGAGACCGGGTCTCCCGTCATTTTTTCCGTCCAGAGCTTCTTGTCCTTGCGAAATTGGTTATGGCGGACCACGCTCCAGGCCGCGTCCAAGATCGGCTTGGTGGAACGGTAGTTCTGCTCGAGCTTGACGACTTTCGCTTCGGGGTATTCCTTTTCAAACTCGAGGATATTGCGGATGTCCGCTCCCCTCCATACATAGACACATTGGTCATCGTCCCCGACGACGCAAAGGTTGCGGTGCTGGGCGGAGAGGGTCTTGATGAGGACATACTGCGCGCGGTTGGTGTCCTGATACTCATCGACCATGATGTGCTGGAAGCGCTGCTGGAGTTTTTCGCGCACCTGAGCCGTGTCACGCAGGAGTTCCACGCTTTTCATGATGAGATCGCCAAAATCGAGCGCGTTCGAAGCGATGAGCTTTTTCTGGTAGAGGTGATAGACCGAGGCCACCATCTGGCGAAAGGGGTCTGGGGACGTGAGCGCATGGATTTGATAGGAAGCAGCATCAATGAGCTCATCTTTGGAGCGCGAAATCATGGCGACGAGCACCCCGGGCTTAAATTTCTTCTCGTCGAGACTGAGCTCGGCGAGGCAATCTTTCACGAGCTCTTTTTGATCATGATCGTCATAGATCACAAAATGAGGGGAAAGCTGGATCGCCTTGCCTTCGCGCCGCAAGAGTTGCGCGCAAAACCGGTGGAAGGTGGAGATGAGGACCCCTTGTCCCCGGCCTCCGGTCAATTGGTCGACGCGGTGGCGCATTTCTTCCGCCGCCTTGTTCGTAAAGGTGACCGCAAGGATATTCCAGGGGGCCGCGCCGCCTTCCAGGAGGTGGACGATCCGGGAGGTGATCACGCGGGTTTTGCCGGATCCCGCGCCAGCAAGGATCAGAAGCGGTCCCTTGATGTGCAGGACCGCTTCCCGTTGGGGATCGTTTAAGGATGAAAGCCAGGAATTGCTCATGGTTTGGAACGCTATTCGTAGAAATGGATCGCTTGCAGGATGGCCTGCCAATCCTGCGCCATTTGTCGCATCAGTCGTGAATCTCCCTCTAAATTGAACAACCACCGCGCTCGGGGACTCCACACCCAGAGGTCCTGGCCGCGAACAAAGCGACCTTTCACCGTATTCTCATAAACCAGCTGATAGGCCGGAAGACCGTGGAAAGGTTCTTCCGATTCCAGGACGATCGTAGAAACCCTTCACTTTAAGGGACTTGCGCGCTTCTTCCTTTTCTTGCGGTGTCATTTCCCGAGAGGAAGCTGCCAAGGTATCAACCACCGCTGAAAACGCCAACTGCATTTTATCACGGGCAATGGTAGCACCAAGTTGTCGGTCGTCTGCGACACCGATCAGCCAATCTTCAGGGATCTCGATTTTGGCGCCCCCGGTCTGATGCACCCAGAGGCCGCCGTGAGAGGGGGCCTTCAATTTGCCGGAGCCTTCCCGTGAGAGCAAGTGGATGGTGCTGAGCCAATTTTGGTAATCCTGCACGATCCAGGGGAAGCTGTCGCGAGCGGCTTTGAGCGTCAGAACATAAAAGCGGTTATCTTTGAAGAAGTAGACCGACTGGTGCTGCGTCGTGCCTTCCGTCCCCTCCAGGAGCCATGTGACTTCGTAGGCGTTTTGCCCGGCCAGCGTCCGGGTCGTGCCGGCCAGGAGGCGTGAGCCTGCGGAGCGAACTGCAAGGTCACGGGTCGCAAAGTTTTTGAGGATGTCGACGGATGTGTCCGAAGACAGGCGCGAGGGATCCACAGGTTCCGAGATCTGGCAGACGATCGAGGCCTCTGTTCCTTCCTGGGTTTTGCGGGTGAGAAGCGGCCCAAAAGGAAAGGAGGAGCCCATCTCCCAGTTTGCTGGGATTCCGAAGCTGAGCTTGGCGTCGCTGAAGAACAGGCGCGGCGGTGTGTCGACGGCAGCGCAGAGCGAGCAGAGCAAAGTGAGCAGCGAGCAAGCCAAGAACAAGGAATGTCCTAGCCGGAAATAATGTCTTGTATTATGCTTATCAGTGTAGGTGTTGGAAAAATATTTCTCCGTCATCCCGGCATGTCGTAAGCCGGGATCCATCATGGAATTTACATCAATGATAGACCCCGGCTGACGTCCGCCGGGGTGACGGCTTAGCTGAGCTATTTCATTCAGTTGTTTGCTCGGCTCTGTTCGCTGCTCTCTGTTCGCTCTCGTCATTAGCGGTGCTCCATCAAAACCACGGTTTCCACATGCGCCGTATGGGGGAACAGGTCCACCGGTTGCGCACTCGCTATCCTATAAAAGGGAACGAGGCCTTGGAGGTCTCTCGCGAGCGATTCAGGGTTGCAAGAGACATAAGCGAGGCGTGGGGGGTTGATTTCAAGCAAGGCCGAAAGCGCCTTCGGGTGAAGTCCAACGCGCGGTGGATCAACGACCATGGCGGAGATTTGGATGGACACTTTTGAGCCGGGAAGCTTCTTCAGGAATTCAAGCGCGTCTTCACAGACAAACTCCACATTCTGGAGCTCATTGAGCTTTGCGTTCTTGAGAGCGTCTTCAATCGCGCTCTGGTTGGAGTCAATGCCGATGACCCGCTCAAAAGCGTCAGCCAGGGCGAGTGTGATGCCGCCGGAACCGCAATAGAGGTCAAGTAAGGTTCCGCCGATGGAGGACCCCCAATCCCTCAGCAGCGCATAGAGCCTTTCCGTTCCATGGGTATTGGTCTGGAAAAATGAAAACGGAGAAATCTGATAGGTGCGGTTGATCAAACGCTCCGTGATGCTGCCTGGGCCCCAGAGAAGGCGCATCTCCTTGGCCTGGGCGACGTCGCTTTTGTCGTCTGTCACGCCAAGCCATAAGGTGGAAAGGCTGTCACGGAAGTCCTCAAGCGTCTTCGTCGCGAACTTCGATGCGCCGAGGGAGGTCGCAAGCAGAACGCCCATGCGATCACCGGTGTTCTTGCCCTCACGCAGGACAAGATAGCGCAAATCTCCTTCATGCCGTTTTCGGTGGTAGCCCGTGAGACTCTGGCTTTTGGCCCAGGCGCGGACGCGCTGAAGGAGGCTCACGGCATGTTCCGACATCAGCCCGCAGGTCTGCAGGTCCACGACGCGGTCGAATCGCCCTTCTTGCCGGAGCCCCAGGACGAGCGCGTCGTCCCAGACGGCGAAGGCAAACTCCATTTTATTCCGATAGTGCCAGGGTTCAGGTGAAGGGAGAATCGGCTTCCAAGCGCGCACTTCATAGGGCTTGAGAAGATCCTTCACGAGGGTTTCTTTTTTGATGAGCTCTTCCGGGTAAGGCAGAGGACGCCCCCCAGGCTGGCAGCGACAGCCCCCGCAAACCCCAAAATGCATGCAATTCATGGGGTCAAAATCATCGCATTTTTTCGTTGCAAATTTTTCCTGAAGGTGGTAGGAATACGTCATGTCTATTCCTCCTTCCTCTCCGCTGCCTACGTCGGCGGATGACTACGGACCCATCACGCCTTATCTGGCATCCCACGATGTGTCGGAAATTATGGTGAATGGCCCCAACAAAATCTTTATCGAGCAGTTCGGTAAAATTACGCAGGTCGAGCGAAGGTTTCCGACGGAAGGGGAGGTGCTGCGGGTCGTGCGTCAGCTCTTAGCCCTGGCAGGCAAAACCATGTCTCCACAAAACCCCATGATCGATTGCCGCTTGAGCGACGGCTCACGCATGACGGTGACCACGCCGCCGGTCACGGCCCAAACCTGTTTTACCATTCGCCGGCCGACCCACCAAACGCATGATTTGAGCGAGCTCGTGACCCGAGGGGCCTTGTCCACGGCCATGGCGGATGTCTTGCGCATTGCGGTCCAGATGCGCTTGAACATCCTCATTTCGGGGGGGACAAGCAGCGGCAAAACAACCCTCTTAAATGCTTTGGCATCCTGTATTCCGAAAACGAGCCGCATTGTGACCATCGAAGACACGTACGAGATCTCCCTCTCCCATCCCAACTGGCTGGCGCTCGAGACGGTGACACAGGGCCGAGGCGAAGGCAGGGCCGTCATTGGCATACGAGCGCTCGTCTCCCATGCGCTCCATTTGCGACCAGACCGAATCCTCCTGGGGGAAATTCGTGGTGGTGAAGCTTTGGATGTGCTGCAGGCCATGAACTCGGGCCATGACGGCTCCATGGCCACCATTCACGCCAGCTCCCCTATGGACGTGATTTCCAGGCTTGAGACGTTGGTTCTTATGGCGGGCTATGAAATCCCTCTCACCGCAGTCCGTCAGCAGATCGCGCGCGCCATTCATCTCATTGTGCAGACGCGTCGCGCGGCCGATGGCAACCGCCAAATCCTTGCGATCAGTGAAGTCAAGGGCATGGAGGAGGGACGTGTCATGATGCAGGATATATTCATGTTTGGACGCAATAAAGCGGGGCAAGTGGGCTATTTCGCGACCGGTTACGCGCCCCTCTTTCTGCAACAAGCCGCAGCTTACGGGATCCAAATCCCCGGTCATCTCTTCTCTCTTTCACCTTCCTCAAACGGATAAAATTGCTATTGTTGTCCTATGAATTGGCCTCGTATCGGCAGGGGTGGAGCTTTGGCCGCGCTTGCGCTCTTGGTGTATGACATGGGGGTGATGGTGCTCAGCCAGAGAATCTTCGTTTCAGAGCCTAATTTGGCGTGGGCCGAGCTCGGCCCGATCGCGCTTTCTTTGATTCTGCCCAACCTGGTCACCGGCTTTCTGCTTTGCTGGATGTATGTGCTCGCGAGGCCTCGTCTTGGCCCTGGCCCGAAAACCGCGATTTTGACGGGAACGATAGGTTTTGCCTTCGCGAACCCGCATTACTTTGGCGTGACGGTCTTCCTGGTTTCTGGACTGGGGGCGTTCCTGCAAATCGGAGCGGTCTGGCTGAAATTCGCTTTAGCGACCTACCTGGCGGGATGGCAGTACCTTGAGAAGGCTCCATAGTACCTTCCCAAAGCAGATCGTTGATAGCAGAAGCCGAAAGAGTCAGCTTCAAGCGTTTTTGCTTTTTGCTTTCGTTTTTCTGCTCTCTCCTTTTGCGACGGCTGCCGATTCTGCTTTGGGCATGGTGTCCGGGTTCGTGAAGTTTCCGGGGGAAACCCCCCCACGCCACATGTTCGCCAATCCCGCCGATCACGACTGTCCGCATGGCATCCCTCAGAACCATCTGGTCGTCAAACAAGAGACGCGAGGGCTCGCCAACGCTTTGGTCGTCCTTGATCGCAAGGAGAAAAGAATCATGCCGTCCCTTCTGAAGTCGGAGCTTGCGACGGTCGGCTGTCAACTTCGGCCGCGGATGCAATGGGCGGCGCTGGGAACAAGCCTGGCGTTATTCAACAAGGATGGGGCCTCTCATCGCTTGCGCGCCTACCGAAAAGACGATGTGCTCTTCGATGTCAAGCTCGGTCCGGGAGGGCCTCCCGTGCGCCGGCCCCTGGTGGTGGCCGGTCTCTACAAAATTAATTGCGGCCGGCATCCTTGGGAGAGGGCCTGGATCTATGTCTCTCCCCATGATTCCGTCGCCGTCTCGGACCAGGAGGGACGCTTCCTGATCAAGAATGTCCCGCCGGGGCACTATCGACTTCGTGTCCGACATGAAGGATGGGATCTCGACACTTTCAATAAGGGCACGCGACTGGAGTACATCCCCATGCAAGAAGATAAGCCGGTCCTGGTCCAGAAGGATCAGAATGCCGAAGTGATTTTCGACAACCTCACCGGCGGACTTGAATTCGATCCTGCAAATTGAGGCCAGGGGCCCAATTTGATATAAGGGCGTGTTCAAAAAAATCCCCAACAACATGAAAAAGAACACGACGCCAGGTCCCCGGCCGTTCGGCAGACTCTATTTAACAGACAGGTCCCGTCGGGAGCTGAGATGACGCTTCGTCAATATTCCGCATTATTCGCGATGGCCGCCTTTTTTCTGGTTTTTGCGGGCGGCAGGGTGGCGAGCACAGACTCGGCCCTTGCGGTCATGGTGATCACGATGGTGGTGCTTTTGACGGTGATCCTGGCCGTCTGGCTCTGGCACAAAGGGGGCGAGCCCTTGCTCAAGAAAGCGGGGCTTGTGGCGGTCGCGCTTGTGGGCGCGCAAGGGGCCTTGGGCGTTGCGGCGGCACTTCGCGAGCTCCCAGCGGTCTCTTCGGTGGGCCAAGCCTGCCTTGGACAACTCTTCTTTGGATGGACCTGTTGCATAGCGGCCATGGTGTGGTCGAGACGTTCAGCCTTTCCCTACCCCGAGGCCCGTCCACTCCGCAGGCTGGCTCTCATGACGACAGGCTTCGCATTTTTCCAGCTCCTCTCGGGCGCGATCTATCGGCAGACGGGCTTCTTGCTGCATGTTCATTTCTTGGGCGCCGCGCTGGTCTTTGCTCATGTCCTCTTGCTTGCCAAACGATTGCGAAGCACCCTGAGACAGGATTTTTGGTTCGCCAGACTCGCGATGATTCTGGTCGGGCTTGCGTTTCTGCAGATCAGCTTGGGCTTCTACGCCTGGCAGCGTCCGACCCTTCCCAACACCGCCGCGCATGTGGCGGTCGGGGCGCTGATCCTGGCGGGATGTGCTGTCGTTTCTCTGCAGAGTTTTCGGAGAGTCGGCGCTTGATGGCCTCAAGGGACGCCATTGCTGTTGAACACCTTCACCATACCTATCCCGCCAAGCGGCCGTCTAAAGTCGAGCATCAGGCGCTCCAGGACGTCACCTTCACGGTTCAAGTGGGGGAAATGTTCGCTTTGCTGGGGCCCAACGGCGGCGGCAAAAGCACCACGTTTTACATCCTGTCGACCTTTTTCCTCCCAGCGCGGGAACGGCGGTCCTTTTTGGCCATGATGTGGTCAAAAACCCAGAATCCGTCCGCCGTGATCTGGGCGTGGTTTTTCAGTCGCCGGGTCTGGACGGGAAACTCACCGTCCAAGAAAATCTCCTCCACCAGGGGCACCTCTATGGCCTCTCAGGCCAGGCCCTCCAGGAGCGTATCGCACTTCTGTTGTCCCGGATGGGACTCGCCTCCCGGAGTGCGGCTTTTGTGGAGACGCTCTCCGGAGGGCTTAAGCGCCGCGTGGAAATCGCCAAAGGCCTCCTGCACAAACCGAAGCTTTTGCTTCTGGATGAGCCCTCCACGGGCCTTGACCCCGCTTCACGGCGTGATCTCTGGGACCTTCTTCTCGAACTCAAAAACAAAGAACAGGTGACGATCGTGGTCACGACCCACTTGATGGAAGAGGCGGAGAAGTGTGACCGTGTCGCGATCTTAAATGAAGGGCGACTCGTGGCTCTCGGTACGCCCGCGGAGCTCAAGCATGAGATCGGCGGCGATATCATTTCCCTTGAGAGCGCGCAGCCCGCTCGTCTCCAAGAGGCCATCGAAAAGCAATACGGTGAGCGTGTTCAGGTGATCGGGCCAACACTCCGAATGGAACGTTCCAAGGGCCATGAATTTATCCCGAAGCTGGTTGCGGATTTTCCCGGCCTGATTCAATCCGTGACCTTAAGCAAGCCGACGTTGGAGGACGTCTTTATCAAACGGACCGGCCACCGGTTGTGGAGCGGGAATAAGTCCTCCCCCCTGGTGGGGGAGGAGGCAGGTGGGGGGGAGAACCCCCATCCCGGCCTTCCCCCACTCCGCCACTACGGCTCGGCGGACGCGCCGACGACTCAGTGGCGCGAAGGGGGGAAGGGGATTTGCGATGAAACTCTTTCTCCTGGCGACCTATACGCTGTGGCAGCGCGAGATCGTGCGCTTCCTGCGCCAACGGAGCCGCGTCATCGGCGCGCTCGTGCCTCCGGTGCTCTTTTGGTTTTTGATCGGGTCCGGGCTCGGGAGTTCCTTTCACGCGGCACCGGCTCTGGCAGGTGGCGACAGCGCAATCTCCGGGGTGAACTATCTTCAGTACTTCTTTCCAGGCACCGTCCTCCTGATCGTACTTTTTACCGCCATTTTCTCCACGATTTCCGTCATTGAAGACCGGCATGAGGGATTCTTGCAGTCGGTCCTGGTCGCGCCGCTGTCTCGGCTGACCCTTGTTCTGGGGAAAATCCTGGGAGGTTCGACTCTTGCTTTCGGCCAGGCCGTCCTCTTTTTGTTCCTCGTGCCTACCGCGGGCATTCAAATTCCCTTAAGCTCCTGGCCTTTTGTTCTGGTGAGCCTGCTTCTTCTGTCGTTCGGCTTGACCGGGCTCGGTTTTGTCCTGGCTTGGCTGCTCGATTCCGCGCAAGGCTACCATGCCATCATGAACCTCGTTTTAATCCCGATGTGGCTCCTTTCGGGCGCTCTCTTTCCCTCTGATGGCGCCACGCGCTGGATGCGCTGGGTGATGCAGATCAACCCTTTGAGCTATGGCCTCTCGTGCCTGCAGCGGCACATGCTGGTTCAGGGACAGCCTCTGTCGGCCGGTATGGCTTCGGATGCAGCAGGTTTTGCGGTGACGGCACTTTTTGCGCTCCTCATGCTCGGTGCCGCGGTTTGGGCAGTTCAGAAACGATGAGGCTGGCGTATCGGCCAACGCCAAATGCTCGGCTCAACTTGCCAGAAGACAAGGGCAAACGAAGTCTATGAAAGGTGCTTTTGGAGGCTATCGGTTCTGAAGGTGGTAATCGGGTTTCTTACGGTGTTGTCGTGGCGAGCATTTCGGCGTGCTCTTGCAGGCCTTCCTCATGAACAATCTTCATGAGCTCACGCTCGGCCTGTCGAATTTCGGGATAGGAAGGCACGCGCATGCTGTTCATCTCATCCTGCACAAATTCGACGGTGATAGGGCTGGTGCACTCGCCAAGGATTTCCAGGAATGTCCGGCCAATGGCTCGGGGATAAGCGACGACCAGTTTTGCTAAGGTGCGTGCGGAGGCTTTCGGTAGGATTTTCCGCAAGTCGGCTTGGGGTAGTGCCAGGATGCTGAACATGCACGCCTCGGACATGCTTCCCTCCTATCGAAAGTGTGGCCCCGAAAGGGAGGAATGTCAATAGAAAAATGTTAAAACAATTCGTAAAATATACCTGTTTTGATATTTCTGTGATTGGGAGTTGACGAAACCGTGACCACCAAATTGAAGATACGAAAACTCCTTCTTTTTGACCTCGACTGGACCCTCATCTATACAGGGGGGGCCGGTGTGAGAGCTCTCAACAAGGCGTTTGAGCAACTGTTTGCTATTAAGGATGCCATGAAGATCGTCTCTCCGGATGGGAAAACGGACCCCGCGATCTGCCGTGAGATGATCAAGGTCCATTTGAAGCGTGAGCCCCAGAAAGGCGAATTGGAGCTTTTGTGCCAGGGCTACCTTAAGCATCTGGCCCACGAAGTTCCCCAGAGTCCGGGCTACAGAGTGCTGCCCGGTGTGCCGACGTTGCTCGAGGAGCTATCCAGCCTTCCCTCCGTGCTCATGGGGCTTGGGACAGGCAATTTAGAAGAAGGGGCAAGGATCAAGCTCGTGCGCGCGGACCTCATGAAGTATTTTCGCTTCGGCGGGTATGGCTCCGACTCCGAAGAGCGTCCGGAGGTTCTCCGAACGGCTGTGCGGCGCGGAGAAACAATAGCCGGCCGGTCCTTTGGGCCGAGGGAGGTCGTGGTGATCGGAGATAACATTCGGGACGTCCAGGCCGGCCAGGCGATCGGCGCCTTGACCCTCGCGGTAGCCTCCGGACCCATGTCCATCGAAGATCTGGCCGCCTCCAAGCCGGACCACCTTTTCAAGGATTTGTCGGACATACGCAGGGCGCTCGACGTTCTTACGATTTGAGGACGTTGTTTAATCTGATGGACCCCCGATCGGGGCACTCGGGGATGACACCAACAGCTTGATGCTTGACAAGAAATGTTGCTTTTCGCTATTACATTAAGGCTTTCACCATGATTGATGTCACCCAACTCACGAAGAGCTACGGATCGACGCTCGCGCTGGACCATGTGACGTTCTCCATTCAACCCGGGGAAGTCGTGGGGCTCTTGGGGCCCAACGGCGCTGGCAAAACCACGATGCTCAAGATCCTCACCGGCTTCATGCCGCCCTCCGAGGGCACGGCGCGCGTCGCCCATTTCGATATCACGGACGAGTCGCTCGAGCTTCGCCGGCGCATCGGATACTTGCCGGAGACCAACCCGCTCTATGAGGAGCTTGCGGTGTACGAATCCCTTCTCTGGACGGCGAAATTTCGCGCCATCCCAGTCGAAAGGCGCGAGGATGCTCTTCGCAAAGTGATTCAGACCTGCGGTTTGGCCTCTGTTGTTGGAAAAGACATCGCCCATCTGTCCAAAGGGTTTCGCCAGCGCGTGGGACTTGCTCAGGCGATACTCCATGACCCGGAAATCCTGATTCTGGATGAGCCCACTTCAGGGCTTGATCCCAATCAGCAGCTCGAAGTCCGGCAGCTCATCCAGACCCTCAAACAGAAGAAGACCGTCTTGATCTCCACGCACATTCTTTCCGAGGCCCAGAGCGCCTGTGACCGGGTGCTCATCATTCATAAAGGAAAGATTGTCGCGGACGGCACCCCGGACCTTCTGCGGCAGAGCCTTTCGAAGGGCCAGCGCCTGTTGCTTGAGCTCAAAGGGCCCCAGGCGGGCGCGTCCGAGGTGCTCCGCGGTCTTCCGGGTGTTGATCAAGTCATCGTCCAAAAGGAAGAAGGCGACCGTCTGAGCCTCATCCTCGAGACTCGAGAAGCTGATCTGCGAGAAATGATTTTTGATGTCGCTGTCGAAAAGCATTGGAAAATTCTGCAAATGACGCCGGAAACATTCTCCTTGGAGGATGTGTTCCGGCAATTGACCACATCATGACCCATAACCCAATTTTGATCCTTGCCCGTAAAGAGTTGATGACGCTACTCAACATGCCTACGACGTATGTGATCACAGTCGCCTTTTTGCTCGTGACGGGCTGGCTCTTTGTCTCGCCGCTTTTCCTCATGAACCAGAGCGCCTTGGACGGCTTTCTCCGGCCGCTGCCGCTCATCTTTACGTTCCTCGTCCCCGCGCTCACGATGCGGTCCTTCGCGGAGGAATGGAAAGCGGGGACCATCGAATACCTCTGCACCCTTCCGATTGAGGACCACGAGATCGTCATCGCCAAGTATCTCGCCTCTATGGGAATGATCGGGGTGCTCCTTCTCTTTACGCTGTGCTATCCCGCGGTGCTCCTCGTGGTGGGCCGTCCGGACCCGGGGCAGATGATCGGCGCTTACGTGGCCATCCTGGGCCTCGCCTCGTTTTTCGCCGCGATCGGGCTCTGGGCCTCCTCCTTTACACGCAACCAGGTGGTCGCCTTCATCGTTGGATTCTTTGTTTGTTTTCTGTTCTTTCTCTTGGGTCGTATCGCGGACTTTCTTCCGGGAATGCTGTCGAGCTTCGTGAGGACGTTGAGCGTGGAGACACACTTCGACGCTTTGGCGCGCGGTGTGCTCGATAGCCGTGACCTGCTCTATTGGGTGAGCGGCACGGCTTTCTTTTTAATCTGGACCCATTCCGTGCTTCAATCGAAAAAATGGCACTGACGCTTCGCGAACGAAAAAAGAAGTTTCTCTTGACCGGCACGACGGGCCTTGGGCTCTGCGCGCTCATCGTGGTCCTGGTCAATGTCCTGGGCAACTGGTTTTTTGTCCGTTTGGATCTGACCACGCAGAAGGCTTATTCACTTTCGGCGTCCAGCCGGAAGCTCGTGCGCGATCTTTCCGACCCCCTGGTCATCAAGGCCTATTTCACGCCGGACCTGCCGCCGCCTTACAATATCTACGAACGCTACACGCGAGATCTCTTGGCTGAGTACAAGTCGGCTTCCCGCGGCAGGGTCCGCTATGAGTTTGCCCTTCAAAGCCCTCCGGGAGAGTTTGAGAAGGGAGCCGGTGAGGCAGGGCTTTTGCCCATTCAGTTTAATCAATTAGGGTCGGATCAAGTCCAGATACGCCGGGGCTATATGGGCCTGGTGCTTTACCACCGGGACAAAATCGAGACCCTGGCCATCGTGAAAAACATTCAGCAGCTGGAGTATGACCTCACGAGCCGCATCGCCAAGATGGCGGCCCGGACGAAAAAAACAATCGCGGTCATTTCCGGACACGGAGAAACCCAGTGGCAGGGACACTCCTCCAAGCTCGCGATGGATCTCGCCGACTTTTATGACCTCAAGGACACACCGCTTTCGCCTTCAACCACGATGGCTGTTCAGGCGGATGCCTTGCTTGTCGTGGGACCGAAAGAAAAGTTTGACGAGAAATCGATCTGGGCCATCGATCAGGCCATCATGCGCGGTATGCCTGCCGCTTTCCTGATCGATATCAAGAACTTTATGCCGGGGAGGTTCTTGGTGACGGCGCAGGACGCGGGCCTGGGGGACCTCTTGAAGCACTACGGGGTCCTCTTGGGCGATCGGCTCCTCTACGACTTCCAGTGCGAGTCGATCGGCGTCACACAAAACTTGGGGGGGCTTTCCTTCACCACGAGCCTTCCGTACCCTTACATTCCCCTGGTGAATCGGATTATGAACACCCACCCTATCGGGCGGGGGCTCGAAGCCGTTAGTCTTCCGTTTACGACCAGCATTGATCCTGTGCAAGGACTACCACCGGGTGTTCGCTTCACGCCTCTTCTTTACACCTCGGCGAAGAGCTTTTTCGCTAAAGCCCAGCCTTCGGCGAGTGTTGCTCCGAATGACATTCCGCGCCCGCAAGCAGACGAGCCCCATGGCCCCTATTCTGTTGGCGCGGTGGTCGAAGGGACGTTCACGAGCTTCTTCCAGGGCAAGCCCTTGCCTGTCCCCTCCCACGCTCTCATTGGCACAAGCCCCAAAACGCAGATTGTCGTTTTAGGCACAGCCCGCGTGCTCGATCCGATCTTTCCGTCCCTCACGGGCGCGGAGGGTCTCGTCAGCAACGTGCTCTCGTTTCTTTCCAAGGACGATACGCTCGCGGGCATTCGCACGAAGGGGGAAATTATCCGGCCGCTCAAGCCCCTCACGAGCGCCCGTCGTCAGGTGGTGAAGTACGGAACGGTCCTTGTGGCCGCGTTGCTTTCCGTCGTGCTTGGCCTCTGGCGCTGGCGCCGGCGCCAGATTTGGCGCGTGACGATCGCCTCCGTCTATTCTCCAAAGGCTGTTTCTTCCTGAGATGGGCGCGTCTTTCCTGAAAAAAGTCGGAACCCTGGCGGCCATGCTCCTGGCCGCCTGGGTGATTTCGATCTACCGCCAGGTGCCGCACCGCAAAGCCCCTTTCGCCAAAGCCGTCCAGAAGGCGGAGCGCCTGCGCATGGAAAAGGCCTCCGGCCGGGTGAGCTTCGTCAAACAAAAGGGGGCTTGGTCCGTTGAACTTTCTTCGGGGGTCTACGCGCCGGTTGATGAGATGCCCTGGAAATCCCTCCTTTCAAGCCTTTCGGCGCTCACACTGGAAGATGAGATCTCTGACCGGGCGGACCGGGCCTCCGAGTTTGAGGTCGATGCGGCCAGCGGCATGCGGCTCGTCCTCGAAGACGCCCAAGGGAACGTTCTAGCCGACGGTATTTTCGGGAAGCAGGCGTCCGACTACGTGCACCTTTATTACCGGCCTTCGCAAGCGGTGAACGTTTACATGGCGCGCGGCCTCTACCGTGGCGAGCTCGGCCAGGTCGATCCTCAGGCGTGGCGCAGCCGCGAGCTTGTGAGTATCCCGGAGCCCCAAATCAAGCGAGTGCGGATCGAATCCAAAGGTCGTCCAACGGATCTTGTGCGCGTGAGCACAAGTTCCTGGACCTCGAACGGCAAGCCCGTGCAAGCGGAGCTTGTCTATGGACTTCTCGCGAAGCTCGCTCGCCTGCGCGCGGACAGCTTTGTGGATGTTTCCTTATATCCTGCCATCACCTACGCGTCGCTCACCTATGCGCGCGTGATGATCGAGGGAGAACAATCCTCCGCGGAAGTACGCATCGGCCCCCTCGACAAAAAGACACCACGCTATCCCTTGTCTTCCGGTCAGGAAAACGGAATAGCGTGGCTCTCTCAGGCCACCACGGATTCTATTCTAAAGTTTAATCCCTAATCCCTCTTAGGCAATGGTGACGCGTTGGTCCAGATAAACGTCCTGGATGGCGTTCAGGATCTTCACGCCGTCTGACATCGGGCGCTGGAAGGCCTTGCGTCCCGAGATGAGGCCCATGCCGCCCGCGCGCTTGTTGATGACGGCGGTCTTCACCGCCTCCGCGAGGTCGGTTGCGCCGGAAGAGGCGCCGCCCGAGTTGATGAGCCCGGCGCGGCCCATGTAGCAGTTGGCCACCTGGTAGCGCGTGAGGTCAATGGGATTGTCCGAGGTTAGCTTTTCGTAGACGAGCTTATGGGTCTTGCCGAAGTTGAGTGCGGTGTAGCCCCCGTTATTTTCCGGCAGTTTCTGCTTAATGATGTCCGCTTCAATGGTCACGCCCAGGTGGTTCGCCTGTCCCGTGAGGTCGGCCGACACATGGTAGTCCTTTTCCTTGGTCTTGAAGGCGTTCGAGCGCGTGTAGCACCAAAGAATAGTCGCCATGCCCAACTCATGCGCCCGCTGGAAGGCCTGGCTCACTTCCCAGATCTGCCGGCGGGATTCCGGAGAACCGAAATAGATGGTGGCCCCGACCGCCACACAGCCCTGATCATAAGCCTGCTTGATGCTGGCGAATAGCGTCTCATCATAGGTGTTCGGGTAGGAGAGGAATTCATTGTGGTTGAACTTGAGGATAAAGGGAATCTTGTGCGCGTATTTGCGGGCGACGGCACCCAGAACGCCGAGGGTTGAGGCCACGCCGTTCGCGCCCCCTTCGACGGCGAGCTTCACAATGTTTTCCGCGTCAAAGTAGATGGGGTTGGGCGCAAAGGAAGCGCCCGCGGAATGCTCGATGCCCTGGTCCACGGGCAGGATCGACATGTAGCCGGTACCGGCGAGGCGTCCGTGGTCGAGCAGCTGTTGCAGGCTGCGCAAAACGGGCGTGGGGCGATCGGACAGGGCATAAATCCGGTCCACATAGTCTGGACCAGGCAAATGGATGGATTCCTTGGGAATGGTGGTGCACTTGTGCTCGAGAAGCTTCTTCCCTTCAGCTCCTAAGAGGCCTTCAAGATCAACAGTCATGATGGTCGTTCTCCTTTAAAAGTTTTGAAATGGAGTCACTATTATATACGAGAACACGCCCGTCCGGTATAATGCCTAAAGGGGCTCAATTCGTCGTCACCCCGGCGGAAGCCGGGGTCTATCATTTTCTGCATGATAGATTCCGGCTTTCGCCGGAATGACGTTTGGGTTTGTTCCTGAAATGGACATGGAAAAAATCGTTTTACTTGATAAAGGGACCTTTCCCGTCGCTCTGCGTAAGCCGGCGTTCCCGCACGAATGGGTGGAGTACGATGGCACGGCACCGGAAGAAGTCGTGGATCGACTCGAGCGCGCGACCATCGCCATCACCAACAAGGTGAAACTGCGTGAGGCAGAGCTCGCGAAGCTTCCCTCCCTTAAATTTATTGTCGTGGCCGCGACGGGATATGATGGTGTAGAACTGGCCGCCTGTCGCGCACGCCAGATCGCGGTCGCCAACGTCCCAGGCTACACAGGCGACTCTGTGCCGGAGCACGTGTTCATGATGATGCTGGCCCTCCGGCGCCATCTCCTCGACTATGCCAGCCTCATCCAGCAGGGAGCCTGGCAGCGCGCGCCGCACTTTGTCATGCAGGACTATCCCACTGAGAACCTTTCGGGAACGACCCTTGGGTTGATAGGATATGGCAGGCTGGCCCAAGCGGTGGAAAAGCGCGCTCTCGCTTTTGGGATGAACGTGATCTTGAGTGAACGTAAAGGCGCCGCGACCGTCCGTCCGGGACGTATGCCCTTTGACCAGGTCCTCCGAGAATCCGATGTGATCAGCCTGCATTGCCCGATGACACCTGGAACGAAGGGACTTCTCGGTCCCCGAGAACTTGCTCTTATGAAAAAGAAAGCTCTCCTTATTAATACGGCACGCGGCGGCCTTGTGGAGGAGGAGGCACTGGCTGAGGCGCTCAGGGCGGGCCGTCTCGCTGGCGCGGGGATCGACGTTCTCTCGGAGGAGCCCCCGCGCCATGGCAATCCTTTGCTTGATGCTCGCCTGCCTAATCTCATCGTGACGCCGCACATTGCCTGGAGCAGCCGGCAAGCCCTTGGAGTCTTGGCGGACGAAATCACTCAAAACATAGAGAGCTTTGTCCTGGGAAAGCCCAGAAACCTTGTGACATGATGGAACCGTCGCTCCATACAGGTGTCCAAGTCATTGATGAGATGTCTGGCACGCCGAAAGCTCACTTCGCGAGTCTCATGTGGGCGCATGGCCCCATGATCTATACCTTGGCGGTGAGGCTCACCGGCAACACGGCGGACGGCCAGGATTTAGCCCAAGAGACCTTCGTGAAGGCGTACAAGCATCAGGCTGATTTTCGAGGAGAAAGTTCGCCTGGGACTTGGTTCTACCGCATCTGCGTGAACCTCTGGAAAAACAGGGTGCGCTACGAGAAGAGCCGGTCCTTCTCGTCTCATGTTCCCATCGACGCGGGGCCGGATGATGAACATCCTGGCACCGAAGTCGCCTCGCCGGAGGCCCCGATGGGATCGGAATTGGAGGGTTTGGACGAGCAGCAGGCTGTCCAGAAGGCACTCTCCTTGCTTTCGAATGAAGAGCGGGCGCTGGTCGTGATGCGCGATATGGACGACAAGTCTTATGAAGAAATCAGCGACCTTCTCGGGGTGCCGCTGGGTACGGTAAAATCAAGACTCGCACGCACCCGGGAAAAACTGCGCGGCATTCTTGGGCCACTGATCAAGAGGAATACATGAGCACGGACTCCGAACATATCGAAGACCGATTGTCCGATTATCTGGATGGAGCGCTTCCGCCTCAAGAGCACCTGGCGGCCGCTCAGCACATCAAGATTTGCCAAGCTTGCGAGGCGCACTTTCAGGAACTCATGCGCATGCGCAAGATGCTGCACGAAAGTCCGCGTCTAGAACCGCCTGAAAGTTTTTACGCGGGTGTCTTGAGCAGGATGAAACCGAGAAACCCGATCTTGTCTTGGTTTTCCACCGGTTTTCCTTTGAAGACACTGGCCTCCGCGTGTCTGGTGATGCTCGTGGTGTGGGTCACTTACGAACAGAGGGATCGCACCAAGCAGATTCATCTGAAATCGGAGCCCGCTCTTGGAACGCCAACGCCTTCCCCTGCGCCGGCGACCGTTCCAACTCCAGCGCTCAAGTCGATGGAAGTTCAAAGTGACGTTGCGCTGGGGGAACAATCATCGGCAAGCAAACAAGATATCCCACCGCCGCCCGTTCCTATCGAAGCCGATGGATCGGGCTTGGCTTTACAAGCCCCCGCAAGAGAGGATGAACAAAAAGCTCTCACCCAGTTCGAAGCGCCTCTTCCAACGGAGCGAGCGGCTGCGGGGTTGTCCCGTCCCGCCGATCGCGCGAGTGTGCCGAAAGCAACCAGCGCAAAGTCCGTGAGCGGAGCCAAGGCCAAAAAGAGCACCCTAACGAAAGCGCCAACATCCTCAGCTTTCACTTCGCGAGCCAGCCGGACTTCTGCCCCTACGGATATGCTGGGCAAGCCCAAGAGGGAGGGCGCTAAAACGACGCTTGTGCAGTTTCCCACTTCTCAAGAGAAGATCCGGCCGAAGGCTCTGGTGGAATGGAGGGGAGCGAGTTCCAATATCCGGAAATTCCGGACCTATGTCGTTGAGACGCCTGGCAAGATGAAGGAGCTTTGGAATAAGCATGCGCCAGGGCTTCCAGTCCCCAAAGTGGATTTCGAGCTCTATCAGGTGGTGGGAATCACTTCCGGCAAAACCCATGCCGTGGGTTTTGGATTTGAGATTATGGGGACGCGCGATACGCCGGAAACCACGATTGTCTACTACCGTGCGGCCAAGGATTTCTTCAAGTCGAAGACAGACTCTGCCAACTATAGGCCATACCACTTCAAAGTCATTCCGAAAACCAACCTTCCCGTTAAATTCCAGAAGATATAACGCGTCGTTTCGCATTTTTGGAACCTTTTCATAGAACCGGTGTCCAACGAGCAGAAGCTTAAATTCTCTTTGCCCGGAGGTCACTATGGATCACTTAAAAAGCATTTGGAGTCTGGTTCTCGCCATGGCCCTTGCCGTTCCGCTTGAAGCCAGAAGCTGTTTGGCCCCCTGCTGCCCCCCTTCGACACCGCTCGTTCAGGTGGCCCTCCTTTTGGACACGTCCAATAGCATGGACGGGCTCATCGAACAGGCCAAAAGCCAGCTCTGGCGTATCGCCAACGACTTGGCCTACTCGACCCGCTGCGGCGAGCGTCCGAGGCTTGAAATTGCCCTCTATGAATACGGGAACAATGGCCTGAGCGCGGGGGAAAACTTTATCCGTCAAGTCTTACCCTTTACAACGGATATGGATCTTATCTCGGAAAAGCTCTTTGGACTCCGGACCCATGGTGGATATGAATATTGTGGCGCGGTCATCAAAGATGCGGTGCAAAACCTGCGCTGGAGCAGGCGCGATGACGTCTACAAAACGCTTTTCATTGCCGGCAATGAGCCGTTTACTCAGGGAGCTGTCTACTTCCGTGACGCGGTGGCCCAGGCCGTGCGCAAAGACATTCGTGTGAATGCCATTTTCTGTGGCGCTTACGCCGAGGGTGTTCAAACCCAGTGGCAGGAGGGCGCGATGGCAGGTCGCGGGGCCTATCTCACGATCGATCATCACCGCGCTGTGGTCATCGATCCTACGCCCTATGATGACGAGATTTCCCGTCTTGGGTATCAGTTGAATCAAACCTATGTGGCATACGGGTCCAGGGGTCGCGCGGCTCTGGCTGATGGGGCTGTCGCTGATCGGCGTGCGGCACGCCTTCCCGCCGCTTCCGGCGCGGTCATGGAACGGGCGGCTCTTAAAGCATCGCCGATGTATTCAGGCGCCGAGTGGGACGTTGTGAGTGCGGTTGCCAGAGGGCAACAGAAGGTGTCGGAATTAAAGAAGGAGGACCTCCCTGCCGAGCTTAAGGAGAAAACAAACGCGGATCTGGAAGCTTACCTCCAAAATCAACACCAAACCCGCGCGTCCTTACAAGCGCGCTTGGGAGAACTCAGGAAACAGCGCGACGAGTTCTTGGTGAAAAAGCAATCGGCCAAGGGCCCGAGTTCTTCAATGTCCCTGGACCAAGCCATGCGCAAGGCGATCCGCGAGCAAGCGGGCCGCTTGGAGTTCAAATTCGAGGGCGGAAAGTAGCGCAGCACAAGCCACGAAGAATTCCCGGACCGGCCGCCAAGAGGTCTGGCGGCCGGTCCGGGTATGCTATCCTTATTTTCCCTATGATCTTACGCATCACGCAGCTGGGCGAGCCCGTTCTGCGTAAAAGAGCTCGGGTCCTTCGCAAGTTCTCCAAGCCAGCATGCGCTGCGTTGGTCAAAAGCATGGTCCAAACGATGCGCAAGGCCAAAGGGGTGGGGATCGCCGCCCCTCAGGTGGGCAAGTCCCTTCGCCTCTTCATCGTTGCGCCTGAGCCTAACGCTCGCTATCCTAAGGCGCCACGCGTTCCACCGGTGGCCATGATCAATCCCGTCCTGGTGAGACATTCGAAAAAGCGTTTGACCGATTGGGAGGGCTGTTTATCGATTCCGGGCCTGCGCGCGCGGGTGCCGCGGTATAAGACGGTCGAAATTGAATTCACGGCGCTTGATGGGCGGCGGCTTCGGGGGAAGCTGTCGGGATTTGTCGCGCGGATATTTCAGCATGAATTTGACCATATCCATGGGAGGGTCTATCTGGATCGTGTCGAAGACACGCGGACTTGCATGACAGAAACGGAATACCGGAAACGCCTGCGTAGATAAAATTCTTACGGCTTCTCAGAAAGTCGTGCCATCTTTAAAGTATTCCCGGCTCCTTTTGGCCTCTCCTGGGTCGCCTCGCAGAGACCCTGGCGACACCATCCTCCGCCTTGTGTGCCCTTAAGACCCTCCACAAGGCAACCTAAAATAGGTAGAATTCACCCGATTCCCGAACCTGGCTTTCGGGATTTTTTGCTTATGAATAAACCCATTTCCCTTGCAATTGTGGCTTTGTCGCTCATGGCAGGGCTTCTCAGGGCGGAAAGTCCCTCCGCGGCCAAGCCCAAGGCCAAGACCGCTCCTCAAACAGTGCCAGCCACGGCGCCTGCCCAGAAATCAAGCTACAACGTTCGTCCTTCGAGCCAGACGGTCAAACGCCGAGAGGCCGTCCTGGCGATGGCCCAGGAAGCCGACCCAGCCAAAGCAGGGCCACAGCTCATGCAGGCGCTCTCAGACAAAGACCCTATGGCACGAACGCTTGCGGTTCAAGGTCTTGGGAACCTGAAATACGCCCCAGCCAGGGGAAAGCTCTCCGTGGTCCTTGCCGCCGATTCGAGTCCTGAAGTCCGGGAAGCTGCGGCGGTTGCTTTGCGGCAGATCGGTGACCCACGCGCGCTCGACGCCCTCGCCAAAGCCATTTCCGACCCTTCTGCGAATGTCCGGATCACGGCACTCACCGGGGTGGGGTTTTACCGGGACCCCCGTGCGCGGCCCCAGGTCGAAGCCGCTTGTCAGGACCCTCTGCCCGAAGTGCGTCGGACCGCCGTCCATGTCCTCGGACGCCTGGAGGATCCACAGTCTGTTCCTGTTGTGGAAGCTCTGGTCAAGGACAACGATCCGAGCGTGCGGGCCGTGGCCGCGCAGACTTTGGGGGAATTGCACGCGACCGGTTCCAAGGCGGCGCTTCGGGACCTCTTAAAGGATGCCGACAAGGCGGTCCAAGTCTCAGCGGCCCGCTCCTTGCTTAAGCTGGGAGATAGCGAAGGTTTTGAGACAGCAAAATCCTATGCGCTTGATCCGGATATCACGGTTCGGCTGCTGGCCATTGATGCCTTAGGGTGGAGCAAGGACCGGGAAGCAGGGCGTCTCTTAGAATCACTTTTAGCGGAGGTGCCGGCGAATAGCCGCATGGCGGTCCAGGAGGCCCTGGCGCGGCACGAGCAATTGCGGAAGCAGAAATGAAAACCAAACACGTCCAACATCTCTTTCTCCTGGTTCTCTTCTTCTTGGTGGCCCGCGTTCCTCTTTTGGGAGAAGATGCCTCCGTCAAAGAAGATGGCAACGCGTCCTCCAGCTCCAAAGCGTTCGAGGATGCCAGTCCTATGCTTGAAGTCGTGGACATCCCAACGGCGGACATCCTGGACCCGAAAACATTTTCCACGTCCTTCCGGTTTTATTCCGAAGGTGGCGTCGTCTCTCGCCTGCTCCTGGGCCCTTTTCGGCGGCTCAATCTTGGCTTTTCCCTCGATGCGCAAAACCTCATCGGCGGCGAGGATCCTAATGTCATCCGGCCCTCCGTCTTCATTAAGTTGCGCTTCTTTGATGGAACGGACATCCTCCCGGCTTTGGCTTTGGGGTATGACAATCAGGGCTATATGTATCAGGAATCGACCAAAGAATTTTTGCAAGACGCCAAGGGGCTTTATCTGGCCGGAACTCATGAAATCTTTCTCCCTGATTTTGTGCTGCATGCCGGCATCAACTTTCCTGACCTGGGTGATAGCGGGGCGCCCTTTGGTTTTTTTGGCGTTTCCTGGAAGATTGTCCCGACCTTCGCGCTCTTGGCGGAATACGACAATATTCAGGATGCCCCCGACAACCGGGTCAATCTTGGAGGTCGTTTCTGGGTGACGCCCTTTTTTAACGTGGATTTTGCGGCGCGCAATGTGGGTCGGGACTATGACCGCGGCGCCGAACGCATCGTTCTCATCAATTACGTGGCCCGCTTCCCTTTTTGATCGCCTGAGAGAATCGAGAGTCTATGGCAGAACCCTTCATCGCGCTGGAATTTGAGAAACCGATCGCGGAGCTCGAGACCAAAATCGAGGAACTCCGCTCTTGCGCCGCCACCGAGCACATGGACTTTTCCGAAGAGATTCGAACCTTGGAGGAAAAGTGTAACGATCTCAAGCGCCAGATTTACGGAAACTTGACCCCCTGGCAGCGGGTTCAAATCGCCCGGCACCCGCAGCGCCCTTATACGCTCGACTATATTGCGGTTCTTTGCACGGAGTTCATGGAGCTCCACGGCGACCGCACCTTTTCGGATGACGCCTCCATTGTGGGGGGGCTTGCCCTTTTTGAGGGACAGCCGGTCGTGGTGATTGGGCAGCAGAAAGGACGCACGGTCCAAGAGTCCATGCGCCGCAACTTTGGGATGCCGCACCCGGAAGGTTACCGAAAGGCGCTGAGGCTCATGAAACTCGCGGAGAAGTTTAAGCGGCCCCTCCTTTGCTTTATTGATACCCCCGGCGCCTATCCCGGCATCGGCGCAGAGGAGCGCGGCCAGGCGCGCGCGATCGCGCTCAACCTCATGGAGATGGCGGCCCTGAAGACCCCCGTCCTTTGCACCGTGATTGGAGAGGGGGGGTCCGGCGGGGCTCTTGCGATCGGTATTGGAGACCGGCTCCTGATGTGTGAGAATGCCTGGTATTCCGTAATCTCTCCTGAAGGGTGCGCGGCGATTCTGTTTCGTGACGCTGGGCGGGCCGCGGAAGCCGCCAGTGCCCTTAAGCTGACAGCGCCGGAACTGAAGAACCTGGGTATTGTCGATGTCGTCATCCCTGAAACGCAAGGCGGGGCGCATCGCCTTCCGGGAGCCACGATGGAGGCTTTGCGCGCCGCCCTCCTCCAAAATCTCAATCAGTTGCAGAGTCTTTCCCTCGAGCAGCTCTTGGACCAGCGGTATCAGAAGTTTCGGTCCCTGGGGGCCTGGCGTGAGGCGGAAAGTGAGAAAATTCCGAAGCGCCGCCCTCCCAGAGTCAAATCCGCTCAAATCTAACTACAAACAGAGGAGACCTAACCGATGAGCACAAAAGTCGCGATCTTAACCGGCGGTGGTGATTGTCCTGGCCTCAATCCCGCAATCCGAGGTTGTGTCATGGCAGGCTTGGATATGGGATTTGAATTTATCGGCATCTCGGAAGGCTGGCGGGGCCTGGTGGAAGGCAAGACCCAGCGTTTGGGTCTCGCTGATGTCAAAGAGATCATCGGCAAGGGGGGGACAATCCTCGGGACCTCACGCACGAACCCTTTTAAGAAAGAAGGCGCTGTGGAGAAGTGTTTGGCGACCTTCAAAAGGTTGAATCTTGATGCACTGGTGGCTTTGGGAGGCGAAGATACCCTCGGTGTCGCCGCGCGATTTTACAGGGAACATCAGATGCCGGTCGTCGGGGTGCCCAAGACCATGGACAATGATCTGGCGGCCACCGACTATACCTTCGGTTTTGATACCGCCACGACCATCGCGGTGGACGCCGTGGAACGGTTGCGCGATACAGGGCGCAGCCACAGGCGCATTATGGTGCTTGAGGTCATGGGACGCCACGCCGGGTGGGTCGCGCTCTTTACCGCGGTCGCCTCTGCTGCGGACTGGGTGCTCCTGCCTGAGCGGAAAACGGATGTCAAGGCCATGTGTAAGCATCTTCAAGAGGTCCACGCCCGCGACCAGGTCGCGATCGTGGTCACCTCAGAAGCTGTCGAACTTCCGGGTTTGAAGAAAGAGGGTGAAGAACTGGACCAGTTTGGGCACATGCTCCTCAAAAACCGTGGGCTCGGCGAAAAAGTCGCGGAGATCATCGAGAAAGAAACGGGGATTGAGACCCGCTCGGCCGTGGTCGGTCACATTCAGCGCGGGGGGAGCCCCACCCTTTTTGACCGCATCCTGGGCACCAAGGTGGGCGTGAAGGCGGCGGAACTTGTTGCCAAAAAGAAGTTCGGCCAGATGGTGGCTCTTCATGGCAATGTGGTTGTGGATGTTTCTTTGGAAGAGGCGACGGCTGAACTTAAGACCGTGCCCCCGGAGTGGCTCAGGATGGCTGATATTTTCTTTAAATAAAATCTAAATTTCCCCTTTCAAAACAGAAGTTTTTCTGCTAAGGATACAAGCATGCGTGGCTATGATTTGTTAGCGGCGGCCGCCACCCAAAAAGCATCGGATGTGCATCTTGTCCCGGGGGCGCAGCCACTCTTACGAATAGAAGGTCAACTGATCCCTTTTGCCGGAAGCGCGGTCCTCACTTCCGATGAAGTCCAGCAATTTGTTCTGCCTCTTTTAACCGAACGGCAGCGACAACATCTGGGCAAAGATTTCTGCGTCGATTTCTCCCTGGAAGTCAGCGGCATGCGTTACCGCGGCAATGTGCTTTTTCAAAAGAACGGTATCGAGGCTGTTTTCCGGCTGATCAACTCACAAATCCCCACCGTCGAGGAACTGCTGCTGCCGGAAGCCGTCGCCGATTTTTCGACGTTGAAGAATGGCCTGGTGCTGGTGACCGGGACGACAGGTGCTGGAAAATCCACGACCTTGGCTTGCCTGATCAACCTGATCAACGAAAAACGACGCGGCAATATCATCACGATCGAAGACCCCATTGAGTATGTGCACACGAATAAGAAATGCATTATCAGTCAAAGGGAGATTGGCTTGCACGCGCCGGATTTTGCGACGGCGCTTCGTTATGTGATGCGGCAGGACCCCGATGTCGTGATGGTGGGGGAGATGCGGGACCTCGAGACCATCTCAGCCGCCATCTCCGTCGCGGAGACAGGCCACCTCGTGTTTGCCACGCTTCACTCCAGCAACACGGTCCAGTCGATTGATCGCATGATCGACATCTTCCCGGCCGAACAGCAACCCCAAATCAAGGCACAGTTGTCCAGCGTGCTGCGCGCTGTGGTCTCTCAGTTTCTCATCCCACGCATCGGCGGCAAAGGCCTTGTGGCGGTGCGCGAGGTGATGATCGTCAACCCCGCCATACGAAATCTTATTCGAGGCTCCAAAATCCATGAAATCTATTCCGCGATCGAAATGGGCTATCGTGAGGGGATGGTGACGTTTCCTCGCGCCATTGCTGAACTGGTCAGCGAAGGGATCATCGATGCTCGTTATCTCAGCTCGTTTGATCAGAACCCTAGCCCCAGGCAGAGAAAGGGTCCTGCGGCATCCATGGCCTAAGAAGAAAACACACTTCGAGGAGATGGCCCCGCGGGGGGAGAGCGCGAGAAGAATCGGGGACACAGGATGGAAATGATCGACATCTTAAAAGCCGTGGTGCAAAAAGGAGCCTCGGACCTTCATCTCGTTATTGGCCAGGCGCCGATGATCCGCTACGACGGCGAACTGAAGCCCATGAGCGAGTTTCCTGTGCTTACGGCGGAAGAATCAAGGCGACTCATCTTCACGCTGCTTTCCGACGAGCAGCGCGCACATTTTGAGAAAGAGTGGGAGCTTGACTTCTCTGTGGCCGTGGGCGAGCTCGCGCGGTTTCGAACCAATGTGCTCATGCACAAGAATGGCGTGGAAGCCGTTTTGCGCGTCATCGCGAGCAAGATCCCGTCGGCAGAGGAACTGGGACTGTCTGCGGCCATCGCGGAGCTGGCGAATCTTCCCCGGGGACTGGTGCTTGTGACCGGCCCAACGGGTTCCGGGAAGTCGACGACCTTGTCTTGCCTTATTAACGTCATCAATCAAAGGCGGCATTGTCATATCTTGACGATCGAAGATCCTATCGAATTTGTCTATGAAAACAAAAATTCCATTATTCGTCAGAGAGAAATTGGACAACACTCCCATACGTTTGCCGCTTCCCTCAAGCACGCGCTACGGCAAGACCCGGACGTGGTGATGATTGGTGAAATGCGCGATTTGGAAACCATCGGAGCGGCCCTCACCATGGCGGAAACCGGGCACCTGGTTTTTGCCACCCTCCACACGACGGACGCCGCGCAAACAGTCGACCGCATTATTGATGTGTTTCCGGCGCACCAACAGCAGCAGGTGCGCATCCAGCTGAGCAGCGTCCTGAAAGCCGTCGTCTGTCAAACGCTCGTACCTCGGTTCAACGCCCAAGGAAGAGTCGCGGCCAGGGAAGTGATGATTGTCACGCAGGCGATTGCGAACCTCATTCGCGAAGGCAAGACGCACCAGATCTACAGCGCCATTGACACGGGCTCGCGTGTGGGCATGATGAGTCTGGACAAGGCACTTTTGGACCTCGTCAGAAAGAACATGATCTCCATGGAGGATGCTCTGGGTAAAGCGAATCATCCAGAGTTTATACGGGGCTCGCCGCTCTCCACGGCGGCCTCTTAAGAACGAGAAACGGATGGCACGTGACATCATAGAGGGGCTCAAGGCACTGCAAGGGTTTAATATCCTTGCTGATCCTGTACTCGCCACCCTGGCCAGCTATGCCAAGGTGCGTTCCGTTCGAGCGTGTGAAACGGTGTTTTGTCAGGGAGAGCCGTCCCCCTACTTCTTTGGCGTACTCTCCGGCGAGGTGACGATTCAAAGAAGCTCGAAAGATAAACGATTTCAAAACAAAATCATCGGTATCGTGGGCCCTGGAGGTCTCTTCGGTGAGTCCGCGATCTTTGAAGACAGCCCGCGCGTGGCCATGGCTTCCGCCTCCAAAGACAGCGAGCTCTTGGTCGTCAAGGGAGTCCATTTTAGAGACTGGATGTGCAAGAACCCTCAAGAAGCCCAACCTCTCCTTTTGGCGTTGCTCAAGACCTCTCTGAGCCGTCTTCATCGCACCAATCTTGAGCTTTCTGTCGTCTATGGCATAGGGCGCGTGCTGGGCTCCAGCAAAGCTTTCCCCGAACAACTCATTTCCGTGTTGGACTTTATGAAGAGCTCTCTGGAAGGGCTTGATGACATCGTCGTGTATCAGCGCAACGCTTTTTGGGAGGAATTTGAGCCTCTCCAGAGCCTCCCACATCTGAAGAATCTGCCAGCTGTTCCTCTCAGCAATGAATTAATCCAGAAGGCGAGCACGCTCGGTGCGATATGGGCTTTTGAACCAAAATCTTTTCCAATGCCTCTGGAGGCCTTTCGATTGGATTGGGGATCGCGGGCTTCTGTGGCCATTGTTCCTCTTTTAAATTGGGAGAAAGCCGCCGCTTCTCTGCAAGGGCTTTTACTGATGGCAAGCAAACACAATGCCGGTTATTTCCATGCCGAGAAGCAGCTCCTTTACACATCCGTAGCGCGGCAATTTTCCGAGGCCCTCTCTCGCTATGAGCGCTTCCAGGAGCTCGAGGCGCAGTCCCGCCTCCAGCATTCCAAGCAGTCTTTTCAGCCATAATTTCAAGCTAGACTATTCTCAGACCCTCAAAACAATTGGGCCTATCGGCCCTTCTTTTTAGAGCCTTTTGGTTTATTGCTCAAATTCTCGCTATGAAATAAGCTGTTCGTATGCGCGTTAAGACCCGAGCACTTCCCGGTATGTTCTTGCTCGCTTCCCTCTTCCTTCCCGTCGTCATGTACGGTCGATCGGGAGTGACGGACCTCTCTTCTGTTCAGAAAAAGATCGGTGTTCCAAAAACAATGGCCCGAGTCGTTGACGCGTCATGGGACAGTCCGGAGACTCCTCGTATCTCAGGGGGTCTCTACGGCCCTCAAGGGACCTATGTTCTTCCGAGTACGGGGCGGATGCCCGATCTGATTCTCATTCAGGACGTTCACAGAAACCCAGAAGTCCAATCACGGATTGCCGCCTTGGTGTTGCATGGCTATAAACACTGGGGGGTGAATAAGGTGTTTGTGGAGGGTGCGGTGACATCTTTGGACTTGTCGCTTTTCCATCGCATTCCCAAGAAGGTCCTACCAGCGCTGACGCGTCGCTTGGTTTATGATGCCGATCTCTCGGGTCCGGAACTGGCAGCCGTCCAGATCCTGGAAAAGGAATGGAGCAACCCTCCCTTGTCGCCGTTTCAGGTCCACGGTTTGGAAGACCCAGAACTCTACAGGCAAAATGTCCTGGCCTATCAGGCCGTGGTGCAAAGTCGTGATCGGGCCTTAGAGGACATCGCGCTTCTTCACGAGCAACGGAAGGCAGTCGGCTATCCCAGTACGGGGGCTGGGGAGCAGGGGCTTCGCCTCCTCGAAAGGCTCTTGCGCCTCAAACTCACCCCCCAGGAATATGAAATCTTTCTCATGTATAAGGACATCGCTCCTTCAACACCGAATTTGAACAAGGCGGTCCGTGCGGCGCTGCGCTATTATCATTTGGCAAGGTTGCGCAGCGGCGCTTTTATAGAGAACACCTTCGGCAAGGTCCCCGCCTCGAAGGCGCCCCGTATGGTGGTGGTGGGTGGCTTCCATACCGAGGATATGGCACGCTACCTGCGCCATGAGGGTCGGTCCTTTATCATTCTGTCTCCTGTGGTGAGCCCGGTGCCGCAGAATTCCCTCTACGAGCAGCGCATGCAGGAGACCGTCTTGGCTGTGACCGAGACCCTTTCACCCTAACCACGCTGACTTGTAGTACGATACCTTTGCGGTGTCGCCGATGAAAATTCTGATTTCCGGATCAACCGGTCTCGTAGGGACAGCGCTGACACCCTACCTGGCTTCCAAAGGGCACCTCCTTCACACGTTAATCCGCACGACGCCCCTCCACCCCTCCCAAGCCCGCTGGAACCCTCCTCAGACAGGCCCATCCGCAGAAGCGCTTGAGGGGGTCGAGGCTGTTATTCATTTGGCCGGTGAAAATATCGCTTCGGGTCGTTGGACGCAATCGCGCAAACACGCTCTTCGTGCAAGCCGGATCCTGGGCACGCGACTCTTGGTCGAAGCGATCTTAAAGGCCCCAAAACTGCCGCGCGTCTTTCTGGGGGCCTCGGCCATTGGTTATTACGGTGAACGAGGCGACGAGACGCTTCAAGAAGACAGCCCGCCTGGGAAGGGGTTTCTCCCGGAGCTCTGCCAAGCGTGGGAGTCCGAGGTGGCGCCACTGGTCCATCGAGGGGTGCGGGTGGTGAATTTGCGTTTTGGGATCGTGCTCTCAACCAAGGGCGGGGCGCTTGCCAGGATGCTGCTCCCTTTCCGAATGGGGCTGGGCGGCGCTATAGGTTCCGGGAAGCAATACATGAGCTGGATCGCTGTGGACGATGTTTTGGGGATCATCGCGTTTTTGCTGGAAACCCCCTCCGTACGCGGTCCCGTCAATGCTGTGTCGCCTCAGCCGGTGACCAACAGGGAGTACACGCAAGTCTTAGGGAAAGTCTTGCGTCGTCCCACCCTCTTGCCGGTGCCAGCCATGGTCGCGCGACTGGCTCTTGGTGAAATGGCGGAGGCGCTCCTTTTGGCCAGCACGCGAGCGGTGCCCGGCGTTCTTCTGCGGTCGGGGTATCATTTCCAGTGGGCAGACCTTGAGACGGCCCTCCACCACCTCTTACACCAATAGGGGAGATCCCCTGGCCGTACCCTTGCCGTCCTCCAGGATTTATTAGAATAAACGCGTATGCCAACGATCCTGGAGTTCCTTCTGGTCGGGTTGGCGGCGGGTTGGATTATGGGGAAGGTCCGCCACCGGAAAGGCAAGGGCTATGGGCTGATCAAGAGCCTCGTGATCGGCACGATTGGCTCTCTGATCGGTTTTTTCCTCATGGGTTTCTTTAAGGTTGAGTCTCCCAATATTCTCACCAAAATCGCGATGGCCGTGATGGGGACAGCTTTCTTTTTCTTCATCGTGGGTCTCCTCCGAGGGACAAAGAAGAAGAAATCTGAAGATGAGGAAGAAGCATGATCATGATACTCTCTGTTCTTCTCGGGCTTGTGTTGTTGGTCCCTGCCTGTTCGAAATCGCCGGATCCCGCCAGCCATTCTGAAAACGGACCGCTTTCCAGCCAGGCTCAGACCACCAAAGCTTCCTATGTCCAAAAAACAAATCAAGAACTTCAAGAATGGTCCTTCAAAGTCAAGTCCTTGGAGGAGCGTTCCAGAAGCGGCGGGGCTAAGACTCGAAATGAGCTGGACCATTATGTTCGTAAGGCCAAGGAGAATCTGGCTGATCTCAAGAAGAGCCTTCAGGCGCTCGCTGAGTCCACCGAAGGCGCTTGGGAGCCTTTGCAGCGGGGCCTGGAAGAAACTCTTGAAAAGCTCAAGCGGAACTACGAGAAGGCCATCTCCTATTTTGATAAGAGCGATCCAGCCAAGCCTGGACTATAGAAAGACCCGTGAAGCAACCCGCTCTCTCTTTCATTCTCGTTCTAAGCCTGCTTGTGCCAGGCGCCACTGCGATGGTGGTAGCGGGAGGTCCTTACAACCCACGGTCAGCGCCTCATCCCGTCAACCCATAATGCGCGATTTTCCGGTCTTGAGCCGGCTCTTTCTTGTCCTCCTCTTTCCTTGCGCACCGCTTCTCTTAGAGGCCGCAACCACGGTGACCGTGAGTGGTCGGCAACTCCTCGTCGACGGTCAGGCCTTCACCGTTCAAGGTGTCAACTACTCTCCGACTCCTGTCGGATCAACCGCGGGCAGCCCGAGCGCCTTGTGCTCGGGTCCTTACCAATGGTGGACGGACCAAGCGATCTATAACTCGGATTTTCCCCTCATCAAGCGCATGGGCGCCAATACGATACGCGCCTACGGCATCCTCAATGACACCTCCGGGACCGCGGTGCTGCAGGTTCGGGCGATGCTCGACGTGGCTGCAGCGCAGGGCCTCTATGTGATCATGAATTACTATGCCAGCCATTTCGTGGACCCTTCTGTGCCCGCCCAGCAGGCGGCTTGGCAGACGGATTTCGTGAATGCCGTGAACGCTTACAAGGACCATCCCGCGGTCCTGATCTGGGAGTTCGCCAACGAAAACAACCTCGACAACGGACAATTCGCGGGCTGGTATCCCATGGTGCAGACGATCGCCACCGCCGCCAAAGCCGCAGACGCCAACCACCCGATTATGACGGTCGAAGGCGAGACCGCCACGATCAACTACACCATCGGATCGGCCGCGCGCTCCGCGGATGACGCCAGCATGACGAGCCTTGACCTGTGGGGAGTCAACGCTTACCGGGGCCCGACTTTCCAAGGTCTCTTTGAGTCCTTGGCGCTCGAGACCTCGAAGCCCATTCTGGTCACAGAGTTTGGGAAGGACGCCTATCTGGACGCTAGCGCGCAGGAAAGCCAATCGATGCAAGCCTCTCACTTGAGCGCCCAATGGCAGGAAATTTCTTCCCGCCTTTCCGCGTCGGATGCCGTCCAGCCCCTGGCCGGGGGGGTTGTCTTCGAGTGGACGGATGAGTGGTGGAAAGACCCGGGAGCCCCTTCCTGCCGGACTCATGATACAGCGGTTCTCTTTACACGCCCGCAAGATACCGAAGACCCATCCTATAACGAGGAATGGTTCGGGCTTGCTGCGGTGAGCCCTGTCAGCGTGATCTCGAATCCCGCAGGCAAAGCGAGGACACTCCGCACCAGTTACAGCACGATGCAGAGCTTCTGGAACCCTTCCGCGGCACAGGCGACGGGGTCCTCCAACCGTTATTTCAGCGATACGGTACGGAATTATCCCAATCCTTTTCGGCCGGGGGCGGAGTCCACGAGGTTTGTCATCCTGGCCAACGTTGCGGGCACCGTTAGCCTAAGCATCTATGACGCGGGCGGGCAATTTGTGACCTCCTTTAAGGTGGGCGTGACGCCTCCAGCCCGAACGGAAGTGTTTTGGGATGGGCGCAACAGCCAGGGGGCCGAGGTCAGCTCGGGCCTGTATCTGGTGCGAATCGAGGGGGAAGGATCCGGCCGCCGTGAGACCCAGTTCCGGAAAGTCGTGGCGGTCAAATGAGGTCTGTGTCGGAGTATCGGTGTGACGGAGTAACGGGGTCACAGCCCAAAGACGTATCGGCGCATCGGAGTATCGGTGTCATGATGTCGTGGCTGTTTCGCCGATACCCCGATACCCCGATACCCCGTTACTGCCTCATAGCGCTCTTCGCCCTTCTCCCTTCGAACGCGGCGCACGCTTCGGGCGAAGCGGACGCCTTCGCGCTGCCGGGAGTGGGGGCTCGCCAGGGAGGCATGGGCGGTGCCTTTGTTGGTCTTTCGGATGACATTGAGGCGATCTATTACAACCCGGCGGGGCTTGGCAATCTCATTCAGTCAGGAGTCACGGGCATGTATCAGCCGGCGTCGCTGGGCACGACACGAAGCTTTCTGGGATTCAGCCAGCGGTGGGCCCATCCGCGCTTGCCGGGCAGTGTGGGCTTCGGATGGCTTCGCATGGGGTCGGCGGATATCGAGCTCACCGACACAGATGAGAATGTCTTAGGGACAGATCAGTTGTCGAATGACCTCTTTTTGTTGAGCGCTGGGGTGCGGCCCTTCCTGCATTGGTCGTTTGGCCTTTCCTTGAAGTATTTCCGCTTCGCGTTTAACGATTTTAAGGAGTCCGGCTTTGGTGTGGACCTTGGAACGCACGCACAGTATCGTCCTTTTCGTTTCGGCGTAGTCCTGAGCGATCTGGGAGGGACGAAACTTTCCGGAGACTCGATCAGTCCTTCTGGAGGAACGGTCGGTGATGTCGTCCCGCCACGTCTAAAGACAGGAGTGGGGGCTGTGTTCCCTCAGCCCTTCAACTGGCCGCTCACGATGGTAATGGATCTGGATACGCACCTCAAGCTTCGCGGTAGCCAGGACACGAAAACGTCCCTGGGTATGGAAGTATGGACGTACAACGATCACATCGCCGCCCGTACGGGCTACCAGGAATCCGGCGGCCCCACCCTGGGCTTTGGCGCGCGCTGGGGGCAGTTCCAGATCGATTATTCGTTCCTGTTCAGCCTCAACCTCAAGGATGAACACCGCATGGGCCTCACCTACCGCTATTAAAGCAAGGGGACGTTCCTTCACAAACGTCACAAACTCTTGGCCTGCAGTATAGGGCTCATCGGAGTTTGTGACGTTTGTGAAGGAACGTCCCCAAGCCGTCGGATAAGGTAGAATTACCCTCGATGTCGAACACTCTTCCCGACAATTTTGACGCTTGGGACCCCCTCCTCCAGAAGCAGATCGATGAGCTCATCGACCGCGCCGCCCCCGCCGTGCGCGAAGAGGACAACCGTGATCTGGTGCGTCAGATGATCGTCACGGCCCTTAAAGTGGAACATTCCCAGCTTGACCGCGGTGACGCCAAGATCCTCTCGCGGGCCATGCGCGAGTTGCGCTACGGTTTCCGGATCTTCAAAGACTATCGAGATAACCGCAAAGTGACTATCTTTGGCTCCGCGCGGACCTCACGGGATAGCGCCGAATATCGACAAGCCCTTCATTTCTCCAGGCAGATGACGAAGCACGGCTTTATGGTCATCACAGGCGCGGGACCCGGCATCATGAAGGCCGGCAATGAAGGTGCTGGGAAGAACAAGAGCTTCGGCATCAACATCAAACTTCCTTTTGAACAGACCGCCAACGAATTCATTGGCAAAGACCCCCGTTTTATCGACTGCCGGTTTTTTTTCACGCGCAAGCTCATGTTCATCAAAGAAACCAGCGCCGCCGCCTTTTTCCCGGGAGGGTTCGGAACCCACGATGAAGCCATGGAAACCCTGACCTTGGTCCAAACTGGCAAGTGCGATATCATGCCGATTCTGCTGATCGATGTCCCGGGGGGAAGCTATTGGAAGGATTGGCTGAAATACATCGAGAAACACTTGCTCAAGGGGGGGAAGATTTCACCGGAAGACGTCCATATCTTCAAAATCACAGACGATATCGAAACGGCGGTCCAAGAGATCGTTAAGTTTTATAAGAACTACCATTCCATGCGCTATGTGAAGGATGATTTGGTGATCCGTTTAATGAAATCGCCTTCCAAGGCGCTCCTCGAAAAGCTCAACGTTCAGTTTAAGGATATCTGTGTCAAAGGCGCTATTGTGTCCAGCCCCGTTCATCCGGACGAAACGGATCATGTGGAGCTTCCCCGGATCTCTCTGCGCTTTAATCGCTTGAGCTTCGGGCGTTTGCGTCAGTTGATCGACTGTTTAAACAACGACTGATTCGGTAGGTTTGGAAGGCAAGGAAAACGAGTCCAAGCGAAGCAGCGGCGCCGACGGCCTCACAAACGCCTTCTTAATCGACTCGATGAGATCCGGCAGGATACTCATGAACGGTTTACGCATCGCCACAAATTCCACTGCCTGTCCGAACCGCATGCCTTTCGAGCAGAGATAAGCGATCACAATCGAAGGCGATCGGCCTACGCCTCCATCACAGAAGACCAAAATCCTCTTCGTATTGATGTGCTGATCGATATATTCCGCGGCCTCCATGAGGCGGAAGGCTGGTATGGGCATCATGTCATGGATTTGGAGCTTCAGGTAGGGTTTGTCGCCGAAGAGGGTGGGGTCGATGTCGATTTCTGAGGCGACATTTAGAAACGCATCAAAATGCTCGATCGCATTTCGCGCGTCGATCGCGTTGCCAACGGCCAAGTGCTCGAGGATATATTTCACGGGCATCCGCTCTGGACAGCTGCACTATCCTATATTGGCTTGCGGCACTTGTCAAAACGAAGCATGGAGGGTCTTGAGAGCCCTCGCACTCCGTTGCTCAAGCGTCTTATGGCCTCGGAGTCTCCAGGCCTTCCAAAACCTTCTGGCCGTCTCGTGCTGGGCCGCCCTCATCTCTTTCCGAAGTGAGCGGCTCTGCTTCTTGGCCAGATCTTTGAGGAGCTTTCGGCTGGCGCGCGCGTCCTGATGGCGGCCCAGATAGCCCTGCCAGAGCGCGGCCTCAAGGGCCAGCCGTTTCAACGGAGGACCGCCGAATGGGATGAGGAGGTCCGCGCGATAGCGCAACCGACGGATCGCGCGCCGTAAAGGGTGCATGAGAGACTTTTTCTTAGCCTTTGGCCGTTGACGCAAGAGACGATCGAGGTCTTGCCAGGCCCGCTCCAGAGCCGCACGAGCGGCCGATCGGTCCTTGGCGGGGCCTTGAGATCGAGCTTGGCCAATGGATTGCATGGCCCTTGCCAAACGGGCGAAAGTCCGCCGACGAAACCGGAGGCGGATCTTCTGGTGGAAATTCAAACGGTGGACGTTGAGGATTTCCAGGAGGTGTTTGTGTTGAGACGAGGAGGTGGAGGAGCTCCTCAGGCGCTGCCAAAGCATCTCGACGTCGCGGGCTTTGCCCAAGTATGGGTTGAGGCTCGCGAGGGACGGCAAGGGAGTCCCCAGCAGCCGCAACGCTTCTTGGCAGCGTCGGGTGCTCACCCGAAGCTCGTGCACGGCATCCGGCCCTGCACGCCCGTGAGCGAAGGCGGCGACGCAGGTGTTCCAGCGGCGAACTTCCCGGGCTAAGAGCGAGGCCAAGGTCATAGGATGAGTTCTCCTGTGGCGTATAGGCAACGGTGGTGCGCTCCAGCGTCTCTTAAATCCGAAGGAGGAGCTTCGGGGTGACGAGCCACCGGAGGCTGGCCACGCGGCGACCTTGGATCTGTTCCACATCGATCCGGCATAAGCCGCCTTTTTTTAAGTCGATGCGGAGTCGCTTTCTTGAGCCGATCAACCGTGACGCCAAGGTGGACAAGTAGGGCTCATGCCCCACGATCCAGAGCGTGGAGCCGGCGGGGTAATGTCGGACCATGCTCTTGAAGAACCGTTCTGGATGTCCTTGCGGCGACAATTCGCTCTCTTGCTGGATCCTCTTCTTGTGTCGGAGGCACTCCGCAAGGATTTGGGATGTTTGAGTCGCTCTCGCATAAGGACTGCTCAGGATTCGGTCACACGTGAGGCGAATAGGCCGGAGGGCCGTGCCGATCTGACGCATCCTCTTCTTCCCTTCGGTGGTCACGGGCCGGTCCGCGTCTCTTCCATGCCACGTCGCGCGGTCGGCTGCGATCGCATGGCGCAAAAGATAGAGGATCACGTGGAGGACTCCTTGTGCTTGGCGGAGGGGGCGCCGTAGGTGGTGGCCACGGTCGGTCTTTGCGGCTTAAGCTCCCCAGGAACGGCCTTGAGCGCAGCGGTCTGTTCCTCCAGCGCACGCTGACAGAGAACGTCCTGGGCACGCAGTTTCTTGCGGCTTCCCGCTTCGCTGCGAACGTACGAGCCATCCGGCAGGAGGATCCAGGACTTCACGGTGTCTCGAAAATAGAGATCGAGCGCCTCGATCAAGCGCTTTTTGCTCGGCGCGTCCTCCACGGGGAATAAGATCTCGATCCTCTTGTCGAGGTTGCGCGGCATGAGATCGGCGCTGGAGAGGTACACCTCCGGATCGCCGTCGTTTTCAAAATAATAGATGCGACTATGCTCGAGGAATTGATCGACGATGCTCACGACTTGGATATGGTCACTGAGGCCCTTCAGGCCAGGCCTTAAGCAGCAAATCCCTCTCACGTTGAGTTGGACTCGGACCCCCGCGCGAGAAGCCTCATAGAGAGCCTCGATGATTTCTGTGTCGACCAACGAATTCATTTTCAGTCGTATGAGGCCTGGTTTTTCGGCTGAACGCCGCATGGTTTCCCTGCGTATGAGACGGAGCAGTTTGCGCCTCAGGCCGAAGGGCGCCACTTCGATCTTTTTCCAGGACGCTGGCTGCGAATAGCCCGTAATCATATTGAAGAATGCGGCGAGGTCGCCGGCCATCGCCTCATCCGAAGTCAGGTATCCGATGTCCGAGTAAAGGCGCGCGGTGCGGGCGTTGTAATTGCCAGTCGACAGATGCACATAGCGCTTGATGCCGTCTTGCTCCCGGCGAATGACCAGGCAGGCCTTGGCGTGCGTTTTATACCCGGCGATGCCGTAGAGGACGCTCGCCCCTCTGTGCATCAAGCGCTTCGCCCATTCGATGTTGCTTTCTTCGTCAAAGCGAGCTTTGAGTTCCACAAGGACCGTCACGCGCTTGCCGTTTTCCGCCGCTCGTTCGAGAGCTCCCAGGATGCGCGAGTCGGGGTCTGTCCGGTAAAGCGTCTGTTTGATGGCCAGCACATCCGGGTCGTCGGCCGCGCTGTCTAAAAAGTCGATCACAGGCTCAAAACTTTCGTAAGGGTGCATGAGAAGAACACTCTTCTGGCGCATCAGCGTCCACACGTTGTCGCTTCGCTTAAAATCCGGTGAAAGACAAGGTTCCCAGGCGGGGCGTTTCAGAGGCTCAAATCCGGGTTGCAGCGCAAGCTGGGCGATACTCTTGATGTCAAACCATCCCGGGTTCACCTGGATATCCTGAGGTGAGACCTGGAGTGACTGCTGAAGGAACTTGACCCAGGCCTGGTGTGCGGACACCTCCAGCCGGACAATCTCAGCCTGTCGGCGTTCCTGGAGGGCCTCCGACATGACGTGAAGGAAGTCTTCTTCCTTTTCTTCATCGAGCGTGATCTCGGCTCCACGGGTGAGGCGCATCAGGCCTGTTTCGACAATCTCATAGCCCGGGAAAAGCTCCGAAACGAAGTGAGAGATCAGGTCTTCCATCAGGATGAAGGGGAAATCCTTTTCAGTCGGGAGAAACAAGATCCTCGGATGACTCTTCTGCGGGATCTCCACGGCCGCAAAGCGCATCGGACCTCCGGGTTGGTTGTCTTTGAGGCTGAGCACGAGATGCAGTTTGAGGTTGCGCAGCGGCGGGAAGGGTCGTTCACTGGATAAGGCGATTGGCGTCAGGACAGGAAAGATCTCATTCGCAAAATGAAGGCGCAGATAGTCCAATTGCGTCGGAGTGCACCGGTCGGGCGTGAGCCGCAGGAACCCTGCCGCCTGGAGCTCCGGGACGATATGGTCCATAAAGGTTCGGTTCATGTCCGATCCAAGCGTTCGGGCCTTGTCTCGAACGCTGTCCAGCTGGTCTTGAGAGTTCTGGAGGCTCGCCACGCGCACCATGTAGAACTCGTCGAGGTTGGAGCTGACGATACCGACAAATTTGAGTCTTTCAAGGAGCGGCAACGAGAGGTCTTTGCTCTCGGCCAGAACGCGGGCATTAAACTCCAGGGCTGAGAATTCCCGGTCGAGGTACCTCATTTGCGGATCCGCGTGCGGAGGGGTCATTTAGGTTCGGGTGTTCGCGGTCGCGCCGCCTGGCGACGGCGTGCCTTGCCGCAGAGACAACGAGACCCCCAAGATGTCCAAGAGCATGTCCGCTTTCCGGGACAAGGATTGGCGTTCGAGCGACAGGTCCCCCACATCGTCGGGGACCCAGAGGTTGCATTGGGAACCTTTTCTTTCGATGGTGAGGGTGTTGCATTTCTGCTGATGGCTCGCGTCAAGGCCTTCCGCAACGCGCAGCAGGGCAGAAAGCTTCGAGACGATCGAACGATCCGCGCGTGGCAGAGCAATATAGTTGGGATGGGTCAGTTTGGGCTGGGAGCGACGATGGTAGCGGGCGACGTTCGCCACAATATCCTTATCCGCTTTGCGCAGCCCAAAAATCTCAGCGGATTGGATCAGGTACGCGCTGTGCTTATGATGGCTGGAAGCGGCGATGAAACTCCCGATGTCATGCAGGTGGGCCGCGACCTCAAGCAGTAAGCGCTCCCGCGGTCCGAGGCCATGGTCTTGCTGGAGCGCCTCAAAGAGCTTCAAGGCGATGGCCGCGACATTCTGGGCATGGGTTTCGTCGTAGTGGTATTTCTTTCCCAGATTTTTGGCAGAGCGGATGACTTGCCGGGAAAGATCGGTGCGCTTATTGCCGGAGATGAGTTGCGCCATCTCGAGGAGCAGGCCGTCACGAATGCTCACCATCGGCGCAAGGATCTTTTCGGCTTTGGTTTCAGCCAGAAAATTAGCGTAGAGGAGAAGGGACGCATAAAGCGTTTCCGCATCCGTATAGGGGATGCCGTAGGTCTCGGAGATTTCTTCGGCCGGCATCTTCGAGAGCGATTTAAGAAAGTCCGTGAAGTCCTTGGCGGAGAAGGTGGCCAGGGGCCCCGCGTCCTTATTCGCTATCTCTTTGGCGATAAAGCGCATGCTCGCGCCCAGTGCGATGAAACAGTCGACGCTCCCCAAGTCAAATTCCCGGCGGAATTCATCAGCGATGGCGCTCACGCGGCGCTTGAGAATTCTCTGCAGAATCGCGGGATCGAGCTTCTCGGTTTCCGCTTGCTCAGGCAACCGGAGGGAGCCAATCGGCAAGGTTCTCGTGAGGGAGACCTCGCCTGAGAGCATGGCCATGAACTCGGTGCTCCCTGTGCCCACTTCAATGATCAGGCTGTTGTGCTGTTCAAGGTCAAAGCGCCCTTGAAGGGCGTGCTCAACGGCGATGAGGCCGAGGCGATTCTCCTCCGCCCCTTCGATGATTTCCACGTCAATGCCTGTGCGCACGAAGACCTGATCGATGAAGTTGTCGCGGTTGTTCGCTTCACGAACGGCGCTCGTGGCGATGGCGTGCATGCGCTTGACGCCGTAGCTGTCCAAAATGGATTTGAAGTTGATGAGGATCTCAAGCCCTCGCCGGATCGTGCCGGGCGCAAGTCGGCCCGTCTTGAAAACATCTTTCCCGAAAGGGACCGCTTGCTGAAGGTTTTCAAGGTATCGAATGCTCAGATTGGGCCCGAGTTCCGCGACGACCGTGCGGATGGCGCTTGAGCCAATGTCGATGACAGCAGCGATTTCAGTGCCGGCGGCGTCCTGGGCCATCAGTCCTCCCCTCCGAAACGGTCCCAGGCCCGTTTGGCCGCGCCCATGGCAATCGCGTAGTCGCCGAGCTTGGCGGCCGTCACTTTCACCTGGCGCGCCAGTGCCGGCATGGCTTGAGCTTTCATGGACCGGGTCGCTTCTTGCACGATGAGACGGGGCATGGCTTCGATCAAACCACCGCCTAAGACAATCATTTCAGGGTTGAGAATGTTCACCAGATCCGCCATGACGCGTCCGATCACGCGGGACTTTCGCAAGAGCAGCTCGTAAATGCCCCGGTCTCCCGCACGCAGAGCTTCCGCCAGCTGTCCGCTCTTGATATCGAGGATGTCCGTGCCGGCGGTTTCAAGCAGAACAGGCGCCACTTGTCGGGCGGCGAGTGCCGCCGCTTCGGTGGCGATGGAGAGTCTCGAGCAGAGCGATTCAAAACACCCCTGGCGTCCGCAGCCGCAGCGCGCCCCATCGCGATCGATCTGCACATGGCCAATTTCCCCGGCGCCTCCGGTGGCGCCGCCATAGAGTTGACCATTGAGGATGAGCGCGCCTCCAATGCCGGTGCCGATGAAAAGCCCCACGACGTGGTTTGATCCCTTTGCCGCGCCAAATTGATGTTCCCCAAAGAGGCCAATATTCACATCGTTGCCGAGGACGACGGGAAGACCCAGCCGTTTGGTTATTTTGGCGGCCAGAGGGAATCGTTTCAAAAATCCCAGATTGGGCGAGGAGATGACGCGGCCGCGCCTTTCATCGATGAGCCCCGGACAGCCCATGCCGATCCCGGTCACTTCGGCCTTTCGGATGCCGCGGTGGCTGAGGAGTTCCTCGAAAGTCTCCGTAAGGTTATTCAGAAAAAATCGTTCACCCTTCTGGGGTTTGCTGCGGGCCTTCACTTCGAAGAGAGGTCGAAACGCGCGATCGTAGAGAACGGCGAGAATTTTTGTTCCGCCCAGATCGCAACCGATGACATAGCGTTTCTTATTGCCCATCAAGGACCTTCCCAATGCCCGTTAAGGAGGGCGCGTTTCTCGAGGGTATTATAGCTTCCCGGGGATGGCCAATGGGACGGCTTTTGTGCCCTTAAGCGGTCTTCTCTGGTTCGGGCTTTTGGTGTCCTTCCGAGTGGTGGCGGATATCCTTCCCGGCGACGACAAACACCACATCTTCCGAGATATTGGTGGCGTGATCGGCGATGCGCTCGAGATTTCGGGCGATGAGGATCAAGTCGATCGCCCGCTTGATCGTGGCGGGATCGGAAATCATATAGGTGAGGAGCTCGCGAAAGACCTGTTCCTTAAGTTCGTCGACTTGGTCGTCCCGTACCAGGACCGAACGCGCGAGATTCTCGTCACGGTTCACGAAGGAGTCCAGGGCGTCTTTGAGCATTTTGCTGGCTATTTGGGCCATGCGCGGCACATCGATCAGGGGTTTGAGCGCCGGCTCCTGAAGCAAATACTCGGTCGTCTGGCTGATGTTGACCGCCTGGTCGCCGATGCGTTCCAAGTCCGAATTGATTTTCATGGCGGCGGTGATAAAACGGAGGTCGGAAGCGGTGGGCTGGTGCAGGGCGATCATCTGCAGGCAACGCTCATCAATTTCGATTTGAAGTTTGTTGACCTCGTCTTCTTGTCGGTACACTTCTTGGGTCAGTTCTTTCTTGCGGTCGGTGAGCGCCTTGATGGCGATATGGATCATGGTCTCGGTGAGACTGCCCATGTAGAGGATGCGTTCCTTGAGCTGCTGTAAATCCTGGTCAAAATGTCTTTCCATAGTTCCTTTCCTTTCGTCATCCCCCGCGGACGTAAGCGGGGGATCCATCGGTGGATGGACCCCGGCTAACGACATGCCTGGGTGACACCCTAGTCGTTACCCAAAACGGCCTGTGATGTAGTCTTCCGTGCGTTGGTCGCGGGGTGTCGTAAATAGAGTCCGGGTGTTGCCGAATTCGACCAACTCCCCCAAGAGCATAAAGCCCGCGCAATCTGAAACACGCGCTGCTTGCTGCATGTTGTGCGTCACGATCACGATAGTGTATTTTTCTTTTAAGGCGATCATCAGCTCCTCAATTCGCGCTGTCGCGATAGGATCGAGGGCCGAGCAGGGTTCGTCCATCAGCAGCACGTCAGGTTCTGTCGCCAGCAGCCGCGAAATACAAAGCCGTTGCTGTTGTTCTGGTGAAAGGCTCAGGGCCGATTCGCGAAGGCGACCTTTCACTTCCGTCCAGAGACCGGTGTGCGTTAAGCACCGCTCCACAAGGCCCTCCAAAGGGCCAAACGTTCGCAGGTTGTGAATGCGCGGCCCATACGCGACATTCTCGAAGATGGACAGAGGAAAGGGATTGGGCCTTTGAAAGACCATGCCGACCTTCTTGCGTAGTGCGGCCAAGGCCATGGCTTTCCCATAAACGTCCTGACCGTCCAAGGAGACCCGTCCTTCGATGCGAACACCTTCAATCAGGTCATTCATCCTGTTGAATGTGCGAAGGAGCGTCGACTTCCCGCAACCTGAAGGGCCGATCATCGCGGTGATGGCTTGGGAAGGTATTCGTATCGAAACATTGATGAGGGCCTGGAAGGCGTTATAGAAAAGATTAAGCCCCACGGTCTCTAGCTTGGGTGTCATGGCAAGAGAAGTGTGGTTTTTCATGAACGGCGCTTGCGTCGTGATCATCCAAATCGACCTGTGATATAAGCTTCGGTTCTGGGGTCTTTCGGGTTCGTGAACAGGGTTGCCGTCGAGTCCGCCTCCACCATCTCTCCCATGAGAAGGAAGACGGTCCGGTCCGAAACACGGGAGGCTTGTTTCACATTGTTGGTCACGAGCACCACTCCGATTTCTGTTTTTAAGTCCGTGAGCGCTTCTTCAATCTTGGCGGTGGAAATGGGGTCCAGTCCCGAGCAGGGCTCATCCAACAGCAGGACATCCGGTTCGACCATCAGAGAGCGTGCCAGGCAGAGACGTTGTTGTTGGCCGCCGGAAAGATTGCCGGCCTTTTCGTGTAACCGGTCTTTCACTTCCTCCCACAAAGAAGCGCGCGTGAGACACTTTTCCATCATCTCGCGGAGTGCTTGGGGTGTCGTGGACCGATGCAAGTGAGGGCCGAAGGCCAAATTCTCATAAATCGACATCGGCAAAGAGATCGGGACAGAGAAGACAATTCCTACGCGGCGCCGAATTTCCACCACGTCAACCCCCGCGCCGTAGACCGCTTGGCCAGCCAAGAAAAGCTCTCCTGAGACGCGAAGCTCTTTGTCCAGATCAATCATGCGATTGAGGGCCCTCAGGAGGGTGGTTTTGCCGCTCCCCGCGGGCCCGATGACGGAAAGCAGTTCGCCGATGCGTATTTGGATGGAGATCGGCTGCAGAAGCGGTTTCCCTTGACAAGAGACGGCGAGCCCCTTCGTTTCCATGAGGGGAGAATTCATCGCGACGCTCTCAACTTCCGCCTGATCTTGGAGCGTATCCATATGGCCGTAAAGTTGAGGGCGAAGGTCACGGCCAAAAGCACAAAGACGGTCGCATAGAGTATCGGCTTGGTCGCCTCGACGTCTGGTGATTGGGTTGCCATGACGTAGATGTGGTAACCCATTTCCATGAATTGATCATTAAGTTTCTTAGGAAGGTAGGGAAGGTAATAAGCCGCTCCTGTAAAAAGGATCGGGGCCACTTCGCCAGCGCCCCGGCTGATCGCGAGGATCCCACCCGTGAGCATGCCGCCCACAGCCTGGGGAAGAACGATTTTGCGTATCATTTGGAGGCGTGTGGCGCCCAGGGAATACGCCACCTCACGAAAAGAGACAGGTATCGCGCGAAGCGATTCTTCTGTCGCGACCACTACGGTGGGCAGCGTAAGGAGCGCCATGGTGAGCGCGGCCCATAGGATCGCAGGCTGGCCCCAGACCATGGCCCCACCGAAAAAGAACCGGTCGATCCCCCGCCCCACGAACTGGATAAAAAATCCTAATCCAAAGAGCCCGTATACGATGGCGGGCACACCAGCAAGGTTCTGGATGGCCAATCGGACGAGCTCCACCAGGCGAGAGCCTTTCGGCGCGTATTCATGGAGATAGATCGCTGTCATCACGCCAAGGGGAATGACAAAAAGGGTCATGAGCGTCACCAGAAAAAGGGTCCCGAAAATGGCCGGGAAAATACCGCCGGCGGTCATGCCCAGCTCGGGGGAACTCACGAGGAATTTCCAGCTCAGCATGGCCCAACCGTGGATGGCGATATTGCCGAGAATAAGCGCCACCATGATGACGATGGCCAAGGCGCAGAGGCCGGTGAGCGCGACAAAGGCTTTCCCGATCATTACACGCCCAGCACTTTCTTTTGGAGACGCTTCACGAACCAATGCCCAAAGAGGTTCAGGACGAAAGTAAAGATAAAGAGCATCGTTCCCACAAAAAAGAGGGTGTGGTAATGCGCGCTCCCCACAACCACCTCGCCTAGTTCCGCTGCGATCGTGGCCGAAAGCGTCCGGATGGGTTTCTCGAGTGTCCACGTGTAAACGGGCGCGTTGCCTGAAGACATGAGGACAATCATGGTCTCCCCGATCGCGCGGCCGAATCCCAGGACGCAAGCGGCCAGAATCCCGGGCAGCGCCGCGGGGAAGACGACGCGCCAGGCGGTTTGCCAGCTCGAGGCTCCCATCGCGATGGACGCTTCGCGGTAGCTGCGTGGAACAGCCGTGAGCGCGTCATCGGCCACCGTGAAAACGATCGGAATGACGGCCAGCCCAAGAGCAATGCCGGCATTGATGGCGTTCAGTCGGTAGACGACTCCAAAGAGGTTTTGGACATAGCTGGCCATGACCATGAGGGCGAAAAAACCAAGCACGACCGACGGGATGCCGGCCAAGAGTTCGATCACGGGTTTCAGGACCTCTTTCATCCAGTTGGGCGCGAATTCCGACGTGAAGAGCGCCGCCCCTAGCGCCAAAGGGGTCGCAAAGAGCATGGCGACAAAGGTCGCCTTGAGCGTCCCAATAAACAGGGGATAAAGGGAATATTTTGGAATGAGAGACACAGGTTGCCAGGAAAAGCGTCCATCTTGCGGAAGAAATAACAGGCGCCAATTCGATTCTTTTTGGATTTCTTCAGAGAGTAAGATCGGGAGCGCTTCTTTGCCGATAAAGACGAAAATGAGGAGCAGCCCGATGATGGCGACAAAAGCGCTGGCATAAATCACGCCCTCCACGAGGGCTTCGATCCAGGCTAGGCGTGAAGGTTGTGACGGAGCGCTTGCTAGCGGTGCCGCTTGGCGAGGGGAAAGTATCCCACCTCTTGGCATATCTTCTGTCCTTCTGGTCCCAGGACCCAATCGATAAAGGTCTTTGCGTTTCCTTCAGGCTTGCCTGCGATATAAAAAAAGAGAGAGCGCGAAAGAGGATACGTTCCACGTTCCACGTTCCCCATCGATGGCGCAAGCGCGGGGCTTTTGTCATCCTTGCTCACCTTGAGGAGCTTGGTCCCTTTCGAGTAGGCAATACCCCCGTATCCGATGGCGCGCTTGTCTTTACTGACGGCGTTGATGACAGCCGCAGTGCCTGGCAAACTCAGGACATCCGGGGCGAAATCCTCATTTTTAAGAACATGTTCTTTGAAGAAGGCGTACGTGCCCGAGTTGTTTTCTCGGCCGTAGGCCACAATGGGCCCAAGCGGAGAGCCCAGCTCTTCCCAACGCGTCATTTGGCCGGTGTAAATGGCCATGAGTTGCGGCATCGAAATGCTCTCAATTGGATTTAGCTCGTCCACATAAACCGACAGACCGTCCAAAGCGACGGCAATTTCGCTCACGTCTCGGCCACGCTTCGCTTTGACCGTCGCTTTTTCTTCCGCCTTCATCGGTCGTGATGCCTGGGCGATGTCCGTCCCTCCATTAATGAGTGCTGCGATCCCGGTGCCAGAGCCACCGCCGGTCACCTGCACAACGGTCTCCGGGTGGGTCTTCATATAGGTCTCAGCCCATCGCTGAGCGAGGATGACCATGGTGTCGGAGCCCTTGATGGTGATCGATGCCGCTGCTTGTGCGGGAGCCGCTGCCGAAATCATAACCAGGAAGAAGGCGACCAGGCGGACCGCCCATCCGCCTCCGCACGGCACCACGCGCTCAGCGCGTGGGGGAATGCTTCGGCGGATGTCCGCCGTAGCCTTGGCGAAGGCGGTCATAAAAAGATGCCACGGGCTCTGCCCGTGGGGCTGCCATTTTGAAAGACAACATAGTCTCATAACGTCCCCCTTTTTCCCATTGTAGTTGCGGTCGGTGACATCAAGATGACAAGTACGTGACAACCGTATGACATGGTACAAGATCCTCTCTCGGGGGTGCCATTGTTCAGCGCGTGTTGGATGTGGTCAGAACAGAATGCAGACTCTTAGCCGGGAAACTGCAGTTGCCGTCACCCCGGCGGATTGTTAGCCGGGGTCTATCATCGACGTAAAAATATGATGGATCCCCCCCTTACGACCGGGGGGGATGACGGTACAAAAAAGTCCCGACGTCTCAGTCGATAAAGAACGTTCAACAGAACTTTTCCGGTTAGTGATGAAGGGCTGCGGTCGCGGGTTCGGGAGAGTCGGTCGAGGCGCTAGGGAGTCGGGAGAGCAACTTGACTCTCCGCATGGTGGCGGATATCTTTTCCTGCAATCACAAAGACAACGTCCTCAGCGATGTTCGTGGCATGGTCGGCGATGCGTTCCAGGTTTCGCGAAATCAGGATGAGATCAATCGCGCGCTTGATGGTGGTTGGGTCTGAGATCATATAGGTCAAGAGTTCCCGAAAGACTTGCAGCTTGAGATCGTCCACCTGATCGTCGCGGACCAGAACCGAACGAGCGAGATTCTCATCCCGATTAACAAACGAGTCCAGAGCGTCTTTCAACATGGCGCTGGCGATTTGTGCCATGCGCGGGACATCGATCAGGGGCTTCAGCGGTGGCTCTTCCAAGAGATATTCTGTTGTCTGGCTGATATTGACCGCTTGATCGCCGATTCGTTCGAGGTCCGAATTGATTTTCATCGCGGCGGTGATAAACCGGAGATCAGACGCCGCGGGCTGGTGGAGGGCGATCATCCGGAGGCACCGCTCATCGATCTCAATCTGGAGTTTGTTGACGTCCTCTTCCTGCCGGTATACGGTTCGGGTCAGTTCGCGCTTGCGCTCGGTCAGAGCTTTGATGGCGATATGGATCATGGTCTCCGTCAGGCTCCCCATCGAAAGGATGCGCTCTTTAACCTGCTGTAAATCCTGGTCAAAATGTCGTTCCATTATCCGAACCTCCCTGTGATGTAATCTTCGGTAAGTGGGTTAGAAGGGTTTGTGAAAATCTTTTCCGTCCGGTCGAATTCGGCGAGCCCCCCCAGGTACATGAAGCCGGTGTAGTCGGAGATTCGCCCTGCTTGTTGCATATTGTGCGTGACGATGAGGATTGTGACCTTCTTTTTAAGCTCACTGATCAGTTCTTCGATCTTGGCTGTCGCGATCGGGTCTAGGGCGGAGGTCGGCTCATCAAAAAGGAGGATCTCCGGGTCTGTCGCCAGGGCGCGCGCGATACAGAGCCGCTGCTGCTGTCCCCCGGAAAGCGCGAACGCCTGCTGGTACAGACGGTCTTTGACCTCGTCCCACAAGGCTGCGTCGACGAGCGCTTTCTCAACACGGTCATCCAGCTCCATTTTAGGCATAGACTCTCTGATCCTAACGCCATAGGCGACGTTCTCATGTATGGTTTTGGGAAAAGGATTCGGCTTTTGGAAGACCATGCTGGCGCGCATGCGAACCTCGATGGGATCAACCTCAGGCCCTACCAGATTCACATTATCGGGATGGAGAATGATTTCTCCCTCGTATCGGTTGCCAGGGTAGAGATCATGCATCCGGTTGAAGCAGCGCAGGAATGTTGTTTTGCCGCATCCGGAAGGTCCGATCAAGGCGGTCACTTTCTTTTCGGTGATGGTGACCGATAGGTTTTTTAAGGCTTGGTAGTTGCCGTAATGGAAACTAAAGTCTCTCACTTCGGCCTTGATGCTCGTTGGGGTGGTCGCCGGTCTCTCCAGACGTTCTGTTCCTACCATTTGATATTCCTCCGCGTGCGATAGCGCAAATAAATGGCCATGCCGTTCATGAGCAGCGTCATCGCCATGACCACCAGGCCTGCGGCCGCTGCGTTTAAATGAAAAGACGCCTGTGGTCGTGACACCCAGTTAAAAATCTGTATGGGCAAAACGGTGTAAGGTGAGCGGAGCCACTCGAACGAAAGAAAAGGGAACTGCCCTTGAATGGGCGAAGGCGGCAGAAAGGCGATGTAGGTCAGGGCGCCGATGGTGATCAGGGGCGCGCTCTCCCCTATGGCACGAGACAGGCCGATGATGACGCCCGTGAGGATGCCACCCGATGAGTAGGGGAGTACATGATGCTTGAGGGTTTGCCACCGGGTCGCGCCGAGGGCGTAGGCGGCTTCCCGGATACTGCCAGGGATAGCGCGAACCGCTTCGCGCGTCGCGATAATGACAATGGGAAGAATCAAGAGCGCAAGCGTCAAGCCTGCCGTGATGACGCTTTGCCCAAGCCGGAATTGGTATACAAAGAGCCCTAAAGCCATCAGGCCATAGACGATAGACGGAACGCCGGCGAGATTGGCGATATTGATCTCAATCACGTGGGTGAGCCAGTTCTTGCGAGCATATTCTTCGAGATAAAGCCCGGCGGCGACCCCCAGAGGAACAGCGCTCAAAGCGGTCACGAGCATCACCACGAGCGTCCCCACCCAGGCCGACAAGATTCCGGCTTTGTTGGCAAAACGCGACGGGTAGGAAAAGAAGAACTTAAGGGAAAGTCTCGGGAAGCCGTCCATGGCCAGATTGATTAGAAGCGCCATTAAGGTCACCAGGCACACCAGGAGACAAATGAGTCCGAGAAAAGAAAAGGCCTTGTCCCACCGCTTTCTTCGTGAGATGCCGACGCGAAGGTCTTTCATCAATACACTTCCCGATAACGGCGCTTGAGCAAAAACCCAATAATGTTGAAGACGAGGGTCATCAACATCAGCGTGAGGCCGGCGACGAAAATGGTTTGATACCCCACGCTTCCATGCGGCAAATCTCCCAGTGCGACCTGGACAATGTAGGCCGTGATCGTCGCGGCCTGTTCCATGGGGTTCCAGGTCAGTTGCGGCTGCATGCCGGCCGCGATCGCCACCACCATGGTTTCTCCGATGGCGCGCGAAAACGCCAGCACGTAGGCCGATGAGATGCCCGAGGCCGCTGCGGGGACCACGACGCGCAAGGCAGTCTGGAACTTGGTCGCTCCGACCGCATAGGAGGCCTCTCTCAAGTCCATCGGGACCGATTTCATCGCGTCCTCGCTCATCGAACTGACGTAAGGAATGATCATCACGCCGAGAACAAGGCCGGCGCTCAGCATATTGAAACTGGGCAGCCCCGGGATCATCTTCTGGAGGAGCGGTGTCACAAAGAGGAGCGCAAAATAACCGAACACCACCGTGGGCACAGCGCTCAGAAGTTCTAGAAAGGGCTTGGTCACTTCGCGAAGTTTGGGCGGGGCATATTCGCTCAAGTAAATTGCCGCGATCGTCCCAACGGGAATGGAGAAGAGCAGGGCGATGCCTGCTGTCACCAGAGTCCCGGACAGAAGGGGAAGAATGCCGTAGTGCGGCTCGCTGAAGAGCGGCGTCCACTGAGTGTCGGTGAGGAACTCCACAATGGAGACCTGGCGAAAAAACCGCATGGACTCTGTCAGCAAAATCCCAACAATTCCTATGGTGACAAAGATCGATGAAGCCGCTGCCAAGAGCAAAGCCACTTCAATCAATCGTTCGCGTATTTGTTGAGCGCGGCTATGCCTGCGTCTCAAAGGTGGGCGGACGGGAAGATCCACCTTCAGAGGCGCGCCGGGCGGTGTCGTCCGGCGCGCCAGAGAAGAGGGTGTAACGGGCTTCTCCATCACGATGGAGTCAGCCATGGAACGTTCAGCTCACGAGCCGCTTGGCTAGAATCTCGTGGATATTCAGCCCCACGGCATTCTTGCCGCCAAAGGCGGTGCCGGTCTTTCCCTCTTGGGCTCGGGACTGGATTTTCTGATACGCCTTCTCATCCAGAGGGACATATTTCACTTCTTTGACGAGTCGTTTGGCGTTCTGGAGGTAGAACTCGACAAACTGTTTCACTTCTGGCTTCGTCAGCGACTTCTTGCTCACGTAGATGAAGATAGGCCGAGACAGAGGCGCGTAGGTCCCGTTATCGACGTTAGCCATGGAAGGTTCCACGGCCCCCTTGCCGCCGTCCACTTTGAGGGCCTTCAGTTTGTCCTGATTTTCAATGTAGTAGGCAAACCCGAAGTAACCCAGAGCGTGGGGGTCCTTCGCCACGCCTTGGACGAGCACGTTATCATCTTCGCTTGCCGTATAATCGCCTCGGCTGGCTTTCGATTTCCCATTGATGGCTTCGGTGAAGTAATCAAAGGTGCCAGAGTCCGATCCGGGGCCAAAGAGAGACAGCTTCTGATTCGGCCAGGAGGCTTTGACGTCGCTCCACTTGCTCACGGCTCCCTGAGCGGTCGGTTCCCACATTCGCTTGAGCTCGGCGACGGTTATGGAGTCAAGGAAGGTGTTCTGTTTGCTCGTGACGACTGTTAGAGCATCATAAGCAACAGGCAGTTCAATGTATTGAATACCGCTCTCCCAGCATCCATCCATCTCCTTCTTGGAAATGGGCCGCGACGCGTCCGAAATGTCGATTTCACCCCGACAGAACTTCTTGAAGCCGCCTCCCGTTCCCGATATTCCCACGGTCACCTTGGTGCCGGGGTTTGCTTTCAGGAATTCCTCCGCGACCGCTTCCGTGATGGGGTACACCGTACTGGAGCCGTCTATTTTAATGATGGGACTCTCGGCGGAGCTTGGTGAGATCCCCAAGGGAGCCACGAAGGCTGCGCAGAGCAAGCTTCTGAGCCACTGTTCTATTCTCATCGTATTTCTCCTTTTCAAAGTTGTGCTCATTAGAATTTAAAGACCGCATCGATTTGGAGCCGATTGATATTGGCGGGTCGATGCGTGGTGGAAGCCGCATAGGGGTAGCTGGTGTTGATGAACGGATTGGTCCTCTCCGTGATGAAATACTTGGTCTGGAGAGTGAAGAAATCCGTGAAGGCGTGCGCCAGCCAGAAGATGTAACCCTTGCGGTTGGTTCCCCCGTTGCCCCAGTCCGAGTCTGCGAAGTCCGAGAGGGTGGCATTGGCTTCGGAATACTTATGGAAGACGCCGCCTTCCGTCTGGCCCGCGGTCTTGGCGCTTCCCACGATGAGGCCGAATTGATAACCCGTATCGAAACCATTGGCCCTCTTCGAATCGACATTTCGAACGAAGTCCGCCTGCACGCGCATCGGAACCAGGGCCTGGAAACCAACTTCGGTCATCAGGTGCAGCATATTAAACTCACCGGCCAGTCGAGTTCCCTGCCCGTTGACGCGGGTGTTGTCGCCCTGAATGACGGTGGAATCGAACGCTCCCGTTGAGTGCAGAACGCTCTGGGTCTCGTTGGTCACGTTGTAGTTGGCCACAGCCAAATTCCAGCGCACTCCTCCTCCGAGTTTGGTTCGTACCCCAATTTGGTTTCCAAAGAGCCATGGGTCTTTCTTGCTGGTGCTTATTTCATTGACGGGAGCCTGCATGAAGTTACCAAAGACGTTCACAATATCATTGACGTCATAGGAGGCTTGTTCTGAAAATCCCTCGGGGTTCAGGTCTCCGTCCCAAATCAGATCACTGGAATAGAGGCGCCAGAAGGGATTTTCTTGCTTTCCGGCATGGACCTTGAACAAATCCCCACCCTTATAAGTCACATAAGCCTGATCGATGTAGATATTTTTTTGATTCCAGCCATTGCTGAAGGTTTGATTGGTCGAAGTCTGCTCTCCCGTTCCGGAAGCCAGGCGGAAGGTGGCCATCCATTTGTCCATCTCCGCTTTGACGCCAAAACGAAGCCGCATTCTCTGCCGGTGACGGTCATCCGCACCGGGAATCAGAAAAGACTCCTGACGAAGACGCAAATCGCCGCCAAACGTCAACTTATTCGTGCTGCTCGTGGAGCCCTCCATGGCTGCTCCGTATAAAGAGCCAACGCTTTGGACAGCCACAAACATGGCGCCCAGGATGACCCATTTATAGGATTTGATTCTGCTCATTAAGTTCATTTTCTGGTTTCTCCTTTTTTTGTCCGAGTTAGTTCGGACGTCGTTTCTTCCCATTATTTACCTATGATGAGAATGACGGGCGGCACCCGCGAAAAGGGGAAAAGGGTGCCGCCCGTCAATAGTGTTACTACCCCTCGATTCCCCTTTTTTCATGTCACTGAATCCTTGCTTGACCAAATCGGTGGGACCCGAAACCAGCCCCTCCTTTGTAGCGCGCTTGGCTAGGCAGCCTCTCGTAGTTTCTTCAGGCTTGTTTCAATGAGTCCCAGCTGGCAGCGCAGGGCGCCCTCTTCGAGGTCGCCCAAGTCCAGCTCGTCCATGACGCCGTTTAAGATCTCGATCTGGCGCTGGACAGCGGCGCGCACGTATTCTTTCCGATTCTCTTGTATACCTGTACATCTTTCATCCCGTTCGCGGGCTGCCCATACGAGCGCCAGCGGGGGTATTGTTGTCACCATGCCAGTGACCTCCTTGCATTTATGTATTTTCATTCGTCTCATTTTAAGCGGCCTGGGTTTCAAGATCTATAGTTGCTAGGTAAAACCTGAATGACGGGTATGTGACGACCTAAGCGGCGCTGGGAGTGGATTCGAGACATATCAAATCCTTTGCTTTTTTGAAGGCATCCAGCGCTTGGAGGATGTCATCGCACGTATGTGTGGCCATGACGCTCACCCGTATCCGTGCCATCCCCTTCTTGACTGCAGGAAAAGCAACGGGGCTCACGTAGATGCCGTAAAGATGCAGCGCCCTCGTCAATTGATAAGCCTTGAGTTCGTCGCCCACGATCACGGGGATAATGGGTGTTTCACTCTCCCCTGTATCGAACCCCATGCTCTGGAGACCTTGGCGTAATAAATGGGTGTTTTCCCATAACCGGATAAGCCACTCCGGTTCCGACTCAATCACATCCATCGCCGTAATCAAGGAGGCGCAGGTTGCGGGCGGCAGAGCGGCGCTAAAAACGAAACCACGCGCCGTGTGTTTGAGAAACGTGATGAGATCTTTGGGTCCCGCCGCAAAGCCTCCAAGTCCGCCCAGTCCTTTACTCAGAGTCCCCATGACAATATCGATCTGGCCGTGGAGGCCAAAATGTTCCGGTGTCCCGCGACCCCTTGCTCCCAGGACACCGGTGGAATGAGCCTCATCAATCATGACGAGCGACTTGTATTTTCTCGCCAAGCGATAAATCTCCGGCAGGTTGCAGATATCCCCATCCATGCTGTAGACCCCATCCACAATGATGATCAGGTTGCCTTGGCCTGAGGCCTCACGCAGTTTCGTTTCTAAATCGGCCATGTCATTGTGGTTAAAGACACGAAAGGGCATTTTCGAAAACCGTAGCCCGTCCAGAAGGCTCGCATGAATACGCTCGTCAATGACAGCAATGTCCGTTGTCCGGTTTAAGAAAGTGGAGACCGTCGCTAGGTTGGAAACATACCCAGAGCTATAAGCGATAGCGGCTTCTGTGCCTTTAAATTGGGCCAGGCGGGCTTCCAATTCTTCATGGATCCCAAAGGTGCCTCCCAGGAGTCGGACGGACCCGGCGCCGACGCCGAATTTTTCGATGGCTTTTATGGCGGCAGCTTTGACACGGGGGTGGTTGGTTAGACCTAAATAGTTATTCGAGCCGAACATCAGCATCTTCTGACTGTTTACGAAAATATGCGCATCGGAGGAAGACTCCAGCTTCCGCATATAGAAGTAAAGACCTTCGGCCTTGAGACTGTCGGGGATACTGTTATAGGCGTGAACCTTATCATAAATAGGATACTGGATTGGATTCAGTGGTGGAAAGTCGGCAGGATGAATGACCTCCAGAGGTCTTTGCAGATCTGTAAGGGGCAACGTCTGTGCGTTCAAATGGGTCCTCCCGTTATGTAAGTGCCCTCCCTTTCACATTGATTTTAAAAGGTGAACTGAAAATAACCCATAACAGACAAGTAAAACCTGGATGACGACGGGGTGACGCTGCGGGGAAAGGCTTGTGCCCTCTCGTACTAGGCGCTGGCCAGGAGCCCACGCCGAAGCGGTCTAATGTGTTGCTGATCAGGCCCGGAAGGAGGGGGAAAAGACGGGGCGCTCGCTCCCAGACCGCCGCTGGGAGGTGGCTCCCGCAAACCGGATTCACCGGCGGGGCTTCTTGGGTGCAGAGTAAAGAGATCTTTCAGACTGAAACGACCGTCTAGAATGTGATCGGGATCGATCGTTGGGGGGGTGGCCCCTTCGCCCTCCGTATAGGATCCCGTGCGGATCCCGATGTCGCCCAAAAAATAATCAAGGTTAACCATTTCCCGTTTAAGGCGCTCGAGTTCATAGAACTTTCGCGACAGATCATTTTGGGAGGCTTTGATCCGGTTAAGTTCCTCTCTTTTCGCCTCCAGGTCCGATTCCAACCGTTTGAGGGGCAGCCCCCGGCGCAGGAGCTTCCAAAGACGGCCGAGAAGCCAGGGACCCTCGGGGGGCGCTGTCACAAAGTCCAACCCCGTCCTTGTCAGTTCCCGCCATCCGTTCCCGAGCTCCTGCTCCAGCGCGCGGCGGCGCTGCATCAAAGGCTGAAATTCCTCACCCAGGGCTTGCTGCTTGGCCTTGATAAGGGCTTCCACCGGCGGCTGGCTCAATTCACGGATCCCCACAAGGGCCGCCATGGGATTGAGGAATTCGCTGGGGACATGCACCCGCGTCCCGGCGGCCTGCCGAAGAAAAAGCCAATCCCCAGGGGTGGCCGAGGAGACGATGAAGGCGTCTCGATCGCGCATGATTTTGGAATGGGGATTCATATCCTCCAGAGCCATAAAACGGACTCGATGGGCAAACCTCCTTGGAAGACGCCCCGGGATATTGTCTTTCAAGAAGGAGAAAAACTTTGGATGGGTTTTGCCCGCATCCACCATGATCACGCGGCCGCGCGTCAATTGCAGCCAGAACCCGATTTCCCGGGTAGCCTGCCGGAAATTGACGGTGTTTTCACAGGTCAGATACACATCGCGGTCGCCGAGAATCGGTTCCCCCGGGAACCAGCTGATCAACTCCGAAAGCAAGTCATACCCTTTCTCATAGGCCATCTTCAGCTGCAGAACGCTGGTGGTTGGCTGTCCCTGCTCATTCCGGTTATATCGATCCCTTAAGGTCACCTCCGGCGTATGAGGTCTCCACTCCCGAAGGTCTTTCAGCAAGGCGGCAGAAGCCTCGACCCACTCCTTGGTCCCGCGCAGGGTCAAGGCATAGCCGACGGTCCTGACAATATTGTGATCACCGGCCAACGCCTCAGGGTTTTTTTTGTTTCCCGTCTTGACATCTGTTGTGCTGAGTAAATCGGGGAGCTTTTCGAGGAACTCCGTCCAGGTCGCCTGTTCATAAGGACCGACCGCGAGTTCCCAGTACCGGATGATTTGCTTACGCCAGAAAGGATCGTGCAATCCTTCAAAGACATAATGCAAGAGATCGAAAACCTCGCCCGCCCTTTCCTGCGCGCGGAATCCACCGAAAGCGTCCGGGTCCAAGCTGGGAAGCCGTTCCTGCAGCGCATCGAGGGCCTGCCGAACAAGGCCCGCGTTCTCCATTCCATTGATGTTCGCGATCATTTCCGCGTTGCCGGAACGCAGAAGTGCGATCAAGGTATGGGAAGGAAAGTCCAGCATAAGGGATTTGGCTTCTTCCGCCCTGGCCCATTCCAGGTGCTCATACCGCTGCTCCTTGGTCAGGGCCTCTACGTCAATATTCTTTTTCTCGCGGAGCATTTTGAAATGCTCTTCGTCTGCCGCGAGGGGCCTCGGCGTGCTGGGATAAATGGGAAAGTGGAGTGACCGGCTTCGGCGAAGTTGAACGCGAAAGGCGTTAAGGAACGTTCGCGTCTTATCGGATAACGGATAAACCCCGTTGGGGGCCGCTTTCGCCGCGTCCGCGTCGGCGGCGACCAGTTGGCGGTGAGCGGCGTCTGCAATCTGACGGGCAAAACCGAAATAGGCTTCCATAAACGGCTCGTACTCCAGCTTGTTGTTAGGATAAAGCACGGTTGATTCATAAATTCTTTTGAGCTCGGCCATCGCGTTTCGTCCTGTTTGGGCTTCAAACAGATTCTTGCTGTTGCCTCCCAAAAGAGTTTGCAGGAAAAACCGATGATAAAGATTCCACCAGGTCGTGGCGATCAGTTTGCCCCAACCTTCCGCGATGGCGATGACCAGCCACCCCGCGATCAGAAACCCGAAAGCGAACGCGGCGGCGCCGGCCAGCGGGTTGCTGAGGAAAGGCGCCATCATCGGGTGCGTCAAGAAAACGCGGAGCGCCTCCTCGCGCGTATCCGCAGGAGAACGCAGCCACAAGCCCACCATACCGCCGAGGATGACCAGGACCCAGAAAAAGGTGCGCGTCTTGGACCCCGCCGCCGCTTCCTGGGTCGGCATCTGGTAATGCTCGTCCAGAAGGAAGGCTTGCCATCGGCTCACGCCGTTTCGCTGGAAGCGCCGGTAAAGTCTCATTCTTTCAGTCAATTTGATCTTTTTCTTCCAGAGAGAAGTCATTTTCTGTACGGGGGTGAGATAGGACCGTTGCTGGCCCTGATGCCAATAGACCTCGTATTCCAAGGTGGTGGTCTTGAGAGCACGCGCGAACTGCTCCAATTGATTCGCACTCTGCCGGGTGGACGGTGCGGGCTGCGAAACGACTGCCAGCCCCGAGGGCTGAGGCACCTCCTCGAGATCGCTCGGAAGCGGCATCTGGAACGTTCCCGAGACTGAGCCATCCCCGGCGGGCAGGGGGGACGAGTAGTCTGCCTTTCGGAAAATGGCGCTCGCCGCCAGTCCCGAAACCGCCAATGCGACGAACGGGGCGCTGGGATAAATCAATAAGACAAAGAGAAATGGAATGCTCAGGCGCAGCACCCAGTCGCTGAAGAGTGGACCGGCCCGCCGAACCTCCGGATTGATCAGGATGCGCCATTGGTTCGACCGACGTTCCCACCAGGTGATCCCTCGCTGGCCGGAACGAATGCTCAGCCACGGAACAGCCCATCGCCCCTGTCGCCACGCCGTCAGTCCGTGTCCCAGTTCATGAACCCCTACGCTTAAGGCGTAGCCTGCGGCCAAAGACCCGGCGTGCCACCCCCCGCCGGCGGCATAGCTGGCCAGGGACAACCCCAGTGTGACCGCGGCGGCCACCGTCAACCGGCCTCCCTTGAGCTGCGATCCGGCGAGAAGACCTTCGGAGGGAGTCGGCGCTCCGATCAGGCGTCCGATCAGACGATAGAGAGACGATCGGGCGCCCGAACGGCCGAGGTCGATCCGCACCAGCGAACGCGTCATCGGCAGACCCGGTGGAAACAGCTTTTGCGCCTCGGCCAGAGGCAGGGTCCGTTCCGCCTGAAATTCATAGAGATCGTAGAGCCGATCCAGGCTCTTGCTGCCCACAATCTCGAAATCCACCGGTACCGGGAGCGCCGCGGACCGCACGCCGACTTTATCTTTGAGGGATAGGTTCTGAGCCTGTGCGTAAAAGGAAACGCGCACGCGGACGTTGGGCCCGAGCGGAACGAGCGCGTCTTCACCCGGGTAATTCGGATGCCGCCGGGCAAGGGGGTAATGGTTGTAGCGGAACGACTCAGCGGGCTGCACCCGGCTTCCCTTCGCCGATCCTCCCGATTGCTCGACGTTTTGGATGCTGCGCGAAAGTTCCGCTTTCCGGGTTTCCAGCCGTCCCAGCTGCGCGTTCAATCTTTCCAGGAATTCCACCCCCCATTCACTCTGCGGATAGGCTTGCCGGTGCTGCTCCACGCTGGCCTTGAGCGTCCGCAGGCTCACTTCCAAGCGGGCGGTCGCTTCATACTGCTCCTGGAGGGGCCGGAGAAGGGCGGAATACGGCGGGTGCGTAGGGTTTCCCGGAAGGATCGTGGCATAGCCGAGGGTCACATTTTGCGGGGTTTCGATCAGGCGGTTACCCTTGTCGTCGTGGAGACCCCTGAATTGATAGGCCCCGGATCCCAAATCATCGTTGGGAACCCGAACAATCAGCTCGACGGACAGGATGGCATCTCGTCCCATGGCGGGGTTCGTCAGCTCGGGCCCACTGTAGTTTTCCCGTCTCGTTTCCTGCACGAAATTGGGGTCACCCGGCCGCACGAATTCGACGATATCCTTCAACGGGATAGGAAGTTCATTTTGATCAGGTCCCACAATATGCAGAAAGGTCGTTTCCTTGGATCGCTGCCAGGCCTGCTCCAAGGCGAACGCGTCCAGGGGGGTCAGCCTCAACTGCAGATGCCGATGATTGGGGAATTCTTGAGTAAACAAAGCGACGGGGACGCCGGCTTTCAGGTCGGTCCCCTCCGTGAGGACTCCCGCTTCCAGAAGAATATGGATTGTTGAAACGGCCCCCTTCCCGCCAACCTTTTGATTCGCGTCCAAAAGCTCGGGATTGAACGGGATGTTGCGCTGCTCCCGTTTCAGGAGCAAAGCGTTCAAATGCAGGCCGCGCTCGCGAAGGGTGTGCCGCAGACTCTGTTCCTCGAAGGATTCCGCCGGTTGCCCGGTCTCGGCCGCCGTCTGGGCGGACAGGGCCCTGGCATTAAGATAGCGTTCGTGGAGGCCTTCGATTTCGTTCAGGACGAGGTGGATCGCGTGATCCACGGACGACTCCGGATTGGCGCGAACACGGATGAGAGCGTCCGCGTGCGGATCGGCCGCGGAGCGAAGGCGCCCCGAGGCCACGACGTCGGTTCCGTCCAGATCACGCAAGTTCCGGCTGACTTGTTCCAAACGACGGTGAAGCGAAGCGTCCAACGGGTCGTAGGCGACAAACAGACGCGGCCCGCCCTTCTGGAAAGTTTCGGAACGGTGGAGCTTGACCTGTGTGACGACGCCCGCTTCCGGGGGCGCCCAGGTCACAGGAATTCGCACCGGCTGGACACCGACTCCGTTATTCACGGACGCCATCTGTCGCAAAGTCTGTGGTTCGGCGCGACCAGGCGGCTCCGGGGAGGTCGCCGCGGCCTCCTGACCCCGAAAGGGGAGCAGGAAGGAGAGCGCGGCAAGTCCCGCGGCGCCCAGGAACCACCGCCGGTCACGGCTCACGGGGGTCCGGCCGAGGAATTCGATGGATCCCCATAACATGACAAAGAGAGGCACCAGAGACAGCCAAGGCATGGGAGAACACACCCAACTGACCACGCTGGCGACCCCCAGGCCGTAGAGCCTCCGCCTGTTTCCAACACCCAGGGTCGGAACGAGGCTTATGAAAGAGGCGGCGCCCAACACCATAGCCGCGCCTTGAAGCCATCGAGGATGCGCCGCCAGAATTGCCACATAACTCATCCACGGAATAACGTTCAGGGTGCTGCGAATCAGCACAGCAGCTGTTAGAGGAATGAGAATCCATGGTAAGAGGTTCTTGCCGTTCTTGGAGTTCCCGTTGGGATGGCTTGCAGGCGCTGCTTCACGTGGGATTTTGCCTGATTTCCAATAATGCCGGATCGCTAAAACCGCCACGACCAGCAAGAAAATCCCGCCGGCCACGAGGGCCATATGCCAGGCGTCCTGGAAGATCCAGCCGCTCATGTGATGGATGGCTTCCGTCCAGTTGGAAAAGATCGAGCCGGATCCCGTCGTGTCGAAACCTGCATCCGACGGCTGCGGTTGCATGGAAACAGCCGGAGGCGGAGAAACATTGCTTACGGGGAGCTGGGTCATGGGAGGCGACACAGAGGGGGCCTCGGCAAACGAGGGGGGCACGCCCGCTTGAGAAACCGGGGTTGCCGCGGCAGGCTGGGGCACGGCCGCGGGAGCGGACGGTCCGGCAGAGAAGCTGGGATCAAGGCCGCGGGCGATCTCGGGGTCGTAAGACCCCACATGCAGCGCGCCCGGTTGAATAAGGTCGGGATTCGAAATCCCATTTTCTTGAGTGATGGACGCTACGAGATCGTTGATTTCCCGTCCCGAGAGCGCTTTCCCAGGATGCTGCTTCTTGAGAATATCGACCGCGATACCCCACAGCGTATTCGCCGAATGGCCTGTTTGATAGTGGCCCACCGTGACATCGACCGCGACCTTCTGGGCGATGTCCGCCAGGGGGCCTCCGTTCATGACTTGGCCTGCGACCTTGGCCGCCGCCGCGACGGGGTGAGCGGAAAATGTGTGCGCGGAAGCCGCGGAGGGGAAAATCATGCCCAGGACCGTCATCAGGGTCGGGGGCAGAATCCAACGGATGGTGCGTGCGGCAGATTTTTTTACGGGTGTCGGAGCCTGCGGCCCCGGCGGGTTCACCGGGTTGGGTGTCGAAGGGGAGGAAGGATCGATCCGCGCGATGACCGCCATGTAATGCTCCGCGAGCGCGGCCTGCAATTCGTCCTGGTACTCCATCGTATAAAGCTCCATCAATCGGGCCGCGGCGTGAGCCGCTTCGAGATGCCGCATATATTCTTGCCTTAATTGCTGGAGCCTCAGCCAAAGCAGGTCGCGATCGGCGGCCACCCTCCGGGTATCAGCCTGAACCGCCGCAAGCCATTGCCGTTCCGCCAGTGCGATCCGATTGCGTGTGGCGGCCAGCTGCACCCAGGCATTTTGCCGTTGCGCTCGGGCTAACAGAAACTCTCCCCGCACCCGGGCTCGCTCCTCTTGGATCTGATCGTCGATCACCCTCTGCCGAAGGGAGGCCTCGACGATCCATTCGTCCAGGCTGCGCCGGGTGGACCTGTCGGGCACCTGGACATCGTAATTCAACAAAGACGCAATGAAAGGGAGGCTGCCCAGCGACAGGTGAACACCGGCTCGCCATGTGGGCTCTTTCTTCAACTCCAGAAGCCGTTTGGTAACGACTTCGAGCATTTCCTTCTGCAGCTCCAGCCGTCGCTCCAGCGGGGACTTCCCCAGTGGCCTATCGGCGGGTACAGGGGAGAAGATTCGGTCGAGATCGGCCTCCGTCGGGGGGATCCCGTCGGTTTCGGAACCCGTCGTGCCCGGTGGAAATCCGTCCAAAGCGGGGGGATGGTAGGCCGCCTCGGCCGCCTGGATCGCCTGATGGGAAGGCAAAGTGGACAGATGGGGGACATTGAAGGGAGCACCTTCCTCTCTCAGAACCCCCGGGACGAGGCCTGATCGCTCCAGCAGGCTGGCGTCCATCCTCCAGGAGACCCTTTCAGGATGGAGCGGGCTGGCGGCCGCCCCTGCCAGCGCTTGCTCGGAATCCGCCACTGCCCCGAGCCAGCGCACACGGAGCCGCTCCAGAGCGCCGTGCGCGGATGCCAGATCGGCGGCAGATTTTTCGGCATCCCGTGCCAATTCCAAGAGCCGGGCCGGGCTTCTCCCTTCCTGAGAGACGGATCCCTTTTCGCGATTTTCGACGAATCGGCTGATCCCGGCCTCGTAGCCCATTTCTCGCAGGCGTTCGGCCTCGATGCGGTAAGCCAGCGCGGACCGCAGGGCGTCCGCATGCGCCTCTTGAACGGTCTGGGCCAGATCGGCATAGGCTTTGTAGATCTCAAAAGCTTGCGCATGTTCGCGCAGGTATTCGGCTTCGACCGTGTTCTTGGACACCCACTGCACCCCGGAGAGGATTTTCATGGCGCCATCGGCCAATCGGCGCCAGAAGCTCCTGCCGCCGCCCTCGTCCTCGGCGGTGCTGCCCAGAATCTGTGTCTGTCTTTTCGGAGACGCCACAGAAAGACCGGGGAAAAGGATCGCCTGGCCGATCGTGGATTGCGGCCCGACGAAAGCCACGCCGGGCGCGTGCAGCCGGTCCAGGCCCATCTGGAAGTATTTATCTTCGCCAAGCTGTATCCCGAGCAAGGCTTGCCACGCCGCGCGATGCTCATAAAACTTTGCGCTCACTCTCGGATTGGCATGGATCACCTGCTGGAGGAGTTGGGAAAGCTTCCGGGCTTGAGCCATATCCGGAGCGAGATGCCAGGCTCCTTTCCATTGCTCCTCGGTCAGGAGAATGTTTTCCCGATGGATGAACGGCCCCTCCGGAACGGGCAGGCGAGCGACCGGAGGTCGTTTGGATGGAGCGCTTTGCGGCTCGGCGAAGGGCGCGGCGACAAAGATACTTCCCAGGAGAACCAACGTGGCAAGAGTCCTGGAGTTGCGCAGGGAGTCTGGCCGAAACACACTGGCAGCAAGGCGGGAGACCAGTGCCTGACGGTCAAACGCTTGGCTGGCGAAGTCGAGCTGAGCGGGCGCCCGGCCCTGGCGGAAGTTGACGGCAACGGCTGCCCAGATCGGATCCGTGCTGAGGAGGCAAAACGAGAGCAATAAGGATACTGCTTTTCGTGAGAGGCAACGGGACTTTGCAACGGTTCTCATCATAGTGAACATTCGTAACAGCTTGGAGCTCTTGGATCTGGAATGCTATTCAGTTTCATTCCTCGGATTCTAGCCGAGCATTGGAAAAGGAGGAATGGGTCGAACGTCTAAAAGATTTGGACTGCAAGGCCTTGGAAACCGATAGGTCATTTTGTCACGCCGCTGTCAACTCGCGCGCGGCCTGGTCAGTCTCTTTGGCGCAGACAGGAACACAAGACTGGCTATGGAGTGCGGGTGAAAATAATTTTACGCCGCGGAGTTCATTGTGCAGCCACAGAAAAGGCGTACGACTCCTTGCCGGGGATCGTCCCCACGCCACGATTTTCCAAGAAAGCTCATCCAGGATGACCTCATCTCCCAGGCGAATCCTGACCCCTTCCAAATACCACAGTTCGTTAAACTCCAGCAAAGCTAACCTTTGTCTCTTCATCTTGACCCCCGATTTTTGGATTACTTCCGTCGTCGTTCGGCTCAGAAACCAGCGAGGACGTTGCTGAAAATAAGCGGAAGCGAAATACGGATGATTCTAGTTGTTCGGCTATGTCCGGCCTATGGCAAGCGTGTAAATTCGAAGTGACAGCGAATTGACATGTTGAGAGCGCAAAGAGGAGCGACGGGATTGGGGGTGTGTGAGCTTGCCAAAATAAGGACTATTGTATTTGTCGAAGAAAAGTCCCGGTCCCTAAAGACCGGGGATATTCATGGGCGATGGCGGGTGAGGCGATTATTTCATATCGATATCGTCCTCGTGCGCCTGGCTACTCGGGGAGATGTTCCCATCATGCTTCTTGCCGCCGTGGGAACGCTTCCCATAGCGCATGGGCTTGCGAAGTATTTCTTTACATCCTGCGGAGATCTTGTCGTCATAAGCTCTTAAACAGGCAATTTGGCGGCCTTCGCCAGGGGTGACATTCGCGCAATAGCGCTTGATGTCCGCCTGGCAGGCGGCCTGGAGTTCCTTCCCCCTTTCTTCAAGCCGCTGTTGTCCTTTCGCCATCGTGTGCTTGCAAGGTTCGGAAAGCTCAGGCTCATGAGCTTTCATACAGTCATGGATCGCCCCAGCGCCTGGCGTGACGTCTCCACAAAGCTTCTTCACATCCTCACGGCAAGCCCCTCCCTCCTCCTCGGCAAAAGCCGGTCGGATCGTCATGACGAGGCCAACCGTCAGGCTCATGAGGAACGCCATCATCCTTTTCTTCATACTTACGACCTCCTGGGGTCTGATTGGATCGATATCATCTTAGACGGACTTCTGGGAAAGAAGGTCTTGAGCCAGCGGAAGCGACAATTCAAAGATTGTGCCTTCGTTGAGCGTGCTCTTGACGGTAATGTCACCCTTATGGGCCTCGACCAGGTGCTTCACAATCGCAAGGCCAAGCCCTGTCCCAGGAATTTCATGGGAGCGATCTTTGTTTCCCCGATAAAAGCGTTCAAAAATACGCGGTAAATCATCCGGCGCGATGCCTCTGCCGGTGTCACGAATTCGTATCGATAAGCGATCGTCATGGGCCGCGGCGCTGACCCAAACCTCTCCGCCCGATTTATTGAACTTGACCGCATTTTCCAGGAGGTTCATGAAAATCTGGACCAATTTTTCGCGGTCCGCGAGAACCTTGGGGAGCGTTTTGGGAAGATCGACATGGAGAGACACGTTTTTGGCTTTGGCCATCGGGGTGAGAGCTTTAAGGATGCGTTCGATCGACTCCGCCGGAGCCACAGGCTCCAGGAGATAGCTGACCCGCTCCGCCTCGATCGCCGAGAGATCCAGCACGTCATCAATCAAGCGGGAAAGATTGTTCGCATGGTCCAGGATGATCTTCGTAAAGTCATGGCTGTTTTTCGGATCCTTGAGCGCCCCCTCGAGGAGTGTTTCCGCGTAACCCTTAATGGAGGTGAGGGGTGTTTTGAGCTCATGGGAAACATTGGCGACAAACTCCCGCCGGACACCTTCGAGTTTTCGTAATTCCGTCACATCATGGAGCGCCACCACGGCGCCTGTCTGCCCTTCGCCATAGTTGACAGAGACTGCTTGCAGCGAGACGATGCGTTCCTGCGGCGTATGCAGCGTGATCTCCCGGCTTGGCGTTGGTTTCCCGAGGAGCGCTTGCTCCACGAGTTCTGTTAAGGGGCGATGCCTCAGAACCTCGACCAAGGGCCGGCCTGTGAGCCCTTCAGCTGGCAGATTAAAAAGGGATCGTGCCGACGGGTTTAAAAAGAGCAATCGCCCTTGGTGGTCCACTGCCAAAATGCTCTCCACGAGAGCGGAAAGGATAGCGTTCTGCTGCCTGCGCTCAAGAGCCAAGTCGCGAACCTTGGTTTCAATGCGGCGTGTCATCTCGTTGTATGTTTTCGCCAAGCGGCCGAGGTCATCCCCCGGTCCGGATCCGACCAGGGACAGCACGCTTCGGAGCGGTTCGCTGATTTTTCTCATGGTGATCCACGCCACGATCAGCGCAACGAGGAACGCGACGGCGCCCGCCATGAGCAAGTTCTTTTGAAATGAAAAAAGCCTCTGCTGGACTTCGGTCAGCGGCAAGGCAAGGCGCAGGACCCCTTTTCCTTGGGATAAGGGAAGGGCCACATAAAGCATGTCTTGACGAAGCGTCCTGCTGTGGCGGAGGGATTGACCTTGTCCTTGAGCGAGGGCAGCCTGAACCTCGGGCCGCGTCGCATGATTGTCCATGAGCAGCACTTCATCCCTTGATTTTTCTGAATCTGCTTGGACGGTTCCATCCGCACCGATCACCGTAATGCGACAGCCGGTCAGGCCCGCCTCGGATTTGGACCATTCTGTCAAAGCTTGCGGATCCTGGGGAAGCGTCTTGGCGAGAAGGCGGACCTGCGTGGCGAGGGATTGCTCGAGGTGTCGAAGATAGGTCGCTTTCAGGAGTGGCAACAAAGGAATGGCTGCGCAGGCCAGGGTCACCACCACCACGAAGAAATAACTCGCCGTGAGGCGTTTAAAAAAGGAAATTCTCATTCTGTATCAAATCGGTAGCCGACGTTCTTGACGGTAATGACTCGCTTGGCTTCCAATCCCAGCTTATCACGCAGGCGGGCGATGTGCTGATCGATCGTGCGAGTATCGATTTCAAAGGAGGGGTCATGGCCCCAAACCTTTTCCAGTAGCTGGTCGCGCGTGAGCGCCTTGCCACGGGCTTGGGCCAGAATTTTCAGGAACTCAAATTCTTTCGAACTCAAGGCCACAGGTTTTCCTTTGACCATCACGGTATAGCGCGAAAAATCAATTTCTAGGGCGCCGGCCTTGATGGAAGAAGTGGAGATTTCCGATGTCATCTTCGACCTGCGCAGCACCGTCTTGACGCGAGCCAGAAGCTCACGCACGCTAAACGGCTTGGTCATATAATCATCCGCGCCCAATTCGAGGCCTAAGATGCGGTCCACTTCCTCTTTTTTGGCCGTGAGCATGATGATGGGGACATGGGATTCGTTCCGAAGGGCCCGGCAGACCTGCATGCCGTCCATTCGAGGGAGCATCAAGTCCAGGATGAGCAGATCAGGGCGTTCCTCTCTTGCTAGTTCGAGGCCGGCTTGTCCGTCCAAGGCCGTTAGGACGCTGTAGCCTTCCTTCTCAAGGTTGTATTTTAAGAGTCGGACGATATCTTTTTCGTCCTCAATGACCAGGATCTTAGGTTTCATGCGGCTCATGAATTTTACATAAGTTACCTCTTGGGCATGACAATGGTATGACAGAATTCTGGGAGCGCTCTGCTCAAGGAATAGGCCGCTATCTTGTAGTCAGGGCGAGAAGGTGATTCCGAGTTCGGGGAGGAGCTCACGGCCAACGTCGAGTGCGTCTTCTGGCGCGGTGTCGCTCCTTGCGTGTTTTTCGTTTACATGACGAGCCGCGCGATGGAGTTCACGAAAAGACTCATGAAGATGATCAACGCGGCATGCAACGAGGCTTGCCCCCAACCGAGCGCTCCTTCGAGGCCCCTCGACCCAGGGCGTGCACGGTCTCCCAGGGCTCTCCATCCGGACTGTTGCCGCGCGATGATCTATAATTTCGCCACATTCATCTCATGACGGCATTTTTTTCCCTCACGATCTTCTGCAGTGCCTTTTTGCTCTTCTGTGTGCAGCCCATGCTGGCGAAGATGATCCTTCCTTTTCTGGGAGGATCGCCCCAGGTATGGAACACCTGCATGGTGTTCTTTCAGACGGTTCTTCTGGCAGCCTATGCCTATGTCTATGTCCTGAGCTCCCGGGCGTCCGTTCGTCGACAGATCCTGGCGCATTGCTTTCTCATGCTCATGGCGCTTTGGGCACTTCCCGCGCTCTTTTCGAAGGATCTATACCCTCTGGTGGGCGCGAACCCAACGCTCTGGCTTCTCCAGAGGCTTGCCCTCTGGATCGGGGCGCCGTTCTTTGTAATCTCCGCGACCGCTCCGCTTCTGCAGAGTTGGTTTTCCCGTACGGATCACGCGCGCAGTCGCGATCCTTACTTCCTCTACAGCGCCAGCAACGCGGGCAGTTTGCTGGGCCTCTTGTCCTATCCCTTTCTCATCGAGCGCTATAGCGCACTCCGTGCTCAAAACACGGGCTGGCGCATGGGATTTGTGGCGCTCATGATCGGAGTGGGGCTATGCGGCCTGTGGTCGATCCTTCGAGCCAAAGCGCCTTCTGTCAATGAGGGGATAAGTCCGCAAACCGATCCTCCCTTACGATCGACGCTGCCGATGCGGTTCCGATGGGTCCTCCTGGCCTTTGTTCCTTCCAGCTGGATGCTCAGCGTCACCACGTATCTGACCACAGACGTCGCCTCGATCCCGCTTTTCTGGGTCATACCCTTGGCGATCTATTTAGTGACTTTGATTTGGGCCTTTTCAGGAAGGCATGACGAACTGGGCAGAAAGGCTGTCATTCGTTGGACTCCCATCGTCCTGTTGCCCCTCGTCTATACCATGGTGGGAGAGGCCATCGGATCACTGAAAATTCTGGCCCCCCTTCACTTGCTGGCCTTTTTCCTGGGTGCGCTCCTGTGCCACCAGGAGCTTGCTCTGAAGCGGCCTCCCGTGTCTTTGCTGGCGGAGTACTATCTTTGGATCTCGCTAGGGGGCGCCTTGGGAGGGCTGGCGAATGCTCTTGTTGCGCCACAAATTTTCCCCGGCATTTGGGAATACCCCCTGATTCTGATCGTTGCCTTCGCCTTAGTGAAGAGAAATCCGTCCTGGGAGGCCATTCCTTCCAGACGAAAGGACATTCTCTACCCTATCCTGCTGGTCGCGTTCGCGTGGGGTCTCATTGAGATAGTGGAGAGCCGATTCGCGTTTGGCCTGGCGATCGCGGCATGCATCAGCTTCATACGAAGCCCTTTGCGATTGGCCTTGGGTGTGATGGGCTTATTTTGGGTGGCATTCTTTCACGAAGGCACACAGAAGCTCACGATTCATCGCGAGCGGACATTTTTTGGCGTTTATAAAATCACGCATACAAAGGACTATGAGTATCGCCAGCTCATCCATGGGACCACCCTGCACGGTTCCCAGAGCCTCCGGCCCGCCATGATGGATTTTCCTGCGGACTACTATCACGCGGATGGTCCGGCGGGCCAGGTCTTTCGCGCCTATAAGAAGACCTCAATGGGCAGGGATGCGGCGGCGATAGGGCTCGGGACGGGGAGTCTCGTGAAGTACGGAAAACCGGGAGGGACTTGGACTTTTTATGAAATTGACCCGGCGGTCGAGCGCATAGCGCGCCATCCAAAATATTTCACCTACCTGAAGCGAAGCCCGGTCCCTTTCCAGGTGATTCTGGGCGATGCCCGTCTTTCCCTGCGGGAGGCTCCATCGGAAGCCTACTCGATGATGATTATCGATGCCTTTGGATCAGACGCGATTCCTGTCCATTTGCTCACCCTGGAGGCCATGGAACTCTATCTTTCGAAATTGAAGCCAGGGGGTCTTCTGCTCTATCACATCAGCAATCGGCATCTGGATCTGTCGCCTGTGATCGGAAACCTGGCCCACAAGCTTCGATGCGTGGCACTCCGGCAAAGAGATCAGGAAGAGCGAATCATCAATGCTCGGGGTCTCAAGTCTTCTTCCGATTGGATTGTTGTGGCGCGCGACCGGAAGGACTTAGCGCTCTTAAGCCATGATTCGCGATGGAAGTTCTTGCTCGATCAGCCAGGGCACCGCTTGTGGACGGATGATTATTCCAACGTGATCGGGGTACTGAAATAAGGTCTTAAGCGGCGATTTTATTTCCGGAATCGGAGGCGGGTTCTGCCTTCACCAAAGGATCACCAACCAAGCCAAGGCGCTGCTTCTGGGGAGGTGCCACGGCTTGCGGGTTTTTCATTTGCATGACCAGGCGCGCGATGGAGTTCACGAAGAGACTGATGAACATGATGAAAGCGGCATGCAAAGACGCTTGCCCCCACCCGACCGGGCCTTCGAGGCCTCTGGACCAGTAAATTCCTAAGAGAGCCGCCGATGAAAGGGCGGCCGTGATGAGCGTCCGCTTCTGGCTCGCATAGAGAGCGGTCGCCACGGGCGTCAGCACAAAGAGCAGCCACATCGGCCCCCAGAATGTCCCCAGCAGATAGACCAAGAGAACATTGGCCAGAAAATTGGTGACGAGGCGCGTATTGCCAACCGGCACGGCCCATTCCACTTTCTTCTTGGCGAGATAAGCCGACATCTCATTAAAAATCCCCAGAAAGACGACCAGACCCACCGCTGTCCACTTCGTTTTGGCCTCGGCAAAGCCAAGGAAAAGCGAAGAAACCACAAGGCTCAGGGCAAAAGGCGTAAAGAAGCGGTCGACGATGCGAATGAATTCGGCCTTGAGTGGAAGCGGGATATACCGGGTGATGTCCTGGAAAGTCATCCCGACGCCGATAGGCTGTCCCTGAGGGTTTCTGAGAATTAACGTTCCATAGCCCAGCGTGACTTTTTCGCCATCCGGCTTGCGCGTGGTGATCTCCTGGCGGTTCACGGCATTCAGGTTTTCGCAGGTGGCCAGCAGCACCCGGTAGACCTGCGGGTGTTCCGAGAGCGCCCGATGGCAGGCTTCACCAGGCTCCAAGTCGCTTTTAAGGCCAAGAATCTTTCGCGCCATTTCGTTGACGCCTCGTATGCGCCCCTGGACATCGACAAAAATCAAGCCGCCCGGCATGTTTTTTAGAGCGATATTTAAAAACTTCTCAGAGTCCATAAGAGGAATGAGGCGCGTGATGTCCTGAAAGGTCATGGCGACGCCAAAGGGTTCACTCGACGCGTTTTTCATGATCACGGTGCTGTAGCCGATGACCATGGATTGGCCATCGGGCCTCTGGGTCACGAGCTCCTGACGCGAAGCCCCTGTCAGCTCGGTGCAGGTACTCAAGAGCATTTTGACGATCTTGGGATATGGGTCCAGCGCTGTTTTAATATGGTCACCGGCACAAACATTTCCGGTCAAGCCCAGGAGCAGTTCGGCTGTCTCATTGATCGCTCGGATCCGGCCGCGGAGGTCGATCAAGATCAATCCGCCGGGCAGGTTTTTAAAGGCAGCATCCAGAAATTGCTGATTGTCCATCCCATCCTCCGTATAAGCCCCTTGAGGGGGCGGGCATCGCTGGGATGGTCCCGACCCCTCGAGTCCTGTTGGGGACGGGACCATGACTGAGGGGAGTCTATCTCCCGCGTAGAAAGCACGCAATGGAGAATGTGGGGTCTTAAGGGATGTTAACTTCTTAGACGGAGAAGCAAGTTGCGTTGAGATGCGGCAGGAGGGTTAAAGGATGCAGGAGGCTGGCAGGTGCAGCGTAAAACGGGTCCATTTGCCTTCTTCGGACTCGACATGGATGGAGCCGCCATGCAATTCAAGGATCCGCTTGCAGATCCAAAGGCCAAGGCCGGTGCCGTGCTTGCGGTCTTTGGTCGGAACCGCTTGAATGAACTTTTGAAACAGTTTCGAGAGTTCTTCCTTGGGGATGCCGCGGCCGGTGTCCTGCACGACGAGGTCCAAACCGTCGCCGTGGAGCTCCACGCCGATGGTCACTTTCCCATGGTCCGGCGTGAACTTGTAGGCATTCCAGATGAGGTTGTTCAGAACGCGCTTCATCCAGAAGGTGTCGATGATCAGCTTTTTCCCGAAGGTGTTGCCGTCGCGATAAATCGCCATCTCGCGTTGTTTGAAGGCAGCGGAATAAAAATCGATGGTCTCCGCGAGCAGCTTGTCGAGGTCCGTCTGTTCCTTGTTGAGCTTGACGTCGCTGTTCTCGAGCGTGGAGGACTGCAAAAGGTTTTCCGTCATGAGAATGAGGTCTTCCAGGGGAGGCACAGAGCGCTGCAGGAGGACCATCTGCTCTGGATTGAGGCAGCCCATCAGGCCGCTTAAGAGGAGCTGGAGATTCCCTTTGATGACCGTTAAAGGTGTGCGCAGATCATGCACGACGCTTTGAACAGCGTCCTGTCGCATGAGGTTTGAGGCTGGCGATGCCGTGTTCCCGTATAACATATATCTTTCCTTGCACTGAGGTTATCAGAGGCATGTTACGGTGATGTGACGATCAGGTAAACGCTATGTTAAATGTCGGCGAAGAAACTGTCATGGACTGCCTTCTGGCGAGCGAAGCGTTTTTTTCTTTGAATAGAAGGAGAAATAACGGTCCCTGGACGATTAGCCGGGAAAGCTTAGTTAGGCCGTCACCCCGGCGGTCGTCAGCCGGCCCTCCACACATCCGGCGGGCCGGGTCGCCAGGTGTGTGGAGACCCGGGGTCTATCATCGTCGTAAGAGGAATGATGGATCCCCCCCTTACGGCCGGGGGGGATGACGGCACAGAAAAGTGCATCAGGGCCGGAGGATAAAGCTCTTCCAAAGGATGATTTCGGGTTAGAAGACCTCGTTATGACATCTGGGGGAAGACTTTTCGGGGATTTTACTAGTGAATCACGCCGATTTTGCGGATGGCGGTGGCGATGCCTTGAGGGGTCTCAACTTCAATCTGAGCCAGGTAGCCGCCTTTGGAGACTTTCTGACCGGCCTCGTTGGTCCCGTCCCAGAGAAAGGAGTTCGCTCCGGATCGGGAACCCTCCTGTCCGGGTGAGAATTCCCAGCGCCGCACGCGAAAACCCAGAAGGTCATAGAGCGTCACCCGAACAGGAGCGTCCCGGTCCAGGACGTAGGAGACCCGAGTCTGGCCCTCCGGCCCGGGTTTCCGCGAATCAAAAGGGTTGGGGGCGTTTGTGACCTCGGACAAGAGAGCCCGCGGGAGCGCAGGGGGTGTCGTTCGATGCACCGTTGGAATGTTCGAGCGCATCCCAGGAAGATGAATCAATGGATTTCCCGGGACATAGGCCATGGCGACCTCATCCACGACGGCTCTTTGCTCTGTTGTCCCGAAACAAGTCCCCGCCAGCAGTGGCACGAGGATCCCTATATAGGCCATTGATTTTTTCACGATGTCAGTCTAGCCTATGAATGTTACAAGAGGATGTCGTCCATAGGCGAAATTGACAAGAGGTTCAAAAAACGCCTAGAATGCGAGCCGTTTATGTCTGCTGATGTGTTGGTCTTAAATCGCAATTTCTGCGCTGTGCACATCGCCAATTGGCGGCGTGCCCTTTCCCTGGTGTACTTAGACCACGCCCGTGTCGTTGACCAAGAATACCGCACCTATAATTTTGAGGATTGGCGAGAGCTTTCGCAGCTCATCGACGATCATCCTTCCGGCTATGTCACAACACCTCGCTTCCGGCTTGCCATCCCCGAAGTGATCGTCCTGCAGCGCTATGACAAAATGCCCGCGGGCGAGGTGAAATTCACGCGCCGCAATATTTATGAGCATTACGGGTACCGATGCTGTTACTGCGGCACACGGTTCAGCACCCACGAACTAAATCTTGAACATGTCCTTCCCAAATCGCGCGGCGGCAAGACGGACTGGAATAATATTGTGACGGCCTGTGTGCCCTGCAATTTGCGTAAAGCCGACAAGCTTCCTGAAGAAGTCAACATGAGACTTCTCATCCGGCCGTCTCGCCCCAGGTGGAAGGGGAGCGCGACGCTCGTTCTCAAGGCGCCTTTTAAGATGAAAGCCTCCTGGCAGCGCTTCATCGATAACGTATACTGGAATACCGAGCTCGAACCTTAAATCGACCATGGCCCCATCTATTTATCTCATCGTCGCCTTCGGAAAAGACCGTCCGGGAATTGTGGCGGCTGTGTCCCGTGTGCTTTTTGAGGGGGGCGCCAATATCGAGGACGCGAGCATGACCCGTTTGGGGGGGGAGTTTGCCATGATGCTCGTGGCCTCCTTCCCATCGGCGAAAAACCGTGGCCTGACAACCAAAGGTTTGGCAGCGCTGAAGAAACAAATGGGTTTGGACGTTTCCCTCAAGCCTCTAACGTCGGCGGATGTGCATCGAAAGTACCTGGAACCGCCTCACTATCTCTTGTCGGTCTATGGGATCGATCATCCCGGCATTGTGGCGGATATCACGCGCGCCCTGGCCAAGCACAAGATCAACGTGACCGATCTACAGACCAAAGTAACAGGGGGGCAGAAACCGTTGTATGTGATGCTCTTGGAGCTCGCCGCACCGCCCTCCGCTGATATGGAAGGTGTGCGCGCTGATCTCGATGACCTCAGGCAGAAGCTGAAAGTCGAAATCTCCCTGCAGGACATCGAGCCGGTTGCCCTCTAGCGGCGGCTGTGATGCCACTCGACGTCCTTCAAGTTCCCCACCCGCTTCTTAAAACAAGGGCCCACCTGGTCGAACCTCACACCCCTGGCCTGCAAGAATTGATCGATCGCCTTTTCGACACCCTGTACTTCCACCCACGGTGTGTGGGGATCGCGGCCAATCAAGTGGGCAAACCTTGGCGCCTGTTTGTCGCCGACGCTTCGAGGATCGACAAGCCTGGGACGCGCCATGGCCGGGTGGTGGTCCTCAACCCCTGGGTTGTGAAACGCGAAGGCCTTCACCTTCATCGAGAAGGCTGTTTAAGCGTCCCGGATTATACGGGCAATGTGCTTCGCTCGACGGCTGTGGTGGTCCATGGCAAGGACCGGGGAGGCAATGTCCTTGAGATCAAAGCGGACGGGTTTGAAGCGATGGTCTTTCAGCACGAGATTGACCACTTGGACGGCAAGGTGTTTCTGGATTGTGTAGGGAGCCTCGAGACGGACGTCTTCCGCCGCAAGAAGTACAGTTAACCCTGGATCTTCTGTTGATAATCATCTCGACGTCACCCCGGCAAGTCGTAAGCCGGGGTCTATGATTGATAGGAAAGACATGATGGATCCGACACACTGCGGTCGGACGCCTGTTGTGTGGCGTCCCGGCTTACGACCTGCCGGGATGACGGCACTAAGTTTTCTATTTTCGACGTTCGCTTCTCAGGTAAGCCCGGAGACCTGCTTTGGCGAAGGGGTTCCGTGTCGATCGCAGCGCCTTCTGCAAAGACATCCACTGATAGGATTCAATTTCTTCTCGTTCTAAGACGATCCTTCCCGCTCCACGCTTGCCGAGAAAAACAAAACTGATCATATAACCGCCGCTGCGTCGAAAAACATCGCTGAAGACGCCCAGCAGCCGTCCGAGCCGGACCCGGACCCCTAACTCCTCATAGGCCTCCCGTCGGGCGCATTCCGCAGGGTGCTCCCCGTACCCCACAAAGCCTCCGGGAAGGTTCCAATATCCGCGGGTGAGTCCGCGCGCGGCCTTGACCATGAGGACTTTTCCATTTTCCACGATCGCGACTTTGGCGGCCGCGCGGGGCAGGCTGCGGTTGACCGCTCGCTGGACCACAGGGGCCACATCCGCTCGTCCGATCACATCGTCCTTATGCATCCAATGGAACGGATGGCGCTTTAAGTGCGGCTTGCAGAAGAGGACCTGCCCTTCCCGGAACGGCATCCTGAATAAAGTCTGGATGCGGCAGGGGAGTTCGCGGCGACGCGATGGAAACGTCCAGCGCTTTCCGCGCTTGAGCAGGAAGATCTGTCCGTCACACTCGAGGTAGTAGTAAGTCTTTCGCATGATAGGTGATGATGAGATCGGCGCCCGCTCGGCGGATGCCCGTGAGAATTTCGGTGACGGTCCTCTTCTCGTCGATCAATCCCTTCTCGGCGGCCGCTTTGACCATGGCGTACTCCCCGGACACGTTGTAAGCGGCAATCGGGATGTGAAAACTTTCTTTGACACGTCGGATGATGTCGAGATAAGCTAACGCGGGTTTCACCATGATGATGTCGGCCCCCTCTGCGATATCTTCGGCAACCTCGCGGAGCGCTTCCTCAGCGTTGGCGGGATTCATCTGGTAGGTCTGTCGATTGCCGAACCGGGGCGCGCTTTCGGCGGCTTCTCGGAAGGGCCCGTAGAACGCGGAGGCATACTTCGCTGAATAACTCATGATGAGCTTCTGATGGAACCCCTTTTGATCCAAAGCTTTACGGATGGTCATCACCATGCCATCCATCATGCCCGAAGGCGCGATCACATCCGCCCCTGCGCGTGCCTGAGCGACGGCGGTCCGGGCGATCAGGCGCAGGGTTGCGTCATTGTCGACATCGCCGTTTCGGATAATCCCGCAATGGCCATGGGATGTGTATTCACAGAAGCAGAGGTCCGCGGCCACAAGCATCTCCGGTAGGGCCGCTTTGAGCGCTCGAATCGCCTGCTGAACGATGCCTCGAGCGGCGTAAGCCTCACGTCCGCGCGCGTCTTTTCTGGAAGGAATGCCAAAGAGGAGCACGGAGGAGATCCCTCGGCGAAATAAGGATCTCGCCTCTTGAATCAGGAGATCGATGGACAGTTGGTATTGGCCAGGCATCGATCCAATCGGCAAACGAACGTTCCGGCCAGGCCGAACAAAAAAAGGTGCGATAATGCGACGCACAGGAAGCTCTGATTCCTGAAGCCTGGTACGGACGAGGGAGTTAACGCGCAAGCGCCGTAATCGGGTGGCGGGGAATGCCATACCCGGATTTTACAAAACTGGTTGTTTTTTAAACGTTCGCAGGATAGACTGGCATAGCTGAATGATACGTTCGAGAGTCTTCGCTGTTGGGCTTCTTTTCCTTGCCGCCGCCTCCATGGTGGCGGTGGGCGTCTGGAATTTTACTCAAAACAAAAAGCATGCCTCTTCTGTTCATGAACAGTGGGCTGCGCGTGTCGCGCAGCGCATCGTGGCCGAGCGTAGGACCATCACCATTTGGCTGGAAGACCTCCAAGGCTTAAGAAAAGAAGAGATCCGTCGCGAGCTCTTCCAGCAACCGGACTTTATCGGAGCTTATTGGTTTAACGTCAAATCCCATGAATTTGAAAAGTGGGTTTCTCCCGACTACAAGAAACTGTTCGAGACAGGACCAGACCCCCGTCTGATCATCGCTCAGCTCAGAGCGACCGAGACGCAGCAGATGCAATTCGGCCCTATGATGGTGTTTCAGCCGCATCTTTGTGTCTCGGCTGCCGTTCCCATCGACCGGCGCTATGCCCTGGTCGTCATTCAAAGCGCGCCTGGCGTGACGAAAATTCTCAAAGAGGAGTCGGCTTGGTCGCGCGTGCATAGTTATATGTTTGACCCGGGAGGGCAACCCCTCTATACCGGTGGGGACCGGTCCGTGATCGATCCGTCGATGCCAGGCCTCTTGCAGCGGGCCTCAGGCGCTGAGCGGTCCGGCAGGTTTCCTCTCCGTCGCCGTTTCAGCTGGCAATGGCTGGGTACGTTTCATGTGGATCCCGAGCTGGGCGCGGTTCTCGTCGTGCTGGAAGCGACACCCTGGGTCTACTACCCGTCGCTTCTTTTTGTGGCCTGCCTGGCCGCCATCATTTGGCTCGGCGCCTTGCCCTGGAAAGCAGTCGAAGAGATCCGCCGAGGCCGGGAAGCGGCCGCCTTATCGGACTTTGCCAAGCGAGTCGAGAAGTATGTCCGCGGGAAAGAACTTGCTCTGCAGGAGCCGCCCTACCCCTTTCGTGAACTTCTTCCCATTGTTCATTCGCTTCGATGGCTCGTGCCCGAGTGGAAGAAAGCGGAGGCCTATCCGAAGGAGTACGGACTGGAGCGACGATTGCTCTTGCTTCTCATCGAATCCCTCCCCGAAGGGATTCTCTTCTTCAACGCGCAAGGGTCTCTCCAGATGGGCAATGAGCTCGGCAAAGTGTTTTTCGCTCTGCAGCAGGAAGCCGGACGTGAGTACAAAATGGTTTCCGGGGTTAAGATCCCGCGCGGTTTTCTTGAGCCTTATGCCGAGCCCGTCTTTACCGACCAGCAGAAGAACCTGGGAAAGGAAGTGGAAGTGGCTTGGGCGGATGGCAAGCATCTTTACCGTGTCTGGGTCGAGGCCGTGGAGGTGGACGAGAAGATCCAGGGGTATATCGTGGTCATTCGGGACATCACCTTTCGTAAACAGTGGGATTACGTCCAGGAGCAAGTGCTTTCAGGGATCACGCATGACCTTCGCGGGCCGCTTTCCGCCATCATGGGGTACATCGATCTGCTCAAGCGGCAGATCAAGGACGGCCCTCCCAAGGCGCTGGAGTACCTTGGAATGGCGCGGGACGCGGGCAATCGCTTAACGCAGATGATTTCAGATATTTTGGATGTCGTGCGATTTGAACAGGGGAAAATTGAGATGGTGGTGCAATCCGTCTCGGTGGACGGTATCTTTGAGCGTATTCGAAACATTTTTGGCGTGACGTCGAGTCAGAAAGGCGTGACGCTTGTGCTGCAGATGGCCAACTCGGGCATCAAGGTCACCAGTGACCCTCGACTCTTGGAGCGTGTGCTGGACAACCTCGTGGGCAATGCCATCAAATTTACCCCGCCGGGAGGAACGATTACGATCAAATCCACCCGCCAAGGCCAAGGAACCCACTTTTCAGTGGCCGACACCGGGCGGGGGATCCCCAAGGAAGCTCAGTCGCGTATCTTTGATAAATTCCAGCAGGTGCGCCCGGGAGACCGCTCCGGCGGGTATGGACTGGGACTTGCGGTTGTGAAATTTATCATCGAAGCCCACAAGGGCGAGATTCGTGTGGAGTCCGAACTCGATAAAGGGAGCACCTTTAGTTTTTATATTCCTGACCAAGCGGTCAGCGCGCAAGAGAGCGCATGACGCGAAGCATGGGGCGGTGAATCTTCCCGTTGGTGGCGAGCGTCTGTTGCCCGTAAATAGAAAAGCGCTTCCCCGAAAAATCGGATAGCTTCCCGCCCGCTTCTTCTACGATGAGCTTGCCCGCCGCGACATCCCAGGGTTTCAGACGCCACTCCCAGTAGCCGTCGACGCGTCCGCAAGCGACCCAGCACAGGTCCAGGGCGGCTGCTCCCGCGCGGCGGATCCCCTGTATGCGTTGCATAAACGCTTTGACATAACTCAGGTACAGATCAACTCGTTCCCGCCGGTCGTAGGGGAACCCCGTCAGCAGCAAAGATTTCGAGAGTCGCTTCGTGCCGGAAACCGCCAGACGCTGCCTCCGTCCTTTGCGGACCAGCCATGCGCCGCGGCCTTTTTCTGCCCAGAAGAGCTCATCGCGGCAGGGGTCGTAGACGCCACCCAGAACGACGACACCGCGGTGTTCAAAGCCAATAGAGACACAGACCTGAGGATAGCGATGCGCGAAATTGGTCGTTCCATCGAGTGGATCGACGATCCATTTGCACGGGGACCCCTGCGTGGTGGGGCTGGATTCCTCTGTAAGCAAGTCGTGATCGGGGAAGCGCTTCTGGATGGTGTCCCGGACGATGCGGTCGGCGGCATGATCCACCCACGTCACGAGATTGATGGCGCTTCCCCCCTTAAAGGCAACCTTTTTGGGCCGATCGATATTCTCAAGGATCAGTTTGCCAGCGCGCCGGAGGGCCTTGAAGAGGGTCTTGTGAAGCGAAGAGCGAAGGGGGAAGGGTGAAGGGTGTTCGTTCATAAAGGAACTTTTTGGTTCTTCGCTTTTCGCTCTTCGCGCTTCGCATAGTGTTTCATGATGGCATGCGCGAGGGCCTCGATGGTATAGCGGGACGCCCTGATGGTGGGGCGCACGCCGTAGCCGCGCAGGGTTTCGGCCGTGATCGGGCCGATCACGGCCGCCTTCATATGCTGGAACACTTTCTTTCGTTCTGGAGCGCTCCAATGCCTCATAAAACCATCGACGGTCGAGGAGGAGGTGAACGTCACCAGATCGATGTCTCCCACCGAAAAGCGCTGACGAAGATCTTGGGCGAGGCGTTGGGGCTTGAGCGTCCGGTAGACCGTGGCGATGGTGACTTTGGCGCCTCGCCGCCGGAGCGTGTTGGGCAAAACGTCACGGGCCTCCTGGGCCCGAGCGATCAGCACTCGCTGAGCTCGCACCTTCCCCAGGGCATCGGCGAGGGCCTCCGCACGATAGTCCTCTGGGAAAATATCGACTTTGAGGCCAAGGGCCTCGAGTCTCGCGCTGGTCTTGGGCCCAATGGCGCCGATCCGGATGCCCTCGAGCTCGCTGAGCTTCCGGCCCATTTCTTTCATCCGATTGAAAAACATCGCGACGCCGTTGACGCTGGTGAAGAGGATCCAGTCGAAGGCCGAAAGGTGGCCGAGCGCGCGGTCGACCGGGGCCCATGTGGGCGGTGGGACAATTTCAATGGTGGGCAGCAAGATCACGTCCGCCCCAGCTTCTTCGAGGAGATGGACAAATTCAGGCGCTTGACCTGAGGCGCGCGTCACGACAATTTTCTTGCCCAAGAGCGGGTGGGTGCCCAACGAGCGTCCCTTTCGGAGAATCTCGGCACCCTTGCCGATCAGGACATCGGCTTTCGATAGCGCTTGGCGTCCTTTCTTCATCGAGAATCGAGTTTATCCCATTTCCTTATCGCTGCGCAATTCGGGGGGTGGATCATCCCCTTCATTTCTCAGGGAGAGGGGGATGTCAAAACACGCTATACTTGCCACCATGAAACAGCACCAGCAGACAGGGGACAGGGGAAAGAAAACGGCATTGGACAAGAAATCTGAAAGATTAAGGCAGAGAAACGAAAGCAGAGAAGAGAAAGCAAAACGCTCGGTTTTCCATTCTTTGCTTTCGTCGGTCTGCTTTGTTGTTATTCTCCTGTCCCCTCTGCCCTTTCCCCTCTCCCCTGCCTTTGCGCGCGCCGGCTGCTCTCACGAAGCGGATTGGAAAGTCGCGGCCGCGGCGGAGTGTCTTGAGAAAAAGGACGTGGGGTGCGCGAAGCTCAAGCTTGAGCCGGTGCTTTCGCGCGAGCCCGGCTGCGGCTCGGCCCTCTTTGTGAAGGGCTGGATCGTTCAATATTTTGACGGCAACGAGGCGGATGGCCTGGCCATGCAAGAAAAGGCCATGCGCATGGATCCACGCCTTCAAAACTTCTGGCAGGAACGTGGGAAAGCGATCGAATCGAATCTCACGAGCCAAGCTTTTTCTCATTTTGACCTCCAGTTCTACGGCGCTGAAAATCGGGCGAAAGCCTGGGACGCCGTCCGGTACTTGAATGAAATGTACATGGACTTAAGCGGGCTCTTCGGGGAGGTCCCTCCCCGGCGCATTCCCGTCGTGGTCTTCACAGCAGGGGAATTCGTCGACGCATGGAGGGCGCCATTTATCGGCGGCTTCTTTGACCGGCAAGACGGCAAAATACGGATCCGGGTCGATGAGCTCCCGGGGGGTGACGAGGAGTTTCGTCACCGGGCGCGCCACGAAATGACGCATGCGTATGTGTATCAGCTTTATCCCCATGCGATCCCCTCCTGGGCTTCCGAAGGGATTGCGGAGTTCTGCGCGCGCCACGGCGTGTCGCAGGGGTTCTGGAAGGACAAGCGGCTTGAAGAAATCCGCAAGATCCGAAAAAGCCACGAATGGCTCACCCTCGAGGAGATTCAGGACCTGATCTCCAAGAAACGCGGCTCGCTTCTTTCCATGCAGCTGGCCTACATGGAGTCCGAGGCCCTGGTCATCTGGATCGCCAAAGAAAGAGGCGATTCCTGGTTTCCGCGGGTCCTCCGCCACCTCCGCGAGAAGGGGGGAAGCTTTGACGAGGCTTTCAAGGTTGTCTTGGGGGTTTCTCCAGCAACGGAGCTGGAGCACCTTCGTCACGCCTGGGAGTGAAGGGTTTCGAACAGCACTTCAGCGGGATGTTGGGGCAAGAGGCCTGTCGCTTGACGGATCTGTTCCCGGCAAGAAAAGCCGCTGGCGACAACCCGTGCTGCGGGTCCCGCCTTACGGAGCGATGGCAGGAGCGCGCGTTCCCCTATCCTGAGCGAGAGCTCCCTGTGCGACTTTTCGAACCCAAAAGCGCCCGCCATGCCGCAGCAGCCGGATTCCGGTTCTTCCACGCGATAGCCTAAGCGTTCCAGCAACAGACGGTCCGTGTCGCCGGTGAGCACAGATTTATGGTGGCAATGAGTCTGCAGCACGAGGGGGGCCGAGGAAGGGGGCCGAGGAAGCGGAGATGGGAGGAGCCCCTTCTTCAATAGGAATTCGCTCAAGAGGAAACTCTGCCGGCTGAGTTGGATGGCGAGCGGGTCCTTAGGGAAAAAATTCAGGAGTTCATCTCGGAAAACGGAGGCGCACCCGGGCTCCAGGAAGATCACGGGGGTGCCCGCTTCAATTTCAGTTTTCAAGGCTTTCAAAATCTTCACAAGCTGACTTTTGGCCTGGTCGAGGAAACCATGGTCATAGAGAGGCCTTCCGCAGCAGAGACCCGGCTTGGGTAGCTTGACCTGAAGCCCCAATCGTTCGAGGGCCTGGACCGCACTTTGGCCGATGCCAGGCTCCAGATAATTCATGAAGGTATCCGGCCATAACACGACGGTGTCAGACCTAGCAGGTGGGGTGGACGTCATCCCGGCATGCCATAAGCCGGGATCCATGGATTCCGGCTTACGCCGGAATGACGGCTTAGAGCGCTCTTGAAACCAGTGGGTGAAAGACGTAATGGCAAGTTGAGGGATCTTTCGTTCCGGACTGATCCCGGCAGCCCACTTGAGGAGCTGCTGGAAGCCCGGTGCCTGAGCGACGAGGTTGGCGACTCGGGGCATATGGGACCCCAACTTCAGCCACTGGTGCGCCCATCCCAGGGTATAGGCTGTTCGCGGTCTTAAGCGGCCTTGGTAGTAATGAGCGAGAAATTCGGCTTTGTAGCTTGCCATGTCGACGTTGGTGGGGCAGTCGCTCTTACAGCCTTTGCAGGAGAGGCAATCGTCGAGCGCGTCTTTCACCTCCGGGCTTTTCCAGCCTTGCGTGAGGGTCTCACCTTTGAGCATTTCAAAGAGCAAGTGCGCACGGCCCCGCGTGGAGTGTTTTTCTTCCCGGGTCGCCTGGTAAGAAGGACACATGAGCCCACCCTCTTCCCGCCGGCATTGACCAACACCGACACAGCGCAAAGACGCCCGGGCGAAGCTGCTTTGGTCCCCCGGATAAGCGAAATGGGTGGAGACCGGAGTTGGCTTATACGACAGACCGTAACGGAGGTCGTCGATGATCGCTTTGGGACGGACCATCTTTCCCGGGTTCATCCGATCGCGGGGATCCCAGATCGCTTTAAATTCTTCAAGGGCTTGGATGAGTTCCGGCCCGAACATCTTGGGAAGGAGTTCGGCCCTGGCCTGGCCATCTCCATGCTCTCCTGAGATCGACCCGCCATGAGCCACCACGAGGTCCGTGGCTTCATCCAGAAATCGCCTGAAGTCCCGGATGCCGTCGCCAGAGTCCAGGTCAAAGTCGATGCGCGTGTGAACGCAGCCGTCCCCGAAATGACCGTAAAAAGCGCCCCGGTACCCATGTTCGTTATAGAGATCACGGAGCTTCCTTAAATAGGAAGCGAGCTGTTCAGGCGGAACGGCTGCGTCTTCCCAACCTTCATAGCGGTCACGAGACCCTGGAATGAAGGCGGTCGCAGCCAGGGCCGATTCCCGGATGCGCCAGAGATCAGCAGCTTCAGCGGGGGTGCAAAGAAGTGACGATAGGGCCCCATGAGTGGAATGGAGAAGTCGTCCCGCGAAGGCTTTGGCTTCGGCCGGTTCCTTTGCGCCGAACTCCACAAGCAGCCATGCCCTCCCCGGTGGGAGTTGACTGATTTTGGCTTCATAGCCCTGATAGCGGCGAAGGCCATCCGTCATCTCAAAGTCAAAACCTTCCAGGCCGAGAGGTTTGTACTGAAGGATATGAGGCACAGCGCCCGCCGCGTCGTAAACGGTGGGATAGCCGAGGACCAAAAGTTGGCGCGCGCGCGGGCTCTCCACCAAGCGGAGCTTCGCCCTGAGCGTGGTGACACAGGTGCCCTCGCTGCCGACGAGCGCGCGCGCGACATGAAACCCTTTTTCCGGCAAGAGCTCATCGAGGTTATAGCCGGAGACGCGCCGGGGGATCTTGGGATAGCGCTCACGGATGAGCTTGGCATACCGGTCGCGAAGGGCCTTGAGCTTGGCGTAAACCTCACCCTGGGGGCCCCCGGCGCGAAGGATCTCTTCCAGCTCCGCCTCGGTTGTGGCCCCCACTTCAAGGCGCAGGCCCTCGTAGGTCACGATATCCAGGCGCTCGACGTTATCGACGGTCTTGCCCCAGGCCACAGCGTGGACGCCGCAGGAGTTATTGCCGATCATGCCGCCCAGCGTGCAGCGCGAATGGCTGGCCGGGTCCGGTCCAAAGGTGAGCCCGTGCCGTTCCGCATCGCGGCGCAGGCTGTCCAGGATCACGCCAGGCTCGACCCAGGCGGTGCGCCCGGTGGGATCAAGCTCCAGGATATGATGCAGGTGTTTTGTGAAATCCAGGATGACGGCGGTGTTGCAGCCTTGTCCGGCGAGGCTTGTCCCCGCGCCGCGGCTGAGGACCGGCGCATCATGCTGGCGGCAGATCTCCAACGCCTTGAGGACGTCCTCGACCGAACGCGGGAGAACGACCCCGATCGGGACCTGTCGGTAGTTGGAGGCGTCCGTCGCGTAAAGGGCCTTGGCCTGGACGTCAAAATATACTTCACCACGGAGGGACGCTCTCAGATCGTTTTCGAGTTGAGAAGGGGCGGGCAGAGGTTTGAGAGAATCCGCGCTCCCGGGTCGCTGACGGGTCCAGCCATCGTGTCCGATAACGATTGGTGTTACTCCACTTCTTTCAGAGCTTTGATGATCTGCGAAGGGCTCGGAAGCAGGTTCTTCAATTTCTTCGGAAGGTGAGCCATGACGCGGTAAGTGGCAACGCCGATAGGTTTATGCGAGTCTTTCAGGGCGTACTCCACAATGGTTCTATCTTTAGACCGGCATAGGATAATTCCGATGGGGGGATTTTCACCCTTCAGGCGAACCCGCTGGTCAAGAGCCGCCAGATAAAATTGCATTTTGCCGACATAGTCAGGGACAAAGTCGCCGACTTTAAGCTCCAAGGCGACCAGGGCTTTGAGAGCCCGGTGAAAAAGCAGCAGATCGATGAAGTATTCCTTGTTATGGAACTCCAGGCGATATTGGCTGCCGACAAAGGAGAACATTCCTCCCATTTCAGCCAGGAAACGTTCCATCTTGGCCAGGATGGCCCGCTCAAGCTCTCGCTCACTATGTTCTCCTCCAAGCTCCAGAAAATCAAATGTGTACTCATCTCGAACCGCCAGTCTGCCTTGTTTACGAAGCTCGGGGGAAAGGCTTTTGTGGAAATTAGTCTGGCCCGTCATGGTTTTTTCATACGACCGATTGTCAATCTGGTGGATCAATACGTCTTTGGTCCAGCCATACTTTCTTGTCATCCGAATGTAGAATTCCCGTTCCATATCGTCCTTGCAGCGCTCCATAATGATGAGATTGTGAGACCATCCTATTTCTCGCACCAAGGGTGCGAGTTTTTCCCGTCTAGAATAGGTCTCAAAGAATATACGCGCGCGCCAGAGATTGGACGATGAAAATCCCTTGATTCCTGGGAATTCGCGTTGCAGGTCGCCGGCCAGCGTTTCGACGACTGATTTGCCCCATTGCTCTCGGGATATCCGGGTAGAAATCATTTGACCCACATCCCAGTACATTAGGATCAGTTCCTTGTTGACGGCCTTTAAGGCGACATACTGGGCGGAGCGAATTCTTTCTTTGATCGCCCCGAGGAGAGCTCTATAGTCGTTGGGAAGACGCGATTTCGTCATGGAGGCCATATTTTAACCTTTTCAGGCAGGCTCGGCGGCGGGGTGTCGGTTTTTTCAATCCAGTGCGTCTATTCCGTCCTCTGCATAGTGTTTGCTGTGGCGAGAGTGGCCCTGATCGGACTCCCGCCTCCGCCAAGGCTGCGGCGGGCAAGCGAACCACAAAAATGGCCTTGGCCGGACTCGAACCGGCACGGACCTATAGGGTCCAACGGATTTTAAGTCCGTTGCGTCTACCATTCCGCCACAAGGCCATTCATTTTGTGCGCTTGCCCTCCGTAGCTTTGCGAAGGAGGGTCTACCAATTCCCCGCCACTGAGTCGTTGGCGGGCCCGCCGCGTTGTAGTGGCGGGCGCCACAGGGCCACATGGACAACAAGTGTACATCTAGGGGACGCTCCTCACAAACTCACATTCCATCGAGAAGAGAGCCCCCAAAGCAGAGACACGAAAGCAAAAAGCAGATAGCAAAACGTTTTGCTTTCGGCGTCCTGCGATCGTTGCTCTGCTTTGAATGGTCTGCTTTGACGGCTGATCAGACCATGATCACAGCGAAGCGGTTTTGTGAGGGACGTCCCTTAGAATTTGTAGGCGATGGCGCCGACGAAGCGAATGCGACCGTCCTGGGTGTTGAAAATGGGCTGGAACTCCGTCTGACTGGGAGCGCTCAGCACTTCACCGCGCAGACCCCTCATCCAACGCAAGACTTTGGCGGGCGTGACGGTTTTATCGGCGCTGGCCTCCCAACGGAGATTTTGTTCGTAGGTTTCATCTCGCAGGAGCGGGACTCTGCTCCGCAAAGTTGGGGCTGCCCAAAGGGCTTGCGTTCCCGCAAGGACGATCATTGAGCTCAAGATGACGAGAATCCGTTTCATAGCCAGATCCCCCCTTCCAGTACCTCTCTATCCCCGCATCTTAAGCCATGTCAACACATCGATAACTCAACTCAATAATGCCTAAAACTGATATAGAAATAGAAGATCTATTCAGCGTGCTGTTAAATTCTTTTAAATGAGCGTTAACCGGAATTCCCCAGTTCGTCACCCCGGCGGATTGTTAGCCGGGGTCTATCATAGACGTAAGAGTAATGATGGATCCCGGCTGACGGCATGCCGGGATGACGGCACAAACAGGTTGAACTCTGACGGACGATAGATTGAATGTGACTGAAGATTTCCGGTTGAGCGCACCTGGTGTCAGGAGTGGGGTGCTATACTTAAGCCGATGATGCGCCGATGGACCTTACTAGGATGTCTGGTCGCAACCTGCTGGATGCTTCCGGGGCCGCCGAGAGGCCTGGCGTCGGGTGCGAACGTGAAGGTTTATTCCGTCGCCAAGAAAGGAATCATTACCGTGGAAAAAGTGGTCAAGTCTGACGCGCAGTGGAAAAACATCTTAACGCCTGAACAATACGAAATCACCCGCAAGAAAGGGACCGAGCGCTCCTGTTCCGGTGCCTTTTGGAAGCATCATCAGGAGGGCGTATACCGGTGTGTGTGCTGCGGCAACGACCTGTTCCAATCGAAGAAGAAATTTGACTCCAGCACAGGCTGGCCCAGCTTCTTTGATCCCGTGGCGCCGCAAAATATCCATACGGAACTGGACAACAGTTTTGGGATGCGGCGGACCGAGGTCTTGTGCGCCCGCTGTGACGCCCATCTCGGCCACGTCTTTGAGGATGGCCCCAAGCCCACGGGACTTCGCTACTGCATCAATTCCGCAGCGCTTGTTTTTGTTTCGGCTGACAAGATTGGAAAGTGAGCTTGGTGAGGCTGTCTCACGGAGAGCTGGGGCGATGGGTGGTCTGGCTATTTCGGCGGAGCGGCGTCTGATATCGCGGAGACCTTCGTAACGAAGTATCTGGTTTCACCGAAGCAGTTGGTGGGGATGCCGGGGTGATGTTCGTAGGTGAGCGAAAGGCGCTGTCCCGCGCGCTGCATGAGTTCTTGGGCGATCTTCTCATCACGGACGCTGAAGTGAAAGATTTCGGGCATGGCGCCGGGTAAATTGACCATCGCCAGCTCCCCTTCCCAGGTTTTACAGAGCCAGCCCTTCTTGGAAATCTTCTGGAGATAGCCTGCCCGCTCACCCATCGAGTAAACATAGTGAAGGGTTCCCCAGGTCCAAACCACAAGCCCGAGCACCCCCAGCGCCACGAGCGAGAGCGCCCCTTTCTTGATTTTACGGAGGATATTCTGTGCGGGAGTTATTTCTTGTTCCACGGGCTCGTTATAGCGTTTTTGCTGCCTGTTTGACAAGCGTCCGAATCAAATCGTCCAAAATGTTGCCGAAGACCCCAAAAGGGTCCCAGAAGGCCTAGGTAAATGCGAAATGTACGAGTTTTTCAGGAATTTCTCTAAAAATCAGATAATTTTGGTTTTTATTGGGACCTAACTAAGATAAAATAGCCGTAGGAGATACAAGCTATGAAAAAAGTCCTTTTAACGAGCATTTGCCGGCCTATCGGCGAGAAGTATGGTGACGCGCCCAGTGTAGGCTATGAGCTGCTCTATGGTCAGGTGACGCGCGCCCAGGGCCTTTTCAGCCCGCGTGCCAACCATATCCATTTTTCTCTTGAATACATAGGGGAAAACCTGGATTCCCCGGTCACCATCCTCCAATATCCCAGCCGCCGGGAGCTCATCCGGGAGCTCCGTCAAGGCTATGACGTGATCGGCGTCTCGTTCATTCTGGCCACCTTTCATCGCATGAAGGAAGTCGTGGCCCTGATCCGCGAACACGCGCCGGAAGCCAAGATCGTCCTGGGAGGCTACGGGACTGTGCTCTCCGATGAGGTGCTGGCTCCCTATGGCGACGCCTTCTGCCGCGAAGAAGGGGTGGAGTTTATGCGGCGATACCTGGGGGAACCGCCGCTTCCCATGCCTTACCGCCATCCGCTCGTGGTGAGCCGTTTACGCATCTTTGGTCAGGAGATATCGCGTACGGGGATGGTCTTTGCCGGGCTCGGTTGCCCGAACGGCTGCGACTTCTGCTGCACCTCCTATTTTTTCAAGCGCAAGCACATCAAGCTTCTGCCCACAGGCCGCGACATCTACAACACGATCGAGCGCTACCTGGACATGGAACCGGAGATGTCGATTGTCGTGATCGACGAGGACTTCCTGCTGAACAAGAAACGGGCGATGGAATTCCGCGACTGCGTCATGGCCGGCGGGCGGGCGCTTTCCGTTTTCGTTTTTTCCAGCATCCGCGCCATCAGCCAATACACCGTGACCGAAATCCTGGAAATGGGCATCGATGGGTTCTGGATCGGCTATGAAGGGACCCGCTCGGGCTATGCGAAACAGTCCGGCCGGTCCACCGAGGAGATCTTCCGCGAATTTCGCGAGCACGGGATCTCGATTCTGGCCTCCATGATCGTGGGCTTTCCTTACCAGACGCCCGAAATCATCCGGGAAGAGCGCGCGGGTCTTTTCGCGCTCAAGCCCACGCTGGGCCAATTTCTCATCTATGGCCCCACGCCTGGAACCCCGTTTTATGAACGCATCGTGGAACAGAACCTCCTGCACAAGGATCTCGTGGATGACCGCGAGCGCTACTACCACTCCTGTACGGGCTTCCGCGCGATGGTGCAGCACCCGAGCATGAGCCCGGCGCAGATTGAAGACCTCCAGAGCGAGTGTTTTGAAGAGGATTTCCGCCGCCTGGGGCCCTCGATGTACCGCTCGATCGAAACTTGGATTCTGGGCTATACCAAGCTCAAGGAGAGCCCTCTGCCCGCCCTGCAGAGGAAAGCCAAGCGTTTTGCCTTTGAAATCCGCCGCGCTTACCCGGTGTTTCTGGCCGGGCGCGTACTGGGCCCGACCGCGGAGGTACGGTCCTGGATCGGCGAGCTGGAGAAACGGGCGTACCAGACGCTGGGCAATCCGTCCTGGGTAGAGCGCATCAAGTCCGTCGCGGCGCTGGGTCTTGCCGCGTTCAACGGTCTTGCGCTCAAGCTTGGCCTGTTTCAGCACCCCTCTTTACTCCGCCATACGTTTCGTATGCCGGAGGAATCCGTTCCCGCGAAACTTTGGCGAAGGCTTCGCCGCGAAGACCCGGAAGGCCATGCCGTGCATGTGGAACTGCGCCCAGAGTCCACGGTCTGGGTTCGTATTGAAGGGTATCTCGCTCAGTCTGGCGCGGATCGACTCGCAGACCAGCTTCGTAAAGCCCTGGCCCAGCGCCGGGAGCTGCTCGTTCTGGACCTTCACCGCCTGAAAGCCTCCGAAGAGCAAGCCTTGTCGCGCCTGGCTGCCACGCTCTCCGAGTACGGTGAGCGTATTCGCGTGGTCTTGCCAGACACGTATCAATTTTCAGCCTTTTCCTCTTTGAGTGGATTCCGGCCCACCTGCCTGAGCCTGTCGGAATAGCAAGCGTCCGAACACCTGCGTCCCCAACGGCGAAAGCGATGGACTCTAGGACGAAAGAGTTTTGATTTTAGAAGGGACGTCTTCCGCTTAAGAGGTTCAGAATATCGTCGGGGTTCTGGCTGTCCTGCGGATAAGACACCAAATGCACTTTGAGGACGAGAGGAATTTGAGTCAAGTTGGCGAGGCTCGCGTCCTGGACTTTTTGCTCCAGGCGCAAGAGGACGCTTTTGGCCTCCGGCAGCGAAGTTGAAAAGACCGCAATCCAGAGCGCTCCCCCGCGCTGAATCACGAAATCAGAATCGTCTCGGAGCGAGGCTTTCAGTTGGGCCTCAAAATAATTCAAGAGAGTATTCGACGCATCTCTTCCTAAGGCCGCGCGCAGGTCCCGCCAGTTTTGGATGCGGATCTCTGCGATGGAAAGCGCTTTGGCCGTTTCATCGGCCTTCTTCATCAGGCGCAACGCTTCCCGGCGAAAAATCTCCTCCGGGCTCATGCGCGGCAGCGTGATCAAAAAACAGGCGCCCCCCTGAGGCATATTTTCAACGCGGATCGATCCCCCGTGAAGCAAGATCAGTCGCCTGCAGAGGGCGAGCCCGAGCCCTGCGCCATCGTCCTCAGGGCGGCTGGGCGTTTGAAAACGTTTAAATTGCCCAAACACTTCCGGGAGGTCCTTTTTCTGAAACCCTGGCCCGGTGTCCGCCACCCAGAGTGTCACCACATCGCTTTCTTCGCGGGCGCCCAAGGTGATCTGGCCGGTGGGGGTGAATTTCACAGCGTTATGAACGAGGTTGGTGAGGACTTGGACAATTTTATCGCGATCCACAAATCCTTCCATCCGGGTGTGAGGCATGTCCAGCTCAATGGAAAGTCCCCGTTCAGCGGCCAACGGTTCAAAGGATTTTGCGATGTCCTTCAAGAGCATCGTCCATTCAACGCGCTGGGCGTGAAGGTCCAGACGTCCCGCTTCCGACTTGTTGACCTCGAGCAGCTGGTTCACAATTCGGATCATGCGCTCGATGTTGTTTAAGGTCGCCTTGAGCAGCTCCTTTTGCTCCGCTGCGACTTCGCCCAACATGCCCTCGGCGATCAACTTGACGGAGGCTTTGATCACGGTCAAAGGGGCCCGGAGCTCATGCGACACCGTCAAGAGAAGTTCTGTTCCCGCTGCCTCGGATGAAAGCGTATCGCTCATTTCACTCTCCAGCATAGGACACCTATGTAACGTGCGGGTAAATACTCTGTTACGGGGATGTAACTTGTTGAATGCCGTCCATGGCCAACGGCGACTTCTCGGAAGAGGGATTCCCTTGGGCGAGGAAGACCCGAGCAAACAGGACGTTCCCCGGTTATACTTGAGTCCTGATGATTTCCATCATTGTTCCTGCTCATAACGAGGCTTTTGAGATTGGGCATACGCTGACTTCGATTCTGGACGCGGCCAAGGCGCTGGGGCGGCCCTTCGAGGTGATTGTGGTCAATGACGCTTCCACGGACGCGACGGCTCAGGTGGCGCAAGAGGCGGGCGTCCGCGTGCTTGAGGTGGGCATAAGGAAAATCTCCGCGGTCCGCAATGCGGGCGCCCGGGCGGCCCAAGGGGAAATTCTGTTCTTTGTGGACGCCGATACACGGATTTCCGAAGGGGTCCTGCGCGGCGCGCTGCTGGCCCTGGAGCGCGGGGCTGTGGGTGGAGGCGCCTGGGTGAATTTCTCCGAGCCCATGGGCTGGGTCATTTGTCTTGGGATCCGTCTCTTTACGCTGGTCTACATGCGTCTCTTGGGTTGGGCGGCCGGCTGTTTTGTCTTTTCCCGGAAAGACGCTTTTTGGAGGGTGGGTGGTTTTGACGAGACACTCTACGCTTCCGAAGAAATCGCGCTTTCCCGCGCGCTCAAGAAACAGGGGCGCTTCGTTCTCGTTCATGCGCCCGTCATGACCTCTGGGCGCAAGATGCGCATGTACTCGCCCTTGATGATCTTTCCGCTCATCTGGAACTTGTTGCGCTACGGTCCTGCTTTCTTGCGGCAGCGCCGGGGCCTCCAATGGTGGTATGAAGGCAAGCGGGAAAAAACCCGTTCATAAATGGATTTTGGAAAGAGGGCGGATCAAAACCGACCTGCTATTCGACGTCGAACGACACGACTTCGACGCGGGAGGCGGGGAAAAAGGTGAGCGTAAGCGGCGCCCCTTCGAGCATCGTTCCTTTGGCCAGGAGCTTGAAGGTTTCCCGGAAGGATTCTTCGGAGACGCCTAGGTAAAAGCCGATTTTGAGCTGCAGCCGCGTCACGCGCCGGGCGCCTTCCTTCTTCGCGTGCGCCTCGATGCCGCGGATCACCGGCTCGATCAGGTGCGTTTCATGCACGGCAGGCCTCCTCGAGCGCCGCGGTGAGTTCTTCGAGCCGGCGCTGGAGGGGTTCAGAGAGCGGAGCGCCTAAGGTAAGATCGTGGGGCTGGATTCCCAGCATATACATCTTCGCCGAGGTGCGCTCCCGCAGGTGCTCGGTGAAGACGCGGGGCGAAAGATCATGCGTCGAAAGCCCGCCCGCGGCGATCTCGTCGGCACCCATGAGTGCACAATCCCCAGCCTTCCCGCCCAGGTGCATCGCGTCGACGAGGACGAGGGTGTCGGGCTTTTCCCGCGCGATCCGGCCGATGAAGTTTTCCGGCGTGGTCCCGGCGTCCACGCAAACGGCGGAAATCCGGCCGTTCAATCGCTCCACCAGGAGCGAGCCAAAGCCGTCATCCCCCCGCAGGCGGTTTCCCAGGCCGACGAGCACGCATGTCCCGGAAGCGAGCAGCGTCCGGAGAGCTTCGAGAGGAAGGCCGTTCCCTGTCTGAGGGGGTCCAGGGTCCATGGTTGGCCGCGTCAGGACTGCGTGGTGGCGTAGCGGCAGGGCGCGCAGAGGATCTTCATGCGATCGGCGCGGTTCTGGTCGTTGGAGGCGGAGACTAAATTTGAATCGATGAGTCCCAGCCTCTGCAGGCTGCTTTGGTAGAGCGTGGGACTGGAGAAGGCGAGCTCGCCCTCCTTTTCGGCGATCCATTGGAGATGGTCCTTGCAGGCGAAGGCTTCCCCGCACCGCTCGCAGTGCTGCAGCTCTTTCTCGATGGTTTCAAACGATTCCGTGCGGCGGTCGAAGAACGAAAGCTCCCAGTCGGTCGTGGTGTGGATGCCCTGGTGGTCGGTAATGCAGGCCGCAACGCACTGGCCGCAGAAGATGCAGGTGTCGGTGTAGTGGATCATCCGGCGCACGGAACGGTCCTCCCCCAGCCGGTCCTCGTGGGCGATCGCGCCCACCGGGCAGACCTCCTCGCAGGCGAGGCACCCGACGCACTTGGTTTCGTCAAAACGCGGCTGGCCCCGGGAGTTTGGGTGCGGCTGGAAGGGCTCCTCTGGAAACGGCGACGTGTAGGGGCCCTTCACGAGCGCCCTCACCGCCTCCTTCAATTCTCTGAGCTTGGGCCACTTCATTTTCGCGGATGATCCTCCTCGTAGTCGTCTTTGACCGTGCCCTTCCAGAGCGGGATCCCCGCCCGATGCGCGCTGCGGGCGATCGCGTGGGCCGCGACCGGGTTGGTGAGGACGATAAAGAGCATGCAGAGCAGCGCCTTCAAGCCGCCCGCCGGCCCCACCACGAGAAACGTCCCGAAAAGGATGCTGCAGGTGCCCAGCGTCACGCACTTGGTCGCCGTCTGGAGGCGCAGGTAGAGGTCCGGCATGCGGATGAGGCCAATGCAGCCGAACAGGTCGAACGCCAGGCCCACGCCGACCAGGATAAATCCTAAGGTCTCACTCATCGAAGTCCTTTCCTTCCAGGTACTTGCACAGGACCAGCACCGTGATGAAGCTCTGCAGGGCCCAGGCGATCCCCACGTCAATGTACCAGGTGCGTCCGGTGGAGATGGTCAGGATCGCGCAAAGCCCCGTGATCATCACGCCCAGAAGATCGACGGCCACCAGGCGGTCCGCCCCCGTCGGGCCCCGCAGAATCCGGAAGAGGCACAGGAAGCAGGCCAGGAGGAGAATGTAGAGCGCTCGCCCAACGAAGGGAAGGTGCGGCAGCTCTTGGTAGAACAGGAACGGGAACGGCCGGAGAAGAATCAGGGCAATAATGCTCCCCAGCACGAGAGCCCCCAACAGCCAGCGCCAGAACCTCATCATTCGAAGATCCTCTTGAGCATCCGCTCGAAACGGTGCACCACCCGCTGGATCGCCTGCCCGCCGTCCGCCTCGGAGATGTACATGCAATGGACATAAATCAGGCCGCGGTCGGGATCGATATCCATGGTCGTGGTCCCCGGCATGAGGGACACGGAGTTGGCGAGGATCGTCAACCCCATGTCCGACTTGAGCTCCGACTTCATTCGCAAGATCGCCGGACGGATCGGCAGTTTCGGATGCAGGACCCGGTAAGCGACATCGAGATTGGCCTTGAAATGCTCCCACCAGAAATAGGGGAAATAGACGAAGCAGAACATCATGAGCCGCGAGGGCTGCGTGAGGATCCGCGTGGGCTCGCCCACCGGGAGGAATTCCGTCATCACCGCCACGAGGAGCGCGACCGAGACGCCCAGGATCAGGGCCTGCACGTTCGGGACCCAGTTCATCAGGATCCAGATGATGTAGCAGCTGATGAAGAGGATGACGCGACGGCTCGACATGGGTTAGAGACCTCCCAGCATGGCGGCATAGGCCGTTCCATGCAGCAGGACGGCGCTCGCCTGCTCGAGAAACGCTTCCTTGAGGCCCGGCATCAGGAACAGGCCTCCCACGGCGCAGAGTGTGGCCAGGATCAGCGTCGCGCAGCGCATCGCCAGCGGAACCTCCTGGACGGAGCGCAGACTTTCCGGCAGCGCGCCGAAATAAACGCATTTCATCGCCCGCGCGAGGTAAGCAAGCGTCACCACGCCCGCCGCGACGGCCACCGCGGCATAACCGAAGTGGCCCGCCTCAACGGCGGCGATGATGACCAAGAGCTTGCTCCAGAACCCGAGGAAGGGGGGAATCCCGGCGATGGACATCGCCCCAATGAGGCCGGTGGCCGCGGTGACCGGCATCGGCTGTGCAAGGCCGCCCAGCTTGCGCAGGTCCCGCGTTCCCGTGGCGTAATCGACGGCGCCAGCGTTCAGGAAGAGCAGCGCCTTTCCCAGCGAATGGTTCAGGAGGTGCAGGACGCCGCCCAGAACGCCGAGCGGCGTCCCCAGCGCGATGCCGAAAACGATGTAGCCGATCTGGCTGAGCGACGAAAAGGCCAGAAGCCGCTTGTAGTCCCACTGGCCGATCGCGGAGAACGCGCCCACCACCATCGACAGGGCCCCCAGGAACAAGAGCGCCGATCGCACCCCCGGAGAAACGCCCAGGACGCAGTAGAGCACCCGGAAGAGCGCGTAGATCCCGAGGACTTTCAGGATCAGGCCGGAGAGCATCGCCGAAATAGGCGCGGGGGCGGAAGGGTGCGCGTCCGGCAACCAGGCGTGAAAGGGCGCCACCGCCGCTTTTAGCCCGAACCCCGCGATGAACAGGACGGTGACGAGCGTCACGACAGGCCCGCCGCCTTTGACTGCCAGGACCGCCGCGACGTCCGCCATGTTGAGCGTGGACACGTGGGCGTAGAGGAAGGCGATGCCCAGGAGAATGAACATTGCTCCGAGGGTGTTCGTCACGCCGTATTTGAACGCCGCCTCGATCTCCTGCCGCTCTGTGCCAAAAGCCACGAGCGCGCAGGCGGCCAGGGACGCGGCTTCCAGGAAGACGAAGATGTTGAAGATGTCGCCCGTGACCAGGACCCCGTTGATCCCGGCAAGAATCACCAGAAACAGGCTGTAAAACCGCCAGGGCGAGGTGAAGCGCCGCATATAGGCCGTCGCGTACAGGGCGACCACGGCCGAGACCAGATGGACGATCACCAGCATAAAGGCGGTGAGGCCGTCTTCAATCAGGAGGATCCCCGCGGGCGGTTTCCAGCCGCCGGGAATGTGATAAAGGATGCCCTGGACCCGGGTCGCCTGGAGGGAAAAGAGCGACAGCGCGAGAAGCCCGGCCGGCATAAGAACCCCGAGGACTTCCGGGAAATTCCGGACGCGCCGCCCCATCATCGCGATGAGGAAGGCGCCGGTGAGCGGCACGGCCACAAAGAGCGGGATGAGGTTCGAATCCATCATCCGCGCAAGTCCTTGATCTGCGTGATATCGAAGGTGCCGTACTTCTCGTAGAGGCGGATGGCCAGCGCCACAAGCAGGAGCGTCGTCGCCATGCCGATCACGATCGTGGTCAGCACCATCGCCTGCGGCAGCGGGTCGACGAGCGGCACCGGCGACGGCGAGGCCTGGATGGCGCGGTCCAGAACGGGCGCCCGGCCGTTCATCCGGTAGCCCACCACGATGAACAGGAGGTTCGCGGCGTATTCGCAGATGATGAGGCCCGTGATGATCTTAATGACGTTGCGCTTGCGCAGCGTGCCGTAGAGGCCAAGGCAGAAAAGGACCAGGCAGAGCAGGTAAATCACTTCGATCCTCCCTTGGGGTTCGGCTTGAACAGGACCAGCGCCATCACGATCCCGAAGAGGCTCCCCGTGACCAAGAGGTCGATGGCCAGGTTGCAGAACGGCACGATTCCCCCGCTCCAGAACTCGTAGGGCTGCCCTTTGCCCAGGAAATTGAAAAAGAAATAGCCTTTCTCCATCAGCCCGCCGACCGCGATGCCCACCAGCAACAGGCCTCCGAACGAAGCCATGATCCGGCAGGCGCCCTGCGTCAGGATCGCGTAGACCACATCCTTCCCGAAGGCCACGAGTAGCAGGACCATGGCCAGCGCCATGATCACGCCGGCGGCGAAGCCGTCCCCATGCGTGATCTGCCCATGGAAGACGATATAAAACGCGTACAGGAGCATCAGGCGCGAAACCGGCCGGGCGACGGTGCTCACGATGCGCGAGAGGCTGGAAGTCGGTCGCGGGCTCATTCGTCCGCCTCCGGAGCCTGCTCGCCGGGCCGCGCTTTCCCTTCGCGCCGCAGGATGGCCAGGGCCCCCAGGAACGCCGCGAAGAGCGCCGTGGCCTCGCCCATGCGGTCGTAGGCGCGGTAGTTCAGGGATACCGCCGCGACGAGATTGGTCGCGCCGGTCTGCGCGAGCCCCTCCTGCAGATACGTCGAAGCGACGCGCAGCGCCGGGTAGCCGAAGGCCGGCAGTTCCGCGATCGCCTTCCAGGCCGCGCCCAGGAACGCGATCACGAAAAACACCGCGATGCCGGTGTTCAAGACCCACCGTCCTGAGGTGGAAAAGGGAAGGTCTTTCCGGATGGTCGCCCGGATGAGGATGATCAGGCACAGGATTTCGATGATCAACTGCGTGATGGCGACATCCGGCGCCTTCAGGATGAGAAAGGCCACCGAGAGCCCGAGGCCCACGGCGCTCACCGAGACCGCGCTGGAGAGCAAATCCTCCATCTCGATCGCCGCGAACGCCGTCACGATCATGAATCCCATCAGAAGATACAGTTCAATCATCGTCTACCTCGCCAACATCGCCAGCAGCACCGCCGCGCCCAGCAGGCACCAGGCCAAATACGTCGGCAGAATGCCGTTGTGCAGGTACTGAAAAAATTGGTGGACATGCCGCACGGCTCGGCCGCCGGCCTCATAGGGGTCGAAGCGCCGCTCTTCCGCCCACGCGTAAAGGGATTTCAACGGGCCGAGATCCTGGATCGTCTTGTAGAACTCCGTGCCGGAGACGCGCATCTCCGGGTGCTCGGCGACGCTCTCGCCTCCCACGAAAGGATCGGTCACGCGCACCCCCGCGCGCCGGCCCAGGAGGTAAATGAGAAAGCCCGCGGCCAGGCCGGCCAGGAGCAGGCCCGTCGCCAGGCCGGGGTTCCAGAAGCCCGGGTATTGAACGGTCTCGTGAAGGCTGGGATTAATCAACCAACGCAGCGGCACCTGGAAGGCAAAGACGCCGAAAAGAACACACAGAAGCGCCAAGACCACGCAGGGGACCCACATCCGCGGCGAAGGGTCCAACTTGAACGGGAGACGTCCATGCCAGGCCGCAGCCGGCTGGCCCAGGAAGACGGCGTGGATGATTTTCATGAAGCTGGCCAGCGTCAAGGCGCTTCCGAACATGGCCGCGGTGAGCCACACGATCCACAGCGGACTGCCGCCGCGGCCGGTCTCGATGATGCCCTGATAGATCATCCACTTGGAGGCAAATCCGTTTAAAGGCGGAACGCCCGCGATCGCCATCGCTGCCACGAGCGAAGTGACGAAGGTGATGGGCATCAGGCGGCTGAGGCCGCCGAGCTCAGAGAGGCTCGAGGTGCCCGTCTTCTGCTCGACGGAACCAGCGCCGAGGAAAAGGCAGGATTTGTAAAGGGCATTGTTCAGCATGTGGAAGAGCCCGCCCGCCACGCCGACGGGAATCCCAGTGCCGATTCCCATCATCATGTAGCCAACCTGGCTGACCGCATGGTAGCCGAGGAGCCGTTTGAGGTCATGCTGGACGAGCGCCATCATCACCCCCGCCACGAGGGTGAGGCTTCCGACCCCCATCAGGACCCCGTTCAAGGCCGGCGAGAGACTGAACATCTGAAGCGAGAGGCGGACCAGGAAATAGATGCCGAGCAGCTTATCTACAGAAGCGGGCAAGAAAGCTGTGACCGGGATTGGCGCGTCCTCCGCGACATCCGGCACCCAGGAGTGAAACGGCATCGCGCCGGCCTTGGCCAGGGCCCCCGCGGCCAGACACAGATAGGCCAGCGCCTCGGCCCAGGTGGCGGTCGGCAGATGGATTTGGTCCATAGAGAGGGTCCCCGCGAGCTTCCCCACGAGCCCGATCCCCAGGATCATGAGGGCGTCGGTTCCCCCGATGATGATGAGCGCCTTCGCGGCGGTCGCCGGCGTGCGCACGCGGTCGCCGAAACCGACCAGGATATAAAGGAGAAAGGCGAGGAACCCCCAGAAAACCAAGAGGATCACAAGGTGATTGGCGAAGACGGCGCCGAGACCGGCGGCAAACGTCAGGGAGAGATACACGTTGTAGCCCCGGCGGCGGGGCGCCTCCATCGGGATGCCGGAAGAGTAAAGGAGGGTGAGCAGCGTGAAAAAGCCGAGGAAGGCGGCGATGAAGAGCGAGAGCGCGTCCACCCGGAAAAGGGCGCCGGTGTTCATACTGGCAGCCCCGCGGAGCGGCGGAGTTCTTCGGTCTTGGCCTGGCAGAGTTTCACGAGGTCGTCGCCGTTCATCAACTTCTGACCGGCCGTGTTGCGCACAGCCAGGCGCTCGGTGCAGCAATAGCAGGGGTCGATCGCAGCCAGGATAATGGCGGCATCCGAGATCGTCGCTCCCAGCATGGTCGCCTTATAAGTCGGCAGGTTCATAAAGGTCGGCGCGCGGACCTTGTGGCGGACGGGGCGGTTCGTCCCGTCGCTGCGCACGTAATGGAACGTCTCTCCCCGCGGCGCCTCATGCTGGCCGATCCCTTCGCCCACCGGCAGCGTCTTGAACTTGGCGTCGATCTCGCCGGGGGGCAGGTGCGTCAGGAAGTATTTCACCATCTTGACGGACTCAAAGGTCTCCAGGACGCGCATCAAGAGCTTCTCAAAAACGTCGCCCTTTTCGCCGACGATCATCTGCCAGTCCACCTGGTCATAGGCCGCGTAGGGGCAGTTTTTCCGGATGTCCTTGGCGACGCCCGAGGCCCGCGCGGTGGGGCCGACGGCGCTGAAGTCGATCGCCGCCTGCTTGGAGAGGATGCCGACGCCTTTTGTGCGCGCCTGCAGCACCGGATCGTCCATCACGGCCCGGCGCAGCATCTCCAGGGTCGGCATAATGGAATCGAACTTCTTCAAAACGACCGGGATATCCTCCGCCTTGATGTCGCGCCGCACGCCCCCGGGACGAAACATCCCGTAGTTGTTGCGGTTGCCGGAGAGGATCTCCATCACGTCCAGAATTTCTTCCCGCAGCTTCCAGGCCCACATGAAAACGGTGTTGTAGCCAAGGAAATGTCCGGCGAGCCCCAGCCACAAGAGATGCGAATGCACGCGCTCGCTCTCGGCGATGATCACGCGGATGGCCTTGGCGCGCTCGGGGACCTCGATCCCGGCGATGTCCTCGACCGCCTCGACGAAGGCGAACGGGTGGCTGGTGGAGCAGATCCCGCAAATGCGCTCCACGACGAAGGTGGACTGGTCGTAGGTCTTCATCTCCGAAAGCTTCTCGATGCCGCGGTGGTTGTAGCCGACGTGCACGTCGATGCCGGTGACCTTTTCACCGTCCACCGTCAGGCTGAAGAACTCCGGTTCTTCCTGGAGCGGATGGTAAGGGCCGATGGGAATAATCGTGCGGCTCATGAAGCCCCCCGGTCCCGGATCGCCTTCGGGTCCCATTCCTTGTAGTCGCGGCGCAGGGGGTAAACTTCCGCCGGCCACTCGTCCGGCAGGAGGAGCTTCCGTAGGTCAGGGTGCCCCCGGTAGCGGATGCCCAGGAGCTCGTGGATTTCGCGCTCGACCCAGTTGGCCGCTTCGCAGACCGGCGTGAGCGCATCCATCTCCGGGTTGGACTTCGGCAGGCGCACCCGAAGCGAGAGGATCAAATTGATTTCATCCAGCGTGAAGTGATAGAGGACCTCAAAATGCGAGCGCGCGTCGATCCCTGAGGCGGTATTGAGACGCGCGCCCAGCTCTTGGAACAGGTAGCGGCCGGTTTCGCGGAAGGCCTCCGCGGGGACCTCGACGTAGACGCGCTTCGCCGAGCGCTCGAAGAGAGCGCTGCTCGGCAGGCGCTTGCGCAGTTCCTTCAGAACCTCGTCGCGTGTCATGGCGCTGCCTTTTCCGCCGGCGGCTTGGTGCCGGCCTGGCCTTGGACCTTCTGAATGAGCTTGACCACCCCCGCGATGATCGCCTCCGGCCGCGGCGGGCAGCCCGGGATGTAGACGTCCACCGGGATCACCTTGTCAATCGGGACCGGGCAGTTGTAGCTGTGGATGAAGAGGCCGCGCGAGAGCGCGCATTCGCCGATCGCCACGACCAGGCACGGCTTGGGCACCTGCTCGTAGAGGCGTTTCACGCGCTCCATCGATTTCCGATTGGCTGATCCTGTGACAAGCAGGACGTCGGCGTGCCGGGGGCTGCCGGCAAGCAGCATCCCAAAGCGCTCAATGTCGAAACGCGGCGTCAGGCAGTCCAGGATTTCGATGTCGCAGTTGTTGCAGCTGCCGGTGGACAAGTGATACACCCACGGCGACTTGAGCAGAGCGCGCAGCGTAATGCTCATTTCAATAGCCTCCCCAAGCGAGGGCGACGGCTGCCAGCGCCACCCCGGTGACCGGTCCCCAAAAGAAGCGGACCGCCTGGTCCACGCGGACCCGCGGATTGGTATTGCGGATGACGGTGATCACCGCCACGATGCCAAGGCCCCAGAGCGCGCCCCAGAGAATCCCCCAGCCCTGCGCGGAAGGGCCTCCCAGGAAGAGAACGATCAGGAAGAGCGGCAGCGTAAAGAGCAGCATGGACCGCATCAGCCGGAAAAGGGCGAGCGGCGCGCCGGAATACTCCACGAGCAGGCCACCCATGATCTCCGTCTCCGCTTCCGCCGCGTCAAAAGGCACGAGGCCCAGCTTGGCCACGACGCAAAGGAGCGCCACCGCCAGCGCCAGCATCCCGGACGGATGGGACGCGACGATGCCCGCCTGCGCCTGAGAAGCCACGATCTCGTCCAGGCGCAGCGCGTAGCCCGTCTGGATCACGGGGACCAGTACCGCCAGGATAAACGGCAGTTCGTAACTGAGGACCATTTTCATCTCCCGCGAGGCGCCGAGGCTCGCGAAGGGATTGGCCGAGGCCAGGGCTCCCATCATCAGGCTGATGGAAGGCAGGACGAGCAGGTACAGGAGGACGATGATGTCCCCGGAAAAGGTTCCCTCGGGCCGCCAGAGCGCCATGCCGAGGAGCGCGGACGCCGTCGCCACGCCCGCCACCCCCAGGACCGGGGCGCCGAGGAATACCCATCGCGAGGCGCCGGCGGGGATGAGCGTTTCCTTCCCCAGGAGCTTCACGAGGTCAATCCAGGGCTGCAAGAGCGGCGGTCCGACGCGGTACTGCACGCGCGCCGTCACCTTGCGGTCGATGGCGCTGGCGAGGAGCCCGCCGGCAATCGGCAGCATCAGGCCAAAAACGAGAAAGCCAAGGACGATGGTCATGCCTTCTCCTTGCGCCAGTGGCTCGAGTGGACGATCAGGTGATCGCCTACGAGGAACGTGTTTTCGTCCAGCGTCAGGTCGCCGCCTTTCAGGGCGAGAGCGCCGCGTGAGCAGGTCTTCACACAGAGCGGTTCGTCCTTCTGGTCGCGGCGATCCAGGCAAAAATCACAGTTGTGGAGGAGGTGGGGAAGCTGATCCGGGTAGATCGTGCCGTAGGGGCAGGCGTGCGAACAGGATTTGCAGCTCACGCACCGCAAGGGGTGCCGCACGAGGATCTGCCCCTTCTCTTTTTGCTGCTCGAGCGCGTCATGCGGGCAGGCCTTTACGCAGTGCGGCTCGGAGCAGCGGCGGCAGACAAGCGCATAGGCCGCCAATTCCGAAACGCAGCGGATCCCGTTATTTCCGGGCGCTTGAACATGGGCGTAATAGCTGCAGCCGACTTCGCAGGCGCCGCAGGCTTCGCGGCGGCACACGTCGAGGTCGATGAAGAGGCGCTGGTCCGGCCCCGGCCGGGGCGCGGCGTTCAGTTGCCCTTGATAGAGCTCTTCGGTGGCAAGAGGCGTCTTGGACATACGCTTAATCCCAGATCTCCGGCAGGTCCCGGATCTGATCGAACCGGAACACCGGACCGTCCTTGCAGGTGTAGTAGGTCCCCAGGCGGCAATGGCCGCACTTCCCGATCCCGCAGGACATGTTCTTTTCCATTGAGAGGTACATGTTCTTCACCTGGAACCCCATCTCCAGGACTTTCTTGCTGCCGAATTTCATCATGATCGGCGGCCCGCAGAGCACGGCGATGGCCTCTTTAAAATCCAGGCGCACACTGTCCAGGATCGTGGTCACCACGCCCACCGGCCCCTTCCAGGTGTCGTCCCCTTTGTCCACGGTGAGCTTGAGGTCCAGGTCCTTGCGCTCGCCCCACCCTTCGATCTCCCGGCGGTAGAGAAAATCACTCGGGCTCTTGCAGCCGCCCCGAAACACGAGCTTCTTCAGCTGTCCGCTCATCTCGAAGAAGCTGTACATCAAGCTGCGCAGCGGCGCAAACCCGCAGCCCCCGCCGAGCACCATGACTTCCTTTCCTTTAAATTCTTCCAGCGGATAGCCATTGCCGAACGGGCCGCGCACTCCGATAACGTCGCCTTTTTTGAGCTGGTGGATCTGCTCCGTGACTTTGCCCACTTTCATGACGCTCACTTCCAGGACGTCGTCAACCCCTGGCTTCGAGGAGGGCGTAAAGGGCGACTCTCCAACGCCCGGGACGGTCAACTCAATAAACTGTCCCGTCCGGAAGCGCAAGGGAGTGGCGGGACGAAAACGGATCGTCTTGATCGTCGTCGTCTCGGGGATCACCTCGAGCACTTCCGCGCGGACCGGCCGATAGGGATTGAGGGTCTCAGACATGGGCTAAATTCTTCATCACGCGCCGGATGTCGATGCGCGCCGGGCAGGCGGAAATGCAGCGGCCGCAGCCCGTGCAGGCGAGCGTCCCGGACACCTTGGGAAAATAGTCGAACTTCTTCTCGAAACGGTTGCGCAGTCGCGTCCAGAGGCGTTTCCTGGGGTTGGCGCCGCCCGCGACGCGGGCGTAATCCTTCAGCAGGCAGGAATCCCAGGTCCGGAAGCGGTTGAGCTCCCCTTCCTTCTTCTTCTGGTCGTAGAGCAGAAAGCAGTGGCAGGTGGGGCAGATCTGCGTGCAGGCTCCGCATTCCACGCAGGTCTTGGCTTCCTCTTCCCAGAGCGGCGCCGTATACGCCCGGCCGACCGCGCCGCGGACCTTCTGCTCATCCGGGACCTCGTGCTGCTTCAGATTTTTCTTCACCTGGCCGGCGACGTGGGCGCGCTGTTCGTCCCGGGCCCGCAGGTCCTCAGGATCGACTGTGCCGAAAAGCGCGGGGTCCTCCTTCAGGAGGTTTTCTCCCTTCGCGGAGCCCGCTTCCACCACGAAGCCTTTGGGAACGGAGGATAAGTTCAAATCGAAGTGTCCGACGGGATGCGGCTCCACGCCGACCGCGAGGCAAAAGCAGGTGTCGATCGCCGTCGTGCAGTCCGCGCTGATGAGAAGCGTCTCTTCACGGTTGCGGGAATAGAAGGGGTCGGGCGAGTCCGGGTTGTAGAAGACAAAATCCTGGACGAGAAAGCCTTTCAAGTCGCAGGCCTTGGCGCCGATGATCGCGATGGGTTTTTTCCGAGAGGAGGGGCAATCGCTCTCGAAGTTCACCGCCACGCGCTCGCGGGCCTGGAGGAAGAAGGACTTCAAGGGTTCCGCGGTCCTCACTTCGCCGATCACGGGCTCCGCTGCGCTCAGGGGATAACGCTCGAAATGGCGGTGCCCCTTTCGGAGGACCGGCACATAAACTTGATAGCGCGCGGCAAGATGGTCCAGAAAACGAGAGAGGTCGGTCTCGCGAAGCATCGCGAGCTTCTGCGTGGCGCCGCCCGGCCGCGTCTCCTTCATTTGCTGCTCCCCTCCGGGAGGCGTTGAGTCTTCCGCTTCATGAAATCCTCTTCAGCGTCACGATTCTCGATCAGGGACGGTTCGTTGACAAGAAGACAAATGGCCTGCGCGTCAACGCGTTAAGCCGAATTTTATTGGATCGAATAAAGGCCGAGTATGATCTATGTCATGTAGGCGGGCTCCGCACGCTCCGCGAAGCAAGCGTGGGAAACAGGTCACGGCAAACAGCGGACGGAAAGGTTATTCCACTTCGATCTGGACTTCGTTGTGACGCAGGAACCACAGCGTATAGGGCGAGTTGTACCGAGCGAATATCGGTTCGCCTCTGGCTTTGAGGCCTTGCGCGGCAATCCATTGAAGGAGCGCCATCTTTTTCCCTTCATACCGAGATTCAGACCAGCCTCCGGAGTAGGTGATCACGGCGACTTTCCGCGCCGGGACCTGGCGAAGAGTGACCGCTGAATCGTTCGGCTTGGGGGCGGTCTCGGCGGTGTAGATCGCCGGAAGCGCAAAGGAGACGAGGTAGCCCTTTTCAGAAGGGGACTGGGAAACGGGCGCGGTCATCGCGATCTTTTCCGAAGAGCCTTGAGACTGCATGCCCACAGGAGCCGTCATGGGGATTTCTTTCTGGCCCTGGTTTTGGCCCTGAATATAGCGAAAGAGTTTCCAGAAAGCGATATTGCCCGCTTCCTTGAACGAGGCGATCACTTCCGTTTCCGCGACGGCATAGGACGCCGCCAGCCGCAGTTCAAAATCTCCATCACTCTGGACGACGCTGAATTTCGGCTGTTCGATTCCCATCACAGCCCCCGTGAAGAGCATGAGCGGAACAAAGACAAGCAACTTTCTCAGCAAAGCGAACGGGATCCTGTCACACCGCCTTCGAAGCACTAGCGGGATTCGATCAGCTGCTCGGCCGGGAAGCGCACCTTGGCAGCCGCGGCGTACTGGTCGGACGCGTCACGATAGCCCAGCGCGCAAACCACGACGGCGGAAAAGCCTTTGGCTTCAAGACCCAGAATACGGCTGTAGGCCTGCGGGTCAAAGCCTTCCATCGGGCAGGCGTCGACGCCTAAGAGCGCCGCGCTCATCAGGAGTGTTCCCAGCGCGATATAAGCCTGCCGCGCCGCCCACTCGCGCTGCATCCCCTTGCGCGGCCCATTGATCAGGTCTCCCAGCATCATCTCCGAATAGGCCGTGAGGGAGTCGACCGGGACGCCCCGGACTTTCGCGACCTGGGCGATGAACTTGGCCACGTCGGCCGCGGTGAGATGATGGGGAACGGCGAACACCACGAGGTGCGAAGCCTCCACGATCTGCGGCTGGTTCCAGGAAACGGCTTGGAGCTCTTTGCGCAAGGCGGGGTCCCGCACGTCAACCAAGCGCCAGGGCTGAAGGCCGTAGGAGGAAGGGCTCAAGACCACCGCGTCGCGCAACGAGGCCCATGTTTCCGCGGGGATCTTTCGTTTTGAATCAAACTTTTTGGTGGCGTAGCGCCACTGAAGTTGCGCGAGCAGCTGATCTTTCGAAATGAAACTCATAAAGGATTCCTTTCTTGGCTCATCTTAGGGTTTGGCGTTTTGCGGCCACGGCTCGCGTGTTGTAACACCTGCCGTATGGAAATGGTTCCTGACGGGTCACCGGGGGACCGCCCCATAAGAAGAAGGAACGGTCATGCCAAGAGTCAAACGTCCTCCCCCTTACGTTCTGCTGTAGACGCCCATGAGGCTCGCTTGGGCGAGGATATGGCCTTTCATCGCGGCTTCCAGCGGAGCCTTTGTTCCAACTATTTCAGCTGGCGAAGGATCTGGCTGCCTTTGTCCGCGTCGGCCGCGTTGTCAAAGGCAATGACGACTGAACATTGCTTGCCGAGAACGTGCGCGGAGATGGCGCGCAGATTCAGGCCCGCGGCCCCTAACGCCTGGGTGATTTGATGCCCAAGTCCCGGTCGATTGTCCGCCGTCGCGCGCAGACCTACGACGTCCTGCCTCGGAGCAAATCCCGCGCGCCGCGCGGCCTCTTCCTGTTTCCCTGACTTGATCGGCGACACAAACAGGATGGCTTTGCCCAACTTGTCCGGCTGCCGGCGGGCGAGGGCAAACTGCAGGTCCGCGCCGGCTTCGGCCAGGACGCTGAAGAGTCCCGTCGTCGCCCCGGGCTTATCGTCCAACTCCGCGGTCCAAATGTCGATTTTCTCAATGGTGATCATGGATAGCCTCCTTTGGCTGGAAAGGTCCGGATGATGACCCTATTAAAGCGCTTCAGGACGTGGAAGAAAAGAGGGCAGGGGGAGAAAGGGGATCGCCGGCATCACGGCAGCCCATCGTGCGAACCGAAGTCCTCAGAGCGCCATTCCGAAACCGATGGAGACTAACGTGCCATTTTTGTAAGAAAGGAAGCCGCGTCCGTTCGTCCCTTCGTCGGGGTCCCAAAACGTTTGGGTCTCAGTCTCTCCGGACTTTTTCGTGTTGGGCTTGGCCCAGTCAAGATGAAGCCCGCTTTTGGTCGTGGCTTCTTTTAATTGGCGGACCGCCTCGGTTTCGTTCTTAAATCCATTCTTCGTCGTTAGAGAGATCACGCTCGTTTCGGGAGGAAGCGATTCGGCGCTGTAGGTGGTCCCATCTTGGAAGTGGTAGACCACAGACCCGAATTGGCCTTCCTCCGTCGTCGCCGTAATTTTTGCTTCGCAGGCGGCTGGAAGCCCCGCTTGGCTGAGCGCGAAGCGGAAAAGGACCTCTTCGAGGATCGCGTCTTGCCGGGCCTGGACCCACGCGCGATTCTTTTCGCCCGTGCATGGGACGAGAGAGGTTCTATCCAACAGCTCAGCCGGAGTTTTACGCCGAGGGGAGTCCGCAAAAGCGGTCGTAGCGGTTAAGCTCCCTGCCAGCATCAGGATCCAAACGGTATTTCGGCAATGGATTTCGTTCACAGCGAGACCAATTTTATCATTCCAAGAACCTCGTTCTCCGAATTGGATGTCGCGGGATAGCGACAAATCATACAGAACCGCCGGTCGATCCGGCGGACCGTCCTTACGGATCTCCTGTGACCTCTTACCGACGGTGTCGTGAATATTCTTCGGGTTTTTGCATCTAAGGAGTAGAGGAGGTGGAGTATGAACCCACTGGATCAACAGATTGAAGCGGTTGTGAGCGTCTTGAGAGCCCATGGAGCGGTGGTCGGAATTGACCCCACGGCGCCGGATGACGTTAAAAAGGCCTTTCTTGAAGTGCTCTTGAATTGCCCTGAGTGCAGGGAGGTCATCCTGGGTGACCATGATGGCTGCGCGAACTGAGGCCGGGCGAGGCCTTGGTGCTTAAATCCAAGGGCCTAAAATGACTCAGAAATCGTCTGCCAAGGCGATCGTCGTCAGGCCGCGCGCTCTGCCACAGAATAAGATCGTCTCCAGCCTTTTCAAAGACGTCAGCGCTCTCATCGAATCCGCCAGACAACAGGTGGCGGCTGCCGTCAACGCCAGCCTTGTGTTGCGGAACTGGCATATTGGCCAAAGAGTTCGCCGGGATATTCTCGGGCTTGAACGCGCAGAATACGGGAAGCGGATTGTCTCGACGCTGTCCAGACAATTAACCCTGAGGTGCGGTCCCGGCTACTCCAGGGCGAATCTCTTCCATATGATCCACATGGTCGAGATGTTCCCGGATTCTGAAATTGTCTCGACACTGTCTAGACAATTAGGCTGGTCCCATTTTCTCGAGATTCTCTATCTGAACGATCCCCTCCAGCGTGATTTCTATGCTGAGTTGTGTCGCGTCGAGCAATGGAGCGTGCGGACTCTTCGCCATAAGATCAGAGGGATGCTGTTTGAGCGCACAGGCCTTTCGAAAAGACCGGCCGATGTCGCCAAAGGAGAGCTCATGAAGCTGCGCGAGAGTGACAAGTTGACTCCCGATCTTGTTTTCAGAGATCCCTACTTTCTGGATTTTCTCGATCTCCGGGGCGCTTACAGTGAAAAGGATCTGGAGGGGGCTATTCTTCGGGAACTGGAGCGCTTCCTTGTCGAACTGGGCACAGACTTCACCTTTGTGGCGAGACAGAAGCGCATGCGCCTCGGCAACAAAGATTATCACCTCGATCTGCTGTTCTTCCATCGCCGCCTGCGGGCTTTGGTGGCGATCGAGCTCAAACTAGATCGTTTCGAGCCGGCAGATATGGGGCAGATGGAATTTTATTTGAGGTGGCTTGAAAAGCACGAAAGACGGCCAGGAGAGAATGCTCCGGTGGGACTTATCCTGTGCGCTAGCAAAAGCCATGAAGATGTAGAGCTGGTGCGCTTGTGCCGTCGCGGCATCCAGATTTCGGAATACGTCACGCAGTTGCCGCCTCGTCGCCTGCTTGAGAAAAAGCTTCAAGAAGCCGTGCGGCTTGCTCGCGAGCGCGTGCTCACGAAGAGATAACTTTTGGGGGAACACGATGGCGGCGCGAACGGAGGCGACATCGTGGCCGATCGGTGAAGGTGAGCACCGCGGCCGGATCGATCGGATTCGTGGGCAGCAAGTCATGATTGATGGAGAGCTGGCGGAGCTCTACGGGGTTGCGGTCAAAGTCCTCAACCAGTCCGTGCGCAGGAACCTCAAGCGTTTCCCGCCGGAATTCATGTTCCAACTTACCCCAGTCGAACACGAGATCATCCGGTCACAATTTGTGACCGGATCTCGCCGCGTGGAAAAGCTCGAAGGTCGTCTGCACATTGCGGAAACCGACATCCGGCTCCTGCGCGCTGATGTGGGGGATTTGAAGGCTCTGCCCAAGGAGCCGCACCGCCGGGTCCGGGGGTTTGCGGCGGCGTAGGAGGAGCAGAATCCGTACGGCGTCCTCGGGAAATGGATGCTTCCCGGGGAAATAAACCGAATAAAAATCGCACTTATACATTTAAAGGAGGTGGACCATGAAGAGTCCCCAAAATGCAGAAAAGCAGTCTGATCCCAAGAAAACGAAGTCAGCAAATGAAATCCAAGAAGCCGCACCGGAACCCTGTGCCTGCTGCGCGGTCTTTTTCAGCGATTATGCTGTCCAGGAACTGGAACATCGATGGAACAGCCCGCGCGGTCTGCGGGCCTTGATCAACGAGCTTCTCGAAGAAGGGTTCGGCCATTTCGCCAAGTCCGTGTTATGGCGCTGGCACAAGCTGGTTCCGAACTCGCCAGACTATGACGTCATGTTGTGCCGTATCAGCGACCAAATATGGCTGGCCGGATCGTCCAAAACAATCCATAGCCTGGACAAACCCATGACGGACGCCGATATCGAGCGTGCCGTGGCGCATGACATGGCGTTGTTGCAGCATGAGTGGGCCAGGGATGCGAACATGTCAGCTCAGTTGCGGAAAGGCCGAAAGCCGGCGAAAGAACAACGTGCATTGGGATAGGATTCTTTCATCAAAGGGTTAGGAGGTGGTCTCGATGACTGTAATTGGAACAAGAGATGTTGCCGCAAGAATCTTCAAGGTGCGTGGCCAGCAAGTCATGCTCGATAATGATTTGGCTTATCTGTATGGTGTCCCGACGAAATATCTGAACCAGCAAGTACGCAGAAACGTATCGAGATTCCCGTCTGATTTTATGTTTCAGCTCACAGCCGCTGAAGTCGATGCTTTGAGGTTGCAAATCGCAACCTCAAAGAGAGGAAGGGGAGGGCGGCGCTACTCGCCCTTGGTGTTCACGGAACAGGGAGTCGCGATGCTTTCGTCCGTCCTGAATAGCGAGCGTGCGGTGCAAGTGAATATCGCGATCGTGCGCGCCTTTGTGAAGTTGAGGCATGCGCTGGCGAATAATCGCTTCCTTGCCCACAAGATGGAGGAAATGGAAGGGCGCCTTCATATCGCGGAAACCGACATCCGGCTCTTGAGTGCCGACGTCGGAGCATTGAAGGCTTCGCCGAAGGAGCTCAGGCGGCGGGTTCGGGGGTTTGCGGCGGAGGGGCAGGATGGAACGGCGAATGAGCAAGAGGATCGGTAAAGAAAATTGAAAATAGCTCAAATGAAAGAGGCAAAGAGTGAAAAAGGGGATGGGGCAGACCCGCGAGAAGAATTTGGGCACAGATGCCGGGCATTCGCCGCATTAGTTCTGCGGTATACGAGCCGGTTCCCGAAGGACAAGAAAGGCCGCTATTTGGCGGACCAACTCCTGAGAAGCGGAACGTCGATCGGGGCAAACGTGCATGAAGCTCAAGCTGCCCAATCGCGAGCGGACTTCATTTCGAAGATGAATATTGCGCTAAAGGAAGCGCGGGAGGCAACTTACTGGCTGGAAACAATGAGAGACGCCCATTACATGCAGGAGACGGAAGCCGCCGCTCTTGGGCGGGAAGCACCACAGCTCGCCGCCATCCTGGCACAATCCATCATCACCGCAAAGGCAAACGGCCGGACAACGACAGAGAAAATTGAAAATAGCTCAGCGTAAATAGCCAAAGATCAAAAAGTCGCTATTTTCATTTTTCAATTTTCTCTTTGCTCTGCAGAACGGCCGGACAACGCCATAGAGAATTGAAAATAGCTCAGCGTAAATAGCTAAAGATCAAAAAGTCGCTATTTTCATTTTTCAATTTTCTCTTTGCTCTGCAGAACGGCCGGTGATCCCTTAAGGGAACCACCGGCCGTTCTGTTGCGGGGGTAGGATTTGAGCCTATCCCTCGCCGCCTTATTTGCTTTAGGGGAATGCGGCTTGGGACCTGGGCGCTCACGATCTCGCACCCGTGCCTGGGCTCAGCTCGGATTCCCAAAGCCCCACTGGGGCTTTGACCCTCGCCAGGCACCCTTCGGGTTATGCTTCTTTTCGCAACCTCTCGTATTCTTCTGGAGTGACTTCGATATCACGGAGGATGGCTCGAATGAGCCCTCGTCCCAAGTCTTCGCCGCGATGGATTGGAACCACTGTGGCGCGGCCGTCAGAATGACGAAAGAAAGCGTGACTCCCTTTTTGACGTATTAAAGAAAAACCCAGATGCCGTAAAATCTTCGACATCTGGGCGGCTGAAACGAGTGTCAGCTTGCTCATTACACGGCGATTTGAAGCTGATGAACACCTACAAATCGATTCTGAATCAAATTCCGCTTTTCAACGCTCAGGCAAAGTTTGATCGCTTCTTTAAGCCGCTTCTCTAATTCGGCAAGGGAACGCGCCTGGGTATGGCACCCTTTTAAGCCGGGCACGATCCCGACATAGACGCCATCTTCATCTTGTTCGATTAACACGGGGAACTGATACTTCTTCATAATCAAAAACCCACGACTTCGCATGGATTCATGGTTGCGGGGGCACGATTAAAACATTTCAAAGGTTCCCCTGCCCCCAAATAGTGCTAAATTTGGCCGTTTCACGCAAGCAGCGCTGGCCGTTTGGCTTCGAAATACTCCGAGAATTCACATATCCGGCTAGCTATCCCTACCCCATCGCCGCCGACAAGGTCGAACCTGAGTCGCAGGCGGTGGCCCAAGAAACACTCTGTGTCCCTTGATCTGGCGGCTTCGCCGCCGAATCGCTCGCTGACCGGCTTTAGATCTCCCTTTTGACTTCGCGCAGTTCCTTATTGGTGTGGCGGGAGCCACCAACCAAACCTGTGATTTTCTTACTGAGGACAGCTGCAATTAAGAGCGCGAAGGCAATACTGATATCGGTAGGCCCTAGAGGCCAGTCCAGCTGGTACGATACCAGGAAGCCAACCACACCGCTGACTCCTCCCATCAAGGCCGCCAGCAAGAAGAATGAGCCCATGTGCTTGCAAAAACGTCGGGCGGCCAAGGGCGGGATGATCAAAAAGGCGAAGGTCAGCATGGGGCCCACGATGAGCACGCCCATCGAAATCGCAATTCCCATGACCGCATACAGAAGAATATCCCACAGAATCACCGGGCTCCCCATAACCTGCGCGGCGTCGCGATCATAGGAAACGCTGAGAAACTGACGATTAAATAGCACTAGCACCACGGTCAAAACACCGTAAGCGGCCAGAATCAAATAGAGGTCGCGGTGGCTCACCGTTACGATCTCTCCATGCAGCATGTTCAGCATTTCGATTTTGCCCGAGGCGTTCGCCGCCACGAGCAAAATAGACGCCGCAAAGGCCAGCGCATAGGCGGCTCCAATCCGGCTCTCGGAGGCCCCTTCCCTCCGACGTTCTAGCCAAGCGAGTATCAAGAGCGCCCCGAAGCCGAACAGGAAGGATCCCATAAGCGCCAGGAAACGGTCATTGGCTTCGCCGGGATGAAGAGACCAGGTCACACCCAGCCCCTGAAGGAAAAACGCGAAGGCGATGCCGGCGGCTGAAATCTGAGGCAATGCGACACCGAGCAAAGTCATCCGGCGAAGCATAAAGTAAACGCCGATGAGCGGACAGAAAATCCCGACCACGACGCTCCCCCACAGCGCGTTCTGCAGAAGAAAGCCCGGATGAAAGACGGTTATGAACGTGTTCATACGCCCGCCTCAAGAAGTTCCACGATGCGGTCCGGCGACAACATTTCCACCGCTGGTCCGCAGAGGATGCCCCCATTGTTGACCACGATGACCCGCTCCACGCGGTTGCGGAGCGATTGCATGTGATGGGAGACCATCAATATGGCCATTTGGGACTGCTTATGAAGTTGTTTCAGGAGTGCAAGAATGCTTTCCTCCGCCACCGGATCGATCCCTGCCGTCGGTTCGTCCAGGACGAGCAGGCGCGGGTTTACCGCCAGCGCCCGGGCAATGAGAACGCGTTGGCGCTGTCCGCCAGACAAGAGAGCAAAAGGATGGTCGCTGAACTCCGCCATGCCCACCTTCTGGAGGCAATCCCAGATCATGGATTTGCCTTCCCGGCCAGGCAACCGGTACCACGGGAGCGGTCCTGCCACTCCCATGCGCACGACATCCCAGGCCGTCAGCGGATAGATCGGATCAAGGGTCTCTCTCTGCGGGACATACCCGATCCGCCCAAGGAGTTCCGGAGAGCGAGTCACTTCTCCTATATGCGGGGGAAGGAGACCTAGTAATCCTTTAAAAAGAGTGCTCTTCCCGGCCCCGTTAGGGCCAATGAGCCCGATAAACTCTCCGCGTCGCACACAAAGCGAGACGTCTCTAATGACAGGACGTTCGTTGTAACCGAAGGCCGCCTGTTTGATATCGATCAGAATGTTTTCTTCCATCTTTTCCTCCTTGCCCGCGCTATTCATGGGCTAAAAGCAAAAACATCGTCCCAATCCCGAGAATCATGGCCAGGAGCTGCCCCAACGATTTCAAAGGTGCGCATTCTTTTTGAAGCTCCGGCGTCAGATTGGAACCGGCGATATAGATGAAGGATCCAGCCGTCACGCCCAGAGCAGCCCACGGGAAGTCAAAGGAGCTGGGCCGGAAGCTGAAGGGCAGGAACACGCCTAAAAGACAGGTACAGGCGGATAGAAAATTGAAGAACAAAGCCCGTGTCCGACTATACCCCGCATCCACCAGAACGCCGAAATCCCCAATTTCGTGAGGAAGCTCGTGAAGGGCTACGGCGATCGTAGTGGCCATGCCCACGTCAAGGCTGACCATATAGCTCGCCCCGATCATGATTCCGTCCACCAAATTGTGCAGGCCGTCTGAGACCATAATAATGCGCCCCACGGGCTTGATCCCGCCGTGCGGGTGAATGCCATGTTCGTGCTTCCACCGAAGAAACTTCTCAAACACGAAAGAAGTCAGAATACCGGATAACACCCAAAGAGACCCCTGCAAACGCCGCTCCGGGAACTTGAAGACGTCGGGCAAAAGGTGCAATGCCGCATCGCCAAACATCGCGCCCGTAGCCAAGCTCACGAGCAGATACGTGATCGACCGAAGCCGCTCCTCCCGCAATGGCAGCAGGAACAACCCGGCGAAAGACAGCAGGCTGACACAAAAGGCGCTAAGAAGCGCCTGGGGCATGAGTTCAGGCATTGAGAACCACCCTAAGCGAAAATATAGCTGGCGGGGGGGTGAAAAAGGGGGCCCACCCCCCCGCCAGTAAGAACCGTTTACTTCAAGGCATCAACGACCGAACGAATGTTGTGCTCCACGAAGCCGAAGTAGGTATGAGAGTCCGAGAATGCGCCGCCCATCGTGGCGATCGGAGCGATCCGGGCTCCGGTCTGCTGGGCCAGCCAGCGGGCCGTCTGGTCCGGAAACTGAATCTCGCGAATGAGCAGCGGAACCTTTTGTTGTTTCATCTTGATCGCCAGTTCTTCCAGATGCGTCGGGGTGGGAGGGATCCCGGGTTTTAATTCGACCATGCCCACGAGTTGAAGACCCAGGAAGTCTCCGAAATACGTCATGTCCTTGTGATGGGAAACCGCCTTGACCCCTTTGGCCGGAGCGGCCATGGCCTGCCATTCAGTCAGTTTCGTTTCCCATTCCTTCTTGAAGACCTCCCGGTTCTTCTCGTAGGTCTCCTGATGGGCGGGGTCGATCCGAATGAGTCCCTTGGTAATGTTGTCCGCCATGAGACCCCCATAGCGCGGGTCCATGTTGTAGTGCGGGTTTCCCAACGGATGCAATTCCCCCTGTGCGCGGGAGAAGTTCGTCGGTGCTTCCAGCCGGTTGACGCCGTCGCTGCAGTCGATGTATCCCTCGCGGTCACGCAGGATCTTCGGGTTTTGCGCGACGTCCGAAAGCGCCGGCAAGAAGGTATGTTCGAGTTCCAGCCCCACCAGGACCACCGCGTCGGCCTGGTTCAGTTTGGGAAGAAAACTCGGACGCTGAGGGATGTTGTGGATGTCTTCCGTCCCTTTCGCGAGGCTCTCCACTTGAACCAGGTTGCCGCCGATGCGGCGCGTGATATCCGCCAGCTCCGGGGTGGTCGTGACGATTCGCAACGCGGCGAGCGCCGGGGAAGTCCCCACGCTGATCGCCGCCAACAGTGCCATGATGAAGCGTTTCATAAAAATCTCCTTTTTATCGAATAGAGGTTTCATTACCGGTCCTTGAACAAGTGAACGTGCGTGCCGATGGTCCCAAACCACTGCAGAAACACCTGGTGGTCGACCGGACTGCCGTCGTTCACCTTGGCCTGGGAATACTGCAGCCGGATGCGCTGGAATTCCGAGGGAGTGAAGTTGATCATCGCCCCGTAGGTTTTCTTGTTTACGGTCCGCTGCTTCAGGTTCTCAGGATCCTCCGCGTAGTCGAAGAACCCACCCCCGTTCCAACGGCGCGCGAAGTGGTAGTCCACGTAGGAATACCCGCCCAGCGTGTAGTAGCGATTGAAAGCGTCGGCATCACCGACCCCGTCGCCATCGGTATCCATGGCCAATTCGTCACGCCGGCGTTCGTCGTTCCGGAAGAATTCGGTCCCCCAGAGCAGTTTCCGGAAGGCATTTTCCTTCAGCGGCTCGTAACGGAACGTGATGTCGACCCCCGTGAGATGGCGTTGGGTGTTCATGTCGTCCACCCGGACACCGTCGATGTAGTTCTGCTTCGGCGTAAACGCGTCGCTGACACCCAAGTCGACGCCGAAGTCATCCCCGAGCGGCGCGTAGGAGAAGAGTCTTCCCAGGTAAGTCATGGCGTCCCAGGAGCGGCCTTCCGTATGGCCCGTCCCATCGGTTTCTTCCAGGCGATTATTCTCCGCGCCCATCTTGTTGTAGGCCCCCAGGGTTCCTTGAAGGAAGAATGGGGTTTTAAACAAATGGATCATCTCCACACCTTCTGCTCGGGATTCACCGCCGACGTACGCATCGATGGCCGTGGGCGAGTTCACAAAAGGCAGTTCGTGCGGATGCCAGTGCGCGAAACGACCGAAGTTGGCGAAGAACCGCCCGCCCCTCGCCGTGAGGTTGTATGGCAGAGACGTGGTGATGAAGGCCGCTTCTTCCACTTCGACCCCGTCCGGAGTTCCGTTCAGGACCGCGTAGAGGTTGGCGAAGGGATCTACGGCGGCCATCAGGTTTAGCTCCGCCGAACGGAAGTCGAAGTTCCCGTTGTTGTTCCGTGTCTGCGAGGCTACCGCGTCCAGCACCAAGCCCATCGCCGGATTGAAGACGTTGGGGTTGTATCCCGGTTTTGAGGTTGACATCGGACTCGTTTGAGTGACCTGAAGGATCGAACTTTGTGCGTAGGCGGCTACAGCCGTCGCACAAGCAATAAACGTAAGCATCAAACTGCGTTTTAGAAAATGCATATAAGCCCTCCTGTATTAGTAAGAAAAAGCTGCTCTTTAGGTATCTTGAACCATCGGAACCCGATGGTTTTCCTGAAATGGCTATAGTCGATGATTTAGAGGGCGGGGGGAGAGAGACCGTGAGAAACGAAAACGAATTGGAGGTAAGGATGCGCAACCGCATCGGATTGGACCGATGATACAGCGACTCCCGGCGAGAGCTGCTGCGCTGGATCCGTCAATAGTGGCGTCTGATGCGCGATTTTGCAGATGGCGCAGTTCGTTTCCTGCTTGACAGTTTTGTGGCTGTGGTATGTTTCCAGGGTAGAAAGCCCCAGGAAAGCCGCCAATGTCAACAACGAAACGAACCGTACGAATCTTTTCATTAAGACATGATCTTAATTGTCCGAGACCTCAAAAGTCAACCGGCCGTCTGAAATCTGGAATCCTGCGGGATCCCTATCACGCGAGCGATCCATATCCCATCGCCGCGGACAAGATCGATACGAAACACAGTTGGCGGTGCCCGGCTAGCGTCCAGACGCGCTAGGCACGGGGTGTTGGTGGCCACCAGAGTGCGAATGAGGATGCAGGTGCGTCGCCTGCCCGTGAGCGTGACGGTGCTCATGGATGAGATTGACATCCAAAAGCAGCCGCGTATCTTTCAAGACCTGCTGCGCGGGCCCGGCGCGGACCAACCGGTGATCCTCCGCCAGCACGGCCGTCTGGCAATCCAACTCTTCGACCAACGCCAGGTCATGCGTCGCCAGAACGAGGGTTTTGCCCGCCGCATGCAGCTTTTCGAGGATTTCCACGACAAAGCACTGGCTGCGGGGGTCAAGGCCGTTCATCGGCTCATCCAGCAGCAGAATCTCGGGGTTCATTGTGAGCACGGAGCCTAAGGCCACCCGTTTCTTTTCGCCTCCGGAAAGAAGATAAGGCGGCCGATCGGCGAGCCGGTCGATCTCAAGGAGCGCGAGGGTCTCCTTGACGCGCTGTCTGGCCTCGTCTTCCGTCAAACCCAGCTGGCGGGGTCCAAAAAGGAGTTCTTCGGAAACCGACGGGCAGAAGAGCTGTACATCCGCATCCTGGAAGACATAGCCGACTCGGGACCGGAAATTGGCCGCGAAAGTGGGATCCGTCAAGGATCGAGACGTCACCTCCCGACCTCGAAATTTAAGTTCGCCCTGACTCGGGAAGCGTAAACCGTCCATCAACTGAAGCAGCGTCGATTTGCCGCTCCCGTTAGCTCCAATAACAGCCCACTTCTCTTTCTCGCCGATATCGAGGCTTACGCCGGCCAGCGCGACAGCCCCTCCAGGGTATGCATAGGTGAGATCTTTGACTGAAAGCATGGCGCTCACCGATCGGCTCCGCCAGCCGGCAGATCGACCCCGCGGCTGCGCATCGCCGCGGCGACGTCCTCGCAACGCTTGCGTGTCATTCCCCAAATCTGAGCCAGCCTCTCGGCTTCCCAGCGCCAGACCTCTCGAGTCTCCGATCGTCGGAGCTGGCGACTTTTTCGGGCCAGATGCATGTCTTGTACGGTCCGCGCCAGAATAAAGAGATACTGCCGCGCCAGAGCCAGGATCCATACTAAGGTGCGCGGGACGCCCAGAACCTGGAATCCGCGGAGCAACTTCGGGGACGGGGTGGTCCAAAGGATCAGAAAGGTCAGCGTTAAGGAGTTAAACGTCCTAGCGAACAGCATCCCGATGCCCGACCACGCCTGAACGAAGGTTGCCCCCTCAGGTCGCACCACTAGAGAAGGTAGTGGAACGAGAAAACCGAAGATGAATGAAATCGCCAATACACGCGGATAGAAGGCCGACAGCCGTACCCGCGACGCAACCGCCAGGAACAAAAGCATGGCCGCTATTCCCGCGTGCACTTTTCCCGAGCTAACAACACTTACGATTACCAAGGCGGCGATCCAGGCGGCCACCTTGAAGGCCGGCGGCACGCGCTGGAGGACGCCCCGGAGCTCGGCCGTATCCCACTGGACGTAGGAGTCGTAGATCACCCGGGCCATACGGTCAATTCCCTTGTCGAGCACGCCGGAGAGGTCTCCCGCGCTTGGGTGAATCACGAGCGTCGGTGGCGGGTCCAATAGATAGGGCGGAAAAAATTCATTCATTGGCTTAGAAATAGAACGATAGCGTCGTCACGAGGCGGAATTTTTCCAGCCCTTCGGCGCCTTGCTGTTCATCCTTTTCATTCAGGTTTTTCCATGCTGGGACTTTACAGAGAACTCCCAGGTTGGCGTTCCAGAGTTTCGGGAAGGAGAACCGAAGCCCTGGAGAAGCATAGAGGATGGTTCCGCCCGTCGCGCTGAGTCCCTCGCCCGATTCCTGGTCGCGAGCAAGCTGCAGGAGATTCAGCTCAATGACACCGTCTAGTTTTGACAGGAACGCATTCGGATTCCCATAGAGCTCATCGACCCCCGCCAGGCTGAATCGGTATTCGTTCCCGAATTTGAAGTCGTCTCTCTCTGTGAAAACATCGTAGGAGGTATCGGCGACGAGCGTAAAAGACCCGAAAAGGTGCCGGGCGGCAGAGGCCCCCATGGAATAGGATGGGCTTCCGAATCCCGGCTGCATTCCTGGATCAACGGAGTCCCCTAAAACCACATCATCCTTTCCGGTCGGGGCCGTCACTCCCCCGTAAAATGACAGATAGGATTTATCGGATCCTTCGAGAGTAACGGCGGTTTCACTCTGTTTGTTCAAGTGAAAACCTTCACCCTTGCCGTGATTGAGCCCCAGCGTAAACAGGAACCGCACGTCGCCGATACCGCTCGCCGACCCCAGGGAATCCTGCCGCTTGGTGTTGTAAGGCAGAAAGACGGAGGTCGTCAGCCAGGGCGTCGCGCCGTAGGAAAGACCCGCGTTATAAAACGAGAACGAACTTTTGTTTTCCGGTTCGGCAAAAGCGTATTTTCTCCAAGCCACCTGCTCACTTCGCATGGAGACCACGAATCCTCCCTGGGGCAGTGTCAGAGGAGAATTGGTATCGATGGGGCTGCCGGGGCCAAAGGCCAGACTGACACCGCCATGGTGGGCCATGGCTGGGGCCGTGATCAGGCCAACAACAAGAAAAGACCAAACTGACTTGAAACGCATGGGGAAGACCTCCAATATTTTTTGGGATATGAAATCAGCTTGTCGGCGATGCTTTTCGCCTGCTCGCTGCCAGGCTTACCAAACCGAAGAGTCCGAATATCAGGCTTATCCCGGTGATGAGCTTCGTGTGCCTGGCGAGAAGCGGCTTTCGAAACGATGCCAGGTCCAGGGCTTGGTCAACCTTCACATCAACGGTGACGCCATGGTATCCGTGCATTGATTCGCCTAGAATCTTGATCTTCCAATCGCCCGCCCGATCCGGGAGAAAGGACACCACGCCGTTTTTGTCCGTGCGGCCTGTGGCAAAAGGGAGCGCGTCTCCAGGCCCGAAAATCTCGTAGCCGGCATAACTGGCCGGATCGGTTTCCGAATAGAAGACCTTTGCAGAGATCCCCTTAGGCATGACGTCATAATTGACGCTGTGCGCCTGTGCCGAAGGGATGGACCATAGGGCCATCAGCCCAAAGAAGGGATAGACAACGAGTCGTTTCATGGTTTCACCTCAAAAGCGAGCGTGGTCGTGATGCTCGTCCAATCTGCGTCGGGATCGTTGGCGCGCGGCGACTTCTGCGTCACGGTCACGACCTGATGACCGCCAATCACCGGCACGCGAATCACGCCATCCGAATCCGTTTTTCCTGCCTGTTCATGTCCGGTCGACTCGACATCGACCCCTGAGAGCGGTTGCCCCTCATGGAGGACTTTCACGGGCAGGGTTTGGCCCGGTTTCATAGCCAGAGGATTCTCAAGAGGAATGAGGTCCAGAACGATGCCCGGGATGGGCTTCATGGCCCCCGGCCCCCAGCCAAACAGTGCTTTGGAGATATTCCATGAGCGAAGGGCTTCTACGACGCGACTCGCTTTCCGTTTCGGGAGTTCTTTCCATCCATAGATGGTCTTGGACCAATACTTGTTGTCGATTTCTACGACCAAAAGCGCCGCAGGCGACGTGGCGCTGAAAGAGACGCCCTTGGCTTTTTTCATCATGCGAACATCCACAGGTCTCCCTTCGAGGTCAAACCCCCGCGCTTGTGTGACATTGGCAGGGTCGTAGGCAGAACGGCTTGACCCGTGGCCGAACACCAGCGTATAGGTCCCGGCTCCAGGTTCGATCCAGAATTCATGCGCTTTCAGGGGAGATGCGGCTAGAAGGAAGGCCCCCAGCAGGAAAGCAAGCGACCTTGACTCCACCGGAGGAATACGACGTTTGATCGCCTGAAAAGAGAGGCCCGTCATCGCGGCTTCTAGAATCCCCACGACGCTCAGGTGAGTCACCATCATCGTCGGGATGACGATCTTCAGCGAATACGGAAAATATCCAGGATGAAGTCTTGGCTGAATGCCGAGCTCGAACGCCGTCAAGAGCGCGGAGAGATTGATGGATAGGTACGCGGCGAGGGCGGCCAAAACCGCTTCCGCTCGTCGATGGTCTTTCATCGGGAGCTTTTTGGCGATGGCCTGAAGCACCCGGAACGTCGCCGCAGCGCAGAGCGAGCCGACTAAGGCCATGTTAAAACAGTTCGCCGCCAGCACGGTAACGCCCCCGTCGCCAAAGAGAAGAGCCTGAATCGCAAGGGCGACGGAAACCGCGATCACGGCCGCCCAAGGGCCAAGCAAAATCGCGACAAGCGCCGCTCCCTGTAAATGAGTGGTCGTTCCTCCGGGCACGGGAATAGCAAACGTCATCGCAAGGAGACAGAAGACGGAGGCCATCGCCAAATGGGGGATCCGGTCAGATGGAAGCTGGGCTCCCACTTTTTTCGAGGCATAGCCCCAGACAGGAACCATCACGGCCCAGAAACTTCCGTAGGTGGCTGGTCCCAGATAGCCGTCAGGAATGTGCATGCGGAGTACTCTTTGTTTCCGCTCCACCTGCGGCTGATAGCGTGGCGAACTGGACACCCTTTTCCTTCTTCATCCGATCAGCAAGTTCCTTGAGGCGTCGCGCTTCTCCCCGCGCCACGATGACCTCCAGACATTGGTCGTGTTTGAGGTGAATATGTTGTGCGCAAAGCACCGTTGCAGGGTGGTCGTGTTGGATGTGAAGCAACTTATTGACAAGTCCACGCTGATGGTGGTCGTAGGAGATCGTGATGACACCCACCACCTCTTTGGAAGAGCTTTCCCAATCGGAGCGCACAAACTCTGCTCGCATCAGGTCGCGCAGGGCCTCCGAGCGGTTGGTGTAGCGGCCCTTGTGGATATGGGCGTCGAAACGCCGCAAGATATCCTCATCGATGGCCACTCCGAAACGAATCAGCTTTGCCATTTGGTGGCACGTTTATAACATTTGTAACACGTCTAGGTCAAAAAAAGCCGTCAGGACGCAGGCCCCCGACCACCCGGCCGCCCTGCGAGGATAATTTCTCGAGGCGGCCGGGAACGAGCGTGCGGGTCTACAGTTGGAAGCGGTACGCAACGCTGCTCAACAGGTTGTAATCCGAGGTGAGCTGGATTTCATTAACGCGCTGATGAATTGGGATTTGGGCCACTGTTGACCATTCCCAGGCATCTGTCAAGCGGAACTGCACGCCGGGCGAGTAGTACAGATATTCTCCGCCGGTCTTCTCCACTTCTTCGCTGGTTTGGCCTTTATCATCCTTTTCCTTCACGACCAGATTGAACTGGCTCATGATACCCAGCCATTTCACGATGGGATATGTTGTCCCCAGGTTTACTGTCATGACATTCCCGAGCTTGTAGTCCTCATGCCCTTTTCCGTTGATCTTGTAATTGGCGCTCAAGAATAGCGGCATGGCGGTGTACTGGCCGCCGATCGTCGGAACGCTAAAGTGCTGCAGCGATGCCCCGCCGACGATGAAGTCATAAGATGCCGATCCGGGTGTGATCCCGGGTTCCGCCTCATCCCCATCACTGTTCGTGATATGCGATTTCCCGGTTGGAAATTCCATTCCGACGATGCCGGATAAGGTGGGACGGCTGGTCTCAGCTGGTTTAAAGAAGGCATACCGCGCCTGCGCCGACAAGTCCCCGATGTCCGTGAAATCCCACCCTTCCGGGATGATCTCCGCGCCACCGTGGTGATTGTGAATATGACGATGGCTTCGGGAGATGAGCGGCAAGGCAAGATCCAAGCTCAGGCGATCCGTAACGCCATATGTTCCAAGGAAGCGATGGATTCGATTTACAGTCCTCTGCTCGTCATGATGCCCGCTGATCTCGCCGACGTAGGCCTTATTTGTGCCGATGCGCGGCTGATCCTGGTCGATGTATTCGAACTCGTACCCCAACCGGACGAGACCCTTTTCTGAAACAAATGAACTGCGGGTGTCCAAGGGACATGTGGCGGACCCGCAACTCGCCCAACCTTGTGAAATGCACGTCAATAACGTCACAGCGCAAGCCATTAGCCCGCGCTTTATAGCGCTAGTCATAAATCCTCCTATGCAAAACGAAATGAATATCCGAATGCCTACGACAAACAGCAGTGGTTTAGCAGGAGGTTTCAGGCGGCGGGATGAAAATATCAGGGATGAACGACAAATAGAAAGTGGGCGCCCAAGCAACAGAGGGACGGGTCATTTCTCCGTACACGACGAAGACGGATGCGGGGATCATTTCGCGGCGTTCGGGTGGAACGGTCATATCATCTCCGCCGCCACACGATTTGATAGATGCTTGATCAGGCGCGGTTGGCTTCTTGGCTTTCTTAGGGAAGCAACAACAATGGCTCATGCATTTTTTCTTGCTCGAACAGGCGCACTGGTGGCTGCCACAAGGAAAGTTCGGATCCGGTCCTGCAAAGGCAGAAGCGTAAACATCCAACGGCATAAGACATAGAACGAGCACAACCGATAAAAGAAGACGACATTTCGGCATCTTTGTTTGAGCCAATTCTACATCGACAAAAAGAATCGCCGGCCGATCCTCTTCAGGATCTGCCGGCGATTCGGTTGCGGGGGCACGTTTCCAACGCTAGGGAGCATACAACAGGCCCACCATAGCCCCTGGCTACGCATTCGACCTTACGTCCTCAAAGCCCCTTACAAACACTACGCTGCCACGGGAGGCCATCACTTATGAAGTCTGATGCTGAAGCTATCGCTTTACTGGGGGGTAAGGGGGCAGAAGGGGGCAATTCACACCCCAAAGGGCCTCTCCGCTGTACTCACCGCTGGGCATTAGTAAGCCGATCAGCGATACGGGAGAAGGCTGAAACCCTGGGGACTCTCCTGATCCAGGTGTGCCGCTGGTGCGGGACATTTCGGGCGAGCACGTTCTGGCCGCAGGTCAGCGGGAGGGGCCGGATCGAGGTGAACTATCGGGTGCGCTACCTCAAGGCCGAGGAGGGGCTTCGCAAGGTGTCGTTTAACCCTACAGAAGAGCTGCAGGAAGAGGAGGACTGACTATGCCGTTTACCTATTGGCGAAAGCTGAAGAAGTGGAAGAGTAAGGCCGGTGAGATCCGAGGTTACTATGAAGAAACAGGGGAGCGCTATAAATTCGCTTTCTACCCAGCTGACGGAGGGCCTAAGCAGATCAAGATCGTAAAATGCGACGAGGAGGGCCGCTTTGAAGTCCCGAGCCTGAACCAGTTTATGAGTATCCGAATGGGAAGGCCGCAAGTCGATCGAGGAGAAGATCTAAGTAATTGATCCCACCTGACAGAAGTTGTCTAATTTGTGCGTGCTCAAAGCACTCCTGATCTATCTGTTCCCTATCGCTCTCCTGACAAGCTGCACTTATCACCGGCCAGCGCTAATTGCTCAGGCAAACATTGGCCCGAAGGAAATTGCAGTTGGTGTGACTAAAGGAGAGTCCAGCGCTTTCTATGTGCTGTTCTTCGGGCCTTTTGGCGATAATTCTCTAGCTGCTGCTGTAGAGGACGCTAAAGCTAAAGCAAATGCGGATACGCTATTGAATGTCTTTGTCGACAGACAGACTTTCTTTATCCCTTTGATCTACACACGAGTAACGACTGTGATATACGGTACTCTGGTGAGCTACAACCCTCCGTTAACCAAACAAGACAGCTTAAGAAGTGAACAGGCTCCATTCAACGCAAACAAAAGTCTAGAGAAAACAATACCCCCGAGAGGATCCTCAGCGCCAGCCGATCAAGCCTTGTAGTGCAATAGAGAGTGTCGAAATAATTACCCAAATTCACTATAGAGCTTTGACGGTCTATCCTGCCTGAAATACCGCATTTAACACGACCTACCGATAACGAATTGCGCTTTTTGGGTCGTTAAATACGAATTTAATTACCTAAGCGAACTGGTACGCGAGTGCCGCTTCCTTCTTGCGCTCGGCGGTAGCCCTGACGTAAGGCAATAGGCTTTGAAGGCTGGAATGACCCGAGAGGCTCATAAGTGTAGATGGATCACGCCCAGGGGCACGGAACGTCAAATACGTCGCACGGAAGCTATGCGGGGTGATCCGCTTGGTAATACCCGCCTGGCGTGAGAACCTCTCGACAAGACAACTGATAGCCTTGGGTGTTATGCGCCGCTTCGCATAGGGGCCATGCTTGCCCAGGGTTAGAAACAGCGGAGCGTCCTGAGAGGGCTTGCCCTCGCCATGCTCGAGCTGTAGATACCGAGAGATCCCACGATAGACACTATCGGCAACAGGGATCTTGAGCCAGTACGGTCGCTTGGTGCGCTTCTTCAAGCCCTGATAGCTGAGGTATTTCTGCCCCTCGTCTACCAAATGCCCGACATTGAGCCTGACCAGCTCACCCTGTCTCATAGGCGTGTTAGCCAAGACCAGGAGCACGGCATAGTCTCTTGCGCCCTCTTTGGTGCGCCGGTCTGGTAGCGATAACATTCGGGAAAGCTCTTCTTCAGTAAGAACGTCTGACTGTCCTGCGGGTCTTCCTCTCATATTCATTCTCCATATCCATTATGCGCTCTACTACAGTATCCACTAGTAGTCAGTATACTCTACTAGTGGACACGAGTCAATTATTCACGTATCATTAACGTATGAAGAAAAAGAAGACTCCCGAAGGCAAAGGCTACAAGTTTTATGAGGAAGCGGGTCTGCAGCAGTTGTCTATCCATATTCCCTCTGCTGCGCACAAGAGGCTTAAGGGTCTGGCCGAACGGCGCGGGGTGTCCCTGCAGCTGCTGGCGCGTACATTACTTATGGAGGGCGCAAAGGTCAAATCTTAATATGGAAAGGATCATAAACTATGTCTGACTCAAAGGTACATCTTTACCATACGTATTATGACTTGTGTAGTGACCATATCGCGAACGCGCTTAGAAAAGAAGGTATTGAATATGAAGTGCAATCGTACTGGTGGATACGCGGAGTGAGAACAAATTATGACATCTATGTATCCCCTGGGGATCTTACTAGAGCACAGGATGTAGTAAGTCGCGAACAGTCTAGACTGCACGCGCTTGGATCAACAGCTTTAAATAGGCGAAATATCAGAATGGTCCTTTTGTTCACCGCAGTCTTCGCCTTAATCTTTCTTTTGAGCTACTTAACAGATAGATAGTAGAGAATGAGTCCTGGGAGGGACGGCGGGGCCAGAGTAAAAAGCCAGTCGTCAGATCGTCTTCGTTATCAGTAAAGATAGCTCGTCTTCCAGAACTTTTTCTTTTTTGGCGAGCTTAAGGCAGTACCAGCGAGCGGAACAGAACGGAGCGAATATGAAGAAGAACAAGAAGAAGAACAAGAAGAAGAAGAAGAAGAAGAAACCAGAGACATTCCCGATCGAGTTTAAAGGGGTTGTTTTAGACCATCACTCCGCAACAGATAACGGATCCAGGCTGCTAAGGTCGACTGCTGAAGGTACACAGGAATGGACAGCCCCGACCCAAGCCCCGAAGACAAAAGAATATCTGCGCCTCGACTTCCCCGTGGACTATGCCTTTGATATAGACAACCTCTTCAAATTATTCCGGCCGCTTATCAAGAAAGGCAGAAACCGGCTGCGCTTTATATACAGCCAAAAAGCCCACAAAAAGGTAGACGAGCTGCGGCAATATGTCGAGTCTGTGCAATTTAACTCAAATGACAGAGAGGATGAGAAGCAGCTTGATAATGCCTTTAAAGAGAGGCTCCTCGGTATTGAAAGCCTCGGGACTCGAGGAACGGTCTTCAAGGAAAAGAAACGCAGAGAGAAGATCTCCAAGCGCAGCACAGGGAAGACAAAGCACCGACCCCCAAAGGTCAGCCCTGCGCTATGGAAGATGATTCGGGAAAAATGGGAGAGTTTAGATCATAGATACCCCGCCGAAGAAGACCGAAAGCGAGAGATCGGCATACTATATCGTGGGGATGGGGATAAACACATACCACCCGATCCAGTATTTGCAGAGCACCCTGACTATGAGCGAGCCAAAGACCTGACCGATGACCAATTAAAAAAATACGCCCAGACCAAAACATACCCGCCTAAGAGATAGCCGTTCCCACAACCCCATAAGAACCTAAAGCTTCTTTTTTCTCCGTCGAGCAAAGATCCCTAGAGATCTTTCGCGGAAGTCCGAGGAACCATAATTACCCCGTAAAGGAGCTAATTATGACAACCCTCGAAGGCTACTCAGATCTCAACACCCTCGCCGTACTTCGCCTCATGCTGGGACAGCCGCTCAAGACCGAATACAACGCTGGTCGCTTCTGGGCATATTACGACTCCTTACAGGTTAAACCGATCCTGGATAAATTTGAGTCTGGCGCTCTACAAGTGAATGCGCTGCATTTCTGCAATGCCCTCTCACGAACCAAGGACGCTATTTTTGAGCGAGAGCGCTTTGAAAAAGTCTCGAACCAACGAGCGAACAATGGAAACGATCATGCTCTCAAGATCCGTTAACTGCCTCCAAGAATTTCCCATACAAACAAAAACCCCGCACGAATTATCGTTCGTACGGGGGAGTGAAAGGAACTACACCATGTCCATATTAGCACGGCCACGCCCACGCAGCGCAATTACCTCAGCCATACTGGAAGCCCTGAGCTATCGAGCTAAGTCCTTCCTGCACACACACCCCGAAGCCTATCGACATTACACCTGGGTATATGACCAAGTCCTCAAGGAACTCGACCTCGACGAGGACAACGTCGCTATCCCCGAGGACAAAGCCGCATGAATAGCCCACATTCGCCCAAGGATCAAGAATTGCTCAGGCTTATTCAAGAGAGCGACTTGCAAAGTCAAAGGATCGACCGTGTCTATGAGCTTTGTAAACGGTGGAAAGACGGGACGAATGGAGAGCGTCCGAGTGCTTCCGATATGGGCGGAATGTTATCTGACATAGCCCAGCTGCCAGAAGAAAAGCTCGCCGTATGCAGACAGGCTATCGTTGACTCAGGCTTTCTTGGGCGTAGGGCACTTGAGAAGCGCTTACGTCAGCTGGCCCCCGAAAGACACGAAGCATCAAAGGCTGACAAGACTAACAAGTCTGTTTATTGCGCTAGGTTTAAGGGCCTTGTTGATATGGTCGAGGATCAAGGACGTGTCCGCTATTTGATCCGAAGACACGACGGCGGTCTTGACGTTGCCGATAGCGTTGAAAGAGAAGGAAAAACGCTGATCCCACCTCTCAAGGAACATCTCGACTGTCTACTGCCGGACGTTGATAACGTCAAAGCGGCTTATCTCACGGATACGCCAGGCCAGCTTTTCAGCGACCTAGTGCAGTACCACGACAAGATATCACAGCTTCCTTCCCAGGCCCATCTCCTACTGCTGGCAGCATGGGTCTTCTCAACCTATAGGCAAGAAGTCTTGCCCTTTTCTGGCTATCTGGCCTTTTACAACGTCGCCGGCCGCGGCAAGACACGAACCGGCAAAGGGCTTATCTATGTCGCCTACCGAGGCACGCATACGGTCACTTGCAGGGAGTCTAATTTGTTCCGACTTTCCCAGGATCTCCAGGCCAGCATTTTCTTTGATGTTATGGATCTATCCAGAAAACTCGCCAAGAATGAAAGTGAAGACATTCTCCTGCAGCGTTTTGAAAAGGGCGCAACGGTAAAGCGGACTCTCTTCCCAGAAAAAGGCGCATTTGAAGACACCCGCACCTTTGAAATTTTCGGCCCTACGATCATTGCGACCAATGTCGCACTTCACAAAATACTTGATACACGTTGCTTTCCTATTTCCATGCCGTATGCAAGTAAGCACTACCCCGCACCAGATCCAGCTGAGGGCCTCAAATTTCGGGAGCGCCTGGTAGCCTGGCGGGCCAAACGCTTGTTTGAACCTCTGGCTGACCCAGGGAAGGTTATGGCCGGCCGGCTGGGGGATATCGCTATGCCGCTGCGCTCAATACTCCAGGAAGTGAAGCCCGAAGCTATCCCCTCATTCGATAGCCTGATTACAGAAATGCAGGAGTCCAGCCGCCAAGACAAGGCCGAAACCCTTGAAGCCAGGTTTCTCAGGATTGTCAAAGCGCTATCCCTAGCGAGCCTGGACAGGGAGATTCCCATAGCGGACATTGCCCAAAAGCTCAACCAGGGCGTGCAGGAAGACTCCAAGGCCTATTTAAGCTCTACCAAGGTGGGCAAGGTAGCTACACGCCTGGGCTTTAAGAGGGGCAGATCCAGCCAAAGCAGACATATCAGGCTAGATAAGAACTTCGAAGCCATGTGTGCGGAATATGGTGTAGAAGACACCCCCACAAACCTCCCAGAAGTGTCACAAGTGTCACAGTGTCATTCCTCGACGGAAGGAAACAGTGACACGTTACATGACACAACAGATCCAGAAGTGTCACAAATGGAGATCGACGGAGAAGTGACGCTATGACACGTATGACACGTTTTTCCACTTCGTACTCCCATGAGGTATGGCAGTGAAGAATGTACATACGGATGGTTTGACCAATACCACAGAAAGCGCTAGAGTTGCCTACGCAATAGAACCTCTGGACATGGAAATGAGCGCCGCGGACCACCACAAAGCCCTTCGACTCTACTGCCGATGGATGATCCGCGCCTACCAACAGGACCGCAATGACCAAGGCTTGGGCCTTTTATCGAAGATCAACTGATACGCAGCAGCTTTCCATATCCGATCAGCGAGCGGAATGCCAGGCTTTAGCTGTCAGGAACGGCTGGCAAATTGTCAGAGAATTTGAGCCCCTCAAGGGGTGGGGATCGGGTCTCACGATAGATCAAGACCCCTGTTTTCAGAAAATGATCCAGCTGGCAGAGCACGGGGGACACGGTGTTAGCTATCTCATCGTTTACGACGTGAGCCGGTTTGGGCGGCTCCAACCAGAAGAGAAGATCTACTGGGAGCAGCGCCTTAAGAAGCAGGGCGGGGTCAAAACTATTTACTGCAAAGACGAATTTCTGAATGACGGTTCTATCTCCGATACGCTACTGAAAGTAGTAAAGCATTCTGAAGCCCACCAATTCTCCGTCAAGCTCTCCCAGCTGACTTTACGGGGGGCAAAGAGCCACACAGCTCTTGGGCACAGCGCAGGGGGATCAGCTCCCTATGGCTATGACCGGCTTTTGATCGACGCTGGGGGGGAACCTGTCAAAATTCTGCGGCGCGGGGAACATAAGGCCGATAAATTGCAACGCGTGGTATGGAAGCCTTCACAAACCGAGGCTCCCGTTGTGCGGGAGATTTTCCAAAGTTATGACGGGGGAAAGGGCCTTCATAAGATCGTAGATGATATGAACACAAGAAAAATTCCTGCCCCGCGAGGCGAATTCTGGACAAAGTCCTTGGTGCATTATCTCCTCAGAAACCGCGCCTATCTCGGGGAGAGAATTTATAACCGAAGAAGCTACAGAGGCTACCGGCGCGGTGAGCGCGGCTCCCTGTTCAACCCGCGAGCACAATGGGTCACAAAGACTGACGCGCATGAGCCTATTGTTGATGAGGCGCTTTTTAATAGGGTCCAGTCGAAATTTGCAGCGCGCTATGCCGTCTTTCGGACGAGCGGGAACCCCTATCAGAAGAAGCCCTATCTATTAAGCGGTTTGGCCTTTTGCTCCCGTTGTGGCTATCGGATGATCGGTTATCCCAAGGCTGGGAACGGTCACCGCTACTTGACGTACACTTGCAGCGGCTACCACCGCATCGGAAAAAGCGTTTGCCGAAGCGTCCATGTCCTCACGGATTCCCTTGAGGAGACAGTGGTGCAGTCCATTCGGGACCATCTCGCAGAGCCAGAATGGAAAGCGGAAGTCTACGCAACGTTAAAGGACATGATCCAAGAGGAATTTGGCGAGGGTGCAGAGAACCGCCTGAAAGAGCTTCAGGACCAGCTAAAAGCTGTAAACCGGCAGATCGCCAACATCGTAGAAGCGATCAAGACAAGCGGCAGGTTTTCAGAAGCGATCAACCAGGAGCTGGTAAATTTGGAAGGTCAGCGCGAAAGTATTCGCAAGGACTTAGGAGAAGCAGAGAAGCGCATAAACCAACGCACAGGCGCGGAAACACTTGCCGATAAGATCATGGGTTCCTACGGCCAATTTGACCGGCTTTGGAAACGTTGTGCCACCCTGGAAGAACAGAAAGAGGCCATTCGTTGCTACGTCCACCATGTCAACGTAGACCACTCCCCTGACCACGTAAAGGCCAATATAGCCCTTTACAAAGTCCCCATACCCCAGAAAATAGAAACCCCAGCTTTAAATGGCCTTGAGCCACTTATCGCTAGGGTCTATTGCGGGGGTAGGATTTGAACCTACGACCTTCGGGTTATGAGCCCGACGAGCTACCAGGCTGCTCCACCCCGCGAAGCCATTATAGCACGGGATGACGCGGTGATCCGTGAATTTGTCCGAAGAGGTGATTAAGGACAGTGATCGGAATACTGATCGGCAACACCTCGGACTTCCACCATCGATAGACGATTATCATCGCGGCGAATGGAAACGCTCGGATTACACACTCACGGCATATCGGGATTGACCGGTGGCGGCCACCGGCCTTCGGCGGTGCGACGCTCGATATAGTCCTGAGCCGTTTGTTCTCCTACGATCACGTCGTCCGCGGAGATAACCTTTAAAAATTCTTTCTTCTGCTCAATCGCTTCGGGAAGCCCCTGGGAGGCGGCAAGCGTCACATAGGTAATCGCTTGACGGTCATTTTTCGGCGTGACATCGCCGAGGTAATACAGGATCGCCGCATTATTTTGGGCGGGAGCATAGTCCTGTTTCGCCGCTTTCAGCATCCAGTCAAAAGCAGCGTTGCTGTCCTTCGGCAGGCCAGCGCGGCCAAAATGGAAATGGTTGGCAAGTGCATACTGAGCCGGCGCATAGCCCTGAGCTGCCGCTTTGCGTGTCCAGAACACGGCGTTTCGCCAATCCCGGCGACCTTCGTAATAAGAAGCGAGATGGGCCTGAGCTCGTAAGTCGCCCTGTTCCGCCGCCGGTTTCCAAGCTGACATGGAATCTTCTTGTTTTTTACCCTGCGCAACGGACGCTCGGTCGAGTTGACGAAAGAGCCGTGTACCCAGCGTCTCTTGAGTATCAGGATTCTTCCACAACAACATCAGGTCACCTTTTCTGACCGCCGTTGGGAAATCTCGCGCGTCTCGCGCCGTGATCGCAACTAGACACTCATACCGGTTCCACGGCCCGGGGCCAATGGTCATTTGGCCATCCGGTCCGTCCATGGACCACTCCTTTCGGTCCTTGCCTGGTACGTCGGCCGCCGCATCGATATCATTTGGCGAGATTGGTCCTTTATTTCGCCGCATCTCTACGAGCGTGCCGTTCGCGTCGATGTAGAGCAGCTGCGCTGGCCAATTGTATGTGCTTTCCGGAGGTAGGCGTGTTTGCAAATTCTGCTCACGCATTAACCAGTAGCCCGGCAAATCCTCTGCCTTACATGCCCGCGCAAGCAGCCGGTCAGATGCGCTAGCAAAGCATGGACACAAGGCAATCAGCCATAAAAATCCGATTATCAATCGGATTACCTGCCTGCTCCGATGCCACTGCCCGCACTTTTCGATAAACCAAACCTTACTCATATATTGCTCGCAAAAAATGGGACCCCTTTGGATCGAAATAGTATCTTTTTTTGAGCGGTTGCATGGTAGACCATCACTGCCACGGAGGGCGTGCTGATCGGAATCCTGATCGGCGCTACAGCGGAGGACTGCTAAGGCGGGCAAACTTCAGCGAAATGGGTGAAATAAACGCAACGCGGTAGAGCTAAACACATCTAAAAGTAGATAGGATTCTTGATTTGGCCCGACGAGCTACCAGGCTGCTCCACCCCGCGAAGCCATTATAGCACGGGATGACGGAGCGATCTTTGAAATTAACGATTAGGGCGATTTGGAGTGATGATCGGTATTGTGATCGGTATGACACCTGATGACTGCTAAATACAGCGAAGAAGCTCTCTCTGGCCTGTGAAAATTATTGATTCTCCATAACCATGATTTTTCGAACAAATAGATCGTCAGCAACGTAGCGAATCATCACGCGTTCGCCCGCTTTCAAGTCCGATAACGGAACACGCTGGCCTTGCCGACTTGCCCGGGTCCTTTTTGTGAGAATAAAAGATGAAATCACCCCGCCGGCCTCTCTAAGTTTGAGCGTATAGCTTGCCTGGTCAATCAGTTCTATCCTGCCGACTGCCCTCTTCAGGAAAGCTTTGTCGATCCGATCCACTGGTGGCGCAACATTAGTTCCCGAGTAAATAGTTATAGCAGCAGTGGATTGGACAACAGCCCCAGCTGTGTTGTCTTCCGCACCAACGGGAGAATTCATCAAGGTAAAGAACCCCACAACAAGAAAAACTCTGCCAATTTTCATGAATGAAGTGTTAAGGATTGCAAAGCAGTCAGTGCCTTCCATCGCAAAACACATCCAATCATTTTTACAGGTATTTGAGCCCTAGAAATCAGTGTGTTCCGACATTTTCGCTCGTCGTGCTTGACCGGATTTCTATGTGACGATAAACAGTCAGGTAGAAATGCATATTCCGGCACTTAAAGGCACCGTCCTCAGTGGTGCTGTCGGTCTGTCTTTACTCGTTTGGCAAGGCTGGCAACAGACCCTGGTTATAGAGGTCGACCCCCGTCTGGATGCCGCGGTCTTGGATGGCGTCATCGCAACACCGCCAGTCCATCAAGAACTCAGCACAGCCCACGTCCCCGCGTTATTTGGAGGTTCTCGGCTAATCCCACCGGCAAGGTTACTCTTGTCGCTCGATCAACCGGCAAAGAATTATTCCGCAGCCATCCATCGTCAGACCTACGTTCAAGTGGTTGGCTTATTTCAGAATCTCATGCCGCCTATTTCTATCAAGGAAGATGGCTCACTCATGGTTTCTGAGGTACAAAGACTGTACACGTCCGATCCACTGGCTTTCTCGCGGTACCGTCAGGGGAGCCCTGGGCTTATACTCTTGCGAAACGAGCAGGAAGTCCTTGATCGGCTAGTCAAGGAAAAGGATGCCATCGGAATTATCAATACCGACACGGTGACTCCAATTCTGAGAACGTTGACTCCTCCCATGCCGGTGCGGCTTTGGGTTGGCTGGCAGGCGAGTTCGTCAAAGGTATTGTCGGCGCTGGGTATGAACCTACGGCTTTACAGAAATGTCGCAGAGCTCCTCGCAAGCACTCGCATCCAACCCAAGCCTCGCCTTACGACGATGGTCGCCGTGGGCGATATCATGCTTGGCCGGCGCATCGGCGACGCTATGAAAGAGGCTCCCCGCCGCCGCGAACCGCTCTACCCTTTCACCCATACAGCGGAAGTTCTTAGGAGCGCCGATGTTGCGATAGGGAATCTCGAGTGTGCCGTGGCAGACAAAGGGACACCACAGCCTCAGAAGGAATATACCTTCCGCTCAAGTCCTACAGCGGCCACGCGCCTTAAGGCGGCAGGGATCGATATCGTGACTCTGGCCAACAATCATAGCCTGGACTATGGAGCGGAGGCATTTCAAGAAACGTTGACGCATCTGCAGAAGGCCGGAATTGAAACGGTTGGGGGGGGCAAAAACTATCCCGAAGCCCAGTCATCCAAAATCCTTGTGCTAAAGGACGGAACCCGTGTCGGGTTTTTAGGGTATACCTTGATCCTGCCCAAAGGTTTTGCGGCCACTTCCATACAACCGGGAATCAATTTTATTGACGATATCCGATTGAAAAGGCAAATCCAGCGCGCACGACGACGATCCGATGTCGTGGTTGTTCAATTTCATTGGGGGAACGAGTACCAGATCCATCCCGACACCACACAGCGCTATTACGGCCACCTGGCCATCGACTACGGGGCTGACTTGGTCATTGGGCATCACCCGCACCGGATACAGGAGATGGAATTCTACAAGGGGAAGCTTATCGCTTACAGCCTGGGAAATTTCGTCTTCGACATGAACCATCGCCCCAGGGTGCGGGAAGGACTTATGCTGAAGTGCATCTTTAAAGACAAGAAACTCCACCAGGTGGAATTGGAACCAGTATTGATCGAGCGGGGGCAGCCCGAAGTCATCCCGTGGGAATCGCCACAGAAACGAGGGCGCGAAGCCATTCTGAAAGAGGTCCTTGCCGCGAGTCGTATGCTCTGACTCAATCTCCCGAAAGAGAGAAGTGCATAAAATCCTTCTGCCGCCCTACCAGCTCTCCTCCCCATTTCCAGCCCGCCTCACGGAACGCCCTGTATGCGATGGAATCCTGAGTAACCGTCCCCGGCCGACCCGGCCGCCAGGGCCCGCCGCGCAACAGCCGGCATTGGGGGTTAAATTCATAACAGTTCGTATAGAGGCCGTTGATTTCCGAGTTGATATCGATGGCCGTGCCAAAGGAATGATTGCTGAACTGTGTTCGGCGGCCACGGGGATCCACCGGTCCCTTGGTCAGCCCGGGACGATAGGCGCTGACGCTCTGAATTGGAAAGCCCGAGGTTTGGATTTTCTCGAGCGTCTGTCGGACGACTTCCGTATAGTGTTTACAGATCTGAAATGGCGAAAGACCCGGGAGGGTCAGCGTCCCTTGGTCTTCTTCACACACGGTGCACTCCGAATGAGGATCCTTCTCCACGGGTACAAGATCTGAATAAGGCTTTGCAACCTTGCGATGCCCTTCCGATCTTTTCGTGCGCGTGTTCCAAACCCATGTTGAATAGGTGCAGGTATTTTCAGAGTAGGCATCAGAGGAAAAACCGGTCAGGAATAACGCTACGGTCGTTAAATACAACAAGACTGTCCAGATTTTATGCATGGCTCTCCTTTTCATTGCCTGTTGTTTGATCAAAGACCTAAAATTCGATCCGCTCGGCCTGTGTACCCGGAAAATAATGTGCCAGGATGCCTCGGTAATCGAAGCCCACCCTGGCTCTTCCATGGGCTCCCCACTGGCACAGCCCGATGCCGTGGCCCAGGCCGTGTCCTTCGAACACATAGCGCGTCCCCTGTTTGGAGACTGTAAAGAACCCGCTCTTCAACTCGTGCCAACGCGTGGTGCGGCCCCAAAGAAGATAAAACTCATATCCTGAGAGCACCAGATTCCCGCTACCAAAGCGAGCCCGAACCTCCCGCACCCACCCGGAAGGCGCCGTTTCCGTCACTTGAAAATCCGTTAAGGCACCAAGGTCCTGGGCGTCCTGTTCGCTATTCCTCTTCGACGGGACCAGCGGCGACGTTGGCTCTGAGCCAACGCTCATCCGCCGCGGGTCCTCCCTGCCGAATGCCAGCAAGGTGCCGAGTTCGCTGCCCTCCATTTCCAAACGCCAGCGGTAATCCGGGGAAGCACGGCAAAACGCATGCACGGAACCGGGATCTTGATCGGATTGTCCGCGCAAATAAGGCCGAGGCGGCGATTTCCAAACATCCTCAACGGACGCGGTGTGACCACCGCAAACCGAATGAAAAAATACCTCGACCGGAGAACCCTGAAAGAAGAGGACTTCTCCTTGAGTTTCCAGGACGGCTTGCGAAACCGCCGAATTCGCTGCGCCGCGTCCTTTGTAAACCTGGCAATGCGCGAGATCGCAGAAGTCGTAGCCGTCTGAGCGGTGCCGTCTCTTGTTTTTCAGGATATACGTCCGCGCTACGACAGCTTGAGCCTTCAACGCCTCCTTAGGCCAGGTCCGGGGGAGCTCTCCGGCGATAACTGCACTCAGATAATCCTCCGCTGAAACAATGTTGACCGCTAAGAGTTCGCGCGGCCTTATTTCGACTTCCAAGGCCCCCTGGAACGACCGATCGGGGATCCGTGGAGTGCTCACCTTGAACCCTGACCCGGCTTTTTGCGGATCAATGCGAAGCGCCCCCTGATACGTTTTGGACTCGGAGTCAATTATGACCATGATCTGATCGCCCGCTTTTTCAAGGATCGCGGGCTCCGAACGGGGAGTGGTCGTTAATGGCCGGCCGGATGCTTTGTCCACAATGCGAAGACCGCTTGGCGATGAAACAGAAAATGTCTGGGGTCGTTCTTTTTGAAACAATCCGACGCGAATCTCTGATGTGGTGGCCGGCGTGGCGTATAGCAACGACGCGAAAACGAAGGCGAGGCGCTTCATGGTTCGACTCCGCTCACCATGACCCTGAGCGCTAGTCGAAGGGTCACAACTTCCGCCTGACAAAAAACTCCAGAGAATCGAACTGCCCCCGACTATCCACGACCGAGAGTCGGTGACGACCAGGCGTCGGTTGAAGATAATGCGTCTGATCCGGTGAACCCTGTCCGATGAACACCTCATCAACGAACCAATAAACCCGCTCGGTACCGCTTTGGCTCTGGAGCATGAGTGGAATCTTTTGGGCTGCGCCCTGCAAAGCATCGGTCACGGCGTAATAACCTCCCGCCATTGGGCTGCGGATCTTCAAGCCGAGCTCGTTCCTGGACGCCTTGCAGGCAGGATTGTGCGGGGGCAAAGTAATCGTTGAAAACCCTTTTTGCCTCAAGAAGGTCGCGACATCCGGCATCCAGACTTCCGCCACTTTTTCGGTATAGGCATTCCTCGGCCCTGTCATACAGTGGGTACAGACTTCCACTCCGTCCTTCTTTCGAACCATGATTCGACGATGGACCGCACAGGGGTGATGGTGGCTGACCCCAGGTATGAAGTAGTCCTGAATTTTCGCGCTGCAGAAGGGCCCCAGAGGCTGACCGCTTACGGCGCATACTTCACGAACTCCAACGCGTTCCGGTTTTTTGAACCAGTGGTCTTCATACCGGGTCAGATCATTAAAAATGCTTACGACCAGGGGAGCCGCTGCCTTGATGCCGACCAAAGCGCTTGAACCCTTCGAATCAACATTGCCCAGCCAGACACCGACCGTGTAATCGGGATTCAAGCCGACCGTCCAAGCATCGCGCAGCCCAAAGGAAGTCCCCGTCTTAAACGCAATTTTGCCGCGGTTGGACGTGAACTCCCACGATTGAGGGAGATCCGGACGCTCGAGCTTCGAGAGCATCTCAGCCGTGATGAAGCACGCCTCCGGCGAGAGAAGCTGAAATCCCTTGTTCGGCCTGACCAGGTCCTCTTCGAAGAAAACCAGGTCGCGTAAACGTCCCTCGTTCGCCAATGCGGCATAGAGGCGCATCAACTCCTCCAGCCGAAAAGGGTAGGCTCCCAGCACGAGCGAGAGCCCAGCCTTGGCTGGTTCCCTGCGCGGATCGCCGAGGCGCGACTTTCGCACAAGCGCCGAGAGCCCTCCTTGGCCCAATTCGAACTCCAGGTTGATGGCGGGCACATTGAGCGACCGGGCGAGCGCCTCTTCGGCCGGGACGGGGCCGAGGAAGCGGCGATCAAAATTGGCCGGAATATACCCATCGTAATTGCGCTCGACATCAAAGAGGACTTTCCGTGGAGTAAGGACACCTTGGTCCATCGCTGCCGCATAGAGGAACGGTTTCAAGAGCGACCCGGGCGATCTTAAAATGGCTGCGCCGTTCACCTGCCCGCCATGGAGCGCATCGTTAAAATCCGGCGAGCCGACGTAAGCCAGGACTTTCATCGTCTTGTTATCGATCACGATGACCGCGCCGTTATAGGTGCGTTCGCTCCGGAGTCCGTCCATGGTCTTTTTGAGGAGCGCCTCGCAGTGCAGCTGAAGGCTGGGCGCGATCGTATAACGACGAATCTGACCTTCGGTGAGAGAGCGCGTTCGAATGACCAAATGCGGGCAATGGAAGGGGTTGGGAAAACGATTGCGTGGGAGCGGAGCCGAAACGTTTTTGGCGATCACCTCCGAAGAGATTCCCAGGCCCGGTCCAATCCGGTTCATGATCTTCGCCTTCTGGATATGCGCAGCCTCCGGGTGCACATCCGGCCTGTATTTGTTGGGGGAACGCGGCAGCCCGATCAGGAGGGCGATCTCTCCAAAACTTAGGTGCTGGGCGGGCTTTCCGTAATACAGGTATGAGGCCGCTCCAACGCCTTCGATGTTGCCGCCCATGGGGATCATATTGAGATAGAGTTCGAACAATTCGTCTTTGGAGTAGGCGGCCTCCAGCTGCATGGCCCGGAACATCTCGATGATTTTGGCCTTCCAGGTGCGCCGCTTGGGTTCCATGAGCTTTGCGATCTGCATGGTCAAGGTCGAGCCGCCCATCGTCACGCGCCTGCGCCGCAGATTACCCGCGGCGCTCCGTGCCAATGCCACAGCGTTCACGCCGGGGTGATAAAAGAAGTAGCGGTCCTCGTACAGCAGAAATCCCTTCTTCAAATTTTCATCAATCTGGGAGAGCGGAAGACGGATCCGATATTTGTCGCGGGGAGACAGCGAGATCCTCAGGAGCCGGCCATCGGGGGCAAGAGATAAGGTCGAATAATCTCTCTCAAGAACCTCTTCGGGAAGGGGGACGACCTTTAACGACAGCCACCAGAACGCTTGGAAGGCGACGCAGAGTCCTGCCAAGAGGGCGACGAGGTACAGCGCTCTTCGTTGTTTGATCCCGTCATGCCCGGCTTTCCAGAGTCCTGCTGCATTTCTCATTGAGCATTGTTGTCAACAATGACGATCGGTTTCTCTTCGTAGGATTCGGCGTTGATGTCCGGGTCGTACATCGCTTCTGCATAGGCGTTGGGAACGGTGAATCGCCCCGGCGTGACGGCACGCACAGCATACGAAAAATGCTGTTCTCCCGAGATCTGATCGCTGAAGATGAGGATTCGGTCATCGCGAATATCCTGGTAGGCCGCAGACAACCCATAGTGCGGCTCAAATTCAAGCTGACCTCGCGAGCTGAGGCGGGGGTTCTCGATCTCGAGGCCCGCCGGCAGGAGGTCCACAACCACGACATTACGTACGGGCTCCTTTTCCGTCTTGAGCGACAAGGTCGCGATCAGCATCTCGCCTTGCACGACATTGGACAGATTAACGGGTTTGCCGCTCTTGTCGTAATAAACCCTGGAGATGGCCAGACCGTTGGAGCGACTCTTGGTGTTCTTCTGCAGAGGGGTTCCTTCAGCCATGAGGTAATAGAAGCTCTTCAGATCTCCCGTATTTTTGATGGTCAACGTTTTACCGCTCAAGGTATTGTCTGAGACGGAATTCTCCTTGCCTTCAAGAGCCTTATAGGGAGCACGATTCAAAAGCAGTTCCGTCTTGGCGGTGGAGTCAAGCGTCTTATAGACTTGGGCCATCGACATAAAGACCCAGACGTTTTCCTGAGTGCTCCCGAAATGACCGTCCTTAATTCGCTGGCCAAGGTAATCCACAATCTCAAAGACCCGACGCGAATCCGGTTCCGCCTGCACCAGCGCAGCAAGATACATGGCCGTATTTCGAATCGGTGAATTAAAACTTCCGTACTGCTCGCGATACAAGAATTTGCTCTTGAAATCCGGAACCAAAACCTGGGCAGCGGTCTGTCGGTCGCCCAGCCTGGAATAAGCCAGGGACAGGAGAGAGCGGTCGGTTTCTGAAAGCTGTGCGAGTCGTTGTGTACGCATCACAGTCATCGATTCATGATCCGGCTCGCCAATGAGCGCTTTCAAATACAGCAAATAGGCATCCATCGCCGTGCTGGCATGGTGCGCGCTCCGATCAAGACGTCCAACATTCTGATGGACGACGCTCCCTTGCCGGATAAGGGCGTAAAGCCGATTGAGCACGGTAGGATTGACCGCATAGCCCATCGCCTTGGCCTCGATCAAGCAGTGGGCTACGTATTTCGTAAGCCACGAGTCCGCAGTCTGACCACCGGGCCACATCGTAAATTCACCTGTGCCCAGCTGCATCTTTTCAAGCTTCCGAATGCCTTCTTGCACATAGAGATCGACGGCATTGGCCCTGTCTCCGAACCGCCCGGTCGCAAATCCGAGGTTTTTGAAATACAGCATGGGGAATATCCCGGAAGCCGTCTGTTCGGCGCATCCATAAGGATAGCGGATCAAGTAATCAAGGCTTCTCAGGTAACGGATGATGGGATTGTTGGAGGTCGTCAGTCGGATGATCTGGCCGAAGGGAATAAACCCTCCGGGCACGCGAACTTCTTTGGACTGGCCTGGATTCAATTCCCCTTCTTGGACAAGGGTTTGAAGGGTATTGTAAGGGCGGACACTGATTTCCTCATCGTGGACTGAACGGGCGCCATTTCCCTCTGCAAGGACTTGGAATTGGGCAACACCCGCATTTTGTGCCGCCTCGGCAAAGAACATCATCCTTTTCTGATCTTCCTTGGCCAAGGTTGCGCTTTGGGTGGGAGCTCCAGTCAGCTTGACAGGTCCTTTTGCAGAGCTACGGACAGAAAATGTTCCAGGTTTACCCGTCTTGTTATAGAGCTCGATAGGGATTTGGAACTGATCGCCCGGTCCGGCGAAGCGGGGATAATTGGGAATAAGAACGATCGGGTCAGCCACCTGGACGGCGCGGTCCGTTGAGCCGAACCGGTCCCCTTGGATCGCCATGGCCATCACGCGCACCTCGCCGTTAAAGCCTTTGGTATCGAAGTGGTAGCGGACGCGCCCGTTTTCATCCGGTTTGACGATTCCCGAAAAGAGTGCCAAAGATTTCTTCTTTTTGGCCGCGATCGGGTTTAAGTGGCGGCGCGAGAAGGCGCCCGCGTCACCGCCCAGCGCAAATTTCTTGGCGGCAACGTCCGGCAGGACCAAGTCAAAAATGGAATAAGTCTGCGTGGTCAATCCGCGCTTCCGATAGAAGTAACCCAAAGGATCCGGGGTTGAAAAGTTCGTGATCTGCAAAATACCTTGATCAACAGCCGCAAGGATGACGTCCGGCCGTTCCGCCCCAGAAACCTGAAGGCTGACGTCCAGTCCGTCCGCGGATTGAACAGACGATGGAAGGTCCCAGGTCATGACCACACGCTTGGAGGTCGTTTTGACCGGAAGCGGCGCAATCCCGAAAGAAACCATCGGCAAGGTTTTCCGGCTCTCATCAGGGGTCCGGGCGACAAGCCCCACCACGTAGGCATTCGGCAGGAATTCTCTTTCAATAGGAATGGAGACCACGGTCTCGCGGCTCGACAGCTCAATGGTCCGGGTTTGATAGACCTTTTCGCGCTCGACCGTCAAGATCAGTTTGCCCGTAAACGGCGCTTGGATGAAGACCTTTGCTTCCTCGCCGATGTCGTAGGCATCCTTGTCCAGGCGGATCTTCAGTTTCTCAGGCGCTTCAAGGCTGGTTGTCTCATAGCCCAGCCCCAGAACTTCGAAGCTGATGGATGATCTCATCCCGTTGGGTCCAGCCAAAATGATGGTGTACTCCCCGGGCTGTTCGGGCGTAAAGTTGAACGTCCCCTGCTTCTGGACCCGAATTTCCTTGTTGTCGATCAATTCCTCATAAGAAGAGGATTGGTACCCGGATCTTCCCCAAGATCCCTTGCGGAAAATGGAGTACCAAGCCTTTCGCTTGATAACGAGCTTCACGTTATCCACTGACTGGGAGCGGCCTGAGGAATCGATGCTGACATAGTTCAGATCGACTTTTTGACGAGCGTGTATCGTTCCTGTGTTGCCAAGCTTAAGCCCGAGATAGTAGGCGTACGAATGAACGTCCACAAACCCCGCGGCGCTGACCGCCCGCCCGCCTGAATCGAAAACTTCCGTATAGATATAAGCCTTGAGCGCCGATGGCGGATTGTCATGGGGGACCTCGACGGCGTATTCTTTTATGCCCTTCGCATCGAGAGTGCTTTCCCCCAGTTCCGTCGTTTCTTCCTCCCAGACCATTTGAGTGTCTGCAAAGGTGTATCCCTTGTAGTTCGGATGAGAAAATTCCCTGCCAATGAATCGCACGGATGACGCGACCTTGTTCCCGGATGCCGGCGGGCCGAACATCTGCCGGGATTTCACCTTGAAGGTCAATTGCTCTTTCGATTTGACGGCTTCCTTGGGAACCTCGACTTCGACCTTTAATTTGTCCGGGATGAATTCCTCCACCTTGAGAGACGTCGAGCCGATGCTTTGCTCTTTGTCGACCCGGAATATCTGAATATCGTATTGGCCGGTCAGCGCATCGCCGCCGAAAGGGATCTTGTAAGTGAGCACACCGTTTGTCCCCAGGGTTTCCTCGAGCCGTTGAACTTCCGAGCCGCGAGGATCTCTCACGACGAGTCGGACGGGAACAGGCGGCGGCAGGGAGTTGTCCGCATTACGCACGACAGCGGTCACGTACGCGGTCTCTCCGGGCCGATAGACGCCCCGCTCCGTCGCCAAGAAAGCATCCATGCCTTCTTGGCCGTATGGATCTCCTCCGACGCCGAATTGATATTGGTTCAGGGCGTTCCGTTCAAAGATGAGGAACGAGAAATCGTCGTCCTTCTTAGCCACCACGAACTGGGGCGTAAACTTGTATTCATTCTTTTTCCAGTTGACGAAGGTCACCCGTCCCGATCCGTCGACGATTTGCTTGTCCATCACCTGGTTCGTATGGCTATACAGTTCAACGGTGGCCCCTGTTTGAGGCGATAGGTCGGCGATGGAAAGGACGGTCACGATGAGATCGTCGCCCGAGTGTTTCGCAATGAGACCCAAATCCGTGCAGAGGAACCATGCGCTGTCGCGCTCATAGTAGCTGCGCGGGCTTCTCAGATTGATGGTGAACAGGCCCTTGTAGGGTTCGTCATGGAATTTGGCGAGGTTCATGTATTGCGTCAATTCCTCGTTGATTTGACCACCCTCAACGGCATATTCGCCGCTGTAGATATGCTTGGTCATCGGGGCGTAGCCGGGGTTGTTCAAAAACTGAATGAGGTTATTGCGGAAGACTTTCTGAATGTCGACCCCGACCTTGTCCAGGTTGACAGTTTTCACTTGCAAGGTCTTCGGGCCGGAGAGAGAAAGGATGTTCCCGCGGTAGGCGAATTCCACTTTGGGGGGCAGGTCCTGAATGTAGACCGACCCCTCATAGTCGTTCTCCAGCATCTCTCCTGACTTGGAAACGAGACCCTTGGCGATTTTCAGGCGGTAGGAAACGTTCGGCTTGAAAGGTCCGCGCAGGACGGCATAGCAGTATTCCGTCTCAACTTCCATCGGAACGCCAGGGTTGATGGAAAGCCGACTGCGCACCTGGGCTTCCGAGACAGGCATATTGAATAGGATTGTCACGAGCGTATTGCCGGGCTCATGCCACAGTTTCAGTTCAGCGACCTCGAGCTTCACCTTTGACGGCAGGACAAGGGTCTTGGAATATTCCTCTCGGAGTCCGACATTTCCTCCTATACAACGCATCCCCTTGGTAAGCTGGAGGGTGATGACCTGTTCCTCTTTTCCCCTTTGGACGGAGCCTGTCTTGAAATAGAACTTGGTCGGCAAGTGGGACTTCTCCAACTCCACCGTAATAGGCTGGTCTTTGCCCTTCAAGACCCGAATGCTTTTCCGGAGTTCATCAATGGATACACGGAAATTGAAATTGATCTCTCCCATGAGCTGCCTCTCCTCGTTCGTCACAAGGTCGTAGGCGTAGAACAGCTTCGAATCGAGAACAGCAAAATATTCCGTATTAAATTCAGTGACAGCCCGCCTTTGAATGCGCTTCGGTTTGGCGAGAAGGTTTTTGGGATCAAAGATCACTTGATAGCGCGTCGAAGGGCTGAGCGGTTCGCTCGGAACGAAAACGATGGTTTTGGGGGCCTCTTGACGGTAGACGCCTGAGAGCGGCGGGTCGATCTTGAAGCAATCCACCTTGGCGATATTTCCGTCGGTCGCCTGGACGGCATCGGAAAAGGTGATCCGAATCACCGTCTTGTCGGGCACTTGGCCGGAGGGCGTGAATTCGACAACGGTCACGAAGAAACGCTGATAAAATTTCGGACCGGCCCAGACGCCGATGGATATCAGCGCGATGGCGTATGCCGTCCATCGAAAATATCTCTGATATTGTGTGGCGGTCGCCGCGGCGACCGAGCTTCGCTGCTTCAGCCGTCCGGGAACGGCAAGAAGCCAATCCTTGATCCGCGACAGAACCGCAGCCGGAATTAAAGGCTGGACCTCTTGGGCGGCCTCGGGCATGGGTATTCTTTCAATTGGCTCCATCCACTTGGAAAACCATGCGGCGAGGCGGGAATTTTTGATGGGCTGCAGGGCGCGCTGGAGGTATACCAACAATTCCTCAAGATAAAGATGCAGCCAGTACGCGATATAGAACGAGAAAAAGTAGTCCAGTAAGCCCAGGGCTCGCCCAGGCAGAAAGCGGGCAATGCCGAGAAGGATTGTCAACGCATAGACCACCAAGCCGGCCGGATAGGCGGTAGTCCTTCCAAAATATCGCCGGCGCACCCAAGAGCTCCAAAGAGGCACGAGCAGCAGCGCCACATACCAGCGGGTTTGAAAGAAGACTCGCCATGAGGAAACGACATTGGTTGTCAAGATCAATTGGAAGCCCCAAACGAGGGCCCCTACGAAGATAAAGACACTGAGGGGTCGCCGCAACAGCGCCATGCGCGGATGCTGCCAGCCTTTCGCCAGCAATTCGCTGACGGGGTCCAAAAGGAGCGACAAGACGGCTGCCGTCACATGGAAGAAAAGCAGGATGAGGAGATAGGTTGGTTGGGCGCCCGCCGGAAACCATTTGGAGCTAAAGACGAGCAAGTAAGCGGCTAGAAATGAAAGGTAGACTGTGACAAAACGCGCCGGACGCCGGAGCAGACCGTAGCGCAGCAGGGAAACCAGAATGGAGGTCCAGAAAAGTGTTAAAAGCGCATCTCGATAAAGGAAAGCGTAAACCCAGTTGGCGGCGGTTCCCCATTTCGGCAGCGCGAAGAGCGATAGGAAGCTGATGAACAGAATGCTGACTGCAGCCAGTTGGCGAATGGGATCGGAGAAGAGTTTTTTCATTGGTTTGGGCCTTTCGAATCCTCAGAGCTCGCGCACTTCTGTCAATCGCCGCACTTGAGAGCTGGAGGAAGAATATTTACTGTGATATTTCCGTGCCAGCAGCCCCCTTGATTGTGAATTCGACAGAGGACAAAACCGAGCCCACCGCATCCGTGATATCCACTTTCCACCGGCCCGGCCAGACATTTTTGCTGCTCCAGGTCCGCATCGAGGCGTAGTTGATATCCAGAGGCACTTCGGCTTCTTTTTTATCGTCCGCATACCATATATGTTTGATCTTGGCAGGCGGATTGGCTGCGGCGATTTTGGTCCAGCAATAGACCCGTGTAATAGACGCATCAAAGTCGCTGGCAGTTCCCGTCAGTTCCTTGTTCTCGACGGCTGTGCCAACGGAAATCTGATCGATTTGGAGATCCTTCGAGGTGACAGCCTCTTCGGCTCTTGTCACAGCAGGGGCTAGCGAAAGTAACATCAAGGATGCGATCAGTCTTTTCATTCTTGCTCCTATGACCTCGTCAAAAATAAAGACACTGGCGCCGGTCTATATGAAATTGCTTATAAATTCAAGTGTTTTTTGAAGAGTCAGCTGCATTTGCATCGCCCGTGTCTCCTCACAGAAATTCCATTTCATTTAACTGGTGTGCGTCGCCAACCGTGCGGGATCGGCGCCGAAAACGGCTCTCATCCCCAGGTATGTCTTGCTCGCTGGATGCATCCACACGTTTGTCCCGTGTTCATCTTGAAAAGTGATCGTATAGTTCCCGGAATCTCTGTGAGCCGTCGACAAGACAATCGCGACGTGGTTGATCCGACCCTTCGTGTTTCTGAAAAACACCAAATTCCCTGGTTTCACAAGTTCAAGTGGGATCACTGCCTCTTTTGCCGATGCGTGACGGGCCCAGTGCCAGGCGGAGCCAAAGGTTATGTAATGTTTTCCGGTTAACAGCAGCAACCCATATCGGGCGAATGCGGCACAATAATTCTTGCGCCCGTTGAAGGGATTGTTGGTTAAAACGCGGTCAGCTGAAATCTGAAGGAAATCGGTGGAAGTAGTGGAATCGGGGCTTACTCTTGGACTCTCTGCATTGGAGAGTATCGATGCGCCGAGGGTAAGAAGAAGAAAAAGGGCTGCAAAATTCTTAGACAGATTCATTTGAATTTGAAACTCGATGTGCTTCTTCTCACAGTTAGACAACTTGCCCCGCAAGCTGCTTAGCACCGAATTTCCACAAGCAATATTCTGGCTATTATTTCAGCCTTTTCCTAGCAATTAGTTATCGTTGGTTCAGTCTCGATGTTCGGATTTGTGGTCGCCATTTCAGGCATCGAGGGGTTAACAGGCTGGGGGCTGGCTGGCGGCAGCTGCTTATCGAGGGTTAACGCAGCCGTTCAACCGGTGCCAGTGATGCAAAATGCAAGATTGGAGAGGAAGAGTGAATAAAAAGGTGGGCTTTTCATCTAAGGGGAGAGGACCCTTATGCCCAGACCGCCACGGATCCATTTTGAAGGAGCGACGTGCAACGTTTTCAGATCTAGAAAACGGCGTGAAACGTTATCTCGAAGCCAGGCAGACTACGCTGCTTTTGAGGGCATCATGCGAGAAGCCATGAAGTGGTTAGGGGTTCAGTTATACAACTGGAACCAGATGCCGAACCATTTTCATTTCAATGTTGAAACGCCTGCATCTGCATCTTGCATCACTGACACCGTAACGGCATTGTTTCTGCGATGACGACCAGAGCCTGGCAGCTTAAAGAGATAGCTAGCAGGAGGCGCAGAGGCCCAAGAATTGAAGCGGTCCTTTGGTACGTATTTTTAGCCATTTGGCGGATAGCATTGCTCGACGATTCTGTCTAAACTGAATCTATTCTTCGAACGCGGGCGTGAGACACGCGAAACGCCCGCGCGTTCGGAGAGGCATATGAATGGCATCTCCTTTCGATCGATTTCCATTTTGCTCGTGGCCCTGCTCACGGGTGCTGAACCAGCTCGCGACCTCGCTTGCTGTTTCGAATCCTCGAGATCATTATCTCCAGCGACAGATTGTCTAACGCCATTCGAAATCCAAGCTCTCAGCCCTATTCTGGCTTCCGGCAGTCGCGCCCGGCCGGTGAACCAGGCCCGCTGTATGGTCGTTGGCCTCCTATTGGCTGGTACGGGATTTGCCTCCTGGGTTGCCGTGACCCATTCGCCGTCGGCTTTAATGGCTGGATTCTCCACCATCCTCCATGGCCTGCTCGACAGAGTGCTGGTGCAATGGGACGCTTTCGATTCTCTACCCTGGTTGATCAAGGTCTCCATGTTGTCGGCTATACCGTTGATGGTCTTCAGAAAGCGTGACCGAGGGCAAAGTCAGTCAGATTCAAGCCGGCCAGCCTGGCTTAAGAATTGGCTCGCTCGCAAGCCAGTGAGTTACTACGAAATTCTGGGAATACCGCCAGAGGCCAGACTAGCGGACATACTCCTTAGCCGCCGTCGACTCGCTCAGAAATGGCATCCCGATTTGAACCCGGGCGATCGCTACGCCGAAGAGATACTCAAGGCTGTCCATGAAGCGTATGACACTTTGCGTGACGCCGGTAAACGGGCTGCCTACGATTTTAAGCTCCTGAGTGGCGCCGCCAAAGCGGAATCTTCAGGACGGCGCTCCTGGCAGGCTACGTCCGACTCGATACTTTCGAAAGCTAATCCAATGAATGACCTGCCGCGTTGGTTCCCCGGCGTCCCATTCGGATCCAGCGCTCTGGGAAGACGCACGATCATCCATATGTCCTGGGGGCCACGAGGAACACTTTATTTCGCCGGTTGGTGGCGTAGCGCACCGCGGGATAGATCGTATTTTGAAACATGGCGTTTCAATCCATTTACGGCTCCGCCGATCAAGGAACAAAACAGCGGCATGCATTACGATTGGCAGCCAGGAATCACCATGGGTGGATATGATGGGATCGTTAAGATCTTGCATCATCCCGTTGACGAAAGAATAGCCCTTGTCGCGAGGGTCGATGGACATACCTGGCAGGACGTTCCGCGCTGGGTGGTGATCGTCTGCCGATGGCAGGATCTGATGCAAAATGGAACGGCCACGGCGGGAGGCACCCTATTCCTGGATGACATGTTCAAGAGAAACGAGGTCTATGAGAAGCGCGAGGGCATCATCCCGCCGTTACCGGGCACCATCGCGTGTCTGCTCAGCAGGGAAAACTCTAGCGCCCCATGGCAGGGGATGATTTGGGGCCAGGACGGTCGAAGCATTCGGCTGCACGATAGAGACGGGACCATCACGACGTGGAATCCGGAGACAGGCATTTCTGATGTCCGATGGCTCAAACTTCCCCAGGTCACCCCTCCCAACTTATCTTCGGCGCAGATTGATTATTATCCCGGAATCCTTCCAGATCCTCGCGGCGTATTTGCCGCCTACACCTACGGACGCGGGAGATGGGACTCTAAGAAGAACGAATGGAGCGACCCATTCGTCGACATCTGGCACACCGCATCCCAAAGACGGCTTGTCCGGTTGCCCTTGGCCAAAGACCATGACTTGAAATGGGACCATCAGGGGAATCTTTATTTCACACGGGGCCTGGAACTTTTTCGGTGGAATGCGGGCGACCTTCGGACTGTCAAGTCTGTTTGCAGCTTGCCCGATGTCGGATTGCCTCAGCGTATCGCAATCAGCCCTGATGGTCGGTTACTGGCCGTCGGTTCAAGTAAGCTCATGGTGATCGATCTCGCCACCGGGCAGAGAGTTAACGCACAACCGATTCAAAGCTATACCCTTGCCCATCACCTTCGCCCAGCCGACCCTACGGAAATCTACATATCAAGTCTGGACTGGTCGTCCGAAGGATCCTTTTTGGCAACGGAGGGAAGGGGCACTCTGACCCTCTGGCAAGCCGAAGCGAACAATAAGAAAGCCCTCTCTGCGCCGCAAGCAATGATTCCGAGGGGCAATCCCAGTAAGAAACCGAATAGACGACGGGTGCCCTTGGATCGCGCGGCATGATTGAAGCAGCGTTCTGTCACAAAGGCGTCAGACACTCCCGAAAGGGGTCAGTCTTCTCATTACACATTTGGCGACGAGGAATGAATAAAAAGGCGATTCCTCCATCGAATCTCATGCCACGCGCGCCGCGAATCGGCCATCCGCATGATGGTCACGCGCTACGATGAGAAAGCGCAAAACCGCGCCGAAACGAAAGAACTGCTGAAGGCCTTGCAGTTGACGAATGAATCACCCGATTCAAATGTGAAAGGAGAACGCTGACCTTTTTCCTCTAAATCCTCTAATGACCTGCTGACTCCTCATGGGCTTTTTCAAATCCGTCCCCCTGATCGTTGGGGGGGGACGCGAAGCCGAAGCTGCCGGAGGTGCGGAAGCAACTCGGCTCAAGAAACGTCCCAAACCCACAATGAATATGCGGTCATCGCCTCACGGGGTGTGTGGTGCATTGGCCGCGGGGGATGGGCGGCGAAATGTTACGATAACAGCCATGGTAGATCGATGGGACGAGAATGAGCAGTCCAGTGCCTGGAAGGATGAGTTCCGGCGACAGTTCGGAGTCAAGTTCCCGGAATTTCCTAAACAGATCGTTCTAGGGATTTTAGGGGGCCTTCTGGTGTTGGTCGGCGTCGTGTCCTCCGTCTACACCGTGGAGCCAGAACAGGAAGCCGTGATTCTGCGGTTCGGCCGTTACATCTCAACGGAGCCGCCGGGCCTTCACTTCAAACTCCCTTACGGCATCGATCGCGCGATCAAGGTGCGCACCAAAGTCATCCTGCAGGAAGAGTTCGGGTTCCGAACCAAAGGCACCGAGGGCAATCGCAGCACCTACGATGAGAATTTTCGCCAGGAATCGATGACCCTCACCGGCGATCTCAACGTGGCCGATGTGGAGTGGATCCTGCAGTATCAAATTTCTGATCCCAACAAGTATCTCTTTCAGGCCAGGAACGTTCTCACCAATATCCGGGATATATCCCAATCCATTATGCGGCGGGTCGTGGGCGACCGGCTGGTCAGCGACGTTCTCACGGTCGGCCGGGTGGAGATCACCGAAGAGGCGCAGCGCCTCACGCAGGAAGTTCTCGATCGCTACAACATGGGTATTCGAATCGTCACGATCAAACTACAGGACGTCAACCCGCCGGAACCGGTCAAACCCGCGTTTAACGATGTGAACCGCGCCAAACAGGAGCAGGAACAAGCCATCAATCAGGCGGAAGAACAATACAACAAGATCATGCCGGAGGCCGAAGGGAAGGCGGAGCAGACCATTCAGGACGCCGAAGGATATGCGACCTCCTTAATCAATCGTGCGCGAGGTGATGCGGGGCGGTTTACGGCAATGCTCCAAACCTACCGCAACGCGCCTCAGGCGACCCGCACGCGACTTTATTTGGAAGCGATGGAAGAGCTTTACGGTCGATTTAAGGACTTAACGCTGGTCGATCCCAGCATCAAGGGCGTGTTGCCCCTTTTTGGAGCTCTCGCCCCAACGAAGGAACCGGCCGTCCCGGGAGGCCACCCATGAATCCCCGGATACCGGCAGGTATTTTTCTGTTTGCGGCCTGCGTGATTGTCTTATTCGCCTCGGTCTACAGCCTGCCGGAGTGGGAGCAAGCGATTGTTACGCAATTCGGGCGGCCCGTAGGAAGCGCCGTGACGGAAGCGGGGCTTCACCTCAAAGCGCCTTTTGTCCAGCGCGTCCGCCGCATCGACAAGCGGATCCTCAACTGGGACGGTTACCCCAACCAGATTCCAACCAAAGACAAGAAATACATCGAGGTCGACACCACGGCCCGGTGGCGCATCGTCGACCCTCTGCTTTTTATTCAAACGGTGCAGACCGAAGAGGGGGCGCGCCGGCGATTGGATGGGATTTTGGACGCCATTACCCGGGACACCATTTCCAATCACAATCTGGTCGAAGCGGTTCGAAACACCAATGGAATCCTCGATTTGATCAAGGTGCGCTCGGAAAAATTCAAGCAGGGGACGGTCGCGCCGGGAGACGAAGAGGAAATCACCGGTGAAATCGAGCCGGTCTATGTCGGCCGCGAGGCCTTAAGCGCCATTATCATCAAGCGGGCAGCCGTGGAGCTGAAGCAATTCGGTATCGAGCTCATTGACGTCCAGCTGCGCCGCATCGCCTACGAGAAAAGCGTGGAGGCCAAAGTTTACGACCGAATGACCTCCGAGCGCCAGCGTATCGCCCAGCGCATCCGCTCCGTCGGGCAGGGCGAGCGCGCCAAAATCCAGGGAAAGACGAACCGGGATCTCCTGAAAATCCAATCCGAAGCGTACCGCAAGGCCCAGGCCATTAAAGGCGCGGCCGACGCCGAGGCGATCGCGATCTACGCACGTGCCGTGTCCGGCGACCCGCAGTTCTACGAATTTATCCGCACCCTCGAAGCGTACAAAAAGGCGATCCCTGCCGATACTCGGATGATTCTTTCCACGGACAACAAATTCCTCGATCTCCTACGACAAAAATAGCGTCCTGGATACAGCCACCGTATCCCCTGGATATCCTCGGATGGCGTGTAGGCGATGGCCATGGGCAAAACGTTTCGCCATTCGGGCGAACCGTACCGACGGTCGGATTAGTGATCGGTTAAAGGCGCAGAAGTCCTAGATTCAGCAGAAAAAACAGGAATTTCAAACCGGGCATAGAAGTCCGCACCGGAGACTCGGGCTTCTGCCAGTAATTCCCAGTACACATAGGCCCAAGAACCTCCTACCAGTGCGGCGATATCTGGTCTAAATGGGGATGCCTGGGGGACATCGCTGATTTTCTGTCATTCTCGGCGCGCCCCGGGGGAGAAAAGCAGAATGGCAGGAACGTCCCGTCGGTCGTCCACATTTACTGTTCTCCGCCGAACTTGATCTGGATCAGATTGCATTGAGCCGTGAAGGGAGAATCCGATGAAAAATCTGACCCACCCTCAAGAAGCTGTACAATGAAAATAGTATTATCAGCGTGCTGCTTCGCATTGCAACGACATTGTATGACCTTTCGCCCTCGGAGGGTCCGTAAGGAGAGCCTCATGAAAATTCACAACGTATTTGCGTCGGCGTTGATCGTCGGCTTTATGGCTGTTTCACTCTCAGCGACAGAAAAGGGCGCCCCTCCTATGGGGAAAGGCGAAGCAAAGCCAAACCAATTCTGGTGGCCTGATCAGCTGGATCTGAGTCCGTTGCGGGGGCACAATGCGACGTCCAATCCCCTGGGTAAATCATTTAACTACAAAGAAGAATTTAAGAAACTCAACCTGAACGACTTAAAGAGGGACATCAGCGCGTTATTGACCACGTCACAGGACTGGTGGCCGGCAGATTACGGCAATTATGGCCCTCTTTTTATTCGCATGGCTTGGCACAGCGCAGGGACCTATCGCACGCTCGATGGACGCGGTGGCGCCGGTGGCGGTCAGCAGCGTTTTGATCCTCTCAATAGCTGGCCGGACAATGCCAATCTGGATAAAGCGCGACGACTGCTGTGGCCGATCAAGCAGAAATATGGAACAAAGATCTCATGGGCAGACCTGATGATTTTGACAGGCAATGTCGCCATGGAAAACATGGGCTTCAAAACACTGGGATTCGCCGGCGGCCGCGAAGATGACTGGGAAGCTGACCTGGTGTATTGGGGACCCGAAACGAAGTGGCTTGATGAAAAGCGGCGCGGCAAAGACGGAAAATTGCAGGGACCTCTCGCGGCGGTTCAGATGGGCCTCATTTACGTCAATCCGGAAGGTCCGGGCGGGAACCCTGATCCGCTTGCGGCCGCGAAGGCGATCCGTGAGTCCTTTGGTCGCATGGCGATGGATGATGAAGAAACGGTGGCTCTCATCGCTGGCGGGCACACTTTCGGCAAGGTCCATGGCGCTCATAAACCGAACGATTGTGTTGGCCCGGAGCCGGGCGCCGCTTCGTTGGACGAACAAGGGCTGGGCTGGAAAAACAAATGCGGAAAGGGCAATGCCGAAGATACCGTCACCAGCGGACTGGAAGGCGCGTGGACAAGTAATCCGGTGAAGTGGACGCATCTGTTCTTCGATAATTTATTAAGGTTCGAATGGAAACAAACAAAAAGCCCTGCCGGCGCCACTCAGTGGATTCCGACAGACCCCTCGGCCGCGAGCATGGTGCCTGACGCGCACATTCAAGGGAAGTTTCACGCGCCGATTATGCTGACCACTGACCTTGCGCTTAAACGTGATCCGGACTACAGGAAGATCGCGGAACGATTCCGGAGTGATCCCAAAGATTCGAAAACGCGTTTGCCAGGGCCTGGTTCAAACTGACGCATCGCGATATGGGGCCGCGCGCGCGTTACCTCGGCGCGGACACGCCAGGCTTAGAACTCATCTGGCAGGATCCAATTCCTAAAGTTGTCCATAAGTTAATCACGGAAAAAGACGTGAAGAACCTGAAAGCCAGGATTCTTGAATCCGGGTTGAGCGTCCCCGAGCTTATCCGAACGGCCTGGGCGTCGGCTTCCACGTTTCGCGCGAGCGATATGCGCGGCGGCGCCAATGGGGCACGCCTCCGGCTTGAGCCGCAACGAAGCTGGCTCGTGAATACCCCGAAAGAACTGGCGAAAGTGCTCAAGCGCCTGGAAGCCATCCAGAGAGACTTCAATACATCAAGCACCGGAACGAAGAACGTTTCGCTGGCGGATGTGATTGTCCTGGGCGGCGCGGCGGCCATCGAGAAAGCGGCCAAGGACGCCGGGTATGACGTCGAGGTTCCGTTTAGCCCGGGTCGCGCCGATGCCACGAAGGAACAGACCGATGTGAACTCCTTCGCGGTGCTGGAGCCGGCCGCCGATGGGTTCCGGAATTACTACAGCCAGTTGGCTTACCGCTCACCGACTGAGATGCTCGTGGACAAGGCCAGCCTGCTCAATCTGAGCGTTCCCGAGATGACGGTTCTGGTGGGCGGGATGCGCGCGCTCAACGCGAATTCGGCGTCGTCCGCCCATGGCGTCTTGACCCAACGGCCCGGCGTGTTAACGAATGACTTTTTCCTGAACCTGCTCGATATGTCCACGAGCTGGAAAAAGTCAGACAAGTCGATGGGGGTTTATGAGGGGCATGACCGAAAAACAGGTCAACGGAAATGGACCGCGACTTCTGTTGATCTGATCTTCGGGTCAAACTCCGAGTTGCGCGCGGTGGCAGAGGTCTATGCCTATGACAAGTCTAGGGAAAAGTTTATCCGCGACTTCATCGAGGCCTGGACCAAGGTGATGAATCTCGACCGTTTCGACCTCGCTAAGTAAGGCCGGCAAGTCATCGAGTTACCAATGGGGCCTACCAATAGTGCCAGTGTTCGCATTTGACATCTGAAGTGAAGCGATACCTAGGGCTCGGGACTGACTGTCCGATCAGCTCCAGCAGATCAAGGACCGGCTCTGGCCGATGTCGGAAGAGCGTTTACAGTATTAGGGAACATCAGGCCGTCCCCTAAATTCCCGGAATTCTGCCTTCGTTATACGATCTCAGGATGGCCGGGACTGAAGCAGAGCGGCCGGTTTTTCGCGCAGTGACTTTTCGACCGCGAGCGCGGCCAGAAGCGCGCTAAGGAACGTCACCGCGAGGGTCAGCGCCACGGGGGTCTGCCAGGAAAAGACCCAGAGCCGCTCAAAGAGAAGCGCCGAAAGCGCGTAGCTCATTCCAAGGCTTAAGACGGCCCCGGCCGCCGCGGCGAGAAATCCCAGGCCGGCGAATTCCCAAAGGAAGATCCGCCGGATGAGCGGAAACGGCGCCCCGAACACTTTGAGCAGATGGATATCGGCCCGGCGCACCGAGGCCTGGTGACTGGCGATCGAAAACAAAACGATAAAACCCGCAAAAAGAGCCAGCGCCGCCATCGCGCGGATGGCCCAGCCCATCTGATTGAAGATCGCGAGAGCCGTTCGACAACCAGGCTGACATCGATGGTCGAGACGTTCGGGAAACGTTCAACGAGCCCGTCCTGCAGACGGATCTTGGTTCGCGTGTCGGTTCTGCCGATCGAAGCCAGCCAGGTCGCGGGCGCCTCCTCGAGAGCGCCGGGCGCGAACTGAACGAAGAAATTCGGCTGGAAGCTGGTCCAGCGGACCGACCGGAAATTCACGATCCGTCCCTGGATTTCGACCCCTTGCACATCAAAGCTCATGATGTCGCCGATCCTCAACCCCAGCCGCTTCGCGAATCGTTTCTCTACGGAAATCTCAGGAAGAGGGTCGTCCCCTGGCCCCGTCGCCCGCTCCTTGCGTTGCGAAAAATCTCGCCCCTCCACGATTTGTTCTGACTCTATGAGGGCCGCGCGCCAGGTCAGATTCATGCCGCGGTTACGAAAGCGGGTCTGGGTTTCTTCTTCCCGAGTCCGGAAGCCGCCCGTCTCTCGCTCTTTTACGAAGGGGCTGCCGTTCACCGCGCTCAGCCGCGCGCGGATGAGAGGCGACAGCGACTGAAGCGTCTGTCCTTGCCCCGCGAGATAGCGCTTGAGCGATTCGACCTGCTCAGGCTGGATGTCAAAGACGAAGAGGCTCGGAACCTCCGAGACATCCGGAGCCTCAACCTCCAGCTGAAGGCTCTTCTGGACTTGAGGGATGATGTTGAGCAGCGCCGTGCCCAGACCGATCGCGAGAAACCCAGCGAGCGTGCTCACACGGCTTCGCGAAAGATGCCGAAGCGCTAGCCGCAGCGTCACATGTCGTTCGACCGGGGAATGTTCGAGCGCCGACATGAGCGCCCCGCCCAGGCCCGCCAGGATCACCGCGGATCCCAGGAAAAGCCCCACAAAGGCTGAACCAGTAATCCACGATTTCGCCTGCCAGACGGCTAGCGCCCAGAATAAGAGCACGCCTGGCCCCGCGAGCAGTCCTGAACGAGCCGTCCATTCGATCTGAGGCGACGCGTCTTCCTGAAAGAGCGCCGAAGGCTTCAGTGTCCCTAGCCGCCAGAGGAAGGGCAGGCAAACCAGGAGTCCGGCCGACCCTCCCAGCAGAAGGGCGAGTGTCAGGCGAAACAGTGAAAAGGATACCTCGATCGGATACGCCACGAACGCGCCTAGCGAAGAAATCGCCACAGGCAGGAGCAGGACGACGAGGAGTCCGGAGAGACCGGCAGCCGCAGCGCCCAGAAGCGCCAACTGGATCGCGTAGACCTGTCGCGCGCGCCGCGGGCTCAGGCCAAGGCTGATCAGGATCGCGATGTCCCGCACGCGGCGCGCAAGCGAAGTCCGAAAGAGATACGCCGCCCCGATCGAGGAAAGAAAAAGGCTCGCGAGCGCCGCCAGGCCGAGGTAGTCGTTTAAAAAGCCCTGAAGCCGACCGACCATGCGCGAGGCGTTGGTATGGGGGCGGACGCGCACACCGGGATCGGGTAGCTGGCGGCTAAGTGAGGCGGCTAGCGCGTCGACATCCAACCCTTCGGGCAGGCGGTACGCGCGCTCATGGGTCGCCGTGCTCCCGCGCTGGAGTAGCCCTGACTCAAGCAGATCAGACAGCGGTATGTACGCCCGCCAGGCGAGCGAGAAGCCCTGCGCGCCCAGAGCGCCGTCCGATTCGATGACATCGCGCACCGTGAGTTCTAGGGTGCCCAGTTTCAGGCGGTCGCCGGAAGCGGAGCGCAAGGCCGCGGCCAGTTCTTTCTGAACCCAGATGGAGCGTTTGGGAAGTGCCGGTCCGCCGCGAAGCCGATCCCCACCGGCCAGCCGGATTTCACCATAAAATGGAAAGCCATCGCCGATCGCCGTGATTTCCACGAGGCGCGATCCCGCGGGGGAAGCGAGCATCGAATAGAGTTCAATGACATCCGCACCGGAGGCGTCAGGAAGCGCGTCCTTCAGGGCCGCGCGTTCGGATGGGGTGAACGGTCGGCGCGCGGACACCGTCAAATCAGCGCCCAGGATCTGGCGGGAACGCGCGGCAAGCGTGGCCTCGACCGACTGCTTGAAGGCGTCCAATGCGAGAAAGCCGAAAAATCCGAGGGCGAGGTTCAGGATGAAGAAAAGGCTGAAACGCCGGTGGTTGATCAGTTCCCGGACCGCGAGGCGCGTGGTCAGGCTTTTACTCGGGTCGCAGCGATCCATTTTCCAATACCAGGCGTCGCCCGCAGCGGCGCGCGAGATCGGGGTTGTGCGTGACCAGGATCATCGTCATGCGCCGCTGACTGACCAGGTCAAAGAGCAGCCCCATGACATGGTCCCCGGTTTTTAAGTCGAGGTTCCCGCTCGGTTCATCGGCCAGGAGCAGCCGGGGTCGCGGCGCCAAGGCGCGCGCGATGGCGGCCCTCTGTTTCTCGCCGCCCGAGAGCTGGTGAGGAAAATGCGACGCCCGCCCGGCCAAACCGACCGCCTCCAACGCCTCGGCGGCGCGGGTCCCCGCGTCCGGCACTCCCAGGATTTCCATCGGCAGGGCGATGTTTTGTTTCGCGGTTAAATGGGTCATGAGATGAAACTGTTGGAACACAATCGCCAGTGTCCGGGCGCGGAAAGCGGTAAGGTTCTCTTCTTCCATCGCCGCCACATCCTGGCCGTCCACCCAGATACGGCCTGCGTCCGGCTGATCGAGGCCGGCCAGAAGCGAGAGCAACGTGGATTTTCCGCTGCCGGATTGCCCCAGGATCGCGAGCGTCTCGCCTTCCTCTAGGGCAAGCGAGAGGTTGTCCAGAACCCGGATGTCCGTCCCGGCCTGACGATAGGTACGGCAAAGACCCTCAACGGTGATCAGGCTCATAAGAGCGGAAGCAGGTGCGGCAGAATCGTTTCAGCCATGCGGCGATGCCCGGCGGGATTCGGATGGATGCCGTCGGCGAGGTTCATCGCCGGATCACCGGCCACGCCTGCCAACAGGAAGGGCACTCGCGGCACCTGGTGCTGCCGGGCGAGTGCAGGAAAGATTGCCTCAAATTGCCGCGGGTAGCGAAGCCCGTAATTGGGCGGCATTTTCATGCCAGCCAGGAGTACCTTCGCGCCGTTTTCCCTGGCGAGCGCGATCGTTTCCGACAAATTCTTTTGCGTTTCCGCGGGACTTACGCCGCGCAGGCCGTCGTTGGCCCCGAGCGCGAGGATGACGATTCGTGGGCGGGATTTTAAGTGCCAGCGAAGACGCGAGACAGCGCTGGCACTGGTGGAACCGGAGACGCCGGCGTTCACCAGGCGGACCGCCTGGCCTTGTTCACGAAGCCGCGTTTCCAGCACGGCCGGCCAGGCCTCTTCCGCCGCGATCCCGTAGCCTTCTGTCAAGGAATCTCCCAGGCATAGGATCACGGTCTCCGCAGACGAAGCGCTCGCCAGCCCCAACAGGATGCCCGCGATCATGAGTGTTTTGGACATATCCCTTTCATCATAGCGCAGCGGGGAGCGGAAGGCTAAATGAAGTTTATCGGCTTAAGGGGCCCGAGCTCACGAGCTCAGGAGACGGATTCCTGCCGTTCTTTCATTTCCCTATTCCTCTGGTGTATGCCGCTCGGCTTGGGCGAGTGAGTCGAAAGGGGTCAGTGTTCTCATGACACATTTGGTGACGAGGAATGAATAAGAAGACGATTCCTGCATCTAAGGGTTTGGGAGGCGTCTCATGCCACGCGCGCCGATGAGAAAGCGCAAAACTGCGCCGAAACGAAAGAGCTGCTGAAGGCCTTGCCGCTGGCGAATGAACCGCTCGATTCAAATATGAAATGAGAACACTGACCCTTTTTCCACATGGCCCTTTTTCCATTTTTCGTCAGTTGTAAAAGTCGAGAAGGTTGATCTCTGGAGAAGGCGACGATTGAGGAAGGTTTGAATCAGCCTTTTTCTTGGGCGTCCGGTATGCGGTAAACACCCGTCTTGTAGCCACCTTCGCGCACGACAAATCCGGCGCCTAGCAGGGGTTTGAGCAGGAAGTGTAAACCGCCTTTGGTGACGTCTAGCTCCTTTTGAAGTTCGGCCGGCCGAAGCGGCCCTGCACGGAGGAGTCTCAGCAGTTTTTCCTGCCGCGGCGACAGTTGAACCTTCTCGCTGGATTTTCCCCGCGGAAGATTTTCCATCCGTTTCCACGTTTGCTCAAGCGTGATCTCCACCATGTCCGCCATAAATTCGATCCAAGAAGATAAGTCCTGCTGATTCTCTTTTTGGGTACGGTCCAGAGCTGCATAATAAAATTTGCGATGGTTCCAGAGTGTCTCATCGACTGCAAAGATATGCTGGCTGTCAAACTTTCGCCGGTAGAGCTCCCAGGCCGCCAGGATTCGCCCCGTACGACCATTCCCATCGCCAAAGGGGTGGATAAACTCAAACCGGAAATGAAGGACCGCTGAGCTGACAACCGCCGGCCACTGGGCAGCTTCACTATTGAGCCAGTCCAGAAGTTCCTGCATGTAGTGCGGCACATCGGAAAAATGGGGAGCGATATGGCCCCCCACCTGAACGCCGTACGTTCGGTAAGCCCCAATGGGACCACGATCCAGCGCGCCGCCGGCTCCTAATAACGTATGAATCTTGAAGACATCGTCTTCATGGATGAACTTCGCGTCGCCGTGACTTTGGATGAATTTCATTGCCGCCGCCGCATTTCGTATCTCCTGGAGAGAACGTCTTGTAGCGGAAGGGACATCTTTCCCCTCCAGGACCGTCCGTGCTTCTTCCAGCGTCAAAGGATTCCCTTCGATCGCACTGGACCCATGGGCGGAACGCACCACTACGTCCTTTTGGATAAGCGGCAGTGCCGGAAGCTTTATAGCCGCGTTCTGGATGCGTACATGCAGCGCTTGGATCGTTTCCAAACGCCGAAGAATTTCAGAAGTGATCGTAAAGCCGGGTTTGTAGGGCACGAGGAGAGTCTATCTGATCGTCAAGTATTCGTCAAGTGATTCGTCAAGTGTGAGCGATAGAGATGCGTTCTATCGCTCATTGGCAGTGATCGGATTTGTGATCGGCTACTGTCTGGCCAAGGTGTCGCCAAGGTGAAGGTGTCTGTCGCCAAGGTGTCAGGAGACTGTGTCATAAGTCGTCACCCCGGTGAAAACCGGGGTCCAGTGGCTGGAATTATGCATTAGGTTTTCTGGATTCCGGCTTTCGCCGGAATGACGGCATGATAGTCGACGTTATGACACAGTCTCCTGTCACAAAGGGAGAACGTAGGCCATTTCCTGGGACAGGCTGGGCCCTCACGACAGATGTTCGCTCTGGGGGCCAGGCCCAGCCTGTCCCAGCAAGTCTGTTATTTTTGAGATTTGTGACAGACAGCAGTCACCTTAATTGTTCCCAGAACTACTCGTCCTCCGGCTTCTCCAGATAAATCCCCAGGTGCGCCACTTTCTTGGACTCGGCGCCCTGTTCCGGAGTGAGCACCTGCTGGCCGCCGGGACTAAAGTCGCGCAGGTAATGGAAGTGTGACCATCCTGTTTTGGTTTCCATTTCGGCCATCTGAGGTCCCAGAGTCGCCCAATTCTTCGTTTCCATGAAGAAATGAGTGTCTTTGGACTTGGGGTATTCGTTTCCTAACCACATTGTTGGCGATTGCCCCAAAAGCTTCTTGAGCGCTCGCGGGTGCAGGGCATTAAACGAATACTCTTTGCCCGATAGCACGCGGTTTAGATAGAAGAAAAAGAAAACAACCGATGTCGCCAAGAGGGCCATCAGCAACAGGCCAATCCCGCCGTAATTCTTGTTGTCGCCCTCCAGGACGAGAAGAATAATCATGAGGATGAGCAACACCAGCGACACGCCGCCGGCGATCTTCGTGTTGCGCGGCGCATGGCGCTTGATCGCCGCGAAATGTTCATCGGCGCAAGGGTCGCATACGTCGGTGAAGACCGTGCGGTGATGTTTAATCTTCCAGCCTTGCACGGTATGTCGTTCCCCAAAGGGAAAGCCCACATGCAGCGCGAACTTGGACTTGTAATCGGTCACGACCAATTCTTCGATGGTCTTCTGATGGCAGGGTGTGTCGGGGATTTTTCCGCAGAGGGTGCAGGCGTTCTGATCCTGTGCCATGCAGAGAGGATGGCAAGAAGGCCGGCCTGCTGTCAAATGAGGTGACCAAAGTGCCCTCAAGATGCCTGGCACTCATGGAGATGGGGACGGAGGTGCAAGATGGCGTCTTTCACATCGGTTCATGATGCACTCTTGCACCGACGTCCCCTTCCATCGACGTCCCCTATCCCCTTCACTATCCGCTTCCATGTGGAAAAATCATCTGATCTCCAGGTCTTGCTCGCACACGTTGTTGAAATCCTGGACCAGCCTCGCGGCACCTAGCATAAAGTACCCGTCTGTCGCAGCCGTCTACGCCTTGCTCTGTTGGGGTTTGTGCACGAATTGCAAGTTGTGGAGGATCTTCATGAAGGCTTGTTCGTGGGAGGCATTGACGTCGTTGCCGGACATGCGCAGCATCAACCAACAGACCTTGTCGGTGTCGCGGACATAGGCGCTCAGCGTGCGCAGGCTTTGATTGAGATCATCTGCGAGAAACCCATAACCGTTGGCGAGCGTCAGCGGTTTCACGTTCCAGGAGCTGACGGTGTGGTCAATGGTTTCTCTTTTCTTCATGTCCGCCATGAGTTGCGTGTATAAAGCGTCATCGCTTTTTGGGAGAGTGTGATCCGGACAGATATTGATGGTGACATCACTTTTGCTGATCTCCAGAATATAAGGTTTGCGTCTCCATTCCCTGGGGTATTCAAAAGTAACGCCCACATCGTTGAACTTATCGTAGGAGTTGTAGACCAGGTTCGGGTGCGTTTTGATGCCATAGAAGTATGCGGGTATCGAGCCCCCGATCAGCAGGAGACCAAGGGCTCCAGTCAGTCCGAAACGCCACACCACCATCGATTTAAAAATAGTTGTTCGAAACAATTTCCAGAAGTCGTGATATCCACTTTCCGCCCAGATGATCACGGCCACCGAGACTCCGGCGATTACGCCAAAAAAGGCTGCGACGCCAAGCCATCCCCCGCGAGGTTCCATATCCAGCACGTTGGTCACGATGTAGAGAATTCCGGACAGATACAGAAGGTATGGAAAATAGAGCGTTTGCGTTCTCAGGCGCCGATCGCACGCCGCGAAAACAAGGGAAGCCCTTTCCGGATGTTGATCCAGAAAGGATTTGGCCCATGAAACAGGGATCGCGTCTTCGGGAGTTTCTCCTGCGCCGAGCGCCGTGCCACCCTGGCTTTTGGAGGCTTCGAGATGAACGGCATCGATGGCGTTGTTTTCAATGGCTTGCGTACGCTGGAATCGTCTTTGCATAAAAAACGCCCGCGCCAAATACATCAGGCACAGCGGCAAGGCCATCGCACCGACAAAACCAATGAGCATACCGCCGGCATCGATAAATCCGTGGAATGCCGCTCCCTGCGGCGTATAGACGAACCCTGCCGGGGGTCTTGACGGCCCGAGGGCCGCTGCGAATCGGCTGAAGAAATAGCCCGCGACGCAGGCCGCTGCAAGCCCGGCCCATTGTTTCACTTGGTTCTTCAAATAAGCCGCCAGTCGTTCTTTTCGGCAGGACGCGCAAAGCGGAGCAGGCCAGAACTCGAAGCTCGATTCGCCAGACGGCAGGGGCCGGGCCACCCCAACAAACCGGGACGTTAGGTTTTTGTCCGACTGGCAGCCTAAGCAGTGATTGGAGACCGGGATTATTTTCAATGTATTCTCAATTCCGGGCGGCCCGCCAAGATTAACTGTGCCTGCCCTCACCCGCGAGGATCGATGGAAAACATAACACTAGATCTTTTCGTCGGAAATGTCTATCCCCGCACCTTGCTTTGCCTGTTCTCCATAGGATTTAATCTGGGTAGTCATGAAATGAGGGGGCATTATGCGTCGAATAAGTCTGCTTTTCGCGGTGGCGGCCATCGCCGTTTTTCTTGAAGGATGCACAAAGTCCTTTTTATGCGGGCCCAACAAGCGGCTTTTCAATGTCACCTATGCCCGGAGCAATCCGCGACTGGAAGAGATCAACGCCAGTGTCCCACCGGATGTGGCAGCGATCGTGGTGATCCGGTATCCCCAGTTTGTGAAATGCGCCGTGCCGATGTACTTCCAGTTGGACGGAGAGGAGATTGGCCCCCTCGCCACGCACACTCATGTGATCGTCTATGTGCCGCCCGGTGAACACGAGCTCAACGCCCAGGACATTTCCGTCTGGAGCCCGAAGACGCGGAGCGTGTCGGGGAAAATTCGCATGGAAGCCGATGCAGGAAGAGCGTACTATGTCTCCGGTCAATTAGGTGATGGGTCCGTGAATCTTCGCCTACTCTCCGGCCAGGAAGCCTCCAAGTGGCTCAAAAGCAGCCGCCGCGTTCTCACCCCGACGGAGAAGAAACAGGAACCGCGATGAATCACCTTTGTCGAACGGGGGTCTTTCTGGCCGTCTGTTTTCTCTCCGGTTGCATCACGACGCCTCAGGAGGCGGTCGTGGCGCCCGTGCACCAGGCCTTGACGAAAGGCGACACCTCCGAGCTGGAACGGGCTTTGAAGAGCCGCAAGCAGCTCCTGGCGCTCAACGACTACGGGGAAACGCCTCTACTCTATACCATCAAGCATGGTCAACCAGCCTTTGTGGATCGGTTGCTTTCCAAGGGCGCAGACGTCAATGCTCCCAATCCCCGCACTGGCGAAACGCCCCTCATCGCCGCAGTAATAAGTGGCGACCGGGAGATGCTGAAAGAAATAATGGCGCATGGAGCCCAGCTTGACCAAGGCGACAACGAAGGCCTTACGCCGCTGGTTTGGGCCTGCCGCAAAGGCGATCTGGAGGCGGTCCGGGCCCTGCTGGGCGCAGCGGATCAGGGGAAAGCCGCCAGCTCACCGGAGACAGTGCTCGCCGCCGCAAGTTACGGACATGACGGCGTCCTCGAATATTTATTGTCTTTGGGAGCGCCGGTCGATGCCCGGTCTCCCCAGGAGGAAACACCGCTTATCCTTGCGGCGAGGTTCGGCCATGAGAAGACCGTGCGCCTCCTGCTTTCCAAGGGAGCCGGGAAGAACGCGCTCGATAAGAACGGCGCCTCCGCCCTGACTTGGGCGGCCCGGTTGGGCCGGGTCGGCATCGTGAAAGCGCTTCTTGAACAAAATGTGGCCGTCGACCCCATCGATAAGACGGAACAAACCCCCTTGTCCCACGCCGTGCGTCTGGGTCACACGGAGGTGGTCCGTGAGCTGGTCGCCAAGGGAGCGAATCTGAATCGGGAGATGAAAGAGGGCGGCAACTTGATGTATGAAGCCGCCTTCCAAGACGGCATCGCCCGAAGCCTTCATCAGGCGGGCGCCGGTATCGAAAAAATTCTGGACCGTCAAACGACCTCGCTGGAGGCCGCAGTGCGCTATTTGTGGATGGCTCAGTTTTATGAGAAGCAGCTCGTTCAAAACGCTGGGAACGCTTCTCTTGACCGAGACCGTGCCGTCCGCTGCTACGAGTGGGCGGGTGAGTTCTTCAACAAAGCGTCCGAAGAATACGAGCGGACGGCTAAAGAAATTCGAAGTGCCGAGCGATGGGCGATCGTCGGCATGCTGTTTCTTTCCGCGGCAGCGGACACAGCAGCCTCCATGCAGGCGCAAACCAAAGCCAAACAGATGGCAGAAATTGGCGCGCTCGGCAATGCCAATCGTCACGGAACCGGTTTGCAGGGCTATTACTCCGCTTTGTCGGCCCGGAAATCCGCCATCCCTTACGCCGCTTATGGTCAAACCCCCATTGGCGCTTCGCTCGGTGGAGTCGTCCCTCCCTCAAAGGCCATCGACCGATCTCCAACCGCCTACCAGGCGGAGGCGAAGAAATGCCATAAGTCGGCGGAAGGATGCCGTGCGGCGGCGGCATGCTACGGAAAAGACCATGGGTTCTCAGCGGCGCTACGTGCATGCCTCCGGGAAGCCCATGGAAAGATCCGACACCTCGGGGCCGATCCCATTTAACTTCCCAGCGTCTGAAACCAATGAACCTGGTCGTTCTTTCGCGCAGCTGTATTTTTTGGATTTTTTTGGTGCCTATCACAAAGGGAGAACGTCGGCCATTTCCTGGGACAGGCTGGGCCCTCACGACAGACGTTCGCTCTGGGGGCCAGGCCCAGCCTGTCCCAGCAAGTGAGATATCTTTTAGATTTATGACAGGCGCCAGTCACTTATTTCTCTCTTGATCCCGGCCCTGGCCGGAGGCTGCCATGCGGATCCTGCAGCCGGTATGGTGCCTCCAGCTCGGGAACCATTGTTCTATTCCATATGTTGCATTCTCGAGAGCCGAAGATGAATAATCGATCGTGAACAGGTCATGAGGAGGGATCAATGGATGATCCCGATTTCTCAAGACCAACAGCTTGAATCGCTTCAATGGAGATAGGTCGCCAAGTCATGGCGCTTTTACGCCGACCAGCTGATCGAAACACGGTGAAGAGGGGGCGACTGGATGAATCCCGCAACATGAAGCGGCTGAAAAGCCGTGAATGCGTCATAACATAATCTTATGGCAAGCAAAATAATTATCGTGGGCGGCGTGGCGGCGGGGGCAACGGCCGCGGCGAAGGCCCGCCGGGTCAACGAGCAGGCTGAGATCACGGTCTATGAACGGGGCCCGTATATTTCGTTTGCGAACTGTGGGCTTCCCTATTACGTGGGCGGCACGATTCCCGAACGCTCAGGTCTCTTGTTGCAGACTCCGGAAGGATTCTGGAAGCGCTACCGGGTCCAGGTTCGGGTTCGCCATGAGGTCACGAAGGTGGACCGCGCGCTTCGGCAGGTTCACGTCCGGAACCTGGAAACCGGAGAAACCTTCAAGGACCCTTATGACAAGCTCATCCTTTGTCCCGGCGCGGGAGCGATTATCCCGCCGCTGCCAGGATTGATCCTTTCGTCTCCCCAGGAACCGCTCCGGTTGCCTGAGAACGTTTTTACGGTCAAGACGGTCCCGGACTCTGACGCGATCAAGGACTTTCTGGAAAAACAGAAACCCGGGAAAGCCGTGGTCATCGGGGCCGGCTTCATCGGGCTGGAAACCGCGGAAGCTTTGAAAAAACGGGGGCTGCAGGTGACGATCGTGGAAATGCTCCCCCAGGTTTTGCCGCCGCTGGACGCGGATGTCGCTTCCTTCATGGCCAGGCACATCACCGAACAGGGCGTCGATGTGGTGCTGGCGGATGCGGTGAAGGCTTTCCATGGGAAGCCGCGCGTCAACGAGATCGAACTGGCGAGCGGTCGGCGCGTGCCGGCGGAGCTCGTCATCCTTTCGATCGGCGTGCGGCCGGAACTCGAGCTCGCGCGCGACGCGGGCCTTTCCATCGGGGCATCCGGTGGCATTGACGTCGATGACCGCCAGGCCACGTCCGATCCGTTGATTTATGCCGCGGGCGATGCGGTGGAAGTGGTGCACCGGGTGACGAAGAAGAAAACGCGTATCGCCATGGCGGGCCCCGCCAATAAGCAGGGGCGCGTGGCCGGCGCCAACGCGGCCGGAGGCGATTTGAAGTTTCCAGGCGCTCTCGGGACGGCGATTGTGGAGTGCCTCGGAATGACCGCGGCCAAGACAGGGCTTTCCGAGCGCGAAGCCCGCCAGGCGGGGCTTGATGGCGTTGCCACCTGGACGCACGCGGGCCATCACGCCGGGTATTATCCCGGGAGCGAGATGCTGCATATCAAACTGATCAGCGAGCGCGTGACCGGACGGATCCTGGGCGGCCAGATCGTGGGGGCGCAGGGCGTTGACAAGCGCGCGGACGTGCTGGCCACGGCCCTGGCGGCCGGGATGAAAGTCACGGACCTCGAAAACCTGGATCTGGCTTATGCGCCGCCCTTTTCGTCAGCCAAGGACCCGGTGATCATGTCCGGTTTTGTGGCGGCCAATGTCCAGCGCGGGGACACCGCCACCCTCACCCCAGAAGAGCTCTTCGCCCGGCAGAAGCGGGACCCCGCCTGCGTGCTGGTGGATGTCCGCACGCGGAAGGAATTCGAATCCGGAACGCTGGCCGGGGCGGTGAATGTACCCGTCGACGAGCTCCGCGAGCGCATCAACGAGCTTGATCCGGGCCGCGAGACCATCGTTTACTGCCGCGTTGGCTATCGGGGGTATCTTGCCGAGCGGATCCTTCGGCAGAACGGCTTTAAGAAAGTCTTTAATTTAACCGGCGGGATGCTGAGCGTCCCGGCCTCCGCCCTTGCATCCGCCCCCGCTCCCGTCGCAGCGTCGTTACCGAGCGGTCCCGTGTCGGTCGAGGTCCTCAAGCCGCTCGTGGATCAGGGGAACGCCGCTTCCGTCGTCGATGTTCGCGAAGCCGGCGAGTATTCCTACGAGCACATCCCGGGAACGACGAATCTTCCGCTCACCCGCTGGCCCGCGGCGGCGGCCCGCCTGCCGAAGAACCAGGAGATCTATATTCTTTGCCAATCCGGCGTGCGCACGCAGCAGGCCGCTCAAATGCTGGTGGGCGCCGGTTACACCCGGGTCCACTGTGTGGACGGCGGGATCTCGGCGTGGACCAAGGCGGGCTTCCCGACTCAAAAGAGCGGCGGGGTGATCCCGATCATGCGCCAGGTTCAGATCGTTGCGGGAAGCCTGGTGGTCGTCGGGGTTCTGCTCCCGGGCTGGGGATGGACCCTCTCGGCGTTTGTGGGAGCGGGTCTTGTTTTCGCCGGGGTCAGCGGAACCTGCGGCATGGCTGGCATTCTGGCGAAGATGCCCTGGAACCGGAACTCCGGCGGTTCTTGTGATGCCTCCGGACCGCAACCTCCGAGCTGTTCTGCCTGACGCCTGACCGAACTTCAGGATGAGATCAATCTTGGTGGTTCTTGCGTCACAAAGAAGTCCAGGTGGAAGTCGGATCGTTCAAGGGGGTATGCGTGAATCGAAACGCGGCAGGTGGGTTTGAGATGGGAACCTGATCAGTATCCATTCGATGAAATGAACAAGGCTAGGCCGTTCCAGAATGCCGCACAAGCTGCCAAGGCACTGCGGGCCTTAGCGAGCCCACAGAAAGCCGCCATTTTGCAGCGGTTCTTCAAGACGGGACCCGGCGAGTATGGGGAAGGGGATCAGTTTATCGGCGTGACGGTGCCGGCGGCGCGGCGTGTGGCCGCAACCTTCAGCGGTCTTTCGCAGCGGGACGTGTCGCGCCTGGCGCGCTCGCCGGTTCACGAAGAGCGTCTCCTGGGCCTTCTCATCTGGATGCGCCAGTTTTCGCGCGCGGACCCCAAAGGGCGTAAGCTCATCTACGATCTCTACGTTCGCCACATGCCTTGGATCAACAATTGGGACCTAGTCGATATCAGCTGCCGTGATATCATCGGGGGCTGGCTTGCCTCGCGCAGCCGGGAGCCACTGCATCGCTGGGCGCGTTCCAAAAGACTTTGGGACCGGCGGGTGGCGATCGTGAGCACGTGGCCCTTCATTCGAGATGGCGATGTCCAAGAGACGCTCCACTTGGCCCTTGTGCTCCTGCATGATAAGGAAGACCTCATCCACAAGGCCGTGGGATGGATGCTGCGCGAGCTCGGCAAGCGCGACGAACGCGCCCTTCGCGCCTTCTTGGACCGTCACGCGGCCAGCATGCCGCGGACGATGCTTCGTTATGCGATTGAACGATTTCCTCCTGCGCAACGACGCCGGTGGATGGGTTTAGCTCCATAAGACGGATGACGCAATCCTCACCATCGCGCCGCATCAGGATGGCGTGGGGTTTTTTTTACGGCGGACCTGCCCGCCGTAGCCCTGGTGAAGATGGATGGAGATGTCTCAAGAGGTGCTTATGAAAATACTCGTGGTGGGAGCGCAAGGGATGCTGGGGCGCCCGGTGGTGCGGCGGCTCGTTCAGGACGGTTTTGCGGTGCGCGCGCTCGCCCGTGATCCGGCTAAAGCTCGGGCTCGGCTGCCCGCCGCCGTTGAGATTCTGGCCGGCGATCTCAGAGAACCCGCCAGCATCGATCGGGCGCTTGAGGGTTGCGCCGCGGTGTACCTCTCGGTCGACCATCGGCCAGGGGACAGGTTCCAACCGGAAACGGACGGTCTGGCCAACGTGATTACCGCGGCGCGCAACCATGCCGGGGTTCGTCTCATGACCATGACGGGCCTGCGCGCTTCCGACCCTGCGTCCGAAAAGCATCCCCGGGAGTATATCCGTGAGAAATTCAAGGCCTATCACATCGCGCGACACTCCGGCCTCTCCTGGACGGTCTGGGAACCTACGTGGTTCATGGAATCGATTCCACTCTTTGCCAAGGGTCAAACGATGATCTTCTTTGGCGGGGTTCGCCTTGAGCCCTGGTGGGTGGCCGGCGACGATTATGCGCGACGGATCTCCAGGGCGCTATCAACAGGATCTGAACAGGAACGGGCTGTTCCCGTCCAAGGGCCGGAGAAGGTGCCTTGGGCCGAAGCGGCCCGCCGCTTTGCAAAGGCTTGGGGACCGCCGATGCAAGTTCGGCGAATGCCGTTTGTTCTCCTGCGCGCGCTCGGGGTGTTCAGTGCCGACGCGCGCAAGCTGGCGGCTATCCTCAAAATCTCGGAACAAGTGAATGAGCCGGCGCCCGATCCGGCGCTCTGGCATGGTCTTGGGGGTCTGCCCCTCAGCATTGAAGGCTACGCCGACTACGTGCGCCGCATCGGCGATTTTCCTCAGAAGTAAGGATGAGTAGGATGAGTGATAGGGGACGACCTCGGAAACTCGGAAAAGGAGTCATCCAATGTTAAATGCGTTGAAAAATCAGTTGGTCTTGCTGGCGGAACATTCTGACAATACATTGCAGAAGCAAATCAAGAAACGCCTCGGCGCCAAAGCGGCGGCGGAGCTGACTCCGAAACTCCGCAACTTTATTCTGGTCATGCCGGAGATGATTGCTCAGATTCGCGCCTGGGCAGATCATAAGGAAATTCCTCTCCAAAGCCGCAAGCTGCATGGGTTCTTAATGACGTATCTGTATCACCCGGTGGACTTTCTCCCCGAGGAGGCCCATGGCTTCTTCGGCTATCTTGACGATGCCTACGTGGTGGGTAGCATCTACTACAAGACGCTTCAGGAGCTTGGGAATGACCATTCCCGGTTTATCTCCCAGCACAAGGATATCGCGGACCAAGTGGCCGGGTGGCTCGTGGATACGCAGAAGGTCATTCATTCGGTGACCCTTGAGATCGACCGTATGATCGATGAGCTGGCGGCGGGTGACGACCATCGCTTTCAACAACTCATGGAACGTCAAAATCAGGTGAAGACAGCGGGGTCTTGATCCGGCGCAAGCGGTTCTTCTGGATATCAATGAATTCGGATCACTGCGTTGAACCACGCTTTTCGTCTGTGTCAGATCTTAGAAAGTGGGGCCACTGATATGATCGCATCAAAGTTCGCCATAGGCAAGGAAGGTCGTTACAAAGGGGCCACGGCCCTGCTGCTACTCTTGGGACTTCTGAGTGTTTGGGTTGAGGCCGCCACCTTTGATAGCACCATGCGCTTGGGGGTCTATGCGGCATCGGGTCCGGGCCAGAGGGACCTACATCTGGGCGAGACTCCTTCCCCTGGGGGCCAAGGGATCGAAGTCCCGGCTGCTAAGAGTTGGTATGTGCGTCCAATCACGGGCTATGAACAGGACTGGCTCAAAAACGTGGCGGTCGAAGTGAAAGCCAAGAAAATCCCGGGACTGTCGCTCAGCACAAAATCAAAACTTTCCGATGATGATCTACGCGCTCTTTCCGGTCTAGGCCATCTCCAGTATCTCGATCTCGGCCATACCCCTATCGACGGCCAGGGACTGCGGCACTTGAGGAGACTCGAACGTCTCAAGTTCCTGGGCCTGGAGTACACCTACGTGACCGATGCCGCCCTGCGGCACGTCGCGGTCTTTAAAGACCTGGAAACTCTTGAGTTGGGACACACCGCCGTGACCGATACGGGATTTGCGGCGATTACGACGCTCAAGAACCTGCGCCATGTGTCGTTGGAATACACCTCGGTGGGCGACGGCATCGCCTCCCCTCTGGCGCGTCTGCAGAATCTCCAATGGGTGCATCTTGGGCATACGCGCATCACCGATGCGGCGATTCCAGCCCTGGCCCGGCTGCCGGTTCTTGAGTCTTTGTCGTTGAATTACGCCCGCTTAACGGATCGTGGAGTCAGCGCTCTCTCCTCCGCGAGGTCGCTCAAGGTCCTGCACCTTGACGGCCTCCTGTCCGGGATTTCAAGCCGCAGCCTGCGCGCGTTGGGGCAGCTGCCTTCCCTGCGCGTGCTCTCGATGCGCGCAAGCGGGGCGGGTGACGCGATGCTCGCGGAGTTCAAGCCCGCCGGCCCTCTCGAGGATCTTGATCTGAATTTCACACGCATCGGCGACGCCGGACTGTCTGTTCTGGCAAGATGGACTACGATCAAGCGCCTGCATTTGCGCGCGACATCGGTGTCGGATGAAGGCCTTAAGACCTTGAGCCGTATGCCGTCACTCGAGGTGTTGGATCTCTCCAACACCCCGATCACCGAAGTAGGGCTGGGAGAACTGGCCGACCTTCCACGGCTTCATGATCTGCATCTTGACGGGGTGCCCTTGACCGACGCGGCCTTGCAGGCGCTCATGCAGATCCCCTCTCTCGATGTCTTGCATGTGATCGATACGCGCATGACGGCGGCCGGTCTTCAAGACTTCAAAACCCGGCGGCCTGGGGTCCAGATATTTTCCATGTACGGCCGGATGTAGGCTCCATGCGAATTCCTGTGGAAAGAATGCGGCGCGTCCTTCTGCCTGGCCTCCTTGGATTTCCATTGTGGTTGGGCGGCTGCGCCGGAGGGGTCGCGTATCGGCCGACCGAACCCCCGGCTTCTGCGATGACCCAATCCCAAGCGATAGCGGAGGCGTCTCAGTTGAGTGGTCAAGCGACGGTCTGTCATGCCAATCTCTGTCATTGGGAGTTCCACGGCATGGAAGCCTCACCGCAAGAGATGGCGGTGACGCTGCAGAAAGGAACCGCCGACCGGAGAACGATCTACCATTGCCCGTGGCGGGCCATGAAGAATCTCCACGTGCTGGATTTCTCGGATCTGCAGCACCCGCACAGCTACTACGTGAAGCTCAAGCCGGCTTGCGACATCTGGCTCGGATGGAAGACGCTGGAGGATGCGCGCCGGTTCGCCGATGCGGCCTTTTGGCTTCACACCCAGGCCGAGTAAGGCTTGAGTCATCCGGCTCGAATGTAGCGCGCCTTGCGTTCCAGAGTAAAACGGTATCACCTATAGAATGAATTTTTGTTTTCGCAACGGTAGTGCGTTTTTTTGACTATGAGCCGGGAAAGTTCGGTTGACTGTGGTTGATCGACTGAGACATCGGGACTTTTTAGTGCCGTCATCCCCCACGGTCGTAAGTGGGGGATCTATCATATTTTTATGTCGATGATAGACCCCCGCTTACGATCCGCGGGGGTGACGTCAACAGAGCGTAATATGAAAGCGGGCCTCAAGAGAGTTATAAACAAGGCTGTCGGTAAAGACACCTTAATAACCCCAGGAGGCCCAAAATCATGATATCCATCGGCATTGATCATCACAAGAAGTATTGTCAGGTTGTGGCTATGAGGGAGTCTGGCGAGATTGTATGGGAAGGTCAAGTCCCCACACGGCGAGAAGGTCTTGCACAAGTTAAAGAGGCGATTCCTCCAGGAGAACCGGTGCAAAGTGTATTGGAATCTGGACGGAGCTGGGGCATTGCCTATGACATTCTGGAAGATCTCGGGATGAATCCGGTGTTGGCCAATCCGTACAAAACTCGGTTGATCGCGGATTCGTACATCAAGACGGACAAGATTGATGCGACGGCACAGGCGGTGTTGTTGCGATTAGGGATGACGCCGATGATTCACGTTCCCGCGCGTGACCGACGAGAGCAGAAGTCGTTATTGCGACATCGATTGTGGTTGGTCAAAAGCCAAACGCTGATCAAGAATCGGATTCATGATTTACTGGACCGGCTGCATGTGGACGTGCCCAAGCGCAGCGATCTGTTTGGGGCTCATGGGAGGGCGTGGCTGAAGGAGTTGATTCTTCCCGAGATGCATCAACACCTGCTCAAGTCGCATATGGCCTTGTTGGATGAGGTTCGGCTTCAGGTCCGAGCAACCGAAGAGTGGATTGATCGTGTCTTAAGCGAACACCCCTTACGAGAGCTTGTCGATTCTTTTCCTGGGGTAGGCAAGATCTTGAGCGCCCTGATGTCGCTGGAAATTGACCAGATCGAGCGATTTCCGTCGGCTTCGCGCTTTGCGTCTTACTGTGGGTTGGTGTGTAGCACGTATAGCTCAGGCGGTAAAACGTACCACGGGGGATTGATCCCGTCCTGCAATCGATACCTGCGCTATGCGTTTATTGAGGCATCGTGGACGGCTGTTCAGGTGTCTCCCTATTTTCGATCGTTCTATCAGCGTTTGAAGACACGGAAGACCGCCTCAGTCGCGATTGTGGCGGTGGCGCGAAAGATGGCAGAGATTATGTGGGTGTGCTTAAAGAACAAGCGGAAGTACCAAGAGAAAGTGTATCGATTTGGTCGAGTCGCCTTGTCGAAATCTTAACGGGCGGTTGCGTTTAAACTGAGCGTAAGGGACTCGACCTCGAACTATTACAGTGTCCAGACGATGTGGACGAAGAAAAGTGTGAGTTCAGCTTAACGACAAACGTCGGGGCGAACACCGAGGACGCTTACCACACTTTAAAAGGCCTTCAAAGAAAGAAGGCAAAGAGGGAGCTTTGTTTCTGGCAGAAATTACTTGCGCCCGCTTTCAGAAAAAGATTCCCGGTTAGTGGCCCAGCTCGAAGGTCATGTTCCTGTCACCTAGCGACCTACCAAAGTGCCTGCACTTTGGAGCCTACGTCCGGGGATTGTCCCTTCCTTTGATTCAAAAGGTAGGGGACACAGACGGCCGTGGGGGATGACGGCTGGGCGAATTATCACACGATTCGTCCTCACCAGAGGCGGCCTTCGAACTGGACATTGCCGCCATCAAAGCTGCGGGTTGTGCCGAGCTCGTCTAAGTCCCAGGTGGCGCTTAAGACCAGCCGGATGTTCGGCGTGAAATCAAACCGCAGCGGCGTCCTCAGCTCGCCCTGGGCGGTGCAGTGCCCTCCCGGGTCCCAGGCCACCGCACTGTAGACGCCCAGCGGAATCGACAGGCGCTCTGTCATCACCCAATCGAATTCAACAAACGAAGGAAGTTGCCAACGATTTTTGCTGTCATGGGGTAGGACGGTGGACGTAAAGGTCGATCGCCGGCGCTCGAGTCCCAAGCTGGGGCGCAGGCGGTGCCGCTGGAGTGCGATCTCGCGTTCGGCGCGAACGCCGCCCGCCTCCTTCGAGAAATCCTGCCGCCTGATCCCCGTGCTCAGCTCATCGTCCGAGCGCCGGTGGTTTTCCCAAAAGCCGCGCGCGCTCCACGGGCCGCGCCGGAGGGCGGCCGTGGCGGTCCAGGCGCGGTGGTTGAATATCTGCCCGTCATCCGGTAATTCCCGCTCGACCGGCGTGTCGAGGTCCCACGCGGCTTCGACAGCCGTCTCGCCGAAGATCCAACCACCCTCCGCGCGGATTGAATAGAGATCCTGCCGGTCGTAGTCGTTGGCTTTGTTTTTCTCGTTAAAATTGAAATCAACAAACCGCACGGCCAAGAGACCCCGTGCCTTGTCCGATTCCCAATCCGCGCCGAAACCGATGTCCGCATCCTGTTTATCAGCCGTCGGCTGTCCGAAGAACCGGAAACCCGCTCCCCGGCCCCGCCCCACGCGCATGGAAAAGATCTGATCAAAGGAAGACTGTTCCACATCTTCCCACTGAGCAAGACGGTAGCCCCACCACATGCCGGAGGAGACATGGAGGCGGAACTCCGCCTCGCGGCGGACGAAGAGGTCCTTCGTGTTCAAGCTGCCTTCGGTGGTGCGGATGGCCGCTTGGGGGACGGGCGACATCGGTTCAGGCTCCCAGAAAGGGCGGAAAGCGAGCAGGTGCAGACCATAGTCCAAGTCGACGCGCGACTCGCTGTTCAAGTCCGCGCGGTCATACTGGTCACTTCCTGTAAAGAGCGCATGCGCCGGTGCCGCGCTCAGGCTGACGACGACGACGAGTGCGCCTAGGAAGGGATCAAAGGAGCGCCGGATCATGTCCAAGGTAATAATAGTACTTACGGTGAGACCTTCAGAAGCACAAGCCGAGAATCTTCTGTTGGGCCGGAGCTATCGCCTAAGGTCAATGGACTGATTTGTGCCGTCATCCCCCCCGGCCGTAAGGGGGGGATCCATCATTCCGTTTACGACGGTGATGGACCCCGGCTGACGACCGCCGGGGTGACGACCTAACTGAACTTTTCCGGTTAGTTGGGCGGGCGGCACATTTTGCACAGGTTCTTGTCACTCTCTCCGGTCGAATCACTCAAATGCGATAATCCCGGCGATGACCCGTTCAACCAAGCCGTCCAAGAAACACGTGGTGGTGGTGGGCGGCGGCGCCGCGGGCTTTTTCGCCGCGATCCGTGCGGCTGAGGCGCATCCCGATTGGAACGTCAGCCTGTTAGAACGCACGTCACGGGTGTTGGCCAAGGTGCTTGTTTCAGGCGGCGGTCGCTGCAACGTGACCCACGCCTGTTTTGATCCCGCGGAGCTCGTCACCCATTACCCTCGCGGCTCGGCCGCCTTAAGAGGACCGTTCAGCCGTTTCCAGCCGCGCGACACGGTCGAATGGTTTGAGTCGCGCGGCGTCCCTTTAAAAACCGAGCCGGACAACCGGATCTTTCCCCAGAGCGACCGCTCGCAATCGATCGCGGAATGCCTCGAGAAGGAAGCGGCCCGCTTGGGCGTGGCTGTGCGTACGAATGTGCTCATTCAGACGATCCGGAAAGAAAAGGACGTCTTCCTGCTCGAATTGGACGCAGCGGCGCCGCTCGTCTGCGATCGCCTGGTGCTCGCGACCGGCTCAAACCCCCTTGGCTGGGTGTGGGCGAAGGGTCTCGGTCACACGATCGTTCCTCCAGTGCCCTCGCTTTTCACCTTTATGATTCGAGATCCTCGCCTGCAAGATCTGGAAGGACTCTCTGTTTCGCGCGCGACGGTCGCCCTTGAAGGGACCTCTTTCAAGCAAACCGGTGACGTGCTCATCACCCATTGGGGACTCTCCGGCCCGGCCATCCTTAAACTCTCGGCGTGGGGCGCGCGCTCTCTCCATGAGAGGGCCTATCACGCGGCAGTCCGCATCAACTGGATGAGCGAGCGAGAAGAGCCGGTGCTTGAGCGTCTGATCGCTCGGCGTGAGGGGAAATCCCGGAACTTGCTGGCGGTGGACAATTTCAAAGAGATCCCGCGGCGTCTGTGGTCGCGCCTCGCCGACGCCGCGGGGGTTCCTTACGCCTCACGCTGGGCACAGGTCGGCAATGACCACCTCAGAGCTCTGGCGCGGCAACTCACGCAGTCGACCTTCGAGATCACGGGACGCGGGGTATATAAGGAAGAGTTTGTGACCGCGGGCGGCGTGGATCTGGATGAGGTTGATTTTCGCACCCTCGAGAGTAAGTGCTGCCCGGGGCTTTTCTTCGCTGGCGAGATCTTAGACATCGACGCGGAAACGGGCGGCTTTAACTTCCAAAACGCCTGGACCACCGGCTGGATCGCCGGACAATCACTCGGATCTTGATGCTCGCTCCCCTGGTTGCTCAGCAGTAGGGAGGCTTGGGTAGGGGGCTGGCGGGTGACCGAGGCGGTTCGAGGAGCCTGGGCGGAAAGAGGAAGACTTTTGGCGCTTCCTTCACGCGGATTGTCTTGATTTCTAGAGGCTTTGTGCTGTTTTTCTTGGGCAGTCTCTTTCTTCTATTTCTGCTCATCTAAATTGCTTCCCTCAGGTTGGATGGGGACGGCTTTGCTGGGACATCAGGCGGTCGTGGATCCACATCTTGATAATGGCTTGGCGAGAGACATTCAGCTTGGTCGCCTCACGGTCCAGGCGCTTGATCATCCAGGCGGGAAAATCGACGTTGACGCGATCGACCACCACCGCGCTCTTGAAGTCGAGGTAGGGGGAGATGTCTTTGCCTTCGTCGAACAGGCGATCAAATGCTTCCGCGCTAATGGGCTTTACTTTTTTTCTCTTCATTCAGGATCCTTTCATAACGTTCTTGCAGAGTCCGATCGGCCCTGTGGCAACTGATCACGCGAATCGTCGATGAGCGCATAACAAAGATGGCGATGTAGACCTCGCCATCGAGCGTTCCCAGGATCGCCTGGCGCTCTTCTGAGCCGACCGTCTTGGCCTTAACAAGAAGATGCCTGGTGCGCCACAGCTCCTGCGCTTTTTCAAAATCCAGGCCATGCTTGTCCAGGTTTTGCTGGCTCTTTTCTGGGTCGTATTCGAAGCGAAGACGCATAAGGAGTATAACCGTTATACCTCATTAGTTCAAGCGGCCCATGGGCTCTGCAGGGGCCCCTATCTCTTAGATGCACAAAACCGGGGAATATTCATTTTTGTGACGGAAGAAGGACGTGGGAGGAGACAGGGGGAAAGGGGATCGGAAGGAGGGGAAAGTCCTACGTCCTAGGGACAGACCCAGGGACTATCCCTAAGTGAGGGACACCCTTTGTGTCCTACACCTCAAAGCCGAGGCGGTCCAGGCCGTGCTCTTCGAATTCCTTCGTGTAGGCTTTGGCGAGAGCGCTGGCCGCGCGCTTGCGCGCTTCGGGACGCATGCCGCCCAACGCGCGCGCGCCGTGGCGCTCGAGCAAATCGCGCTCCGTCAGGCGCGCGGTGAGTTCTTCCCAGAACGTTTTATCGTCGTATTGGTCGATGAGCGCGTGCGCTTCCGCCTGAAAGGTTTCGGAAGGGGCCCACCCGAGTTCCGCTTTGTCCAAGGTGACGAGGGTTTCCAGCGCGGTTCCTTGGGCAAAGGCATAGACCTTCTCGGCCAGGTCTTCGAAGGCGGGGTCCGGATCCTTGCGGATGGCGTTCGCCATCCACTCGCCGAGAAAGGCGAACATCATGAGTCGGCGATACTCTTCTTCGGTAAAGGTGATATTCATGGGAGAACTCCTCGTTCGGCCAGAGACTTAGCCGTCGTGCTTGGCAACGAACTTCTTGATGTCCTCGATGTGGGCCAGGATCAGTTTCGCCTTCTTGACGCCAAACTGGAAGGGGAACTTGTCTTCAGGTGTGGATTTGATCACGATCATGGGGTTGCCTTTGTACTCGGACTCGGACACTTCGGACATGGAAGGCCTCCTTGGAGAAAATGGTGGTCGCGCCGGCATTGTAACAACATGCAGGTCCTGGAATCTGTATAGTGTGACCATGAACGCTTCGGTCCGAACTTGTCGTGTGGTGCTGGTCCGGCCGCGCAACCCCGGCAATATGGGGGCCTGCGCCCGCGCGATGGGGAACTTTGGCTTGAAGGACCTGGTCGTGGTGGATCCGTTCCTGCCGATCTGGCAGGAAACGCGCTCCGCTCCGGACGCCGAGACACTCGTCCAGAAGGCCCGCAAAACCGCGACTCTCGCTCAGGCGCTCAAGGGCTGTTCCCGCGTTCTGGGGACGAGTTCCTTGGCCCACCGGCGACTCGAACATGCCGTGGTGAGCCTGCCTCAGCTCGCCGAATACCTCTCGACCGTGAAGCCTGCCGAACGTGTGGCGCTCGTCTTTGGATCGGAACGGAGCGGCCTGAGCAACGAGGAGTTGAGCGCATGCGAAGCGGTGATTCAGATTCCCATGGCGCTCCCGGGGGTTTCGATGAACCTCGCGCAGGCGGTGGCCGTCATTCTCTACGAGTGGAACCGTTCGGCCACCGGGACGATGACTCAGGAGGACGCTTGCGCGAGTGAAAAGAACGCTGTGGTTGCGGAATGGATCCGTCTCGCCGGAGCCGTGGGTTATCCTCCCGGCTACACCGCCGCGGCGCGCGCCGGCCGCATCCGCAAAGCCATGCACGGCGTCCGGATGCGGCCGGACACCGCCCTCTTCTTAAAAAGCTTTTCCCGCTGGCTCCTTAAGAAATCCAACTAACCATGTGGGTGCCCCTCAGTTGGATCTAAAAGTTGGAGTCAGGTAATATCTCCGCGTCGCATACACTTGATGCTATTACCAACAAATTTAACCCTTCGTCGCTTGAGTAGGGGAGTCTTGATTGCGCTCGCGGCCCTGGTCGCTGCCAAGCCGGTGCGCGCGCAGGATGCCTATATCGCTCCGGAGAAGGGAGCATTCATCAAGGACGGATCCAGGCGCTGCCGAATTGGACATACACCGCTGGACCGTCCGGGCCAAGGGCGGCATCAACGCCCATGTGCAAGCCGTACTTCCGCGCGAGCTCATAGCGGAACCCTCCTCCGGCGGCGACCGCCGTGACTTTGTTGTCCAAGCGCTCAAAGTTGTTCCATGCCGCCCCAGCGCCGCCAAAGGCCACCAAGCTCCAGCGCTTCCAGAACTGCCAGCGAAGCTCAAACTCCCCTTGCGCCGCCTCTTCGCCCTGATAACGCATGACCGGCACGCCCCGCAGGGTGATGAACGGCAACAGGTAGAACGGAGTGTCCCCGAAGCCGAAAGAGCCGCCGGCATTGATGCCAAGCGTCCAATCCTGGCTCAACGGGACGTATTGGATAAGGAGGGGTCCAGCGCGCTGGAACTGATCGTCGCTCCCGAGGGCTGGGCTCATGATCGCACCCGAAAAGTCGGCGAAAGTGCCGCTTCGGGGCGTAAAAAGATTGTCACGTGAGTCGTAGGTGGCCGACATTGTCATCGCGCCGACGTTCGACACTTCATTCCGCATGGGCCGACGGACATCGGAGTCCGTGGTGTCGATGGTGACTGCTGTTGAGGCATAGGCGTAACCCAGCCCGAGCAAGAATCCGGATTGTCCCAGCCGGTACTTGGTGTGCAGGACGGCTCCCGTCGGTTCGAGGTTGTAGCGGATCGGACGGTCCCTCAAGCGGCTGTCCTGGCCGACGCCATAGAAATCGAGATTGACCGAGGCGTAGAGCGCACCCGCAAGCGTCTGGAGCCGATCCTTCATCCAATACCGGGAATCCATCGCGAAGCCGCCCCACGTGCCGTTCTCGGTCCCGAGACCTCCCACCGCCGTGAGGTTCGGGCGGCCGAATCCGGGGTTGGGATTGTCTTTCTTTTTGTCGACGAAGATCAGGCCACCGGCTGCGCCATAGCCAACCGCCGGCTCCGTGATCGGAGCCGCGATCGGTACAAAGCCGTAGGCCTCATCGAGAAAATCGCTCACATCCAGCCAGCCGTCTTCGCCCCGCATTTTCGTGTCATTCGCCGAGCCGAAAGCAGCGGCTGCCGTGGAGAGACTCAATAGAACGATGAGTAAGGAGCGTTTCATTTTCCGGCTGACAAACTCCGTTATAGCACTAACCGGAAATCTTCGGTTCATTTTTCCTCATTGTCTGAACTCGATGCACTTTTTTGTGCCGTCACCCCGGCGAAAGCCGGCCCTCCAGACGCCCGGCGGGCCGGGTCGCCGGACTTGTGGAGACCCGGGGTCCAGTTCAACGACGATGGACTGGATCCCGGTTTTCACCGGGATGACGACAACTGCAGATTCCCGGCTAAACCCTATTCTGGGCGCCTCTTCAGCGCTCCACTGAGAAAGAGGAGCGGAAATTCTGATATGCTAACACCGCTTCATTCAACACACCGCGGGGTTCTTAATGCAGGATCCTTTCAAGAAGATTCAGCAACAACTCGGGCCACCAAAGTGGTTCTTTTCCAATGAATTACATGAGAAGGAGTGGCCCGCGTTTTTGGCCCGCCCGGGATTGCGGCGTTCCATCTTTGGGGCGACTACTCTTCTCACGATACTTCTCGATTATGGGACAGGTCCTACCATCCGATTCCCCGCCGCCTACGCTCTTCCAATTCTGATAGCGGCGTGGTATGAAGGCTTCTGGCCGGGGGTCCTGACCGGGGGAAGCATGATCGCGGCACGTCTTGGAATGGAGCGCTATCTCTGGACGGTCGTCCCTTGGGGACTGGCGGATTCGCTGGTCAACGCGCTCTCCGCGTATGCCCTGATCATCTTGCTGGTCTGGTTTACCGCGCTTGCTGGGCGGCTTAGTCGAGAGGTCCAGCTGCTTGGAGGGTTACTGCCGGTTTGCGTCACCTGCCACCGGTTTCATGATGACCATGGTGAGTGGCGGGAATTTGAAGAGTACATTATGGAGCGCTCTCAAGCCATGGTCAGGCACACCCTTTGTCCGAAATGCGAAAAGAGCACGCGCAGCAAGGAACATGTCAGGGAAAGTGTCAGTCCTCCATCACGAAGCTAGCCATGCCAGAGCAAAACGGTCTCCATGATCGAAGTGTTCTTGCTGCGGCACCAAACCCCCAATAGATTTCTTCCTTGTGTCTGGAGACTGTGTGATTTGGATGTTTAGCGGCGTGCTGTGTTGAAGAGCGTTTTGACGAACGTGCGGACTTGGGGAACCGGGTCGCCGCCCCACGCGATTTCGGTCTTCGAATGCGCGGACCAAACCTCCTTGCCGCTGGTCAAATCGAAGACCCGTGTTTCGACAGAAGCGGTCTGCTCGCGGACGTAGGAGGAGGGCTGGTACACCGCCGCATAACTGTAGCTGTAGTAATTGGCGTAGCCATAGCCCGTACCCACGGTGCTGGGCATGTTGATTTTGGCGGAGTATTCTTTCTCGACCACCTTCATGTCCACAAGCCGCGAAATGATCACCGTGTCAAAGCCGTAGTCCAGGATGAGTTTCTTCCAGGCATCAGACTCCAGCTTGGTGTCGCGGGGAACAAGCGTGTAGGAAGCGACCGCCTCCCGGCCGCGGCTCGTCAATTGCCGTACGAACTCATCCTCGAGCATTTTCTGGCCCCGGTCGGTCTTGACGAGTGCGACAACGAAGACACGCCGCATGGCGCGGGAATCGTAGGTGGGATCCTTCGTCACGGCGCCGAGTTGAGTGGCCCTGCAGGCTGTGAGGCTTGAGAGCGCAAACACGATCCCGGCCAGCGACAGAGCCTTCTGTGAGAGAGAGTTCATCAAGGGGTCTTCCTGTTCTGATTGCCTGAGCAATCTCGCGACGGACATCGCGCTCTTATTTCCGCCAATAGTACCACCACGACAGAACCAAGGCCACGGAAACCCAGGCCGTGCAAAGGATGCCCCAGAAAGCCCACCCTGCGTGCTGGCCGGGGAAAGAAACGTTCATGGAGAAGATGCTCACCACGAGGTTCGGCAACATGATGCAAATCGTGATCAGATTCAACGTCTTCATGAGGATGTTGAGGTTGTTGTTGACGATGGAGGCGCGCGCGTCCATCAGGCTCGCCAGGATATTAGAGTAAATCTCGGCCTGGCGAAAGGATTGCTTGTTTTCAATGATGATGTCTTCGAGGAGGTCCTGGTCCTGGGTGTTCAAGAGTCCCAACTTGTCCGCGCCTGACTTCAGTCGATCAAAGATGGACCCATTGGCGTTGATGGCGTTTAAGTAATAGACCAACGACTTCTCCAGGCTAAACAAATGGAAGATATGCTTGTTGTCAATCGAGACGCCAATCTTCTCCTCTAAGCTATCCGAGATCATACTGATCACTTTCAAGTGTTCCTGGTAGTGACGGATGGCACCGAGGATCACTTTGAGAAAAACGTCATTGACCGACTGGACAGAACGGAAAGGTCTTTCCGCGAAAGGCTCAATCTTGTCGTTGACCACAATCAGCAGACGATCCGTGAACAGAAAAAGCCCGAGCGAAGCGACTTTGAAAAGGAATTGCTTCCGGCCGGAGTAATTTTGCGGGTATTTAATGATGACGACCCGATGGTCCGGCTCGCTTTCAATGCGCGAGGGCTCTTCCGAGTCGAGGGAAGACGTCAAGTTGTGCTCATCGATGGGAAACGTTTGAAGGACGCTGGTTCGCTCCTCCGGTGTGGGCGTCCGCAAGAGCCATACGACAGGCTGAGGACCGTTTTCGACCAGCTGTGCATTTACGATCGCGAATTGCTGAAGCATTCGAATGCTATTTTAGTTCATTCAGGATGGGCTTGATACTGCTTTGGATCCGTTGGGGCAAGACCAGGGGCTTGCCCCCCCCCGTGAGCCATCACCGGCCTCCGGACAATAGTATTCAGATCATGGAAGAGTCCCGGCTAGGCGTGTCGAAGGGCTGGCTGCATCGCCGGGCTTTTGGCTTTGCTCTCGGGGACTCCTTGATAATACTCCTGAAGCGCTTTGGGCGGGATCTCGGCGTGTTGAATGGCTTCGATGGCCTCGACGCTCGCCCGGGCAGCGGCCATGGTGGTCATGTAGGGGATCTTGTACTGGACCGCCATCATGCGAATGGACCTGACATCCGATCGGCCGCTTTTGCCATGCGGCGTATTGACGATCAAATGGATCTCCTTGTTTTTGATGAGGTCGGCGATGTTGGGGCGCCCTTCGCTCAATTTCTTGGCCAGCGTGTTGGGGACGCCTTTGGAGGCAAGATAGTCGCTTGTGCCTTCGGTGGCATAGATGCGCAAGCCCAGCTTCACCAGCCTCTGGGCGATTCCCAGGGCTTCGGCCTTATTTTTGTCCGCGACGGTGATGAGCGCGTTTCCTTCCGAGGGCAGCCGCGTGCCGGCCGCGTCCTGGGCTTTGTAAAAAGCGAGACCAAAGGTGTTCGCTAGTCCCATCACTTCTCCCGTGGACTTCATCTCAGGGCCGAGGAGAGGGTCCACTTCCGGGAACATGTTGAAGGGGAAGACCGCCTCCTTGACACCCACGTAGGGGATGGCCCGCTTGGTGAGCTCCGGGAATTCCGCCAATCTTTTTCCCAGCATCAGAAGTGTCGCGATCCGCGCGATGGGAATGGCGGTGACCTTGGACACGATCGGAACGGTTCGTGAGGCCCGGGGGTTGGCTTCCAAAACATACACCTTGTTATCGCAGATGGCGTACTGGACATTGATGATCCCGGAGACCCGCAGCTCCCGGGCGATTTGCGCGGTGTATTTTTCGATGGTCTGGAGATGCTCTTCCTTGATGGTGCGGGAGGGAATGGAGCAGGCTGAATCACCGGAGTGGACGCCGGCGTGCTCAATATGTTCCATCACCGCGGGGACAAAGGCGCTCGTGCCATCCGAAAGAGCGTCCACCTCCACTTCCACGGCGTTCTCCAAGAAGCGGTCGATGAGCATGGGGTGCTCGGGACTCACCTGGATCGCCTCCCGGGCGTATTTTTCGAGCATCGCGTCATCATAAAGGATCTCCATCCCGCGGCCTCCCAAGACAAAGGAGGGACGGACCATCAAGGGATAGCCGATTCTCTTCGCGATCGCGACGGCCTCTTCCATGGAACGGGCGGTGGCGCCTTCCGGCTGAAGGACGTGGAGATCCATCATTTTTTGGCGGAACAGTTCCCGGTCCTCGGCGAAGCTGATGCTCTCGGGCGTGGTCCCTAAGATGTTGACCCCCGCGTCCTTGAGCTCCTGGGCGATGTTCAAGGGCGTCTGTCCGCCGAACTGCACAATCACCCCGAGGGGCTTTTCCTTCTCATAGATGGCCAGGACATCCTCAACGGTCAGGGGCTCAAAATACAGTTTGTTAGAGGTGTCATAATCGGTGGACACCGTTTCCGGATTGCAATTGACCATGATCGATTCATAGCCTTCATCGCGCAGGGCAAAGGCCGCGTGCACACAGGTGTAGTCGAACTCAATCCCCTGGCCGATGCGGTTGGGGCCACCGCCTAAGATCATCACCTTTTTATTGGAGGAAACGGGCGCATCCTCCTGGCCCGGGACATAGGTGGAGTAGTAATAGGCGGCATTCTTGACGCCGCTCACCGGGACCGCTTCAAAGCGTGCCACCTTGCCCAGGGAGATCCGCTTCTCCCGGACTTGTTTTTCCTTCACGTGAAAGATCCGGGCGAGGTAGCGGTCCGAGAAACCCCACTCCTTGGCTTTTTTCAAATCGGCCTCGGGAAGCGACGTCCAGGAGCGCTTCAGCATTTGTTCTTCGCATTCCACCAATTCCTTCATTTCCGAAAGGAAATAGGAATGGAGGTGGGTGAGCTGTCGCAAGTCCTCCACCGTCATGCCCTTCCGGAGGGCTTCGTAGATTAAAAAGATCCTTTCACTCGATGGAGAGGCGAGACGGGTTTTGAGGTCCTCCAGCGGCAACGCTTTGAAATTTTTGGCTCCGCCCAAGCCGTGCCGGCCGATTTCCAGGGACCGGATGGCTTTCTGAAGCGCTTCCTTGAAGGTTTTGCCGATGCTCATGACTTCGCCCACGGCCTTCATCTGGGTCCCCAGGAGGTCCTGGGCTTGCGGGAACTTCTCAAAGGCCCAGCGCGCAAATTTCACCACCACGTAAGAGCCGCTGGGTTTGTATTTTTCCAGGGTTCCTTCTTTCCAATAGGGAATCTCGTCCATCGTGAGCCCCGCCGCCAGTTTCGTCGAGATGCGGGCAATCGGAAACCCGGTCGCTTTGGAAGCCAAGGCGGAGGACCTTGAGGTGCGCGGGTTGATTTCAATGACCACCAGCCGGTCATCCACAGGATTATGAGCAAATTGGATATTGGTTCCGCCGACCACGCCGATCGCATCCACGATCTTGTAGGAGTAGTCCTGCATTTTCTTCTGTAATGTCTCGGGTACCGTGAGCATCGGGGCCACGCAGAAACTGTCTCCCGTATGAACGCCCATGGCGTCGACGTTTTCGATGAAGCACACGGTGATCTTCTGGTTTTTATGGTCTCGGACGACTTCCAGTTCCAATTCCTCCCAGCCGATCACCGCTTCTTCCACGAGCACTTGGTGCACGAGGCTTGCCGCCAAACCGCGGGCCACGATGACGCGAAGTTCCTCGACGTTGTAGGCGATCCCGCCGCCGGTCCCCCCCATCGTGTAGGCCGGACGCAGGACGACCGGATAATGCAGGCGCTCGGCAATTTGTTCCGCCTCTTCCACGGAGAGGGAGATCTCGCTTTTGGGGAGATCGATCCCCAATTGCTTCATGGTGTCTTTAAAAATCTGCCGGTCTTCTCCCCGTTCGATGGCATCCGCTTTGACGCCGATGACTTCCACGTTATATTTCTTGAGAATGCCCGCCTTGTGGAGGCTCGAGGCCAGGTTCAGTCCTGTTTGACCGCCCAGGTTGGGCAAGAGGGCGTCGGGCCGCTCTTTGGCAATGATTTTTTCGAGCCATTCCACGGTCAGGGGCTCAATGTAGGTTTTGTCGGCCATGTTGGGATCGGTCATGATCGTGGCCGGGTTGGAATTCACGAGGACAATCTCGTAGCCTTCTTCACGGAGGGCTTTGCAGGCTTGGGTGCCGGAATAATCGAATTCGCAGGCTTGTCCGATAATGATGGGACCCGATCCGATGATGAGGATTTTGTGGATATCTTTTCGTCGTGGCATAACGCACCTGCTTCTATTCTTAAAGAGATTTCCGATGAGGCTCGGCCGCCGGAATGACGGGCGCACTCCCTGAAAAGAGCGATATACCTTATAAAACTCCAAACGGCTTTGTCACGAGAAACTCCCTGACTCCCTGAGGAGGGCGCTGCCGGCAGGCGACCAGGCTGTCCTAAGCTTGCCGGGGTCAGAGACTGCTGATCGAAGGGGCTTCTGGTGGGCTGTCCGCCGGATCGGAGAGGTTGAGGGTTTCCACCGCATGAACATCCGAATCGGCTTTTCCGAGGTCCGTAATGGCAAACTGGCGGTCTTGCCATGTGGGGAATAGGGTCCGGTAAGAGGAAGGAGGTTCCGGGCTCAGGGATACGCTCCGCTTGGAATGTTGTCTCACAACACGGTCCACTTCAGCTTCTGAAATCTGCGAGGTGGAAGCCGTTGGCGCTTGGTCTGTCAATGCCGCGGTGGCCGTCTTAGGGCTTACAAATTCGGTCACGGTCAGCTCCTTGATGAGAAGTCCCGAACCAAAGGGGTTTCCCATGGGCTGGTAGTTATCTTCGTTGCCAAAATAAATGTTCATTCCTTTCAAGGGGAGTGATCCCGGAGGCAGCGTGATCCAAATATCCTGCTCCGCCGCGCCGACGGTCACATGGGCGCGTGAAAACATATAGCCCTGGTCCCAGACGCCTCCTGTCCAACGATCCCAATGGGAGACCATAAACTTCGTGAAGCCATTGAGACCTTTGACCTTGAGATGATATTGGCAGCCTCCTTGGGAGCAATTCAAATTGCGACCCAGTGATTCTTCGAAATCAATTGCCGCCATGGCCCAACGGGAACCCCTATTGACCACGCGTAAAACGAAGCCTTCCGGGTTGGGTTCATAGGCGCCATCGCCAAAGATCTCCCAGGCCCAGCTCGGCTTATTGACGAGATTAAAGGTGGTGTGAGGAGAGTTGGGTGAGGGGGAACTCGGCTGAGTGTTGGTGACGAGAGGGGTCGCCAGAGGAGGTGTGGAAGGCGTTGTGGGAGTTGAGGGAGTTGTGGGTGTTGTGGGCGGTGTGGGGTTCGGCTTCTTGCATCCGCTTCCCACGAGCACTGTCAGACAGATTGCCAGTGCCATCACGGCCGATGACGCGCTCGATCTCTTGAAGTTCATATCCCGCCTCCTTACAAGAGTCTAATATCAGCGTGGGAATGAAGCTATAGAACTGACGGGAAAAAGAAAAAGGCCTTTAGACACATAAGATTTTTGTGCCCATACGTTCACTCGGCTCTCTGCTCTGCCGTTCATGTTGGGGACACCTTTTCATGATGAATGGGTGGTGAATAGGTGATGAATAGGTGATGAATAGGTGAACTGGCGGTTTTATCGTCTCAACAGCCATTCACCTATTCACCGTGAATAGGTGGCTATTGTATGAATAGGTAGTGAATAGGTGATGAATAGGTGATGAATAGGTGACTTTGTGGCGCTTAGAATCGGGAGGGCGACAAACGCCATGATCCGAAATGGAAAGGAAAAATGTGACGGGACATCAGCAGGCGGTCTTACGAGTGGTCGCAGATGTTATCGCGGCTGGTTTGAAACCCAGCGCCGGCGTTGTGAAATTTGCCGCGGGAGCGCAAGAACTCCACAAGCTCCTCGGCCGTGAGATCCTGTGCGGAACAGGTGTGAAAGCGGGCGTCCTCGCCAAAGCGCTTCCGGATGGCGCGCACGAGCGAGGCGTCCGTGAAAGCCTCCTTGGATTCAAGCATCATGCGCATGACTTCATGCCCATGAATAGAAGCCATCAAGCCTTCACCTTTTGTTCCGCACGCCGACTCGAGCAACGGGATCTCAACGGCCGGCAACGGGTTCCCGAGCAGGCTCCGCGGGAGTTGGGTGAAGGGATTCCACCAGCTCCAGCTGCCCGCTCTCAACGTGGAAGATAAACCCGTGGATGGGAATGTCCTTGGGAATAAAGGGGCATTCCCTTATTTTTTTCAACTGGGACTTCAGATTGGTCTTGAGGTCTTTGAAAGGGTAGAACTTCACGCCTTTTGCGTCCGCTCCGGTGTCACGGGTCAGCTGGGCTTGCAGCGCGGACTCGTCAAAGGTGAGCATGCCGCAATCGGTATGCTCGATCACATAGAATTCCCGGGTGCCCAGGAGCTTGTACGAGATCACCAACGACCGAATGGCGTCGTCGGTGACCAAGCCCCCTGCATTCCGGATAATATGAGCGTCGCCGGTACGCAAACCCAAGACCTCTTCCACGTTCAAGCGGGCATCCATACAGGCCACCACGGCCAGTTTCTTGGAAGGCGGCATCGCCAGCTTGCTGTGATCGAACTGGGCGGCGTACAAACGATTCTCATCCAGACTGCGTTGTAGCTGGGACATAAATACCTCCTGTTATCACAGTCACTTTTGATAGCGGACTTCTTTTGTCTTGTATCTAGTATACATTAAACAGCACAGCCCTGTTCAAGGCCTATTTTTAGGCTTACCGCACAGGACTCATAACGATTTTATGGCTCTGAGTGCTCAGCTAGGGGTGAGTCGCCTTAAGCTCTGAGTTCTGAGCCCTGAGCTGATTTTTGGGTACTAGGGAGTGCTGCTCGCTTTCATCGGCGGGACAGGTCCCGGCCCGAACCGCGTTCGGCGCTCTTAGCCGGGAATCTGCAGTTGTCGTCATCCCGGTGAAAACCGGGATCCAGTCCATCGTCGATGTACTGGATACCGGCTTCCGCCGGTATGACGGCACTAAAAAGACCAGACATGTCAGTCGATTAACCACGGTCAACCGAACCTTTCGGGTTAGCCTCCGATCCGTGAGGCGGGCGGACAAGCTCGCCAAATTGGTCTTGGGTGCCGCAATAGACATTCAAATCGACCGGGCCGCGGAGGCCGGGGACCCGGCCGAGAGCGCTGTGCTGCCAAAACACCCATTCCGTGCAAGGGGCGAGTGAGGGTTCCTTGACGACATTCCGGATCCAAAGCCGGTGTGGCGGGAAGTTGTGCTCGTGACCTTTGAGATAGCGTTTATAGAAGTCCGGCGTGACATAGAACACCGGGGGGCCGGGGAAACGGCGAGAAATCGCGGCAACGAAACTGGCCACTTCGCGCTCGACCTCGGCACGGGAGGGTATGCGGCGGCAACTGCCGCTGAATTCGAGGTCAAGTGCCGGCGGAAGGGCGTTCGGATCAGGCGGCACTGTTGCCAGGAAATTGCGCGCCTGCTCTTTTCCAGGCCGGCAGAAGTTAAAAAAGTGATAGGCACCGCGGGCAATGCCGTTCTTCGGGCATTGGGTCCAATTGTAGAGAAAACGAGGATCTCTAAAATCCGTCCCTTCGGTAGCCTTGATATAGGCAAACTGCACGCCGTGGAGGCTCGCCTCAAACCAGCCGATATGGCCCTGATGGCGGCTGACATCGACGCCGCGAACCGGGAAGCGTTCCGGGGAAGGAAAGTTCAAGCGCAAGAGCCCGGCGTAGTAGATTCCCATCACGGCCAGAACCACTATCAAGAGCGTCACTGTGGTCTTGTTTCCGATGCGCCTTCGATCCCTCAAGCCCATGGCCAGAGAATCTTAGCAGAACGCGGAGGAAGCTAAGGGATGCTTCTCGCTCGTCTCAGAACTGGTTCCAGGGGCGGCCGCGGGCGTCGCGGTACGACTGAAGATCGACTTCTTCACGGAGCAGAGCTCTTTTCTACGGGCGAGACTGGACGGGATTCCATCCGCCACTTCTCGCAACGCTCGCGGGCCTCTGAGGAGATGGGGTCACCGAGACCCTCGAGAATCCAAACGACGGCGCAGGGGTCCTCTTCTATCTGAGCCTCTCCTCCAATTCAAGATTCAGATTATCAATACCGGGCCCCCCGTGCAAGCTGTGTCTCTGGCGCAAGAGGAAGCTGGTTCTTCAACCCGAGAAGGTCTTTAAAACGCTGTAGTCATCTGCGAATCTTAATCAATCGGCTCGTATATTTAGAGGTATAATTAAACATAAGCTGAATTCGGTTACGGGTCGTTTGAAGCGGCCCTGATGAGCCGAAGTGGGGAACCCAAAACGAACCTCGGATGTTACGAGGATCTCGGGGCGAATCCGAGCGCAGATGCGCTCGTCCGTCAGAAGTGTGGCGGATTGTGTAGGGCCTCCAAGCCCGAGCCCGACAGCTAACCTCGCAAGCGTATAAAACGAGAGAGCAAGGCCAGAGAGCTGAACTCTTTGGCTTTTCCTTTTTCGGGGAGTCATCCATGCGTCTCCTCTGTTGGCGTCTATGGCTCAGAGCCGTCCTCACCCTGTTCATCACCTGCCAGCTCTATGCGGTCGCTATTTCTCCAGAACTGGAATGCGCCCAGAAGTCGGAATTTCCCGAAAGACTCGCCTGGGCGTTCTTGATCGCCTTTGGCATCGGAATCGCGCTGGGCCTTTCACTGCATAACGGGAGGAAACGCTAATGTGGGGAAAATTCAAACGGCGTATGTTGGGCGATCCTCGGAACCTCCAAGATCCGAATATCTTCCACCAGGTGTCGCTGGTCGCTTTCCTCGCTTGGGTTGGGCTTGGAGCGGATGGGCTCTCTTCTTCAGCCTACGGTCCGGACGAGGCCTTTCGTGCCCTGGGAAGCCATACCCATCTGGCGCTCTTCCTGGTGCTCATGATCGTTTTGACCATTACCGTCATCTCGATCGCCTACTCCAATCTGATCGAGCACTTTCCCGGAGGGGGCGGTGGGTATCTCGTGGCCACGAAACTTTTGGGCGAAAAGGCCGGGGTTGTTTCCGGATGCGCGCTCCTCGTGGATTACGTCTTGACCATCTCGGTATCGGTAGCATCAGCCAGCGATGCGCTTTGGTCGTTTCTGCCGGGAGCTGCGGCTCCGTTTAAGCTCTGGGCGGCCATGGGAATGCTGGTTCTTCTTTTGGTGTTGAACCTGCGCGGCGTCAAAGAGTCGGTTCTCGTGCTTGCGCCGATCTTTCTGGTCTTTATCGGAACGCACGTCTTCATGATTATCTACGCCATCGGGAGCCGGTTTATGGAACTGCCCGGCGTTTTTACCGGAGCGGCGACCGAGTTCCGAGCCTCCGTGTCGTCGCTGGGTTTTATTCCGGTTCTCATGATCCTACTGCGGGCCTACTCCATGGGAGGCGGAACCTATACGGGCATTGAAGCCGTATCCAATGGGATCACCATGTTTCGCGAACCGCGTGTCCGGACAGGGAAGAGGACGATGTTCCTGATGGCGGCATCGCTCGCCTTCACGGCGGGTGGCATCATGTTCGGATACCTTCTGACCGGTGCCCAGCCGGAGGTTGGAAAGACGATGAATGCCGTGCTTCTCGAGAACCTCTTTGGCGCGTGGAAACTCGGCCCTTGGTCAGCGGGGACGACCCTCATCGTCACGGCGCTCATTTCGGAAGCCGCGCTCCTCGTGGTCGCCGCCCAGGCGGGGTTCCTCGATGGCCCTCGCGTGTTGGGAAACATGGCCGTGGATTCCTGGATGCCGCGCCGCTTTTCCCAACTTTCCGACCGTCTCGTGACGCAGAACGGGGTCATCCTCATGGGCTTAGCGGCTTTGGGGACCCTCCTCTACACGCGTGGGAACATCACCACCTTGGTCGTGATGTATTCGATCAATGTGTTCTTGACCTTCACGCTGACAGAGTTGGGGATGTCGCGGCACTGGATCCTCAACCGACGCACGGAACCGCGCTGGAGAAGCCAGTTGGCGATCCATGGCACGGGGCTCCTCATGTGCGTCTGTATTCTGGTCGTCACGCTCTATGAAAAATTCGGACAGGGAGGCTGGGTAACGGCCTGTATCACCCTCTCGACCATCGCCCTTTGCTTCCTGATCCGCAGGCATTACCGGCAGGTCCACACTCGGATGCAACGATTGGATGATATCCTTCACGCCACCTCCATGGAAGAGAGACCCTTTGTGCCCGATGCCTTAGACCGAAAGGCACCGACGGCCGTTTTGGCTGTGGCCGGCTATACCGGCTTTGGGATTCACCAGCTCCTGTCCATCCAACGGCTTTTGCCGGCTTACTTTAAAAACTTCATCTTTGTGTCGGTCGGCGTGCTGGATTCAGGAAACTTTAAAGGGAAAGATGAAATTGGCAGCCTCGAAGCCAAGGTGCGGCGTGACCTGGAAAAGTACGCGACTTGGTGCCAGAGACAAGGGCTTCTCGCGGATTACCGAATGGCCATCGATACGGACGTGCCGGGGACCATGGAAAAGCTATGTTGTCAACTGTCCAAGGAATTTCCGCGGATGATCGTCTTTACTGGCAAGCTCTTATTCGAGCGGGAACAATGGTTCCAACGTTTGCTCCATAATGAAACCGCTTCGGCGATCCAAAGGCGTCTGCAATTCAACGGCCTACAGACCATCATCCTGCCCATTCGGGTCCTGGAGGCTTCATCGATGGAGAACGTATGAGGCGAAGCGGAATGGGTTGGGTCATCCCTTGCCGTCTTTGAGACCTCAGGCGAGTTCCTTCATAATCGCCATGAGCTCGCGCTCCACCTCTTCGGCGACGGACAAGAGCCCTACCACCGGGAACAAGGACAAGAGGGCCGTCGGCTTGATGGTGGCGATCTTGGTTTTGCCACCTTCTTCATAAACCGACACCCGGCAAGGGAGTGCTGTCGAGATCACCATGTTCCCTTCCAAGACCTTTTTCGCCTGCTGGGGGTTGCACACCTCAAAAACCAGGCAGTCTCGGTCAAAAGGGACACCCTTGTCATTCATCTTCTGCCGCAGATTGTGGACGCCGAGCACGCCGAACTGATGCCGGGTCGCCACGTCCGAAAACACTTGAGCCACCTCTTGAACTGATTTTTTAGACTCGATGACGTGTAACACGAAGGATCTCCTCTCCTCACTCCTTTGTTCTGCCTGGCATGTTCATGACCCTGTCCGAATAGCAACCAGCGACTTGGCTTGGCATCCGCCTGCTTCCGCTGACGGGGGCGGGCGGGGTCAGCGCGTCAGGAGCATTTTGAGCGAGAGGAGCAGCATCACCGCGCCGAAGAGGCGTGTGAGCCACAGGCGAGGAATTTCAATCGCCCAGTGCGCGCCGATGTAGCCTCCCAACAGAAACCCAAGCGCAAGCAGCGCGGCGGCCTTCACATCGACGAACCCCGCGCGCCAATAAAGCAGGGCCGCAAGAAGCCCGATCGGCGGGAGGAGCATCGCGAGCGTCGTCCCTTGCGCTTGATGCTGCGAAAAATGGAAGAGGTAAACGAGCGCCGGGATCACGATGATCCCGCCGCCGATCCCGATCAAGCCGCTCAAGATGCCGGCCGCCAACCCCACGGCGATGAGCCCCACGATCATCTTCCTATATTACTTTAGGCGAACGTTCATGACAACCTCCCTGTCAGCGCATCGCGAGCAGAGCACAGCGAACAACCTTCAGCTTTTCGCTTTCCGCTGTTCGCTGCATGGCAGCCGAAACATCCCAGAGCTGTATCATGTATAGTTTTCCCATGCAGATTGCGGCCAGTGATTCGGTCGTTTCCTTCATTTCCGGACCAAAAGAGATCTATTTTTATGACCGGGCGGGGCGGCTCTTTGCTGCCTGGCATGAGGATTGGTTTGTCCGGTTTGGGTTGGGGGGGAAGGTCGTCGCGGTGCGCTGGGAGCATCGCGAACGCGAGGTCAAGACGCTTGCGCCTGGCGATGCCCAGGCTCTGAGGCGTCAGGCTCAGCTGCAGCTTCAACATGCTCTTGCGCGCGCGCTGGCGCCCGACGTGAAGCGAACGTTCCTGCGCGCGCAGGCGTTTGACTTAGACGCTGATTTCGCCCGGCATCTGGCGGTCTATAAGCCTGTCGGAATCCTGCCGCCGGACCAGTACAATGCCTGCGTTCTTCAAGTCACGGAAGGGTGCGCTTGGAATGCCTGCCATTTCTGCTCCTTTTATGCGCATCACCCTTTTCGCCTCAGGGACCTCCCGAAAATCAAGTCCCATATCCACCAAATCGCCGATTATTTTGGCGATGGCCTGTCCCTGCGCAGTTCCATCTTTTTGGGTGACGCGAACGCCTTGACGGCGCCCGTCGAACTGCTCTTGCAGACCATCAGGATCGCCCGCGAGATTCTTGTAGCCCGCATGCCCCATTTTCGTGGTTATTACTCCTTCATCGAGCCCCATAAGAGCCAATGCCGAACCAAGGGGGATTTCGAGCGGCTTGCCAAAGTGGGTTTGCGGCGGATTTATTACGGGCTGGAAACCGGAAACTCTGAGCTGCGGAAGCTCTTGGGCAAACCGGGGGATTTAGAGGAGGTCACAGCGTCCCTTCATCGAGCGAAGGAAGCTGGACTCCAAGTCGCGCTCATTCTACTCGCCGGAGCGGGTGGTCGCCTGTGGGGGGAGAAACATCTTCAGGATTCGATCGGCTATCTCCAACGCCTGCCGATCGACACTCAGGACATCGTATTTGTGTCACCGCTCTGCGGACCGGACGGTACGGACGGTCCATCTTGCTCTTCGGCTGAGAAGAATGACCAAATCACTCACTTCCGCCGTGTCCTCAAAGGGAAAGTGCGCGTCGCCGCCTACGACATCCGTGAATTCGTGTATTAGCCGGAATTCCCCAGTTCGTCACCCCGGCGGATTGTTAGCCGGGGTCTATCATCGACGTAAGAGCATTGATGGATCCCGGGTCTCCACAAGACCGGCGACCCGGCCCGCCGGAAGTTTGGAGGGCCGGCTTACGACATGCCGGGATGACGGCACAAAAAAGTTCACCTCTGGCAGACGATAGATCGAGTGTGACTGAAGATTTCCGGTTAGCCGCAGCCCCTCAGCAAGGTTCATCGCACAGCCCGGCACGAAAGGCTTCTTACTCTTAATCGCAGCTCATCCCCGCCTTGATCCAGGCCCGGACCTGTTCCTTCCACGACTGGAAGCCGCCTTTCACTAAACCTTCATCTCGTTGTCCGCCCGGCAGCAACCCGCTGTTGGCCGTAGCACCTTCGATTCCCCAGAGCACCCGCGGATCTTTCAAGAGGTGCTCTTCCATTTCTCTGGCGATGAGCGCTTTGCTCTTGAACTCCGCCTGGATGGCCGCTTTCATCGTTTCGCACGTCTCTTTGGCGCTCATGCCCGAAGTGTAGAGGCCAGGCCTGGCGAACCACTCTTCCGGATGCTCAAAACCCGTGACCGCCTGCCGATGGCAAAGCACGCACGAGTCTGGTTTTCGGCCTTTGTGGCTGCCAAAGTCCAAACCCTTCAGCTTCTCAACAAAATAATCATGGCAGCTGGTGCAGGCTTTGGCCTGGAATTTCGCGTGCAAATGGGTGCTGAACTTCGTATCGTCCGCAAGCGCCATCACGCCCCATGGCAGTAGCGTGAAAAGCATAAGGCAGCGTTTCATTCCATCCTCCTGTGAAGAATAATCCCGTTCTAAAAGAGAGCGCCAGGGGGCCGGCGCCGCTTCCAGCCTGGATTTTACATTTTGGCCGGATGGCCCCGTGCAGCCGAGATGGCTTCTCCGTGAGGCGCTCCGCCGCGCTTTCGTGGCAGCTCCTGGGAAAATGTGAGCCAGAATTGAGCGGTATTTCAGCCGATCTTCAGGCAGAATAAGAATACTAGACGGGAATCTGCAGTTGTCGTCATCCCGGTGAAAACCGGGATCCAGTCCATCGTCGTTGAACTGGACCCCGGGTCTCCACAAGTCCGGCGACCCGGCCCGCCGGGCGTCTGGAGGGCCGGCTTTCGCCGGGGTGACGGCACAAAAAAGTGCATCGAGTTCAGACGATGAGGCAAAATGAACCGAAGATTTCCGGTTAGGACATGCTCGTCATGGATCTTTTGCGCCCTTATCGTGTGTTGGTGGTGGAGGACGAACCCTTTGTACAGGAGTTCGTCGCTTCGGTCCTGCGCCAAAGGGGGTTTATCGTCATGCAGGCCTTCGATGGGGATCAGGGCTGGGCGATGTTTAAGACGCACCAGCCCGATGCGGTGATCAGCGACATCTACATGCCGGGAATCGACGGCTACCGGCTCTGCCGTAACATCCGCGAGAAGGGCGATGCCACACCGGTGCTGTTTCTGACCAACCAATCGGAACTCTCCTCCCGCAATGCTGCTATCGAGGCTGGCGCGGATGATTTCTTGACCAAACCCGTGGACCCCTTCGATCTCGAAGGACGGCTCTGGGTCGCCCTGCGCCGGAGAACCCCGGTCACCAAGAAGTAACGGCCAGAGGTGCCTGCCCCTTGACAGACCTGCCGGCAGAACGCAAACTTCCTCCAGTCATGAACGCGCGCTGGAAGCGGAATCTGCAGCTCGTAAGCTTGCTGGGGGCCTTCACGGTTTTCACCGTGACCAGCTACTACGCCTATCGCAGCAACTACAACGTGATCGCCGTGAACCGCGGTCTCCTGGCCACCAACCGTATCATCGATAACCTCCAGGACCTCCTGTCCCTCTTGCGCCATATGGAATCGGCGGCGAGAGGCTTCGCCTTGACTGGCCGGCCACAACAGCGGGCGGTCTACGAGAAGGACCTCCCCGAGATCGAGCGTCTCCTCCAATCCCTTCAGAACCAGCCCATGCCAAGTGCCAGGGCGCGCCAACACCTGGAGACCCTCCTTAAGCGGGCGAGTGAAAAACTGGTCTGGGCGCGCGAGGAAGTTGACGTTCGTCAAAAAAGCGGGATGGCTGCTGTTCAAGGCCTCCATCGGGAGCGGCGTGGCGAAGACCCGATGGCTGAGCTGGACTCTGCTTTCAAAGAGCTCCGGGAAGAAACCGGATCGCTTTTCGAGCAGCAGCTTCAGAATGAGGAAGCCAGCTGGCAAGACTCTAAGTTTTGGTTCGTCATACGGACCGTCGTGGTGATCGTCCTTCTCTTGCTGGTCTATTTGTTCTTGTACTGGGAGATCCATGAGCGGAAACGAACGGAAAAGGATTTGCGGCGCGCCCAGTCCCAGCTGGGAGCTGAAAAACAGGCCTTGGACCAATACGCGATCGTAGCCGAAACCGACGCCGAGGGGCGTCTGACCTATGTCAATGATATGTTGACCCGCATTTCCCAATACAGCCGCGAAGAACTTCTGGGCCAAAATGCGCGGATATTGAATTCTGGATATTACCCGAATTCTTTTTGGGAAGTTTTGTGGAAAACGATTTCATCCGGGCGCAACTGGCATGGAGAGCTGCGCAACAAAGCCAAGGATGGGTCCTACTACTGGGTTCACAGTATTGTGGTCCCGTTCCCGGGTCCGGACGGGAAGCCGGAGAGATATCTTTCGATCCAGGTCCCCATCACCGAGCTCAAAGAGGCGGAAAAAGAACTGAAGGCGGCCACGGAGGCGGCGGAAGCGGCGGGACGGGCCAAGGCCGATTTTCTGGCGAACATGAGCCATGAGATCCGCACGCCGATGAACGCGGTGATCGGTATGGTCCAGCTCTTGCGCGGGACCGAGCTCACCCCGAAGCAGAAGGAATTCGCGGACATCGCCTGTCAGGCCGGGGATTCGCTCGTGGGCCTCATCAACGATATTCTGGATTTCTCCAAGATCGAAGCCGGCAAGCTCAAGATTGAATCCATGGAGTTTGACCCGCGGGCGACGGTCCATTCGGTCATCGAAATGCTCAGCGGACAGGCCCATGCCAAGGACCTGCTCATTTCCGCCGAAATCTCACACGACGTGCCGGAGCGACTCGTGGGAGATCCCTTGCGCTTGCGCCAGGTGCTCATCAATCTCGTGAGTAATGCCATCAAATTTTCCGACAAGGGAGGTGTCCGGGTCACGGTCACGCGGCCCGACGAAACCGCTTCCCAGGCCCGCCTCCAGTTTGAGATTCAGGACACCGGCATTGGCATGAACCCTGAAACGCAAGCGAAGCTCTTTCAGGCCTTCAGCCAGGGCGACACCTCCGTCACGCGCAAGTACGGCGGGACCGGTTTGGGACTGGCCATCAGCCGCCAACTGGTCGGGCTGATGGGGGGAAAGATTGGAGTGCGCAGTCAACCGGGGCAGGGGTCGACCTTCTGGTTTGCGGTGGACTTTCCGAAACCGGCGGTCCGGCCCGAGGGCCCTCTGGTACCCGGCGGCGCCGCGCGCGAAATGTTGTCATGCTCTTTGAACGCTCAAGATCTCAGTCTACTTGTGGTGGAAGATAACCGGTTCAACCAAGTGCTGATGCAGAATCTCTTGGCGAACTTGGGGTACCGCGCGGACGTGGTTTCGACCGGCCAGAAGGCCTTAGCGGCCCTGGGTGATCCGACCCAGCACTACGACGCTGTCTTGATGGATTGTCAAATGCCCGAGATGGATGGTTACCAGGCCGCGGCGGCGATCAGGGCCTTGGGCGGCACCGTGGCTAAGATTCCGATCATCGCGCTCACGGCCCACGCGCTTGAAGGCGACCGGGAAGAGTGCCTCGCGGCGGGAATGAATGACTACCTCGCCAAGCCTATCGATCCCCAGCGCCTGCGGGAGGTCCTTTCCCGCTGGGTCCGCGGCTTCGGCGAGCGGGAGGGCGCCAAGGCCGAAGCCCCGGCCCCACCCAAGGGCAAGGATCCGGTCGACATGTCCATCTTGCTGACTACGACGGAAGGGAATCAAGCGGGGCTTGTTCATCTGATCACTCTCTACTTGGCCCAAAGCCGCGAAAGTATGACCAAGCTTGAGCAAGCAATCGAGGGTGGCGTGCCAGAAGAGATCCGCCGGGCGGCCCATGGCCTGAATGGCTCAAGCGCCTGCTTCGGCGCGACCCGGATCATCCAGCCTCTGCAGGAGATTGAACAGATGGCCAAGAAGGGTCAAATCGAACCCCGGGTGAAGACTCTGCTCGCGCAGGCCCAGGAAGATTTCCGTCAGATTGAAGCGTTTGTGGAGCACTACCTTCATCCCCGTTAGCGACGTCACCCCGGCGGATTGTAAGTCGGCCCTCCAGACTACCGGCGGGCCGTCCGTCCTGCCGTGTGGCGGACGGGGTCTATCATCGACGAATTTGCCATGATGGATCCCGGCTTAAGACATGCCGGGATGACGGCAATTGCAGATTCCCGGTCAATGAGCGACTTTCGCAAGAAGCCGGCTCGTGCGCGCTAGCAGTTCCGGCGGGGAAAACGGCTTGACCATATAATCGTTCGCACCGAGCTCAAACCCCTTCAGGACGTCCTCGCTCTGTCCCTGCGACGTCAGCATCACCACGGGAACCTCACGGAGCGCGGCGTTCGCGCGCAGTCTCCGGAGCACCTCAAAACCATCGATATCGCGCATCAGAACATCCAGCAGGATCACGGAAAATGATTTGGCTGTTGCCGTCTCCAGGACTTTCGAGCCCTCCAGGACGTGCTCGACGTCGAACCCGCGCTGTTCCAGATATTGACGAAGCAGCGAGGCGGTGAACAAGTCGTCTTCCACCACCAGAATGCTCGGTTTGGGGCACAGGGGCTGGTTCAAGGCGCTCGCCACTTTGCTGCGCCCCGAGACTTTCCCCGCGTACAGGAGCTGGTCTGCTTCTAAGATCGCCTCTTCCAGCGTCTCGTCGCCATGGACAGCCACCAGACCCGCTGAGAAGCTGACCTGAAACGTCTCGCCGTTCGGGGCGGTGAATTGCCGCAGCCGGAATTCCTCCAACGTCTTTTCGAGCATGCGCTGGCTGTCCTGAAGGCCCGTTTGAGGAAGCAGGATCGCAAACTCGTCTCCTCCCCAGCGGGCGAGCAGGTCAGACGATCGGAGCGAACGCGAAACCACCGACGCCAAGCGGCAAAGGGCGTCATCCCCCGCGGCATGCCCATACAGGTCGTTGATGGATTTGAACCGGTCCACGTCCAAGAGTCCCAGCGTCAAGGGTTGCCCCGAACGGCCGGCGAGTTGACTGGCACGCGCGAAGGCGTTCGTGAAGGCGTTGCGGTTAGGAATTCCCGTCAAGGAGTCTAAGGAAGAGCGCCGGCTTCTTTCCGCGGACCGGTGGAGTTCGGCGGCGACCAAGGTCGAGAGCGTGACGGGGTCGAAGGGTTTCAGGATATAGTCATTGGCTCCCAGGGCAAAACATTCGGTTTTGGGCTGTTGAGCGTGCTCCGCGGAAAGGACGATGACGGGGATCTCCCTGGTGTCCTCCTGTTCCCGAAGCTCAAGGAGCAAGTCGCGCCCATCGCCATCGGGAAGGCCGAGGTCCAAGAGGACCAGTGACACCTCGCGCTCGGAGAGCGTTTGGCGAGCGGCCGCGATCGAACCGGCCATCACGATGTCCCGGGAGGGAGAAGCGAGGCGCTCTTGGACCAGGGCCTGCACAACGGCATCATCTTCCACACAGACAATGAGACGCTTTCTTTCTCGCGGGGTCCGGGCAATGGCCCGGAGAATGGGAATAAACTTTTCGAGCACCCCGCCGAGTTGCTCCTCCGGCGCTTGTTCCAGGATCCGGGACATGGCTTTCACTTCCGGGTGTTGACTGAGCCCTTCGGTGGCGCGGAGCGACCGCGCGAGTCTTCGGACGGCGCTTGCGGCCCCCGGCTCCCTGCGGCCAAGCGCCTGGCGGGCCATCCGCAGGGCGCTCACCCGCGAGGCCAACCCGTCACGACCCCAATTCATGTAATCGATCATAGAGTTTGGAGAACCATCCCCCGAGGATCCTGGAGTAACTCCTCATGTCCGACGATCATCGCTTGGCCCACTTCGAATACCCCCATGGAACATTGGCTGTCGCTTGCAGCCTATGGAAGGTTAACGTGCCTTAACACCTGCGGCAACTTAAATCGGCCTCAAATCGAGACAGATCATCAATATCTATTGATATTTGAATGAGTTTTGTGAGGGGCTCAGGAAGGCCATTGCCCTCCGAGAGGAAAATCAAGCCAGGAAGTACCGGACTAACCGGGAAACTGCAGTTGCCGTCACCCCGATTTCTATGACCTCGGTCAAGCATTTTTTAGGATCCGAGGATTGACTGACCTATAGTCAGCAAGATACGGTGACTTTGTGCGCAGTACGGCACAGATAATGCGCAAGAGTTTGTTGGCAATGTTGTTGAGCGCCAAGCGTTTGGCTTTTCCGGCTTGTACTTTTCTTTCAAAGTAGTGCCTGAACTGCTGATGATGTGTGCGAAGGGATCGGGCTGCCAGGTGCAATAGCTTGCGGATGATGTCCGGACCGATCCCGCGAGAGCTTGCATTCTTGCGCACGGAAGTTCCGCTGGAGTGTTCGAGTGGGCACATGCCCAAATACGAGGCGATGCGGCGGGGTTCCAGGGATCGCGTAAAGCCTTGGCTGATGACCATCAAATGGGCCGTCAAGAGTCGGCCCACCCCAGGGATGGTGAGCAGCAAGCTCACCATGGGGCCAATGGTGGGGTGGTTTGAGATCAGTTGATCCAAGGCCTGATCGATTTTTTTGATCTGTTCTTTGAGATGGCGGATGGTGTCCAGGAAGCTTTGTTCGGCGAGGATCGTGCGAACGACTTTCCGGCTGATGGCCGACAAGGCATTTTGATTGGCGGTCATCTGGCCGGTCAGCTGCTCGCGCGTCGTCAGAAGAACACGGACTTGTTCGATCAAGGCTTCCGAGGGTTTCCAGAACGCGAGTTGATCGAAAAAGCGCCAGGCATATTCGGCGAGCTGGCGGCTATCGATGGGGTCGCTTTTGGCTCCCAGGGGGTGAAAGGCGCGTTTGGTTTTATGCGGCGCCTCCACCGACACCGGATAGCCTTTGGCACAGAGCCAGTAGCAGAGCTGCTCCGCATAAACACCGGTGGCTTCCATGCAGACCACGGTATTGGTGGAATCGACTCCGCGTTTCTTAAACCAGGCTTCGAATTCCTCAAAGCCGGCGGGTGTATTGGCGAGCGTCTGATGTTTGGAATACTTTTGTTCGGCTGAGCTGTAATGTGTTGCGCTGAAGGTTTGATCGGCGATATCAACGCCTATGTAATGGAGAGGTGGGTTCATAAGGCTCCTTTTTGTAAGTGCCGACATTCGTGATGCGAGCTTTGCCTATTAAGGGTTTTTATGACATCACTTCTATCTAGCTTTGGATCACGAAAGAATGGGGTCTTTACCGGGGTATGGTTTTCACCTTGGCGAAAGTTAGACTTATTCCATTCTTGTCGGTGTCTTCTTCTAGAGTCTACAAAGACTCGAGAAAAGTCTAATAGGCGAAAGCCGGCCCTCCAGACGCCCGGCGGGCCGGGTCGCCGGACTTGTGGAGACCCGGGGTCCAGTTCAACGACGATGGACTGGATCCCGGTTTTCACCGGGATGACGACAACTGCAGATTCCGGGCTAACGGTGTAAGGAAGTGGTCTTGATCAGTCCAGGCGATAGCCGAAGCCGATGACGGTTTTGATTCGGCTGGAAAAGGATTCTCCCAGTTTCTTTTTTAGGCGGGAGACGTGGACTTCCACCGTGTGGGGATCGTTGTAGGTCTCTGGCTCATAACCCCAAACGCTTTTCAGAAGCGTGAGGGGGGAAAGGATGTTCTTGGGTTTCCGGAGGAGCTCCATCAGAAGGTCAAATTCCTTGCGGGTCAAGGCGACATCCTTGCCTTCGACCTGCACGCGGCGCTCCGTGACGTTCAAAGTGAGGTTGTAATAGCGGAGCGTTTGCTCCAGCTCCTCCGGCGCTTTGACCCGCCGGAGCACCGCCTGAATCTTGGCCAGAAGCAGGTCCGGGTTCAGAGGCTTGAGGAGATAGTCGTCCGCCCCGCCTTGCAGGCCGTCGACCACGTCTTCCTGCTCCATCCGTTCGCCCGAGATCAGGATCACGGGAATCTTTTCGGCCGCCGGATTTTTCTTCAGGGCGGCGCAGATCTCCACCCCGTTTTCCTTTTCCAGCAGCACGTCCATGAGCACCAGATCAGGACGCTCCTTCAGCACAAGGGGCAGCACTTCGGAGCCACGGCGGCAAACCGTGACGAGGCAGCCGGCCTTGGTCAGCCAGGTTTTGGCCATGTCCCGAAGCACGGCATCATCATCGGCGATCAGAATACGAGTGGGCGATGTCACAAGATTGATTTTATCAAAGACGATCATACGACATGACACAACATTGCACGAAATCAGGACCCCAAGGTCCCTCACCGGCCGCGCATTATGAAGGCAGGGACGACCAGAAGCAGGAAATCTTTAGAGGTAGGTTGCCTCCTCTTTCCCTGGAGCAGACGCCTGCTCGCTCCAGCGAAATTTCCCCCTCCATGGCCCTAGCCCTGCAGGGCCACGGAGGGTCAGCGTTTTGGCTTCGGGCAGCCTGCGGAACTCGGACCCTTTCCCAAAAGCATAGTGGTAGGTCCTCGCACAGTCCTCCGCCACTGGGTCTCTGGCGGACGCCAACGTCGTAGTGGCGTCGGCTTGGCACACCCTCGCCAAAACGCTTGAAATTTCGAGTCGCTCGCCAGGCTCCCGCTCCTGGGAAAGAGGTGCAACTCCATCTTGATAACAGGAACATCTTTTGTCGTGGGGGAGAGAGGCAGCGAACGACTCGCGGACGGCGGCCGGGTGGTGAGCGCGTCTAGCCGAGGATGGTTGAGCCTCGACCTTTGATGTACAGGCAGGAGGCGAGTTCCGCAGGCTGCGCGAACCACCCAGCCGGGGTGTCCGGGAGCGCCGGAGTGAGTCGCCTCCCTCCCCCACGGCAAGAACCCCCGAAGATTTCCTGCATCGGAAACGGCCAAGGGACTGGAGATGACAGGCCTAATATTATTAGGATGATCCCCAATGTGGTCCGCATCGCATTGGAAAGAGCGCTTCTGGTTGATACTGGCGGCTTCGAAGTCTTAATTCCACCTCTACAGAAAAGGAAACTGTCATGCATAAAATGATGCAAGCTACGCCGTTTGAAGTGATGTCCATCTGGATTGTTCTTGGAATTGCCATGCTGGGGCTGGCCTACGCGATGCTCTTGCGCAGCCAAATCCTCAGAATGGATACGGGTACCCCCAAGATGCTGGAAGTTTGGAACGCGATCCGCCTTGGCGCCGATGCCTACCTCGGCCGCCAGCTCAAAATCATTACCCCTTTGATTCTGGTGCTTGCGGTGGTCCTCTTCTACTCGGTTTACATCGTTCCCCCGACCGCGGAGGCGCTCGAGCGCTTTGAAGGGTACACCCCGGAGAAAGTCCGCTTTCTGATCGGCATGGGCCGCGCGATCGCCTTTATCATGGGCGCCGGCTTCTCACTGATCGTCGGCCAGTTCGGCATGCGCATGGCGGTCCAAGGGAACGTCCGCGTCGCGGCGGCCTCGCGGCGCAGTTTCTCGGAAGCGCTTAAAGTGGCCTACCGCTCCGGAACCATCACCGGCATGCTCACGGACGGCCTGGGACTTTTCGGCGGCACCGTCATTTTCATGTACTTCGGGGTGGCCGCGCCGGACGCGCTCCTGGGCTTTGGCTTCGGCGGGACGCTCTTGGCGCTCTTCATGCGCGTGGGCGGCGGTATTTACACCAAGGCCGCGGACGTGGGAGCCGACCTCGTCGGCAAGGTGGAAGCGGGCATCCCGGAGGATGACCCCCGCAACGCCGCCGTGATCGCGGACCTCGTGGGCGACAATGTCGGCGACTGCGCCGGTATGGCCGCGGACATCTTTGAATCCTATGAAGTCACGATCGTCTCGGGGCTGATCCTGGGTCTCGCCCTCGTATCCATCACCCACGAGCTCAAGTGGATCATTTTCCCGCTTCTCGTGCGCGGCATCGGGGTGCTCTCGTCCATCATCGGGACCTACGTCGTCCGGGGCTCTCCGGGTGAGGAGCGCGGCAACGCCCTTTCGTCCATCAACAAGGGGTTCTACACGTCGGCGCTCATTTCAGTCGTCGCCTTCTTCTTCCTCGCGCACTACTACATGCACGAGTGGCGGGCGTTCCTTTCGGTCTTCGCCGGCATTGTGCTTGCCATCGTGCTCGACGAGGTGACGAAGTACTTCACCGACACGCACTACCGCCCGGTCAAAAGCATCGCGGGCGCATCCAAGACCGGATCGGCGACGCTCATCCTGCGCGGCCTGGGCGTCGGGTTTGAGTCGGCCGTCTGGCAGACCCTCGTCATCGCCGGCGCGATCTTCGCGGCCGTCCTCATCTACCGCGGCCAGCCGGTGATCTTCGTGCTCTACGGCGTCGCCATGACCGGCATCGGCATGCTCACCCTCACCGGGAACAATGTGGCCATGGACTCGTTCGGCCCCATCGCCGACAACGCCAACGGCATCGGCGAAATGGCGGGTTTGGAACCCAAGGCCCGCAAGATCATGGCGGACTTAGACGCCGTCGGAAACACCACCAAGGCCATCACCAAGGGTGTGGCGATCGGTTCCGCCGTCATCGCCGCGGTCTCCCTGTTCGGTTCCTATCTCACCGACGTGACCAACGTGCAGGCGCAGATGGGACTGGGCGAGCCGCTCCGGCTCCTGAACACCGGCATCCGCATTTCCCAGCCGGTCGTCTTCATTGGGTTCCTCATCGGCGGCGCGGTGCCCTGGCTCTTTTCCGGGCTCTGCATCAACGCCGTCACCCGCGCCGCCTCCCTGATCGTGGAGGAAGTGCGCCGTCAGTTCCGCATTCCGGGGTTGATGGAAGGGACCGTCGCGCCGGATTACAAGCAGGCGGTGGGGATTTGCACGCAAGCGGCACAGAAGGAGCTCGTGAGCCTGGCGCTCATCGCGATTTTGACCCCGCTCCTCGTGGGGATGCTCCTGCGCGTGGAGGCCCTGGGCGGGTTTTTGGGCGGTGTGATCCTTTCCGGACAGCTGCTCGCGGTCTTTATGGCGACGGCGGGCGGCGCCTGGGACAATGCCAAAAAGCTGATCGAAGACGGCATCTATGGCGGCAAAGGCTCGGAATGCCATAAAGCGGCCGTGGTCGGCGACACCGTGGGGGATCCCCTCAAAGACACTTCGGGGCCCGCGCTCAATCCCATGATCAAGGTGATGAACCTTGTGTCGCTTCTGGCGGCGCCGATCCTCGTGCAATACGACTTGTCGCACTGGGGCATGTGGGTGGCGATCTTTATCTGTTCGGCCGTGGTCCTGGCCTCCATCGGCTACTCCAAGCGGGAAAGCTAGGCTTTAGCAAACTTCAAAGGGACGTTCCATCACAAACGTAACAAACTCCCGTATCCTTGCGCTTGGCGCACAGGAGTTTGTTACGTTTGTGATGGAACGTCCACATCAGTTCTGAAGTCGGCGCTCTACTACCCGTTCCCGACGGAGGCCGAGCTGAAGGACAAGCACTATCTCTGGTGGAGATCCGCCGTTTAAGTACCGGGGTAACGGGGTATCGGAGTAACGGCATATCGGGGTAACGGAGCGTCGGCCCGGGCAAACGGCCCTGACAGCCAGCCGTTTCTCCGATACTCTGATAACCTGCAACTCCCCTCGCTACCTCAGGCGCTGCGGAAAACAGAACGCATCGAAGGTAGATATTTCTTCCCGTGTCGGTGGTCCGCCCCGAAGAAGATGGTCATTCCCTGAATTAGATTGACTGCACCAAATGCCGTGAGGAGGGCGCTCTGAGAAGCGCCCAGAGGTGCGAGATTTAGCAGAATCGCACCGGTCAGGAATTGAATAGCCCCTGGCAAGAAATAGAACAGGGCCAGCCTGACATCTGATCCTATCTCTGGAGGGTTCTCGCGATATCCTTGGGTTAACCAAAGGTGCGCCTTTTCGTAGAAGTTCTTCCCGGCGAGCAAACGCAGGCCTCCGCCGAGAGCCAGATGCAGGCCCACATGTGCCAGATAAAAGATCCCTGTTGCAGCTATTACAACGAGCATTTGGCGGAGCCCAAAATGATGAGCGTCCACCAGTGGAAGGAATCCGACGATGGCGCTAAGAATCGTAAACATCCCCTCTTGCGATGCTGTTTCTGAATTTTTTCTCGCGGGTCTTCCAATCCTTGGTTCACTTGTTGGTGAAAATTCCCTGATCATGCGTTCGCGGCGTTGTGCTTGTATCGCAGGGTCTGGCGTGTAAACAAAATATTTATCAAGGACGACCTTGACTGGAAATGTGGGGTTTCCGGGAGTGAGCTCGGAGTGGAAGATACCGCCGTCTTCCGTATTTGGAATGACAAGGCTCAGCGGGCTTTCGAGCGGTGTCTTCACCAACTGATATCCCGCTCCAAGGACTTTATCGGCATCTTTATCAAACAACGTAGCCGGGAAAATGATAGGTCGCCCGGACACGTCGGCCCATACTTTCATGTACATTAGGAAAGCGGGCAGAAAATCCAATTCAGACCGAACAGAGTACACATTGCTAGTCGCTAGAAGAGGTCCTTCTTGGGATCGAGCGATGGAAAATCTAGCCAAACGGTCCCTCCCGCGATTCTCTTCCGTTTTAAGGAATGCATAGACAGCGTGAATCCAAGGATTTTCCCAGTACGCCCGGATGTTGTGGAGTATGTGCTGTCTGTAGCGGTATGTGAAATCCAAAGAGCCGTGTGTTCCTGGGAATCCTACGAATAGGCTTTCGAAGGGTTTATAAGCGGCGTCCAAAATAACCAGTTCCGATTTCAGAGATTGTCTTTGAATCTCTCTGGTCAAGTTTTGAAGGGTCAGGAGGTTGTCCGTCAGTCTTTCGATCTCGTCTCGCAGTCCCGTCAACATCTGCGCCTGCTGGTGGGTATGTTTCTTTCGAGCTTCCAAGTGGAGTCGTTGAATTGCTTCAACGATGGAGAGCAGGACACTGCGGAGGGAAGTGGCGATGATTTCACTTTCCTTTGATAATTGTTCATCCGATCGGAGCCTGATGGTTCCCTCCATCTCTAGTAATTTCAGGAACTGTGGATCAATCTTTTCATGGGAGCGCAGGGCCACAAGGTTCGGATCTATAAGCAAGGATGCTAAACCGGCACGCACCTCTTTCCAGCATCTCATTCTGCTTTCCATGGCGTTGGAGTACTGACGCAGGTGGATGGGGATCTCGATGGCTCCCGGGCCCTCCAACCAATCAGATATCTGGATGGGGTCAGCTTCGCGGCGTTGTTTGAGAGACCCCCTATAGTATCTTGATGATTCCTGCAGAGCAGCGCTGGCGTCACCTGGATACCTTTGCAACATCTGCGTATAGCGGATGAGACATTGCTTAAAGATCTCTGCTCCAGGTATTACGTGCTCTTTTATATGCTCATAGTAATGCAAGGCGATCTCCAGATCTGGATGAACACTGATGCGACGCAGGGGGTCGAACGTAACCCCCAATATCATGGAAAGAGGGATGGTCTCACGCAGTCCAGCGATTTCTCTTATTGCCTTTTCCAGCGCTGTATAGACGGATTTACTTTTAATCGTTCTCCGCGGTGTCGATTCATCCGGCTTCCATTCCCTGATCAGGTTCGAGAGCACGTTGCTGACGGTGGGGATGGCGCCCCGGGTTCCGGTCATGGATTCAGAGAATTCCGTCAGCGAGCGGAGAAGTGTGCCGAGTCCTCCCAACAATCCGCCATACTCCTTTTTCGATAGAAGTGGCCAAATATCGCTCAACGCATTTAGGAGATCATGAATCTTCGGTCCAAAAGGGGTCGAAAGGGCTTGCGCTGCATATTGAAGATTGCTCCGATTCTCAATCTTTTCGCCACTGATCCAAAACTGGTTCAACAGCAAAGGTAGATCTCTGCGCCTAAACATGAATAAGACAATCAAATGGGCGAGAAGGTCTTTGGGATTTAATGTTTCCAATCGGCGGACACGTTCAAGCGATTCGCTTGAACCACGGAGTCGATTCCAAGTCACGATGAACCTGCCGCGTATGTTCTGATCATCGATGTTAGGTGCCCCAAATTCCAGCTCAGTTAATAAGGTGCGTTCAAAGGCAATAAATTCCGACTCCGGGTCCGAAATCCCTGATCCAGGAAGACCGTCATAAACCGAAAGGGGGTGCCCAAGCCATATCAATGCCTCGAGGGTTTGTTCCCAGGCTGTCGTCCGGTCAATGGCGATGAGGCTGGGGGAGCCCCGGGACGAGGCCAGGATCTTCATTACCCATTGCATCACGTGCTGGGCATTCTGCCATGTGTGCGTGATGGGCGCAGAAGTGCGCAAAGGGTTTGATTCGTATTGAATATAACGAATGACATCATCTATGGAGCTGGTTCCCCGGAGCTGGCCGGGGCCAGCAATACGGATTTCTTCAGCCTTGGCGATCCTCTCGATGCGTTCCACGAGCGAAGACCAGCGGAGATTGTTGTCCCGCACGATGTGCTTCGCTTGAATTTCAATCATCTTTCGAGCAAGCAGGCCCGCCAGCTGATCTGGTGTCAATCGTTCAGCGAGCTTCCGGCCAATAAAAATCTTGTTATCCATCGAAGAAGCTATGCTCGTTTGATGGCCCGGCGCCTCTTCCTCAAACACAACGACGGAGATTTTATTGAGCCAACGGTTGTAATCAATGTTTCCGAAGGGTATCAGAAAGTGCGTGTAGGACACGAGCCCAGGGGGTGTTAACATCAGAAATAAGGTGCGCGTAAATATTGCAAACCGATCCATAAGTTGTACTGCATTGCGGATCCACCTTGCCTTTGGGCGGGAGGGACTCTCCACGGCGAGCCCTCGCAACTGATCAAATGCCGCGCGGCACTTGTTGATCAGCTCCCTGTTGTCCGAAAGGATCTCATCCATTCTGGGTGGAGTGATCGAACGCAAATCACCGGCGCTCGCGATGGTTCTCGGGAGTCCTCCGCGTGCTTCATCGTGCGTATAGAGTCTTCGCGTCCCTCCCAAGGGTTCGCGGCGCTCCAGCGGGCCGGGTCCCAGACTTGCTTCTGCGTCAGCAGGAACTTTCCTTTCCAAAAGCCTAAAGGCGAAATTAAGAAGCAATATGGTCAAGTATCCAAAAACAACAAGGCCGACTATCTGCATCGCGAAAAATGAGACGTCTCCGGGGAAAGAAGGTCCCAGCGGCCAGGAGGAAGAGAGCGGCGTCAAAAGCCCCGCGAAAAATGAGACGTCTCCGGGGAAAGAAGGTCCCAGCGGCCAGGAGGAAGAGAGCGGCATCAAAAGCCCCGCGAGGGCGCTCCCGATCACGAAGGAACCTTCCATGGAGGCCCCGCCGTGGGGTGAGTCTTCTGCTGAGTCCGGATGAAGTCCTGATGCGGACTCCAAAGAATGACTCTTAGAAAAAGCGTCACGAATATTCTTCACGCGATCCCGGAGTGGCACGGGGATATCGTTAAGGCTCCGGCGTAGAGACGGCCGCGCTGTGGCATCTGAATAGCGATAGGGAGTGGCATGTTCTCCTTTCTTTTCTTGAATCAAAATCTTAAACCGCCCAGTATCAGTGCTCTCATCGAGAAAATCTCGCAGCGCTGCAGGTGACTGCCGTTCCGAGTTTGGCCCAAACCGTCCTTTTAAGGCCTGTTCTCGCACAGAGGTTCCGCTCATCAAATCACGCACCAACCCAAACCACGTCGTGTGGAGCGCTGTGTCTTCCCCGCGATTTGCCAAGGCTGTGAAGTTCAAATCCGCCGTAATTTGTTGCTGCAAAATACGTGGGTGATAGGGAGGGGTGAGTTGTTCCTCCAATGGCACCTCTCCTCCATAGATATGGTGTTGAGGTGCTCCGGTGTGAAGATGTCTGAAAAGATCAGGAGCGCTGTGTCCATAATCCAACGTGAAAATGAACCCGGCTTCAAGGGCGCGACCGACATTTTCGACAAAAGAATCCGCTTCGGTGTTGGCGAAGATCGTCCATCTCTGTTGTTCATGGCTTGCCAGGGCTGTGGCATAATCCTCGGCGTTTCGCTGGAGATGCTCGGCGACTTCAGGAATCTGTTGGGAAGGCACGTAGGTCTCTGTGTAGGTAATGCTGGCAAGCCGGGATTGAATGTCGCCCGGCGGCAGGCCCCCAACCGCCGATAGATATTTTTCAAAGCTTGATCGCGTTAGATACATGACGTTAACGCCGTTCAGCGCTGTCCGATCCCGGACCTCCGCGTCTTGTTGCCGGATGAGATCGTTCAATTCCTGTCCGGAACCGATCTCGTCCAAGAGAGCAAGATGTTCAATCGGGATTTGCGGTATAACGAAAGCCACTTCCGCTTCACCTTGTGTTGTCAGAACGACTTTGTGGGAGCCTAAATCATCCAGAAGCTCGTTTGTGAAGATCACCCCCTTGATCCTTCCCCCCATTAATGTGGCGAGTTTCGCTTGAGCTTCCCCCAATACCGCATCCATTTTCCCTTTGTCAATATAATCACGGCCTTCCGCCGCCTGGCGATCATGTAGGCGAGCAGACTGCTCTATAATCGTGTAATGCAATTGGTTCCAGAAATCTCGCCATTCTGAGCTGGAACCATGTGAGGCACGGGACTCGACATAGCGCATGACGTCTCGAGAGAGAATGCCCGTTCCACCACCAAATTCGACGAAATGAAACACATCCTGGGGCGAGAGGGATTCGTTATGACGCATATGTTGCCACATGCTAAAGAGGTGTTCCGCAATCATTCTCCCGAACAAAGGAGACAGCTCGACAGGCAGGGTCGAAAAATCTTCGTGGGGACCAATTCCCGCTCGATAACGATAATACAGCTGGTTGACAAGCGACATGAAGTCCTTAAAAGAGACGAAGAGTTCTGGCGCGACATTCTGCAGACGCTCAGGGAGGGAAATCGGTTCTGAGGGCTCGGCCGCGGCCTCGGTGGCAGGGATATTGCGCTCTCGGCGGGTGGGTCCGGAAGGATGAGCAGATAAAGGATTTGCAGGACGTGATCCGTCGCCCATTCGAGGCGCCAGGCCAGCGCTATCGGAGGGGCTTTCCGCCGAGGGTCCGATTCGTCCAGGTTCGGAAGTGACAGAAGCTCCCCCAGTCGGCGACCCCGGGCGGTTCGGAACTGAGCTTGAGTCAGGCGGGGACTGCAAGCGCTCCTTCATGGTTTTCAAACGTGCCACAAACCGTTCGAAATTTTTTCCCTTCATTCTTGCAGGCAGCCAATCCTGATTACTTTCCAGCCATTCCAAAAAGGCTTGAATACCGCTGACGAGTTCCTGTCTTACTGCGTCGGCATCTTCGCCTTCTTCAACATAAGGCTCCATAAATGCTTCGTCCGATATTCTGTTGCTCTGTCGAATCAAGATCTTGAGAAAATCAATCCGGCTGTTCTTATAGAGCTTGTTTTTAAACGGCGGTTCCGTGGCCACGACCGGGAGTAGGAATCGAATCCGTTTGGCGATCTGTTTCTGGGGGAAATTTGGCTTTTCGGGAGTTTGAACTTCGAAGATAATCCTCAAGTTGTCCGTGCCGTCAGCCGATTTCGCGGCCTGAATATGAATGCTGGCCTCGTCGCGAAACCGGCTCCCGTACAGCGCATATCCCGCCTTCTTATAGTTTGTCATCAGGGTAATGATATTGATCAGGCGATGCTCGATCATCCGGAAGGTGTCTCTGATTTCTTGCGCGATTCGATCCCGGTAGGCGACCATGATAGGGTGATCCGCAGGGGGGACCTTTTCCCCGGGATGGTCGCGCAAAAACATATTGCGGGGTCCATTTTCCAGGACGTCATGAAGCAATCCGCCTCCGATGAGGATGACCGGGTCTCTTTCTCCTTGTCGCAACAGGAGGGCCATGACGCTGGCAGGATGAACGGCGTAGTCGCGCCCATCCAGCCGTCTTTCGGGATCCCGTCGTTCTCCGTCCTTCGATACGGAGTGAAATTTCTCCATCAGCCGGATGGCGTCTTGAACCATAATGAGGGACTCTTCATCCTCTTGGCCGGGAGTTCCTTCTGCAAGATCGGAAGGCATGGGTTCATCGATATCGCCCTCCATCTCCTCGTCGCCCGCAAATGGACTGACCAACTTCTCCATGACCCCATCCAGGAAACGTCTGATTCTCCCTCTCCCAAATTTCTCCTGCAGCTTTTCGAGGGTCTTGACGGCCGTCGCATCGAAAATATCACCGGGCCCCACTTCGAAATGTTGGATCGACAGGTCGTGCGCTCGCTGCATTTGACCAAGGACGCCCTGCAGGATAGTGATCGCGGATATTTCCGGAGCATCTAGCGAGGAAGGGATGGAAAGCGCGAAATTCAGCCAGAGAGTGCCGCTTTCCGTTTCTTCGTCGATGGTCAACCGCGCAATGTTCGCTAATGGCAATAGTGTGTTCAGGGTCGCAAAGAAATTCTTCATGAGGAGGGGATTGTCGGGAATCTGCACACTGGCCGTGACCCGTTTGATCGGCCGTGGCCCGGTGTTTGTGGGTGATAGGCGCAAGGCATTCATCTTTTCCACCAGAGACGTCATATCGACGTGGCGGTCTCTTTGCAGGACGAGACGCAATAGCCCAGTTCCTTCTTCGGCCGGGAGCGTACGCGAGCCTGCCAAGAGACGCGCTCCATGGTCGACGATCAAACCCATCACGTGGGCAAAGATGGCTGGCTGATCTTTGGGGACCCGGATCAGGACGACCACCGTGTCCGATGTTTCCGCCGAGAGGTCCAGAGTGGCATTGATTTCGACAAAATCGGGAGTTGGCGTGTTGGCCTCCGGGGGTGGAAGATCGACGCCCGGCACCGTGGGCGCGATGGGGACGGTCGGAATAGGTGTTGGCAGGGCCTCGGAGGTCTGTATTGGGGCTGGGCTGGGCTGGACGGCCTCCACTGGCGCGGGCGATGCTGGTCTTTCCAGACGGGTCGCTTTCAAACGGCCTACGACATCGTCAAACGAGAGGACCCCGCAGGCGATGGCCAGCAGCGCGTATTCCGCATTGGGGACGGGCATTCCCTTCTCTCCAGCTAAGTCAGCAAGGCTGCGGCTGTATCGTGCTAATCTGGGAGGAGTCCCGGCATTTTCCAGATCCTGGGTCGCCAGGGCAATCATTTCACCACGAATTTCTTGCCAGAGTGCCTCCTGGCGTTCAGCCACATAGGTATCGCGATGGGTAAGGCCCATGGCGGCCAGTAGGTGGTCGGCGTCGGGGAAGGAATGCTTCGAGGCCAGCGGCCCGAGGACTTGCCGTAAGGGCTGAAGCCAATTGGGTGACGGTCCACGGGGACGTGGACCCGTCTCCCTTTGCAGTCGTTCATGCAATTTCTCCGTGCCCTCCGCAGCTAATTCTGCTAACTGGGAGGCCCGGTCATCACTCTGGCGCAATTCGAATTCGACGAGAGCAGGCAAGGTGGAGGCGGATCTCATCATGGTCCGCAAGGACGCTGGGTTATGTCTGATTGAAGCACCCTCCCTATCGGGCACATTGTCTGGCTTCACCTCATCTCCGTCTTCCAGTCGATATCCGAGGTCGACCCAGAATCCTCGATGCCTTCCCCGCGAAATATTGGCTCCACGGGTCCGGGGCCCCAAGGCGTTCATTTGCGCCAGGGCATCCGCCACGTTGCCTCTTCTTGACCCTCCTTTGGGGACGCACGCCGGAATCAAGTTTTCAGTATGTTCGTCGAACGGAGCGTGGAAGAAAAAAATGAAGGGATTAACGAGCTTTTCTCCAAATTTATTGAAAGTTCCTCGAGGGTCACGCTCATCCGGTTCAAAAGGATCATAGGCAGGGAGGACAAGAGTCAGCTGCTGTACCAGATAAGCCCAGCGGGCTTTTGTTGGACCGTAGCGGTATCGCCAATAAGCGTCCTGGTCATCGAAAATCTGGAATTCGTGCGGCCGGCGCTCGCCTGTTAACACGCGTTCGAACGAGGTGTGAAACGCCCAGTCCATGCGTGAGGGGTCCGTCTGGTATTCGAAATGCTTCGCGATCCTGGCAGTCACATCGTTCTGTTGATCTGCATTGGTGAGAATAACGCTAAACCGCAGGATGTCCCTTATCTCGCCGACGTGGCCATACCCCCTCTTGTCCGATCTCAGTTTGCGCATGACGGCGCCAACAGTTTTCAAGTTCCACGAAATTACCACTCCCTCGGGCAAGTCCTTTTGAATATCTCGTGCAGTCTTGTCCAGATAATCTCTCATCTCCGGCCAGGACATTTTGTATTCGGCTTGGATATCAGCATTCATCTTGGCATAGGCAGTAGGATCCGCCAATTGCTCGGCTTCATCCAGCAGTGAAGTGCTCAAGCCGGGCATGCCGAGGCGCTCGAGCAGGGGGACGTACACTTCGCTGATTTCGCGGTAGGTCTCATGCAGGACGTCGGAAGACACATTCGCTCCTTTCATCGTGGCCAATTTGGTTGCCATGGTCAGCAAAAGCACATCCAGAGAGCCCGCCTTTTTCGCATAGTGACCCATCAGATCCGGAATGGCCCAGCGGTGCTTGTCCAGCTGCTCTTTTGTCAGTCCGTAGCTCGTCGGGAACGTCTTGTTTACTTTTTCAGTCACTGCGAGCAGCCTGTCTTTTTCAGCTTTTTGGAGTCCCATTCGGCGTCGTTCCGATTCAGTGGTGCGGAGGAGGAACGCCGCGGCTAAGACATCAGGATCCACTTCGAGATTCAAGGCGCGAATCATCAAACGGTATTTCGCTGCGACATCGCTGCAGAACGTAGAATCCTCACTCCCTTGGCCCATATCGCGCTGGCTATAGATCTGGGCGGCTGCGGCGCGAGCTTTCTCCACGATCAGAGGATCTCTCGGGGGCGTTTGTTCGTCGGGGGCTGGTTGGCCGGCCGGATCCGGCGCTGACCCGGAGGGGGATGCGTCCATGATGGCAGGTACTCGAGTCCAGTCGCGGTTATTCATTTCATGGTAATAGGTGCTGAGCCAGAGGCCCGGAAGCGTGAGCAGAGGTGTGGCCAGCGCCGCAAGAAGCGCCGCTGTGGCCGGATCGGCGTGCGGGGCAAAAACGCGCGCAAACACCAGAGCGGCTCCCAGCGTGGTCGCTAGGAATACCCCGGTCAGGCTTCTGGCTGTCTGCCGCACTTCGTCACGCTGAGCATCCGTGAGGTTCCAGCCTGTCCGGTGGTCGATTCTGTGCCGGGAAACGAAATAAGGGATGCTGGTACGGTAAGCCAGGTAACCCAATCCGCCGGCAACGGCCATGCCGATCCCAACCAGGGGCGCGCCGGTCACGCCCAGTTTGATCAGGGAGGCGATGGCTGCAAGGGAACCGGCGGCGGCCCCGGTCCAGGGCAAGTAACGGACAAGGAATTCCTGCTCGCCAGGCTCGGAAATTTCGCGGTTGATACGCGCCGTGAAATCTCTGTACATTCCGGCAAAGGACTGGAAAGGCTGAAGTTTAATGAGCCGCGCGGCAAGCGCGGCGGGGGCCAGAGCGTCTTCCTGGAAGCGCGCGTTCTGAAATGAGGTGGATGCGGAGGTCGTCGGTGAAAGGCTTTGACCCGCCGCAAACGATAAAGCGTGCGGGTCTGCGGCAAGCGCGAAGACGAGAATCAGCGATGTCAGCCGGTAAAAGGTTCGATTCATAAGAATCCCAAACACGCCTGCGCGCGCGTTCGATAGGTTCATAGAGTGTACGAGGCTTGAGATCGAAACGAAATGGAGCGAATGTCTCTATCTTTCGGCCCAAAAGACCCGGTGTCTTTTTAGGTCTAGTTCTATATGCTTTTTAACAGGCCAATATTACGGGGAGGTTGCCCGGGAAACTGCATTTGCTGTCTCCCCGGCACGTCGTAAGCCGGCCCTCCAGACTACCGGCGGGCCGAGCGCCACACACCCGGCGCTCTCCGCCTGTCGTGTGGCGGAGGGTCGCCGGGTGTCTGGAGACCCGGGGTCTATCACCGTCGACAAAAAACTCATGGATCCCCTACTTACGACCGTGAGGGATGACGGCACAAAAAAGTCCCGACGTCTCAATCGATAAAGAACGTTCAACAGAACTTTTCCGGTTAATGGGGAGGAAGTATCTTCCTGTCTAATTACCAGTCTATTTTGATAAGTCGATAGAATCAGAGGACATCACAGAGGCGCTACGGGTTTGTTGTATCTTCCAAGACCGCGAGCGGAACGGCGCCCTTTTCCACCTTCCGGGCAAGTCCGTTCCGGCCTTCGACGACAACGTCCTCAGCCGCGGCCCAGGCCAAAGGCGACGCCGATCAGATGAAGGCGCTGTCGGACTGAGCCTCCGGTTTGTTTGGTATCAGTGATGCGCCACGGACCCCATTCGGATCGGGGTCCCTTCGGGACGAAAACCATGTCAAGCATAGTAAGTCGAAAAATACTCGACATACCATGTTAGTTATGATATACCATGCCCCATGGAACTTGACGACCTGCGAAGGCGCGTGGCCGGGGAAGAATTCGACTATCAGATGCTGATGGACGTTTTGCGGGGGTATGACCGTCCCCGGGACAAGGTCCGCGCGCTGCTCAAAAAGAAGTCGATCATACGGGTTAAGAAGGGCCTGTATGTCTTCGGAGAAACGCTGGCCAGGCGTTCCTATTCCCGGGAAGTCCTGGCCAATCTCATTTACGGACCTTCCTACATTTCTCTGGATTACGCGCTCCATTACCATGGGCTGGTTCCCGAGCGGGTGGAAAGTATCACCTGCTGTACCCCGGGCCGCGGGCGCCAATTTTCGACCCCCATCGGCCGTTTCAGCTATCGCCAGATTCCTGCCGCCGCGTACGCGCTGGGAATAGACCAGGTGAAACTGGATGAGGGCCGCGCGTTTTTAATCGCGGTCCCGGAAAAAGCACTTGCCGACAAGCTGGTGGCCGATCGGGGGACCGCCATCGCGAGTCCGGCCGAACTGAAGACGTATCTCGTCCATCACCTTCGGGTTGATCTGGAGGAATTGGCCGGTATGCAATCCAGTCTGATGGCGCGGATCGCTGTCGCTTATCGTTCCCGAAAACTCCACTGGCTTAGTCAGTTGATCCATCCATCGGCAGGAGGGAAAACCCATGATGAATGAGGCCGTCGTCCGGATGCTCGCCCGCTATGAAAGCCGGACCGTGGAGGATCGCGTCCAGGCGCTGCGTGAAATCCTGCAAGAAATCGCCCTGCTGGGACTCTGGCGCAGCAAGTTTTTCGACAAAGCGGCCTTCTACGGCGGGACGTCCCTGCGGCTCCTGTATGGGCTCGACCGGTTTTCCGAAGACCTGGACTTCTCACTCTTGCGGCCGATGCCGGGCTTTGACCTGCGGCAGTATGCGGGCGCCCTGGAGCGGGAAATCGCCTCGTTCGGCTTTGATGTGCGGCTTGAAAAGAAAGAGAAAACAGCCGAGAGCAGAATCCAGTCCGCCTTCCTCAAGGCCGACACCGCAAAGCACCTCCTGGTGGTTGAAACCGCCGAAGCGCTCCTGCGAAAGATCCCGCGCGGGCAGATCATCAAAATCCGCCTCGAAGTCGACACCGACCCGCCGCCCGGATTCGAAACGGAAAATAAGTTTCTCCTGCATCCCATTCCGTTTGGGGTCCGCACCTACGTCCTGCCGGATCTTTTCGCGGGGAAGATGCACGCGGTCCTTTGTCGACGCTGGAAGAACAGAGTCAAGGGCCGCGACTGGTACGATCTGGTGTGGTATGCCGCCCATCATCCAAAACTGCATGCGGCGCATCTGGCGCAGCGCATGCTCCAGAGCGGCGATCTGAAAACTGGCGTCTCTCTGACGCAAGATCAGTGGATGGACATGGCCCATGCCGCCGTTGACCAGCTCGACGTCGCGATGGCCAGAAAAGAAGTCGAACCCTTCGTGAAAAACCCGTACGCGTTGAAGGCCTGGTCACCGGCGTTTTTTCACGACGTCCTTAAACGGGTCGTCCTCGTTTAAGCCCGGCCCATAAAAAGGCGCTGTCGGACTAACCGGAAATCTTCGTGCGCCAGGACAAACTGCACTGAACCCAGTGGATGAAAGATCCACGGCCCAAGGCCTAGCCAGCCAGGGCATAGCTCGTCTTGCATCGACGGCCGTGAGGTCGGAGGCGAAGCGTAGACAAGCGACAACGTAGGCCGCAAGGTGATAAACCGATGGAGCCCCGAAAAGAACGGTAATGTTGTGGAAGCCGAGGCTGTGAAGATCGCCGAAGGCAACAAGGTTCCAGCCAAGACGGCAGGGAGGGAGCCTTTCCGCCGGGGTCGTACGAGGGCGGCATGTGTTGAAGGGACAGTGACGGGACCTGGGAGGCCTGCCGGGAGTCTGGGAGACTGGACACCGCCAACCCGAGGGACAACCAAAGGGAAACGGACCGGCAGGAGTCAGAGAACCCCATAGTACCTGAGAAGCGGGTAACGACCGTGGAGGGAAGGGGGCGACAGGAGGAGGAAGCGATGGAGGGACAGGGAGCTGATTCACAGAAGTCAGAGACTTCCTTAACGAAACTCCGGCGCGTAGCGGAGCAAGCGAAGCAGAATCAGAAGATGCGCTGGATATCGGTCAATCACCTCATGGACACCGACCTGTTGCGGGACAGTTGGAAACGGATCCGCAAGAGCGGAGCCAGCGGGGTGGATGGCCAGACAGCGCAGGCATACGGACAAGACCTAGAGAAGCGGTTGGAAGAGCTTCATGAGCGACTGAAGGCGGGGACGTACCGGGCACCGCCGGTAAGGCGGGTGTGGATTCCCAAGGCGGACGGCAGGCAACGGCCGATCGGGATACCGACGTTGGAGGATAAGATCGTCCAACGGGCGGTGGCCACGATCATGGAAGCGGTGATGGAGCCGTTGTTTCTGGAGAGTTCGTACGGGTACCGGCCTGGGCGGAACGCCCATCAGGCGCTGTGGTCCATACAACGGACGCTGATGTATCAGCCGATCCACTGGGTGCTGGAGATCGACCTGGAGTCGTTCTTTGACACCTTGGATCACGGATGGCTGAGACGGATGGTGGACGTACGGATGGGCGATGGGGTGATCCAGCGGCTGATCGGGAAATGGCTGAGTGCGGGAGTGATGGAGGAAGGAAGGGTGACGCGAACGGATCAAGGGAGCCCGCAAGGCGGTGTGATTTCGCCGATGTTGGCGAATATTTATCTGCACTACGGGATAGACCTGTGGTTTGCGAAGGTCATCCAACCGAAACTCAAGGGAGAATCGTACGCGTGGCGATATGCGGACGATATCCTGATGGCGTTCGAGCATGAAGCGGAGGCGCGCGAGGTCCAAAGGCAGCTTGGGGAGCGTTTGGCGAAGTTTGGCCTTAAGCTCAACCCAAGCAAGACACGCCTGATCCGGTTTGAGAGGCCACGAGACACAAACGGGGACGATCCGCCGGATCGGAGCGCGTTCGACTTTCTGGGGTTCACGCATTACTGGGCGAGGAGTCGACGAGGGATGTGGGTGGTGAAGCGGAAGACCGCCGGGAAGCGATTACGGCGGGCGATGAGTGCGGTGACGCAGTGGTGTAAAGCACACCGGCACTGGAAGCTCCGCGAACAGCACCAACACCTGAATGCGATTCTTCGAGGGCATTACCAGTATTACGGGATGACCTGGAACTGGGTTGGACTGAGCGTCTTTCACCTGCATGTGGTCAGAACGTGGCAGAGATGGTTGAGCCGCCGGAGTCAGACGGCTTACATTCACTGGGATCGGATGGAACAGATCCTGGAGAACTATCCCTTGCTACCTCCAATCATTATTCATCCTGATCCATGGCGCATGGCACGTGAGTCCTTTTCTTGAAGAGCGTCGTGCGGGAAATCCGCACGCGGCGTTCTGTGAGGGGGCGGGAGGGCGACCTCCCGCTCTACTCGATCATCGGCCAGTTCCTACCGTCTGAACCTGCCGCACTTTTTTGTCCCCTCTCCCGCCGCCAGGTGGGAGACCCGCGCTTCCGCAATTTCCTATAGCGCGCAGGTCCCACGGTCGTAAGTGGGAGGGTAAAGGGTGAGGGCAAGAGGCCACTGTCTCGGTGGCTGCGGAGTATCACTCGACTGCGGTGGATAAGGCCAGACTTTGAAATGATAAACTTGAAGCCTTCAATCCCATGACGACACGCAAACGCATCGTGATTGTCGGTGCCGGCCCAGGGGGGCTGACCAGTGCCATGATCCTCGCCCACCGCGGTTTTGATGTCTCTGTGTACGAAAAGAATGCCGAGGTCGGCGGACGCAACGCCCCTCTACGCCTGGGGAACTACACCTTCGACACCGGCCCCACGTTCCTCATGATGCGGTTCATCCTCGAGGAGATGTTCCAGGAAGCCGGCCACAAAGCCTCCGAGTATCTCGAATTCCGCGCTCTGGATCCGATGTATCGCCTGGTCTTCGACGACCGGGAGATCCTCGTGTCGTCCAACCCGGAGACGATGCGCGAACAGCTGCGCGCCGCCTTCGCGGAAAAGGACGCCGGCCTCGACGCGTTTCTGCGGGAGGAAGGCAAACGCTTCGAGATGCTCTACCCCTGCATTCAGAGGGACTACGCGACCCTGGGTTCGATGTTGTCGATGGATCTGTTGCGCGCCTTTCCGTACCTTGCGGTCACGAAAACCGTCTTCCAGAACCTCGGTCGTTACTTTAAGGAAGAGAAGCTGCGCATGGTGTTCTCCTTCCAGTCGAAATATCTCGGGATGTCGCCGTGGCAATGCCCGGCCTTCTTCACCATGCTGCCCTACATCGAGCACCGCTACGGGATCGAGCACGTAATCGGGGGCCTGAACCGCATCTCCGCCGCGATGGCCCAGGCCGCCCGGGCCGAGGGCGCCGAGATTCGTTTGAAGACGCCGGTGGAAAAGCTCCTCCTCAACGGCCGCCGGGTGACGGGGGTGAAGCTGGCCAGCGGTGAGGAGATCGCCGCCGATGCCGTCTTTTTAAACGCGGATTTCGGCCATGCGATGTCGCATTTGGTCCCGGAGGGGGTCCTGCGCAAATACGCCCCCGCCAAGCTGCGCCGGAAGGACTATTCCTGCTCCACGTTCATGATGTATCTCGGGCTCGACAAGCGCTATCCCCTCAACCACCACACGATCATTTTCGCCAAGGACTACCGGAGTAATGTGAACGCCGTGTTTGGACAAGGGTCCCTCACCTCGGATCTTTCGGTGTATGTCCAGAACGCCTGCGTCAGCGATCCCACACTCGCGCCGGAAGGCCACTCCACCCTCTACATCCTCGCCCCGGCCCCGAACAACGATTCCGGGCTCGATTGGCCGGCCACCCAAACGGCATTCCGCAAGAACGTTTTGAGAATCATCAAAGAGCGCCTGAAACTGCCGGACCTGGAGGAGCACATTCGTGCCGAACGGATCATCACCCCGAACGATTGGGAGCAGCAGGGCTCGATCTTCAAAGGCGCGACGTTCAACCTGTCCCACAAGTTCACGCAACTGCTCTACCTGCGGCCGCGCAATCGTTTTGAAGAACTCCAGGGCGTCTACCTCGTCGGCGGGGGGACGCACCCCGGCAGCGGCCTGCCGACGATTTTTGAATCGGCCCGCATCTCCTCCAATCTTTATTGCCAGGACACTGCTGTGCCCTTCCCGCCGCCCGCCGCGTTGAGGACCTGATCGGGTGGACCCTGTCTCCTTAGCCCGGGAGGCCGCCCGCGACTGGCGAGGCCGGCCCCTTTCCGAGCGCCTCACCTTCTTCAAACGCCTGCGGCTGGTCCTCGCGCGGGATCGCGAACAGCTGGCGCACGAGCTCAGCCAAACGGCAGGCATGGTCCCTATGGAAGCGCTCTTGAGCGAGCTCTTCCCTGTCCTTGACCTGTTGAAGTACTACGAACGAGAGGCGCCCCGCATCTTGCGCCCGCGGACCCTGGGCTCGTCGATGAACTACCCTCACACGAAGGCCGAAACGCGCTACCGTCCTTACGGCGTCGTGCTGGTGGTGGCGCCCTCCAACTTCCCTTTCCAGCTTTCCATTGTCCCGGCCCTCTCGGCCGCCCTGGCGGGGAACGCGGTCGTCGTCAAAGTTTCCGAACTGCGGCCCGGGGTCACTCCGCTTCTGCGGGCTTGTGTCGAAAAAGCAGGCTTCCCCCCGAACCTTATTCAGTTTCTGGATGGAGGCGCCGAGACCGTGCGGGGATTGATCGGCGCTGGTCCCGACAAAATCTTTTTCACGGGCGGTGAGCGCGCGGCGCGAGAGATCCTCAAAGAGGCCGCGGAACGCCTCATCCCCGCGGATATGGAGCTGGGAGGAAGCGATCCCATGATCGTGTTGGACGACGCGGACCTGGAGCGCGCCAGCCGCGGAGCGGTGTACGGGTCATTCTGCAACTCGGGCCAGGTCTGTGTGTCCGCCCGGCGCCTCTTTGTCCAGGCCTCCGTTTATGACGCCTTTTTAAGCCGCGTGCTCAAAGAAGTCCCGACGCTGCGGCAGGGACCCGGACTCGAATCGGAACTACCGCGCTTAATTTCGCCCCAGAGCGTGGATCGCTTGAAAAGCCTGGTGGAAGAGGCCGTGCGCGAAGGCGCCCGTTTGCTCACGCCCTGGCAATGGAAAGACGGTTTCCTGGCGCCGCTCGTCCTGGCGGACGTTGCGCCCGGCATGCGGATGATGAAAGAAGAAGTCTTCGGTCCTCTCATGATGCTCGCGCCCTTTCGCCAGGACGACGAGGCCATCGCCCTGGCCAACGCGAGCCCCTTTGGACTCAACGCCAGCGTGTGGAGCCGCAACCTGAAGCGCGCTCAGGCGGTCGCGGCCCGGCTCGAAGCGGGCAGCTGCGCGATTAATGACGTTCTCAAGAACATCGGCCGCCCCGAGCTCCCGTTTGGCGGGGTAAAGAAGAGCGGCTTCGGCCGTTACCATGGGCCGGAAGGGCTTCTGGCCTTCTCGCAGACCTACGCGGTCGTCGAAAACAGCGCCCGGTCGTCTTCGGAGGTGAATTGGTTCCCTTATTCCGCGGAACGGTTCCGCCACCTCTCGAATTTCATGGCGCTGCGGTTCGGCGAAGGCTCTTTCCTGGGCAAGATGTGGCGGTACCGTGAAACACTCCGATACTTCCGGGAGGTCATGAAATGATTCCACGAAAAGAAAAGGTTGTCGTCATCGGCGGGGGGCTGGGCGGCCTGTCGGCCGCGATTTCGTTGGCGACGGAGGGCTTTTCGGTCCGACTTCTTGAGAAAAACGACAAGCTCGGCGGCAAACTCAACGTCCTCACCAAAGACGGCTTCACCTTCGACCTGGGGCCTTCCATTCTCACACTGCCCCATTTCTTCCGGCGTTTGTTCGAAAAGGCGGGACGCCGGATGCAGGATTACGTCAAAATCTTCGAGCTCCAGCCGCATTGGCGCAACTTTTTCGAAGACGGCGCAGTGATCGACCTCTCGTCCGACATGCGGGTGATGGAGGATGAACTCCGCAAAGTCACCCCGGAAGAGGCGCGCGGCTTCTACGCTTTTCTCGACTACTCCCGCAAGCTCTACGCGCTCACCGACTCCGGCTATTTCGAGAAGGGGCTGGAATCCTTCGGCGAACTCGTGCGCCATTACGGCATGAGGCAGAGCCTCGGCTTTGACGCCTTCCGGACGCTCGATGCCGGTGTCCGGCGGTTTGTCCCGGCGGGCAAGCTCGCCGACATTCTCAATTACTTCATCAAGTACGTGGGCTCGTCCCCGTACGATGCGCCCGCCCTTTTGAACCTGATCCCGTACGCCCAATTCGGATACGGACTCTGGTATGTCGAGGGAGGGATGTACGCGCTCGCGGGCGCCTTGCAGAAGCTGGCGGGGGAGCTGGGGGTGACCTGCACGGTCGGCGAGGAAGTCTCAGAGATTCTCCAGGCCGGCTCCCGGGCCACGGGCGTACGCACCCGGAGCGGAAGCGTGATCGCCGCCGACATCGTGGTCTCCAACATGGAAGTGATCCCGGCGCACGAACGCTTGCTGAAGACGCCGCCGGCCCTCATGGCCCGTCTGGAGCGTTTCGCCCCCTCGTGTTCCGGATTTGTCCTGCATTTAGGGGTCCGCCGCCAGTATCCGCACCTGGCGCACCACAATTTCTTCTATTCCCGGGATTCGAAAAAACATTTCCGCACCATCTTCCACGACCACACGCTGTCCCAGGATCCCACCATTTATCTCGTCGCGCCCACCCGGACGGATCCCGCGCAGGCGCCGGCCGGGTGTGACGTCATCAAGATTCTGCCGCATATCCCGTCCCTGGACGCGCAACATCCTTTCAGTTCTGCCGACTTTCAGGCTTACCGGGAACGGGTGCTAACAAAACTCGAACGCATGGGCCTCACGGATTTGCGCAAGTCCATCGTGTGCGAGGACCAATGGACGCCGGCCGATATTCAGGCGCGCTATTACTCGAACAAAGGCTCGATCTACGGCGTCCTCTCCGATCGCTGGAAGAACCTCGGTTTTAAGGCGCCCCGGCGCAGCCCGCTGTGCCCCAACGTCTATTTTGTGGGCGGAAGCGTGAACCCCGGCGGCGGCATGCCGATGGTGGTGCTCTCCGGCCAGCTCGTCCGGGACAAAATCCTTCAGGACCTCTCTGGCGGCCGGCCTTCCACTTAAATGCGCGTTGGCGTTCGTTCGTGGCGCTTGGGAGCCCTCCTCGCCGTGACCTCGATGGCCCTGGGTCAAACCCATCCCGAAGCCGGCAACCTCACCGTGACCGTGGAAGGCCTCCTTCCCAAGACCGGCCTTGTGCGCGTCGCCTTGTTCCAATCCGCGGACGGCTTTCCAGGAAACACGAACAAGGCTTTCTCGATCACCCGGGCGGCTGTCACATCGAGCCGGGAGACCCTCACATTCGAGAATATCCCTTATGGATCCTACGCCATCAGCGTCTACCAGGATTTGAACAAGGACCATCGGTTGAACAAATCATTTTTCGGGATTCCCAAAGAACCGGTCGGGTTTTCCAATGACCCGCCCATGAGAAAAGGGCCGCCGCATTTTGAGGACGCTGTCTTCCTCTTCAAGGATCCGTCGAAGACAGCCATGGTTCACCTCAGGACGCGATAATGCCGGATTGGGCTCACTCCTTCCTCGCGCTTGACCTTAGCCTGTGGCTTCACGCGTCGTTTTGGATCGTTGGTTTTCTGGTCCTTTTTCGAATACGCGCCTTGGGGGATTCTCGGGGAAGCATACCGCCCGGGAAACCTTCCGTGTCGGTGATTATTCCCGCGCGAAATGAGGCGGAACGCCTGCCGCCCCTTTTGGATTCGCTTCAGCGCCAATCGGCCCCGCCGTTGGAAATTCTCGTGGTGGACGACCACTCCACAGATGGCACCGCTCTCCTGGCGGCAGGCAGGGGCGCCAGCGTTCTTTCCTCCCAAGCGCTCCCTGAAACGTGGCTGGGAAAACCCTGGGCTTGTTATCAAGGGGCTCTTCGCGCCAAGGGGGATCTGCTCATTTTTCTCGACGCGGACGTCGTGCTCGAAAAAACGGGACTCGAGAAAATAGCCGCCGCCCAGCATCAGAGCGGTGGTGCCCTCTCTGTCCTCCCTTATCACACGGTGCAGACAGCGGCAGAACAATTCTCCGCCTTTTTCAATCTCATTCAGGCCGCCGGCTCCAATGCGTTCACCTTGATGGGCCCTCGGGTCACTCATCCACGCCCCTTTGGCCCGGTGCTGGTGGTTTCCAAAAAGGATTATTTGAAATTCGGTGGACACGAGGCCGTCAAAGGCAGTGTGGTCGAGAACTATTCGCTCGCCGAACATCTTCGCCAGCACAAGATCCCCTTAACCTGTTATGTGGGAGAGAAAGCCGTCAATTTCAGGATGTATGCAGGAGGCCTACGGGACATCGTGGCTGGCTGGAACAAGTCTTTTTCGTCGGGAGCCAAGGGAACGCCGCCGGGCGTCCTCATTGGCCTTTGCCTCTGGCTGACGGGTTGCTTGGGAACGGCCCGGCACCTGGGGACCTCCCTTGGGATGGGAAGAACCGGGGAACTCCCCTTGCTCCTGTTCTTCTATGGCCTGTATGTCTTTCAAATTCGCCGGTGGCTGAACCAACTGGGGACGTTTCATTTTCTCACCTCCCTCTTCTTCCCCATCCCCGCGGTCTTTTTTGTTCTGGTGTTTGTGAAGTCCGCTGTTTCCTCGATGATGCATCGACCCTCGACCTGGAAAGGGAGACACATTCCTTCATGAGAATGATCGTGCTTTCCACGTCCGCCACGATCATTGTGGACGTGTGCGCCTGGCTTCTCCTGCACATCGGCATTTCCAAATGGCTGACCGGCTGGGACGTAAGCCGTTTCAATCCCGGCCGCTGGCTTTACCGGGAACGCCGCTGGGAAGAGGGAGGCCTGTTCTACAAAAGAGTGTTCCGGGTTCAGCGTTGGAAAAAATGGCTGCCCGACGCGGCCCCCTGGTTCAAGGGCGGATTGGCCAAGAAAAACCTTCCTCCCTTGTCGAGAGATTCCCTTGAAAGGTTTATTGTTGAAACCTGCCGGGGAGAATTGGCCCACTGGATTTCAATGGGAATGGCTCCGATCTTCTTTTTCTGGAACCTCCCCTGGGTGGGGGGACTGATGATCCTTTATGCGCTGGCCGCCAACCTGCCTTGCATCATCACCCAACGCTATAACCGAGTTCGTCTTTCACATCTTCTGGAGTAACCGGGGTCAGGATTCTCTGAGATCACGCCAGGTCGAAGCGATCCAGGTTCATCACTTTGTTCCAGGCCGCCACAAAGTCGCGCACGAACACCTGCTGTGAGTCGCTGGACGCATAGACTTCCGCCAGCGCCCGGAGTTGGGAGTTTGAACCGAAGACGAGATCTACCACGGTGCCCGTCCACTTCAGTTTGCCGGTGGCACGATCGAGCCCCTCCAACACCCCTTCCGTCGCGGAAAGTCGCTGTGATCACCTATTCCGGGGGGTGGTCCGAATCCCGCTACGAAAAGAAAAAGAGCGCGCTCCTTCAGTGGATGGCCGCGCAAGGTCTCAAAGCCAAGGGGGAACCAATCCTCGCGCGTTATAATTCGCCCTACACCCTCTGGTTTCTGCGTCATAACGAAGTCCACATCGATACGGAATAGCGACGATCTTGTCCAACTCCGCCGCATTCCAAAGAAGTGGGCGTTAGATGAAAAAACGCATCGTCGTCAACGACCGGATGCAGTGGAATTATGCCTACGATCGCACCGAGCCGGTAGGCCGCCATTTTGCTCCCGACTTTAGCCCCGAACTCACCCCCAAGCAAATGCTCCGGCTCGGAGTCTTTGGCGGCAAGTACATGACCGACTGCCGGAAGGAATTTCCAGCGGACGGGTTCGCCCGCGCCAAACTCTCCCCGGACCGGCGTGATCCCGACCTGAATTATTTTGAAGTGAACGCCTCCCAGCCGTTATCGGCGTGGCGGCAAAACGGCTGGATCCATCCGGAGGATCCGCGAGGCTGGTTTCAGTGGTATTGCCGCTATTACATGGGCAGGCGCTGCGAGGATGATGCGCGGCAGATTCAACGGTGGAAGGCCATCCGCCGGCACATCGCCCAGCTCAAGAAACATTGCCCTCCCGGCGCGCTCCACTGCCGCCGCCGGCAGCGCCAGGTGTTGCTCCACTGGGCCTATGACTCAAGGCGAATCTGACCTGGAGAAGCGTATAATCTTAAAGAACGAACGAAAAAGCATTCAGGGGTCTTCAAGGGATCCCTACAGGAGGTGGCCATGAATCAGAAGATTCTGCAGCGGTTGGAACGCTTTGAGAATGTCATCATTGTCGCGCTGATCGGTTTGATGGTTCTGGTGGTGGGACTCTCCACCGTGGAACTGGCGGTCGTTCTGGGCCGGGATATCTTGTACAGCCCGTGGCATTTGCCGGGAATCACGGAGTTGCTCGAGATTTTCGGCATGTTCTTGCTCGTGCTCTTGGGCCTGGAGCTTTTGGAGGTCATCAAGGCGTATCTCGTCGAGCATGCGATCCATGTGGAGATCGTGATGGTCGTGGCGCTCATCGCCATCGCCCGGAAAGTGATTATCCTGGATTTGAAGTCGACCCAAGCCATGATGCTTCTGGCCATTGGAGTCATTATTCTGACGCTCTCGATCGGTTACTATCTGATCGCCAAAGTGCATCAGGGTCGACACCCCCCGAAATCCTAATAGAGGAGATCTGTGATGGAACGCATCATTGGAAAACATTGGCACCATTTGCCATTCTCCGAAGTGGCCCAGCTTTTGGGTACGAGCGTCGAGCGGGGGCTTCCCCTTTTTGAGGTCCATCACCGCCAGGCCCAGTTCGGTCCCAATGAAGTGACCGCCAAGAAGCCCCGCAGCGCTTGGCGCGCCTTTGTCTCCCAGTTCGCCCAGCCGCTCGTGTACCTCCTGGTCGTGGCCTCCGTGGTGACCGCGGTCTTGGCGCATTATGTGGATGCGGGGGTCATCTTTGGCGTGGTCTTCATCAATGCCATCGTGGGCTATCTTCAGGAGTCGAAGGCGGAAGCCGCCGTTGAATCGCTTAAAAGCATGGTCTTGACCGAGGCGACCGTCCTGCGTGACGGGACCAAGCGCCGCGTCTCCTCCCGGGAACTGGTGCCCGGCGATTTCGTGATCCTCCAATCCGGCGACAAAGTCCCCGCGGATTTGCGCCTCGTCGAATGTAAGGACCTCCAGGTGGACGAATCGGCGCTCACCGGGGAGTCGGTGCCTGTTCTTAAACAAGTGGGCCAGATGTCTGTCGAAACGGTGCTGGCAGACCGGCGATGCATGGCTTACGCGGGGACTTGGGCGACCTACGGACAGGGCCGAGGAGTGGTCGTGGCGATTGGCAATCGCACCGAGAGCGGCCAGATCGCCGAAATGATTTCCCGGGCGACCGACCTTTCGACCCCGCTCACGCGCAAGATCGCTGAATTTAGCGGTGTTTTGCTTTATGTGATCGGAGGACTTGCGATTCTGACCTTCGGGGTTGGCATACTCCGCAAAGAGCCCATGATCGACATGTTCATGGCCTCGGTCGCTCTGGCCGTTGGGATGATCCCCGAAGGCCTGCCGGCCGCGGTGACGATTACGCTTGCGATCGGGGTCAAGCGTTTGGCGGGACGCCGCGCGATCATCCGAAAACTCCCGGCTGTCGAAACCCTGGGCAGCACGACCGTCATTTGCTCCGATAAAACGGGAACCATGACACAAAACCAAATGACAACCCAGCGGGTGCGCAGCGCGGAGGGTTCCTTTGAAGTCACAGGAACCGGGTATGCGCCTGAAGGACGGCTCGAGCGTGCAGACGGCGCGCCCCTGGCTTCACTTCCCTCGGGCGTCCAGAAGGTGCTCATCGCCGGTGCCTTGTGCAACGACTCCCACATCTCCCAAGAAGGAGGGCTTTGGAAAGTTCAAGGTGATCCCACCGAGGCCGCGCTCCTCGTCGCGGCGCGCAAAGCGGGCCTTTCTCCTGAAGATTTGGCCCAGACCCTGCCGCGAATCGACGTCATCCCTTTTGAGTCGGATCGTCAGTACATGGCGACGCTGCATCAGGTCCAGTCCAAAGCATCCCACCGGGTGTACGTCAAAGGGGCCGTGGAGCGCGTCTTAGACCTCTGCGACCGGCAGTTCGGCGCTGCGGGAAAGGAAGAAAAGCTGGACCGTGCCGCTATTCTGCGGGACGTCGAAGCGTATGCCAAAGAAGGCTTTCGGGTCCTTGCATTCGCCGAAGCGCCTGCGGAGGCAGCCCACCCGTCACTCACGCAAGCGGCTTGGCAGGGCCATCTGATCTTCACGGGACTCCAGGCGCTCATGGACCCGGCTCGCCCCGAGGTGATGGCGGCTGTGGCCGCCTGCCACTCGGCGGGCATTCAAGTCAAGATGATCACGGGGGACCATGCCCTCACCGCACAGGCGATCGCCGCACAGCTCGGGCTGCGTGGTGGCGGATCACCCGGCAAGCTCAAGGTCCTGACCGGCCAAGAGCTCGCCGAGCTCACCGATGAACAGCTCATGACCGTGGCCGAGGAGACCTCCGTCTTTGCGCGCGTTGATCCCGCACAAAAGCTCCGTCTTGTGGAAGCGCTCCAGGCCCGCGGACACGTCGTGGCCATGACGGGAGACGGCGTGAACGATGCTCCCGCTCTCAAACAAGCCGAAATCGGAATTGCGATGGGAAAAGCAGGGACCGATGTCGCACGGGAGGCCGCGGACATGCTCCTCACGGACGACAACTTCGCCACGATCGAAGCCGCGGTGGAGGAAGGTCGTGGCGTCTTCAACAACCTGACCAAATTCATCATCTGGACCCTCCCGACCAATCTTGGGGAGGGTGCGCTGATCATGTTTGCCATCTTTCTCGGCCTGGAACTCCCGGTCACGCCGGTGCAGATCCTCTGGATCAACATGACCACGGCGCTCTTCCTTGGTTTGATGCTTGCTTTTGAGCCAGCCGAGCCGGGCATCATGCGCCTCCCCCCGCGTGATCCCAAACAGCCGATCCTCACCCAAGCCCTCGCCATGAGAATCTTTCTCGTAAGCGCTGTGATGGCCGTGGGCGGGTTCTGGATCTACGACCATATTGTCGAGGGGGGAGGAAACGTGGCCGAAGCCCGGACGATCGTGGTGAACGTGATCGTTTTTGTTGAGCTTTTCTATCTCTTCAACTGCCGGTCGATCACACGTTCTCCCGTCGCGGTGGGGTTTTTCGCCAACCCATGGGTGATCTTTGGCTCTGTTGGGATGGCTCTTCTGCAGATTCTCCTCACGTATGTCCCGCTCATGAACCGCTGGTTCGACACAGCGCCCATCTCGGGTGAGGGGTGGCTCAAGGTGCTGGCCTTGAGCGCCGTAAGCTATATCGTCATTGATCTTGAAAAGAGAGCTTGGCCGCTCTGGGCCCGCCTGAAACCAAAGGGCGTCTGATTTTTCTGCGGCGATCATTCCGTCTGAAAGGAGATGAAGAACATGGGGAAGGGACGACTGGAGGCTTTCAGCGATGGCGTGATTGCCATCATCATCACAATTATGGTGTTGGAGCTTAAAGTACCGCACGGGAGGGAGTTTTCGGAGCTTGCGCCGCTCGTGCCGGATCTTCTGAGCTACATCTTAAGTTTCGTTTATGTCGGGATCTACTGGAACAATCATCATCACATGCTGCAAGCGGTCCGCCAGGTCAACGGCCGGATCCTGTGGGCCAACCTCCACCTGCTCTTCTGGCTTTCCTTGGTCCCTTTTGTGACGCGTTGGATGGGGGAGTCGCATTTTGCCGTTTTGCCGGTCTCTCTCTACGGCATGGTCCTACTTATGGCCGCGATCGCCTATTTCATTCTGACGCGCTCCCTCATCCGGCATCACGGCAAAGATTCGGCGCTCGCCCTTGCCATTGGGAATGATTTCAAAGGAAAAGTTTCACTCGCCCTCTACGCGGTTGCCATTCCTCTGGCTTATGCGAGCCCCTGGATTGCTGTTGGGCTTTATTGGCTTGTGGCTTTCATCTGGCTTGTGCCTGACCAACGCTTCGAGAAATCGATTCACTAACCCCACCCTCCACGACCAAGACAGCCTCTCCCCTCATGGCGGATGCCTCTCTATGGGCTGCTGCCGCTTCCTTTGCGCAAAGGGAGAGGTTGTGCTCACCGGGCTGCCAGACCCTCTTCGCTCAAGAAGCTTTAATACCGCGCGAGCAAGTGCCTTGGTCACCTTTCTTGCCCTAAGCATTCTCCGTGGTCCGATCGAGGCTTTCGTGACTCTGCTGGCGACCGTGGCGTTGGGGGCGGGCTTATACTTGGGGCTGAGGCTCGTTCAAGCATGGATGGGCCGTTTAGAACGGCCGCCTTTTTCTTCAAATCCTTCCCTTCACTTTCTTCAACAAGCCGCGTAACGGCCACATCGCTGAAGTCACGATTGGCGTTTCGGTCCCTTTGACGAAGTTGCGCTTAAGAGGAGGGAGGGAACTTAAGAATAGGTATAAGATTTGAGGACGATAAGCCACATGATGGCGAGGACGACCATGGCCCCTAGGGACTTCCCAAAGGACCCTCCTGGCCGCCTTTTCAGCTGAAGACCCACAATCAGAAGAGAAGTCAGCATGAAGCTGTCCAGCGGTTTCATCCAGAGCGCTTGCATCAAGGTGTACCTGCTGCCAGGTTCCGGGTTCACCATGAGGAGAACGATTTTCATAAGCAGGGGAACCATGGCAAGTCCGGTGATTCGAACGGCAACACGGGCTGCCACCGAAATGTGAACAACATCAGCAAACACGGCTAAAAACCCTGTGAGCATGGCCCAGGCGCCCATCACCGTGCCTACCGCACGAAGCAGTTCGAGCGCTTGGTCGGGGCCTTCAAAGATCATAAAACCCACAAGAAGGAACATCATGAAGGAAGCGCTCAGGATTGCCGAGAGCCGCCAAGTTTGAAAATGGGATGTTGAGGGAAGGCTCAAAGCGGGCACGGTCCCTCTTTCGTCGCCATCCAACTTGGGAGCGTTGCTCAGAAGAGGGAAGAGTGTTTGCTCGGGTCGTTGTGACATCACGACGTCCTTCAAATGGATGGACGCCCGCTCGCTTTGGATGCTGCGAACCAGTGACTCCGGCGCAAGCGATAAGACGGGAGGCTCTTCAACGGCACGTGGCTGGTGGGGCAACTTGAGCAGTCGATGGATCTTTTCCTGCAAGATATCGATGTTGAACGGTTTGAGGAGATAGTCATCCGCGCCCATCATCGAGCCAAGCAGCTGCTGATTGGGGTGTCTCGCCGCGCCGCTCATCATGATGATCGGCATCGTGGCGGTCTCGGGATTTTCCCGGAAACGTTTCACCATTTGAAATCCGGTGGCATCGGGGAGCATCACATCCTGGATCACCAGATCAGGTCGGATTTCCTTGGCCTTCTCCCATCCCTCATTTCCGGAACGGACGACGGTCACATCGTGGCCTTCACTCGAGAGGAAGTCTTGGAGGAGCTGCGTCACCAGGGCGTCATCATCGATCACGAGGATACGGGACATACGCAACTCATAGGATATCATGCTTTTGAGCCTTTGGGGTTTCGTGTCCCTGATGAACGAGGCCAGTGGCGCTCAGGCGCATAACCGGCGTTAACTTTCCGCAGTGAAACACCCTATAAGGACAACCTGTTTTAACCATGGCTGGATCGACGTCCTCCCGCGCGCTGAACAATGGCCTGGGGCCATTGTGGTAGGAAAAATATGGGAATTAGGCCTTGTCGAGGATGGACTTAGAGGAAAGAAGGGGAAAATGGCACCTGGCGCGTCAAGGACCCGACAGCTTTAGAGTGTTTGGGTGTCGATGACGAAACGGTAGCGAACATCGCCCTTGAGGATGCGGTCGTAAGCCTCATTGATTTTGGAAGCGGGGATCACTTCCACGTCCGAATACACTTTGTTCTTGGCGCAATAATCGAGCATTTCCTGGGTTTCTCGTATTCCTCCGATCAGAGAACCGGCAAGGCGCCGGTTCCCCATGATCAGGGAAAAGGCTTGCAGCTCGGCGGCTTTGGGAGGCGCGCCCACGAGGACCATCACGCCACCCACCACAAGATGCTCGAGGTAAGCGTTCATATCATGAGGCGCGGAAACCGTGTCCAGAATGAAGTGGTACCGGTCTCTGAGCGCGGCGAGAACTTCGGGTCCAGAAGCGAGGACAAATTGCTGGGCCCCCAGGCGCCGCGCGTCTGGTCCTTTTTTGGCGGAGGAGCTAAAAACCGTCACGTCCGCTCCCATGGAAGCCGCGAGCTTCACCGCCATATGCCCCAACCCGCCAAGGCCGATCACGCCCACCTTTTGTCCTTTTCCGACTTTCCATTGCCGCAAGGGGGAGTAGGTGGTAATGCCCGCGCACAAAAGGGGTGCCGCGCGCTCCAGAGGCATTTTGGGAGGGATCTTGAGCGCGTAGGTCTCATCCACAACGATCTGGGAGGAATAGCCGCCATACGTAGGCGTTTTCATATCCATTTCGGTGGAGTTATAGGTAAAGGCCGTATGGACAGAGCAATACTGTTGCTGCTGCTTCTTGCAAGCGGGGCATCTCCGGCAAGAATCCACGAAACAACCCACGCCTGCTGCCGCACCCACTTTAAAGCGTTTGACTTTGGATCCGATACGGGAGACGAGCCCCACGATCTCATGCCCGGGCACCATGGGGAAGGCTGAGCCTCCCCACTCATCGCGCGCCTGGTGAATGTCCGAGTGACAGATGCCGCAGAAGAGGATGTCGATGAGGATGTCATGGGGACCCAGTTCGCGCCTGTGGAACGGGTAAGGTTCCAGGGGGCTTCCGGCTTGGTGGGCGGCGTATCCTTTGACGGGAATCATCGGCGTTTCCTCTACTTCTCTGCCGGGGCGGCGGTGAACTCGTAAGCATCATAGCCAGTGAGGGTCGCTTTGACAAATCGGCCGCGCCGCGCGGCAGAGCGCGGAAGCCGCACCACGGCATCAATCTCAGGGGCTTCGCGGCGCGTGCGGCCCAGCGCCGACTCGCCTTCCGTCTCTTCTAAGAGAATCGTCTCTGTGGTGCCGATCCGGTTTTGGGCTTTGGTGTGAGCCACGTCATAGTAGGCCTCCGTGAGGGCCTTTAGACGGTTTTGTTTTTCATCTTCCGAGATCTGGTCCGGTCTTTGGGCGGCCGGGGTCCCCTCTTCCCGGGAGTACGCAAAGGCGCCGAGGTAATCAAAGTGGCCTTCTTTGATGAAGTCGAGAAGGCAGAGAAATTGTTTTTCCGTTTCGCCGGGCGCGCCCACGATGAACGTCGTCCGAAGGGCGAGCGCCGGCGCCCGGCGGTGGATCGTGTCCAGAAGCTTACGCAAACCCGCTTCGTCCGTTTTGCGCTTCATCTCGGCGAGCATCCTGGAGTCGATGTGCTGCAGCGGCATATCGAGGTAGGGGAACTTCTCCGGCCTTTCTGCGAGGACGTCAAGGATCTCTTCCGTCATGGAGGCGGGGTGCATGTACATCAGCCGGACCCAGCGGATGCCGGAGATCTGGGCAAGTTTGCGAAGAAGCGATGGAAGGCCGTCCGACGTCCGACGTCCGACGTCGGACCTCGGACCTCGGACGCTGAACTGGAAGTCTCTTCCCCAGTCACCGGTGTCCTGGGCAATGAGGGAAAATTCTTCCACGCCAAGTCCCGCCAGCTCCCGGGCTTCTCTCAAAATGGTTTCTTCGGAGCGGCTTTGGACAGGGCCGCGCAGGCGCGGGATGACGCAAAAAGAACAAGGATGACGGCAACCTTCGGAGAGACGCAGATAGGCGCTCGCTGCGCGTTGTGTCTCCTTCTCCCGCGGGGACGCGGGAGAAGGTTGGGATGAGGGCGAGATTGTGCCCTCACCCTGCGCCCTCCCACCTACGACTGGTGGGACTGGCGCGCTATAGGAAATTACGGGAGCGCCGGTCTCCCGTCTTACGCCGGGAGAGGGAAAATCCATGAACCCGCCGGGCTTGGCGCGGTCCAGAAAACGCGTCTTGGGTCTTTCCAGGAGCTCCGCGACCTGTCCCAGCTGGCCGGTTCCAAGGAAGGCGTCCACTTCCGGCATCTCCTGGAAGATCTCGTCCCCGTGCTGCTGGACAAGGCACCCGGTCACATAGAGTTTTTTGCCGACCCCCTTCAGGCGCGCGGCTTCCAGGATGGTATGAATGGACTCTTTCTTGGCCGCTTCGATGAAGGAGCAGGTATGGACGACGATGGCATCCGCGTCTTCCGCGTTTTCCACGACACCGTGCCCGCGCGCGCGCAGCACCCGCGATAGATGGTCGGTATCGGCCGTGTTTTTGGCGCAGCCGAGGGTCAGGATGGCGACTTTGCTCATGATCAGTCTGGGTTCTTCGACGAAGGCGCCTATTTTATCACATCGGTCGTGGCCTGTCGGAGTTCGTGTCCATCGCGCGCGAAGGGGCGGGTCTGGCAGCGAGCATGGAATTCGCCAGGCCGTCGATGGTTGGGCGGAAATCACTCCCCACCGCAGGTGGGGGATGGGGGGCACGCCCAACCGAGACGGCGCCGAGAATTCCTCTGCTCGCAGAAGACCCCGCCCTTTCGTAGGACTAGATTAGAGCGCTAACGGCTTGGCCGACTTCTTCGGTCGTGGCAGGCCTGCCCGCCGAAGCCTTGGCGAAGGCGGGTTTGAGATCAGCGGTCACTTTGCCGGAGGTCAGCACTTTTTCGATGGCCGCGTTGACCGCGTTGGCTTCTTTCGTAAGGCCAAAACTGTACTCGAGCATGGCAGCCACTGAGCCGATCGCGCCAAGAGGATTGGCTTTGTTCTGGCCGGCGATGTCCGGAGCCGATCCATGGACCGGCTCGTAGAGCCCCACCCAGACGCCAGGGCGCTTGGCGTCCCCGATCGAGGCTGACGAGAGCATCCCGATGGAGCCGGCGAGCACCGCGCCTTCGTCGCTCAGGATATCGCCAAACAAGTTTTCCATAAGCACCACGTCAAAGCGTTTAGGGTTTAAGATGAACTGCATCGCGCAATTGTCGACCAAGATGTGCTCCAGGGCGACATCGGCAAAGTCTTTCGAGACCTCCGTGACCACCTTCCGCCAAAGTTGGGAGACTTCCAGGACGTTCGATTTGTCGACGCTGGCGAGTTTCTTGCGGCGCTTGCGCGCGAGCCCAAAGGCCATCTTGGCCACGCGCTCGATTTCCGCTCGGGTGTAGGCCATGGTGTTGACGCCGCGCTCCTCGGGGCCCGATCCCGAGATGCCGCGCGGCGTGCCGTAGTACAGGCCGCCCGTGAGCTCCCGGACGATGATCATGTCGACGCCGTCGACCAGATTGTTTTTGAGGGGGGAAGAATCGAGAAGCGCTTTGTACGAGCGCACGGGCCGAAGGTTGGCGTAGACCTTGAGGGTCTTCCGTATGCCCAGAAGCCCCTTCTCCGGGCGCTTCTCCGGCGGCGCGCTGTCAAATTCGGGAAGGCCAACCGCCCCCATGAGCGTAGCGTCCGCTTCGAGCGCTAGCTTTTCTGTTTCGGGTGGAAAGGGGTTTCCCGTCTTGTGAATGGCGATCCCGCCGAGCAGGCCTTCCTTAAGGGAAAGCTTGTGTCCAAACTTGGACGCGACGCGCTCCAGGACCCGGACGGCCTCGCGGGTCACCTCGACCCCAATGCCGTCTCCCGGCAACACCAGAATGTTCATTTCCATAGGCTGGTCATTATAACTGGGCAAATCGGAAATTAGTCTCTCTTGGATTGGCGGCGTATCGCATGAGCGAGAGCGCGCAGAGCGTTGTTGACCGACTTGGAGTCTGGAAAGAGTTTCGCTATGCCAGGCTCAAGAACAATGATATTGGTCCCACGAGCATAGCGCTTAGCGTATTTCCCTCGCGTCCCCTTGCGGAAATCATATTCGCGAAGCATTTCTGAATGTTTCATTTTAACCTTCTTCATAAATGGCCTTTTCGTGTCGTGATGCTTCCCGCGCTGAGATGATTCTGACAGCATTCCCATTTTCAGTGTGGACGACGACCACCACAGTTCGAAGCCGGTACGACAGGCCTATTATGACAAAACGATCTTCGTAAATGGAGTGTAGCGGATCAGGGATTGTCATCGAATGCGGGTCGCCGAATACCGTGCTTGCCTCTTCAAAAGACACCCCATGCTTCTTTCGATTGCTTCTGGCTTTCTCAGAATCCCACTCGAATCGTAAGTTCAATGCCATGTCTCCCTTGCGCGATGAAAGTCTCTCTATCTCTTAGATGCAAAAAACAGAGAAATATTCACGATATTTGGGTGAATCGAGCTAAATGAGAAATTCGGCCCAGAGGAAGGCGAGATCGGAGGCTTGGCTGCCGTGCCCGGTCATTCCGCTCGAGAACCTCTTTAGGGCAAATAGCCATTGACAGCCCATGGCGCTACTCCTAGACTTGCTGGGTCATTTGAAATACGACGAGAGGAGCCATCCATGAGCACAACGATCTGGTCTCATCCTCACTATGTGTTACAGCAAAAACTGTTTTCCATGTTTCATACCGAGTTCCGTATCATGGACCCGCAAGGGGCTCCGATTCTTTTCGCGAAGATGAAAGCGTTCAAGTTAAAGGAAGATCTCCGCATTTTCTTCGATGAAGCGATGACCCAAGAGGCGATGGTGATGAAGGCCCGGCGCATCCTTGATTTCGGGGCAACCTATGATGTGATGGACCCTGCCACGAATCAGCGCATCGGAACGCTGCGTCGAAAAGGCATCAAGTCCATGATTCGTGATGAATGGGCCATCCTGAACTTTGATGACCAGCCCATCGGGACGATTGAGGAAGATAGCTGGCTGTTGGCACTCATTCGACGATTTTTGTGGAGCCTCATGCCGCAACATTACCACGCGACCGTCAACGGTCAGCCGGTGGCTCACTTCCATCGCCACATCAGCTTCCTGACCATGAAGATGACGATGAACGTTCTGCCTTCGGGAGCCGGGCAGATCGATCCCCGGGTGATGGTGGCGGCCATGCTGCTGCTCTCGGCTATAGAAGGCCGGCAAAGTTAGGTTTACTTCGTCGCGGGTGGTTGAAAGCTTTTGCAACGTCTTTTGAAATCTTCCCAATGGATGGCGGGTGCCCGCGTGGTGGGCGGCAATGTCTTCAGGGCTTCCTTCAGGTAGAGCGCGCGATTCTGGTCCGCTGGGTGCGTGGAAAAGTACTGAAGCCAACCCTGTTGACTGCTTGTCCCTGTTCGCTCAAAGAACCGGACCATGCCTGATCCTCCAAGCTGAGCTTTTCTCAGGAGTTCCAGCCCGCCGAGATCCGCTTCTTTTTCCTGGCTGCGAGAAAACTGGAGATCGGACAGGTCGGAAAGGAGTTCAGCCGCGCGGCTTCCACTCAAGAGAGCATCGAGGAGCAGGCTAAAACCGTACTTGTTCACGATTTGGTGCAGCGAGTGGCGCTCCAAGACATGTTGAATCTCATGGGCCAGGACACCCGCCAGCTCTTCGGGTGTTTCGGCCGCTTCGATCAAACCCGTATGAACGTAAATAGAGCCTCCTGGAACTGCAAAGGCGTTCACGGTCTTCTTGGGGACCACGCGAAAACGGAAATCGTAGCGCAGGAGCGTCTCGCTCCCCGCGACCTGCTTTCCCAGCCGTTCAATTTGATCTTGAACAAAAGCGTCTTGAACAGCCTGCATCTCAAAGCCTTTTCCAAGGTAGTGGCCCAGCTTCTTCTCCCAGGCCACCGGCATAAGGTTTGCTGCGGAAAAGAGGAGCACACGATACGCGATGAAAAGGGCAATCGACCCTCCCGCCAGCGTGAGTCCGAAGCGGACCCGGTACTTCCATCGGGATGTGAATCGTCCGAGGCGCATCTCACGGATCCGGTCTTTCATCGGGTAAAGAGCAGGATGCGCGATATCGTCCAAACCGCGTTCCGCATCGGGTCCAAGGTAGACGCGCACTCCTTTTGGATGACGTGAACAGAGAATAATCTGGTTTTTCTCAGCTCCTCCAAGTTGGAGTTCGAGTCCTGATAAGGGGAGGCGCATGGAAGGCTTTCCGGAGACTTCCACCAGGGCGTGATCGAACACCCACTCCAGTGTCGCTGGCAGGGGTTGATCGGGAGGATGGCCGTCTACGCCGAAAACGGTGACGTTATGTTTCATGACAAGCTCAGGCGCCTTTCCTGGCACCCTTCATTTTCTGTTCCTTTGCCGGATACCGCACTCCTTGCGGGTGCGGAGGAGGCGCCGTCATACGACCGTGCCCTCACCCTCGGCTCTTGCTGCGCTCGGCCTCTCCCTCTCCCGCGTGCACGCGGGAGAGGGTGGGGTGAGGGCAGAGATGCCGCAGGCCTTGTGCCTGCGGAGTTTCACTTTTTAAGCGCTCTTTTTGTGCCATTCCTCGAGTTTTTCGGCCAGGATGGAGTGGATGAGGGTTTGGTAGGGCATATGTTTTCTTGCCGCCATCGTACGCAATCCTTCGAGTAAACTAAGGTCGACCCGAATAGAGATAAGGTGTTTCATCGGACGAGCAAACTCTACCTTGACAAGGTTTTCTTTTTTCATAAGGGACGAAGTGTCATGCGTGTCCCAGAAGTTGGCCTCTTCTTCATAGGACTTGAATTTCGGAATCTTATTGGGTAGTGGTTTCAATCTTTTCATAGGAGTTGTTGATAGCGTTTTCGTTCCGTGTAGGTCATATCGAGGGCCGTAATAACTCGGGCAAGTCCGTTGCCGAGCATCTTGATAGCGGCTGAGACATACCGCCCTGCGCTGGTCCTGCCGTAAAGCATATACAGTCCTGAATAAGATCTCACCATACGATACGGCTCTTGAAGGGTTTCATCTACTTCGTCCTGGCTTATCCCGTGGCGCAAGACGTGCCCGATATTCTCCGAGTCCCACCTGAAGCAGACAACCCTCACGACTTTCCCCTTGATTGTATGTGTATATACATTGCATTACAAGCCCATACGGACGAATCCTCCTCTCCCTTAGATGCAAAACACCGGAAAATATTCACGACTTTTTTAAATTCTGGAGAGGCGGCAGCCCAGAAAGGCGGCCCCCCGGAGTATCGGCAAGCCAGAGAGGCGGGGAGTGGAGGACCTCATGTAAAAGAGTACCTATCGCCGATGTTCAGGAACGCCGACATTCTGGAGTGCCGAAGTTCCGGGGCTAGCGATCGAATTCGGCCCAGAGGAAGGTGTGGTCGGAGGCTTGCGGGGCTTGGCGGGGAGCCGTGTCCACTTCGACTTTCGTGCAGCGCTCGGCGAGGGGCCGGGTGGCCAGGATATGGTCGATGCGCCAGCCGAGGTTGGCTTCCAGAGCGGTTTTGCCGCCGGAGCGGAAGCGGTAGTCCCAGAAGGTGAACTGCTGCTTGCCGGGATGGAGCTTCAGGAACACGTCCTCAAATCCCCAGCTTAGCGTATCGGCGTAGGCCCGTTTGGCGTCTTCATGAAAGCAGACGTGATCCCGATGCTCTTCGGGATGATGGACATCGAGGTCGCGCGGGGCGACATTCATGTCGCCGCACCAGATGACGGGGTCGTCCGGTTTGAGATGCTTCGCAAAGTAGGTCCGGAGTCGTTTAAACCATTCCAGTTTATACGCGTATTTGGGAGACTCCAAGAGATGGCCTTGCGGAATGTACGTGTTCACGACAGAAAAGGCTGCAAATTGGGCGTGCGCGAGCCGCGGTTCGTCCGAATCGGGACCGTCGCCCAAACCAAAACGGACGGATTCGGGCTTTGTCCGACTCAAGATCGCCACGCCGTTATAAGACTTCATGCCGCGAAAGGCGACGTAGTAGCCGGCCTCATCAAAAGGCTCTTGCGGGAATTGGTGGTCCTGGACTTTGGTTTCCTGTACGCAGAGGACGTCGGGTTGATGTTGTTGGAGCCAGTCGAGGATCGCATTCTGGCGCATCCGGATCGAATTCGCGTTAAACGTCGCCAGTTTCACGCGATCATTCTAGCATCCAGCATACCAGGCGAAGGAAAGGTATCTCCGCTCCAGCGTAGGGCCTGGCAGACACCGTTCACTCCGTGGCGTTTTGCCATGCGCACCGTCTCAGAGGAACGCAGCATGTCGCCAGCTCCTTTCGGACAGACCTCACAACTCCTTGTCCCCCAGGCCCCCTATGTTAAGTGGATGGGGGACGGCGTCGGCCTCGTCCTCCTGATAAGCGCATAAGAGCGTTATCGTCGGGACCGCCCCATCCTTATATCGGTATAGGAAAGTGGGGTGGACAGTTCGGTCATGGCGTCCTCAAGGAGCTGGCTCAAAACGCCAAATCGTTCACCGGAATCTGCCAGGCCCTCCGCTGGAGAGGCGGGCATGCGAGTGACTTGAGGCTTGAGCCCCGAAGGCGGAGACGGTTCTCCGAACACTGTTCGCCCCGCTTCTCATGAATGACTAAGAGGCCGGGGCTGTCGACTCTACCCACGCCTCCGGCGCTTATAAAGTGGGCGGGACGACGAAGCCCCCCGTCCACTTAAACTGGGGGGTCCGGGGGGCGAGGAGTTGTGTGAGGAGTCGGAGCCTGAGGGGCGTACCCCCCAGTCTTCTGGGGGGACAAGCCGAATGGAACGAGCAGACCACCTCTCCAGCGGAGGACAATACGAATGAAAGTCCTCTTCTATGAGTCTAGCGGTTGAGGAGCCAGCCTTCGAGGTAGATGACGAGCGTCACAAAAGCGCTCAGCTGAAGAACCACCCAGGTCATGGCCTTAATCCATTGGAGGGGAGTGTAGCGGGGATTGATCTCCTTGCGGATAAAGGCGTACGCCACGACCGACTGCGCGCAGCCGATGTGTGTCCAGCATCCGCCGACCGCGTAGCCCGCTATCTGCGCCATCGCAAAAAGATGGAGCAACCCGACGTCGAGGCCATGCAGCGCCCGCGCGGCAAAATCCGCGACCACATTGTTGTCGAGGATTGCGGAAAGGAAAGTCGCGCCCCAGTACTGGAAGTAAGCGACATGAGAAGCTCCCCACCGCGAGATCCCGTCCTGAAGGAGGTGTGCAAGACGATCAAAGAAGCCCATGCGCTGCAAGAATGCGATGGAGAGGAACAAAGGGAAGAGAAACAGGTATTCCTTGAACTCGTGCGCGGCATCCCGAAGCGCGAGGGCCCTCATTTTGGGAATGGCATAGATCCCTAAGAAGGCCACGACAAACCCCGCGAAGGAAGCAATAAAGAGAGGGATGTCGTGGTTGACGGCATGGGCAATTAAAAGCCCTACAAAGGGGATGAAGGACAAGGCGCCTATCTTTTGAGCGTCGAGTCGCGGCCTGGCGGCGGCCTCGATGGCTTGCCGCACTTTGATCTCCGAGGCGTCCCGAGGGAGATCCCGGTTTTGTAGAAGGTGTTCATAATGCTCTTCCAGGGGCTTGGCGAGCTCTTCCGAGACAAAGTGACCGAGAAGTTTCCGGCGCAGCCCCGGAGGCACCCGTTCTTCGAGGAGCGCTTCACCCAAAGGCTCACCCTGGAGCACCCGGTGCTGAAGGGAGGCGAAGCGTTCGCCCAATTCTTCCTTGTGGGCATCCAGAAGACCCACGGGGGTTAAGACTTCACCGTGACGGCTGGCTTGCAGAAAGCGCAAGTCGGCGTTATGCGTGTCGAGGATGTCTTGGGCCGCCATGTTGATCCTACGACGGCCGAGGCGTTTCCGAAGGTTCCATACGACAATCAGGTAGCTTCCGACCGCCACCGGCAGGCAGTAGCGCAGGAAGAAGGCGTTGTCGAGGTGGGGGTATAGGTTGGCTTTCATGATGAGGTTGGGCGGTTCTCCGTAAGCCATCCACATCCCGCTCACCGTGGTGATGACCGTCGAAACGATCACAGCAAAGATCATGTCCTTTTCCTGGGCGCGTCCCAAAGCCAGGATAATCACCAAGGTTCGGATCATGAGGCCGATCATGGACACGCCGTCTAAGACGCCGGAACTGGCGGCCACGATCACCGCCAGCAGAGCCACGGTCCTGAAGACCCGTCCTTTTTGACGGCGCAGGATGTTGCCGCTGATCGTCTCCAGGAGTCGCGTTTGGGCGATCACCGACACAAAGAAGGTCAGCCCCAGGATAAAGAGCATGGTATCGGCGTGGAAGAGGCCTTCGAGACCTTGGAGCGTGAGGAAGTGATGGTGGGTGAAATCAGCGAGGGCGGCAGGCCCGCGCTGTGCCAGAGTTTCTTTTAAGGAAGAAGCAGGCCACCACAGCGGAAGGAAGGTCCCCAAAATGACCATCCCCATGCCATAGGTGAGGGCATTTTTGTCGAGTTGGTAGCGGAAGGATCCTAAAAGAAAAAGGCCAAGAATCGTGGCGAAGAGTTCGATCGCCACCCAAGCGGGACGGGTCCACCCCGCGAAGCCCGCAAGAAATAAGGCGCTCGCGGCAAAGGCGCAGCCGATGATGAATTTGCGCGGAGAAAGATGAACCGTTTCCATAAATAAAATAGGAGCTGGCGCGCGCCAACTCCTCTGTTGGATGAACTGAACATACTAAATCACTCGCGCGCGTTCCAGCTCCGGTTCCGAAAGGCCAGGCCGCCTGCGGTCAATTGCTCGTGGGATAGTCTGTATAGCCCTTTTCCGAACCGCCGTAAAACGTCGAAGGATCGGGTTGGGCGAGCGGCTTGCCTTGCCGAAAGCGCTCGACTAAGTCAGGGTTGGAGATGAACGGCGCTCCGTAACAAGCCAATTGAGCAACACCCTTGGAGAGAAGGCTCTCGCCAAGGGCTTGGGTCAGTCCCCCATTGATGATGATGGCTCCTGGGAAGATCTTGCGTATCGATTCGGTCACGCGCGGCAGGGAGGGGTCGGCCGCCATGGGACCGCTATAGGCCTCTAACATATGCAGGTAGGCTAAGGGGAGTTGATTCAAGAGGGCAATGGCCTTGGTGAACGTATTCATGGGTTGGGAGTCGCTCATGCTGTTAAAGCTGCTATAGGGGGAGAGCCGAATGCCTACGCGGTGTTCCCCCAAAGCGGCGATTGCCGCTTGCGTCACGTCCACCAACAAACGGGCGCGGTTCTCGGCAGATCCCCCATAGGGACCGCTGCGCGTGTTGACGCCGTCCCGCAGGAACTGGTCCAAGAGATATCCGTTGGCCGCGTGAAGCTCGACGCCGTCAAAGCCGGCGGCTTTGGCGTTACTCGCGGCTCGTCGGAACTGCTCTACAATGCCTGGAAGTTCTGTGTCCTTCAACGACCGTGGGGCTTCGTAGGGCTGCATCGAATAGTCAGCGGCCATCACCTGGCCTTGGGGAGGCAGGGCGCTGGAGGACACCGGCTGTTCGTTAATTAACGTCCGGTGCGCGATGCGTCCTGTATGCACAAGTTGGGCGTAAATCTTGCCCCCAGCCGCATGCACCGCGTCCGTCACTTGTTTCCAAGCCAGGACCTGTTCCTGGTTCCAGAGCCCTGGAATATTGGGGTAGCCGCACCCCTGGAGCGAGACGGCTATGGCTTCTGAGATGAGGAGCCCGGCGCTTGAGCGCTGGCGGTAATAGTCCGCCATGATGGGTGTGGGGATATGACCGGCCGTTGCTCTTGAGCGGGTCATAGGCGCCATCACGACTCGGTTCGCCAAAGGGAGGCCATGAAGATCAAACTTTTCCAATAAGAACGAATTCATAGGGATCGGGGTCCTTTCATGCGGAGAATAAGTCGCTGGTGCGCACAGGGGATAGTACAAATTAGAAGAACAATAGTTCCCGTCCCCTTTCCCCACAAGGTACCTGCCGGAAAAAATACTTGACCTGAGCGGCGCGGATCACGTATCCTAATGCCGTCCCAACGAAGGGAAGAAGCATTTAGCGGCATAGAGGCCTCGGTCGAGCTGTCAGCAGACCGGGGTTTTTTATTTTCAAGGGGCGCCGCTTGGACGTACCCTCACCCAGCATCCCACGACGGCATGCCAGCCCATAGGCGAGTCTCGAAACGACATTAAAAGGAGGAGTAAATCTATGAAATGGCACACCCGTATGGAGAAGAGGTTGTTGTGGATGGTGGGAGGAATGCTCCTGGCGCTGGCGTCATCGGTCATCGCCACAGAGGCCCCGCCGGCCGTTGACTTAGCCGCACAAGTGTCAACCCTGACGGCGTCCTTGGGAGACCACAAGGTCATGATGGATACGATGTGGGTTTTGATCACCGCCATGCTCGTATTCTTTATGAATCTGGGTTTCGCCATGGTGGAGTCGGGTTTCTGCCGGGCGAAGAACGCTGTCAACATTCTCTCCAAGAACTTCATTGTCTTTGCCGCTTCTTCTTTGGCCTTTTGGATTATCGGCTGGGGACTGATGTTTGGCAATGGGAACGGCTTCCTAGGATTGAATGGCCTTTGGTTCCTGGGTGGCGCGGACAACAGCCCCGCTTCCGGGGCTGCCTACCAAGGGGCTTATAACGCGATCAGTTGGGCTACGGTGCCTTTCCTGGCGAAGTTCTTCTTTCAGCTGGTCTTTGCGGGTACAGCCGCAACGATCGTATCAGGTGCTGTGGCGGAACGCATCAAATACAAAACCTTCATCCTCTTCACGCTGGTCTTGGTGGGCGTGATCTACCCGATCGTCGGCCACTGGATCTGGGGAGCCGGGTGGTTGGCCGCCAAGGGGATGTGGGACTTCGCGGGATCGACCGTCGTTCACTCGGTCGGCGGTTGGGCGGCTTTGGCGGGAGTGCTTGTCCTGGGACCTCGCTTTGGCAAGTATGGAAAGGACGGGTCGGTGAATGCCATTCCTGGCCATAACCTGACCTCCGGCGTCATCGGAGCTCTCATTCTTTGGTTGGGGTGGTTCGGGTTTAATCCCGGGTCCACGATGGCCGTCATACCCGGGGACATTGCCCGTATTTGTGTGACGACCAATACGGCAGCGGCCATGGCTCTGCTCACTTCGACCCTTGCTTCCACCTACCTCATCGGCAAGCCCGACCTGGGCATGTCGATCAACGGTTGTTTGGCGGGCCTGGTGGCCATCACGGCTCCCTGTGCTTATGTGAGCGTGACGAGTTCGGCCATCATTGGCGCGATCGCAGGCGTCACGGTCGTGATCGGCGTCCTCTTCTTTGACAAAATCAAAGTGGATGATCCGGTAGGAGCGCTTGCGGTACACTTGGTCCATGGCGTGCTCGGGACGATCTTTGTCGGCTTGTTTGCCCAAGATCAGTTCATTCCGAACACGACGGGCAATGGTCTCTTCTTTGGAGGAGGAACCAAGCTGCTCATGGCACAGCTGACAGGCGTTGTGTCGGTCGGATTGTTCACGTTTATCCTGTCGTATATTGTATGGCAGGTGATCGATAAAACGATGGGCATCCGGGTGACGGCCGAAGAAGAAATTGAGGGATTGGATATCGGGGAACATGGCAACAGCGCCTACCCGGAATTCGTCACTCGCAAACCGGCGATGAGCCACTTCGTGGCTGTGCCGCAAACACAGCCCGTCGCACGGAGAATTGCGACACATGTGATGGAAGGGAGTCTGCGATGAAAAGAATTGAAGCGATTCTAAGGCCAGAAAGTATTGGGCCGGTGCTGGACGCCTTAAAAAAGGCGGGATGCCCGGGTGTCATGGTGACCGAAATTGAAGGTCACGGCAAGCAAAAGGGGATCTCTCAAAACTGGCGCGGGCAGGAGTATAAAGTGGACCTGCTTCCCAAGATCAAGGTCGAAGTGATTGTGTCGGATAAGGACCTTGCCTCTATTGTGAAAACGATCGCGGCAACCGCGCAGACCGGAAAGATCGGAGATGGCAAAATCTTCGTGACGGATGTCGCGGATGCCCTGCGTATTCGCACCGGTGAACGCGGAGAAGACGCCTTAAACTAGGACGTTTGTAAGACCAACCTCCGGCAGCAGGCTTCGAGCCAGCTGCCGGAGGTTTTTATATATAATCGAGCGCTACAGGGACCGCCTGCCTCAGCGTCGAGTTCTAGCGAATCCCCTCATTAATCCCATGACGAACCGTTGTCCGCACAAACAAGGGCTCTACGACCCGGCGTTTGAAAAAGACGCCTGCGGGACGGGTTTTGTCGTCGATATTCAGGGCCGGAAGTCCCACAAGATTGTACAGCAGGCGCTCCAGGCGCTCGATAACCTGCGCCACCGAGGCGCCTGCGGCTGCGAGGAAAACACGGGGGATGGCGCCGGGATCCTGATCCAGGTCCCGCACGCCTTCCTTCATAAGCAAGCGAAAGCCTCCGGTTTTGCGCTGCCCTCCACCGGCGAGTATGGGGTGGGCATGGCCTTTCTTCCCAAGGGCGCCGAAGACCAAAAAGAGTGCCAAAAGCGCGTGGAAGCGATTGTGGCGGAAGAAGGGCAGAAGTTCCTCGGCTGGAGAGCCGTCCCCACCAACAACGCGATGATCGGCGCCACGGCCAAAGCGGCGGAACCCTCGTTTAAACAGTTTTTTATCGGCCGTTCCTCCAAGCTGAAGGAGGACATGGCCTTTGAGCGCAAGCTCTACGTCATTCGAAAGCGCGTCGAAGCCGCCATCCGCTACTCGGGCTGGCAAGGCGGCTACTCGTTCTACATCGCCAGCCTCTCCCATCGGACGCTCGTTTACAAAGGGATGCTCATCTCCAATCAGGTGCCGGAATACTTCCCGGACTTGCAGGACCCCGCCATGGACTCGGCACTTGCTCTTGTCCATTCCCGGTTTTCCACGAACACCTTTCCCAGTTGGGACCGCGCTCATCCCTACCGCTACATCGCCCATAACGGTGAAATTAATACGCTCCGCGGCAACGTCAACTGGATGTTCACGCGGCAAGCCTTGTGCCAATCCGATCTTTTTGGCGACGATCTCAAAAAAATCATTCCCGTGATTCGCATGGATGGTTCCGACTCGGCCATTTTCGACAATGTCCTCGAGTTCTTGGCCCTGGGTGGGCGCTCGCTGGCTCACGCCATGATGATGATGATCCCGGAGCCCTGGCAGCACCACGAAAACATGTCGGATGAGAAAAAAGCCTTTTACGAATACCACTCCTGCCTGATGGAACCCTGGGACGGCCCGGCTTCGATCGCGTTTACGGACGGCCTGCAGGTGGGCGCGGTCCTTGACCGCAATGGCCTCAGACCCTCCCGGTACTATGTGACCCAAGATGATCTGGTCGTGATGGCCTCTGAAGTCGGTGTGCTGGATATCCCGCCTGAGAAAATCCTCCACAAAGGGCGGCTCCAGCCAGGCCGCATGTTCCTGATCGATACGGTCGAGAAGCGCATCATCGCCGATGAAGAGATCAAGCGCAAGATCTGCACCGAGAAACCCTATCGCCTGTGGCTCAAGGAAAATCTCGTGAAGCTCGAAGACCTCCCCGAGCCTCCGGAAATTCCCGAACCCGATCACCCGACGATGCTTCTGCGTCAGCAGGCTTTTGGGTATACCTTCGAGGACTTGCGGGTGGTCATGGCGCCGATGGCCGAGAGCGCCGTGGAAGCAGTTGGTTCCATGGGCGACGATACGCCGCTGGCTGTTCTTTCCGATAAGCCGAAGCTCATCTACGATTACTTCAAGCAGCTCTTTGCCCAGGTGACCAATCCCCCGATCGACGGTATTCGCGAGGAGATTGTGACAGGTTCTGAAACTGGCATTGGCCCCGAAGGGAACCTCTTAGACCCCCGGCCCGAGAGCGCGAGGCAAATCGAGCTCAAATCCCCGATTCTCACGGATGAGGAGTTCTACAAACTCGTCCACGTCAACCACCCTTGGTTCCGCTCACGGGTCTTCCCCATGGTGTATCCCGTGCGCTCTGGCGGCAAGGGCCTGGCAGAGGCCCTCGACAAACTCTTCGCGGATGTCGACCGCGCGATCGAGGACCACATCAATATTGTGATTCTCTCCGACCGCACGATGGACCGCGAGAACGCCGCGGTTCCGGCGCTCCTCGCGTGCGCGGGCCTTCATCACCACTTGATCCGCCGCGGGACGCGCACGCGGGTCGGGATCATCTTGGAATCGGGTGAGCCGCGTGAGGTGCATCACTTTGCGCTCCTCGTCAGCTACGGCATCAGCGCGATCAACCCGTATCTGGCCCTCGAGTCTCTCGATGACATGAGACGCCAGGGCATGCTCTCCAGCGACATCGACCATAAGAAGGCCGTCAAGAATTACGCCAAGGCGGCCGCCAAAGGGGTCCTGAAGGTCATTTCCAAGATGGGGATCTCCACCATCCAGAGCTACTCCGGCGCTCAGATCTTTGAAGCGATCGGCCTTGATCAAAGCGTGATCGATAAGTATTTCTGCTGGACCCCATCGCGTATTGGAGGTGCGGATCTCGAAGCGCTTGCCAGGGAAGTGGAAATGCGTCACCGGCACGCCTTCCCCGATTATGGCGTCGCGGGCACGAAGACCTTGGAACCTGGTGGTAAATATCAGTGGCGAAAAGAGGGCGAGCATCACCTTTTTAATCCCGAATCCATCCACTACTTGCAGACCGCCTGCCGCACCAACAATTACGAGCTTTATCAGAAGTATGCCTCCCTGATTAACGGTCAGGCGACGCGCCTGGCCACCCTGCGCGGCCTGATGGACTTCCAGAATGGCAGCCCCATCCCCATTGACCAGGTGGAGCCGGTGGAGGCCATCGTGAAGCGTTTTAAAACGGGGGCGATGTCGTATGGCTCCATCAGCCAAGAAGCCCATGAGACGCTCGCGATCGCGATGAACCGCCTTGGAGGAAAATCCAATACAGGCGAAGGCGGCGAGGACCCCGAGCGTTATAAACCTCTGCCGAACGGCGATTCCAAAAAGAGCGCCATCAAACAAGTGGCCTCCGGGCGCTTTGGCGTGACGAGCCAATATCTCGTGAATGCCGTCGAGCTCCAGATCAAGATGGCGCAAGGGGCCAAGCCCGGCGAGGGCGGCCAGCTCCCGGGGAGAAAAGTCTATCCTTGGATCGCCAAAGTCCGGCACTCCACTCCTGGCGTCGGGCTCATTTCACCGCCCCCTCACCATGACATTTACTCCATCGAAGACCTGGCGGAGCTCATTCACGATTTGAAGAACGCCAATCCCCAGGCGCGCATCAACGTCAAGTTGGTGTCGGAAGTGGGTGTAGGAACCGTCGCGGCGGGCGTGGCCAAGGGCCACGCGGATGTGGTCCTCATCTCGGGCCACGACGGAGGAACGGGCGCCTCGCCCCAAACGTCCATCAAGTACGCGGGCCTGCCCTGGGAGCTGGGGCTTGCCGAAACCCATCAGACGCTTGTCTTAAACAAGCTGCGAGACCGGATTGTGGTGGAAACCGACGGTCAGCTCAAGACGGGCCGCGATGTGGTCGTGGCGGCCCTCTTGGGTGCGGAAGAATACGGATTTGCTACGGGTCCGCTCGTCGTCATGGGATGCGTCATGATGCGCGTGTGTCACTTGGACACTTGCCCGGTCGGCGTCGCCACCCAAAACCCTGAACTTCGCAAGCTCTTCACGGGGGATCCTGATCATGTCGTGAACTTTATGCGCTTTATCGCCCGGGACATGCGCGAGATCATGGCGCAGCTGGGTTTTCGCACGATCAACGAGATGGTGGGGCGCGTGGATAAGCTCAAAATGAGAGACGCCATCGATCACTGGAAAGCCAAGGGCCTTGATTTCTCCAAGATCCTCTACCAGGTTCCCATGGGTCCGGAAGTGGGCCGCTACCAGCAGGTGGCCCAGAACCATGGCCTGGATCAGGCGCTCGACAGGACAAAGCTTTTGGACCTCTGTAAACCCGCCCTTGAGAGGGGGGAGAAGGTGAAGGCGACCCTCCCGATTAAAAACGTGAACCGCGTGGTCGGCACCATGGTGGGCAGTGACATTACCCGTCGTTACGGTCCCCAGGGCTTGAAAGAAGACACCATTCACCTCCTCTTTCAGGGTTCCGCTGGTCAAAGTTTTGGCGCCTTTATCCCTCCGGGGATGACGCTGGAGGTGGAAGGCGACACCAACGACTATTTCGGCAAGGGCTTGTCCGGCGGGAAGCTCATCGTTTATCCTCCCAAGGGCTCTTCCTTTGTTCCCGAAGAAAACATCATTATTGGCAACGTCGCTTTCTACGGCGCGACAGCGGGGGAGGCTTATATCCGAGGCGTTGCGGGCGAGCGCTTCTGCGTGCGCAACTCCGGTGTGCGGGCCGTGGTCGAAGCGGTGGGCGACCATGGTTGTGAATACATGACGGGCGGGCGCGTGGTGATCCTGGGCCCCACCGGCCGAAACTTTGCGGCGGGCATGTCCGGAGGTATCGCGTATATTCTCGACACGCAGGGGACCTTCCCGGTCCGGTGCAACAAACAAATGGTGATTTTGGAAGCGCTCAGCGATACGAACGAAATCGCCGAAGTCAAAGCGATGATCGAGCGTCATGCGACCTACACGAAGAGCGCCGTGGCCGAACGGGTCCTTGCTTCCTGGAGCGCCATGGTGCCGAAATTCGTCAAGGTGATTCCCAAGGACTATCAGCGCGTGCTGGAAGCCGAAAAACGCGTTCGTTCCCAGGGACTCTCCGGAGAAGAAGCCATCATGGCTGCTTTTCAGGAAAATGTAAAAGATGTGGCAAGGGTGGGCGGCAACTAATGTCCCGTGTCTCGCGTCCTGCGTCCCGAGTCAAGTGAAAGAGAATGGCCAAGTTCGAAAAATTTGAAGATATTGAAGCATGGCAGATTTGCCGTGCCCTTATGAAATCGATCTATGAGGTCACGTCTCGTAACGAGTTTGCTCGAGATTTTCCGCTTCGAGATCAGATCCGGAAGGCGGCCATATCAGCGCTGTCAAATATTGCGGAAGGTTTTGAGCGAGGTGGAGACAAAGAGTTCCGGCAATTTCTCTCCGTAGCAAAAGGCTCCATCGGTGAAATGAAGGCGCAGCTTTATGCCGCTTTTGACGCAGGATATTTAAAGGACGAGAAATTCCAAGATCTTATGGAAATGGCGGATCATGCTGCGCGCAAGATCGGAAGTCTCATGCAATATCTGGCCAGTTCTGAATATAAAGGTGTCAAATTCCGAGATTCCGATGCGGGACTCGAGACGCGGGACGCGGGACTCAAGACACAGGACGCGGGACTCGAGACGCGGGACGCGGGGCTCAAGACACAGGACGCGGGACTCAAGACACAGGACGCGGGACTCGAGACGCGGGACGCGGGACTTCATCATGGGTAAACCTACTGGGTTTTTAGAATTTCAGCGGGAACTTCCAACCGATCGCCCTCCCGAAGAGAGGACACGCGATTGGAAGGAATTCCATCATCCTATGTCCGAGGAGAAGCTTCGGACCCAGGGTTCGCGCTGCATGGATTGCGGCGTGCCGTTCTGCCACACGGGCACCTTGATCGCCGGCATGGCCTCGGGATGCCCGATCAACAACCTCATCCCGGAGTGGAACGATCTGATTTACAAGAATCTCTGGCAGGAAGCCTTGGAGCGCCTTCATAAAACGAACAATTTCCCGGAATTCACCGGCCGCGTCTGCCCGGCCCCTTGCGAGGCCGCCTGCGTGCTCGGGATCAATAGTCCACCCGTTACGATCAAAAATATTGAATACTCCATTATTGAAAAAGGATTCGCTTCGGGATGGGTGACACCCGAGCCTCCCGCCAAGCGTACCGGCAAGAAGGTTGCGGTGGTGGGATCGGGCCCCGCGGGCCTTTCCTGCGCGGCACAGCTCAACAAGGCGGGACATCGGGTGACGGTCTACGAGCGCGCCGACCGCATCGGGGGACTTCTCATGTATGGCATCCCCAACATGAAGCTCGATAAAGAGTCTGTCCAGCGCCGTGTGCGTCTCATGGAACAGGAAGGCATTACCTTTGTGGTGAACACCGAAGTCGGGAAGAACCTTCCCGCGGAGAAGCTTCTCACCGAGTTTGACGCGGTGGTCCTGTGTACCGGCGCGACCAAGCCCCGGGATCTCTCCGTGCCGGGACGGGATCTCAAAGGCATTTACTTCGCGATGGAATACTTGCGCGCCAATACGCAAAGTCTCTTAGACTCAGGCCACAAGGACAGAAAGTTTATTTCGGCCAAAGACAAGGATGTCATTGTGATTGGCGGTGGCGACACAGGCACCGATTGCGTTGGAACTTCGCTTCGGCATGGGTGTCGGAGTCTCGTCCAGTTTGAGATTCTGCCGAAGCCGCCGCTCGCGCGCGCGGCCGACAACCCCTGGCCGCAGTGGCCCAAAATCTATAGCATCGATTATGGGCAACAGGAAGCGGCGGCCCGCTACGGCCAAGATCCTCGCGTTTACTCGATTTCAACCAAGCGGTTCGAAGGAGACGCTCAAGGGAATCTGAAAGCGATCCATACCGTCGGAGTGGAGTGGGTGAAGGGTCCCACAGGTCAATTCCAAATCAAAGAGGTGCCTGGATCTGAGAAAGTCTGGCCGGCACAGCTCGTGCTCCTAGCAATGGGTTTCCTCGGTCCAGAGGATCCGTTGCTCAAGGCGCTCAAGATCGAGCAGGACCCCCGGTCCAACATCAAAGCGGACTACGGCAGGTATTCGACAAGCGTACCACGCGTTTTCGCCGCGGGGGACGCGCGCCGCGGGCAGTCGCTCGTGGTCTGGGCCATCAACGAAGGCCGGGGCGCGGCGCGCGAATGCGACCGCACCCTGATGGGCCATACCGAGCTTCCCTGATACCTCGCATGCCACGGCCGAAACCTCAGCCTACGCCGCCACCTTCCAGACAAGACCCCGATGTCATCTCCAGCCGCCAGAATCCCCTGATCAAGGAAATCATCAACATACGGGACGATCGGGATTCACCGCTCTTGTTTCTGGAAGGGCCCCGGCTGATCCATGAGGCGGTGAACGCCAACTGCAAGTTGGAGATCCTTGTGGTGAGCGAAGAATTTCCCCAGATTTCGTTCCTGGAGCCGATTCTCGCCAAGACCACGCGGGTCGTCAAAGTTTCGGAAGCGATGTTTCGCGCCATCTCGGATGTCGAAAATCCCCAAGGTCTCCTCGCCATCGGTCGCGAGCCGCTGTGGTCGTGGGAGGAGATCTTCGCCCGCAAGCCAGCCCCGGTCCTGATTCTGGACGCTCTTCAGGACCCCGGCAACGCCGCCTCCATCATCCGCACGGCGGACGCCGCGGGCGCCGCGGGTATCGTGACGACCCCGAAAACCGTGCATCTCTATTGCCCCAAGGCCCTGCGCGGCGCGATGGGGTCCTCGTTGCGCGTGCCGATCCTGGAGCATGTGCCGGTTGAGAAAATTGTGTCGATGCTGCGCAAGGCCGGTTATCAGATCGTGACGACGCCGCTGGAGACGAGCCAAAAGGTTCTTCGTTATGATCGACTCGATTGGACCCAGCCTTGGGCCATGGTTGTGGGTCAGGAAGCCAAAGGGATCTCTTCCGCCTGGGACAAGGTGTCGGACGCATGCCTTCAGATCCCCATGAAGGGGCCGGTGCAGTCGCTCAATGTCGCGGCGGCGGCCGCTGTTTTGCTCTACGAAGCGTTTCGCGCACAGAACAAGGAGGATCAAGGATGAAAACACAGCTTGTCATGCTCGCGTGGGTCGTGCTTGGGGTTTCCGCTTTTGGGTTTGCTGACAGTGACAAGAAAGAGCGTACCCTGACGGTCCAGGGACAGGGGAAAGTCTTCACGGTACCGGATGTCGCCAGGATTTCCGTCGAAGTCAGCCGGGACGGCGTGGAGCTGGACCCCGTGTTGGTGCAGGTCCGAAAAGATATGGCGCGGGTGCTGGAAGCGATCCAAGGCCAAGGACTGCCTGAAAAGGACATCCAGACAGAGCTCTTTCAGGTTCACCCCAAAGTCGAACGTGACAAGAACGGCAATCAGCGCCGTGTTGGCTTTGTCGTCACGAACCGCGCCTCCGTCAAGGTCCGTGACATCAAGAAAACCGGGAAGGTCCTTTCCGTCGCTTTATCGGCCGGCGCGACTTCCGTGAACGGCCCGGACTTTGAGCTCGACAATCCCTCGGCTGCCGAACGGGAGGCGCTCGCCGCCGCGACGAAGGACGCCAAAGCCAAAGCCCAGACGGTCGCGGAGGCGGCTGGCGTTCAGCTGGGAGAAATTTTGTCCATCAATCCTCAGCAGGTCAGCTGGCCTTCGCCGAGGCGCTTTGCCGCGCGCGCTATGATGATGGACTCGGCGATGGCGGAGGAGCCCATCGCCGCGGGCGAACAGACGCTCGTGGCTTATACCTCCATCACGTTTGTAATTAAATAAGGCACTTTCAGTGCTGTCATCCCCCCCGGCTGTAAGGGGGGGACGCCACACAACAGGCGTCCGACCGTAGTGTGTCGGATCCATCATTCCACTTACGACTGTGATAGACCCCGGCTGACGACCGCCGGGGTGACGGCCTAACTGAACTTTCCCGCTAGTCGTGATCCTTCGCCGGAAGGCTGTGCAGGTTCATCTGTCCGGGGAGAGTCGCCCCCGCCGAAATGATGCTTTGGATGCCTTGTTGTACGGTGAGGGACGTCATGCGGACCTCTTCAGGCTTAAAGAGGAAAAGGTCGCCTAAGTACAGGTGGTTGGTCGGGACGTAGACGGAAATCCTCTTCTCCTTTTTAGACGCCTCTGTTGTTTCGACTTCGCTCGTGACAAAGCCCAGGCTCAAGCCCCCTCCTCTGGGATGCTCCACCAGGACCACGCTGCGAAACGAGGCTTGGGACTGAGGCGAAAAAATCTGCATGACTTGCTTGGTCGTGTTGTAGATCGCCCGAAACACCGGGAGTTCCATGAAGACATAGTCGATGAGCTTGAGCAGGTAGCGCCCCACCACGTTCGAGCTGAGCGCGCCAGCCAGAAGGATCAAACCAAGCGTGACAAAGAGCCCCAGACCCGGGATGCGATAGCCAAAGAGCCTCTGCGTGATCGGCAAGGCCCAGTTGTCCATGAAGTGAAAGAGCCACGAGATCACCACCCATGTCGCGGCCAATGGCAAGAGCACAAAGATGCCGGTCAGGAAGTAGCGCCGGAGCGTTTTGCCTAGCATGGGCTTTATCATACCTCTATCCCGCGAGGATTTTTCGAACCGGCGAGTGGGCGAGCCGGCGTGTCGGCGAATAGTCGACCAGCTATTGGAGCTGCGTCCGGACCGCCCGCGGAGAGCACTTGAAACGCTCCGTTGCAACCCCCTGCCGCTCCTGTTAGAATGGCGGTATGAAAGTGAACCGCGATCTCCTCTGGGACTACCACTTTAGTGAAGAAGAACTGGAAACTGAGTCCTTCCGCCAGTGGTATGTCGCTCGTGTCCTGACGCAGGGAACCTGCGAAGATATTCATGATCTAGGACTGCCGCTCATTCGCCGGCACCTTCCCGATCTGTGGCTCCCATCCGCCATACGACATTTCTGGGAATGGTATTTTGCGCTCCCTCATGCCCAATCCACCCGACCCGATACTTACTACTTTCCAGATCGAGCTGCTTAGCCGCATCGCTCGATCTCCGCTCAAGAAGACTTTCTTTTTGACGGGAGGAACGGCTTTGTCGGCCTGCTATCTGCGGCATCGTTTATCGGAAGATCTTGATTTTTTTACGGAAGAACCCCATGCGGTCAGGCAGGTCGAAGCCCATCTTGCGGCCCTCGTCCGTGAAGCTTCCTGCAAACTGCGCATTGCCAGGCAATTTGACACTTTTATAGAAGCGTTTGTGACGTCTCCCCAGGGAGAGACGGTCAAAATTGATTTTGCCCAGGACTCTCCCTTTCGGCTGAGACCGATCGAAGTCTCCGAGTACGGCATCCGTGTGGATAATGCGCTGGACATCGCGTGCAACAAGCTGTCGGCACTCTTTGAACGGGCAGCGTCCAAGGATTTTGTAGATCTGTACTTTATCACGCAGAAGTTGTTTCCATTTCAAGAGCTCCTGAGGGACGCCCGGAAAAAGCATGTCGGGCTGGACGCTTATTGGCTTGCGATCGCCTTCCAGCGCGTTGAGCGAATTGACAAATGGCCGGTCATGAAAATCCCCTGTGATTTTGAAGCTCTCCGCGCCGACTTCCTGGCCAAAGCCCGCGAACTGCTGGCGCCTTGAAGCCAAGGAGACTGTCCTTTCCGATGATCTGATACGGCAGATCCTGGGTACCGTACGGCGGATCCGCCGCACGGAGCCTAAGATCCGCCCCATGGTTCATAGAATCCGCCTCTTTCCCAAGGCCCAAGGCCTTTCTGCCCATGCCGTCCTGGGTTTTTATTTAACCTAATATTAACAGTGCCGCCATTTGGCCGTAACCTGCCTCCGCTATGCTTTATGGCGATGGGGCGCCAGAGCACACGGCGCCCGCCCACGTAGGCGAGGACCGCTTTTCAGGGTGGCCCGCCGGAAAGGGCGGATCCAGATAGGCACTATCAAGGAGCCCCACAATACGACCGCCTCGGCGAAAGCCTGGCGGAAACGGGTCCCCCGAGAAGCTTTGTGGGACACCAAAACGAGGAGCTAATCATGAAACGCTTAATTCGAGTCTTAGCAGCCCTGGCTGTAATCGTCACAATCGGTGGAGTTGGCAAGAGCTTCGCTGATGATAATCGGGAGATGCTCTGCCAAGCTGCACTAGTGGTAGAAGACTGGGCGAGAGAAGATTGGCTTGCCTGCATAAGAGGATACACAGAAGAATCGTGTAAGAGTCAAAGGGATAACTATAGTCAGGCCGTTCAGAATTCGATATGGTGGTGCCAAATTATGATTTAACTTTTCATAGTGCAGTCTTCAGTAAACGGTAAGTTTATAACACCCCCCGCCCGGGCGAAAGCCCCGGCGGGGTGCTGTGGTTTTGAGGGGACGGTCCTCGGAAACTCGGTAAGTTTTAAACAACATCCCTCCGCCCGGGCGAAAACCCCCGGCGGGGGATTGTCTTGTTGGACCGAGCTAGCGTGTTGGCGAACCGGCGAGTGGGCGAGCCGGCGACCCGCCTACGCTAAAGCTACGGCGGGCAAGCCCGGCGACCCGCCTACGCTAAAGCTACGGCGGGCAAGCCCGGCGACTCGCCTACGCTAAAGCTACGGCGGGCAAGCCCGGCGAATCGCCCGCCACTACATCACGGCGGGCCCGCCAACGATGTGATGGCGGGGCGAACCGGCGAGTGGGCGAATCGGCGAACCGGCGAGTGGGCGAATCGGCGAGCCGGCGTGTCGGCGAATAGTCGACCAGCTATTGGAGCTGCGTCCGGACCGCCCGCGGGGAGCACTTGAGCGCTACACAGACGAAATTGGCCTGGTAGCAAGAGAAGCGGGATGCTATACTTAAGCAGGTAATCGAAAATGAAATGCAATGCCAATCCTCATTCCAAGCGTGATCCCAAAAAAGCTCTGGAAATCCTGCGCCGCAGCCAGAATCTGTCTAGTCGCCACGGCGGCCCTACCCAAGGGATGACCAAGGACGAGATCATCCGGTCCATCAAAAAAACCCGCGAAGAGTTGTGGTCTACGTATCTTGCGCCTCGTTCTTGACTCCAACGAATACATTCTAGTTTTCGGCAGCGAACGGGATCCCGCGAGCGAGAAGCTCTTGGCTCAAATCGCTGTGAAGTCAAACAAGTACACGCTCAGCATTTGCCGTCCAATTTTGGACGAACTGGGCCGCCATCTTCTCCCCCGCCAGTTAAGCGATGTCTACTCCTTTCTGAACGCAATCACCGTTAACATCGATGAACGCTGGGTTGTCCCATTTGAATTTGTTGAGCGTTATATCGAACGCGGGCTAAAGCGCGGAGACGCTTTTATCGCAGGGTATACGGAGTGGGTAGGCGCGGATTGCCTTGTTTCAGAAAATCGTGCCGACATCGTCAGTCAAGCCAAGCTCTTTCCTTTTCGAGTATTCACCGCCGAACAATTCATAAAAAAACATCACTAATTTGCGCTGGAACGACGCCCCAGCCATCGAGATATCATGTGGTTATATTACGCGGTATTATAACCGCCTGTCAGTCGGCGCGGGCGATCTGCGCGGACTGCAGAGTTTTCGGGACTATTACGGCCGCAAACACCAGGCGTGGCTTTTCTACGCCGGCGACACCCCGAAAAGACTCGTTAATGTCAACCTTCGGCCCTGGCAAAGCGGCCTGCGCGAGCTTGTCGAGTCACCATTGAATGGGCGGACGGTCCGTGACGGTCATGAGTCTTCTAACCCAAAAGCTCACGTAACGCCCAAGTCTCATCGGAGCACTTTTCACCGTTTCGGTACCCCTTCCGTCGTCACCCCGATTTCTATGACCTCGGTCAAGCATTTTTTAGGATCCGAGGATTGACTGACCTATAGTCAGCAAGATACGGTGACTTTGTGCGCAGTACGGCACAGATAATGCGCAAGAGTTTGTTGGCAATGTTGTTGAGCGCCAAGCGTTTGGCTTTTCCGGCTTGTACTTTTCTTTCAAAGTAGTGCCTGAACTGCTGATGATGTGTGCGAAGGGATCGGGCTGCCAGGTGCAATAGCTTGCGGATGATGTCCGGACCGATCCCGCGAGAGCTTGCATTCTTGCGCACGGAAGTTCCGCTGGAGTGTTCGAGTGGGCACATGCCCAAATACGAGGCGATGCGGCGGGGTTCCAGGGATCGCGTAAAGCCTTGGCTGATGACCATCAAATGGGCCGTCAAGAGTCGGCCCACCCCAGGGATGGTGAGCAGCAAGCTCACCATGGGGCCAATGGTGGGGTGGTTTGAGATCAGTTGATCCAAGGCCTGATCGATTTTTTTGATCTGTTCTTTGAGATGGCGGATGGTGTCCAGGAAGCTTTGTTCGGCGAGGATCGTGCGAACGACTTTCCGGCTGATGGCCGACAAGGCATTTTGATTGGCGGTCATCTGGCCGGTCAGCTGCTCGCGCGTCGTCAGAAGAACACGGACTTGTTCGATCAAGGCTTCCGAGGGTTTCCAGAACGCGAGTTGATCGAAAAAGCGCCAGGCATATTCGGCGAGCTGGCGGCTATCGATGGGGTCGCTTTTGGCTCCCAGGGGGTGAAAGGCGCGTTTGGTTTTATGCGGCGCCTCCACCGACACCGGATAGCCTTTGGCACAGAGCCAGTAGCAGAGCTGCTCCGCATAAACACCGGTGGCTTCCATGCAGACCACGGTATTGGTGGAATCGACTCCGCGTTTCTTAAACCAGGCTTCGAATTCCTCAAAGCCGGCGGGTGTATTGGCGAGCGTCTGATGTTTGGAATACTTTTGTTCGGCTGAGCTGTAATGTGTTGCGCTGAAGGTTTGATCGGCGATATCAACGCCTATGTAATGGAGAGGTGGGTTCATAAGGCTCCTTTTTGTAAGTGCCGACATTCGTGATGCGAGCTTTGCCTATTAAGGGTTTTTATGACATCACTTCTATCTAGCTTTGGATCACGAAAGAATGGGGTCTTTACCGGGGTATGGTTTTCACCTTGGCGAAAGTTAGACTTATTCCATTCTTGTCGGTGTCTTCTTCTAGAGTCTACAAAGACTCGAGAAAAGTCTAATAGGCGAAAGCCGGCCCTCCAGACTCCCGGCGGGCCGAGTCGCCGGACTTGTGGAGACCCGGGGTCCAGTCCATCGGATGTTCTGGATACCGGCCCGCCAGACTACCGTCGGGCCGCCCGCCAGGGTAGTGTGGAGGGCGGCGTTCGCCGGTATGACGGCATTGGCTTACGTGAGGATTTGGGTTCTTTACGCTTCCGTTGGGCAATTCCCGTAAGCGCCCGAGCCTCGCCATGATCGGCTCACACGCCATCGGCCTGGTCAAAACGATCTTATGATCTGATACGGCAGATCCTGGGTACCGTACGGCGGAACCTTGGTACCATACAGCAGATCTTCAGTACCGTACGGCAGATCTTTGGTACATACGGCGGATCTTCAGTACCGTACGGCGGATCTTCAGTACCGTACGGCGGGTCCTTGGTACCATACGGCGGATCTCCGGTACCGTACAGCAGATCTTTGGTACCGTACGGCGGATACTAGATATCGTACGGCAGATCTTCGATTCCCATGCAGCGGATCTGCCCCATGGTACTGAAGATCTGCCCCATGGTACTGAAGATCTGCCTCATGGAGCTTGAAGATCCGCCTCATGGTACTGAAGCTCCGCCTCATGGAACCGAAGATCTGCCGTACGAAGCTGATGATCCGCCGCATGGTTCCTCGAATCCGCCTCACGGTTCCTCGGATCCGCCTCACGGAGCCTAAGATCCGCCGCACGGAGCCTAAGATCCGCCCCATGGTTCATAGAATCCGCCTCTTTCCCAAGGCCCAAGGCCTTTCTGCCCATCCTGTCCTGGGTTTTTATTTAACTCATTTTTAACACTGCCACCATTTGCCCGTAACCTGCCTCCACTATGCTTTATGGCGATGGGGCGCCAGAGCACACGGCGCCCGCCCACGTAGGCGAGGACCGCGTTTCAGGGTGGCCCGCCGGAACGGGCGGATCCAGATAGGCAATATCAAGGAGCCCCACAAAACGACCGTCACGGCGAAAGCCTGGCGGAAACGGGTCCCCCCAGAAGCTTTGTGGGACTTAAAGGAGACAGAAAATGAAGAAAGTATTCTTAGGTGCTGCGCTGGTGCTCGGTATCAGCTTCTTTGCCAATCCTCAGCAAGCGTTCGCATGGTGTTACAGCATCGGTAATGGTGAAACGCAGTGTGTTGAAGTTTACCGCGACGCTCCCGAATGCGATGGCGGACAGCTGGCCTGGGTCACTGAAGGGGTCATGTCTGATGGCGTCTTCTGGATCAGCAGAGAGTACTCCTACTGTCGCACGTGGGGGGTACCTCAAATGTACTGATGTTTGAATAACGAATTAGCTGTAGTTCACAAAAACGCCCCACCAGACGTCTGGTGGGACGTTTTGTTTTGTCCGTAAATCCAGCCGATTCCTTGGCCCTTCGCGGAGAATTATTGTGGAGTTTTGAAGTTTTGAGGGGACGCTCATTAGAGGTTTTTCCGTCAAGTGGCGAAAGATCTCCTCCCGCCGTGTCGTGGCTGTTGATGTATCGTGAAACCTCCGTTGTAGACGTTGCCGCATCCAGGTTCTCTCTTTTTTAGGTTACGGCACGAAGCCGCACCAGACACTCATCAGGATCAAGACGAACACGATGAACTGCGCTCATCCCTGCCCCCTCACGGGAGCCCAGAAAACCATTGGTGCCCGGCTCTGTCCAGACTCATGATCGCCCGACGTCTGGCGATCGACAGTTCTGTGGCTGGCTCGCCCGACTTCTGGCGGCTGCCATCCCTTTGTGGCTCAGCGCCGAGGCGTCTTCGCCTAAAACAGCGGGTGACGGAAACGGCTAATCAGTCCTCGGAAACTCGGTAAGTTTTAAACAACATCCCCCCGCCCGGGCGAAAGCTCCGGCGGGGGATTGTCTTGTTGGACCGAGCTAGCGTGTTGGTGAACCGGCGAGTGGGCGAATCGGCGAATCGGCGAACCGGCGAGTGGGCGAATCGGCGAACCGGCGAGTGGGCGAATCGGCGAACCGGCGAGTGGGCGAATCGGCGAACCGGCGAGTGGGCGAATCGGCGAACCGGCGAGTGGGCGAATCGGCGAACCGGCGAGTGGGCGAATCGGCGAACCGGAACGGCGGCAGACCGGAGCGGCGGCTTGCCGGAGTGGCGGTGAGTGGTAGCCTTAATAAAAGAGTACCTATCACCGATGTTCTGGAGGGCCGATTCTCTGGAGGGCCGATGTTCGGGAGCGCCGACAAGGAGACCCGCCTACGCTCAAGCTACGGCGGGCAAGCCCGGCGAACTTCCGACACGGGGACGCGACCCCCCCCCCCCCCCCCATCACGTTACGAGGATTTTGAGTTTCACTCGCCGCCTCTCCAGGATTACCGCCTCTGCACGACACCTGCCGTTCGCGCGCACATATCCCAAATAATCCGATAAGCCACCCCTGACGTCATCCCCCGCGGCCGTCAGCGGGGGATCCATCGACGGCCTTGGTGTAGGTGTTGGTGGCGGGATCGAAGACGAAGGGTTTCACTTATTGGGTGAAAAATGAGGGGTCAACACAGGAGGCTTTGAAAAAGGGTGCAGCGCGTGATTTTACAGCGACGCGCAGAGGCAATAAAATACCTCGCAAGCCAGAGTGGAATCTGAACTGCGAGGTGCTTTTATGTTACTGAAGAACTTGGACGTATACAAGGTCTCGACGACGGATCAAGCGGTGACGAGTTTTGCAGGGCTGCCGTTGTTGTTGGGGACGGCACGGAGCCTGGGGTTGGAGGAGCGGCTCAATGCGCTGCCGGTGAAGGAGCGGGCGCGGGGATACGATCCTGCCGAGAGTATTTTGGGGTTGATGGGATCGATCCAGGCGGGCGGGGAAGCGCTCGAAGACATCGGGCTGCTGCAAGGGGACGAGGGGATACGGCGCTTGCTGGGGGATTTTCCGGCAGCGAACACGTTGGGCGAATTTCTTCGGCGTTTTGGGCGCAAGACGATTCATGGGTTGGGATGGGTCCAGCTCAAGACGGCGGCGAAGGTGATCCGGGCCTGCGAGCTGTCTATTGTGACGATCGATATCGACGCTTATTTTTTGGAGTCACAGAAGGAAGGCGTCTTGATGAATTACGATGGACTGGAAGGGTATTGTCCGGTGATGGTCAGTTGCGCGGAGCTGAAGATGCCGCTGGCCGGGGCGTTTCGGGCAGGCAATGCGAGCCCGATGGCGAACCTGGCGAGTTTGTTGCGGCGGGTCTTGCGGCAGTTTTCCGGTTTGCGGATGAGGGCGCGCTCAGACAGCGCGGGGTATCAGGCGAAGGTGGTTCGGGAATTGGATCGGGCCGGGGTGGACTTCACCATCACGGCGCGCAAGGATGATGCCGTTTTGGAAGCGATTCGGTCGATTCCGGAGAAGGCCTGGAAGAAGTACAACTCGCCGGTCTATCCCCATAAGGGATCTGAGATTGCCGAGACGGTGCATGCTTTTGGGGAGGCGGACAAGGATATCGCCGCATTTCGGTTGGTCGTGGTGCGCTGGCAGCAGGAGCCGCAAGGCGAGCTTTTCGATAAGGAGCACTTTGAATACCATGCGGTGGCGACGCGGTTCACATGGGAACCGGGATTGGTTCTGCAATTTCACCGTAACCGGCAGGATGGGTCGGAGAACGTGAACCGGGAGATGAAGAGCGAGGGTGGGTTTGGATTATCCAAGCTGCCGTGCCGGGATTTTATGGCCAATGCCGCCTATTTCCAGATCGCGATGTTGGCGTCGGTGGTCACGGCAGCCTTCAAGCATTTGGTTCTGCCGAAAGCCTGGCAGAGCTTCACGATCCAGACGCTGCGGCACCGGCTGATCCGCTTGGCCGGGACAGTGTGCCGGAAGTCGCGCTATCTGTGGTTAAAGATTCCGGAAAACTACCCGTTCCGGCGGGTTTTTGAAGAGGCGCGCTATGGCGTGTTGGGGCTGTCTGTGGTGATCGCGTCTACCGGTTGATTGACGGGACGGCGACACCGAAGGCATCGACGGAGGGAAAGAACCGAACAGAGGGTCGGAGCGGCGAAAACTGCCGCAAAAGGCCGACAATTGATCAGACGGTAGTCTGAACCGCCTCCGAGGGAAGCCAAGGGTACCCGAAGCAGGCGAGAAACCTGGTCGCCGCGGCGACCGAGCGGTGAAAAATTGGGACCTATGTGTGGCCTACGTCAAAACGCAGCGCTGCAGAAAATTACCGGAGCTTTTGGGACATATTTGACCACTTGCACGGTAGGCGCTAATGTGTTAAACTAACCGCGTGATCAAGGACTTTGGCGATGCTAGTTCAGAGGACTTCTTTCATGGGGTTTCTTCGAAGGCGGCGCGTAAGATCCCGCAAAATCTGGCATCTGTCGCGCATCGAAAATTGGACATGCTGAATGCCGCTCAAACACTGGCTGATTTGACAGCGCCTCCCGCCAACCGATTGGAAGCTTTGAAAGGGGACCGGAAGGGTTACCACAGTATCCGGGTCAACGATCAATTTCGGGTTATTTTTAGGTGGGTGGACGGCCATGCCCATGAGGTCCAGATCGTTGATTATCATTAGACGGAAAGTCATCGAGAAAGGAGGCTAGAATGATCCCATCCCACCGCGAACCCACTCATCCCGGGGAGGTGCTTCTGCAGGAGTTTTTGAAGCCCCTGAAAGTGAGCCAAAGCGCGCTAGCGGCCAAGCTGGGGGTTTCACTCCAGCGGGTGAATACCTTAATCAATGGCAAGCGCGATATCACGGCGGAAACTGCCGTGCTCCTGGCTCAATTCTTTAAGACCACACCTGAATTCTGGATGAATCTGCAGGTTGCCTGCGACCTCTACGAGGCCAAAAAGCGTCTGCTCCATGCGGCATAGAACGGTGACGCAGCGCCCTAGGCCATAAGGACCGCTCCTCGGAAATTCGGTAAGTGTGTAACACCCCCTGCCCGGGCGTAAGCTCCGGCGGGGGGGTGTATTGTTGGACCGAGCTAGCGTGTCGGCGAATGGACGAACCGGCGAATCGGCGCACCGGCGAACCGGCGAGTGGGCGAGACGGCGACCCGCCTACGCTAAAGCTACGGCGGGCAAGCCCGGAGAAGCGGCGAACCGGAACGGCGGCAGACCGGAGCGGCGGCTTGCCGGAGTGGCGGTGAGTGGTAGCCTTAATAAAAGAGTACCTATCACCGATGTTCTGGAGGGCCGATTCTCTGGAGGGCCGATGTTCGGGAGCGCCGACAAGGAGACCCGCCTACGCTCAAGCTACGGCGGGCAAGCCCGGGGACGGCGGGCGAAGTGCAATATGTTTGGGCGCCTTTGACGTTTGATAGACACGCCTATTAAATATACTAGACAGATCTATTATATTCTGCTATCCTTGCAGCATGCTGACCCGGGAATTTGTTCGAACGTTGGTCCAACGAATGCGGGAACCCTCGCCGCTCATTCAAGTGGTCTTAGGACCGCGCCAGGTGGGGAAGACCACCGGCGTGCTGCAGATGAAAGAGACGTATGCCGGGCCATCGTTTTACGCGACGGCCGATGACACCTTGTCCGTCTCCAACCGGTGGATCCAGGAGCAATGGCAGGCCGCGCTGGAAAAGGGCCCTGGGACGGTGCTCATCATCGATGAGATTCAGAAGATCCAGAACTGGGCGGAAGTGATCAAGCGGCTTTGGGACGCCCAGGCGCGTTCTTCCCAAAAGTTGAAGTGCGTGCTGCTGGGGTCTAGTTCGCTCACCCTGCAAAAGGGACTCACGGAGAGCCTGGCGGGCCGCTTTGAGCTCGTGGCGGTGCATCACTGGAGCTACCCGGAATGGCACGAAGCCTTCGGGGACGACCTGGAGGCGTTCTTGCGTTACGGCGGGTACCCCGCGGCGCACGCCTATCAGAACGACTACCCCCGGTGGTTCTCCTATCTGAAGTCTTCCGTCGTCGATATGGTGGTCGGCCAGGATATCCTGGCCCAGCAAACCGTTGCCAAACCAGCACTCTTCCGACAGGCATTCGAAATTCTTTGCGGCTATCCGGCGCAGGAGGTCAGTTACACCACACTTTTGGGACAACTTCACGACCGCGGCAATACCGATCTGGTCAAACATTATCTGGAACTCTATGAAGGAGCCTTTCTTTTTCGTGGATTGGCCAAATATTCCGGGAAAATCGTCAAGAGCAGGACCTCCAGCCCTAAAATACTCCCGATGTGCCCGGCGCTCTATACGCTGGCGGCGGGCCCCCGAGCCCTCAATGACCCGGAAAAAAGAGGCCATCTCTTTGAGGCCGTGGTGGGGATGGATCTGCTGCGAATTCCGGGGGCCCGCGTGTTTTATTGGCGCGACGGCGCTCACGAAGTGGATTTTGTCGTTGAGCAGGAGGATCGGCTGTATGCGGTCGAAGTAAAGTCCGGGCGCCGCCGAGCGGTGGCGGGGCTGTCCGTCTTTCAGACACACTTCCGTGCCGCCAAAGTCTGCCTGATTAGACCGGAAAACTATATCGCGTTCTCCCAATCCGCCGCCGCGTTTTTACAATCGATGTCGGCGGAATCATAGAGACGCGATAGAGGGCAAGTCCAGCCCTCAGTCAATCGCTCAGTTCTCCATAAAGAGCTCCTCGCCAGGCCTATGTCGGGGACCGTGAAAACAAAGATACCAGCCAGGCCCTAGCGCCTCGGCCTATTGTGAACGGCCATCGCCCTCCTTCAAGTCATGGAGAGCGGTGGCCGGCGCTTTTGTTTGGACGAACCGGCGAATCGGCGAACCGGCGAATGGAAGGAACGGCAGTGCAGAGCGAACAGAGAAGAACGAGCAGCTGAGAGCTTTGCGCTGTTCTCTGCGCGATGCCATATCGCCGGGACGCCGGTTCCCCGTTTCGCCGATTCCTCGATGCTTTATTCGTACCGCAGGGCTTCTATGGGTGAGAGGAGCGAGGCTTTTCGGGCGGGCCAGAAGCCGAAGAGAACGCCTGTCCCAGCCGAAAACACAAATGCCAACACGACCGATGAGGTCGTGACGTCCGTTGCCCAACCCGCAAAAGAGGTCATGACCATCGACACCCCGACGCCCAGGCTGATGCCGATGAGTCCTCCCAGGGTGGATAGGACCACGGATTCCATCAGGAACTGGGCCAGGATCGCCCGCCGGGCCGCCCCGACCGCCTTGCGCAGGCCGATCTCCCGGGTGCGCTCGCTCACCGAGACGAGCATGATGTTCATGATGCCGATGCCTCCCACCAGGAGCGAGATCGCCGCCACAATACCCAAAAGAAGCGTGAAGGTCTGCGTGGTCCCTTGCAGGGCCGCCTGGATATCGGCCATATTGCGCAACTCAAAATCATTATCCTTGTAAGCCGGAAGGCGGTGCTGTCTGCGCATGAGCTGCGTGACCTCTTCCATCACACCCGCCATGCTCTCCGGAGAAGCGCATTCGATATAGATATTGCTGAAGTATTTCCTGCCCAGGACGCGGTTCATGGCGGTGTTGACCGGAATGAGAATCATGTCGTCCTGGTCCCGCCAGCCGCCCGCGCCCTTGAGCGGCAGAACGCCAATCACACGGAAACCGATGCGGTTGATCTTGATGGTTTTATCCACAGGGTTTTCTTTGTCGAAGAGGTTGTTCACCACGGTCTGCCCGAGGAGGCACACGCGCTCCTGCCTCTGGTTTTCCTCTTCCGTAAAGAAGCGGCCATAATACGGGCGGGCGTTGCGCATGACTTCATACACCGGCGAGGCCCCGGTGAGTTGGGTGTTGACGTTTTTGCCCGCGTAGACGGCCTGCACGCTTCCCTGGATGTTGCCATCGACATGCAGGATGTCGGGGCTCGCACGCGGGATCGCCTTGAGATCGTCCTCGGTCAGCCGGCTGAAGCTGCCCACGGGACCGGAAACGCCATGCATCATGGGGAATGCCGGATGGAGCATCAAGAGGTTGGATCCTAAGCCTGCCAAGCGCGATTCAATGGCTTTCTGCGCGCCTTTTCCGATCGCCAGCATCGCGATGACGGCGGAGACCCCGATCAAGATGCCCAGCATCGAAAGGCCTGAGCGCAGCTTGTTCGCCACAATCGCGCGCAGGGCGGAACCAAAGTTCTCTTTAAATTCCGCCCAGAGAATGAACAGGACAGAATGAGAGGAGAAAAAAACGGGTTTCGGAATGTCCCGCCCTTCACCCTTCACCCCTCGCTTTTCAGAAGACTGCTGGTCATCCGTGATTCGCCCGTCCTTAAGATGAATGACGCGCCGGGCGTGCGCCGCGATGTCCGGATCGTGCGTGACGAGAATCACGGTGATGCCGGCCTGATTGAGGAGCTGGAGGATCTCCAGGATCTCTTCGGCCTGCTCCGAAGCCAGGTTTCCAGTCGGCTCATCCGCAAAGACGATCCGCGGCCGGTTCACGAGCGCCCGGGCAATCGCGACGCGCTGCTGCTGGCCGCCGGAGAGCTGATTGGGCCAGTGGCCCATCCGGTCCCCGAGCCCTACGCGGTTTAAGAGCTCTTTCGCCCGTTCTTGGCGGTTGGCGGTGCCGGAATAGATCATGGGCAGAAGCACGTTTTCAAGGGCGCTCGTGCGGGGGAGCAGGTTAAACATCTGAAAGATGAACCCGATGGTCTTGGAGCGCAGGAGGGCCCCTTCGTCATCGGAGAGCTGGGAAACATCGCGGCCGTCAAGCTTGTAGGTCCCGCAGGTGGGCCGGTCGAGAAGCCCCAGGATCTGCATCAGCGTGGACTTGCCGGAGCCGGAAGGGCCCACGATCGCGACGAATTCGCCTTCCTCAATAATCAGGGAAATGTCTTTAAGAACGTTCAGCTCGCCATCGGCGACCTGGTACGAGCGGCCGATGCCCCGGAGCTCGATTTGAGACATTAAGGACGTCCACCACCGGATGAGCGCTGGCTCTGTTGACTGCTTTGTCGGGGGCCGCCCATGATGAGCGGGCTCTGGGAGGCGGCCTTCTGAGGCGTGTAGCGCTTTTGAACGATGAGCACTTTTTCTCCCGCTTTGAGGCCGCTCGTGATTTCCACCTGGTCCGCCGTTTGCAGCCCGACTTGAACGGGTCGCAGGCCCGGCTTGCCCTCCGGCCCTGGCACCATCACGTGATGTGCTCCCGCGGAGGACTCTTGAACGGCCGCCGCGGGCAGGATCACGACGAGGTCTTTTTTCTTCGAGATCAGCCGGATATTGGCTGTCATCTGAGACCGGAAAAAGGCGGGGACATTCTTCGGCTCAATCTTGACCCCGTAGGTGATGACGCTTGACACATTCTTGCCCTCGAACAGAATTTGAAAGACCTTGCCCTGGATCGGATGTTCGGGATAGGAGTCGAGCGTGATGGTCGCGGACATGCCTGGCTTGACCCGCCCGATGTCGGATTCGTCGACATCGGCCTGGACGATGAGCTTATCGGACATGGCGTAAAGCACGGTGCTTGCGTCGACGGTCTGTCCGACCACCACATTGCGCAGAATGATGACGCCGGACAAGGGCGCCACGATCGGAGTGGGCTTGTAAGCGTCCTGCCATTTCTGCACTTTCTTGGGTCCTTGCGCGCGCGCGGCATCCAGGATCGCGGCGCGGTCGGAAGAGCTCATCCAGGCGAGAATGTCTCCCGCCGCGACGTGGCCGCCTTCATCAACCAAGAGTTGTTCCACGCGGCCCGAGATCGGCGGTTTGATCTCGACGCGGTTGAGCGGCTGCACCGTCCCGGTCGCCTCCACCGCGTCTTCGATAGAACCCAGGACGGCCTCGACGACTTGCGTTCGCTCCACCATCTTCTGGCTGCCGGCCTGGGTGCGATACACCATCACACCCGCCAAGCCGAGGATCAAGAGGAACACGAAGAAGACCAGTATTCGTTTCATCACAGGTGCTCTCCAAGCGGCTCGCCCAGCGCCAGGCGCCACCTTGCTTCGGCAAGGACCGCGTCACGGCGGGCCCGCAAATCCGAGCGTTCCGAGTTGGCGTAGTCGATCACGATCAACTCCCAATCATTGAAGGAAAGAAGGCCGCCTTCGTAGCGAATGTCCGATTCCTCGCGCCGCTGCCGGGCGGCTTCCAGAAAAGCGCGCTGCACTTGCACTTGGTCCTGGGCGCCCGCGTAATTAGACCAGGCCGCTTCCATCTCCGTCCGGACTTGAAAGCGGGTGGATTGTAAATCGTACTCTGTTTTTTCGACATTTTGACGGGCTTCCGACATCGCAAAATAAGTCGCGGTAGGGCCCTCCCCGAAAAGCGGATAGCTCACCACTCCCGCCGCGGTCCAGGAGGGGTTCGAAGGGAAAAAGCTCTCGCCTGTGAAGCTCCGCGTATAGGAAGCCGAAAGCGTGGGGAAAAGGGGGCTCTCGGCCGCAAGGAGCGCGGCCTTCGCTTGAGCGAGAGCCGCTCTTTGAGCGATCACCTTCGGGTGGAGTTCCATCAAAGGCGTGATATCGTGCGGAAATTCAGGAAGGCGTGCAGCGGCCAATGCCCCTTTGGCGGTGAGTTCCGTAAAGTTCTCCCCGCCGAGCACTTCGTTCAAGGTTTGCCGCGCAACCCTAAGATCCCGAACGGACTGGGAAACGTCCGCTTCCGCTTGGGTGAATTCAGCGGAGGTGCGCATGCGGTTGCCTTTGGACTCGCGGCCTGATTTGTATCGCAAACTGATCAGGTCCGCGTTGTGTTTCCAAACCTCCCGAATGCGTCGCGCGACGCCAATTTGTTCCTGAGCAAAAAGAAGACCGGCAAAGGCCTGATGAAGATCGGAAAGAACATTGGAAGAGGTGAGATGATAGCGAGCGAGGCTCTGATCCAGGCTGGCCGAGGCCGAGCGTATGGAAGCGTAATCGTCGAGATTGAAGAGGTTGAGGCTGGCGGTGCCGCCTGTCCTCCAACGCGAGAGGGGCGACGTATCGCTGCCATCGGAGAGGCTCGCGTTGAGCGACAATTTTGGCAAAATACCGTTATAGCTTCCGGAATATTGAGAGCGGCTGGCCTCAGCGCTCTTCCGCGCGGAGAGGAGATTCGGATTGCGAAGGTTTGTCAGGCGCATGCAGTCCTTCCAGGTGAGCGGTTCCTGGGCGCTGGCCAGAGCGGTCAAGCTAAAAATATAAAACGCTATTAAATAACGAATCATTTTGCATTAGACGGGTCGTCAAGAAAATTTGTTCCTTCAACCCCAACCTAACAGATAGAGTCTAATAGTCCTATGATTTCCGTGCAAGGGGAAATCCAGAAAGAGGATGGTCCCGATCATGGAACCATTAGCCGAAATTCTTCAGTTCGTCACCCCGGAGATCCGTAATCCGGGGTCCATCATCGACGTAAAAGACATGATGGATCCCGGCTGACGGCATGCCGGGATGACGGCACAAAGAAGGTCCGACGTCTCAGTCGATAAACCACGTCCAATAGAACTTTTCCGATTAGGAATGCGGCTCCCCGAGTTCCTTGAGGGCCTCTTTGAGATCGCGGTCGTGCCGGTGGGATTCCAGGTGGGACAATAAGCTGTAGGCGGCCGGGACGACAAACAGCGTTAATAGAGTCGACAAAAGCACACCGCCGATGACGACCTGAGCCATCGGAGCGCGTATTTCGGCCCCTGCGCCCACAGCCATGGCCGTAGGGATGGCTGCCGACATCGTGGACACAGAGGTCATAATGATTGGACGCAGACGGATGGGACAGGCTTCCAGAAGGGCCTCGCGCACGCCAAGGCCTGCCTTGCGGCGTTCATTTGTGAAATCGACTAGCAAAATAGAATTCTTTTTGACGATTCCCATGAGCAGAATGAGCCCTATCGCGCTATAGAGGCTGAGCGAGCTTCCTGTCATCCAGAGAGCCAGAAAAGCTCCCACGATGCTGAAGGGCAAAGCCAGAAGCACCGTGAAAGGATGGATGAAACTGTTGTACTGGCTGGCGAGGACCATATAGGCGACAAAAAGCCCAAGAACGAAAACGAAAAGGAGTCCTTTGTTCGACTCTCCATACGTGGCCGCGCTTCCGGAGAACACCATCCGGCTGCCTTCGGGTAAGAGTTGTGATGCGATCTCCTGCATTTTCCCGAGGGCTTCTCCTTGCGAGTGGCCCGGGGCGACATTGGCAAAGAGCCGAATCGCTCGCTGACGGTCTTTGCGCGTGATAGACACAAGGGAAGGCTTTTCTTTGAGCGTGACAACCTCGTCCAGGGGCACGACTTCCCCGCGGTTGTTGCGCACCCAGATGTTCCGGATATCTTTGGGCTGCTGCCGGTCTTTGTCCACGAGGCGCACGCGGATGTCATAGCGCCTTCCGCCGCGCGTGTATTTGCCAATCCGAACGCCGCCGATCATGGCGTTGACAGCATTGCCAATGGACTCCATGGTCACGCCGCGAGCCGCCGCTTTTTTGCGGTCCGGCTCGACACGGATTTCAGGCTGGCCCAGGCGATAGTCCGTGTCGACATCCACCATGAACCCGGACTCCTTCATGCGACTCTGGAATTGTTCCGAAAGATCAGCCAGGACGTCCCAGTCCCGTCCCAGAAGCGCGACTTCGACAGGAAATCCTCGTTGGGCAGAGAATCCCTGCTGAGAGAGATCCTGCACAATCGTACGTTTCACGCCGGGGACCTGACTGAACTCGTTTCTGGCCCAGCCCATCACGTCCGCCTGCGTATAGCGTTTCTTTGTTTTTGGATTGAGAGGTCTTTCGGATTTAGGCTTGAGCGTCATAAAGAGATTTCCGGTGTCTGTTTCTCCTCCCCCAAAACCGCCGACCGCGCAAAAATAACGAGCGAGCGCCGGGTGCTCGAGCGCTTTGGACTCGATCTGCTGGAAAACGCGATCCGTGAAATCGATCGAAGACCCTACGGGGGCCTGAATCCGAACGAGGAACCGGCTTTGGTCCTGGGAGGGGACAAACTCTTTCTTGACCACGCGCGCGACGTAAAACACGGACGAAAAGATCGCGGCCGACACCAGGACCGTCGTCCATGGAAAATCCAAGACCCGGATGAGCGTCCGATGATAAAGGGCGCTCAGGCGATCCATCGACCGGTCCAAGGCTTGACCGATTCGCGTGGTATGACCGACTTCGAGAAACTGGGAGCAACGCATCGGCGCAATGGAAAGCGCCTCGACCAGCGACAGAGCGACCGCGACGGACATCGTGACGCCGAACTGATACAAGAACTTGCCCACAATGCCCGGCATGAAGATCACGGGGATAAAGATCGCGAGGATCGCGGTGGTGGCCGCGATCGCCGCTGACGTGATTTCTCTGGCCCCCGCGATCGCGGCCCGCATGCGAGAGTGACCCTGTTCTCGGTAGCGCACGATATTTTCGAGCACCATGATCGCATCGTCGACCACAATGCCAATCGCAAGGGTCAGGCCGAGCATCGTAAACGTGTTCAGTGTAAAACCCAGGAAATAAAAGATCGTAAAGGCCCCCACGATGGAGACCGGTATGGCCAGGAGAACATTCACCGTCGAACTCCAAGACCCCAAAAACACCCAGCAAACCAGTCCCGTCAGAAGGGAGGCCAGGATCAGATGCAGCTTGAGCTCATGCGTCGACTCCTCAATAAACTGGGTCGTGTCAAAGACGACATTTAAGTCCGTGTTCGCCGGGAGCGACTTTTTGAGGGCCGCGATCCGGTCTTTGACCGCGCGGGCGACCTCCACGGCGTTGGAGCCGCGCTGCTTGCGGATGCCCAGGCCCACCGCCGATTCACCCTGGCTTCGCGAGATGCGCCGAATATCATCCAACCCATCTTCCACCGATCCGATATCTCGAATCCGGAACGTCCGCCAAAGAGGAGAGCCTCCTTGGCGGGCGGGGATGATGATGTCCTCAAACTCTTCGACTGTTGCCGCTTCACCCATGACCCGGATGTTCAGCTCTTGTTTTGGTGTTTCGATGCGGCCGGCTGGCACCTCGGAATGCTGAGTCCGTACAGTCTGGATGATGTCATCGACGGTGAGCTCCCTCGAGCGCATCTGGTCTTGATCCAGCCAGACCCGGAGGTTCGGTTCGATATAACCGCCTAAGAAGACCTCGCCGACGCCCGGCACGGTGGTGAACGCATCTTTCAAGCGGTCTTTGGTGAACTCCATCAGGAACTTGCGGTCCCGCTGGCCCGTGAAGGCGACCCACATAATGGGTTGGTCCTCCGGGTTGTTTTTGGTGACGACCGGAGGATCGATTTCAGCGGGAAGATTTCTCTGGGCCTGTGCGATTTTGGTTTGCACTTCCTGGAGCGCAACATCAATATCACGGTTGAGGTTGAATTCGATGTTGAGGTTGGCTTGGCCTTGGCGGGAAGACGATGAGATTTCTTTGACCCCTTCGACCTGCACCACCGCGTCTTCGAGGGCGTCCGTCACTTCCGTCTCCACGACTTCAGGCGCCGCCCCCTCCCATGTCACGCGGACATTGATGACGGGAAAATCAACATCCGGCAGCTGGCTGATGCCCATGCGCTGGGAACTGATCGCCCCAAAGACGATCAGCCCGATCATGAGCATCCAAGAAAAGACAGGGTTTTTAATGGAGACGTCGGAAAGGGTCATAGGCCTTGTCCCATGGCCACACGGAGGTTGACGGCGTTGCTCTTGGCCACCGCGCGGGCGCGCTGCCGTTTGATTCTTAAGTCTTCCAGTTGCGTGAGGGTCCTGAGCACTTCCAGGTTATTGATGAGCCCCAGGCGGTACTCCCGTTGTTGGACCGTGTAGTTGCGCTCCGCCAGCGTCACCGCCCGTTCAAAAAACTGAACCTGAGAAAGGCTGTTACGGAGATCCTGATGGGCGTTCTGGATCTCTTGTCGGCCAAGACGCCTGGCTCTTGAGGCCGCAAGCTCAGTTGCGATGGCCTGTGACCTCGCTTCCTGGACTTGACCCTGGGTCGAGAGTCCTTCGAAAATGGGGACATAGAGCGTAAACATCGCATCCCATCGAACCTCAGAGAGAGACCCTTCGCGCTCCGTCCAGTAGTCCCCCGTCAAATCCAGGCTGGGTAAATAGCCCCCTTTTGCATAGGCAAGACGATGCTGAGCTGCCCGTTGTGCGTCTTCTGCGGCCAAGACACTGGGTCGCTTGCTGAGCTGGCCCAAGGCTTCCTCGAGCGTGATGGATGTTGTCTCTGGAAGGGTGTCTAAAAGCGGGACCTCCGGCTTCACTTCCGTAAGAAATTGAAGGATTTGACGGGCATTGGCATGGCTCCGGTTGGTTTCTTCGATCTGAGCATCGAGGGAAGCCAGGTCGACTTGGGCGCTGAGGACTTCACTGTCACGGGACTTGCCCAATTGCACGCGGCGCTCAAGTTCGTCGAGGCGCTCTTGGGTGAGACCCCGCTGGGACTTTAAGATGCCCAGTTCTTCCTGTAAGTCGAACGAGGTGAAATAGATCGTTGCCAGATCCTTGAGAAGATCAAGCTCCGCTTGCTGGCGCTGCCGGCGGGCTTCCATGGTCATGGCTTTGACGGCGGCTATCGCACGAAATTCCTTGAAGCCGTGAAAAAGAGGCTGCGTCAGCTGGAAATAGGACTCGTGTTGACTCGTCCGCTGCGCATCGAAGGACGAGGAGCCTCCCCCGGGATCATCCCGATAGAGCTGCTTTTTCGTCCACGACAGATGGGGAAGGATCGCTCCTACGCCTTGCTTGTATTGAGCTTCGAGTTGACGAATGGTTTCATCGTCTATAGCCAGGGTTTCACTGACCTGGACAGCTTTCTTGAAGCACTCCGCTAAGGTGATGCCACTCGGGGAAGACTGAGCCTCCATCCCAGGCACAAAGCCGAACAGGAGAGCTTCCCATAAGAGGGCATGGAAGATAAGGCGATTCACCGTCAAATTCCTTTTTGGCTTGTCAACTAAGCAGCCGCTCGACGCATCATCTGTTTCCCCAATGACGAGGAAATATACCATAGAAGTAATCCCGTTGATTCACAGCCAAGGACAGAGCAGGAAATCTTTAGGGGTGGGTTTTCTCCTCTTTCCCTGGAGCAGGCGCCTGCTCGCTCCAGCGAAATTTCCCCTCCATGGCCCAGGCCTTGCAGCATTGTGGAGGGTCAGCGTTTTGGTTTCGGGCAGCCTGCGGAACTCGGACCCTCCCCCGAAAGCGCAGCGGTGGGTCCTCAAACCGTCCTCGGCTGGGCACGCCCTCACCAAAACGCTTGAAATTTCGAGTCGCTCGCCAGGCTCCTGCTCCAGGGAAAGAGGTTCCTCCCCTTGAAAGCGTGAAGATTGCTTGTTGTGGGGGAGGGAGGCAGCGAACGACTCGCGGACGGCGGCTGGGTGGTGAGCGCGTCCAGCCGAGGATGTGTGAGCCTCAACCTCTGGCTTGCAGGGAGGAGGCGAGTTCCGCAGGCTGCGCGAACTACCCAGCCGGGGTGTCCGGGAGCGCCGGAGTGAGTCGCCTCCCTCACCCACAGCAAGGACCCCGAAAGATTTCCTGCATCGGCCAGGATTTCCGGGTGGCGTCTCTTCGGGATATAAGATACACTGCCCGCAAGCCTAGGAGGCAGACCCGCCATGTTCAAACCCAAGTATCCCTTACACTGGCCGAATCTTCTCTTTTTGACCCTTTCGCCGCTTGCGGCCATCGCGGGAGCGATCTCTTACATCCCCCGTTTTGGCGTGCACCCGTTAGAAGTCACTTCCTTTATTGTGATGTTCTTCGCCACAGGTCTGAGTATTACAGCGGGCTACCATCGCCACTTCGCGCACGTCGCTTACAGAGCACATCCCGCCGTGCGGCTTTTTTACTTGGTCTTTGGGGCTTGCGCGATGCAGAACTCCGCCCTTTACTGGGCGTCCGATCATCGCCTCCATCACCGCTACACCGATACGGACCTTGACCCCTATAATGCGGGCAAAGGGTTCTGGTGGTCTCATGTCGGGTGGATTCTCTATCAATCCAGGCAGGAAAAACAGCTCTCCAATGTCGGTGATTTATTGAGGGACCCGCTGGTGCGGTGGCAGCATCGTTACCATGTGCCGATTGCCATCGCGGTCGGGCTTCTCGTGCCGACCCTCATCGGCAGTTTTGTGGGCAGGGCCTTCGGGATGCTGTTGTGGGCCGGAATCATCCGGGTCGTTTTTGTCCACCACATGACCTTTTTCATCAATTCTTTGGCGCATATGTACGGCACGCAGCCCTATGCCCGGAAGGACACCTCGCGGGACTCCTGGTGGCTCGCTTATCTGACGAACGGGGAAGGTTATCACAACTTTCATCATATGTTCCCATCCGATTATCGTAACGGTATTCATTGGTATCACTGGGACCCTACCAAATGGCTGATCTGGGGGCTCAGTCGCTTCCGCATGACGCGCAAATTGCACAAGGTCTCGCCTCATCTCATCTTGCGCGCCAGGGTGGACGTCGAGGCCCTGGACGCGGAAAAGCGTCTGCAGGCCATCCCGCAGGAGTTGGGTCAACCCTGGCGAGCGCGGCTTCAGACTTCGAAGGAAGGTTTCGAAAAGGCCCTCGCGGATTGGGCCGTGACGCGCGCCCGCTATTGGGAACTCAAGAAAACGGCCTGGGCCAATTCCGAAGGCGCCCAGCATTGGAAGGGAACACTCGCAACGTGCGAATCTCGCCTGAACGAAGCTCACTTGGCGTGGCGATCCTCCTTTCGGGCCTCCAAAAGAGCCCTCTCATCCGCTCGCTTGAATCAGGCGGTTGGCTAAGGTGTTTGGGGTTCAGGGCCAGGGTGTCGAACTTGGAGATATTTCCTGCCAGGACTGACGCGATAGGACGACATTGAGGGCTGGAACCTCAAGAGTGTCGTCATAAAAGATTCCGCAAGAATTCGACAAACTTCCGCCACTGGCTGTGACATTCCCGTTCACCCATACAGCGCCGTGAAAGTCAAGGTATTTAAGAATCGTGAGATTGCCGCCTACGTATGTAAAGCCTTTGATGCCTACTGTGTTGATATAGGGGCCTGTGCCGAGACCCGGAACGCCGAACGTATCTGTTCCAAACTGAAAGGTGGCGGCTGTGGAGTGGTATCCTGTATCCGCGGGGTATTGTCGGGTGGCTGCCGTGTCGAAGGTGGTCTTTGTGAATTTCTGATGTTCCTGCCAGGCATTCGTCGGGACATGTCCCGTATACTTAAATTCGCCGGGGGTGTCGATTGTGAGATTTCCCCGGACGATGACCATCCCGCGCAACCCACAACTTTGATTCGCCGATGATCCTCCGCTGAGGACGACATCGCCATCCCAATACCAGACATAATCCGTGTCGGGATTTAAGCGAGCGGACCTCGTGTGGCTCCACGGATTGCCAAAATGCGTGGTGTGCAAACCTGCCGAAGCGCAACTCGCCCGCGTGTCCCATCTCGTGGCGTGAGCCAAGCTCCCTGCGCCGCCTTGTGTCGATCGACATCCGTAAATGTTCAGTGTGCCTGTGGCGGCAGCGGAGGAGCGCAGCGCCACAAAATCAAGAATGGGGACTTCCGGAACGCCAGAGTACTGGGACCACCATTCAACATTGTCCGTGTTGGGGGTTGCCAACCCATTGGTATCGCGAGGATTGACGGCAGTTCCGATCACAACTCCCTTTGCATACTTTCGGGGGTAGTAAATACCACCCACAACATCGTCCATCACTTGCATGTTTCCCTGTGACAGGATCGCTCCCCAGAATATGAGCAATCCTTTGGCCCATGTGACGCTTCCTCCAGCCATTATTGGGCTGTAAATGGTTTGGTTTCGGTAGACGGCCGAAATCGCTCGAACTTCGTTGGTCGAGGAGTCCCTCCCTTCAGCGACGATGGTGACCGAATTGTTGGCAGCACTCGAGAATCGTATTCGATAGCTTCCCCCGGGAATATCACGATACGTCGTGTCAAAGTTATAACCTGCGATGACGGTTCCAATCGAGGCGTTTTCCCAAGTGGTGGTTGTGCTTTGAAGTTTCCACTGTCCCCGGTCCAGCCCCGCTTCAGCCAGATTCACGGCGGAAACACTTTTCTGTTGCTTGACCGCCCATCTCATATCGTGCTGCAACCAGCTCACCAGGCCATAGGTCATGATGGTCATGACAACCAATAACCCAATCACAACTGGCAATATTTGGCCACGGCTGGTCATATTCATCAGTTCATCACCCGGACTTTCTCAGATGCCATATGGAGTGCCTTGAGCGCGCCTCCATAAATCTGTTGTTGTAAGGTCAGCGCTACCGACACGATCGTCATATCATCAGAGCGCGGGAACGTAAACGACAAATACGAAAGGTTTTGTGTCATGGTGGAGACGTGAATCCCTTCCGAAAAGATCAAGGATCCTCCCTGCTGACGAAGCGTGATGTTCGAGCCTTGGGCCTTCGTAAAGCGGATACGGGAATAATAGGGTTGGTTGGAACCTTGATCGATCACAACGGTGCTGGATTGGGCTTGCCGGAGTTCGCGGGTCACGTTGTACATGATGGCACGCGCTTCCCGCTGCAGCTCGAGTTTTGTACGCCCGAGGACAAACAGTTGTGTGGATTTCGTAACAAGACTTGGCGCAATCAGCGCCAGGATGCCGAGGATGGCGACCACGATCATGAGTTCCATAAAGGTCATGCCGCGCTGATTGTTCACCATGAGAAATTCACGCCCGACGTTGTCATCCCGGCGTTCACCGTAACCCCGGAGACGGTTCTTGAGCTGATGACTGGAGTACTTCCATTCAAATACATATAGAAAGCATGCACCGAGTAGGCGGTGGTCGTACTGCCGCGTACATCAACGGAGTAGGTGCCGTCTTCGCCGCTCGAATCGGCATAAAATGCGGACGAATTGAGCGTGTTGCTGCTCAGGGCAGGCGGTGGAAGTGAAATGGCCCCGGTGCTTACAATCACGAGCACTCCGCTCTTGATGGTCGATCCGCCGGATGTGACAGACCCCGTCACCGTTCCCATGGCGCCGGTAATGGTAAACGTGCTGGACCAGGTCGTCACTCCCGCAGTTACGGTCACGGATGCATTCGTCGGGCTTGCGCTCTCTTTCAGATCAAGAACAGGCTCAATGGTGTAGGTGCCGGTGGTGAGATTGACGAGCAAAAAGGATCCATTGGAACCCGACACTTGAGAATCGCGGACATACCCAGTGGAGTCTTTTGCAACGACGGTCATCCCGGGAAGAGGATTCGTTCCATCGCGCGTCATCCAGCCACTGACTTTGCCGCCCTTGGGAAGATTGAAGTCGGTGTCCGAGGTCAAGTCTCCAAGTGTCACGGCGACTCCAGTTTGCGTCGCGGAAGCGTACATGGAATTTCCTAGCCCCATATTCGAGATCACATCGTAGACTCCAGTCGAAACTCGCAGGTAGTAATAGCCGGACGCTCCAATCGTCGTGACCGCGCTTCCTGCCGTGACCGACAGGCTCCCGATGATGGGTTGGCCAGCGGCGTCCTTGACAGTCCCGCAGATCATTCCCGTTACTCCTTCCGTGGACAGAATGCTCGCGAAAGACCCAGGGGCATTCCAGGCGGGTGACGTCGCGGAATTGGGTATCCAGGTGACATTGTTGGCTGTGACCGATACGTTGCTGATCTCTGCTGAAGCTGTCCCGCTGTCGATGAGAACAACCCAAGTTCCAGAGGCGACACCCGGCACCGAGAACAAAGCATAGGGCGGGCTTCCCATCGAGATGGCAGCGGTCGCAACAGAAATGCCGTCGCTGATGGACACAAGCGCGCCAGTGGCGGGAACTCCTGAAAGGGGTGCCAAGGTTGTTGTGTTGGTCCGGGGAGCGAAGGGGGGGGATGCGTACGAAATGAAATCGACACTGTTATTCCCCGAATCGTAGGCATTGCCATAGCTCGAGCTGATGACCGTCGTCGTGTCCGCTCGGCGCACGAAGGCTTCGCCGACCGCCATGCCGCTCATCGAGGAAGCGGCGGCCGGAGAAGTCTCGTAATACGCAGGTGTTGTCCCAGCCCCATTCCAAGACACGGCATCGATCTTTTGCACAGAGGCTATTCCGGACCAGGGAGACCCTCCATTGGTCCCGATTCCAAATCCCCCGGCGCTCTGAGTCCACGCGCATCCGCCTGCTCCGTAGGGGTGACACTGAAGAGCGTGGTTCGGCATTCCAACATAACGCCAGCAAGCGTCGGGGTTCACGGTGGTGCCGGCAATGGTAATGGGATCGCATGTGATTCCGGATCCACCGCCATCACCGGTGTTTGTAATAAGGAAGTACCCGTTTGCCGGGACAAACGTACTGATGTAGACAAGCTGCATGTCTTGCGCATTCCCGTCCGCATCGAACACGACAGTCCATACAGAGGGGGCGTGGGGTGCTGCATTGCTTCCAATGGTGATGGCGGAGGTCGTGGGATTATAAAGCTCGACATATTCAAGATTGTTCGTTGCCCCAGTGCTGGCGACCACCTGGCTGATGAGAAGGTGATTATTAATCCAAGCTGTCCCTTTCACGGTGCCGGAACTGATCGGCGTTAATGAAAAATCCTGAACAAGCGATGCGTAGGGCGCGAGCGTCAGTACCGTGGTTGCTGAATAGAAGCCGGGGGCGCTTGCCATAAAACTGAATGTCCCGGGCGAAAGATTAATCAGGTAACTGCCCGTCGCGCTCGTCGAGTCTTGCCATCCCACGTTTTCTGCCGCGTTAACAAGAGCAGAAGCAATAGCTTCTCCCGTATTGGCGTTTGTGACAGTGCCTCGTAAAATGGAGCGTGTCATCACGGTGCTCGGGTTGTTCAAGATGCTTTTCATCGTGATGAAACTTTCTCCCTTGTTGGTTGACCATAAGATGGTCACGGTCAGTTGGCGCATTCCAGTATCCGGGGTGGTGGGCGGCAAGATGACGATATTACCAGAATTCTCCTGAACGACTTGGACATAGGTGTATCGCGTGAACAGCATGCCGCCTTCCATGATTGTCTCTGGAGGGAAATAAGAAGGGTCATAAGGGATACTGGTGGATCCCACCACGCGGTAGGCTGGGTCCGTCGTGACGAGGACCTCGTAATAACTTTTCTGCATAATGACCTGCATTTTTTCCTGACCAATATTGGTTGCCAGAGTTCGCCCCTTTGAAGCCTGAATCCCCTCGTGAACTTTCGAGAACGTTTGGACGGAAGCCAGCACCCCGATGCCGATCAGAGCGGTCGCGATCATCAGCTCTGCGAGGGTTGCTCCTGTGCTGTTCTTGAAAGTGGTCACAAGAAGTTGCCTGATCGAGAGGCCGCAATGGTGTTGCATGGCTCTTATTCCTACACTACTTAAGATACATTTACAATGGAAAAGTCGGCTGGAGAACACAAATTTACATCGCAATATAAGCCTGTTATGACGGCGCGTTTTTTACTGAAGAGGGGCCGCTGGGGAGGTGCTGGAAGCCAGGATTCTCTCGTAGAGCTGCCGGGTCTGTTGAACGGTGCGCGAAACGCTCACCTGGGCCTGAGAAGCCAGCGCTGAGCGAATCATGGCGGCGTGCAGGGCATCATTTTTCAGGGCTTGCTGGAGTTGTTTGCAGGCGCGTAAAAGCCCGTCCGCGCGGGGATGACTGTAGACATAGGGCACCTCAAACCCATTGGGCGCTTGCCCTTCATTTTCGCGTCCTTGAAAGATCACGGATTCGGGAATGGCCCCGTCATCGGAGGCGATGATGAGGCCCCCATTGACCTGGGCCTTCATGAAACCGGTCGCTGAGGCCTCCCGTCCATCATCGGCCAGCATGATTGCGGCATCGGTGCCCTGAAACAGCTTCGGGGCCATCCAAACGTTGAAATTATCCAGAAAAACAATGCGTTCCTGAAGCTCCGCGTCCTGACTGATGATGTCCAGGAGGTTGTAGATCATGGTTTGAGCCTGGTCATCATGTTGATGGATCCGGCCGCCTACCAGCAGGACGATGTTGGTGTCGACAAACTGCTTCCTCAGCGACGCGTCTTTACACAGCGTGTCCAGGATGTCAATGCGCTTGTAGCCCGTGATGCGCCTCGTCCAGAGAACGACACCCTTGTCGATCACGTGTTCCTTCCAGGTGTGCCACAAGCCATATTGGCGCCAAACCCAATCCAGGAGCTCCTCTTTTTTCCTTTTTTTGAGTTTGAGCAGCTCGCTGTCTGGCAACGAGGCCGCGCCGAGATAATCCGGCGACTGCCAAATTCCGACATGGACGCCATTGGTGATGGCCTCAATTTTGTGCTCATAATCTTTTAAGGACGCCATGGCGCGCATCACGCGCGCGTGTTTTTGGGCGACGCCGAAAACCCCTTCGCTTCGGGCGATCAGCAAGCGAGTCACATCGACATTGGTGCGGTCATTGGTCCCGGGCGATGGAACATAAGAGGATGAATCGATTTGAAGCCTGGCGATGGTCTGCTCCGACCAGATGGGGTGGGCATACTCCATCGGGGTGTGGTCATTAAAAATATAGCGGGTGTTGCTGAAAAAAGGGTCGTTTTGCAGCTCATCTTTGACCAGGCGGTGTTGGGCAAAAAACGTGGGCGTTTCACTTTGAACGATGATGTCCGCTTGAAACCCGAGCGCTTTCGCCAGGTGGAGAGCGCCCCGGCCGGCCAGCCAGCTCTGCTTTTGTCTCGCCTCGACAGCCCAGGACCAAGGGTTGGGATGTTTGGGAGGGGCATCTTCTTCGCTGGGGTAGACCACATCGGTCATTTCCGGGCAATCAAGAAAATAGACCTTCGATTTTCCGTAAGCAACTTCCCAAACGTGGGCTTTGGCGACCGACTTGTCAAAAAGGTTGATCGAAAGGATGAGGTCTGTGTCTTTGAGGAACGGGCGCAGCACGGGAGCCACATGGCGCTTTTCAAGGTGCAGCTGGCCCCAGTCAAACCAGCTCTGGATCCAGGTGTACTGGTAGAGAAGCGTGACGCCAATCGTTTCGATTCCTTCCTCTCCATGGGTGATAATGCGGTCGCGGAGCAGAGGGCCAATCCCGCCCACCGAAGTCGACATGGCGGCATCACGGGTCGGCCGGTACCCGTGCCGGGCGTAAACAGCGTCCAGCACGGCCGCAGGGAGAGCGATTTCCATAGCGACTTCCATGATTCGCATATCCTTGATAATACACGATTGAAAGCTTTTAAGTATAATCCGCCCCTATGGCGGCTTTCATCGATTCGGGCCTTTTGCAGGCCCAATCCACCCCGTCACTGGCCGATAAGATCAAAGAGATTCTGCTTGATCTCGGAGAAGATCCTGGCCGGGAAGGGCTCCTCAAGACCCCGGAACGAGTCGCCAAGTCGCTCCGTGAATTAACCGCCGGTTATCGAGTGGATGTCGATCGACTGGTCAACGAAGCGCTCTTTGAGGTCCCCTATAGCGAAATGGTTTTGGTCCGGGATATCGATTTCTACTCGCTTTGCGAGCATCACCTGTTGCCCTTTTTCGGGAAGTGTCACGTGGCCTATATTCCTAACGGAAAAGTGATCGGCCTTTCGAAAATCCCCAGGCTCGTGGAGGCCTTTTCGCAACGTTTGCAGGTGCAAGAGCGCCTGACCTCTCAGATTGCCGAGATCCTGCTAGCCAAGGTGAAACCGTTGGGGGTTGCCGTGGTCATGGAGGCCCGTCATCTCTGTATGGAGATGAGGGGCGCCCAGAGCAAGAACGCCCCTACCGTGACGAGCGCCATGCTGGGATGTTTCCGGTCGGACGCCCGTACGCGTGAGGAATTTCTTGGCTTTGTCAACAACCATCAACGATAAGGAGTGGAGTCCTCATCATGAACGAACCCTTAGACGGCCTTGAAGATGTCGTGATCGCCAATTCCTCCATCTGCTTCATCGATGGGGACAAGGGGATCTTGCGTTACCGCGGCTATGACGTGCAAGAGCTGGCCGACAAGTCGACCTACGAGGAAACGGCCTATCTTCTGATCTTCGGCGAGCTCCCTGAGGTGGACCAGCTTTCCAATTTCCAAAAAGAGCTCCACAAAAACCGCGGAATCACACCGGGACTGGCCAAAATGCTTCAGGATATTCCCAAGGCCACCGACCCCATGGCCTGGCTGCGCACCGGCGCATCGGCCTTGGCCGCCTATGACCCCGAGTCCGAAGACAATAGCGACGCCGCCAATCTCCGCAAAACGATCCGGTTGACGGCTCAACTCGCGACCATCGCCGCGGTCCTTGAGCGCACCCGTAAAGGGCTTTCTCCCGTGGCGCCGGACGCGAACCTTGATCACGCCGCCAATTTCCTCTACATGATCACGGGCAAGAAGCCGGATGAGCTTTCCCGAAGAGCCATGGACATGGCGATGATTCTCCAAGCGGACCATGAACTCAACGCTTCGACCTTTGCCGCGCGCGTGACGACCTCGACGCTTTCGGACATGTATTCGGCCGTCACCAGCGCCATCGGCACCCTGAAAGGCCCCTTGCATGGCGGGGCCAATCAGCGCGTGATGGAAATGCTTGAAACCATCGGAACACCCAAGAAAGCCGAAGCCTTTATTCGAGAGCAGCTGGCGGCAAAGAAGAAAGTCATGGGCTTCGGTCACCGCGTCTACACGACGGTCGATCCGCGCGCGGCCGTTCTGAAGAAAAAATCGAAAGAGTTGAGCCAGAAGGTGGGACCGGCCGTGTGGTTTGAGATGTCTGAAATCATTGAGAAAATCATGATCGGGGAAAAGAAGATCAACCCCAATTTGGATTTCTATTCAGCGACGGTCTTTCGCTATCTCGGGATCGATACGGACCTCTACCCCGTGATTTTTGCCATCAGTCGTATCGTCGGATGGTGCACGCATGTCATGGAGCAATACAAACACAATCGCTTGATCCGTCCCTTGTCGCACTACACAGGCCCTCAGGGGCTTCATTATCAACCCCTCTCGTCTCGCCGGGCGTCCCCCGCCGGCTAAAGCCTTGCGTCTTCACGAATATCAAGCCAAAGCCGTCCTGCAGCAAGCAGGTCTTCCGGTTCCCGCTGGTGTGCCACTCCTTCAGAAGCAGGAGATGGCCTCTGTTTTGACCCGATTGCCGCCCGGTCCCTGGGTGGTGAAAGCGCAAGTCCACACCGGAGGACGCGGCAAGGCAGGAGGCATCCTGAAAGCTCAAACGAGCGCCGATATCGAAAAGGCAGCCCAGGCCCTCTTTGAGAAAAAGCTCGTGACACACCAAACAGGACCGGATGGCATCCACATCCGAAAGCTTTATATCGAACAAGCCCAAAGCGTCACGCGAGAGCTCTATTTAGCCTGCGTGATGGATCGGGTCAAAGGACGTCCCGTGATGATGGCGTCACCGGAAGGGGGCATGGACATTGAGCAGCTCGCGCGCACCCGGCCCGAAGCTCTTTTTTATGTCGATGTCGATCCTTGGCAAGGACTTCCAGACTATCTTGCTCGCGCTCTCGCAAAACGCATGGGACTGAAGGGAGCGTCCTTAGGGGCGGTGGCTTCTGCTGCCTCCAAGGTGGCCAAGGCGTTTCTCGCATGGGACGCATCGCTCATCGAAGTGAATCCTCTTGGCCTGACGGCGGATGAACGGGTGATCGTCATGGATGCGAAAATGAGTTTGGATGATAGCGCCCTTTACCGACATCCGGAAGCCCGAGCCTGGCGTGATCCGTCAGAAGAAAATCCTCTGGATGTGAGGGCCCAGGAAGCGGGTGTGAGTTATATCGCCCTCGCCGGCGACATTGGCTGCCTCGTCAATGGTGCGGGTCTGGCGATGGCGACGATGGACCTGATCAAGTTTCATGGCGGCGAGCCGGCCAACTTCCTTGATGTTGGCGGAGGAGCCGATGCCAAGCAGGTGACGGAGGCCTTCCGGATCATCCTGGCGGACCCGAAGGTGAAGGGGATTCTCGTGAATATCTTTGGCGGCATCATGAAATGCGATGTGATCGCCGAAGGGATCGTGACCGCCGCCAGGGAAGTCGGCAAGGAAGTGCCGCTCGTGGTACGCCTGGAAGGTACGAATGTCGAGCTCGGGAGGAAAATCTTGCGGGATTCGGGCCTCAAGCTTGAAACCGCAAAAGATTTAACCGAAGCCGCTAAGAAAGTGATTACTGCAACTCAAAGATGTCATCCCCCGCGGTTGTCAGCGGGGGACGCCACACGACAGGCGTCCGACCGTAGTGTGTCGGATCCATCATGATGGATCCCGGCTTACGACGTGCCGGGATGACGTCGTAGATTGGTATGAGCATATTAGTTAACAAGAATACGAAACTCCTCGTTCAAGGGATCACCGGCACCGCCGGCGCCTTTCACGCGCGGGGTTGCCGGGACTACGGCACCAACGTGGTGGGAGGAGTCACGCCTGGCAAGGGGGGGACAACCCTGGACCAGATTCCCGTGTTTGATACCGTGTCTGAGGCGGTGGCTGCGACGGGGGCCCATGCGACGATGATTTTTGTTCCGGCGCCTTTTGCCGCCGACGCGATCCTCGAGGCGGCCGATGCGGGCCTGGAGACGATTGTGGCGATAACAGAAGGGATCCCGGTGTTGGATATGGCGCGCGTGAAAGCGGCGCTTGCCGCTTTCGGATGGAAAGGGCGGCTCATCGGCCCGAACGGTCCCGGCCTGATCACGCCGGGGGAGTGCAAAGTCGGGATTATGCCTGGGTATATTCACAAACCGGGTTCCATCGGTGTCATTTCCCGTTCCGGGACGCTGACTTACGAGGCGGTGTGGCAGTTGACCCAACGGGGGATCGGCCAGTCGACCGTGGTCGGTATTGGCGGGGATCCCATTACGGGCTCAAGCTTCCTTGACCTCCTGGACCTCTTTGAGAAAGACCCACAGACTGAGGCGGTTCTGCTCATCGGCGAAATCGGTGGTCGACAGGAAGAAGAGGCGGCCGACTATTTTAAGAAATGCATGAAAAAACCTATGGCGGCTTTTATTGCGGGCCAAACCGCGCCGCCCGGCCGCCGCATGGGCCACGCGGGAGCGATTATTGAAGGAGCCCGTGGCACGGCGGAGCAGAAAATGAAATATTTGGAGAACGCGGGCATCCGGGTCGCCGGAACGCCTGAGGCGCTGGGGGAGACCGTGGCGGCGATCCTTCCCAAGGGCGCCGGGAGGGAAAAAGTGTGATGCGTGATTTTATCTACAGTTTTATTCCCATCTTTGTGGCCATGGACATCGGCGGCCTGATCCCGGTGTATCTGTCTCTTACGAAAGATCTCACCGCGAAAGAGCGGCGTCATGTGAGCCTTCAGGCGCTCATGACCGCTTTTTTCATCAGCATTCTTTTTGTGCTCGCAGGTCAATTGATCTTCCGTGTCCTGGGCATTACAGCCTCGGACTTTCAGATCGGCGGCGGCCTCCTGCTCCTGGTGCTTGCCATCATCGAAATGGTTCGCGGTGAACACCCCTTCGGGCCTTCCGGTCTTCAGGTCGGGGTTGTTCCCTTAGGGATCCCCCTCATCGTGGGTCCGGCGGTGCTCACCTCGCTTCTCATCCTCATTGATCTTCGGGGCTACACGATGACGCTGTCGGCCCTGATGGTCAACCTTGCCCTCGTGGCCCTGGCCTTTCGTTTCAGCCAGCGGCTCGTCAAAAGGATGGGACAGAACGGTCTGCGCGCGACCTCTCAGGTGGTGAGTCTCTTCCTGGTCGCGATCGCTGTCAGCATGATTCGCCGCGGCTTAGAGTCCCTTCGATAAGTCCTTGACTTCCGTCTAAAGACCTGTCAGTAAACAATCGCCATGATTTTGAAGCCATGCCCCTTTTGTCACAAAGAAATTCCCCGCTCGATCACGGTCTGCCCGTATTGCCACCGAGATGAAAAGGGCAAATCCATTGTGATGGACTCCGCGCTCGTCGAAATCCCGGAGTCTGATCGGCGCTTGCAGGAGGATCTTGCGGCCCTTTCGAGCGATGATCCCTATACGCGGGAGCAGGCCATTGTTCAGCTGTCCCAGCGCGGCTCAGCGGCTGTCCCGGCGCTGATGTCTATCTTGAACGACTTTTCAAAGCCCGGATTGGCGGGGGTGGCAAGAGCCCTCGGAAAAATTGGGGAAAAACGGGCGGTTTCTGTCCTTGCCCATGCGGCCAAACTGGGCGATGAAGAGCTCCGCATGGGGGCCGTTTGGGCACTGGCCCAAATCCACGATCCGGAGTCTCTTCCGTCTCTACTTCGGGAAGCCGAGCGCCCGCATCCCGTCGTCCAAAGCTTTATTGCGTTTACGCTGGGGACGTTCCAGGACGCTCGGGTGGTCCCCGTCTTGTCCAAACTCGCGATTCACCCGAATCGAGAGGTCGCGTTTCAAGCGTCTTGCGCTCTGGGGGAAGTGGGGGGGCAGGACAGCATTAGGGCCCTCAAGAAAGCGTGGCGCAAAGGAGATAACCTCGTTCGCGCGGCCAGCGCTTCGGCCTTGCGGCGTCTCGGGGCGCGTCCTTCCAGAATCCCCATCGGGCCATGGTTAGTGTGTGGGATGTTTTTCGCGTCACTTGGGGCGGGGCTTGCCTTCTTTTTCTACAAATAGAATTCCCTTAAGACCATCTCCGTACGTTTAAGAATCTGTTGTGGGTCAAGGGGTTTCCTTAGGAAACCGTTGGCTCCAATTTTCAGCGATTGTTGCACAACCTCACCCGTCGTTTGTCCCGACATGGCGATGACCGGGACTTGCGACATGGAAGGATCGGCCCGCAGACTGGTCAGGAATTCCCAGCCTGTTTTCCAGGCCAGATCAAGACTGAGAAGAATCAGATGAGGGGACCAGGTCCCCATGGAGACGGTCGCCTGGTTTTGATTAAAGACGAAGAAGGCGTCAAAGCGGTTTTGAGAGAGCGCTTTTTTCAGGCTGCTGAGGGTCTCCAGCTCCGGTTCAATGACAAGAATTCGTGCGGGCTCAGGCATCTTGCGCGCTTTGGAGGTCGTCGCCCTTCCCTCGGGCGCCAGGTCATAGACGTTGGTGCCCAAGGCGGCGTTCCACCCCATACGCTGGAATTGTTTCGCCTGCTGCCCGAGGAGCGAGACGGTGGCTTCGGAAAACCAGGCGTGATTGGCCAAGGCCCCCTGCTGGAGCTTGGCCGTGATATCCAGCGTACGCGAGATGATTTCGCCCGAGGACATATGTTCACTTTGCAGCACCTGGCCTGTATGAACGCCGAGACGAAGCGTAAGAGGACGTGTGAGGTGGTTTTGTTTTCTATTGAATTCGGGCAAAGAGCGAAGAAGTTCCCCGGCCATCCGCAGCGCGTCATCGGGTTTTTGGAAGCGGCACATGATGCCGTCGCCTGAAATCGTCGCCACCTCGCCATGGTGGGTATAAGCGAGCCCCGAGACCAGCTTGTGATATGCTAAAAATGTGTAGATAATATCTTGCTCGTTCTGGCCGTTTTTGAGTTGTGTGGAGCCCGCGACATCAATGGACATAAAGGTGCAGATCTGTGCGGAAAGATTGAGGAGTTCAGAAAGGTTTGCCTTAGAATCCATGCGTCAATTGGATATATCTAAAACGGGGCTCTTGCAATGGGTAAACTCTTAAGCGGCCGGTATGGTTCCAAGCCACAGGCGGAGTCCTTCTCTCTGTCTCTTACGGAGTGCGCTCAAAAACTGAACTTAAAGCCCTCTGATTTTGTCTCCGAAGGACCTCCTCAATTCTTTGAGAAGAGTTTCGGTTCCTCCAGTCACTATTTGCTTTTCTATGTCTCGTCCGAGGATGTGAAAGATAAGCCGATCTGGAAAACCGGGTATTATCTTTTGCCGCTAGAGGCCAAGGAGGTTCTGGCAGCCATTGAGCGGCGTCGTCGTGGGGCCAGCGAAGAAGAGAACCTCCTTCCTCTCGAGTGGGAGGAAGAGGCAGAGGCCCCGCCCCCCATCAAGGACAAAGCCATGGCTTGGGGCAGAAAGTCCCAACCCCTTTTCTTTCTTTGTTCCTGCAAAAGCCTAAAAATCCGTCTTTATCCGCCCTGGGCCATGCGTACAAAATGGAAGGCACGCCTACGCTGCGCGGGCAAATGCCAGCCGCCCATCACCACCCTCCTCTAAAGAGGCTAAATGATATAATTACCGTCGATTTTGAAACATTTTTGGCAGGGTAGCTCAGCTGGTTAGAGCGTTCGCTTCATAAGCGAGAGGTCGAGGGTTCGAGTCCCTCCCCTGCTACGTTTTGAGTGCAGGAAGAAAGCCTCGGCTTGCATAATCCATGACCAGCACATACTCATTGCTCATCCCCCATACGAACGGGGGATTGTCCCACCCTATGATCTCAAAGGAATGGGACGTCGCTCGTTGCTCGTTGCTCCCATGCTGACGCTCTGGCCGCATCGAGCACCGGCGCTCGTGATCGGACACCGCGGCGCGATGGGCTATGCTCCCGAAAACACCCTGGTATCCTTTGAGGAAGGGATCCGCCGGGGCGCAGACCTGATTGAGCTGGACGTCCAACTGACCCAGGACGGCAAGATTGTGGTCATGCATGATACCTCTGTCGACAGGACCACGGACGGCTCCGGAGTTGTCCGCGATTTGCCCTGGCGAAAAATCCAGACCCTTGATGCAGGGATCTGGTATGGGCCGGATTATGCCCAGGAGGGCGTCCCTTGCCTGGAGGATGTGATTGCCCGTTTCCGGGATAAGAAGACCGCCAGTCGGAACGATCTCGGTTTTGTGATTGAACTGAAGACCATTCGCGGCAGTGGGGGGTCTCTCGCGGATGCGGTCGTCGAGCTCCTGATGAAGGAGAACTTCACTGACCGCTGCATGATAATCTCGTTTGATACCGTGGCGCTCCAGGAAGTCCGGTCCGCGCACAAGACCCTGCCCACGGGCCTTCTCTTTAACGAAGAATCCGAAGAGGGACGTATCGATCAGGCGAAAGCGATCGGCGCACAGGCCATTTTCCCCAGGAAAACATGGGTCACCTCCAAGGGGATCTCTGTTGCCCATAAGGCTGGACTCACGGTAGGGACTTGGACCTGCAATACGAAAAATGAGATGAAGCGCATGATCGAGTGCGGCGTGGACGCCATCGCCACCAATTATCCAGACCGCCTGCGGTCTTTAATGGAGTAATGGACGTGATTAAGTGATTAGCAGGGTGCCGAAAAAGGATATCGACGCCTCTTTTGACGTCACCCCGGCGGAAGCCGGGGTCCAGTTCGTCGACGATGTTCTGGATTCCGGCTTTCGCCGGAATGACGGCCAATAAGACCTTCTGAAGGGTTTTTCGGCAGCCTGTTAGGTGATTAAGTGATTGGGGGATGCCAAGAGGAAAGCGATAAATAATCACTTAATCTTGGCCGCCCCCCTAATCACTTAATCACCTAATCACGACCAATTTATGCTAAGAGCCATTATTTTCGACATGGACGGCGTCATCTGTGACTCCGAACCCCTCCACATGCAGGCCTTTCAGGATATTCTTAAGGCGGAGGGCGTCTCAATCACGGACCAGGAATACTATGACAAGTACCTCGCCCATGATGATCGGGGGAGTTTCGAGGCTGCCCTCCAAGCTCACCAGCGTCCGCAGCCCGATCCCAAGCGTATGAAAGCGCTTCTGTCCGCCAAGGCCCGCGCCTTCGAAGCGCGCATGAAGAATCACCTGGTGATCTATCCCGGCGTGGATGCGTTCATCAGGAAAGTCAGCCAACGATATTCTCTGGCGATCGCTTCCGGCGCGCGCCGCCTCGAGGTTGAATATGTTCTCAAAAAAGCCAAAATCCGAGATGCCTTTGCAGCGATTGTGAGCGCCGATGAGGTCAAGATTGGGAAACCCCAGCCGGAGGCGTTTCTGCGCGCCCTCGAGCTCCTCAACCAGGTTCGGCTCGAGGGCGCGCCCGCCCTCGAACCCGCACAAACGCTGGTGATTGAAGACTCTCCACGATGCATACGAACGGCCAATGCTCTTGGCATGAAGACCGTGGGAATGGCCAGTTCCTATAGCGCGGAAGAGCTTCGCGAAGCCAATCTTGTCGTGAATACGCTCGCCGGTCTTGAGTTAGACGCCCTGGAGAAGCTCTTTGCCTAGCATGGTTCAAAACCGTCAATGCCTTCCACCGGAGGTGGCAGCAGTCGCTCAGCGCACGTGGACCTTAGAGGAATCCCTGGCCTATTGCACGCGTCTGAGCCTGGGCCATTACGAGAATTTCCCAGTAGGCTCCTTTCTGGTTCCCGCAGGACTGCGCCCGGCCATTCACAGTCTTTACGCCTTTATGCGCACAGCTGACGATTTCTCTGATGAGGGCCGGCGCCCCGGCGATGAGGAGGAACGGCTGGGCTACCTCCAGACCTGGGACGAGATGCTCACGGATTGCGAGCATGGAAAAGCGGAGCATCCGATCTTCATCGCGCTGCGGGCAACCCTTGAAAAGCACCAGCTCCCCACGGTCTGGCTGCATGATCTGCTCAGGGCCTTCATGATGGATTGCACGGTCCGGCAATACCCAACGTTCGGGGATCTTTTAGAGTATTGTCGTTATTCCGCAAATCCTGTTGGCAGGCTTATTCTCACGCTTTTTGGGTATCGGGAGGAGGAGCTTTACCGTCTGTCAGATTTGATTTGCACGGGGCTGCAGCTGGCGAACCATTGGCAGGATGTGGCCATCGACCTGGAAAAAGAGCGTGTCTATGTGCCGCAGGAAGATTTACTTCGTTTCGGCGTTCTGTTGGACCAGGAAGCAGCAAAGCCCATCAGCGCTTCGTTCGGCAGGCTCATGGCCTTCGAAGTCGAGCGGGCACGCGAGTTTTTTCTTCAGGGGCAGTCCTTGCCGGATCGTGTGCGCGGCCGCTTGCGCCTGGAGCTCCGTTTCACCTGGAAAGGAGGAGTCCGGATTCTCGAGAAAATCAAGCAGGCAGACCATGACGTGTTCCGTCACCGTCCGGAGGTGACCAAGCTCGACTGGCTTTCGATCGCCGTGAGCACCCTCTTTTAAATGGACCATCACTACGTCAACACCGTTGCTCGGCAAAGCGGCAGCAATTTCTATTATTCGTTTTTCGCTCTCCCCAAGGAAAAGAGAGAAGCGATCACGGCGGTGTACGCCTTTTGTCGGGAAGTCGATGATGCGGTGGACGCTCCGGGTCAGGCCAACCCAGCGGCCGAAGTGGAAAAGTGGAAACAAGAGATCGCCCGCACCTACGAGGGCAGACCCACCCTCCCTCTGACGCGCTCGCTTGCCCATGCCATTGAGCGGTTCGATTTGTCCCGCGTCTACTTTGATGGCGTTCTGCAAGGTGTTTCCATGGACCTGGGGCGCAGCCGCTACGCCACGTTTGAAGAACTTTCCACGTATTGTTATCACGTGGCTGGCGAAGTGGGCCTTTTGTGCATGGAAATCTTTGGCTACAGGTCCGAACGCCTGAAATCCTACGCCATCAAACTCGGCACCGCTTTTCAGCTCACCAACATCCTTCGTGATGTGGGGACCGATGCCGACCGGGGCCGCCTTTATCTCCCGGGAGAGGACTTGCGTCGTTTTGGGGCCGAGGAGGCCGATGTCTTAAACAAGCGCCTAACGCCCAATCTGCGTCGTCTTTTGGCCTTTGAGGCCCGTCGCGCGAGAGGCTTCTATCGGGAAGCCTCTGAGCTTCCGACGCAAGAGGAGCGTCCTGCGCTTCGTGCCGCCGAAATCATGCGTGCTGTTTATGAGAACATTCTTGAGCGCCTGGAGCGTAAGAACTATGACGTCTTTGCCGGGCGCATTCGCGTGCCAGCGCCCCTCAAAATCTGGTTGGCTCTCAAGACTTGGTGGGATTGCCGATAATGGATCGAACCGGAGAGGCGGCGCACCGGCGGATCGGCGAAGCGATCACGTCGCGGCTGTGCGGTATTCCCGAGTCGCCGGAACGAATTTCATGACCAAGAAAGTCATTATCATTGGCGGGGGCTTTGCGGGGCTCTCTGCCGCGACGGCGCTGCTGGAAAAAAAATATGACGTGACCTTGCTGGAAGGCCGGCAAACCTTGGGTGGCCGGGCTTTTTCTTTTGAGGACACCGTGACGGGTGATTCCGTCGATAATGGCCAGCACCTTTTCATGGGTTGCTACCGGGAGACCCTCAAGTTTCTCGAGCGCATCGGCGCGGAGAAAGGCCTGACTTTTCAGCAGGCCTTGACGATCCCCTTTGTTGGATCAGGGCGCCTGCGCGGGCATCTTCGATGCTTCCCCCTGCCCGCCCCCTGGCACCTTTACAGCGGACTCCTGCGCCTCAAAACGTTGTCTTGGTCAGACCGCTGGCGTCTGCGGCAGGTCGAGAAGGAGTTGCATAAGAAGACCGCTCCAGAAGAGTTGGACCGCATCACGGTGGAGGAGTGGCTGACCCAATGCCGCCAGTCCGAGCGCGCGCGTCGGCATTTATGGGACCTGCTCACGATTGCCTGTTTGAATGAAGTCCCGCAGGTGGCCTCGGCCCTGCCGTTTGTCGCGGTGCTCAAGCAGGCATTCTTTGAGGATTCCAAGGGCTCTCAACTCGCTTTTGCCAATGTCGGGCTTTCCGATCTCTATGTGAAAGACGCTCTTCACTATATCGCGTCGAGGGGCGGGAAAGTCTTTGCGAAATCCCCCGTGCAGCGTCTTGAAATGCACGCCGGCAAAGTCTCCGGGGTGCTGTTGAGGAATGGCGAAAGTATGGAGGCCGACGCCGTGGTGAGCGCCGTTCCCTCCTGGGCGCTTTTAAAACTTGTACCGCAGGAGGCTCTCGACCGCGAGCCGTATTTCCATAATTTAAACAGGCTTTCTTACTCGCCGATCCTCTCGATCCATCTCTGGTTTGATCGAGCGATCACGCGCGACCTCTTCGCGGGGCTGCTCGGTACGCAAATCCAGTGGCTTTTTAACCGGTCCCGCATGCACCGCGACCCCAAAACGCGTGAGGGCTATGTGTCTTTGGTGATCAGCGGCGCGCATGCGTTTGTCGATTGGGACGAGAAGAAGATCCTGAGCATGGCGCTGGCCGAGCTCAAACGTCTTTATCCAGAAGCCAGCTCAGCGGCCTTGGTGCGCTCCCTTGTGATGAAGGAATCACACGCTACGCTATCGCCGAAAGTCGGGACAGAGCGATGGCGCCCCACGCCCCAATCACCGCTTCCAAATCTCTGGGTCGCTGGCGATTGGACCAAAACCGGACTGCCGGCCACCATTGAAAGCGCCTGCCTGAGCGGGCATGCCTGCGCCGAGCTGATTGCGAAGACGATGGAGCCCGCGCCGCGAGAGAGCGTCTGCGCCTGATCAGGCTGGACAGGCAAGGGAGAGTTCAGGAGTAAAACGGCTGTCACCCCGGCGGATTGTTAGCCGGGGTCTATCATGATGGATCCCGGCTTTCGCCGGGATGACGAAAGAAAAGGATGAAACGCACCATTTATCTCGATCATAACGCGACCACGCGACCTCGACCGGAAGTGGTGGAGGGGATGCTTCCTCACCTGCGCAGCCATTACGGCAACGCGTCCAGCCTCTATGCGCTCGGTCAGGAAGAGCGCCAAGCGATTGATGTCGCGCGCGCACACGTTGCGCGTTTGATTGGGGCGCAAAGTCCAGAAGAGGTCGTCTTCACCAGCGGCGGCACCGAGTCGATCAATTGGGCGATTCAGGGGGTGGCCCATGCGAACCGTTCCAAAGGGCGGCATATCGTCACGACGGCCATCGAACATAGTGCGGTCCTCAAAACCTGCCAGTATTTAGAAACGTTGGGCTGGCAGGTGACGTATGTGGGGGTCGATGGGCGTGGACGCGTGAGCCCCGCCCAGATCCAGGAAGCGCTCACGCCAGAGACGGTGCTCGTCAGCGTCATGCATGCCAATAACGAGATCGGCACGATGGCCGAGGTGGATAAAATTGGCAAGCTCTGCCGTGCGCAAGGCGTTCCCCTGCATGTTGACGCGCTGCAAACCGTCGGGAAAATCCCTGTTTCGGTCGAAACGCTGCCGTGCGACCTTTTGTCCATCGGTGCCCACAAGTTTTATGGCCCCAAAGGTGTTGGAGCCCTCTATCTTCGCCCTGGGACCAAGATCCACCCGCTTCTGTATGGAGGAACACACGAGCGCAACCGGCGGGCCGGAACAGAAAATGTCCCCGGTATTGTCGGGATGGGTATCGCATCGGCACTGGCCGCCAAAGACATGAAGAACGATGAAAAGCATGTCTGCCACCTCCGTGATCGGTTGGAGAAGGCGCTTCTCGCGAAGCTGGAGTGTGTGCAGTTGAACGGCGATCCTGAACATCGCCTCTTCAATACGTCCCATCTGAGCATCGAGGCTCTCGAAGGGGAGGGGCTCATCATGGGCCTTGATATGGAGGGCCTCTGTGTGTCCTCCGGGAGCGCCTGTTCTTCGGGTCAAACGGCGCCCTCCCATGTCCTGCGAGCGATCGGGGTGCCCCTCGAGCTGTCCAAGGGATCGGTCCGTTTCTCTCTTGGTCGAGACAACACCGAAGAAGAAATTGAGCGGGTCCTGGAGGTCTTCCCCAAGGTGGTCGAGCGCTTGCGCCATCTTTCGCCGCTTTGGGGCGATTATCAGAAGGGACTTCGAAAGTCGGTAATCACCAAACTGGAGGTGTAGTGCGTTTGTCGTCACCCCGGCGAAAGCCGGGGTCCAGAGCACACCATGGAAAAACGGCCTTGCGTCTACATCCTAGCAAGTCATAGGAATGGCACACTGTACGTTGGCGTTACCTCAGATTTGCTTAAACGAATTTGGGAGCACAAATATGATGTTGTTGAGGGATACACTAAGAAATACAAGGTTCATACGTTGGTTTGGTATGAAATGCATGTGACAATGGATGCCGCGATCCGGGCGGAAAAGGCTCTCAAAGAGTGGAAGAGATCTTGGAAATTAGAGCTGATTGAAGAAAAAAATCCCGAGTGGAAAGACTTGTATGAAGAACTGCTTTGACTGGATTCCGGCTTTCGCCGGAATGACGATTTGTGAGTAGCAAAGTGGTCGTGGCTATGTCGGGCGGGGTCGATAGTTCTGTGGCCGCGGCGCTCCTCAAGGAGCAAGGCTATGACGTCTACGGCGTTACCATGCGCCTGGCCGATTGGCAGGCGACAGAAGGCCCCTCCTCCGCCAAGGCTACGGAGGGCCAGCCCTCCATAGCCTCTGCGACGGAGGGCCAGCCCTCCATAGCCTCTGCGACGGAGGGCCAGCGGACCTTTGGGGGCTGCTGCGGTTCCAAGGATTTCTACGACGCGCGCTCCGTGGCGCAAACGCTGGGTATACCCCACTACAGCTTTGATTATGTGGAGAAGTTTCGGGGTTCTGTGATCGGCTATTTCAAGGACAGCTATTTAAAAGCGGAGACCCCCAATCCCTGTATCGCCTGTAACCGGCATGTGAAGTTCGGCGCGCTCCTGGAGAAGGCGCTCGCCCTCGGGGCGGATTACCTCGCGACGGGACATTACGCAAGAATCGACAGCCGTCCGAGGTCCGACGTCCGAGGCGCCGCACAACAGGAGCCCACCAGCCGTGTGGCGGGGCCGGAATCTGGCGTCGGACGTCGCACGTCGGACGAGTTTGTTCTGAAGAAAGCTGTTGATCCCGCCAAAGATCAATCCTACGTCCTTTACGGACTCGGCCAGAAAGAGCTGTCTCGGTTGCTCTTCCCCTTGGGGGGGCTTATGAAGCAGGATGTTCGCAAGATTGCCAGGCGCTACAATCTCCGCACGGCTGATAAGCCAGACAGCTATGAGATCTGCTTTGTGCCGAATGAGGATTATCGTCAGTTCTTGACCGAAGAAGTGCCGGAATCGCGTCGTCCCTCCGGCCCGATCCGTCATGTGGACGGGAGGGTCTTGGGCACCCACCACGGGCTTCCGTTCTATACAATTGGCCAGCGCGAGGGACTTGGGATTTCGGTCGGACGGCCTCTTTATGTCACAGCGCTTGAGCAGGCAACCAACACCCTGGTGGTGGGGTCCAAAGAGGATGTGCTCTCAACATCTTGCGTTGTTCGGGAGCTGAGCTGGGTGAGCGGCGAGGCGCCCAGCATGCCGGCCGAGGTAACGGCCAAAATCCGTTCACGTCACGTGCCCTCACCCTGCACCCTCTCCCGCGTGCACGCGGGAGAGGGAGAGTCCGACGCGAAGCGGAGCGGCGAGGGTGAGGGTAGAGTTTTTCTGACTTTTGGCAGCCCGCAGTCCGCCGTCACCCCCGGTCAGGTTGCTGTGTTCTATCAGGGTGACGAAGTCTTGGGAGGAGGAGTTATCGATCATGCCGAAAAATAAACTGACAACCGTCCGACGTCCGGCGTCTGAGGCCCAAAGTCCCATGCCAGGCGTCGCACGTCGCACGTCGGACGGTCACCGTGAAATCTATTTTGATAACGCCGCCACCAGCTTCCCCAAACCTGCTGGTGTTGAGGCGGCCCTTCTCCACTATCATCACGAACTGGGGGCTTCCGCCGGTCGAGGCGCTTATCCCCGTGCTGTGCTCACCAGTCGTCTTCTCGACGATACACGGAAGCTCTTGGCCTCCTTTTTTAATATTCGGATACCCAGCCAGATTGTGTTTACGCTCAATGCCTCAGATGCCTTGAATCTGGCGATCAAAGGCTTCGATTGGAGAGTGGGCGACAACGCTGTGGTGAGCGCGATGGAACACAACTCCGTCCTCCGACCCCTGCATGCGCTCAAAGCCCGCAGAGGCATCAAAGTGATCAAGGTCAAGGCATGCCCCGAGGGCTTGATCCGTCCTCAGGACATCGCCAAGGCGATCACCGCGCGCACGCGACTGGTTGTGGTGGTCCATGCGTCGAACGTCACGGGCTCCATTCAGCCTATTGAGGAAATCGGCCGGATCACAAGCCACAAGGGTGTTCCCTATTTAGTGGACGCCTCCCAGTCCGCCGGGGTGCTGCCGATTGATGCGGAGGCGATGAAGATCGATTTGCTCGCTTTCCCGGGGCATAAGGCTCTCTTGGGGCCGCTCGGAACAGGTGCACTCTATATTCGGAAGGATCTCGATCTTGAAACCATACGCGAGGGTGGTACAGGCAGCCAATCGGAGCAGGAGGTGCAGCCGGATTTCCTGCCGGACAAGTTTGAGTCGGGATCCCATAATGCGTTGGGGATCGCGGGGTGGAAGGCAAGCCTTGAGTTTCTGGCCAGAGAAACGCTGGCCAAAGTCCGCAGCCATGAAGTGCGGCTGACGGAAATGTTCCTCGAAGGGCTGCGGTCCATCGGGAGCGTCCAAGTTTATGGGCCAAAAGACGTTGCCAAGCAAATGGCGGTGGTCTCGATGCGAGTGGGAGAGTTCGCGCCCCCCGAACTCTCGCATAGGCTTTATGAAATGGGAAAACTGATGACCCGTTCGGGTCTTCACTGCGCGCCGGGTGCCCACCAGGCGATCGGCACCTACCCGCTGGGCACCACGCGATTTTCCTTTGGCTACTTTAATACTCCGCAGGACATCGACCAAGCACTTCAGGTCCTGGGCGACATCGCTAAGAACAGTTCGATTGCCATGAAATAAGCAACTTCCCGGGGACGTCAAGGAGCACTTTGTGAGGATGGGACGCAAAAAGAAAAACGCGGTGTTCGGTCTGATTCTTGCGGGGGGCAGCAGTTCGCGTCTTTTCCCCTTCAATAAGGTCCTCTCGGATTTCACGGGTTCCGGAAAATCCCTCATCCAGCAGGCGTATGAGCGCCTGGAACTGCCTGCGCAGAGGATCTTCGTTCTTACCGCCAGCGACATGCTGGCTCCGATCTCCCGTCAGCTTCGGGTCCCCCGCCAAAACATTTTTGTCGATCCGGCCCGGCGCGGGACCTGGCCGGCCATTCTTTGGGCGATGGCCCATTTGCGCCAACAGGACCCTGAAGCGCTGATCGCGCTCGTGACCGGTGACCCTGTCATCCAAGGCAAGGGGGCCTTTCGAAAGTCGATGCATGGAGCGCTTGCGGTGGCCCGGGATCATCGCGCGTTTGTGATGATCGGGATTGCTCCGAGCCAGAATGCGAGCGACTGGCGCAGCTTCGGGGTGTTCCGCTCCGATGCCCAAGGCCGAGTGACGGATTTTGAGGAAAAGCCTTCCCTTGAGCGCGCCCAAGAGATGATGAAAGATGGGCATTACCTCTGGAATTCCGGTATGTTCTTCTTCCGGATCTCCACCGCGGAAGAGGCCCTGGCGCGATTCCAGCCGGACATGTTCCGTGTGTATCAAGCCATGGCCGCGGCAATCGCCTCGGGGAAAAAGGACGAGGCGGCTTTTCTGTTTCAGGATTTTCCGGAGAAAGTCACGCACCCTCTGGACCCCACCCGTTACGTCGACAACTCGATCGACTATGCCATCATGACGCCTCTTGTGAGCCGGCAAGGTTCGGGACTTGAGGCCCGGGCCGTTCAGGCCGCCCGTTTCCAATGGACCGACCTCGGGCAATGGGACGCCCTGCGTCAAGTGATCAAGCCGGACCGGGCGGGCAACATTCGACTCGGTTCTGTGAGCCTCAAGAGGGGCGTACGCCATTGTATTCTCGTCGCTGAGAAAGCACATCGTGTTCAAGTGGGCGATGTGGAGGGCCTGGTCATTGCCTTTGCGCGCAACACAGCCCTGGTCGTGTCGATCGAGCAGCTCTCCCGGATGAAGGAGATCGTCCAGGAGGCCCTGAAGCATCCCGACCGCATCGTGATTGAACAGGATGTGACAGAATGTGAGATGGAGGTTTCTGAAGGCAGGCTCTTGGCGATAGGGCTTTCGGGCTTGCGGATCCAACTCCAGAAGAAGCAGCTTTTCGTCTCCTGCAAGCCCGGTTTTATACAATAACACCCATGAGTATTCCGACGGAGCATTGGCACAAGCTCACGCGCAGCTGCGCGGAAATCATTTCGGAAGAGGAGCTCAGGAACAAGCTCCAAAAAGCCAAGCCGCTCCGGGTCAAGCTCGGCGTCGACCCCACGGCGCCCGACCTTCATCTGGGGCACCTGGTGGTGCTGCGCAAGCTCAAGGCGTTTCAGGACCTGGGTCACCAGATTGAATTCATCATTGGGGATTTCACGGCTCGCATCGGCGACCCTTCCGGTCAGTCGGTCACCCGTCCCGCGCTCAAGGCCCAGGATATCTGGGAACATTCCAAAACCTATCAAGATCAGGTCTTTCAGGTGCTCGACAGGAGTAAAACCCAGGTGCGCTTTAACAGCTCCTGGCTCAATGCCCTGGGAGTCCAGGGGCTTCTTGAGCTCCAGTACCGCTTCTCCGTGGCCCAGATGCTTGAGCGGGCGGATTTCGCCGAGCGCTTCGCGAATCATAAGCCGATTTCCATGATTGAATTTATGTATCCCCTCCTGCAGGGCTACGACTCCGTGGCCATCCAGGCGGACGTCGAGCTGGGCGGCAGTGATCAGAAGTTCAATCTGCTCATGGGGCGCGAGATGCAGATCAAGTATTCCCAGGAGCCGCAGGTGGTGGTCACGATGCCGCTCCTCGAAGGCCTCGACGGCGTCAAAAAAATGTCCAAGTCCTACGGCAACTTTATTGCCTTTAATGACTCGCCCCAGGATAAGTTTGGAAAACTGATGTCCATACCGGATGCGCTCATGCTCAAGTACGCGGAGCTTCTCACGGAATTGGATCTGGCGGCGCTCAAGGCGATGCACCCCCGGCAGGCCAAAGAGCTCTTGTCCAAAACGATCACGGCATTCTTTCATGGCGAAGAAGCTGCCCGGGAGGCTGCGGAGGACTTCACGCGTGTCTTCACCAAGAAAGAAGCCCCTCATGAGGTGTCTGAATTTAAAGTGCCAAGAGCTTCCCATCGGCTCGTCGATCTTCTGGCCGCCTCAGGCGTCGCGCCGAGCAAAAAGGAGGCCCAGCGGCTGCTCGCCCAGGGGGCTGTCGAGGTGGACGGCAAGCGCGTGGGCGAAAAGGACGTGCTGGATTTGCAGTCGCCTGTTCTGGTGCAGGTTGGCAAGCGGCGTTATGTGCGCGTAATACCGGAGTGAAACTCTTTCGCGTCATTGCGGCGAAAGCCGCCCCCCTTCCACCCGGGGGACTGTCCCGACCCATCCTTCCAAAGATACGGGACGGAATCGATGAGTTCAAAGGGTGGGGCCCGGCGTGCGCCGTGATGACGGCCATCTTTCTTTCTGCTCCTTTGGCCCACGCTTTGCCCCCTACCCTCCTGCTCTCCACCACCACCCTCCTTCCTGGCGAAACACTCCGCATCGAAGTGGATGGCGCCTCCCCCGAAGCGAGGCTTAAAGTCCGGTGGATGGGGAAACTCTTCCCATTTTATTTTGTGGGGCCCAACGCGCAGCGGGCGATCATCGGCATGAAGCTCGATACACGTCCGGGCCGCTACGACCTTGTGTTCAAGGACCAAAGAGGCGTTGTACCGGAAATCCCTGCGGCACGTGTCGAGATCGCGACCAAAGTCTTTACCACCGAACATGTCAACTTTTCGAAGGACAAGACCGCCTTGATGAAAGCGGAACACCGGGAAAGCCAGATCATCGGGCGAGCCAAGATGTATTTATCCCGAGATCAGCAGTGGGAGGGCCCGTTTATGTACCCGGTGAGCGGTGAGAAGATTGGCGAATTCGGTTTGAAGAGAATTCGAAATGGCCATATGGACGCGGGCTTCCATAAGGGGATTGATCTTCGCGGCAGTAAAGGAACGCCGGTCCTTGCGGCCAACTCCGGCACGGTGGTGCTCGCTTCCAATTTTAAAGCCCACGGGAAAACGGTCCTGCTCAATCATGGACAAGGGGTGATGACCATCTACTTACACCTGCAATCCATCTCTGTAGACCTTCGTCAAAAAGTGCGCAAGGGACAGGAAATCGGCAAGGTGGGGTCCACGGGACTTTCAACCGCTCCCCATGTTCATTTTCAGGTGTATGTGCATGGCGTTCCCGTAGACCCTGATCAGTGGGTCAACCATGAATTCTAAAGCGGGACCTTCCCTCACTCCGAAAAAGGTGAGCTCCAAAGAGGGGCGTATCGAGATTGTTTGGAGCGACGCTCACCTGAGCCAGTATCGCGCTCGAGAGGTGAGGTTGGCGTGTCGATGTGCTGGCTGCGTGGAGGAGTGGACGAACGTCTCTCTCGTCAAGCCAGAGCTGGTGCCGGTGGATCTTCAGGCCAAAGCCATCGAGAGCGTGGGTCATTATGCCCTTCATATCGACTGGTCGGATGGGCATAACACGGGCCTCTATACCTATGACTACTTGCGGGAGTTGTGTGCGTGCGATGAGTGCAGGGCCACGAGAAGTTTTGCCGTTTAAATGTGACGTCATCCCCCCCGGCCGTAAGGGGGGGATCCATCATCCAAGAAGGCATCATGGATCCCGGCTGACGGCCGCCGGGATGACAGTATGGATGGTAGTTTGCGTATTTGTTCCGGTGGGGCTTTCCACCCGGCCGAATTCCGCTACACGTGCCTTCAATGAAGGGGTCAAGCTTTTCAACGCTCGTCAGTTCAACCAGGCCGTTTCCTCCTTTGATGAGGCGATCTCAAGCGATCCTGACTTTGCGGAAGCCCTCTACGCTCGCGGGTCTTGCAAGTACTACCTGAAGTCTACGGATGCGGCCCTCATGGATTTAAACGCGGCGCTGCGTCTTAAGCCCGATTACCTGGAAGCGCGCTCTCTTCGCGGCGCCCTTCATTACGAGGCGGACCGCTGGGATGAGGCGATACAAGACTTTAACGCGGTACTCAACAAGGATCCGAGCGAGGCGCAGGCGCTTTTGGGTCGCGGTATTATTCGACTCAAGCGCGAAGAGCTGGATGGGGCGGAACGCGACTTCCGCAACTTCCTGCGCGTTCGACCGGACGACCCCGTGGCCCCACAGCTGCGCAAGGTGCTCGCGTCCCTGCATCCGAAAGAAGGGTCGGGCGGCGAGGGGTCTCGGCCAGTCAGCTCGCGTGCTCCCTCGAGGCCAAGAACGCCTCCCGTCGACTACCAAAAAATGGCGGATGGGCTTCTCGGGCCATCGATGTCCGAGTCCTATCACCAAAAGGTCATGCGCGGCGAAAACCCCCAGGCCGTAGGGGATATCCATTCCGTGCCGAGCGTCTCCAAGCCCCCAAAGCCCGCGGACTCTGGTTACGTCATCGTTGATCCGGAGTGAGGGCTCACCGGCACATGGCCCGTTTTGTCATGCCCTCACCCCCACCTCGCCAGAAGTCCGGCGAGTCGCCGGCAGTCTTGGCGACCTCTCCCGCGTGCACGCGGGAGAGGGAGAGGCCAAGCGAAGCGAAGGCCGAGGGTGAGGGCAGAGTGGTTTCACGATCCCTCTTCAGATCCCCCGTTTCATCGCGTCTGCTCCTTGGGCTCATAGCTATCTTTCTATTCCATGCTGTGCTCTGCCGTGCTGCCGATGTCCCACGGGGATTCTTTGTCGAAGACCTCAGCCAGAAGCCCCCGGTCCCCGCCTTTTATAACATCGAACGGCATCAGCTGGAATCCTTTCACTTCAAACAAACCTACACACAATTTATCGACGTGGTTCTCGACCGGGAGCATGGCAGGGTGTTCTTTTCCGCGCGCCAGGGGCCGAAGGACCCCTTCCGCGTCTACCTGAAACCTTGGCCCAATGGTGAGGAAGCTGTGGTTTATGAGAATCCCCTGGGGCCGTTCCGATTTCTGCTGTCCCCCGACAGTAAGCACTTGGCACTCCAGGTGATGGGACCTTCCGCCTGGCCGATTCTGGCGGTTCACGAGTGGGAAAGCGGAAAGACAACGCTTCTGGGACAGGGTTTCTCGCCGGATTGGTCGGAAGATGGAGGCCGTCTCCTCTTTCTTCAAATTCCGGGATCTCTTCCGAGCTATCTCGCCGAATATCGGGTGGACTTGGCGACCAGCACCGTGATTCTGGAGGAGCCGGTGACGGAGGCGGTCTACTCCGAAACGGCAGACAAGATCATCCTGAAAACGGTCAAACAGTCGCAGCGGTGCGATGAGTTCCAGGTTTGGGACCGGAGGCGGGAGTCGCTCATGCCCTTTTCCACAGGACCCGCCAAGAAGACCATGAAGCACTGCACGTGTCAGCGGGAGATGAACGCATTCCCCGGCCACCGCTTCTTCTATTTCAAGGAGAGTGAGTCCGCGACCGATTTGGCCGACCAGACGGTCGTGATCAGTGACGCCGAAGGCGGCCGCCTTCAGGTGCTGCCGAACGAAGCTTGGAACCCCAAGGTCACGGCGGTGGAATCGGCGACGCTGGCGATTGGCGAGGACCCGCTCTCCGTGATGAGCGCGGATGGCACGGGTGGCGCCCAGGCGATATCCGGGGCCCGCTTCATTCGGTTTCAGAAATGAAATTGCTATTATGATGCTCATCCCGTCATGCTAGGCACCTATCACCTGAACGCCCTTTTTGAAATCCTCAGCAAGCTCCATTTCGTCTATGAGCCGCGAAAACTCTGGCAGTTTGTTCTTGAGCAGGCCTGCAAAACGATACAGGCTGAGGCCGGCACATTCTTTGAGGTTTCGGGGGACGAAAACGAGATGAAAGTCAGCGTGGCCACCGGTATCAGCGAGGAGCGTTTACAAGAAATTCCTTTCCGCATAGGTGTCGGCATCAGCGGATGGGTGGCCCAATACCATCAGCCGGCTCTGGTAGCCGATATCCGCCAGGACAATCGTTTTAACCGACAGGTGGACCTCATTACGGGGTTTACGACGCGCTCGGTTTTGTGCGTCCCTGTGTTTTCACAGAAGCGCAATTATGGCGTAATCGAGATCCTGAACCGCAAGAGCGGTCAATTCAGCCCCCAGGACCAGGAATTTATGATGCTTCTGGGACGCCAGGCGGCGGTCGCCTACCAGAACCTTGTGCTCGTCGATGAGATTTCCCATACAAAAACGCTCCTGGAGAGTATTCTGGTCAATCTTACCGGCGGACTCATCGCGGTGGGGGTGGATTCGAAAATTATGGTCTTTAATCCCGCCGCCGCTTCGATTCTCCATCTGCCGGCCGGATCCTATACCGGAAAGACCGCCGTTGAGGCGCTCAAGGCTTTCCCATGGCTCGCCAAGACGCTCTCCGATACGCTCGCCACCTCCTCGACCGTATCCCGTCAGGAAACGACCATGGACATTGAAGGGCAAGCGGCGACCATCGGATACACCACCATCCTCATCAAGGACCCCGCCGGCAAGCTTCTGGGTTCCGGCATCATCTTCCAGAGGCTGTCCAAATAAGATGCTCGAAAAAGGAAAGCGCATCCCGAACTGGCAAGTGAAGGACATGGAAGGCCGGCAGCATGATCTTTGGGAATACCGGCAGAAGTCGCACGTCGTGGTGCTCTACGACCCCAAGGCCACGCGCGAAACCATCGGTCATTGGCAAAAGGCCATTCATGCCGACCGCAAGCAGTGGGAATGGCTCAACACGGTCATTCTCATCGCCCAAGACGTGCCACCGGAGGTGGTCCCGGGCGCTTACGTGGTGGACCGCTACGGCATGTTCTGGAACTATTTCTCGCCTGACCAATGGTCCTTTGACGGCCTCGAGCGCGACCTGGTCTATTACGAGGCCCGCCACTGCTAAGCCATAAGCCGTCACCCCGGCATGTAGTAAGCCGGGGTCTATCATTTATTCAAATAGTTTCATGAAAAAGTATTTTCTTTGTCTCTTCCTTTCGTCATTATGTCTGGCTGCCAAATATCCACGGCCAGAAGGCTACGTCTCCGACTTTGCCAACGTGATTGACCTCTCCACACGGGAGTCACTGGAATCGCAACTCCGCGACTATGAGCAAACCACCACCCACGAAATCGCGGTGGTGACTGTTCCATCCCTGGAGGGTGCTTCGGTGGAAGAGTATGCTGTCAAACTCTTTCAGGAGTGGGGTATTGGCAAGAAAGGGAAAGACAATGGTGTGCTCATTTTGGTGGCACCGAGTGAGCGGAAAGTCCGTATTGAAGTAGGTTATGGTTTGGAGCCAATCTTGCCGGATGGTCGTTGCGGCCAGATCATCCGAGAAGCGATGGTGCCGTCTTTTAAAACGGGAGACTACGCGGGCGGCATACAAGCTGGGGCAGAGGCGATTAGGAATGCTCTAACCGGTCCAAAGAAAGATAGCGGATCCCGACAGCCCGTATTTCGCTATACATTTGAACAATGGTTCTTCTTGTTTATGGGGGGGGGTGTGCTTCCTCTGCTCGCGGCTGTAGCCACACGCAGGAGGGAGGTCGGTTTACTAATAATGTCACTGATTGGCATCGTTCTTATATTTGATCAAACGTCTCGCATGTTCTCATTATCGACATTTGCTGTGCTCACCATTGTTGCAGTTATAGTATTTCGCATCGCTTATTACTTAACTAAAGGTCTCTCCGCGATCAATCAGAGGCGTGGCGGAGGCGATGGATTGAGTTCTTCGGGATGGAGCTGGGGAGGACATGGAGGATTTGGTGGCAGTGGGGGAGGGTTTGGAGAGATGGGGGGCGGCGGATTCGGAGGCGGTGGTGGCTTTGGCGGTTTTGGTGGCTTTGGCGGTGGATCCAGCGGTGGCGGTGGCGCCTCCGGAGGGTGGTGACGATGCTGCGCCCATAAGAGCGCGCCTCGTCATCCCGGCACGTTGTTAGCCGGGATCCACGGATGACCAATGAAAAGGCCCTGCGTATACATTCTGGCAAACAAGCGAAACGGAACTCTTTACACGGGAGTGACTTCAAATCTGTCTCAACGCATTGAACAGCATAAGCGCAAATCAATGCCAGGGTTTACGGACAAATATGCTGTCGATAAGTTAGTCTGGTATGAAGCTCACGATACGATGGAAGCGGCTATTGCCAGAGAACATGCGATCAAAGAATGGAAAAGGAAGTGGAAGTTAGAGTTGATCGAAAAGAAAAATCCGTACTGGAACGACTTAAGTGAAGAAGCAGCATCAATTTAATAACGCCGCTGGGCCCCGGCTGACGACCGCCGGGGTGACGGCATGTGGGAGGTGCTTCTAATGTGGTTCTCATTGCCTTTTCGTCCAAAGCGTAACCCCGACAAGGACCTCGACAGGTTGAGCATATCCCTTCGTGACGCGCTCGGGCCTCGCCTTAAGAGCGTGATCGTCTTTGGCTCTCACGCCCGGGGTGAGTACGATCCCAAGCGCTCCAACGTGAATGTGCTCGTGGTGTCGGATCTTTCGTACGAGTCGCTGGAGCTCATGGGGCCGGCGGTCCGGGACTGGATTCGCCAGGGGCATATCTTGCCGGTCCTCGTGGCGCCGGACGATTTGGACGATTTCGCGCGGGACTTCCCGATCGAGTTCCTGGACATGCAGGACCATCGGCGTGTCATTTGGGGAGAGGATGTGCTGGCGAATCTCAAGGTCGACTCGAAACACCTGGAGAGCCAGGTGGAGCATGATCTGGCGCTTCTTCAGCTTCGCCTGCGCCAGTCACTCGCACTCGCCAACCGTGACGTCGGCATCGTGCGCAGGGCCTTAGAACGATCGGCCTCAAGCCTGCGGGTTCTGCTTGCTGTCGCGCGCCGACTGGGTGACGAAAGGGCGGCGGGTCTTGATAAAATGCGGGCGGATATTCCGGATCTGGCAGCGGTACGAGTCGGGAATAAGGAAGTAGAAGTTCGTGATTTTTCAAAACGGTATCTTTCAGTCATTGATGCGGTGCTAGGGCACCTCAGAAGGAAATAAAACACGGTCATCCCCGTGGAAACGGGCCCCCCACACAACTGGCGGGCCGCTTTCGCGGGAATGACATCAAGGAGGATGTATGCGAGGACAAGCGAAAGTAGGGCTTTTGGTTTTCTTGGGCGTGGTGTTGTTTGCTGCCGGATACGGCATCTCGACCTACAACAGATTGGTCAAGTTGAACGAGCAGATCCCAGCAGCCTGGTCTCAAGTCGAAAACGTCCTCCAGCGCCGCAATGACCTCATCCCGAATCTCGTCAACACGGTCAAAGGGTATGCCAAACACGAACAGCAGATCCTCACGGCGGTTACGGAGGCCTTGAAATCGTTCAACCGGGCGACCACCGTCTCTGACAAGATCGCCGCGGATAACACGATCTCGTCGCTCCTAGGGAGAATCCTCGCGGTTTCCCTTCAGTACCCCAACCTGAAAGCGGACGCGCAGTTCATGCGCCTCTCGGATGAGCTCGCCGGGACAGAAAACCGCATCGCGGTGGAGCGTATGCGCTTTAACGACACGGTCAAAGACTACAACACCAAGGTGAAAACGTTCCCCACAAATCTCATCGCCAGACTTGGCGGATTCAAGGCTTCCGAAGACTATTTCAAGGCTGCCGAATCCGCAAAACAAGTCCCGAGCGTCCAGTTCTGAACTCTGTGCGCAGGTGTGGTTGGGCAGATGACGACCCCATCCTGCGGGAGTACCATGACAAAGAGTGGGGTGTTCCGCTTCACGATGATCGCAAGCTTCTGGAAGCGATCATTTTAGATGGCGCTCAGGCGGGGCTTTCGTGGCGGACCATCCTCATCCGTCGGGAAGGGTATCGCAGGGCCTTTCACCGATTTGATGCCGCCAAGATCAGCCGGATGGGGTCTCAGGATGTGGCGCGCCTCATGAAGAACCCGGAGATTGTTCGCAATCGCGCCAAAATCTATTCCGCCATCCAGAATGCGAAGGCCTATTTAAAAATTCGAAAGGAATTCGGGAGTTTTGACCGGTATCTCTGGTCCTTTGCGCCGGCCTCCGACACGCGCGCCCGAAAAACGGATTACCGCCAATTACCCGTGAGTTCCCCCGAAGCTGTTGCGATGAGCCAAGACCTGCGCCGGAGGGGTTTTTCGTTTGTCGGGCCGACCATTTGTTATGCTTTCATGCAGGCAGCGGGTCTTGTGGATGATCATGTGAAGGGTTGTTTCCGTTCTGGCTGATGGCTTCATTCATTAATCAAGAGGAGGTCTTTCATGGCTGTCAAAGCGAACTATGTCGTGAAATCAATCGTGAAGGAACGCATCGCGAAAGGAAAGTGTCACAGTGCTTCGGACGTCACCGTTGCCCTTAATGGCCTGGTGGAATGGTATTTGGATGAAGCGGTGAAACGCGCCAAAGCCAATGGCCGCAAAACGGTCCGCGGACACGACATCTGTTTAGGGTAAGAGCGGGGGATAGGAAAAAGGGTGCGGGGGATCAATCATCGAGGGACATGGAAAGTCTTTGTCGTTGCCTGTCCCCTGGTGCTTCATGAACACGATGGATCATTCTAGACCATTGGCTCGAGGAAAAACGCGCGCGTTGCTTCTGGTCGCAGGGGAATTGTTCTTGCTTGGACTCGTCGGAGCGGGCGTGTCCTGGGAATTTGCGCGCATGAACCAAGCGGTCGATGAGCTCTCGGAACTGAAAGATCCTTCCCCGTTCCGGTCAGTCTTGATGGGAAACCTTGAAAAGGTCCATATCGCGTTGCAGGGATTCCTTCGCAGCGCTGATCCCGCGATGGAAGAACAGATCGCGAAGAGCCTTCAAGAGTTCCAATCCTCGATCCCAGAATTTCAGAAGCAAAACGCGAAGCTTTTCCCGAAACAGGCGGTCGAGGAAATTGGCCTCGCGTTCTCAGGCTTAAAAAAATCCATCGAGGAACTCTTGAAACTGAATGTTCGCCGCCAGGCCTCCCGGACGAAGCTGGAGGCCGGCTTTGCCCGTATCATCACGCTCCTTGAGCAAAATGTCCGTCCCTTGATTCGAGACCATCAGCCGGACGCGGCGGAGAGGCGTGAGGCAGCGCTCAATATTGAAAATCAAGTGCGTGCCTGGCAGCAGTCCCTGATGAGGTCCTGGACGGCGCCGGCCTCCCAGGACGCTGCGACGGTCTATGAGATTGAAAACCGTGGCGCGTCCTACCTGGAGCGTTATTCCGGGATGCAGCTCCTCGCCCGAGAGCGCAAAGTGGTCAAAGCCATACAAACCTTATGGGATGAGACCGGAAGCATGATGCCGGCCAGCTTCGCGCTAGAAAAGACTGTTCTCGAGATGGCTTCCTTTGTGAGCGCGCAGCGCGAACAGGTCGTCCTCGCCTTAAATAAATACCTTCCTGCCTTATCACCCGCGGAGTTGGAGGACCTTAAGCAAGGTTTTATCCGTTCGATGCGCATTCATGGTGTCGTTTCGGTGATCCTGGTGCTCTTGGCCCTGGTGTCCGTGTATTTTTCAGTCGGCGTTGTGGGTCGGACGCTTCGCAGCATACCGTTGAGACCTGCCAAGCCCGCCCCGGTTTCGGGCGTCATGCTCAAAATGAATCTCAAGGGGGTGCTGACCGGCTGGAGTGCCGAGGCGGAAAGACTCTACGGCTATACTTCCGATGATGTTCTGGGTGAGACGATCGACAAACTCTTTGAGTCCAAAGAGGATCTCGAGCGTCTCTCTCAAGAGCTGGCCAAGTCGCACAGCACATCCTTCGTGAGCACGCACAAGGATCAGAATGGGGTTTTCTTCAGGGCGCGTATGGACTTCCATCCTGTGATGGACGCCCAGGGGCATGTTTCAGCGATTGGAATTACCTGCCACAAAACCTGAGAGAGACCAACGTCCTCCATTTTGGACGAGACCCATCAGGGCTGGAGCATGGTCGGATAAAGAGCTCCACCTTCCTGAGTGCGTAAAGTAAAGCGACTGCCGAGGTCGGCCGCATCGGGCGGCACCGTCCCCTGGACGAGCGTCTTCGACCAGAAGGAGATCCCGGCGTCGCCGTGATTGCAGGGAATCGTTCCGGGCGGGTTGTCGTGGCAGGGTGCAGGATAAAACTGAAATGTTCCCGGAGTGTCGCCCAGCTCGCTGCCCTGAAGCGTAAATGTCTTGCCCGAGGATGTGGTCAGGCTCGGTGGCAGCGGTGCTGCTTGAAGCACAAAATCAGCCCGATTGCTGGTGCCTCGCGTCGTTTCCACAAGGATCGATGCCAGACCGGCCGGGAAGGACGTGTTCAGGGCGGCGCGGATCAAGCGATCTGACCAGGACAGGACGGGTATGGGCACGCTGTTGCAGCTCAGGCGCGACCCGTTTTGGGCCACGCCGAAATTCCATCCCTCCACCGTGAGGGTTTGGCCGGGCTGCGAAACACTGGGTGAGACTGAAAGAATCCCCGGTTTTCCATCGGAGGCGGCTTGCAGATCAAGGCCCTTGGCTTGCAAGAGCTCCTGGATCGCGACGGTCGGAGCGTGATAATCCGCCGTCGAGTACTTGGACAATTTCCTCTCAAGGACATCGTAGGAATCATTCCCAAAGTTCGGAAGCGCTTCGTCATAACCGGCGTGTGCGACCCATCCCCATGTGGAGGGGCTGTCATGGTGCTTGGAGGACCAGGAGGTCCAGCTCCATCCGCGCGAATTGAAACTGGTCAGATAATAATCCCAGATTGATTTCATGTTGAATCCGTAAAATTCGCCGATCATCAGCGGCACGTTGTAATCCGGCTGGGCGACCGCCGCTGCGGCCAGCTTCTGGTCGATGAACGCTTTATGCGAGTCGAAATTTTCGTCCGTGTTGATCCGGTTGCCCTCCGCATCGGTGTCATACCAGTGATACCAATGGAATTGGTACATCACATTGGTCCAGTGGCGCTGCTTCGGCGGCGGCAGGGTGTCCCAATCAACGTATTCCGGGTCCTTCTTCCTGGGCTTAGGATTGGTAAACCAGACGCCTTCCATCACGATCAGATGATGGGGGTCCACGCTGCGGATCGTACGGTAAAGTCGGTCGTACATGTTTGCCAGAGAGGCAATCCGCGGCGTCGCGCCGATGGGCTCATTGAGCAAATCGTACCCCAGCACCCAGGGATTGTCCCGGTAATGGAGGGCGATCTCCTTCCAGAGCTGCTCGGTGCGTTTCCGGTAGAACTCCCCGCCGGAGGCGAAGAGCTGATTAAACCCAGCGCGACCGGTCGTTGCCTCTGCGCTCTGGAGCCCCGGTGCTCCGTGCATGTCGAGCAGCGTGTAGATCCCGCGATCCGCGAGCGCGTTCACCACCGCATCGAGTTGACGAAAGGTGTTCGGGTCGGAAGGCGGCGAGATCCACTTGCCGTTGTCATCCTGAAAATTGCGGTAATAGAACGGCAGCCGGACAAGCGTGATCCCCCGGTCAAGAAAGCGATCGAAATCGAAGGTATTCCCATAGCTCTGTTCATAGTGTCGCAACAGTTGTTCAGTTTTGGCGGCGCCGAATCGCGCGCCCAGACGTTCGCGAATGCTCCAGTCATCGGGAAGCGGTGGGGTGTCGCCGTTGCCCAGCCCGGTCATCCAGGGTTCAATCACGAAGGCGCCCCCGAGATTGACGCCACTGAGCACAAGCGTGTCGCCGGTCCCGTTGGCATCTTTGATGACGGTTCCGGTCGAGCGGACGAAGTTTTCACCAGGGGCGTACACCTGCGGGCGGCTCCAGGGCGTCAGCGTGTTGACGACGCCGCCCGTTTCGCTGATTCCTCGAATGCGATACCACGTCCGGAGTTCCGCCTTGAGCGGAAAGAAAGGAACGCCGCCTTTGTGCACGCGGGTCCACGGTCCTGATTTGGCCGGCGCCTTCTCGACTTCGTAAAGATCCGTTTGCGAAACGGCGGTCCACGTCAGAGATCCCTGCGCCAGGCGGTTGTAGGTGAGCACCACGGCTGGTGGAAGATACTCCGTCACATCCGACCAGTCCGAGGTGTAAGGCAGACTGTTGCGATCTTGAAAGGCCTCCTCCCAGCGCACGCGCAGCCAAGATTTGGAGAGGCGCGTGGTTCGGAAGCTGGTCTGGGGGCCGCTGAAGATCGTTTTCCAGGGACCTTCCGGGCCGCTCAGGCTTTCCTGCAAGCGGTAGCGGGCGGCGCCGGGCACAGGCCTCCACTCGATCATGCCCCGTGCAAAGGAGGATTCCAGAATTTTCGTCTGAGGCCCTGCGGCGCGAATATCATCCAGGAAATAAGTGCCCGGCCAGTAGGCTTGGAACTGGATTTTGTTGATGTCGCGAAGGTTCAGATCCGGCGCTTGTGTTCGCAAATCGCTGAAGAGCACCGTGAGCCGCGACCATCGGCCGACCGTGGCGGCTGTCTTGGTCCACACTTGAACCTTGGTGTCATCCGTGAAATGGGCGCCATTGTCATAGAATTGAACCCCGATGTTATTGTCCATCGCGTTTTCCGGAAGCCCATACATCCAGAAAGTCAGGCGGTCGTTGTTGTCCGGATCGAGGTCCACAGACCAGAAGCTCTGCTCTGCCGTCCCATTTTTGTTGACATAGCGCTTATCCTGGGATTGAATGCCGGTCCCGCCCCATCGAGCGGTGGAGAGCAGCTTCCAAGAATGCCGGCCATCATAAGACGGCTCGCTGGCCGTCGAAACGGCCACGGTGTCGTTCGAATTCCACTTCCAGCCGTACTCATGCTCGGCGGATCCGCTGCGCTCCTCTGGTTCGAACGCCTGGTACACGCGGTCTTCTCTGACGGCATGAATGTCGTCGAAATAATAGCGGCCGGGCCAGTAATTCTTAAACTCCACCCGGACCACCTGCCGCAGGTTGAAGTCGGGCGGGAGCTGACTGAAGAGGACTTTGAGCTTGCTCCACTGTCCGTAGCGCGCCGTCTGGGTTGTCCACACCTCAAACCCGTGGACGCGGTAGTTGGATTGGTCATAGAAGGTGACGCCGACATTGTTGTCAGTACCGGGCTCGCATCCCACGATGGTGCAGTTGCGGTTGGGGAGCGCATAGATCCAGAAGGTGAGGCGGTCGTTGTTGACCCCTTTCAAATCGGTATTGCCTCCGTTCACTTGGCCCATCACGCCGAAGCCGGTCCAATAATCCGCGCTGGAGGCTTTGACCGCCTTGACCCCGAGATGAACGGCTTCGGCCCGGTCAACGATCAGGACGGTCGCGCTTCCGACAGGATTGAGCACTGGTGGTGCGCCGTTGTCTGGCTCAAAATTCTGAAAGATTAATCCAGCCGACGCTGGCGTCGTGACGGCCATGACGAGGGAAACGATCAGAAGGTGGTTGAAATTCTTGAAGTTCATAAAGTTCCTTTCGCTGCCTGTGAACATGGGCAATCTGCTTGGGCAGACAAACGTATCGAAGTTGGCAACGGCCCAAAAATATCCTGTTGAACAAACAAATGTGATTTTCATTTTATGTTGGCGTTCGCTTGTTGCCAAGAGGCCTTCCGGCTCAATAGGCGTGGGTGAATCGGTCTGGGTCCAACGGTCCCCGAGAGCCGGGTCTCCCCATCCTCTGGGACTTTGGACTGGAGCTCCTTAGTATAATCAAGAGAGAAATAAATGAATTTATCGAGCAACAAGGGCGTTACCGCCCTCGAGACGGTGCTGGCTGTGGCGATTCTATCCTGGGTCGGGCTGGTGATCAGCGAGGTTTTTACCAGAACCTATCGCATGGCGGACAACAACCTGCAAGCGTCTAAGGCGTTTGCCTTGGGCGAGATGGCGCTGGAACAGTACAACGCCTATGCCGCTCTCAGCGCTGAGCGCCTGCCGTCCTTCGACAAGACTCGCGCAAAACCGCGCGAATTCTTTGGTACGAACGATGATTTCGGATATGACCGTCTTCGCCTCACGACGCGTGCGGATCCCATCCCGGAGGAGTCGCTCACCCAGGTGACGATTCGCATCAGCTGGGGAAGCGGTCTGTTCGCCCCCGTATTGACATTTACAAAAATCTATCCGCATTGGATGAGCGGTGAATCAAGCGATCTTCACGCACGTGGGATATAGCCACTGCCCAGGCGCCACACGTCTGGCCACGTCGGTTCGATATCAACGAGGCGTGACCCTCATCGAGATCCTCCTGTTCGGGTCTATTTCGGCGACGTTACTCTTGTGGCTCAGCTCCTGGCTGACGAAGCCAACCCTGATCCAGCAGCAGATGCTGGCGACGTTTGAAGAGCGGGAGGCTTTGCGCTTGACCGACGCCCTGGTGAATGATTTGAAACAGATGATTCCGGGCACCCTTCGCCTGGAGAGTTCCACAGGCCAAGGGCCGCTCACTTTTCAGATCGCGGGACCCGCAACCCCGCCGGGGGAAAGCCCCGGAACGCCGGTTACGATTCGCTACAGCTATGAACCTCCGACACCGGGTTTGAGCGGGTCATGGACTCGCATCGTTGATGGCACGCCGACCGTCGTTCTGAACGGACTCGAGCCGCCGATGCCCATGGAACCTATGATTCAACAGGATCCAGCCCTCCGAATCATCACGATGAGTCTCCGATTGAAAATGATGAACGGGAAACCCTTGCGTGTGGTGCGCCGTGTGGCCGTCCCGAATTAACTCCGAGCGTGGTGGGGCGCTCATCGCGACGACCGTCATCAGTGTCCTCATGCTGGGACTGCTCGTTTGGTATCTCTCGCAGGCCAGTCTGACGGCGAGGCTGCAAACCCATGAGCACTCCGCGGTGGTCGCCCTCCACTATGCGGAAACCGGGCTGCTGCTGGCCGAACAGGCGCTTCAATCTCCCAGCGTGCTGGCGGGGACAGGCACGGTGACGGAATCGCGTGAAATGCCGAATGGCCGCTGCGCCTATACCCTCTTCAGGTCATCGCCTCTCAAGGAGGATCCGAGCGGGGTCAACCCCTTCCAACAAGTGTTGGTCGATGCGTATGCGACGGGATATTTCTATTTGGGCCAAGGCGCGGTGGTCGATCCCACCAATGGGCGTGCTGCGCAGTTGGCCGTTCTACGGGCCAAGATTGGCTTTCAGGCCGCCGGTAGTTTTCTTGTCGCTTCTCCCGGCCGCCTGCGGGTCGCCCAAGGAACGACCGCTCATTATGGCCCGATGTACGCGCGCGAACTGATCTTCGCTCAGGATCCTGACCCTCTTCAACTCAACACCGTTATCGACGGGGCCTTTTTCGGGGACACGGTCAAACGCCATGACGGTTTCTTCGAGCCTTCCCCTGACTATGTTATTTTTGATTCGACCGGCGGCGCTCAACCCATTGGCACGATTCCTCACTTTCCGGCTCTTGGTGGGACCATCAGGGCTTATTACAAATCCCTGGCGGCCAGCGAAGGCAGCCGGCTGGCGGACGGAGCGAGCCTTGACGGGCGCACAGCGCCTCCCATCAACAACCCCTTCCCGATCTATTACTGCCAAGGGGACCTGCATCTCGGCCGGGTGATGGGATTTGAGCCTGCCCGGAATATGATCGTTTACGTCGAGGGTGATTTGTTCATCCACAACTCCATGCGCGAAGTGAGCCATTCGTGGGCGGCGTTTCTGGTCGAAAAAGATATTCGATTGGAAGTGTCTGCATCGGCTGCAGAGTTACTCTTGAGAGGGACCTTTATGGCCAACGGTGCTCTGCGATGGGACGGGAGTCAACCGCCTTCCAGGTCGTTCACCATCAGTCTCACCGGGAGTTTGCTCGCCGGAAAGGGCTTCGATGAATTCGCCGGCAGGACTCCCATGAAATTCATCCGCTGGCAGGTCGATGACGCCATCCTTCCGCTTCCTCGCTTGACCCAGCTGCTGGAGACTGAAATCGTGAAGGGCAAATACCGGCGATAAACGGCCATCTCGTAAGCGCCTCAACAAGTTAGACGTCCTGGTTGAACGGGTTGGTCTCACCGGCGGCCCGCCGGAGGCGAGATCCGCCATGGGCGACTCGCTTAGGCTGCTTGATTCGATTGGTCGATCTCGTAGGCGGCCGCGTCACGCAACATGCGGGCCGTCACGAAGTGTTCGAGGTCTCTGTACAGGGTGATGCTCGGCCATTGGGGGCCATTTTCGGGCTTGCCGCGGAACGTCAAGTGGACGACGGCGAATTCGGCGATCGGGTGACCTTTGAGCTGAAACAGAATGTCGTCCGCGTGGCAGGTGCGCCCCACGGCTTTCACTCGCACGCCGTATAGAGGATGGTCGAGACTCACTTCCATGCGAAGCTCGTTCTCATAGGCTTCGCGCCCGCGCTCGGAGACGGGCACCCAGGGATCTATCCACGGAAAATCTTTGAAGTTCTTCGCGTCCACCTTAGGGCAAGCTTACCCGAAGCCGGCAAAATATCAAGAGGAAATTTGATAACATAACCGCCGTCTCGCCGTGCAAGGAACTCCCAACATGTGGCGGCATCTCTACGCAGGCACAAGCCTGGCGCTCACGATCCTTTCCGGCACCTTTGTTGGGATTTGGATGGACCGTCACTGGCATTTCGGACCCTGGGGAACGCTGCTCGGCGTGTTTGTGGGAATTGGCGCGGGACTCTATAATTTTATCCGGGAATTTTCACATGAGTCTGAAAAGAACGATCGCGGGTCTTAGCTCGCTTGCCCTTGCCACGGCCCTTTTGGCGTTCCTCTCGAAGGCCTTTCACCCGTCCGGCTTTGCATGGACGGCATTCTTGCTTCTGGTCGCTGGATTTCAAAGCATGGTGGCCTTTGGGGGTCTGGGATGGGCGCTGGAGCGGCCTGGCAAAGCTTTTTTTTCCATTTTTGTGGGCGATGCTCTCTTGAAGCTCGTCTGGCTGGGTTTTGCGGTTTACTGGCTTGGGTCACGTTCGATGCCGTACGCGGCGCCGCTTCTTTCTCTCGGGTATGCCTATTTGCTTTTGTCGATTGTTCAAATCCCATTCTTTCACAGGGCAAGGTAATGGACTTTGTCGAGATCCTCGAACATCACCTCCTGGACCATCCAATCGCGCCACTCTTTACCGTAGGAAAACTCACCTTCTACCTCACCAAACATAATCTGATGATGGTGATCGCGAGCGTGCTCCTCTTGTGTCTGTTGCTCTTCGCCCGCCGGCAGTCCGGCAAGATCAGCACCGGGTGGGCCAATTTCTTTGAGGTGTTCATCGTCTATCTCCGCGATGAGATCGTGCGGCCGAATCTTGGTGAGGCGGGCGATAAATATCTCTCCTATTTTCTGACCCTCTTCTTTTTTATTCTCTTTTGCAATCTGCTGGGTCTGGTTCCCTATGGCGCGACGGCGACCGGCAATATCGCGGTCACCGCGGCCATGGCCATGATGACGTTTCTCTTGATCAACGTTGCTGGGGTTCGGGAACTGGGTTTTGTTCATTACGTCCAGACTTACATTCCTCGCGGTCTCCCGTTTTGGCTCGTGCCGCTCGTGTTTTTGATTGAAATCCTCGGGCTCTTCACGAAATCCTTTGCTTTGTGCATTCGTCTTTTCGCGAACATGATCGCCGGCCATATTGTGATTTTGGCCTTTGTCGCGCTCATCTTTATCTTCAAGTCGATCTTGATCGCGCCCATCTCCATTGCCGCCGCGGTGGGACTGGGGCTGCTCGAGCTTTTTGTCGCTTTTTTGCAGGCGTATGTCTTTACGTTGTTGACGGCTGTATTTGTCGGAGGAGCTGTAAACCCTCAACACTGAAGAGCTCCTTCCCCCTTGATGGGGGAAGGTGGGGATGGGGGTGTCCCCCCACCTCAGTCCTCCCCCACGAGGGGGGAGGAAGGATAAGTTGAGGAGGTCGGACCCAGGGCGGACGGCAAAGCACCTGGAATGAACATAAAGGAGACACCCCATGCTACACATCGGACTAGGTTATTTAGGCGTGACGCTTGGCGCGGGAGTCTGTATGCTCGCGGCCGCAGGCGGAATCTCGAAGCTGGCGAGCGCCGCCCTTGAAGGCACCGCACGTCAGCCGGAAGCGGCAGGAAACCTGCGGACCTCGATGCTGATCCCTGCGGCCTTGATTGAAGGCCTTGGGTTCTTTGCTCTGGTCATCTGTCTGCTCGCCGGGCTGGCCATCAACGGCGCTGTCTCGAAGGGCGCCAGCGAAGCAGTGCCAGCGGCCACTTCAAGTCACTAGATCTTGACACAAATCCCCCTTCTCCCGACACAAGGTCGGGAGAAGGTCGGGATGAGGGCAAGTGTTACAATTCTGCCCTCACCCTCCCCTCTCCCACCTGCGGCGGGAGAGGGAGTCGACTAAAGGAACTGTGATATGGAAAACCTCTTAAAACCCGACACGGGCCTCATGATATGGACGATCGTGATTTTTACGCTCCTTGTCCTTCTCTTAGGCAAGGTCGCCTGGAAACCGCTGCTCACGGCGCTTAAAGAGCGCGAAGACGGCATTCGCAAAGCGATCGAAGACGCTGCCTCCGCCAGGCAGTCGGCAGACGCGCTGAAGACCCAGTATGAGCAGGAACTTGTGCGGGCCCAGGACAAGGCCGCTGACATCCTGGCTCAGACAAAGGTCGAGGCACAACAACTTCGTGATCAGATGATGAAAGATGCCGAAGCACAATCCCATCGGATGCTGGAGCAAACCAAGCGCCAATTGGATGATGAAAAGGTGAAGATCACGCAGGAGCTTAAGCAGGAAGTCGCGGGTCTCTCCGTGCGCGTGGCGGAAAAGCTCTTGCGTCACGCCATGAACGCCAAAGAGCAGGAGGCGCTGGTGGCGGGGTTTGTGAAGGAGTTGGAGAAGGAGAATAACTGACGGGCGCAGCCCGTCACCCCGGCGTGTCGTAAGCCGGGGTCCACGGATGAAAAATATAGACATGATGGATCCCCCGCTTACGACCGCGGGGGATGACGTCAAATGCGGCATGCCGGGATGACAAGCAGGGACTATGAAGAACCTCGTCGTTGCAAGAAAATACGCCCAGGCGCTCTTCGCTGAGGTGCAGTCAAAAAATGAGCTCCAGGCCGTGCAGCAAGGGCTTGAGGAGTTTGTGCGCGTGGCGCGTTTCAAAGCAGAACTCAAGCAGGTGCTGGCGCACCCTTTTATTGATCTGGCAGAAAAGAAGAACGTGATTCATGCCGTTTTGGGGGGCTCCGCCATGCCGGTTCTGGAAAAGTTTCTCATGCTTCTGGTTTCGCGGCGCAGACTCGACCAGTTGTACCCGATCGCCTTGGAGTTTAAGACGCTCGTCGGCCTATGGATGAAAGTGCAGTCGCTGAGCGTCACGACGGCTTTTGCGCTCTCTGACACTCAGCAAAAGCTTTTACAGGAAAAGCTCGAGAAATGGTGTTCTTCCAAGGTGCATATGGACGTGCAGGTGGACGAGTCTCTCATCGGGGGGCTTGTCGTTCAGAGCCGTGACTATGTGCTGGACCAGAGTTTGAAAGGACAACTCAAGAAGCTCGAGCAACAATTGACGGCCTAGTTGGCCGTCATCCCCCACGGGTGTAAGTGGGGGATCCATCGTTTCTGAAGTTGAAATCGTGATAGATCCCCCGCTGACGGCCGCGGGGGATGACATCAGAAAATATTTGGGAGTGAAATATGGCAATTAAGTCCGAAGAAATTACATCCGTTATTCAAAAACAACTCGAGAGCTTCGAGGGGAAGCTCGAGCTCACGGAGGTCGGCCATGTGCTGCAGGCCGGCGACGGCATCGCTCGGATCTATGGGTTGAAGAAGGCCATGGCCGGAGAACTGCTCGAGCTTCCGAACCATGTCTATGGCATGGTGATGAATCTCGAAACGGATACGGTGGGCTGCGTTCTCTTTGGTGAGGATCACCTTATTAAGGAAGGCGATACAGTCAAGCGTACGGGCAAGGTCATGGAAGTGCCGGTGGGAGAAGCCATGATCGGCCGTGTCGTCAACCCCTTGGGCCAGCCCATCGATGGCAAGGGTTCCATCAAGACCTCCAAAACTCGTCTTGTGGAAGTGATCGCCCCTGGTATTGTGGAGCGTCAGCCGGTGAAAGAGCCGTTGCAAACGGGCCTTAAGGCGATTGACTCGATGATTCCCATTGGCCGTGGGCAGCGCGAGCTCATCATTGGCGACCGCCAGACCGGCAAGACCGCTGTGGTGGTTGACACCATCATCAACCAGAAAAGTGAAACCAGCAACAATCGACCCATTTGTATCTACGTGGCGATCGGGCAGAAACAATCCAATATCGCCCAAGTCGTGCAGAGACTCACAGATGTGGGGGCGATGGATTACACCGTTGTGGTCGCCGCGACCGCTTCAGACCCCGCGCCGCTTCAGTATCTGGCGCCCTACGCGGGATGCGCGATCGGCGAAGAGTTCATGTGGGCTGGCAAGCACGTTCTTTGTATCTATGACGACCTCTCCAAGCATGCCCAGGCCTACCGACAACTCTCACTTCTGCTTCGCCGCCCGCCCGGCCGCGAAGCCTATCCCGGCGACGTCTTCTATCTCCATTCGCGGCTCCTCGAGCGCGCCTGTAAACTCTCTGATAAGAACGGCAACGGTTCCCTCACCGCTCTGCCGATCATTGAGACCCAGGCCGGTGACGTTTCAGCCTACATTCCGACCAACGTCATCTCGATTACAGACGGCCAGATTTATCTGGAGTCCAATCTCTTCTACGCCGGCGTTCGCCCAGCCGTGAACGTCGGGTTGTCGGTTTCGCGGGTCGGCGGTTCGGCCCAGATCAAAGCGATGCGCCAGGTCGCGGGGAAGCTGCGCCTGGACCTCGCCCAATACAATGAGCTCGCGGCTTTTGCGCAGTTCGGTTCGGACCTCGATAAGGCGTCATTGGCGCAGCTGGAACGCGGCAAGCGCATGGTCGAATTGCTCAAGCAGGATCAATATGTGCCCATGCCCGTTGAGCAGCAGGTGGCGGTCCTTTACGCCGGGTCCAACGGCTTTGTCGATGACGTCCCGGTGGAGGCGATCCGCCGTTGGGAGGGCGAGTTCCTGGCCTTCCTCGATCGCCGCCACGCGGAGTTGCTGAAGACCGTCCGCGAAAAGAAAATCATTGATGACACGCTCAAGCCGCAGCTTGAGAGTGCGATAAAAGAATTTAAGGGAACGTTTAAAGCTTGAAATGGTGTCACCCCGGCGGATAGTGGGCCGGGATGACGCCAAAGGCAAATAATGGCCTCGCTATGCGAAATCCGGCAGATCATTGGTCATGGTTGACAGACAGACTCATCCAAAGCTCTATGTGATCGCCGGGCCCAATGGCGCGGGCAAGACAACCTTCGCGAGGGAATATTTGCCCCGGTTTGCGAAGTGTGACGAGTTTGTAAATAGTGATTTGATTGCCGTAGGAATTGCTCCTTTTGATCCAAGGTCAGCAGCCCTTGAGGCGGGTCGGATTATGGTCAGTCGGCTGCGTCACTTGGCAGAACAGAACGAAACGTTCGCTTTTGAGACAACCCTCTCGGGGACCAGTCATGTGCGGCTGCTGAAGCAGGCCAAACGGTCGGGTTTTAGGGTTACCTTGATGTATCTGTGGCTGCCCCATGTCGGGCTGGCCCTTCGCCGCGTGTGGGAGCGCGTGCAAAGTGGGGGGCATGCTGTACCGGAAGTCGATGTGCGGCGGCGGTTTGGGAGGAGTCTTTGGAATTTGTTTCATGTCTATAAGGCCATGGCAGATGAGCTCGTTGTGTTTGATAACGCAGGGCGTGTGCCGCATCTCGTAGCACATTCCTCCAGCGGTCGGTTGAAAGTGTGGGATCTTGAGCGCTGGGGCCACATTCAAGAAGGGATGGAGCTTCACCATGAAAGATAAGCCGAACAGGTTGGTGCAGGACGCTTTCAAAGCGCTCAAAATCGCGGTTGGACGTGCGCTGGCAGACCACGCGCGCCTCGGCCATTCCGTTTATGTTTGGGAAGGCGGCAAGGTCGTGCGCATCTCTGCGGCGCGCCATCCGGCACGAAAAGCCCATCACCGGAAGGCGGCCTAGTGGCATCCCTTTGCGCGCACCACTGGGGCATCGGCGGGTGTCCGCCGCGATGCAGTGGCGGACGAAATCAGGCGGAACCTATGAGAGGTCTAGACCAATGATTCCCGCACTTAAGAGCAATGAAGAAATGGCTGTAAAAGAGTTGCGAGAGCGCTTGCGGGCTCTCTATGGGTCTCGTCTAAGGCAAACGATTCTCTATGGCAGCAAAGCCAGAGGTGATTCTGAGGAGGGCTCCGACATCGATGTGTTGGCGGTGATTGATAATCTGCCAGATCATCGAGCGGCTCGAAACCAGATTCTTCATGAGACAACGCCCATTGATCTGCGCCATGATGTGTTTTTGAGCGTTTTTGCTGTTGACTCTGATTATTTCAGGATGGCGGGAAAGGTCCCATTTTACGCCAATGTGAAAGCGGAAGGGATTTCTTTATGACACCTCCCTCCGTTCCAGAGCAAATTATGGATCTTTGGAAAAAAGCGAATGAGAGCCTGGATGCCGCGGCTGAGTTGTTGGAGAAGGGGCATGAAGAGTTTTCTGTGTCACGATCCTATTACGCCATGTTTTATGTGACGGAAGCGGTCCTAATGACGAAAGGACTCGCTTATGCCAAGCATAGCGCTGTCATTGCAACATTTGGGAAGCATTTCATTAAGACAGGTATTTTTGGAGCGGAATTGCGCGAGATGCTGGTCAAAGCTTTTGAGGATCGGACGGAAGGGGATTATGGAATGACCAATACGTTTTCGCCCGAAGAAGCGAAAGCCATTCTTCTTCGTGCAAAGGAGTTTTGTCAAACTCTAAGCCAATATCTACGAAAGTCAGGGCATATTCACTAATGGTGTCCCTTCGCGCCCACCACTGGGGCGCCGGCGGGCGTCCTCCGCGTTGCAGTGGCGGACGAAATCAGGAGGAAGATTAATTCCACTCTGAGATCCTATGAGTTTGGAGAGGAGATAACGATGATTAAAAAGATGTCTCGTATCATTCAAGTCAAGGTGGCACTTCCTTTGTGCTTGTGCATATTCTTTTCTTCGGGGTGTACGCATTTTTCACCCATAGCCGTTTCGACGAGTTCGGTTAATCCTGAGCGTGAGATCGTCTTGGGCACCGCTCGAGGTAAGGCCACGAACATCTATTTCCTAGGGATGATTGATAGTAGCCGGATGGGGATGAAGGAAGCTATGGACGATGCTAAACGTCAGGTGGGGGCGGATAATCTGCTTAATGTGTATGTTGACCAGAAAACTACCTATTACCCTTTCATCCTGCTTCCGTTACTGGTCAAAAGTGAAACATTTGTCACGGGTACAGCCATCCAATATAAGGACCGTTCATGGATAAAGCCCGAGCCAGCGGCTGGTAAAAAAGAATAATGCCTTCCTTGCGCGAAATCCGGCGGAAGATAAAGTCCGTCAAATCAACTCAGCAGATCACCAAAGCTATGAAGATGGTGGCAGCGGCGCGGCTGCGCAAGGCGCAGGCGCGTATCCTTTCGGCGCGGCCGTTTGCCCAGAAGATGGAAGAGTTTATGACGGATCTCTTGGTCAGAATTGAGGGGGAAGAGACCCATCCGCTCTTTGTCCGGCGGCAGGGGGCGCGCCGGGTGCTCCTTCTCGTCACGGCCGACAAGGGGCTCTGTGGCGCCTTCAATACGAACCTGATTCGCGAGGCGACCAAATATTTGACCAAGTATGGCGCGCCAAATGTGGATCTCTATGTGGTGGGGCGTAAGGGCCGGGACTTCTTCCGACGTATGGGCTGTCACATCAGCAAAGAATACCTCAACATGTTCAACGCGTTGAATTTTGCCCATGCGGAGTTGATTACACAGGATTTACTGAAAGCCTACGTGCCCTCACCCAACCTCTCCCATCCTTCGGCTGGGAGAGGGGCAGCAGCAGAGCCCCCTCGCCCGCCGCAGGTGGGAGAGAGAGAGCCCGACGCTACGCGGAGAGGCGAGGGTGAGGGCAAAAACATTGTCGCAGTCGATATGCTTTACAACGAATTTAAGTCGGTGATTCAGCAGCGCTTGATGGTCAAAACGCTCTTGCCGTTAACGCCCATCGATGAGGTCGAGGTCCAAGAATTTCCTGATTTTATTTACGAGCCCGACAAAAAAGTCCTTTTCGAGGCCATCATCAGCCGCTATTTGAAGTCCCAGGTCTTTCGTGTGTTGCTCGAGTCGGGCGCCGCGGAACTCGGCGCGCGCATGGCGGCCATGGATAACGCTACCCGCAACGCCAAGGAACTGATGGAGTCGCTCACGCTTTCCATGAACCGGACGCGGCAGAGCTCCATCACCAAAGAGATTCTGGAAGTGGTCAGCGGCGCGGAAGCCCTCAAATGAGGACCGTCCGAGGTCCGACGTCCGACGCCAGGATTTCCGCGACTTTTCATAAAATGCCGCGACGTCGGACGTCGCACGTCGGACGATCAACTCAATGCGCAGCCTGATTGAGCTCTTTTTAGCGCATCGCCATTCGCGTCGTGCTTGGGACCCAACACAGGCGGGCCTTGGCAAAGAACGGCGAGTGTTTCAGCGCGTGGCGCTTGAGCTTCCTTGTCGAATGGACAATCCGCTCTATGGCCTTCAAAGCGAAGGTCGAGCGGTTAATATGAGCATGGGAGGCATGAGCCTCACGGCGCCGGTCAGCTGGCCGGAAGGCAGCCAAGTGCGCGTGACATTTGGTCCGCTTATTTTAAATGGGATGGTGGTGTACCGGAGGGACCCGGGGGTCTCGAACGAACTCTGCCGATACGGGATTAAGTTCCAACAGTTGGGGCTCGGCGATTTGCTCAAATTGCGCAGGATCATTCATGGGAGGCGGTCATGAGTTCAGGAAAAGTGGTTCAGGTGATTGGTCCTGTGGTCGACCTTGAGTTTGCGGCGGGGAAACTTCCCGCGATCTTAAACGCCGTCCATATTCCTCTGTCGACCAAGGAGAAGCCAGGGGAGGGTCACCACCTCACCGTCGAAGTGGCCTCCCATGTGGGGGATAACCTGGTGCGCGCGATCGCTTTGGGTCCTACCGACGGCTTGCAGCGCGGCATGGAAGCCCTTGATACCGGGGCTCCTTTAACCGTACCCGTAGGGCGCAACTGCCTCGGGCGCCTGATGAATGTGTTGGGTGAGCCGAAAGATGAGCGCGGGCCGATCCAGACCAAGGACCGCGCCCCCATCCACAAGAGCGCGCCGGCCTTTGTCGACCAGGAGACGAAAACGCAAATCTTTGAAACCGGCATTAAAGTCATCGACCTCTTAGAGCCCTATCAGAAGGGCGGGAAAGTCGGTCTTTTCGGCGGTGCGGGTGTCGGTAAAACCGTGATCATCCAGGAGCTCATTAATAATGTGGCCAAGCAGCATGGCGGGGTGTCGGTGTTCGGCGGCGTGGGTGAGCGAAGCCGTGAAGGAAATGACTTGTGGCTGGAAATGCAGCACACGAAGCTCTCCGACGGCTCGCCCGTTCTTTCGAAAACGGTGCTCGTCTACGGGCAGATGAACGAGCCGCCGGGCTCGCGTGCGCGGGTGGGGCTCACCGCCCTCACCCAGGCCGAGTACTTCCGTGACGTCGAAGGGGCCGATACGCTCCTCTTCATCGATAACATTTTCCGTTACGTCCTCGCTGGAGCGGAAGTTTCGGCGCTTCTTGGCCGGATGCCGTCGGCTGTGGGATATCAGCCTACGCTTGGCACTGAAGTCGGGACCCTTCAAGAGCGCATCGCGTCCACGAAGAAAGGATCGATCACCTCGATCCAGGCGGTCTACGTGCCCGCCGACGACCTGACCGATCCGGGCGTGGCGACCACCTTCCAGCATTTGGACGCCACGACCGTGCTTTCACGTCAGATCTCAGAACTCGGCATTTATCCGGCGGTTGACCCGCTGGATTCCACCTCGCGCATTTTAGATCCTAAGATTGTGGGGGAGGAACACTACCATGTGGCGCGCGCGGTGCAAAAGATCCTCCAGCGCTACAAGGACCTCCAGGATATCATCGCGATCCTGGGTGTGGACGAACTCTCGGAAGATGACAAGCTGCTGGTCTCCCGCGCGCGCAAGATCCAGAAGTTCTTGTCCCAGCCGTTCTTCGTGGCCGAGAACTTCACGGGCCAACCCGGCCGCTATGTGAAGCGCGAAGACACGATTCGCAGCTTCAAGGAAATTATCGATGGCAAGCACGACGCGCTGCCGGAGCAGGCTTTCTACATGGTGGGTTCCATCGATGAAGTGATCGAAAAAGCGAACAAGTTGCAAACGGGTAATACATAAAGACTTTCCAGAGACACCTTCTCCCGCTGTAAAGCGGGAGAAGGTTGGGATGAGGGCACAATACATGACGTGCCCTCACCCTAGCCCTCTCCCGCCGATCGGCGGGAGAGGGAAGAGAGGGCCATGCCTATTACGGTTGACATCCTCACCCCCGAACGCAAGGTTCTGCAGACCCAGGCAGACTCTGTCGTCGTTCCTGCTGTTCATGGCGAACTCGGCATCCTGGAGGATCACGCGCCGCTTGTGGTGCAGCTCTCGCCGGGTGAAATCCGGTTACGGACAGGAGAGGACGTCCAGCTCTTCGCTGTTTCGGGAGGGTTTGTCGAAGTCCAAAAAAATCGTGTGATGATCTTGGTGGAAACGGCGGAAATGGCGCAGGAGATCGATGTGGAACGCGCTCGCCAGGCCGCCGAACGGGCGAAAGCCGCGCTGAACGCGCCGCTAGGATCCCAAGATTATTCCCAGGCCGAGATTGCGCTCAAGCGCGCGCTCGTCCGTTTGCATGCGGCCGAAACCACCCGTCGACGAACCGGTAAACGCTGATATAATCCGAAGGTATCATGATATACCTTGAACTATTCCGCGCATTGGAACGACAGAACATCCAATACGTGGTCGTTGGCGGGCTGGCGGTCATCTTCCATGGATTCGCGCGGATGTCTATGGATTTGGATCTCGCCGTTTCTCTGGAATCTCAGAACCTCAGACAGTTTGTTGATCTGGCAGAGCACCTCGGCTACCGACCTAAACTCCCCGTATCGTTCCGGGACTTACTCGACAAAAATAAGCGAAAAGAATGGGCTGAACAGAAGCATATGTTGGTTTTTTCTCTTTATCATCAAGAACGCCCTCAAGAGCTGGTCGATGTATTCATCCATGACCTGATTCCATTTCACGAGCTGTTCAAGAGGCATGTCCGCATTCCTTTGGGCGAAGACATTGTGCGCGTGGCTTCAATTGAAGACTTAAAGACGATGAAGCGGATGGCGGGCCGACCTCAAGACCTGCAGGATATTGCGGCGCTGGAAAATCTCGAAAAGAAGAAATTGACGTGAAGGTATACCCGTATCCTGAGCCTATTCGTGTACTCCAGATTTATTCACCTGAGGCCCAGGCTCAGTGGGTCCATACGACGCCGCTGGAGCGCCTTAAATGGTTAGATTTTGCATTGCAGGCGGCCTGGGCCGGGGCTGCTTATCGTACGAAAGACTTCAACCTTGCGTGTCTCCCACGCGTCGGCAAAATCACCCGTCGCCAAAGAAGACGTTCATAGCCCACTCCCTCATAAGCGGTAGCGAGGTAACAACGAAAGATGTTGCAGGTTGGCAACAGGATTGAGCAGGCTAATCCAGCACCACCTCATCTCCAAAGTTCGGGCTTTCGACTTGTGTCATCCCCATCGTTTTAAGCTTTTCCGATAAGACGTTCCTGTCGGTGGCGTCGCCGTGCACAAGGAAGATTTTACGCGGGCGGGGCTTGAGCCCCTCGATGAACCACAGGAGATCCCCCTGGTCGGCATGCGCGGAAAAGAAGGACATGGTTTGAACTCTGGCCAGCACGTCGTGTTCTAAGCCGAAAATCTTCACTTTCTTCGCGCCTTCGGCGAGGCGTCTGCCCAGGGTGCCTTCCGCCTGATAGCCGACCAGGAGGACCGTGGTGGATTCTTTGTCGATGTGCTGGCGCAGGTGATGCAGGATGCGGCCGCCTTCGCACATGCCGGAGGCGGACACAATCACCATGGGACCGGGCCGATCGTTTAAGCGTTTAGACTCTTCGGCGGACCTCAAGTAGTGGACGCTTTCAAATCCAAAGGGGTCGCCTTCCTTGGCAATGTAGTCTTTAAATTCAGGGGTGAGGTGGAAGTCGCCCAGGTGTTGATTGAAGATTTCGGTGATGTTGACGGCCATGGGGCTGTCCACATAGAGCGGAAGGGCCGGGATGCGGCCCCGGCGCCTGAGTTTTTCAAGGATGAAGATGATTTCCTGCGTGCGCTCAAGCGCAAAGCTGGGAATGAGGACCCTTCCTTTTTCTTCCACAGCCCGTCCCAGGACCTTCGCGAAGGTTTCTTCTGCGTTTTCGATCTTTCCATGGAGGCGGTCGCCATAGGTGCTTTCGATGAGGAGATAGTCCACGTTCCGGGGGGGCTCGGGGCTTTTCATGAGAAGCGTTTGTCGCCGGCCCAGATCTCCCGTGAAAAGAATTCGGCGCGGGCCTTGGTCCGTGCGGAGGTCCAGCTGGATCATGGCTGATCCCAGGACATGGCCGGCATTTAAATAGGTGGCGCTAAGGTCCGGGGCGATGGGCACCGGTCGTGCGTGACCCACGGCCTGGAATTGCGCGAGGACCCGCTCGGCGTCTTCTTGGGTGTAGAGGGGTGCGATCCAGTGCCCTTCGGCGGCGTGGATTTTATTGAAGAAGGCAGCATCTTCCTCTTGGAGCTTGCCCGAATCCGGGAGCATGATGCCGCAAAGATCGCGCGTGGCCTCTGTGGCATAGATGGGGCCCTTGAATCCTGCTTTGGCCAAGAGCGGCAAACTTCCGCTATGATCAATATGGGCATGGGAGAGGAGCACGGCATCCAGCGCCTGGACCTCAAAGGGGAAGGCTCGATTTTTATCCAATGCGTCGCGGCGGTGCCCCTGGAAGAGTCCGCAGTCCAGAAGAAGCTTCGCATGGGGAGTGGTAAGGTAATGCCGAGACCCTGTGACTTCGCCGGCGGCGCCGCAGAATTGGATGCGGATCATCGGGGCCAGCATAGCAAAATTCATTTCGACTTGATCTTGCGGCGAAAGGGGAAGGGAATTTGTGAAGACCCGTCAGAAAGAGTCCACGTTGGAGTCTGAACGGGGCGTTGGGGGACCCAGGAGACTCTTTCTGAAGCCATTCCAGGCATGGAAACATCCCTATTTGATTTTTTTCTTGAGCATGCTGATCTACATCGGCATGAGCACTTCGTTTGCCTCGCGCAAGCCCTTGTGGCTGGACGAGCGCCACGGCTTACAGGTGACGCTTGGGACCCCTTGGTCGACGCTCTGGCTCAAGGGCGCTGCCACGCAAGGCAGCCCAGCCCCGCTCTTCTACCTTTTCTGTAAGGCGGGCAGAGGGATCAAGGAGAAGGCGGATGCTTGGGGGGTCTCACCTCTTGTTTCTTGGAGGTGGTCTTCGCTGTTGCCGTTTCTCGCCGGAGCGCTGATTTTCTTGAGCCGAAAGTCACGTTGTTTAGGATCCACCCAAGCCCAGCTCCTGATCGTGACGCTTTTTCTTTTCTCCAAGACCGCGTTTCGATTTTCCTACGAAGCGCGACCCTATGCCCTGTGGCTCGTTTTGAGTTTTCTTTTTTTGGCTTGTATCGCAGAAGAGGAAAAGCCGTGGTACTGGACTCTCATTTGCCTGATGATGGGATGGACGGCGACCGCTTCCCTCTTTCAGTTTGCGGCTTTTCTTGCCGTTTACGCCTTTCTTGCGCGGCGCCTGAAGAGGAGCATTTGGCAACACGTCCAAACGATCATTCCTGTTGTGTTGGCGTCTTTCATCGCCCTTTACTACGCGCAATATGCGGGACGCTGGCCTTATCAGGGCGCGAACTGGGGCACGTGGAAGGATTTCTTGATCATGGTGAGCCATCATCTCGCACCCCTCACGGGCGCGGCGCTGTTGGTGATGGTGTCTCGGCATGCTGGGAAAGCGCAAGCCTCCCTTCTCTACATGACGACCCTGATGTGGTACCTCATGGGTCCTTTCATTTTCGCCATCACCCGGCATCAAGGATTTTTCTTTCACAGCAGGCAATACATCTACTGGACCGCGAGCACAGTCTTCATTCTGTTGGGATTGGTTGATCTTTTGGCGCAGGAGTTTCCCGCGAGACGCGCCCACCCCGTTCGCGTTGGTTGGATTGCTCTTCTGGTGTTGTTATGTTTCGATCGAGCAGGGGTTTATTACCCGGTCCTGGGATTTTTGAAGGCTCATTTCTAGTCCTCGCCTCAAACTTGAAGATGTTGGGAACTGAAGAAAATAACTTCTTGACATATTTTCGCGGGATTTCATACCATTTCGCCAGTTCACAATGCCCCGCAACCGCGTTCGGAAGGGTTGCGCGGTTCTTTTGCTGTTCTTTGAAATACGAATATAGCGCAAGCCGATAAACGCCCCACAGGCTTGTCAGCGTAAGCTGGCAGGAATGTAAGGGGCGCTAAGGGTTACTTGAAGTGACTTTGGTGTTTCATAGAGCTAACAAGCAAACCTCTATTGGAACCTCGTGGCCTCTCTAGTTCGGGAGGTTGCAGGAAAATTTAATGGAGAGTTTGATCCTGGCTCAGAGTGAACGCTGGCGGCGTGCTTAACACATGCAAGTCGAGCGAAGTCCTGGCAGCACATCGCCAGGGTTAGCGGCAGACGGGTGAGTAATACTTGGGCAATCTGCCCTTGAGTGGGGAATAACCCGCCGAAAGGCGGGCTAATACCGCATAAGACCACAGTCCTGGCATCGTGCAGGGGTCAAAGCTCCGCAAGGGGCGCTTGAGGAGGAGTCCTGAGTCCTATCAGCTAGTTGGTGAGGTAACGGCTCACCAAGGCTATGACGGGTAGCCGGCCTGAAAGGGTGATCGGCCACACTGGCACTGAGACACGGGCCAGACTCCTACGGGAGGCAGCAGTGGGGAATTTTGGACAATGGGGGAAACCCTGATCCAGCGACGCCGCGTGGAGGATGAAGGTCTTCGGATTGTAAACTTCTTTTGATGGGGAGGAATGCCCTGGTGAATAGCGCAGGAGTGACGGTACCCAATGAATAAGCCACGGCTAACTACGTGCCAGCAGCCGCGGTAATACGTAGGTGGCAAGCGTTACTCGGAATTACTAGGCGTAAAGCGCAGGTAGGCGGTTCGGTAAGTCTGTTGTGAAAGCTCCCGGCTTAACTGGGAGAGGTCAAGGGAAACTGCCGGACTTGAGTGTGGGAGGGGATACTGGAATTCCTGGTGTAGCGGTGAAATGCGTAGATATCAGGAGGAATACCAATGGCGAAAGCAGGTATCTGGGCCATTACTGACGCTGAGCTGCGAAAGCTAGGGGAGCAAACAGGATTAGATACCCTGGTAGTCCTAGCCGTAAACGATGCTCATTAGATGTGGGAGGTATCGACCCCTTCCGCGTCGACAGCTAACGCATTAAATGAGCCGCCTGGGGAGTACGGCCGCAAGGTTGAAACTCAAAGGAATTGACGGGGGCCCGCACAAGCGGTGGAGCATGTGGTTTAATTCGACGCAACGCGAAGAACCTTACCTGGGCTTGAACTACTGGTAGTAAGTCCCTAGAAACAGGGGCTGACCCGCAAGGGAGCCAGCAGAGGTGCTGCATGGTTGTCGTCAGCTCGTGTCGTGAGATGTTGGGTTAAGTCCCGCAACGAGCGCAACCCCTATCCCATGTTGCTACCGGCGCAAGCCGGGCACTCTTGGGAAACTGCCTCGGATAAGGGGAGGAAGGTGGGGACGACGTCAAATCCTCATGGCCCTTATGTCCAGGGCTACACACGTGCTACAATGGCCGGTACAGCGGGAAGCAATACCGTAAGGTGGAGCCAAACCCTTAAAGCCGGCCCCAGTTCAGATTGTGGGCTGCAACTCGCCCACATGAAGGCGGAATCGCTAGTAATCGCAGATCAGCAGGCTGCGGTGAATACGTTCCCGGGCCTTGTACACACCGCCCGTCACACCACGAAAGCCCGCTGCAACAGAAGTCGGAGATTCAACCCGCAAGGGAGATATCCGCCGAAGTTGTGGTTGGTGATTGGGGTGAAGTCGTAACAAGGTAGCCGTATCGGAAGGTGCGGCTGGATCACCTCCTTTCTATTTTTTTCCCTTCGGGGATTAGAATGGAAGTCGAACCTTACTCTCTGCCTTCATCAGCAGGGAGGATGCACAAGCAGTAGAAGTCAGACGCCTGGGGCGTTTGTCCGCTCGCGCTATAAATTCAGTTCCGGGTTCCTCGTTTAAATTCGTGGCACTAGAATACAGGAACGAGAAACTAGGAACGAGGGGCTTTTTTAGGACCCGTAGCTCAGTTGGTTAGAGCGCACGCTTGATAAGCGTGAGGTCGAAAGTTCAAATCTTTCCGGGTCCAGGATCTCTGAGCGATATGTTTTATGTAAATGTTTTAAAGACCGTGAAAAGTGGTTGATTGTATAAGGGCTATTCGGAAAATTTGGCAAAACGGTTGGCAGAGCATAATACTGGACATACCAAGTCGAATCGTTATTTGAGGCCGTTTGTTCTTTTATATTCTGAGAGTTACGCGACTCGATTGGAAGCTGTTCGTCGCGAACGCTATTTGAAATCGGGTGTTGGGCGGGAGGAGTTGGCTCAGATCCTGTCTCAGCAGGCGCTCACGGGGGTGTAGCTCAGCTGGGAGAGCGCCTGCTTTGCAAGCAGGAGGTCACCGGTTCGATCCCGGTCACCTCCAAAATTTAGGTTATGCTGGGAGAGCGGTCGCCTGCGGCGACAGGTCGTCGGTTCGTCTGCCACAAAACAGGCGGACGAGCGCCCGAAGTGTGGTGCTCGATCCCGATCACCTCCAGAATATTTTCGAGGGGTCTTCCCAAAGAATTCAAATTGATTTTATACCGGTTACCCGTCAGACGCTTGGCGGGACCGCTGCGAGTCGTTGGCGGTCTTTGACAACTTAATAGATCTAAACAAAATGGGCAGTCGCCAGACGTTTTGGCGGCTGAATAGTAAACGTCAAGCACCTCAATTGTAATTGTAAGGTGTAAGAGAACGAGTGAGCGTATCCTTGATTGTCCTCCGATCCCGTTAGGGTGAAGGGGGAAGGATTAAGTGATATGGCTAAGCTACAAAGTGCATATGGTGGATGCCTTGGCGGACGCCGTTGATGAAGGACGTGGTAAGCTGCGAAAAGCTTCGGGGAGGCGCAAACAGCCTTTGATCCGGAGATATCCGAATGGGGAAACCCTTCTGGCCGTGAGGTCAGAAACCTTCACATGAATTCATAGTGTGTTGGAGACAACCCGGGGAAGTGAAACATCTCAGTACCCGGAGGAAAAGAAATCAAAAGAGATTCCCTTAGTAGTGGCGAGCGAACGGGGAATAGCCCAAACGTTAGTGGCGCAAGCTGCTGGCGGGTTGTAGGACTTGTCGGACCGCGAGGTCGGGAAGTAAAAAATCGGTCACTTAGTTGAACGGCCTGGAAAGGCCGACCAAAGAAGGTGAGAGCCCTGTAGGCGAAAAGGGACCGACTTCCTGGACAAGCTCCTGAGTACCATCGGGCACGTGAAATCCGGTGGGAATCTGGGGAGACCACTCTCCAAGGCTAAATACTGCTCTCGACCGATAGTGAACCAGTACCGCGAGGGAAAGGTGAAAAGAACCCCTGACGGGGAGTGAAAAGAACCTGAAGCCGTATGCATACAAGCAGTTCGAGCCCTATGGTCCCACCGCAAGGTAGGGCAATGGGTGAGAGCGTGCCTGTTGAAGAATGATCCGGCGAGTTATTGGTGGTTGCAAGGTTAACATGGTTGTGAAGCAGCCGTGGAAGCCGTAGCGAAAGCGAGTCTGAATAGGGCGACCAGTAGCCATCAATAGACCCGAAGCCAAGTGATCTAACCCTGTCCAGGGTGAAGTCCCGGTAACACGGGATGGAGGCCCGAAGTGTTGAGTGTTGAAAAACTTCTACATGAGCTGGGGTTAGGGGCGAAAGGCCAATCGAACTTGGTGATAGCTGGTTCTCCCCGAAATAGCTTTAGGGCTAGCCTCAAGCGATGACTCAAGGGGGTAGAGCACTGGATAGTGTAGGGCCAATAACCTTGGTTCCGAAGCTAACCAAACTCCGAATACCTTGGGGTAAGCTTGGGAGTCAGTGCACGAGGGCTAAGCTTCGTGGGCAAGAGGGAAACAGCCCAGACCGTCGATCTAGGTCCCAAAATACATGCTAAGTGGTAAAGGATGTGGATTTGCTGAAACAGCTGGGAGGTTGGCTTAGAAGCAGCTATCCTTCAAAGAGTGCGTAACAGCTCACCAGTCAAGCGAGTCTGCGCCGAAAATGATCGGGGCTCAAGCATGTTACCGCAATCACGGCTATGTAAGTTCTACGGAATTTATATGGGGTAGGGGAGCGTTCTGGATGGGATGAAGGCATACCGTAAGGAGTGCTGGACTGTCCAGAAGTGAGAATGTCGGAATAAGTAGCGATATGAGAGGTGAGAATCCTCTCCGCCGTAAGCCTAAGGTTTCCTTGAGCAACGTTCGTCGGCTCAGGGTTAGTCGGTCCTAAGTCGAGGCCGAAAGGCGTACATGAAGGACATCCGGTTAATATTCCGGAACCATGTTGGACGCGTCATCACCCAAGGAGGGACGCAGAAGAGTAAACCATCCTGCGACTGGAAGTGCAGGTTTAAAGGCGTAGGCCTTTCCCGGTAGGCAAATCCGTCGGGATAGCCGAGACCTGAATACGACCTGAGATCACATCAAAGGGAAGTGGTCCAATCCCGCTGCCAAGAAAAGCTTCGTGGGGAGTGTCCAGCATGACCGTACCGCAAACCGACACAGGTAGACGAGGAGAATATCCTAAGGCGCGCGAGTGAACTCTGGTTAAGGAACTAGGCAAACTGGTCCCGTAACTTCGGAAGAAGGGATGCCTGCTGGCTTGACTCCGTACAGGGGAAGGGTCGGCGGGTCGCAGTGAATGGGCTCTCGTGACTGTTTAACAAAAACACAGGACTCTGCTGAAATCACAAGATGATGTATAGGGTCTGATGCCTGCCCGGTGCTGGAAGGTCACGGGGAGATGTTAGTGCGGGCAACCGCGCAAAGCATTGAACTTAAGCCCCAGTAAACGGCGGCCGTAACTATAACGGTCCTAAGGTAGCGAAATTCCTTGTCGGGTAAGTTCCGACCTGCACGAATGGCATAACAAAGAGAGCGCTGTCTCAACCAGAGGCTCGGTGAAATTGGGGTGCAAGTGAAGACGCTTGATTGCCCGCGGCTAGACGAAAAGACCCCGTGGAGCTTTACTGTATCTTGATAAGGAACTACGGGATTGGATGCGTAGGATAGGTGGGAGCCTTTGAAGCCTCGCTTTTGGGCGAGGTGGAGGCAACCGTGAAATACCACTCTTCCGGTCTTGTGGTTCTAACTTCGTCCCTTATATCAGGGCGGAGGACATTGTCAGGTGGGCAGTTTAACTGGGGCGGTTGCCTCCTAAAGAGTAACGGAGGCGTACAAAGGTTCCCTCAGCGCGTATAGAAATCGCGCCTCGAATGCAAGGGTAGAAGGGAGCTTGACTGCGAGACGTACATGTCGAGCAGGTGCGAAAGCAGGTCCTAGTGATCCGGTGGTTGAATGTGGAATTGCCATCGCTCAACGAATAAAAGCTACTCCGGGGATAACAGGCTTATCGGATCCAAGAGTCCATATCGACGATCCGGTTTGGCACCTCGATGTCGGCTCATCGCATCCTCCCGCTGAAGTAGGTGGGAAGGGTTTGGCTGTTCGCCAATTAAAGCGGTACGTGAGCTGGGTTCAGTACGTCGTGAGACAGTACGGTCTCTATCTACCGTGGGCGTAGGAATCTTGAAGGGATCTGTCTCTAGTACGAGAGGACCGGAATGGACGAACCTCTGGTGTACCGGTTGTTCCGCCAGGAGCACGGCCGGATAGCTATGTTCGGATTGGATAAACGCTGAAAGCATCTAAGTGTGAAGCCAGCCCTGAGATAAGGATTCCCATGCCGCAAGGCATCTAAAGACCCGCAGAAGACTACTGCGTTGATAGGCAGGGCGTAGAAGCATCGTAAGATGTGGAGCGAACCTGTACTAATTGGTCGTGAGGCTTAGCCGTATCATTCGATCCTTAGGGTGTTTGATGTTTACACTCCTTTTGATTTAGATTTCCCGGTGGTATTTCCGGTGGGGCCACACCCGATCCCATTCCGAACTCGGTAGTTAAGCCCATCAGGGCCGATGGTACTCGTCGCGCAAGTGACTGGGAGAGTAGGTCGCTGCCGGGGTTATTTTTTAAGTGAAATCGTCTCATAACGTCATCCTGACCCTCAGCCTGATGTTCGGCATCATGCTGATCGCTCGTGAGTCTTATGCCCGAGATCTGGGGGTTCTGGTGTTGCCCATTCATAAGGGGCGCATCACGAGCAGCCTGGTCTATGAGCATTTGAAAGTCGAAGACGATTTTGAAACGCGCGGGGAGACCGTCTTTAAGTCGCATGTCGTGGGGGCCCTCTTCAGTTACGGCCTTACCGATACGGTCTCCGTGGCGCTCAAGGGCGGATCGATCCTCGAGCCGAGAGTGGAAGCCCAAGGGGACGCTTGGGAGTCGCGCGCAGGCTACCTCTACGGCATTGATCTTTATCATGAGGTTTTCCCGTCGACCCCTCTGCGGCCGGGTGTTCAGCTTTCGGGTGGTGTGACAGGCTTTCTGGTCCCTCTCGATCGGGCCGATGTGGACGACAGCGGGATGACCCCTGTCGACCAAAAGATGTCAGGGGTCGAGTATCACGGCAGTGTGGTGGCGACTTATAAGTGGCGCATGGCCGAACCCTACGCCGGGCTGCGAGGATTCGGCAACAACGTGAGCTGGCGGGACAATTCGTCTGGAGCAAGTCCTGCAAAAATTACAGGTCATGCTCATGGCAATCTCTCGGTGGTCGTGGGACTCCCGCTGCGCCTGAGTCAAGATCTAAGAGTCTTCGTGGAAGGTCGATTTGTGAGCGAAACAGCGCTCACAGCAGGGATTACGATCGCTTCGTTTTAACTTATATGCCAACACAACAAAAAACAAACGCGGTGCAAGATTTTGAAAAGCAGGCCCGTGAATCCAAAGGCCTGATTGTGACCTCGTTTAAGGCGCTCAAGACCGTGGAATTCAACGAGATGCGCGCGCAGCTTCGCGCGCATGCGGGCGAATACCGCGTCGTCAAGAACAGCCTGACGAAAATTGCCCTGAAGAATGCAGGGATGGAACAGCTGGCCGAGATGTTGGAGGGCCCCACCGCGATCGTCCTCGAGCGCGGGGATGCGATTGCGGCCACGAAGATTGTTTTTGAATTTGCCAGAACTCATGAGAACCTGAAAATCAACGGTGGGTTTTTGGAAGGGAAAGTTTTAACGGCCCAGGAGCTCAAGGCCATCGCTTTCCTTCCTTCCCGAGAGGTTCTCCTGGCCACGCTATTAGGGACATTGCAGGCGCCGATGGTTAATTTGGTCAGCGTTCTGCAGGCTCCGATGCGTGATCTGGTCGGCGTGCTTGACCAGATCGCGAAAAAGACACCCGAGTCGAAATAGAACCAAGACCAAAGGCCTATTCTCTGATGGAGAGGAAAGGATCGATGGTCCCGATAACATGTACCCTAGGAGGACGTCATGGCTGATAACACTGCGTTGGTTGAACAAATCTCAAAACTCAGCGTTCTTGAGGTTTCCGAGCTGGTCAAGGCGTTGGAAGACAAGTTTGGCGTGAAAGCTGCCGCCCCGATGGCTTTTGCTGCGGGTGCTGCGCATGCGCCAGCCGCCGGCGGCGCAGCCGCCGCTGAGGAGAAAACGGAATTTACCGTGGTCCTGTCGAGCGCAGGTTCCAACAAAATTGCCGCGATCAAGGTCGTCCGTGAATTGACAGGCCTCGGTCTCAAAGAAGCCAAGGATCTGGTGGATGGCGCTCCCAAGACGGTGAAGGAAGGCGTCAACAAGGCCCAGGCTGAAGAGATGAAGAAAAAGCTTTCCGATGCCGGCGCGACCGTCGAAGTGAAATAAACCGATTAAAAGTGACATTCGCTAGCTCCGTATCGATCATCCGTGCCCCTGCCATCAGGGAACGTATCGAGAGGGTTGGGGCTAGCGGATCGCTTTAGGAGGATCAGCTTGGAAAAGGTATCTTTTTCGCGAATCCCGTCTATTATTCCACTGCCAGAGCTGCTCGACATGCAGAAGAAGTCCATGGCGGAGTTCCTGCAGATCACTATACCCGCCGAAAAGCGGAAAATCTTAGGTCTTCAGGCCGCGTTTATGGATGTCTTCCCCGTCAGCAACAATGACGAGAGCCTGACCATCGAGTTTGTGTCCTATGAGCTCGGGGAATCGCGCTATACCGTGGATGAAGCGCTCGCCAAAGATGCCATTTATTCCGCGCCTCTTAAGGCCACCTTCCGTATTCTCCATCGTGAAGAAAACGGCAAAGTGAAGCAAATCGCCGAGCAAGACGTTTATATCTGCGATATTCCCTTGATGACAGAAAACGCGACCTTTGTCATCAACGGCGCGGAGCGTGTGGTGGTCAGCCAACTGCACCGCTCGCCCGGCGTGATCTTTGAAGAAGACGAAGAAAAGAAGATCTCCTCGTACGGAAAGAACCTCTATTTCGCGCGCATGATTCCGTACCGCGGCGCGTGGGTGGAGTTTGAATACGATCTCAACAATACCCTCTTTGTCCGTCTGGATAAGCACAAAAAGCTTCCTGCCACGGTCCTTCTGCGGGCGCTGGGTCTTGAGTCCGACATGGACATCCTCCGAGTGTTCTACGACATGGAAACCCTGAGCGTGGACAGTCATGAGGAGAAACTCGTCGGCCGCGTTCTGGGAGCCGACGTGGTCCTGAAGACCACCGGTGAAGTGCTCTTTGAGGCCAATCGCGACATCTCCCGCGAAATGCTTGCGCAGATGCGCGCCAAAAAGGTCGGCGAAATATCCGTCCTCCTTCTTGACCCCACCATTAATGATGTGACCATCCGCAACACCCTCGCCAAAGACAATATCCGCAGCCGAAAAGACGCGATCAACATGATTTACCGGGTCTTGCGCGCGCAGGAATTCATCGCGGCCGATCAAGCGGAAAGCTATCTCGACAACCTCCTTTTTAAGTCGATTCGCAAGTATGATCTCACGCGCGTCGGCCGCTACAAGCTGAACAAGAAACTGGCGCCCCTGGCGGAATGGATCGCCCATCGTCCCGGTTTCAAGTTCGAAGTCCCCAACGATCGCCGGCGGACGCTGACCCTCGAGGACATCCTCTGCACCATCAAGTATCTCATCCTCCTGAATAACGACATGAACGAGATCGTGGTGGGCAAAGAGACCTTCCCGATCGAGATGGATGATATCGATCATCTGGGCAACCGCCGCGTGCGCGGGATCGGCGAGCTCCTCGAGAACCAGATCCGAATTGGTCTTTCCCAGATGGCGAGGATCGTTCGTGAGCGCATGAACATTCAGGACAAGGCGACCCTGGCACCACGCGCCATCATGAATGCAGCGCCCGTGGTCGCCATCGTTCGTAAGTTTTTCGGAAGTTCTCAGCTGTCCCAATTTATGGACCAGACCAACCCCCTGGCGGAGCTCACGCATAAGCGACGGCTTTCTGCTCTGGGTCCGGGCGGCCTTCATCGAAAGCGCGCTGGCTTTGAGGTCCGTGACGTCCACCATACCCACTATGGCCGCGTATGCCCTATTGAGACACCGGAAGGTCCGAATATCGGCCTGATCTCGTCGCTCGCCTGCTATGCGCGCGTCAACGAGTATGGCCTGATCGAATCGCCCTATCGCAAAGCGTCTCATGGCCGGGTGACCGATGAAGTGGAGTATCTGACGGCGGATGTTGAAAATGATCTCGTGGTCGCGCAAGCGAATGCCCCTATCGACAAATCAGGCAGATTCCAGATCCCGCGCATTCTCTGTCGTTATCGTGGCGACTTTAAGGAATTCGCCGTTGAAGAAATTGACTATATGGACATTTCGCCCATGCAGGTGGTTTCTGTCTCCACAGCGCTTATTCCGTTCCTGGAGCATGATGACGCCAATCGGGCCCTCATGGGCTCGAACATGCAGCGCCAGGCGGTCCCGCTCCTCATTGCGGACCCCGCCTATGTGGGCACGGGAATTGAAGATCGCGTCGCACGCGACTCCGGTGCTGCCATTACGGCCAAGCGCGCAGGACAAGTGGTGGGCATGAGCGCGGATGAAATCGCCGTCTACTCCGAAGACCCCCTGCCCCAGGGAGAGTCCGCCAAAGGGGACTCCCCGATCGACATCTATCGCTTAAAGAAATACCTCCGGTCCAACCAAGACACGACGGTCAACCAGGTCCCCCTGGCTCGCAAGGGCCAGAAAGTCCGCAAGGGGGACGTGCTGGCGGATGGCCCTTCCACAAGCGGTGGTGAGCTGGCTTTAGGCCGCAATCTCTTGGTCGCCTTCATGCCGTGGGAAGGCTATAACTTTGAAGACGCCATCATTCTTTCCGATCGCATCGTTCGCGATGACCTTTTGACCTCGATTCACATTCACGAATTCCAGATGGAAGCCCGCGATACCAAAATGGGCGCCGAGGAAATCACCCGTGACATCCCCAACGTCGGGGCGGATTCCCTCATTAATCTCGACGAGGCCGGTATTGTCCGGCCAGGAGCCGAGGTCGTGCCTGGCGACATTCTGGTCGGAAAAGTAGCGCCCAAGGGGGAGCAGCAGGTCACGCCGGAAGAGCGCCTCCTGAAGGTGATCTTTGGCAAAAAGGCCGAAGACACGATGGACTCTTCCCTTCGCGTGCCTCCGGGCGTCAGCGGCAAAGTGATCTCCGTTCGTGTGTTTGTCCGCCGGGAGAAGCTCGCTGCCAAGGAAGAAAATCGCCGCAATAGGGAGATCGATGCACGCTATGAGCAATTGATTGAGGAAGTTCGTGAAGATCGCAAGCTCCGATTTGCGGATGTGGATGAGCTCTCTGAGAAGAAGAAGCTCACCTCACACGAAGCAGAACAGGAGAAGGACAAGATCAAGTCCTATATCCAACGCAAGGAACAGCAGCTCCGCCTTGAGATGGCGCGTGAGAAGGAATCCTTGCGTTTAGGGGACGAACTTCCCGTGACCGTGAATAAGATTGTGAAGGTTTATATTGCCGCCAAGCGTAAGGTTCAGGTGGGGGACAAGCTTGCCGGCCGTCATGGCAATAAAGGGGTCGTCTCGCGCATCGTCCCTCAGGAAGATATGCCCTACCTGCCCGATGGCCGCCCGGTGGATGTGGTGCTTTCACCACTGGGCGTGCCCTCCCGTATGAACGTGGGGCAGCTTCTGGAAACCATGTTGGGTTGGGCGGGCATGCAGCTGGGCATGCAGATGAATTCTTCTGTTTTCGATGGCGCCAAGGAAGAACAGGTTGTGGAGATGGTTCGCAAAGCCAAGGAGAAACTCCTCAAAGACGGCGTGCCGGAAGAGTTTCTGCCATCCGATTACTGCAAGTTCACGCTCTATGACGGGCGGACGGGCGAAGCGTTTGATGAAAAGATCACGGTCGGCAATATGTACATGATTAAACTGGCCCACCTGGTCGAAGACAAGATCCACGCCCGCTCCACCGGGCCCTACTCCTTGATCACGCGCCAGCCGCTCGGCGGCAAGGCACAATTCGGCGGGCAGCGGTTTGGCGAAATGGAAGTGTGGGCCATTGAGGCTTATGGCGCGGCCCATTGTCTCCAAGAATTCCTGACCGTCAAATCCGATGATGTGGCCGGCCGCGCCAAGATGTACGAGTCCATCATCAAAGGTGAAACATTCTCCGAACCCGGCGTGCCGGAATCCTTTAAGGTGCTCGCGCGCGAGCTGCGTGCCCTCGGCTTAAATATCGAACTCGTCCGGGCCGAGCGCGGCAAAAATGGCTCGGGTCCTAAGTCCAGTGGAAAATCATCTGAAGCCGTAGCGGCGAAGGAGGCCTAAGTGTCCTTTCAGCAACTACTCGAACGCAAAACCGTAACGCCTGCCAAAGAAAAAAAGAAGGCCGATAAAGAGCTGAACTTTGGGGATTTCGATGCGATCCGTATTAGCCTGGCGAGCCCCGAGCAGATTCTGTCCTGGTCTTACGGTGAAGTGCGCAAGCCCGAAACCATTAACTACAGGACCTTCAAGCCCGAACGAGACGGTCTTTTCTGCGAGAGAATCTTTGGGCCTGTGCGGGATTGGGAGTGCAACTGCGGCAAGTATAAGTGGGTCAAGAACAAGGGTGTGATCTGCGATCGGTGCGGTGTGGAAGTCACGGAGTCCAAAGTCCGGCGCGAGCGCATGGGGCACATTGAGCTCGCCGTGCCGATCGCGCATGTGTGGTTCCTGCGCAAAACCCCTTCCCGTATCGCCACGCTGCTCAGCATGAAAATTTCGGACCTTGAACGCGTGGTGTATTACGCACGCTACATGGTCCTCGAAGATTTTAAAGACACGGACAACAAGGTCCTTTACAGCCAAACGCAACTTCTTAGCGAAGAGGAGTATCAGAAGATCCGCCAGGAATATGGCGGCAAGGTGAGGGTCGGCATTGGGGCATCCGCCGTGCGCGAGCTTCTCTCGAAAATCGATATTCCCCTTGAGGCCGCCGATCTGCACGAAAAAGTGAAACAAGTCACCTCCGACGCAGAGCGCAGCCGGCTGGTGAAGCGCTTGCGCGTCGTGGAGGCTTTCCAGCGCTCCAAAGTGAAGCCTGAATGGATGGTGCTCACCATTCTCCCGGTGCTTCCTCCAGATCTTCGGCCGCTCGTTCCCTTGGAAGGCGGCCGTTTTGCTACGTCAGATCTGAACGATCTCTATCGCCGAATCATCAACCGCAACAATCGTTTGAAGCATATCGAGTCGCTTCGCGCGCCGGAAGTGATGGTGCACAATGAGAAACGGCTCCTGCAAGAAGCGGTGGACGCACTCCTCGAAAATGGGGCGCGCGGCAAAGTCGTGGTAGGTGCCGGCAATCGTCCCTTAAAGTCCCTGTCGGACATTCTCAAAGGGAAACAAGGTCGCTTCCGCCAGAACCTGCTCGGTAAGCGTGTGGACTATTCCGGCCGCAGCGTGATCGTGGTGGGGCCGAAACTTCGGCTGCATCAGTGCGGCCTTCCGAAAGAGATGGCGCTGGAGCTCTTCAAGCCCTTCATTATTCGTGAGCTGATGAAAAAAGAAAACGTCATGCTCAAGGCTGCTAAGCGGATGCTGGAACGCGTGAAGCCCGAGATCTGGGATATTTTGGACCAGGTCACCAAGCACCATCCGGTGCTCCTCAACCGAGCGCCCACGCTGCACCGCCTGGGGATCCAGGCCTTTGAGCCTGTTCTCATCGAAGGCAAGGCCATTCAGCTGCACCCCCTCACCTGCGCCGCCTTTAACGCGGACTTTGACGGCGACCAGATGGCGGTTCATATTCCTTTGTCGCTCGAGTCCCAACTTGAAGCGCGTTTACTCATGCTTTCAGCGAAGAATCTCCTCTCGCCAGCCTCCGGCCGACCGATCGCGGTTCCCTCCCAAGACATGGTCTTGGGGAACAACTATCTGACCAAAGTGAAAGTGGGCGATTACGGGGAAGGAAAGCGCTTCTCCTCCAAAGTCGAGGTGGAAGCCGCCTATCAGCGCCAGGAAGTGTCCCTCCACGCGAAAATCAAGGTGCGCGGTATCAACCGCATGGTGGAACCCGATCTTTCGGAGAAGGACCATCTCAACGTCAATTCCTGGAAAGACTGGACAACGGTGGGCCGTGTCCTCTTTAACAGTGTTGTCCCGCAGGAATTGGGTTATGTGAACAACAACATGGGGAAGAAGGAATTGGCGGAGCTCGTTGACCGTTCTTACCGGAGCCTGGGCCATGCCCGAACCGTTCAACTGCTGGATGATCTGAAGTCCATTGGATTCCGCTTTGCGACCCGCGCCGGTCTTTCGATTTCCATCGAAGACATGTTGATCCCCAAGGCCAAAGACAACCTGGTGAAGGAAGCCAAAGCGCATGTGGTCGAAGTCGAGCGCCAAGCCAAGCTCGGACTCATCACCGAAAGCGAGCGATACAACAAGATTATCGACCTTTGGACCCGCGTGACCGATCGCATTTCTGACCTCATGTTCGATGAGATGAAGAAGCAGGAATTAGCGGCTTTCAAAGGGACGGAATCGAAGTTTAACTCCATCTACATGATGGCCAACTCGGGAGCCCGCGGAAGCGCGGCCCAGATTCGCCAGCTTGCCGGCATGCGAGGTCTCATGGCCAAACCGCAGAAAAAGCTGACGGGCGGCGTAGGAGAAATTATCGAATCTCCCGTGATCTCTAACTTCCGTGAGGGCTTAAGCGTTCTGGAATACTTTATCTCCACGCACGGCGGACGAAAAGGTCTTGCCGATACGGCGCTCAAGACCGCCGATGCCGGCTATTTAACCCGACGCCTCGTCGACGTTGCCAACGATGTGGTGGTGGTGCATGAAGACTGCGGCACCATCATGGGCGTTTCGATCGGAACGCTTTCTTCGGGTGATGAAACGATTGAGGCCATGGAAGAGCGTATTGTGGGGCGTGTGGCCGTCGATACCGTGACACATCCGCTAACCGATGAAGTGATTATCAAGGCTGGCGAACTCATCACGATGGACGCGGCCAAGAAGGTCAAAGAAGCCGAGATTGACCGTATCCGCATCCGTTCCGTGCTCACATGCGAGGCCCCCTGGGGCATTTGCGCGAAATGTTACGGGCTCAACTTGGCGACAGGGCGTATGGTGGGGCCAGGAGAAGCGGTCGGCATCATCGCGGCCCAGTCGATCGGTGAACCGGGCACACAGCTGACCCTGCGGACCTTCCATATCGGTGGCGCCGCCAGCCGTGTTGTCAAGCGCTCACAAATTATTGCTGCGCATGAAGGCATTGCACGCCTGCTCAGCGTCCGTCTTATGAAAAACAAAGACGGACAGCAGATCGTCGTCAGCCGAAACGCGGAGATCTTTATCCGTGAAGACAACGGCAAAGAGCGCGATCACTACCGGCTCCCCTATGGCGCCCGCCTGAAAGTCGCGGAAGGCAAGCCAGTCGAAAAAGGCGCGATGATCGCGGAGTGGGACCCTCACGCGATGCCGATTATCAGTGAATTTGAAGGGACGGCCAAGCTCGAAGACGTTATTGAAGGGATTACCGTGCACCAGGAAAAGAACAAGGTGACCGGACTCACGGAGCGCGTGATCATTGAGCATCGAGCGGAGCGACTGCATCCCCAAGTGGCCATTATTAAGGGAGGCAAGCGTGTGGCGGGCTACACCCTGCCTGTCGACACCTATGTCAATGTGGAGGATGGGGACAAGGTGAGCGAGGGCGATATTATCGCGAAGATCCCCCAGGAAGTGACCAAGACGAAGGACATCACGGGAGGTCTCCCGCGCGTGGTGGAACTCTTTGAGGCGCGTCGTCCGCGTACGGCCACCGTCGTGTCGGAAATTCCAGGAAGTGTAAAACTGGGAACCACGCCGAAGGGGGGCCAGAAAGTGATTGTGACGGACGAGGAAACCGGGACGGTCCGTGAATACCCTATTCCTCACGGCAAGCACCTGGTGGTCTATGAAGGAGACCGCGTGGCGGTGGGGGAGGCGCTCACGGATGGCTCGGTCAATCCCCATGATATTTTGAAAGTCAAAGACGCGAAAGCCGTGCAGGAGCATCTGGTGAACGAAATCCAGGAAGTGTACCGTCTGCAGGGTGTGGTGATTAACGATAAACATATTGAAATCATCGTCCGACAGATGCTTTCCAACGTGCGGATTGCGAAGTCGGGCGATACCGAATTCTTAATCGGTGAAATCGTGAGCAAAAGCCGGTTTAAGCGAGTCAATGAGCAGATCGTCGCCGGCGGCGGTGAGCCTGCCGAGGCACATCCCGTCTTGCTGGGTATTACGAAGGCCTCCTTGTCTTCGGAGTCCTTGATCTCCGCGGCGAGCTTTCAGGAAACCACACGGGTCTTAACGGAAGCCTCCGCTTCCGGAGCCATGGACTATCTTCGCGGCTTGAAGGAAAACGTGATCATTGGTCACCTGATTCCTGCGGGCACGGGGCTGCAGTCCCACCGGCATTTGTTGGAGGGAAACTAGGATGCCAACAGTCAATCAGCTTGTACGCGACGGCCGAAGCCCGCTCTCCATGAAGACGAAAGCCCCTGCGCTCTCTGGCTGCCCACAGCGGCGCGGGGTGTGCACGCGGGTGTATACCACCACACCCAAGAAGCCGAACTCGGCGCTTCGTAAAGTGGCGCGCGTGAAATTGACGTCCGGTTTTGAAGTGACATCGTATATCCCGGGCGTCGGCCACAATCTCCAAGAGCACTCGATTGTCTTGGTGAGGGGCGGCCGCGTGAAAGATTTGCCTGGTGTGCGCTATCACATCGTACGAGGAACACTCGACGCGACCGGGGTGCAGGACAGGAAGCAGGGGCGTTCTAAATATGGCGCCAAGAGACCCAAGGTCAAGTAGCGAAGGAGAACAATGTGCCTAGAAAAGCTCTAAAGCCACGAGAAAAAAGAGGATTGCCGGACCCGCACTTCAAGTATGGGTCCGTGCTGGTCGCGCGGTTAATCAACCGCATCAACTTTTCAGGGAAGAAAAGCATGGCGGAACGGATCGTGGAGAACGCCTTCAACAGGATTCAGGAAAAGACCAAAGAAGACCCCATGGCGGTCTTTAACCGGGCGATGGAAAACGCCAAGCCGCTCGTCGAGGTGAAGCCCCGCCGTGTGGGCGGCGCCACTTACCAGGTGCCGGTCCAGGTGCGTCCCGAGCGCGGGACGGCCTTGGCCATGCGCTGGGTCATCCACTTTGCGCGTGAAAAATCAGGGAAGCCGTTCGCAGACCGCCTTGCCGAAGAAATCTTAGCCGCCAGCCGCAAAGAAGGCTCGGCCATCAAAAAGAGGGAAGACACCCACCGAATGGCAGACGCGAACAAAGCGTTTGCCCATTATCGCTGGTAATTCAGAGACTATGCCGAGACAATTTCCACTCGAGCGGATTCGTAATATTGGCATCTGTGCGCATATTGATGCGGGCAAGACGACCACCACCGAGCGCATCCTTTTCTACACCGGCCGCATTTACAAAATCGGCGAGGTCCATGAAGGCACGACGACCACGGACTGGATGGAGCAAGAGCGCGAACGCGGTATTACGATCACCGCGGCGGCGACGTACTGCACCTGGAAGAGCCCGGACGGTGTCGAGCGCCAGATCAATATTATTGACACGCCCGGTCACGTTGATTTCACCATGGAGGTGGAGCGCTCGTTGCGCGTTCTCGATGGCGCGGTCGTGGTCTTTGACGCCGGTAACGGTGTCGAGCCGCAGTCCGAGACCGTGTGGCGCCAGGCGGAGCGTTATCATGTTCCGCGCATCGCGTTCATTAACAAGATGGACAAAGTGGGCGCGGACTTTGACATGTGTGTGACCTCGATGCACGAGAAACTCGCTGCCAACGCGGTCCCGCTTCAGCTGCCTATTGGCGCTGAGGATAAATTTATTGGGGTGGTCGACCTGGTGCACATGAAGGCTTTCGTGTGGAATTCCGACAAGCTGGGCACCAAGTATGAGACGATGGATATTCCCGAAGATTTGAAAGAGAAGGCGCAGAAGGCCCATGCTCATCTCGTCGAAAAAGTCGCCGATTTTGATGATCACCTGATGGAAAAATATCTTGAGGCAAAGCCCATCAGTGAAAAAGAGCTCATCGCGGGCATTCGTAAGGCGATCGTGACCGGAAAGTTTTTTGGTGTCATGTGCGGATCGGCCTACAAGAACAAGGGTGTCCAGCCGCTGCTTGATGCTGTCTGTTTCTACCTCCCTGCTCCCAACGACATCCCTGCGGTCAAAGGCCATGACCCTGTCTCGAGTGAAGAGATGTCCCGTGAAGTCAAAGATGAAGCGCCTTTTTCAGCACTCGCATTCAAGATCCAGGTCGACCCCCGCGCGGGCGGCCGGAGGCTGACCTATTTCCGTGTCTATTCCGGCACCCTCCAAGCCGGCAGTTACGTCACCAACACCTCCAGAAACTCCGAAGAGCGCATCAGCCAGATTCTCCGTATGCACGCGGACAAATCGGAAGATGTCAAGGAAGTCTATGCGGGCGACATTGCCGCGGTGGTGGGCCTCAAAAATACGACGACGGGCAACACGCTTTGCGATCCGGACAAATCCATTGTGCTGGAATCCATGCATTTTCCTGAACCGGTGATCGCGGTGGCCATTGAGCCCAAGTCCAAGGCGGACGAAGAACGTCTGGGAATTGCGCTCAATCGTCTGGCCGAAGAAGACCCGACTTTCCGCGTGCGCACCGATGAGGAGACCTCTCAAACCATCATCTCGGGCATGGGCGAATTGCATTTGGAAATTCTTGTGGACCGCATGAAACGCGAGTTTAACGTCCAAGCCAATGTGGGCCGTCCTCAGGTGGCCTACCGCGAAACGATCCGCCAGAAGGTGGAATCGGAAGGTAAATACATTAAACAGACCGGCGGTCGTGGCCAATACGGTCACTGCTGGATTACGCTTGAGCCGATGGAAGCCGCCAAGGGCTTTGAGTTTGTCGACGCGATTAAGGGCGGCCGTATTCCGCGCGAATATATTCCGGCGGTGCAAAAAGGCATTGTGGAGGCGATGGAAAGCGGCGTACTTGCCGGATACCCCGTTGTTGATGTAAAATGCACCGTTTTCGATGGGTCCTACCACGATGTAGACTCCTCTGAAATGGCGTTCAAGATAGCCGGTTCCATGGCCTTCAAAGATGGCGCAAAGAAGGCAAAACCCGTGCTTCTCGAGCCGGTCATGAAGTTTGAAGTCATCACCCCCGAAGATTATATGGGTACGATCATCGGGGACTTAAATTCTCGACGCGCTCAGGTCAATGAGAATGAGCAGCGAGGGAATGCCCGTGTTATCCGCGGCGTTGTGCCGCTGGCGGAGATGTTCGGCTATGCCACGACGGTGCGCTCGCTGAGCCAGGGACGGGCGTCTTTCAATTTGGAACCAAGCCACTACGCGGAAGTGCCGCGTAATGTGGCCGAAGAAATCATCTCGAAGCACAGCACAACGGGCACCGGAGCAGCAAGGTAAAAACGTAGAAGGGAGAACGAACATGTCTAAACCTAAATTTGAGCGCACGAAGCCGCACGTGAACGTCGGGACGATTGGGCACGTGGACCACGGGAAGACGACGCTCACCACGGCGATTTTGAAGGTGTTGTCGAAGCAGGGTCTGGCGGAGATCAAGTCGTATGCTGATATCGCCAAGGGCGGGGTGGTGCGGGACGATTCGAAGATTTTGACGGTGGCGGTCTCCCACGTGGAGTACCAGTCGGCGAAGCGCCACTACGCGCACATCGACTGCCCGGGCCACGCCGACTACATCAAGAACATGATCACGGGCGCCGCGCAGATGGACGGGGCGGTCCTGGTGGTGAGCGCGGCCGATGGGCCGATGCCGCAGACGCGGGAGCATGTGCTCTTGGCGCGGCAGGTGAACGTGCCGGCGTTGGTGGTGTACATGAACAAGTGTGATTTGGTGGAAGACAAGGAGCTCTTGGATTTGGTGGAGATGGAAGTCAGAGAGCTCCTCACGAAGTATGAGTTTCCGGGGGACAAGATACCGGTCATTCGGGGGAGCGCGACCAAGGCCATGACGGGGGACGCAGGGGAGTATGGGGAAGCCTCGATCAAGAAGCTCATTGACGCCCTGGACACGAACATCCCGGAGCCCAAGCGCGAGGTGGACAAGCCGTTTTTGATGGCGGTCGAGGACGTGTTTTCGATCACGGGCCGCGGGACGGTGGCGACGGGGCGCGTGGAGCGCGGCAAGGCCAAAGTGGGCGAGAACGTGGAGATTATTGGGATTCAGGACACGAAGAAGAGCGTGATCACGGGTATTGAGATGTTTCGGAAGGTGATGGACGAGTGCATCGCGGGGGACAACGTGGGGATTCTCTTGCGGGGCATTGAGAAGGACCAGATTGAGCGCGGGCAGGTGCTGGCGGCGCCTGGGTCGATCACGCCGCACAAGAAGTTCAAGGCGAGCGTCTACATCCTGACGAAGGAAGAAGGGGGGCGTCACACGCCCTTTTTCAAAGGGTACCGGCCGCAGTTTTACTTTCGGACCTCGGACATCACGGGTAACGTCACCTTGAAGCCCGGGGTGGAGATGGTGATGCCGGGGGACAACATTGAGTTTGACGCGGAGCTGATCACGCCGATCGCGATGGAGAAGGGCGTGCGCTTTGCGATCCGTGAAGGCGGCCACACCGTAGGCGCCGGCGTCGTTACAGAAGTCATTGCTTAACATAAGTTTCTAGTTTCTGGTTCCTCGTTCCTGGTTCAATGCGAATGGCGCAAAGACAGGGAACTGGGCATTTAAAACCAGGAACTAGGAACTAGAAACCAGGAACTAAATTTATGGTTACAGCGGTCCAGCCCACTAAAGTGGTAGCGCCCAAAATCCGTATTCGGCTGCGGTCGTATGACCACCGCATGCTCGACGACTCGCTTATTAAGATTGTCGATGTCGTGAAGCGCACCGGTGCCGTGCTCGCTGGGCCTGTGCTTCTGCCTGTGCAGATCAAGCGCTACACCGTGCTGCGTTCTCCTCATACCGACAAGAAATCAAGAGAGCAGTTTGAGATGCGCATCCATAAAAGGCTGATTGATATTTCAGAGCCCACCCCGAATACGGTTGAAGAGCTGATGAAATTGGACCTGCCGGCCGGTGTTGATGTGGAGATCAAGTCTTCTTGAGATAATTTATGTCTGAGCCAGCAGCGACAACAGAACAGCCCAGCGCGGCGCACGTATCCTTGAAAGCCATTTTGGCTCAAAAGGTTGGGATGACGCGCATTTACGACGCGCACGGCAATATTGTCCCCGTCACCGTTTTACAGGCCGGGCCTTGCCCTATCACGCAAGTCATTACACCGGAAAAAGGCGGTTACGCCGCGATTCAGGTGGCTTTTGGTGAAGTCCGCGAGAAATCTGTGAACAAGCCTGCTGCTGGGATTTTTAAGAAAGCCAATGCGGCGCCGGCCAAGTGGCTGCGTGAGCTGCGCACCGACAAAGCCGCTACGTTTCAGGTGGGCCAAACCATTAAGGTTGATTCTTTTTCTGCGGGCGACTATGTGGATGTGACCGGAATATCAAAAGGGAAAGGCTTTGCCGGAGCCATGAAACGTCATAATTTTAGTGGGGGCCCTTCCACCCATGGGCAGTCCGATCGGGCCCGCGCGCCGGGGTCCTCGGGTTCGAACACCTACCCCGGGCGGGTCTATAAAGGCAAGCGCATGCCCGGTCATTTGGGAGCGGAAAAAGTGACCGTCCAGCACCTGGAAGTCGTGCAGGTCCTTCCGGAAAGAGATTTGATCCTGATCAAGGGGGCAGTCCCCGGAGCCGTGAAATGTCTCTTGACCATCCAGGAAACAGTCAAACGCGTGAAAAAGCGTGTCCTTCACGCTCCGGAGCATGGCAAAAAAGAAAAGAAGAAAGAAGCCGCCAAAGCTGCGGCACCTGCCGCGGCCAAGCCGAAGGCGGCAAAATAATGGCCAATTTCGAAGCCACCCTTTACGCGCCGACGGGAGAGTCCAAAGGCAAGATCGCGCTCCCCGAATCGATTTTTGGCGCGCCGGGTTCACGGCGCGTCCTCCACGATGTGATCGTGGGGCTGCAAGCCAATCAGCGTCGTGGCACCTCCGCGACCAAGACGCGAGGCTTGGTGTCGGGCGGCGGCCACAAGCCGTGGAAGCAGAAAGGCACCGGCAACGCCCGCTCGGGATCGATTCGTTCTCCGCTTTGGCGCAAGGGCGGCATTATTTTTGGGCCGCTTCCACGTTCTTATCGAACGGGTCTTGATCAGTCGAAACGATTGATCGCCTTGCAGACCGCACTTTTTGAGAAGGCGAGAGCCTCGGAGCTTGGCGTGATTGAGTCCATCAAGATAGACCAACCCAAGGCTCGCGAAGCGCAGGCGATTCTGACCAAGACGGGCTTGTCTGGAAAGACGCTGCTGATTGTGAGTCACAAAGACGACAAGGTGAGCCGGGCCTTTGCAAACCTTGCTGAGCTCAAGCTCCTGGATGTCGCAGAAGTCAACGCTTGGCAGCTCATGGCGGCTCGACAAGTGCTCCTGACGAAAGACGCGCTCGAGGGGCTCGAGAAGCGCTGGCCGAAAGGTTAGTATGGACTCTCTTTACGCCATCGTCCAAAGGCCCTTGATCACGGAACGCGCCACGAACTTGCGCGCGGAGGTCAATCAATATGTGTTCCGTGTGGCGACGGGTGCGACGAAAAGCGATATCAAGTCTGCGATTGAGCAGCTTTTCAAAGTCCAAGTGCTTTCGGTCAATACCATGCGTGTGCACGGGAAGTTTCGCCGAATGGGTGGCGGACGCGGCGCGCATCGAGCCGACTGGAAGAAAGCGATTGTGTCCTTGAAGAAGGGCCAGGAGATCAGGGTTGGGGAAGAGGCCAAATGATCCGTTCGACTCGCGCCAAGCGCCCGCTCAGGATCATGGTGAGTGAAATTAAACTATGAAAAGCTTCAATCCATACACACCGTCACGCCGCTTCATTACCGTTGAGGATTTTTCTCAGCTGACCAAGAAGGAGCCGGAAAAAAGTCTGACTCGTCCTTTGCGGAAGAAAGCGGGTCGTAACAATTTTGGACTCCTGGTCGTTCGACATCAGGGCGGCGGCCACAAGCGGTCCTATCGCGTCGTGGATTTCAAGCGCGATAAAGTCGGCGTGCCTGGCAAGGTCGCAGCCCTGGAGTACGATCCCAACCGCAGCGCGCGGCTGGCGCTCATCCATTATGCGGACGGGGAAAAGCGTTACATTTTGCAGCCTGAAGGGCTCAAAGTCGGCGACCCGGTGCAGTCAGGCCCGGAATCGGACATCCGGCTGGGCAACGCGCTGCCGCTGGACCGCATCCCAGAAGGCACCACGCTTCACAACATTGAGCTCATGCCTGGAACGGGCGCGAAGCTCGTTCGTTCCGCAGGCGCCTCGGCTCAACTCATGGCGAAAGAGGGACGATTTGCGCAGGTGCGCATGCCTTCTGGAGAAATTCGACAGTTTTTTCGGGAGTGTATGGCAACCATTGGCCAGGTGGGCAATGTCGACCATGAAAACAGGATTTTGGGCAATGCAGGGCGCAGCCGCCATTTGGGCATTCGCCCGGTCGTTCGCGGTACGGCCATGAACGCCGTGGACCATCCACATGGCGGCGGACGCGGCCGGTCGAAAGGGAATAATCAACCTCGCTCGCCTTGGAACCAGCCAGCGAAGGGTTATAAGACGCGCTCGAAGAAAATCTGGGATTGGATGATTCTGAAACACCGGTCGAAGCAGCTTGTCGCGACCGGCGTCTAACAAGAGGACATTATGGGACGATCAACGAAAAAAGGCCCTTACGTCGACCAAAAACTTCTGAAGAAAGTTCAAGGCTTAAATAAGAATCGCGAGAAAAAGGTCCTCAAGACTTGGGCGCGCGCCTGCATGGTGACGCCTGAATTTGTCGGTCATACCTTCGCGGTTCATAACGGGAACAAATTTATCAACGTGTTTATCACGGAAGAAATGGTCGGGCACAGGCTGGGCGAAATGGCGCCCACGCGCTTCTTTAGGGGGCATGGCGCTGCCCACACCAAAGAAGCAACCGCCACAACCTAAGGATGCCTTGATGCAAGCGATTGCCAGAGCGCGGTATGTACGAATTTCGCCCAGGAAGGTGGATCAAATCCTGATGCTGGTGCGAGGCAAGTCGGTGGCCCGCGCCCTGGCCACGCTTCGCCTTGTGACCAAAGGGGCCAGACCCCTCGTGGAGAAAATCTTGAACAGCGCCTTGGCCAACGCGGGCAGGCAGGCCAATGCCGAGGCGTGGCATGTGGCGCAGGCTTGGGTGGGCTATGGGCCCACCATGAAGCGCATGCGGGCGCACGCGATGGGACGTGGCGCCACCATTCGTCACCACAGCGCGCATGTGACGATCGTCTTGTCGGATGAGCGCCGCAAGTCAAAATCGGAGGCAAATTAGTGGGACAAAAAATTCATCCTCTCGGCCTACGTCTTGGGTACATCAAGGACTGGGATTCGAAGTGGTTCAATCTTCGCCAAATGCCCGATCTTCTCGAGGAAGACCGTCGCATACGGCACTATCTAAAATCCAAGCTCCAGGGGGCGGCGGTTTCCAAAGTCGTCATTGAGCGGGCCGGCAAGCACTTGCGCGTCAATATTCATACCGCGCGCCCAGGCATTGTGATCGGCAAAAAGGGCGCGGACATCGAGAATCTGCGCAAGGACATTGAGGCCATGACCGATCGTAAGGCGTTTGTCAACGTCATGGAGATCAAGCGGCCTGAATTGGACGCTCATTTGGTTGCTGAAGGGATCGCGATGCAGCTCGAAAAGCAGGTGGGGTTCCGCCGGGCTATGAAAAAAGCAATTGAGCGCACGATGGCCGCTGGGGCCCTCGGGATTAAGGTGCGCGTGTCGGGTCGTTTGGGCGGCGCGGAAATCGCTCGTGTGGAGTGGATGAAAGAAGGACGCGTGCCGCTCCAGACCTTCCGGGCGGATATCGATTACGGTCTTTATGAAGCGCTCATCCCCATGGGCCGCATTGGTGTCAAGGTATGGATTTTTAAGAAGGAACTCTTCAAGAAGACGCGTGAAGATCTGATGGAAGAGGTCAAACTCATTCCCAAAGAAGAGATTGAGAAAATTGCGCAGTCCGAAGTCGCCGTCCCTGTTCCGGCGGTTGAGCCTCTTGAGCCCGCGACGGCGGGGGAAGAAGACATCCTCCCTGAGGAAGAAGGGGAAGGCAAGTAACCATGCTGATGCCGAAGCGCGTGAAATACCGTAAGTCCCACCGGGGTCGCCTCAAAGGGCGCGCCAAAGGGGCCACGACGGTGGACTTCGGCCAATACGGGCTTCAGGCGCTGGAGTCCCACTGGATCACCAGCCGGCAGATTGAGGCGTCACGCGTCTCGCTTTCACGCGCTATTAAAAAAGGTGGAAAGCTCTGGATCCGGATTTTCCCGGATAAACCCATTTCCAAGAAGCCCGCGGAAACCCGTATGGGCAAGGGGAAGGGCGCACCGGAATTCTGGGTGGCGGTGGTGAAGCCCGGCCGGATTATGTTTGAGCTCGAAGGCCTGCCGCCGGCGGAAGCGATGGAAGCGATGCGCATTGCCTCCCATAAGCTTCCGATCCGGACCAAATTTGTTGTGCGCGAGGGATACTAACCCTTCGACTTCGCTCAGGGTTGTCCGGAGCGACTGATCGCAGGGAAGGAGCCGAAGGATCATGTCGAAAAAGAAGAAAAAAGACAGGCTTCAGGATTTGTCGACTCAGGAGCTTGAAGCCAGGCTTCGCGAGTCTCGGGAGCATAGCTTTAAGATGAAATTTCAGCACGCGACCAATCCCTTAAAGAATCCGATGGAGATTCGCCAGGCGCGTCGAGAAATCGCCAGGCTCCTGACGCTCTTGCACAAGAAAGAGAAGGTTGCTTAATGCAAGCTACAAAAACAGCCGAAGTGCCGACTGGACTGCGTTCCGCGAGGAAGGTTCGCGAGGGGGTTGTGCTGACGGACAAGATGGACAAGACCCGGGTGGTGCTGGTCTCCTGGAACACGACGCACGCGCGCTATCATAAAGTCCTTCGCCGGAAAAGCCGGTTCTATGCGCACGACGAGAAGAACGCAAGCCATGTGGGAGACCGTGTGGAAATCGTTGAGACAAGGCCCCTCTCCAAGCTCAAGCGTTGGCGCATCTCTCAGATTTTGGAGAAGAGTGCATGATTCAAGAGAGGTCCATCTTGAATGTGGCCGATAATTCGGGCGCGCGCAAGTTGCGGTGTTTCCGCATCCTGGGAGGCACACGGCGTCGCTACGCGGGCCTGGGGGATATCGTGGTTTGCTCCGTGCAAGACGCGCTTCCTACGGCAACCATTAAGAAAGGCGACGTGGTGAAAGCGGTGGTCGTGCGCACCGTCCGAGAACATCGTCGTTATGACGGCAGTTATGTCAAGTTTGACGACAACGCGGTTTGCCTGATTGATGCCGAAGGGGAGCCCAAAGGAACACGCATTTTCGGGCCTATTGCCCGCGAGCTTCGCGAACGGAACTACTTGAAAATTATTTCTCTGGCGCCAGAGGTTGTGTGATGCTCACCATTCATAAAAAAGACAAGGTTCTCGTTTTATCCGGACGCAGCCGCGGCAAACAGGGCGAAGTGATCAAGGTGCTTCGGGAGGACGGGCGCATTCTTATTTCCAAGATCAATTTTGTGAAGCGCCACGCGCGACCCACGCAGACGACGCCGGGCGGCATCCGCGAAAAAGAGGCCTCCGTCCACATGTCCAATGTGATGCTGGTCTGCCCGAAATGCAATCGTCCCATGCGCCCGAAAACGGATCTCCTTTCGGACGGGACCAAGGTGCGGGTCTGCCGCAAATGCGGGGAGATGCTCGTTTCATGACCAAGAAAACGCACGTTCCCAGACTCAAAGAGCACTACCGCAGCGTGGTCATTCCTGGGATGATGGAGCGCTTTAAGCTCAAGAATACCTACCAGGTGCCCTGCCTGGTGAAGCTGGTGGTCAATATGGGCGTGAACGACGCCAAGGAAGACATCAAGGTGCTGGACATCGCCAGCGCCGAGCTTTCCGCAATCGTCGGGCAAAAACCGCAGGTCCGCCGCGCCAAGAAGTCGATTTCCAATTTTAAGCTCCGCATGGGCATGCCCATCGGGCTCCGGGTGACCCTTCGCGGGATGAGGATGTATGAGTTTCTTGACCGTCTGATCAACGCGGCGGTCCCGAGAATACGCGACTTTCGAGGACTGGACCCTCGCGCCTTTGACGGCCGCGGCAATTACAATCTCGGGCTCAACGAGCAGCATATCTTTCCCGAAGTCAATCTGGATAAATCGCCGAAGGTGCGCGGGATGAACGTCACCTTTGTGACCAACGCTGGCTCGGATGACCAGGCGCGCGAGATGCTGGCTCTCTTTGGATTTCCATTTAAGTCGAATGAACGCGCGCCGTCGAAGAAGGCGCCAGCCCAGGCGGCCAACGCCGCCGCCTCATAAGGAGAACTTGTGGCTCGAATTGCAACCGTCGCAAAAATGCGCAAACGCCTCAAATTCGCGACCCGGTTTCGGAATCGCTGCCGAAATTGCGGCCGTGGCCGGGCCTTTTATCGGGACTTCGGACTCTGCCGGCTTTGTTTCCGGCAAATGGCTCATCGGGGCGAAATCCCCGGAGTCGTGAAAGCCAGTTGGTGAACCTATGACTGATCCAATTTCTGATCTCTTATCGTCTCTACGAAATGCTTCTGGACGGCTCTTTGAGAAGGTGGATGTGCCCTCCTCGCGTCTCAAGGTGGCGGTGATCCGCATTTTGAAAGCGGAAGGCCTGATTGCCAACTACAAGGTGATGGAGGACGCAAAAAAGCACTCGTTCGTCAGAATCTATCTCAAGTATGGAGCGGGGAAGCAGCAGGTCCTCCAAGGCGCCCAACGTGTGTCTCGGCCGGGTCTTCGCGTTTATCGTCCCTACGCGGCGTTCGCGCGTCGCGGCGAGGCCGGGGCCATCAAGATTATTTCGACCTCCAAAGGGCTTTTGACAGACCGCCAGGCTTTCCAGGCCAAAGTCGGCGGAGAAGTGCTCTGTGAGGTGAAATAGAGATTTATGAGCCGCATTGGAAGAATGCCTGTGGTCATACCCGATAAGGTCAAAATTGAGCCCCATGGGAATTCGGTGGAGGTGTCCGGCCCCCTCGGAAAACTCACGCAAACTTTGCCCCCCGGCATCGTGATTAAAGTGGAGAAGAATCAAGCGGTGCTCGAGAAGACCGAGACAGCCGGAGAGAAAGGTGCGTCGCTTCACGGCCTGGCGCGCTCGCTTGTTCAAAATGCCGTTTTGGGTGTCACGCAAGGGTTCAAGAAAGAGCTGGAGATCGTCGGTCTCGGTTATCGTGCTCAAGTGGCTGGCGATAAGCTGACGATGACCCTCGGTTTTGCTCACCCGATCGAGTTCAAGCTTCCACCGGGCATCAAGGTCGCGATTGATCCCAAAATGACCTTCCTGACGATTATGGGGAGTGATGCCTATGTGGTGGGCGAAACCGCCGCGCGCATACGCAAGCTCAGAAAGCCGGAGCCTTATAAGGGCAGTGGAATTAAGTATGTGGGCGAGCACATTATCCGCAAGGCGGGCAAAGCGGCCGCGGGCGCGGCCGGTGGAACAGCGGCGGGAGGAGCGAAGAAATAGTTATGCAAGGCGCAACATTGGAACGTTACGAATATCGTTTGTCTCGTACGCGCCGCAACATCAAGGCGTCCCAAACGGGGCGAGCACGATTGTCCGTATGCCGGACACTCAAACATATTTACGCCCAGCTCATCGACGACGCCAAGGGGCAGACCCTGGTGGCGGCCTCTTCCCTCTCGCCGGAGTTGTCCGGAAAGCTCAAGAGCGGGGGAAATATCTTGGCGGCCGAGGCCGTCGGTAAACTGGTCGCAGAAAAGGCCCTCGCCAAAGGTGTGAAGCAGGTGGTCTTCGATCGTGGCGGACATGTCTACCACGGCCGTATCAAGGCGCTCGCAGAGGCCGCTCGCAAGGCCGGCTTGGATTTTTAGCCCGCCACTCGAGGATTGGCGGATCAAAGGAGAATGTGTGGCAAGAATTAACCCCGATGGTTTAGAGCTCGCAGAAACAGTGGTCGCGATTAACCGAGTGGCCAAAGTCGTTAAAGGTGGAAAGCGTTTCTCCTTTAGCGTACTGGTGGTTGTCGGAGATAAGAAAGGCCGAGTCGGCTCCTCCATCGGCAAAGCAAAAGAAATCCAGGCGGCCATTCAAAAGGCCGTCGCTCGCGCGAAGAAAGAGCTGGTGGCGGTCCCGCTGCATGGTGTGACCATTCCCCATAGCGTCACCGGGACCTTCGGAGCCGGTCAGGTTCTGCTCAAGCCAGCAGCCCCCGGGACAGGCGTTATCGCGGGGGGGAGCGTCCGCGCGGTGCTTGACGCGGTTGGTATTAAGGACATTTTGTCGAAGTCACTCGGCTCCTCGAATCCTTACAACGTGGTTTATGCGACGCTCGAGGCGCTCAAAGGCCTTCGGACCAAAGAGGACGTGGCGGCTTTGCGCAGCAGCAAAGAAACGGTGGGCGCTCATGCGGCTTGATCAGCTTCACCATGCTCCCGGCGCCAAGCATCGGCGCAAGATCGTCGGTCGTGGCATTGGCTCAGGCCATGGCGCACAATCGACGCGCGGCATGAAAGGCCAACGCTCGCGCGCCGGATTTTCCGGTATGACGGGTTTCGAAGGCGGCCAGATGCCGCTCATCCGCCGGGTGCCCAAAAGAGGTTTCCGGCATACACGATTTGATGATCGTATGGGTGTCGTCAATGTGGGAGACTTGGAGAAGTCTTTCCGGGCGTCTTCGGACGTCAACCCTGCCTCGCTCGTCGAGGCGGGACTCGTGAAAGGCTGTGACCGGGTGAAGGTCTTGGGCGACGGGGTGTTGGCCAAGGCTTTGACGGTTCAAGCGCACGCCTTCTCTTCGTCCGCCAAAGCGAAAATCGAAAAGGCTGGCGGCAAAGCGGAAGTCCTTAAGGCCTCATGACGAGCGAGCTCAACAACCCGATCAAAGACATCTTTAAGGTCCCGGAGCTTAAGCGCCGCATTTTCTTCACGCTGGCCATCCTCGCGGCGTACCGGGTGGGCGCTACCATACCCGTTCCCGGAGTCAACGCGGAAGCGCTGCGCGGATTTTTCGCCATGCAGCAGAACACGCTCCTGGGATTCTTGGACATTTTTTCAGGCGGCGCCATGGGGCGCCTCGCGATCTTTGCCATGGGCGTTGGCCCCTATATCAACGCCTCCATCATCATGAGCTTGCTGCAGGGGGCCCATGTCATTCCCTATCTGGATCGCCTGGCGAAAGAAGGCGAGCAGGGCCGCAAGCGCCTCAACCAGATCACGCGCTATCTGACCCTGGTGCTGGGAGGGTTGCAGTCTTTTGGTTTGGCGCTGACGATCTCCAAGATGACGGGGCCTGGAGGCGCGTCCATTGTGCTGGATCCTTCCGCGGGATGGATTGCCTTGTCGGTGTTGACGCTCACCACCGGTTCGGTCTTTATCATGTGGCTGGGAGAGCAGATCACAGAACGCGGCATTGGCAATGGCACGTCCCTGATCATTTTCTCCGGAATTGTTGACCGCATTCCGGCAGGGGTGGCGGACCTGATTCGCCTGGTGCGGGTGGAAGAGTACACGCTCTTCCGAGCGATTTTCCTTGTGGCACTGGTCGTTGTGATCACAGGGCTTGTGGTGTGGGTGGAGACCGCCCAGCGCAAAATTCCCGTGCAATACGCCAAACGCGTGGTCGGGCGCAGGATGTATGGCGGTGCGAGCACCTATTTACCGCTCAAGGTCGATCAATCGGGCGTGATCGCGGTCATTTTTGCGGTATCGCTGCTCGCCGTCCCCGTCACGGTGGCCGCGTTTTTCCCGGAAAACGTGTGGGCGACCAAGATCGCACAGCTCGAGCAGCGCGGGAGCTGGATGTATGAGCTCCTTTACGCGGGTTTGATTATTTTCTTTTGCTATTTTTACAACTCGGTTCAGTTTAACCCGAATGATTTGGCTGAAAATTTACGGAAATGGGGTGGTTTTGTCCCTGGCATCAGGCCGGGCGAGGCCACGGCCCGTTACATTGAGACGATCCTTGAGCGGATCACCCTGGGTGGCGCGCTCTTTGTGGCGGCGATCGCCGTGCTTCCGGACTATATGAGGAAGATTCTCAACGCTCCGTTTTTTTTCGGGGGGACGGCCCTCCTGATTGTGGTGGGTGTGGCTCTCGATACCATTGGGCAAATCCAATCACACCTGATCATGAGACATTATGATGGGTTTTTTAAAGGCGGCGGTGGCTTTAAGGGCCGCTGGTTCAATGTGGGGGGTAAATGAGTCGATTTGTTTTTTTAGGGCCTCCTGGCGCGGGCAAAGGGACCCAAGCAGCGGTTGTGAGCGAGAAGCTGGGGTTTCCGGCGATTGCGACCGGAGCGATCTTTCGTGCGGCCATCGGCAAGGACACTTCACTGGGCCGGCAGGTCGCGCAGTTCGTGAACTCGGGGTTGCTTGTGCCCGATCAGCTGACCAATGCCGTGGTCGCGGAGCGCCTCAAGGAAAAGGATTGCAAAAAAGGTTTCATCCTGGATGGTTACCCGCGGAGCCTCGTTCAGGCGAAGGCGCTCGATGCCTTCTTGCAGAAGGCCAAGACACCGCTGGCCAGCGTGCTGTATTTTAAAGTTGTGGCCGGCGTCGTCGTTGAGCGCATGGGCAAAAGACGTGTCTGCGGGCAATGCGCGATGACGTACAACCTGGTCTCTCAGCCTCCGAAGCGGGAAGGGAAGTGCGATAAGTGCGGTGCCGCGCTCGTCACGCGCACCGATGATGAGCCGCAGTCCATTCGGAAGCGTCTGGAGATTTACGAAGAGACCATCCAGCCTCTTCTTCAATATTACGAGAAGAAGGGTGTGCTGAAGATTTGCGACGCCTCGTTGCCGGTCCAGGACGTGGCCAAAGGCGTCATGCAGATTTGTGGTGTGAAATAAGGTCCGCCCTTGATGGCGCAGGCCGCCCGTATTGAGCTGAAGAGTCCACGGGAAATTGATCTTTTAAGAACAGCCGGTCATGTTGCGGCCGAAGTCCTTTTCTCGCTCAAGAAAAGTATCGTCGCCGGCATGACCACGCGAGAGATCGATGCGATGGCTGCCAAAATGATGCGCGAGCGCAGCGCGGTGCCGTCTTTTCTCCATTACCGGGGCTATCCCGCGACCGTGTGCACATCGGTCAATGAGGAGATTGTGCACGGTATCCCGAGCCAGAGGCGATTGAAGGATGGCGATCTCCTGAGCCTTGATATCGGTATGTTTGTCGAAGGCTATTGCGGCGATACGGCGACCTCGTGGGTCATTGGCCCCAAGGTCACAGACGAACAAGAGCGTTTGATGAATGCCGGCAAAGCGTCACTCGAGGCTTCCATCGAGGCGGCGCGCGTAGGACTCCGGCTGGGGGATGTCTCCTTTGCGATGCAGTCCGTCGTGGAGAGCGCTGGGTTCCAGGTCGTTCGAGAATACGGTGGCCATGGGATCGGCCGAGCGATGCACGAAGAGCCCCATGTCGCTTGCTTCGGGAGTCCCCACACCGGATTACGGCTTGTGGAAGGCATGGTGCTGGCTCTTGAGGTGATGGCCAATGTGGGAACAGCAGCCATTCGTCATAAGTCGGATGGCTGGACCGTGGTGACGCAGGATGGCAGCCTTTCTGTGCATTATGAGAAGATGGTGGCCTTGACGGCCTCAGGCACGGAAGTGCTGACACCGCATGGCGACGAAAAGGAGCGGGATGACCAAAGAAGAAAAGATTGAGGTGGATGGCCGGGTGCTCGAGGCTTTTCCCAATGCGATGTTCAAGGTGGAAATCGAAGGCGGGCATACGGTGCTGGCGCATATTTCAGGGAAAATGCGCATGCATTACATCAAGATTTTACCGGGGGACAAAGTCAAAGTCGAGTTGTCTCCCTACGACTTAAAAAGAGGTCGGATCACTTTCCGAGAGAAATGATCAACCGTCATGCCGGCGAAAGCCGGCATCCAGCTCTGGACCCCGGCTTCCGCCGGGGTGACGTCAGGAGAATGATATGAACGTGCGAGCATCCGTCAAGCCCATTTGTGGTAAATGTAAAGTCATACGGCGCAAGGGCGTTGTGCGCGTCATTTGCAAAGAACCGCGGCACAAGCAGCGCCAAGGATAAGTCCGAGATGATCGAAGAGGGACGACCGACGAGGCATCAACGTCACAGTGGGATCATGAGGACTCGTCCCTCATCGCTCGTCTCTCAGAACGAGGAGTAGGTATGGCCAGAATCTCAGGAGTCGATCTTCCCAAAGACAAGCGTGTCGATATCGCGCTTGCCTATATTTATGGCATTGGTCGCAAGCTGGGGTCCGATATTATTTCAGAAGCGCAGATCGACCCGGCGACGCGCGTGAAAAACTTGACCGAAGCCGAGGTCAATAAAATCAGCTCCATCATATCGGCCAAGGAAATACGCGTGGAAGGCGACCTGCGCCGGGACATCCAGGCCAACATCCGTCGCTTTATTGAGATTGGGTCGTATCGCGGCTTTCGTCATCGGAGAAATCTCCCGTGCCGCGGCCAAAGAACCAAAACCAACGCCAGGACACGCAGAGGCCGCCGCAAGACCGTCGGGTCGGCGCGCGCGGAGAAGCCGACGGCAGCAGCGCCCACGGCGAAATAGCAGGAAGTCAGAACAGGAGAATTTATGGCAGAAGAAAAGCTACCACCCCCCAAGTCCTCTGAGGCGAAACCTCAGGCCGGCGCCGCCGCGCGCGCAAGTGCCGGGTCCGCCAAGAAAAAGAAACTTTGGAAGAATGTGACTGTCGCGCGGGCCTGTATCCAGTCTTCATTCAATAACACGATCGTCTCGATCACCGATGAAGCAGGTCAGGTGATTGTGTGGTCGACGGCCGGCGCATGCGGTTTTAAGGGAACGAAGAAAGGCACGCCGTTTGCCGCGCAAGTCACAGCCGATACGGCCGCCAAGAAGGCGATGGAATTGGGCGTCAAACAGGTGCACGTGCTGGTGAAAGGGCCAGGATCAGGCCGAGAGACCGCGATCCGAGGGCTGCAGGGGGCCGGGCTTGCCATTCTGTCGATTCGGGACGTCACGCCGATCCCCCATGACGGGTGCCGCCCACCCAAGCCGAGGAGAGTCTAGCTATGTCGAGATATATTGGACCCGTTTGCCGGCTGTGCCGCCGAGAAGGCACGAAGTTATTTCTGAAGGGCGAGAAGTGCTACAACGCCTGCATCCTCGACAAAGGCAAAAGAAAATCCGCCCCGGGCATGCACGTGAAGCAGCGTGTGAAAGTGTCGGAATACGGCCGTCGTCTTCGTGAGAAACAGAAAACCAAGCGTATCGCCGGCTTGACCGAACAGCAGTTCCACCATTATTTCGAGCAGGCGGAACGGCAACAGGGGCTCACCGGCGAGAACCTTCTCCGGATGCTCGAGACGAGGCTTGATAACGTGATCAAACGGTTAGGGTTCGCTCTGTCCATGCCTCATGCCCGACAGCTGGTGCTGCATGGGCATGTCAGCGTCAACGACAAGCGTGTGGATGTGCCGTCTTATCAAGTGCATCCCGGTGATAAAGTCAGTTTATCGGAGAAGGCCCGCCAGAATGTCGCTGTGCAGCAGGCCCTGGCGGCCCTGCAGAAGCGCGGTCCACTGCCCTCTTGGGTGGAAGTCAATGCCTCACACGTCTCTGGCAAAGTGCGCAGCTGGCCGAGCCGTGACGAAATGTCTTACCCCATTGATGAACAATTGATCGTGGAGCTGTATTCGAAATGACAGCGATTGTTGCTGTCATCCCGGCCGGTCGTAAGCCGGGATCCAAAGTTTAAAGATGGATCCCCCGCTTACAACCGCGGGGGATGACGATTAATAAGGAGGACGTACAGATGAAATTACGCGATTTGGTATTGCCACAAAGCCTCGAGTGTGATCAGGAAACCCTGACCGACACATTTGGGCGCTTTTACGCGGAACCCTTTGAGAAGGGATACGGCCACACGATCGGGAACTCGTTAAGGCGGATTCTTTTGTCCAGCCTGGAGGGCTGCGCGGTGACGGCCGTGAAAATCGATAAGGTCGTCCATGAATATTCCACGATGAAGGGTGTGCGTGAGGACGTCATCACGATCCTCCTGAACCTTAAACAGCTCCGTTTTAAACTTCATACGCCTGAGCCGGAGATCTTGCATCTCTCCGTAAAAGGGGAGCGCGTCGTGCGCGCCAAAGACATCGAGGCCAACGCCAACGTGGAGATCCTCACTCCGGACCTTCCTATTGCGACGCTGGACACCAATGGCGAGATCAACATGCAACTCTGGGTCTGCCGTGGCCGAGGCTATGTGCCTTCGGATAAACAGGTCAAGGAAAATTATCCTGCGGACAGCCTGATGATGGACGCGCTCTTTTCCCCGGTCATCAAGATCCACTACGATGTGGAAAACTCCCGTGTCGGTCAAGTGACGGACTATGACCGCCTGGTCTTAGACGTATGGACGGATGGCTCTGTCGCGCCGGGGGACGCGATCGCTTATTCCGCCAAGATCCTCAAGGACAGTCTTTCCATCTTCATTACGTTTGAAGAAGAAGAGGTGGTGCAGGCTCCGGAAACTTCTGCGCAGGCCCCCCAAGCCGGTCTTCCGGGAGCGGACAGCGATCGTTTGCGGGAGTTGCTGAACCAACCCGTGGACATCATTGAGCTCTCGGTACGCGCTTCCAACTGTCTCAAGGCAGCCAAGATCCGCACGATTGGGGACCTCGTTTCGAAGACGGACGAGGAGCTGATCGGTTATAAGAACTTTGGTAAAAAGTCTCTGGACGAGATTAAGGAACGCCTCTCGGAGCTCAGCCTCAGCCTCGGGATGGACATCTCCTCCATGACGGGCCAGACGGCTAAAACGAACTGAAGGGAAAACCGAGGAGTCTTGCATGAATACGGGAGCAGGTAGAAAACTTGGGCGACCCACGGGGCATCGTTTTCAGATGCTCCGTAACATGGCGACGAGCCTTTTGCACTATGAAAAGATCCAAACCACCAAACCCAAGGCGCGCGAGGTGGCGCGCGTGGCAGAAAGGCTCATCAGCTTGGCCAAAGCCGGCGACCTTTCGGCTCGGCGCCGCGTGGCCAGGGATTTGAAAAGTCCTTCCGTAAACGCTAAGCTCTTCGATATCCTTGCGCCACGCTACAAGGACCGAAAGGGCGGTTATACGCAATTCGTGATGAAAGGGCCGCGTCTCTCGGATGGTGCGGAAATCGGCATCCTCAAACTTGTCTCCTAATGTTTAACTATCTCTTCAGCCTGTTCTCGAACGACATGGGTATCGACCTGGGCACGGCCAATACGCTTGTTTATGTCAAAGGGCAAGGCATTGTGCTTCGAGAGCCTTCCGTGGTCGCCATTGAGAAAGACACGAAGAATGTGCTCGCCATTGGTGTGGAGGCGAAGCGCATGCTGGGCAAGACGCCTGCCAATATCGTGGCGGTGCGCCCCCTGCGCAATGGCGTCATCGCGGACTTTGATGTGACCGAGCGGATGATCCGTTACTTTATCAAGAAAGTGCACAATCGACGGAGCCTCTTGCATCCCCGCATCGTGATTGGTGTTCCCTCCGGGATCACCGAGGTGGAAAAGCGAGCCGTTCGCGAGTCGGCACAACAGGCGGGCGCGCGCGAGGTGTATTTAATTGAGGAGCCCATGGCGGCCGCGATAGGCGCGGACATACCCATTAACGAGCCGCGAGGGCATATGATTGTGGATATGGGAGGCGGCACCACGGAAGTGGCTGTCGTATCGTTGGGGGATATGGTGGTTTCAAAGTCGCTCGATGTCGCGGGGGACGAGTTGGACGAGGCCATCATTCAGTACTTTCGCCGTAAGTACAACCTGCTCATTGGTGAAACTTCGGCGGAGGAAGTCAAAATAAAGATTGGATCGGTTTTTCCGCTGCCTGAAGAGCAAGTGATGGAAGTCAAAGGCCGCGACCAGGTGACAGGGTTGCCCAAGACGGTCACCATTACCTCGGAAGAGGTGCGGCAGGCGCTCGCGGACCCGATCAAACTGATTATTGAAGTCATCAAGCAAACTCTGGAAGAAACACCGGCTGAGTTGGCTGCCGATTTAGTGGATACTGGCATTGTTCTTGCCGGCGGTGGGGCCCTTTTAAGGGGACTTCCCGACCTCTTGTCGCAGGAAACGGAACTGCCAGTGGTGTTGGCCGCAGATCCTCTGACCTGTGTGGTCATGGGGACCGGGCGTTATTTGGAAGAGCTGGATCAAATGCGGCGCGAGCGCCGCTCCCTTCCACTGCACTAAACGAGCGCCACACGTCAGTCGCTCGTCCGACCGAAATGAGTCGGACGGTTATCTCCTAGAGTCCAAGAAGGGTTGATCCTGATGGACTGGGACATTCGCGAGCGATACCGATCTACGATTCTTCTGGCGGGGCTTTTATTCACCTCTTCGGCCTTCCTGGCGTTCCATAAAAGAGAACCGATCCGGTTTTTGCAGGTTTTCCTGAGGCATTTCGCGCTTCCCCCGCAGAAATTTCTGATCAAACTCTCAACCTCCGTATCCCCTGCGGAGCTCGCTCCTGACCATCCGTCCATCGACCTGGACGCTGCGGAGCGATCTTCGCGCCTGGAGACCCTCTACCCGGCTGAACTCCAGAGAAAAATGCAGATGCTCGCTGAAGAAAATCGAAAACTTCGCGAAATCCTCAACCTTCAAGCGGACCGATGGCCGAAGGCACTTCCCGCGCATGTCGTAGGACGCGACCCGCAGCGTTGGTTCCAGGATATCGTCTTGGACAAGGGGACGGAAGATGGTCTCGCGGTCGATGATCCCGTGCTGGCCATTGAGGATGGACGGGAAGCCCTCATTGGGCGCATTTCAGAGGCTTCGGGCCGGGTCTCCAAGGTGATGCTCCTGCAGGACCCCCTCAGCGCGGTGGCGGCTGAAGTTCTTGGTGTGGCAGGGGAAGACGGTGTTGTTGAGGGAACCAACTCTCATGCGTTGCTCTTGAAGTACTTGGACCGCGGAAGTCAGGTGAAGATTGGAGATCTCGTGGTGACCTCGGGACTCGGAAAGATGTTCCCCGCCAAGGTGCCCATCGGCTGGGTCAAAGAGCTCGAGCCGGATCCTCGTCAGCTCTTTTTACAGGCTCACTTGCGTCCGGCGGTCAAATCCAGCGCCTTGCGCAACGTGCTGGTCATCATGCTTCCGAGGGCTGAACCATGAGAAAAGTGCTTTATTTTGCGCTTACCGTTTGGATCCTTCTCTGGGCCCAGGTGGTCAGCAATCATTTTCTGGGGGGAACGCTCTTTTCTATTCAGTGGATATTTCTCGCCGTTCTACACTTTGGGTTGGCGCGCGGCCCTTGGACAGGCGAAAGCATGGGTTTTGTCTGGGGGCTTCTCCTGGATGCCTCGACGCTGGGTTTTCTGGGCCTTCATAGCATGCTTTTTTCCCTCGCGGGTTACGCGGCAGGAATGTTTCGCCGTCAGCTGGATGCCTCGAAACTCTGGACGCAGACGATCCTCTCCTGGATGGCGTCGCTGGCTTACTTTACGGCATATTTCTTGGTGACACGCCTTTTGTCTTCGAGTGAAGAGTCCCTGCGTTGGGCGTTTCTCACCGTCCCGCTGCTCAATGCCCTCGCAGCGCCCTTGGTGTTCTACGTCCTGGACTTCTGGGCGCAGGTATGGGATCAAGATTCTGCCGAGAGGAAGATCTAATGGTCTTTGTCGTAGGGTTTTCTCATCAGGCCGTGAGGGCGTCGCGAACAAGGGTGCTCCTGGCCATTGCCATGGGTGCCTTGGCCGCGTGTTTTCTAAAGCTTTTTGTTCTTCAGGTGATTCGAGGAAAAGCTTTTGCCCGCGCTTCTGAAAGCAACCATACCCAAATTCTTGTTGAGCGTGCGCCGAGGGGGCGTATTCTTGACCGTCATGGTGCCGTGTTGGCGGATGATCAGCCGGTCTTTGTCGCTCTCTTTTCACCCCTTGGACTTGAACCGACGCGTTTTGAGCCCCTGTCGACACGCCTCGCATCGATCTTGCATGTCCAGGGTCCGGAGATCCAGAAACGGATCTTTGCGGCCGTCAAATCAAGATCCATGATGCGGATTTCGGACCGCCTCACGCGCGCCCAGGCCTTTCAAATTCTACAGTCGAGGGCCCATCTGCCCGGGATTTCGCTGACCGTCGAAGAACAGCGCCACTACCCGATGGGTAAACTGGCTTCGCATGTGCTGGGCCATGTGGGACAGATCTCGGACGCCGAACTGGAACATTTCGCCGACCAGGGATACCAACGTGGCGACTGGATTGGCAAACTGGGTCTTGAGCGCCTCTACGACCCCTCGCTTCACGGGCAGGACGGTGGATTCTTGATCGAGGTGGATGCCCGCGGGAGGCAAGTTCGGGTGGTGCGCCACGTCCAGCCCCAGGCAGGAAAAGATCTCATCCTCACGCTGGACCATAAGCTCCAGGCCCTCGCCGAACGGCAGCTGAGCGCGACCGGTCATCACGGAGCCGCTGTCGTCATGAACCCTAATTCGGGAGAGCTGCTCGCGCTTGCCTCCTCTCCGGGTTTTGACCCGAATCTCTTCATGCCGCTGGGAGATTCTGATGAACGCAGAAGAATTCTTCGAGACAATGTCCATAAGCCGCTTCTCAATAGGACCATTCAAGAATACTACCCTCCTGGTTCCACGTTTAAGATCATCACCTCTCTGGCCGCCCTGGAGAAGAAAACGTTTGATCCCGCGAAGAAGGTGTACTGCAAAGGCTATCTCCTCTTTGGTAAAGAGAAGAGAAAGTTTCGTTGCTGGAAAGAACATGGCCATGGAGGGGTGGATTTTAAGCGCGCCCTCGCCGAAAGCTGTGACGTTTACTACTACCAGATCGCGGACGAGCTGGGACCTGAAGCGATAGAAGAGATGGCCCAGCGTTTTGGCCTTGGGGCCATCACCGGCGTCGATCTTCCGCACGAAAAGCACGCGAAGCTGCCGGTCGCACTCAAAAAATCAAAGTCGAGGGCTTCTGAGCGCTACTGGCACGGAGGTGACACTTTGAATTACGCCATCGGACAAGGGGATTTGCAGGTGACGCCGCTCCAAATGACCAACCTGACCGCGACCTTCGCCTCGAGCGGCAATATGTGGCAACCCTACCTCGTTTCAGAATCACAACGCTTCGGCCACTTTCTGGAACGTCTCGGAGGGCCACGCCTGCTGAGCCGAATTAGTGTTTCGGATCCATCCTGGGCGCTCGTCCGAGAGGGTCTGGAAGAGGCGGTGCGAGCAGGGACGGGCATGGCGGCTCGCATATCCGGTATTCGTGTCGCAGGGAAGACCGGCACCGCCCAGGCGTCGAAGGGTGAGGATCACGCGTGGTTTGTCGCTTACGCGCCGGCCGATAACCCTCAGGTGGCCTGTGCGGTCTTGGTCGAGCATGGCGGGCATGGGGGGGCCGTGGCGGCTCCTATCGCGCATGATCTGTTGGCCATGGTCTTAAATACGGATCAAGTGGGTCGCCGAGAACAGCACGAGGTCATCGAGAGTGATTAGGAAGGACTCCTTTTTAGGAACTTGGACAAAGCGCATGGATTGGCCCACGATGGCCGTGGCCGCCGTCTTAGCGACGCTTGGCCTGATCGCGGTGTATTCTGCGGTCAATCTTTCAAACGCCTCGACGCGCTTTGTCGTGAAGCAGCTCCTGGCGGTGGGTCTCGGTTTGATCGCGATCTTTGTCCTGAGCAGCCTCAATTACCAGATCTTCCGTGCCTATCCTTCTGTCATCTATGGGATCACGGTGTTTCTCCTTCTGGCTGTGCTCGTGGTCGGCAGGCGCATCAATGGGGCCAAGAGTTGGATCGTCTTCGGGCCTCTTTCCTTCGAGCCTTTGGAGTTGGCGCGCCTAGGATTTATTGTCGTGATTGCGGCTCTCTTGGATTTTCCAGAAAAGGAAATGCGGCCGATCCGCTGGATGGCAAGCGTCTTTGGACTCGGCGCCTTGCACATGCTTCTGATCTTACGGCAGCCCTACCTGGGGGGGACTCTCGTCTACGGCCCCATCATGCTGGGGATGCTCTATTTTGCGGGCGTTCCCCCCATCTACCTTTTGGCTGTGCTCTTTTATGGGAGTGTTGCCGTCGGGCTTCCCCTCATGTCCACCTTCTTTTCGATGCAGCCGCATCTTCTTGAGCAGCATCCTGTCCTACGCTTTCTTGTGGCAAGCGCCTCCGGGACACGTTCTGGGATCGAGTTGCTTGTCCTGACCACGGCGATTATTTTTGGGCTGTGGTGGTTTCTCCGTAAGATGCAGGTGCGTTTGCCTTGGCAATATCCCGGACTTCTTTCCATGATCGTGGCTCTTGGTGTTTACACGGCGCATGCCGTTCTCTTTTTCATCAAAGACTTCCAGCGCAAGCGTCTCGCTGTTTTCTTGAGCCCCGGGTTTGATCCTTTGGGTGCGGGCTATCAAGTCCTGCAATCCCAGATCGCTATTGGGAGCGGGCGGGTTCTCGGCAAGGGGCTTTTCTCCGGGAGTCAAACGCAGCTGGGCTTCCTCCCCGAAAAACATACGGACTTTATTTATTCCGTGATCGGCGAGGAAATGGGCTTTGTGTGGTCCGCTGTGGTGTTGATCGCTTTTGGGGTCCTCATCTGGAGAGCTCTTGTGATTGCGACAGAATCCCAGGACCGTTTTGGGTCGCTGATTGCGGTGGGGATTGCCTGCCTTTTTGGATTCCAAAGTCTGATGAACATCGGGATGACCCTGGGGCTTTTGCCCGTGACCGGGGTTGCCCTCCCTTTCGTGTCGTACGGCGGCTCGCATATGCTGGGTGCGATGATCGCCATTGGCCTATTACAGAGCGTTAATTTTAGGAGGTATATCTACTAATGGATGATTTAAAAGATCAAGAGAAGCAACCCCTTCTGCTGCCGGAACACGCCAAGGCTGCCGAGGAAATACCGGGTGGAGCGCAGGACGAGCCAGACGATATCGAAATTATCGACGATATCGCTACGGAACCAGAGATTGAGCCGCGTGAAGAACAGCCCCAAGAGGAAATCGAAGCGCTCCCCTTGCCGCGCGACAGACGTCCGCAAGGGCAGGCTCAAGAGCCTCGGGGTCGCCGTGACCAGCGAGGGGGACGGGACAATCGGGGCCATCGTGACCACCGCGGCGGACAGAACAGCCACCACCGGCAGCATTCCTTTATTGAATCCCGTCACCGAGGACCGAACAACCACGCGAAGGATGCCAAGCGGGAGATCCTGGTCAACTGCTCTCCCGAAGAGACGCGCGTGGCCGTGTTGGAGAACAATCAGCTCATCGAGTTCCTGATCGAGCGCTCGGAATCCGAAAAGATCGTTGGGAATATCTATAAAGGAAAAGTCGAAAATGTCCTCCCTGGGATTTCTTCGGCCTTTGTCAATATTGGCCTTGAGAAAAACGCCTATCTTTACGTCTCGGATGTCATCCCCACGCCGGGGCACCACCCCTCTGCCCAGATCGAGAAGATGATCGCGCGAAACGAAGTGATCATGCTTCAGGTGGCGAAGGAGGCCATCGGCACCAAAGGCGTCAAGGTGTCCATGGACATCTCCCTGCCAGGGCGTTTTCTGGTGTATATGCCGCTCGCTGAACATCTTGGGGTCTCCAAAAACATTGCGGAGCGTGCCGAGCGAGAGCGCTTGCGCAGCATCATTGAAAGCTGCGCCCCGGAAAAGGGGGGAGTCATCATCCGCACGGAAGCCGAAGGCGCTGAAGAGGAAGCCCTCCGGCGTGAGATGGCCTACCTCATCCGGTTGTGGGACTCCATTCAAAAGCGCTGTGAGTCTGGGCCGACGCCGTCGCTGGTGCACCGGGATCTGGGGCTTGTCTTCCAAACGGTCCGCGATGTGTTTACGGAAAATACATCGATCTTTCTTGTGGATTCACGGAGTGAATACCGCGATCTGATGGACTTCCTCGATAATATCAGCCCGGAACTGAAGAGCCGCGTGAAACTCTACGAGGGACGCACGCCTCTGTTCCAGGCGTTCCATATCGAAAAGCAGATCGAAAAGTTGCGCTCGGCTCGCGTGGACCTGCCCTCCGGCGGCTATATCATCATCCAAGAAGCCGAAGGTCTCTGCGCGATCGACGTCAACACCGGCAAATTTACCGGCAAGAAGTCTCAAGAAGAGACCGTCACGGCCACCAATGTCGAAGCGGCGAAGGAAGTGGCCCGCCAGCTCAGGCTTCGCAACATTGGCGGCATCATTGTGATTGACTTTATCGATATGCGCCATGCGCGTAACCGGCAAAAGGTGACGGAGGTCCTTGCGGACTTCACGCGCGATGATCGCGCCAAGATCAAAATCCTTCCGATCACCCGGCTCGGGCTTATTGAGATGACACGGGAGCGCAAGCGTGAGTCCTTGTTCGCGCTTTTGGGTGAAGAATGCCCGCAATGCCATGCGTCTGGCCGCGTTCTCTCCCAGGAATCCATGTACATCCGGCTCAAGCGCGAGATCCTCAACATGACCCATGGCCGTCACGGCAACGAGATTAAGATCTCGCTCCACCCCTCGGTGGCGGACTATGTCAATGAGCGAAGGTCGAGGCTCGAAAACGCTATCAAACACAAGCTGATAGTGACGCCCGATCCCAATATTCTCTGGGAGGAGTACAGGATTCTCATTGAATAAGGGGCTTTGAAACTGATATTATGGCGGCTCGTTTCCGTCTATGAATACTTACGCGATTATCGAAACCGGCGGCAAGCAATACCGTGTGGAGCAGGGCACAAGGCTACAGGTCGAGGCCCTTCCCTTTGAAAAAGGGGGAGAGGTGGTCCTGGACCGGGTGCTCTTCTTGTCAACGGATCAGGGCGTTCAGGTCGGCAAGCCCGTGGTGAGCGGCGCCAAGGTTGTAGCGCAGGTCACAGCCCAGGACAAAGGACCTAAGATTCTTGTGTTCAAGAAGCGCTCCAAGAAGACCTACAAGAAGACGATGGGCCACCGTCAGCGCTATACAGAACTCGTCGTCAAATCCATTTCCGCTTAACAAAAGGAAGTTCTCATGGCATCGACAAAATCACAAGGCAGTTCCAGTAATGGTCGCGATTCCGCCGGCCAGCGCTTAGGCGTCAAAGCCTATGGCGGCCAAAAGGTCACGGCGGGCTCCATCATCATCCGTCAGCGCGGCACCCGCTGTTTCCCGGGCTTAAACGTCAAGATGGGTTCCGACAATACGCTCTTTTCCCGCATCGACGGTATCGTCACGTTTGAATGGCGCTCCAAAGACCGCAAGCAGGTGTCGGTCTATCCCTCCTGATGTCATTCCCGCGAAAGCGGGAATCCATGGATCCCCGCTTACGGCCGCGGGGATGACAGAATAAAAAATGCTCTCCGAATCTCGAGAACGATCTCTCTTTGTCGACCACACCCGCATTGTGGTGCGTGGCGGGAAGGGCGGCAACGGTTGCCTGTCTTTCCGGCGGGAAAAGTTTGTCCCCTTTGGCGGTCCGGACGGCGGCAACGGCGGCCGCGGGGGGGATGTGATCCTTGTCTCTGACCCTCAGAAGAAATCACTCCTGGACCTCACCTATCAACCGCATTACCACGCCTCGGAAGGGGACCCCGGGTCAGGTTCGAATAAAGTGGGTAAAAGCGCAGAAGATCTTCTTGTCTACGTTCCTGCGGGGACGCTGGTCATGCGTGATGGAAAAGTCTTGGCCGACCTGCGCGAACCGGCTGTGCGCTATGTGGCGGCCAAAGGGGGGCGCGGGGGTCGGGGCAACGCTTCTTTCAAGACCCAACGCAATACAGCCCCCCATCTTTCGGAAAAAGGCGAACCGGGCGAGGAGTTCACCCTGGAACTGGAGCTTAAGCTTCTGGCGGATGTGGGCCTCATCGGATGCCCGAACGCGGGAAAGTCCACGCTCTTGTCGCGCCTGACCAGCGCACGGCCCAAGATCGCGGATTACCCCTTCACGACTTTAAACCCCAATCTCGGAGTGGCCGGGTGGCATGGTGTCCAACTGGTGCTGGCGGACATCCCCGGCCTGATTGAAGGGGCCCACGCCGGCCGGGGACTGGGCCATGACTTCTTGCGTCATATTGAGCGCACGCGTGTCTTGTTTCATGTTGTGGACATGTCCGGTTTTGACGGGAAAGACCCCTACGAGTTGATTCAAATGATCCAAGCAGAGCTCAAGGCCTATTCGCCGAAACTCTTAAAAAAACCTACGATCTTGGTCGCTAATAAAATGGATGTCACAGGCGCCCGGGAAGCGCTTGCGGCCTTGAAAAAAAAGTTGAAGAAAACGAAAATCTATCCGATCTCGGCGGCCACCGGTGAGGGGCTGGATCCACTGCTGGCGTTTGCTGCCAGAGAGCTCGCCAAACCTATCGCGATGGAGGAAGCGGCGGAAGAAGAACCGTTTCGCTTTGTCATGGAGCTTGATTTTGAGGTGGAGCGGGAGGCGTCGGAAGGGAGACCCCTCTTCCGCGTGAAAGGGACCAAAGTCGAGAGGCTCGCCGCGATGACGAATTTTGGCCAAGACGAAGGCGCCCGGCGCTTTATGAACATTTTGAAGAAGATGGGTGTCGAGAAAGAGCTCGAACGCCAAGGGGTGGAACCCGGGGATACGGTCAAAGTCGGCCACATCGAGTTTTTCTACGAATGGGATGATGAAGGGAAGAAACCTTATGCTAAGAAAAGGTATCGGCCGAGTCGTCGTTAAGATCGGGACAAGTCTTCTCACGAAGGACGGCGGCCATTTGCATCTGGCCCGGATGGCGCGTTTTGCCAAAGAGCTCTCGGCCCTGCGCAAAAGCGGCACGGAAGTCTTGCTGGTGAGCTCCGGCGCCATCGCGGCGGGCCTCGGCGAGCTGGGATGGAAGAAGCGCCCTTCCGAGCTCGCCAAAAAGCAGGCGGCGGCCGCTATCGGCCAGCCCAAGCTCATGGAGACCTACCGGCGGCTCTTTCGCGCGCGCGGCGTCAAAGTCGCCCAAGTGCTCCTGACGCGGGAGGATTTTGAGAATTCCATGCGCCGCCAGAACGCGCGCGCGACGCTCGAAACCCTCATCGCCTCGGGCATCATTCCGATCATCAACGAGAACGACACCGTGGCGGTCGAAGAAATCCGTGTGGGGGACAACGATACCCTGGCCGCCTACGTCGCCGTCAAGGTCCAAGCGGATCTCCTGGTGCTCCTGACGGACGTCGAGGGTCTTTTAACCCGGCACCCGAAGCAGGGAGAGGGCCAGCTCATTCAGGAAGTCGCGCGGATGACGCCTGCGATCGAGTCGCTTGCCCACCACGCCCCGGGCTCGGAGGGCGGAACGGGCGGCATGATGACCAAAATCCGCGCTGCGAAGTACGCCACCATCCATGGCGTTGCCATGATCATCGCCTCCGGCCTCAAGGCCGGGGTCCTCGCGCGCCTCGTCCAAGGCGAACCGAGCGGAACCTATTTTCACGCCAAGTAAACTCAAGCCGGAGACAGACAAACACTCAAAGCAGAGAAACGAAAGCAAAACAGGGAAAGCGCAACGCTGAGATTTCGGCGTTGCTCTTGGGCTTTCGTCGGTCTGCTTTGATATTTCGGTTCTGGTATGTATTCACCGAAACCCGTCCGGTTCCCCGCGCCTGCCCGCCGAAGCTTGAGCGGAGGCGGGTCTCCTCCGTCCGCCTATTCCGTCGTCTTCTGTAACCACCTCCCGTCTCAAAAATGAATATTTTCCTGGTTTCTGTATCTAAGAGATGTGGACACTCATTGGATCAGAAATATGTCGGTGGTCATAAGGCCCAGAGAACAGCTGGCGAAGCCGGGGGAAGAGGAGCTGGTACGGCGTGCGGGACAGTACCGCGACCCGCGCATGCCAACGATCCCATCGATGGCAGACGCCGCCGCCCAAGAGGGTCATTTATGAAGATCAATTTCAACGTGCTGGTGAACCATATTTCGCGCGTGCACCGGCATTTTCAGGTGCAGGCGGCTCAAGCGGTCAACGTTGGGCTGACACTTCGAAACTGGCTGATTGGCTGTTATGTTCGGGAATACGAGCTCAGGGGAAGCGATCGGGCCGCGTATGGTGAACGTTTATTGGCCAAACTGGCGCATCAACTCTCTCAGAGCGGAGTCCCGCGATCTGAGGAGCGTGAACTCCGCCGATACCGTCAGTTCTTTCTGGCCTATCCGCAGATTCGGGAGTCGCTGCCGCCCGAAGCCGTCGCCAGGCTGGCCGGTGGAGCCAGGCCGGCGGCCATTCGGGAGACAGTGTCTCCCGAATCTCATCTTCCAGGAAAGGCCATGCTTGAAAGATTCTCGTTTTCCCATTTCGTCGAATTGCTTCAGCTCGAAGAGCCTCTTCAGCGCGCTTTTTACGAAGTCGAAGCGTATCGCGCACATTGGTCTGTTCGGGAGCTCAGACGTCAAATCGCCAGTCTGTATTACGAACGCTCACGACTCTCACAAGACAAGAAAAAGCTGGCCCGGCTTGCCCATGCCGGGGCCGAGCGGCCTGACCCCGCCCTGGCCATCCGTGATCCCTATATCTTTGACTTTCTCGGATTGAAGGCCAAAGAGGCGCTGACGGAAACCGCTCTTGAGGACTCGCTCCTGGGCCGCTTGCAGGACTTTTTGCTGGAGCTGGGCAGAGGTTTTTGCTTCGAAGCACGGCAGAAGCGGATCGTCATCGGCGGCGACTCTTTCTTCGTCGACCTGGTCTTCTATCACCGGATCCTGAAATGCCACATTCTGCTCGAACTCAAAGTCGATGACTTTCGACACGAGCATCTGGGGCAGCTCAATACCTACGTGAATTGGTTTCGCCTTCATGAAAAAGCGCCCGGCGACAATCCGCCTCTCGGCATCCTGCTTTGTACGAAGAAAAACGAGGCCTTGGTGGAATATGCCTTGGCCGGAATGGACAACCGGCTCTTTGTCTCCAAATATCAGCTCCAACTCCCCAGAAAAGCGGACATCCAGAACTTCCTCAAAGAGCAGATCAAGTAGAAGCCGATCACCAGCCTGTCCGCCGTCTCCGCCCCGACTGGAAGAAGTAACGGAGTAACGGAGTAACGGAGTATCGGAGTAACTTCAGGATCGCAGTAAGGGCCGTGACTCCGATACGCCGATACTCCGGTACACCGTTACGCCTTCAGGCTGTGACTCCGATACCCCGGTACTCCGTTACGCCGGTTCCCCGTTTCGCCCCGTCTCCCCGTCTCCGCGTCCCCGCGTCTGTCGTCTCCGCCGTCCGTTAATTCCGCCACCCGTCTATTCCGCCGCCCGTCTATTCCGCCGTCTCCGTCTGAAGAATGAATATTCCCCGGGTTTCTGTATCTAAGAGATGTAGGCATTTTTACATCTTGGAGGATGCAGGCCATGAAAGAACCAAAGACGCTCAGGCTGTCTTTGGATACCACGATTCCGAACTTTGTCTACGCATTGGACTCACCGGAACGAATGATGATCACGAGACGTTTTATGCTGCTGAGGCGATCTCAAGCGTATGAAATGGTGATATCGGCCATCGTGATTGATGAATTGATGCGGGCGCCGGAGTCCAAGAGGGAGCTCTTGTTAGCGCAAGTCGACGGCCTGGAGCTGCTTCAGATCACGCCGGAAGCGGAGCATCTGGCGCGTCTCTATATCAGAAACAAGATCTTACCGGCGCGCTCCCTGGATGACGCGCGACACGTTGCCGTGGCGACCCTTCACCGAGTGGATGCGCTCGTGAGCTGGAATTTCGGGCATCTGGTCAATGTCCGACGGACGATGGCCATCCATGAGCTCCATGCGCTGATGGGACTTCATATAATTAATATCGTGACGCCAGAGGAGGTTCTGGGATGACAAAGATCGATAAATCACTTCGCGAAGTCAGGCGTTGGAAGGCCAAAGTCTCGGCGAAAACAAGAAAAATGAAACCCGCCGAGGTCGTCGCGTATTTCCGTTCCGTCACAGCGCACTATCGCCACCGCAAAAAAAGCGTAGCCTAGCGATATCAAGTCATCAAGGCCGTGACTCCGATACCCCGGCACTCCGATACTCCGATACGCGCGTCTCCCCGTCACCGCCCCGCCGCCGTCTCCGCCCCTCGCTGTCTCCGCCGTACATTCGTTCCGCCGTCCGTCTATTCCGCCGTCCATTCGTTCCGCGGTGATCCGGTGCCTGGCACAGGGCTCCAATCTCACCCACCGATCAAACTCGTCATAGGATGACGGGCGGCGCGGGGGGATAGACCCTCTGCCTCCGATTTCGGGCCTCACCGCCTCAAAAAGGCGCGCTCTGTTTTGAGTTTACGTCGTTTTAACACTGCCGTCACAGAAACGCAACGCAAGCCTGTCATACTGGGGTCATGAAAACATGGTTTGCCAAACAGAGCTATTTAACGCCGCGTGATATTGCGATTCGCTTTTTCATCGGCTTCGCGATAGGCATGCTGTACCTTTCGCTGAAATAACCGCCCGCCTCTTCCGCCATCCTCGCGTGGGCCGGACAGGCCACGCGAGGACCTACTGCCGGCCGAACCGATCCGTAAGGATGCGGCGCCTGTCACAAAGCTCAAATCGATTGCCTTATTTCCCGGTATGACCATTCCCTTTGGGCCCAGCCTGGCACGACAGACGCGCTATCTTCTCGCTCGGTGACAGGCACTGTATGTCCACTTCCGGTTCACTTTTCGGCGTATAATTATCATCGCGTCTTGAAAATGATGACCCCTCTGCAAATCGTTGAATGCGCCGGACTTGCTATCCTGGGCGTCTTCGGGCATGAACTCCTTCTACGACGAAAAGCAAAAGAAGAACAAGGTCTAACCCCTGTCTTTGATTATCGGCTTGAGCCTGGGAGGTTGAATGGTCGCGTTACTTTTTACGAATCACTTGTTGTTCGTTCCAACTTTCTGCAGCAGGTGTTTTCCTACGAGAAGATTAAATCGGTGAAGTGTCGTGGTACATTCATTCATGAGATCGTGATTCAATATGTTGATGGTCAACATGGACTCATCTCTTCCATGTCGATTATCGAAAACAATTCCAAACAGCGTGAGCAGCTGCTCGTTTTCCTCAGGCAAAAATGCCCCGCAGCGTCAGTTTAACCCGATAAGACCCGAAAAGGGTCAGTGTGGAATTGACCCGGTTTGATGGACACACGAAAGGGTAACTAAAATGACCCTGGAGGTGTGTGATGAAGCAGAACGAACGGAAGAAGTGGAGCCGGGAATTCAAGCTGGAGGCGGTACGTCAGACGCAGGTGACGGGCAGGTGTGTGGCCGAGGTAGCGCGGGCGCTCGAAATTCCCGTCCATCAGCTGTATCGATGGCGGACGGAAGTGGATCATAAGGAAAAGGAAGCGTTTCCTGGATCTGGCCATGAGACGCCGAACACCGAGCTGGAAACGCTGCGTCGAGAGAATAAACGTCTGCGCGAAGAGCGCGAGATTCTAAAAAAAAGCCTAATCTTCTTTGCCAAGGACGCATCGCTCGGTACCGATTCATCGGGGAACACCGGCACGAGTTCCAAGTGAGCGTGATGTGCGACGTGCTGGAGGTGTCGCGGTCTGGCTATTACGCCTGGCGCAGCCGGCCGATCAGCGCGCGCCAGCGTGCCGATGAGGCGCTCGTGAGTACTATTCGAGACGTTTTCCGGAAGAATCGAAAGGTTTACGGAAGTCCGCGGATTCATGATGCGCTGAAAGACCAGGGAATGCGGCTGGGTCGCAAGCGCGTGGCGCGCCTCATGCGGCAGAACGGGATTGTGGCTGAGCCCTATCGCCGGATGAAGTGGCGATGGTCGTTTAAGACCGCCCAAGCTGCCGGCAACTTGGTCCAGCGGCAGTTTGCAGTGAGTCAGCCGAACCGGATATGGGCCGCGGATATGACCTCGTTCTGGACAGGATCAGGCTGGGTGCATTTGGCGATTGTGATGGATCTTTGTTCGCGGCGTATCGTCGGGTGGTCGATGCACGGTCAGATGACGGAACGCTTGGTGGTGGATGCCCTTGAGATGGCGGTGCTGAGTCGCCAACCGACGGGACCGTTGGTGCACCATTCGGACCAGGGAAGCCAGTATCAAAGCCGTCTGTTTCAGGGAAAGCTTAAGGAACATGGAATTCAGCTGAGCATGAGTCGGCGCGGCAATTGCTGGGACAACGCGGTCGTGGAGAGCTTTTTCAGAACGACAAAGCAGGAATTACAGAACGACGCCCGATTCAAATCACGAGAAGAAGCTCGAACACAGCTATTTGACTATATCGAAGTGTTCTACAATCGGCAACGGAAGCATTCAACGCTCGGGTATCTATCGCCCGCGCAGTTTGAATCAAATTTACCTATTCCTGTGTCCACAAAAGCGGGGTAATTCCAGTGTTCGTATTTCACATTTGAATCGAGCGGTTCATTCGCCAGCGGCAATGCCTTGAGTATACGGCGCCTGGCACAGACCCCCAATCGATTGCGTTGTTTCCCGGTATGACCATTCCCTTTGGGCCCAGCCTGGCACGACAAACGCGCTCTATTCTCGCTCGGTGACAGGCGCTATTATTCGGAACCTTTCCAAGGAAGATATAATCGTTGTCTAAATGCTTAAAGAAGTCCTCGCCATCGCATCGTGGCTATCCGCGCCGGTCCTATTCATCCGGGTCTGCTATTTCATTGTTTGGCAAACAACCTCGGGTGTGCCTTCGCGGCGGGAAAGTCTTCTTTCGATGGGATTTGTGATGAGCGCATTTATTCTTGGTGCCTTGATGAGTCCGTTCTTTTCTATCAAACCAGATGAGGAAGCTGCGAAACGGCGGTCAACCAACATGCGGCTATGGTTAGCCGGCATGGTCTATGGTTTTGTTTATTCCCTGATATGGAGCACTCTTCTGATCAAGAACACCAGTGACTCCGACTGGGGCCAAGGCGCCGGGATGGTCTGGATAATGTTTCTTGGTCCGTCCTATGCGGCCGGTTTCACTCTGTTCTATGGGGTTTGGCCTTTTATTTCGTGGCAATGGAAACGATTCTGGCGGTCTGAGAAGGGCGGTCGTTAATCCTGACTAGTCACGAACGTTCCCAGCTGCGGCACGGCGTTCGACCTCGCGCTTACCGGCTGGACGCTCCGCCCGCTGCTGCAGATACGGCTTTAAACGGCGCTACGGTGAGGGTCGCCGCTTCTGGAAAAAGTAACGGTGTAACGGGGTAAATGCTGTGACGCCGATACTCCGGCACGCCGGCACGCCGACCCGCCGGTTCGCCGCGTCCCCGCGTCTCCGCGTCTGCCGTTTCGCCGACCCGCCGACCCGCCGGTTCGCCGCCTCGCCCCGTCTCCGCGTCCCCGCGTCTCCGCGCCTGCCCGCCGCGCCGTAGTGGCGGGTCCCCGCGCCTGCCCGCCATGCCGTAGTGGCGGGTCACCCCTCCCACCCCCACCCCCTCCCTCCCCTGCCAACCGACTATAAATAGATGTAAAATCAGCGAGATTGCGACGGCGATAAAGAGTAGCCTGGTAGACTACAGCGCACCTCCGCTTTTATCGAACGCCATACGGTCAAGCCGGAGCACTACTTGCGCTGAGTGAACCCCGCGGAGGCACAAATCTGAAATTTGGCGAATTGAGCCCACAATTCAGAGCGTAAGATTTATCCAAGGAATTGAATATGCCACGACCCAGAAAAGGCAAAGAAATGAAGAATGGCAATGGCGCCACGTTAGGCTTTGAGGAGATGCTTTGGCGGGCGGCCGCCAAGATGCGGGGGCTGACCCACCGGCTCGAAAGCCAGTTTTCAGAAGGGCGAAAGCTGGAAGAGCAGATCAGAAAGAATCTGGCGGGGATACACTAAACGTGTGGTATCTCTTTCTGGATGAAAGCGGCGATTTGGGCTTCGATTTTGTCAATAAGAGGCCATCCCGATATTTCACGATCTGCGTTCTGGCAACGGCCGACCCGGGGTGTTATCACGCGCTTCGCAAAGCGATCAAGAAAACCCTGCGGCGCAAGGTAAACTTGGGCGGCCGCGCGACACATTTAAAGAACGAAATATAGGGAACCGGTACAACGATCGGCGCCAAACGGCATTTCTACCAACAGGTTGAAGGCTTACGCTTTGGCATTTACGCACTGACGCTCAATAAGCGGCGGGTTTACGAATACCTGACTCAACGGAAGGACCAGGTTTACAACTTCGTTGCGCGAAAAGTTCTGGATCAAATTCCTTTTGAAAAAGCCAATACGGAAGTGTACTTGGCTGTCGACCGCAGCAAAGGGAAGGCGGAAATTCGCGATTTCAACACGTATATTTTCCGTCAATTACAAGGACGCCTCGATCCCAAGGTCGTCTTGCGCATTGACCATTTAACGGGACCAGAAGAACCGGCGCTGCAAGCAGCAGACTTATTCTCCTGGGGAATCTTTCGAAAATACGAGAAAGACGATTCAGCGTGGTTCGATAATTTTCGTGACAGGGTGAGGTTTGATGAGATCTACCTGGGATAAAAAAAGAAGGAGCGCGCCTCTTAGGCTCGTGATCCCGCGATTATGGCCCTCGATTGAGGGGAACATCGCAGGCACCTAAGTTGGACTTACCGCTCCGACATCAGTATAACACACACGCGCGACGACAACAACAGGAAGTCGATTGCGGTAATGGCTAATTCGAATTCATATCTATATTTTGAGGTAATTCGCTGCGTTGCAGTGGCTGCCCCAAAGTCTTTGGAGTGTCCGGCATGAGCGATTCATGGAAACCTTAAACGAAAAGCCATCTTTCGCGCAGATGAAGCGGGTGGGGTCGGCGGCCTTGGCCGACTACCAGAAGCTGGTGAGCGGACTGGACCAATTCGGCCGCAGGCCGGGTGAACGTTGGCATGCGCTGGCGGATGATTTCATCGGCCGTGTGCTGGAGTTGGAATCACTCCTTAAGGGGTTCAAGGGCAAGGCCTATCTGCTGGCGCGGGAAAAGCGAGAACTAACCCCCAAACTCGCCCAAGCGCTGTCTTCTCTCGAAGCGCAATGGCCGCGTCTGATCGCGGAACTGATCGCTGCCTGTCCGGTGGACGAAATCCCTCTGCCCGCCGACCCGCTGACCCGGACGGCCTTCGAAAAATACGACGCTCTGGCCGCCGAGATCGCGCTGCCCTGGTTTGAGCGGCGTGCCGTGCAGCGCCTCTTCCGCCGCGCCGACCAGCCCACGGCGGTTCCTCTGCTCCTGCTGGGCCTGCCTGGCCGAGCGGATGCGATAAAAATATTCGAGCTGGTTCCGTTTCTTCAGATTCTGTTGGCTCAAACCCCTCTTCAGCAGGAGGGCGGCAAGACGTTGAAAGAGAGCCAGGCCGAGTGGCGGCGACAGGCCCTTTCCCGGGGCCGGGAACCCGCGGCAGGCCTACGGGTCTTCGACTCTTTTGTGGAGCGGGTCGGGTCCGCTGATCCAGAGCAGCGCAAAGCCGCCCGGAAGGAGCTGGCGAAGCTGCGCGATCAAAGCGTGGATGAGCGTTGGGGACGGCTGCCGGAGAATAACTGGCGCGCCAGCCGCGATCTCTTGGCCTATTGGGACGGTGTGCGGCTGGCGCTGAAGCATCCCGATCCGGTCTACCGCCGGGCGGCTTTGTGCGCGCTGCCGGGGCTCCAGTTCAGTTTTGTCTTTGAGGATTTTCCGGAAGAGTGCATCGCTTTTATACTGGAAGGATTACAGGACACCGACGGCATGGTGCGCCACAAAGTCGCGATGTTCGGGAAGGATTTCTTCAACATCACCCGCCTCAGCCGCCCCGCCGTCGCGGACACGCTGGAGCGCCAGGTCCGCGATCTCTACCCCGCCGTCCGCAAAACGAACCCGGCCGCCCGCTCCAAAATCCGCGGCCTCATCAAGGAAATCGAATGGTTCCGGAACTACGATCGTGAAGCCGGTTTTTCCCGGGCCAAGATCCGTCTTGGCGATATCGTGGAGGGTATTGAGATCGGTTCCCCGGAGATGACGGTCTATCTCGATTTGCGGACCGGAGAGATTTTGCCGGTCTCCGAGTGGTCCGATACGGAGGAGTCCCTGGAGGAGGTCGGGCCTGAGGAGTCTCTGCGGCGATTGCCCTATCCGAGCTCTTCGGAAGGGTATGAATGGATGGCGGCCTTTGCCCAGACCGTGACGGATCCGGTACTCTCCGGGAAGATCGTAGCCGCGCTGAACGGCCGAGGCGCGTTCGGCCGTTTCAGGGATGTACTCGCTGAGTATCCCGCCGAACGCGAGCGCTGGTTCGCCTTCAAATTGGAAAAGCTGCGCGAGCTCGCCCGCCAATGGGCAGAAGACGAAGGCATCCTTTTGACGGACGATCAACCAGAGCCTGTCGGCTATGTGTAAGCGTCCCGGGGGCACTTGTTCAACTGAAAACAAGATCTCGGGAACGCCCGGCACATCCCTCCAATCGATTGCGTTGTTCCCCGGCATGGTCCTTTCCCTTTGGGCCCAGCCTGGCACGACAGACGCGCTATCTTCTCGCCCGGCGACAGGCACTGTATGTCCACTTCCGGTTCACTTTTCGGCGTATAATTATCATCGCGTCTTGAAAATGATGACCCCTCTGCAAATCGTTGAATGCGCCGGACTTGCTATCCTGGGCGTCTTCGGGCATGAACTCCTTCTACGACGAAAAGCAAAAGAAGAACAAGGTCTAACCCCTGTCTTTGATTATCGGCTTGAGCCTGGGAGGTTGAATGGTCGCGTTACTTTTTACGAATCACTTGTTGTTCGTTCCAACTTTCTGCAGCAGGTGTTTTCCTACGAGAAGATTAAATCGGTGAAGTGTCGTGGTACATTCATTCATGAGATCGTGATTCAATATGTTGATGGTCAACATGGACTCATCTCTTCCATGTCGATTATCGAAAACAATTCCAAACAGCGTGAGCAGCTGCTCGTTTTCCTCAGGCAAAAATGCCCTGCCGTGTCAGTTTAACCCGAAAAGACCCGAAAAGGGTCAGTGTTCGTATTTCACATTTGAATCGAGCGGTTCTTTCGCCAGCGGCAATGCCTTGAGTATACGGCGCCTGGCACAGACCCCCAATCGATTGCGTTGTTTCCCGGTATGACCATTCCCTTTGGGCCCAGCCTGGCACGTTAAACGTGCTCGATTCTCGCTCGGCGGCAGGCACTGGATGTCCTAAGTTAGCCCACCTTCGCTGGACCGCGTTGTAGCGCCGATCAGAGATCCGATCACCTGGAATTCAAAGCCGAGCTGGCGTGGTCGGGAAATTAAATTAGCATTTGCGTCAACTAAAGATTGGCTGCACTCTTGATCTTGCTTGTCTACTCCCAATACATCGCGCGTGAATAGCTCTGTATTCCCAGCGCCGACTAACAATCCTGCGGGACGGTCCTCCGTCCTGCGGGACGGTCCTCGGTTACTCGGTATCTCTTCGAATGGATTCACAGGTTCGCCTTAAATCAAAGACGTTCATCTCCGGCAAGCAGGTGGCAGGCACTCTGAAAGCAACCGACATTCTTTGGCCAGGAAGCGGCCGCGCTGGTGTGCTTCGTTGATGGAGCCGAATCCCATGCGCGACTATACGGCCAGCACCTGGCCGGGGACCACCAAGAGCTCGGTGTCGGAATACACCCACAAAGCACGGGCTTACGCCACTGGTCGGCGCCGGTTATGATCAACCGAGTTACCGAGGACCGTCCCGTATTTCGCACGGGCTTACGCCACTGGTCGGCGCCGGTTATGATCAACCGAGTTACCGAGGACCGTCCCGTATTTCGCACGGGCTTACGCCACTGGTCGGCGCCGGTTATGATCAACCGAGTTACCGAGGACCGTCCCGTATTTCGCGTATTCCACCCTGGCAGTGGCGACACCCCAAGTGAATAGGCTGCAGCCGAACGTGTAGTACCATATTAGCGATGCGCACGATTCTGAACCTCCTCTGGTTTGTCCTCGGCGGTTTCCAAATGGGCCTCGGCTGGTGGGTCGCCGGCATCCTGATGGCCGTCTCGATCATCGGGATTCCGTGGGCGCGCGCCTGCTTCATGTTCGGCAAATTCTGTTTCTGGCCGTTCGGTCGGGAAGCGATCGATCGCGAAGAGCTCACGGGTCGGCCCGACGTAGGCACCGGCGCGCTCGGCTTCCTCGGTAACGTGATTTGGTTCGTCTTCTGCGGATTCTGGCTCTGCATCGGCCACCTCTCGGCCGCGCTCGCGCACTTCATGACCATCATCGGCATCCCGTTCGCACTCCAGCACTATAAGCTCGCCATGTGCGCGCTCGCTCCGATCGGCAAGACCATCGTCGAAAAGGAATAACCGGCCGCGGAGCGTTTGAGGCCGGTCAGCTTTTCGACATCCTCGCGAGCCCTGAAAGTCCCCCCCCCGCTCTCAACAACCAGGACCCGCTTCAAGCCGCCTCGATCAGAAATCCGAACTCTCGTCTATAGAGGAGTGCTGAGTAACCGTTTGGCACTTTCAGTCCCAACGCGGTCAAATACGTCCTCCGGGCGGCCATAAGCGGGGAAACAATGTTAGTCTTGGAATGGCGCCTCTGTTAAAATCGTATAGTGAATTCTATTCGGTTTCTCCCAACCAAGTTCCTTTTTAGTCCACGCAAAGTGCTTGAACGGTTTGATGACCTTCGCAGAAAGCATGGCGATAACGCTGTTTTTTCTCAAGCACTGTTCAAGCCCGCTAGAGAAGCGCGTGCCGCAGCCATTTTTGCCATAGGTATTGGTAAAGATTCTCAGAGGGAGTTTTGGATTGGAAGCCCGGAAAAAGACCCACCGGACGCATGGATGGTTGAATTAATTAAAAGAACCAAAGGAATTAGCCGGTCGAATTTCCCAATCGAAGTCATGGAATGGGAGTCTAGTTCACCGTTTAATGACATTACTGAAGCCATAGATAACAAACTCAAAAGGAAGAATTACCTCAAAAATACTATTCTCGTTGTTGACGTTGAGAAGCCTAATAGCCCCATTCAATCGATGAATGTCGTGAATCATTTCAAGAGCAACCGGCCTAACATCGCCGAAATATGGCTTCTTTGTGCGAATGCGAGTGGGTTATGGCCGAGCGATATGAATGTCAGAGTGTTTCCACAACAAAAGGCAATTCACTTTGACGTGCATCTAGAGTTTCGGCGATTAGCCGCTCAGCGTGGAGTTATCGACCTCCGCCGCGGAACAAAAAAGGGGGTAGATTTGCCACGAATGGAGGAGATTGAGTTGCCCTAACTTAGTTATTCCCGACCTGGCCAAAATTGCAGCCCCCTAACTGTCCAGTCTACTGAAACCGCCATTGTTCCCGCCGACCCGATCAGAATTCCGAACAACCAACCACAGCCAACTCCAACGAACTCCTAGAAATTCGTCGAAAAAACAGCGAAAATAGTCGTCGGCGACAGAAGAGCCTGGTAGCCTACACGGCTACTTCGCCCGCTATGGAGGAGTCATCTGACTTATGTTTGAGCAAGCCTTCAAAAATATTGATGCAATCCTCCGGAAAGAGTCGGGTTGCACTACCGAGCTGGACTATACCGAGCAGACGTCCTGGCTCCTATTCTTGAAATACCTCGACGCCTTGGAGCAGGACAAAGCGGACGAAGCAAAGCTTGAGGGAAAGAAGTACTCCTTCATTCTGGACACACCTTACCGTTGGGAAAGCTGGGCCGCTCCCAAAGGCAAAGACGGCAAACTCGACCACAACGCCGCCATGACGGGCGACGATCTGCGGGACTTCGTCAACGGGAAGCTCTTTCCTTACCTTCACAAATTCAAGCAGAAGGCCAGCGGCCCGAACACGATTGAATACAAGATCGGCGAAATCTTTGGCGAGATCAAGAACAAGATCGCCAGCGGCTACAATCTGCGTGAAGTCATCGAGCATATCGACGAGCTGCGCTTCCGTTCCCAGAACGAAAAGCATGAGCTTTCCCACCTCTACGAAGCCAAGATTAAGAACATGGGCAATGCTGGACGCAATGGCGGTGAGTACTACACCCCGCGCCCACTCATTCGTGCCATTATTCAGGTGGTGCAGCCGAAGATCGGAGATCGAATCTATGACGGTGCGGTCGGTTCAGCAGGCTTCTTGTGCGAGGCGTTTGAATACCTGAAGGCGAAGAAGAATCTCACCACGAAGGACCTCGAAATCCTCCAGACAAAGACTTTCTACGGAAAGGAAAAAAAGTCCCTCGCCTACGTGATTGCGATCATGAACATGATCCTTCACGGGATCGAAGCCCCCAATATCATTCATACCAATACCCTGACGGAGAACCTCGCCGACATCCAGCAAAAGGACCGCTTCGATGTGGTCCTCGCCAATCCGCCCTTCGGCGGCCAGGAACGCGCGGAAGTGCAGCAGAACTTTCCCATCCGTACGGGGGAAACGGCGTTCCTCTTTCTTCAGCACTTCATCAAAATGCTGAAAGCGGGAGGGAACGGCGGCGTGGTCATCAAAAACACCTTTCTCTCCAACACGGATAACGCATCAGTGAGCCTGCGCAAGCTCCTATTGGAAAGCTGCAACCTGCACACCGTCCTCGACTGCCCTGCCGGCACATTCCAAGGCGCAGGCGTAAAAACGGTGGTGCTTTTCTTTGACAAAGGTGCGCCCACCAAAAAGACTTGGTTTTATCAGCTAGACCCTGGACGCAACCTCGGCAAGACAAACCCCCTAAATGATGACGACCTTGCGGAGTTCACCAAACTGCAGAACACCTTTGCCGACTCACCCAAAAGCTGGAGCATCGATGCCAAGACTATAGATCAGGCGACCTTCGATCTTTCAGTAAAGAATCCTGGAGGTGGCGAAGAAGTGAAGCACCAGAGTCCACAGGAAATCATCGAAGAAATTGTTGCGCTGGATGCCGAAAGCGCGAAAGTGCTGAGAAATATCAAATCACTGCTATGACGAGTGGATGGGAAACGAAACGGCTGGACGACGTCTGTCAGTTCTCTAACGGTCTATGGAAAGGAAAGAAACCACCTTTCGTCAAGGTAGGCGTCATTCGCAATACAAACTTCACCAAAGAAGGAACGCTGGATGATTCAGATATCGCTTACCTCGACGTCGAGGCAAGAAAGTTGGAAAAGCGTCGCCTTCGATACGGTGACATCATTCTCGAAAAGTCAGGCGGAGGCCCGAAACAACCGGTTGGTCGTGTAGCCCTTTTTGACAAAAAGGATGAGGACTTTTCGTTCAGCAATTTTACAGCCGCGATCCGAGTCCTACATTCTCATGAATTGGACTTCCGCTTCCTACATAAGTTCTTATTTTGGACTTATCTCTCTGGTGTCACTGAGAAGATGCAGAGTCACTCCACAGGCATACGAAATCTCGACGGAGATGCCTACAAGGCCATCAGTATTAGTTTCCCATCGATATCCGAACAGAAACGCATCGTCAGTGTTCTCGACAAAGCATTTGACGGCATCGCCACTGCCAAAGCCAATGCCGAAAGAAATCTCCAAAACGCCCGAACCCTCTTTGAAAACCAGCTCGACTTAATATTTGCCAAGTGCGGTACGGGGTGGGTGAATAAGAAGCTTAGTGAACTGTCTGAGATTAACTATGGATATACCGAGTCTGCCTGCGCTGAACAACTAGGGCCAAAGTTTCTGCGAATTACGGACATTCAGGACAACCATGTAGACTGGAACACCGTGCCTTACTGTCCAATCGGTGCCTCCGAAGTTCCGAAATACCGACTGGTTGATGGAGACATTGTCTTCGCGCGTACAGGTGCGACGACAGGCAAAAGTTATCTCATCGCTGAACCACCCGTTGCGGTATTCGCCTCGTATCTTATCCGAGTGAAACTTGCCTCTAAAGAGATCCTGCCGCCGTTCCTATATTTGTTTTTCCAGACGAAGTCGTATTGGGACAGCATCAGGTCAGGCTCGTCGGGCAGTGCGCAAGGTGGGTTCAATGCGACCAAGCTAGGGGAATTGGTTATACCGTATCCGAAGCTTGCGAAAGAACAGCAGATCATTATTGAGAAGCTCAATGAGCTTTCTGAAGTGACCGTACGCCTTGCTTCCCTCTATAGGAACAAGCTCGCTAATCTGGAAGAATTAAAGAAATCTCTGCTCCATCAAGCCTTTAGCGGAAACCTCTGATGCCTTTGAACGAAGCTGAAACCCGAGCTGAACATATTGATCCCGCCCTAAAAGCGGCGGGCTGGGGCGTGGTGGACGGAAGCCGAATCCGGCGCGAATATCCGATTACGCTTGGCCGCCTTGAAGGCCAGGGGAGACGTGGCAAGCCGCTTACTGCAGATTACGTCTTGGAATATCGCAACACAAAACTGGCAGTTAACGAGGCCAAGGCTTGGAATGAAGACCTGACTGAAGGTGTCGGGCAGGCTAAGAACTACGCTCAAAAGCTGGCGGTGCGGTTCGCGTTTTCGACCAATGGGCATGGCATCTACCGCATTGATATGCAGACTGGCAAGGAAGGTGAGATTGCTGCCTATCCCACACCTGAAGAGCTATGGAACCTTACCTATGCCAAGCCTGATTCTTGGCGGGACAGCTTTGCTACCGTCCCCTTCCAGGATAAGGGCGGATCGCACACCAGCCGCTACTATCAGGACATCGCTGTTGAACGGACGATGGAAGCGATTGCGGCGAATAAGCAAAGGATTCTCCTCACGTTGGCGACGGGAACAGGGAAGACATTCATCGCCTTCCAGATCGCTTGGAAGCTGTTTCACACCCGCTGGAATCTAGGCCACGAGCCATCTCGCCGACCGCGAATCTTGTTCTTGGCTGATCGTAATATCCTGGCAGATCAGGCATATAACGCCTTCTCATCATTCCCAGAGGATGCAATGGTGCGAATCGCGCCAGACGACATTCGCCATAGAGGCCGCGTGCCGACAAACGGAAGTCTATTTTTCACGATCTTTCAGACCTTTATGAGTGGGCTGGAGTACGATGGCAAGCCTACCCCCTATTTCGGTGATTACCCGCGGAATTTCTTCGATTTTATCGTCATTGACGAGTGTCACCGCGGAGGTGCGAACGACGAGAGTAATTGGCGAGGAATCCTGGAATACTTTTCGCCAGCTGTTCAATTGGGTCTCACCGCCACCCCCAAAAGGAAGGACAACGTCGATACCTACGCCTACTTTGGCGATCCGGTCTATATCTATTCGCTGAAAGATGGGATCAACGACGGTTTCCTGACGCCCTTCCGGGTGAAGCAGATCCAGACGTCGCTGGACGAATACATCTACACGTCGGACGATGTCGTGGTGGAAGGCGAAATCGAGGATGGCAAAACCTACTTGGAAGAAGACTTTAATCGCAGTATCGAAATTCGGGAACGGGAAAAGAAGCGCGTAGAAATCTTTATGAGCCAGATCGACCAGAACGAGAAGACCCTGGTGTTCTGTGCCAATCAGTCCCACGCCTTGCTCGTCAGAGACCTCATCAACCAAGTCAAGAAGAACCCCGACCCGAATTACTGCCAACGAGTGACCGCAGACGAAGGCGAGCTGGGCGAACAATACCTGCGTGATTTCCAAGACAATGAGAAGACAATCCCGACCATCCTGACCACGTCGCAAAAGCTCTCCACGGGCGTTGACGCGCGGAATATCCGCAATATCGTCCTCATGCGCTCGATCAGGACAATGATAGAGTTCAAGCAGATCATTGGGCGGGGAACCCGGCTGTTTGACGGAAAAGATTATTTCACGATCTACGACTTCGTGAAGGCACATCTGCATTTTCAGGATCCGGAATGGGATGGCGAGCCGGTCGAGCCGGAGCCATGCCGGAAATGCGGGTCCCAGCCTTGTGTCTGCGAAAGAACGCCACTAAATCCGTGTCCTGTATGTGGACAAAAGCCCTGTGTCTGCGACAGTGAGCCTTGCCCAGAGTGCGGCAAAAGGCCGTGCGTTTGCCGGAAGCAGGAGAAGGTCAAGGTAAAACTGGCTGATGGAAAGGCTCGCACCATCCAGCACACAATGGCTACGACCTTTTGGCATCCGGACGGCTCCCCCATTTCGGCCCAGCAATTCTTGGAATTGCTATTCGGTAAACTGCCGGAGTTCTTCAATAGTGAAGAGGAGCTTCGCGCGATCTGGAGTGCACCGGATACGCGTGCAGGTCTCCTCCATGCTCTGGCGGAGGATGGCTACGGCAAGGCGCAACTGACCGAAATGCAGAAGATCATCGATGCCGAGAAAAGCGACATCTACGATGTGTTGGCCTACGTCGCCTATGCGTCTGAGCCCCTCACAAGAGAACAACGGGCAGCGAAGGCCAGACCTGAAATCAGAAGGATTTTCAACAACAAACAGCAGGCTTTCCTAGATTTTGTCCTCTCCCACTATGTCGAGGAAGGTGTTGACGAGCTCGATCAGGAGAAGCTCCGCCCCTTGCTCCTCCTGAAATTCGGCAACGCCATCGCCGATGCGGTCGCCGAACTAGGCAGGCCAGAAGAAATCGGCAAGATCTTTGCAGGATTCCAGAAATATCTCTATCAAAAGGGTGAGCAATCCCTTGCAGCCTAGGTATCGATGGGAGATAACAGGGGTCTGTCCCGATATTCTATAGAGAGAGGGAAAACAACTATGAGCGAAAATGAGAATATCCTTGAACAATACAGGCTTCTTTATGACCGAAATTGGCGTTACAATGACCTTCTTTGGAAGAACTTCCTAGCCTATGGAACTAGCTGGGCTATTCTTGTTTCCCAAGCGCAAAGCTTAGACATCCTTCGTAATAAACCATGGCCAGGTCTTGTGGTCGGTGTTATCACTTATATGCTGTCGACACTTCAGCTTAGTTTTGTTTCTGGCTTGGGACGAGCTGTTGTCCGTATTGTAAGGTTTGAACAAGAAAACAAGTATAAGCTGGTGACCCGTAATCCCACGTGGACCACTGGTTATGGTGCTTATGCAATTGCTGCCATAAGTATGACGATCTCCTCTGCTTCGTTATGTTTCGTCAGTAGCTATTTTATTAACGGATATTTCTTATGCCTGCCATTAACAGTAATAATTCTTTGTATATCTAGCGTTTTTTTCTACAAAATATTTACAGTCCAATCTGATGTTGATCCAAAGGAGCCAAAAGTTTAAAAGCGGTGCCTTCTCTGAAAAAAGTCAAGTGAACTCCTGTAGAGCCGATAAAGAAAAATGGGAATGAGTCTTCTCTCCATCCGTCAGACGTCTGGCGGATACGATGAAATCCATCCACAATGCGAATAGTGCCAGTCGCGGCGGCGGGGACGGACCGGCAGGAGCGTAAGGCGGCTCGCCGGAACATCGCCCCATCCATCTTTTCTCCTCCGTCTTTGTTTTATAAGCTTACCACCGCCAGCCGACGGGCCGGGGTTTGCGGCCTGTCGCTGAGAATTGACCTCAAGGGAGGAGAACGTCATGCCCACCGCGCCTGTCGCGACAACCACGATCGCCATCGACCAGATTCACCCCAACCCGAACCAGCCCCGGCAGTTTTTTGATCCGGAGGCCATCGAAGATCTCAAAAGAAGCATGACCGAGCGTGGACTCATCAATCCCATCTCGGTTGTGAAATCCGGGGAATGGGACTACACCATCATCGCGGGCGAGCGCCGTTACCGGGCCGCCCGGGAGCTGAAGTGGGACGAGATCGATTGCCGGATCTGGCCCAAAGAGACCAGCCCCGAAGAGGTCGAGCTCATGGCCATGGTGGAAAATGTCCAGCGGACGGATTTGAAGCCGCTCGAGGTTGCCAAAGGCTATCAGCTCCTGTCCCGGCCGCCGTTCAACATGACTCAGACAGCGATTGCCCAACAGGTCGGGAAAACGCAGCAGGCCATCCAGCAATATCTCGCCATCGCCAATTTGGACCCCAAGGTCCAGGAAAATACAAATCGATTTGTATTTCTTGGACTGGCGCATCTTCTGCAGATCAGCCGGCTCAAAGACCCCGGCCAGCAACTGGAGATGATCGAGCAGGCCGGCAAGAACGAGTGGTCTGTGAAGGAAATGACACGAAAAGTCGATTCGATATTAGATGTGAAAGAGAGCGGCAAGGTTCGGCTGGGGATCAACGTCGCGCCGAAGGATCCGCTGGCGGGGGTATGGGAAGCTGTCCAAGGTAAGCCGGACTTCGCGCCGGAGGTGCTCTGGGAAGTGGACTATAAGGCTCATCCACTGACACCCAAGGCAAAGCGTGACGGGCAGGATGCTCTCCGCGGTTGGAATTTCTTTGTGATGGTTCCTGCTGCCGAAAGCTTCCAAGCAACATTGGCCACGTGGTTTGCACAAATGGCCAAGGCGCTCCAGGGCCAGAAAACGGAGTCGCTCGTGCCGGAAGGGGTCAAGCTCGAGCAGGAGTTGAACAGCAAGATGCGTGACATCATGGGAATGGCGGCCCAGCATCCTCAAGGAGAGACTTCAAGTCCTGCAGGGGGTCCGAGGCTGCCGCGGACCGCGCAGGAGGAGCGGGAGCTCGAAGCGATCGCGGTCCGCGGAACCCCCAAAGACGTGTATGCCTGGATCTACGGCCCGGAGAGTTTCATGACCAAGGCCGTGCCGTTTGCCACCTGGGAACAATCCGGACAATCCCCGCAGGAAGGTCTCAAAGCCATCTTGGACGGCATCAAGCGGGTTCGGGGGTAGAGCGAGGCGGCCTTCCGGAGAGGCGGCCCCGTCCACCTGTGGAGTTCTAAATTGTCGGGGCCGTCCCGACCGATGAGAACATCATTAGGAGGACGGGACGGCCATCCGGAACAGCGCCCCGCACAGCCGGTCGCTGACCGGCAGTAGGGGCAGTCCCTGCACCCCATAGGGGTGGCCGGGACGGCTCACCAGAGCGGCGGCGATAGGTAGTCTTATAAGAGACTTCCACTCGCTGACCCTCCGGAATGCCGATGCTCTGGAGTGCCGCCGTTCCGGAGTGCGGACACCCTGGTGTCAGTCTCTGGGACTTTCCCTACAGGATCGAGGGATGGATGGGGCCGTCGGGGTCGGTTCTCCGCTTGTGCTTCTCAAAGTCCTGCACCAGCAGCCGGATGTCGGTCTCATGCATGTCCACCTTGCCTTCCAGTTTCTCCACGCGCCGGGCGATGGCCTGGTGAGCTAGCACCGCATGCCGCAGTTTCACAAAGGCCCTCATAATCGCGATGTTGACCTGGATGGCGCGTTCGCTGTTCAGGACGCTCGACAGCATGGCGATGCCCTCTTGTGTGAACGCGAAAGGAGCGAACCTTCTTCCACCCCTGCCCCTGTTTGATATTCCAATTTGGAATGTCAAACGATGCCATTCCAGTACCGTCAGTTGGAACATGAAATCGACCGGGAAACGTCCTGGGTTTCGTTTTACCGATTTGTTCAAGTTGAACGTTTCTACACCATAGAGTGCTGCTAAGTCTGAATCCAACATCACTTGTTGTCCTCGAATACGGTAGATACGGCTTTGAAGATCGTCCGGCAGAGTTGAGTCGTTCATAGAGGCCTCCTATCCCTTACCCCGATTCCTTCAATCACAGCTATAGGCCGGGGTAATCCCGGCTATATCGCGCATAGCGCTTGATAGGAGGATCGGGATAGATGGGAAACTGTTGGAAATATTCATTCCTCAGACGGAGACGGCGGAATCGACGGACGGCGAATCGGCGGGTCGGCGACGAGGGCGAGGCGGTGACCCGCCACTACGGCATGGCGGGCAGGCGCGGCGAGGAATTTAGTTTGAGTTAAAGTTGAACAGTTCGCGGACGATGGCGACGCTGATTTTGGCGGCCTTTGAGGTGTGGAGTATGCTTTGCTCGCTGACAAACTGGCTCCGCTGCTTCCGTCGATTGAGTAAGGCGTGCGGGCTCATCGAGATCAGGCTGCCTTACGATGGGGTTTGAACGATTTCCTCGAAGAGACAATCTTTGCGCCTTCTGGGATGATGGCCAGGCGCGCCTTCAATAGTTTCGCGAGCTTTTCGTAAAGACCGACAAGGTGGCTGGAGTCTTCTTTCTCCAGCTTGGAGAGAAAGGACTGAGTCACATGCATGCGTGCGGCGAGCTCCACTTGGGAAATGCCCCGCATTCGCCGGAGGAGTGCGACTTGGACGGCCAGCGGCCTGTCGGCCAATTCCGCAAAGAAAGCGTCAGCAAACTCGCGGTCTTCCTCAACGTGCTTCCATGTGTCCCTCTCAAAGGGCGATGATGTCTTTTTGATCATGGTTTTTGAACCTTCCCCGACAAGATATCCGCCATGCGCCTAAACGCCAAGTCCAGATCCCTCCGAGGGGTCTTCATCGTCTTCTTCTCGATGGCGTGCAGAAGCCACAACTCCCGCCCCTTTAAACAGAAGAAAATGCGATAGGCAACACCCTGATACTCCCGTTTGAGTTCCCATAAGGGTTCATGGCCTTTCATCGGACGCACGCTGACATTGAGCCTGGCCGGCCAATATTCCTGCAGCGTCAGGATATCCAAATCAAGCTTGGCGACCGCTTTCCTGCGTTGGCCATCATTTTTCAGCTCATCGATGAAGTCTTTGACAAACCCGTCTGTCCAGTTGGGAAAATACCCAACGTCCATTCTGTCCGCCTCTCCAGTATATTCCATCTAAGGAATATCATCAACAGTCGATTCTTGGGGCCATCGCACTGCCCTCTATCCCTTAGATGCAGATAGTCAGAGAATATTCACTTCTCAGACGGAGACGGTGAGCGGCAGACACGGGGACCCGCCACTACGGCGCGGCGGGCAGGCGCGGGGACGGGGCGAAACGGCAGACGCGGGACTCGAGACGCGGGACGCAGGACCCGGGACAGGCCTTCATTTGCCGAAGTCTCCCGCGGAAGAAAAGGAATTGGAAGCGATCGCGGTCCGCGGGACCCCCAAGGATGTGTACGCTTGGATCTACGGCGCGGACAGTTTCATGACCCAAGCCGTGCCGTTTGCCACATGGGAACAACCCGGACAGACGCCCCAGGAAGGGCTCAAAACCATCCTGGCCGGCATCCGCCGGGGTGACGGCCTGAGTTAACTCGGAATCTTTTTCTGAAAGCGGGCGCAAGTAATTTCTGCCAGAAACAAAGCTCCCTCTTTGCCTTCTTTCTTTGAAGGCCTTTTAAAGTGTGGTAAGCGTCCTCGGTGTTCGCCCCGACGTTTGTCGTTAAGCTGAACTCACACTTTTCTTCGTCCACATCGTCTGGACACTGTAATAGTTCGAGGTCGAGTCCCTTACGCTCAGTTTAAACGCAACCGCCCGTTAAGATTTCGACAAGGCGACTCGACCAAATCGATACACTTTCTCTTGGTACTTCCGCTTGTTCTTTAAGCACACCCACATAATCTCTGCCATCTTTCGCGCCACCGCCACAATCGCGACTGAGGCGGTCTTCCGTGTCTTCAAACGCTGATAGAACGATCGAAAATAGGGAGACACCTGAACAGCCGTCCACGATGCCTCAATAAACGCATAGCGCAGGTATCGATTGCAGGACGGGATCAATCCCCCGTGGTACGTTTTACCGCCTGAGCTATACGTGCTACACACCAACCCACAGTAAGACGCAAAGCGCGAAGCCGACGGAAATCGCTCGATCTGGTCAATTTCCAGCGACATCAGGGCGCTCAAGATCTTGCCTACCCCAGGAAAAGAATCGACAAGCTCTCGTAAGGGGTGTTCGCTTAAGACACGATCAATCCACTCTTCGGTTGCTCGGACCTGAAGCCGAACCTCATCCAACAAGGCCATATGCGACTTGAGCAGGTGTTGATGCATCTCGGGAAGAATCAACTCCTTCAGCCACGCCCTCCCATGAGCCCCAAACAGATCGCTGCGCTTGGGCACGTCCACATGCAGCCGGTCCAGTAAATCATGAATCCGATTCTTGATCAGCGTTTGGCTTTTGACCAACCACAATCGATGTCGCAATAACGACTTCTGCTCTCGTCGGTCACGCGCGGGAACGTGAATCATCGGCGTCATCCCTAATCGCAACAACACCGCCTGTGCCGTCGCATCAATCTTGTCCGTCTTGATGTACGAATCCGCGATCAACCGAGTTTTGTACGGATTGGCCAACACCGGATTCATCCCGAGATCTTCCAGAATGTCATAGGCAATGCCCCAGCTCCGTCCAGATTCCAATACACTTTGCACCGGTTCTCCTGGAGGAATCGCCTCTTTAACTTGTGCAAGACCTTCTCGCCGTGTGGGGACTTGACCTTCCCATACAATCTCGCCAGACTCCCTCATAGCCACAACCTGACAATACTTCTTGTGATGATCAATGCCGATGGATATCATGATTTTGGGCCTCCTGGGGTTATTAAGGTGTCTTTACCGACAGCCTTGTTTATAACTCTCTTGAGGCCCGCTTTCATATTACGCTCGGTTCTATGGAACACCCTCGCCCGCGGAACGCCGGAGAGGTCGCCAAGACTGTCGGCGACTCGCCGGATGTCTGGCGAGGCGGGGGTGAGGGCAAGGCTCCGTCGAAAGATGAGGCTGTGCCCTCACCCTTTACCCTCCCACTTACGACCGTGGAACCAGCGCCCCGACAGGTCGCCAGGGGCGACCGTAGGGGCTGTCCCTCCACCCGCAGGGTGGACGGGACGCGCTATAGGAAATTGCGGAAGCGCGGGTCTCCCACCTTGCGGCGGGAGAGGGGACAAAAAAGTGCGGCAGGTTCAGACGGCAGGACCTGGTCAATGGAAGATTTCGGGCTAGCGGGTAAGGCGTTGGAAGAGAATTTCCTCGAGGTCCCGTCGGCCATCGAAGATCCCATGGACATAGACCTTCTTTCCCTGGACGCGCAGGAGGATGCGGTAGGGATCGATCACGATCTCACGATAGACATCAAGGCCGATGGCTTTGAGTTCAGGGACCAGCCGGCTGCGATAGGGAACGGAGGTAAGCGTCCCTACGCGCTTCTCGATTTTGCGCCACAGCCTCCCGGCATTGAGTGGATTGCGCTCCGAGACAAAGGCGACGATATGCTCAAGGTCCTGCCTGGCGGCTTCTGACCAGAGAACGTCGTAGGCCGCGGGCTCATTCATGCGACGATAATTTCTTTTCGATGAGCTGTGAAAGTTCTTTGTGGCGGATGACGCGTCCCGAGCGGACATCGGCCTCGCTTTGCGCCGTGAGTTTGAGCAGGAGGAGGGCTTTGCGGGTGAGTTCGTAGCTCTCCACGTCCTGAACGACCGCCTTCGCCTGTCCGTTCTGTGTGATGATCATGGGCCGGCGGGTGCGATTGACGGTGGAAAGAATATCCGCCGGCCGAAGCTTTAAGTCGGTCACCGACTTGATGTCACGCTGGAGATCCATAAGAGCGCTCCTGGGTTGAGAAGGATGAGTTGGTGCTAAATAGGGTGCCATAAATAGCACCATTATGCAAGCCCCATTTCCACGGAGGATCCCCACCGGCGGGCTGCCGCCGACCGGATGCGCTCTTTGATTTCGCCCAGCAATTGACCGTACGGAATTGCCATCTATATCCTCCTATCCATTAGATGCGAAAAGGCGGGAAATATTCATTCCTCAGACGGAGACGGCGGAATAGGCGGACGGCGAATCGGCGGGTCGGCGTGTCAGCGACGGGCCGAGGAATTTAGTTTGAGTTAAAGTTGAACAGTTCGCGGACGATGGCGACGCTGATTTTGGCGGCATTTGAGTTGCGGAGTACGCAGGATACCATCAGGATTCCACTTTCGGTGAAGTAGTACGGGTGGTGCTCTTCCAGCATGAATTCAGGGGAGGGGAACCGCGCGATATGGCGCTTGACCGTACCTCTCAGTCGCCCCAGCGAAACTCCGTAGAGTTCTGCCACATCTTTGTCGAGCGCAACCCGTTGCCCGCGGACAAAGTGGCTCCGATGCTTCCGTCGATCGAGTAAGGCGTGCGGGCTCATGGTCAGGCGGCGTGGTGGTGAAGAATTTCGGAGATGAAGGTCTGATAGGGAATACCGAAACTCTTCGCTTTTGCTTTGAGGTTGTTGAGATCGCCTTTATTAATCCGGATATTGAGCACGGCGTCTTTTTTCCGCTTTGAAATATGCTCGGCAATGGCCCTGGCCATTTCTTCGAACGTCCCCCGGCTGACAGGAATGAATTCTGAAGCGGCCCTCTCAATCTCTCTTTCTTCCTTGGTAAGCTTCATCCGTTTCATAGGAGGAGTCCCTTTCTGCGGTAGATGGCTGTAAACTTGCGGCTTCTGTAGGCTGTCTTCAAAAACCATTCGGCTTCGGTCTCTACATACGGCACGGCCCACAGATAATGCTCATACGCGAACAGCAAAATCCTCTGATGGGGCCGGCTTGGATGTTGGAGCAGATCGACCATAGGAGAGAGGGTCAGCTCCTCAAAGGACACTCCTCTTTCCCGCTTCAGCCAGTCGCTTTTGTCCGCGCTCCACCGCAGCGGCTTCATCGACGGGCCTGATCAGTATACTGTAGGACAAGTGTATATACAAGTGGATAGAGCTTGCGATTCATCGCCTTTGCCTCCTATCCCTTAGATGCAAAAACCCAATCTTTATTCACACCTTAGACGGAATATGAGAAAGAACCGGACATCCCTGGGACAGACCTCGGGCCTGTCCCTGGGTCGTAGGATTTCTCTCAACAGTGGTGAGAGTTTTGGTTTTCCGGCACAGCTTAGATACGCCGAATGGTGTCAATCGCAGCAGCGAGACGGACGGTGGAGACGGCGGGGGGGCGGAGACGACGAACGGCGGAGACGGCCGGCGGCGGATCTACGCTACCGTACGGCGGATCTTCGGGACCATACGGCGGAGACAGCGAGGGGCGGTGACGGGGAGATGGGCGTATCGGAGTATGGGGGTATCGGTGTATCGGAGTCACAGCCTGAAGGCGTAACGGTGTACCGGAGTATCGGTGTATCGGAGTCACGGCCCTTACTGCGATCCTGCAGTTACTCCGATACTCCGTTACCCCGTTACCCCGTTACTCCGTTACCCCGTTACTCCGTTACCCCGTTACTCCGTTACTTCTTCCAGTCGGGGCGGAGACAGCGGACGGCGGATCACAGGAGCTATGCGGCGGAGCTTTGGAACCGTGAGGTGGATCAACGCTAGCGGATGGCGGATCCGTCCTTTGTTAGATCCATGTTTGACGTAAAGGAGAATTACGCGATCGAGGGGTGGATGGGGCCGCGCGATGGTTTGGTGAGCCAGCACCGCATGCCGGAGTTTCATAAAGGCCCTCATGATCGCGATGTCCAGCTGGATGGCCCGCTCGCTGTTCAGGACGCTCGATCGCATGGCGATGCCCTCTTGCGCGAACACTCACACCCGACATCCCACCGACATAGTATGCTATAGCCTATGCGAGTTCGAAGCACGCGCCTGTCTCCTCTGCCTTTCATGCTCCTGGTCAGCGCTCTCCTGTGCGGATGCGCGCATTCTGGGCCGCCCTCACCTGACCCGGCTTATGATACGGCGCGGTATATGTCTTTGCAGATTGAGCAAACGAAGAAAGAAAAGACAGTCGTGGTCTGTCTGCAGTCCGATGCGGCCACCAATCGGCGTCTGGAGACGTATATGGTTCAGTATCTCAAGAAGGATGGTTTTCAAGCCGTGGGGACCCAAGATGTTTTTACCGTTCGGCCGTCCTATGCCCCGCGCGGGCTCTTAAGTGAGCTGCGTTCGGCAAAAGTTGCTGGAATTATCGAAGTCAAGTTTTGGGGGAACATCACGCGCGAAGGGGTCCCGGAGCACTTTACACTTGAGCATCGCCGTTTGAAGGTCAAAAAGAGAGATGTGAACCAACGGTCGTGCGCCACCCTCGCGGAGGCTCTCATGCACCTCATGATCGCGATGCCGGTTGCGAAACTTTAGATTCTAGCCCGAACCCCACCCCAGAGCGCGCCCGACCTGATAGACCGTAAACGAGACCAGCCAAGCGATCGTGTTCATATAGATAAACATCATCATGGGGATTTTCCAGCCGCCGGTTTCATGGCGGGCAACCGCCAAAGTCGACATGCATTGCATGGCCAGAGCAAAAAAGATCATCAGCGACACCGCTGAGAGCGGCGTCATGCCAGACCGGAGCGCTTTTTGGAGGGTCGTGCGGTCCTTCTGGTGGTTGTCCACGCGATAAATGGTCTGGAGGGTGCTCACGATCACCTCCCGAGCGGCCTGGGCGGAAAGAAGTCCAATGCCAATTTTCCAGTCGAAGCCCAGCGGGCGGATGACGGGCTCGATCAGCGTGCCAATCTGCCCGGCGAAGGAATGCCGGATCCCCTCCGGTCCCGGTTTCTTGGGATAGCTGATGAGAAACCAGAGGACGATATTGACCAGGAGAATCACGGTGCCCGCCTGCTGCAAAAAAACTTTGGTACGATCCCACATGAGCAGAACGATCACTTTAAAATCCGGTATACGGAAGGGAGGGATCTCAATAAAGAAAGGGGTGGTGGAGGATTTAAGAATCGAACTCTTCAGGATCCAGGCGGTGCCGAGTGCCGCCCCAAAGCCCACGGCGTAGAGACCCAGGAGAGTCAGCGCGCGCAGACCAAAGAAATTGCCCAAGAGGGGGATGTCGGGGACAAAGGCACCGATCAGAAGCGCGTAGACGGGCAGGCGCGCGCTGCACGTCATAAAGGGCGCCACAAAGATCGTGGCCAGCCGGTCATGGCGGTTTTCAATCGTGCGGGTTGCCATGATGCCAGGGATGGCGCAGGCATAGGAGCTTATCAGCGGCAGAAAAGACTTCCCCTGTAGGCCAATGACACTCAGCACTCGGTCCATCACCGCCGCCGCGCGGGGGAGATACCCGAGGTTCTCCAGGATGGCGATAAAGAAAAAAACAATCAAAATCTGCGGCAAAAAAACCAAGACCGATCCAACGCCAGCGATCACGCCGTCCGACACAAAATCATTCCAGAATCCCTCCGGCAGCGTGTGACGGACGAAAGTCGACATCGCCATAAATCCAGAATCGATGGCATCCATGAACGGCTTGGCCCACGAAAAGATGGCCTGAAAGACGGTCATCACCACGATCCCAAACAGGAGGGACCCCCACACGGGGTGCATCACGAAGGTGTCGACTTGGTCTGACCAGGGGTGCGGCTGCAGCGGTTTCAGGATCACGCGGTCAGCGATGTCTCGGGCCCGGCGACGGATCGCCATCACATCCTTCGTGCTGGGAAGGATAGGAAGCCGTTGAAAGGATGGAGGCTCCGTTTTAGGCCAGCCGTCCATGAGGTCAAGGAGCGCGTCGAAGTTTTCGTCTTGGGTGGCCGAAAGCGGCACGACAGGAATGCCGAGCTCCTTCGAGAGCTTCGGAATGTCAATCGCCGAGCCCCGCCGCGCCAACTCATCGCGCATGTTCAAAAGGAGCGCCGTGGAAACCCCCATCTGAATGACTTGCAGAACGAGGTAAAGGCTTTTTTCCAGGCAGGTGCTGTCGACCAAACAGAGGACGCCTTGCGGTTTGTCGATCTCCTTCAAGGTGCCCAGGATGATTTCGGAGGCGATGCGTTCCTCTTCGGATTTGGGGATCAGGCTATAGGTGCCCGGCAGGTCGATGAGCTCGACCGACGTCTTCTCCGTTTCAAATTCACCGGTTTTCTTTTCAACGGTGGCCCCCGGGAAATTCCCCACCTTTTGGCGCAAGCCGGTCAACCGGTTAAAGAGGGTGCTCTTGCCTGAATTGGGATTGCCCGCGATGGCCAGGACCACACGCGAGGGGGTCTTGGCGCAGAGGCTCTTATCCATGTGTCCCGTCCTGGACGCGTACATAAATCAGGTCCCCCTCAGACTTCCGGATACAGAGGCGATATTCCATGAGCTCAATTTCAAGAGGGCCCCAGAACGGCGCCTTCCGGATAAATCTGATCGATTCCCCCGGGCAAAAACCCAACTCAATGAGCTTGAGGCTCATGTCCTCCGGCATATCAAGGTGGTCAACAACCGCCTGTTGTCCGGGCTTCAAAGAGGAAAGGGGGAGTATCGGCATCGCGTCCTGAGCAGGGCTCCATTCTATCCAGATTCTGCGTTGGAGGCGCTGTCTGCCTCCAACGTCCATGCATTATACAGCAAAGTTCTTAATTAGCAGACGCCTTGACAGGCTGCCAGCTAATCCGTAGAATTAGCAATCAGAAATTGGGAGTGCTAACCGTAGTCGAAGTGCTACTACTCCACATTAATCGAACATCAGGAGGTTACGTATGGCAGCAGCAACCGCAGTTCGTTTACGTCCCCTGGGCGATCGCGTCATCGTGAAGCCCATTGAGAAGAAGGACGAAGTACGCTCCGGTCTCATCATTCCGGACACCGCGAAAGAAAAGCCCCAAGAAGGCGAAGTGATCGCGGCGGGTAAAGGGAAAATCGGAGAAGACGGGAAACTCATCCCCATGGATGTCAAAGCGGGCGATAAAGTCCTCTATGGCAAATATTCGGGGACCGAGATCAAGATGGACAGCCAGGAATACCTGATCATGCATCAGGACGATATCCTCGGCATTGTCGAATAGATCTGTCATCCCCGCGCAGGCGGGGATCCATGAAGATAGATTCCCGCTTTCGCGGGAATGACAAAATAAGGAGAAAGTTATGGCCAAACAACTCAAGTATCAAGACGAAGCCGCGCGCGCCATTAAATCGGGCGTGGATAAGCTGGCGAACGCCGTAGGCATCACGATGGGCCCGAAAGGCCGCTACGTGGTGCTCGACAAGAAGTTCGGATCCCCCACCATCACCAACGACGGCGTTACCATCGCCAAGGAAATCGAGCTGGAAGACCCGTTTGAAAACATGGGGGCTCAGCTGGTGCGAGAAGTGGCCTCGAAGACCAACGACGTCGCCGGCGACGGCACCACCACCGCGACCGTCCTGGCGCAAGCCATCGTGAACGAAGGTCTGCGCAACATCACGGCCGGAGCCAACGCCATGCACGTCAAGCGCGGCATTGAAAAAGCCGTTGAAGCTGTTGTCACCTTCATCAAGAAACTGTCCAAGCCCGTCAAAGACCAGGAGATCGAGCAGATCGCGACGATTTCCGCCAATGACCGGGAAGTGGGCAAGCTCATCGCGGACGCGATGAAAGCCGTTGGCAAAGACGGCGTCATCACCGTCGAAGAGGGTAAGTCCGCGAGGACCGAAATTGAGAAGGTCCAGGGCATGAAGTTTGACCGCGGTTACGTGTCGCCTTACTTTGTGACCGACCCCGAACGAATGGAAACGGTCCTGGAAGACGCGGCCGTCATCATTACCGACAAAAAGGTGAGCGCGTTAAACGAAATCCTTCCCTTCCTCGAAAAGCTCTTGCAGACCGGCAATAAGCCGTTTCTGCTGGTGGCCGAAGAGGTCGAAGGCGAGGCGCTAGCGACCTTGGTGGTTAATAAGCTTCAAGGCCGCCTCAAAGTCGCGGCGGTGAAAGCCCCCGGCTTCGGCGACCGACGCAAAGAGATGCTTCAGGACATCGCGGTCTTGACCGGCGGCAAGGTCATTTCCGAAGAACTGGGCATCAAGCTCGAGAAGGCCGAAGTCACCATGGTCGGCCACGCCAAGCGCATCATCGTGGACAAAGAAAACACGACGATTGTGGACGGCGGCGGAGACAAGAAAGAGCTGGAAAAGCGCGTTGCTCAACTCAAAAAGCAGATCGAAGACACCACGTCCGACTACGACAAGGAAAAACTCCAGGAACGCCTTGCGAAGTTGGCCGGCGGCGTGGCCCTCATTAAGGCCGGGGCCTCTACCGAGACCGAAATGAAGGCGAAGAAATTCAAGATTGAAGACGCCATGCACGCGACCCGCGCGGGCGTTGAAGAGGGAATCGTTCCGGGCGGCGGCACCGCGCTTCTGCGCGCGGCCGACGACCTGAAGTCCTTGAAAGGCGCTGATGTGGATGAGCAGACCGGCATCAACATCATCCGCAAGGCCCTGGAAACCCCCATCCGCCGCATCGCGGAAAACGCGGGCGTTGAGGGCTCGGTCGTGGTCGACAAAGTCCGGGCCAGCTCCGACCTCAACTTCGGCTTAAATGCCGAGACGGTGGAGTACGGCGACCTCCTCAAGCAGGGTGTTGTGGACCCGGCGAAGGTGGTCCGCACGGCCCTCCAGAACGCGGCCTCGATCGCAAGCCTGCTTCTGACAGCGGAAGTCCTGATTACGGACATTCCGGAGAAGAAGGGCGCGGCGGCCGGCGGCGGCATGCCCGGCGGAATGCCCGGCGGAGACATGTATTGAAGGCGAACGACTAAAATAGCAAATAGATAATAGTTAAACAGAAGCCCCCGGCCCTTCATGGCCGGGGGCTTCTGCATTTAGAAGATGTTGGCCTCGGCTCTGAGCGGCGCTGGCGCTTCTTCGACGGTGGGGAGATACTCGAGCAACACGCGAATATTCACCAGGCGGTCAGACCCTGGGGCCATGACCACCGTCGCTTCAACGGTTTCTTTCGTGTAGCGTCTTTCGGTCAGCTCACGCTCCGCTCTTTCCTTCGAAAGCGCGTACTCTTTCAAGAGCTCCTCGTGGAGCTTCACTCGGATGACCGACGCCTCATTCTTGTTCATGGGGAGGAACTGCAATTCGACACGATTTAATTTGCGCCTCTCGAAATAAAAGGTGACCCGGCTCCGCGTTCCATAAACCATGACCGGCAAACTGTATTGTTCACCGCTTCGCCCTTGCGGTATCGGCAGGGCCTCCCAGAGCCATTCGTGCGCCCGCTCCTGCAGAGCGCCTTCGACGCTTCGCTCACGGAGCTTGCGGCCGAGCTTGCGTTCAACTTCGGGCAACGACATCCCGAACGTTGTGCCCAAAAGCGCTTTATGAGAGGTTGCGGTTGAAAACGGACCGTAGGCGCGTGCCTTGAGATAAAGGAAGCCAATGGCGGCCAACAGGAACAGAGCACTCACGACGGCCCACTTGGCGTGTTCCAAAGCATGTCGGTACTCGTGCTCCAATCGGTGGATGGCAGCCGCGATGGCACCGGTCAGGAGCGGAATGCTTAAAACGAGAAAATAGCGGCTGCGCTGAAATTCAAGGAGGCCCAGCAAGCTAATGGCCAATACGAGTCCCCACACCGTCCACCAGACAATCGAGCGCATGGGTATTTTTTGTACGTAAGAGCCCTTTTTTCAAGGGTTATCCTGCGCCCTTGAGGAAACAGGGCTCTTCGGGGCGTCATCGGTCGTTTTGACCACTTCGCATCAAGCTCCCGGTTGTCATGTTCCCTCCGCGAATTCTGATCTTTTCGGGGGGCTCTAAGGGAAGAGCCTTGCGGGAGGATGACCCTTTCGGGGAGCGATGGTTTCTTCCGGTTTGGAGGTGCTCTTCCTTGCCCAGGACGAATAAAAAATCACATAACCATCGACTGTATTTGAGTATACTCTAGCCTGCAATTTCGATTTAAAAGGAGCTGGATATGGGAAGTAAAAAACCAAAATGGCTGGTTAAGCAGCAACGCTCGAACCTGAACGCTGCGCGCAAGGCCGCGCGCACAAAGAACCCGGGTACTAAAAATCTCGGCGTCCGGCACCTCGGCCGCCATGGCGGCGCGTTCAAGCAGGGCCACGGAGTATAGTTTAGTCCTTTAAATCGATTCGATTCGCTGATATGCTTTAAGTCGCGCTATGAGCATCTCGGCTTCTCCCTTGAAGTGCCCTAACTGCGAAGGACAAAACCTCGACGCAGTTAGCGCGCCTTCCGGAAATTGGTTCAATTGCCCTTCCTGTGGTGGAATCTTTATTCACCACGACCTTCTCCTTTCGCTCAGCCAAGACCCAGCCGAATGCGCCCAAGTGCTTGAGGAAACCCGATTCCTTCTCCTGCCGACGGACCGTTCTTGTCCCCAGTGTTCGCAAAAACTCTCCGATGGGAGCGCGCGCAGCAGGGGTCTTATTTTCTCCCTTTGTACGGGATGCCAAAGTTATTGGACCCATCTCGACACCTTAGAGGGGCTCGATCAGGCCATTGAATCATCGGTCAGGCTTTCCATGGAAAACCCATGGGTGCCGTCGTTGCCCGTGCTTCCCACACCCAGCGTCATCCATGTGGACTCAGGTTTTGGGAGTCTTGTTCGGTCGTTTGCCAAACTTTTCGATCAGCTCGCAGACCGATTGAGTAAGAAACAGAAGGCTCCGCCACAACCGCAAAGAAAGATCATTCCCCAGCAGCCAGCGCCATGGGACCTGCCGGCGCTGCCGTCTACCAAGCCTGCTTCATCGGCGCCTCTGCGCGCGATGCCTCCGACGGCACCGCCGCCAAAGACCCCTGCGGTGCCTCCTGAATGGCCCCCCGGTATGAACTATCCTCTTCCACCCCTTGAACCTTCCGATTTCGATTTTGACCTTCAAAGCCTGAGCTTGGAAGGCTTTGAGACACCTGGCCCCGTGTCGCCCGAACCGCCGTCCATGAAGCCTGTGTCGCCGCCCAGTCCTCCCGCTGCGGCCCCGACGCCGGAACCCCAGCGGCCCGAGCCCAAAGAGACAGCCAAAGAAGAACCACCTGTGGCCGAGCCGCCCAAAGCGGAACCCATCCGGGAAACTCCTCCAAGTCCTCCGCCGATGACGGAGACGGAGACGGAGACGGAGGAGAAACCCATCATCGCGCCGTACATCGAAGATGAACTCTTTATCGCTCCAGAACCAATACTTGAGTCTCTGCCAGAACCCCAGCATTCTCTTGAACCGGAACTGAGGCTCGGGCCTCAACCTGAAACAAAGCCCGAGCCCGAAGCCGAGCCCAAGGCCATTCCAAAAATGGAGCCTGTTCTGGAAACCCAAGCGCTTCCCGTGCCGGAACAAATGCCGCAGCCCAAGCCGGTGCCATTGCCTGAGCCTGAACCCGAGCCCGAAGCCGAGCCCAAGGCCATTCCAAAAATGGAGCCTGTTCTGGAAACCCAAGCGCTTCCCGTGCCGGAACAAATGCCGCAGCCCAAGCCGGCGCCATTGCCTGAGCCTGAACCCGAGCCCAAAGCCGAGCCCAAGGCCATTCCAAAAATGGAGCCTGTTCTGGAAACCCAAGCGCTTCCCGTGCCGGAACAAATGCCGCAGCCCAAGCCGGTGCCATTGCCTGAGCCTGAACCCGAGCCCAAAGCCGAGCCCAAGGCCATTCCAAAAATGGAGCCTGTTCTGGAGATCAAAGCGCTTCCCGTGCCCGAACAAATGCCGCAGCCCAAACCGGTTCCGAAAGTCGTCACTCCCATCTCCTATGTCGCGAAAAAGAAAATAAGTCTTTGGGAATCCTTCAAACAGGCATGGAACCCCCAGCCAAGCAAGACATCGACATCCGCGAAAACAGTGGCTCCCGCGCCGGCAAAGAAGGAGGAAAAGAAGAAAGAGCCTCTCGCCGCTCCCAAACCTGCGCCGATTCCGGCCCCGACATCAGCTCCGCCAGTCAAGCCTGCTCCTGCGCCCAAGCCCGCGCCCGTTCCAAAACCGGCGTCCGTTCCGAAGCCCGCGCCAGCCCGCAGGCCGAAGAAGGAGAAGGTGCCGGGGGAACCGTTTGATCATGTCGGTTTTTGGCTGCCTTGGGGTTTGGGCATTCTGAGTGTGGTGCTGAGCTCTTTCCGAGAATTTGGTTTTGAGGGAGAACCCGCGATTCTCTGGGGAATCATGGGATGGGCCCTTGGGATGTTGGCCCGGAGTCTTCGAATGTATCCCTTCAAGAAACACGAGGAGGCGACTCTTGCCAATCTTCTTGAAACGAAAGGCCCTCGGGGTTGGAAAGGAATTCCGGTCGCTCTCAAGGGGACAGTTCTTCCGGCTGAGGAGGCCCAGCACAAGAGCTTATTGATCTTCAAGCAGGGAGAGATGACGATCGCCTTAAACCGCATAGCCCGTTGGGACATTTTGCCGCGCCTCTTCGGGCTGAGCAACCCAGGCCAGATTCTCAAAGGGGAAATTCGCCTGACGGGGTGGTTCCGTGGGGGTGTTGTGCCGTGGGTGGAAATCCGTACGATCGCATCAGAAAAGACATCGCGAGCCTCCATCGTCAAAGGGTTGAGGAGAGCCCTCCCCATCATCCTCTGGATCATCGCCTTCCTGATCAACCTTTCACTTGAATAAGACGGTTTGGGGGTATCTCGTCTTCTCTGTCGCGCTCTGCGCGCCTTGGGCCTTCGCGGAGACCGTGCTCGACGTCGGCCAACAATGGCGCGCGCATGCCTCCTCCTCTGCCGCGCCTGCTTCCGAGAGGCCGCCAGGCCCTGGTGTGGGTGCGAGCTTGAGCACCACGTCTCCGGACGATGTTTCTTGCGCGTGTGAACCCATGACGCCCAAAGAGCATCTTGATGAAGCCACGTATGCCTTCACCGGTGTCGTCGCTGAAGTGCGCGCACTGAAGAAAAATCGTCGCGAGGTGACTTTTGATGTGAATGAAATCTTCAAAGGCTCTCCTTCGACGGAAATGAAAATCGCCGTGGAAGACTCCGGAGATCGCTGTGATTTGCCCTTGGCCGCCGGTCAGTCCTATCTTGTCTTTGCGCGGTGGGAATGGGGAAACGTCTTCACCCATCGCTGCATGGGTACCAAGCTCCTGACCAAGGCGCGTCGTGACGGTCTAGGACTGAGCGAGCAGATGAAGGAAAAGCTCTACAGTCGGCTGCATAACGCTTGCATGGGAAGGAAGGATACGCCCTGTTGCCTCTCCTCGCTCAAGGCGATGCGGGTTAGCTATTATGTTCCAGAGCCGGAGGATGGATGTCCGGACGGGACTGTTCCTGACCGATTGCTGTGCGCGGGAAGTTATACGTGGTGTATTCCGGATACAGCCAAGAGGGCCAGGCCCTGAGTGATGAGTGAAATCCTGCTGAATCTTTCGAGAGTTCGAGAGCGGATCGCCAGGGCGGCGGCAAAATCAGGCCGTAAGCCGGAAGCGATTACGCTTGTCGCGGTGACCAAAACCTTCTCCTTGGAGCGGGTGCGTCCGGCTCTTCAGGCGGGTCTCAGGGACATTGGAGAAAACCGTGTTCAGGAAGCGCTGTCGAAATACGCTGGCATGCCGCTCGCTGCGGCCACCCCTCCCCTGTTTCACCTGATCGGACCCCTCCAGTCCAACAAAGCTAAAAAAGCGGTCGGCTTCTTTGACGTCATCCAATCGCTGGACCGGCTTGAACTTGCGCGAGACATCAATCGGCACGCCGAGGCGCAGGGCAAGAAACAGAAATGTCTTATTGAAGTGAAAATATCATCCGAGCTCACCAAATCGGGGCTACGGCCTGAGTTGCTGCCTGAATTCCTTTCTCAGCTTCTCGAGTTTCCGGCCCTTGAAATCCGCGGGCTCATGGGCATTCCCCCGCTTTCAGCCGTTGGCGAGGCTTCCAGGCCTTATTTCAAAACGCTCTACAAACTCTTCGAGTCCGCTGCTGCCAATTGTCGGATCCGCTCCATCGGCATGGAACGATCCTCCTTCGACACCCTCTCCATGGGCATGTCCTCCGACTTCGAAACCGCCATTGAAGAAGGCTCCACGATGGTACGTCTTGGCACTGCCCTTTTTGGTGTTCGCCAAGAAGGGTAGTCTGAAATAAGCCCTAACGCCTCCCACCTAAAATCGACTATAATTTACGACAGATTCCTGTATTAGATGACCAAGAAAATTGTGTTTGTAGGTGGCGGGAATATGGGTGAGGCTCTGATCGCGGGTCTTCTCAAGTCCGGCCATTGGAAGCCCTCCCAAATCGTTGTCTGTGACATCCGCCACGATCAGCTTGTGAAACTCCAGCGGCGCTACAAAGTTAGAACAAGCGCCGACAGCCGTCGATCTGTTTGTGGAGCAAGCGTCATTCTGCTGGCGGTCAAACCCCAGCACATGAAGGATGTTTTAGAGGATCTTGGTCCGGTTATTAAAAAGAATCAACTCGTGTTATCGATCGCGGCAGGTGTCACAACCGCGATGATGGAAAGCTTTTTAGCGAAAGGTGTCCCTCTTGTTCGCGTCATGCCGAATACGCCGGCGCTTGTGGGGTTAGGGATGGCGGCGCTGGCTCGCGGCAAGGCCGCGCGGCAGTCACATCTGAGAATGGCGATGGGCATTCTGGGCACGGTGGGCGCTGTTGTTTCGATCCCGGAACGGGCGATGGACGCGGTCACAGCCGTCTCGGGCTCAGGGCCGGCTTACATATTTTATGTTGCTGAAGCGATGAAGGACGCCGCGATCACCATGGGACTTGCTCCGCAGGTCGCGGATCAACTCGTTCGACAAACCATCCGAGGGGCAGGGGTGCTTCTCGCGCAGTCGCAGGAGGAGCTCAAGACCCTGCGCGCTCGCGTCACGTCCCCGGGAGGGACCACAGAGGCCGCATTAAAAATCATGGAACGGGCGAAGGTCCGTGCGATTTTCCAAAAGGCGCTGACGCGCGCCCAAGAGAGGTCAAGAGAGCTGTCTCAACTATCACACTAATCCGTCGCATCGGCGGGTCCGTCAACGGCCCTGTGACGGTAGGGAGAATGTCTCAATGATCATTCGTGTACGCGTGATTCCCAATGGGATGGAAAATGAAGTGGTGGGACGCATTGGCAGTGTGGTCCGTGTCAAAGTCGTGACGCCGGAAGTCAGCGAAACGGCCAACCATGTCCTGATCAGTTATCTCGCGGAGTTTTTTGATGTCAGACCCAAGTCGATCCATATTATGCGTGGTGAAAAGGCCAGAGAAAAAACGATTCAGGTCATCGGCCGCTCAGAAGACGAACTCAAGAGAGTGATGGACGAGATTCCATAAACAGCCGTCCGAAGTCCGACGTCCGAAGTCCGACGTCGGACGTCGCACGTCGGACGAAGACCATGAATTCCTTTCCTAAAACGCGGGCTTTTGTATGGAAGAACGGCCATCTTCTGGTGCTGGATCAGCGCCTCTTGCCGCAGAAGAAGGTCTGGGTGAAATGCCGCACGTGGCAGGAGGTGGCGCGCGTGATCCGAGACATGGTGGTCCGGGGCGCGCCAGCCATTGGCTGCGTGGCGGCCTACGGCGTGGTGCTGGCGGCCCGCCAGAAAGATTTACCCAGGGCTTATACCGGACTTCTCGAGGCGCGCCCCACGGCCGTCAACCTCCGCTGGGCGGTTGAGCGTATGCGCGCGGTGGTTGAGGTGACCCACGATATCGAGCGGGAGGCTCTGGCGATCGAAGAAGAAGATCGCTTGGCCAATCAGCGCATGGGGGAATACGGCGCGGCCCTTTTGCCCGAGGGTGCCGTGATGCTCACGCACTGCAATACCGGATCCCTGGCCACCGCGGGCCTCGGAACGGCGTTTGGTGTCCTGTGGACCGCCCACCGGCAGGGGAAGCTTAAGAAAGTGATGGCGACGGAAACTCGTCCGTATCTCCAAGGGGCGCGGCTGACCGCCTGGGAGCTCAAGCAAGAAAAGATCCCCTTTGAACTCATCACGGACAATATGGCGGCACATTTTATGAAGACCGAAAAGATGGACGGGGTCATCGTGGGCGCGGACCGCATTGCGGCCAATGGGGACACCGCCAACAAGATTGGGACCTACAGCCTGGCGGTGCTGGCGCGTCAGCACAACATCCCTTTTTACGTCGCGGCGCCCACGTCGACCATTGACCTTCGCGCCGCGACGGGAGAGGGTATTCCGATTGAAGAGCGATCGACGCAAGAAGTGACCGAGATCCGCGGGGTGCCCATCGCCCCGTCGAATATCAAAGCGCGTCATCCGGCTTTTGATGTGACGCCGGCGGAATTCATCGCGGCCATCATCACCGAACGAGGGGCCGTCAAGCCCCCGTATTCGAAGACGCTCTCCCTGCTTGTTCCCAACGTCCCACTTTCGATCGTTTAAATCGTATGGACTATTCCAAAACAGTCAACCTGCCGAAGACGGATTTTCCTATGAAAGCCGATCTCCCCAAACGGGAGCCGATTTGGCTGGCCCAATGGGAAAAAGAGAATGTCTATCCGGAAGCGCTGCGACGCCGCAAAGGCAATCCTAAATTTATCCTCCACGACGGCCCGCCTTACGCGAACGGCCACCTGCACCTGGGGCATGCCCTGAACAAGATTCTGAAGGACATCATTGTGCGATCGAAGATCATGGCCGGTTTCGATGCGCCCTATGTGCCGGGCTGGGATTGTCATGGCCTTCCCATCGAGCTCCAGCTCATGAAGGAGCTCAAAGTGAAGGACAAGCACCACGTGGACCGCTTCCAGTTTCGAGAGCAAGCCAAAGCCTTTGCCCAGCGCTTTATTGACATTCAGCGCCAGGAGTTTAAGCGCATGGGTGTTCTGGGCGACTGGGACCACCCCTACCTCACGATGGAGGAGCGCTACAAGGCCAAGATCGTTTCCACGTTTGAAGAGCTTCGCGAGAAAGGCTATGTCTACAAAGGGAAGAAGCCTGTCTACTGGTGTTCAACCGATGAGACCGCGCTCGCGGAAGCTGAGGTTGAATATGAACAGGATGTCACCCCTTCGATTTACGTGGCTTTCCCGCACGCCCGAGAGGCCCGAACATTTTTTGTGATCTGGACCACCACCCCGTGGACGCTCCCGGCCAATGTCGGGATTGCATACAACAAGGCAGAAACATATGTCTTGTACGAGACTCATCAACTCCAGCCGTCATTCCCCCCGGCCTTAAGGGGGGAATCCATCATGTCCGTGATGGATCCCCCGCTTACGTCCCCTTCCTTTGAAACTATGGGGAGGGACAGTCCCCCAGGTGTCGGGGGGACGGCCGCGGGGGATGACAAAAAGGGGAGCTCTCGCTATATCATCGCGAAAAAACTTCTGGATGATTTTCTCCAGAAAACAGGACTCCAAGGCCGAGTCGTTGAAGAGGTCTCCGGTTCTCGGTTCAAGGACTCATCGGCACACCATCCATGGATTCAGCGGACGGTGCCGCTCCTGCCGGCAGAATTTGTCGCGATGGACACAGGAACAGGGCTCGTGCATATCGCGCCGGGTCATGGCCGCGAAGACTATGCCTTGGGACAAGCGCAGCATCCGCCACTTCCTGTCCTTTCTCCCGTCAACGACCGCGGGCTTTTCACGGAGGAAGTCCCGGAGTGGAAGGGCGAACACGTGTTCAAAGCAAACGCGAAGATCGTGGACCACCTCCAGAATCACGGTGCGCTTCTCTATTCTGGCCAGGTCCCCCATTCGTATCCCCATTGCTGGCGCTGCCATAAGCCGGTGATCTTTCGCGCGACCGAACAGTGGTTTCTGGACATCGATAAAGACGGCCTCCGCGCGCGTCTTCTGGAGGCGCTCAAGAAGGTCACCTTCTATCCGGAGTTTGGCCGCAACCGGATCACCGGCATGGTGGAAACAAGGCCGGATTGGTGCCTGTCGCGGCAGCGGCTCTGGGGCACCGAAATCCCAGAACTGCCGTCCGAGGTCCAAGGTCCGACGCCTACTGATTCAAATAGGACGTCGGACGTCGCACGTCGGACGACAGATCCGGACATCTTTGACGTCTGGTTTGAATCCGGTATTTCCTGGGCGGCGGTGCTCCAAGCGCGGGCTGAACTGGGCTATCCGGCCGATCTGTATCTGGAGGGCTCCGATCAGCACCGCGGATGGTTTCAAGTGTCCCTCATACCGTCCGTCGCGCTTCAAAATCAGGCGCCTTATAAGTCCGTGTTGACCCATGGGTTTGTGATGGACGGAGAAGGACGACCCATGTCCAAGTCGCTCGGCAATGTCATTTCTCCCGACGAGATCATCAAGCAGTACGGTGCGGACATCCTGCGGCTCTGGGTGGCCTCCAGCGACTATGGTGGCGACGTGCGCCTCTCTCCTGAGATCCTGAAGGGTCTGGCTGATAACTACAGGAAGCTCCGCAATACTTTTCGCTACCTGCTCAACAACCTCGGCGATTTTGATCCTGCCCAAGACGGCACCCCGGTCAAGGACCTCACGGAGCTGGACCGCTGGGTGCTGCATCGCCTGCAGGAAGAAATCCGGGACGCCGTGAAGGCCTATGACGAGTACCAATTCCACCGGGTGACCGGCAGGCTTGTCAATTTCTGCAATGCCGAACTTTCCAGTTTCTATCTCGATGTCATCAAGGACCGCCTGTACTGTGATCCTGCTGCCTCCTCGTCGCGCCGAGCGGCACAGACCGTGCTCCATCAGCTGGCCCAGGCGCTCCTCCGGTTGCTGGCCCCCATTCTTCCCTTCACAACAGAGGAATGCTGGCGCTTCCTGGGCAGGCCGCAATCGATTGGACTTGAGGATTTTCCGAAAGAGGATTCGGCGTATCTTGATGAGAGACGGATGGAAGGCTGGAAGAACTTGCTGGCGCTGCGGCAAAGCGTGCTGGGGGAACTTGAGAAAGCGCGCACCTCCGGCCTGTTGAAGGCGCCACGTGAGGCCAAAGCCAAGATCCGGGTGGCCGAAGCGCCGCTTGCCGAGTTTTGTATGCGCTACGGGGCTGGACTTTCGGGCGTGATCGGCGTCAGCCAGGCGGAAGTCGTCCTGGATGCGAGCGTCGGATCCGTCCTGGTAGAGATCGTGAAGGCGGAAGGCGCCAAATGTGAGAGGTGCTGGATTTATAAGAAAGACGTCGGATCTGTTACAAAGCGTCCGGATCTTTGCCGGCGTTGTGCAGAAGCCGTTCAAGAATGGGAGACCTTATGCGAAGCATGACATCACGTGAAAAACTTTATGCCATTCGATTTGGAGGAATTCTCTCGATTGCCAGTGCTGTGCTCCTGCTCGATCGGCTATCGAAGATGTGGGTGGTGCGCCATTTCGTGCTGGAAGAAAGTCGTCCGATCACCTCGTGGTTTTATCTGACCTATGTTCAAAACACAGGGAGCGCTTTTGGTTTTTTCCAGGGCAATAACAAAGCCCTTTTGATCTTGGCTTTGCTGATTTTGGTGGCGCTTCTCTACGGGGCGCGTGGTCTTTCGGAGCGAGGAGGATTTTGGGGCGCGCTCGGGGTGGCGTTGGTCCTGGGGGGCGCGCTCGGTAATATCTACGACCGCATTCAATATGGGCGGGTCATTGATTTCCTCGACTTTCGCCTCTGGCCAGTCTTCAATATCGCGGATTCCGCGATCACGGTTGGAACCGCCTGCATCGTAATAGGTCTCTGGTGGGGCAACCGTCATCATGGAAGCGCAGAGGAGGTCAAGAGATAAATATGGGAGGTCCGGTTCTTGGTGAGGGGGAAGGCATGAGGAAGACGGCTCTTCGAGCACGAAGAAACGAGGGCTCAGAACGGAAGTCGTGGGTCTCCGGTCGTTGCTCCTGCGTGTGCGACGCATCTTTCAGGGAAGCCTTCTGATGTTTCCGATCCTCTTTCATCTCGGACCTTTGACGATCCGGACGTACGGCGCCATGGTCGCGCTCGCTTTCGTGGCGTCGTTGTATTTGGCCAAGGCGTCGGCCCGCTATCGCAAGATTGGGGAGTCCTTTCTCCTGGACTTGGTTGCGATCTTGGTGGTCAGCGGCCTCTTGGGAGCGCGCCTCTTCTACATCCTGATCAATTTGGCTTACTTTCGTGAGCATCCGGCGGAGAGCTTCAAGGTTTGGGAAGGAGGGCTTGTTTTTTACGGCGGGTTTCTCTTGGCAACTGTGGTGGGAATCATTTTTACACGCTACCGCGGTTACGCTGTCTCGGACGTGGCGGATGTGATCGCGCCGGCACTGGCCCTCGGGCAGGGCATTGGGCGGTGGGGATGTTTGTTCGCCGGATGTTGTTACGGCAAGCCAACGGTCCTTCCTTGGGGTGTTCGATTCAAGGATCCCTCATCGCTAGCGCCCTTGGGGATCGAACTTCAGCCCGTTCAGATTTATGAATCGGCGGGGTGTCTGCTCTTGGCGATCTTCCTTTGGCGGATGCTCGTGAGTCGAAAAGAGACGCGTGGCGATATTTTCTGGCTCTATGTTCTCCTGTACGGGGCCCTGCGGTTTCTCATCGAGCTTTTCCGCGGCGATGAGCGCGGGGCGGCGTTGGGGGGGCTTTCTCCCTCCCAACTGATCGCTCTGGGAGCGGTCCTGGTGGCAGGGAGCATCTTTCTGGTTCGAGTGGCGTCCAGAAATGACACGCACGCTTGAGCCCGACATCCTCTACGAGGACGCCGCGCTCCTCGTTCTTGATAAGCCCGCGGGGCTTGTCGTGCACCCGGCCCCGAGTTATAAGGGGCAAACGCTCGTGGACTGGGTGCGCGAGTATCTTGGACCGGGAGCCCCGTCCGATTTTGAGGCCATGGACCGCCTGGGACTGGTGCACCGGCTTGACAAGGATACTTCAGGCGTGCTGGTGGTCACCAAAAGCTCGAGTGCGAAGACAGCCGTCGGCAGACAGTTTCATGACAGACAAGTGAAAAAACAGTATGTTGCTTTTGTGCAGGGTGTTCCGCCGAAAAGAACAGGAATCATTTCTGCCCCTGTCGGAAGGTCCAAGAAGGTCCCGACGCGTATGGCGATCACCGGGACCGGCAGACCCTCAGAGACCCGTTTTGAGGTCACCGAAGCCATGAAGGAGGTTGCTCTTGTGAATCTCTATCCCAAAACAGGACGTACCCACCAGCTGCGCGTGCATTGCGCCGCGATTGGTCATCCGATCGTGGGGGACAAGACCTACGGCGCAAGCGACAAGTGGTTGCGGGATTATGGCGTGGCGAGGCCCCTTCTACACGCTGAAACGATTGAATTCGCGCATCCCACCACGGGCCGCACGGTTTTCTTTCAGGCACCGTGGCCCACGGACATGAAGAAAGCGCGTTCTCTCTTTCGCCGCAGCTTTCAAGTGACCGTGTTGATGCTGATGCTTGCCTCCGCCGCGCAGGCTGCCAAGACCAAGCCGGACAGCTCGCCTGCCCCCAAGCAGAGCGCGAGCAGCGTTTCGTCGGGATCCACCGCTTCATCGGCCACTTCAGCATCGGCGATGAGGTCCCTGAAGCGAGAGATGGCGTCCTTGCGCGAGCAGTTTAAGACCTTGATCGAGGAGGTCTCTGCTCTTCAGGACCGGGTCAGCTCGGTCCAAGCCAATCTGGATGAGATGGGGGGGGCGCGTCGCCTCCGAGACCTGGAAAAGGCGATCTCGGATTTAAACGGCAAGGCCGTCGGGACCTTCACGATCTCGGAAGAAACAAAATCCCAAATGCTTGATTTGACACGAAAGGTCAAGGCTCAGCAGGAGAGCTTCGAGCAGCTGCGCGATCAGGTCGACCGCTTGCAGCAGGAACTCATTCAATCTCGAGCCCGTGAGGAAAAAGTGTCAGATACCGTCCCAGCCGAGAGGCCTCGTTGAGCATGAAGCCCTCCCAACGCAGGAAGCGACAAGGGCTGCTCCTGGTGGTGTCGGCAGGCTCAGGCGCCGGCAAAAGCACGCTCTGCCGGATGCTTCTCGCCAAACGGAAGAACCTTGTGTTCTCTATTTCGGTCACCACCCGTCTGCCTCGCCCCGGCGAAAAAGAGGGGCAAGACTACTTCTTCGTATCGGAAGCGGCTTTTCAAGCGATGCGAAAAAGGGGGGAGCTGATCGAATGGGCGAAAGTCCACCACCACCACTATTACGGAACCCCGCGTTCCTATGTCGAGCGGATGCGCTCCCAGGGCAAGGACGTACTGCTCGATATCGATGTCCAGGGGGCCCTGCAAGTCAAACGCAAGTTCCCAGAGGCTGTCCTCATCTTTATCACGACGCCCAGCTTCGCGGAGCTCGAAAAGCGCCTGCGCAGCAGGTCTTCGGAGACCGAAGCCCAGATCCGGCAGCGCCTGGCGGATGCCCGCCAGGAACTGAAATACCTAGGCTTTTATAACTACAATGTAGTCAATGATCGGTTACCGCTCGCCCTGAAAAGGCTCGAAGCGATCCTCGATTCTGAAACCCTCAAGATTTCAAAGAAAACAAAGTAAGGAGACCGTACATGACAGACTTGTTTCTGGAACCCAAAGTGTTGGATTATTCTGCGGACCGATATGAATTGATCCTGATGACACTCCGGTGGGCGCGCGCCCTGAAAGCCAAAGGAACGCCGGAGAGCATGCCCGTCTTGATCGAAAAGGCCTTGAAGGACATTGTGGACCAAAAAGTGACCTTTGAGGAAATTAAGGCCAACAAGGCCCAAGAGGAAACGCCCGTCGAAGAGATACCCGTGGTGGTGTCGGTCGCCGGCGAAGGTAAAACGGAGCTTCCTCCTGATGAAGAGGAGGGAAAAAAGAGTTCTAAAAAAGAAAAAGAAAAAGGGCTAGAAGTCTCTCTTAAAATAATGGTCTATGATCCTTCTGGGCGTAACCGGATCCATCGCAGCTTATAAGGCGGTCGAACTCCTGAGGCTCTTCCTCAAGGCGGGGCAGGATGTCCAGGTCGTGATGACCACTCCTGCGACGCGTTTTGTGGGGGCCCTCACGTTTCAGGCGCTTTCGGGCCATGCCGTCCTGACCGATGCCACGGATCCCCAGGCCTACCAGATGTCGCACCTGGTGCTCGCTGAGAAGGCCGACGCCATGGTCATTGCGCCCGTGAGCGCCGAGACGCTGTCTCAACTTGCCCGGGGCGGCGCCCAGGACCTCGTTTGCGCCACGGTCCTTTCCGCGCCCCGCTCCTCTTCCGGGAAGCTCAAGACACCGGTCTTCTTAGCACCCGCCATGCATGAATCGATGTGGCTGCACCCTGCGACCCAGGAGAACGTCAAAACACTCAAAAGCTACGGGTATCAATTGATCGGACCTGAACAAGGCGCCTTGGGGCGTGCGGGGGATTCCGGGACAGGCCGTATGTCAGATCCTGCCGTGATCGCCTCTGTCGTTCTTAAGCGTCGTGCGCGTTAGCCAGAAGCCCAACACCCTTCGCGACAAGAAAGTCCTGATCACAGCAGGTCCCACACGCGAATACTGGGACCCTGTCCGCTATCTGTCGAACGGCTCAAGCGGTCAAATGGGCATGGCCCTCGCCCAAGAAGCAGCCGAACTTGGCGCACGCGTCACGCTCGTCCTGGGACCCACTCCAGGACCCCTTCCTCCCCGAAGAAAGAATGTCCGGGTCGTGAGCATTGAGAGTGCCCTCGAGTTGGACAAAACAGTGCAGAAACATCTCCAAGGAGTCCATTTCTTTGTGGGTGCTGCTGCGGTATCCGATTACAGGCCGGCCGTGATCGCCAGGCAGAAAATTAAACAAAAACCGCCCTCTCTGACCCTTCAGCTTTTGCGCAATCCCGATGTCATTGCCAACGTCGCACACCGCGGGCCGAACCGGCCGCCGGTGGTGGTCGGCTTTGCGCTCGAAACGAAAGATGTCATAAGACATGCCATTCAAAAGCTGAAGCGCAAAGGGCTTGATTGGATCATCGCCAATCGCCATGCCAATCTCGGCTCCTCCGACGGCTCCGTCACCCTTCTTTCACGCTGGAACGATCGCATTACCATTGGCCGCATGAACAAGGAGCGCCTCGCGAAGCGGATCTGGAAGGCGCTGATGGAGAGGTCCGCTCCGTGAGAGATCAGGGACGAGGGATGAGGGACGAGGCTCGAGAAGTCATGGAACAAGCGAAGCAGTGGCTTGAGCAGGAAAAAGTTTGGGACGACTCGCTTTACGCGACATCCAGGACTGACGCGGTGACGCGTCCCCTTGCCCGCGCGTCAAACCAGGAGCGCGCAAGCGCTTTGGCGGCGCTCTACGAGCGCTTTAAAGACTGCACCCGTTGTCCCCTCGGCACGTCGCGCATCAAGTTCGTCTTCGGGGTGGGCAGCCCCGATGCGGAGGTGCTTTTTATTGGTGAGGGACCGGGCTATGAGGAAGATCGCCGGGGTGAGCCCTTCGTAGGCAAGGCGGGGCAGCTGCTGGACCGGATGATGGCAGCGATCCATCTCTCACGCAAGGAGAATGCCTACATCGCCAATATCGTGAAGTGCCACCCCATGGCCAACCCCAAGACTCCCGATGTGCGAGGCAATGACCGGCCGCCGGAACCGGAGGAAGTACGGGCATGCTCTCCCATCCTTCTCGCGCAAATCGCGATCCTTCAGCCGAAGGTCATCATGACGCTGGGCTCTCCTTCGACGAAGATGGTCCTGCACACCCAAGCGGCCATTACAGGACTCAGGGGAAAGCTTGTACCCTTTGATGTGGAGCATTTCTACCCACCGCTTGATCCCCACAGCGTTCAGATCGATGAAAAAACACGGGAAGCCCTCTCCAAAACACAGGTGCTCCCCACCTTTCACCCGGCGGCGCTTCTGCGCAACCCCAACCTGAAAAAAGAATCCTGGGAAGACCTCAAGCTTCTCAAGAAACTCCTTGAGCCGTAGATTAACCCGGTATCTGTGCCGTCATCCCCCCCGGCTGTAAGGGGGGGACGCCACACAACAGGCGTCCGACCGCAGTGTGTCGGATCCATCAAGTCATTTTTGAAAATGATGGACCCCGTCCGCCACACGGCAGGGCGGACGGCCCGCCGGGCGTCTGGAGGGCCGGCTAGAGCCATGCCGGGGTGACGTCTTAACTTTTCCAGCCAATCGGGGTGACGAACTGGGGATTTTGGTTAACCGGAAATTTTCGGTTCATTATGCCTCATCGTCTGAACTCGATGCACTTTTTTGTGCCGTCACCCCGGCGAAAGCCGGGGTCCAGTTCAACGACGATGGACTGGATCCCGGTTTTCACCGGGATGACGACTACTGCAGCGTAATATGAAAGCGGGCCTCAAGAGAGTTATAAACAAGGCTGTCGGTAAAGACACCTTAATAACCCCAGGAGGCCCAAAATCATGATATCCATCGGCATTGATCATCACAAGAAGTATTGTCAGGTTGTGGCTATGAGGGAGTCTGGCGAGATTGTATGGGAAGGTCAAGTCCCCACACGGCGAGAAGGTCTTGCACAAGTTAAAGAGGCGATTCCTCCAGGAGAACCGGTGCAAAGTGTATTGGAATCTGGACGGAGCTGGGGCATTGCCTATGACATTCTGGAAGATCTCGGGATGAATCCGGTGTTGGCCAATCCTTATAGATCACGATTGATCGCCGACTCGTTTATCAAAACAGACAAAATCGATGCAACGGCACATGCCCTGCTGCTACGTTTGGGGGTGACCCCAACAATCCACGTGCCGAGTCGAGATCGGCGGGAACAGAAAGCGCTATTGCGGCACCGACTATGGCTAGTGAAGGGACAAACGGTGATCAAGAATCGAGTTCATGATTTACTCGACCGACTTCATGTTGACGTTCCCGAACGAAGCGACTTGTTTGGAGCGCATGGCCGGGCGTGGCTGAAGGCTTTGGAGCTTCCGGAGATGCACCAGCATTTATTGAGATCCCACATGGCATTGCTCGATGAGATTCGCGTCCAAATTCGAGCGACAGAAGAATGGATTGATCGGGTTTTAAGGGATCACCCTTTGCGCGAGCTTGTCGATTCATTTCCTGGGGTCGGCAAGATCTTAAGTGCTCTGATGGCCTTGGAAATTGACACCATTGAACGGTTTCCGACGGCTGCGCGGTTTGCATCGTACTGTGGCGTGGTGTGTAGTACCTACAGTTCAGGGGGTAAGACGTATCACGGAGGATTGATCCCGTCTTGTAACCGCTATTTACGCTACGCATTAATCGAGGCCTGTTGGACGGCTGTATCTGTATCACCGTACTTTAAAGCCTTTTATCAGCAACGAAGAATTCGAAAGCTGTCATCGGTCGCTATTGTGGCAGTGGCCAGAAAGATGGCAGAGATCATGTGGGTATGCCTGAAGAACAAGAGGAAGTATAAGGAAAAGATGTATCGATTTGGTCGAGTCGCCTTGGCGAAATCTTAACGGAAGCCGCGTTTAACTGCAGCGTAAGGGACCCGGCCTCGAACCATTACAGTGTCCAGACGTCGTGGACGAAGAAAAGTGTGAGTACAGCTTAAGCATCAAGACGAGGCGACGGTAAGAAAAACGCTCAAATAGCTAGTCGCACCACGGCCTACTTCAAAGGCAAGGAGAGACCTTTTGTCATTAAAGAATTTACTTGCGCCCGCTTTCAGAAAAGATTCCCGGTTAAAGGACCATTTTCACCTGCGGATGCTCCTTGAACGCCTGGAAGAGCTCATTCCGATGCTCTTCCGAGGTGACCCAGATATCAATATGCAGCGACACGTAGCGCTTTTGGCTGCTTTCCTTGGAAAAGCTCACCCTGTGCTCCGTGCCCCGGGTGATCGCGCCCACCGCCAGGCGCAGTCCCTCCTCGTCGGGTCCGATCACCGCATACGTCCACCAACAGGGGTACTCAACCTTCGCTTCGACCATGCGATCGAGATCCTATAAAAATTCTGAGTAGACAGAATCATCAATTCGTTCCACTTTGGCTCGGATGTGTTGCGGCGAGAGGGCGCCTATGATATCTTGGGCCTGACGATATGTTTATCGAAATTGCGATGAGCCTTCCCCTGGATCGTACCTTCCACTACGAAGTGCCGGCATCGCTTCCCTGTGATGAGACGTTCATCGGACGGAGGGTGCTCGCGCCCTTTGGCAAGAAGACCCTCGTGGGCTATATCGTAGGCATTCAGCACGAGGCGCCCCCCTTTCCTGTCAAACCCATTCAGAGCATTCTTGACCATGAGCTGCTCATCGATCAGCCCTTGCTTGACCTGGCGCGTTGGGTCGCGAGTCGCTACCTCTGTTCGTTGGGGGAGGCGCTGGCTTGTATTGTGCCGCCCACCCTTGCCAAACCGAAGAGACAAGGGGCAGCGGAGAGGCAAAAGCGGACGGAGGATGAGGAAAAGATTTTAAAGGGCAATTCCTTTTCTCTTTCCCCCGATCCCTCCCCCCTCAAATTGACGCCCGGCCAGAGCGCGGCCCTGACGCCGCTTCTCGCGGCCGTGGGAGCGCGGCAGTTCAAACCTTTCTTGATCCGGGGTATCACGGATTCCGGCAAAACAGAGCTCTACCTGCGTGCGATGGATCTTACGCTCGAACAAGGGAGGCAGGCTCTTTTTCTGCTGCCTGAAATCGCTCTGACGCCTCCCTTCTTCGACCGGCTGCGGGAGCGCTACGGGGAGCAGAAGGTGGGGCTTTGGCACAGTGGCTTGTCCGAGGGTGAGCGTTACAGGACCTGGACCGGGGCTCGCCGTGGCGAGATCCAGGTCATTTTAGGCGCTCGCTCTGCCGTGTTTGCGCCTTTCCCCAAGCTGGGGCTCCTGGTGCTCGATGAGGAGCATGAAGCGACGTACAAGCAGGAAGACCGACCCCGTTATCATACGCGGGAGGTGGCGCTGCGGCGCGCGGAGCTTAGCTCCAGCGTTCTCATCATGGGGAGCGCGACCCCAAGCATCGAAAGTTATTGGAAAGCCAAAGAAGGTCTCTACACCCTTCTGGAGCTCACGTCACGGGTTGAAGAAAAGCAGCTTCCGCCCGTCGAACTCATTGATCGAAGAGCGAAGGGAGATGGGCAAAAAGCAAAGGAGAATGGCAAAGAACAAGAACAAAAGGGGGACCTTCAAGCGGCCCGTCGATCATCCCCCACTTCTCGCTTCCCGCCCTTCAGTGTGTTTTCGGAGCCGCTCCGCCTGGCCATCGAACAGCGGCTGGCCCGAAAGGAGCAGATCCTCCTCTTCGTGAATCGGCGGGGTTATACACCTTTTTTGCGTTGCTCGACGTGCGGGTGGGTGGCGCGCTGTGATCGCTGCGCGATGACGCTCACGCTCCATCATTCAGAGTCATCCCCCTACATGCAATGTCATACCTGCTCACGAAAGCAAAACGTCCCCATTCAGTGCCCCTCATGTCAGAGCATGCGTGTTCGGCAGTACGGCACAGGGACCCAAAAGGTCGAAGAGGAATTGAAAACTCTTTTCCCATTTGTGAAATTAGGCCGTCTGGATCGGGACGTGGCCGCCAAGAGAAAGCAGCATGAAAACATCTATCGTGCCTTTGCCAGCCGGGAGCTCGATGTTCTGGTGGGCACGCAGATGATCGCCAAGGGCTTCAATTTTCCAGGCGTGACGCTCGTCGGGGTTGTCGATGCGGATGTGTCGCTCCACCTGCCTGACTTCCGGGCGGCCGAACGAACTTTTGACCTCTTAACGCAGGTGGCGGGCCGCACGGGGCGAGGCAAGTCCCGAGGTCTCGTGTATGTCCAAACGCACCATCCGGACCATTACGCCCTCCAGGCCGCGAAGCATCATGATTATCTGCGCTTCTATGGTCGCGAGATCGAGGACCGTAAATCACTGAGCTACCCCCCCTATTGCCAATTGGTGAGTGTCATTTTACGCGCGAGCAAAGAGGAGGCAGCACATGCCGCCTCCGAAGAGCTTTATGCTCGGCTGGAGAGCGTTCATTCTGAAGCGACTCTTCTCGGTCCCTCGCCGGCCCCCTACAGCCGCTTACGCAATCAATTCCGGTATCAGATCTTGCTCAAAGGTGCTGAAGCGTCTCTCGCGCGACTTCTCGAGGTCCTTCGTGCATGGAAACCTTCCAAGGCCTACATGAGCGTGGATGTGGACCCGGCGGATCTGCTTTAACTATTGATTTTTCGCGAGAATTCGTATAGAAATTAATTGTTCATGTACTTAAGAGCATTTCTCATCACGCGCTGGCTCGTGGCGGTCTTAGGGAGTGGAGGATGTCTTCTGTTGACTCCTGAGACAATCCGAGCAATCGAAATAGCGCCGGCGACCGCCGCTGACATCTTGACGGCTTTGGGGCCGGACGCCAAGGGACTGTTAATTCAACAGCAAAACCTCCCCGACCTCTTCACCTTGACTTCCAGTCGCATCGATGAGGACGCGACGCGCTTTATTATTGTGGAGCCCTATGTCGGTGGTCGCTGGAAGGATGGGAAAGCGATCATCGAGTACGCGCGCGATTTATCTTATACGCTGGTCAGCATTTATGACAAGAAAGGGCGGCGCCAAAGAATTTATTCTGTACGGACTCAATACGCTGAGCATTTGGCACGAATACAACAGCAAGACCAGGTCGTGATGCGACCTCAAGCTTCGGCGGCCACGTCGGCGCCAAAGGAAACCTATGAAAGGCGGCAGCCCGAGCCTCAGGAAACCACTGAAACGCGGCAACCCGCGCCTCAGGAAACCACTGAAACGCGGCAGCCCGCTGTGGTGCCCGTTTCAACACCCAAGAAAACCCCGAGCCGGGAATACGAATGGGATGAATCCAAAGGAGAGTATGTCCCTTCCGGCACCGTGAAACGTCCGGCAAGGTCCGAGGCAGCCGAGCAAACAGAGTCGGTGCAAAAAGAGCGCTCCGCAGGCGCTGAATCCTCAGCGCGTCGATCTGGGAGACTTCGGCGATATCGTCTGAGCACGACCACCGAGGAAACAAGCGGGGCTGCCGTCTCGGGTCCAGCAGCGGGCTTATCCGGCACTTCTGGAGGTTCGTCACCGCCCCAAGAGATCTGGCTGCCCACCGGATCGCCATCCAAAGGGAAGTCCGCCAAGGGCACGGTGGTCGCCGCGGCGGGCGCGAAGTGGGTGGAGCGCAAAGATGTGAGTGTCCCGGAGGCTCAAGCCCCTGCGCGTCGAACCGAAACCCGGTCTGACTCTTCAAGGTCAAAGGTCCAAAAAGAAAAAGCAGTGGAAACGCAACGAGAAAAACCGATTCAAGAACCGCCTGTTGTGGCGCAGCAAGAACAAGTGAGCGAAGAGCTCCCGGCGAAGAAGAAATCTGACGAAACTCGTATTCAGGAGGCGCCCGTGGTCGCACGTCGTGAAGAATCGCCGGCGCCGCGGGGCGCGGTCTCGTCTCCGGAGCAGGGATCACCCCAGAAGCCTTCCGATCGTGTTCATGAAGAGTCTGTCCCTTCCACGGAAGAGCTCCTGGTTTCACCTCCAGACGATACCCACAGGCCCACCGATGAAGGAGACGCCTGGGTGCCCAAGAAGGTTGCCATGCCCACGAGTGTGGATTCTGGAATTTCCGATGTCGCTCCAGAACCGAAAAAAGTTGCCATGTTACCCAAACAAGCCCCTGTCGATAATTCTGTCGAGAAACTGCTTAAAATGTCTCCCGGAGGGAAGGAAGCGGTGACGCGAGAAGGGGACTCTTGGATGCCCAAAAAAACGTCGTTGGAGACGCCAGCGACTGAAGTCCAATTGACCCAGGAAATTCGCAGGCTTCGTGAAGAGGAGAAAAAGCGCGCCGCGCCAGCGGTGAAAACTCCGATCAAACGCGACATCAACAATCCGGAGGAAGGCGTTCTCCCGGTGAGCTCCTTTGAGAAAATGTCCGGGCCCATGTACGGCCGCCATCGGGAGTATGAGCGCCGTTTCTATCCCGGCAAAAAGGCGAAGAGCAAGGCGCCAGAACATGATTTTTATGTCGACGAGGTTGACCGTAAAAAAGAAATCCACAACATTTATTTTTACCAACAGCGAAAAAACAAACCGCCCAAGCTGGTTGCTGTTCAGCGTCACGAAAAAGTGTCGTTCCGAGGCAATTACGACATCGACAAAGAAGATTCTGGCAAGCTCAGTACCTATAATTGACCGGTTTTCTCTTTTTCTCATCCTTCCTCTATTATCTTGCGGGTTTGAGCGGCACGGTCCCTGCCTATCGGGACTCCGGTGACCTCATTGCTTCCATTGATTCCTTAGGGATCGCCCACCCGCCGGGTTACGCGCTCTATGTCCTGATCGGGAAGCTCGTGGTGACCCTCCTTCCGTTTGGGAATGTCTCCTACCGTGTCAATGTGATGAGCGCGCTGTTCGCTTCCGGGGCGGTTGTCGTTCTCTATCGGGTTCTGGTGAAAGTCACACAAGAAAAAAGCGTGGTTCCGTTGATCCTCAGTGGACTTCTGGTGGTTTCGCCCGCCATGACCGCGCTTGCCCGAGTCGCTGAGATGTACACCCTCTCCGCGCTCCTGACGGCGCTGGTGGTCTTGTGTCTTCTGTCCGAGGACCCCAGAGGGCCATCCTGGGCGGCCCTGTTTCTCGGGCTGGGGCTTTCCGTGCATTTGACGCTCGTCTTCCTTGTCCCTCTTTTTCTGATCGCACCTTCTCGTACGATCACACGCAGGAGCGCCCTCTTTTTCCTTCTCGGCTTATCGATCTTTCTCTATCTCCCTCTGCGGGCCGCGCAGGACCCGGTCCTGAATTGGGGGGACCCTTCGCACTGGCGCAATTTCTGGCGAGTGGTGACGCGCGCGGACTATGGGGGGTTGAAGCTTCACCCCCAAGAGAGTGTCCTCGCCTGGACGCCCGCACAAATCTTTCGACAGAGCCAGTATTTTCTCACCACCTTTTCGCGAGATTGGGGCTGGGGGGGACTCTTTTGGGGTGTGGTGGGTGTGGTCGTCACGATGAGGCGTGATTCCAAACGGCAGGCATGGGCCTGGGGCGTGCTCAGCGCATGGCTGCTCGCCGGGCCCGCCTTCTTCGTGTTATCGAACTTGCCCTTGGAGGCCGCAAGCACCCCAGCGATCCTTCAACCCTACGTGATCCTCCCCCTGGTGTTATGGAGCCTTTTCACAGCCATCGGGATCCACGCCGCGATCACCCGAACCAACCACAAACGGTGGATGACGATGGCGTGCGCGGTGCTTCTCCTCGGGACAAAGTCCTGGGCGTGGCCAAACACAAGGCATGATTTCTACGCTTATGATTACGCGCGCAACCTGCTGAGAATTTTACCCCAGGATGCCGTTCTGTATGATCCGGATGACACCACCCACTTTTCGATCCAGGTGCTTCAGCTTTTGGAGGACCGGCGGCGGGATGTGGTCTTGCTCAGCTTTTTTCGCACACGTTGGGGCTATGAGCAGATCAAGAGAAGGTGGCCGGACCTCTTGCCGCCTATTCCCATGAGAAGCGGCGACGAACTCCAGAAGGCGCTCTGGGACTATGCCGCCCGCCGGCGTCCCTTTTTCGCGGAGCTGCCCCAAAAGTTTGAGGGGCGTCCTTACCGATCTTACGGCCTTCTTTACTCGCCGACAGGCCTCTCGAGCCGTGAGTTCAACGCCACCGCCTCGCGCCGGCAGAGTCGTCTGCTTCTCGAAACCATGCTTTGCCGTGGCCGCTGTGTGACAACATCGCACCAGGATTTCTTTACCAAGCATTTGCTCGGCTACTATGCGGCAGCCAGGAGCAATCTCGGCCTCGAGTATGCTTCCGCGAAAGACTGGCCGGAAGCGGTGCGTTATTACCAAGCGGCGCTCGAGATTGATCCTGAGCTTTCCGCCGCATGGAACAATTGGGGTATCGCCGACTTTGAGCAGCGTGATTACGCTGCCGCCGCCAAGCGCTTCCAGCGCGCGTTGAACTTTGAACCCAAGAACGAACTCTTTCAAAAAAACCTCCACCTTGCTCAAGAGCATCAAGGACAAAGAGGATCACAGACAGGGGAAAGAGTGATGAGCAGGTAGACGGTTTTCCCGGCCTGAGCGTTTCCCTCTGTCCCCTGGCTCTGCTAGACAATAAATACAGAAAAACCTTTAATGATGCACGTCCATGATTCTTGCCTCTCACCTGCTATGAGTTTGCTGCCCATTGTCAAATACGGCGATCCCGTGCTCCGCCAACACACTCCCCCTATTCCGCGCATTGATGAGGAATTGCTCCAAACGATCAGCGACATGTTCAAGACCATGTACGCGGCGCCAGGAATTGGACTGGCTGCTAATCAGGTGGGACTCTCCAAATGTTTTGCCGTCATTGACCTGCAGCCGGAGGGCCAGAAGCGGCCGCTGGTGATCATTAATCCCGTCATTGAAGAGCGCTCGGGCACGGTCTATGAGGAAGAAGGGTGTCTTTCGATCCCTGGGTTCGCCGCCAAGATCAAACGGGCCGCGAAAGTCCGCGTTCGCGCGCTCAGCGAGCACGGTCTTCCGGTCATTCTGGAAGGAGAGGGGCTCCTGGCGCGCTGCCTGCAGCATGAGATCGACCACTTAAACGGGAAATTCTATATCGATCACCTGCCCCTTCTTTCCCGCATGAAAATGAAGCGCGATATCGCCCTGCGCCGCAAACAAAACCTGTTCTAAAGCCGTCATCCCCCGTGGGTTTAAACGGGGGATCCATCCATTTCAAATGGCGTCTCATGGATCCCGTCCGCCACACGGCAGGGCGGACGGCCCGCCGGATGTGTGGAGGGCCGGCTTACGACGCGCCGGGATGACAGAACGCAGTATCAGCTACAATACCAGTATGCTCAAAACTCTTTTCCTGGGCACCCCGGCCCTGGCCGTTCCGTTCCTCGAACGTCTGCATCAGTTGACGTCCATTCAAGCTGTCATCACGTCGCCAGACCAGCCGGCGGGAAGGGGCTATGAGCTCCAAGCACCACCGGTGAAGCTCGCGGCCCAGAAGCTGTCTCTTCCTGTTTGGCAGCCGGACAAGCTCAAAGACCCTTCGGTGGTGGATCGATTTCAGTCGTTTGGAGTGGATGTCGGTATCGTGGTGGCCTATGGGAAACTCATTCCCAAAAGCATCCTTTCCATCCCCAAGCACGGTTTCCTGAATGTTCATTTTTCACTCCTCCCGAAATACCGGGGGGCCGCTCCGATACAGTGGACCCTGGTCAACGGGGAGACCGAAACGGGTGTGACCCTGTTTTGGTTGGATGAAGGGATGGACACGGGGCCGACCTTTCTGCAAAAAAAAGAGACGATCCTCCCCGAAGACAGCGCTGAATCTCTCAGGAACAAATTGGTGGCCTCGGGCGTTGCATCCCTTACGGAAGCCTTGGCTCTTCTTGAGAGAGGAGAGATCAAACGCGTGCCGCAGACAGGGCCCGCGAGCCTTGCACCACTTCTGAAGAAAGAAGATGGCCTTCTGGACTGGTCCAAAGCGGCGCAGGCCATCGCTGACCAGATTCGCGGTCTCACACCCTGGCCAGGCGTTTATGTGCCTGGCCTCAAGATACTCAAAGCCAGAGCGCTTTCGGATTCGGCGCAGGGCGATCCGGGTACAGTCGTGAGCCTTGTTCCAGGAGAAGGGCCCGTTGTAAGATGTGGGGAAGGCGGTCTCCTGATTCTCGAGGTTCAGCCGGAGGGGAAAAAGGCCATGGGGGCCTGGAGCTGGTGGCAAGGGGCTCGATTAAAAATAGCCGATAAGATAAGGTGATTTTATGAATAGCTTAAAAACATTTTTGCTCATGGTGGGTCTTGTGGCGCTCTTTCTTTTCATCGGGAAGGCGCTCGGAGGGCAGATCGGCATGGTCTACGCGTTTATGCTGGCCTGCGTGATGAACTTATTTTCCTACTGGTTTTCTGACAAGCTGGTGCTGGCCCTGTATCGGGCGAAACCCGTTCCGGAGACCGATGACACGGGCCTCGTTCGTACGGTCAGGCGCCTCGCTCAGAAGGCCAGCATCCCCATGCCCAAGGTCTATCTGATCAAATCCCCTGTTCCGAATGCTTTTGCCACGGGACGCAACCCCCAGCACGCGGCGATCGCCGCTACGACGGGGATTGTGGAGGCCCTCTCGGAGAGAGAGCTCGAAGGCGTTCTGGCGCATGAGCTCTCCCATGTGATCCATCGAGATATCTTGATTTCAACTGTGGCGGCCACGCTGGCGGGGGCGATCATGCTGCTCCGGCAAATGGCCTGGTGGGGTTCGATGTTCGGTGGCATGCGGCGTGACCGTGATGAGCATGGCGGGGGACTGGAGCTCCTGGTGGCGATGATCGTCGCGCCTCTGGCGGCGACGCTCATCCAGCTGGCGATTTCAAGAAGCCGTGAGTATGATGCGGACAAAGGCGGCGCTGAACTGACGGGAGATCCTCTGAGCCTGGCAAGCGCTCTCTCCAAGATCTCGGCGGGCAATGCTCATGCGCGCGTGCCGCTCACGGACAATCCGGCGACGGCCCACCTGTTCATTTGCAACCCTCTCAAAGGTCAGGGACTGGCTTCCCTCTTTTCGACCCATCCACCGACGGCGGAGCGAATCAAACGCCTGGAGAGCTTGGCGGGCGTCGTCACCTCTTATAAGACACCGAAGCTGATCTACTGAGCATCGCCACAGGACTCTTAACCCGGCACCGACGTGTCCACCTCAATTCATCGTAAGACCTTTCTCGACGTCCCCGGAGAGGCGCTTTTTGATTTCTTAAAGGCGCACGGACAGGCTGCGTTTCGGGCGAAGCAGATCTACGAGTGGTTTTTCCGGCGCGGCGCGGCAAGTTTTGAAGCCATGTCTGATCTTCCCGCTTCCCTTCGCGCCGCGCTGGGCGAACGCTTCCTCCTTCACCCCTTGCGCATCAGGCGAAAGGAGGAGTCGCGCCAAGACGGCACCGTACGGTACTACTTTGAAGCCCAGGACCATTCCACCGTCTCAACCGTTTATCTTCCCGAGGATGACCGACGGTCCCTCTGTCTTTCCACCCAGGTGGGTTGTGCCTACCGATGTCAGTTCTGCGCCTCCGGTCTTGTGCCTTTCAAGCGGCAGCTCAGTGCCGCGGAGATCATCGACCAAATCCTTTGGATTACCCAGGACAGTGGCCGGGTCCCCACCAACCTTCTCTTCATGGGGATGGGCGAGCCACTCGCGAACTATACCCAAGTCGTCCAGGCGGTCCGGTGGATCACGTCCCCAGTGGGGCTCGGAATGAGCCCTTCCCGCATCACGCTCTCGACGTCCGGCCTCACCCCGCAGATCCTCAAATTGGCGGACGATCAAATCAAAGTGAAGCTCGCGATTTCTTTGCACGCCGTGCGGGACGATCTGCGGCTCAAGCTCATGCCCGTTTCCGGGAAGTTTCACGTGCGGCAGCTCATCAAAGCAGCCAAGTATTACGCCGCCAAGACCAAGGCCCCCGTCACTTTCGAATACATCCTGCTGGACAAGGTCAACGATTTCGAGATGGACGCCAATCGCCTCGCCTATCTCATCAAGGGATTCCCGCACATGGTCAATCTCATCCCTTACAATCCCGTCGCTGGATTTTCGTATGACCGGCCGTCGATGACGTCGGTGCTGCGCTTCCAGCAGTGGCTCAAAGTCCGCGGCGTTCCGGTCTTCATCCGCAAACCCAAAGGGCTTGACATCGGATCGGCTTGCGGACAGCTGGGCGCCGCCCGCCCTTCCTGATGCCATAGATGTTGTCCCCTCGAGCATCGAAGCAGTAAATCATTAGGACGGTGGCCATTTTCCCCGGGAGAAGGAGTCCGCTCGCTCCGGCGAAATTTCTCCCTCCAATGTCCAGGCTGCAGAGGGCCGGCGTTTCGGCTTCGGCCAGCCTGCGGAACTCGGGCCTTTCCCACGAACATCAGAAGGAAGCCCTCGGACAGTCCTCGGCTGGGCACGCCCTCGCCGAAACGCCTGAAATTTCGAGTTGCTCGCCAGACTCCTTCTCCAGGGAAAGAGGATCCAACCATCGAAATCGTTAAGACTGCTTGCTGTGGGGGAGGGAGGCAGCGAGCGACTCGCGTACGGCGGCTGGGTGGCGAGAGCGTCCAGCCGAGGATGTGTGAGCCTCGTCCTCTGATGGAAGGGAAAGAGGCGAGTTCCGCAGGCTGCTCGAGCCGCCCAGCCGGGGTGTCCGGGAGCGCTGGAGCGAGTCGCCTCCCTCCCCCACGGCGATGACTCCCCCAAAAAACATTTATCTCCTTTTGAGCATAAGAGGGCTTAACGGGAGGATGGGGGGTGACGTATAATACGAGCCGGCATGAAAGAAAAGGTCCTTCCCTCACTGGCGCTTCTGGCCGCACTCACGGTTGGCTATCTCTCTTTTGACTGGGCCGTAGGAGCCATCATCCATAGCCGCAAGGTGGTGGCCGTGCCGGACCTTTCTGCCAAGTCTGTTCATGACGCTTTGAATCTCCTGGCGCCGCTGGGGCTTGGCCTGGAAAAGGACGGGGAACAGTTTGATAAACGTTTTCCGGCTGGCGCCATCGTTCACCAAACACCTTCCGCGGGGATGCAGGTGCGTGAAGGACGCATCATTCGGGTCACCTTGAGCCAGGGCGGCGAGACCCTGTTTGTTCCCAATCTGGTGAGTCAACCGCTTCGAAATGCGCAAACGACGCTGCAAAACATGGGTCTGAGCATCGGCGAGGTGGAGCACAGACCCTCTCTCAAGTTCAACAAAGACCTGGTGATGACGACGGATCCTCCTTCAGGCGCCATCATCTCCAAGAATGGCCTGGTGAACCTCGTCATCTCCGACGGGCCCCCGGGCTCGGATGTGTTGCTGATGCCGGATTTTTTGGGCGGGTCCGTCAACTCAGCGAAAGCTTGGGCGGACGAGCACCTGATCAGCGTATCGATCAAGGAGGAAACGGATATCAGCAAAGCCGAGGGAGAAGTCTTGATGCAGTCACCCTCCGCGGATGTTCCGGTTCGTCCTACGGATCTTTTGACGCTGGTGGTCAACCGGCCCGGATTCTCCAACCCGGACGCAGGGGAAGGCGTTCGAATTTATTATGAAATCCCGCAAGGCGCGAGCGACCGTGATGTCCGCATCACGATCCTCGATGAAGCGGGGGAACGCGAAGTATTCCGCCATTCCCAGGCGCCCGGGTCGAAAGTGGACATACGCGTCCAGCCCAAGGGCCATGCCCGCGCCCGCATCTTTGTAAATGGCGTGGTGGTTGAAGAAAAGACCTTACGATGAAGACTTCTCTCAAACGCCGCATTGTGCCATCGGTCCTGTCCGCCAACTTCGCCTATTTGGCACGTGATATTGAGCTGATTCAGAAAGCGGGCGCGGAGTCTGTCCAGATCGATGTGATGGATGGACATTTTGTTCCTAATATCACCGTGGGACCTGTCGTGGTCGAATGGCTCAGGAAGGAAAGCTCCATTTTTCTTGATGTCCATCTCATGATCGAAAACCCCCTCCAATTTCTTGAAACCTTCGCGAAGGCCGGAGCAAACCTCTTGACAGTCCATTGGGAGGCTTGCCGGGACCCCCAAGAGGCTCTCCGCGCGGTCAAGAAACTTGGGGTCAAGGTCGGCATGGCCATTAGGCCCAAGACGCCTGCCGATGTCCTCTTTCCGCTCCTGGATCAGCTGGATTATGCGCTTGTGATGACCGTGGAGCCCGGTTTTGGTGGCCAATCCTTCATGCCGGACATGCTGGGTAAGGTCAGGGTGCTACGGGAGCGCTTGGATCAGAGCAGGAAAGCCTGCGAGCTGCAGGTGGATGGCGGCATCAACCTCAAAACGGTACAGATGGCCGCCGAGGCGGGGGCGACGTCCCTCGTGGCAGGCAGTGCCGTGTTTGGGTGTCCCGATCCGGTCAAGGCCTTTCGAGAGATCCAAAAATTGGTACAATGACGCGCTTATGGTGAGAATACGTTTTCAACGTGAAGGCAAGCCAGGTCAGGCCCATTACCGCCTTGTCGCGATCGATCGTGCGGCGAAACGTGATGGCCGTCCTGTCGAAACGCTGGGCTATTACAACCCACGGCTCGAAAAAGACAAGCTTACGATCAATGAAGTGCGGGTCAAGCACTGGTATGAAAAGGGCGCCATCCCGACTGATACGGTCAGAACGCTGCTTGTCGCGTCCGGCGCCTGGCAGCGGATCGCCTCCTAGAACTCATCCCAAAAAAGAACATCTTCAGCGCCTGGACATCGTCACTTTATTTCCAGGGATGTTCGATGGGCCGATGACGGAGAGCCTTTTGGGGCGCGCCCGGGCGCGCGGCCTGGTGGACCTGAGGGTCCACAACCTCCGAGACTGGGCTGCGGATGAGCGCCATCGGACAGTCGATGACCGGCCCTACGGCGGCGGTCCGGGCATGGTGATCCAGGCCGAACCGATTTTTAAGGCTCTAAAGGCCATTCGGACCGAAGGAGCCAAGGTCTTTGGAAAGAAGCGCAAGCCCTATGTCGTTTATCTGTCGCCCCAGGGCAAGGTGCTCACGCAAGCTTGCGCAGCCAGTCTCTCGGTCGAGCCTTGGATTGTGCTTTTGTGCGGGCACTATGAAGGCGTTGACGAAAGGGCGATGGCGCTCGTCGATGAAGAAATCTCGATTGGCGATTACGTTTTAACAGGCGGGGAAATCCCTGCGATGGTGCTGGCCGATGCCGTGGTGCGCCTGGTGCCCGGTGTCGTCAAAGAGGCCGGTTCTTTACAAGAGGAGTCGTTTCAGAACGGGCGTCTGGATTATCCGCACTACACGCGCCCGGCCGTTTGGAAGGGCGTCCCAGTACCGCACGTGCTTTTGTCAGGCGATCACGCGGCGATCCGAGCGTGGCGCCTCCAGCAGGCGGAACTTGCGACCCGAAACAAGAGGCCCGATTTAGTTCGAGTCACGTTAAGGAGAAAGTCATGAAAGTCACCATCGATTCCGTTGAACAGTCTTTCCTGAAGAAAAATATCCCGACTTTTCGTGTCGGTGACCACGTGCGCGTCACCCTCAAGATCGTCGAAGGCGAAAGCGAGCGCCTCCAGGCTTTTGAGGGAACGGTCATTCGCCTGCGCGGCCATGGCTTGTCCGCGATGTTTACGGTTCGAAAAATCTCCTTTGGTGTGGGCGTCGAACGAACGCTTCCGCTTCACTCCCCGCGCATCGAAAAGCTCGAAGTTCTCCGCTCAGGGCACGTCCGGCGCTCGCGGCTCTACTTCCTCCGAGACCGAACGGGCAAGGCGGCGCGCTTGGATGAGAAATCGGACCGCCGGGAGGAGAATGTTCCTGTCGTCCCAACGCCACCCTTGGCCAAGGCCCCCGTTTCGGCCACGGCTCCCGTCGCGCGACCTTAAACCATGGCAGTTCGCCGAAAGAATCGGCGATCCATCAGCCTCTTTCGTTTTGACCAACCCTATTTAAAGCGGCACGGCCTCATCGCCGGCGTCGATGAAGCGGGTCGTGGTCCCTTGGCTGGACCGGTGGTGGCCGGGGCCGTCATCCTCCCTTCCACTTGGCGGCACTCCTTGCTTGACGATAGTAAAAAGCTCTCTGCCCAAACACGGGAATCCATTTTTTCGGAGCTTCAAGCGCAGGCGCTCGCGATCGGGGTCGGGATTGTGGAAGCGCACGAGATCGACCGACTCAATATCCGACAAGCGAGTTTTGTCGCGATGCGGCGCGCGCTCTCGCGCCTCCAGGTGAGGCCCTCCTATGCGCTCGTCGATGGATTTCGCATTCCGGACTGTGTTCTGCCTCATGCCGGCATCGTTCAGGGCGATGCTCAAAGCGCCCATATCGCCGCGGCCTCTGTCATCGCGAAGGTGACCCGGGACCGGCTCATGGACCTCTGGCACCAAAAGTATCCCGCATACGGCTTTTGCCGCCATAAAGGGTACGGAACTCCCGAGCACTTGGCCGCTCTTTCCCGCCACGGCCCCTCTCCCATACATAGGAGATCCTTTGCTCCGGTTGCTTTGGCTGATAGGACGTTGGTAGAGGGTTAGGCCGCTTTCTTAAGGGGGGCTGGCTTATCTTGGGTGATCATCATTTTCATCCCCAGAGAACGAACAAGTTGCCTAAGATTTTCGAAGCGTGGGTTTCCATTCTTTGAAAGCATTCGAAAGAGATGTTCTCTGCTCACATCGGCCTTCCTGGCTAGCCTGCGAATGCCGCCATGGGCCTCGGCCACATGCCGTAAAGCCAGCAAAAAAACACCATCGTCATCATCCTCAAGACAGGCATTCAGGTAGTCCAGAGCGTATTTTGGGTCTTTCAGCCGTTCCATGAGGTCCTGATGATAATGTGATCGCTTCATGACGCTTGTCTCCTTAAGTGGCATTCCCAGAAAGACTTCGCCAAGAGGATGTCTTTGCTCTGCGTGCTCTTGTCGCCGCCGAGGAGGAGCAAGAGAACAGTTTTTCCTTCTTGGCCAAAATAGATCCTATATCCCGGTCCGATATGGATTCGCAATTCATAAACACCCGCGCCGACGCTTGAACAATCACCTAGAAGTCCTCGCTCGATACGCGTAAGACGCTTGTCTATCGCTACTCTTGCGGCTGTGTCTTTTAAGCGATTGAACCAGACGCGATACGGATAGCTGCCATCCGGTGCCTGAAAGTAGTCGATGAACCGCGGGGCAACCTCCACGCCTGCCTCCTTGATAGTAACACATAAGCTACTGACCGACCAAGCGGCCTCCTATCCTTAGATGCGAAAGTGGACGATTTATTCATGGATCATGAAGATCGCCGTCGAAGAATGAATAAAAATCCAACTTTTGCATCTAAGGGATATGGACACCCTAGCGCTTGGCTTATGGGGGGAACGGGAAGCCGCCCGCTATTTGAAAGCGCGTGGCCTTGCGGTGCTGGAGCATCACTATCGCCAAAAGTGGGGGGAGATTGATCTCGTCTGCAAGGATCGTGACACCTGGGTCTTTGTCGAAGTCAAAACGAGGTCCAAACTCTATGAGCCTGGGGCCTTAGGCGCCATTGGCCAGGCCAAACGCCAGAAGCTTGCCCGCACGGCCATGAGCTATATGAAGTCTCAGCGAATCGAAGGACAGGCGATGCGTTTTGATGTTGTTGTGATTGAGGACGGTGAAATGGAATGGATTCAAAATGCTTTTGAACTCCCATCGCGCTATACCTGCTGAACAGAAGGAGGCTAGGTGTGATCGCTAAAGTTGACACCTTGTGCTTGTCTGGCGTGGAGGCGGCTCCTGTGCAGGTGGAGGTGAGCCTCGCGAAGGGGTTCCCGACGTTTTCCATCGTCGGGCTGCCGGACGCGTCCGTCCGCGAGGCGAAGGACAGGGTGGTGGCCGCGATCCGGAATTCCGGTTTTAGTTTTCCCTCTCGGCGCGTGACGGTGAACCTTGCTCCGGCGGATGTCCGAAAGGAAGGCGCGAGTTTTGATCTGGCGATTGCCGTGGGGATCCTCACCGCCTCGGAAGCCATTGTCCTGAAGCGTTGGCCGCGGTGCTACTGGCTGGGGGAGCTCGCGCTCGACGGCTCCATTCGCGCTGTTCGCGGGGTGCTTCCGATGGGGAGAAGCCTTTCCCGGCATCCCGGAGCGGCCTTGGCGCTTCCGCAGGGCAACCTGACGGAGGTGAGCTGCTTGCCGGGCCTCAAGCTCTTTCCCTTCCAGCGCTTAACGGAGGTCGTGAACTGGCTGCAGGCCGAAGGGGATCCTCAAGCCCTTCGCCATGAGCCCGCCTGGACGCCCGCGGAACAGACCGCTCTCGTCGATTTGGCGGATGTCAAAGGCCAACGGATGGCCAAGCGGGCCCTCGAAATTGCCGCTGCGGGACGGCACCACATGCTCATGCTGGGAGCTCCCGGAACGGGGAAGTCCATGCTGGCGCAGGCCTTGCCCGGGATTCTTCCTTCCTGGACGCTCCAGGAGGCGCTGGACGCGACGCAGGTCTATTCCGCGGCAGGACAGATCGTGGGCACAGGCCTCATCAGCTCCCGGCCTTTTCGAAGCCCGCACCACACCGTTTCGACCGTCGCCCTCCTGGGGGGTGGCGATATTCCTGGTCCGGGCGAAATATCACTCGCCCATCGCGGGGTTCTGTTTATGGACGAGCTTCCAGAGTTTCGTCGTGATGCCCTGGAGGCGCTTCGGCAACCCCTGGAACAAGGGGTCATCCAGATCCAGCGGGCCCGCGGTCGCGCCAAATTTCCAGCTGATTTCCTGATGATTGGAGCGATGAACCCCTGTCCCTGCGGTTACCTCGGACACCCCAAGCGGGAATGCGAGTGCAACCCCTACCGCATCCAGCGCTATATGGGGAAAGTGTCCGGCCCGGTTCTCGACCGAATGGACCTTCATGTGGAGCTTCCCGCTCTCAAAGTGGAAGAGCTCTTTGAATCCACCGTCCACGCGGAATCTTCGGTCCATGTTCGAGAGCGTGTGCAGCGGGCGCGCCTCATTCAGGAAGAGCGCTACCAGCATTTCCGAGGCCGACCGCGTGACAACGCGCATCTTCAGCCCAAGGAGCTGCCGCGCTATTGCGCCCTTTCCTCCGACGGAGAATCGATCCTCAAGGCGGCTGTCGAACACCTGGGGCTTTCCGCGCGGGCCTTTGACCGGATCAAAAAAGTGTCCAGGACCATCGCTGACCTCGAAGGGGGACAAACGATCGAAGCTCGGCATATCGCGGAGGCGATTCAGTACCGATGCCTGGACCGCCATCGCAGCTAACCGGGAATCTCCGGTTCTATGTAACCCCCTCGCCCGCGGAACGCGGGAGAGGGCGGGGGTGAGGGCAGGTTTACGTCGGAAGATGAGGTTGTGCCCTCACCCTTCACCCTCTCCCACCTGGCGGCGGGAGAGGGGATTCATAAGTGCAACTGGCTCAGACGGACGGGACCGCTCTGCTGAAGATTCCGGGCTCATGAACTTGACTCTGCGTCATGGCCGTGGCGCTGACCGGCGATCCATCAGAACCATAAAAAAGAGGGATTCTCCGACAGAAATATCCGGGGATGACGGCATGGCAGAAATAAATATCAATTGACAAACCGGAGGTGATCGACTATGAATAGTGAGCTTCAAAGCGAAATTCGCTGTGTTCTTGATAGTGATCCGGATTATCCGTCGAGTCTGCGCGACATTCCGGACAAGCCCGATGTTCTTTATGTCCAAGGACGCTGGCCGTTGCCGGAAGAAGTGATGAAGATCGGGATCGTAGGCGCGCGGCGCGCGACCCCCTATGGCATGGACGCCGCCGCGAGGATCTCTTCGGATTTGTCGCAGCAAGGGGCCCTGATCATCAGCGGCCTGGCGATGGGAATAGATGCCTGCGCTCATCGGGCGTGCCTCAAAGAAGGAGGGTGGACCGTGGCCGTCTTGGGACATGGGTTCGGGCACGAGTACCCTCGAGACAATGCGAGGCTTTCGAAGGATCTTGCGGAGAAAGGGACTTTGATTACGGAATTTGATTTCGACGTTCCGCCGCGGCCCCAACATTTCCCGCGCCGTAACCGAATTATCTCGGGCCTTTCCAGAGGGGTCGTCGTGGTTGAGGCCGGGGAGCATTCCGGTGCCCTGATCACCGCGCGCTACGCGGCGGAACAGGGGAGGGATGTCTTTGTGGTTCCCGGGAGCATTTTCAACTGGCAAAGCAAGGGGTGTCACCGTCTTATTAAGGAAGGGGCAAGGCTTATCGAATCGGCACAAGATCTACTCGAAGAGTACGGCGCAAAAGCGCCTGGGGTGAGAGCCTCCTCAAAGGAATTGCCCCCGCTGAGCCCCGCCGAGCAAGAGCTTTTGGGGCATCTCAATTCCGTGCCGCTTTCCGTCGATGAATTGGCCGAGCTGACAGGCCACAGAGTTGATCGGTTGGCGGAAGTCCTGCTATCTTTGGAGCTCAAAGGATTAATTATGAACATGTCTGGACATCGTTATGCTACGCACAACTAAGAAAAAGGCTGTTCCGAAGCGGGAGTCGCCAGCCCCCAAGCGGAAGGGCGGGCGTTCGCTCGTCATTGTGGAGTCCCCCACGAAGCAGAAGACGATCGCGAAGTTCCTGGGCAGCGGCTACACCATTATGGCGACACTCGGCCACATTCGCGATCTGCCGTCACGCTCCATCGGCATCGATGAAGCCCATGATTTTGAGCCTCAATATGTGATCCTTCCCAAAGCCAAAAAGGTGATCCCTGGTCTTAAAGACGCCATCAAAGGAGTGGAACAGGTGTTTCTGGCGACCGACTTCGACCGTGAAGGCGAGGCCATCGCTTGGCACGTCTCCGAGGTGCTCAAGATCCCCCGCGACCGGATGTCGCGTATCACGTTCCATGAAATCACTCAGTCGGCTATCCAGGATTCGCTCGCCCATCCGCGCGAGGTGGATATGACGCTCGTGCAATCCCAGCAGGCGCGCCGGGTCCTCGACAGGATCGTGGGATACAAACTGTCTCCTCTTTTATGGGAAAAGGTGCGCAAGGGGCTTTCCGCCGGTCGCGTGCAGTCGGTGGCCTTGAGGCTCCTGGTCGAACGAGAGCGCGAGATCAATGCTTTTAAGTCGCAGGATTACTGGAGTATCGAGGCCCATCTCAAGAAAGGGACCGGCCATCCTTTTCTCGCGAGCCTGGTCGAGATCCATCACGAAAAAATTGAGAGGACCTCCGTTTCGAAGCTTTTCGCGGATGATTACCGAGTCACCACGACGACCCTGGCGGAAGAAAAACACGTGAAGACCCTTGTCGACCGATTGAAGACGGCGGCCTACAAGGTCCAGAAAATCATTCGCAAGGAAGCCCGACGCGCTCCCGCGCCGCCTTTCATGACGGCGACGCTCCAACAGGACGCTTCGCGGCGTGTTGGATTCTCCGCGGTCAAAACCATGGTGATCGCGCAGCAACTCTACGAAGGCGTTGATCTTGGCAAAGAGGGGTTTACCGGTCTTATTACCTACATGCGAACGGACTCCATGAACGTCGCGGCCACGGCTCAGGAAGAAGCAAAAAAGTTTATTAAGGCTCATTACGGCGAAAACTTCCTGCCCGCGCAGGTGAGGGTTTATAAAACGAAAGCCAAAAGCGCGCAGGAAGCTCACGAAGCCATCCGGCCCACCTCCGTCACACGGACGCCGGAGCTGGTGAAGCAGTTTCTTTCCAGCGATCAGTTCAAGCTCTATGAGATCATCTGGCGCCGCTTTGTCGCCAGCCAAATGGCGGATGCCGTTTTTGATACGGTGAGCATTGAAATTGACGCGAAAGTTCAAGGGGATCCTAAGTCTTACCTCTTCCGGGCCAGCGGCCGCACCGTGAAGGCCTCAGGCTACTTGAAGGTGTATGAAGACCCCGAAGAGAAAGAAGCCGCCGCCCAAGACCAAGGGCAAAAGCTTCCGGCCCTTCATGAGCAGGACGCGCTGGATCTGGTCGAGCTCTTGCCCCATGCTCACAAAACAGAGCCGCCGCCCCGGTTCAACGAGGCGAGCCTCATCAAGATGCTCGAGCGGCATGGCATTGGACGTCCGTCGACGTACGCCCCGATTCTGCAAACGATCATTGGAAGAGGGTATGTGCGCGACGAGAACCGCCGTTTGCATCCCAGCGATTTGGGCATCCATGTGACCGAACTGCTCATCGGTCATTTCCCGGAAATTGTGGACTTAAGCTTCACGGCGAAAGTGGAAGACCATCTGGACAACATCGCGCAGGGCTCAAGCGCATGGGCGAGCGTCATCAAGGAATTCTACACGCCGTTCATGAAGGACCTGGAAAATGCGAAAAACAATATCGTCACAAAACCCTATGAACCCAAGGAATCCGGTGAGATGTGTTCGAAATGCGGCGCGCCGATGCTCATCCGCGAGAGCCGGTTCGGGAGATACCTGAGCTGCAAGAGCTATCCGGCTTGTAAGAACAAGGTTTCACTCGATTCCAATGGCAAGAAGATTGTGCCGGAAGTGGTCGACAAAAATTGCGACACCTGCGGCAAGCACTTGGTCAAACGCTTTGGGCGTCGCGGACCGTTTTTGGCCTGCTCCGGTTACCCGGAGTGCAAGACCACCTACTCCGTCGACAAAGAGGGCCATGTGACCCTGCGTCCTCCTCCTCAGATGACGGACAAGAAATGTGAAAAGTGCGGCAAGCCGATGCTCCTGCGTGTGGGCAAGCGCGGTCCTTTTCTCACCTGTTCGGGCTTCCCGCGCTGCCGCAACTTAAAAAAGGCAACCGCCTAATCTTGTGCGTCATCCCCCCCGGTCGTAAGGGGGGGATCCATCGTTTCTTCTCAGTACATGATGGACCCCGGCTGAAGGCATGCCGGGGTGACGGCATAATTTCCTGTAAGGTATTTCCCTGATATTCCATAATAGTCCCCTTGGACCAACTGATTCATCGATTCCTCATGTATTTACGGGCGGAACGTAACGCCTCTCCTCACACCCTTCGCGCCTATCAGCATGACCTGGCGGCCTACAGCGCGTTCGTGAAGAGCCAATATCCGCGCCTGTCCATGGACCACAAGCATCGGCTCGTGGTGCGTGATTATTTGGCCCACCTGCACGATAAAAATCTCAAGCGCGCGACCGTTCACAGGGCCATTGCCGTTCTCCGGGCTTTCTACAAGTTTCTGCTGCAGGAAGGGGTGAGCTCCCAAACTCCCTTCGCGGGTCTTCCGATGCCAAAGCGCGAACAGCGGCTGCCACGCTTTTTGGCCGAGGCCGAAATGGCCCGGCTTCTTGAGATGCCGGCCGTTGGCCGGGGGCTTCTTGCGATGCGTGACGCCGCGCTGCTTGAGTTATTGTATTCTTCGGGTTTGAGGATCCAGGAACTCGCTGGGCTCAACATCGAAGATCTTGACCTCTGGGGCGGGATGGTCCGCGTCTTTGGAAAGGGGGGGAGGGAAAGGATGGTCCCGGTTGGAGAAACCGCGCAGAAGCGCCTGCATGCCTATATCAGCGCGCGCGCCCCGAAGCGGGAACGTGCCGCGCCGCTTTTCACCAACGCGCGCGGGGGGAGGCTCTCGGACCGGGGCGCGCGACTGGTCGTCACCCGCTGGGTTGAAAAGGCCTCGATCCAGCAGCGCGTGAGCCCCCATTCTTTTCGCCACTCCTTTGCCACACACCTCTTGAACAGGGGATGTGACCTGAAGGCGGTTCAGGACATGCTGGGACACAGGAATCTGGCCACCACCCAGATTTATACCCATGTGTCCGCGGAACACCTCAAAAAAGTGTACGAAAGGGCCCATCCCAGAGCTTGATGAGCGCAGGTCTCGGCACTCCCCTTCTCCCGGCGCAGGCGACGGGAGAAGGTTGGGATGAGGGCACGGCCTTGCCCTCACCCAGTCGCCAGACATCTGGCGACCGCCCTCTCCCACCCATGGCGGGAGAGGGTTTTCAAGCGCGAAAAACGCCCGATTTAACAGAAGTAACGAAATGCTAAAAAGCATTGACAATACAATCCGTCGCCGCTAGACTTGCTCTAGCCAAGGGGGGCATTATGAAAACACGCATACTATTGGTCGAAGACGATCCAGCGCTCCGAAAACTCCTCAAGGAAGCCCTTCCGGAGAGCATTTTTATTATTGATATCGCGGAAACGGGCCGGGAAGGCCTGGACATGATCGTCAAACGTAAACCCGATCTCATTCTCCTCGACTGGAACCTTCCCGACTTGAACGGATTCGAGGTCTGCAAGTACATCAAGCAAAACAAGGACTGCGCGCACATTCCCATCATCATGGTGACGGCCTATTCGGAGCTCAATCGCAAGGTGTCGGCGCTCGATGTCGGGGCAGACGACTATATCACCAAGCCGTTTGAGATCGAGGAGCTCATCGCCCGCGTCAAAGCGGTTCTGCGCCGCCGGCAGGGCGGCGCGCCCGAGGAAGCCATTACGAAAGAAAATGTGATGATCAACCTCACGACCTATACGGTGGAGGTCGACAAGAAGCCGGTCATCCTCACGGCCAAAGAATTTGACCTTCTGTATGTGCTCATGAAAAACGCGGGGAGGATCCTCACCCGGGAATTTCTCCTCGAGCGCATCTGGGGCTACGCGGTGGACGTGTCCACGCGTACCGTCGACGTCCATATCCGGCGCCTGCGCAAGAAGTTGGGGACCAAACATGAGGACCTGATTCAAACCTATCGCGGTGTCGGGTATAAGTTCAAGGATGATGCTCGACGGTAGGCCATGATCCGATGGAGCGATCGCCTCATGCCGTTATCCTGGTCGCCGATGATGAAGAGGCCGTCGCGACCCTCCTCAAAGATGCTCTGGAAAGCCTCCACTATGAAGTGCGCGTCGCCTATAACGGTGAAGAGGCCATGCGACAGATCCGGTCCAGCCCGCCTGACCTTCTCCTCCTCGATATTATGATGCCTGGAATGAGCGGCTACGATGTTTGCAGACAGGTGAAATCCGATGTGTTCTTGCGCCATATCCCGGTGATGCTTCTGACCGCCAAGGTGGGCACGAGCAGCAAAGTCACCGGCCTTGAGCAGGGCGCCGATGACTATCTGACCAAGCCCTTCGAGATGGCCGAGCTCTTGGCCCGGATCCGAACGCTTCTGCGCCGGACACGCCTGGGGCTTGAGGCGAACCCCCTCTCGCGCCTGCCCGGCAATGTGACCATCGAAAATGAGATCGTCAAGCGCATTGAGAGCCAAACGCCCTTTGCCGTCCTCTACATCGATTTAAACGATTTTAAGGCCTACAACGACATCTACGGCTTCGTGAAGGGGGATGAGGTGATCCGCGCGACCTCCAGGATCGTGCTCACCCAGTCCCTTTCGGCAGAGGGCTTTGTGGGCCATATCGGAGGGGATGATTTCATCGTGGTCGCGCGACCAGACCAGGCCGAAAGCCTGGCCAAGGGCATGATCAAGGCCTTTGACGCGAAGTCCCCGGATTTCTACACCCCTGAAGACCGCGCAAGAGGCTATATTGAGACCAAAGACCGCCGGGGCGAGTTGACGCGTTTCCCGCTCTTGTCGATCGCCATCGGCGTGGCCACGACCCAGGTCCGCCCCTTAACCTCCCTGGGTGAGGTCTCCAAGATCGGCACGGAACTGAAGCGTTTCGCGAAAGAGCGCAAACACCATGGATCGTTTTATGCGATTGATCGAAGAAAAATATAAACGCTTAGAGTTGTCATCCCGGCGTGTTGTAAGCCGGCCCTCCACACATCCGGCGGGCCGGGTCGCCGGGCGTGTGGAGACCCGGGATCCATCATGTATTTTGACGTCGATGATGGACCCCGTCCGCCACACGGCAGGGCGGACGGCCCGCCGGATGTGTGGAGGGCCGGATTACGGATCTCCGGGGTGACGTCCTTTTTATGAAATATAAGATTCTTGTCGTCGAAGATAGTAAGACTGACGCGGAAGCCCTGGCCACGGCCTGTCAACTGGGTGGGTTTCAGACGTCCCTGGCGGATTCGGGAGAAAAGGCCCTGGAAATGGTCTGGACCTGGAAGCCGGACATGCTCCTCTTGGACCTATCCCTTCCCGGGATTAATGGCAAGGAAGTTTGCCGTATTCTTCGCGAGGATGACCGGGGGAAAGCCATCCCGCTCATCATGGTCTCCGTCGCCAAGGAACGGGGAGATATCCTCGCGGGTTTTGCGGCCGGCACGGATGACTATCTGACCAAGCCCGTCGAGCCCCAAGAGCTCGTCGCCCGCATGAACGCGGTCCTGCGCCGCTACCACAAGAAGAATGGCGAAGGAGAGATCCTCAAAGTCGGCAAGGTGATGCTCGACCTCTCCAAGCACCGCGTGGAGGTGGGAGGGGAGCTCGTGAAGCTCACCGGCAAGGAATTCGGGCTTCTCGAAGTCATGATGAAAAAGTCCGGCCGCGTGCTCTCCCGACAATTTCTGCTGGAATACGTTTGGGGTTATGAAGAAGAAGTGCTCACCCGCACCATCGACATGCACATCGCCCGGCTTCGCCAGAAGCTCGGTGACGAAGGCCGGGAGCGCATCCAGACGGTGGAACGCTTCGGCTACCGCTTCTCCGACGAATAATCTCCAAAGCACACATGCCTTCTCTCGCGGACTTCTTTGCGGAAGGGAGGCTGGTTTCATCCGTGCGCGAGGAGATTCCTGGCGCCGTCTCGGTTGGGCGTACCCCCCATCCCCCGTCTCCGACGGGGAGTGAGGACGCCCAACCTTCGACGGCCTGCCGAATCTCACGCGCATCTCCAGAAACCAGCCTCCCTTCCGCAGGCATTGAAGTGACCGTTTCCGTTGGGATACTCAGCGCTAACCGGAACCTTTCTGTTCAAGTCCCCGCCATTGCTCCATTGGCGGGTGCGTCTTATAGGCCGGTCGTCGCATGCTTTTGCTGTTCAAAGAGGAAATTGGGGCCGGCAAGCCGTCGGACACTCCTTATCACAAATGCTGCAATCATTGAAAAGACTTGATGTGCAGATGACCCAGACCTCCATTGAGGCATGTGCTGAACCGAAGAGCTTGGTCAGATGAGCATGCTCGCTCTTCACGCACATGTTGATCGATGTGTCGTCAACCCATGTCGTAGGAAATGCTTCAAACAAGAGCTGTTTCTTGCACAACAGCTATGGAAAGCTGGCCCTGGTCTCCAGAGTCGTGCGTGGGATTGGACAAGCCGTCGAAGGTTGGGCGTCCTCACTCCCCGTCGGAGACGGGGGATGGGGGGTACGCCCAACCGAGACGGCGGCAACAATCCCCTCGCACGACTCTGGAGACCAGGGCCAGATCCCGTCGATCTTTCCGATCTGTAACCTTCCTTTTACAATCTTTTTACACCGCCGTAACACCCATGTGACAGCATACCGCTATACTCTTCTCAGGAGGACAACCTTATGGAACGCCGACTCTTAATGATTGACGACGACATCGCGCTGGGCAAGCTCGTGCAGGAGTTCTTGACCGGCGAAGGCTGGAGCTGCTATTGGGTCGATAACGGCGAAGAAGGCTATCAAGAAGCCCTGGCGCTTAAGCCCGATGTGATCCTCCTCGATCTGAATTTGCCGGGCGTCGGCGGCATGGAGCTTTGTCACCGGATGAAGGGCGACCCACGCCTTTCGCATATTCCGATTGTGATTTTAACAGGGGCCTACAAGGAAGTGCGCGACCGGGTGAGGGGCCTCGAGCGCGGCGCGGACGACTATATCCTAAAGCCGTTTGATTTGGACATTCTTCTGGCGCGGCTCAACAGCATCTCGCGGGTCAAAGGCAAAGTCGCCTAGCACGTCATTCCGGCGAAAGACGGAATCCAGAACTGGACCCCGACTTTCGTCGGGGTGACCAAATAAAAAGGGACAGTCCTAAGGACTGTCCCCTTCTGTTTCTTCGTCTAAAAAATAGGCCTTGGTGAACGGCTGCGCTGACTACCGCCGAGGCTCCTGATCACCATACTGCGCGCCAGCCCCTCGACGTGCCGCCGCCGCGGCCCCACGAGCGCTCGTGCTTCCCCCTGCGGCGGTGTTCGCCATCGCGTTCTGTCGAGCGAGGGCTTCGTTGGCTTCATCGGTCGGCACGACGGCGCCATTTGCGTTTTTCTTGAACATCTTGACGCGGCCTTCCCCTGGCGCCACCCTTCTTAGCATATAGCCGTCATAATCGACGGTTTCCATGTTGACATGGTATCGAGCGGCTTCACCAGGTGCCGTAATATCTTTAGAGACCCAGGTGACTTTCATGCCCGAGACGCCATCGTTTCCAGATTCTTGGTAAAAGGTTTTGCCCATGAGACCCTCAGGGTTGGATGGCAGGCGACGGGACGGGTCAATCGCGGCTTGGAAAGAGTCTCGTGCGCCTGGCAGTTGCGTGACGGTTATGGGAATGGACTGGCTCACGGGACCAGTGACAGACAGGTCAATGCCGAGCCCCATGAGGGCCGCCCCCGCGACGATTGGAATGGCATTCTTGCCAAGAGCTGTATACCACGGCCCGGTGTTGGGCATCTTCGTGACATCGCCCTTGGTGGCATCTTCTGGATTGTCTTTTTTCCTGTTCAGCCATCCAGCGATTAAGCTGACAAGAACAATCGCAGCTAAAGCTATCCATCCTAAAACGGGTATTCCTCCGAAAACCATGGCCATACTGCCGATCATGCTGAGGGCCGACATGGCGAGAGAGGCGAACCCGCTCCACGAGAAGCCATTCTGTCCCATGGCAAACCCCGAAGCAAATGTGCCTATGGCACTCGCAACAATCCCGATGACACCGAGCGTTTTGCCGAGTGTTGTCAGGGAGCTCCAACCTTTTGCCGCAGCATCTGCCACATGGGTTAAAGAATTCGGAAGCATGTTCAAGGCAGCGGTACTGGCTGCACCTATCGCGCCAGCAATGGCGCCTATCTTGCCCATTGTGCTGCCAGTTACCCCACTGGTATCGTTATCGCTGTCGTCCTGATCGTTGATATCGTCTACGTCCGTATCGTCTGTCGTATCAGTGGTCGTGTCATCCGTCGTGTCATCCGCAGTGTTGTCATCCGTCGTGTCATCTCCGTCGTCCGGCACCGGTGGTGTGTTTCCAATCGGTGTGTTGGGGTCGGTGAGATCAGGCGGTTTATTTTCAATCACTGTGTTGGGGTCGTCTATTGACGTGTTGGGGTCAGCAATATTTTGGATGGGATTGACGGAGTCGTCATCCGAAACGGTGGGCGAAGGGGGGCGGGCGCCGCCATCGGCCAGCGTGGCCGTGGCAAATTGCCGGCCCGTGGCTGTGCCTGAAAAGGAGTTGTTGGTGGCGGTACCAGCACTTGTTGTGTTGGTGCTCCCCGAACCCTGGCCCCCCGTTGTAGACCCCGTACCGTTGGTCACGTTGCTCCCCGAACTCTGGCCCCCCGTTGTAGACCCCGTACCATGGACCAGATCTAGGTTTTCAACAGGCAGGTTGAGGAAGCCAGGCCCATCGATTTTTCCTACCACTTTCGTGCCGTTGTAGATGGTGTAGGTTTTAAAGTCGATGCTATAGCCCTGCGGGAGAGACAGCACGTTCCCCTGGGTATCACGGATCACGATGCCGCTTCCGTCGCGCGTGATGGCCAAGTCGATGGGTTGATCCTCCCCTACCAGCTTCAATTGGGCGTTGGGCTTCAGAATGCTCGAGGGGTCCTTCGGGATTCCGGCAGATTCGGCCGGCAGGCGGAAGAAGCCGGGGCCCTGGATCTGCCCGGCGACTTTGTTGTTGAAGTAAATCGTGTTCGTTTGTAAGTCGACGGTGTAGCCGCTCGGCAGGGAAAGGGGCTGACCCTGGGCATCGCGGACGACGATGCCGCTTCCTTCGCGCGTGATGGCAACATCCTTCGTACTCCCCAGAAGCGTGAGCTTGGCGTTAGTTCCCAATAAGGGGCTGTCGGGATTCAATACTTGTTCCGACGGCAGGTCCAGAAAGTTGGGGGCCTTCAGTTGCCCGGCCGGTTTTCCCAAGTAATAAAGGGTGCCGGTTTCGAAATTGATGCCGGTCCCTTCAGGCAGAGAGACGAGCTGGCCAGAGTCGTCCCGAAGGATAATGCCGCTGCCGCTCCGGGTGACGCGGACGTTGAGCTTGTCATCGAAGAGAGAAAGGTCACCGTTTGTCACGATGGTGGGGGCTGTTGTGCTCATTTGTTTTCAACCTCCGAGTTATCAGCCGCTCCCCCGTTATGGGCAGCGGCGACAGATCCATCAGGACTTGTGACATTGCTGGCGGCGGCCATGGAATACGCGCGCACTCGACCGATGGCATCGTTGCCCGCTCGTGTCGCGACCACAGCGCCATTGGCGTCGCGCTCGAAAATAGGGACATAGGAATCCGACGGATCGTTCGGGCCAACCATGGCGCCTTTATAATTAAGGCTGAGCATGTTCACGGAATAAGTCGCGGCTTTATCCTTCGTCGGCATGGAGTCCTGGGACACATAGACCACCTTGTCAGGTGTGACCCCGTTGTTTTCAGAGCTCTGAATAAAAACTTTCCCTAATACGCCAGTGCCGATCCCGGGCAGTTTGCCGCCGCCAACGGAGGTGTCGAGGGCGTTTCTCCAGCCGGTCAGCTCGCTCGCCTTGATGGCGATGGATTTGTCGGAGGGTCCCTCTAAGCCCAGGTTGAGCCCCAAGGCCATGAGCGCCGCGGCAGAGGTGATCATAAATACGTTTTTGCTTCCCAGGCTCTTGTACCAGGGCTTGGGCTCGGCGTACTTTTTCTCTTGGGCAACCACCTTCTGACCGTTGGCGGATGTGGTCTGGCTCGTTGGCGTCGTCTGCGTGGCTGGGACTGGCGGTACATCGCCGGGGCCGCCTTCTTCGTTGTCCTTCTTTTTTTTATGACCGAGCCAATAGCCAAGCGCCATGATGAGGCCGGCGACCATGGCCGAGTAGCCCACGCCCCATTTGAAAATAGCATCAAAACCCTGCATAAAGCTTGTAACAGACGGGACCAAGCTGACGATCCCTGTCCATGCGGACTGGCCCTCCTGGAGATTGCCCAGCGCCATTCCCAAAGCAAAGAGCGAAAAACCTCCGCCGATCATGCCCACGAGCGCCATGGGATTGGATTTCATGCGCTGGCCTAGCGAGGTTTCTGATCCGGCCGAAGCTCCGGCGCCCGCGCCTTTTTCGGTGATCTCCTCAGGGCCCCTAAGCCCCGCTGCCATTTCCCCGGCTGCCTGGTCATTCATGCTTGCACCGATGAGATTGCCCTCGCTGTCGTAAACCCTTGTTACGGTTTTGTCAGAATATTGAACGTTGGGATTGACGTTGCCCTTTTCGTCAAAAAAGTTTCCTGAAGATGCAGGACCAGTCTCTTTCACGACGGTAACACCCGTCTCGGCAAATACTTTGCTTTCTCCCGGCTTCATCGAGGCTATGGTCTGCGCATAGCGCGCGCTGTTCGCCCTTGCTTCGTCCGCAGACCAAAGGGCCGTGCTCACCACTTTTCGTGCCGTGTCAGCATTGTACGTGCTGATCGATTTACCGTTGCCGAGGGGCACGGTGTATTCTGTTTTGCCGCCAACGGTTTGCGTTGTGACACGTGGGTCATACAATGGATCCGCTTCGTTAAAGGACTTTCCTCCTATTAGGTGCTGATCAAAGGGGACGGTGTTTCCATCCGAATAGGTAGTAGCAGTGGGGTTGCGTGGTTTCACATAGGGTGCTGAAAGGTCAGCTGTTCCGATCTTGCTCGTTGTGCTGCTTAAAGGTGTTCCGTTCACAATGGCATTCTTGATATTGTGCGCACTGGCGCCAGCGATAGAGTGATCGGCATTCGCCGTGTCAAGATATCCTGCGACCTCTCCGTTGCTGCCCTTCAGTTCAAAATAACCTACGCCGTTCTGATCCTTTGCCATAGCACCAACTTTATAGGACACACCGTTTTTCCCAGCAAAAGTCACTGTCTGCCCTGTGACTATCTTTTGACCACCGTAATCAATCCCATCTGTAACGGGAGTAAAAGTAAGCTGTGTAGCGGGTACCGGGGCGGCGGCCTGTGAATGCGAAGCAACAAGCGGAGTGGGTGCCGGGGCGGCGGCCTGTGAATGCGAAGAAACAAGCGGAGCGGGTGGCGTAGCAGGAGGAGTGGGTGTCGGATAACCAGGAAATGGCGGTAATGATTGATGCAAATCCCCAGTAGACCGGAATGTCCCAAGGGTAGTGTGACCATCTACGATAGTTGTAACTCCATTATTCGGTGAATAGGAAAGTTGATAGTTCCCGCCGAGACTACTAAAGTGGTCGCCATTGGGCACAAGTATCTTGTTATTGATCAGATCTCTATAGGCAGTAACGGCATTGCCATTAGGCATTGTTAATACAATTTTCTCATACGGTGATGTGATTGAGCTCATCCGAGTCGTCCTCTCATTCTTACCCCAATGCTCTTTTCTAGGTGGCTGGGAATAGTTTGACGTTTTAGTGTTACAAGCGGGTTAATTGAATGTTACATTTCGGTTAAATCCGCCTTCCCGGATGGCCTATGCCTCCGACGGAGAACCCCAAAATGGCATAGGTCCTTTGGCGAAGGTATATAGGCCCATAAAATGGCGCGAAAAATCGAGAAACGAGAAGCGAGAAACCAGAGCTGAGAGCAAAAAAATGGGGGTAATTTTTGCCCGATTGGCCTGGGCCTTTCGACTACTAAAACATGGGCCCTATGGAAAAATATATTAGACGAAAAGGGGAAGGTCCAATGGCGAGCAGCATGAATAACGTTCCCAAAGAGTTCATAGCAAAAATGACAAAGCAGAGACACGAAAGCAAAAACTCAGAGCAGAAATCTCGTATTTCTGCTTTGTGGCTTTGCTTTCGTCGGTCTGCTTTGTCAGTTCTGTTTTGATCTTTGAGAAAGATCCAGCTTTCAGAGCAGAATCACCAAAGCAGAGACACGAACGCAAAAACACAACGCAGAAATCTCAGAGTTCTGCTTTTGCTTTCGTCGGTCTGCTTTGAGGGCTCTGCTTTGCTCTTTGAGAAAGATCCAGCTCTCAGAGCAGAATCACCAAAGCAGAGACACGAACGCAAAAACTCAGAGCAGAAATCTCAGAGTTCTGCTTTTGCTTTCGTCGGTCTGCTTTGAGGGCTCTGCTTTGTTCTTTTGCTTTCATGGCAATCCCCCCACCCACCCTCCCCTTGCACACGCAGGAAGCCAGTCACCCTTCCGCCGTCCGTCTCTTCCGCCGCCCGCCTCTTCCGGCGTCTCCGTCTGAAGAATGAATATCTCCCGCGTTTCTGCATCTAAATAGTAGGAAGGGATCTCAGAACAGAGAGCACGGATTCAGGAAACCGGTCTAGCGACAGTTCCTGGGGAGGATCGACATGACGAAACAGGCCAAGCCACGAGCAGGTCGAAAAGACCATCGACAGATCATGGGCCGCAGCCGTAAGGGGGAGGCTCAATTTCCTGTCGCTCCTCTTCGCGGCGCGCTGCCGGCGGACTACGCCGACACGTTTCGACGACTCAAGCGGCGCATCGAACAGGAACGGATGCGGGTTGTCCTCTCGGCCCATTCGGCGATGGTCTTGCTCTATTGGGATCTGGGTCGGTTTATCCTCGAGCGTCAACGCCGGTCCGGCTGGGGTGCCCGGGTGATCGATCGGCTCGCTCATGACTTGCGTGCCGCCTTTCCCGATATGCATGGATTCTCGCCCCGAAACCTGAAATACATGCGGGCCTTCGCTGCCGCCTGGACGGACCGCTGCCTTGTGCAAGAGACACTTGCACAAATCACCTGGTACCAGAATCTGGCGTTGCTCGAAAAACTGAACGATCGCGACACCCGTCTCTGGTACGCGCGAGCGGCCCGGGTAAACGGTTGGTCCAGAGATCTCCTGGTCCTTCAAATCGAACGCGAGGCCCATCGCCGCCAGGGTCGGGCGGTGGCCAACTTCAGCCAGACGCTGCCTCCAACGGACTCGGACATGGCCGCGCAAGCTTTCAAAGATCCTTACCTCTTTGATTTTCTCGGGACCGCCGGAGCGCGGCGCGAGGTCGAAGTCGAACGGGCGCTGATGGATCATGTTCACGATTTCCTGCTGGAACTTGGTGCCGGGTTTGCGTTTGTGGGTCGGCAGGTCCATCTGGAGGTCGGAGACCAGGATTTCTATATCGACCTTCTGTTTTATCACCTTAAACTTCACGCCTACGTGGTGGTCGAACTGAAGGCCGTTCCCTTCAAGCCGGAATTCCTTGGTCAATTGAATCTCTACCTCTCGGCGGTCGATGATCTGCTTCGTCAGCCCGAGGACAAACCTGCCATCGGGCTTCTTCTGGTCAAAGAGAAGAATCGTCTCCTGGTCGAATACGCACTTCGTGATATCCAAAAACCCATTGGCGTCGCCCACTGGGAAACGCGTCTCGTCAAGGCGCTTCCCGAAGAGCTCAAGGGCATTCTTCCTACGGTCAAGGAACTCGAAGCGGAGCTATCCGGAGAGCCCGAACGCTAACAGGCTCCCGGAATACGGCGGATCTTCGGTACTGTGGGGCGGATCTACAGTACTGTGGGGCGGATCTTTGGTTCCATGAGGCGGATCTTCGGTACCGTGAAGCGGATCTACAGTACCGTGGGGCAGATCTTCGGTACCGTGAGGCAGATCTTCAAGCTCCATGAGGTGGATCTTCGGTACCGTGAGGCGGATCTTCGGAACCGTGAGGCAGATCTCCAAGCTCCATGGGGCGGATCTTCAGCTCCGTGAGGCGGATCTTAGGAACCATGGGGCGGATCTACAGCTCCGTAAAGCAGATCTTCAAGCTCCATGAGGCGGATCTTTGGTTCCATGAGGCGGATCTTCAGTACCGTGAGGCGGGAATATATCCCTTTGGTCCGCCGTATGGTACCGGGGATCTGCCGTACGGTACCGGAGATCCGCCTTCCTAACATTTGGTAAATTTACACAGTCTTCACGTTCCTGTAACCTGGCCGTAACATGGCGCTGGTACCCTTAGACCCAAGGACAGAAGGCCTATGGCATAGGCTGAAAGGATGATGTTGGGATCCATAAACGATCTATGAAGCCCCTCTGCGCTCCGGTGTTGCTTGTCTTGGTCTTCTCCATGGCCCATGGAGAAGAGATCACGCCCGCCAATATGGAGACGCTCGCCCCAATAGGCCTTGCGCCCAGAAGCGGCAACGTCTCTCCAGGCACGGACGCCGTCCTCGAACAGGGCAAAGAGCTCTATGCGCAGGGACAGTACATGGCCGCCTTGGACAAATTTATGAAAGTGCTCCGGCGCGATCCGCGTCAACCCGAAGCGCGAGAATATTTGAGGCTGGTGGTCGATGAGATTCGGCATAATCGCGGCAATTCCATGCCTAAAAACACTGTGCCGCAGAACCCGCTACCGCTGACCGAAACACCAATAAGCCCTTCGGCCCAAGCCGTGGCCCCCGCGTCGCCGCTTCCTCCGAAGCCTGTCCCGGAAGCGCGGGTCGCGCCGCTCACGCAAGAAAAAGACCTTCAGCAGAAGCGAACCAGGCAACTGCTGACTACGGATTTGTCCGTGATCCCGGGCGTGAAAGTCGTGGCCGACAAAAATAACGCGCAGGTCGAAATGGAGACCCATTTGCTCTTCGCGGATCAAACGGGAGGACTCCGGGAAGAGGGCGTGCCGCTCCTGGACCGGGTGGCGGCGTGGCTGAAGACCTTTGGTGAAAAACCCGTCGCGATCCACTGCTACCCCGAGGAAAACGCCGAGGCGGCGCTCGGCGGCTCCCTCTTCCTTCACCGCTATGCCCAACTGTATGGTTACTTCGTGGAGGAGCGAAAACTTTCCGCTTCGCGCTTCGTCACGACCACTTTCCTTAATGAGGATGACAAAGGCCCCAGGAAGAAAACCCGGGAGTCCGCGCCCAGCCCTCTTTATGAGGAAGCGCCGAATGACCCTTCCCGGCTCGCGAAGCTCGTTTCATCGTCTCCTTCCCGCGTGGTCATTGTGGTGGTCGGAGCGGCGGATGATCTCCAGTCCTTCGGTTCGGTCACAGGATCCGCTTCGCGGTGGCTGGAATTTTCCATCATGGCGCCTCGCCTGAGCTTTAATCCGGACGAAGGGGATTGGGCGACATTGGACCTGGCCGCCTTGACGCCCCAACAGGTGGCGGCTTGGCGATTTACGATTATCAAGGAAGGTGAATCCTCCAAAAAAGCGGGAGCTTCGAATCCTTACATCTACGCTCTCGAAGGGAAAGGCAATTTGCTTAAACGTGTCAGCTGGGACGGCCGTCGGCAAAAAGAAGGGACCTTTGTCTCCGCCGGAAAGTACGTTTGCAAGCTCGTTGCGACAAACGCCGATGGCACGGACAAGACGCAGTCTCTGACGCTTGAAGTCCTGCGCGCTCAGGCCGAAGAAACGGCGGTCAAGCCCGTCGCGAAAAAATCTTCCTCCTCTTCGGCCAAACCGAAGCCCAAAAAGCGCAAGGCGGCCACTCCTGAAGCGTCTGCCGCGCGAGCGAAGCCGCCGGTGGAGTCCCCGGCGCCTGCCGCCAAGACCCCACCCGCCGCGCAGACCCCACCGGCCGTCGCAGATCAAGCGGACCAGGGGGATGTGCCCGCGGCGGCCTCTGAAGAGGATTCCTCGGATGCGATATGGAAGCAAGTGATCCAATTTGATTCCGGTGAAAGCGATCTTAAGCCGACCCTGAAGGCTTCTTTGGAGCGTATCGGGAAGACGCTCGAAGTCTACCCGCTGCAGAAAGTGCGCGTGATGGGCTATGCCACGGGCGTTGAACCCGATGCCCTCGGGCTCGCCAAGGAGCGCGCGGAGCGTGTGCGACAAACCCTGATCAGCGAATATGGCGTCGACCCCAAACGGGTGTTTGTGGCGGGCGGCAAGGTGGGTTCGGCAAGCAAAGTGGAAATTTCCATCACCAACTGATATGGCAGAACACAGCGATCGCATGGGAGCACAAGGCGGCGCAGGGCAGATGAGGGGAGAACAGGGCAAACCCGGGGCGATCCATGGGATCATCTCCCAGGTGAAACCCGTGTTTTCCCGTGTCTTCCCTTCTTCTCCCATGCCTGCCCAGGCGAAGGCCCCCGTTTCTGCCGCGCCTCGCGGCAAGTTGCTTCACAAGCTCTTGCTCCTTTTTCTTGCGCTCTCCATTGTGCCGATCCTGCTGGCCCGCTTTTTCCTGATTGGGGTGAGCGATTATTTCATCCAGAAGGAAAGCCGCGGGGTGAAGCTCGCCATCGCCCAGAAAATCGCGGGCAATGTGGAAGCCTATATGGTCAACATCCAAAACATCCTTCAGGTGGCCCATAAGTCAGGGGACTTCTTGAGCATGAACCGCCTCAACCAAACGGCGATCATGAGCAACGTCATGAACGCCTATCCGATGTTTATGCGCATGGCGGTGCTGGGACTCGATGGTCGTGAAGTGGCGGCGGTCAATCGCATTTCCCGTCAGGAATCTCCCCGCGACAACACGGAGGCGCTCCGTACGGTGCTCTCGGCCGGCTACTACCAAAGCTTTGTGTCGCGCTCACAGGAAGGCTATCCCCGCATCACGATTGGCGTCCCGATCGAGCGTATCCCTGCCCGGCCGTTGGGGGTTTTGCTCGGGGTGGTCAATCTCATCGATTTGAGCTCCTTAATCAAGGATCTTGTGGTCGGCAAGAATGGCTATGTTTACATCGTGGACATGAATAAACGCCAGCTGATCGCTCATCCGGATATCCAGACGCTGCTCTCTCCGAACCCGCCGCCTGAAGTCTCCGCGGCGCTTCTGACCGAAGAAGGGGATTCAGGGGCCGTGGAATTCACCGATCAGAAAGGGAACAAATTTCTCAATACCTATGCGACCGTTCAGCACTTGAGGTTCAAGTGGAGAGTGATTGTCCAGCAGCCGACCGAAGAGGCCTATATGGCGTCCTCCCAGATGCGTTCCAAAGTCAATGGCCTGCTGGTCGTGGTGGTGGTGATCGTGGCCATCGTCGCTTATGGGATGAGCCGGGCCGTGGTCGGCCGCGTGCTCAAGCTGCAGGCGGCCATGGAACTGGTCGGAGAGGGAAAATTCGATGTTCCCGCGGTGCCTGCCTCGAATGATGAGTTCGGGGCTCTTGCGGAAAAGTTTTTGTGGATGGCCCATTCACTCAAAGACAAGACCTATCGGCTCATCAGCGCCCAGTTCGAGCTCAGGCGTTGGAATTCGGAGCTGGAGAGGCGCGTGCAGGAGCGCACGCGCGCTCTGCAGGAGGCCCAGGAACGGCTGATCGCGCAGGAGAAGCTCGCGGCCCTGGGGCAGATGGCTTCCGTCGTGGGCCATGAGCTTCGCAATCCCCTGGCCGTCATGAACAATTCGGTTTACTTTTTGAAGACCAAGCTCCTCGCGGCGGCAGGCGAAGCGGGTCTCGACAATAAGATGGAAAAACATATCCGGATCCTCGAATCTGAAATCGTCAAATCCAACATGATCATCCGGGATATTTTGGATTTCGCGCGCAACCGGGCGTTGAACACCTCAACACAGAAGGTGGACGAGCTGGTCGAAAAAGCGATCGAGCGCATCCAGCTGCCGCCTCATGTGACCGTGAAGAAAGCCCTCGGACTGCCCGGGGGCGAGGCGGTGTTGGATGAAGATGAAATCCGCCAGGTCCTGGTCAATCTCATGGAAAACGCTTGCCAGGCCATGCCCTCCGGGGGTACGCTATTCGTAGGCACAAAGACCCAGGGAAAGTCGCCTTCCCCCCTTGTGGGGGAAGGTCGGGATGGGGGGATCGGGCGAGTCCAGCGCCCCCCACCTTCGTCCTCCCCCACAGGGGGGAGGAAAAGGCTGGGATTGAGATCCAGATATCCGATACAGGGTGCGGCATACCCCAAGAACATTTGAATAAGATTTTCGCGCCGTTTTTTACAACGAAGAGCCGTGGGACCGGACTTGGCCTGGCGGTGGTGATGAAAATCATTGAGCGTCATCATGGTACGATCCAGGTCGAGTCCAAAGTCGGGGAAGGGACCACGTTTAGAATCTTGCTGCCCTTCGTGCAGCCCGTGGCGGCAAACGGGCCGCCCGCGAAGAACAGCGACGCCGCAGCTTAGCGATACGCCCTCTCCCGGCACACGTCACGGGAGAAGAGGACGGAAATATTCCTTCTCCCGCCGAAGGTGGGAGAAGGCAAGGATGAGGGCACGATTTTGCCCTCACCCGGTCGCCAGACGTCTGGCGACCGCCCTCTCCCATCTTCGACGGGAGAGGGGATCGTAGCGAAGGAGAACATCATGTCAGACGCCAACGAACTTTTTGAGCGCATCGAAGCCGGGAACCCCAAGGTCCTCCTGGTGGATGATGATGTCAATATCCTGGACACCGCCCGGGATATCCTCGAGGACGTGGGTTACCTGGTTCATACGACCTCCAATGGCACCGAGGCCCTCAAGCTCCTTGAGCAGCAGGCCTTTAACATTCTGGTCGTCGATTTCCAGCTGCCGGACCTGACGGGGCTCGAGCTGGCCCGAAAAGCGCGCGAGCACAACGCCCATACCCTGGTCGTGCTGATGACGGGACACGCCTCTCTGGAAATGGCGGTCAAAGCGATTCAAGAGGCCGTCTATGATTATCTCATCAAGCCGGTCGATCCTGCGCAGCTCAAACGCACGCTGGAGCGGGCTTTGGAAAAGCAAAAGCTCGTCCTGGAAAATAAACACCTTCTGGAGGACCTCCAAAAGGCCAATGAGGCCATGGCGCGTCTGGACAGCCTCAAGTCCCAGATGCTGACCGTGCTCTCGCATGATTTAAGGACCCCCTTGTCCAGTATCCGCGGCTATTCCGAACTGCTCAAGTCCGGCGTGAAAGGCCGCTTGACCGACGTTCAGAAGAAAATGGTCGAGATCACCATGCAGGAGGCCGACCACTTGAATGGCCTGATCAGCGACCTCCTGGATCTGGCCAACGTCGACGCCGGGATCCTGAGCCTCGATCAACGCACCGTGCCTTTCGAAGAGATCATCGACAAGGCGAACCTCCGCGTGAAGATGGTTTCGGAGATGAAACAAATCCCGGTGGAAATTATTTTCGGGTCGTCTTTTTCTCCGGTTCAAGTGGACGTGCCCCGTATGGTCCAAGTGATCGCGAATCTCATCCGGTCTTGCCTGAAATACGCCCCCCGCGGCGGACGGGTCCTGTTGAACGCCATCGAGCGGGACGGCTGCGTGGAACTGCGCATTTCCCAGGGCGGCCAAGGTTTTTCCCCCGAGAAACTGAAGAGCCTCTTTGCCGTGCTCAAAAAAGACAACACTGAGGTTCCCGGCGGCCAGGACGGCCTCAAAATCATGCTGGGGCTGGCCCGTGAGATGGTGCTGGCGCACGGCGGCGACATCGGTGTCGAAAGCCGCGGCGAAACAAGCGGCTTTACCTTTTGGATCAAGCTGCCTACGGTGAAGGCATGATCATGCGGACCCTATTGCCGTCATCCCCCGCGGCTGTTAGCGGGGGATCCATCATGATGGACCCCGTCCCCCTTACATCTGGGGGACTGTCCCTTCCTATAGCCTCAGAGGAAGGGGACGGCTTACAATCCGCCGGGGTGACGTTGATAATGGGCGAAGCGCATGAATGACGCGATAAGGAGCGACTGAGCTATGCTTTGGAAACGAATCAAAATTCTCTATTGGCAAAACCAGTTTTGGTTTATTGTCGTGGTCGTCATCCTGGTGCTCGGCTTTTTCTCCGTGATTGGACTTCTCTTCATGGACTCCTTCTTTGCCCAGCAGCAGATCGCGATTTTGCCGCTGGAGACGCTCAAGATGATGCTCTGGGGCCTCACCTCCGCCTACTTCTTTATGCAGATCATGTACAAGGGCGGAGGGGGTCTTTCCTCTCTGCGCGGCTCTAAAAAGATCAAAGGAGAATCAGTCAAGGTCACCTTTCAAGACGTGATCGGTCTGAGCGAAGCCAAGCGTGATTCCATGGAAGTCGTCTCGCTTATCAAGGACAGGGCCAAAGTGCGGCGGATCGGCGGGAAAGTCGTGAAGGGGCTCCTCATGGTGGGCCCTCCGGGGTGCGGCAAGACCTATCTTGCGAAGGCCATCGCGCATGAGGCGGGCGTCCCGTTCTACTCCATCGCCGGTTCCGAGTTCGTCGAGGTCTTTGTGGGTGTCGGCGCCAGCCGCGTGCGAAAAATGTTTGAAATCGCCAAGAACTCCGCTTTCATTCATGGCGCCGCGATCATTTTCATCGACGAACTGGATGTCGTGGGCCAGCAGAGACAGTTCTCCTTCATGGGAGGCCAGGAAACGAACAGCACGCTCAACCAGCTCCTCGTATGCATGGACGGTCTGGGCAAGGAAGACGGGGGCAACGTCATCGTCATTGGCGCGACCAACGCCAACATCAATGTTTTAGATCCCGCCCTGCTCCGTCCCGGGCGTTTCGACCGCCATATTCAGATCACGATGCCCCGGGTGTCGGACCGCAAGGAGCTCTTCGAATACTATTTCAAAAAGGTCAAGACCGACCCCGACATCGATGTGGCGAGGCTCTCGCGCAAGACGGTCTGGAAGTCGCCGGCGGACATTGAAAACATCGTCAAGGAAGCGGCCCTCATCGCGATCCGGAACGGCCGTGAAGTCGTGACCTACAAGGACATCTCCGCCTCGATTGAAAGAGTCGATCTGGGACAGGAAACACACCTCGAACTCACGCCCCAGGAGCGGGAGCGGGTGGCGTATCATGAGGCCGGGCACCTTTTGGTGCTCTACAATCAGCACCCGACCGATGACGTTTTTAAAGCTTCCATTAAGACGCGAGGCGGCGCCCTGGGTGTGGTCTATCATCACCCGCGCGAAGAGCTCTACACCAAGACGAAGGACGAGCTCTTCGCCAACGTCAAGACGGCGCTCGCCGGCTATGTCTCCGAAAAGATCAAATACAACGTGACCTCCACAGGCGTCTCCGGAGACTTCGCCAACGCGATGAGCGTGGCCTCCAGCATGGTCTGGCACTTCGGGATGAGCTCCAACGGTTTTGTGGGAGACTACAGCCTGCTTCTGGGGAGCGCGACGAAGGGCGAGAGCCGGATTTCTGAAAGCATGAAAGATCACCTGAATAAGGAAGTCCAGATTATCCTGCACAAGGCGACGGAAGAAACAGAGGCTTTCCTGCGCCAGGAATGGCCGATGCTCGAAGTCTTTGTGAAGGCGCTCCTGGAGAAGAGCGAATTGGATTATGACGAAATTGAGGCCATTTTTAAAGAGCATGGAAAAGAAAGGATTAAGGTTTAGGAGCATGCGTTTATTCCGTCATCCCCCGCGGGTGTCAGCGGGGGATCCATCAAAAATGAACATGATGGATCCCGTCTCCATCCCTATAGCCTATAGGGATGGACAGTCTCCCGGTTGTAAGGGGGGCGGCTTACGGATTGCCGGGATGACGTCCATGATCCTCAGTCTTCTCCTCGTGAGCCTGCCAGCATGTCGTTGGAAACTGAGTCCAACCTATCCAGCGTCAAAAATCTCGAGTTCGCTCCGGCAGCTCTGTGAACGGGATTACAAGCTTTCGGTTGAGACCCGGCACATCCGCAACTCTTTGCAGGCGCACTTTTGGAATTGGGGGCTCTTTAACGGAGATGCCCGTGACCTCCAAGCCATGAGCCGGGAGGCCATGCAGGCGCTGGAGCACATCCTCTTATGCTCCACACGCATTGCGCTCAGCACCGACGCGAAGCTCGATTTTATTGAAGTGCGGCTCGCGGATGTTTTGACGGGAGCATCGATCACGCTTTGGCGCTATGTCCCGGATATCCACGACTCGATGCGGCAGCGCTTTGGGGACACAGAATACATCAACCGCCTTTTGATCAATATTGAGCCTGGGAGGAGTTCTGACCCCATCGAGCCAAGGCAAGGCTCCCTCGTGAAGAGCGTGGAGTGGAATGAGCCGATGACCCTTTCAGAATTTCTGGCCAAACAAGTCATCATGCGGGCGCGTCGCGAAGCCGGGGATGGCTTTCTTGCCCATCCCGACCTCACGGAGCCCGCCACCCTCGGGGTTGTGATTGAGGATTGGGCAAGGATTGCGGAAAAAGGTCCGGAGCAAGCCGCTCACGTGACAGAGCTCCTCCACCAGAATGCCCAAAAGGTGGTCCGAGGTTACCGGTTTGACGGGTTTCGGGAAATCGTTTTACGTGACGGCCGCGGCGCGCCTTTGCGCCGCTGGTCATTTTAGGCGTCACCCCGGCGCAAGCCGGTATGACGAGGGGTGGGGAGAAAGAGGCAGTGTATGGCAGATGACAAGAAGAACGGAAGCGGAGCGATGGTCCCAAGCTCCAAATCCGCTAAAAAAGACAAAGTCAGGCTGTTGCTCGCGGACGATCACTCGCTCTTCCGCGCGGGGCTCAAGGACCTCTTGGACGGGACAAGCCATTTTGTCATCGTCGGAGAGGCCGCGACGGGACCCGAGGCGCTGGAGCTTGTGGAAAAGAAAAATCCGGACATCGTGCTCATGGACATACGGTTACCGGGTATGGACGGGATCGCCTGCACCAGGCAAATCAAGAAGACCCATCCGGAGATGACGGTGCTCGTGCTGTCGATGTATGACGACGAGTCTCATGTGCTGGAGGCCTTTAACGCTGGAGCCAATGGCTATCTCTCGAAGCTCCTCTCCGCTCAGGACCTCGTGCGCGCCATCGAAACGGTGCATCAGGAAGGGTATCTCATCCCGGGCAACATCATGACGCGCCTCATGGGGGGTCTGCGGAAGCTGGACCTCTCCGCCATGGAGGATTCCAATGGCGTTGTCACGAAGTCTGAGCTAAGGGTGCTCTCCAGCCTTGTGCAGGGACGTTCGAACAAGCAGATTGCGGAGGAGATTTTCGTGTCTGAGAAGACCGTTAAGAACCACCTCAATCACCTGTTCAAGAAGCTGGGTGTGAAGAACCGGACCGAAGCGGTCGTCAAAGCGATCGAACGCGGCCTGGTCTCGATGCAGTGAGCGACGGCAAAAGTCGTCCCCGCGATGAGTCCTTGCGGGGACTGTCCCGCATCCTCTATCGATAGGGTGGCGGGACGTAAATAGTGAATGGTAAATAGTTCTTTGCAGATGTCCTGATGTTCAAAACCATTCACGATTGACCATTCACGACTTTTGCCTTGCTGGTCTGAACCCAGGGGGGTCAGATCCCGCCGCCTGATGCATCCAAGGGCTGTGGGACCTGGCCCCTTCCTTTTACGTCAACGGCAAACGGCGTGAATGGTGAATCGTAAATAGTGAACCGGGAAAGTTCAGTTAGGCCGTCACCCCGGCGGTCGTCAGCCGGGGTCTATCATTCTTCGACGGAAATGATGGATCCCGGCGTCCGCCGGGATGACGGCACAAAAAAGTACATTGACTACAGACAACAAAACCGGCCCAAGAGAAGATTCCCTGATAGTCAATCGTGAAAGGGTGAATGGTGTAGGACCATTCACTATTTACGATTTACCATTCACGCCGTTTGCCGTTTTGTTCTTATTCTTGTTCGAGGTGCAGCGTCACGCCCTTGAAGCGGTTCGCCCAGACGTTGTAGAGCCACGAGATGAGCGTCAGGACAGCGGAGACCACCAACGTATAGACCACGGTGAAAAGCAGGGTCGCCATGATCTTCTGCCAAAAGACCGTGATGCGGATGTTGGGGTTGGGAACGATGAAGAAACTGATGATGGCCACGATGAAACCGACGACGACGAAGATGCGCAAAGCGTTGAAAAAGACAGAAGCGGGACTGATCGACTTAATTTCGTAATTCATGGGGCTCTCCTTTTTCCTAATTCGGTATCAGGGCTATCAGCGTCTTGACGGCCACGGACTGCTGCGCGGGTACGCTTAAAATCATGGCGTTGTACTTATTTTCCTGGAACGTGACATCGCCCCGCACCGCTTCGCCTTCCTTCTGAAAAGCGCCGGTGAGAAGGTTAGCAAAATTGGTCTCCGTGATCAAATCAAGCAGATGGGGCCTCTTCCGGTCTGATTTTGGGGAGGGCTCTCCTGTGTCGGAGACCACCCGGTTGTCCTTGTCCGCCACGATGATCCGGGCGCCTGGTAAGAGGGTCGTGGCAAGCTGCTCGATCCAAGCCTTCTCCTGTTCCGCCCGGGCGCTGAGGGCCGTCGTCTGGCGTTGGAGCTCATTTTTGATCTGCCGCACAAGCTGGTTGAAGGCGGCCGCCACTTTGCCAAACTCATCGGGATATTCCGGGAGGCTGGGGTCCGGGGAGGCGGGATTGAGGCTGCTGAGCGTTGTCCGGAAGTTTTGGAGAGGCTGCAGCACCCAGCGGTGCACAAAGAGCGACACAAAAGCAAAGCAGGTCATGAGCGACCCAATAATGATGAACCAAAACCGCTTGCGGGATGAGGTGACCTGCTGCTCAATGGACCTGTAGGTGAGGTCAATCCGAATGGCCCCTAAGGGGCCGGGGAGGCTACGGACCACGAGGGGCGTCAAGAGCGCCAAGGCCTTGCCGCCGGAATTTTCATAGACCGCAATGCTCGCCTCTCCCGTTTTGAGGGTGTTGAGGATCGCGGCGTCCGAAGCGGGGGTGCCGACTCTTTCCGAGTCCCGGTGGTAGCGGAAATCCCCCCGTTGGTCAATCACATAGATGGAAAAAATCTCCTGGTCCTCCTCGAGCTGGTTGATGACTTGGAGGAGCGTCACATCGTCCTTCTGGATCAGGGCGGAAGCGATGCGGTCAGCGGAATAACGGTTAATGAAGCTCGCCTTTTCTCTTAAGCGTGTTTCGAGATTGGTCCTTTCCTGCCTCGCGAAGAACATTTGAGAACTCAAGGCGGTCATGATGACCAGACACGCCGAAAGGAGGAAAAAGCGCTTCAACAAGCTCTCTGAGAGAAGAGAGGTCATACGCTCATCGGGAGGCATCCATAGCGACCTTCTCCTGCTTGGCCCGCTGGAGCGCGACGTAGATATGTTCGTTGTCCGGGTCGTACTGCGAAGCGAGTTCCAGTTCCTGCACCGCTTGATGATAATTTTTATTACGAATGGCGGCCAGTCCTGAGCGGTAGTGCTGGCTGGCCTTTACGGGATCGGCGGGCCGGCGGACAGGTGCCGGCGTGGAGGTAGAAGGTCCCTCCTGGCCGCTGGGCGGAGATCCTGGCTTGTCCTTTGAGGTTTTTTCGTTTACGGGCGTGACCCGTGCCTTGTTGGAAGCTGTGATCTTGCTTTCCGCTTCTTTGATGCCTTTCTTCGAATTTTCAACCTCATAACCATAGTTCAGGCTTTCTTTCCAAAAGTTGATCGCCGCCGCGTAGTGTTTCTGGGACATGGCGCTCTTGGCGGATTGATAGGAAGCCTTGCCCAGCTCGATTTTAACGCGAGCGTACATCTTTCTGGCCTCGGTGTTGCGCGGTTCAAGCAGGAGGATCTGCTCATAGGCCTTCAGAGCTTCGGTCAGGTCCTTTTCCTCGTAGAGCTGTTTGGCCCGTGCGAGGAGTCGTGAGGACTGTCCCTTTTGGAGAGCGAGCTGTGTCTTGGCCATCATCATGGTCAGCCCGCGTTCTTTCAGGGCCGGGTCAAGAGCAATAGCGTTGGACCAATTGTCGAGGGCCTGCTCATAATCTCGCTTTTTGTAGTTTCGGTAGCCTTCCTCATATTGTTGTTGGCCCAGCTCGCGGTTCACTTCCGCGATTTTCTTCAGGGCCGGTTTGTACGAAGGGTTGATGGCGAGTGCCTGCTTCCAATAATTGATCGCTTGGACGTTGCGTCCCGCTTTGCGCGCTTCATTTCCTTTGCGCATGTAATCGTCGAGCAATCCGCGCTTACTCTCAATTTGGCGGCCCTCTTTGATCGAGAAAATCTTTTCACGCAAGGCCGCGACGTCCTCATAGTGGGGGTCGACCGCATAAATGTTGTTGAGGTACTCCAAGGCCTCGTCATAGCGGCCCAAATTGTAAGCATCGAGAGCGTCCCGGTAGAACACGTCCAAGGTGTCTCGGGCCACGGATTCTTTGGCGGAGCGAATGGACTGTTTAAAGAGCGTCTTTTCGGACGTGGTCACGCCCCGGCCGCCTTCCATGGCGGCGGCCCGCAAGATGGCTTCCTTTTGAGTTTCATCAGCGGCGTGCAGCGGGGAGAGAAGAAGAAGGAAAATTATCGAACCGGCGAACCGCCCGCCACTACAGCACGGCGGGCCCGCCAACGATGTGATGGCGGGGCGAACCAGAGACACGGTGTACCGGAGTAACGGGGTGTCGGGGTAACGGGGTAACGGACTTGACTCCGATACTCCGACACTCCGGTACCCCGATACCGGTTTTACGCCGATTCCCCGACCTGCCGACTCGGCCATAGCGGCCATAGTGTACCTATTTCTGCGCAAAGAAGTTGAGCGCGATGGGGCCAAAAATGATCACAAAGACGATGGGAAAGAAGAACACCATCATGGGAAAAAGCAGCTTCACCGGCGCCTTTCCGGCCAGGTCTTCGGCGCGCAAAATGCGTTTGCTCCTCATATCTTCCGCGTAGCTTCGCAGAATGGTCGAAAGCGATGTCCCCAGTTCTTCGGATTGGATGATGATGGAGGTCAGCGACTGCATGTCGGACAGATTCACACGAAACGCCAGGTGCTGGAGCGCTTCTTTTCGCGGCGCGCCCAGGCGGCACTCCTGCAAGAGGAGCGCGAATTCATCTTTCAGGGGCGCCGGCTTCATTTTTTCCATGATGCGCTCCACCGCCGCGAGAAAATCCAGCCCGCCTTCCAGGGTGAGCGCCGCCAGATCGACAAATCCAGGGAGCTGTTTTTGAATGGAGGCCTGGCGGGCCTGCCCCTTGGCCTGGATGTAAATATCCGGCAGCCAAAATCCGGCGACGAGTCCAATGAGATAGAGAAGAGGTTGTTGCGCGCCCGAGCGCCAGAAGAGGAGCACGAAGAAGAGCCCCGTAAGCTCTTTCACGAAGAGAAAGTTTTCGGCCTTCCAGCCAAAGGGATAGCCGCTTCGCAAAAGAAGGAGCTCGAGGCGCTCCCGGAGCTTTTGATAGCGCAGGAGGGACTTATTGAAGGAGAGCTTTTCGCTAAACTCGGTAAAACCACGGAGGGCCTTTTGGCCGAGCTCTTCCTTGGGGGCCTCGGAGGCGGTCACCCATTGTTTTTGGGACTTGGAGTCCAAATAGAGCCCTAGCCCCTGATAAACAAGGAGGAAAATGGGTACGGCGATCAGGATAGGTCCCCAGTCCATAGTCGTTAGACGTCGATGGCGACGATTTTCTTCGTGACGATAATGCCAATCACTTCCCAAACGATTAAAAAGATGACCACCAGCTGTCCCAAGGGGGACGTGAGGGCCGGCCTCATGAGGTCGGGGGACATCACGATGAAAAGCAGGGCCAGGACCCAGGGGAAAGCCGACAGAAAGAAAATCTGTGAGCGCGCCTGCGCCGTGATGGCGCGCGCTTTTTTCTGGAGCTTGTTTTCCTCCCGGATGGTGAGCACGAGCTGCTCAAAAACCTTCAAAATATTGCCGCCTGTCTCGCGCTGGATGTTGATGGCGTACACCACGGTTTCCAGGGTCTTGCTGTTGATGCGCTCCAGGAGCTCCACGAGCGCCCTCTCAAGCGACGATCCCAGGCGATAGGAATTGAGGACGAGCCCAAACTCTTCGGAGATGGGAGGCGCCATGCTCGTGACGACCCGCTCAATCCCCGCGACCATATCCAGGCCGCTGCGGAGAGAATTGGACATGAGAAGAAGCGCGTCCATGAGCTGGGCCTCCACCTGGGCGGAGCGGACTTCCTTCCACATTGACAAGAGCATCTTGGGCGCCACAAACCCCGCGGCAATGACGGCTGCTCCGATCACCCAGCTCCGGGTCAGAAGCCCCAACAGAACAGCCAGCACCCCCGCGCCCATCATGATCTGCGTAGGCCGGATATTGAGGAAAAACCTGCTTAATTCGCGCGCCGTCTGGCGGGATTGGCTCTTGTACTGTTCCCGGTAGACACCGAAGAGCTCTGGAATAATCCGGACGATGCCCAGGGACAGGAAGAACACGCACACAAACACATAGAGGTGGCCGATGAAATCGGGTCCTGGGTTCATGCCGCTTCTCCCTTGCCGTTCTTGTTCTCAAAGATGGCGGGGTCCAGGTGCAGGCCCTTGGCCTTCAGTTCGTCGAAAAAGGAGGGGAGCTTGCCTAGGGCTTCATAATGCCCCATGACCCGGCCGTCGTCATCGACACGGTCCTGGACAAAGCGAAAAAGGTCCTGGGAAAGAATCGTTTCGTCGCTGCGTCCCGTCACTTCCGTGATGCAGACCACTTTGCGCGTCCCATCCTGAAGCCGGGCGAGCTGCACCACGAGATGCACCGCCGAACGGATCTGCTCACGCAGGGCCCACACCGGCAGGTCCATGCCGGCCATGAGACACAGGGTTTCCAGGCGCGTAAAACAATCTTGGGGGCTGTTGGCGTGAATGGTGGTGAGCGAGCCGTCGTGGCCCGTGTTCATCGCCTGGAGCATGTCCAGGGCTTCCCCGCCGCGGCACTCACCGACGACAATCCGATCGGGCCGCATGCGCAGGCAGTTCTTAACGAGGTCCCGTATGCTCACCTGGCCCTGGCCCTCAATATTGGCTGGCCGCGCTTCGAGTCGCACCACGTGTTCCTGCTGCATGCGAAGTTCGGCGGTGTCTTCCACCGTCACGATGCGCTCATTGTTGGGGATAAAGCTGGAAAGCATGTTGAGGATCGTGGTCTTTCCGGTGCCGGTACCGCCGGAGATCACCATGTTCTTTTTGAGCAGCACGCTGACCTTCAGAAAATCGATCATCGTGGGGGTGATCGATTGCGAACGGACCAAGTCCGCAGGGCCGAGGGCCCGTTCCGGAAAGCGGCGGATGGTGAGAGTCGGCCCCTGCACGGCCAAAGGCGGGATGATGGCGTTGACGCGTGAGCCGTCCTTGAGGCGGGCGTCGACCATCGGCGCGCTTTCATCAATGCGCCGGCCGAGGGGAGAGATGATCCTTCGAATGACCTGGACCACATGGTTGTTATCAATGAAATGTTTGTCCGAGAGCGTGATTTTTCCGAGGCGCTCAATGAAAACCTGATCGAAGCGGTTCACCATGATTTCCGTGACGGAGGGGTCGGCGAGCAGCTCCTCGAGAGGCCCGAGCCCCAGGGCCTCGTCCACCATTTCCTTCACGAGCCGCTCGCGCTCTTCTCGGCTGAGCTCCATGTCCTTTTCCTTCGAGATAATGCTGTTCACGGTGCTCTCGACATTGGTGCGGAGCTGCCGTTCACGGACCGGGTCGCCTTTGGTGTCCAAATCAATGCGCCGGATGTTGAGTTCTTCGACGAGTTCGCGGTGGACGTGCTGCTTGAAAGTGGTCCAGCGTTTCCTTTTTCTTCCACCACCTTGTCGGTGACCTGATGTTCGAGCGCGGCCGACGTCTTCCTGCTCGAAGGGGAGCTCGGGGCACTCCCTGAGTTTACCGCGCCGGAACGAAAGGTCCGCGGACCGTCCGCTTTCGGGAGCGCGTCGATCAATCGCTGGACGGCCGTGAGGTAACCCGAAAGCCCTCTCTGGAGGATGACCGGTTGACCTTGGTTCAACAATAAACTCAATTCCGGTTCGTTCGGAAGCTCCACAGAGACCGATTTTTGAAACCGCCCGAGCGCCTGGGAAATGCTTGGGGCTGGCAGTGCGTGGGGGGAATCGGATTGGTTCAGGGCAAAAAGAAATTTGTGAAAGCCAACTTTTTGGTTATGGAGAATCTCCATGTGCTGCAGAGTGGATTTGACGGAGAGCGCGTGAGGAAGGAAGGTCCAGATCACGACATCGGCCAGGTCCAAGGCTGAGAGCAGCAGCGGATGCGTCATTTCCATGTCGATCACGAGGTCATGCAGCTTGGCATAACCTTCCACAAAAAACTTAAAGTGGTCCGTCTCCACGTGGGCCGCTTCGGCAGGGTGGGCGGCGAGCGAAATGGTCCCAACATTCAGCTTGTTGACCGGCACCCTCCCGCGCAGCATAGGGAAGGAGATCTTTTGACTCGCGATGATTTCCAGGAGGCTCGTGAGACTGGGGGACAAGGGCGAACCGGATATTTGGGCGGCGTCCCCTCTGCAAAAGGGGTCCGCGTCAAGGATCAGAGCGGGCTGATGATGAACGCGCGCGAGCCCCGCGGCGACATTGACCGCCAGCGTCGTTTTGCCGACCCCCGCCTGAGGGCCGATCACCAGAATGATTTTGTTGGCCATAATGATCAGTCCCGCGTCTCGAGTCTCGGGGCCCGCGTCTTGAGTCTCACATTTGTTCTGAGCTTGTGACCCGGGACTCGGGACTCGGGACTAAGATTTTACCAGGCGGAACGTGACAAAGATCACAAGGGAGGTCTGCGTCACTTTCTCGTCCTTGTGCCTGAACAGGAGCCCTAAAATGGGGATATAGCCCAGGATCGGAACGCGCACGATGACTTTTTCTTTGCGTGACTGTTTGATGCCCGCCAGCACAACGGTTTCACCGTCTCTGACTTCCACTTTGGTGCTTGCTTCCCGGGTGGCCATGCCCGACACCATGGCCCGATCGACGGGGATGGCGACCGACGCGTCAGGATTGGAGACATTCACATTGATCTGGGCATCAATGGTTTCCCGCGGCGTGATCTGGGGGAGGATCTTCACTGACACGCCATATTTCTTGTACTCCACGCCGGAGACGCCCCCCTGGCCGACTTGGGGATAGGGGACCTCTCCTCCGACAAGAAAACTCGCCTCAAAGCCGCTCTTGGAGAGCAGGGTGGGATTGGCCAGGACCCTGACCTGATTGTTTTTGATCATGGCGTCGAGTATCCCGGCGAGTGGAGCGCGCTGAATTTCTCCCACTTTAAACAAGGACGGAACGGGCGACTCTTCAAGAAAATTGATTTGACCTGCTCCTGGATTAAAGGCGTCTCCCCAGAGAAGGCCGACAAGCGCTGTATTGCTTTCGCTGATTTCCAGGGAGTCGACGCTGACTTCGATCAGCGGTTCCCTCGCTCCGGTTGCGGTGCTGGGAGTGGGCCCGGCCGCGGGAGCGGGCGCCGCGCCGAGGAGGCTGTTACTGGTGAGCAGAAGCGCGAGCGCCATTGAGAGATAACGGCGTAACGGAGTAACGGAGTAACGGGGTAACGGGGTAACAGCACAGATACTTTTTGCTGTGACTCCGTTACCCCGATACTCCGATACTCCGATACGGCTTTCTTGGGTCACACGGCCCAAAAGCACTGGGTCTTTCATACTAGGAAGTGTAACGGATGACTGTTACGGCGATGTTACGTTTTTGTAACAAATTCGTTAATTTACGCGGTGTTTTGGTCGTTGAAAGTCACTTTAATTCGTTTTTTCGGGCATTTTTGGTCAATTTGAGGGGGGTAGGTGGCAATTCAATCATCTACTGTTCTCTATCGTCATCCCCCCCGGGTGTAAGGGGGGGATCCATGAATGCCGCACGACAATGATAGATCCCCCGCTAACACCCGCGGGGGATGACGTCGTAGAGACTTATGGCACAGTCTCCAGGATGACAGCAGAAAGACTTCACGAATTCTGGGATGGAAATCTACTTCAGAATGGACCCTGGCGTGACAACGGGAATTTGGTAAACCTGATTATCGCCATGGGGCCGCACGACCACGGAGATGTCCCCTTGGGATTCTGTTTGGGCGAGCGCGAGCGTCTGCACCTCGATGGGGTTGAGTGCCAGGGTCAAAATGAGGCTTTCGGCCGCTTCCTTCTTGCCCGAGACGTCCTCATTAGATTTCTTGAGTTCGCGTCCGACGGCGACGACCAGGATGTTTTGCAAAATTGTATGGGTGAGTTTCGTGGTTGCGTTTTCTTTGCGCACGTTAAAGGTCGCGATGATATCAATGAAGTCCCCGGGCAGGATCAAGTTGGCGACATCGACGTTTCCCAGACGCAAGAGGTACCCCCGCTTGCCGGGGGGAATGAGCGGCGCGACTCCGGTGGTATTGGGGGAAGGAAAGATCAGATTGGACATCACGATTTGCGAGCCTTCCGGGACCGAAGCGATCGTCACTTTCCCTTTCACGCGGCCCAGGGCATCCGCAGGGACTTTCACCACCACAGCGCCGGGGGCGACATAGCGGAGCGGCACATTTTGTGTGGTGACATCGCGTTCGGTGATTTCCGTGCGGGGGGGAATGTCTTTGGCGGCGGTGAGCACTTCCACCATGCCGTAGGCGTTGGCGAGGGCCTTCTCCTTTTCCTTGAGGTAGAACTGGATGAACCCGATGGCAAAAAGCGCGCTGATCAGGACCTGAAGAAGTTTCTTATGCTTCATCGGGGTGGCTTCAAGTTCATTCTGGCCTTGGCTTTGGCATGCACAACAAAAGAGCCAGAACCACTCGAATTATAAGCAAAGGTCTTAATGTCTTCACACTTCGCGGCTTCTCCTAAGCCCGCTTTCAGCGCCCCGCCCAGGATCGCATTCACGAAGGGGAATGCCTTCACTTCAGCGCAGGCCTCGACTCGGACATCCCGCAAAAGTGGATCAATGGGGCTGTCGGGGTCCTTCGGGTTTGCCCACGCGTCTGGGTTTTTCATCCCTGCCACAAAGAACTGTTCTAGCCTCCTATTGTAGTCTTGGCCGCCTGAGATATTCTCCGCCACGGCTTGCCGGGCGATGGCCGCCGCTCCGTAGTTGACAACGACGAGAGCCGTCGCCAATTGCCCCAGCTGCAACAACCCAAAGACCAGCAGGAAATATAAGGGCACCAACATCAATGTTTCGGCGCTGGCCTGTCCACGGCAATGATCAGGCTGCCGAAAAACTTTTCCCAATGCCTCCTGGCCGGAAGTGTAGCAGCCAAGCCATTGACCGAGCGCGCCTATGATCATCGACCCGCCCTTCCACTGGGCGGGCGCTCGACGATGCACAGCAGAGCATTTTTGCAGGCTGTGGTATCTCAGGACATGCATGCATGCGCCCTTCGGCCGTTTCAAACTGGCCTGTCTGTAAACTTATTTACTTAACTTTTCCATCTCTAATTGTCTCGGCGATCTTGCCCGCCTTGTCTTTGATTGCGGTCTCGATGGTAGGGAAGAACACGACCAAGAGTCCTATGATGAGCGCCAGGATCACGATATATTCTGTTGTTCCCTGCCCTTTGCGGCTTTTGAGGTAGTTCATGTAGCGATTCATTTCTTTGACCTCCTTCGGTATTGACCTTTAACCGGTATTGACCTTTAACGAAAGTGCTTGCGGCCGGCTCGATGTCCAGCCCTAAACGATCACTGCAATATTACACACAGGCTCAATCGAAGTAAAGCGTGTGATTAGTCTTTGGCGATTTTCTCTACGGCGCCTTGGCTCATTCCCTTGATGGCGTCGGTGCCTCCATCGGCCGGAGTGAACGCGCGCATGATAAAAAAGCCAATCACCGTCAGGATCCCGAGGAGAAGGAGGTATTCGCTGGAGGACTGGCCGCCGTTCTTTAGGTAACGGTGTATCGGAGTATCGGAGTGTCGGGGTAACAGCATATCTTTTGTTTGGTGTGACTCCGATACGCCGATACCCCGATACTCCGTTACTGACATTGGCGTGACCCCGTTACTCCGATACCCCGATACTCCGATACTGTCTTTTACCATCGCACCTTCACCGTCACCGTATGCGAGATGCCGAGCGCTCCAAAGGGCGCCATCGTGTAATCGACGACGAAATGGAGGGTCTTAAACTGAGGGGGACGCATTTCCAGGCCCCCGCCGAAGGTGAGGCCGGCGAGCGAAGCGCTGCGGAGCCAGGAAATCTTGGCGTCCAGAGAGTCATCGAGCTCATCCCGAGTATGGTAGCCCAAGCGGAGCACGGAGTTTTCCAGCTGCGGCATGCGGTATTCCCCCGCAAGCGAGATCCGTACCGGAGCGTCGTTCGTATATCCCAGCGCGAGCGCTGATGTAAAGATGGGGAGAAAGTCATAGGACAGCCCGCCGGTGAGTTCCAGAGGGAAATCCGCTTTTCCGGTCGACAGGTTTCTCGCCGTAAGGCCTACATGCAAAGTGTCCGAAGGGTCCAGCATGAGCCCGAGGTCCACGGCCGCGTTGTTGTATTTGGTGTCCGCGATCTTTTCCTGGATGACTTTGAGCTGTCCGCCCAGATAGAGGTCCATGCCAATCTCATCCCGTGACCGGAGCCGCCCGCCATAGCCAAGACCCAGCACGAGGTCGTAGGCCGAGAAGTCGCCCGTTTGAAGACCGGCGCTGTCCCGGCCTTCCATGTCGCCGGAGCCCAAATAAAAGAGGTTGGCGCCAAGGCCGCTCATATTGAAAGGATGCGCGTAGCTGACATTTTCAATGGAGACGTCCTGGTAATATTCGATATGGGTTGCGGCGACTTCTTTGCTCGTTGTGAAGGCCAGCCCCGCGGGGTTCCAGCGCATGCCTTCCGTTCCTTTGGCGAGCGACACCATGGTGGCCCCCATCGCCACGCCCCGCGCGTCGGTAGGGATCTTCAGGAAGGCGCCGGCCTTCGTCCCCGCGTTGTCGCTAATCGCGTGAGCGGCGGACGGCGACAATAGAAAATAGACAATAGAGAATGCCGCAAGAGCTCTATTCTCTATTTTCCATTTTCGCCGTATGCCGTTCCTGTTCATCGGATCACCGCCAACTTCTTAATGGTCTGCACGGTGCCTTCCGGGTCCTCTTCCCTGACGACAAAGTAATAGACCCCGCGCCCAACGGCGTTTCCCGCCTCATTGGTCGTGTCCCAGTTAAACGTGACGGTGTTGCCGGTGGCCTGGTTCAAGAAGCTCTCCTCCCGGACCAGGTCTCCCGCAAGCGTGTAAATCTTGAGCGTGATATTGGCGTTATTGCGCACGGCCAAAAACTGGAAGGTGGCCTGGCTGTTCCGGATGGGATTGGGAAACACGATGGCGTTGTCCGCGAAGAGCTGATCGAGACTGGAACCCAAGCGCGCCAGAGACTGGATGGCGATGGAGCCGGAGCGTTGGATCGCCCTATCGGCGCTTCCGGGGTCCTTCGCGTCGACGTAGACGGTATAAATTCCAAGAGGAACGGGTTTGGCGTCGTCGCCGAGGCCGTCCCACATCAAAATATTGGTCTTAATATGTTCACCATACTGCGGCGCGTCGGTGGCCAGCGTGCGCTTGAGCGTACCGCTTGAATCTTTTATTTGAACTGTGACGAGCGAGTCTTTGGCCAGGTCATAGACGATGTAATAGGGGAGAGTCGGGTTTTGGTTCGCGTCGGTGCTGGGAATGACGCTGAAATTGTGGATGTCAACGGAGGTGATTTCCAGTAGCTTGGGGATGGTAAAAGAGCTAACGCCGCTTGCGCCTCGCGCGATCAGGATCACCTGGAAATTACCGTTCTGCCGGCCGATATCGCCGCCTACAAGCCACAAGGCATTCCATAAGTAAGAATGGGCCCCGATGGCGACCCCGTGTTGCTGGATCGAAGCCACCTGGTTCAGCGAGCTGGGTTCTTCTGAAATGTCTTCGAGTCGGTGTATGTTGATTTCGATACTGGAGATCTCATCCGCCGTGGTGTAATTGATGGTGGTATCAAGGGGCGCACCGATGGTTTCATAGGGAATGGTGTAATTGGATAAGGAGGCGGCTGTCACAGCGGCGTCGACAGGAAGAGCACAGAGCAGAGAAACGAGAGCAGAAAGTAGAAGGCCGTACCGGAGTATCGGGGTAACGGGGTAACGGGGTAAGAGCTGCATAAATTGTTTGAAAAGACTTCTCATGGTCATCCTCTTAGTGTCTCCTTGATCTGCTGTTACTCCCCGCCATCACATAGTGGGCGGGCATTACTCCGTTACCCCGTTACTCCGATACCCCGTTACTCCGGTACCCCGTTACTCCGGTACCCCGTTACTCCGATACTAACTTGGGTCTGCAGGCCCACCACTGGGCCCTTCTTACTATGAGGAGTATAACCAGCGACTGTTACGGGAGTATTACGCTGGTGTAAAAACTGCGTTAAATCCATCAAAATGGCTTTGGCCCTGTCAGGGGGATGGCGCGAAGTCTTTAGCGATTACGCTTGCCCTCACCCGGTAGTGTGCCTGAACACGCCCTCTCCCGCGTGCAAGCGGGAGAGGGTGGAGCGGATGGTCGCTTGAGCGACCAGACAGCGGAGGGTGAGGGCACGATCTCATGGCGATCAGCGTCAAAAGCACAGTCCTTTGATCCAGTGGGTGTTCAACAGGTGAGCGAATGATTCTTTTGCGCACGCAGCAGCGCCTGGTCTCATTTTGCCTTCCTGCCACCCCCAACAGGCGAGGCAGCGGGCTGTGGCTGCAGGTGAGCGAATGGTGTATTGAGCGAACGCAGCCACAGCCCGCTGCCCTCGCCTCCACCATTATTTAACATGTACGTAACATGTACCTGTTATATCTAGTGCAGCAGCATCATCATATGAAGAGGATCCTGAGCGGCAAGAACGGTCAGTTTATTCCGATTTCCGCCATGGTGTTGTTCACCATGTCGGTCTTCCTCGTCGCTGTCGTCAATATCTACACCGTCACCCGCGCCAAGCTCCAGGTCCAAAACCTGGCGGACGCGGCCGCCCTTAACCTCGCCTCGCAGCAGGCCCAGGTTTTTAATCTCGTGGCCGACAAAAACGAATGGCTCAATCACATGATGGAGGGAGTGAAGAGCCCGAATGAAGACGGCGGTCCGGATTGCAGCCTCTTCAGTGCCAAGAATGCGACGCTCATCCCCGGCATTTCTTGTGTCGAAAATGACGATAGGACGGGTCTTGCTCGCGGAGACGCCATCACTGCTACCGATATCAAGAAAGCCTCCTCGCGCAACTATAGGGGACCAAACGATGCTGCCTTCAAGCGCCATATCTTTTCCTCCCGCGGCGGGGCCATCAATTATGGGCTGATCCTTCATACCGTCAACCAGGCGCAGAAACTCTTTATTCAGGCTTACAACTCCTTCCTTGGCGCGCCGAATCCGGCGGCAGGCGGCGCCTCATCGTCCAACGCCACCCCGCGCAATTTTACGGCCCTCTTAAAGAAGGATATCCCGGCGCTCCGAGATCCGAACATTCGCCTGGTGGCCTGGAACTCTTCAGGCAAAGAAGAGGAGGCCAGACACTCGCTGGCCAGCAGCTTTACGCCGGGTGAGGAAAGTGAACTCAAAGCCAAAATGGAGCCCCTCCAGTTTGAAGTCGAACGTGATCTTCAGACCCGGTATCTGATGACGAATAAAGACGTGAATAAACCGGACGGGTGGATTGTCGGAGCCACCTTCGGCCAACTTTTGTACGGGTGCATCCCTCAGGATTGGGTCAACAAGGATGCCAGTTATAAACGTTGCGGGCCCTTGAACGGCCAAGATCCTGCGAAAATCGGATGGTTAAAGCCCATCGCTATGCCAACTCTCAAAGTGGGCAGAGGGTCCCCTCAGGTCGGCGTGGGCGTCATGATTCAAAAAAAGATTACGCTGCCCGTGCTGGGGAGCAAAACCGTGAGCGCCACATCCAAGGCATACATCGTCGGGACCGCTGGCAGCGAGTTCCATCCGACGTATTGGGTGAAGCTAGGGAAATAACCGTATCGGAGTAACGCCCGCCACTACAGCTCGGCGGGCCCGCCAACGATGTGATGGCGGGGAGTATCGGGGTAACGGAGTAACGGCAAATTGAGGATGAAACTATTTTAGAGAGTATTATGAGAAACCTAATGCGAATGCTTATTCGGCCTTTACTCCGGTACTCCGGTACCCCGATACCCCGGTACCCCGGAACCGCCGCTTCGCTTCGCTCCGCGGCGGGTCAAGCCTCAAGCGAAATCCTCTTCCTCCTTCCGCTTTTCGTCATGATGGCCGGCCTTGCGCTTTATGTGGGATACATGTGCTATCAGGGCGTGAAGGTCCAGCACGCCGCCAATTTCGCCGCGCGCATCCAGGGGCAGGAGCGCATAGGAGGCGGTGTGAGTCAAGACAGCATCAATCGATTAAATGGTCTGGAAGGCGCCTATGACGAAATCCCGGACGCGGCGACTCTGAGGAGCCTCTCAGGCAAAGATGTCCCGCCGGGGCGTCTGCGGAGGAAGGGACTCCATGGGGTGTATTGGAAGTATCGAACGCTTGCGGGAGAACTTTTCTATGAGGCCCCTGAAGACAAGCTTCTCTTCCCGAAACCGGACCTCGGCATCAATTCGGACAGGGTCCGGGTCGCGAGAATCTTGGTCCCTCCGAAGCTTTTCGGTCTGCAGATGGCGCCCATGGTTCTCGAGGCGGAGGCCTATGGGGGCGAAGACCCCCGGATGTACGGCCTGCCGCGCTGGGGTGAAACAGGTGGTAAAACAGAATCGTTTTATAAAACCCAGATCAGGGAAAAGATAGGGCCATAATGGAGTAACGGAGTATCGGAGTATCGGAGTGCCGGGGTAACGGAGTAACGGGGTGCCGGAGTAACGGAGTAACGGAGTATCGGAGTAACGGAGTACCGGAGTAACGGAGTAACGGGGTCACGGCAGGCTGCAACGAAGTGCCGGAGTGTCGAAGTATCGGTGTAACGGCACGACGATCGAAAAGGAGGAATGTGGATAGACAATAAATTGAGAATGTTGAGCCATTGGACTTTGAGGTTTTGACTCCGATACCCCGTTACTCCGTTACGCCTTTGCCGTTACCCCGATACTCCGGTACCCCGTTACTCCGATACGTCGTTTCTTCAACGAATGAGCCAGCTCTCAGGCGATTCGATCATTCGGACCAACTGAGACAGGATTTGATCATAAGTCAATCGCAGAGCAGCGGCACGGGAAGGGTCAAGGTATCGACAATGAACGGCAAATTCGATCCAGGTCCGGGTTTCACACGCTTCGCATTCAGCGTCGTTCAGCTTGGCAACAAAAGCTGCTTTGTATCGGCGTTTTCTCCAGGCTTCGGCCAGATTGGAGCAAACAGAGCGTGAACTTCTTCTTATTTGATCCACCAGGGAGTATCGCTCTTCGCTTGGGAATTCCTTTGTCAGGTGGAATATTTCCATGGCGACTTGGAAAGCGTTCTTGTAAACGAGCAACTCCTCAAGGTTTCTGGCAAACGGATTCATCTATATCCTTAGATGCAATTTGCCAAGATTTATTCATTTCTCCGTCCATCTCCCGCTGTTACGCCGTTGCCGTTACCCCGGCACTCCGATACCCCGTTACGCCGTTGCCGTTACCCCGGCACTCCGATACCCCGTTACGCCGTTGCCGTTACCCCGATACTCCGGTACCCCGTTACGCCGTTGCCGTTACCCCGGCACTCCGATACCCCGTTACGCTGTTGCCGTTACCCCGATACCCCGTTACCCCGATACTGCCACCCCGGGGCCCACGTTTCCCGTGGGACTTCTGGTCGGGGAAAAAAGGTCTTTGGATCGATTCAATGTGCGCCCGGCGGGCAGTATCCTTATGGTGTGGAAAAAAAGGTTCCTGGGAGGGGATCTTTTAGGTCGACTATTATGATAACGCGATACTTATCGTGGTTGTATCGGCGTATCGGAGTATCGGCGTATCGGCGTATCGGAGTCACGGCCGTTACCCCGACACTCCGATACTCCGTTGCGCCGTCGCCTTTACCCCGATACCCCGTTACCCCGATACCCCGTTACGATGTTTCGCTCTTCGCCTCTCGCTCCTCTGTCTTCTCTCGCTTCTTAGCCGTCTCCCTCTCTCTCTCGATGATCCTCACCGCGCCGGGCACAACCGCCTGGGCGGAAGTCAGGTCTCAGAATGAGACGGAGCAATTAAAGGTCACCTCGGATAATGAGCCAGGAAAAAACTACAAGTCTTTAATCAAAAACCCCAAGGCTGGTGGCGAAGCCATTCAATTGCTGCAAGCGCTTGCCAATTTGGGTATGGAACTTGGCTCTCGATTCGTAAAGCCTCAATCGATCTCCTCGATGGCAGCTTTTCCCTTTGGTGGGCGTGGAGTTGAAAAAGGTGACGCCCAATACGCGAATCCCATCATCGTGCAGCACGATGTTGCGAATCTTGGTCATGATGTGCGCACGTATCTGGGCGACATCCCAGTCATTGATTTAGACGAATCGGCTGCAACTCCTGACCAGTTGAGATATGGTGTCGCCAAACGGATGTTCGAGAGCATTGTTCACCCTGAACGAGATTCGCTTGAGGGTGGTACTGAAAAGGCTGGCGCGCCCGCATCCAATGCTTCCGTAGCCTCAGCAAATCCGAACGCGGGAGAAGAGCTTAATATTCCTCATATGCTGGAAATTCTGAAAAGCCAGCTTGGGGAAGCGGACAAGTCTGGAAAGGCGCGAGGCGGAGTTGTCGACGCCTATCAGACGATGGTGGATGAATATAAGAACCTTTACGTTTCTAACGGTGTAGCAATAAAGATCAATCAGTATCTTCTAACGAAAACCAAAGCCGAACTTAATGAGCTCGCTGTCGTCATCAATCAGTTAGAGATACAGAAAGCGACATGCGGCGGCGTGTTCACCCCGGCCTGTGTAGCTGTTGGCCGGCAACTTTCTGATGCGCATGCAAAAAAGAAAGAGTTGCTCAAGAGACAAGCTGAATATGAAACAGCTTTGCGAGAAGCACAAGAATATTTCGCGGTGGCCAAACAGATGCTTCAACAGCTGCGGCAGGCTTCTTCAAATCCGAAGATGTTTGACTTTGACCACATGCTCAAGGGAGAAAAAGCTGAAGGTTATGACACTTCAAAGAGCCTTGATGGTGTCATAGATGAGAGATATAACGACTGGAAAATGAAGCAAAGCAACAATGTCTTCGGAACGCTGACCAATTCTGTAGGCAGTTGGATATGGGCCCACAAAGGGGCGATTATTGGTGCGGCGGTGGGCTTAGCGGCTGTAGCGGGCGTGATCGTATTTGCGCCAGCCGTGATTACGGGAGTTGCGGTGGCAGCCGTCACCAAAGCGGCATTATTCGTCGGCGCGACTGCCGCTCCTGCTGCATTGACCACTGCGGCAGGTTGGGTCGCTGGGACGACGGCATTGGGAATCGGAGGTACTGTAGGTGCGATGGCAGGGTCGCAATATGATGCAGGCGTGTTGTCAGCGAATCAGGCGACCATCCAGGCGGATGCAGCGCGAGCCGAGAGTACAGCATATCGTCAAAAAACAGGAGCTTGGTTTGACCAATTGAAGGCATCCGGAGCCTCCCAAGATGCGTTAAGTAAGTTTCTTGCCGAGAGTGCGCGCAACGGACATGCCATGGATGCCGCCAAGACATTGCTGGCCGCTCAAAACGCGGCGGCTACAGCTTATAAGAACCTCGTCGGTATCGCTGCTCAATTACAAGATATCTTAAGTGGTGGGAACAATGCGCGTGATCAGTTCTTGCGTATAGCCAAGGCTTTAGGCGGTAGCTCCGTAGAGAATACCCTAGCGTCCAATTTGCGTAACGGCATGAAGTTGAACGATGCTGCCAATCATCTCTTCTCTTATCATTCCAATAATGTGTTGAAGTCTGTAGGCCAATCGTTCCAAGAGGGAATGCAATCATCATTCATGAAAGGGCTTGAACAAACACGCAATGAGGTGAAAAGTGCCCAAGAGAATGCAAATAAAGTCCGACAATCAATCTTCCAGGCAGCCCAGAGCGGAGACCATGATGCTCTAGCATTTGCGCGACAGAACGGAATGCAGTGGTTCGACTCTTATACAGGCGAACTCAGCCAAAATGCGTTCGATACTTCTCTCAAAGACCCGACATCTGTTGGTCACTCATATGGGGACTACTCAACCCGCGTTCACAACACCTACAGTGGTGTGTCAAACCCGATATCGCCAATTGTAACAGCAGTGAAAGATGCTTGGGGAGACTCAAGCGTGCTTCAGGATGGTGTAGTAGGAACGATTGGCCGCGTGGCCTGGGCGGGCGCCACAAGTGCTGTGAATTCTGTATTTGAGGTCGTCATGGATCCGGCCATGGCGGCTGGTGGTGCCATCTTCTCATTGAGTGGGAGCGCCATGCAGCGGTTTGGGGATACATATACCGGCCAGTGGCTCCAAACGGTTGGTGCTTCCCAATTCGGCAATACCGTCTTTTCACGCTCGCTAGGCGGCAATGCCTCCAGAGCCGTTCAATTTATGACAGGCGTCTCGGATCAAGAGCTGCTGCTTGACTACTCAAGCGGTCAGGGCCTCTTTAATACGAGAAATAGCCAATTCAACAGCTTCCTTAATACAACCAGACAAGAGCTGTTGCAGGAGGGCCAGCTGATGTCAAATGGTGCTGACGTTCTTAGCACCGTAAATATCAAAACAGCAAGTATGCGAGTGGGATCTCATGGCATCAGCGATTTATATGCTGGCAATTACCTCTCAGGTGCGGCAAAGTTGGTGGGCGCAGGCTTGTCTATCGGCGGTCAGACGATGCTGGACATGGGCTCTTCCATGGGCGTTTTCAATACGGGTATTGGGTATCTTGGTAAAGGTAATGCTTTTGTCCGTTCTGCCCTTCAAACTACCTTCGTACGTCTCCCTATGGCCCAATTTGGAATCGGAATGGCGCATGACATGCGGAATATGTGGGAAGGCGTCCTCGCAGGAATGCATGGTGACACAGCCACGTCTGCCAAACTCTTTGGCAGTGGGTTGGTGGATTTTGCGGGGACGGCAGCTGGAATGACCGGCTTGGGCAGCATGCGTGCGGGAGCGCGTGCGGCTGGTGAACTGGGGAAGGGTGCTCCCGTCATGCAGCGGGCACAGGCATACGCTTCCGGGTTTGCCCGTGACTTCGCGCCACGTCTCGTTTTCGAGACTGGGAAGCTGGGAATTCAGGGTGGATTGGTTTTGGCCGGTGGTGGCCTCATGGGTGGCGAGGGAGCCTTAGGGGGTGCTCTAGGCGGTGTGAAGGCCATTGAGATTGCTCCCCATCTTCCTGATTATGTACGTCTTCAGGCAGATGAAATCAGAGTGGCCAATGACGTTGCTGCACGGGCCAGCATCAACACACCAGCCCAGGCTGAGAAAGCAGGGTATGCGACTCGGATTTATGAAAGGGCCCTATCGCGCTTTAGCGAATCCCAACTGAGTGCAATAGCCAAAGGTGAGGCTGGCCCAACGATAGACCTGGGTGCGAAGAACCCAGGCCTATCCTTAACACAATCCAAAGTAGGTCGTTTCTTGCTTCGTGTAATGGGGAGCGAACCCGTCAATCCAGACAATACGCTGGCCGCATCCTTCAAGGTCGATGCCTCGAACCCTTACTTAAAAAAAGCGGCTGAAAATGTGCTCGTCAAACGAGTGGTGCCACAATCGACCGGGACCATAGCTGAGGCGCTCCGCGCTGGCTATCGTGAAGTAAGGTCCATGTTGAGCCCAGAGCCTGCGATGCAATTGGTGGGTGTTGGTGGCATGGTGCTAGGCGAATTTTCTGCCCCGAGAGAAATCACGCGTCAGTCTGTGGCGTCGAGATCTTCTCAGGCCCCTCAGGAGGCCACTCAGCCTTCAAGGTTCCAGAGGTACAAAATCTTCAGGGCTGAACGCGTGCAAAGCCCAATCGAAGCACTTAAGCGTCTGCATGAAACAACAGTTCAAGCAGGAGAAGCGTTGCGTGCTAACCCAAGCGATGCGAACTTAGCAAGAGCCTATAAAAAGGCGGCAGCCCGCGAACTGAGCGCGGTAGGTGAAGTTCGTGACATCCTGATTTTGCGAGGGGGTGCTGAGTCTGGAATCCGGGATATTGCGGAGACCTTAAGGCGCACGAGGGAAGCTAATCATGAATTGAGTCGACTTGCGGATGAAGCAGGAGCGCATGTCAGTATAGCCGTGGGTTCCGAGGCGCTGGCACGCGCAGGCAACAATGCGACTCCCTTACAGGTAGCGGAGGCAAAGTTCCGCCAGGCTTCGGGCGTTGCGCAGCTGGCGCGGGCGACGAACGATGGGACAGTGCCGGCGCGCCAAGCAACGTATAAAGCCTATGCTGAACTTGAAAGAGCGCGCGCTGACCTGCTTGAAGCGCAGTTGCGTGCAGATGAAGCGCAGAAACCTTCATCAGGGGGCCCTGATGCGCGGCTTGCGGAATTGCGGGCTCAAGAGGTGCGGGCTCAGGTCGCGGTAAGCCGTGCTCAAGCGGAGGCCCTCGAGAGCATGGCTCGCAGTCGTGGCGAATTGAACGCGGCGAGTGATCGTCTTAAAGCGGTACGACAGGCAGCGCAAGAAGCAAGAGACGTACGTGTCGGAGAGGAAATTGAACAAGCAGGGCGGTATCGAGCGCGCCTCCAGGAGCAGGAAGCGATCCTTAGCGACTCCTCACGAGCAAACGATCACGCTCAGGCTGTTCGGGCTAAGAAGGCTCTTGAAGCCGAACAATATCTCGCGAAGCTCAAGGCTGAAGGCGAGCATCCCGCAGCGGGTAGATACATCGAGGCAGAGCAGCAGGCTGCTTATCTCCGGCGCTTGGCAGACAAAGGGCTTGATCCCGTAACAGTGCGCGATAAGATACTGCATCCTGTTGCATCTTTGCGACGATCATCTGCCTTGCGTCAGTTAACCAAAGCAGTTCATCAAGAAGTTGTATTCAAAAAGGCTCTCGATGGTGTCGTATCCAAGTTGTCGCCAAAAGTTCAGGCTGATGGGGAATGGGTGCGGTCGCTTCTTTCCGGAACTGATCCAGCGGCAAGGTTAGCTGAAGTTCGATATAACTTCGAAGATATTAGGGCAGAAGATTCGCCCGATGGACTGGCCTATAAGAAAGGTACATATCGCTTCGAGATCACGAAAAAAGGTCTGGAAGGAAATGAGGGAGCGTTACTCCAACAAAGGATAACTGAATTAAATCGCGGACTCCAGAAGATTGCTGAAGCAGTTGGGATTGATGGCCTATTCCGGACACAGATCAATCAAATTCTTCAGGCTATTGGTGTGCCTCGTACATTTATTGTTGAAGGGACTGGCGGAGGCAAGACCAAAGTGATCACGCCGGCGCTCGCCTACTTGTTGAAATCGGTATATGGCGATGCGATCGGGAGGGTTACGGTTGCTTTGCCGGATACCAATTTGTTGCGCGGCGCATACAGTGAAGTTGGAATAGTCTACGAAAAACTCTACGGCAAAGGTGGAGTTTATAAATTGGAGGGCGATGCCATTAAGGGACAGGGCATCGCATCAGTTATCGAGAGTGTACGTAAGGCCAAGGTCATCTATACGACACGCGATACACTGAAACAGCTTGAAATGCAATATTCCGCTTCTGCAATGTCATCGCCAAAAGAAGTGGAGTTGTACAAGCTGCTCATTGATAAAGGCGTCATCATTGCCGATGAAGCCCATCAGTTGCGAAAAGTAGATCTTATACAAGGCAATGATGGAACGCAGCCGCTTCGAATCGCTAACCGTGAAATGAATGACGCGATGCTTCGCGTAGATGCCGTGCTAGAGTCAATGAGAAATGACCCTCAATACAAAGCCTACCAAGACTTTCTGTCTCGTACTGGATTTAGAGACAACTACGATTCGTTTTATCGCTTCATGGCTGAACATGTTGCAGAAGACGGCTCGTTCAGCTCCTCGTTTTTGCAGGCTTATGCAAAGGCAAGTCAAGGTCGAGTGAACATGAAAGACCTGCGAAACCCCCGCTCATTTGCAATGGAGAATGAAGCGGCAGCGCTGCGAGGCTTTGGGGAAGCTGTGACCATCGCGCACCAATCGGAAAACGGCTATGGGCTTCATGCGAAAGCAAAGCCAGGCCAAGTTGTTCCTATGTCCCTGGGAGAGCCCAACCCAACTATGCGATGGAGCGATTCGGCGATGACAGGGGCGCGCCAGATCGTAGGTGCGAGGCGTCTTTCAGATGCAAAGCAATGGAACAAGGAGGGTAGGGCAGATCTCAGCGCGAAAAGCTTGCTTGAAAATGCCGAGACCAATGGGTCATCCGTGAGAGTTACCGACCTCAGTTATCTCAAACGGTTCATGGGTGTGATCGAGCTGTCGGGATCGCCACAAGGCGTGATTCAGCGCGAAGCGGTTGACCTTGGTCTCATGGCGCCGAGGAATTATCAGGACTCTTCTCCAATGGCCCGGCTGCTCGAACGAGGGATGAATTGGATTCGAGGTCAGGATGTGAAAAATGTTCAGGATGTCAAAGAGATGGCAGCGCTTGCGGCCAGAGAGATCGAAGGACGACAAGTTGCCGTCATTGGAATTGAGTCCAATCAACTGCATGGTTTCGAGTATTCAAAGGCTTTGGTCGATAGACTATCGAAAGAGCCTGGTCGAATCGTCTTAGTCCAAAGCGGGCCTAAAGTCGAGATCTTTAGAGATGGTGTGAAGCTCGGCGAAAGACCCTCGGGCGAACTGGGTGACATTTTAACGAGTCGCGAAGCTCAAGAACGCTACCTCGGAGGCCCGCTTGGCAAACAGAAGATCGCGATCGTTCTTGATCAAGGAGGGGTCACAGGGACTGACATCAAAATACCATTTAAGCCCGCCAAGGTATTGCAGTCTTTGGAAAGATTTGCTGATGGTGCGCGTCGGGACAGTCTGCGCGCAGACGAGCTCGAACAGATTCGCCTGGATCCGGCTGCGCGTCGTTTGTTCAGCGAAGACGGAAGGCTGATAGGTTCACTGGATCAAGTGCGCAATCGAATTGTTGAACTGAAGACTTCAGAAATGGTGAGCCGGCTATTACGTGGAGATCCACTGACTGAAGTGGAAGCTCGTAGCTTGAAAGCAGGCCTTGAAACGCTGGCTCGCTCTGGGGATAAGGCGGCTGGGGATCTTTCACGGATCGTAAAGGGAATCCAAGATGCTGAATTCGCGAAAGTTGAGGTCTTGAAAGATAAAGGTTTATTCGATCAGGCCAACCCCGCGGCCAGGGAGATGTATCGAGGCGTGTTCAGTGAATATTTAGATAGTGGACCCAAATTCATTTCCGTGGGAGGCAAAGAGACAGCCTCCAAGCGGCTCGTTCAAACAGTCGGCCGCGATCGTGGCATTGATGTCGCGGCGTATGGGTACCACTCCAAGACGGTCATCAAAATTACAGGCGAGCCGATTGAAGAACCATCCAGACGTCTGACAGATTTACTCAAAACCACAGAAATCAATGAGGCACGAAACAATCAAGAAGACTTATACCAAGGCTTTGTATCTGCGCTGACTGAAAACATGCTTAGCCGTTTTGATCATATGCTTACCAATATTGATCCGGGAATGGGGGGGCGGCGTGTAAAGGCGGAACGAGATGCCGTGATCTCGGCACGGAAGGCTTTTGAAAAGAGAGCAGGTCTTAACAGTAATCTGGTCGTCGGAAAGCGTACGAAGGCTTTTCAAGCGCTTCAGCAAGATGTCGTCCGGTTGCAGGAGACATTTGAGCGCGTCACGAAAGAATACAGGAGCGCTCTTGGGAAAGCAAATCGTGCATTTGTCGACACGATGAATCAGAATCAAGTGCGTCTTGCTTTTAATGAAGGGTCTCAGGGATGGAAAGCGTCGGATGGTATTGATTCAAAGCAAAGACTGTTTAATCCATCACCCGTAGCTGAGGGGCAGGCTGGAGCAGGGCGCCCAGCTGCTGAAATTCAAGGCCTGGTAGGTCTCGGCTTCAGTGAAGCTGTCAGTCGAATTGGACGGGCTCTCAAAGCCAGTGATTTGGATTTTGAAATAGGGCAGCCTCAAAAAACGGCTGTGACATCCGCAGAAAATCTCATTTCGTACGCACAAGACCGCCTGGCTGCATCGCGGTCCAGCGTGGTGTCTGTTCGCGATCTCCTTGAAATTCAGCGCGCCTCTGTTCGTGCAGCCAATAGCCTGGGACCTAACGGACATCTGCCGCCGGTTGTGGGGATGATTGCTTCAGTTGGCGCTTCGCCCGATGATATTAAGGAGATCTTAACGCGAGAGCCTAAGATCAAAGGAGCAAACCCCGACACGCCGGATGCTCTTCCTGACTTTGTTCCGAAATTACAGACAGCGGGACCGTCACAACGGGTGGCGGCTAGTATGAATGGTGTTGCTGACGACCTCAGGCAGGGATGGATGAGTTCCAAGGGTTACAAGAAACCACTAGCAGCGCTTGCCAATGCCGTTCGCTCTTATGGAAGTGGACAGGTCACGGATTCTGGACGATTTAATATTGCTCTGAATGCGTACAAAGCAGCGCCCGCGTTGGTCGGCCATGCGTTTCTGCCTGAATTAGCGTTGAACAACGCACAAGCAGCCAGAGAGTCGCTTTCTGCAATGCAAAGCGCTTTGAGTGAAGCCAAGGACCCATTAGTTACTCGTAGTCTGGAACGATCGATTCAGATTGCTCAGAACGCCCCGCGGGCGGCCGTCGAATCCGACCCCGGCTACACCGTCGTGCGGGAGGGCCAGGGCGCGCAGGCGGCCGTGGCGGTGCACGTGACGGGGGCGACGGCCGAGCTCACGAGAGGCATCCTGAGCCTGCTGAAGTATGCCGCGGCCTCCAAGGCGCCGGTCACCATTTACGATCCCCAAAAACTTCTGTCGGCGCGGCTGCAACTGGAGATTGAGAAAGCCAAGCAGGCCGGCGCGCTGGTCGAGTTAACAGACCAAGCGCCTCCTCCCTTGACCGTCCGCCAGACAGTGCAGGCGGCCGCCAATCGTGCCTTTGGCGCGGCGGGCCGGCCTTCCTTTGATATTGCCGGCGCGGTAAAGCTCCAGGAGCGTGTCACTCAGCTTGGGCGCCAGCATGCAGAGGCTATCCAGAAACAGAGGATGGCACAGCTGGTCGAAGCACACGGTCCCGAGATCCTCCAGCGCATGGGGCCGCAATTTGCCGATCTTCGTCCCGAAGACTTGAAGCTCACGCCGAAAGAACAACAAGGGCTTCAAGAGCTGCAAAGGGCCCAGGAAGAACTGGAGCAGAGGGTGCATGCCTTGCGGCCTTACGCACCGCTTTACCTGGACGCCTATCGCGTGCAGAAGCCGATGGCCGCGTTCGAGAACGATCCGCGGCATGAGCTGCTCAAGCAGCTGGCGGCCGCCCAAGACGACGCGGGCGCCCTGAAGGCGCTTCACGAGTATGCACAGCCGGCTGTGACCCCTGAGCAGGAGCGCGCCGCGCTGAGTAGAGCCACCAGCGATTCCTTTGTTAGCAAGCTTCCGGATGGCACGCTGAAATTCTTTGGCCTTGAAGCCCCGGCAGGTGTATTGCAGGCCTTCGATACAGCCCTGGCGATGGTCATCAAGGGGAACGCTGGATTGAAGCCCCTCTCGGGGCCCATGGGTCAATTGCGGGGAGGTCTCTCGAGTGATCCGGCTTTTGAAAAGCTGGATATGGCCGGACAGATCGCTACTTTGGAAGCGAGATTGGCCGACTATTTGACATCGATGAAGCAGCTCCCTGTATACACTTCTGCGCAGGAGGCTATCGCTAGGGCGTCTCAAATGGCATTTGAAGGCCCCACCATCAAGACCCGCGGTCTGATGGAAGAGCAGATTGCCGTGCAGACAAGAGACCTTCCTCGAGAGACCGTGCCCATTTTTGTCGTCGAGGATGAACAAGCCGAGCAGATTCTGAATCCCGCCGGGACGGTCATGACGGGGCATCACCCCAAAGTGATCACGCAAGAGCAATACCAGGCCTATCAAATGGAATTGAGCAATTTGATCAAAGCCGCCGCGGAGAAACGGGTTAGCGATCTGCCCAAGTGGTTTGCGGCGCGGGAGGCCTATGCCACACGGCAGCAGACGATGCAGGCGGGCTCATCGGTGGCGACGCTGGTCGTGACGACCCTGGTTACGCTGGGCCTCATTTCGTCGGGCGTGGGCACGGTCATGGGCATTGTGGTGGGCTTGCCCATGATGTGGCAGATGATGAAGACCATGCCAGCCATGATGCAGGCCATGAAGCTCGCCAAGCAGAATGGAACGCGCCCGGCCGCAGCGGCGCCTTCGGCGCCGCGTCTCGCGCTGCCGCAGATGGCCGGTATCGGAATTGCGGCGGCGGTGGTGCTGGCGTCGATGATCTTCGGATCCATGTTCTATGGCATTCCTCTGGGCCTGGGCAGCATGGTAATGAGCTTATTGATTCCCATTTTCACCGGCGGGTCCGTTCTTTCCTTCGGGATTGGCGCGCTGCGCCACGTGCGCCGCGCCGCATCAGCACCGCCCGGCTCTCTCTCCGCTTTGGCGCAGCTTGAGCACATGGAGCCGGCGGCGCTCAAGAGGTTGGCCCGTGGCGCCAAGCTGGATGAGGAGACGGCCGACGCGCTCGTTGACAAATTTGCGGACGTGGCGCCGGTGACAACCGACGGCCTGTCGCCGCTTACGCTTTTCCGCGAGGCTTTGCGTGATCAGATTTATAAACTGACCGATGATGAGTTTCTGGCATCGAAATTGGCGAAAGAAACTTGGGCAAAGTTTGAACAAGCACTCGATCAAGGACTTGATTTTGAAGGCCTGCAGAAGAAAATCCGAGAGTATAAAGCCTCGGGCGAAGCCGGTCAATTCAAGGATCGGTTTAACAAGCTCCTGATGAGAGCATGGCGTAGCGCACAATACTCTCAGGCGATCCTCTATCGCGCAGCCGCGCGCCGTGCGATTGCCGGCATCCGCCCCGGAGCGCTTCTGGCCGCGCCTTCGGCACGCGAAGTCCCGCTCATTCGGCAAGCCGTGAAAGCCATCCAAGCTCAACAAGCTAACGCCAGCGAGGCGGCAGCACCAAACGCTGCCGCGGCGCCCGTTCCTTGGCGGGTGATTGACGGCAGTGCCTATCAGCAGTTCCTTGCCGCGGTGAAGGCGCAGGCCCGCCCGGCGGCTGCCGCCGCGCAGCCGGCGAGTGCTTCAGTTTCCGTACCCGATTCTGCGGCGGAGGTGAGACCTGACCCCGTTTCACCCGCCGCAGCTCTTTCTCCGATCGTCCGCACGAGCGTCCTCGTCTACAGCGGCTTGGCGATGGTCGGCATTTTCGCGGCGGCCATGCTGCCAGGGGCCGCCGCCGTTGCCGCCATCGCCGGCGTCGGCTTCATGGCCTCGATGTGGAGGCGCATGACGGATCAGGCGCTTCCTTCACCAGCAGTGACCGCCCAAGCGCCGCCGCGCTCCTTCTTCGGCATGCCCGTGAGTCGTCTGGCAAGAGTCGGTGGGTTGGCGAGCGCGCTCATTCTGGTTTTCAGCGCCCTCTCGCAAGCCTCACCGTCCCAGGTGCCCGGCGCGGCCGCCGCCGCGACCGGCTTCTCATGGGCGTCCCTCGGCTCGCTGGCCGCGCCGGTGGCCCTGGTGGCCGTCGTCGCGATCGCGGCTGTTAGCCTCATCCGTCACTACCGCTCCTCCCGCAGCCCTGTTCCTGAAGACCACAAGAAAGCCTTCGGCGCCACCGCCTAAACTTCAGTAACGACAACAGCGTAACGGGGTATCGGAGTAACGGAGTCACACCAATATAAGTATCGGAGTGTCGGCGTAACGGAGTATCGGGGTCACGTCAGAGCCGGAACTCCGTTCCTCCGAAATGCCGTTACGCTGACGCCGTTACGCCGATACTCCGATCCTCCGATACTCCGATACGCTGTCGCCGTTACCCCGTTACGCCGATACTCCGATACTCCGATACGCTGTCGCCGTTACCCCGTTACGCCGATACTCCGATACTCCGATACGCTGTCGCCGTTACCCCGTCACGCCGATACTCCGTTACGCTGTCGCCGTTACCCCGTTACGCCGATACTCCGATACTCCGATACGCTGTCGCCGATACTCCGATACTCCGATACTCCGATACGCTGTCGCCGTTACCCCGTCACGCCGATACTCCGTTACGCTGTTGCCGTTACCCCGTTACGCCGATACTCCGATACTCCGATACGCTGTCGCCGTTACCCCGTTACGCCGATACTCCGATACTCCCATACCCCGACCCTGATGCCCTGGGGGCGGGCCACCAGAACGGTTGAATTAATGGAAATATGCTTATAAATAACAAGATAATGTTACATGACTTGTCTTTATGACATCTCTATGTTATATTCCTCAATGCCTATGGATTTCAATCGGTTGCTCAATTTGGAGCAGTACACGAGTTCAGTCTTTCTGTTTGGCCCGCGCATGACCGGGAAAACATTTCTTCTGCGCCGGCTTACGACGTCACTCTATGTGGATCTTCTGGACCCGCAAGTGGAGCTCGAGCTCAAAGCGTCGCCCAAATTGTTCTGGGAAAAAGTCGCGGTCCTTCCCGAGGGGGCGTCCGTTATCGTCGATGAAATCCAGCGGATTCCGCCGCTCTTGGATTACGTGCAAAAGGCCATCGAAGAGAAGAAGCTGCGCTTTATTCTTTCGGGCTCCAGCGCGCGCAAATTGCGGCGCGGTGGCGCAAATCTTCTGGGAGGGCGCGCGCTGGATTTACGGCTGCATCCGCTCACGGCGTCTGAAACAGGGGACGCCTTTCGCGTCGAGCGCGCGCTTCAGTTTGGAACCTTGCCGCGCATCTCGCAGCTTCTGCTCGAAGATCGCCCGGAGGAAGCGCGGCAAGCCCTGCGCTCCTACTATACCACCTACATCAAAGAGGAAATTCAGGCGGAGGCCCTGACCCGCAACGTCGGTGCTTTCCAAAGGTTTCTTCAAGTCGCGGCCCAGGCTCACGCGCAGGTGATTGAATTTTCGAACATCGCCCGCGACTGCTCCGTGCCGATGAGTACCGTGAAGGAGTATTACTCCATCCTCGAGGACACGCTGCTGGGTGATTTTGTGTGGCCGTGGGACCGCAGCGAGAGAAAAAAAGCCAGGCCCAAGTTTTTCTTTTTTGATAACGGGGTGGTCCGGGCCATTCAAAACCGTTTGGTCGATCCTCCGACGGCCCATGAACAAGGTTTTCTTTTTGAGGCCTGGATGGTCCGTGAGCTCGTGCGCTATCGTGATGCCTTCATGAAACCTCACGAGTTTGCCTTCTGGCGGGACGGAGGCCATGAGATTGATCTTCTCATCATGCAGGGGACGAAGCCTTTGTGGGCGATCGAATGCAAAGCGGGCCAAGAGGGAGTCTCGTCGGGGACCCTCGCAGCCTTCCGTAGGCGCTTTCCGGATTTGCCGTTGGTCGTTGCCTCACTGCGCGACCCCTCACCGAGGCGTTTAGATTCTGGCATCGAAATCCTGCCCTGGCGGGACGTTCTCGCTCGTTACCAGGCATTGAAATAATCGACTTCGGCGCTACCGCCTGATCTGCAGTACCGGAGTAACGGGGTATCGGAGTAACGGAGTCACACCAATATAAGTATCGGAGTGTCGGCGTAACGGAGTATCGGAGTAACGGAGTCACACCAATGGAAGTATCGGAGTATTGGCGTAACGGAGTATTGGGGTCACGTCAGAGCCGGAACTCCGTTCCTCCGAAATGCCGTTACGCTGTTGCCGTTACCCCGTTACTCCGTTACTCCGATACTCCGATACTCCGATACGCTGTCGTCGTTGCCCCGTTACGCCGATACTCCGTTACGCTGTCGCCGTTACCCCGTTACGCCGTTACTCCGATACTCCGATACTCCGATACGCTGTCGCCGTTACCCCGTTACGCCGTTGCCCTTACCCCGTTACTCCGATACGTCGCTCGCCTCAGGTGATCTTTACAGAGGACGGGACGCGCCACCGCCTGACGACTTCGTTTTTTGAGGTGTAACTCAAATCACTCATGAGTATAATGAGCTATGGCTCAAATCACTCATGCCCGGTTGCCTCGCCAGCGCTATCTCGTCCAAGCTGTTCGTGAGGATCTTGCCCATAAGATGGTGTTTGTGGGCGGGCCGAGACAAGTGGGGAAAACAACCTTCGCCCTGAAGTTCCTTGGAACGAAAGCGAATGAAAAACACCCTGCCTATCTCAATTGGGACAATCGGGAGCATCGCGAAAAGATCTTGAGAGTTCAATTCCCATCACAGGAAAAGCTTGTCGTCCTGGATGAGGTTCATAAGTTTGCGGGCTGGCGCAACCTGGTCAAGGGCTATTATGACACTCACAAATCGGAAACGACGCTTCTGGTCACCGGATCGGCTCGTCTGGATTATTACCGAAAAGGGGGGGATTCTCTCCAGGGACGCTATCACTATTACCGGCTTCATCCGTTCTCGCTGTCCGAGGTGGATGCTGCTCGACATTCTTCAGCTTTGAGTGATTTGCTTCGCTATGGTGGATTTCCTGAGCCGTTCACCGTGGCTTCGGAGCGTCAGTGGCGGCGCTGGCAGCGCGAACAACGCGAACGCGTCATTCGGGATGATTTACGGGATCTGGAAAAAGTAAGAGAAGTCTCCATGGTCGAACTCCTGCTCGAGCATTTGCCGCGCTGCGTCGGCTCGCCGCTTTCCGTTCTTCATCTGTCGCAGTTGCTTCAGGTCTCTCCTCATGCTGTTGAGCATTGGGTCTCGATTCTGGAGAGGCTCTACGTGTGCTTTCGAATCGCTCCTTACGGGTCCGCGAAAATACGGGCGGTGCGAAAAGAAAAAAAACTTTATTTCTGGGACTGGTCCCAGGCCCCTGAGGGAGGGGCACGTTTTGAGAATCTGGTCGCCTGCCAGCTTCTCAAATACTGTCATCTGCAGGAAGACACACAAGGCTATCGTATGGAGCTTCGGTTTTTGCGGGATACGGACAAGCGAGAGGTTGATTTCGTTGTGTTGCAGGAAGGGGAGCCTGTTTTTGCTGTCGAATGCAAATCCGGTGATCAGGCCGCCTCGCCTGCGGCACGGTATTTCCGGGATCGGACGCCCATTCCGCTCTTTTATCAGGTTCATTTGCGCGACAAGGACTTTGGCTCAGAAGCAGCCTCGGTTCGAGTTCTCCCTTTTGCTCGCTTCTGCAAAGTCAGACAAATGCCTTAACGAAGAGGGCCCGCCTGACGGCCACAGAATCTCCCACCCCGCCGTACCGGCGTTTCTTCTGGCGGCATCGCGGCGCTGGGCGTCTTCTTGAGCCGCGCGCGCTCCTCCTCCCCGTCCCCAAGATGTAAACGACACATCTCTGACTCGCCGACTCAGCCTCCGCGCTCTCGCCAAGCAAAGCGCATTCTTTGTATCTTATGGTCCATGACGAATGAGGCGGCGCAGGAAAAGATTCAGGAGATGGTACGGCGCATTGTCGCTGCCTTTCATCCCGAGAAGGTCGTTCTTTTCGGGTCTTACGCGCGCGGGACGGCCGGTCCCGACAGCGATGTGGACCTTCTCGTGGTCATGCCTTTTTCGGGGAAGCGGCGAGACTTGGTCGTTGAAATTCGCGGACACTTGCATGGCTTAGGATTGGCAAAGGATATTGTGGTGTCGACTCCGGAGGAGTTTATTGAAGATCAATCGATCGCCGGCACCATTCCACGGGCCGCCTATTTGGAAGGTAAAGTGTTGTATGACCGAGCGGCCTAGAAAAACTTTTCACGTCCGAGCTTGGGTACAAAAAGCGGAGAGCGATTTTGTCACGGCCGAACACACACTTCGAATGCCGTCCGAGCAATGCCCTTACGATACGGTTTGTTTCCATGCGCAACAGGTTGTTGAGAAATATCTCAAGGCATTGCTCGTATGTCACGACATCGATTTTGGGAAGACGCATGACTTGGTGGAGATATCGATGTTATTGTCCGTTCGATGTCAAACACCTATGACGAAGGCCGAACTTGAGCTTTTTGACAACGCATGCTGTTGAGAGTCGTTATCCCAGCGATCCCGACCTTGTCACGGCGGCCGAAGCGGGAAAGGCGATGGAGTTGACCCGCCGACTTCGCGACTGGGCCAGAGCCAGCCTCCCGAAAGACGCTCTTTCATCGAAATAGGACAACCTGTTGCTTTCCCCTTCGGTTAAAGGCGTTTCTCCTACTTCCGCTGAACCGTCTAAATATTATCAAAAACGAGCTTATTTGTAGAATAAATACCGGGAATTAATATATCTTGACGATGCACCGGGATTCCCGGTATTATTATGGAGTGAAAATCCATCTCCCAAACAGCGCTTTCCTTGGGAATATCGACCCCTTCTTGAGGGGTTTTGACCCTTCGCATCCCGATACTCTCCAGATCACAGCCAATGAAAGCTGGATTTCGGTTCACCCCATGGTGCTCTCCATGATCGCCGCCCTGGGCTTGAGCGTGAAGCCGGAAAACATTCACTGCGAACAACTCAAAGCAGCCTCAAGACACTATCTGGTTCGTATGGGGCTCTTTAAGCTCCTCCACATCGAGTCCGGCATCCAGGTGACGGAGCATGAGCCGGCCGGCCGGTTTATCCCTCTGACTCCGCTCCATACCTCGGAGGAATTGTCCCGATTTATCACGGAGATGATTCCCCTTCTCCACGCGCCCCCGGAGCAAGCGAAAACACTGGGTTATATGGTGAGCGAACTGGCGCGCAATGTTCTGGAGCATGCCCGCGCGCCCAACGGGGCGCTCCTGTGCGCGCAGTATTACAGGAAGAGCAACGCGATTCGGATCGGGATTGCCGACACCGGAATCGGCATCCGAAGCGCCATCAACGAATCCTACGCGGCCAAGACCGATCTGGAGGCGATCCAGCTGGCGCTCACCCCCGGCATCACGGGCACCACGCGTCGCGAAGGAGGGACGGAGCAAAACGCGGGGGCCGGACTTTTCTTTATCCGATCGATGGCCCGCGTCAACCGCGATTTCTTCGTGATTTATAGCGGCAGCGGCTTTTATAAACTGCTCAAGAAATCCTCGTCGAAGAAGATGGCTTTGAACGCGGACCCGTTCCGGGACAGGCACACGAAATCAGACGCGCTCCCTTACTGGCAGGGGACGCTGGTGGGGATTGATATGACGCTCGACCAGACGGCGGAATTTTCAAGTTTGCTGGATGTCATTGGGAGAACCTACAGCCAGGCCGTCCAGGAGCGAAAAAAAGCGAGACTCCGGAAGGCGCGTTTTATCTAAAAAGGAGGGTGCCGTGAAAACCATTTCCATTATGGAACGTGCCGGGACATTCGCCGAAAACAAGGATGTCGCGCGCGCCATTCGCCTGCAGGAGATCCTCCCCGCGCTCGAGAAGAAGGAGGAGATCGTTCTTGATTTTGACGGGGTGGAGGCCGCGACGCAGTCGTTTATCCACGCGCTCATCAGCGACGTGTTGAGAACCTACGGGAGTGAAGCGCTCGACGCGATGGTGTTTAAATCCTGCAACCTCACCATTCAGAAAATCATCCAGATCGTCATCGAGTACATGCAGGAAGGCGATCGGTGAGCTGGCGCCCGCGCCACGGGGTTGCCGCCTCTCCGGGAGGCCGCCTTGCTGGGGCACCACCGTTCCGGATGGTCGCCTTATCGGCGGGCGCCAGCCCAAAGTAAACATTGCAGGCTCGACGGAGGGCAGGTACAATGTCATTACGGTCATGATTCAAAACGCCCATCTCTGGAATGCTTGGGAGCGCGCTTGGCTCGCTTCTCAGAAGCCAAACTTCCAGCAATCCCTTCGAATCTTTGAGTCCATGCTCACCCAGGCGCGGCATTTGGGCGCCTTCCCACCGAAAAACCCTTTGGAAGGGTTCCCGGAGAAAATCCTGTTTGTCCAGCGCCTCCATGTTCGAAGCGCTGCTTGAGCGGCTCGGCAACCTTCTCGACCGGTATCATATTCCCTACATGATCATCGGGGGTCAGGCTGTTCTCCTTTACGGAGAGCCACGTTTTTCGAAGGATGTGGACCTCACGCTGGGGCTCGAACCCACCCAGGTGGGGACCTTGCTGGAAGCCCTCAAATCCGCCCACATTCAACCGCTGGTGGAAGACCCGCAGGGGTTTGTGCAAACCACCTGCGTGCTGCCCTGTCAGGATCCCGAGACAGGATTTCGTCTCGACTTTGTCTTTTCATTTTCCGATTATGAGCGTCAGGCGCTCCAGCGCGTCCGCCGCACTCTCGTCGGGAAAACGCCGGTCGCCTTTGCCTCTGTGGAAGATCTGATCATCCATAAGATGGTGGCCGGCAGGCCTCGCGACCTGGAAGACGTGAAAGGCATTCTCATCAAGAATCCAACACTGGACAGCCGCTACCTCCACCGCTGGCTTGAAGACTTTGAAAAAGGCCTGGCCCAACCGATTCTTCATCGCTTCAAGGAAATTCAAGAATCCCTTCGCTCGTAGCCATCCCCTATCAGAGCGGGCTTTCTGACGCCGGCTCGCCGCTTCGCCCCCTCGCCGATTCGATCATCCGCACACGCCTTCCGCGTCACCACCGATGTTCCGGATTGTCGCCCTTTCGGCCTAGATCAAAACGAGTTGATAAATCCACCACTCCTGCTGAATAAGATGTTGATTTCTAGATGCGTTTCTGATGCCAACAATGTAACCCTCCCGTAACACCCATCTGTTAAAAATAAGCATAAGAATGAGAAGCAAGACCCATGAATCGAGTGGGCCAAACGGTCGGTTATTTTTGACCCTGCGACCCATCGTATTACCGTCGACGAAGAGATAAAGTTTTCTTGTAAGCCACAGGGGAGAGAACAGGGGAGAAAAGGGGAAAAGATGGGAGGACAGGGAAACATGGCCAAGGGAGACGGCGACATGGAAAAAGTTCGATTAAATTTTTCTGCCCCCGCGCCTGAGCCACTCCACTCTTCGCCGAGCGATCCCATCGACAATTCGTCAGACACCCTTTCTTCCTCAAGCCTCTTCTCCCGTCTTCTCCCCCGTTCTCCCCTGTTCTCCCGTGTTCTCCCCGTCCTCCCCTGTTCTCCCTTGCGAAGCGTTTGATCTCGCTGCTTTTGGCCCTGTGCATGATCGTCGATCCCGTGTGGGCGACGGGCGTTTCGGACTTCGTCCGCGCGAGCTTCACGCACGACATCCGCGACATCATGATCCCGGCGAAGCTGGGGATGGTGACCGATAAGTGGATTGCGTCTGTATCGGAGTATCGGAGTAACGGAGTGCCGGGGTCACGTCAGAGCCGTAACTCCGCTACTCCGAAACACCGTGACTCCGATACTGTTGTTACCCCGATACCCCGATACCCCGATACTCCGGTACAGCCGTTTGTCGTCCTCATCCAAGACCTCCACGCCAACATCAGCGTCCAGCAAAATATCTCGGGCATCCTCCAGTTCCTCTACCGCCGCACGCGACTCAGCCACATCTTCGCCGAAGCGGCCTTCGGCCCCTGCGATGTCTCCATCCTCCGAACCCTCCCCAGTCGGCGCGCGCAGAAGCGCTTTGAGAAAAAGCTACTCGACCAGGCGCTCATCGCCGGCGACGAGCTCGCCGCCGCGCACGTGGGCGAGGGTCCCCTCTCACCCGTCAAGCTCATCGGCGTCGATGACCCGCTCCTGTATCTGGCGAACGTCCAGGCGTTCCGTGATCTGGTTTCCAACGGCCCGCGGATCGCCGAAGAATGGAAGGCGATCCGGGACATTCTCATGCCCGGCGCGGCGCCGAGCTTGCGCCGGCACCTCGAGCTCACCGAGAAGATGCTGTCGCTCAAACTCGTCGATTACGAATGGGAACAGTACAAAGAACATAAAGATTGGACTCCTGGAAGGGCGTCCCGAGTCCCGAGTCCCGAGTCCCGCGTCCCGAGTTCCGCGTCCCGAGTCAAGGGACGGACGCAGAACCTGAACGGCCAGACGCGAAGCGCAGGACGCAAGACGCAAGACGCAGCACGCAAGACGCAGGACGCGCGACGCGTAACGCAGGACGCGAGACGCGTAACGCAGGACGCGAGACGCGAGACGCGGGACGCTTTATCTGAAGCGATCGCAGCGGCCGAGCGCTTCTACACCGCCGCCGAAGCCCGTAATGGGGCGATGGTGGACAATTTGCTGGATCAAATGGGTGTATCGGAGTATCGGAGTACCGGAGTACCGGAGTCACAGCGTGAAGGCGTAACGGAGTACCGGGGTACCGCAGTACCGGGGTCACATCAGAGCCGTAACTCCGTTACTCCGATACCCCGTTACCCCGATACAGAAATTGCGCCGGTCGCGCTGGTGACCGGCGGCTTCCACACCGCCTCGATCGCTCACCGGCTCAAGGAGCAGGGCATCAGCTTCATGGTGGTCACACCCCAGGTCGACCGCCTCGACCACGAAGAGCTCTACGTCCGCAGCATGACCGAGCCGCCGCACGAAACCGTGCGGGCGGTCGCCACGTCCGGTTATCGACAGCTTACGAACCTCAAAAAGTTCGCTGTGAGCTTCGGCATGGGAGAGAAATTCGGAGAGTGGTTCAACCGGATGATCAAGCCACAGTACATCTGGAAACAAATCAAAGCCTGGGCCCAAGATAGTTTTGATGTTCTTGTGCGTGAGGTGGCCGCCAGACTCCTCCGACAGATCATGGACCAGCCTCAACGATTGCCTCGCTTCGCGTTGTCTCGGCGTTGGGCCCCGGCGCTGGCCGGCATCGGCACCGTTTTGGTCGCCACGCTCGCCTCCGTGGCGGATGCCGGCACGCTCCAGGCCGCCTCTTTCGCGCCGAGCCTGACGGCGGCATCCGCCGCTCAGCCGGCCTCTGATTTTCCCTCGTTGGGTGCGGCCTTCTGGCAGAGCGCCTCTGTCTTTCTATTGGTGTCCATCTTATCCATCCTTCTTGTAGCGTGGACCTGGCGATTCTTCCGCAAATGGCAGAAAGCCGAAAGTCCGCATATGGACATAGTGCATCGGCTTAGGAACATGATTCCACGGAGGTCAGTAACACCAGGCAGTCGTCCTGGTGTTAATCCGTCAGCGCCTCGTCGTGCGAAAAGTCTCCAGGCCGGTCAACCGCGGAAACCCTCCCCTCCCGCTGTTCTGCGTCTGCAGCTTGCTACTGATGTGCCAGCGGATCCCGTTGATCTGCGTCTGAAGCTTGCTACTGATGTGCCAGCGGATCGAGGTGCAAAAGTACCCTCGGCCGGTCAACCGCGGACACCCTCCTATTCCCGTGTTCTGCGTCTGCCGTCCGTCCTTGTCATGGCCGCGGGAACGCTCTCCGCGCTGGCCGCCAGCGCCGGCAAAGTTGCAGCTCAGGGCCTCGAGGTCGCCGGCGCCGCGGCGGGCCAGGCCGCCAAGCTCGTTCAGGTCGTATCGCCGGAGGCCGTGTCGGAATACATCATTCATCCCGGCGACACGCTGAGCGAGATCGCGCCGCAGCTCGGGACCACGGTCCAAGACCTGGTTGAGCGCAACCATATTGTGGACCCCGACCTCATTTTCGCCAACGCCAAGCTCCTCTATCCAACACCGCATTTTGCGACGGATCTTGCCGTGACGGCGTCCCAGCCGGCCGCTCAGGTCGCGGGTCCCGCCGCCCAGGCGGCCGACGCCGCGGCGCAGGCCGTCAACACGATCCCCTCCGCCGCGCAGGCGTCCAGCTGGTTCGATTCCGTCCAGCAGGTTTTCTCTCAAGGCTCGGCCGTGCTCCAGGCGCATCCCTATCTGATCTTCGGGTTCGTTGGCACGGCGATCATCGGACTGGTCTTCTACGGGATTTCCCGCTATCGCGCCCAGCGGTCAACCAGCGCCATCATTGAAAAAGCCTGGGTTCAGGCTCTCAAGAGAACGTACACTTCCGAAGCGCAAGCCAGAGAAGCGATCCAGGCTGTCCAGGCGCTCCTCCCGAAGCCGGGTCCTTATGGAGATTATGCGGAGTATGCCTCGGATGAACTCCTCACGAGCGTCATGCAGAGGATGGAGACCTCCAAGATTAGCCGAGGTGCGGATGGCCAGAACTGGATCCTTCGCGACGGCACCTCCAATTTGCGGCGCGAGCAGCAGGCCGCCCGGCAAGTCCGGGCCTACTACCTGGGATTGCCGCGCTACTATCTGAGACGCCTCTTCAACGCTGGGCGGCGGAAGTTTTTAAGTCCCTGGACGGAACTGGTCTCCATTGTGCCGTCCCCTTCGCCGGTCCCTCAAACGGCGCCTTCGGCAAAAGTCCAAGTGTCCGGGCGACAGGAGCCGTCGGCTGTCCACGCTTCGGTTGCCGGCGGCGAGCAAAGCGCGCCGAAAGCCGCCGCCGTGCGCTCCCAGCAGGCGGCCAAGGCCGCGGCGCGGCGGCGGCCTTCCGGTTCGGAAAAGCAGCCTAGGCGCCTCCAGGATATTCCGCGCCTGGCCGCACTCCAATTGACGGATGAAGAACAAATGGTTCTGGCCGAAGCGCCCGATCTCATGGTGGACAAGAGGACGGAAATCGATGCCGCCTACCGGCGCTTGAATGAACTGCTCGATACGCATATCCAGGCCTATGTCCTATCTTCATCAAAAAATACCTACCGGCACCTTCAGTTTGCACCTTCTAAAAAACAGCGTGCCCTCCAGCGTCCCCTCCAGCATGCCCAGCGCTTGAAGGAAATCCTTCGCCACCGCCCCCAACTTTTGCAGGAGGCAAAGCTTCTAGCACAGGCTTTAGGCAAGAACGCTCTCAACCAGAGGCGCAAGGCCGTGGATTTGGTGTTGGTGGGAAGCGCTGATTTGACGGAGGCTGCCGGGCGGCTCGAGCAAGTCGCGGCCCGCGTCGAAGGAGAACTCACTGGGGAGCTTGCAGCCGTTCAGGTCGCGGCGCAAGAGACCCAGAAAGATCTGGAAGCGATACGGCGAAGAGACGGCCGCATCCATCCATCGGTCTTAAAGTCCCTGGAACAAATAGTGCGAAGACTTCCTACGCTCTTTGATGCCAGTTCTCTTCGCGGCGAACTGGAACATGTAGACCGCCTGAACGGCACCCTCATCGGGCGCGTCCAAAAAGCACAAGGATTCCAGTTCCTTGCCGCCTTGCAAAGCCGGGTGAACCAGATCTTAAGGCACCTCCGCGGGATTGCCAAACTCCTCGAAGCTCTCGGTGCGCAGAAGGACCTGGCCGGCTCATGGGCTGAGTCCAGCAACAACCGGTGGCAGGCCGTCTTGGCCAGCCTTGCCCCGGCCCGCCGCATGCTCGCCCCGGTGGTCGTCGTGCTTGGGCTTGTGTTCGCCGGACCGGTCTGGGTCCCCTACGCATGGAGCGTCGTCGCCACGGCGCCCTATCTGAGCGGCACGGTCCTTGTGGCGGGCGCTCTTCTCGTTGGGGCCATCGCTGGCGTGAAGCGCTACCGTGCTTCCACGATGGTCGTGCTGGATCTGACGCCCAAGCTGTCCGGCGCGGGTGTTTCGGTTCTCCCGTTTCTCGCGCAGGCGCCTGCGCCTCGTCGCTTGGCGCGCACCGGCCTGGTGAGTCTTTTGCAGGCGGTGTCTTTTGCGTTGCCAGTGGCAGCCGGGAATATGGGGCCTTTCCAGACCCCCGCCCAGGAACTTCAAGACCAGGAGCTCTCGGGCTGGCAGCGCCGGGCGGACTACTTGCGCCGGCAGAGAGGCTATCTTGACCCAAGGTCCTCCCGCGCGCAAGACCTTGCCCGTGAGTTGTCATGGGTCGAGGCACACCTTGAGGAAGTCGCGCTCCGCACGGCCCAGATGGAAAGGTATTTGCAGGACCCTGCGCGTCTCAGTGCCGTTCATCAGCGGGAAGCCCGGCTAGAAAAACTTGCTTCCGAGCTTGCCGCGCTTGAAAAGCAGAAAGCCCCCGCCTCTCGCGTGGAAGCGCTTCGCCTGCAAATCCGCTATGAAGAGCTTGAACTCCGCAGGCTCAAGATTCCGGAAGAGCTTCATGACATCAGCCAGCAAAAGATCGCCATTCTCAAAGAAAACAAGGACGTCGATGCGCGGCTCAAAGCGCTCTATGCCCGCGAGATGACGATCCAAGCGGAAGAAGAGGCGCTCTCGCAGGCGCTTGTTGCCTCAGCCAACGCCTACGGGACATCGCAGGCGCTGCTGGAGGACCTCCAAGCAGGCCGCGGTGACGTGCTGGGTAAAGCGCTTGGCGTGCTCATCGGAAACTTTGAGCGCATCGAGAAGCTCCCCCGGCCGGAGCAGGAACGGATCCTGGCCGAGCTGGCCCAAGCGCGCGGCTGGACAGGGGAGCGGTCGGAAATCCTCCGGCAGCAGGCCATCGAGCTGCTCGAGCGCGCGCTCGTTCCTTTTCAGGCGCGCTTCCAGATTCGCCTGGACTTCTATGACCGCGCCATGGCCCAGGCCGGGCTTCGGGAGCGTGCCTTGAACGGCCGCGTTAGTCACGCTGCGGCGGCTGAAGAGCTTGAATTCGAACGTGAAAGCGATCGTGCGGCCGCTGTCATACTCGAGAATCCCTATGCCGATGTTCTACTTGAGAAAGACTACGCCGGTGTCGCGGATGCAACCTTAACGCAGGAAGAAGTGGAGCTGCGGAATCATTTGATCTCGATCATCGCACACGCGGAGGCCCGCTTCGACCAAGAGGTTGTGACCGGAGTCAAGCCGTCCCAAGACAGCGCCGAACTCGCGGACGTCAACTGGAAACTGGCCACAGCCCAAGGTCCTGAGCGCGAGAACCTTCTGAAGAAACAGAAGGAGCTTCAAGCGAGCATCCAGAAGCGTGAGGAGGCCGCCAAGCTCTCTCAGCGGAACAGCGAAATCAAGGCGCTGGCCGGGCGGCTCAAGCTCAAAGCCGGCAAACCCCAGGCCGAGTTTCAGCACCTGGCGAGCTGGCTGAAAGATTTGCATATCGCGGTGCCCCCTCCCGCGCCCTCCGCGGGCCTGCAGCAAAGGCTGGCGGCACTCAACCCCTCCCAAAGGGTGCAAGCCTTTTCCGAAGAGATGGAGCGCATGACCGAGCGCTCCTACGATGAAGGCCTGCAGCAGGCGATGAAGGTTTTTGGGGAAGTGTACGGTGTTGTCGTCGGCGACGAGTTCGATCAGAACATCGCCGATGCGCTGATCAAGGCCCTGCAATCGCCGAAAGACCAGGCTGATGTTTTGAAGGTGGAATCCCGCCTTGAAAACTCCGAACAGAAAGAGGAACCCTCGTCCGCGCCCAAGTCCACTCCCGGCTTCTTCCCAAATCCCTTCGCTTGGCTCTGGTCCAAGATCGGAACCGAGGTGGATGCTTTCCAGGAACAATCATCGAAACCAAAAGAAAGCGCTGCCGATGCTCAAATCGCTTCCCAACTGGCAGAATTGGAGCGCCAGCTCGGCGAGGAGAAAGACAAGCACAAGAAAGACCAGCTCACCAAGGAAATTTTCGAGTTGCGCTTCATTCAGTCTCAGCGGGCGCTGGCGGGGAATGTCCGCGCGCTGCCCGATCAGCTCTCCGCGATACCGACTGAGCAGATCGGGCAAGTCCAAACATGGCTGGTCCTGGCCGGAATGCCCGAGCCGGATGCCGTCGCGCGAGGCTGGAAATACGCGCCGCAGATGAACGCGTTTCTGCGCGACTTCCAAAAGCAACGGGGCATCACCGGCGAAACCGACGCGAGCGGCCAGCCGCTCCTTCTCGAGAAGACAAAAGACGCCCTGATCAAAGCCGTTTGGGCCGGACAGCGCCGCGCCCAGCGTACACAGGCGGACGCGCTGGCCCGTGCAGAAGAGCGCCAGAGACAAGCGCAGCTCCAAGACGAACACGCCCGGGCTGCTGTCCAAGCAGAGGCCGCCCGGCGCAAGGCCCAAGAAGAAACCACCACTTCTCCTGAGCGCGCGGAGGCCGCTGCTGGAGCCGTCGAGAATGTTGCCCGCATGAGCACGGATCTTGGCACGGGCGCCGAGGAAAGCCGGCGCGTGGTCGCAGCCCAGCAAAAGATCCCGCCGGGGATGCTTCCGGCCGTGGAGAAGCTGGTGAACCGCCTGAGCTCCCGGGCCGCCAACCCCCTGCAAGAACGGGCGGTCATTTATGAAGAGATCGTGCAAGTCCTGGCGCAGGCGTTTAGCCCGGAAGCCCTGAAGTTTGCCCTCCAGGAGCTGATCGCGCGTCATGCCAACGGGTTTTTTGCGGACGTGGCGGGGACACTGGCGGAACACTTGGTCGGGCTCCTGGCGCTGGGCTCGTCCGTTTCTCTCGAGATTACGCAGCGCATGCTGAGCCAGACGCCGGACGTCATGGCCATCCCCGACAGGGGTTTCCGCACGCGCGAGACCCAATTCGCCGACACGAAGCTCCGGCAGTTCCAGGCGAGCGACCGCGGGTTCGACGCGAGCCAGTTGACGATGATCTTGCCACGCTTCCAGGTCCAGCTGGGCGGTGTGACGAACGCGGGGGACCGTTCTTTCTACGGCAGCCTGGGTGTCATGCTCCCTGTCGACCTGCGCGCGATCGCCCAGCGCAAGGAGATGGCGCAAGCCTATGCTGAGCTCCTCACCCGCGCGATCGCGGCCAAGAACCAAATGAATTTGGAGTTTATGAAAGGCTGCCTGCAGCTTCTGGCCTTTGAGGCGGCCATCAAGCAAGCCCAGGCCGCTCAATATGCTCAAGGGATCACCGAGGCCGAGCGTTATGCGCTCGAAGTCCAGGTGGACCTCCTTTTGGCCAGGCATGCGGAGCTCGCCAGACAACTGAGCGCCGTTTTCAAGGTGCCGCTCGAAGGCAAGGCCATGGGGAGGTTGCTGGGCGAGAAGCGTCAATCCTATTTTGATCTGCGGGAAAACACCCAGGTACTCGAGCCCGGGACTATCCAGAGTACGCTGGAGGAAGCGACGGAGGATGTGACGGCCTGGCTCAACCGGGAGTCCATCATCACGCAGGTCACGACCATCCTCCAAGGGCGCCCCGGCGTGAACGTCGAGACGCTGGGCAACAAGCTGCGGGCCGCCCTAAACAACGCCGGCCAATCGGCGCTTATGAGCGGCGCGGGGCTCGATGAGGTCGTGCACACGGTCTTACGGGAGGCCCATTTAAATCCGCAGCCGATCGAAGACAATAACTGGGAGATCGGTTTCACCCTCGCTCCTGCCCGCGCCGTTCCCAAGGGTTCCGATGGCAATCGCTTGGGCAGAATTCTCCTCGCGATCGGGACGAGGTCCCGGGGCTCGCTGATGCCGGCGCTCGAATGGAACGGCGGCGTGCGAGGACGCCTGGGCGCCTTCATCCACATCGATCTTATCGATCCTGCGCGCAAGGGCGAGCTGCCGGCCAAGCTTCGCGCGCTGGAGGCGGCCAAAGCGCGCGAGCGGCAGCTCGATGTCGAGCAGATGCGCCGGGAAGCCGCGTACACCTCTGATCTTCTGGCCGGGCCCGCCGCCAGCGGCCAGGCGGCGCCGGAGCTCGTGGGTCGCTACCTCACAGCACGGCTGCAACAGCGGATTTTGGGGCCTGCTTCAGAGGCGGAACAGTGGCTTGAGACGGCCGTACCGATTCTTGAAGGGACCGCTGCAGATTCCGAATCCAGCCTGCGCGGCATCCTCGCGGCCGCGCGCAGCCGGGAAAGCGAAGCCGGCGTGTCCGCCGCCCAACTCCAGCTGGGCCTGGTCGAGAAAAAGTCTGGACGCTTCTCCTTGTCGATCGATATCGGGGCCCCCGCCGGCCCGACGCTCATCGAGCTCGCCTGGGACCGCAGCCGCTTCAAAAATCAGAACCAGATCATCGAGCAATTGCTGAAGATCCAAAACGCCCTCAACCTCGACCTCGTCGAGTTCCAGACACTGGCCGTCGTGGAAGTGCTCATCGCCGCCCACCAGTCCCCACCGGACTCCCTTGAAGCGAAGGTCGCCTTCAAGCAAGCGCAGTTCATGCTCCGGCGCCTCCTCGGCCAGGCCGCGCTCAGCCTCACGCTCTCCTCCGACACGCTCGAGGGCCTCACGCGGCTGCGCGAGGAGCTCTACGCCCGGCAGAGGGAGCGCCAGGCCAAAGCCACGGAGCTAGAGGCGTTTGTTGCCCAGAAAGTCTATGAAGTGGCTTTACAGAACAAACCGTCCCTTCGAATCACCGTGCCCGCTTCCCCGACCCCGAAGACGGTTGTCGTGGCCATTGCCAAGAATCTGATCAGTGTGCCGGTCTTTCTGGTCAGCTTCTTACGGCATGGCGTGACGCCGCAAGAGCGCGCCGAGAAACGTGCCATCGATGAGCAACAACGCGCCCTCGAAGAGCAACAACGCGCCCAGGGACAGAAGCCCCAAAGCGCCCCGAAGAAGCCCATGAGCGAGCGCGAGAAGCGTCTGGATGAACTGGAAAGAAAAGCCCGCGAGGCCGAGGAGCAGGCTCTCGCGGCCCAGATTGCCCTCGAGCTTGAGCAAGGGGGACCGGGCGTCCAGGTGATCAAAAATAACGCCGGCCAGGTCATGCTCTTCACGGAAGTTCAAGGGGCTAACCCCGCGGGGCCAAGCCGCCGCTATTTCCTTGTCCGGCCCACGCCCCAGACCATCAAGGACCTCGTGAACTGGCAGCCTGGCCGCAGGGACCAGGAGATCTCGACCCTGACGGGATCGTTCCTTGCCCCGATCCTGGTCGCGGCCGACCTCATCAAAGTCGGCGATCTCCATGAATTGGCGGTCACGGAGTACAACAGCGCGAACGGCAAAATCCTACGCACCTACCACGTCGGCGGAGAAGGCGTCCAGGCGCTGGTGCAGGCGCGGGACACGAACCTCAACCAGGATCTGGTCGGCCAGATCGCGTGGCAGTTCCTGATATCGGACTTCGTTCTTGGGCTCGGCTTCTCGGGCACGGCGGGCCAGCCCGGCCGCTTGAATCAGGATTGGATGCTTCGCAACATGGGCCGCAATTTGAAGGACCTGAGCAGCCCCATGTATGACGTGAGCGCTGTTTTCGGCCATTCTGCTTTCACGGTCCGCGGCGCCTACGCCTACGATTCGCAGAGTTCCGCGGGCGTGGCCGCCTTGTCGGCGCCACTTGGCGAAAACGCTTCGGCGGGTGTGGGCGGGAAGGTGAACACGACCGGTAAGAGCACCACCATCATCCCTTTTGGGCAAGTCTCTTACAGCCACCGGAGCGATGCGGAGGGGCTGCTGACCCGCGTCTCCGCCTATTTCTCCCAGGACCAGGACTATATCGACCTGATGCAGAACCTGAACCGCTCGAGCGCCGTCCAGCTCCGCGTCTTTTATGGAGCGGGCGGACAGCTGGAATTCATGCCTGTCATCAACATCCAGAACGGAAGATGGGTCTTGGCTGCCAACATAGACCGCCACAACATCGAGCCGTCCTTCACCGCAAGATGGGTGATCAAACATGATCTGGCGGTGCGCATCAACGGCATGTTGCACGACGAGCGCAATTACGCGACGTATGTCAATCTGATCAAGACCCTCCCGCGAGGGGGCGAGTACTATGGAGGGGTCCGCGCGACCTCCGAGCAGTCTGTTCAGATGGACCTTGGCGCGTCGACGAGGCTCAGGAGCCTGACCGTGGAAGGCATGATGCTCTTTGAACTGGAGGACCTCGCAAGAATCTCCTGGGGATTGCAAGTGGCGCAGCACATCGGACACCAAGGCGGGTCGTCCTGGAGCGCGAGCGTCGGCGGCGACGGGCAAGACAGCTCGCGCTGGGCGTTCATGTTCCAGCAGACGCTCACGCCTCTGCGTAAACTCTATGGTTTGCCGGGCGCCCCGGCGCCGGGCGTGCCGCCGGGCGAAAAGGACGGGGTCTCGGCGCCATCTGCCGCCGGCGGTTTCTCGGAGGCCCTGGCCCAAACCTTGGGCGAGAATGCCGCCGCGGAAAAACTCTTTGACCAGATCACCCGCTCCCTCTCGACGGATGCCAAGGACCTCAAGCAAGCGGCCGAGGCCCTTCGCCGGGAACTGGTCCGCCTGCCGCCCGAGGAACAGGCGCGCCTCGGGCCGCTGGTCCAGGGCCTACTGGACGTGATCGAAGGGCTGCCGCAAGGGATATCGGTCCTACAGAAAGCAAGCCAGTCCGTCGTGGGGAAAATGGAAGCGCAGCTGGTGCAAATTGACAGGGAGCTGGAAGCGCTCGCCCCTCGTCATGCCGGCAGCGCCCCAATCCAGTCCACGCGGAAGTCCCTGCGCGAAAAGCTTGACAAGGTGTCGAAAATCCACGCGGAGGTCCATAAAACTTTTCAGGACTACCTCAAGGCGCTGCAGGACGTGCAAAAGGGCCGGCAGACGCTCCAGGCCCTGGGCATTCAGACGGACCTCTCGGAGCTGCAGCAGGCCCGCGGAGAGTACCTCAGGAGCATTGAAGCGGTCCACCGGATCTCCCAGGTGCCCCGCAGTGCGCGCTCCTCGCAAGACCGGAACGAATGGAGGCGCTTTGTCGAGCTGCGGCGCTCGCTGGATCCCATAGTCCAGGATTTCCTTCGCTCGGCGCAAGCCGAGGTTTCGTCCGATGCCCAGCGCGCCTGGCTGGATTACTTTGTGATTTGGGATTGGATGAATCCGGAAAAGCCGCAAGCCGCCGAAGTGATGAACGTGATGAAGGGCCTCCTGCCGCATCTGGACCGCCTGGGTCAGTTGGACATGAACAAGAGTGGAGCGCGCGAGCTTCTGGACCAGATCGCGAGCGCCATCCTCATCGGGAAGGTCGACCCCCAGAGCGTCTATGCGCTCCTCGACCGTGCGGCCGAGATGCTGCCGTCCTTTGCCCGGATGCAAGGCAGCAGTGCCTTTGACCTCAACCGATCGGGCGACCTGCTGGAACTTTTGCGGTGGGTCCATGGCAACGAGATGGCCGTTGACGCTGTCCAGAAGGACATCCGCCAGGAGAAGCTGCCTGAGTCCCTGGGGACGGTCCGCCAGGGCGCACAGGTCCGAGCCGAGATCTTGAAGGATGTCGCCACGCTCTTGCGCCAGATCATCCAAGAGGCCGATCCGGATGGCGAGCAGTTCCGTAGGAGTGATCCACAACACCAAGCGCTTTTTGACAACGCCCTCAATGTCCTGGCAGATGCCATCCTGAAGGACGCCTACCTCCGGGGAGCAAGCGTTCCCAAGGCCATGCTCTCCGCTCAGATTCACTATTTTGACCTGCTGCTCCAGCTCATCGGGAAAGACAACCTCCAAGGTTTCAACATCGTCGATTATCTCCGGCATCTCACGAATGAAAAGACCGATACGTCTTATATCCGTTTGGCCTATTGGGCAATCTACGCGACACACAAAGACATTGTCGGCCTAGGAGGCGCGGGGGTGCGCGAGCACTTCCAACGGATGCTGAATCTGCGCGAGAGCGTCCGGGAGGCCGGTCTCTTTGGCCGCAATCAGGAGGGCCAGAACCGCGCCTTTGACCCGGAGCGCCAGGAAGACGGAGAGCTGTTGAGTTATCTCGCGTCCTTCCTCAGTTTCCATGTGCGCTGGTTCGACAAGCCAGTGAATCTTTCGGGCCTCGTTTCCCTGATGAAAGGGATAACACTGAGTTTTCAAGCGCCCTTCGTCTTTTTGCCTGCGCGCTTGGCCAACAACACGATGGAGCCTTCGGACCTTGCTTTGCTGATCGAACAGGCGGGGCGCCTGTGGGGGAAAGACCGCGCGCCGGAACCCGATGAGCTCAAAACACTCGTAACCAACGCTGCCACCCTCATCGGCATTGAGAAGCTGGGATCCAGCAAGGACCGCCGCAGCCTCCAGGCGCTGGAGGAGTACAGCCGGCTGGGCGAGCTCATCGATGCCGTCAAGGCCGTTTGGGAAGTGCAGCCCGCCGGCCTCGGGACCGACCGCGGCGTCGGGGCGGCCCTGGGCTATGAGATTGACCGGGTGGTCGACAAGCGCGAGACCGTTTCACACCGCCTCCAGATTCTCCAGACGCAGGCAGCCATCAAGAGCCAGCTTGAGGCAATCCTCAAACGGACGCTCCTGCCGCAAACACAGGACCTCGACCTGCTCGACCGCTGGGCCGGGGTTATTCTCGCGCGCTCCCAGGACACCGACCCCTTGTCGTATTTGAGCCAGTACCAGCGGGAGCTTGCGCCGCTCTTTGGCCGGCAGGAATCCGAAGGGCTGGATCTCCAGGATCCTGAGGCTTTTAGGATCGTCAACGATCTGGCGATCAACCACGCGATGCGCGCGGGCACCGTCAAGGACGTGGTCCCTCATCGCCAGGGCGACGAAGTCGAAGTGGAGGTTTCGTTGCCCGGCGTTGTCAAGGCCATGCGCGAGCTGCTTGACGTGTGGCTTCTCGCAGAAGGAAATGGCGAGCGCCACCTGCGCCTGAAGGACCAAGAGGCGTTTGCTTCGCTGCAGAAATGGGCCATTCGCCACTTGATGGCTGCACGGCTGGGCTATGCCGAAGACTATGTACCCAAGATCCTCGCGGCGGCCCATGAAGTGCGTCCTATGGTCGAGGCAGAAGAAAGCGGCCGCCTGGCTCCGAACCGGACGCGCGGTGCGCGCGCCAGTTTTGACAAGTCGCCGCTCCTCGCGGTTCTTGCCGAGTGGCGGATCCAGAACCCGCAGGCAAGCCCCGAGGATATCCGCCGGGTCATTCAGGAGTTCTCCGACAAAAACCGGACCGAGACAGGCATCCGGGGACATTCCCAGCAAAAGGAAAGACAGCGAAATCCTTTTCTAGAGTGGATCCGGGCTCTCCGAGAAGGTCCGCCGGTTCAGAAAGCGCTACCGGGCAATGACGCGAATCGCGCCCCCACGCCCCGGCCGGATGCTGGAAAGCCGGCCACAAGCGCTCCAGCGGTGCCCGTCCGCGCCAGCGCTCAAGCCGCGCCCCGCGAGGAAGCGCAGCCGCGCGAGTCCCTGACGGCGATTCTTCCCCCCAGTCGCACGATGGTGAAGCGCTCAAGCGTGCGTGCTGAAGGGCGCAAAAAAGCTGTCGACGAAGAAATTGCCTTTCCTCCTGGCTTTGACAAGGTCAACGTCTCCTTTGTTATCCCGGTTCTTCCGCTTTTCCTCCTCTCGCGTCTCTTAGGGCGCAAGCACAGGGGCTATTCGCGCATTGCCTTCTCGTTGGGCGTCGTCGGCATTGTTCTCTTGGTCCCTTCCACGGCCGAAGCCCAGATGCCCCCGGGCGCCCTCACGCCGGACGGCCAGGATCTTCTTGATGCCATACGTGAATTCAGGGAGCCCTGGCGCCTGGGCTATTTCAATGATGATTGGGGCACCAAGATTGCTGCCATCGGTATTCCCACTCCTGCCGATATCAGTAAACTGAACGATGTAGCGTTCATCTATGGGGGGGCCGCGGACGAGTATTTCGCCTTGGTCTACGACCGGGTTCACGAACTCGTGGAAGGCTATGTCATGCCGAAGGGTTATGAAACGCCTTTCTTTGTTCTTTCGGGAATCCCCGTCGACGCGCGTGGCGTCACCGCCGACAATATCCTCGGGCTCAGGCGTTATGTCGACGCGCGCGATTACAATTTTGAGGACAATCAGAAAGCTCTCGAGCTCATTGACACCTTGCTGCGCGACGACTTCCTGAATAGGGCCTTCAAATACCTGAAGGGAATCTCCGTTGAGGACGGAGTAGCCTTGGGGCGCGGCCAGGTGCAGAGCATTTTCACGATCTTTCATCCGGATATATCCCCATTGCCTTTACCGGATGGTACGGTTTGGCCAGTTCCTTTCTCCGAATATTCGCTTGCTTCCTTCACCGGGGCCATGCGCGAGCTCTATGAGATGCATCTTGATTTCAGTCGCGCAGGGCTCGGGGCCGCTTTCCGGGTCCTCTTTCATGACATCAACATCGATGCCTCCAAAGTCCAAACCCCCGGCAGTGAAGCCTTCCTGATGTCCTTGGTGGGGACCATGCCCTATAAGCCCGAACAGATTCGCCAGGCCCTGATCATGATTAAGACGGCCAACCCTGCTTATGTAAGTGCGTTCCGCTATGTCCATGGGTTAAACATCGCCTATGGGAACACGCTCACCGAGGAAGAACGTGATAAGTTCTTTGAGATCATGAACCCCGGGGGTGTCATGCTGGAAGGGGAGAAACTCACGGAGCACCTGGAGGCGGTGGAGAAGATTTATGAGCTGCATGAGGCGTTCAAAGGCGACATGCGTAGCGCGTTCCTGGTGTTTAAGGGGATTGATTTAGCCACGGACCCGCTTGCGCCGGAGGATGTGAAGTCGATGTTTGATTTCGTGGGGGCGAAGGACCCCTCCTATGACTCGGAGGCGGTGTTGGCGACGGTGCAGATGATTTATGAGGTGAACGAAAAGACGCTCACGAAGGAATTCCTGTATGTGCATGGAATCGATGTGACCTATGGAAGGGTGCTTCTCCCGGACGAGGCCAAGCGCTTGGCGGGCATCGCCAACCCTGAAGGCGGCCGCGTGGAAGGGGAGAAACTTACGGAGCACTTGGAGGCGGTGAAGGAGATTTATGAGTTGCACATGGAAGTGCAAAAAGATCCAAACAGGACCAAATCCTTCAGGATTCTCAACAAAGGCATTGATCTGGGTGGGAAGACGCTTGCGCCGGAGGATGTGAAGCCGATGTTTGAGCTTGTCGGAACCCAGGCGGATCCGGACAAGGGAATCTTCAAGTACAGTAAGGAAGGGACCTTGGTGACCCTGGATGTGATAACGGAGATCAATCAGGGCGGCAAGAAGAGGCTGGGCGCTTTTGAAGATGTGTTCGGGTTTACGGTGGAGTGGAACGGAAAACCTTTAAGCCCTGAGAATGCAAGAAGGATGGGTACGATCGCGCACCCGGACGGGGAGGCACTCAAGGGACAGGATCTCACGGACTTCGGGAAGGACGTGGAATACGCCGCGAGTTACTTGACGGAGTTGCGTAAGCAAGAGACCTTAGGGGACCTGAAGTATCTGACTGGCGTCGATCTGCCCAAGAAGGGCCCGCTCGATGAGAAGCAGGCCAAAGACCTCTTTGGTCTCCTCTACAAGAGCGCACATGTCCGGCATACGTTTGTGGAGCAGGAGAAATTTGAGGAGGCGGCGCGGGATCTGGGGTATGCGGCGAAATACCTGGAGGCCCTGCGTAAGACACCGGGAGCGCTGGCGGCGTTAAAGGACCTGACCGGCAAAACGCTGCCTCCTGAGGAGGGGAAGACCCTGAACGGGGAGGAGATGGATGACCTCATTGGGCTCCTCTACAAGGAAGGCGGGGACCTGCACGATTTTGTGAAGGAAGAGAAGTTTGAGCAGTCGGCACAGGATCTGGTGTATGCGGCGCAGTACTTAAAGGAACTGCGTGCTGAAGAGGGGGCGCTGGAGGCGCTGGCCTACCTGACGGACACGAAGCTCCTGCCGCCCAGCGGCAAACTGACCGGGGACCAGATCGACTTTTTGATGGAGCAGCTCTACAAGGCGGATGGCAAAACGCATCAGGATTTTGTGGAGGATAAAGAGTTTAGGGAGGCGGCCCAAAACCTCGTCCCTGCGGCGGACTACCTGAAAGCGCTGCGGGCGACGCCGGGGGCGCTGGAGGCGCTGGCCTACCTGACGGGCACCCAACCCCTGCCGCCCAGCGGCAAATTGACCGGGGACGAGATTGACTTTTTGATCGGGCAGCTCTACAAGGCGGATGGCAAGACGCTGCAGGATTTTGTGGGCAAGGGGGCGGAGGCGTACACGAAGGCGGCCGAGAACCTCGTCTCAGCGGCAGAGTTATTAAAGGATAACGAGTACCGAGAGTTTTATCAAATCCCAGAAAACTTTACGTCTGATCCCGACACCAATCGAGAAGTTATCGAGTTTGTGATAGATCAGGTCTTCACCTTCATCGGAGATAAGCGCTACTACACTCAGGGCGAAAGGTTCGTGGAATCTTACCTTCGGGAAGTTCATTTGATGCTGGCCCTGAAGCGGCATATCGAAGGCGTTCGACCGCTTTGGGAGCTGCTCAATGGCGGCGAGGATTTTGTCTTGGCCTATAACTCCACTCCCCCGCAAAATAAGGATGACGTATATGGCAATCCTTCACAGCGAGGAATAGACGTTCAATTCCTCCGAGACCTTGTGGGCCTGATTGGCCCGGCGACGCAGTACGGCTTCCAGGATGAAAACCAGCTCTTCGCGATGCTCGACACCGCCGCCAAAGTCGCCCCCGCGGCCCAGGAGTACGTGAAGATCCTCCTGCGCGATGGCCAGCTCGGCGAGACCCCGACCCCGAATGTGTACGGGCTGAAAGTCGATACGGCCGCGCGCGAGCTGCTCTTCTCAGTGGCCGCGGAATTCTCCAATCGCGGAATGTCCAGCCTCCTGGGCATCGACGGCGCGGATCACAGCCTGGAGAAACTGGCGCTTGTGAAAGCCGCGCGCACGCTCCGCGAAGAAGGCTACTCTGGCCCATTGGATCTTAAGACCTTTGCCCAGCAGCTCAAGGTGTATGGCATGGAGCGGGAAGCCTCGGACGTTGTGCGCCTGCGCCAGGCCGCCAGCCGCTACGGCAGCCGCAACGGCGAGTACGCGTTGTCTTTTGCCGCGGCCAAGACCCTCGAAATCATCCTCTTTGGGGCGGACGAAGTCGGCAAGTACCATTACGTTCTGGAAGGAGTGGGATCCAACGCCGGCTGGGCCGCCCGCCTCACGACACCCGCACGGGCCACGGTGACGGACCCCGTCTACGCGCATCGCAAGATCACCGACACCTACACCGCCTTCGGAACGATCCAATCAACCGTGATCGAAGATCCTTCCGGCTATGAGGACACGGTGACGCTCACGTACGACCAGGATGGCCGCCCCTCCGGGAAATACATTGGGAATGAGCGCGCGGCCACTTATGAAGCGTGGCGTGTCAAGCGGGATGACCCGGCCTTTAAAGAGCTTGAGCGCTGGATCGGGGCGGAAGCGGCAAAAGCCTTTGCCGAAGTCGACCTCATAAAGGAAACGGACGTCGAAACCGGCCGCAAGTCGTTGTCTTATTACACCGTCACCGGCGCAGATACTGTTGTCCCCGGAGACCTCATCGCGCAGCAGGTGGGTGATGAAGTGACCCTTGTCCGGGACATCGGCCTGGACACCCGGCGTGAGGCCTGGCAGCTCGACTCCTCCGGCCTGGACGCCCGGCGTGAGGCCTGGCAGCTCGACTCCTCCGGCAGGCCGCACCAGCTCCTGCGACGCTACCAGACCCAGCGGGCGCTCTCGGATGATCCCGGCAGGAAATACTGGGTGCCGGTGGAAGTGACGGACGTGCTCAAGGACGACTGGTCGCGATTGGAGTTCTACAACGCGCGCGGAAATCTTGTGGAGCTTTACGAGCCGTCCGCGTCGGACAAGCACAGCCGGGACGGGATCCATTGGACCAGAGTCGAACGGGACCGGCAGGGCCGGGAAACAAGCCGTGACGTGTACTACTCCGCTTCCGGGGCGATGCCGCGCGTCGCCAGGGTGGATGACCAGGGCCGCCCGGTCTACGAACCGGCTGAGTTGGCCCGGCTTGAACACATGCTGCATGCCAGCATCGGGGGCACCTATCAGGGAGCGCCCATCCAGCGTTACAACCCGGCGGACGGCAGCGCCAACGTGATCATGGAGGACCTCGTTCGCCATCAGACGAGCCTGGAGCGTTACAGCGTGAACGGGCGCCTGAGCGAGCGCACGGTCGGCCGGGAACAGACCTTCTTCGATGCCTCCAAGCCGGTGGAATGGCCCACCCACAAGATCGATACGGTGAGCGGAGAACGTTTGGAAGAGTACGTGGTCATCAACGATCCCAAGGAGATGGAGCGTTACGGGCGTCCGGCCAAAGCTGGCATCGATTACAACATCGTCTCCTCTGGCGTCATCCTCGTTCGTAGCCACGTGACGCTCTCCAGCAGGGTCGAGATCTATGAACTGGCCCGCGTGACGAGACGCGTGGCCACCCAAGGCACCCTGACGGAGATCACCAATATCACCTACAGGCCAAACGGAATCGAAGAAGCTTACGATGTCACCGTTTCCAAAGACGGCCGGACCATTGAGCGCCGCCACGTCGAAGACCTGTGGTGGGAGCCCGGAACGGGCATCGGCCATGGGACCGAGACGAAACTGGATACCGGCGAGAAAGTATCCCGCTTGGTTGACATAAACGGTCATCTTTTGGCCGAATTCTCGGTTGGCCGGGACTTTGGCACGCTCACTTTCGTAGACCGCGATCCGAAAACAAACCATGAATCCGGCCGCCGCACCTACGGCCTGCATCGCAACGCTGTGAATCTCGACCCCGTTGATCGGGAAAATCTCACGCTGGCCAAGCTCATTGCGCTCTCGAGCAACCCGAGCCTCGCGCAGCTGCGCTCCGGCTCAGGACCCCCGGTTTATCACGTGGATGGAACGGTGACGGTGCCGATGTGGGATGTTCAAGTGGATGAGAATGGAAACGCGGTTGGAAAAGAATTTCGAGTCGATCATCGCGACAGCCTGGGACGGCTCCTGCGGCAGGAACGCGGCGACTTCACCATCGAATTTGATCCTGCCCAGCCGGTGGAAGTGCCCCTCTTCAAATACCGCACCGCGGATCCCAAGAAGACCCCGGTGGAAACCTATGAGGTCCGTCTCCATCGCACCTTGCTGGGGCGTCTCACGCTGGGGCTTTTCGGACGGATCACTGGAACGACGGTCGTTACACGCGACCTGCTCCACAACCAGACCTACGAAGATTCGTATGACCTTTTCGATCCTTACCAAGATCGGCACACCGTTCGCGACGTCGCTCACGGTGTCACCGGTGTTTCGACTCCTGTCTTCAATTCCTTCGGTCTCCGGACCGGCACCCTCACGGTGTACACCTCACCGGAAGGCCAGGAAACCACCGAAACACAGATCGAGCGGGGCGGCACCCAAGAGGACCCCTCCACCATCACGCGCGAGGACAATCTCACAACAGGCCTGAGCCTCCGCCGGCAGACCGATGCCAGCGGCAGGGTGGTGAAGGAAGCCACAGTCAACGCGAAATTCAATACGGTCACCTTCGTCGATTACGACAGCGCGGGCGAGGAAGCCGCCCGGCGCACCTATCCTGTGCCCGGCGGCATGAGCATAGACCCCGAAGCGTTTGCGCGGCTGTCGGAGCGCGAGGTTGTCTTCGCCCTGCTGGGTCCGGAGCGCGGCGCCTTGGCGATGGCGGACCGCGTGTCTCGTCCGACCCTGATCCGTTCCGAGGCGCCGCGCTACCGCGCCGACGGGTCCTTTGACCAGGTGCAGTACGATGCGGTCTATGATGAAAACGGCGAGTTTATGGGGGAAATCAGGAAGGAACAAGTTCGCAGCCGCCTCGGACGACTGGTCACGGAAAAGGTCGGTGTCCCGGCGACAGGCATTTACGTCACGACCTACAACGCCCGCTGGTCCGTCGCCTTCCCTGTCGAGAAAACCGCAGACGGCCATCCGATGGAACGCTACACCCTGCGCCTCGGCCCCGGGATCCCCGGCTTCGACTGGACCGCTGCCATCCTGGATGTCCGGAACACCCGCGACAACAAACAATGGACGGACACCTACGACGTCTTTGTTGGCTTGGTGGAGCATGCGATTGCCGGCACCCAGAATGGCGCCTCCGCGACCGAGCGCACCCGCCCGCTGCGCAACGCCCTTGGGATCGTGATTGGCGGCGAGACCTTCTTTGAATACGAGAACGGCGAAAGCATCAAGATTTACGACGACCGAAACGTCGGTGTCAACGCCGAAAGGCAGGAAGTGACCGTTCGGCGGCGGATGACCGCTCCCGCCTCCGTCCGCGGCGAACGTCTGCGCGAAATTACTCCGTATGACGCCTTGATCCTCCAGGCGGCCGGGGACACCGGTGTTTCCGAACGGTTACTGAAGTCAATCATGCAGGTCGAATCCAGTTTCATAGAGACCGCCCAGTCCGAGAAGGGGGCCAAGGGTCTGATGCAGCTGCATCTGCCGGAGGGGGATGCGGAAGCCGCGGAATTCTGGCGGACCAACTACGGCGTGAGCGATCCATTTAATCCTGAACAAAACGTCCGAGCCGGGAGCCGGTATTTTAGAGACCTACTGGAGCGTTTCAACGGCGATACGGATAAGGCATTGGCGGCCTACAACGCTGGGCCGGGCGCGGTGGAACGGGCGGCGAAAAAATGGGCTGCGCAGGTTCCTGGCCGAGACTGGCGGCAGGCCGCGTTCGATCAGCTTTTCCCCTATCTGCCCGTGGAAACGCAGAGCTACGTCTTCAAGGTGACGGACCTGGAAGCGGGTTCGCCGGCGCCCGTGGGAACAGCAAACCTTGTCAACGGGTCGATCGTTTATGATGTGGAAAACCGACGGATCAATTCCGGCAGTGACCTGGTCGGAATCAGCAACGCCCGCTTCACCAGCGGGATCCACCTCGAACACGCCACCGGCCGCCATACCAGCACTCAGATCCAGCGCGCCACCGGACGGGTGGTCGTCACCACGATGCTTGATCCTCGGACGCAGACGTCGGAATCGACTTTCTGGTACGACCATGCCCGCCAAATAGAGGCCAGCCGGAGAGTCCAGCGGCTGAACATCTTTGACCGGCCGGAATCCACTCAGGCGAGCATCAGCCTGAACGGGACAAGACAATTTCGGACCGTCTCCAACCTCACCTACAACCGGCGGATTCCCACGGCGGTCGGAATGGCGCTGACGCTTCCTGCCGATCCCGTCACCGGAGAGCCGGTGTCGCTGCGGGACCTGGCGCAGCGCGACCCAGCCCACTTAAAGAGCAGCCTTCTGCCGCAGCTCACGCGGGACACTGTGAGCGTGATGTCCGGCGGTCTCACCTCAGTTGACCGCGTGAACCTCGTGACCGGCCAAGCGGCTAACGAAACCCGTCTCTATGGCGACTGGCTCATGGATCGCACCGACCCCGAAGCGTGGGAACAGGAAATCACCTCTTACGATATGGACCGTGGCTTTAGCTATCCCGTTTTTACAGTGAACGGTCTGGGTGAATTGATCAAACGCTACACCGTCCGGGAAATAACGCTGGATGGCCGGATTGTGCTGGAGGTCACGGCGCACAAACTGGAGCCGCAGCTCAAGCAGGGACCGAAAGGCCAGTTAACTCCCGAGGAGGCACGGCGGCCGGCGATCGATACGGTGTTTGCCTTTTTGGAACCTACCGGGCTGGACCGGGCGTCCGAGGCCTTCAACTTCCATGAGGCGAGAGAGCTGAATGCGCGTGGCGATGAAACAGAAAGTACCAAACGACGAACCCGGTTCAAACACAAAGATCCCGTTACCGGGGAGACCCAAGAGACGCCGTGGTTTGAATCGTCCTCTTTCCCCCGCAAGCGCGGAGAGATTTCCGGTCATGTCGAAGTCGAAACGGTCGAGAACGGTTCCGAACTCCAGGTGACCCTGCGGACGGGCAATCGGATCAGCACGGCCGGGGAGCGCTATGTGGACGCCCAGCATTTCCAGATCGTCGTCGAGAGGGATGGCGCCGTGCAGCTGCAGCCGACGGGAGGCTTGATCCCGGAGGCTGTCCTGGAGAGTGAGGTAACCATCCAAGTGGATGGTCGAATGGTTTTGGTCGACACTCTGCGCGCTCTGGTCAACCGGAATCTTAGAATTAGCGCGCCAAAATATCGGGGAGGCACCGAAGCTCTCGGTTCGGCGGTGGTGGTGCGTCTGACGGGTGCCGCGGGCACGTTCTTGCCCGACGATGTCGCCGACCGCCAACGCATTTTGACCCAGACCCAGGATCTAGTTTTCGATACCACTTTTCGCCGGGAGTTTGATCTGCGGGGACGGATCACCAAAAGGGAAATCGCCATCCCCAGTGCCGAGCCGCAGGAAACCACCCGGGACGGTCTGGTCAGCGTGCAGCAGCGGCCCGAAGGCAGCAACTGGTACACCACCGAGTTCGATTACGGCGCCCGGAAGGACAGTCTTTATGAACAGATGGCCATGCGCGTGAATGATCAAGTCATCGACCGGGCCTCCTTGAATCGCGATGCCCAAGGTGGGGCTCGCGTGACTCGGGCGGGCGATTTGAACCTTCCCGCGGAGGTCATGCAGGCGCTGCACTGGACACAGAATTCCCGGCTGGTTTCCTATCGCCACGTGGTGCCGGACCGACAGAATCCGAATGAACCTTCGGTGGCCCGCTATTTTGATGAGTATGTTCTTCCGAACTCTGGGTACGGCACGATCATGGTGGAAATCACCCCCGCCGGCACGCAGGGCCGTCACTGGACCCTCGTGCGGACTTTCCCGGGCACCGACATCTGGTTCCGGTCGACGCTCTATTACCGCAATAATCAAGGCCAACTGGAATGGATCAAGCGCGCCGAATTAAATGTGGACAACCGCGGTGTGCCCGGCGTCGCTCCCGAACTGCTGGTGGAGCGCGTGACGGATCCTTTGCTCCGCCAGGGCCTGGAGCGGTTTATCGACACCACCATTACCACCCGATGGGGCCATACCTATCACGAAATCACGGTGCCCTATCATCCGGTGGGACGCCTGGCCTACAGCTTCCTGGACGGGAACTGGGCCATCAACACCGAGAATTCCCGCGGGGATTTCCTCGGTGTGGTCAGCCGCGTCAATCCGACGGACGGACGCGCCTACCAGGTGACCCAGACCGAACCGCTCATTCCCACGGGAACGGGCTCGCCGGTCCTTTCGGCCCCGATTGGATTTGACCGGGACGGGCATAAAATCTATCTCACGCATGCTGTCGCTAAATCGTTCGGGTGGCGTCAGGGCGACCTGAGAAGCGCCGCCGGATACTTTCTTAACCCGAACCAAAGATGGTATGTGATGCAGCGCGATCAGGATGTCCTCAATCGGATCGACAAAGAAATCCGTGGTGATTACACGCTGGTCAATATCTACCTGGATTACCCTTCTGATCAACACCCGCACAATCTGTCGATCGATCGGCTTGATCCCGTGGCCCGGCGACGAGCCGAGGCCGCGGGCATCAAACATTCCGCCGTGCCGTTCATGACTCTAATTTTCGACAACCGCGGGAAATCCCCCGAGGATGTCCTCAGGATGACGACCGCCGAATTCTTGTCGTCGAACGGCGTCGACAACTTCTTGCGCCGGCAAGGCATCCAGGCAAAAGGTTTGGAGGGAATCAAAGAGTGGGCGGCCCGGCCCGCGACATCGATTGATGATTTAGGGACCATGCCGGGGGTGATGGTAGCCAAACGCTGGGCTGGCAATACCAACCTCCTGGTTGATCACGTCAGCGGCCTCCCCATGAGCATGCTGAATCGCTTCGAAGGGACTGAAGTCGCCAGCCGCTTTGCACGGCGTTTGACTGGCAAGGATCTAAGAACGGTCGTTTCGGAACTGGCAGGGACTTTGGATCCAGCCAAGCAGCAAATAGCACTGACGCAGATCAAAGGATTAAAAGATGACGCCATTGCGCCGGATGTGTTGACGCGCGCATTGCGCCTTCTGGATCCGAAGCTGGCTCGCCGCCTCGATGAGTTAACGAAGCCGCCAAGCCGGCAGGAAACAACGAAGGTGAACATTTACGAATCGCGCGACGACAAGGAAAAATCGCTGCGCTTTGAAGCGTTCCGTGCCAGCGGCCAGTCTCTGTGGAGCGTTTATGAAGGATCATCGGACAGTCCTGGTCACAAGCGGTTGTTTTTTGACGAGTACGGGGAACCGGTGGCTGACGAAGTGATCAGCACCATCGAACTGGGAAACATTCTTGCCGAACGGCTGGCCCCCTACCCATTCAATATCTACGACATCGTCTATGAACCCCTGGAGGGCGGAGGAATCAATCCGAACATCGCGATGGTCTACGCCTACGATGTGCGGCCGACGGCGGGGAATCTTCTGCAGCGTTACCTGCTGGGCCCGGTCAACGGGATTCCCTGGCAGCGCTGGGAATACGGCCGGCTCACGGAGGTGGTGCACAACTTCTGGATTACGGAAACCAAGTCGGGAGCACCCGGCCCTCAAGGCATTGTGGGACAGATTCTGGCGCCACAAAACAGAGGTCTCTGGGATCGTGTGCGAAGGAGTCCAACGGGTCAGATCATAGGGCGAACGTATGACAGTTTCGCTGACTTCGTCCAGAGAAACTTCGATCTCATCAAGAAGGCGCTGCCCAACGAGAATGCTGTGCAAAATCCGCCGAAGACGCCGTCCGCGCAGGTTCCGCAAACGCCTCCTGCGCCGGCGTCACCCGTTAGAACGCCGGTCCAAGTTGCGCCGCCGCAGGGGACCCCACCGCCAGGCCGTGGCGGAGAGGCTCAAAATCAGACCGCGACGCCGAACCCGGAGACCACGGGGAGCCGAACTAAAACCGCTGCGCGCATCTTGACCGTTGCGCTGGCGGTGTTGCTGGGCGGGGCTCAGACGCTCTTAGCCCAAACGGTCGTTCCCGCTGCCACCGGATTACCGGAAAAGCTTTCCATGCCTTCCCATCTGCTGCACATGCCCAACGTAGCGTTGGACTCCAACGCCATGTTAACGGCGGCGTGCGCCATCCTGGTAGGAGCCTGGGCGCTCAACCGCATTCGCAGACGTATCGGCCAGATCCGGGCGATTCCGTCGCGTCCCGACTTGAACGTCGCTCCCGAACGCCTGACGGTGAACGAACTCCTGGCCTCTCCGGACCCGCAGACCTTCCGGGCGAACCTGTCCCGGGCGTTTCCTGAAGTCAATCGAGGGCTGCAGCAATTGATGGACCAAAACCTGCTCACTCCCGAGAAATTGCGCACCGTGATAGCAGACCAGGCGAGGACAATGGGGGAAGGAGATCTGCGAGGGCTCCTGAACGAACGGTACCTGGGATTGGAAGTCCTGCAAAAGGTCATCGATGATATCTATAGGCCGATGATCAACGGTTACTTCAATGAATATGGTTTGACCGAGAACGAAGAGGATTGGGCCCGTCTGGGCATCCTCAAGACCGACCCTGTTGTGCGCAACCGCCCCCTCGACATCCGCGACGACATCACGCGGAAAATGCTCGACCGGATCCGGGAAGGGCTGCTGGTGGATCCCCGCGACCCGCGCGAGAACCCCGTCGCGGTTCAAAGAGACGATGGGTATCCGGGTGATGACGGACTCACGGTGCGCGTGCGGCGGTCGGTCCAGGAAGAGGCCTCCGGTTGGGTGGATTACAGCCTGCGCCGCTTCCACCGCGAGCAGCTGTTCGGCTTTCTAGTCGGCGGCCACCAGCTTCAGCAGGGTTTCCTGGAACATACTCTCTTGGACGCCGATCTATTCGAGCAGCGCCTGCGCGATGAGGGTCGCGCGGGTCAAGGCCGGACCCCTCCGACGGGCTGGTTGAGCGAGATCCTGACACGGACCCGGGACAAGGCCTGGCGGGAAATGTTTGTTTTGACCGTGGAGCTGAACGAACAGCTCAGCGCCAGGATCCGCAAAGGATTCGGCATGAACGACCGGACCCTTCAGCGCATCGACGGCCCCCAGGAGCAAATCTGGCGCCTGCTGCTGGAGGAAGAATATTGGAACTACCTCTTCGACTATGTAGGGTTTAATGATCCGTACGAGGTTTTGGGCGTCACCAAAGCGCACTTGGAAAGCCTTGTGGTGGATCGCGCGGGCACGACGTTGGGAGATCTCTTGTCTCGCCGCGGGTACAACCGGGAAATTGACCCCGCAAACATCCGAGACGGGCAAACCACGTGGACAAACCTGGCACCGTCCGCCGTCCCGTCCGCGGCGCTCCTGCGGCGACTTATGCAGGGCCTCTCGCCATCTCAGCGCACTGTATTGGTCCAGGAGATCGTGGACACCAAATTTATCCCCTTCTTGATTGCTCATTGGAAGGGAGGGCTCAATGTGAAGGAAGTGCGCGCCATCGCCGCGGAGATGAATTTGGAGCCGGCCATCATGGCGCAAGTGAACGATATTTTGCGGCGGCATCTGGACACCCTGCGCGGACAGGGAATTGATGTAGACCGCTATGGGGATTACCAGATGGTGCCCGAAGACGCCATCCGGACGGCCATGGAAGCCGGCGTGCAGCGTGAAGTGGTGGAACCCGGCGCCGGTCCCCTGGGAGATATCAAGCGTCTCCATTCTTCTCTGAGAAGGGGACTGCAGCCTCAGCTCAAGAGCGAAGTCGAGCAGGCTGTCCGAATGAAGCTTCTTCCCCAATTCGAGACCTTCCCTCGGCGTTACTTCAATCCCGTGAGGCTGCCGTTGTTCTGGAAGTCCGGAGTGCGGTGGGCCCTTACGGCCGGGGCCTCGATCTTCTTTTCCTTGTGGTCGGTGGGACAACCGTTCCTGGGAATCGCCAGCCCTTTTGGGCGCCTGTTCAGCGATGTTCTGGGCGTGGTCGCGGTACGGCACGCCCGCTGGCTGCTCGTTCCTCTGTTTGATTCTGGCAGCGGTTGGACCATTGGATCACTTCTCATCATTGGCTTGGTGGCGATGCCTCTCGCCTGCGCGGTGTCCTACTTATTGTGGAGGCTGGTGTTGCGCTTCGAAGCGCCGATCAACCGGGGAGTCGCCGGTTGGGTGGCGCGGCACGGCCGGGGTCGTCCCGGCCTGATCAATGAAATGCTGGAACAGCACATTGACCCGCGGTTCCGCTGGGCCGGTGAGGGTCTCTCAACAGAGGAATGGAACAAACTCTCGCCGGAATCCCAGGAGTGGATCAGGCAGAGCATCCGAGGCCTGAGGTTCTGGATTGGAAGACTTCTGCCGGCTTTCGCGATCACCATGCTCACGCTGATGAGCATTTACGCGGTACCGGCCGTCGAAGCGCAGACCGGATTGGGCCCGGTCCTGTTCAACATCTTTGCGATGGGCGGGATGTATGTGCTTTGGGCTTTGTTCACGTATGTGCTGGTGCGCGCTTTCGGCATGATGGGACAAGCTTTTGTCGCTGCCCGCAGCCACCGCGAGGTGGGCCGGTTCACGGTGCCGACGCGCTGGGAATTGCAGCAATCCTTGAATCTGTTCCGCAGCCGGGCCGGGATTACGACACCGCAGCCGGCCTCCTTCTGGCGGAACCTGGCGCGTCCGCTGACCCTCGCGGTAATCGTCCTGGGTCTGCTGGGGATGTTGGCGGCGCTGTTCGGATTCCCGGGGACCGATTGGCTGAACACGGTCCTTTGGCAATGGATTTCCCAGGCCGCGACGTTCCAGGGACAACCGCTTGCGACAGCGGGATTCGGCCAGCTTCCGGACATCACCGTAACCGTACGCGGGCTGCTGGCTTCCGCCAGCGGGCTGGTGGCGGCCATGGGTGCCGTGTATGCGTGGGCGAGACACCGGGAAATGTCCAAACGCTTCGGTTTCTACAACTACCAACTGGCCGGGATGTCGGAAGAGCGCACCCGGGCGCGCTCGATCAAGCTTTACGCGCGGGTGGTGGACAAGCTCCTCGAGAAATCGCGCATCAGCGCGGAGCAGCACCGGATGCTTCGTCAATACGTTGTCCCGCGGGGTCTGACCGAAGAAGCGGAGGAAGAATTGAAGTTCTTCATGAACACCTTCTTTACCAAGCGTGATGGCAAAGAAGGTGTTCCCGAAGCCGCACTCCCCTGGGAAGCCGCGCCGCATCTGGTGGACCAGCTGCAAAGCTACACGGAAATTGTGAGTCCCACGATCGCTGGTCTGACGGCGCTGGTTGGCTACAACGCGGGCGCTCCGCTTGATCCGCAGAAAAATCCAGCTCCGGGGGCGCGTGCCTATGCGCAGGAAATCCAGAATTTCGCCATCAAGATTTACCCGGCGGACTGGCGCCATTTTGTGGACCGAATGCGCCAGATCAAAGGGCGGTGGCTGGAAGACGTGCAAAGGCAGCATGGAGTGGGCAGCCCCGAGGCTTTGGAAGCGGAGCGGAAAATTGACGCCGACATCGCGGCCCTGGCCAGCCTCGATGAGAACACCGTTTTAATGGTGCTCAATGACCCTGCCCACCTCACCCCCGATGAGGAGAAACTCCAGAGGGCCTTCGCCCTGGCGGGGTATCCCCATGTGGCGTTGATGCATGCGGGCAACGCGCCTCTGATAGAGGAAATAATTCTCTGGACCACCCCCAAAATGGCGGTGGTGCGGCGCGCGGTGGAATCGGCGATGCTGACTCGTCAGGTCATGCGGGAATGGGCCGAAGAGGAGCTGGCCGACACGCCGGAAGCCGTGGCTTTGCGCAGCCGATTTGGCCCCGATTTGGATATCGAAGGCCGTGAAAATCCGGAGCGGGCAGCGCTGCGCAGAAAACTTCGAATTTGGGTGGATGCTATGACCGACCAGGGACGAAAAGCCAAACTCCTGGATGAATTGAACCGCACGGGATGGATGACGCTCACGTGGCTGACCGATACCGAATTTAATTCCCTTCTGGCGATGCGAGATCCCCAAGCGCCTGGACGGCCGCTGTTGAGCAACGATGAAGATCGCTATCTCCGGCTCGATCGAACCATAAACCAAGTTCTGGAAGAGCGCTACCAGATGAATTACAACGCCGGCCGCGTCGACCGAGATTGGTTAAGAGAAACCGCGCAACGGCCGGATTACCAAAGGACCGTCCAATACAATGGCTTGTCCGAAGGCGGCTTGACCCAGAATTACACCTGGGATCAGCTCAATGATTACCATTTTGAGCATCCGGACCGGATTGATGGGTTGACGCTCTTGGAAAGCCTGATGGCGGCTTACCCAGGAGAATGGGTACGGTTTGTGGATTGGTTGAGGGACCGTTCGCCCAATGCGGATGTGAGAAGAGAGGTCGGTGAAAAACGCGACACGTTGGCGCATGGAGATCTCGACGGCATTTCCCAGGCGCTTCGCGATCAATTCACGCTCTGGGCAAATGTGCATCCCGGGTTTCATATTTCCACCGATTATATGGGCAATGATCCCACGGATTGGGCGCGTTTGATGGGGACGGGGATGCTCCGGTTCAATGAAAGCCTGGCTCCGTATAAAGCGTCCTTGTGGACAACGACCGCACGCTACCTTACCTCGGCCGTCTTCTACAACGACGCCACGCAGCACCGGGAATTTGACCGTACACTGCTCATCCCCAATGTGATGTCGGAATGGAACAAACCTCAGTACGGATTCATGTTGATGCCGATGGACGTTGCAGCGCGGGATCTGACGCCCGTCAAAGCCAGTCAGTCTATTGGCGAGAGGACTTGGACGTTCATGGTCCAGTTGGGTATGGCCCTGCGCGGGATGGTGCTCTTCTACGGTCGCGGCGGCGGCGGAAAGGTGGACCTTCTGGTGCGTTCCCGCCGGCCGATGCATTCCACAAGCCGAACACCTGCCTTGCCGGCAGCGTCCTTACCCACCACTACTCCTTCGAGCGCGCCTTCGATCGCAAAGGTCATTGTCGCGCTCGTGCTCGTCGGCTATACAGTCGCCGTCTTATCTGGATTTGTTGGACCCCCGAACTTCACAGTCACTCTTCTAATACCCATGGTCGCTGTTTCATTGTTTGGCCGGTCTTCACGATCAGCCGCTATTAGAAAGCAAGATCCTCTGCGAACCCCCGCTTCCCATACCGTCAAATACCTCTGGAATCTGCGCTCCTCCTTCCTGCCGTTCAGTCTCATTGCCGAAGACGCCTACGCGGCGATGATGCAGATCGTCGAAGGGTCCTGGGTTTTCTATACGCAAGCGATCTCTTTCTTCGGGGACAAGCCGCCGACCGTCGGAGCGGCCATGAACCCGGAAATGAAATACGTCGCGGACATGGGGGAACTGGTGAACCGCCTGGCGGCCAAACGGATGGCCTACAGCCCCACCGTGCCGCTCAATGTGAAGCAGGTTCAGCAGTTCACCCCCGGCGCTTTCTACGGGATAAAGCTCGCGGTGCTGGCCTTGAATGTGGCGTTTAATGTCTTGGCCATCCTTCTGCCGCTCGACCCGGCCCATTCCTTCCCCGTCCCCTGGTTATTCGTGGGCCAGGGAGGCTACTTGTCGCAGGCGATCAATATCGCGACCGTCCTCCTGTTGAACTTCAAGCTCGGCGCGCCTCTCGGCCTTTTGACCTTCCTGGGAGGCGTGGCCATCAATCCGGGATATTTCTGGATGTTCACTCTGCTGATCCCGCTCTATGTGTGGTCCCAAAGCGCTTGGGGTATGACCGGGCTGTTTGATTTCCGGATGACGGCACGGGTGCCCCCGAACGCGCCTATCGGAATCCGTGATATGTACCGACTGCATCATTTGGGGATCATGCTGGCCGCGCCGCTGCTTCTGCTGATGCACAATTTCGCGGCCTACCATCCGATCGTTTTCTGGGTGACCGGTCTGCAATACGTGCTGATGCTGGTCGGCTGGATCATCGCGCCGCAGATATTGAACCCGCGAGAAGAGCGCGTGCAGAGCGTCCGGAACCGCCTGGTGCCCGTCGCGGTGATGACGGTCGTGGGCGTGTACGCGGGTCTCTTGCTGGGGTACAGCGGGGCCCTTTACCTCGCGCTGGGCTGGGCCGCTATGAAGTTGATCTTCTACAGAGACACTCTCAAGCAGGTCCGGGGCCACACCTCCGACGTGGATTCCCTCGCCATTATTGCTTTGTCGATCGCTTCCTACGGTAATCCCGTCCTGTTCCTGCTGCCGCTGGCCTGGGTGCTGATGGAGAGAAACCGCCGGCACTGGTTGATCGAACATCCCCGCACCGCCGCACGAATGGTGTGGAATTTCATCCTCCGTCGTGGGGCCTGGGATGGGAGAGTCTTCAACGGATATCTCCCCAATTCCCTGCGGATGGCGGGGTGGGGTTTGGCTGACGTCGCGATGTTTATATTCGGGGGTCAGGAAATCACCCTCGACGGTGTGCGCGCGGTACGCCTGATTTCCTTTGGACCTCAGTGGTTGCAGGATATGACAGTAGTAAGGCCGATTGATCCGAATCCGGATTACCTGCGCTGGAACTGGAATCCGATGGTGGCGGCCCGCGGCCGGTTCCGCGGCATGGGATTGCTGCTGTTCGCGTCAAGCTTCCTGGTCTGGTTTGGTGCCAGCATGGAATTGGTCTTGTCGGCATTCTTGGTGTACGCGGCGCTGCGCTTTGGAATGTTTGTTTACCGAATCCGGCTCACCCGGGAGCTTCGCGGGATCGTCGATGATTGGTACGCGCAGCGAAGAATTCGGGGCTACGCCACGCTCACCGCACAAGAGATTCACGATGAGATCGCCAGGGACCCGCGGTTGGGACCGCGCCTGAGGCGCATCGAACCCTTAAGAGGCGCGGCCCGGTCGCGAACGCAGCGGCTGATTGACGACGCCCTGCAGTTCGACCGCTCCACCACCTTGTGCGCCATCTTCGACGAACGCTTCGCCTATTCCCTGGAGACCCTGACCCACGAACTGAAGATGGTCCGGGAAAGCTCCACCCTTTACAAGATCCTGCCCACGATGTCTGTGGCCAGCCAGCACTACCAAAGCGTCACACCTCCCGCGCCGGTCCCGCCCGCCGTCAATCAAGGCCGACGTCGCTTCCTCAAACTCACCGGCGCGGCGGCGGCCGCTGTGGCGACCGCGGGAGCCTATAAGGCCCTGAATTCACTTTCTGAATGGGGGGCTGGGAAAGTGAAGGAGATAAAACCCGGCGTGGAAAACTGGGCTTTCCCTGGCATGTCCGTTGCGCCGGAGGCATTATTTACGTCGGCGCCAAATGCGGCAAAAAGTGTGGTCATGACCGAAGACCGGCAAAGCGGTCCGCAATGGATGGTTGATGGCAGGCGCATTTTGATGCGTCAGGGGGTGGCGTATCAACCGGTGGAACCCGATGAGCGTTACTATGAAAACTATGTTTCTCCGAACCGGCTCGATGTGCTCTATGCCAAACTCCTGCCCAAGGAAGAGATCGCGGAGTTGGTGAGGACCAACCCCTACTTCAACGGGTTCGAGGGGCAGGGACGAAACGATGTGCAGGACCTTGCTCAGATAGGCATCACCGCCATCCGTATTTATCAAATGCCCATCCCCGAAGATGACGATATGGCTAAATGGTCCCTGCAGGAACGGTTTGAAGTGCTCCGTTTCAAAGAAATCATGCGCCGGGTGGCGGCCCGCGGGATCCATGTGTATGTGAGCGAAGATTTGGGCGTCACCCGCCGGTCCCCGAAGGCCGCCGACGAGGCCTGGATCCAGGCGCGCGTGGAAAAGTTGGGGCGGATTTACGGCGACGAACCATGGCTGGCAGCCATTTCTCTGAGTAATGAAAACGAGCGTTTCCTGCCGGGCGGGGACGCGCATGAAGTGCGCGTCAATATGGAGCCTGCCGCCTATTACGCGATGATGAACCGCGCGGCCGAGAAACTGAAAGCGGTCATAAGTCGAAAAGGTGCCTCCCGCCCAATTTTCCTGGGTCATGGGGATCCCAACCCTGAAGCGGTGCGCCAATTTTCCAGGTTGAGCGCTTTTGACGGCATTGGGTTTAACCTCTATACCAACCCAGGTGCTGTCCCAGGCCTGCGCGCCCAGGTCCAAAACGCCACAGCGGGCCGCCGTGTGCCATTGCATCTCGTGGCGGCAGAATTCGGCCAGCTTGCCCCGACTTTCCGGGGATTGACCAACAGGGAACGGGCGGCGTTCCGCGCGGAAAGTTTTGAAGCTTGGATCACCGCTCTTGAAAATGACCACTGGGCTTCCCACATGGCTTTTGAGTACACGGATGAACGCGAGAAGGCCTCAGACGAGGGGGTTGGAGCGGACAAGTACGGCATTCGCGGCATCGAAGTGATCAATAATGTATTTAAGAAACACGCCGAACCGCCGTTGCCCGCGGCCGCGCCCGTACCCTCTGCCGCGGCGCCCGTACCCTCCGCCGCCGCGCCGGCGGAGAGGCCGCGTGTGGATCCGGTTTCCGTCCGGAATTCCGGCCGGAATGCTGATGGAGGGCCATTCTTTGGCCTGTTGGCGCGACTGGCCTCTCCTGCCGGAGCTGTGGTTGGCGCAACGCTCGTCGTTGGCATCATGGCCTGGCTCATTCGAATTCGTATTCATCGGCGCACTCAAGGAAACGCGCAAGGGCCCACACTGCGCGATGAGGAACCGCCGCCTGGATCACCACCTCTGCCAGAGGACGTTTCAAGCGAAGAGCCGACTCCCGCTGGAACTTCCCCTCGCGATCCGAATCCCAGCATGGGTCCAACGGACAATCCGGAGCGCCCGCCAAGAGCTGACGCACAAACGGTCGAAGGAGACCCCATCGGCAATGATCATGGAACACCCATCATGCGGATTGTGCTCCGGGCTGCTGGACTCTTAAAACAGCTTGATCAGCCTTCCCCGAATTTGCCGTTGTTGAGAGATCAATATAGGGAGTTGGAAAGAGACGCACGCGAGGCAGGGGTTGATCGTTCGAATCTCGTTAGCGGAGCCCTGGAGAATCTTAGAACGAGACTCGGTAGGACCCCCGAATCTTCCCCGCAGCGCGTCGGTGACGAGACCCAAGACCTCGATGAATGGCCAATTAGCAGTCGAAATACCTTCGCGGCAGCCTTCATCAGCAGTATTGTGGCCTTAACTCCTTTCGCCCTGGCCTATGCCGGTGTCAAAATCGCGGGCTTGCCGGGTGATCCGCTCTACCGGTTGGCAATTGTTCTTGCGCTTGTGCCCGCCTATGCCGCCCTTCGCGTCTATGGACGAATGGCATGGGCCATCCGCCAAGCCAAACGCCAAGCTATACGCGAAGTCGAACAAGGCAAGAAAGGCCAATATCCGCTTGACCCCATCCTCGCGGCGGCCGAGAGCTTTGATCCTCGTCAGAACCCGAAGGACTTAAGCGGCGCGATGGAAGAATACCGGACCTATATGGCCTTTACGCTCGGCGGCCAGATCCATGCCGACAAGGCGGCGCTCTCCCACATTCCACCGGAGCTCCAGGCCCAGATCGTGTCCCACGAGCTTGCTCATGTCCAGCAGGATCGGGCAGGGGTCGTCCGCTTCCGTGAGGTCCGCGCCTTCTGGGCGGAATTGAAGGAATCGCTCCGGGAAGACTTCGGCTTTGATCTCGACAGACTCCTCACGCGGCGTTTTGGTTTGGGTTCTCTCGTGACTTTGGTCTTGATGGCGCTCGGCGCGCCGCCCGTTTCAATGGCGGCCATGCCTCCCGCGCATCGTCCACTCGGAACAAATGACATTCATCGTTATTTGTCGTCCTTGGACGTGAGCAACGGAGTCTTTAGTCCCGGCGACATCTCCACCATTATTCTGTTGGAATCCATGGCCGCGCAGGCAGACCGCTTCAGGGGGGCGCGGGTGTTGGATTTGATGGCGGGGTCCGGCGCGCTCAGTCTCTATGCGGCGCAGCTCGGCGCCCGAGAAGTTGTCTCGGTCGACATCGACCCACAAGCTCTTGAAGACACGCGCCATAACGCGCGCGCCTTCGGGTTCGCGGATCGCATTCGAGCGGTCCAGAAAGACGTCATCCATGACCGCTTCGATGATCTCGGGCAATTCGACATCATTCTGTTCTCGCCTCCCCCGTTATACATCGAAGGTGTGACAACAAGTTTGGCGGATAGGCTCAAGGAATTGCCCGCGCATGCCGTTGATTCGGACGCCCGCATCCTTGATCGAGTTGTCCAGCAAGATGGGATTGCCCAGTCGGCGTTGACGCCGGATGGCCACATGATCGCCTTCTTGGCCTACATGACTCCCGTTCTTGAGCGAATCCGCGATGGTGGGTTCGATCGGCATCTCCTTAGACCCGTTTCTCTGGATTTTGGAGGCTATGCGGCTTTCGAAATCCGCCGGCAGGGAACCCCAGCGCAACCTTCTCAGAGAGACCCTTCCAATGGCTCGGTGGACACTTCATTCCCGCAGAGGGTTGATGGTGGGCCGACATCCGACAGTACGCGGAGAACTAATATCAATGCCGCGGTCAAGAAGCGGTTGGTGGACTACCTGGCGGCGGCGCGGGCGAGGGACAGCTTCGGGGTGCTCAATACTGCCATGGAAATGCCCGTTCTCACCATAGCCGGCAAGGAACTCAAGCAGCCGGGGCCGGGCGGCGGCGGGCAGGGCGTGGTCCTCAAGGAACAGCCCCAGGAAGTGGGCAAGCAGGGCGTGGCGACCGCGGTCCTTTCGCAGCTTCCCAAGGCGTTTGTCGAAGAGCATTACCAGGGCTCGATCGAGAAGTTCCTAGCGGACTACGACCAGGGCCAAAAACTGATGGACATCGAGATCCCGGTGGGAAGCGGCACCATCCCGCTGGAAGTGCTCTACGTGGAACAGGAGGGGATGCCGGTGCTCTTCCTCTATGACCCGACGGGCCACCTCTTCCATACGCTCTACCAAAAGCCCAAGCCCGAATCGCTGGGGGGCTATGTCGAGGCGATTGTCTTGCCGCGCGCGGCCTACGAAATATCGCTTCGGCTCGGGATCCAGTTTGAGGCCTATCACTTCAACGACTGGCAGACCGCGCTCGGACCGGTGCTCCTGCACGAAGCCTACCGCGACGCGACGTGGGCTCTGGGTCACCGGCCGGCCGCGATCTTTACCGTTCATAATCTGGAATATCAGGGGATCTTCTCCGGCTGGCTCGGGCAGATGAATCCGGAACTGGTCGATGCGGAACTCTTACGCTATCTGGCAGAGCGAGGGGCGATTCCGGACTCCTGGGACGGCGATCTGTTTGCCTTGACCGGAATGTCCAGAACTGTCCGCGACAATGTGGAAAACGGCCTGGAGTACTATTCCAACCATTGGCCGGGGCAGCACAATCTGATGAAAGGCGCACTCCTTTACGCGGACCGGATTCCCTTCGTGAGCGCCGGGCACGCCGAGGAGGCGCGCACCACTCGCGGCTATTATCTCGAAGGTGTGGTGAACCGCGTTTGGGCTAAGGTGGTCGCGCTCTACAACGGGATTCGCGCGGACCGCCACCGGCCGCAGAATCTAGCCGCTCTGGACGAAAAGGGAACAGGCGCGCGAGGCGCGCGCTACCGGTTCACACGGCCGAAAAAGAATGGCAAGATCGTGAATTTCGACAAAATGAAGGATGAAGAGCTCCTGGAATGGAAGCTGGCAAACAAGGCCGCGCTACAGAGAAAGCTTGGGCTGGACGAAGACCCCAACGCGCTGATCATGGGATTTGTCAGCCGGTTGGTGAAACAGAAGGGATTCAACATCCTGATGGAAAAGATGCCCAGCGGCAAGACCTTCTTGCAGGACATACTGGACACCCGTGACGCGCAGGGTCACAAAGTCCAGATCGTGATCGAGGCGACGGCGCCGAAGACGGATACGATGGGCCAGGCGCAGGCCGCGTTCCTGCGGGAATTTGTCAGGCTCCATCCGGAATACGCACGCCAGTTTGTGTTTGTCGAGGAATTTAATCCGGCATTGGCCAAGCAGATCGGCGCGGGATCAGACCTGATGGGTATGTTCTCCATTGATGAGCCGGGGGGCATCGCCAACCAGGAATGGGCGCTGCTTCTGGCCAAGGTGATCGTGACCGACCGGGGCGGTTTAAAGGACTTCATCCTGCATCATGGGTCCCCCCTGAAGGTCGTCGAGGGCTTTGGAATTGGAACAGGTTTGACAGACCGGCAACAGCGGCTCCGGACCGCCAATCAAATTCTTGATCGGATCAAGGATCAGATGTGGATGTATCACCACGATTCCGCCAGTCGCGCGAAATACGTTGCGGAGCTGAGGCAGTTGTCCCATTTCAACCCGGACTGGGGCGACCGCGCCAAGACCTATGTGCGGGCGTATGCCGAGGCGATCCGCGCGGTCCAAGCGGAAACGGCGGCGGCCGGCAAGGAGAGGAGGGGCGCCATCATTCGGGCCATGAAGAGGCTGCGGCTCGAGATCGGGATGCATAAGGATACCGCCGGCAGGGCCTACGCCAGCCAGAGCAACGAAGAATTGGTGCGCCGCGCCAAGGTCCTGATCGGCGAAAGAATCATGCCGGGAACTGATCAGGTGGCGGTTCTGGAGGCCCTGCAGCGCGAGGTGCCGGGAACGAATGTCCCCCGCATCTTCCTGATGGAAAATCGATTGGATCTCGCGGAAGGCGCGGCCGCGGCGGGCGCTGATGTGTTGAGCGGCTCCAACTTCAGCGAGGACTTTGTGAGGACTTTCCGGAGCCGCTTCCAGAACGTCGTCTTGATCGCCGAAGTTTCAAACGCCAGTCCGGATATCGAAGCGGACCTGCGCGCGGCGGAGGCGAGCGGCGTTGACGGGGTCATGCTCAAGCCTTGGAAAGACTGGAAACGGGATCGCCCGACGGGCGAGCTTTCACTCCAGGGGATTAAGGACAGGTATCCGAATTTTCAGTTGGTCATCGCCGGTGGGATTTTTCAGGATCAGGTGGCGGATGCTTTGAGGGTTTCGGATGATGTCGTGGTGGCGGTCGGTACGACTCCGGAAGGGTTTGAAGCGCAGTTGCCGCAGTACGTGGAGAGGGTCCGAGAAGTGTTGTCAGGGCACAAGTCGCTTTGGACGGCCTTCGTCGCGCTGGCGGGTTCATTATCGATGGGCGCACTTGCCGGCGGTCTGGGGATGGTTCTCCAGAGCGGCCGGATCGTGGATGGTGCGGTCGTGTGGGCCATCGCCAGCGCTCTCTTGTTCGGCTTGGACCTTCTCTTCATGGGGCTTGTGGGATCGACTACGATCGGTGAACGGCGCCCGGATGGATCCATTTGGGTTCACCCCGGACTGCCTGGTTTCGCGGCCCGCCGCGTCGCCTGGCATGAGAAGCTGGTGCACGCCGTTCCCGGCGGCGACGCGGCGGATTTCTTGGTCGCGCCGCTCGCGGACTGGGCGGCGGTCGCGCTCGCGGCGCTGGGATTGGGTGTTGCCCCGGACCGAGAAGTCTTGTGGCCGGACTGGACAGAAGGAATCAACAGGGTGCGATCCGCCGCATAAATAGTTGTACTGAGTGACGTCGCCCCGGCATGTTGTCCCCCTTGAGTCCGGGGGACTGTCCCTTCCTTTAAATTTAGAGGAAGGGGACGTTAGCCGGGGATCTTCGGTTGTATGTACCTCCCTCGCCCGCGGGACGCGGGAGAGGGAACGAAAAATGTGAGGATGACATCTTGTGATGACGTGTCAGGAGATCCATTGAAAACATTGCATTCCTTTATAGCTCTTGTCCTTTCGGTGGTGCTGATCGCCCAACCTGCGGCGGCGTCTTGGCCGCCGCATTCTCAAGCGAGCGGCTCCCAGACTGTCCTTTCAGAATCTTCTCCACAGGAACGTGTTACACAAGAAGCCCTTCTTTTGGGTGGATACTGGTTCCGCCAGGCGATCACCACGACCCAGACAGCGTTCCGACTACGTCGAGCCGTTCCTCGAAGCCTCTCCCCAGTTTTCCTCAGGACCGTCCGGTTTACGCTCGGAATCGCGGCAGCGGCTCTCTCAGGCGGGGCGCTGGGCCTGGCCTACATTGATGATGTTTACGACAACCCCACACCCAGGACCCCGGCGCCTCAAACCCCTAATTTCTACAAGAACTGGCTGGAGTTTGTGGGGGACAATTCCCCCGACTGGCAGCGCTTTAACCTTTTAGGGGCGGTGGTCCTTCAGGTGAGCGCGAAAAATGATGGGGGAATCTTTACCTTTGATCAAATCAAGCAAGACACCTTGGATAGCTTTGAGAACCACCTCTTGCCCGCCAATGAAGAGAAGATCCAGTCGCTGCTCAGCAAGATGGTCGAATTGCATCTCGTTCGGCAGGATGCCGAAGGGCGCTATGCGCCACTGGTCGAGCCCGAGGTGATCGCGGTTAAAACGGAAAATGTCGCCTTTATCCAACGCCAGCTCGAACACGCTCTTCGCAAGGGAGCGCGCGACGGCGTGAAGGCGGAGACGCACCTGTATCAGCTCTTGGAGCATTACGCCAGGATCGTCGAGCGTTGGAAACTTGACCCGCTTGAGGCCCGCTGGCCGGTCCTGAAGGCTGTGGCGCGACTCTCCCAAGCCGATCAGACGCACCTCCTTAAATTTCTGGATGCACACGCCGACCAACTACAGCATTGGCCTCTGATGGGCTCGATGCTCCTCATGTTAAGAAGGGAATTTCCCCCCGATTGGCTCCTGAAGCATGCGCCGCACATGGTCGGACGAAATCACTATATCGTGGGGTCGGAGGGCTGGTATGCCGCGGGCGGGCTGGGCCGCGTCCTTCAGTATAATGCGGCCGCCATCCAGCACCTGGCCCAGGGCCATATGCCGGTGATCACCATCGAGCCCTACTATTCCCACTGGCTGGACGGTCAGCGCAAGCTCCATCAAGGGCTGCGCTATGGGCCCGGGGGGCCTCTCATCACCCCTGTCGAAGGGCTTTCGGAGGTGCCCGTGATGAGCTTTGAAGTGGAGGTTAATCACCGGCAGGTCCTTGCGGAAGTCTTCGAGGGTACCAATGAATACGGCGTGAAGGTCTATCTCATCCGCGACCGGCAAATCAATCCCGCCAACGGTGAGACTGAAAGCCTGATCACACGGGTGGTCTACAATTATCGGGAAACGGACAAGCTGGCCAGTGATGAGGCGATCAGCACCGCCGAAGAGTTCACCGAGTTTATGTCCCGTGCTTCTCTTAAGCTGATCCAAAGCCTGGAAGAAAAAAAACAGGAAGCGATGCTGGCCGCCGGAGACACGAGCTACAAAGCCCCGGTGATCAGCGTCAACGATGGCCAATTCGGGCCGTTCGCGCTCTTTAAGCGGGACCTCGACCGGGTCTGGAAGGCGCTCTCAGGCGCGGTGATTTCGTTTGTGACCCATACGTACCGGAACCGGATGTGGTTTCGCGGGGTCGATTCCTCCAGCATGGGCGCGGCCTTTGCTGATTTCGTTCAGTGTGTGGCCAGCATCCATCGTCAGGAAAAAGCCGCCCCTGCAGACCCCGACATCCGCGTGGTCGCCAATACCAATGGCGACAACCGCGCGCTCACGCGAAGGTTGTTCCTGAAGCTCTGGACGCAGCTTTTCGGCCATGCCCATCATGAGCACCCCAGTGACGAGCAGATTCGCAAACTGAAATACCAGGCCAAGAAACAAATGCGCTTCGACCGCACGCTCCTGGAAAGCCTTGGAATCTTTCGCGCCGATGAATATGTTCTGGATCCTGACAAGCTCGTGCTTGTTTTTACCGGCCGCCTGGATCCGGTGAAAGCCGGACGGGAACGCGCGTTGACGGATGACAACATCCGGCTCCTCGTATCCTTGGGCGTGCAGGTGGTGATCTATGGAAATATCCAAGCCACAACAAAAGAGATGTACGACGATCTCGTGCGTCTAGCCAAGGAAGTGAATCAGGTGCCTGAAGGGACTGACCCGAAGACACGAGGCAAGCTGATTGTGCGTTCCGGATGGGGTCAGCCGGAACAGATCGAGCTTCTGGCCGCGGCGGATGTGCTCGTGGTGGACTCCGATCGCGGCACCGAGGCCGCGGGCATTTCTGAAACGGATGGCATGGCGACCGGCTGCATTATCGTCGGTCCTGCCGGGCTGGAAGGCATCCTTCAGAAACAGGGTCTGCCGATCAATCGAGCGGAGGCCTATTCCGGCAATACGGCAATACCAGAGGAATCGACCCAGGTCGGCTATGCCAAAGTCTATCAATGGCTGCTCGAGCTCTATGAAAAGGACCCGGTCCGATTCGCGTCCTATCAGGCGGCTTCCGTCCGCTTGAGCCGGATTCTGGAGGCGGAACTGCCCGCCGCCGAAAACCTTCGCCAATATGACCGGGCTGTCCAAAGAAAAGACGATCCTCTCTATCTCTTGACCGAAATCAGGCAACGCTTAACAGAGGCAGACAAATACCTGTGGTCCTATAGGGTCAAGACCGAGTTACTCAACTTCCTGGCATCCTCCCTTATTTCGCACTCCATCGCGTTCGAGAGGGAGGACATCAAGACCTCCATCATTCGATTGGAGAACGGAGAGGTCCTTTTGCTTGCGGTGGATCGAACGGACACGCGGCCCAGCCCTTGGGGAGAGAAGAAATTTGGGCGGCTCCTTTTCAACGCCTCAGTCGACGCAAAGCAGCTGCAAGAACTCTTGGGTGTCGCAGAATTAGACCCTGAGAAAGAGTTTATTGTCGCAGACGCCGCGACGGGAGAGATCTACGGGCAGCACAAAATACAGAAAATCTTAGAACAAGAGTTCAAAGTGGGTGTCCCTGTCGGGAAATTCCAGATGCTGCAGTTTTTGCCCGTGACAGCTCCCACCGCTGAGGGCGAAACGGTGGCCGAGAAGTCACTCCGGACCGTTCCAGCCTCCTGGTCGGGTAACGCGCTCTACTCGGCACTTCTGGCCATCGCGGGGTACTTCTCAGGCATCGAAGCATTGGAGTCGGCTGCGCTGGCGTCCTTTATCGCAGGATCGGTCCTCTTCGTTGAGGAATACCTTTATATGAAGCGCCGAGGACTGGATCGGTTGGGTTGGAGGGACGCGAAGGGAGCCATTGGGACCGTTCCCGGTATGAGTCCGTTCCGCGCCCGCCGCGTCGCCTGGCATGAGAAGCTGGTGCACGCCGTTCCCGGCGGCGCCGCGGCGGATTTCTTCGTCGCGCCCTTCGCGGACTGGGCGGCGCTCGCGCTGGCGGCACTGGGATTTACCGTTGACTCCGAGGTTTGGACGCGGGTGCGACAGTTCCGCGGTCTTCTGGCCCACGAATGGGGGCATTATGGGGCTGCCAAACGTCATGGTCTTGCTGTGGGAACGTCCTTAGGGACCCTGTTTCGCGAAGCTTGGCAGGGTGAAGGCCGCGTTACCGTTCCCGAGATGGATACGAGTCAGTACCTTGGCCGCACCGATCGGGTCTATCATCGCAAGGCCCTGCGGGTTGCTCAGGGCGGGATCCGGGCCAATTTTAATGCAGCGGTTCGCGACAGTGTGATCGCGGCGGCCGGCAGTTTCTATGCCTGGCATTCGCTAAGCGGCTTAACGGCCGCTGTCATCACCGCAGCGCTCGCCGCCTGGATGGCGTATTCCATTGACAGCAACCGGCTCCTCACGCTCAACGAGTTGCACCGGCTTGAGGTGAACAGCGATACGCGGCGGATGCAGTATCACCTGCGCGAGCTTCACCCCGAACCGCCCGCACGGAACTGGTTCCAGCGATGGATCATATTCCCCGCGATCATCGTTCACGAGCGCGGTCACTACCACGCGTCCCGGCGCCTCGGCCTGAAGCCAAAAGGCTGGCTCATCCCGACACTCCGCTACCTATGGACGGGGAAAGGGATGCCCTTCGTCACCCACAGGCAAACGGCGTTGATGGATATCACGACCATAGGCGAGGCGATCGCTGCGCAGCGGGATCTCCTGGAGGTCTACCGCGCGGGAGCGATCGCCAACTTCGACGCCGGCTGGAAAGTGATCCTTCCCATGGCAGCCCTGCTGGCCGGTACACTGTCGATAGGCGGTCCGATCGGTTCGGCGCTGACGGGATCCGTTCTGGCAGGCTCGATCTGGTTTCTTTGGAACAACGGTCATGGATTTATCCGAAGCGCCGGCGTGCCTTGGGACAGGGGTGATCCCTTCGGGTCGCAGATGGGACAGGCCGCCATCCAAATCTTGTCGGACATTGAAGCCAGAGAAAGGAAAAAACTCGGGGAAGCGGGGCGCGAGGCCCCCATCCCGATGCGTCCTCACCTGGATGAGTTGTTCGTAAGACTCTTCCGCTTCACGGGCCCAGCACCGATTCCAACGAGCGCGGAGATAAGAGCTCAATCTTCCGGAAAAACAAGGGGCAGCGCGCCTGACGATCGCCAGCCGGCCGCAGCGGCTCGCTCCGGCGCCGGGAAGGACTGGGAGAGTCAGAAACAGGATTTCTTGAGGCGCATCGCTGCGGCCCCTACGGAAGAGGATCTCAAACACGTCTATCGAGCGATGGCCGTGGAATTCCATCCCGACAAGAATTTGGGCGATCCAAGGGGTGCAGAAGAAATATTCAAGCAGCTGTGCAACGCCATCGCCCGAAGGGTCAAACCTGGTTCCGAGGACGAGTCGCCAGAGGAAGTCCAAGGGTCCGACAATCTCGAATGGCTAAAGCAATGGCTCGACGGTGAATTGCGTGGCAGCGGCTTTAGGGTCGTCCGGTGGCCGGAGGACCTCGGGCCGGAAACGAGCGCTCCTTATGCCCGAGATAATCAACGCGTTGTCGGCGGAGCGATCCGCGCGCTGAAAGAACGTTCGAACGGACCCGGCGCGAGGCCCGGTCGCGCTGATCACGATCAGCGCTTGTCGCGGGGCGACTCAACGCTGGCGTCGGCGATTTCAGCGGAGGAGGCGTTGGCCACCTTGCCAGGATCCGGAGCCGACCGTGGAGGCGCAGAATCTGTCCCAGGTGACCCGCTTGGGTCGGCTCGTTTCACAGCGGAAAAATTGCACAAGGCCAGAACCCTGCGCGTCGGCGAGATTGTCCACCTCCGACGGGGGGACCAGCTGTTCAGGACCGTTGTGCTCGGAGCGATGACGGCGGCGCATCCTACCCTGGAACTGATCAAAGTTCCAGCTCCGTTCGGGGTTGTGGGCGATATGCTTTTTCCGGAACCACTACCTGCGGAGTTCTTTGACTTGGATCCTGCCGAAATCGCTTCCGTCGCGATAGACCTTGAACGGGAACCAATCCGCCAGAGCAAGAAAGTCATTACGATCGGCGACCAGCTGGAGGTCACCTATGATTACGGACGAAGAGCCAGGGTGACCGTCGTGGCATATAACGATGGAATGTTCGTGTGCATTGGACATCAGCGCTTGTGGGACCGGCCGGACCACTATGGGGGCTATGGAATGTCGTTCGGCGAGCAATATGCTCGTGAAGAACTTGAGAGGTCGGGTGGAAACCTGCGCAAGGCCCCGCTCCAACCGGTTGATGAACCTTCCCTGCCCGCGGAGCATCCTGGCCAGCCGGCCCAGGCCAATGTCTCGGAGACGCATACCTTGAGCTTCGGCACTCTCACCGTCCATTCTGCGCGGGAGACCGTTCCGGGATTGTGGAGGATCGAGTTCAGCGTTGAAGGGGGGGATGTTCGGGCGAACCACGGCGTCGTCTTATCGATGGATCCAGGGCGGTTTCGGATTGAACCCGTCGTTTCGAGGAAGGTTCTCGAACGGAACTTTGATCCCCGGAACGGCGAACCGCTCGTCCAAACTCCCGATCTCCGTATGGGATACACGGTTCGGGACATGGCGGAGGGCCGAGCGCCCGAAGAGGACCTGATTCGACCCGCGGGTGCGCGGCCAGACCGGGAAGCGCTTGTCTTGGCCGTCCCCGCGACGGATAACATCTTGTCGCGCAACGCCCTTCTTGGGATCGACGGGAAGCTGGTGGCCAGGCCGAAGCAGGCCGTCGGCCTGACGGAATCGCGCATACAACCCCCTATGGGGTGGCATTCGATGTTGAGCCTGGACCCGAACAAGCCCGTCGTGTTCAAGCTGAGATTGAGCCTGAACAACGTTACTTTTGTCGACGAGGATGGGGCCACCGAAGCCACCGAATTTTCGAAGGTCCCTTTTGATCCACCCTTGGTCATTAGGGATGAACAGCGACGGCAGGTGGACAAACTGCCCGTGCGGAACTTCGTGTCTGGGCAGAGGGTGGTTGAAGGGGGCCGCAATGTGGCTGGCGAGCTGCGGCGCGACCCCGAAACGATGTCGACGGGAGATTCGGTCAATTGGGGAAATGTCGACGAGCCCATGGCCTTCAGTCTCAATGGATACACCCGCGCCGGGCGGTTGGGTGTCCTCCAGGTTTGGGGAAATCCTGATCCCGAACAAAACGGCGGGAAAGCCGAACTGAATATCAAGCAAGCCGCCGAAGTGGCCTTGGCGTTCGGCTTCGAGGATGCGATTCTGGGCGCGGCAAGCGGTGGCGTGTACCGCGCTGAGCGGTCCCCTCAGGCGCAGGCAACGGAATTCATCGCGGAGGGTGCCCCGGGGAAGAGAAATAGTCGCCTCGATCAACATCTGAGGGTCCGCGGGAAGCCCGGCGATCCGGGCCTTCGTTTGGGAGCGGCCTTTCTCATGATTTATCAGCGCGCCGGCCTGAATAAGGGAGCAACGAGGCATGGCATTGAGACGGGCTCGGGTCAAACGGCCCCTCTCAGGCGCGGGCTCCCTGCGGTTTCCCACCGCCCGGCCGAGAAATCCTTGGCGACGGTCAAGGCCGCCTGGGCGGGCAGTGCGGCTTACACCGCGGTGGCCTTGGCCGTCGGGATCTTTTTCCGGCATGGGGAATGGGCCGCGGCGGCGGCGCTTTTCCTGATTGCCTCTTCGCTCCTTTTCGGCGAGGAGCATCGGTTCATGAGCCGGACAGGCCTGGACCGCTTGGGGCAGAAAACGGCTGACGGCGCCACCTGGATCGCCCCGGAGTTGGGCCGCGGCTTCCGCGCCCGCCGCGTCGCCTGGCATGAGAAGCTGGTGCACGCCGTTCCCGGCGGCGCCGCGGCAGATTTCTTCGTCGCGCCCTTCGCGGACTGGCTGGCCCTCGCGCTAGCGGCGCTGGGATTTGAGGTCAGAATGGCCTTGGCTGAACTCAGAGAAACCCTGGAGGCCGAACAGCCCGCCGTCGCTCCGATTCCAATTGAAGCGGCCGATCAGGCGGATTCCCTCGTTGTGGGCACGATTGAGGCTCGATGGCCGCTGGAGGAGCAAAAGGAGCTGTTGGCCCGTCTCGTTCCCCAGGCCGCCAAGCAGGATGTGGTGGTGGTGCTGCAGGAGCCGCTGGCGGAAGGGCTGCCGATGAAGGTGACTCTCACCCGCCGCGAATGGACCGCAAACGCCAGCGATCCCTTCAGCACCCTGATGCAGCTCTTGGAGTCCCAGGAGAAGGCGGTAGACGGGACCGGTTCGGGCTTTTTTAAGATCTACGATGACGGGCAAAGCCTCGAGACGGTTCGTCTTCCCGTTCCCGGGGTCGCCGGAGTAGAAGCGGAGTATACCGTGAATCTCTTGCGGGCGAACCGTCCGGGCGGAGGCGGCCGTTCGACGGAATGCACCTTGTGCGGGGGAGTGATCAAAGAGAGATTCCCGAATGAGCTGGGGATGCGCATGGGGCCGCTGACGGTTTATTTTAATCCCTTCTCGTTCTGGCCGTCGCGCCACGATCAGGATCCCCTGACGTCGGCTTGCCATGTGGTTGCCGTCTGGGGGGATGAACACCTGTCCCAAACGCGGCTCGCCGAGATCCGCTCGTTGCGTGCGCTGCGCGAAGAGTGGATGCGGCTGAATGAATCGCCGCGCCTGCGGAATCAAACCAAGTTCCGTATGTTTTTGAACGGATGGAATTACGATCCCGAGCGCCCCGAAAATAGCGGGGGAGCGACCCAAGATCATATCCATGCGCACTGGGCACGCAAGCCCTTCGCTTCGGAGGCATGTCCGGTGGCGTCGAGGGCTTTACCCAGCGGCGTGCGGGTGGGCCTCGTGAATTTGCTGCCGGATGCCGATGGCCAGAAGTCCTTCGATCACGTGGCGCTCTCGCTCGAAGCCGATCGGGAGCATCTGTCCGAACTTGATGAGGAAATCGCGAGAGCCCTTAAGCTCATTACAGGCGAAAAAGATTCCTTTAATGTCCTCTATTTCGAAGTGCCAGCGGAAGGGTCACGCCCTTCTTCTATTCGTGCCCTGGTGACGGGACGCAACCGGGGAGTCCCGATGACGGGCCATGGGGCCTATGGCGCTCCGCAAGTGCTCGGGTTGAACCAAGTCATTGGAGACCGGCCGGGTCATTTTTATGATTTGTCACCAGAACAGCAGGTTTCCCTTGAAGCGCTACCCTTGGGAAAGGTGCTTGAGTGGGTTCGTCTTGAGCGAGCGCAAGGGCGTTTGCGGGTTCGATCTCCCGAAGATTTACAGAACCGCTATCGGCAGGCACTGCGGGAAACAGCCTACTCCCGAGGTCAAGTGGAAAATCTGATGAGACGCATCATCGATGCTGCCGAATCGGGATGGCGAAACAAAATCGGCAAATTCATGAGTTCATTGGTTTTACCGATTTGGCGGCAATGGAATGCGCTCCGCCGAGATAAAACCGTTGAAAATAAAAGAATATGGAGTTCCGCCTGATGCCCCGTCTAAGAGGTCGCAAGAGGGGCCAGGGGGAAATGTAGGTCTATCGGGCAAGGAAATTTAGCCGAAGGTTTGATTGTTTTAGAGCGAAATAGAGGTCACAATATTGAGAGCCGTAGGTCGCAAACATCACGTTTGTGCATAGCCGAGGAGGCATTGGAATTCCATGTTTACTAACAACATTGTCAACAAACTGAAAAAATCTTTAGCTTCGCTTTTAGCGGGGCTTATGCTGCTTCCGTCCTTGCCGGCCTCGTCCAATGCCTTCGGACCATCGGTCGCAAACCCCTTTGCTTCGCTCACGCCGCCTCCCCAGGTGGCCACGCTGGTTTCGACCTCCGCCTCCAAGAAGTCCGCCGAGCGCCAACCCCAAGTCATTCTCATTCAAGATTTGCACTTCAACTACTCCGTGCAGCGCAACATTGCGCGGCTGTTGGATTTTCTGGGCCAGCAAGGCGTGGTCGGATCGCGCATTGCTGTGGAAGGCGCGGTCGGCGAAGTCGACAACAGCCTTTTGACGGAGGTCAAGAACCTCAAAGTCCGCGGGGAACTGGCGGACTTCCTGATGCACAACGGCGAGCTCACGGGCTCGCAGTACTACTCGGTGATGTCTGGCCAGCCGAAGATTTTGCAGGGTGTGGAAGATCCCGCCTTCTTCCAGGCCAACCGTGATGTCTTCCGTCTCTCTTATGGCAACCGGCGACAGGCTTCTCGACAGATTTCCCAGCTTCGAGCGCGCCTGGAAACGCTCGTGCCGACGGTCTGCTCGGGGTCCGTCCGCCGCTTGCAGAGCGCGGGGAAACGCTTTGAAGCCGGCAGACTCTCCATGGAGAGGTATTGGAACCGGCTGCACACCTTGGGCCAGAGCGCCAATGTCCCGCTGCCCGTGCCGCTCGAGAATTATCTGCTGGGGACGCCGGAGCGCCGCAGCGAGCTTTTGCTCACGAGTGACCTCTACCAGGCGCTCGGCGACTACGCGCTCGCCGTCCAGGCCGCGCTCGCCAAGACCCCGGTGGAGAAGAACCTTATCCGTCTGATCAACGAATTTACCCTGGTCGAACGCGCCCTGAACCAGCACACCACCCTGGAAGAAATCCGGCACGTCGTGGGACGGATGGACCAGACGGCGGCGCTGGTGCAGCTCCTGGCGAAAGACCTGAAGGCAGACCTTGGTTTTGACGTTGAACGGTTCAAGGAAGCCCTGAGGGCCAGCGTTGATTTCTATGTCGCCGCCCTGATGCGCAACGAGCCGATGCTGGAGAATACGCTTGCGCTTGTACGGCAGAGCAACCCAACAACGGAGCTATCGAACAGCGGAGCAACCAAACGGCGGATCAGTCGTCCGGCGGGCCCGAAGTCTGGCAGCTCTGACTCACGGTTGTTCCGCCCCACGTCAGCTCCGCCGTCTGGTAGGTCCATCGTTCTTGTTGTGGGCGGCTTCCACACCGACTACTTCACGCGCGAGCTCTCCCGCCGCGGTGTCTCCTACGCCGTCTACGCGCCGCAGGTGGACTCACACACTCCTGCCGATGATGCGCTCTATGTTAAGCGCTTCATGGGTGAGCGTATGACGGTCAATGAAGCCACTGCCTGGATCAAAGCCCACGGTGGAATTCGTGGCTCTCCGCGTGCGTATCAAGGAGCGGGGTGGGTTCCGCCGCTTCGTGGCATTCAGGGGTGGCTGACTCCACTTGCGAGGGAATCTGAGAGAATCGGATCGTTATACGGGCTTGCGCCAACTCGATTCCTTACAAGACTACGAGATCAAAAACGATCATTAGATTTCGCGAAACGCCAACAGGTTCGAACAGGCACTCTAGACGATCTCGCTGATCCCGCCTTCGAAGATGATGAACTTGTCCCAGGTGGTATTGAACTGAAATCCGTGTTGGCTCTCCTGCTGAGACTCAGCAGCGAGTCGGATAGTTTCCCCACTTTCCCTATCAAGGAAATGGAGTTTACTGCGGACGAAGAATTGGTTGTTGTGCGGAATCAGCCGCAAATCGAGAGAGTAAGTGTTGAGACCTGGAGAACCAAAGATCGAAGCAAATTTATTGCGATCGTTCCACGCGAAGGGAATGAGACAACCTTTAAGGCCATTATTCATGTTGACGCTATCAGGCACAACCCGACTTTCAAGGCCAACCCCTATATCTTTTGGACAAAGTTTGTGCTTCATGAAACGGCAGAGTTTGGGATGAATGGTCAAAGCGTCAGCCATGAAGTCCTGGAAGAGAACGGGTTGGATGCCGATGGCGATTCCAACATCACGCTCATGCAGCTCTATAAAAAGTTCTCTCAATTTATCCCGACGATCGAACAAGAACTGATTAATCATCATGGACGTCGTCAGGAAGCTGAATTCGCTATGAAGGCTTGGAAGTATATTCGCGAACAACGCCAAGAAGCCCCCGCTGATCCCGAGAAGCTCATAGAAACCAACGGGCCGCTAGACGAGCCTGGTCGCCCAGCAAGACCCGATCTTCATATGGGAAATCTGACTCCTGAGGATATTAAGGTGATTAGTTCCTTCGCGCGGCGTAAGGGTCTAGTACCACAGACCGGTTTTCGCCCTGCGAGATTACAGGACTTAGAACCCATAGACCCCACTCGTTCTCCTGACGAAGCGGTTCGAGCTCATTTGAATGGATTTGTGATTACCCAGTTCTTCGATGGCGGAAATGCAAGTCGTATGAAAAAAGGGTTAGCAAGTCGAGGGTTGAACAACGTCTTAACAGCAACAGAAAACCTAGCATTACATTTCCTGCCGCCCGGAAAAGTCTTGGATGGAGTTCCAGATCCAATTTACTGGGGGGCCAGAACTCTCTTGCGCCTCAATCAATCGGTTCGGAAGTTGGCAAGAAATAACCCTAAATACGGTGTTTCGGAGCTGCAGGCCTTAAAAAATCAGAGAATCATTCTCCATGTGAATGATCAAATGTTGCCATATATCGAGCAAGATTTACTTGACCACTATTTCTATGGGTTTGAACCAGAGAACATCTATATCCTGGTCAGTCGTACATATAACAAGCTGGTCTACGATGCTAAGTTAAAGTTGTGGGTCCAAGGAAGAATGAATGAAGACCCTGACTCGCAGTCTGTGCTGGGCAACGGCACCCCCATCGAAATGTTGCTAGAGGACAGACAAGTTTATAATGCCTCCAGCCTCACGGGGCCGTTCCATATTCTGGAACCCAGCCTGTTAAGCCTCCTAAGGGCGCTCTATGAACAGGACCGTTACTCCGTTCAAGGATTAGTCCCTTATATTCGACAGGTCCGGATCAACAACATAAAGGCATGGGATCCTCAAGTCATAGAATTGGACCGTTCCGCTTTTATCATCGATCGAATTCGGCATGGAATAGGAAATGTCATAGAAATGGTGGAGAACCCTCCTCTGTATGATTCCGAAGATGAAAAACAAAAGGCTTTGCGTGGAGAATTGAAGCCTCAAAAAGGCGGTCTCCCTCAAGTCGTGATTGGCAAAGACCAGACCTATCTGATGGGGCCAGAAAAGCTTTCTTTGGCTGATCAAAAGAGCGATGCGGTGCAAACTGCCGGAGAAAAGGAGGCTTTGTCCCGAGAGGAACCTCCTATGCTCAATCTGATGGGGGGTGCTATGGGTTTGGAAGCACTCGCCGTAGCGCTTCCTAAACGATTGGAGCCGGGATTTGTCCCTGGAAATGATCAGAGAGGAAATCTTCAATACATAGAAGGGCAATATGTCGTCTTGGAAATGACCCTGGATCTTGGGTTCCGCAGTTGCTTCTTTTATGTGCCAGGCGCTAAGCTGGAAGATTGGAAGGAAAGAAAATTGAGTCAGGACGACAAGGCTCGTGAAAAACTCGTCTTGATGAACAGCGACAAGAAATTCCTCACACTGGCTGCTTATTATGGTTTTAATCCAGCACCCATTGCACAGCGTCACGGAGTGACTATCGAAGATTTAGTAAAGGAGCTGAGCGAATTCGAATCGAATGAGTACGGAATGGTCGATGTGAGATCTTCCAGAAGCCTGCTGGAAATAAGAGGCCGAGTTGTCGCCGCAGAGGCTATTTTGAAAGGAAGCACTTCGCCTTCTCCAGTCAACGGCGGTGCCCTGCGCCCCACCGAGGCGCACTGGTTTGCCGGGATCGCAGGAGCAGGCTTAGTCCTGGGAGCTCTGGTTCAGTTGCCTGTGATGCTCCTCGGCATCTTGGGCGCGTTTGCGGTCGCTGCAGCGGGTCAAGAAATCGCAGTTGTCTCGCGCGCTGTGGCAACGCGTGATATCACGGTCCTCACATCTCAGCATCCCATCGCCTGGTATGACTTCACCACCCAGACCGAAGATGTTGAATCGGTACCGGCTATTGCGCGCGTCTTCGCTCACGCCCATGAGATGGCCAGGGCCTTGACCCAATCACGCGGTGCTGTGGCTCCTCGCTTGGTCGCTCCCTTGACGCTGCCTCTGGCGGTTTTGGATTACGCCGTGGCGGGTGTCTCTCATGGGATCAACCTGGCGCTTTCGAAGCTGACCCGTGGCCAGATCCCGGTTCCCGATCTGCAAATGTTGAAGAAGATGAGGGACGAGCTGCCCAAAATTGAGCATCAGCTCGCTCCCACACGTCAAGCTTTAGCCCCACCTGCCAGCGGCGCATGGAAGAAGGTCTGGGCGGGCATTCAAACACGGGCCGGCGCCGTCTGGAAGAACTCCAACGCCCGAACGGAAGCCGCTGAACTCGCCGCGCGAAGGGCTCTAACCACCGCCGCCTAAAGCGACCGTGGCAGAGTCAATAAAGGGCCCTCCAGTCATATGGGCCTATTGGTCCTGAATAATTAGCTTTTCGCTCTATTCATGCAAAGCTCTGATTACCCTATACTTTTCTATGCAAGCTCCCGTTCAGAAGTTGCGACGATGATCAATCGCCGGAACGATGGCGCATCTCAAAAGGAGAATCACATGGCACGTCCCTTCTTCAACAAAGCCCAGCGCGAACGCTTCACCAAGGCCCTCAGCCTTACGCTTTGCCTTGCTTTCATTTTCAGCTCCTCGGTGACCCCGGCCGCAGCAAGCGTGGAAAACCCCGCCGCACAGGCGGAGTCCGCCCGCGTCGCCCAGTTGACGCCCCCCAGCGAGCTGGGGACCGTGGTGGACGCGCACATTGCGTCCCAAGATCTGAGTTCTCCGCTCGTCATCCATATCCAGGATCTGCACGCCAATTTCGATGTTCAAACCAAGATCGCCCGGCTCATCGAGTTCTACGATTCGCACCTCCCTCCCTATAAGGTAGCGGTGGAAGGCGCGGAAGGCCCGATCACCGCGACCCAATTGGGCAAAGTGTCTGACCGCGCTTTTAAGACCAAGGTCTGTGACCGCCTCATGAAAAACGCCGAAATCACGGGAACGGAGTACTTCTCGATCGTGAATGGCAAACCCGACCTGCTGTGGGGCGTGGAAGACCATCGCTACCATGAGGCCAACATTGCTCTATTCCGGTCTACCTATAAGGGTAAGCGCGAACTCGCTCGCGCCCTGGGCAAGCTCCAGGCGGAATTTGCCCCTATTAAACAGAAGGCCTATTCTCGATCCATGCGCAGGCTGGACCGAAAGGCCGCAGCGTACGAGTCTGGAAAAATCGATATTGTGAAATACATCCGTGTTCTGGTGAAACAGGCTTCCAAGCAGGGTATCGATATCGCCGGTCGCTATCCCGAGATTGCCAAGTGGACCGGATACGCCAAAGCCGATCAATACGCGAACATGGACAAGCTCATGACTGAGCAAGCGGCCTTGTTGACAGAAGTCCAAACCAGCCTTGCTAAGACAGACCTGCAACGTAACATCGCCTCAACATCCGTTGAGCTGGATGTGCTTCGCCGTATGTTGACGGAAGAAGTCACAACGGAAGAGGTCCGGCATCTGGCTCCAGAGCTGTCACAGGTGGCCGGCCGGGCGCAGTTTCTCATGGATCAAGCTGGGGTTTCTTATGAAAAGCAGGGCGCGGCGGATCTCGTGAGCGCCAGCCTCGACTTTTATGCCGTGGCCTTGCTCCGCGATCAACATCTAACGGAAAATGCCTTAAAACTCATTCAAAGCCCGACCTCTAAAACCCACCATGTAATTTTAGTCGCCGGTGGGTTTCATACGCCGGGGATCACGAAGATCCTGAATCAAAAAGGTGTTTCCTACATCACCGTCGCGCCCAACGTCACAACCCACACTGCCAGGGACAAACAGCTTTATGTTGCCCGACTCATGGGACGGCATGGGGATCCGGACGATATGGCTGCTGGAAATGACATGCTTTCGTGGATGCTCAATACGCCATTCGGTGAGTGGGTCGTGGCCAGGACAGCGCTTCGAACGGCACAGGCTGACAAAAACCCTCAGATGGCGCGTGAAGTAACGGATGTTTTCGGAGCTCAGACGGCCCTTGCCGTTAATCCGCCTCCCCGTGGGAAACTGCGCGACTACACGGGCGCGGGTAACACCTCGATTCATATAGCGCTCGATCGTGCAAGAGGTTTATTCTACAGTGACAAATCTGCGGCCGCGTTGCTCCTCTGGGAGCTCAGAGACGACATTGCTCTGGCAATGAAATCGAATGATATCGTCCCTTTAATGGATAAATGGAATGAACGGTATCCCCTGAGCAGTGTCAGTGACCCAGGCGTTGATCTAATGCTGTCAGACCTTCCCCGGGCGTTCGAGGATGCCAACCTACTATTGAGTAGTCTCCCACCCGAGATTGTTGGAGAGGCTGCTTTGGCCATCGCAGCGCGTGTCCAAGCTGCTGCCGCAGCCAAACAACGAGAAGGAGCGGTGGCGAAACGCGTGACGGCAACAGTCCTGGAATACAATGTGGGTCATTTGTTCGGAGATGGAACCTTTACGCTCACCGACGCTGTGCTCGATGCCGCGCGTAAAGTTCTGCAGGAACTCAAAGACGCGGGAGTGATCAAAGACTTTGTGGTGAATGGGTTTGGGCAGGATCTTCACATGCAAATTAATACCTATGGCCGAGGAACGCAAGACCTAACAGTCCAAAGCGTGGGACTCAAAGCGGCACAAGCGGCTGTTCGAGCGGGTAAGGAGGCGGGCTTGCTGAGGCCGGTTACTTTGGACGATATTACGGCTGACTTCTTTGATCTGAATGCCGCGATGCAGGTTGAAGCCCTGTTGACACGTCATTCGGAGTTGCCTTTTACGGAACGTGGAGCCGAGCCGATCTCCGTTTCAAAGGCGATCGGAGGCGGAATTGGGTTCTTTAACCGCGCTCTGGTGAACCTCTATTTTTCCGAGAACGTGTCGGGACCTCGACTGGAAGGCGCCGGGGTCTTTTTTACCGTGGAAAGCGCTGCGGATATACGCGCGGGCAACAAGAACCGCAAAGTCTATGTGTTTGGTGATACGCCTTCGTGGCCGGAAGACGGCATTGATTTAGTCCGCCCCAACAGCGACCGGCCTCTCCATGTGCGGAAAGATCAAATCGGGACGTTTAAGCAGATGTCCGTTCTGATTGGCGATCCTACGACGTGGGTTGTCACGGCCGTCTACGCGGCGCAGGGACGCATGGCGGAAAGCAAAGAGACAAGAGTGGAACCCATAGCGGTCGTTGGGGTGGAGCGTGTTTACCCGACCAACACGGCTATTCCAACGAGCCCGGTATTGATTGTTCGCGGACAAGGCGGCGCTCCGGCCATTGGGGAAACTCATATGGCCACGTCAAAGTTTTATTTTGGTCCTGGTGGTGACCACGAAGGGTATTACACGGGATTACTTCCTGTAACGCTTGAACAGGCACGCTCGATGCCAGATACCCACATGGTGACCAAAGTCGCCACGTATCACTATCAATCGAAGAAAAAAGGTGAGATGCCTCACGGGGACATTTATGACCAAATGGCCGCCGACACAAAGGAGACGGTCGCCCTCCAAACCTCGGCCATGGGGCTCGTGCGCGAAGCAGCGGAGGTCGACAACATGGTCCCCTTTATGACGACGGATGAGGCCGAGCGCCAAATGGCTCCTGTGCGCACACGCGTGGCCGATCGTTTCGAACCAGTGCCGGATTATAAAAAGGGCGAAAAGGATCCTAAAGTTGATAGCGCCAATGCCTTATCGAAGGGTCGCACGCTCTCCGATATCAAAGCGGATGCGGGCGGAAAAGTTGGGCATACCGTGGTTCCGAGCTACTTTATTCCTGTGGCCGAAGCCAGTCTCCAGGCCGCCAAGGAAAGCGGTCTTATCGACGATTACAAGGTGTTCTATGCCGGTGACGATCTGCACTTGCTCATCACGCATAATCACGGGATCGATAGCAGCATCGTTCATACATTAGCCTGGGAAACATTCATGCGGATTATTTGGGTGGCGAAATCCTTGGAGGATAAATGGTATGGATTGGGTCAGGATTTCCCTAATATGCGCGGCCGCCCTGTACACCAAGACGCTAAACTCAATGATGCTTTCATGGCTCTCTTGAAGGAGAAGCTTCCTCGGGAGCAGTTGATGCAATGGGGTGTCTTGGAATACGCTTACAAGAACCAGACGCCCGTGCAAGGTGAAAGCCCGTTCTCGGGTAATGTGCAAGGTCAGGGACCTGGATTTGCCGAAATCAATATTCCCGATGAAGGTCCCGTGACCTTCGGTATTTTCGCCGCCGATAAAGCAGGTCCGGATGCTTTCAATGTTCCTTTGTGGTATGCCCTGCGCAAAGCGGCAGAAGAAGGAACCCTCTCAAGACAATTCGGCGATGTCATTGCCGAAGTCTGGGATATTCATCATGCTCAACGCGGAGACTTTAGCTATGCTAACGAAAAGGCGACGCTTCAGGCCTTATTGGCTCCGACGCATCTGAACAGCGTGAAGCGGATCTGGCAGGCGGGTGCGTCACGGATCCTCGCGGCGCTCTCTGTTGAAAAGCTCGGAATCATCGCAGGGGGCGAATACGTTGGGAAGGACGACCCCGTCTTGATAGCGACGCCGGAGATCATTAAGGGGTTCTTTCAATTCGCGCGCGACCACTTCTACATGACCCAGGGCAACGCGCGCGGTTCGCATAACGCAGCTCCGAAGCCCCGCTCATTAAGAGATGGAATCGCAACCGTGAATAGCAAGCCGGTTCAGCTGGGACTGATGGTGCAAGTTGATGGAAAGAACGGTTTGATTGTCAAAGATATGTTTGATGACCCAACCTTTCAGAACGCGTATGACCGAGTGGACCGGATCAATAAAGAAGTCTGGAATGCACAAGGCCTCTCCGGCGGGCTCGTCAGCGTTCCGGCAGCCCAGGTGGAAGCAAACTACCCACTCAGAAAAGAATTGGAGAAGATCACAGGCGAGAATTCACCACATGCAATCGCAACAACCGTGACGACACGAGAGGTCTATAACCAGATCGCGGCCGCCAACCGGCCGATCCGGTCGCTGGCCTTCTTAGCTCTTGGCGTCGCCATGACCTTTTTCGGTCCGGTGATGGCCGTTGTCGGGTCGATCTACGCGGCCTATCACCTGGTGGCGTTCGGTGCGGGAATGTTTCAAACTCACGGCAATCTCTTCGCCCGCGCGGCGACGCACGACAACTGGAAGAACGTGAGTTTCGCGCTTTTTGGCGAGGAAGCGGCGCATGAAGGCCTTTCGCGGATTCCAATCGTCGGCGCCTGGTTGTCCGGCGATTTGAGAAGCACGGTCCCCGCCAACCGGCGAGTCCTCGGAGCCTTGGCCGGGGCTTGGGATGAAACGTTTGGCGAAGTGTTCAGTAACGCCGTAGCGCCGTTGCTGATGCTCACGGCCGCTCTAAGCGCTCTCCTCGTGCGGCCGATCGTCAACCGGGGTCTGGTGCCCGACGCCCGGATCAATTCAGGTCTGGTGGGCGGCATCGAAGCTCTCAGTCAAGCAAAGGCAATGCTAATGGACCTCACACAGCTTACGGAATGGGCCATTCAGTCCCTCAGGAACGCGGGTGTAAGTGCGAGAGAAATTGAAGCGATCCAGCAACGTGGCCGACAGGCGATTCTTCGGGCGGCCTGAGCCTCTTGCCCCTTCGATCTGATGCCTGCGCGAGCCGAGCGGCTCCCGGGTCATCGCACGAGATCCTCGTCGAAAGACGGGGATTTCTTGTTTTAGGGGGGAGTTCTTGTCAAATGTACTGGAAATAGGGCAACGCCCCTTTCGTTGAATGTCTCTTAGGCCGCGACCTCCAGCTTCTCTCTTTCCACAAATAGTACTTCAACCAATTCCGGCTTTGCGATCGGCTTCCAGAACTGCGCTAAACGCTCAATGACCTTGTAGACGAATGCCACGCCTGTTCGGGATTTCTGGAACCGGCGCACGACTCGCGTCCGCAACCGCACTCCCGCGAAGACCGACTCAATCGGATTGCTCGTCTTCAAATGGACCCAGTGCTCCTTCGGAAAGTCGAAGTACCTCAGCAACGTGTCATGATCCTTGCGCACACAAGCCGCAGCCTTCGGATAGCGAATTTCAAGATCCTCAGCCAACAAGGCCAACTGGTTCTCCGCGTCTTCGCGGCGCTCCGCCTGATAGGCCACCCGCAGGCGATTGAGGACTTCATCCTGCTTAGCCTTCGGCACTTTATCCACGACGTTGCGCATCTTGTGCTTCCAACACCGTTGATCCTTCGCCGAGGGATACACCTCTGCCACCGCCTCCCAGAGCCCTCCGATCCCGTCGCCGATGACCAACAGCGGAGCAGGCATACCGCGCTCCGCGACCCCTCTCCAGATTTCCTTCCAGGAATCCCGGCTCTCCCGGTAGCCTTCCATCAGCGCGATCAGTTCCTTCTGGCCTTTCGCGTTGACGCCCACCAGAACCAGAAGCGCTGTGTTCTCTTTTTCCAGCCCCGCTTTTAAATACACGCCGTCTGCCCAGACATAGGCGTAACGCGTCTCCGATAGGTCCCGGCGACTGAACGTAGCCAGGTCCGACTGAAACTTCGCCGATAGACGCAGGATCGTGCTGGCTGATAAGGTGGCTCCATCCCCGATCAGTGCTCGCAACGCCGGCTCAAAGTCCCGACTCGAGAGTCCCTCCAGGTACAGCCGCCGGAATAACTCCTCGACCCCTTCCGTCCGCCGCTGGTAGGGCCGCAAGATGCTCGACTCAAACTCGCCTCCGTCCACCTGGGGCACCGATAGCTTCAGCCCCGCCCCCAACACCGTCACCTTCCGCTCCCGCGTTCCGTTCCGATAGCCTTTCTCCAGATTCTTCGCCCGTTCATAGCGCCGACGCTCTAAATACATCGTCACTTCTTCTTCCAGGGCCTCCACCAGCATCTTGCGCGCTCCTTCACGGGCCAGATAATCCACCATGCTCTCGCCTTTGTGCTGAGTCCCTTTCTCGTTTACAATGGTTTCCATAACGGCGTCTCCTTTTCGTTTATTGTCCGCTCGAACGGACAGGTTTGTGTGTTTCAACGAAAGGGTACGCCGTTTCTATTTCCTAAGGCAAATCCTTCCTTGCCTTAAAACCTATTTCCAGCACTTTTGATGGTAACTCTTTAGGGGGGCTGTATGAGGCCCACAGACGCGATGGGACCTTTGGGACGAGATTTATGGCCATAAGACGGATGGATTGCACGGGAAGAAAGTGACATCCTCATGGTATGAACACGCCATCCTCCAAGACCCATCAGGCCACGATCGTCGTGATTGACGATGATTTCGGCATCCGAGAATCCGTCAAAGACATGCTCGCCCTCGAAAACTGGGACTGCGTGATGGCGGAATCCGGCAAAGAAGGCCTGGAACTCATCAAAGCCCTGAAACCGGAGCTGGTCGTGGTGGACCTTCAGCTTCCGGACATGTCCGGCTTTCATCTTTGCAAGAGGATTAAGCGTGACCCCGCGATGCGCGAGACGCCGATTGTCATCATCACAGGGCGCTTTACGGAGCTGCAGGACAAAATTCAGGGATTTGAGTTTGGCGCCGATGAATACTTTTATAAGCCGTTTGAACCGGCCTTCTTTATCTCGAAAATACGGAGCATTTTGAGGGGGCTGGCGACGAAGGCGGCGTAGGGAACGTCAACGGCAAACGGCGTCCCCGCGCTGAGTCTCTGCGGGGACAGTCCCGCGACCTTTAAGAAATAGGATGCGGGACGACAATCGAAAATAGACAATAGACAATTTCTGTGGTGGGGGAAAAAGACGCTTCATTGCCTGGGACAGGCTATCAAGCGTCTTTTTTATGGGTGCATGGCCATCCAATCAAATGAAATCAGGAAGGAGGCTGCTCCGGCAGCAGTTTCTTGAAGACGGCGGGAAAGTCTTTGAGCCACCGCAGATCGGAGGGATCTTCCAGAAACGGCCGCAAATCCTTGGTCAATGAGCCGGTGTCCAGCGCTGTGACTTTTTTTTCGATCTTGGCGAGGACCTCTTGCCAGCTCCGACACGTGATGTTTTGTTTCTTTGATTGCGCCAGCCCATTCTGGAAATAAGCAAGATTGCCGGCGACACGCTGGGAAAGAAACCAGATCAGATCATAGTAATCCCTCCCGCGTTCATAAGGCCTCAGAAGGATCGCCAAGGCCTTCCCCGCAAAGAGCGTGGGCAGGTCGTACTTGAGGACCGGAAACAACTCGTTCATGCGGGCGACAAAATGGGTTTCCACCACGCCGCGCGCGGGCGGCCGGACATCGACTTCCAGCTTGATGGAGAGCTTTTGATTAGGAGGAAGTGTCAGTCCGACCCTTTCGGGGAGGCCGCCGATACGAATAAAGGCTTTCTGGACGACCTTATCTTCCGAGAAGTTGCCGCTCACATCATACCCCAGCCGGGCGAGGTCTTTGAGGGCGGAGGCGTGCAAGTCCCTCATCGAGTAGCGGGCGTTTTTCTTAAGGAGTGAAAAATCGAGATCTTCCGAGTAGCGTCTGAGCTGATGGCAAATCCGCAGGCAGGTCCCCCCCTGAAAGGCGAGCGAAGCCCCCGTGGGGGTATTGAACACAGAGCGCAGGACCACCAGTTGCAGGTATTCGCGGCAAAAGTTCCACTTTTCCAGCTCGGAGGCTGGGGCAGCGGCCTTCAGCAGATCAAGCAGTTTTTGCATAATCCTTGAGGCTTTCCCAAAGGGCCAAGACCCGACTCCCAGGATAGGGTTTGACGAGCTTGTCTCCTCGTTTCCAATCCAGGCCCTTGAGGTTTTGGAAGCGCGCTTCTCTCCAGAAGGATTTTTCCGTTTTGAGCGAATGACCCCGGAGATAGAAGTAGTCGAGGAGCGCTTTTTCCGGTTCAGCGAGGAGCCGGCTCGAATCATAGCCGAAAAAGAGGCCCGTTTGAATATGATGAAAGTGAAAACGTCCCCAGGGTGTTTGAAAAGACCGTGGAGGGCGCGTGGTGACGAGTGTTGTTTCAAAAGGAACATCGGGCACCAGACCATGCTGGTTCAGGGCGGTCTCCATGCTGATGTAGGCAGGAGCATAGAGCGCGAGGATTCTCTCTGGTAATGAGCAGTGCCGTCCGGGAAAGGCATACACCTCGCGCCGGATTCTCTGAAGATGGCCGGCTTTGACCCAGCGGTGAAGGTTGAGCCGCAGGCCTTGAGCGTTTTCCCGGGTCGTGAGGAGCGCCTCTCGGAAGGAAAAGGCCGATTTCTTCATCAAGGCTTCAAACGCGCTGTATTTCATAATTACGTTAATTATCATAAATGATAATTAACGTAAATGGAAGGGGGGATGCGCGACGGGGGCGGAGCAGGGAACGTCAACGGCAAACGGCGATAATAGAAAATAGAAAATAGACCATTTGAGTGGTGGGGGAAAAGACGCTGGGTTGCCTGCGGAAGGCGAAAAGGCGTCTTTTTTATTTCTGTGTCTGAATGAGGCGCGTGATCATTTTGCCAATCAAATCGAGGTCTCCTTTCAGTCGCGGATAGTCCTCTGCACGAATCAGGCCATGCTGAACGGCGAATTGCAGGTGTGTGACGCATTCATTGGTTGATCCTCGTGACACCCAAAAGAATTGTTTCCGATCGCCGATGTGCCACCGGCCAGACCCCTCAGCCAAATTTGCAGGAATCGACATGACCGCTCTGCGGAATTGGTCGCAGAGGACGGGGTTTCGACTTCGGGGTGCCTTTTCGAGGGATTGGAGAATTTCCGTAGCAAATGACATGCTTTTCTTGTAAACGCGCATCTCCTCAAACAAAAAGCCCATACATCCCTTAGATGCAAAAACCTCGAAAATATTCACGATTCATTTAACACGGCATACGGCGAAAATAGACAATAGAAAATAGTGGTTCCAGGCTTTTTTACGGCATCCGGCGCGCGGGTTGATCTTTCAGGGTCGCTGTATGCGTAGAGAAAACGTCAAAGGCAAACGGCGAAAATAGAGAATAGAAAATAGTAGTTCCAGGCTTTTTTTCCGGCATCCGGCGCGCGGGTTGATCTTTCAGGGTCGCTGTATGCGTAGAGAAAACGTCAAAGGCAAACGGCGAAAATAGAGAATAGAAAATAGTAGTTCCAGGCTTTTTTTCCGGCATCCGGCGCTATTGTCTATTTTCTATTTTCGCCGTATGCCGTAAAAAAAGCCTGGAAGAGGGAGGGGGTTTCTTCCAGGCTAAAGTGGGTATTCAATTGTATTTCTGAGCTCTGAGTTTAAAACTCTGAGAGAACAGATCAGAACTCAGAGAGCCCTACTGGTAACACGGCGGCGCTTCTTCCATCCTTCGGCTGATGACTTCGCGAATGCCGCAGCGCGTACAAATCAAGTCATAGCCTTCCAAGAGTATGTCCAAAACCGCCATGGGACTGCCGCATCGACGACAAACGCCGTAGGTCTGCATAACGCCCCCTTGCGTAATGCTTGCCATCACTCCAAGGGTAGCGACTTTGTGTTACGCCAGTGTTACTCGAATGTAAAAGTCGTGTAACGTAAGAGTTGTTAACCTTCCTCCGTCGAGGATCGGGAGGGGTCGCCGTTACAAGGGCCCTCGGGTGGGCCGGTCTTGACCCCGAGATCCGTGCCCAGGAAGGCGAAGTCTGAGGCTAGCGTCGAGCGGAAATCTTCTTCAGTGTGTCCCAGCTGTCCAAAACGTCCTGAGACGTGCGCAGGGAGCGTTTCTTGAGGAGCTTCCGGTGCTCGCGTGTGTACCCGAAGACGTGGGGGTGTCGGAGGGTGAGTTTGCGGATGAGGGTCCTGATCACATGGTCGATCGTGAAACGGCCCTTTTCTTTGGCGAGTTGGGCATGGAAAACAACCTGCAAGAGCAGGTCGCCCAGCTCTTCTTCCATGTTGCGGTAATCCTTTTTGTGGACGGACTGCTTGAATTCCCGGGCCTCCGCGAAGAGGTATTTCAATAGACTGGCGTGGGTTTGTTTGCGGTCCCACGGGCAGCCCTTGGGGGACCTGAGCCGGGCCATCACCTGAACCAGTTTTTGAAAGGAAGTCATAAGCTGTTCACGAAGAGTGCGAATTGTATAAAATCTTCCATGTTTTACCGGGTGTTCTTGTGGACTGGTGGCGTCCCGTATCCTGTATACGCTAAGGACGGGACAGTCCCGCGGCGTAAGCACGTAGGTGCGCGGGACGGAACTGGCATACGCTTTCTAGCGTATGATGTTTAGAGGCGGTTTGGTGGACTGGTGGCGGAATTGGCATACGCGTACGGCTCAGGACCGTATTCCGAAAGGATTGCGGGTTCAACTCCCGCCCAGTCCACCAAACCGCCTCAATATTTTAAGCCTACGGCTCAGGACCGTATTCCGAAAGGATTGCGCCCGCCACGACTTCGCGGCGGGCGTCCGCCGAGACTTAGTGGCGGCCGGGTTCATCCCCACGCAACGCGCAGGGATAGTCCCACCCCGTAAGGGCAGAGGAAGGTGGGACAACTCCCGCCCAGTCCACTGGAGCACTTTTAAAACACTGGACTTCGCATGAAACCGAAAGCTCCCGCGCCTCCTCCGGCGATCTCCAACCGCAAGGCCCGTCATGACTATCACATCCTGGAAACCTATGAGGCGGGCATCGCCCTGAAGGGGCCCGAAGTAAAATCCCTGCGCAACGGCAAAGCCAGCCTCCAGGACTCTTTCGCCCGCGTGGAGAAGGGCGAAGTACTTCTTTACAACATGCACATCAACCCTTATGCTTTTACGCACCACACGGATTTAAGCCCCACAAGGTCGCGCAAACTCCTGCTTCATGCGCAGGAGATTAAAAAACTCACCGGGCGGGTTCAAGAGAAGGGATTGACGCTCGTGCCTCTGGAAGTCTTCTTCAACGGAAAGGGGATCGCCAAGGTGAGCCTCGCGCTCGCCAAAGGCAAGCTCGCACCGGACCGCCGCGACGACATCAAGAAGCGGGACCTCGAACGCGAAGCCCGCAGGGACTATCGAGCCAGGACAAAGTTTTAGATAGAATGATTCCAGTTCGTGCGGAGGGATGAGTGAGCAGCTTGGGCCTGCTCTCAAATAATGTATTGTGCGGAGAGATGGCCGAGCGGTTGAAGGCGCCGCTCTCGAAAAGCGGTAGGGGTGCAAGCTCCTCGTGGGTTCGAATCCCACTCTCTCCGCAGAATGCACCGAGAAGCAGGCCAACGAACCCTCACGCTCATCTCAGGAGGGGAAAGATAGAAGGATATGAAACGACTTTTTAAAATCTTATCGATCATCTTGGCCATTGTGCTTGGGCTGCTTGTGGCGGCGAGCGTCGCGCTTCGGATCTTCTTGCCGCCCGAGAAGGCCAAGGCCCTCGTGCTCAAGCACCTGAGCGAGCAGCTCAGGCGTGAGGTGGAGGTCGGTTCGGTGTCCGTGGGCGTGTTTTCGGGCCTTCAGATCTCCAAACTCAAAATCTCGGAATCCCCCACCTTTGCCAAGGGGACATTTTTGTCCAGCGAGCTCTTTACACTTCAAGTCGCGCTCCTTCCCCTCCTGTCGAAACAGGTGATCGTCCGTCAAGCCGTTCTGAAAGAACCCACCGTGACGATCCTCCGAATGGCGGACGGTAAAACATTCAATTTCTCAGACCTGACCAAGACGGTCCAGCCAACGCCGCCGGGCCAAAAGTCCACGGACGCCGGCGCGAACAAACCGTCAGAAAAGGGAACGCCCTTTGTCTTTGTCGTGTCGCACGCGGAAATCGCCCGCGGCGCCTTGCATTTTGTGGACCGATCACCGGCCAAGCAAAGCGTCGACATCGAACCCTTCGATCTCAAGCTCAAGGGGGTCAGCTTAACCGATCCCTTCAGCCTGAAGATGGGGCTTCGCGTGAAATATAGAGGGTCCGATCTCGGCATTCGTTTGGGCGGCAAAGCGAACCTCAAGGAGAGCAGTTTCCATATTTCCGAGGGCTCTCTGAGCTCCGGCGCGGCCCACGTCACGGTCTCCGGTCTCCTCAGCCAACTCCAGTCAGCACAACCGGTCTTCAAGCTGCACCTTCAGACCAATGACGTCCCCATCCAGGACCTTCTTCGGTTCGTGCCGTCTGCTCTGCCGAAGGGGGTTGTCCTCGATGGGACCACGCGGCTGGCCGTCGACCTTTCGGGGACAACGGACACGCAGCAGTTCGCCTCGAAATGGACGGGTACGGGCCTGCGCATCGCCAAGGGAGAAGATTTCCAAAAGCCCGTGGGTGTACCCCTGGAGCTGACCCTCCTCGGTGACCGGGCGGCTTCGGGGGCCATCCAGCTCAAGATGATGAACGCGAAGATTTCAAACAATACGCTCGCCGGGTCCGGCACCTATGAGCCGCGCGGTCAGGATGCCCAGATCCATTTCAGCTTCAAAGGCGTCGGTTGGTCCGTTCAGGATTTGGCCACGATGTCGCCCGCGATCGTCCCTTTCCAGCCTTCCGGGACCCTTTCCTTTGATGGTCGCGCGACCGGCCGGCTGAGCGCCCCCCAAACCAGCCTTCACACAGCGGCCAAGATCAAACTGGGAAAGATCCAGCACCCTTATTACGAAGGCCAGGGGCTCGAGATGGACTGGGACCTCTCGAACGTAACGCCCGAGCTGTCCAAAGTCTCGGGTCTGGTCCATCTCACGCAAGGCCCCGGCAAAATCCTCCAGCTGGATAAACTTGCTGCGAGCTCCCGTGCGGGGAAGATCGCGCTCCTGCCGCTTGAGTCTCTGGCGAAACTTCAAAAGAAGGGCGTGCTCCAGCAAGTCAACCTTCCTTCGCTGCAGTCGATTCCTTTCGATTCCATCGTTGGAGATTACGCTCTGAAAAATGGCGATATGGAGATTAAACGATTCGATCTCGTCGGCCAAGACCTCAGTGTCCAGACCCGGGGCCATGTGGGTTTGGCAGGAGCGCAACCGGTCCAGATGAAGGTCGCGCTCAAGCTCGCTCCTGATGCCGTGGGTGGCACGTTGGGGGCGTTGATCCGGGATGAAACAGGCCGACCCACGGTCAAGTTCACGGCGTCCGGAACCCTCTCCGATCCTAAGGTGAAATGGGACTTGGATGATACAGGCAAGAAGGCGCTCCAGCAGGCGGGGCAAGAACTGATGAAGAACAAGGATGTCCAGAAAGCCGTGGATGATATCCAAAACACACTCAAGGGCATCTTCCGATAATGCTCAAAAAAATATTAATTGTGGATGATGACCGACTTCTGGTCGATTCCTTGAAGGATTATCTGGAAGATTGTGGGTATGAAGTTTTAACAGCCTATGATGGCGCGGGAACACCCGAACTGGTCCGCACCCATCTGCCCGCGCTGATTATCCTGGATGTCGATATGCCCGTGGTGAATGGAATCCAGACGCTACAGAAATTACGCATGGATCCCGCAACGTGTCGTATCCCGGTCATTCTCATGACTGGCGTCGCTTCCGCGCAGGTCTATCCCGCCATCGCATCGATGCCGATGGTTTCACACATCAAGAAGCCGATCGAACCCGAAGATCTTCTCTCCGTCGTAAAATACTACGTCCCCTCTCCTCATTAAGCTGACTTGAACGAGTAAGGAAGCTGGGATGATCCCCTCCATCCGAGTCACTCCCCGCCGCCCGAAGAGAGGACGGAACAGAGCTGAATCGGTATAATACGCCCCTCGGTCGCTCCCGTTCCTTTTAGAATAGGGATGCGGGACGCCGGCCAAACTTCAGGCAAGGCGATCGCTGTGGTCTTGATGGAGAGATGCGAGAGCGGTTGAATCGGCTCCCCTGGAAAGGGAGTAGGGGTGAAAGCTCCTCGAGGGTTCGAATCCCTCTCTCTCCGCTGAGACCATCGTGCGGGCGCGTGACACACATCCGTAGCGTCCGCCTGACTTGAGGTGGGAGTCGCCGGGTGTGTGGCGCTCCCCGCCACTCCATCTCAAGACAGCATGCGAGGATCCCTCCGCTGGAGGGGCCTGTTGTAGGTAGTTTGTATAATGAGCACCGATTTCGGTTTTGGAATGTTGCTGGGGGTGTAGCTCAGCTGGGAGAGCCTCGCCAGACTACAGGCGAGCCCGCCGGCTGTCTGGCGGGGGTCGCCGCGGCGACAGGTCGCCGGCGTAGGGTGTTTCAGGAGCAATTTTTGGGAGTTGGTGGGGGTGTAGCTCAGCATATGAAAGAAGGCGCGTTGCTGGGGGTGTAGCTCAGCTGGGAGAGCGCATCGTTCGCAACGATGAGGTCGCCGGTTCGATCCCGGTCACCTCCAGCAACGCGCTTCATTTGGGAGAGCCTCGCCAGACTACGGCGAGCCCGCCGGCTGTCTGGCGGGGGTCGCCGCGGCGACAGGTCGAGGGTTCGTCCCGCATTCTTAGACTCTTACGATGCGGGACAGTCCCAACCCATAAGGATGGAGGAAGGTGGGACGAGCCCCTTCACCTCCACCAACTCCCCGTCTATTTCCAAATTCATCTATGAGCTATCAAGTTCTTGCGCGTAAATATCGGCCTCAAACTTTTGAGGAAATCGTTGGCCAGGCGCACGTGGCCACGACGCTTGCCAATGCGCTCAAAAACCAGAAGGTCGCCCATGCCTACCTCTTCTCCGGGCCGCGCGGCGTCGGCAAGACCACCACCGCCAGGATCCTTGCGAAGGCCCTGAACTGCGTCAAAGGCCCAACCCCCGTTCCCTGCAATCAATGCGATTCCTGTCAGCGCATCGCGCAGGGGCAGGAGATCGTGGATGTGCTTGAAATTGATGCGGCCTCCAACCGCGGCATTGAGGAAATCCGCGAGCTCCGCGAGAACGTCCGGTACGCGCCGGCCCGCAGCCGGTTTAAGGTTTACATCGTGGACGAGGCGCATCAGATCACCCATGACGCCTTCAACGCTTTTTTGAAAACGCTGGAGGAGCCGCCGGAGCACGCCATTTTTGTGCTGGCGACCACGGAGTACCAGAAAATCCCCGCCACGATCCTCTCGCGCTGCCAGCTTTTTCGGTTCAAACGGGTCTCCGCAGAAGATATTTCCAAACACCTCGAAAAAATCCTGGGCCGTGAAAAAATCACGTATGAAAGCGCTGCCCTTTCCCGGCTGGGACGTGCCGCCGGAGGGTCCCTGCGCGACGCGTTAAGCCTCCTGGATCAGGCGCTCGCGTATGCTTCGGGCGCGCTCTCGGCCAAACAGGTGGAAATGCTCTTGGGTTTTTTGCCGGAGGAATTTTTGGTGGGTTTTGTGTCCGCCCTTCTTGAGCGCAAGCCAGCGGGGATCCTCGAATGGGTGAAGCAGCTGGTGGAGGAGGGATGGGATATCCCTCAGTTTGTGCGAGACTTCAGGGAATTCTTACGGCAGTCTTTGGTCGATCAACTTGGATCGTCCGACGCCCCACGCTCGACGTCAGACGTCGCACGCCGCACGTCGGAGGAGCTCTTGATCGCGGGGCGTTCCGTTTCTCTTCCGGAAGTTCTCCACATGATCAAAGTGATGGGGCAGTGCGTGGACGAAATGCGTTGGAACGACAACCCGCGCCTCGTCCTGGAACTCTACAGCCTGCGACTGACGCAGCCGTTTGTGGACGCCGGTGTGTTGCTCAAGAGAATTGAAGAACTTGAGGAGAAGAGTGGCGTATCGGAGTATCGGAGTACCGGAGTATCGGAGTCACAGCCCAGTAGCGTAACGGAGTACCAGGGTACCGGCGTCCCGGGGTCACAGCCCAATAACGTAACGGAGTATCGGAGTGCCGGAGTATCGGAGTCACGCCAAGGCCGTGACCCCGTGACCCCGTTACGCCGATACCCCGATACTGCTGTTACCCCGACACCCCGACACCCCGACACTCCGTTACAGGCCTCCGCCTCTGAATTGTGGAAGCGCCTGCTGGCTGAACTCTGGAAGAAGCCGACGGTCGCTTCCCATATGGAACGAGCGGCGCTCAAATCCGCGACGGACAAAGTGTGGGTCATCGAGTTTGCGGACGCTTTTGCGCTGTCGACCATGGAGCGAAACAAAGTGTTTTTAACCGAGACGCTCGCGGTCCTGGCGGGACAGGCTCTTGAGCTGCGTCTTGTCCAAGGGGCTCCGGACCAGAGAGAACGGGATGACGCGACGGTAGTCGTGCCGTCTCCCGCTTCGGAAGGGCGTCCGGTTGTGGAGCAGAACGCTCATGTCCAAAAGGTTCTGGGTGTTTTTAAGGGGCGCGTTCGGGAGGAGGAGCGGCCTGCATCATGATCGGCATGGCATCCTCTCTTGAACAGTTAAGGCAGCGCCTCGCGCTCCTCCCCAATGTCGGGCCTAAAATGGCGGAGCGGCTCGCTCTTTATCTCTTGCGCGCGCCGGACCACGAGGTCCAGGCGCTGGTACGGTCCCTGGAAGAGGCCCGGCGGCACATCCACTATTGTCCTATCTGCTATACCTACACCGAGGAAACGCCTTGCTGGATTTGCGCCGACGTCACCCGGGACGCGCAGCTCATTTGTGTGGTGGAACATCCGCCCGATGTGGACGCGATTGAGAAGACGAAGGCTTTTCGCGGACGCTATCACGTTCTCCACGGGGCGCTCTCGCCTTTGGACGGGATTGGCCCGCAGGAATTGAAGATCGCCGAACTCTTAAAGCGCGTTCAGGCGGAGGACATTCGGGAAGTCATCATCTCGACGGATCCAACGCTCCCTGGCGAGACCACCGCAACTTACTTGGCAGAGAAAATCCATCCCTTTGGCGCGCGCGTGACCCGCATCGGGTATGGCGTGCCGATGGGGGGCGATATCGAATACACGGATGAGCTCACGCTCACGCGCGCGCTCGAAGGCCGCCGCGACATCTAGAAACAACGGCAGAAACGAGAGAAGAGAAGCGAGAGAAGAGAGACGACGATGGGCTCTGTGCTCTCGCTTCTCGTTTCTTGCTTCTGCTGCAGGGTTCGCTTAGAGGGCAGAGAGAAGTTCGGGGGATCTGGGGCTGGTGACCACGGCCGTTGCGGGACCCTCGTCCTCGGGGAGCGCGTCGAACGGTCGTTCGACCGTGCGCACGGATTTGGCCTTGGTCTTAAAACTGGGTCGGATGACGCCGACGTGCGGCCAACCTAAGAGGGCGCGATTCTTTTCTTCGAGCCCAAGGTCCACAATCTGTCCCTGCTGGAAGGTCATGAGCCCCCGGTCTTCAGGGTCAAACCGATACCCTTGTGCCTGCAAGATGTTCCAATCCTGGTGCGTCGCGCCCAGGCCGTGCAAGATCTCGTGCATCAGGACCAGCGGCTCGAACTTCGAAGCGGAGAGTTGAATGATCCCATCTCCCATATACGCCGCTTCGTCTTCAGAGGAAGTCCGGTAGTCGATCAGAACGACGAAGGCTTCCCCGGAGAGCTTGTAGAGTTGAGGAAGGGTGTGGACATAGACCCTGGAGGTCAGAAGATGGCCGCCGGAGGAGGCGGGATCCATATCGCCTTCGGAGATGTAAAGTGTCTCCACGCCCAGGAAGCTCAGGGAGAACTCACTCCCGCTGATGTAATCAAAGCCGCGATTCATCTCTGCGACTTGTTCTTCAAAATAAAGATCGCTTTCATGCAGGCCGGCCAGCATCGGTCGACGCAGCTGGCCGCTGGGACGCGCCGGAATGAGTTTAAAGAAACGGATCGGGACGTGGCTTTGCTTGCTCCAATGACGCAGACTGTCCGGAACGGAAGCGGTGAAAATGGACTTGCCGATGGGACCGTTCATTCTTTCCAAGTTTGACAGATGCTTTTGGAGAAACTGAATGCTGCGCACATCCGTTTCAAAGCGCGTCCCGGGAACGCCATCGGCAGCGTAGAGCACAAGCCAATCGTCGACCACAGTCCGCGCGGAGCGAAACAGGCCCTTGGCAAGAAGCGCCTGGACGCGAATTTCGAGGAGCTTCAAGTCCCGCAAGAGATCCCTTTCTGGACCTGAAGCGGCCGCGGTCGCGCGGAGGACATCGTTGTATTTCCCCGCTCGAAGGAGAAGCTCAAAAAGTTTAAAATCGATCGCGCGGCCGGCGCCTGGTTCCGGGCGCATCTGCCGATACTGCTGAAGGGCCTCGTCGTAGCGGTTGGCGTTCATCAACAGGTGGATGAGCTGTTGCCTGGCGGGAGCTGTCACCGCGTGGGTAGGATAGGCCTGGGTGAGACGCTTCAGGATCGCGATTTTTTCAGGCACAGAAACGTAATCGCGGGCCATGCTCAGGAACTGTTCCGGGGTATACGGTGTTACGGCCATAAAGGAAGCGGCCAAAAGACATGTTAGACGAGAGGGGGGCATGTTTGAGATGGGTGTATCGCCCGTCGAAGGTGGACACAAGTAACTTATTTGTAAAATGGTGCCGCATCCCTCTATATCGAATTTTCGATGGGAAAACGCGGCACCACCCCGGCATGTTGTAAGCCGGGGTCTATCGAGAGAAATGATGGATCCCCAGCTTACAACCGCGGGGGATGACGGAAGAGGTCAGGACCATGGAACAACAGATCAAGATTACGGCTGAAATCCTTCAGCACGACCCGTCCGGTTGTCGATTTATCGTCGAGAGGGCTGTTCTGCCCAAGGGCTTTGCGCGCTTCCGTGATCCCGACAGGGCCAAGGGATCGCCCTTGGTGGAAAGACTCTTTGCCATCGACGGTGTGATGGGCGTGATGGTTCAAGAAAATGAAATCACGGTCACCCATCGCTTGCCGGTGGATTGGCGCATCACCGGGCCCCTGGTGGGAGCCGCGATACGGACGCATCTCGAAACAGGGCAGCCCGCCGTGTCGGAAGAAGCCCTGAAGAGCGCTCCCGAAGAAGACGTTCTCCGTCAAAAAGTGCAGAAGTTCCTCGATGAAAACATTAACCCCGCGGTGGCCTCCCATGGGGGCTTCATCTCGCTGCTCGATGTTCGAGACAAGGACCTCTTTATTCAGATGGGGGGTGGATGTCAGGGATGCGGGATGGCCAATGTGACGCTTCGCGAGGGCGTTGAAACAGCCATCCGCCAAAATTTCCCTGAAGTCGGCAAAATCCTGGACATTACGGACCACACCTCCGGCGAAACTCCCTACTACACCAATCGCTATCCAGAAAGATGATTGATATCAAAACATACTCATAAATAGATATGAAAAAATACATGACATGTCGTGTCATGTATGTGTTATACTGATCTATCTTGATTTATGGCTAATGAAGCGTTAGAGCACATCGCCAGCCAGGAGTATAAGTGGGGGTTTACCTCCGAGATTGAGTCCGATGTGGTGCAGGCCGGCCTCAACGAGGAGGTCATCCGGTTTATTTCCGCTAAGAAAAAGGAGCCCGCGTGGCTTCTGGACTGGCGCTTGAGAGCTTTTGAGATCTGGAAGACCATGAAGGAGCCGCACTGGGCCAATATCACCTACCCCCCGATCGATTACCAGGCCATCCGCTATTATGCTGCCCCCAAACAGAAAGCGGTTCCCAAGAGTCTCGAAGAGCTCGATCCGGAAATTCGCCGCACCTTTGAAAAGCTCGGTATTTCGCTCCAGGAGCAGGAAAGACTCTCCGGCATCGCGGTGGACGCCGTGCTCGACAGCGTCTCCGTCGCGACCACTTTCAAAGATAAGCTCAAAGGGTTGGGCATCCTCTTTTGCTCCTTCTCCGAGGCCGTCCGCGAGCACCCGGACCTCGTACGCCAGCACCTGGGCACGGTCGTTCCCCAGGGAGACAACTTCTTCGCCGCGCTCAACTCGGCTGTTTTTACGGACGGCTCCTTCTGCTACATTCCGAAAGGGGTGCGCTGCCCGATGGAGCTCTCCACCTATTTTCGAATCAACGCTTCCGAGACGGGCCAGTTCGAACGCACCCTGATTGTCGCGGAGGAAGGGGCCTCCGTCAGCTATCTCGAAGGCTGCACGGCGCCCAGGCGCGATGAAAACCAGCTCCATGCGGCCGTTGTCGAGCTGGTGGCCATGGACCATGCGCAAATCAAATATTCCACGATCCAGAACTGGTACCCGGGGGACAAGACGGGCAAGGGCGGCATCTTCAACTTCGTGACCAAGCGCGGGCTTTGCAAAGGGATCAGTTCCAAAATCTCCTGGACGCAGGTGGAGACGGGCTCCTCGATCACCTGGAAATACCCGAGCTGCATTCTGAAGGGTGATCACTCGACAGGCGAGTTTTATTCCGTGGCCCTTGCCGCTAATTATCAGCAGGCCGATACCGGCACCAAGATGATCCACGTGGGCAAGAATACGCGGAGCACCATCATCTCCAAAGGCATCTCCGCGGGGCATGGACAGAACAGTTATCGCGGCATGGTGAAGATTCTGGCCGGCGCCACAGGAGCGCGCAACTACTCCCAGTGCGACTCGCTTCTGATGAGCCCCACCTGCGGCGCGCATACCTTTCCCAATATCGACGTGCAGGAGCCTACGGCGCAGATGGAACATGAGGCCACGACGTCGAAGATCAGCGAGGACCAGCTCTTCTACGCCAAGAGCCGCGGCATCCCGACGGAAGACGCCGTGGGAATGATCGTGAACGGATTCTGCAAGCAGGTGTTTCGAGAGTTGCCTATGGAGTTTGCTGTGGAGGCGCAAAAACTATTGAGTCTCAGTTTAGAGGGGACGGTCGGATAGACTCCTTCTCCCGGCGGATGCGACGGGAGAAGGGTGGGATGAGGGCGCGGGCCCTCACCCGGCCGCTGAGCATCGGGCGGCCGCCCTCTCCCACCTGACGGCGGGAGAGGGGAGAAAACAAAGGAAACGTTTATGTTAGAAATCAATAATCTGCACGCCTCTGTGGGTGAAAAACCCATTCTGAAAGGCATCACCCTGAACGTCAAGAAGGGTGAAGTCCATGCCATCATGGGCCCCAACGGGTCCGGGAAGTCGACGCTCGCCAATGTCCTCTCCGGACGAGAGGGCTATACCGCCACGGCGGGGCAGGTTCTCTTGGAGGGGGAGGATCTCCTCAAGCTCACCCCCGAAGAGCGCGCGGTCAAAGGAGTCTTTCTCGCCTTCCAGTATCCCGTGGAGATCCCCGGTGTGACCAACAGCTACTTCATGAAGACAGCGCTCAACGCCATTCACAAGGCCCGCGGCGAAAAGGAAATCGACGCGATCGACTTTCTGAAGATCATCAAGGAAAAAGCCAGGCAGGTGGAGATGCCCGAAGGCATGCTCACCCGCTCCGTGAACGAGGGGTTCTCGGGCGGCGAGAAGAAACGCAATGAAGTTTTGCAAATGACGATTCTCGCGCCCAAGCTCTGTGTCATGGACGAGACCGATTCAGGGCTCGATATTGACGCCCTGCAGGTGGTCGCCCGGGGCATCAACGCGATGCGCTCTGCCGAGCGCGCCTTTATCGTGGTGACCCATTACCAGAGACTCTTGAATTATGTCCAGCCTGATTTTGTGCACGTTCTTTCCGGCGGTCGGATCGTGAAATCCGGCGGCAAGGAACTGGCCCATGAGCTGGAGAAGAAAGGCTATGGCTGGGTCACGGGAGACCCCGCTCAGGAGATCGCCTGAATGAGAAGCGCCACCACCCATCTGAGTTTTCTGCCGGCGACGGCACCCGTGCGCGTCGCAGAAAAAGATGGTGTCGTCCATCTCACGGTACCGCAGGGCGAACAGGTCACTTTGGTCGAGAAATTTCAGCGGAGAGACCCGGAACCCTATCGCACAGAGTCCCGGATCGCGCTTCGAATTGAAGAGGGCGCACGTGTGAAGCACTACAAACTTGTTTTGGAAGGATCGCATGCCGATCATCAATCGTCCCTTGAAGTCGAAGCGGGGCGCCATGCGGCCTTCTATTCCAATGTGTTCTTGATGGGCGGGGAGCATGTGCGCAACACGATCCAAGTCCATCTGGCCGGCGAGTACGGGGCATGTCAACTCAACGGTCTTTATGTCGGGCGCGGTCAGCAAAACATCGAAACGCACACCCTCATTGACCATCAGAAACCGCACGGGACAAGCCATGAGTTCTATAAAGGGATCTTGGACGATGAGGCGCAAGGCACCTTCGACGGACTGATCGTCGTCGCGAAAGAAGCCCAAAAAACAGATTCCGCCCAAATCAACAAGAATCTCCTGCTCTCCCCGAGGGCCAAGGCGCACTCGTTGCCGGAGCTCAAAATCTTCGCCCACGATGTGAAATGCAAGCACGGTTCGACCATCGGTCAGTTGGACGAGCAACAGCTTTTCTACTTACGCTCACGCGGCGTGGCTTTCCACGAGGCGAGGCGTCTGCTCATCAATGCTTTCGCCAGCGAGATGATCGAGCTCGTGGAAATCGATGAGCTCAAGGCGGCTTTACTCCCATGTCTGAACTTCACGACCTCTATCAGGAAGTAATACTGGACCATAGCCGGCACCCGCACAACTACCGTGCGATGACGGACGCCACACGCCAGGCCGAGGGGTATAACCCCCTCTGCGGGGACCAAGTCACCGTTTATTTGAAACTCCACGGAGACCGTATTGAAGAGGTCAGTTTTCAGGGGAACGGCTGCGCCATCTCGAAATCCTCCGCCTCGGTTATGACTGACTTGGTCCAAGGACGGTCCAAACAGGAAGCGGCGGCCCTTTTTGAAAAATTTCGCCAGCTCGTCACGGGCGAGAACCCACCTCCCGAAGACCCCACGGATAAAATGGCGATCTTTGCCGGGGTCTCGGAATTTCCCGCTCGCGTCAAATGCGCGGTGCTCGGCTGGCACACGCTTCGCTCGGCGCTTGAAGAAAAGAAAGGGCAGGTCAACACCGAATCGCTATGAGCGTCAAAGACCCGGTTAAAGTCTCACGCGATCTGGAAGTGGTCCAAATCCCGGAAGGGTTGAAGGTCCGACTCATCCGAGGAACATCGGTGCGCCTGACCCAGGCCTTGGGTGACACTTTTACGGTGGTGACGGAATACGGGACGATGGTCCGGGTTTCGGGGCAGGATGCCGATGCCATCGGCGAGGCGCCCCTGGGTCCGGTGACCGTGTCGAACCCGGTCACGGACGCCCCTCAAAGCGCAGACGAACTCCAAGCACGCGTTTGGGAGGCGCTTCGGGGCGTGTATGATCCCGAAATCCCGGTCAATGTTGTGGAGCTGGGTCTGGTTTACGCCAACGATGTCACAGCCCTCGCCGAAGGCGGATACCAAGTCCATGTCAAACTGACGCTCACCGCGCCAGGCTGCGGTATGGGCCCCGTGATGCAGGCTGACGCGGAGCGCCGCATGAAAGCCATCCCCGGTGTCAAGGCGGCACAGGTCGAACTCGTGATTGATCCGCCCTGGAACGCCTCCATGATGTCGGAGGCGGCACGATTACAGTTAGGCCTTTAAGCCGCCTCCGCCGCGCGCCTCCAGCTGGGCCTCTAAGACAGCCCATCCCTGCTTTGCTTTCGATGGTGGGCCTGAAGGGCTTCCCAAATAATCCGATAAGCCACCCCTGACGTCATCCCCCGCGGCCGTCAGCGGGGGATCCATCGACGGCCTTGGTGTAGGTGTTGGTGGCGGGATCGAAGACGAAGGGTTTCACTTATTGGGTGAAAAATGAGGGGTCAACACAGGAGGCTTTGAAAAAGGGTGCAGCGCGTGATTTTACAGCGACGCGCAGAGGCAATAAAATACCTCGCAAGCCAGAGTGGAATCTGAACTGCGAGGTGCTTTTATGTTACTGAAGAACTTGGACGTATACAAGGTCTCGACGACGGATCAAGCGGTGACGAGTTTTGCAGGGCTGCCGTTGTTGTTGGGGACGGCACGGAGCCTGGGGTTGGAGGAGCGGCTCAATGCGCTGCCGGTGAAGGAGCGGGCGCGGGGATACGATCCTGCCGAGAGTATTTTGGGGTTGATGGGATCGATCCAGGCGGGCGGGGAAGCGCTCGAAGACATCGGGCTGCTGCAAGGGGACGAGGGGATACGGCGCTTGCTGGGGGATTTTCCGGCAGCGAACACGTTGGGCGAATTTCTTCGGCGTTTTGGGCGCAAGACGATTCATGGGTTGGGATGGGTCCAGCTCAAGACGGCGGCGAAGGTGATCCGGGCCTGCGAGCTGTCTATTGTGACGATCGATATCGACGCTTATTTTTTGGAGTCACAGAAGGAAGGCGTCTTGATGAATTACGATGGACTGGAAGGGTATTGTCCGGTGATGGTCAGTTGCGCGGAGCTGAAGATGCCGCTGGCCGGGGCGTTTCGGGCAGGCAATGCGAGCCCGATGGCGAACCTGGCGAGTTTGTTGCGGCGGGTCTTGCGGCAGTTTTCCGGTTTGCGGATGAGGGCGCGCTCAGACAGCGCGGGGTATCAGGCGAAGGTGGTTCGGGAATTGGATCGGGCCGGGGTGGACTTCACCATCACGGCGCGCAAGGATGATGCCGTTTTGGAAGCGATTCGGTCGATTCCGGAGAAGGCCTGGAAGAAGTACAACTCGCCGGTCTATCCCCATAAGGGATCTGAGATTGCCGAGACGGTGCATGCTTTTGGGGAGGCGGACAAGGATATCGCCGCATTTCGGTTGGTCGTGGTGCGCTGGCAGCAGGAGCCGCAAGGCGAGCTTTTCGATAAGGAGCACTTTGAATACCATGCGGTGGCGACGCGGTTCACATGGGAACCGGGATTGGTTCTGCAATTTCACCGTAACCGGCAGGATGGGTCGGAGAACGTGAACCGGGAGATGAAGAGCGAGGGTGGGTTTGGATTATCCAAGCTGCCGTGCCGGGATTTTATGGCCAATGCCGCCTATTTCCAGATCGCGATGTTGGCGTCGGTGGTCACGGCAGCCTTCAAGCATTTGGTTCTGCCGAAAGCCTGGCAGAGCTTCACGATCCAGACGCTGCGGCACCGGCTGATCCGCTTGGCCGGGACAGTGTGCCGGAAGTCGCGCTATCTGTGGTTAAAGATTCCGGAAAACTACCCGTTCCGGCGGGTTTTTGAAGAGGCGCGCTATGGCGTGTTGGGGCTGTCTGTGGTGATCGCGTCTACCGGTTGATTGACGGGACGGCGACACCGAAGGCATCGACGGAGGGAAAGAACCGAACAGAGGGTCGGAGCGGCGAAAACTGCCGCAAAAGGCCGACAATTGATCAGACGGTAGTCTGAACCGCCTCCGAGGGAAGCCAAGGGTACCCGAAGCAGGCGAGAAACCTGGTCGCCGCGGCGACCGAGCGGTGAAAAATTGGGACCTATGTGTGGCCTACGTCAAAACGCAGCGCTGCAGAAAATTACCGGAGCTTTTGGGAGGGCTTCCTGCTGTTTGACACTCCACAACAGGCAATGTAGAATTCACTCCACGATGGTCCTCGATACAGAGCATTCCCAGGAAAGACGTCAACTCAAGCGTGTCACCATCAAACTTCCGGTCACTGTCGAAGGGATCGGGGTCAACAAGTTCACCTGCGAGACCCTCAACCTCCATGAGCAGGGAATGGCGGTCACGTCCACCACGTTTTTGACCGAGGGCACGAAAGTCCAGGTCGCGATTGCCTTTCCGCGTTCCCAGATCGTGATCGATGCGATGGTGGCCTGGTCAACAGCGCTCAACATTATGGCGCTCAAACCCACGCGGTGTGCCATTGGATTTAAGTTCTCCGTCGCCTCATCCAAAGACATCGCCGCGATCAAGCGGTTTGTCCGCAACCACAAAGATTAGTTCCCTCTTTTCTCTTTTCGCCCTTCTCCCTTCTCTCTTCGGCACTCCGGCGACGCCTGCGCCCGAGCCGCCCGTGGTCACCGTCTTGTGCTATCACACCTTTGGCTTGTCCCTCGAGACGCCCTATAACGTTTCCAGCCGTCGTTTCGAGGATCAGATGCGCTACTTGGCCGTGCAAAAAATCCCGGTCATTTCTCTTGCTCAATTCCTGGAACATCAGCAAAACCACACGCCTTTGCCGGAGCGCTCCGTCCTCATCACCATCGACGATGGCTACAAGACGGCCAAGACGGTCGCCTGGCCGATCCTGAAAAAGTACGGCCACCCCTTTACGCTCTATGTCTATCCCCACGCCATCAGCCGATACCCCTCCTCTCTCACCTGGGAGGACCTGCAGGCGATGGCCCAAGAGGGGGTCTCGGTCCAAAGCCATTCCTTGACACATCCCCTGCTCACCCATCCCGGTCAGCCGATGAGCCGTCCGGCGTACGTCGCTTGGATCGATCGGGAATTAGGCGAATCGAAAGAACTTCTGGAGTCCCATCTCCATCAGCCGGTGACGTCCCTCGCCTATCCTTACGGTGGTTATGATGAGTTGGTCGTCGAAAGGGCGCAACAGGCCGGCTACCGCACAGCCTTCACTTGCGTGGATGGCAATATCACAGGTCGTATGGACCCCCTGAAGCTGGCGCGCCGTCTCGTCTTTCGGAAAACGTCTTTGAAAACCTTTGTTCAATATTTTCAGCCCAAGCCTATCGAGCTGAGCGACTTGTCGCCTCGGGACGGTGAAAGGACACAGCACATTCCGCAGGAAATCCGCGCCAAAATCCAGAATTTGCAGGATATCATTCCCGAATCCGCCCAAATCCTCGTAGACAAATTGGGGAAGGATTGGCACGTCGCGCCCATCGATCCTAAAACAGGCGAGATGCGATTTGTGATGTCTCAGAGCAACCGGACAGGCTACCATTACGTGAGTCTCGTCGCTCGCGACCGCCGCAACCCTTCTTTCCAGCGAGAAGCATCATGGCTTTTTATAGTCAAGCAAAACGCATCTAAAAGATAGCAATATTCAATTCTTGATAGATTAAGTCATGTATGGTATCCTATTAGCCATCCGATGATGCAAATTAGCTCAAAGACGGAGTATGGACTTCGCTGCCTCTTGCGCTTGGCCCGAGAAGCAGAAGGCGAAGCCTTGTCCATCACGGAAATCTCCAAGTCCGAACATGTGCCCAAGCAATTCGCTCAACAGATTTTGCTTCAACTTCGGCGCGCCGGGATCGTGCGGAGCCTCCGCGGCACCGAAGGGGGGTTCGCCCTGGCGGACCAACCCGCAAGAATCACCTTGGCTCAGATCGTCCGGGTGCTCGAAGGAGCCCCTTTTCAGGACACCTGCGATCATTTCAATAAGCGTGTGGATTGCGGCCACCAGGGAAGCTGCAGCATCCGGCCCATCTGGCAGATCATCGCCCGCCGGCTTTGGCAGGCGCTGGATCGTATTTCTCTGGCGCAGCTGGTGGCGGATGAGAAGACGGTCGGCGAGAAACTGGAAATGGATTTGCCTTTTTTGAGGTTCCAAGTATGAGGTCTCACCCTCCCAACGGATACGAATGAAGACGCAGAATCCCTTTAGCCGAGCCTCGGTCCTGAGGCTCTCGGAGTCCGTCCAGGAACCTGGCTGGATGGTCGATCTGCGTGTTTCGGCTTGGGAAGCTTATGAGTCGTCCGACGTCCAACGTCCGACGTCGATCGGCCTCTCCGCTTACGCTGAGCCCCCGAGCGAGTCTGTTCCCAGCCACCAGTGGCCGCGTGACTTGAAAGACGTCATCGAAGAACGCGGGGATGAAGAAGGTCTGATTATCCAGCGTGATGCCACCGTTCTGTCGCGCTCGATGACCAAAGAGCAAGCCAAGCGAGGTGTCTTGTTCATGGATTTGAATACCGCGGTGCGTGAGGTGCCGGAACTGGTCCAGCGCTACTTGGCCCGTCAATTGGGGAGCGAGGACCCCTTTGCGGCACTCAGCACGGCTTTTTGGAAGGGGGGGACGTTCCTCTTCGTTCCAGCGCATGTTGAGATTGAGCTCCCTTTTCATACCTGCTACTGGATGACGACTCCTCATGCGGCCGTCTTTCCGCGCACCTTGCTCATTGCCGAGCGCGGAAGCCAGGTCTCCTTCCTGGATGATTTCTTGTCCTTGGACTGGGACCAAGAGGCTCTGGCGATCAGCGCGGTCGAACTTTATGTCCAAGAAGTGGCCCGCGTGAACTACCGGCAACTTCATCATTGGGGGCGGGGCGTCCGGCACGAGAACCGGCAGGTGTCGAGCGTCGCACCCTCGGGGATGCTGGACGCACGCCACACGAAGGAGCCGCGCCCCGCGATGTCGCTGGAGCGGGCCGCTCTGCTCTACCCCGAGGTGCGCGCATGATCGATCCCGCGAAGATCCGCCAAGATTTCCCGATCCTCTCGCGAAAAGTGCACGGGAAGCGCCTCGTGTATCTGGATAACGCTGCGACGACGCAGAAGCCGCTCGCCGTGATCGAAGCGGAAGCCCGTTATTACACGGAATCGAACGCCAACATTCATCGTGGCCTTCACACTTTAAGTGAAGAAGCCACAGCCCAATACGAAGGGGTACGCCGGAAGATCGCGGCCTGGATTGGCGCGCCCGCGACCGAAAGCATTGTCTTCACGCGCGGCACCACCGAAAGCATCAACCTCGTGGCCCAGAGCTGGGGGGGAAAATTTCTGAAGGCAGGCGATGAGATCTTGCTGTCAACCGTTGAACATCACTCCAATCTCATTCCCTGGCAGAGGGTGGCACAGGCGACCGGAGCGAGGCTCCACTTTCTGCCCCTGAGGGCCGATGGGCTCCTCGATTTAGCTTCCGTCGACAAGGCCCTTTCAGGCCGGACGAAGCTCCTCGCCATCACGGCCATGTCGAATGCTCTAGGGAGTATATTCCCTGTCCAGGAGATCACCCGCAAGGCGCACGCCGCGGGGGCCAAGGTCCTCATCGACGGGGCACAGTCGGTGCCGCATCTCGAGACACGGGTGGTCGAGCTGGGATGCGATTTTCTCGCCTTTTCCGCGCACAAGATGCTTGGCCCCACCGGGGTGGGCGTGCTTTACGGGCGTCCTGAACTTCTGGATGCCATGGATCCTTATCAGGGTGGTGGGGACATGATCCTGGAAGTGTGGCGTGAGCGAGCCAGCTGGAATGAGCTTCCTTGGAAGTTTGAGGCGGGCACTCCCAACATTGCGGGCGTCATCGCTTTTGGCGCGGCGCTCGACTATCTGGGCAGGATCGGGATGTCCGATGTTCGCAAGCACGAACAGGAGCTTACCGCCTACGCGCTCAAGGCGCTGACCAGCGATCCCCACATCCAACTCTATGGGCCGCCGGGGGCCCATCAGCGAGGAGGGGTGATCTCCTTCAACTACGGCACCATTCACCCCCACGACATCGGCACCCTTCTTGATCAGGATGGGGTGGCCATCCGGGCAGGACATCACTGCTGCCAGCCCCTCATGCGAGATTTGGGCATCAGCGGGACCGCTCGAGCCAGTTTCTATATTTATAACAGCCAAGAAGACGTCGACGCTCTGGTGGCCTCCTTGCGCAAGGCGGCGGCTCTGTTTTCGGGTGTCTCATCCTCGTGACATTTCACAGCTGGATCGTGTACAATTCGACCACAAAGGCGCCCTCCTGCGAGTCCAGGTTTTCCGGCGGTCTTAATACCATAAGGAGCACAAGAGAATGAAAAGAAAGACAGTTTCGGTTTGGGTTGGCGGTGCGGCAGGAGACGGCATTGCGTCCGTGGGCGAGTCGCTCGCCAAAATTTTCGCCCGCAACGGGCTCCATGTCTACGCCTACAACAGCTATCAATCCGTCATTCGCGGCGGGCATGTTTGGTGGCAGATGCGCGCGGGGTCCGAGAAAGTCTATACCCAGCCGGAAAATTGTCATCTGTTGATCGCCTTAAACCAGGACACCATCGACCAGCATGCCTTAGGCGTCGAAAAGGGAGGGGGCATCCTCTTTAATGCGGACAAACTTCAGGTCCGCCCGGAACACCTGGTGAACGGCATCCAAAGCATGGGCCTGCCGATGAGCAAGCTCGCGAAGCTCCCGATCATGCAAAACACCGTGGCGACCGGCGCCTTTATGTACCTCACGGGACTGCCCGTGGAGTCCCTGGAGAAAGCTCTTCAGGAGCGCTTCGGCAAAAAGAAGCCTGAAGTGGTCCAGCCGAACATCGATGCGGCCCGGGCCGGTTACGACTTCGCGAAGCAAAATTGGACGAATCTGGGCCTCGGTCTTGAACTGTCCAAAACGCAACGCTTGGTGATGACGGGCAACCAGGGTTTTGCGGTCGGAGCGCTGGCTGCCAATTGCAAATTCTTCTCCGCCTATCCCATGACCCCGGCCTCTTCCATCATGCACTTCCTTGCGCCCAACGGGCCCAAGCATGGCATGGTGATGAAGCAGTGCGAGGACGAAATCGCTTCCATGAACATGGCGGTGGGGGCTGGCCAGATGGGCGTTCGGACCATGACGGCCACCTCGGGTGGCGGGTTCGCCCTGATGACCGAAGCGGTGGGGCTTGCCGGGATGCTGGAAACCCCGGTGGTCGTCGTGAATGTTCAGCGTGGTGGCCCTTCCACGGGGCTCCCGACCAAAACGGAACAGGCAGACCTCTTCCAGATTTACGGGGCCGGTCAAGGTGATTTTCCGCGCGTGATCCTGGCGCCGCAGACCATTGAGGATGCCTACTACACGACGGTGGAGTCCTTTAACCTGGCGGAGCGCTATCAGTGCCCGGTCCTTCTTCTGTCCGACTTGATGCTCTCGGAGCACACCGAGACCGTGGACGGGCTCGATCTTCACGTGCGTGTCGATCGCGGCGATGTTCTGATGGAATGGAAAGGCGATAAGCCCTACCTCCGGTATCAAGACACCCCGACCGGCATCTCGCCGCGCATCTATCCCGGAACGCCCCATGCGACCTACGTGTCGCCGTCGGATGAGCACAACGAGCGCGGGGAAGTGATCTCGGACGTTTTCACGGATCCCGCCATGCGCAAGAAGATGATGGAAAAGCGCATGCGCAAAATGGAGTACGCGAAAAAAGAGCTCTCCAAGCTCTTCCCGGTGAAGCTCGAAGGCCCGGCCCATGCCGATGTGACCCTGGTGGGCTGGGGTTCGACCTATAACCTGCTCAAGGCCCTTCAGCGGCGCCTCGAGGAAGAGGGCACCACCGCCAACATCCTCATGATCAAGGTCATCGCGCCGTTTCTCTCTGAGGACGTGTTCGCGGTCCTGAGCAAAGCCAAGCGGCCCATCATCATCGAAAACAATTTCACGTCCCAGATGGCCCGTCTCATCCGTATGGAGACCGGTTTCACCATCAAAGACCGGATCTTAAAATATGACGGCGAGCCGTTTCCGGCCGGTCTGGCGTACCGTGAGATCAAGAACATTCTTTCCAGGAAGAACAGCGCTGCCGAAGCGGGAGATGTGGTCCGTGTCGGCGCCGCTGTCTAGAAGGAGATCCCCCCATGGCTGATGTCGCGGTTTTTAAATCGGAAGTAAAACCAGACTGGTGTCCCGGATGCGGAGATTTCGGTGTCCTGAACGCTCTTCAGAAAGCCTGTGCCGATCTCAACCTTAATCCCCACGAGGTGATGGTGGTCTCGGGTATCGGATGTTCTTCCAACCTGCCGGGCTTCTTTAATTCCTACGGCCTGCATACGCTGCACGGCCGCTCGGTTGCGGTCGCCCAAGGGGCCAAATTCGGCAACCACGCCATGACGGTCATTGCCGCTGGCGGTGATGGGGATGGCTACGGGATCGGGGTGGGGCATTTTATTCACGCGATTCGCCGCAACATGGACATGACCTATATCGTCATGGATAACCAGATCTACGGTCTTACGACGGGACAGACGTCTCCCACGACCGAGCGCATGACGAAGACCAAATCAACGCCCACGGGCAGCCTGGAGAACGCGCTCAATCCGCTTGCTCTTTCCCTTGCCGGTGGAGCCTCCTTTGTCGCGCGGGGTTTCTCCGGTGAGCCTATGCATCTGGCGGAGATCATGAAGAAGGCCATCCAGCACAAGGGTTTTTCGCATATCGATGTGTTCAGCCCCTGCGTGACCTACAACAAGACCAACACCTATCCCTTCTTTAAGCAGCGCGTCTATAAGCTCGAGGACGAAAAACATAACACGCTGGATTTTGAGGCGGCAATGAAAAAGGCCTACGAATGGGGCGACCGGATTCCCATCGGCGTGTTTTACGCAAAGGAGCGACCCGTTTATGAGGACGGCGAGACGGCCATGATGGCCGGCCCGCTCGCCAAGCAACCCTTTAGACAGCTCGATCGTTCCATTCTTAATGAGTTCGTCTGAGTCGTAAGGAGGCTCTATGATCACGGTGACCCCGGGCGCCGTTTCAGAAGTGAAGCGGCTTCTTTCCAAGGAAAATAAACCAGAAATCGGCTTACGCGTTGGCATACGCGCCGGTGGTTGTTCGGGCTTCTCCTATGTGCTTGGCTTTGATTCAGCGCAGGCCGAAGACAACATCCAGGAGATCGAGGGGATCAAAGTCCTGATCGATTCCAAGAGCGTGCCCTATTTGAACGGTACGGAGCTGGACTATCAAGACGGTCTCCAAGGCAAGGGTTTCACGTTCCATAACCCCAACGCCACCAAGAGCTGTGGCTGCGGCGAGTCTTTTTCAGTCTAGCCGGCATGGAGATTGTTGACCCGCGTGAGCTTCTCTCGGGCGGGATGTTCCGGGAAAACCCCTTCCGCGAAGCGATCCAGGCCTACGATTGGCAGAAGCTGAAGGGCAAACACGTTCTGATTCAGGGGTGTCCTAGTCCGCTTCCCATTTGGGCCTATCTGATGATTATGTCGGAGCTTCTTCCTTATGCGAAGTCGATCAGCTACGGCGAATTAAAATCCCCTCTTACGGTCTTGGGGAGTTTGGGGGATGCTTCATAATTTTATGGTTCAAAACGACGCCATTTTAGAGGCCCTTGGGAAAGTTCAGGAACCTGAACTGCACAAGGACCTCGTGACGCTCAACATGATCCGGGACCTGGAGGTCGAGGGAGGGGCGGTTCGGTTTACCCTCATGTTGACCACGCCCGCTTGTCCTTTGAAAGACAAGATGAAGCAAGAAGCTGAAGAAGCGGTCCGGCGTGTGCCAGGCGTACGGTCCGTTGAGATTCAGCTTTCCGCAGAAGTGAAGACGAACTCCCGGCTGAGCGAAAACGCGAAACTTCCCTCCGGCCTTAAAAATATTCTTGCGGTGGCGAGCGGCAAAGGGGGGGTGGGGAAAAGCACGGCATCCGTCAATCTTGCCGTCTGCCTCCAGAAGAGCGGTGCGAAGGTCGGGCTTCTCGATGCCGACATCTATGGGCCGAACATCCCCATGATGATGGGGCTCCCCGAAGAGCGTCCCGCCGTGAATGACCAGGGAGAGCTGATCCCCTTTGAGAAGTACGGTGTGAAGGTGATCTCCCTTGGATTTCTCGTCGACCCCGGCAAGCCCGTCATCTGGCGGGGACCCATGCTCCATGGGGTTATTCGACAGTTTTTAACCAGCGTCGCCTGGGGAGAGCTCGATTACCTGGTGGTGGATCTTCCGCCGGGAACGGGAGACGCCCAGCTGAGTTTGGTGCAGACCGTGCCCTTGTCGGGCGCGGTCATCGTCACAACACCTCAGGCGGTCGCGCTCTCGGATGTGCGCCGGTCGATCGGGATGTTTCGCGAGGTGCGTGTTCCGGTGCTCGGAATTATCGAAAACATGGCAGGACTCGATTGTCCGCATTGTCACCAACACATCGACCTCTTTAGCGGTCAGGGCGGCCAAACGTTGAGTGAAGAATACGAGGTCCCGCTTTTGGGCCAGGTGCCCTTTGATCCGGCCATCGGTCAGAGTGGAGACCAGGGCGTGCCCGTAACGCTCGCCAAGCCAGAGTCCGCCCAGGCAAAAGCATTCCAGAGCGCCGCCGCCTGGGTGGCGGCGCGCGTCAGCGTTTTGAACGCCGAAACCGAGAACACCAAGCCTCTAATTTCTGTCAGTTAGCCCCGGTCACTGAATCCGTCGGGGCAGGAGGATGTTATGACGCAACTCGAAGCAGCCCGAAAGAATATCATCACCGCGCAGATGCAGCGTGTCGCCGAAAAAGAAGGCGTGACGCCTGAATTTGTCCGTGATGAAATTTCGGCGGGTCGGCTTATTCTTCCGGCCAACACGGAGCATCTGAAGTATCGTCTGGATCCCATTGGCATTGGCGCGGGTGTGACCTGTAAGATCAACGCGAATATCGGGAACTCCTCCACCACCTCCAACCTTGACCAGGAACTGGACAAGCTCCATCAGGCTGTCCATTACGGTGCTGATACCGTGATGGACCTCTCGACGGGCGGCGATCTGGATGCCATTCGAGAAGCCATGGTCCGGACGAGCACCGTGCCACTCGGCACCGTTCCGATCTATGGTGCTTTAGAGAAAGTCAACCGTCCCGAGGAGCTCACCTGGATCCTCATGCGCGATGAAATTGAGAAGCAAGCGCGTCAGGGCGTGGACTACTTCACAATCCATGCCGGTGTGCGCAAGGCACATATCCCGCTGACCCAGAACCGCATTACCGGAATTGTCTCCCGCGGCGGATCCCTTATGGCGCAGTGGTGCACCGCGCATCATGAGGAAAACTTTCTCTACACTCATTTTGACGAGATCACGGAAATCCTCCGCGCCTATGATGTGAGCTATAGCTTGGGGGACGGCCTCCGGCCCGGCTGTCTTGCGGATGCCTCCGATGCCGCGCAGTTCGCGGAGCTCGATACGCTGGGGGAGCTGACGGCGCGCGCGGTTGCGATGGGCGTGCAGGTGATGGTGGAAGGCCCGGGTCATGTGCCCATGCATCAGGTGGCCATGAATGTGGAACGCCAGCAGAACATCTGCCATGGCGCGCCTTTCTACGTCCTTGGACCGCTTGTCACCGATATCGCGCCCGGCTATGACCATATCACGTCTGCGATCGGCGCGGCGCTTGCCGGATGGGCGGGGGCCTCGCTTCTTTGCTATGTCACCCCGGCGGAGCACCTGTCGCTTCCGAATACGGAGGACGTACGCCAAGGCGTGATCGCTTATAAAATCGCGGCGCATGCCTCGGATATCGCGCGCGGCCGCTTAGGCGCTCGTGACCGGGACGATGAACTTTCCCGTGCCCGCTTCAATTTTGACTGGCAGAGGCAGTTCGCGCTTTCGCTCGATCCAGAAGCGGCCCAAGCCAAGCACGACTCGACGTTGCCGCAGGAAGGGTTTAAGGACGCACCGTTCTGTTCCATGTGCGGGCCCAAGTATTGCGCGATGAAGATCACACAGGACACGCGCGCCATCGAAGAGGAGAAACTCACCACCATCTCATGAATTCAGGCGCCTCAAAACCACACGATACCCTCGTTGATCAGATCCAGTCCCTCAAGAGGGAGCGGAATGCGGTGATCCTTGCGCACAATTACCAAATCGGCGAGGTTCAGGACATCGCGGACTTTGTCGGGGACTCTCTCGGTCTTTCGCAACAGGCGGCCCAAACCGATGCGGATCTGATCGTGTTCTGTGGGGTCCACTTTATGGCGGAAACCGCCAAAATCCTGGCCCCGCGGAAAACGGTGCTCGTTCCAGATCTGGAAGCGCTTTGTTCGCTCTCCGACATGATCACGGCGGAGGCCCTTCGAAAGTGGAAGGCAGAGCATCCCGGCGCCGTTGTCGTGGCCTATGTGAACACATCCGCTGAGGTCAAGGCCGAAAGCGATTACTGCTGCACCTCCACCAATGCCGTGAGCATCGTGGAGTCCATTCCAGCGGATCAGGAAATCCTTTTTATCCCGGATCAATATTTGGGCCACTTCGTCCGACAGAAAACAGGCCGCAAGATCCATTTATGGCCCGGCTATTGCGGTGTCCATACCTGTATCTCGACGCAGCACGTGGAGTCCTTGAAGAAAGAGCATCCCCAGGCCGAGATGCTGATTCATCCGGAATGCGGCTGTACCACGCCTTATCTGATGCAAGCCGGACAAATGCTTTCAACGGAAGGCATCTACAAACGTCCCGCCGTTTCCAGGGCCTCCGAGTTTATTGTGGCCACCGAAATCGGGATCCTCCATCGTCTGCGCAAAGCCTATCCGGACCGGACGTTCCTGCCGGCTTCGGAGAATGCCGTTTGCGGCTATATGAAGAAAATTACGCTGGAAAAAGTGCTTTGGTCGCTCCAGGACCTGAAGTATGAAGTCACGGTCCCGGAAGCCATCGCGGAAAGGGCCAGGACCGCCATCGACCGCATGATGGCTGTGGCATAAACCATGCTCACGATTACGCTCGTCGATGCCAAGAAATGGAAAGGGAAGGGCGAGACGCTGGCACGCTTTGTTTATGAAGAGGAGGCGCCCGCCCTCGCGAAGGAAGACGGATTCAAAGCTCAGGAGCTGGAAACGTTTCTTTATCGTCCGAAAGACGCGAGGCCCGCGCAACGGGTCCTTCTGATTGGTCTAGGCAAGAAAAAGGAATTTTCCAATGAGGTGTTGCGGCGGGCCGCCTCCAAAGTGCTGCGTGTGGCCGAGTCCTTGGACCTCAAGAAACTTCATGTCTCGGCGCTCGAACAAGCCTCCTGGGGGCCGGCTCAGGCGCAGGAATTTCAGGCTTTTTGCGAGGGCCTTTATCTGGCGGCCTATCGATACGACAAGCACAAGACGCCCTCCGCGGACAAGCCAAAGCCTGTGGAAGAGGTGGTCGTGACATTGGAGCAGCAGGGTGTGGCGGCCAAAATGGCCCTGCGCAGGGCCAAGCTCTACAGCCAGGCGACGATGCTGGCGCGCGATTTGATCAATGAGCCGCCCAGCCGTATGAACCCGGAGCGGCTGGCCCAAGAGGCCAAAAAAATCCAGACGGCCGCCCTTACGGTAAAAGTTTACGAGACCCAAGATCTCCAGAGACTCGGGATGGGTGCCATCCTGGGCGTTGGCGCCGGCGGCGCGGTGCCCCCGCGCTTTGTGGAAATCATTTATAAGCCTTCCGGGAAGGCGAAGAAAGTGCTTGCGCTGGTGGGCAAGGGGATCACGTTTGATTCGGGCGGGCTCTCTCTCAAACCGGCCCAGTCGATGGAAACCATGAAGGACGATATGTCCGGCGCGGCCGCGGTGCTGGCTGTGATGAGCGTTCTGCCGGAGCTTGCACCATCCCTCGAAGTGCGGGGGTATCTGGCGATCGCCGAGAATATGCCCGGCGGACGCGCCCAAAAACCCGGAGACGTTCTCAAAGCCTACAACGGCAAGACGATCGAGGTCCTGAACACAGACGCGGAAGGCCGGCTCGTGCTTGCGGATGCTCTTGCCTACGCTTGTTCGAAGAAACCGGACGTTGTGATGGATATCGCGACCCTCACGGGGGCTTGTGTGGTCGCACTCGGTCACCGGATCTCCGCCGTCATGACCAATACGCCCAAACTTTTTTCGGAGCTTAAGGCGGCGGGTGAAGCGGCAGGTGAGAAGTTCTGGGAACTTCCGCTCGACAAGGATTATCAGGCGGACGTAAAGAGTAAATTGGCAGATGTCCAAAATATTGGCAAGCGGCGCGGGGAGGCCGGCACCATCATCGGTGGACTCTTTCTGCAGGAGTTTGTGGATGGCCGACCTTGGGTCCATATCGATATCGCAGGGCCTTCTTGGACCGATGCGGACCAGCCCTATTGCCCCACGGGGGGAACAGGGCATCCTGTGAGAACGTTGCTACACTATATTGAAAGTCTGTGAAGAAAGAGAAAGGAACCCTACCATGGAAATGACCGGCGCCCAAATCGTGTGTGAAGTCTTGAAACGCGAGGGTGTGGAAGTCGTCTTCGGCATTCCTGGCGGGTCCAATCTCCCGCTCAACGATGCCCTGGGACAATCGGGCCTGCGCTTTGTGCTCACGCGCCACGAACAGGGCGCCTCCCATATGGCCGATGGCTATGCCCGTTCGACGGGCAAGACCGGGGTGTGTTTTGCCACCTCCGGCCCCGGCGCGACGAATCTGGTGACGGGACTGGCGACTGCCAACATGGATTCCATTCCGGTGGTCGCGATCACGGGCCAGGTCCGTACCGATGTGATTGGTTCGGATGCCTTCCAGGAAGCCGATATCACGGGCATCACGCGCCCCATCACCAAACATAATTTTCTCGTCAAGGATGTCCGCGATCTGCGCCGGGCGCTTCAGGAGGCGTTTCATATCGCCGGCTCGGGCCGGCCCGGTCCCGTGCTGGTCGATATCCCGGTGGATGTTCAGCGCGCTAAAACTGAATACGATTGGGAAGACACCATCGAAATCCGCTCATACAAGCCAACCGTCAAGGGCCATCCCGGCCAGATCAAGAAGGCGGCGGAGCTCATCAAGGGGGCCAAACGGCCCCTGCTGTATGTGGGTGGCGGCATCATCCTCTCAGGCGCTTCCGAGGCGCTCCGCAAGCTGGCGGAAAAAGCCGACATCCCCGTGGCCTGGACGCTGATGGCCAACGGCGCTTTTCCTCCCGATCATGACCTTCATCTCGGGCCGCTCGGCATGCATGGCAAGTACAGCACGAATATCGCCATGCAGAAGTGCGATCTTTTGATCGCCGCGGGATCGCGCTTTGATGACCGAGTCACAGGAAAGCTCGAGGCCTTCTCGCCTCATTCCAAGAAAATCCACATCGACATTGACCCCGCGAATATTTCGAAGAGCGTCCACGCGCATTGCCCGGTCGTGGGGGACCTCAAGCATGTGCTGAGCGAACTCGCGGAGTCGGTGCCGAAACTCGACCACAGCGCCTGGATCAAAGAGGTGAAGCGCTGGGACGAGGAAAACCCCCTCACGTATAAGAAGGACAGTATCGTTCGGCCGCAATACGTGATCGATGAGCTTTGCCGCCTCACGAAGGGGGAGGCGATCGTATCCACCGGCGTGGGACAGCACCAGATGTGGGCCATGCAGTGGTATCAGGCGAAAAAACCCCGGCACTTTCTCACCTCCGGAGGGCTCGGCACGATGGGCTATGGCTACCCGGCCGCGCTGGGCGCCAAGTTTGGCAACCCGGACAAGATCGTCGTGTGCATCGATGGCGATGGCTCTTTTCAAATGACGGCCTCCGAACTGGCCACGGCGACGATGGAAAAGTGCCCGGTGCTCGTCATCATCCTCAACAATTACTTTCTCGGGATGGTGCGGCAATGGCAGGAGCTTTTCTACGACAAGCGCTTTGCCTCCATCTGCTTAACGGCGGGAGCCGGCAAGCCGAAAAAGGACACCAAATTCAACCCCAAGGACCTCGCCTATATTCCGGATTTTGTGAAGCTCGCGGAAGCCCAAGGAGCGCTGGGACTGCGCGTCACGAAAAAGGATGAAGTCACCCCTATGCTCGAGCGCGCTCTTAAAGAGGTGAAGCACCGCACGGTCGTGATGGACGTCTATATCAACCCGGAGGAAAAGGTGTTTCCGATGGTTCCCGCCGGCAAGGGTCTGGACGACATCATTGTGGATATGGCATAAGGAGCCCTATGGCCGAACTCTACGACATCATCGTGGTCGGCGCCGGTCCGGGGGGCCTAGCGGCGGGTCTTTACGGCGCGCGCGCCAAGCTCAAGGTCGTGGTCCTCGAGAAGGAGCTTCCCGGCGGCCAGATCAATAAGACAGGCGTGATTGAGGACTATCCGGGATTTGCCTCGATTGACGCCAGAGAGCTCGCGGAACGCATGGCCAACCACGCCAAAGAGGCGGGGACTCCGATTCTTTCCACGAACGCCACAAGCCTTCGCAAGAAAGGCGATCTCTTTGAAGTGGAAACGTCCGAAGGCGTCCTCCAGGGCAGGGCGGCGATTGTCGCCACAGGCGGCAGCCCCAACTATTTAGGCTGTAAAGGGGAAAAAGAATTCTGGACCAAAGGCGTGAGCTACTGCGCGATCTGCGACGGCCCCCTGCCGATTTTCCGAAACAAACCCATGGTGGTGGTGGGCGGCGGCGACGCGGCGCTGGAGGAGGGCGTCTATCTCACCAAATTCGCGTCCAAAGTCTATCTCGTTCACCGGCGGGAGGAATTCCGTGCCTCCCGTATCGTTCAGGAACGGGCGCGGCAAAACCCCAAAATAGAATTTGTGCTCAACGCCACAGTGGCTGAGGTGGGCGGTTCTGATCTTCTGGAATGGGCGGACATCAAGCATGTGAAGACGGGTCAGATCACCCGTTATCCCGTGAACGGGTTGTTTGTCTATATCGGCTTTAAGCCCAACAGCGATATCGTCAAAGAACCGCTCAAAAAGGACGCTCTCGGTTACATCCTGACGAATCAAAATATGCAGACCTCGATTCCGGGGCTTTTCGCGGTCGGTGATGTGCGCCAGCAGCTCACGCGGCAGATCACCAACGCCGTCGGTGACGGGACCACCGCGGCGGTCGCGGCCGAAAAATATATCCATGGAACCTTGCAGACAACGCCGGTGGGCGCCGGTCTCTAACAGGGAGTGGCTGGAATGAAAGACATCCTGATTCGTATCGGCGGTGAAGGCGGCGAAGGGGTCATCAGCTGCGGCGAGATGCTGACCACGGCCCTTGCCCGCTCTTCCTATGAGGTGTACACCTTCCGTACCTACCCGGCAGAAATCAAAGGCGGTCCGGCTATGTTCCAGGTCCGCGCCAGCGACGGTCCCGTCCTTTCACAGGGCCAGATGGCGGATCTGCTCGTGGCGTTCAATGAAGAAGCCTGGCAGCTTCACGGCAACACCCTCCGACCGGATGGCCTTCTGGTCTATGATCCGGCCCTCTCGAAACCAGAAGGCGCCTTTGAATCTTACCCTGTGCCACTGGACGACATCACGGTCAAGATCGTCAAATCCAAGCTTGGGAAAAACGTCGTGGCCCTGGGAGCATGCGCCAAAATCTTAGGGATGTCGATGGATCTGCTCCAAGAGATGGTGAAAGAGCGTTTTGCTAAAAAGGGTGAAGCGGTGCTGGGGAAGAACCTGGAAGTGCTCAGAGCGGGCTATGACTTCATTGAGAAGCACCCCTTCAAAAAGGCCCTCCCGAAGTTTGATGCGACGAAGTCGCCCATCAAGCGGATCGTGATGTCGGGCAACGAGGCGCTTTCGATTGGAGCGATTTCCGCTGGTTGCCGTTATTTCGGCGGCTACCCTATTACGCCCGCCTCGGATATCCTGGAATTCATGGATAAGGACCTTCCCAAATTTGGTGGATGCGTGGTCCAGACCGAAGACGAGATTTCAGCGCTTGCCTCCGTCATTGGGGCTTCCTATACAGGTAAAAAAGCGATGACCGCGACCTCCGGCCCGGGTCTTGCCCTTATGGTGGAGCTCTTAGGACTGTCCGCCATGTCCGAGATCCCCTGCGTGGTCGTCGATGCCCAGCGCGCGGGCCCCAGCACCGGCATGCCGACCAAGAACGAACAGGGCGATCTGAATCTGGCGGTCTATGGTGCTCATGGGGATGCGCCTCGTATTGTGCTTGCTCCGGGAGATGTCGAAGAAAGTCTCTATTACATGATCCAGGCCTTTAACCTCTCAGAAAAATACCAATGTCCCGTGGTCTATCTTACGGATCAGTCGCTGGCGCACCGTACCCAGACATTTCCATGGCCTGATTTCAAGAAGGTCCCGCTCCTCAACCGAGAGCTTCCAACGGACAAGGACCTCCGTGAAGGCTATGTTCGTTTTAAGATGACCGAAACCGGCATCTCACCCATGGCCCTGCCTGGGATGGAAGGCGGGTGCTACGCCGCGACAGGTCTTGAGCATTCTGAAAAAGGCTCCCCCAACTTTACTCCGAAGATGCACGCTCAGATGTCAGCCAAACGCGCCAAAAAGATTGAAGTGTGCTCCAGGGAAAAAGGGTTCACGGCCCGCTTCGGCGCCCCCCAGGCCAAGATCGGTATCGTGGGGTGGGGCTCGACCCAAGGGGCCCTCCGTGAAGGCGTCAACCTGGCGGCGAAGGAGGGGATCCCGGTCGCGCACCTTCAGGTGAAGATGATCTATCCATTTCCCGAGGCGGACCTCCAGGAGTTCTTAAGCTCCGTGGAGCAGGTCATCGTCGCGGAACTGAACTTTAGCGGCCAGTACAATCAACTGTTGCGCTCCCATTTCCTCGTCCCCACGATCGCCCTGACCAAGTGCGAGGGTTTACCTTTTTATGCCGAAGAAGTTCTGGACAAAATTAAGGCTGTGGCCTCCGGATCCGTGAAGCCTCTGGCTGGAGCGGTCCTGGCGCGATAGGAGAGCCGATGTCCCATACCACAACAGACTATAAATCGGAAGTCAAAATCACCTGGTGCCCAGGGTGTGGCGATTTTGCCGTTCTGAACGCCCTCTATCAGGCACTGGTCACGATGGATTTGGACCCGAAGAACGTCGTAGTGGTCTCCGGGATCGGCTGTTCCGGGCGGCTTCCTATCTTTGTGAATTCTTACGGTTTCCATGGTGTCCATGGCCGCGTGCTTCCCACGGCCATGGGTGTGAAGATCGGCAATCCCAAGCTCACCGTCATTGCGGTTGGCGGGGATGGCGATGGGTTGGCCATCGGCGGCGGTCACTTCCCGCACGCCGCGCGACGCAATATCGACATCACCTACATCATGCTTGACAACAACATCTATGGCCTGACCAAGGGTCAAGCCTCCCCGACCACCCTTCAGAGCTTCCAGGGGAAGTCGAGTCCTTATGGAGTCTCAGAAGAAAACCTGAACCCGATTGCACTGGCCCTGGCCTATGACGTATCGTATGTCGCACGGGGCTATTCCGGGCAGCTCAAGCATTTGTCGGATCTCATGGTTGATGCGGTCAATCACAAAGGGTTTTCATTCGTTCATACATTGTCCCCGTGTGTGGTATTTAACGACACCTATAAGTATTATGGGAAGAAGGTTACGCCGATCGCGCCCTATGAGAATTCATCCAGCAAAATGAGAGCGTTGCAATTGTGGCAGGACAAAGAGCATATTTTTCTCGGAACGTTCTACAAGGACGAGACACGCCAAACTTTCAACGAGCGTCTTCGTGATATCATTGGACAATTCCCTCGCGATGATGAAAAATACTTTAGGGAGCTCCTGAACCGGTACGCCTAATGATCAATCGCTTACGAACATCTCTTCCGAACGTTTTCATACTCTCCGTTCTACTCTCTATTCTCCCGCGACCTCTTCCCGCGGAATCCGACGCCGCGGTGCTGATCTTGACAGCCCATGGTGATCGGGCGTGGAAAAATAACGTGAAGCAGGCTGTGAAGGCGGCCCAACTGGCTTATCCCACGCGCATCTACTATGGGGCGGCGGACACCACGGCGGGCCGCGCTCAGCTGCAGGAGGTCCTTGAGACTTTGGAAAGCGGCGGGGCCAATACGATCTATGTGGTGCCCCTGGTCGTGTCCAGTTATTCCGAGATTGTCCGCCAGTGGAAGTATCTTCTCGGGGTCGACGTTCAACCCGGCTTCATGAATAATCCACTGTTCCCGTTGCGTAAGCGTTCGGCGATACGATTTCTCGAGCCTCTTAATGATTCAGCCGTGGTCGTGGAAATCCTTCTCGATCGCGCGCATGAAATCAGCGCATCACCGGACAAGGAGAGCCTCATTCTCGTCTCGCGCGGCGCCCGAGACCACTCGGACAATGACCGCTGGCTGCAGATTTTACGGAGCCTTTCCGGCCGTTTGAAAGAACGCGGAGGGTATAAGACGGTGGAAGCGGTCACCCTTCGCGATGATGCCCCGCCCGAGACCCGGCAGAGAGCTGTGGAATACCTTCGTGGGCGTGTGCGTGCTGCCGAGCAGGCAGGCACCCGGGCGCTGGTCGTGACCCTCCTTCTCTCGCAGGGGGGAATTGAACACCGCATCGGACTTGAACTGCGAGGTTTGACCTACGCTTTCAATACCAAAGCGCTCCTCCCTGATGCGCGTATCTCCGAGTGGATCCGCAGTCAAATCCCGTAATTGCACAAGGACGACAAAAGTGAATTATTGTAAGACCGTCTGGAATGATTCGGCCGCGTTGCTCAAGGGTCTCGCCTTGACGTTCCGATACATGTTTCAGCCGAAGGTCACCCTCCAATACCCGAAACAAAAAGCTACCATGGCCGAGCGTTTTCGGGGGATGCTCACCTTCCATATCGACGAGTGCATCGCCTGTGACCTGTGTGTCCGGGCCTGTCCCTCCAATTGCATTGCCTTGGAGAGCGTGCGCAACGAGGCCGGTAAAAAAGTGATCCAGAATTACACGATTGATTTCGGCAAGTGCAACTGGTGCCGGCTTTGCGAAGAAGCTTGCCCCACCAACCCCAAGTCGGTCCATCACACCCTGGCGTATGAAGTGATGTTTACCTCTCGAGATGATTTCAAAATCACCTGGCTCAAGGATGCCCAGGGGAGGCCGCTCGTGCCGGTCAATGCCGCCGGCAAGCCCATGGAACCTTGGACGGACGTGCCTGAAAAGCATCTTTCAGTCGGTGTTGGAGCCCACCAAGCTCCTCCTTCCATCAAAGCGGCCGACGCTTTCATTTCGCCTGCTCACTAATCAAGACATGAAATATCGTCCTCTTGGTTCCACGGGCCTGCAAGTCTCCGAGATCGGTTTCGGAGCCTGGGCCATTGGCGGAAATCAATATGGAAACAGCTATGGTCCTGTGGAGGATGAAGAATCCCTCCGTGCGATCGCACAGGCGGTTGACGCGGGCTGTAATTTCTTTGATACCGCAGATTGTTACGGCCACGGCCATAGCGAGGAACTGCTTGGCCAGGCCCTCCGAGGCCGTCGACGCGATGTGATTCTTGCGACCAAGGGAGGGAGCGATTTTTACCATCAACCGCCACGGCTTAATTTTTCAGAAGCCCATCTCAACTTGGCGGTGGAGCAAAGCCTCAAGCGCCTGAAGACGGACTTCCTTGATCTCTACCAGCTGCACAACCCTCCTTTTAGCCTTATTGAAGGAGGGCGGATCTTTGAACCGCTCGAAAAGCTCAAAGAGCAGGGGAAGATACGTTTCTACGGCATTTCGATTCACGACCCTCAAGAGGGGCTCCTCGCCATGAAGATCGGCAAACCCTCGACCCTACAGGTCACGTATAACGTTTTGCGAAGAGTCGCCGCGGAAGAGTTATTCCCAAGAGCGGTGGCATCTGGTGTTGGCATCATTGCCCGGGAGCCCCTGGCCAATGGGTTTTTGACCGGCAAATACACAAAGGATTCGGTCTTTCCCGTAGGAGATATTCGCCACCAGTGGCCATCGAAGTATCAAGCGCAGATTGTTGCTCAGGCGGAATCATTCAAGAAAACACTTGACCAGAACCTGACAACTCTTGCCCAGGCTGCCATACGATTTGTGCTGTCAAAACAAGCTGTTTCTGTTGTGATCCCGGGGTGCAAAACAGTCCAGCAAGTGGAGGAAAACTTCAGGTCTGCGCAATCGGAGTTACCATCAAAAGTGCTGGAAATAGGTTTTAAGGCAAGGAAGGATTTGCCTTAGGAAATAGAAACGGCGTACCCTTTCGTTGAAACACACAAACCTGTCCGTTCGAGCGGACAATAAACGAAAAGGAGACGCCGTTATGGAAACCATTGTAAACGAGAAAGGGACTCAGCACAAAGGCGAGAGCATGGTGGATTATCTGGCCCGTGAAGGAGCGCGCAAGATGCTGGTGGAGGCCCTGGAAGAAGAAGTGACGATGTATTTAGAGCGTCGGCGCTATGAACGGGCGAAGAATCTGGAGAAAGGCTATCGGAACGGAACGCGGGAGCGGAAGGTGACGGTGTTGGGGGCGGGGCTGAAGCTATCGGTGCCCCAGGTGGACGGAGGCGAGTTTGAGTCGAGCATCTTGCGGCCCTACCAGCGGCGGACGGAAGGGGTCGAGGAGTTATTCCGGCGGCTGTACCTGGAGGGACTCTCGAGTCGGGACTTTGAGCCGGCGTTGCGAGCACTGATCGGGGATGGAGCCACCTTATCAGCCAGCACGATCCTGCGTCTATCGGCGAAGTTTCAGTCGGACCTGGCTACGTTCAGTCGCCGGGACCTATCGGAGACGCGTTACGCCTATGTCTGGGCAGACGGCGTGTATTTAAAAGCGGGGCTGGAAAAAGAGAACACAGCGCTTCTGGTTCTGGTGGGCGTCAACGCGAAAGGCCAGAAGGAACTGATCGCGCTGATGGAAGGCTACCGGGAGAGCCGGGATTCCTGGAAGGAAATCTGGAGAGGGGTCGCGGAGCGCGGTATGCCTGCTCCGCTGTTGGTCATCGGCGACGGGATCGGAGGGCTCTGGGAGGCGGTGGCAGAGGTGTATCCCTCGGCGAAGGATCAACGGTGTTGGAAGCACAAGATGCGCAACGTCGTGGATAAAGTGCCGAAGGCTAAGCAGGATGAAGTCCTCAATCGCCTGCGGGTGGCCTATCAGGCGGAGCGCCGCGAAGACGCGGAGAACCAGTTGGCCTTGTTGGCTGAGGATCTTGAAATTCGCTATCCGAAGGCTGCGGCTTGTGTGCGCAAGGATCATGACACGTTGCTGAGGTACTTCGACTTTCCGAAGGAGCACTGGGTCCATTTGAAGACGAGCAATCCGATTGAGTCGGTCTTCGCGGGAGTGCGGTTGCGGACGCGAGTCGTGCGCCGGTTCCAGAAATCCCGAACAGGCGTGGCATTCGTCTACAAGGTCATTGAGCGTTTAGCGCAGTTCTGGAAGCCGATCGCAAAGCCGGAATTGGTTGAAGTACTATTTGTGGAAAGAGAGAAGCTGGAGGTCGCGGCCTAAGAGACATTCAACGAAAGGGGCGTTGCCCTATTTCCAGTACATTTGACAAGAACTCCGCAATCGCCTTCCGAGGTCTCTCCCTAGCCATAGGTCCTTTGACCTTGAAAATATGGCCTTCCCGACCATGGCTTTCTCCTTCTGGAACCCGTAGAATTTAGCGATGAAATCATTCCGGTGGCCGTGGCTTATCTTGTGCTTGCTTATTTTTTCGGTAGGCGCCCTGCCTTTGCGAGGGGCGTCGGATTCGGTCCTTTCGCCGGGCTTCGCCCTGGATCCCGCCACGAAGACCTTGTCTGAAATTAGAGCCGCCGAACGCAGAAAGATACCTTTGGAAGTCTATCTCAAAGCTTCTCCAAAATATGATGTCCACGGCCCCATCGAAATCACCGTGATCCTTACGAATCTTTTTAGCACGCCGCTCTTGTTGAACAGTCGGATGCTCGTCAACCACGAGCGCCTGCAGGGTGAGCTTTCCTTTCGGGTCACAGGCCCCGATGGACAACGGGTCGACATCAGAAGCCTCGTGACGCCGCTCTCGATCCGTGACGAAGATTTCGTGATACTGGAACGCGGGGAATCCATTCAGCGCACCCTTGATCTGTCTGACACCTTCGGCATCAAGCGGAAGGGGATCTATCAGATCCGGGTCTGCTATCACAATGAAGTCGATTACGTGGCGGAAGGTCACCGGGCCTGGAAAGGCCGCGTGTGGTCGGAGCCTGTCGAGCTTCAAGTCCTCTAGAGTGACTTGACAGGTGGCCTCCCCAATCAGTAAAACGTTGCCCATGGTGGATAGCAGTCCCCTCCCCGCCTTATCTCTCGAGCAAATTCCCCTCGGCTATATCTACACCTCCCCGCACCAAATGCGACGGCACTTTGACCTGTCCGCCTTAAAAGAATTGGCCGATTCCATGAAGCAAGAAGGACTGATCCAGCCCATCACCGTCCGCAAGGTCGGGAGCGCCTATGAGCTCGTTGTGGGAGAGAGGCGCTTAAAAGCCGCCAAAATGCTCAAGTGGGAAACGATCGATGCTCGTGTCATCGATATTAGTGACGAAGACGCCGCGGTGAAGGGGTTGATTGAAAACCTCCAGAGAGTGGATTTATCGCCCATCGAAGAGGCCCGTGGGTATAAACAACTGGTGGAGCAGCCCTATGAGCTGACCCAGGGAGCGATTGCTCAACGGGTGGGGAAGTGTCAGGCCGCGATTGCTCGATGCCTTGCGCTCTTGGAGCTCCCGCAGGAGATCCAAGATCTTATACCTCGGGGCATCATCACGGAAAGCCATACCCGTTCCCTTCGCAAGATCCCCGATCGCGCCAAACAGGTGTCGCTTGCCCGCAAAGCCCATCGGGAAGGCTGGACGACCAAGCAAACGGAGCGACAAGTGCATCAACTGCTCAAAGAAATGGGTGTCCGTGTGAAGCAGCGTGAGACCCAAGCGGCTTTTAGTCCTGAGGATCCACTGGCGAAGCTTTGGGAGCATGTCCATCAAACGGCGGACCAGACGGGCGTCCGAGTCGTCGCGGTGCGCTACCGTAAGCGTGGAAAATGGTCGCTGGAGCTTGAGACCGGAAAAGCCGGTGATCCCAAAACGGCGTTCGCGGATTTCTTTGCGCGACTCGGACAAATACTCAACGGTCCCATCCCCAACGATCTCCCTTCAACTCCGAAATAACAGAACGCAGGGCCTTTTCCAATCGTTTCGGTTGGCTTGCGAAGCTCAGCACGAGATGCCTTCCCGGCATCGCGTAGAAATAGCCAGGGTGGAGGAGGATGTGGTGCTTCTCCAGCACACGGCAGGCGAGCTCTTCCTCATCCAAACGCATGGCCCGAAGCGGGAGGGTCATAAAAAATCCGCCTTCGGCCGGGCTGGCCTGAAGGAGATGGGCCGCGAGGTCCCTCCTCTCTTTGAGCTTCTTGAAATAGGAATGCTGAAATCGTCGGCTCTCGCTCAAGAGCGACGGCAGCGCCGCCTGCGCCATCTCGTTCACGGGTAAAAAGGTATCCGAGAACATCTCGAGTGCCCTGATACTTTTTTTGACCAACGAGGGGTCACCGCTCACAAGAATCCATCCAATCTTAAGCCCTGGCAGTGCCAGCATCTTGGAGAGACCGTTGAGCGTAAAGACCAGGGGGGCCCGGGTCTTGGCGGGTCGGGGAAGTGGATGCTCGGTATAGACGAAAGGTGAAAACACTTCATCCGAGATGACCGCCAGATGATGGCGTCCCGCGAGTTCGCCCAAGGCGCGTACTTCCTCATCCGTCGCGACCGCACCGGTTGGGTTGTGGGGGGAAATCAGGATCACGGCCCGAGTCCTCGCCGTGATGCTTGCCTCCATTTGATCAAAGTCGATGGCCCACCGGAGACCCTCACGGAGTCGATAGGGCACGAGTTTCACCTGCGAGATCTCCGCGATCGCGTCGAAGAGCGGATAGGAGGGAGCTGGCACCAGGATCTCATCGTGAGGATTGGCCAGGACCTTCAAGACGTACCAATAGGAGATGCTGGTTCCGGGGGTGAGGAGGAGATGATCTTCCTGCGTTGGGAGTCCCTCCCGTCGATAAAATTGGCTGATCGCTCGTCTCGCTTTGGGATGGCCCATCGGTTCGGGCTGGTAGGTTCGTGTTTGACGCGTCGCGCGCGCGAGGACTCTGCGAAGAATGGTTTCCGGGAACTGAATTTCATGAGCCGTGACATTGCCTGATGTGAGGTCTAAGATGTTCGTCTTCTGCCTTAGAAGTCGCTCACGCAGCGCATACAAGCGGTTCTGGGGCGCATTGAACTGGTGGCTAAGGGTCGAAAGCTCGATCATGCAGGTGCTCATCGTACTATCTGAGGATGGCCATCTCCAATTCACAACAAGAGTCAAGGGCGGAGACAGCATGGAGCAAACTCATCAAGAGGCAGGGACAGCCCCAAGCATGCCTCCGAAATTTGCCGTCTGCTCCTGGGGATGTCTCCATCGCAGGGCGTCTGCGCCGTGCGTCGTTTCCGGGGTGCCGCTTCCCGCTTAAATAATGTATAAAGTCGCCTGATGTCCGAAAAAACCAACCGTCTCCTTTCCCTCGATGTCTTCCGCGGAATGACCATTGCGGCGATGATTCTTGTGAACAGTCCCGGTAACGAAACGGCCTATGCGCCGCTCGAGCACGCCGCGTGGCACGGCCTTACGCCCACCGATCTCATCTTTCCTTTTTTTGTCTTCATCGCGGGGGTCTCTCTCGTTTTCTCCTTGAGGAGGCGGCTCGAACAAGGGGAAAGCCGACAAGCCCTGCTCGTTCAAGTCGTCAAACGCACACTCATCCTTTTTGGACTGGGGCTCTTGCTGAACGGTTTTCCACACTACAATCTTGCCGTCATTCGCATTCCAGGTGTTTTGCAGCGGATTGCCATCTGCTACTTCTTTGGCGCCCTTTTCTATCTTTGGACCAACATCTCTGTGCAGATTGCGGCGGTCTGTGCGCTCTTAGGTGGATACTGGTGGATGCTCACACACCTCCAAACCCCCGGTTTTCCAATAGGCGATTTAACGACGGAAGGGAACTTTGCGGCCTACATCGACCGGGCCATCTTTGGCGCCCACCTCTATCGACCCGTCTATGATCCGGAAGGTTTCTTGAGCACCCTCCCCGCCATCGCGAGCGGCCTCTTAGGCAATCTGGCTGGCTACTGGCTTTCAAGCCCTGGAGCACCCGAGCGCAAGGTCACAGGGTTCTTACAATCCGGGTTTGTGTTTCTCTTGGCCGGTTGGAAATGGGGCCAATTCTTTCCCTTGAACAAGGCCCTCTGGTCCAGTTCCTACGTCCTCCTGTCCACGGGCTGGGCGCTCGTCGTCTTTGGGGTCGTCTATGGACTCGTGGAAATCAAGGGTTGGAAGAAGTGGTCCAAGCCTTTTGAAATCTTGGGCAAAAACGCCGTCGCGCTCTATGTGTTGCACATCTTATTCCTGAAGCTTCAGAACCTTTGGCACATGCCCAGGCTTGACGGGACGCCCGGCAATCTGCGGCTTTTCCTTTCGGACCATCTCTTTCGTCCGTTCCTGAGCGCTCAGAACGCTTCCCTGGCCTACGCCCTCGGCTATACCCTCCTGTGGCTGGCCTTCTTCTGGTACTTGTACCGTCGCAAAGTGTTTATTCGCATATAGTAAAATACGCTTCCATCAGAAAAGTAAACGCTGAAAGGACCGTGTTATGGTGTTAAGTCAGGAAGAAATCCTGCGATACAGCCGTCATTTGATGATGCCCGAGGTGGGTGTTGAAGGCCAGGAAAAGCTCAAAAAAGCGAGTGTTTTGATTATGGGTTGTGGTGGCCTGGGTTCTCCCTTGTCCATTTATCTGGCGGCGGCAGGGATAGGGCGGCTGGGCTTAGTTGATTCTGACCTGGCCGATTTGACCAATCTCCAGCGACAGGTGGCTTTCGGCACAAAGGATGTGGGCCGGCCCAAAGTCGAGGCCACCCAGGACCGCATCGGTTCCATCAACCCGAACGTCCAGGTCACCCCCTACCGGACCAAACTCTCGTCTGAGAACGCCCTGGGCATCTTGCAAGAATACGACGTCATCATCGATGGAACCGATAATTTCCCAAGCCGCTACCTCATCAACGATGCCTGTGTCTTACTCAAGAAACCCAATGTGTATGGGAGTGTGTTTCGCTTTGAGGGTCAGGCGACCATCTTCTGGGGTGAAAAGGGGCCCTGTTACCGCTGTCTTCATCCGGAACCACCCTCGCCGGGGATGGTGCCATCCTGTGCCGAAGGCGGCGTGCTGGGGATTTTGCCGGGCACGATCGCTCTCATTCAGGCGACCGAGGCCATCAAGTTGATCTTGGGCAAAGGCGAACCGCTCATCGGTCGTCTCCTTCTTTACAATGCGTTGGACATGAAGTTTCGAGAAGTGAAGCTCCAGAAGGACCCGGAATGCCCCGTGTGCGGCAAACATCCGACCGTCACGCATCTCATCGATTACGAGCAGTTTTGCGGTATGGCCCTCGGGCAGGAACAAGCCCCCGCGCGCGCCCACGGCATCGCTGAGATCACAGCCCGGGAGCTTAAGGTCAAGATGGATCGAAAGGACAAGTTTCTCCTTGTGGATGTCCGGGAACCGCAGGAGTATCAACTCGCCAAGATCCCCGGCGCCAAGCTCATCCCCCTCGGGGAGGTGGCCCAGCGCGCGCGGGAGCTGGATCGCGCTGATGAGATTGTGGTCCATTGCCGGTCGGGTGCTCGCAGCGCCCAGGCGATCGAGGAGCTTCAAAACCTTGGTTTTACGCGCTTGAAGAACCTCAAAGGCGGCATCCTCGCGTGGTCTCAGGATGTCGATGCTTCGGTGCCTCAGTATTGATTGGCGAACATCACCCTCTCCCGGCGTAAGGCGGGAGAGGGCAGGGTGAGGGCAATGCCTTTCAGGTGCCCTCATCCCGACCTTCTCCCACCGCAGGTGGGAGAAGGAGGAACTTCTCATTAAATCGAACGTTTATAGGGCATATGCCCGCACTTATGGAACCTCCAGCCTCTAACAAGACAATCTTCGAGCAGCAGGCGCTCAAATATCTCGATGAGCTCTTCGCCTCGGCTGTGCGCATGACCAAAAACAAACAGTTGGCCGAAGACCTTTTAAGCGAAACCTACACCAAGGCCTGGAAGGCTTTCGGAAGCTTTGAGCAGGGCACGAACCTCCGGGCCTGGCTCTACAAAATTCTGACCAACACGTATATCAATCAATACCGCCACAAACAGCGCTCGCCCTTGATGGTGGAACTCGACAAGCCGCAAAACCCTGACTCAAGCGCGGGCGGTGATCTCTATGACCGGATCCTCGGGGCAAGCCCCAACCCGTTTGATTACCCCGACCAAGCTCTGGCCAATCGAATCCTGGGCCAGGACCTCAAGAAAGCGATTGATGAACTCCCCGATGAGTTTCGGATGGCGGTCATCCTCTCGGATGTCCAGAATTTCTCCTATCAGGAAATCGCTGATATCTTATCGGTCCCGATTGGCACGGTGCGCTCCCGCCTTTGGCGTGGGCGGAGGCTCCTCCAGAAGGCGCTCTGGAAGCAGGCGGTCGAGTCCGGTCTCGTCAAAGAAAAAGAGGGGGAGGCTGCTTTATGAACTGTGAAGAATGGTTTGAGCGCCTTTACCAGATCTTGGATCGCGATCTCGATGAGTCTCTTTGGCTGGACCTCGAGCGCCATATGAGAGCGTGTCGCCCGTGCCTGGAGCGCTTTGAGTTTGAAAAGCGGATCCAAGACCATCTCAAGAAATCCTGCTGTGAAGAGACCTGCACGGAATCCATCCGGGTCCGCATCCGGGCCATCATCGAAGAGTCCCAGGATTAGCGGGTGCTGTTTCTTTACCAATCGCTGCAATTTATTTTCAAGTATGCAATTCCCTCCGCGGCCCGGTATAAGACCGCCCGGATTTTGGCACGTCTTGTCTATGGCCTGAATTTCTCCCGTCGGCAAGTCCTGGTCCGAAATCTTGAGCCTCTGGTGGGGCCGACGCGCGCGAAGGTGGTGGCGCCGCAGCTTCTTGCCAACTTCGCCATGACCTCGGTCGATTTCTTTTGCCCGCGCGGGGAGCTTCTTCGAAACCTGCAGGTCGACCATGCGGAAATTGTCGACACGACCTTAAAGCGGTTCAAGAAGGTCATCTTGGTGACGGCGCATATCGGCAATTGGGAATTGGGGATGAATTATTTGTTCAACAAAGGGTACCCGATGACGGGGCTCTACGCGCTCTACCGTGAAGATTCTGTGGTCCGCTGGATTCTCGGACAGCGCGAGAAGAGCGTGCAATGGATCCCAGCGAGCCGTGGCGCGGCGCAGGACTGTCTCCAGGCTCTTGAGAACGGTCGGCTCCTCGCGCTTGCGGCCGATATCCCTTTTGGCGAAAAAGGGAGGCTTGTGCCCCTGGCGAAGGGTTGGACGCGTATGCCTCTAGGCCCTTGGTTTGTGGCCGCTCGCGCTCAGGCCGCTGTCATCCCGGGTTTTATCCTGCGGCAGCGACCTGGCTTCTACCGCTTGACCTTTTATGATCCGATCCTCCCAGCGTCCGGTCTCTTGCGCAGGGAAGTCCTTCGCATGCAGGACCATTTTCGAGTTCAGTTTGAACGCGCTCTCCTCATCAATCCTGAACAGTGGGGCGTTCTCCACCCTTATTGGGAAAGAACATGAAGAGGGGCCGTCTCTGGCTTTGGCTTCTGTCTGCTTGTCTGGCGACGGGTCTTTTGCTGGCCGGAATCACCCTCTATTTTCTTCTTCGAGAACGAAACACGCTCTCAAACCTTCTCCGTTCGGAGTCCGTCCCCGCTTCCACCACCATCTATAGCCGCTTCTTGGACCTCCAGCCTGGGGATCGGCTGAGCCGTGAGCGCGTCACACGATGGCTTGAGATGCTCGGTTACAAGCGCATCGCAGGGGTTCCTCAAGAACCGGGATCCTTCGCGGCCGATGGGTCTTCCCTCATCATCTTTACACGTTCCTTCGCCTATCCGGACAAGGACTACCCCGCGCAACGGATGCGTATGGAGTTTTCGAGCGGAAAGCTGGAGCAGCTGAAGGCCCTCTCTGGCGACGCCAACTTGGCGGCTTGGCGGCTTGAACCCGGGGTGCTCGCCGAATGGGAGGCTTACGCGAAGTCCCCCAAAATGCGCGTTCGGGTGGCGGAACTCCCGCCGCATGTGCCGCGCGCGGTTCTCGCCATGGAAGATAAACGCTTTTATCAACATGGCGCCTTTGATCTTTTTGGCATCGCGCGCGCCTTATGGGTGAACCTGCGCCACGCGTCACTCCAGCAGGGGGCCAGTACCATCACGCAGCAGCTCGCCCGTTCCATCTTTCTGGACGTGCGCCGGACGTGGCGGAGGAAATTCCTCGAGGCCATTCTCGCGGGTTATCTCGAGATCCGCTATTCCAAGTCGCAGCTCTTGGAGATGTATCTGAATCAGGTGTATTGGGGGCAGGACGGCGCGAAGTCGCTCATCGGAATGGAAGCGGCCAGCCAGTCGCTCTTCGGCAAACCCGCGCGAAAGATGACCGTGGCTGAAAGTGCGATGTTGGCGGGGATGCTTCAATCCCCGCGCCGCTACTCTGCGCGGCATTCGCCCGCTCTCTCGGAAGAGCGCAAACGACTCGTGCTCGGCCTCATGCGGGACCAGGAATTTATTTCTGAAGAGCAGTACAGAACAGCGCTGTATGAAAAAATCTTCCTCGCACCTCAGAAAGAGGCCAGTTCTTCTTCGTATTTTCTCGCCCGGCTGCGGGCCGACCTTTCCGAGCACTATGAAATGACCGCCCTCTTAAACCAGGGCTGGCGCATTTTCACGACGCTGGATCCCCTGCTGCAGAAGGAGGCGGTCGCGGCGGTCCCCTCACGCCCCCCTCTGCCCAAGGCGGAGGGTGTGGCCCGAAGGATGGCGAGTGAGGGTCCGCAAACGGGCTTGGTGGCCCTTGATCCACGCTCGGGCGCGGTACGTGCGTGGGTGGGAGGGACCCATTTTCTGACCCATCCGTTCGACCATGTTTCCGAGGCAAAACGCCAGCCGGGCTCCGCGTTTAAACCCTTTGTGGCGCTGGCTGCGCTTGATAGCCAAGAGGTCACTTGCGCGACGCTCCTCGAAGACTTGCCGCTGACGCTCAAGGGCCAGACAGGTCCCTGGAGTCCGAAGAATTACGACCGACAATATCGCGGGGAAGTTTCACTTTGGGAGAGCCTCGTCCATTCCATGAATGTTCCCATGGTGCGTCTGGCCATGCGCGTCGGGATTGGGAGCGTCATCGAAGTGGCAAGCCGCGCCGGGATCACGAGTCCCTTGCGTGAGGATCTCTCGCTTGCCCTGGGATCTTCTGAGGTTTCGCTCCTGGAGCTGACGAGTGCCTACGGTGTGTTCTCCAGCGGTGGCAAACGGATCGTTCCTTACAGTGTGGAGTCGATCGTCACACGGGAGGCTCGACTCATCGAGGCCCATCGTGACATGACAGCGCCGGCCTTTCGTCCGCAGGTGGTTTATCTCGTGACGTGGATGCTCTCTGCTGTCCTCGAAGAGGGGACAGGTCGCGCCTCCCGGACGATGGGATTTGCGCTGCCGGCGGCGGGCAAAACCGGAACATCGGAAAATTACCACGACGCGTGGTTGATTGGCTACACGAGCGTCCTTTTGAGCGGCGTCTGGGTCGGACATGACTTGCCCAAGCCTTTAGGAAGATCCTCCGCCAGCATCGCGCTGCCGATCTGGGTTGAGTTTATGAAAAGGGCATCGGTCTTGGACGCGCCGGAAGCTTTCTCGGAGCCAGAAGGTCTCGTGTGGAAAACAATTGACCCCCTCTCGGGCCTGCTCAGGCGCACCGGATGTTTAAAGAGGCGAAAAATGTTATTTCTGCGGGGGACGGAACCCACCCAGGATTGTCCGGCGCATGCCGGCGGGATCAAGGGGTTCTTTGATCGTTGGCGGGCGAAAACGTGAAAGGTTCATCAAGGTAAAGGGCCGCTTCCCGATGCAGGCCCCAGAGATCCGGGCCGGTCATGGCACGACGGTATTCGACCAGCGCTTTCTCACGCTCTGCTTTCAAATCATAGATCTGCCCCAGGCGCAGCCTCGCAAAACTCACCCAGCGGCTCTTGGCATCTGTTTCCGCGATGATCTTTCGCATCTGTTTCTCCGCGTCCTCCAGGTCATGCTTCCCAAAGAATTCCGCGACCCCCAGGCCATAGCGAGCGGGGGAAGTATAGTGCTTCGTAAACCACGGGATTTCGCTCTCTGCGTTTTTCAGGAAACGCTCCGCTTCCGGGATCATCTTCTCCCAGGCCTTCATGGTGTAGAGAACGCTGACCTTGATGAGGTGCATGACGGGGCTTTTCGGAAATTCCTTGTGAAGCGCTTCGGCAATGGTCAGGGCCTTTTCAGGAGTGTTTTCTTCGCTGGTATAAATTTCAATTAAAAAACACATGGCTTCCACCCTGGCATGTTCACCTTTTTCGATAGCGAGCTGGAGTTCCGAGAGGCCGCGCTCTTTGTCGCCGCCAATGAGCATGGCGGCCAGGACCGCCTGAATGCCGGAAAGCGTATCGGTGTAATAGTCATAGATGCCTAACCCCAGGTAAGCGTCGTAAAGTTCGGGGTCGAGCTTGATCGCTTGCTTGAGCATTTTGTGGCCGCGCTTGCCAGCGAAGTAGGCGCTGACCCATTCTTCTTGGATCACCAGCCACCGTCCCCAGAGACCTTCGGCGCCACCCCAATAGAGAGAGGCTTTCGCCTGCACCCGTGGATCCGAGGAAGAGTCGTAGAGCTTCTTCGCCACGGCGATCGTGCGCTGAGCATTCTCTTCGAGTCTGGTTTTGATCTCCGGAAGGTCGTATTCGATTTCCTGGGCCAGATGCCACCAATCCGTTGCGGTCAGGTAAAAATACCCGGCGGGATCGTCAGGGTTGGCGCGAACATAAGCATCAAAACTTTCGCGGGCTTTCTCGTACTGTGCGTGGTAGAGCCACTCCAGGCCTTGCTGGATGGTCCCTTCGGCGTGCAAAGGCGCCCCCGCCAAGGTCAAAACTCCAATACCAGTAAAGATCAAACGCTTCATGGAGACCAGAAGATAACAAGAGAAGCTTCGTGATGCAAGGTCACGGTGTCCTCAGGTCGTCGATCACAGGTCCTCCAATGTGATTTTTCGATTGGGGATGCCGTAGGCAAAGCGAGACTCGCTTGGCGCGCTATTCGTTATTCAGGTTGACGAGGAATTTTTCGATCTCAGCGGAGTCCCACTCGGCGGAACCCGCATGGCGCAGGGCAACGGCCCCCGTTTTCGATACGATAAAGGTCGTGGGTAGGCCTCCGACGCGATAAACGCTGGAAGGCTTTGGTGCGCCGATGTAGAGGGGAAGATCCAGCCCACTTTTCGCGACGTAGGATTGAATAGGCGCCGCGTTTTCATTTGAAATGCATGCGAAGAGGATGGACGTGTTCTTCATTCGAGCATAGAGACGGGCAATGCTCGGCATTTCGGCTTTGCAGGGTCCGCACCAGGTCGCCCAGAAATTCAAAAAAAGGACACGGCCTTTATAATCTTGCAGAGAAACCGTGTTTCCGGTGAGTGAACGCAGATCAAGATTGTAGGCATCGGGGGAAGCGGCCTCCGGCGCCGAAGGCTTCGCTCGGGGAGGGACGGAGGAAGGGGGAATGCGAACCGTCTCCACGATCGAACCGGGTTGGTAAAATCGAAGATCCGGTGCGTTGCTCGAAAAGGCGGCGTCGCCGTGAAGCGCGGCCAGGCGGTGATTGAACTCGGCAAAGGCGGCTTCCCCGGTGGCGCAATTGGCGGCGCGCAGGAGGGGCGTCGCTTCCTCCGCTTCCTTCCGAATCCTCTCGATGTGCTGTTTGTGTTGATCTGCGAGCGCGCGGATTTGATAGGACCACCATTGCTTGGCCTCATCGGTCGCCTGCGACATGGCCTGCCATCGCGGCATCAGAATTGTAATATCGGCTTGAATGGACGACTGAGAGAAACCGCAGGCCTTGTCGGTGGGGCCGCCTTTATAGAGCATCATTTGATAAGACGTGACCGCTGGCGCACCCTGGCGCTGGGTTCCGAAGGTGTCTAAGCTTGCCGCGAGCTCTTCGGGTGTATTTCCGTAAATGTCGTAGTATTCAACCATCGCGCCGGTGATCAGGGTTTGGGCTGATACGGGTTCTGGCACGAGCTCACGGGTCCAGGGCGAAGCCATGGTATCGACTTCGGAGTCTTGGGTTGTTGTGCGAAGCGCTTGCCCAGGGGCTTGCCTGGGGCTTTTCCGGTGATGGTGGGCGAAGGCGACCAGCACGAGGATTCCCGTGAACACCAAAAGCCCCAAGTTTCTCAAGAGCTTATAGGGCACGATTCGTCATTCTTTCATCTTTTTCCATAAGGGGCAAATCAGCCTTCCCTGATCTGGTGTTGACCACGTCGGGAGAACTTGGGATAATACGGCCTATTCGTTAACGCCTAGGGCGTTTTTTTTATTTCTATTTTCTCCGAGGGAATTTCATGCATCAGGTGACGCTTATACCAGGAGACGGTACAGGCCCGGCGATCTGCGAGGTCGTCAAGAAAGTGGTGGCCGCCACAGGCGTTCAGATCGCCTGGGAGCAAGTGGAAGCCGGCGTCGACATTATGAAGACCGCGGGCACGCCTTTGCCGGACAATGTGCTGGCGTCCTGCCGTAAAACCAAGGTGGCCTTGAAAGGCCCGATCACGACCCCGATCGGCACCGGTTTTCGCAGCGTCAATGTGGCGCTCCGCAAAGAACTTGATCTCTATGCCTGTCTGCGCCCCTGCCGGACCTTCCAAGGAGTTCGGTCTCGCTACGAGAATATCGATCTGGTGGTGGTGCGCGAAAACGTGGAGGACCTCTACGCTGGCGTGGAATGGCCGGCGGGTTCCGAGGAAGCGAAGAAGATCATCGCGATGGCCGGCGGAAAGATCAACCCGCAGGCCGCCATCTCGATCAAACCCATTTCGCGTCCCAACAGTGAGCGCATCGTTCGGTTCGCGTTTGATTATGCCGTGAAGCACAAGCGCCGCAAGGTGACGGCCATCACCAAAGCGAACATCATGAAGTGCACCGACGGCCTTTTCTTTGAAGTCGCCCGGGAGGTGGCCCAGCGCTATCCGGGCATCGCCTATGAGGAGCGCCTGATCGACAACATGTGCATGCAGCTGGTCCAAAAGCCCGAGCTCTATGATGTCCTGTGCCTCCCCAATCTCTATGGCGACATACTGTCGGATTTGTGCGCGGGCCTCATCGGTGGGTTGGGAGTCGCTCCCGGCGCCAACATCGGCGATCACGGCGCCCTCTTTGAGGCCGTTCATGGTTCTGCGCCCAAGTACACCGGCCAAAACAAAGTCAACCCCACGGCCGTTCTCTTGTCCGCCAAGCTCATGCTTGAGCATCTGGGAGAAACCGACGCCGCCCGGCGCCTTGAAAACGCGGTCGCGGACGTGATCCGGGAGGGGAAGAACGTGACTTACGATCTGGGCGGCACGGCGGGCACCCGTGAGATGGGGGATGCCATCATCGAAAAGCTGGGAAAGATCCCGGCTTCCCGTTAATGCAAAGAACCTGCATCTTGGCCAAACCGGACGCCGTTTGTAAGAGCGTGGTCGGGGCTGTGGTGGCGAAACTCGAGCAGGCGGGCCTTCGGCTGCGGGCGATGAAGATGACGCGTCTGTCGGTCCAGCAAGCGGAAGAGTTTTACCAGGAGCATCACGGAAAGCCGTATTATGGGCCGCTCATCCGCTTCATCACGTCAGCGCCCCTCGTGGCCATGGTGTGGGAGGGCGAAGAAGCGATCGCGCGGGCGCGGACGGTGATGGGTGTGACCAATTCTCCCGATGCGGCCCCTGGAAGCATACGCCGTGAGTATGGCACGAATAACCGCTACAATGCGGTGCACGGGTCCGATTCAGCCGCTTCGGCGGAGCGCGAGATCAAGTTTTTCTTCAAACCAGAAGATATTTTCACGTACAACGATAACGACTGGAAGGTGTAGCTATGGCCAATCCAAAGAAACATCACAGCGCCGCGAGGCGAGATAAGCGAAGAGCCAACTGGAAACGCCTGGAACTTCCCGGCTTCTCCAAGTGCGCGCAGTGCGGGACGCTCCACATCCCTCATCGCGTCTGTCCGGGCTGCGGCTTTTATAAGGGCCAGCTCGTGGTCGCGGTGGCTGAAAAGAAGAAGAAGGGCGAAGAAGGTCAGTCCTAATCTTTCGTGACCCAGCGCATTCGCATCGCGGTTGACGCCATGGGAGGGGACCACGGACCGGGTCCCAATCTTGAAGGGGCCGTCGAGGCCTCCCGCAGGCTCGGCCATGAGATCCTGCTCGTGGGTTTCCCCGATGTGCTCGAACGAGAGCTCTCGCGCCTGAGGGCCTCCGATCTGCCGATCCGCATTGTTCCCAGCGATTCGGTGGTGACCATGGAGGACAGCCCGGCTGCGGGCTGCCGCCAAAAGCCGAATTCATCGATCATGGTCGCGGCACGGCTTGTGGCGGACAAGCAGGCAGACGCTCTTGTCTCCGCCGGCAACTCCGGAGCCACGATGGCCGCGTCGCTGTGGCATCTTCGACGATTGCCACACGTGTCGCGCCCGGCGATCACCACCTTTCTCCCCACGCTCACCGGTTTTTGCGCGCTCACAGATGCCGGCGCCAACGTCGACTGCAAACCCAAGCATCTGCTGCAATTTGCTCTCATGGGCCGGCAAGTCATGAAGGCGGTCTTTGGGCGGCACACGCCGAAGGTCGGCATCCTTTCCATCGGCGAAGAGCCGTCCAAGGGCAATGAGCTCACGCTCGCCTCAGCGGAGCTTATGAAAAAGCATGTTCCCAACTTCATCGGCAATGTGGAAGGACGGGACATCCCGAAGGGCATGGTGGATGTTGTGGTTTGTGACGGCTTTGTCGGCAACGTGGCCCTGAAACTGGCGGAAGGGCTCGCGGAGTCACTGGTGGCCATCATCCGTCGTGAGACGAAGATTCGTCCCATCGCGATGTTGGGGGGGCTGCTCATGAAGGGGGCTTTTAAGGCGGTCAAGAAAACCACCGACTATGCGGAATACGGCGGCGCTCCGCTCTTGGGTGTCAACGGCGTCTGCATCATCTGCCACGGCAAGTCGAATAAAAAAGCCATCTACAACGCGATACGCGTGGCCGGCCAATTTGTGCAATCGAACGTCAACCAGCTCATCCAGGATGAACTGCTCAAGCATCACGCGGATGGCGCCCTCTCCGATGAGCGGCCCAAAGTCCACCTCACGGTCTAGTCCATGCCCACGCTTCAAGCGGTCCACGTCATCGGTACAGGAGCCTATCTTCCGGCGAAGGTGTTGACGAACCACGATCTTGAAAAGATGGTGGACACCTCGGATGAATGGATCACCACACGCACCGGGATCAAGGAAAGACATATCGCGTCGAAAGATGAAGCCGCCTCGGATATGGCGATCCAGGCCGCGAAACGCGCTCTGGATGACGCCGGCATCAAGGCGGAGGCGCTGGAACTCATCATCGTGGCGACCGCCACCCCGGACATGTTCTTTCCATCGACCGCTTGTTTTGTCCAACGAGCACTGGGCCTGCGTGAGGCGGTGAGTTTTGATCTTTCAGCCGCGTGCAGTGGTTTTCTCTACGCGCTGGAAGCAGCCAGGGGAATGATGGCGGTGAGGGCCTATAAGACGGCGCTTGTGATTGGGACAGAGAAGCTTTCTTGCATTACGGATTGGAAAGACCGCAACACGTGCGTTCTCTTTGGCGACGGCGCGGGAGCTGCCGTGCTGCAGAAGAGCGCTTCTCCCGGTGGGATCCTGTCCACCTATCTGAGGTCCGACGCGACGCACACGGACATCCTGAATGTGCCGGGCGGGGGGTCTCGCCAACCCGGGAAGACCCCTTCGATCTATATGGAGGGGAGAGAAGTGTTTAAACTTGCTGTGCATAAAATGGTTTCCGCGGCGGAGAGTGCCTTGAAGCTAGCGGGGAAGAAAGATACGGATCTGGCTCTTCTCATCCCACACCAGGCGAACCTTCGTATCATCGAGGCCATCGCTCAACGCGTGAACGTTCCACGTGATCGCGTGTTTGTGAACGTTGAGAAATATGGCAATATGTCGGCCGCGACCACGATCGTGGCGCTCGATGAGGCCCGTCGACAGGGCCGGATACGCAAAGGGGACCTCGTGGAACTGATCGCCTTTGGAGCGGGGCTGACGTGGGGAGCTTCCGTCATTCAGTTTTAGCCTATGAGCAAAATCGCCTTTATCTTTCCGGGTCAGGGATCCCAGTCCGTGGGCATGGGCGTCGCTCTGGCGGGCACCTTTCGCGAAGCTCATCAGGTCTATGAACAGGCCAGCCATATCCTGGGGTGGGATCTTCTGGAGGCTTGCAAGAATGGCCCGGAAGATCGGTTAAGGCAGACCGATGTGGCCCAGCCGGCGCTCTATACCTCTGGTTACGCGGCCTTTGCGGTCCTGCGGTCCATGGGGATCGTCCCCGATGCGGTGGCCGGTCACAGCATCGGGGAGTACGCGGCCCTGGCTGCCGCCGAGGTTTTTGGATTTACCGAGGGACTCGATCTCGTTCGAGAGCGTGGCAAGCTGATGGCCGCCGCAGGGTCTGAGCGTCCGGGCGGCATGGCGGCTGTCCTGGGACTTGGTCGTGAGACCTTGGTCCGGCTTTGCGCCTCGGTTTCCTCCGCCGACCGTCTCTGCGTGCCGGTGAACTATAACAGCCCGGAGCAGATCGTCGTGGCGGGGGACAAGGGCGCCGTAGAGGCGCTGATCGCAGCGGCTTCCGAGGCCGGGGCCAAGCGCGTTATGGCGCTCAACGTTTCCGGCGCCTTCCACTCGCCGCTCATGGCGGAAGCTGCCGCACGCATGAGGGCGTTCTTGAGCCGCCTCAGTTTCCGTGACGCCGTTTGCCCTGTGGCCATGAACATCGATGGCCAATGCCGGCAGAAGGGCCCCGCGCTTCAGTCGGCTTTGGCCCAACAGCTCGATCATTCTGTAGAATGGGTCGAGACTATCGAGCAGCTCAAAGTCATCGGTTGCTCCCACTTTGTGGAATGTGGACCCGGAAGGGTTCTCTCGGGGCTCCTGCGCAGGATTGACAAGCAGCTCGATCCCCACTCGACTGAGATGCTCGAGACGCTCGAAGAAGTTCGTCGCACTTTAGCGACCATACAAAGGGGGACCTCATGAGACTCCAAGACAAAGTCGCTGTCATTACGGGGGGCGCGCAGGGGATCGGCAAAGCGATCGCGGCGCTCTTTGCTTCCGAAGGGGCGAAACTCGTGCTTTCGGACATCGATGAGACCCTGGTCCAGGCCACGGCGGCGCAAATCGCGAAAGAACAAAATGTGGAAGCGATCGGTGTCAAAGGGAACGTTTCGCAGATCGCGGACTGCGAAAAGCTCGTCGAGGCCTCGCTTGACAAGTTTAGTCGAATTGATATACTCATCAACAACGCGGGTATTACACGCGATAATTTATTGATGCGAATGAGCGATGATGAGTGGGATGCCGTCATCGCTGTTAATTTAAAAGGGGTCTTTAACTGTACGAAGGCGGCGATACGTCCCATGATGAAGGCCAGGCAAGGCCGCATCGTCAACATCGCTTCCGTTGTAGGGCAGATGGGTAACGCGGGCCAGGCCAATTACTCCGCTTCCAAAGGCGGCGTGATCAGCCTAACCAAAACGTGCGCAAGAGAGTTCGCCTCGCGCCATATTCTAGTCAACGCCATCGCCCCTGGTTTTATTCGTACCCGAATGACCGATGCCTTAAACGAGGAGCAGAAGAAGAAGTTGCTGGAGCTCATTCCTCTGGGGCGTCTCGGTGAGCCGGAAGATATCGCGAAGGTCGCTTTGTTTCTGTGTTCGGAGGAGTCTTCCTATATAACAGGGCACGTCGTGTCCGTAAACGGTGGGATGTACATCTAGCTAAGGAGGGTTTGTATGGCGCAAGTCCAAGATGTCGAAGCACGCGTGAAAGAAATTATTGTGGAGCAATTAGGCGTGGATGCCTCGGAAGTCACTCTCCAGGCGTCTTTCGTCAATGATCTTGGTGCAGATTCTCTGGATACGGTCGAACTTGTGATGGCGCTTGAGGAAGAATTCGATATCGAAATCCCTGACGAAGAAGCCGAGAAGATCCAATCGGTTGGTCAGGCGGTTGACTATATCAAAGCCCACATGAAGAAGTAAGCCGTCCAATCCTTTCCCATCGGATGCCTGGCGCCTGCCAGGCACTTCCGTTTATAAAATCGAAATGAAACAGCGCGTTGTGATCACCGGCATGGGGGTTGTTACCCCTATTGGTATTGGCCTGGAAGTCTTTTGGGACTCGCTCCTGAAGGGTCGTAGCGGAGTGGGCAAGCTGACTTTCTTTGATACCACCGACTATACCAGCAAAATTGACGCCGAAGTCAAAAACTTCGAGCCCGAGAAGTATATTGATAAAAAGACGATCCGGCGGATGGACCGGTTCACCCAATTCGCGCTTGCGGCGGCCGACATGGCCGTTCGTGATGCCGGCCTGGATACCGGCACGGTCCCTCCCGAGCGCGTGGGGGTGATCGTCGGGTCGGGGATTGGCGGTCTTTCCACGATTGAAGAAGAGCACACGGTCTTGCGCGAGCGTGGCGCTCGACGCGTCAGCCCCTTTCTCATCCCTCGCCTCATTTCCAACATCGCCCCAGGCGAAATCGCGATTCGCTGGGGTTTTACAGGTCCCAATTATGCTGTTTCCAGCGCCTGCGCGACGTCCAACCACGCGATCGGAGATTCCTTGCGCATGCTTCGTTACGGGGATGCCGATGTGATTGTGGCGGGCGGAACGGAAGCAGCGATCACGCCACTCGGTTTTGCGGGTTTTTGTTCCGCCCGGGCGCTTTCGACGCGCAACGATGATCCTGAGCACGCCTCACGCCCATTCGATAAAGACCGTGACGGGTTTATCATGGGAGAAGGCGCGGGCGTGGTGGTGCTGGAGACGCTCGAGCATGCCCAGAAAAGAGGAGCCAAAATATACGCGGAGCTCTCCGGCTATGGGGCAACCGATGACGCCTATCACATCACCTCCCCCAACCCCGACGCCACGGCTGCCGTGGAGGCCATGCGCAGGGCACTGAAGGATGCCGAGCTTTCTCCCCACCAGATCCAGTATGTGAACGCGCACGGGACCTCCACCTTGTTGAACGATAAAACCGAAACCAAGGCGATCAAGGCGGTTTTCGGAGAGCACGCCCGAAAGCTCGCCATCTCCTCGACCAAGTCCATGACGGGGCATCTCCTGGGCGCGGCGGGCGTGGTCGAGCTGGTGGCCACCGTCCTTTGCATGCGTCATAAGATGGTCCATCCTACGATCAACTACGTGACGCCGGACCCGGAATGTGATCTGGACTATGTTCCGAACACAGCTCGTCCCATGGAGATCAACGCCGCGCTGTCCAATTCCTTAGGTTTTGGCGGTCACAACGCGGTTTTGGTGGTCAAGAAGTATGTCGCGTAGCGCCGCTAAAACGGACAAGCTTGAAAAGATTTTAGGCGTCAAGTTCAAGAGCTCGGCTCTTTTCGAGGAAGCGCTCACGCACAAGTCCTTCGCGATGGAGCAGGGGGGGACGGTTCCCTTCAATGAGCGGCTCGAGTTTTTGGGTGACAGCGTCCTTTCAGCCGTCGTCGCCCACTATTTGTTCGCGAAGTTCCCTGATGTGGATGAAGGGCGACTGTCTCAGCTGAAATCGATGCTCGTCTCGCGGCCGAGCCTGACGGCGTGGGGCAAGCAGATCAAGCTCGGGGCTTATCTGCGCTTAAGCGAAGGGGAGGTCTCGACGGGCGGCCGCGAGCGTGACTCGATCGTGGGCAACGCCATGGAAGCGGTCCTCGGCGCCATGTATCTTGAGGCTGGCTTTGAGAAGACGCGCGCGTTTATTGACACGCTGCTTAGCAAGCGCAAGCGTTTGGTCACAAGCGATTACAAGAGTCGATTGCAGGAATGGGCGCAGAAAAAGTATAAAGTCCCACCCAGCTACACCGTCAGCCGCAGTTTTGGACCTGACCACGCGAAGACCTTTGAGATGTCGGTATCACTTGGGAGTGACGTCCTCGGCGAGGGATCGGGAAAAAGCAAGAAAGAGGCAGAGCAAGCCGCTGCCAGAAACGCTCTCAAGCGTATTAAAGACGACTAGAGGTCATGCCGGCGCAAGCCGGCATCCAGGACTGGACCCCGGCTTTCGCCGGGGTGACACCAAGCGAGGATTCTATGGATTACGAACTGACCGAAGAACAGCAGGCGATTGTCGAGACGGCACGCGAGATCGCTCAGAAGAAAATCAAAAAGGTCCGTGAGCATTACGACAAGACGGAAGAATATCCGTGGGAAATCGTCGAAGAGCTCCGCAAGGCCGACCTTTGTGGCGTCTACATCCCCCAGGAGTATGGAGGATTGGGCGGCGGTGTGATGGAGCTGGTGCTGGTCGTCGAAGAGCTCTCCAAGGCCTGCGGCGGGATTGCGCTCTGTGTCGCCGCCACAGCGCTCGGCGCCTATCCCATCCTTCTCTACGGCAGTGAAGAGCAGAAGAAAAAATATCTTCCCGACATCGCCTCGGGCAAGAAATTAGCCGCTTTTACCATTACCGAGCCGGAAGCGGGCTCGGATGCGACGGCGGCCAAATCCACGGCGAAGCTTGAAGGCAACCACTATGTGCTGAACGGCACCAAATCCTACTGCTCAAACGGCAAAGCGGCCGAGATCTATTCCCTCTTTTTTACAACCAACCCGGCCCGTGGGGCCCGCGGCGTGTCCTGCTTTGTCGTTGAGAAAGGGACGCCAGGGTTCGAGTTCGGCCGCAAAGAAGAAAAGATGGGCATTCGCGCCAATTGGACGTATCAGCTCGAATTCAACAACTGCAAGATCCCGAAGGAAAACCTCCTGGGCGGCGAAGGAAGGGGCTTGCTCGTCGCACAAACCACGTTTGATATCTCCCGGCCGGGTGTCGCCGCCCAGGCGCTGGGGATCGCGCAAGGGGCCATGGATGAGGCCTTTGCCTATGCGCGTGTTCGGCGGCAGTTCGGCCAGCCGGTGATCAGCTTCCAGGCCATGCAGCATAAGCTCGCCAATATGGCCATGGAAATTGAGGCCGCTCGTGCGCTCCTCTACTGCGTGACGCGGGCCCTCGCGAAAGGCGGGGACAAACGATTCACCAAAGAATCGGCGATGGTCAAATGTTTCTGCTCGGACGTGGCCATGCGTGTCACCACCGAAGCGGTCCAGATGTGCGGCGGCATCGGGTACATGCATGATTTCCCGGTCGAAAAATATATGCGAGATGCCAAGATTACTCAGATTTACGAAGGCACGAACGAAATCCAGCGCAATGAGATCGCCATGCACATGATCAAGGAAGCCGCGCGCGAAGGACTGGGGAAAAAATAATGCACATTGTTGTCTGCATCAAGCAAACCCCGGCCACCTCCAACATTCAAATTGATTCGAAAACAGGGACACTCAAGCGCGAAGGGATGGCCGCCGCGATCAATCCCTTTGATGAATATGGGATTGAAGAGGCCGTCCGCATTAAGGAAAAACTACCCGGGTCCACCGTTTCGGTGGTCACCATGGGGCCCCCCCAGGCCGATGAGGCATTACGTGACGCCATCGCGCGGGGCTGTGACGACGCCTATCATGTGACCGACCGGGCGTTTGCCGGGGCCGACACCTGGGCCACCTCCTACACGCTGCAAATGGCCATTCGGAAGATCGGCAACATCAAGAAACCCGTCGATTTGATCCTCTGCGGAAAACAAACCAATGACGGAGACACCGGCCACGTGGGGCCGGGCATTGCGGCCTGGCTGGACATCCCTAATTGCGCCTACGTCTGTAAGGTCGAAGAAGTCCAAGAGGGGTCCCTGACGGTACGGCGCATGATGGAAGACGGCTATGATGTCTTGGAGCTGCCCACGCCATGCCTGATCTCCGTGGTCAAGGAAATTAACGAGCCGCGTCTGGCGTCACTCAAAGGGAAGCTCGCGGCGAAAAAAGCCGTGATCCCGAAATGGGACGCGGCCGCCATCGAAGCCGACCCGGCGAAGATCGGCCTTTCCGGTTCGCCGACCATCGTGGCCAAGAGCTTTAATCCTCCCCCGCGCAAAGGCGGCGAGCGCGTGGATGGCGCGACCCCTGAAGAAAAAGCCAAGAAGCTGGTCGTGCGCCTGCGCGAACTCAAGGTGATTTAACCCATGCCCAATCGCATCTTCGTCAAAAACGATCGCTGTACCGGTTGCTCGGCCTGCGCCAAAGTTTGCCCGGTGACCTGTATTGATATGGTGGACCGTCCCGCGGAGGACAAAGCCAAGGGCGTGAAATGGCCGAAGCTCGCGGTGATCGATGAGGTGAAATGCATTTTCTGTGGCGCCTGCGTCGAAGTTTGCAACAAGCTCGGGGAAAAGGCCAACAAGCCGGACCTCTTCTACGCGATCGTCATGGAGAAAGAAACAGTGGTCTCCGCTGCTCCGGTGGCGGATCCCTCTCTCTACAAAGGCGTCTGGTGCTACGCCGAAGTGCGGCACGGAAAACTCGTCCCCACGATTTTTGAGCTCCTCACCGTCGCTTCGAAGCTCAACGCCGAGCTTAAAGAAGAAATCGCCGCTGTGTTAATCGGGTCCGGGGTCGAGCCGTACGCGCAGCAAATCATTGAACACGGCGCAGACAAAGTCTACGTGATTGATCACCCCCTCTTAGAGAACTTTGTGGATGAGGCCTATGGTTTCGCGCTGACCGACCTCATCAAGCAGGAAAAGCCCAATAAGCTGCTTCTTCCGGCTTCGACCATTGGCCGTTCTTTTGCCTCCCGTGTGGCGATCACCGCCAATACCGGCATCACAGCGGATGCGACCGAATTTGACATTGATCCCAAAACGCGCATGATGCACGCGACGAGGCCCTCTTTTGGCGGCAATCTCATGGCGACCATTCTTTGCGAAAAACACCGCCCGGAAATGGCGACGGTGCGCCCCATGTCGTTTGCGCGCGCGCCGCGCGTGGCGGGCCGCCAGGGCAAGATCGTGAAAGTGTCCGTCGACCCCACCCAATGGAAGATCAAGGCCAAGTTTAAGCAGTACGTCCCCGAGGAGTCGAAGCAAGTGGACATCACGTCCGCGGAACGTATTGTCGCGGGGGGCCTAGGGCTGGGGAAAGCGGATGGATTTAAGCTCATGGAAGAACTCGCCAGCACCCTGGGCGCGGCGGTGGGTGCGAGTCGAGCGGTTGTCGACAAAGGGTGGATTGCCTACCGGCATCAGGTGGGTCTGACCGGCAGGACCGTCCGACCGAAACTCTACATCGCCTGCGGCATTTCGGGGGCCATTCAGCATCTCGCGGGCATGGGCTCCTCCGAATTTATTGTGGCGATCAACAAAGACCCCCAGGCCCCCATCATGTCGGTCGCCAATCTTGCCATCGAAGGGGATGTGAACGAAGTCGTCCCCGCCCTCATTAAAGAACTCAAAGCCCTGAAAAGTTAGCCGGAAATCTTCGGTTCATTTTGCCTCATCTTCTGAACTCGATGCACTTTTTTGTGCCGTCACCCCGGCGAAAGCCGGCCCTCCAGACGTCCGGCGGGCCGGGTCGCCGGACTTGTGGAGACCCGGGGTCCAGTTCAACGACGATGGACTGGATCCCGGTTTTCACCGGGATGACGATAACTGCAGATTCCCGGTTAGGAATTGGGGCCTTGGGCTCAGAATTTCCAGACGCTTTCTGGCAGGTTCTCCAGCTTGCTCTCCGATATGAAATCATCGACTTCGAAACGGTTGCCCGTCCAACGATAAGCGGCATACTCGCTCTCGTTTCCACCGGAGGATGTTTTGAAGAGAAGCATTTCTTTCGTCCCCTGAAGAGCATCAAAGCCCAATTGAAACACCCCTCGGTTCCTGGGGCTTGTCCAGACGCTCTTCGGTCGGTTGGAAAGACCTTGGCGGGGGATCTCATAAAGGGTTGCAGATTGCTGTTTGCCGCGTGAGCCACCCGGCGAGGTGCCGAGAATCAGCAGGAAGGACCTCCCCATTTTCGGAAGCTCAACCAGATGGACTTCTTCTTCGGCGGCGTAGCCCGCGGTGAGGCTCAAGGCGCGCTGGAGCGTATCGTGTAAGAGATAGGTCACCCCGCTCATGGGACTTCGTTCGGGCTGCTGATACTGCATGCAAGTGACGACCAGGAAGGGCGCGTGCCCGCCTGTGGTGCGTGTGTCGAAAGCGATGTCGTCTCCCAAGCGGACCCACATGGCGCCTCGCGAGAAAAAATAACGCCGGCCCGTTGGGTCTGTGCGCGCCTGAGACACGGGGCCGACATGCCCTGGAAATATCCGGTCCAAGATTTTCTGCTGTGTCTCGGGGTTTTGGAAGGAGTTCGCCCAGCTCTCGAGCGTATCGGCCATGGCCATCGCCGGCAAGCCAACCGCCAAAACGAGCCAAACCAGGACCCAGCGCTGCGGGGAAATCATGGCGTCATTCTACAACAAGGACCCGGAGGTGTACTACCGCTTGTTGAAAGACTATGCACAACCCCCATCCGTAGTGTCAAAAATTTGCATTCTTTCGACTGAATTGCTAACCTTTTGCCGCTGTGCGATTGAAACGCCTTGAGATGGTCGGCTTCAAATCTTTCGCGGACAAAACCCGCATGGAGTTTGAACCCGGAATTACCGCGGTCGTGGGCCCCAACGGCTGCGGGAAATCCAATATTTCCGATTCGATTCGCTGGGCGCTCGGTGAGATGTCTGCCAAATCGCTCCGCAGCCAGCATATGATGGACGTGATTTTTAATGGCACGGCCACCCGGCCGGCTCTGGGGATGTCGGAAGTCTCCCTCACGTTCGACAATACCGTACGGCAAATCCCCATCGATTATACGGAAGTCACCATTTCTCGGCGCCTCTTCCGGTCCGGTGAATCCGAATATTTCATCAACAAGACGCAGTGCCGATTGAAGGACCTGCGTGATCTCTTTTTAGATACAGGCGTCGGCAACGACGGCTATTACGCCATGGCGCAGGGCAAGATGGAATTTATCCTCTCCGCCAAGCCTGAAGAGCGCCGTGAACTCTTTGAGGAAGCCGCGGGTGTTTCCAAATACAAGGTGCGCCGCGAAGAGGCGCTCCGCAAGCTCGCCAAAGTGGAGCAAGACATGCTCCGCTTAAATGACTCCTTGGCGATCTATAAACAACAGATGGACGGCCTTGAAGCGGCCGTGCGCAAGGCCAGGCAGCACCAGAAGTTGCAGGACGAGCTCAAAAAGCTGGACATCGCCTCACTCCTCCAAAGTTTTCAGAGGGCGAAAGCCGAGTGGGAAACCCTGCGCGCCCGGCAGGAAGAAGACGCCGCCAGGGTGAACGGATTGCGGGAGGAACTCAAGGCGGAGGAGATGGGCCTGAGCCAAGCGCGAACGCGCGCCGAGCAATTTGAGGAAGAAGTGATTCAACTGCAGCGGCAGCTTTCCCAGTTCGAGAGCGACTGGGCCAAAGCCGAAGCGGAGAGGGCTTCCGCGCAGGAGCGTGAGAAAGAGCTCACGGAGTCGCAGAAGCGTTTAGGCCAGGAATCGAAAGAGATCGCGCGGCTCCAGGGAGAATGGCGGGGAACGCACTCCGCGCTCGAGGCGGAAGTATCCGGGGTCCGTGCCCAATTTCACGAGAAAAACGATGCTTATCGCGCAGAAGAGGAACAAGGTCGTGACGAACAGGGCGCTCTTCTTGGCCTGCAAAAAGAGATGGAGCAAGCCAAGGCCAGGCTTCTCGAGCTCATGCGGCTGATCAGTCATCATCGCAATGAGGCGGTGCGTCTGAGTTCGCTTGCGGTACGCCATGAGGAGGCCTCGAAGGCCAAAGACCGTGAGCTTGAAAAAATACGACAGCGGGCCCGTATCGCGCAGGAACAGATCGACGTGCAAGAAAAGCAAGCCAGAGAGGCCGAGGGGAAATTCAAAGAAGCCGAGCGTGCTTTGGCGGACCTTGAACGGCGGCGTCAGGCGGACCAGAAGGCATGGCTCGAGCTTGAGCGGTCGGTTCAGGACGCTCGCGAACGCCTGGCGCGCCTTGAAGCAGAAAAAACTTCACTGGAGCGCTGGCTCAGTAAAGACCCGGTCACGATGGCGGCCGCTTCTTTGCGAGCTGCCTCGCTGCCTGGCCTGCACGGGCCGGTGCGTCTCCTCTTGCGCACGAGCGGTCCCTACGAGCGGCTCCTGAAGCGCGCTCTGGGTGATCGGGCCGACTACTTTGTGGCGGACACCTTGAACGATGCCCAAGCGGCCATCCGCTATCTCTCGGAGGAGCGCAAAGGCTGGGCGACTTTCTTTGTGCTGGACCGGCTTTCCCTCGATGAACATCTGATGGCCCTGAGTGAAACCTCCGGCACGAGGTCGCTCGCCGAAGTGGTGGAATGCGAAGAGCGCTTCCGGCCACTTCTGCGCTTTTTGTTGGGCCGGACGTTTTATTTGGGGGAGACGCTTTTCGAAGAAGCCCTCTTGCGTGGCGGCGCAGATCCTGTCACGGAAGCCTTCCAAGCAACACCGGCCGATCTGGCCCGTCTAGAGCAGGAGCTGCAGGGCCTCAGACGATGGCTGGAGACCTCCCTCGCTCAGCGGGAGCTTTTGCAAAAAACCGCGGCGGAGACCGCCGCCGAGCAAGGGACACTCGCGGACCAAGAAAGAAAGGCCCAGGTCCAAGCGCAAGTCCAGGAGGAAAATCTCGCCCGCCTTCGCGAGGGTCTGGAGCTGACGCAAACAGAAGAAAGACTTTTGGTCAGAGAAAAGGAAGAGGCGCAATCCGCGATTGTCCATACCCAGGAAACGCTCCAGCATGAAGAGGTCCTTTTGACGAAGCTCGAAGAGGAGGAGAACTCCCTTCAGCAGTCTTTCCAGACGCAGGACAGCGCTTTGCAGGAGCGAAGGCAGGTCGTTCAGGCCCATCTCGCACAGATCTCCCAGCTCCGGCTGGAAGCAGAGACCATGAGGGAGCGCTTGCTGGGCAAAGAGCGGGAAGCAGACAACGCTAAGAGCAGGCTCGATGCCTTTGTGGACCGCGCCTCCCAGATCCAGCAGGAGCAGGCCGAAATCCAGACCCGTCTTGGTCATCTCGCCCGGACCCAGAAAGAAAAATCGCAACAGTTGAAGTCCCTTGGGCAGGCCAAAGAAGTGCAAAGCCAAAAACTTTCGACCTCTCTGGAAGAGCGACAAACCCTGCAAGCGAAGCTCCATGCGCAGGAAGAGCAATTGATCGGCCGAAGGCAGAGTTTAGAAGAGGCCCAAGCGAAGGCCCAGGAAGCGGAGTTTCAAACCCGGGTTCTCGATCAAGATCGTGCCCGCTTTGAGCAGACCCTTTTCGAGACCTACCAGCTCAAGATCGAAGACGCGAGCGCGACCCATGGTGAAGTCCAGGTTGACGCGGAGGAACTGGCCCGCATCAAACGGAGGCTTGAAGCCATGGGCCCCGTGAACCTGGCCGCTCCAGAAGAACATGCGCAGCTCGAAGAACGCTATCAATTCCTGCAAACCCAGCAGCAAGACCTCCTCAAAGCCAAAGATGATTTGCATCAGGCCATCGCCAAGATCAACACGACGACTCGCGAACAGTTTAGGTTGACCTTTGAGGAAGTCCGCAAGAACTTCCGCCTTCTTTTTCAGACGCTCTTTCAGGGCGGGGAAGCTGACGTGGTCTTAACGGATGAGCATAACCTTCTTGAGACGGGCATCGAAATCTATGCACAACCGCCAGGCAAGAAACTTCAAAACATTACGCTCTTGTCGGGCGGCGAAAGAGCGCTCACGGCGATCGCAGTCCTGTTTGCGTTTTTTATGGTGAAGCCCAGCCCCTTCTGTATTCTGGACGAAGTCGATGCGCCTTTGGATGAGGCCAACGTCGGACGTTTCATTCGTTTGGTGAAAGAGTTCTCACAGAAAACGCAATTCATTATCATCACGCACAACAAAAGCACAATGGAGCTGGCGGACGTCCTCCATGGCGTGACCATGGCCCAGCTTGGTGTCTCAAGCCTCATTTCGATGAAGCTCGCCTCTGCTCCCCCTGCCCCTGAGCCCGTGGCGGCCTAGCCTTTCCATGGGGCCTGGCCCTTCCTCTCGACTCCAAATCCTGGGCAGCCGGGTCGATTTTATTACGCTCGATCAGGCCCTCGAGGCAATCGACCGCTACGTCCAGTCCGGCCGTCCCCATCACATCATTACCGGTAATACCCTCATGATGCTCGAGGCGCAAAAAGATCCGGAACTCCGGCGAATCCTCGAAAAGGCCTCCCTCGTGGTCCCAGAGTCTTCGGGGGTTTTGTGGGCTTGCCGCGTGATGGGGGTGCCTCTCGAGGATTTCACACCGGGCATCGATCTCCTGCTGGCGATTTGCCGGATCGCGCAGCAGAGGGGCTATCCTGTGTATCTTCTGGGCTCATCGCAGGACGTCGTGCACGGAGCAGGCGAAGAACTGCTGCGTCTCTATCCTGGGCTCAACATGGCGGGGACGCACCACGGTTTCTTTTCTGAAGAGGAAGTGCCTTCTCTTCTCGAGGCCCTCCACCAGGCCCGGCCTGCGCTGCTCTTTGTGGGCATGGGAATGCCCCTGCAGGAAAAGTGGATCGCGCGGCATCTTACGTCCCTGGGCGTGCCCGTGGTGATGGGTGTCGGCGGAAGTTTTGATGTCCTTTCCGGGAAACTCTGGCGCGCGCCGTCCGTCGTGCGCCGGGCCGGCATGGAGTGGCTCTTTCGGCTCGCCCAGGAGCCTTGGCGCTGGCGTCGGATTGCCCGACTTCCTGTCTTTGCCTGGAAAGTCATACGGGAACGTCAACGTCCCCACATATCCTTTCATCCGCAAGGATAGTGGCATGCAACACGATACGCTCAAACGTTCCACCACGCTGGGCGTTGAGCTTGGTTCTTCCGCCAAGATCGTCCGGCAAGCTTATCTTGATCTCCTGTCGAGGTGGGATCCCGAAACACACGTCTGATCCCTCCTAACCCCCGAAACTGCAGTTGTCGTCACCCCGGCACGTCGTAAGCCGGGGTCTATCACCGTCGACAAAAGTCTGATGGATCCCCCACTTACGACCGTGGGGGATGACGGCACAAAAAAGTCTCGACATCTCAGTCGATAAAGAACGTTTAACAGAACTTTTTCGGCTAATACAAGCCACGGTTTACGCGCGATTTTGGAGAGCTTTCTGTCAAGCCAAAATCTGAAGTGAGTGGGCTGGTGGTGGGGATTTTCGCGGCGCTGGCCATCCTTTCGGTGATTGCTTTTTCGGTGCGCCTCTTTAAATTGGGGAAATCTGTGACGCCCCCCGCCAGCCCAGGCGGTTGCGGAGGGAGAATCGTTTTCCTGCGCAGGTTTTTCGGTCCACCTGTCGTATAATAACCACCATGTCTATCGACGAGAAATGGATGCGCCGGGCCCTGCTGCTCGCTCGTCAGGGCGCGGGGCACGTCCACCCCAACCCCATGGTGGGGGCTGTGCTCGTTCGCGCCGGCCAACGGGTCGGGGAAGGCTGCCATCGGCGTTACGGTGGCCCTCATGCGGAGGCCGAGGCCCTTCGTCGTGCCGGAGCGCGCGCCGGAGGGAGTACGCTCTATGTGACGCTCGAGCCCTGCTCGCACTGGGGGAAAACGCCTCCTTGCGCCGAAGCCGTTGTCCGCGCGGGGATTCGGCGCGTGGTCGCCGCCATGCGTGATCCCCATCCTCTGGTTGCCGGCAAAGGGTTGCGCTTTCTGCGTTCCCGCGGCATTCGTGTCAGCACCGGCCTTCTTCGCCGGGAAGCGGAGCACCTGAACCGGGCATACCTCGTTCGGGTCAAAGAGGGCAGGCCCTATGTCACACTCAAGATCGCCAGTTCCCTGGATGGGCGAATGGCCACGGTGACGGGGCAGTCCCGGTGGATCACAAGCCCCGCCTCCCGGCGCGCGGGGCACAGACTGCGCGCCAGGGTGGACGCGATTGCCGTTGGCGCGGGCACCGTTTTGATGGATGATCCTGAGCTCACGACGCACGGCCTGGGCCGCAACCCTGTCCGCATCGTCTTTTCAGGACGAAGAAGGCTCCCCGGACGTCTGAAAATATTTAATCAGGCTGCCCCGACCTGGAGGATGGAGCAGGTGACGGGCAAAGCAGGACTCACCCGAGCCATGCGGGACCTTGCCGCCAGAGGAATCACGCATCTTCTGGTGGAAGGCGGCGCGAAGCTCCAACGCTCCTTTCTGGAGGCGGGTCTGGTCGATGAGGTGGTCTGTTTTATCGCCCCCCTGATCATCGGCCCGGCCAGACGACTGCGGGACGCGCTCCGCATCAAGGGTATGAACGATCACTGTTTGCAAGGGGAGGTGAAGCGCTAGTGTTTACAGGTCTCATTCAGGCCATTGGTAAAGTGATAAAATACGACGGAAATCGGTTGTGGCTCGCTGTTCCCTTCCGAAATCTCCGTGTGGGTGAAAGCATTGCGGTCGATGGCGTTTGTCTGACCATCGCCGCAAGAAAGAAATCAAACTTTGCCTTTGATCTTGGCAAAGAGACGCAGCGGATTACGACACTGGGGTCCTTGAAAGCAGGGGACCGGATGAACCTCGAGCGCGCGCTGCGTGTCGGGGACCGGCTGGGCGGGCATTGGGTGAGCGGTCACGTGGAGCAAACCGGGAAGATTCTTCGAGTGCGGCGCGGGCGGCAAAACTGGTGGTTCACATTTCGTGTTCCCGCCAAGATCCGGCGCTACATGATCACCAAGGGCAGTGTCGCGATCGATGGGATTAGCCTCACGATTGCACGCCTTCGGGGAGACGCGATCAACATCATGATTATTCCGCATACGCTCACGCATACAACCCTCGGGAGAAAGAAGGCCGGAGACTCTGTGAATATCGAACCTGACCTTCTCGCGAAATACGTCCTGGGCGAATCGGTGATGCGCCGACTCGCCGGTTCCCCGTCTCGCCGGTCCGGGGGGGCATGATGTCCTTCGCGAGCATTCCAGAAGCCGTACGCGATATCAAACACGGGAAACTCGTGATTGTGGTCGATGATCCGGACCGCGAAAACGAGGGCGACCTGATTTGCGCGGCCTCCAAAGTGACCCCGGAGCTCATCAACTTTATGGCCAAGTACGGCCGGGGCCTCATCTGCCTGCCTGTCCTGGGAAAGCAGCTCGACAAACTCCATGTCGCGCCCATGGTGGAAAACAATCAGGAAGTGCGTGACGCCGCCTTCACGGTCTCGGTGGACGCGAAAAAATGCGTGACGACGGGGGTCTCCGCGGCGGACCGCGCGCGCACCATCCGAACGCTGATTCATCCCCGGACGCGCCCGGCGGACCTCGCGCGTCCCGGGCATATCTTTCCGCTCCGCTACCGGGAAGGAGGGGTCCTGGTGCGCGCCGGACATACGGAAGCGGCGGTGGATCTCGCCAAAATGGCGGGGCTCTATCCCGCCGGCGTCATCTGTGAAATCATGAATGAGGACGGCACGATGGCGCGGATGCCCGAGCTCAAGCGCTTCGCGCTCAGGCACCGCCTGAACATGATCACGATTTCCGCACTCATTGAGTACCGGCGCCGCCATGAGCGGCTCGTTCAGCGGTCCGTGAGCGCGCGTCTTCCCACCCGGTTCGGGAAATTTGCCTTGCACCTTTATGAGGACGCCCTGAACCGTGAGCATCACCTCGCCATCGTCTGCGGGGACGTCGCGGGCAAAAAGGACGTGCTCGTGCGCGTCCACTCCTCCTGCTTCACAGGAGACACGCTGTGTTCCCTGCGATGCGATTGTGGAGAACAGCTTCATAAGGCCCTGGAACGCATCGGCCAGGAAGGCCGCGGGGTCGTCCTGTATATGCACCAGGAAGGCCGCGGGATTGGCCTGGAAAACAAGCTTCGCGCCTACGCCCTTCAGGACCAGGGCATGGATACCGTGGAAGCCAACGCCGCTCTCGGATTCAAACCGGACCTTCGCCATTACGGAATCGGCGCACAGATCCTGGTGGATCTGGGTTTAAGCTCGATCCGCCTCATGACCAACAATCCCAGGAAAATCGTGGGCATTGAGGGCTACGGGCTTAAGGTCAGCCGGCGAGTGCCGCTGGAGATCCCTCCCAACCAGGCGAACCAGGGGTATCTGAAAACAAAAAAAGATAAACTAGGACACATCCTGGAACAACTCTCGATTCCATAATGGTCTCCACGAAATCGAAAACACCACTTTCCAAAGACGCCGCCAAGGGCAAGCGTTTTGCCCTGGTGGTGTCCCGTTATCATGAGGAACTCACGCGGGAGCTCCAGGAGGGCGCGGTCCGCTCCCTGGCGGCCCTGGGCGCCAGCGCCGACGACATCGTGACCTACTGGACGCCCGGCGCCTTTGAGATCCCCACAGCCGCTCGCGCGGTGAGCCAGCATCAGAGCGTCGACGCCATCATCTGTCTCGGTGTGATCCTGAAGGGTGAGACGCCTCATAACGAGATTCTCGCGCGTGAAGTCGCCCGGGGGATCAGTCAGATTCATGCGGCGACAGGCATCCCAGTGACCTTCGGTGTTTTGACCCCCAACACGCTCGAGCAAGCCAAAGCCCGTTGCGGGGGGGACAAAGGAAACAAGGGCGCTGAGGCGGCGGAAGCCGCCGTCGCGATGGTCCAACTTTTGGCGGAGATCAAAGAAGGGGCGAAGAAGCAGGGACACAGTGTCGGGTTCTAGGCGTCAGAGCCGTGAGGCAGCCTTGCAGGTTCTTTATTTGAAGGATATTAGCCGGAATCTTCTCCTGGAGATCCCTGGGGCCGTGTGGTCGGAAGAACCCCTCGAACCCAAGGCCAAAGCGTTTGCGGAGCGCCTCGCGGAAGGGGCGCTGGCCCATCAGCCGGAGCTCGACGCCCTGATTGAAAAGGTCGCCGAGAACTGGGAGATGCACCGCATGGCCACCCTTGACCGGTGCCTCTTGCGGCTGGCCGCCTATGAGCTCGTGCATGAGCTCGATACGCCGATTAATGTTATTATCAATGAAGCCGTCGAGATCGCGAAAAAATATTCCACGAGCGAATCTGGGAAGTTTGTGAACGGCATTCTCGATAAAATTAAGCTCGAAAGAAAAAATGGAAAGAGCTGAAGCGAAAAAGCTGGTCCAAGGCCTTCGGGAAAAAATCGCCCGCCACGATTACCTGTATTATGTCCTGGCCACTCCCGAAATCTCGGACACGGACTATGACAAGCTCTACCGCGATCTCGTCGATCTCGAGAAGCGCTTTCCCGACCTCATCACGCCGGAGTCCCCGACCCAACGCGTCGGTTCGGAGCTCACCGGCGGCTTCCCGACGGTCCCCCACCGCGTCCCGATGCTCTCCCTCGATAACGCCTTTAATGAAAATGAGGTTTTGGAATGGGATGATCGTCTGGAAAAGCTGATCGAAACCAGGGAACACAACTTCATGGTGGAACCCAAGATCGATGGGGTGAGCCTCTCTCTCATTTATGAGAATGGAAAGCTCGTCCGGGGTGTAACGCGCGGCGATGGAGACACAGGCGAAGACATCACGGCCAATGTGCGGACCATTCGGGCCATTCCCCTGAAGCTCTCTGCCCCCTATCCCAAATTCTTCGACGTCCGGGGCGAAGTTTACATGAACAAGAAAGAGTTCGCCAAACACAACGCCGAGATGGAAAAACGCAGCCAGGAAACCTTTGCCAATCCCCGCAACGCCGCGGCGGGGTCCCTGCGGCAAAAGAATCCCGCCGTGACGGCAACTCGCCCCTTGCGCTTTGTGGTCCATTCCTTTGGCGTCGCGGAAGGTTTGAGCTGGACCACTCATTACGATTTTCTCAAAGCCTGCGCGGCGATGGGACTCCCCACCTCCGAGCTTGTCCAGCGCTGTGATAACGTGATGGACTCCATGCGCCATTGCCGGATGCTCGAGCGCGAGCGCGACAGCCTTCTCTATGACATCGACGGAGCGGTCCTGAAGGTCAACTCTTTTGAGCTCCGCGCCAAAGCGGGCTTTACGCACCGTTCCCCGCGCTGGGCGATCGCGTACAAGTTTGCCGCGCAGCAGACCGACACCGAGGTCACCAATATCGTGGCTTCGGTGGGCCGGCTCGGTACCATTACCCCCGTCGCCAGACTCAAACCCGTGAGTGTCGGGGGCGTGACCGTCTCCAACGCGACGCTTCACAATTTTGATGAGATCAAGCGGCTCGGCGTCAAGATTGGCGACCGCGTGATCATTCAGCGCGCGGGCGACGTCATCCCTCAGGTCGTCAAGGTGATCCTCGAGGAACGAACGCGCCAGACCAAAGAGTTTCAAGTGCCTACGGAATGCCCTGCTTGCGGCGGGCCGATCACCAAAGAAAAGGAAGTCGAAGTGGCTTACCGCTGTACAAACTCGGGATGTCCCGCGCAGCTCGCGCGCGGGATCGTTCATTTCGCGAGCCGGCAGGCCATGGATATCGACGGACTTGGCGAGTCCGCCGTCGGGCAGCTCATCGCCAAAGACCTGGTCCGAGATATCGCCGATATTTATGGCCTGGAGCGAAGAGATCTGCTGAAACTCGAGCTCTTCGCAGAGAAGAAAGCGGACAATCTGCTCAAAGGAATTGAGAAGAGCAAGACCCGCCCGCTTTCGCGATTCCTTTTCGGCCTGGGGATTCGCCATGTCGGCGAGAAAGCGGCTTGGGTGCTGGCGCAAAAATTCCTGACGATCGATCCGGTCGCACAAGCTTCCCAGACGGACCTGCAGAGCCTTAACGAGATCGGTCCGGTCATGGCGGAGTCCGTGGTGTCCTACTTTCGACTTCCCACCACACAGACCCTCCTGCGTAAGTTTAAGCGGGCAAAGCTCACCATGAAAGAAGAGACGGTGGAGCGCCAGGGGTCGCAGCCGTTCGACGGCAAGACCATCGTCTTTACAGGAGAGCTTGAAAAATTTAGCCGCACAGAAGCGGAGCGCATGGTGCGCAGCTTTGGCGGCAATGCCACCGGAAGCGTCTCCCCTAAAACCGATTTTGTGGTCATCGGCAAAGAACCCGGCTCCAAATACGACAAAGCGCAAAAACTCGGCGTCAAAATCCTTACCGAAAAGCAGTTCCTCAAGCTCCTCCCCGAAAACGGCAACTAGCGGGCTGCCGAAAAACCTTTGTAAGGACGTCATTGCGAGGAGTCGCCAGACTTCTGGCGGGGACGAAGCAATCTCGCTAACTACCTGCCGGACCTGAGCACCGACAGGTTGCTTGAGGCGACTGGAGGTGCAGTCCCTGCACCCGCAGGGAGACAGGGACGTGCTTTAAGAATGCTTGGAAGCACAAGTTTCTCATTTCCAACGACAGATGAAATCTAGCGGGGCTAAGTCCGATTCCCCATGGACAAGCAGTGTTGGCCCGGAGCTAAATATCAAACAACGAGCTGTTTTCACGATCTGTTTATCGTGTAGTGAGGGAGACCCAGCGATGTTGGGTCTTGCGTAGGCGATATATCAATGATATCAATATGCTAGCATGTGATCTGGCGGAAATTGATAACGATGATATGAACGGAGGCGGCCATGTCCAGAGAAATAACGCGAACGGTAACAAGTGGGTGGAATATGTTGTTCATAACGATCCTGCTCTTTGGAGGAGGCGTCAGCTGTTTAATCGTAACAACAGTGGTCCCGCAATGGACCGTATTATTGATCCTGGTGGGATTGTTCCTTCTCCTGGGTGGATGGTTTATGTGCACCGGTTATTTCACGCTTCAGCCGAACGAAGCAGGGGTCATGCTGCTTTTCGGTGAATACAAAGGTACGGCCCGTGGAGAAGGTTTCGGGTGGGCCAATCCACTATACACGGTCAGGAAGATTTCGCTCCGTGCCCGTAATTTCAACGGAGAAAAGCTGAAGGTGAATGATAAGGCCGGTAATCCGATCGAGATCGCGGCGGTTGTTGTATGGCATGTGAAGGATACCGCCAGAGCTGTGTTTGATGTCGATAGCTATACGGACTACGTTGCGATTCAAAGCGAGACGGCTGTGCGTCACCTGGCAAGTTCCTATGCCTACGATAACACGGAGAACGAGGTTTCCCTGCGGGGGGGTCTAAACGAAGTCACAGAGACGCTCCGGAAAGAATTGCAACAGCGTTTCGATATGGCCGGTGTTCAAGTCGATGAAGCGCGTTTAACACACCTTGCCTATGCGCCCGAGATCGCCCAGGCGATGCTGCGTCGTCAGCAGGCAGAAGCGGTCATAGCGGCCCGTGAAAAGATTGTGCACGGAGCCGTCAGCATGGTGGATATGGCGCTTAAGGAACTCGCGACAAAACAAGTGCTTCATTTAGACGAAGAACGTAAGGCCGCGATGGTCAGCAACTTACTGGTGGTCCTTTGCGCGGAATCAGAAGCACAGCCGGTCATCAATACGGGGACGCTGTACACGTAACGTTCGCAAGAATGGAACCGTGGGGGGGCTGATGGCTGAACGTAAACCATTTCTGCTGCGTGTCGATGAGGAGTTATGGAAAGAGCTCTGCTCCTGGGCTGAGCAGGAACTTCGCAGCGCCAACGGCCAGATCGAATGGATCTTGCGCGAAGCGGTGAAACAGCGAAAAAAGAGCGGCGCGACAAATGTCTCGACAGGGAAGTCAAAGGCGGATTACAAGGCAGCCTGACCGGGCTGATGGAGATGGATGTGGATCACCTCACTGAATGGCAACGGCAAGAATTCATGAGTCGGAAACGGAAGGCGCTCCTTGCTTTCATTCCCGTCTTTCTAATACTCCCCCTAGGGTCAGTGATTGTGGTCATTCGTCCTAAATTCATTCCAGACTTACAAATGTTAGGCCTGTGGATTTGTATTGCGTTTTTCCTGAGCGGTATTTGGACGGCACTTTCGTACAAGAGGTTGCTGAAGTGCCCCGCCTGTGGGAATCGTTTGCCAAGCCTGAATGAAGAGTCCTGCCCTTCTTGTCAAATCTGGTTTCGTTCACGAACGGAGTTTCGCTCGATCAGATCTGCTGATCGGAGCAACATAAAACCGTGGAAGCCCGAACCTGAACTTCGAGGACCACCTCCCCGCAAACTTCAAAAGAAAGGCTTCTCAACTCTTTGGGTGATAGTCTTCGTTATCAGTTCCTTGGTTTTCGGATTCTGGGTCTATTCCGGTTCGTCTCCCTTTCATCTTCAAATCGAAGCCTTTGTATATGTCAGCATGGGTCCTTTCCTATTGATCATCAATTTCCTTGTATCGCAAAAAGTGCGCCGTATTATGATTCGAGGGAAAGTTGTTCCTGCGACTGTATATAGAATCGTAAGAAAAACAGGTTTCAACAGAGCTTACCTAACCTATGAGTCCGATGGATGCGTTTTCAAGGTTGAGTGTCCGATGGACCCCAAGTCACTCCTAACGGCAGGAGAGGTTGTGAGCATTCTTGTTGATCCAAGCAACCCCCAATTCGCGATTATCTACGGCGAAGCGCCTTATAGAGTCGTTTGTGTGTGAGCGGAATGCAGAAAGCGTTTTGGGTCAATCGGCGAATCGGAAATATTAAAAATATCTCATGCCTTCATTTTGCAAAGGGATCTTCGATGTATGGTCCTGGATGCTGCGCGTCAACGATTCCTTAGTGACTCTCGTTCTGTAAAGGGATCGTCCTCGAATCGACATGATGATTCTCTGGAGCATCGTTGCCGTGACGTTGATTCTTCTCGGACTCGCAGGAACGCTTCCCGAAAGATTTTGCATTCCAGCTGACCCTCACCGAAGCCTCTCGTTTGGTATCACAATGTGTGATACCTTCTAAGCGGCAACCGGGAGGGTCACTTCCTGATGAGTTCACGGGAAGTGGATCTCAGCTGTCCCTGTCCAAACCGCGTTCCAGATAGATATTCTTGCTTTCTCCTGATGAGCGAAGTACGATTCCGCCTGTCTCACCCGTCGTCATCTTGACTCAACATCAAGGAGGCTCCTTTGAACGACACCTTCGCTCCAGCCGCCGTACAGATCATCCCGGTTCATCAGCTAAAACCCAATCCCTGGAACCGGACTGTCTTTGACCCTGTCGCCATGGAGGAACTGGTCGCGAGCATCAAGGCGGAGGGGATCGAGGAACCCTTGATCGTTCGGCCTTCAGGGGAGGGTCGTTTTGAGATCGCCTCCGGCAACCGGCGGTGGCTCGCTGCCCAGAAAGCGGGACTCAAGGAGGTTCCCTGTATTGTCCGTGAGCTGCCGGACAAGGAAGTCGCGGAGATGAACATCACGGTGAACGTCCAGCGGGAAAACCTGCCGCCCCTGGAGCTTGCCCGGATGGTCAAAGCCTATATGGACCAGTTCAAAACCACCCAGCAGGAAGCGGCCACAGAGTTTGGAAAGTCGCAAGCGTGGGTATCGGGTCTTCTGGGATTCCTTAAAATGCCGGATCAGGTTCAGAAGAATATCAGGGCCCTGATAATTGGCTGGGACCCCCTTACAGCTCTGTCTAAGGCTCCTGCAGAGGTGCAACTGGAGGTGTCACGGGAGCTCAAGGAGAAGAAGCTCAAGCCCACCGATATCGAGAAAAGGTGTGCTTTCCTGTCCAAGGGGAAAGGGAACGGCAAGGTTCGGCTGGGGATTCAAGCGGGGCCGAAGGATCCGTTGGCCGGTCTCTGGGAAGAGGTATTGAGAAAAGACGACTTTGCCCCGGATGTGGCCTGGCATGTGGACTATAAACCGGAGGAGCTTCCGGCAGGCGCGCCCGGCCGCCATGCGAATCGAGACACCGCGGGAACGGAAGGCTGGTATTTCTTTGTGAAGCCTTTCTCGCCGGACCATGCCAGGGAGGACCTCGCGGTCTGGTTTGAGCAGATGGCCAAACACCTGAAGGGAAAGAAAACGGATTCCGTGATCCCGGAGCTTGCCAAGGAAGAGCTTGCTGTCCGAGACCAGGTGATGGGGTTGGCGGGCAAGCCCAGAATCCCAAGAACCCCAGAAGAGGAGAAAGAGTTGCTGGCGATCGCGCTGCGCGGCACTCCCAAAGACGTGTATGCCTGGATCTACGGCCCGGACAGTTTCATGACGAAGGTCGTGCCGTTTGCGACCTGGGAACAATCCGGACAGACGCCGCAAGAAGGACTCAAGGCTATTCTGGCCGGCATCCGTCAATGTGATCCGCGGTGAGGAGCTAGCATGACCCCGCTGCGAAGAATCAACAGGTTTGTTCTTCGTGCCACGTCTCTAGGCGTCCGAGTATGGGATTGGATTGCATCCGCGAGAGCTCTGCCCTCCGTGAAAAAGTGGTTGCGTTGGAGTCTTCTGTTGCCGGCCGTGTTTTCATTCGCGGCGCCCAGTCCGGACTATCGGTTGGAAAAGGGTCGTGTAGGAAGGTTGTCGAAAGGGATGTCCGTGGCAGAAGTGCATCAAGTCTATCCGCTCTCGCAAACGACCGCCCTGGATCTTCAGTGGGAGGGCGAACCGACGCCTGTCTTAGAGATTTATACGGATCAGACAAAAAAGTTCTTCATCATGCGCCTGCACCTGGATCAGCCGGGTGGTGCGATCCAAAGCTTTTGGGTGATGGATTCAAGATTTAAAACGAAAGAGGGCCTTGGTCCTCGTTCTTCGGTCGGGGCTCTGCGCCGGGCGTATAAAGGCCTTAGCGTTTTGGCTACCGAATGGGAAATGCAGGAACAACTTCAAGTGGAAGTGCCGCCGCTTGGAATGCTTTTTGAACTCGATGCGGATACGGAACTCTATCGGCGCGTCAAAGCCATCGGAAATAAATCCTTGGACCAGAACCCGCCCCTTTTGCCGGATCAAACCGAGATCGTCGCGGTAAGAATCTATTAACGTACATCTTGGGGTCAGGCCCTGAGACTGTCCCTGGGGCGGAGGTTTTCAGATTTCGTCCAGGAGTTGGGCGATTCGGGACGGGTCGGGCATTTTCCCTTCCAGGGAGGCGGGCAGCCGCGTGACAATACGGTAGGCCGCCACGCCGATGGCTTTGTGTGACTCCTTGAGAGCGAATTCGACAATCGTTTTGTTCTTCGTCTTGCAGAGGATGATTCCTATCGGCGGGTTTTCACCCTCGAGCCGCATCCGCTCGTCCAGCACCGCCAGGTAGAACTGCATCTTCCCCACATGTTCCGGCACAAATTTTCCCACCTTCAATTCCATCGCAACGAGCGTTCTGAGCGAGCGGTGATAGAGCAATAGATCGAGAAAGAACTCCTCTCCTTCGACTTCAAGCCGCACCTGCCTCCCGACAAACGCGAACATACCGCCCATTTCCCGGAGGAACTTTTCCACCTTCCGGAGAATGGCTTCCTCCAGCTCTTTTTCGCTGTGCTCCTCGCCCAGCTCAAGGAAATCGAAGAGGTAGTCGTCCTTGACGGCGAGCTTGGCTTTGTTTTTTACCTTTTCCGGAAGCGCTTTATCGAAATTCGTCTGGCTGAGAAGGGTTTTCTCATAGGATTTATTTTCGATCTGATGCGTTAGGACGTTTTTGGACCAGCCGTATTTCCGAGCCGACCGGACATAAAACTCACGCTCCTGGATGTCGCTGCAACGAGTCAGGATAATCAGATTGTGCGTCCACGCGATTTCTGCAACCAGTGGTTGCAGTTTTGCGTTGCCGGAGTAGGTAGTGTAAAACTCTCTCATGTACCATATGTTCCGAGCGGAGAATCCTTGTGTCCCGGGAAATTCTTCTCTTAAGTCAGCCGCCAGGCGCTCCACGACTGACTTTCCCCAGGAATGCTCTCTTTGCCTACAAGCAATTATCCGCCCGATATCCCAATAGAGTCCGACGAGTTCCCGGTTCACCGCCCGGAGGGCCGCGTACTGCGCCGACCGGATGCGTTCTTTGATTTCGCCCAGCAATTGACCGTAAGGAATAGCCATCCATATCCTCCTATCCGTTAGATGCGAAAAGGCTGAGAATATTCATTCCTCAGACGGAGACGGCGGAATGGACGGACGGGGGGGGCGGACGCGGAGACGCCCCGCCACTACGACTTGGCGGGTCCGCCAACGCCTCAGTGGCGGAGGGGACGCGGGGACGGGGCGAAACGGCGAGTCGCCGAAGCGGCGGATCGGCGAACAGGCGGATCGCCGTGTCGGCGACAGGGCAAGGAATTTAGTTTGAGTTAAAGTTGAACAGTTCGCGGACGATGGCGACGCTGATTTTGGCGGCGCTTGAGTTGCGGAGTACGCTGGATACCAACAGGATCCCGTTTTCGGTGAAGTAGTACGGGTTGTGCTCTTCCAGCATGAATTCAGGGGAGGGGAGCCGCGCGATATGGCGCTTGATGGCACCTCTCAGTCGCCCCAGCGAAACTCCGTAGAGCTCCGCCACATCCTTATCGAGCGCAACTTCTTGCCCGCTTACAAAGTGACTCCGTTGCCTCAGCCGATCGAGTAACACGTGCGGGTTCATGGTCAGGCGGCGTGGTGGTGAAGAATTTCGGAGATGAAGGTCTGATAGGGAATACCGAAACTCTTTGCTTTTGCTTTGAGGTTGTTGAGATCGCCTTTATTAATCCGGATATTGAGCACGGCATCTTTTTTCCGCTTTGAAATATGCTCGGCAATGGCCCTGGCCATTTCTTCGAACATCCCCCGGCTGACAGGAACGAATGCTGAAGCGGCCCTCTCAATCTCTCTTTCTTCCTTGGTAAGCTTCATCCGTTTCATAGGAGGAGTCCCTTTCTGCGGTAGATGGCTGTAAACTTGCGGCTTCTGTAAGCCGTCTTCAAAAACCATTCGGCTTCGGTCTCTACATACGGCACGGCCCACAGATAATGCTCATACGCGAACAGCAAAAGTCTCTGATGGGGCCGGCTTGGATGTTGGAGCAGATCGACCATAGGAGCGAGGGTCAGCTCCTCAAAGGACACCCCTCTTTCCCGCTTCAGCCAGTCGTTTTTGTCCGCGCTCCACCGCAGCGGCTTCATCGACGGGCCTGATCAGTATACTGTAGGACAAGTGTATACACAAGTGAATAGAAACTGCGGTTCATCGCCTTTGCCTCCTATCCCTTAGATGGGAAACTGCTGGAAATATTCATTCCTCAGAGGGATACGGCGGAATGGACGGACGGCGGATCACAGGAACCAAGCGGCGGATCTTTGGGACCGTGAGGCGGAGCTTTGGGACCATGGGGCGGAGACGACGTCAGGCGGAGACCCGCCACTACGGCATGGCGGGCAGGCGCGGCGAACAGCAGCGGTGTCTGACCCAAAGCTGCACTTCCATGCCTTGGGATCATCCACCCGCAGAAGCGTCCGGTACTGCGTTCAGCTCAATTCGTGACGCAGTGTGTCACACTTTGGGAAGGCCTGATGTAATGAGGTGCCTTCATGAGGTGCCTATCACAAGGCGCGAACCTGATGCGCCTTTGTGAGAGGCACGGTCAGGTCAAAACCCCGGATGATACAAGCGATAACCAGGATTGGTGGCCAGAAGATAGACGCTTGCGGCCATGAAGAAGAAGACGAAAGTCAGAAACAGCGCGACACTCAACACATCACCGCCTCCACGCCCGAGTCGTTTCTTTAATATCGCGTAGATCAATCCCAAAATGAGCGCAACGATGAGGGTGCTCATCATGGTGTGATGTTGAAAGAGTCTCCCGAGCCATGCGAGCGCATCGCCCGGCAAATAATGAGGGTGAAGGATGACCTTTCGCTCCATCATTCAATGTCTATTGTGACATTTATGTCGAGACCGCAGACCACTGGTTTGTGTCAATGAATCGATGAGAGACGATGAGTCTCTGTCATAGGGGAAGAGCGTGGGGTATCGGTTGTGCCGGAGCGATGATGCGCCGTTGTGACAGGCACGGACAGGCCATTCCATTGTGTCCAGATTAGCCGGGAAACTGCAGTTGCTGTCACCCCGGCACGTCGTAAGCCGGGGTCTATCACCGTCGACAAAAAACTCATGGATCCCCCACTTACAACCGTGGGGGATGACGGCACTAAAAAGTCCCGACGTCTCAGTCGATAAAGAACGTTCAACAGAACTTCTCCGGTTAGTATCTAACACCAATCGACTTTTATCATAATGCCGTTATGAAGCAATTGCTCCGTTTCATTCTCATCGGCATCCTGACCATGTTTGCGATGGAGTTTCAGATCAACGTCCTGGGACATGGCAGGCTTGATCATTTTGCAATGGCTGTTGGGTTCTATGTTTTCTTGCTCACTTTATTCTTTTTCATTGGACAATCACTTGACCGGAAAATCTCTCCGAAACATGTTGACGTCATCTATTCCTTGATTGGTGGGTTGTTCGGCCTGCTCGTGGTCGAGTGGCTCTTTATGAGAAATTACCCTGGCTCAGGCAAGGGCGCCATCCAGACCGCGATGTTCGCCCTGTGGGCAGCGGTCTTCACGCTGCCTCGGTTGTTTGCGATCAAGAGCGATTCAGAAATCCGGCCTCTCCGGATGCGGACGCTCGCCACGGTGCTCGTCTACTCCGTCCTTGCAACTGCCGCCGTGTTCATCACGCCACAGGCTTTGAAGCTTCCCGTGCAAGCCATCCTGATGTCGGCCTACGGCCTGATCCTGAATTTCATGCTGGTGCCGTTCCTTTGCAGGAATGGATTTTCCAAAAACAGACTCTACGCCTTCGTTTCAATTCTTGCGTTCGCTGGAGCGGCGAACGTCCTATTCTTTTGGTGACTCTCGCGGACCCTCCCCGGCGAAAGTGCCTGGCACTTTCGGGCGAAAGGTTCGTCCAGGCAGCAAAGTTCTCACGCCATCGTGGGCCGATGAATTGATCGATGGGCTTCGGGCTGTCTATGGGAAACGTTCGGTCTTGAAGCCGTCCTCCAACCCAGCCGCCATAGGATCGCTTGAAATTCTAGGCTGAGCCGGCGGTCCTGCCATGGATCACGTCAGTTAGGGTGATCTGTTCGACTGGCGATCGGTTCTTTGTGCCAGGCCATCACTTTGTCTTTCGCATGAGGAGCTTGCGCGGCTTGCGGGGGGGTAGCGCTCTGAACATGAGAGGGACTCGAACGTAACAAGACCCACGAGGCCGCACCGGCCGCCAACACAAAGGCGGGCGCCCACCAGCGACGAAAGACCGATGTTTTAAACGGCGACGTCCCTGCCCACCAACTTCTCCAATCGACTTTTCTGCGGAAGGTTTCCGATTCAATGCGAGCCCGGAGCTCTGCGGGCATGCCCGGCATCGGGCAAGACCGCATTTCTTTCTTCAAGGAGATGAGGTCCTCGAGTTCCTCCTGGCAAGAAGCGCAGGTTTGCAAGTGAAGGGCGACCCGGTCTTTTTCCCAAACAAGCAGCTGCCTGTCGAGATACGCCGAAAGGGCTTTTTGTGTGGTTGCACAGTTCATGCGATGGCCTCCTCTCGCGCCGCCGGCTGAAGCCATTCGCGAAGTCTCTGCCGGCCGCGGTGGATGCGCGACCGGACGGTGCCGATCGGACAATCCAGGACGCGCGCGATGTCTTCATAGCGCAAGCCCTCGATGTCGCAAAGCATCACCGGCGTCCGGAACTCCTCATCGAGCTGCGCCAGCGCCGCGCGGACTTGGGACTGTCTGTCCTTCTGCTCCAGAAGTTCGAGTGGCGTGCTCCCCCGGTCCGGGATCCTGTCTTCCAGGGCGAATTCAAAACCACCTGTGTCCTGGAGCGAAAAGGCCGGGCGGCGCTGCCGGTACCGGGCCGCGTCAATATAGAGGTTGCGCATGACCTTGTACATCCAGCCCTTCATGGAGACGGGCCTGGGCTCGTCCCAGCGACGCCAGACCTTCAGGAACAGCTCTTGGACGAGGTCTCCCGCCTCGGCGTCACGGCCGCCGGTGAGCTGCAGGGCCATGCGATACGCCATGTCCCCATAGGCTTTCATCACGTGCGCAAATTCGTCGTATTTCATCGCTATCCCATAGACGTGCCGGGAGGCCATTTCGTTCCCAAGCTTTGCTAAAATGACTCGTCATCGAAGGAAATCCTTCTTCTGCGAGGCTCTATGACCAGTCCCATGCCGAAGCGCGTTCTGATCAGTGTGACCGACAAAGTCGGTATTGTGGATTTTGCCCACGAGCTTTCGACGCTCGGTTTTGAAATCATTTCGACGGGGGGGACCGCCAAAGCCCTGCGCCAGGCGGAAATCAAAGTCCGGGAGGTCTCCGACCTCACCGGGTACCCTGAAATCCTCGATGGCCGCGTGAAGACCCTGCACCCCAAAGTCTTCGGGGCGCTGCTCGCCATCCGGGACAATGAGCGCCACCAGAAAGAGATGGCGGACCATGACATCGAGCCCATCGATCTGGTGGTGGTCAACCTCTACCCCTTTGAGCAGGTGGTCACCCAGGAGCGCTTGAGCGAAAAAGATCTGATCGAATATATCGATATCGGGGGCGTCACGCTACTACGCGCGGCGGGAAAAAACTTTCATGATGTCGCCATCGTCTGCGACCCGCAAGACTATGCCTCCGTCGTCGAAGAACTCCAATCACACAAGCGTTTAACGCTCGACACGAAACGCCGCCTGGCGGGCAAGGCGTTCGCGCATACCGCCCGCTACGACGCGGTGATCGCCTCCTACTTCCGGGAAAGAAGTAAAGAGAAGGACTTGTTCCCGCAAGAGATGACCATCGGACTCAAGAAAGTCCAAGCCCTGCGCTACGGTGAAAATCCCCATCAAAAGGCGGCGCTCTATAAAGAAACGGGTGCCCGGTCTGTGGAGTGGGGGATCGTGACGGCCAAACAGCTTCAGGGCAAGGAACTGTCCTTTAACAATTACCTCGATCTTGAATCGTCATGGAACCTCGTGAGCGAATTCCGGCAGACGGCGGTCGTGATTGTCAAACACAACACGCCTTCCGGCGTGGCTCTCAACGACAAGCTCGCCGACGCTTACAAAGCGGCGCTCGCCTGTGACCCGACCAGTGCGTTTGGCGGGATTGTCGCACTGAACAAGGAAGTGGACGGCGCAACCGCCGAAGAGATGTCCAAGATCTTTCTGGAATGCGTGATTGCGCCGGGCTTCAGCGCCGAGGCTCTTGAGATCTTCAAGAAAAAGGAAAATCTCCGGCTGCTTCATCTTCCCTCCGTGATCACCGCGGCCGCCCGAGAATTTGATGTGAAACGGGTCTCGGGTGGGCTTCTCGTGCAAGAGAAAGATATCGCGCAGCCGAGCGACTACAAGGTCGTGAGCAAGCGTGCGCCGACCCCTGAAGAAATGACCTCGCTGAAGTTCGCTTGGCCTGTCGCCAAACACGTGAAGTCAAACGCCATCGTGCTCGCGCGCGCTGTCCAGACGGTCGGGCTGGGCGCCGGCCAAATGTCGCGCATCGACTCCCTGAAACTCGCCTGGATGAAGCTCAATCAACAGCAGCCGCTCATCTTAGGCAACCAGAAGCCGCTCGTGATGGCCTCGGACGCCTTCTTCCCGTTTCGCGACTGTGTGGATGAGGCGGCCAAAATCGGCATCTCCGCGATCATTCACCCCGGCGGTTCCATCCGTGACGAAGACTCCATTCGCGCGGCCAACGAACACGGCATGGCCATGGTGCTCACTGGACTTCGGCACTTTCGGCACTAAGATTTTAGATTTTGGATTTTGGATTTTCGATTCGGCACTGCGGTATCGCAAGGACGGTCCGAAATCAAGAATCCAAAATCCAAAATCCAAAATCCAAAATGAAAACCACAGTTGCCATCATTGGCGTCGGGCTCTTGGGCGGGTCACTCGGCCAGGCCCTCCGTAAAACCGGTCGCTACAAAGTTCTGGGTATTGCGCGAAAAGCGTCCACCTTGCGCAAAGCCAAGCGCTTCGGAGCGCTCGATACGGGCTCGCGAAACCTCGCTGACGTTTCCCAGGCGGACCTGGTCGTGGTCTGTACGCCCGTCGACGTGATCGTTCCCACCATTCGACGGATACGTCCCTATCTCAAGCCCACCGCCGTGGTGACCGATGTCGGCAGCGTCAAAGGGGTCATTCACCGGCAGGTGCGAGGTGTGAGGTTTGTCGGGTCGCACCCGCTGGCGGGCTCTCACAAAACCGGTGTTGCCTTCGCGAAGCCCGACCTGTTTCGCGGCGCGACCTGCGTGATGGTGGCTCAAGACCGTTCGGTGATGGCGCCCATACGAAAGATGTGGCAAGACGCTGGGGCCCGGGTGGTGGAGATGACGTCCGAGGATCACGATGCTTGTGTCGCCCTGACCAGCCACCTCCCTCATTTGATCGCCTACGCCCTCGTGCAGGCCGCGAGGAAGTCGCCGAACCAAAAAAGAGTCACCGCGCTCGTGGCCGGGTCGTTTCGCGATGTTACCCGGGTCGCTTCTTCGGACCCGGAACAATGGAGTCAGATCTTTCAGGCGAATCGGCCGCACCTCCGAGTGGCCGCGCGCCAATTTCAGAAAGAATTTGCGCGCCTCGTCTGGGCCCTGCGCCGTCCTTCCCTTCGATCGGTCTTAAAAGGTTCGCAGGCCTACAGGTCTCGCCTTTTCAATGAAATCTAAAGTCGTCCTGCCAGCCGCATCCGTCGAGGGCGTGATCCGTGTCCCGGGTGATAAATCGATCTCGCACCGCGCGGTCCTCTTAGGCGCTCTTTCCAATCGCGCCTGCCGGGTCAACAACTTTCTTGAGGCCGAGGATTGTCTCTGTACGCTCGAAGCCATGCGATCGGCAGGCATTAAGATTGAGCGGCAGGGTTCATCGCTTGAGATTCACGGCCAGGGTCTCGATGGCTTCCAAGCGCCGAAGGGCCCGATCTGGTGCGGTAATTCAGGAACGACGACGCGTCTGTTGATGGGCGTGCTGACCGGACAGCCTTTTGAGGCGCGCCTCGAAGGCGATCCCTCGCTCTCCCGGCGCCCCATGGACCGCGTGATCGAACCTCTGTCCCGGATGGGCGCGTTCTTTTGGGAGGCGTCGTCGTCCGACGTCCAACGTCCGACGTCGGACCCGCCACACAACAGGCGGGCGCCTGACGTGTGGCGCCTCGAACGTCGGACGGCTGCTTTAACACTTCCGCTGCGGATGATGGGAACGCGCTCGGTCAAGACGCTCCGCTGGAAAAGTCCCGTGGCCTCCGCGCAGGTGAAGTCGGCGATCCTCCTCGCTGGGCTCTATGCCTCGGGTACCACGATCGTGGAAGAGCCCTCCCTTTCGCGCGACCACACCGAACGCATGATGGAAGCCAGCGGGGTCAGCCTGAAGCGTGAAGGCTGTCGTGTTTCCATCGACGGCACGGCCGTGATCAGGGCCAGCCAATTCGAGGTGCCGGGCGACTTTTCCAGCGCCGCCTTTCTTCTGGCCGCGGGCCTCTTGCGCTCCGCCGGAGAACTCGTCGTGCAGGGGGTTGGTGTCAATCCTACGCGCACAGGCTTTCTGGACGTGGTCAAAGCCATGGGCGGGGCGGTCCGCGCGCTTCGCTCGACGGTCGTGGGGGGGAACCTCTCGCGGAGCTTGGCGCGAAAAAATCTATTCTTCTGGCGGCCAACATTCAAGGGGACTTGATTCCTCGCGCCATTGATGAGATCCCCATCCTCGCGGTTCTGGCCACGCAGGCCAAAGGCAAGACCGTGATCGCGGACGCCGCGGAGCTGCGTGTCAAAGAATCCGATCGTTTGAACGCCCTCCGAATTGAACTTTCCAAAATGGGGGCCCGCATCGAGGAGACACCCGGCGGCCTTCTCATCGAGGGGCCGACACCGCTTCGGGGGGCGGTGGTCCAAAGCCATGGGGACCATCGTCTCGCGATGTCGCTGGCGATCGCGGCGCTTGTCGCGCAGGGGCCCACCACAATTGAGGACGTCGCCTGCGTGGCGACTTCCTTCCCCACGTTTTGGGACGTCTTGGACCAGGTCCGGATGACGCCGCCATGAACTATCGGAACATCAATCCCCTCTATAGCCCCATCCTCTATGCGTTAGGAAAGCACAGTGAGGGGACCGCCTTCCAGCTGATCTGGAGGAGACGCGTGGTCGGCCGAGGAAACATCCCTCCCCTCGGGACCCCGGTGATCTTTGCCGCCAATCATCGCTCGCTCAGTGATCCTCCCAACGTGGGGAGTGCGATCCCCTACCCGATCTTCTATTTCGCGAAAGAAGAGCTCTTTCAGGTGCCGGTCTTGGGGTGGCTCATCCGCCGCGTCAATGCCTTTCCCGTGCGGCGCACGGAGCATGATGTGGGTGCTCTCAAAACGGCGATTCGTGTTCTCGAAAATGGCGGCGGGCTCATGCTCTTCCCGGAAGGCGGCCGGCGCGTCGATCCCCGCCGCCAATGGAAGGCGAAATCCGGCGTGGGAATGCTGGCCTGCAAAACCGGCGCACGGGTGGTCCCGGTCGGCATCAAAAATGCGGATCGATTCATGCGCCTGGCGAGGCTTGAAGTGCGGTTCGGAAAACCGGTCTTTCCCCCTCAATCGTCGACCCCAGAAGACTATCAAAAGGTGACGGACGAAGTGATACGCCGGATTAAGGAGCTATGTCATGAATGAACTCAAACCCATCCTACGACTCTTGGTCATGGTCCAGATCTTTTTGTTGTTTATGGTGATCTTTTTGCCGTTTCTGGTTCACCTGCTCCAGGGGCCGGGCGGCCGATTTCTTTACGTGATACTCTCCCTTTTTGGCATCGTTCAGGCGCTTCTTCTGCGCCGCGTGCTCGCCCAGCTCACGTAGCTCCTTTCCTCCAGAACGCCTGGCCCTGCCGTCGTCATGCCGGTATGGTATACTCGTCCTATGTCTGACGATAAACTCACCATCGACGACATGTCCATGAGCGATCTGCTCGCGGGCCTTCCCGAAAAGGTCCATTCCGGAACCGTGGTGCAAGCCCGGGTCCTGGGCAAGAACGCCGATGGCGTCCTGGTGGACATCGGGCTTAAAATGGAAGGCCTCATTCCCAAAATTGAATTCCCGAATTTTGATCAGGCGCTGCCGTTCAAGGAGGGGGAAACGATTCCCGTTCTGGTCCGTCAGATCGAAGGCCACGACAACTACCACCGCGTCTCCTGGCGTTCCGCCCGTGAGATGTCCGCTTGGGACAAGCTCTATGCGGCCTATCAGGGCCAGCAGGCTGTGGAGGCGACCATCACGAAGAAGGTCAAAGGTGGCTATGTCGTCGATGTGGGTTGTGATGCGTTCCTGCCGGGGTCACAACTCGAATTAAGGCCGAGCCATCAGGCGGAGGCCTGGCTCCAAAAGAAAATCTCTGTCCTCATTACGGAAATAGATCGCGCGAAGTCCAATGTGGTGGTGTCGCGGCGCAAGCTCCTCGAAAAAGAGCGCACCCGCAACCGGGAAGCCACCCTGTCCCATCTGACCGAAGGCCATGTCGTCACAGGGACCGTGACCAGCATCACCAGTTTTGGCGCCTTCGTCGATATTGGGGGCATCGAAGGCCTGCTGCATGTGTCCGACATGTCCTGGAGCCGCTCTGAAAAACCGTCCGCTTGTGTGAAGGTGGGGCAAACGCTTGAACTGAAGGTTCTGAAATACGATCCCGCGACGCATCGCATTTCCTTGGGTCTGAAGCAGCTCAAAGCTCATCCCTGGGCGAATGTCCCCGCCAAGTATCCGGTCGGGACCCTTGTCCACGGCCGTGTGACGACGATGACCAATTTTGGCGCGTTTGTGGAGTTGGAAGCGGGCGTCGAAGGCTTGATCCATGTGAGTGAGATTTCATGGAAAGAGCGCGCCGCCAAGCCCCACGAGACGTTTAAGCACGGACAAGAGGTCACGGCGAAAGTCATTTTGGTGGACCCTTCGAAAGAAAAGCTTTCACTCTCACTGAAAAGACTCGGCACAAGCCCCTGGGAATTGGCTAAGACGCATTATCCTCTTGGAACAAGGATCCGAGGCCCTGTCACGCATTTAACGCCGTTTGGGGCCTTTGTCATGCTTCCTGAGGGCATTGAGGGGCTCGTCCACATCTCGGATATGTCCTGGACCAAGAAAATCCAGCATCCTTCCGAGTTGCTCAAGGTGGGCCAGGAGATCGAAGCGGTTCTCATCGACCTTAAGGTGGAGGCGGAAAAGATCGTCCTTTCTCTCAAACATTTGCAGCCCGATCCATTTTCAGCGCTCAAGGTCGGACAATCCGTGACGGGGCGCGTCATTCGGAGCGGTGAAAGCGGCGTGACGCTCGAGCTTCCGTCGGGGATGGAGGCCCATATTCGACAGAGTGAGCTCTCCGAAGATGCCACGGGCCGCGTGCATGTGCCCGCCGCGGGCGAAGAGGTGACGGCCAAAGTGTTGCGTCTTGAGGCGCGAGAGCGCCGCGTGGATTTGTCCGTACGGCGACACGATCGTGAGGAAGAGCGACATTTGCTCAAACGCTACGGTGGACACAACCAGCAACCGCTCACGCTCGGTGACGTCCTCATCGAAGCCGAACCGGAAGAAACACCCCCCAACCAATAGTGTGAAAGACCGCTCGAAACTCTGGGACGCCTCCCTCCTTGCAGGGGGCATGCTCCTGGTGGGCGTCACCCTCAAATCTTATCGCTCGTTTAGCGTCCCGACAGGACCGCCTCAATACCACAAACTCACCGCCAAAGAGGCCGAGGGCACCATCAGGTCCATCCAATCCTTTTTAGAAACCCACCCTGAAGATTTCAAAGCTTGGGCGCGCCTGGCCATCGCCTACTACTACAAAGGGCCAGAATTTTATGGCGATGGGCTCAATGCGCTTGAGAAAGCCAGAAGTCTGGGCGCGACGAGTGAAATCCTCTTTTATTACGCGGGCCTGATGTATGAGGCGCTGGGCCTGCCGGAGTACGCTTATCACGAGCTTTCCAAGTATCTGCGTCACTTCCCGGATGATTTTGAAACACGCGTGCGCCTGGCGAATGTGCTCGCCAAGCAAGGCAAGACAGAGGAAGCCTATAAGCAATACGGCCTCCTCACCGAAAAGTGGCCGAAAGATGCGACGCTCTGGTATAACTTCGGCGTGGTGAGCAAGGAAAGAGGCGACTTGGATGGCGCTCTCTCATGCTTTTTAAAGGCCAAGGAACTTTCTAAAACGCTTCCGGAGGGGGGGATTTTTCAGCAGGGCGAGGTCATGCGGCTAAAAGGCTCTTTGGACGAGGCCATGGCCTTCTATCAACAAGAACTTGCTTTGCACCCCCAGCACATGCCCTCCCTTTTGGCGCTGGAGGCTCTTCAAAAGAAGAAAAGCTTATGGAAAGAGGCACGCGAAACACGTAAAAAGATAAACGACCTCAAACAACCGTAAGCCCCCCCCCGCCTGTTGGCCAAGTTTCAGGCCTGAAATTACAAATCGGCTCTATTTCTAGGCATTTTCTCGACGGTAAACGCACAAAAATACGATTTTAGGGGGGTATTTTTTTTATCTGAGGTCTAGACATGTCTGCAATTTCTGGCGGATTCACGGTCTTTTCGATGTCTCATGAATTGGAACTGTTTTGGGCCAGTGGCTCTGTTGGTGTGCGTGTGCTTGCGCTGATGGTTTGAATTCGGACAGAACGACGCCTCTCCTTCTAAGGGGGATCTGTCTCTGCTTTGATCCTGTTCCAGAGAGTCTTTTCACGAGTCGCCATTCGCAGCTCTCCATCCTGAGGTATTCCTCAATCTTGCGACCGATTCGCCCTAAATTGCCAGGAATTTGGCAAATTTGTGGTCAAAATTCGTCCAAAATCGACTGCTAGTTCTCAATCCTGCAAGCAATCTCGATAGCTGACTCGAAGATGCCTCAACTCCCTCGCATATGAGCACATTCCGTATGTAAATTCGACAGAAATGGCATCGTCGACAAATTGACAACATGTAATATAATATTGGTTATCAGAAGCATCGAATTGAGGAGAAAGGGGGAGAAAAGTCAAAAGGATAGGGGTGAAATTACGTGTACTTTTATCTGCCGCCAGCCGGCGGAAACCGGGCTGGCGCTAACTGGTGATTGCTGGCTAGACCTGCCAGTTCAGGACGAAGGTATCTTCGGTAGGATAAGGTATTTGAAGGGTTGCTTCCGCCGGCCAGCGTTCCTGCTCTAAGCCGTCTTTGAGGACCTTCACGTAGATTTTGAAATCTTGTTTTTGCTCATTCTTGAGCCACTCCAGTGGCAAAGCAATTTCCATGACCTTCTTGTACTTCCCAAGATAGCCTTTTGGCGCCTCTGGCAGCACGTTGCCCTTCTTGTGATCCCTCATTTCGCCCAAGACCTGGCCATCCTCATCTGCTCGAAGGCTGATTTCTTTGACCGTTTCGTGCTCTACGAAAACGCGTAATTCCAGTCCTTTCATCGGATCGGTTCGCTGTCCAAAGTCAAATCTTAAGTAAATAGCCTCACGGTCATAGCCGAAATAGATGCTTTTCACGAGATTTTCGGCTTTCTGCATCGTTCCTGTACCGCTTGCTTCCGTGTGGTAATAGCCCGCGGAACGCCACTCAAAATAGCCGGTGATCTTGCCATCGAGCACCGGTTTGATGAAATCGACCGGATCCACGATGCTCGCCTTTTGCCTTTTCTTTTTAATCGGCAGATGCAGATCATCGGGTACTTTTTCCCCCAAGAGCACATAGACATTCATGAGGTGTCGCCGGAAAAGGTAGTCGAAGGCGCCATCGTTGGCGGACGAGTGGTCTTCGCCAAACCACCAGCACCAATCACTTCCTTCGGCGATATAAATCTCCTCCCAGGCCTGGGCCGCTTGAGGACTTGCCTTGAGCTCCGGCTGGGCCTGCAGCGTGTCGACGAGAAACTGACGTGTCCGGAAGAGCAGATCCCAGGCCATATTGTCTTCGCCGTGTCCTATCCAGATCGCGTAATTGCTGTTGATCCAGGAGCCTGACCAGAGCTGATGGAGCGTCTTCACGTCATTGGACCGATTGAGATAATCGGACCCTCGGACGGTCTCAAGCAAGGGATCACTCGATATTTGTCTGTAGAGGGCCCTCAAGAAGGGCAGCCCGTCGTCCGCGTAGTATTCCCAACAGTTTTCCCCATCGAGGATCACCGAAACGACATGCGGTTGTCTTGGGTCCTTGAACGAGTTCCTGATCTTATGCAGACGGTTGATGAAGTCCCTTGCTGCCGCTTCGGGGTCCCAGGAGGCGTAGACAAAGCCGATGGCGTCGGAGAGCTCGTGGTCGCGGAAAAAAAGATGGAGGTCCTTATCGCCAAGAATCAAGCGATAAGGCTCATAGAGAAGCTCCTTACGGTAAGTCTGAGGCGGCAGAGAGCGCGCTAAGATTTGCTCGTCGGTCGCTGCCCAACGGAGACCCGATTCTGCGATCAATCGGGCCGCTTCTTCCGACACGGACCCTTCCGAAGGCCAAAGGCCTTGGGGCGCCTGACCAAAGCGGCGCGTGTAGTCTTCCACGGCGCGTTTGATCTGTTCTCGGGCGTCTTCCGGATGGCAAAAACGGTGTTTAGGCAAAAGGATGTTGGGAAGCGCGACGCGGGCCGACTCCGTATCGCACAAGAGCGGCAGGATGGGGTGATAAAAGGGGGTGGTCGTCACCTCAATCTGCCCTTTGTCCTGCAAAGCCTTGTGTTTGGCGACGACCTGCGCGCAAATCTCTAATTGTTTGCGGACGAGCCTCTGCTTGTCCTCTTCCGTGAAGTTTTTCCCCTTCTTGAACAAGTCGTGGAGAAAAGGATCAGTCTGTCTCCAAAGGGGGTCAAACCAGGTCAGATTAAACCAGGCTTGCAGGTCCCGCCAGTCTTGTTCCTTAAAGTACTTCTGGGTGCGAGACAGGCTCTCAGGCGTCGTCATTCGTCCCCGTTTATCGAGGAGCTCACAGTAGCGAGGATAGGGATCGATCATGTGTTCCCAATGGGCCATAAAAAAGTTTTGCAGGATGAACTGACGATCATCGAAGCTGAGTTCGGAAGGATGTTTGAGCGTGAGCTCAAGGAACCGGTCCTGGGCCTTCTGTTCGGCGTAATCATCGAGCTGCGCGAGCAGCGAAGGAACCAGATTAAAGTTGGCCTTGATGGACGGGAACTCGTCGAGCAGCGCCACCATGTCGTAGTAGTCTTTGGTCGCGTGCAGACGCACCCAAGGCATCTCGTACCGATTCTTTAATCCGTCTTTATAGAGAGGCTGGTGCTGGTGCCAAAGAAAAAGGACGGACAGTGGAGTCTCAGCGGTCATAAAAGGCCCAACAACTTGCTTTAGAAGCGTCCAACGGCTTCAAGGACAATGCGCTGGGCATTGTTGGTGAACGCGCCATAGGCTTTGCCGGGAGAAAACACCGCGTAGGAGGCCCGAAACGACATGTAGTTGGTGTAGGCAAAACCTATTCCGATGTCGAGTTCCGTGCCCAAAGAGGACTCCGAGGGGGCAGGCGAGAAGTTGGTGCTTTCCTGCGCGGTGAAGACAAAATAGTCGATTCCGATCGACAGAAGGCTCGTCGGATGCATCGTGACGCCTGCGCCGATCACGCGGAGTCCCGAATTGCCCGCGGGCAGGCCCGAGACCGTGGGCGTGGAAGACGTCGGACCGTAGGTGCTCGACGGGAGCGCGTCATAGAGCGTGGAACCATAAAATTCGCCGAAGCCCGAACGCTCCAGGCCATCGACCTTGTGGCCAAAACTCGGGCGGAAAGAATTGTCGCTCGAGCCGCCGGAGTCGCCGCTCGCCATGCCAAAGAGGCCGTGGATTTCGATCGGGCCGTACTTGCTAAAGCGCGTAAAAAGTCCCGCCGACATCAGGAAGGCATAGCCTCCCAGGTCGACCGAGCCCAGCGTCGCACTGGAGCGGCTCACGCTTCCACTCTGAAGAGCGACTTCCCCCTTATAGAACCCGCCTTCACGGAGCCGTCCCTCAATGCGGGCATCGTAAAAAGTTCTCGTGATTCTTGAGGCTGTCCAGTTGGTGTCGGGGGCGAAGCCGCCCGCGTTTTCGGAAGGTCGAATATAAACCGTGCTGCCGCTTGTGTCGCGTTCGGTGACGACGGAAGCTTGGTAGCGAATGTTGCGGGTCGGCTTGGTGAGCTCAATGCCGTAAATGTCGGTGTCACTGGAGCCCACGAGGCTTTCGGAGGCCTTGAAGGTAAACAGTTGGGCCTGCAAGCCGTACCATGGGAGCCTGGACTCGAGGCGAATGCCCGTGAAGCCGAGATCATCATCGGAGAGGACGAACCCATCGCCCAAGATGATCGGCTGTCGGCCAAGGGTGACGTCGACCGGAAGATCATAGAGTTGAGTCGCTTTCATGTAAGCGGTCTGGACCCAGGGGGTAAACGTGGTATTGGGATAGCGTGAACCAGCAGGGTTGGCTGACGGCACGGTCACCGTGCTCGAGGAACCCGCGATGCCAATGGCCTGGAATTGCGTCTTAAATTCGATATTGGGCGAGAATTTCCCTCCGATGTAGGCTTGGAGTCTTTGTGAATAATAGGCGTAGTCCTGATTGTCGGTGGCGCCATAATCAACGTTACTCATGGAAATGCCGCGAAGGCGGTAGTTCGTCCCAATATCGAGTGAAGAGGAAGCGATCGCGGTGGAACTTGCGAGAAAGAGAAGAGAAATGATTTTTTTCATTCGCGCCATTATAAAACAAACCCCCGGCCCCCTGCCACCAAACGCCGGTGGCCGGGGCCGGGGGTCTTCAGAAGCGGCTCAGTTTAGAACTTTATTTTGACGTCTCCGCCAATTCGAAGGATCGGACTGCTGCCCGTTCCGGGCGCGTTTCGAAGCGCGTCACCCAGTTGGAACGAAGCCGCGTTGGCTTCGAGCGTCACGTTGTCGGAATGCTTCCACGAAACGACGAGGTCGTATTCCGTCCCGAGGTTGCTCAGCCCTGGATTGACTCCAGAGAGCTTGTCCGCTTTTTGGAAGTAATACCAGCTCGCATCGATGCCGAGCTTCTTCATCAGCGTGACGCCAGCGCTGAGGTCCATGACTTCCAAGTTGCTCAGGCCCGTGGATGAGGCGCCGCCATGGAGTGTCGACGGCCCAACGTTGCTGTGCTGTCCCCAGATGAGGCCGAAGCGCTTTTCCGCCGCGATGGGTTCGAAGGTCGCAGACCCTTTGCCCCACTCCGCCGATGCCCGGATCGGCATATCGTTCTTGCTTTGGCCAAATGCCAGAGCGAGAAAGTATGCGTCCCCATCGTAGCCGGCGCCGTCTCCAGCGATGCTGTTATCGCGCCCGCCGTTGAGCATGAGTTCTGCGCGATAGCTTAAGCCCGCCACTTTCGGGATATCGCCGTGGACCACGAGGTCCAGGACGTTGAGGAGGTCGTTGCCTTCAGCGCCATCGTTTTTAGTGTGTCCGATATAGTAACCAGCCGCGGCTTGCAGGACCTTAAAGTAGTCAGTCTCAACCTGCCCGCCGTAGATGTCTGTGTCGGTGTTCGCCGTCGCGCCAGTTGCGCTGGTGTCGGCGATCTTGCCGGCGATGAGCTGGAGCTTCCCAAAGTCCTTGAGGCCCATGTCGGCGCGGAAGAGATCCACAGCCGTCACGCTCAGGACTTCGTCGTTCGTCGGGCCGAAGTAGATGACGAGGTCATTCGGATTGCCATAGAACTGGCGTCCCATGGTCAGGTCCATATGGCCGAACACCTTGTCGATCTTTGCGTAGGCATTGTCTACGACGAGGTTCGACTGAACCGTGTTCAGGTCTTCCCCTGCGTTTCCATACTGTCGATTGTTCTTCCGCAAGAGGATCCGGGCATGAACATCATCGAGCAGGTCGAAAGATCCCCCCAGCATCAGCCGGGTATTGACCTCACTGCGGTAGTCATCCGTGGCTGAATCGCGGTCGGTCTCGTTGTCGATGCCGAAGACTCTGGTTTCGATACTTCCATCGGCTTTGAAGTTTTTAACAAGCTCCGCACGGGCTGGAAGAGAGATAGAGTAGACCAGCGCCAGCGCGAGGCTCAGGCTAGCAAGCTTTTTAACGAACATGGAATTTCCCCCTTTATATCGTCTTTGATGTTTTGCTTCACCGCTACCTTAGCGGCAGCGAAATACTAGACAACTTTTCTCTGAGTGTCAAGAGACGGCCTGAATATTCCTACTTATTCTTAGAGAGGTTTTGTGATTTGGACTTCGCGAGGGCTGACCAGGGACTTTGGGGAAACAGAAGAACGATGCGCTCGTAGACAGCGGACGCCGCTGCGGAATCGCCCTGGATTTCGGCGAGCCTGGCCTGGGCGAGATAGAGGGTGGCGGCAAGGAAATGGTCCGGGTACTTCTCCAGAAAGGTTTGTGCCAGAGCTTGGGCCTGGGGATAGCGCCCCGCCATTTCTTCACTGGCCACCTGAGCGGACAAGGCGAGGGGCCTCAGGATCTCTGGGTTGCCACTTTGCGCGAGCTCGCCGTAGACTTGAGCAGCCTGCGCATAATCAGAAGTGCGATAGGCCAGGTCTGCCTTTAAAAACATCGCATACGAGTTGGCGCTGCTTCCTTTAAAGCGTGTCTCCCAGGCGTCTAAACTTTTACGGGCTTCCGCCAGATTGTTTTGGGAGAGCTGATTTTGGGCAGCGCCAAGCTCCGACCAAGCGGCGTCCCGTTCTTTTTGTTGGCGCTGCACCAGAAGAAAGACCAACAAAACCAGCAGTAGGGATGTCCCTGTGATCGCCCAAAACCGTTCTTGGTTTTCACGGATCCAGCGAACAATTCTTTCAATTTGTAATTCCATCTGAAGTTTTCTTTCTGCTCTCTGCTCTCTGCTTTCTGATTCGATTAACTTGCCCCCAGCCGGAATCGGTCGCCAGACTACAGGCGACCGCCCGCCGGATGTCTGGCGGGCGAACCTGGTTCGATGTCCGGCTGGGCTGGTTTCAGCCAATTTCAATTGCCCCCAGCCGGAATCGAACCAGCATCTGCTCCTTAGGACGGAGTAGCACTATCCATTGTGCTATGGGGGCGATAGCGCCTTTCGGTTTAATATCTCAGGAGCGAGGTGACCTCGTAGCCCCGAAGTTTTTCCCTGCCATGGAGGAATTCCAATTCGATGGCAAACGAAAGCCCTGCGACTTTCGCTTGAAGTTGCTCCACCAGCAGGCAGGTGGCCCTGGCGGTGCCGCCGGTGGCCAGCACATCATCGATGATCAACACGCGCGAGGAGCTGGTCAAGGCATCCGCGTGCACTTCCAGGGTGTCGGTGCCGTATTCCAGTTCATACGTATGCGAAAGCGTCTTGTAGGGAAGTTTCCCTTTCTTGCGGATGGGAATGTAGCCGGCCCCCAGAAGATACGCCACCGGCGCGCCAAAAATAAATCCGCGCGACTCGATGGAAGCCACATGCGTGATGCCTTTGCGCTGGAAGGGACCTGCCAAACGCTCCAGGGCCGACTTGAAGAGCTCAGCATTTTGTAATAAGGGTGTAATGTCTTTAAAGACGATGCCCGGCTTGGGAAAATCAGGGACGTCTCGAATCGAAGCGCGAATTTTTTCAATCACCGGCATCTTAAACAATCCCCATGCGCTGAGCGAGACGTCGCAGCCTTTCGAGCCCCCGCTTTTCCAGCTGGCGGATCCGTTCGCGCGAAACACGGAGTTTCTTGCCGACTTCTTCCAGCGTTTGGTTTTCGCCGTTTAAGCCAAAGCGCATTTCCAGAATTTGACGTTCCCGAAGCGGCAACTGTGACAAGGCGACGTCCAGTTCGTCGTGGAGCTTAAAAAGGGAGATCAAGCGGTCGGGCGCATAGAGCTCATCATCCGAAATGACATCTTTGATCGTGAGATTTTCATCATCATCAAGCGGAGCTTCCAGGCTCCCAATGCCCCGGGCCGCTTCGGCGGCATCGAGAATCCCCTTCACCTGGCGTGCCGATAAATGGAGCTTTTGCGCCATCTCCTGAAGCGTGGGATCGCGGCCCAGCTGGCCATGCAATTGGTCCCATTGCCTGAGCCAGCGCCGCAGGGCTTCCCAGGCATGGGGCGGAATGCGGATGGTTTTGGATTGCTCATCAATGGCCCGGCGAATCGATTGCTCGATCCAATAAGCGCCGTAGGTTGAGAAACGGAAACCCTTCGTGGGGTCAAATTTATCAATAGCATGCATGAGGCCCAAATTGCCTTCCTCAATAATGTCTAAAAAATCCAAGCCCGGCCGGTAGTATTTCTTGGCGATGGGGATCACCAAGCGAAGGTTGCGTTCGACGAGTTCCTTCTTGGCGGCCTTGTCCCCCTTGTGGGCGCGCCGCCAGAGCGTATTAAACGACTCACGCGATAATTCGGGAAAATCCTTAATCGCTCGGAAATAAAGCGAGACAGCATCTAAACTTTCGACCATGAACGCGTCCTTTATCTCTCAAGTCTTGACATCATTCGTCACGGGCTGGATCGGGGCGGCCGGGATTTGCCCGCCACACTTCTGGCGGGCATCCGCCTGTTTTGTGGCGGATGAACCCGGGACCTCTTGGTCCCACCTTCGCAGCTCTGCGCAGAGTCGGGGCGCCGGGATTTGAACCCGGGACCTCTTGGTCCCGAACCAAGCGCGCTACCAGCTGCGCTACGCCCCGACTCTGCGCAAGCTTTGGTTGGCTATCCCGAACCAAGCGCGCTACCAACTGCGCTACGCCCCGATCAAGCCAGCGCCGGGATTTGTCCCGCCTTCCCCTGGCCAGACGGCCTCCCAAAATCAGGACGGCGAGAATTCTATCATATTGATCGAATCAGTCGGGAGATCTGCCTGGCCACTTCCATCGCGGCGTAGGGGCGCGCTATGTTTCGAGCATTTTCAGCCATTTTCTTAAGACGTGTCGGATGGTGCAAGAGAGTTTCCGCCACGCGAGCGATCTCCATCGAGTCACTGGCTTGTTCAGCGACGCCGGCTTTGATGAGAAATCGGGCATTACGCTCTTCTTGTCCGGGGATGGGGTTCACGATGAGAATGGGAAGCCCTTTGGCAAGCGCCTCCGAAGAGGTGAGGCCCCCGGGCTTGGTCACGAGAAGATCGGCCGCGTCCATCAGCTCGCTGATATGCCGTGTGTAGCCAAACAGACGAATGGACCGGTCCCGTCCATAACGTTTTTGAAGCGCGCGGTACGTCTCACGGTTGAGACCGGTCGACACAATACATTGCACAGAGGCCGCATGCAAGCGGTCGACCATTTCCTGGATGGGTCCCAGCCCCTGGCTTCCTCCCATCACCAAGAGCGTAGGGCTTTTCGGGTCCAGCCCGAGCTTCTCGCGGGCCTGCACGCTGGGGGTATGACGCAAAAAATCAGGACTGATCGGAATGCCCGTCACCGCGATTTGGGTGGCGGGCAGGCCCTGCTGAATGAGGTATCTCCGTTCCTCTTCCGTGGCGACGCAGTAGAGGTCCACTTCGGGGTGGACCCAATAAGCGTGAAGAGCGAAGTCCGTCATGACGGCAATCAGCGGAATCGCCAAGTGCCCCCGCCTCTTTTCTGCCGCAAACAGAGAGCAGGGCACCGCTTGCGTGCAAACCAAAGCCTGCGGGTTATGCTTTTTGAGGAGTGAGCGCATCTTGGGAACAGAAATCAAATTCAAGAGATCGCGAACCTCTCGGGTCGCTTCTTCGACATCGGGATTGTCGTAAACCAAGTCCCACAGGATGGGGGTGTAACGAAGAATTTCCAGGTAGGTTCGGGAAACGATTTTGCCGATGGTGGGGTAGGCATAGGAAAAGGCGTCGATGCCCACGGTTTCCCATGTCGGATTGAGCGTCGCGAGCGCCTCCCGGGCAGCGTCTGCGGCGCGCTGGTGGCCAGAAGAGCTGGAGATATAAAGGAACAAAACCCGTGTGGTCATGAGTTTACGCGACAGCGGGACATGGGTACGACGTTCCACATGGATACTGGGTCATCGGGCCGGCGGGATTTGCCCGCCACACTTCTGGCGGGCATCCGCCTGTTGTCTGGCGGATGAACCCGTATGGTTCTTGGAATCGGGCCGGCGGGACGTGGACGTGAGATCCTGGAGATATGATGCACAATCGGGCCGGCGGGATTTGAACCCGCGACCTCTCCCACCCCAAAGGAGCGCGCTACCCCTGCGCCACGGCCCGATTGTGCAACTATAAAAATGTTCTCGCGTTTGCGTTTTGGACCCTTATTCAGGATTTGAGTAGTTTAAGTGCCTCTTCGAGGTCCTTGCGAACCAATCGGAGGGAGTCGAGCGTTTGAGAGGACGATGGCCCATCGTTTAATTCAAAACGAAGCTGGGTTGTCCCGCGACGGGACGCTTGCTTTAAATATTGCTTGGCTCCCGCGATGGTGAAACGCTTGTCGTATAAAAGCTCTTTGATTTTGCCAATCACATCGACGTCTCGTTGTGTAAATTTCCTTTGGCCCGATTCCCTCCGCGCGGGCCGGAGCACTCCGAACTGGGATTCCCAGTACCGGATGACATAGGGCTTGACCCCCGTGATCTGGCTCACCTCCCGGATCGAAAAATAGGTTTGTGGCGGCAGATAGGCATCCCCCGCGAGGGGAAGCTCCTGTCTGCTCAAGGGCAGGGTGGTAGGGGTGAGATCACTCATGGCTTTGATTGTAACTCGCCGCAAGCGCCTTCGGGAAGAGGTCTTTCGACATCTTGAACCGTACGGCCCTTCGCGGAGGGATCGGCACCGTTTGCCCGGTTTTGGGATTTCTGCCAATTTTTGCTTTTCGCATTTTCACATGAAAACTGCCAATCCCCGCCAAGACCACTTTCTCACCGGAGCGCAGGGCATGCTGGATGGCCTCGAGCGAAGCATCCACGGCGGCTAAGGCCTCTTTTCTCGTGCTCACCACTCTGCCGACGACCCTGACCAGCGATGCCTTGTTCATAAGTCCCCCTTTTTTAACCCCTGCCACTCCGATCGTGTTTGGCGATGCATGAGATCAGAGAGAGATCGTTGAGGGTCCTTCCCTTGATAGAGGACCTCATAGATTTCATGTGTCAAAGGACAATCTAATTTTAACTTTTGAGCGAGCTTCCACGCAGACGGCGCTGTCTTCATGCCTTCGGCGACCATGGTCATCTCGGAGAGGGCCTCCTGAACGGACTTGCCCCGCCCTATCTTTTCCCCTAACTGTCGGTTGCGCGAGTGTCGTGACATGCAGGTGACATACAGGTCTCCCATGCCCGCAAGGCCAAAGAACGTCAGGAGTTTGCCGTGCATTTTGACACCGATGCGCGTCATTTCGTTGAGCCCTCGGGTGAGGATCGCGGCGTGGCTGTTGTCCCCCAGTCCAAGACCATCGGCGATGCCGCAGACGATGGCGAAGATATTTTTGAGGGCCCCTCCGAGTTCAGCGCCCACGACATCCCGATGCGGATAGACACGCAAGAACTTTTCTTCGAAGAGCCTTTTCACGCGCCGGACCGCGGAGAGATTCTCTCCCGCGGCGACCACCGCGGTCGGCATCTTCTGGCAGACCTCTTCGGCATGACTGGGACCCGTGAGGACGACGATGCTTTTCGCGGAAATGCCCAGTTCGTTCGAGATGACTTCGCTCATGCGCTCGAGCGTCCCTTCTTCCAACCCTTTCGTCACGCTGACGACCCAGGCCCCTCGAGAGAAAGACTTCGATTGTTGAACGGCGTGCATGGTGGACCGGACGGTGTGCGACGGTGTCGCGGAGACCACCACAGGGCGGCCCTGCAGGGCGCGAGCAAGGTCGTGGGTGACGAGCACCGCCGCTGGAAGCTCCAGCTGCGGCAGGACTTGCAGGCGCCGGGTTCGCGCGAGCGAATCCGCTGCTCCAGGATCAAACTCCCAGAGCGTCACGTCATGGCCCTTGTGCGCCAAGTGCGCGGCGAGCGTTGCCCCCCATGAACCGGCCCCTAAAACAGCGACCCGTTCTTGGCTCATCGAGCCCTTCCCCAGTCAATGCGGTTTTCGGTACCCTCAAGGAGCCGTTTGATATTGGCACGATGCGTCCAGATGACAAAAAAGAAAATCCCAACCGTTGCCCAGGACAAGGGTCGCGGCGACGAAAGAGCAAAGGCACTCAGGACCAGGACGAGCGCTGCGCACAGGGAACCTAGAGATACGTAGCGGGTGATCCCGAAGATGATCCCGAAAGAGGAAACCGCCAAGAGCGATGGGACCGGAAGAAGCGCAAGAAAAACTCCCGCTGAAGTGGCCACGCCCTTGCCTCCCCGAAACCGGACAAACACCGACATGGTATGCCCCACAATGGCGGCGAGGCCTGCACCGAGGGACGTGATCACCTGAGCGGGGAACAGAACTTTCGCGAGCCCAACGGCGGCAAGACCTTTCAGAATATCAATCGCCAAGGTGATGCCGCCCGGCCAGGGTCCCAAGACCCGGAAGACATTGGTGGCACCCAGGTTCCCCGATCCATGCTGACGCACATCGATCCCCTTCCAAGCCTTGGCGAGCCAATAGCCCGTCGGGATCGAACCCAAGAGATAGCATCCCACGAAAAGGCCCGCCAGAGAGAAGCTCATTCCAAAGCACCAAGCCGCTTGTTGCCAATCCATACGTAATCCACAGCGGATAAGAAGGTGGCGGCGATCATGGCGGGCAAGAGGACACTATAGGCCGGCTCAAGCACGGGAAAGAGTTTCGCGATGGCAACCGCCATTTGCAAGACAGTCGTGATTTTGCCGATCGGCCTGGGCTCAATTTTGGCGTTGCCGGTCAGGATGTAAACCAGGGTCCAACCCAGAAGAATAATGAGATCGCGGGAGACGACTGCGACCAAGACCCACAGGGGGATCCAGTTCAGGTGGCTGAACACGAGATAGCTGGTCACCAGAAGCAGTTTGTCCGCCAGAGGATCCAGGAATGCCCCGAGGGGCGTGCGTTCTTTTCGAAGCCGGGCGAGCGTCCCATCGAGCGCGTCGCTGAAGACAGATAAGGTGAAAATCCACTGGCCCAAGAGGAGGTGCTGCTCTAAGAGCGCAATCACAAAAAACGGGATCGCAATGATGCGCAGGACGGTGATTTTACTGGCGAGTGTCACGGGGAATCCTCTCCAAAGACTGTTTGTTCAACGCGTTTGAGTAATTCGTCAAGGCCTCGTCTTTGGGATGCTGAGACCAAAACGCCTCCCTCCGAAGCCCATGACGCCATTTGGGATGCAGAAAGGCGATCCATCTTATTATATGCCGTCAAAACGGGCAATTGATCCATGTGCAAGTCCTGAACGATCCGCAGAACGGTATGCGCTTGTTCTTCCCAGTCAGCGGCGGAGACATCGATCACATGCACCAAAAGGTCGGCCGAAGCTGTCTCCTCCAACGTCGCGCGGAAGGCGGCAATAAGTTCGGTGGGAAGCTTCCGGATAAAGCCGACGGTGTCCGTAAAAAGGACCATCCGCCCCGAGGGGAGCCGGATGCGTCGCGTGGTCGGGTCCAGCGTCGCAAAAAGCTTGTCGTCCGCATAAACATGAGGTTCTTTCGCTTTGGAAGAGCCGCTGTGTACGGCCACGAGGGCATTCAAGAGCGTGGACTTGCCGGCGTTGGTATAACCCATGAGCGCGACTTGTGGGACCGGAACGCTTCGGCGGACCGAACGCTGCTGGTCGCGCTGGCGGCGGACGCTCTCCAGGTCCTTCTTTAAAGAAGCCATCCGGTCACGCAGTCGCCGGCGATCGACTTCCAGCTTGCGTTCGCCGGGGCCGCGCGTGCCGATGCCGCCGGTTTGCTGCTCAAAGCGCCCGAAGCGCTGCGTCAAACGCGGCAAGAGATACGTGAGCTGTGCCAGTTCCACCTGCAATTTCCCTTCACGGGTGTGCGCTCGTTTGGCGAAGATGTCCAGGATCAGCCGCGTGCGGTCCACCACTTTGGTTTGCGTAAGGTCTTCCAAGGCCCGCTGCTGGTTGGGCTTGAGTTCCTCATCGAAAATGATGGTGCGAACATGTTGCCGTAGGGCCACGTGCGCGAGTTCCTGCGCCTTCCCTTTACCGATATAAAAAGCGGGGTCGGGGCGCTCGCGTCTCTGCCTGAGCGTGTGGACCACCATGCCCCCCGCCGTCTCGACGAGTCGAGCGAGTTCCTCCAGGGAAGCCAGGGCCTGGGCAGGCCTGTCCCGTGGAAGCTGCACGCCAACGGTTATAACGCGTTCCATGTCACGGGGAGCTGATGGCGGAACCACGTCATTTGGCGTTTGGCGTATTGCCTTGTGTCCTGAATGAGGAGCCGCAAACATTCCTCCTGAGAGATCGTTCCTTGAAGGTAACTTAGGATTCTGGGATAACCCAGTCCGGTGAGCGCAGGACAGTCTCGCGGATAGCCGAGCGCCAGCAGTCTTTGGGTTTCCTCGATCATGCCGTCCTTGAGCATGGTGCGGCACCTCGCCTCAATCCGGCGGAGGAGTTCCTCACGCCCAAGATCAATGCCGATGAATCGAATCTTGACGTCATGGGACTTTCCTGTCGCTTTGCCGCCTTCCCCCCCGGCTGGAGGGATAGGCCTCATGGTAGGTTGGCGATGCCACAGCGATATGGGTTTTCCCGTCAACTCATAGACCTCCAGCGCTCGCACAAGCCGCTGGATGTTGTTGGCGGGGATCTTGGCTGCCGCTTCGGGATCGACTTGGGCCAGTCTTCGGTGCAGGTGTTCGCGTCCTCGGTCCTCTGCTTCCTGCTTGAGTCGCGCTCGCGTCTTGGGATCGGCGGGCGGAAGCGGAGCCAGACCTTCATGAAGAGCTTTGAAATAGAGTCCAGTCCCCCCCACCAGGATTGGCTTTTTGCCGCGCTGGCCTATCTCATGGATCTTCTCCAAGGCCAGTCGCACAAAATCCGCAGCCGTGAAAGTGCTCGCCGGGTCCCAGAAATCAACAAGGTGATAGGGCACGCCGCGCACGAGGTAGGCGCGTCCCACCCATTTCCCTTCGGGCTTCGCTGTTCCGATCGCCAGGTGCTCATAGATCTGCCGCGAATCGACGGAGATCAGCTCCGCGTTATTCGCGGCCGCAAGTTCAAGCGCTTTCTCCGTTTTTCCCGACGCGGTAGGGCCGACCATCGCGAGGATGTTGAGGTGTCTATCGATTTTGTTCTCTTTCGCGTCAGCGACGAGGGAGACTCAAGGGTTGAACACAGAGGACAGGGGCAATGGAAATTTTGTGAGGCCAAAAGCGAATGAACCGCAGCAGGCCCTCCACCCTCTGCTTACTTCACTGCCGAAAAGGTCCGCCGCCGTTACAGAGGGATGTGGACGCGGAAGCGGCGGATCGAGGACAGAATGAGTTTGCCTCCGGGCATCGTCGCGCGAACGACAAACTGATGGTTGCCGGGCGCGTAGTCCTTGTAGTCGTACCACCAATGGGTGCCGGACACGCGACAGGCCTCCCAGGGGCCACGATCCATGGAGATCTCCACCTGTTCCGGGATGGCCCGGACGGTGAAACGGAACGTATAGGTGGAAGCGATGATCGTCTCCATCTGACGCGGATAGTCCACCGTGATCATGGGCTTGCGCAAGGTGATCGGCGTCAGCATGATCGTTTCGACATTCTCCCTCAATTTTTCAAGCATGAAGTTCTCCCCCTTCGTAAGGACATTCGATCGTAGATCGGCTATGGTATAGCAAAAGTTGAAGCAAGACTCCAGCGCCTGCGGCTGTGGCGGCCGGCGTGATCAGTCTTCCAGAAGACTCCGCAGCATCCAAGCGGTCTTCTCATGGATCTGCATGCGCTGCGTGAGAAGGTCCAGCGTGGCCTGATCGCCTGCCTTCTCGGCGGCAGGGAAGGCTTTCTTGGCTGTTTGAACCAGGGTCTGGTGGTCAGACAAGAGCTGCCGGATCATGTCTTGGGCCTTGATCACTCCGACCGCTTCTTGGATCTGCGTCAGTTTACCGAACTCCGCGTAGGAGCCCGGAGAGCGCTGTCCAACGGCCCGGATGCGTTCCGCAATTAAATCGACCGCTAAGGCAAGCTCGTTGTAGTGGGTTTCAAACATCAAATGGAGCGTTTGAAACATCGGGCCCGTCACATTCCAATGGAAGTTATGGGTTTTGAGGTAGAGGGTATAGGAATCGGCCAAGAGCAGGCCCAATCCTTCTGCGATGGCTTTCCGATCCTTCATGGGAACTTCTGTTGTCATGACACTCATGGTTGCTCCTCCTTATTGAGAATTGATTCTATCTTTATTTCAATCCAGCTTTCATGGGATTCGGATGACCGGCACAACTCAAAAAAGATATGCTCATCCCGCAGGCAGTGGGTTGACCCGAGAGGGTGGAAGATCTTGTCGTTGCATGGGAGGCATCGCGTCATGAAAAAGCGGGTGGTGTGGTCGGGCGGTGGTCTGTTGATTCTGGTGCTCGGTCTGGGGGTTTTGAATATCTTTTTCTTCGACGGGACTCCGTTTCAGCAATACCCAAAGGAAAATCCAGCCGCTGATGCGATCCGCCCCATCTTGGAGAAAAAATGCCTGAGCTGCCACAGCCCCGCCGGACGAGCGCCTTATTACGCCATTGTTCCTCCGGCTAAGCAACTGATCGCTCGCGACATGAAAACAGGGACACTCCTCTTTAATTTAGAAAAATTTATGAACCCCCCAGCGGGAGAGCCATTCCATGAGGCTGAGCTGGCCCATCTGGAACAAAGCGTGGAGGATGGTTCCATGCCACCACCGCAGTTTCTGGCCCTGCACTGGGATTGCCGGCTGAGCGCTCAAGACAAAGACGCGCTCCGCCGCTTCATTAAGGAGAGTCGCAAGGCTTTTGTCACCCGGAAGGGTGCGGATGTCTACACCTGGGGTGCGCTTCAGCCTCTTCCAGAACAACCCGGCGCTCATCTGGCCCGGGCGGTGCTTGGCAACAAGCTTTTTCACGACAAACGTCTTTCCGGAGACAACACGATCTCGTGCGCCACCTGCCACGACCTGGCGAAAGGCGGAACAGATCAGAAACAATTCTCGACCGGGGTCCGCGACCAACGGGGGCCCATCAATTCGCCCACCGTCTTTAACGCCCGGTACAATTTCGTCCAGTTCTGGGATGGCCGCGCGAAAGACTTGAAGGAACAAGCCGCCGGACCCGTGACCAATCCCATCGAGATGGATGCCAAGTGGCCGAAGGTTCTGGCCAAGCTCCGCCAGGACCCGGAGCTCACGAAGGCGTTCGACGCGAGCTACCCCGACGGCATCACCCAGGATAACGTCCAGGATGCCATCGCGGAATTTGAAAAGACCCTGGTCACGCCTCATTCCCGCTTTGACCGCTACCTGCGCGGCGATCAGGCCGCGCTGTCGAAGGAAGAAGCCATGGGGCTGCAGGTGTTTCTTCAAAAAGGCTGTCAGACCTGTCACGTTGGGAAAATTCTGGGTGGGCAATCCTTCGAGAAGATGGGTCTTGTACGGGATTACTTTGCCGATCGCGGAGGGCTGACCGAAGCGGACAACGGCCGGTTCAATGTGACCAAGAAGGAAGAAGACCGGCATTACTTTAAGGTCCCAACGTTAAGGAATATTGAACTGACCTTCCCCTACTTCCACGATGGGAGCAGGACGGATCTGAAGCAGGCCGTCAAAGTCATGGGGAAATATCAGATCGAGAAATCGCTCAGCGACGCCGAGGCCGAGAAGATCACGGCCTTCCTCAAAACGCTGACGGACGAAACCTTGCGCTAGATCCTACGACCCGGGGACGTTCCTCACGATCTCACGGTTTTGCCGACTCCCAACGCTGGCAGGCGCCGACACCGTGAGATCGTGAGGAACGTCCCCTGGTCGTCATAGACCGCCGGGTAAAAGAACTGAGTAAGGCCAGGTGATCAGAAAGAGAACAAGACAACTCGAAGGTCGTTTAGCGTACCCAGTAGGTTAGGGATAAATAGATCCCAACACCGATGAAAATGATTCCGGTGCCGAGGCGTCCCCATTTTTCGATCTTGCCGACCTGGTGAAACACCGTTCCAAGCGAGCGCGCGCCCAGGGCAATCAAAACGGCGAACACCGCCACCGGTGCGGCGGTTCCGATTCCGTAGGCAACGGGCAGGATCAGGCGTGATTCATGAGCGAAGGATAGAGGGATTAAACTTCCGAAGAACAAGGCTGCTGAAACTGGGCAAAAGGACAACGCGAACAGCAACCCCAGGGCGGCTGATCCCCACAGTCCCCAGCCCTCGGCGCGCACCTGAATCTTTTGCAAAAAACGACTGTCTCCACTGATGCTGAGCGGAATGAGGCCGACTACCACCAATCCGGTCACGATCAGAAGCGGGCCGAGGGCTTTGTTCAGGTATCGTTGAAGCGCGAACGATACGCTCGAAATCGAAAGCACTCCACCCACCAAGACCGCCGCAAGCACCGCATAGCTCATCGTCCGCCCGGCTGTGTAAAGGAGCCCCGAAAGCCATACATAGCTCGGACAATCCATTTTGCGACCGATAAAGGAGAGTGCTGTGATGTTTGTGGCCAGAGGGCAAGGGCTGATCGACGTCATGATCCCCAGCCAGAAGGCGCTGCCTACCGCCATCGCAAAGGAATCCATCATGAGCCCTTCGTAAATTGGCGAATTTCGTCTTCAATGTAACGGCTGAAGGCTTCGGGCTTGCCGACCAGCCGCCAGACTTGGTCTAGATTCTTCCACCGGGCAGGTTTACCCTTTTCTTCGCTGACAAGCACGAGAGAGCTGGCGTACAAATCGAATTCCTTAATGAAGTGACGGTTGGCCGGCTGGTCAATATTGACGACTCGCCATTCCATAGAGCCATTCTTGAGCTCCTGGGGGAACCCCTTTTTTATGGCGTCTGCCGAATAAGCTTCAATCTTGCGGCAGGTTGGACAACGCCGAGTCGAATGGAAATAGTAAGCAACGGTATTTGCGGATGAGAGAGGCTGCAGAGCCGCGTCTGTGGCTTTCTCTGCCGCAAAGCTCGGCGAGCATCCCAACAGCATCACGACGATAAGAATCCCTCTGCTCATTGACGACCTCCTAAACCAGAAACTTCTTGATCTCATCGACCGAGGGGACATGGCCCGAAACTTTGACTTTACCGTCGACCGCCAAGGCGGGTGTCATCATGACGCCGAAACTGATAATCTGGTTGATGTCGGTCACTTTCTCAATCTTGTACTCGATGCCCAACGCTTTCGCGGCGGCCTCGGCCTGCTCCATGAGTTTGAGGCATTTCGGGCATCCGGTGCCGAAGATCTGAATTTTCTTCATTCAGGATTCCTTTCTAGGCGAACAGCATTCCGTACAGGATCCCGGTGACGGTCGCCATCGAGATGACCAGTGAAACATACACCACGGTCTTCTTCGTGCCCAGGATGCTTTTGAGAACCAGCATGCTCGGAAGCGAAAGCGCGGGACCGGCCAGGAGAAGCGCAAGTGCCGGACCCTTCCCCATGCCGCTTCCCATCAGTCCTTGAAGAATGGGGATCTCCGTGCAGGTCGCGAAATACATGAAGGCTCCGAGGATTGAGGCGAGGAAGTTCGCTGTCCAGGAATTGCCACCCACGGCTCTCGATACCCAAACGGAGGAAATCAGTCCTTCGTGCTCCGGCCGCCCGAGGAGCAGCCCGGCAGCGAGAATCCCCCAGAAAAGAAGAGGCGTGATCTCTTTGGCGAAATCCCAGGAGGCTTTGAACCAGGTTCCAAGCTCGCCCTCCGAGGTGCTGGTCAGCCACGAAAGGCCGATCACCCCGGCGCCGAAGGAAAGCAGCGTTTGTTCCGGCCAGATCAAAGCGAAGATCGCAGTGGGCGCGCCAGCCGCGACGACCCGCATGGTGTTGGCACCGAACCACTTCACCAGCACGACGGCAAGACCGAGGCTGGCCATACTGGTCAGCCACCATTTCACCTGAAAGACCACAAACCAGGCCCCACGCGCTTGCGCGGGTTGAGTCCAGTTCGACAAGACGAGGATCGCGACAAGAAGGGCCATGAAGGTCGCGTTCTGCCAGAGCGGACGGGTCGGAGTCTCTGCCGGCATCTGCATCTGGGCTTCCGCTTTGGCTGTTTCTTCCTTTCGGAAAATCACTTGCATCAAAAGACCAATCACGACGCTAAACACCACGGCACCGACCGTGCGCGCGACACCGATTTCGAACCCCAGAACCCGAGCTGTCAGGACGATTGCCAGGACATTGATCGCGGGGCCCGAATAGAGGAAGGCGGTCGCCGGTCCCAGCCCCGCCCCCATACGCCAAATCCCGGAGAAAAGCGGCAGAATCGTGCAGGAGCAAACGGCCAGAATCGTTCCGGAGACGGAAGCGACGCCATAGGCGAGCGGCTTGGGGGCCCGGGCGCCGAGGTATTTCATGACGGACGCCTGGCTGACGAACACCGAGATGGCTCCGGCGATATAGAACGCGGGAATTAGACAGAGAAGCACGTGCTCCCGGGCATACCACTTGAGAAGGTGCAGCGATTCCATCACAGCGTTGTCGAATCGCAGCGAGCCGACCGGCAGATGAAACGCGATGAGGAACACCGCGACCATCACCGCTAAGGACTTCCACTCACTTTTCCAGTTGTTCATAACGCCCGCTCGTACCATAGGCGGCTGGCCAGGCACACCCGGCACACCGAAAGCATGACGGGCACCTCGACGAGCACCCCTACCACCGTCGCCAGTGCCGCGCCCGAGCCTGGTCCATAGAGCGCAATCGCCGTAGCCACGGCCAGCTCGAAGAAGTTCGAAGCGCCGATCAGCGCGCCGGGAGCCGCCACTGGATAGGGGACCTTGAGCAGTTTCATCAGCCCGTAGGCAAGCCCGGAGTTGAAATACACCTGAATGAGAATCGGAATGGCAATCAAAACCACATGGAAGGCGCGCGTCGTGATGTTTTCCGCTTGAAAAGCAAAAATCGCCACCAGCGTACACAAAAGAGCCGAGATGGCCACCGGCTGAAAGCCCGGCAAGAACCGTTCATTGAACCAGGCCAGCCCTTTGCGCTTGATCACCATCGCCCGGCTCATGGATCCCAGCGCAAGCGGAATGACGACAAAGATCGCGACGGAATAAAGCAGCACCCGAAAGGGCACCTCGAGGCCCGATGCGCCCGACACCAGGAACTTCACGATGGGAGCAAAGGCAAAGAGCATGATGAGGTCATTCACCGACACTTGGACCAGGGTGTAGGCGGGATCCCCCTTGGAAAGATACGACCAGACAAACACCATGGCCGTGCAGGGCGCGGCCGCCAGGATGATGACCCCCGCGATGTATTGACCGGCGAGTTCCGGCCCAATCCATGGGGAGAAAAGGTGCTTGAAGAAGAGCCACCCCAGGAAGGCCATGGAGAAGGGTTTGACGAGCCAATTGACGACAAGCGTCACAAGAAGTCCCTTGGGTCTTTCGCCCACGCTTCGGATCGAAGCAAAGTCGATCTTGAGCATCATCGGATAGATCATCAGCCAGATGAGAACAGCGATGGGGATGTTGATCTGGCTGCCTGAACCAAACTCGAGCGACCGGACCACGGCGACCCCCTCCGGAAAGAGGCGACCCAGCGCGATGCCCAGAACCATGCAGAGGCCAACCCACAAGGTCAAATACCTTTCGAAGAGATTCATCGGCTTACAGCCATTCGGACTTCATCAAAGACGGACCTGACAAAACCTCAATTTGCTCACAAGAAGAGCACGCGGTGGAGGGTGTCATGGAATTAGACTTCAAGCACTTCTTCCCTACGACTCGAGGTCGGGGTGCGATCGGGTGTCGGACATTGGCCGGTCCAGCAGTAGAGGCAGAGCTTTTCGCGAGGGACACCGATCGCGCTCACCATGTCTTCGGCTGTCTGGTACTTGAGGCTGGAAACACTCAAGTCGTTGGCAATCCAGTTCACCATGGCCTGATACTTGGGGTGTGACGGGTCCAAGTAGGCGGAGACGTCTTCGACGTCTTGGCCTTCGAGCGCCCGAATGGCCCGCCGAGCGGCGAGCTCCTGGGTCGTGCGGGTGGAGAGGTTAAACCGGCAGGGAAACATGAGCGGCGGGCAGGCGATGCGGACGTGGATCTCTTTCGCGCCCGCTTTCTTGAGTTTGTCGATCGTGAAGTTTTTGAGCTGCGTCCCGCGGACGATGGAGTCGTCGCACACGACAATGCGCTGAGCTTCGGCCACCTTTTGGACCGAGACCAGTTTCATTGTGGCCACCAAGTCACGCGACGCCTGAGAAGGCGGGGTGTAGCTTCGCCCGTAGCCGGGGGTGTATTTGACCAGCGGCCGCCGGAAGGGCTTGCCGCTTTCCATTGCATAGCCAATGGCGTGCGTCGTTCCGGAGTCCGGCACACCGCACACCTGATCGATCTCTAGCCCCTGATCGCGCCGGGCGAGCTTTGCCCCTGAGCGCTCGCGCACGATCTCGGTATTGACGCCTTCGTAATCGGAAGCGGGAAACCCTGTATAAATCCAGAGGAACGAGCAAATCTGGGTGCATTCTCCGGCGGGCCGGACCGTTTGCAGACCCTGTTCGCTTAAGAGCACAATCTCGCCTGGCCCGAGGACTTTCACGACTTCAAAACCGTTGTTGGGAAAGGCGGTGGTTTCGGTGGTGACCGCCCATCCGGAGCCGCGCCGGCCGATGACGAGCGGCGAATAGCCGTAGCGGTCTCTTGCGGCATAAATCCCGTCCTCGCTTAAAATCAACATCGTGCAGGATCCTTTGATCTTCTCGAAGACTTGTTCGATGCCGTCCAAGAGCGTCTCGCCCTGCGCCACGATCCGGGCGATGAGTTCCGAGGCGTTCACGCCATCGCCTTTCATCTCAGAAAAAGAATTGCCCTGGCGCATCAGGTCCTCCGCCAGCTGCTGGGTGTTTTCAATGCGGCCGTTGGTCGCAATGCAAAAGGAGCCAACCTTGGATTTCAGAAAGATAGGTTGTTCTTCGAGCGCGCTGATGACGCCGATGCCCTTGTTGCCTTTTAGGGATGACAAATCTTCATAAAACTTGGATTTGAATTGGCTCTGGGAGATGTTGTGGATTCTCCGGACGAAGGTCTCGCCCAGCACCGCGAGGCCTCCGTACTCGGTGCCCAGGTGCGAGTGATAGTCCGTTCCGAATAAAAGGGTGTCGATACAATCCGTCTTGGAGACAACGCCGAAAAGTCCGCTCATAGGCTCGTTCCTCCTGAATCCATTCTAACACAACCGATGTTGATCTATAATGCTGACGTCTTTAGAATCCCTGTCCCAGACCAAGGAACCTCTTATGACCGAGACCATCGACGTTCTCGCAACCCGTGCCACCGTCTGCCGTGCTCCCGTTGGCTTTGATAACCAGAAGTACCTTCGCGAGCAGACCGAAGCGATTCTTGAGCGCGTCGCCGCCTATCCCGACAAGCTCTATCTCGAGTTTGGAGGCAAACTCCTTTACGACTACCACGCGGCACGGGTGCTCCCGGGTTTTGACCCGAATGTGAAGATGCATCTCTTGCAAAACCTGAAGGACAAAGCGGACATCATCCTGTGCATTTATGCGGGAGATATCGAACGCAAGAAGGTCCGCGCCGACTTCGGCATCACCTACGATGTGGACGCTTTCAAGCAGATCGACGACATGCGGCGCTGGGGGATCGAGGTGACGGCCGTTGTCATCACCCGCTTCACCGGACAGCCCTCGGCGAAGGTGTTTAAAAACAAGCTCGAGAGAAGAAACATCCCCGTCTACACCCACTACCAGATTCCGGGGTATCCGGCGGACCTGGAGCTCGTGGTGAGCGAAGAGGGCTACGGCAAGAACGATTATGTCGAGACCACCAAGCCCCTGGTCATCGTCACAGGGCCGGGCCCCGGGAGCGGGAAACTCTCGACGTGCCTTTCCCAGCTATATCACGATTACCGACGGGGGTGTGTGTCGGGTTATTCGAAATTTGAGACGTTTCCGATCTGGAACTTGCCGCTCAAGCACCCGGTCAACGTCGCTTACGAAGCGGCGACGGCCGATATCGCGGACTTCAACCTGATCGATCCGTTTCATCTGCAGACCTACGGCGAAACGACCGTCAACTACAACCGGGATGTGGAGATCTTCCCGATCTTGAAACGTATCCTGGAAAGAATCACCGAAGCAAAATCCCCCTACCAATCGCCCACCGACATGGGGGTGAACCGCGCGGGGTTCGGTATTGTGGATGATGCGGCCGTGCAAGACGCGGCGCGGCAGGAGATTGTCCGGCGCTATTTCCGCATGGCCAGTGAATACGCCATGGGGCTTGTGGAAAAGAAGGCGGTGGAGCGCTGCTCCTGCATCATGGAAGAGTTTGGTTTAAAACCCGAGGACCGACCGGTTGTCGAACCCGCCCGCCGCGCCGCGGAAGAAGCGCGGCAGATTGGCCGGGGAAACAACGGCATTTATTGCGGCGCGGCCATCCGGCTTCCGAATGGCACGGTCATTACGGGATCTAATTCCCCCACGATGCATGCCGCCTCAAGCCTGATCGTCAACACCCTCAAACACCTGGCCGAGCTGCCTCGGCCCTTGCGGCTCCTGGCGCCTGCGGTGATGGATTCGATCAAAGAATTAAAGCAGGAGATCCTGCAGGGTGAAAACATCAGTCTCGATTTGGAGGAGACCTTGATTGCCTTGAGCATCAGCTCGGCCGCCAACCCGACGGCGCACCTGGCGATGAAGCAGTTGAAGGAACTGCGGGGCTGTGAAGTCCACATGACGCACCTGCCCACACCGGGAGATGAGGCAGGACTCCGCCGGCTCGGCGTCAATCTGACGAGCGAACCGACGTTCTCGAGCAAGAACCTTTTCGAAAGCCGCTAAACTGAAGTACCGGAGTCTCGGGGTAACGGAGTATCGGAGTAAAATAGGTTGCGCTCTTACTCCGGCACCCCGATACGCCGATCCTCCGATACCTAAGTGAGCTACTGTGGGGCTGGGGCGCTTACCGCCGCCTTGACGGCGAATTCGACAGAAGACAAAATCGCTCCCGCCTCGTCTGTCACCTCCACTTTCCATGGCCCGGGCCATACATTCTTGCTGCTCCACGTTCGGGCCGCGGGGTAATTGATATCCAAGGCGACCTCTGCCTCTTTCTTGCCGTCCGCGTACCAGAGGTGCTTGATTTTAGAAGGCGGGTTCGAGGCCGTGACCTTGGTCCAGCAATACAGGCGTGTCATGGACGCGTCAAACTCCGCGGCGGCTCCGGAGAGCTCTCTGCTTTCGATCGCCGTGCCGACAGCGATCTTCTCCACTTGGAGTGTCTGAGCCTGAGCTTGGGCCTGTGCCTGAGGAGGGGCAGCTTCCTCGGCTCCTATGGCGATAGGGGCAAACAACAGTACAGCGAATGTAGCGATCAGTCTTTTCATAGGTCCTCCTTGGGATTCATACGATGCTCTGGAGATAGTACCACGGTTCTCTACGAAACGGCCCCCCTATTTAAGGATTTTCAAGGGTCTGGGTAAAGCCATGCGGAGGGGGCAGGGCTGTTGGAGGTCAAAGCCTCTCCTTATCCGAAGTTCCAAAGCCACAACGAGAGAGCGTGAACGTTATAGCGGGAGGCGATATCGGCTGAATAAGAAAGGCTGACCAGGCGCTCGCCGAAGAATCGGAAGCGAAAGAGGCCGAGCTCCAAACCTGCGGTAGCGTGCTGCCGGACGGAAACCCCGGCATAGCGGCTGGGTTCACGATAGGTGCCAAGGCGCAATCGCAATCGATTCGGCAGGGGCTCGACTTCCAAGCCCGCGTGCAGGCTGAAGACGTCTTTCTGGCCCGCCTGTTGAACGGTCTGTTGAAGGAAGGAAGACAGTCCGATGGCATTGTGGCTGACTCCAAACCATCGCACGTCCGTGCTTAAGATCGTCCGCCGATAAGGCCAGACCGATGGGGCCCGCCACTCGTAAGCGATGCCGAGGGAAGCGGACGGGGCGGTCGTGACTTCGGATGGAAGAATCAACCCTGCTGCGGTCGTCGGGGAGCTGCCCTGCACAACAAACTCTTCTTCTTTTTTGATTCGCCCCTGGTAGGAAGCGCCGATCCGCAGGGGACCCCGTCTCGGGTGCCAAAGCACTCCCCAACAGAACCCGCTGCCGGAAAGATCTAAGAATCGTTCGCCGGAACCGCCGTCGGCGGTCCCCTTGAGGCTCACGGGCTGGACCCCCAGGCCTAGCGCTAATTCCCCTTCCTGGAACGAATAGCCCACGGCGACTTCTCCCGTGATCGTTTCAAACCGATCGTTGCGGCCAGCGTTTTGATAGTCAAACTGTCCGGTGCGGACAATGAACCCGATGCCGAAGCGCTTTCTTTGGACCAGTGGCCCGATGTCGAACACCCTTTGCGCGTCATAGAGGTCATCGCCTTGACCGTCATTGAAGACATCATCACGGGAGACGGAAACCTGTCCCAGAAGAAAATCGAAGTCCCAAGTCGATGTGCTGCGCACAGAGCGGTAGGCGGCGCTGGCCGGGTTTTCGTGCAGCGCCGCGACCCCTTCGGCCAGCGCCACATAGGCGCCGCCCATCGCGATCTTGCGTGCGGGTCCGGATACCGCTGTACGCGTCACGTCAACGCGAAAATCGTTGGACGTAATCGCCGTCCCGTCTTCAAGCCCTTGGCAGGGCGCGGCTATCAGCAGCCCTATCCCCGCTATCGCAAGAGCGCGTTGAAACATGGTCTGCTTCCTGGAACCCTTTCGTGCCTCATTAATAGCGGTAGCTCAGCATGGCGCGCATGAAAGGTTGATTATCGAGCGATTGGTACGGCTTGTCGGTGTCGTAGACGGAGCGCGCTTCGAGCCAGCGGCGATCGAAAGCCCAACCGCCACCCACCTCTCCCTCCAGACGCTTCCCCAAGAAAAATCGCAGGCCGCCTGAAAAAGCCTTGGCATCATAGATCAGGCGATTGCGGTTGTTGTCGCGGTTCGCGCGCTGCCAGAGGCGCGGGTTTCGCTCATAGCCGGCATAGGCCTTGAGCCAAGGAGCAAGGCGCCTCTGGAAGCGAACCCGCGACTCCACGATACCCACCCACATCACGTCGATGTCCCAGGCCTCATCAGGATGATAGCTCAGCAAGACGAGCGGAAATCCCACGGTGCCCCGCCACTTTTTGTTGAAGGAGGTCCAGGAATAGGCCACACCGGGAAGCGGGACATGGTTGAGGAAGGATCGGTTGTTGGAGTATTGAAAAAGAAATTGCCAGGCGCTGCGCTCACCAGAGGGTTTGGAGTAGATGCCGGTGAACTCGAAGGTGGTCTCCGCGAGGCTGTTGAAGAGGTGATCGCTGGCGCTGCCCGCTTTGAGCTTGGTTCCCCAGAAAGCCATCGGCCCCTGGAAGCGTGTATAGGACAGCGATCCGTTGAGCTCACCGAGGTTTTCCGTGACGGCCCAGTCCCGCTCCGGAAGGACGAGGGTCTCGTCGATCCGGAAGCCCCCCCCGCCGAGCTCGGCCCCCCACTGCCTTTCACGGTTTCTGGAAAGGACCCGTGTGGCCGAGATCTGTTGATCCACTTGGGTCGGCGAGCGCTCCCCGGCAGGGGACACGACTCCTTGATAGCGGACTTCATCATGGGTCACGAAAAACGATTCCGCACGCGCCCCAGCGAATGAACTCACCAGCAGGCCTGCCACGAGAACAGGACGTCTCGAACGTCGGATCAAGGTTCCCATACGATGTCCATCCAAGATACCTTGAGTGGTCACTCGAATGCAAGACCGGCTATGGAACATTGTAGAATGCAGCTCAGACGCCATTCGTTCAACATGAACTTCAAACGAGGAGACTTATGAAAATAGAACGGTTAGTGATGCTTCTGGCGGTTTTGTGTGGTGCCATGCTTACCTCTGTGCCCGCTTCGGCGGCCAAAAAGCAGTCTTTCGATCTCTACAGTTGGGCTATCGAAGGCAATACCAATTTTTGTTATGCGATATTGCCGTCCTCTAAAGAGCCCCGCACCGTCGGTGACATTAAGAATGCCAAAGACCAGGTCTGCGGCGGGCGCGATGACCTCAAGCGCATCATGGGGCAGTCGGTCCCGAGGGACTCGAAGATCTACTGGAAAGTCGACGAACCCAATGGCTTTGTGCTCCCTGAACGCGCGATTGTCAATGATCTTAAGCGGTTCGTCGTAACCATTCCTTATAAGCTGATCGTTCCAGGGCCGAAAAAGTAGTGCGATAACCTCGTAAGTTCGAAGATCACTTATTCCGCGAACGTTCTCAGCGGGGCAGGTGGTAATTGCTCCAATCTTCAAGACAGAGGCGGTCGAACCCTCCTCCCATGGACTCATGCTATTTCCAACGCCTGCGCGCTCAGGGCAGCCTCGAGCCGCTCATGCGTTGAAAGGAGAATACACGAATGAACGCTGCACGGATGAAGAAAGCCATTGCTTACGCTCGAGGATTTCGTCTTTTCGAAGGTTTTGTACTTGCCCCTTTGATGGGTTTGACGGGACAACTCCTGGCGGGGCGCACGGTTCTGGACTCCACCGCGATCGTCAGTTTTCTCCTGTCCCCGAAGGGCTTCGGCGCGCTTCTGTTGATCAGTGTCGGCCTGGTGTTGATTCGGATGATGGAACAAGCCGGCCTTTCCATTTTGACGGCAGAAAAGTTTGGTGCTACGCCGCTGTCCCCCGTGGCCGTCCTGCACTTCGTCGTCAAGCGCATGGCCACGCTCGTCCGAGCCGCCTTTCGGGGCGTGGGACTCGTCCTGGCGATGCTCGCGCCCTTCTTGATCCTCTCGGGGTTTGTGGCGCGTCATTTGCTCTCCCGCCACGACATCAATTTTTATTTAGCGGAACGCCCGTCAAATTTCCTCTTCTGGGGGGTCCTCCTGATCTTGCTTGCAGCGGTGACGGCCGCGGTGATCCTTTGGAATGTGGTCCGGTGGAGATGGGTCGTGCAGACGATCTTGTTCGAAGATCAAACGGGTCGATCCGCGTTTCGCCGCAGCGCGGAGTTGGTGAAGGGCATCGCGCTCAAGGTCGCGCTGCAATGGAGCGCCATTGGGCTCTTGTATGGGGTCTTGGGACTCTTCGCGGCCTGGATAGGACGGTTGATTCTTCCCTTCGGCGTCACCCTCTTCGGGAAATCGATGACATCCTTGGGCGTTCTTCTGGGATGTCTGCTCGTTCTCCAGGCGATCCTCGGGGCATTGATCTTGGTCGCGGCCCCGATCGTCGAGGCAGACGTCTTCACCCGTCTTTATTTCAAACGGTCTGGGCAAAGCGTGGCAGGATGGCCGAGTGTGTCTTCAACGCCAGCGGGTCCCGGGAGCTTGTTGCCCGCATGGCTGAAGCTTGTTTTGTTCGTGGTCCTGATTAGTCTGGGTGCTGTGGCCGGTGGTCTTTGGGGGACCCAGGCCTTGTCGCTTGAGAGACCCGTGAAAATTATCGCGCACCGGGCCGCTGTGAAGGATGTGCCAGAGAATTCTCTGCCCTCCATCGAACAGGCCATCCGGGATGGGGCCGATGTCGCCGAAATCGATGTGCAGCTCTCCCGCGACGGGGTCGTGGTGGTGTCTCATGATAGGGATTTTTCGCGCGTGGCCGGTGTGGCCAAAAATGTATCGGATCTCTCCTGGAATGAAATTCAGAACATCGATATCGGAGCCGGTGTTGGGCCGGTCTTCAGCGGGGCGCGGGTGCCGCGGTTGGAGCAGGTCCTCCAGTCTGCCCGGGGGCGCATTCCTCTCCTGATTGAACTGAAACATTACGGCGGGGTGGACGGAAAGCTGGAGGCCAAGGTTGTGGATCTCATCCACCGTTACAGCAGCACGGGCCAAATCGAATTGCAATCCCTCGAGTATGAGGCGCTCCAGGCGGCGCGGCGCCTTGAGCCCGCCCTTCCCATCGGCTACCTGATGTCAGTGAACGCCCGAAAGCCCGCGCGGCTCGAGGTCGATTTCTTAAGTGTCGAAGCGGCCCGCGCCGACGCACGATTCCTGCGTCAGGCCCGCCGCGCGAGGCAAAAGGTTTATGTGTGGACCGTCGATAAAGTTGGGGACATGGAACAGATGATGGATCTCGGGGTGGACGGCCTGATCACCAATCAGTCGCAGGCGGCCTCAGCGCTCGTACGTGAGCGTCGCGCTCTTTCGCCCGATGAAAAGGCACTCCGGCGTATCCGCGCGTGGCTCGCCCGATAAAGACCGTATGAATGTTGCCGAAATCAAAAAGGAGAAATCATGAAAACGTTGACTGTCGTTGTCGCAGCTCTGTCGATACTGAGCGCGCCGCTCTGCGCGGGCATGGATTCCGAGCTCAAAGCTGAGCGCGCCGCGGCGCAGGCCCAGCAGAAGGCGCTCATCATGCAGGCGATGAGCTTGGATGAAGGAACCTCCAAAGTCTTCTGGCCCCTGTATGATGCCTACCAAGCCGAGAAGGCCAAAATCAATGATCAGACGGCGACGTTGATTGAGGATTACGCGATGAACTACAAGACGATGACCGATCCTGTCGCGATGACCCTCGTCAACAAAATGGTCGACCTCCAGGTCCAGAAGGTCACTCTCAAAGCGGAGAGTGTGAAGAAATTCGCGAAAGTCCTTCCCGGCCGCGTGGTCGCGCGCTACTTCCAGGCCGACAACAAAATTGATGCGGCCCTGAGCGCGAGCATCGCCAATCAAATCCCCCTCGTTCCGACGGATCAGACGAAGGCCCTCGTTCCCACGAGCGCGCCTCAAAAATAGATTCATCGAAGTCAAAACTCCCCCTCTCTCGACGTGAATGTCGAGAGAGGGGGAGCCGTGAGGCGGCCTTACGTTTCAGCCCCGAAACTGCAGTTGTCGTCATCCCGGCATGCCGTCAGCCGGGATCCATCATATCTTTTACGTCGATGATGGACCCCGGATGACGGATCTCCGGGGTGACGTCAAATGCAGGTTTCGGGTTAGTGGTATCGAGCGCTGAAGAAAGGATTCGGGGCTCATTCACGCTCACAGAGACCGATCGATCCTTGTGCCAGCGGAAACCGAAGCTGATCGGCATGCACGGTGTGGAGTTCTTCGAAGTTTCGGTCGGGTGGTCACCTTTTTAGAAGCAACACGGTCGATGATGTCGAGAAGGGGCTTAATCTCGGGACTTGAGGACATAGGTGCGGTAGATGTCCAACAGGATCGGTAAAATCGCGAAGATGAGGGGGCCCAGCAAGAGACCTGCGATTCCGAACACTTGCAGGCCGCCCAAGAGGGCGAAGGTGAACCAGAAAAAGGGCAGCTGGACTTTATTGCCGGCCAGCAGGGGCCGAAGGACATTGTCCAGAAAACTCGCGATCACACCGAAGACCAGGATCACGACTCCTTTCCCAGCGTGTGCCGTCAGGATATAAACGAGTCCGACGGGCAACCACACGAGACCAATCCCCACGGCAGGCACGAAGCTCGCAATCGCGGTGAGGCCGCACAAGGCCACCACGGCCGGGGAGCCCACCGAGACATAGGCGATGGTCATGAACATCGCTTGTGCCAAACCAACGAGCAAAGTTCCACGGACCATTCCTTGGACGATGTCTTCAAAGCGATTGTGCAGGCGCTTGACGAAGGAGTCGGGGAAAGGAAGGCAGGCGATCCACTGTTGATAGAGCATTTCGCCGTCCCGAAAAATGAAGAACAGCGAAAACTGAAACAAAACCCAGTTGGCAACGAGGGTAAACAGGTCTTTGGCCAGGCCGGCCGCTCCCTCCGCGAACCCTCCGACCAGCTGGCTCGCCAAGGCCGTGATGCGCTCGTCGGGGTGATCGAGAACCCCTTGAAGGCGCTCCACCACGGAACTGGGAAGTCGGGCCATCCAAGCAGGGGGTTGGGTCTTCAGCTGGGAGAGATGCTGGCCCCAGCTTGCCAATTGGGCCTTCACGGAAGGCAGGACCGCCTGAAGTTCGGAGACGGCAGAGAACAGAACAACCGTCAGAGGCACCACGATAAAAAGCATCACGAGAAGGCTCGACAAGAACGCCTGAAGCGAAGGGCCGGCTTTTTTGAGCTTGCGACCGATCCACAGGTGCATTGGGTAGCAGACTATCGCGGCCACAAGCGCTGAGAGCAGGGGTCCAAAGAAAGGCGCCAGAAGCCGCCCGGCCTGGTAGAGCAGAAAGACCAGGAACGCAAAGAAGACCATCTGCCCGAGATTTTCTTTAATGGATGTCATTTCGGAGCTCCTCTCTTTACGGGATCAAGCGCGTTCCTTAATAGCGGACGCCAAGGAGGAAAGCGGCGGTGCTCTGTGCGCAGTTCCGCGCGCGTCGCCTCCGGAGAGAACGAGACCGATCCGAGGACGCCCCTTGGTAGGCGGACGCGTAGAGGATGGCTCGCCGCGGACAACGAGCGGACAGACAGCGATAAGCGCCAGCAGCAGAAACGGTTTTTGATATCGGCGGGCCAAGGCACGTGTCAACATCATTTCAGAACCTCCCGTTGGAAAGTCAACCTTTCGAAGTTAAAGTCGAACAATAAGGCCCGCGGTGAATTCGAAAGGGTTCACCGCGCTTCCCGAAGTGGTGTAGGAACAATTGAGGCCGCTCCCGCCTCCGGTGCAGAACGTTTGGGAATCGGAGCTGATGACCGTCGGCATCCATCTCGCGTCGACGCGAAGCCCGAAGCGCTTATGGAAATAGTATTTCGCTCCCAGTCCCAAACTGGCGCCGAAACGGTTCTCCCCGCTGTAATCCCCTCCTGGCTGGTAGTGTGTCATCCCCAAACCGGCCAGCACAAAAGGCCGCAGGGACTGCTGATCTTCCTCGTCCTGCTCCGTAAAATAGTAAAGGCCGTCAAAGCGGAATTGATCTATTTTGAGGCTGGTCAAACGCTCCGCAGTGCCCCCCGGCAACTCCCCATACAAAGCGCTTTCCTGGCGGCTCCAGAGGATTTCGATGGAACCATCCTCCTGGATCTCATAACCCAGGATGAGTCCGTAAGATCCACCGTCCTGGATGTTGAGGCGGTCGTAGGAGGAGGACTCGGTCAGCGCGATGTGCGCTCCGGTCTGATAACCACCGAAGGGGGTGAGTTCCCAGTCGCTCGCCCAGGCGCCTTCCAAGAGAAACAATCCGAGAGCAAGCACGATTGCGACAAACACGATGCGTCGGTAGGGTCGAAACAGTTTCATAATCACCTCTGGAAGAACGATCGCGAAAATATTTCCGATTGGCCGCGTCAGATCATCTAACCAAAAAAGCTCAGTTGAACGTGGCTTATCGACTGAGACTTCGGGACTTTTTCGTGCCGTCATCCCGGCGAAAGCCGGGATCCATCATTTCCGTCGAAACATGATAGGCCCCGGTTTTCACCGGGGTGACGTCAACAGAAGATTCCTCGCTAACCTGACGAGCCATTATATAGATTGCCTTCGATTGCAACAAACGATCATGTTGGCTGAGGATGCTGTCTTGCAAGTGCGTGGCCGTTCAAGTAACATCTCGATAAGTCGCCGCGCAAGCGGCACGTCAGTTTTTTGAACCTTAGTGAGGCGTAAACTAATACCTCGCTCATTTCGGGTCTCTAAAACGTCATTCCGGCGAAAGCCGGAATCCATCATATTGTCGACGATAGACCCCGGGTCTCCAGAAGTCGGGCGACCCGGCCCGCCTGATGTGTGGAGGGCCGGCTTCCGCCGGGGTGACGTCCCAAAATGAGCAAACTGTTTATTCATAGCAGAGAGGTATCTATTGACTTCAGGAGGAATCAAACATGCCATCGTTATTGCGTCGTCTCCCTATGTTGTTTTTGTTCGTCCTGCCTCTGACACTGGCCCACGCGGAGGAGCATGCCGAAACCATCAAAGTCTTTCGTGATGCGGGTGAAAGCGGCCAGTTTTTTAAGAATGCTTACGGCTATGCCGTGTTCCCCAATATCGGAAAAGGCGGTGCAGGGATCGGTGGGTCTCATGGTTCGGGCCGGGTGTACGCCCAGGGACGTTACGTGGGTGATACCAAGATGACGCAGCTCACGATTGGCCTCCAGCTCGGCGGTCAGTTCTTCAGCCAGATCATCTTTTTCCAGGACAAGCGTTCCTTCGATGAATTCACGAGCGGCAATTTCGAGTTCGGCGCTCAGGCGACCGCGGTGGCCATTACGGCGGGAGCCTCAGCGCAAGCAGGCACCACCGGCTCTTCCGCGGGCGCTAGTGCCGGCAAAAAAGATGCCGACACCATTGGCAAGTACCGCAAAGGTATGGCGGTCTTCACCGTTGCAAAAGGCGGGTTGATGTATGAGGCCAGTATCGGTGGCCAGAAGTTTAGCTATACGCCAAAGAAGTAAAGAGCTTCAGCAAGCGTTCATCCAAAGCAATCACATTCTGAAGAACAGTCCAGAGGAGGCTGAAATGGAGAAGCGGAGATTTCTTGTGCTGGCAGGAGTCGTCACGGGACTTGGGCTTTTCGGTTGTGCTACGACCTCGGTGAAGTCGGTGTGGAAAGATCCGCAGTGGAACACGCCGATGGGATCGATCATGGTGGTGGCCGCCGCTGAAAAAATCGGTATCCGGCGCGTGGTCGAAGACGAAGTCGCAAGCCAGCTCCAGGCCAAAGGGGTCATGGCTTCGGCAAGCTACGCTTACGGTCATCCTGTCCAAGTGCAGGCCCTCGAGGAAAAAGTGAAGCAGGCAAATTTTGATGGGGTCCTCGTGCTGCAGATGGTCGATCAGAAGACGATCGTCACGACCACCCCGGAAGAAACCCGCATTTCGACCTATAACGATGATCCCTATCGCGGTCGCCCAGGTTATGGTGCGAGCACCGGCGGCGGATATCACAGCGGTTGGTCCGGGTATTACGATCAGTCGATGACCATTACCCGCACACCCAGCCAGACGCAGGAGCACAAGATCGTGTCTCTCGAGACGAAACTCTTCTCCGCGAAGGGCAACAGCCAGCCGGTCTGGTCGGCCCTCTCAGAAACCTATGTGCCGGCTGAAACCGGCGGCCAGGCCAAGCCCTTGGCTCGGGCCATCGTGCAGAGCTTGTCGACCTCGAAAGTCATTCCTTAAGCATGTTGCGGCGCCTCCCGCTCCGGAATTCTCGATCCTGTGCCCTCTTCAGGATTTGGTTGATGGCTTTGATGGGGTGCGCCGTGCTGCGTCTTGAGGCGGCTGGTCCTGCCCCCCTGGCAGCCAAGGACGAAAACGAGGCCGCTCTGGAGATGGCCCCTGTCGTCCTCGATGGGTATGTCCTGTTCAAGGTCCGCGGAGCGGCGGTCTATCCGGCCCAAGAGCGCGCCACAGCCATCACCCATCGGTTGAAGAATGCCTTAGGAGATAAAACCCTCGGTCCAAAGGATTTTCGCATCGAGGAAGATAAAGAGGTCACCGCCCTTTGGCTGGGAGATCGATTCATCGTTCGGGTCTTTGACGCCGATTCTGGTGCGATGAAAACCCCCCGCCATCTCCTGGCCGAAATCTACCATCAACGCTTGTCCGAAGCGGTCCAGCGCTACCGCGAGGAGCGCAGCCCAAGACGATTGCTTGAGAGCGCGGGCTTGGTTGCCTTGGCGACGGCCCTGTTTGTGTTTGCCCTATGGGGGCTCGGGGTTCTCTTGCGCCGATTCCAGGCGCTTGTGGACCGACACATGCAAGCGGCGGTTCAAGGGATGCAGTCGAAGACCTTAAACCTTCTCTCAGGAAGGCCGCTCTGGATGCTGACCGTGGGGTTGGTGGCCTCGTTGCGCTGGATCCTTTTGGTCTCTCTGGGATACGCGTGGTTGGCGTTCGTCCTGGGTCTATTTCCCTGGACCCGTCCGTTAGGAAATTCACTGTTTTCGGTCCTCATCGCCCCGCTCCGCCAGATTGGGCAAGCGACGCTCGAGGCCGTTCCCGGCCTGGTGTTTATCGCCATTGCGCTGCTTCTGACGCGCTACGCCATCAAAGCCTTACGGCTTCTTTTCGACGGGTTGGCTCGCGGGCATCTGAGTTGGCAAGGATTTGATCCCGAGTGGGCGAGACCGACCTACAAGATCGTGCGGCTCCTCATCATGTGTTTTTCTGCTGTCATCATCTACCCGTACATTCCGGGATCCAGTTCCGATGCCTTCAAAGGGATATCGCTCTTTCTTGGCATTGTGTTCTCTCTGGGGTCCACGTCGGTGATCTCCAACCTCATCGCCGGCTACAGCATGACCTACCGCCGGGCCTTTAAAGTGGGGGATCGGATCCAAGTCAAGGATATCGTGGGCGAAGTGACGGATATCGGCACCGTCGTCACGCGTATCCGCACAATCAAGAACGAGGACGTGGTGGTTCCGAATTCGCTGGTCCTGAACGAATGCGTGGTCAACTACTCCACCTTGGCCCGCAAAGGCGAGCTGATCCTGCATACGACAGTGGGCATCGGCTATGAAACGTCTTGGCGTCAAGTGGAAGCGATGCTCAAGCTCGCGGCGGAGCGCACCGAAGGCTTACTGAAGACGCCGCCACCCTTTGTGCTGCACCGCGCGCTGGGTGATTTCGCTGTGACCTACGAGATCAACGCTTATGTTAACGATCCCCTGCGCTACGTGGCGCTCCAAACGGCGCTCCATCAGAATATCCTGGATCTCTTCAATGAATACGGTATCCAAATTATGACACCCGCCTACGAAGGGGATCCCGAAGCCCCAAAGGTGGTCCCTAAAAATCATTGGTTCGCGGCGCCGGCGAAACCACCCCCGCCCAAAAGCTGATCCCAACCCCATTTTTTTGCTTCAATGAATCCATCATGAATAACGAAAAGGGCTTTTTAGGGCTGCGACCCATCCTCATCCTGGCCATCGTGGGAGGTTTTGCTGTGTGGGCCCTCTACCGTGGATACATCCAGTGGAAGGGTCCACGCCCTGCTGAGGTGGCGCAAGACGTGGCCGATGACGTGACCCGGTCTGTCAAAAAAATAGTGAATTAGGCTGCCAGGAGAAGTCCCCCCAGTCGGGTTGGCGCGCCCCGGGAGTCAGAACCCGTTTGAATGTTGTAGTATGGGAGCTTCTCAGGAAGGGAAGCTTCTTCACCTGTCATCAGAAAACTCGAAAGGAAGATTCATCACATGAAAATCCGGACATCGTGGTTGGTCGTATGGAGCATCGGCATCGTAGCCTTGGGGTCTCGACCAGTGCTGGCTGAGGACATCAAAGGACGATTTGGCATAGGGGGTATTTTTGAAGCGGTATGGCCTCTCGGGCAGGAATCGGTGAAGCAGCAGGCCGATAATGTCGGTCCAGGGCTCGGCGGCTGGTTGCGCTATGGGCTCTCGAAGCATTTGAGCGCGGCTGTTTCTTATGAGAACATCCATTTGGGCAACGACATCCGCGTGGAACCTGTCATTTTGCAAGGCATCTACTCGCTCATGCCCGATCGCAAGGTTTCTCCCACGATCATCGCGGGGGGTGGTATCTCCCGGGGTGTCGATGCGAAGAATTTTAGTCGCGCAGCTTGGAAAGGCGGTCTTGGGCTCGAGTTATTCCCGAACCGCAATTTCGCGATCGGGCCTCAGGTGACCTTCCATTATGTCGACTCCGGACACAGCTCTCCACGGCATCTCAATGCCTTGGGCGGCGGTCTGAACGCGACGTGGTTCTTCGGTGGCGCCAAAGAAGCGGCTGCCACCCCTGCGGCTGCGGCGCCCGTGGCGGCAGCTCTTGTTTCGGTGAGCGCCAGCCCGTCCAGTGTCGTCCTGGGACCCGGCGCGAGCCAGAGCATCTCGGCTGCGGTGGACAACACCAGCAACAAGGCCGTGACCTGGAGCATCAACCCGCCTTTGGGAAGCGTGGATGCCAACGGCGTCTACACGGCGCCGGCGACGGTTTCGTTCGCGCAAGATGTGACGGTGACCGCGACGAGCGTCGCCGACCCCAGCAAGTCGGCCACGAGCATCGTTCGACTCACGCCTCCCGCGGCGGCCCCTCAGACGGTGAGCATCAGCCTGAACGTGCTCTTTGACACCGGCAAGACTGTCGTGAAGCCTGCCTACAAGGCCGACATCGCCAAAGTGGCCGAGTTCATGCAGAGCTATCCCGGCACAAGCGCCGAAATCGCGGGATATACCGATAACGTTGGATCTGAGAAGATGAACATCAGCCTCTCCCAGCGCCGCGCTGATGCGGTGAGGCAGTATCTGATCGACAACTTCGGAATTGACGCCGCACGCCTCACAGCGAAGGGCTATGGTCCGGCGAGACCCATCGCGGACAACAAGACGGTTGAAGGCCGCGCTCAGAACCGACGTGTGGTGGCCACACTGACAGCGACGAAGTAACGGAGAGTTTCATCATCCCGGCTCCCCAGCTTGTGCGTTGTTCGGCATAGGCTGGGGAGCCGGCTTATTTTTGTAGGGACGTTCCCATGGCGGGGATTGGGCCGAACTCTTCAGTTCGTCACCCCTGGAGATTTCTTATCCGGGGGGATGACAGCAAGTAATCTCGACGTCCCAGTCGATAAACAACGTCCAATAGAACTTTTTCGGTTAACCCGGATTATTCGGATGTCCATGTGCTCCCTCTCCCGCCTCGCGGCGGGAGAGGGGACAGTAAAGTCCGTAGATCTTTGACAACAATATTCAGCTAATGGAATATTCCCGGTTAAGGGGTTTCGTTGGGAAGGATCAGTTGGAGCTGCGAGGCATCGGCAAATCGGTTGATATCGTAGATCATTTCTTTGGGCGGCAGTTTGAGGCCGCGTTTGGGTTTTTCCCTCCAGTAGACCTTTTCCCCGCTCGGCAAGCTGGCCAGCCGGCCTTTCAAAAAAACCACACCCCGGAGTTGATGGTCACGGTCCTGAATCTGCGAAAGTTGGCGTACCGTGGTTGTCCCTTCCAACACCGAAAAATACCACTCCGTCCCTTTCTTCCAGCTGTAGAGCTCAAAACCGATTTCTGCTGGTTCTGCCGCGTGAAGCTCGACGGGTATGGATCCGAGGAGCAGCCACAGGGCGCCGAGCGCCCAAACCTTTCGCGTGATCAAGTGTCTCAAGCTCACTTGAAGTAATACCGGATGCCAATGGCACCGTCCAGGTCCGCATCGGTGGAGGGGATGACGTCCAGGACCGGGACGAGCTCGATGAATGCCTCCAGCGGCGCGCGTTCGAAAAGGTAGCTTGCTCCCAAAGGAATCCGTATGCCTGCGTCGGTGTCTGATCCGGCGATGACGCGCAGGCCTATGCCCGCATAAAGCGGGAGCCGGCCTTCGGTCGTGCGCAGATCTTTAAGTTCCCAATGCCAAAGATGGTTGCCGTGAATCTGGAACCGGTCGTTTTCCCCAAAATGCCAGGCCAAAGCCCCATCGATCGCCGTCTTTCCCGAGAGCCAATACTTGGCGGACAAGCCCGTTGGAGCTCCCAAGATGACACCCAGTCCAAAATCACCTTGCGACCCCACGACGCTGCTCGCCGCAAACGCAGAAGAAGGAACAAGGATAGAGAACATGATGACGGACAAACCAGCGAGCTTTGAAGGTGAAAAGCGAAAGGGCATAAGTCCTCCTCATTCAACGAGATCAAGAATCCTGGACAGTATAAATAAAAAGGGTTCCCGCTGTTCAACGACCATGATGGGTCAATCAAGAGGATCGGAGTTATGTGCGCCGGAAACGGTTGTGAAAATCACGGATGGGCATGCGGATGTGCGTCGGTCGGCCATGCGGGCAGGTCATGGGGCGCTCGCAGGCGGAGAGGTCTTCGACGAGGCGCGATACTTCCTCCGGGGAGACGGAATCGTTTGCCATAATCGAGGCCCGACAAGCGGCCGAGGCAGCGATCTGATGTTGGATGTCGGCGACCGTCTGCGGTCTTTCCCCTTCGAACTTTTCGAGGACCTCTTCCAGAAAGCGTTTGGCGTGTTGGGTCTCGGGCAGGACGACAGGCCATTCTTTGAGCGCGAACGTGCTGGGACCAAAGGATTCCAAGAGAAAGCCCATCTTTTCGAGCTCCTGTTGGTAGGAACGAATCAATTCCGCTTGTGCCGCGGAAACATCCCAAAGCAACGGGGCAAGGAGCGCCTGCCTCGCGACATGGCCGCTTGTGACTTGGGCCAGGATCCGTTCGTAGAGGACCCGTTCGCAGGCCGCGTGCTGATCGATCAGGATCAGCTCTTCCCCTTGTTCAAAGAGAAGGTAGAGTTTTTGAAATTGGCCGAGGTAGCGCAGTTGCGTGAATTCTGTCCTGGATGTGATGTCTTGGAGTGCGGGTGGGGCCTTAAGTCCAAGCGCCAGGGGAAGGGCGGGGGTGCTGTCCTGGCGAGTTCGCCAGGTGTCTGGCGAGCGAAGCCACCGGCCCTTGTTTGGGTCGATCGCCGAGCTCGCGTTGCCTGAACGCGATGACGGTACCGCTGGAGCATCGGCTTTAAAAAGACTGCGAATGCTCGTAAAGACGAGATCGTAGAGCGCTCGCTCATCCGAAATTCGCACTTCTCGCTTGGTGGGGTGGACGTTCACGTCCACGAGTGCCGGATCAAGTTCGACGAACAAACAATACACGGGATGCCGCCCCACCGGGAGCCACTCGCGGAAAGCTTCGTAAATCGCATGGTTGATGGCGCGCTGCTGGACGGGACGTTGATTGATAAAAAGCGCCTGGTAAGCTCGCGTCGCGTGATGGGCGCTCAGAGCGCTTACAAAACCCTTGATGGTGCAGGGCCCTTTCGTCACGTTCACGGGAACAAGAGACTGAGCTGCTTCGATGCCCCAGAGCTCCGAGAGTCGCTCTCCCAGCTCTTGGGTCGGCACCAGCTGCATCATGGTTTTGCCGTCCATCGAGAGCTCAAAGCGCACGGAGGGATGGGCGAGCGCCATCTCCTGTAAAGTCTTCAAGACATGCAAGCGTTCGGTGGAGTCGCGTTTGAGGAACTTGGCACGGGCTGGTGTATTAAAGAATAAGTCTTGAACGTCAAGCGTCGTGCCGGCGGGGGATCCTGAAACGGTTTTCGAGACAAGCTTGCCGCCCTCGAGCTTGAGCGTCCAGCCTTCGGGGGCCTCCTGGGTCCGTGTGGTGAGCTCCAGCCGCGAAACGGCCGCAATGGAGGGGAGCGCTTCACCGCGAAATCCAAAGGTCGCGAGCGCTTCCAGATCTTTAAAGTCTGTGAGCTTGGAGGTGGCATGGCGCTCAAGGGCGGCGAGCGCGTCTTCGAGCGTCATCCCTTCGCCGTTGTCGGACACCCGGACGCGCGTGCGTCCGGCGCCCCAGAGATCGATATGGACAGCGGAGGCACGCGCGTCCAGGCTGTTTTCCACCAGTTCCTTAACGACGCTGGCCGGTCGCTCAATCACTTCCCCCGCGGCGATGAGCCGAATTAGGGATTTAGGAAGGATGTGGACTTTTGCCATTGGAGTTCGTCCTAGGTCCGAGGTCCGACGTCCCGAGACCCTTCGGGTGTAGTGGCTGCCCGTACTGGCCGCCGAAGGCGACCTGTAAGGGCGTCGTACGTCGCACGTCGGACGGTTCTTAGACCGTCACGACCCGGGGAAAGACGCGCGTTTTCTCGTCCTTCTGGCAGAGTGAGAAAAAGGCACATTTCTTAAAGCAGAACCGACGCTCACCCTGGGAAAGACGCTCTTCGCATTCCTCATAGGCTTTGGTGAGTTTGCCCACGAGGCGGGCCCATTCTTCCTTAAATTCGCTGAAGGCAATAGCGACCTGATAGGTTTCCCCTTTTTTGTGGGCGCGCATGACGGTGCCATGGAGTTGCGCGCTCACGAGGCCCGGCAAATCGAGCCGGAAGGTCACGTTCCGGGTGATGCTGGGCAATGCGAAGGCGATCATGGACAGACCGCCCGCGGACAAATCCACCAAAATAGCGGGCGCGGGCTGGTCCAGGCCGTCGCATTTAAAATCCACGAGCTTCGCGATACTTAGATGGAGCGGCAGCCTTGGATGTTTACGGCGCTCTTCAAGTCGTGTCATGATCGGGCTTTCTCCTTCCACGCCTGCAGTTTCAAGAGGGCCTGCAGAGGGGTCATCTGATCTAAATCGAGCTGGGCCAGTTCTTCTGCCCAGGCCCGTCGTGCCGCACTCGCCTCGGCCAATTCCGTGGAGACTTTATCATTTTCAGGCCGGGCATTTCCCGCGCTCCCAGCGTCTCCCAAAAGCTCCGGTAATTTTCTGCAGCGCTGCGTTTTGACGTAGGCCACACATAGGTCCCAATTTTTCACCGCTCGGTCGCCGCGGCGACCAGGTTTCTCGCCTGCTTCGGGTACCCTTGGCTTCCCTCGGAGGCGGTTCAGACTACCGTCTGATCAATTGTCGGCCTTTTGCGGCAGTTTTCGCCGCTCCGACCCTCTGTTCGGTTCTTTCCCTCCGTCGATGCCTTCGGTGTCGCCGTCCCGTCAATCAACCGGTAGACGCGATCACCACAGACAGCCCCAACACGCCATAGCGCGCCTCTTCAAAAACCCGCCGGAACGGGTAGTTTTCCGGAATCTTTAACCACAGATAGCGCGACTTCCGGCACACTGTCCCGGCCAAGCGGATCAGCCGGTGCCGCAGCGTCTGGATCGTGAAGCTCTGCCAGGCTTTCGGCAGAACCAAATGCTTGAAGGCTGCCGTGACCACCGACGCCAACATCGCGATCTGGAAATAGGCGGCATTGGCCATAAAATCCCGGCACGGCAGCTTGGATAATCCAAACCCACCCTCGCTCTTCATCTCCCGGTTCACGTTCTCCGACCCATCCTGCCGGTTACGGTGAAATTGCAGAACCAATCCCGGTTCCCATGTGAACCGCGTCGCCACCGCATGGTATTCAAAGTGCTCCTTATCGAAAAGCTCGCCTTGCGGCTCCTGCTGCCAGCGCACCACGACCAACCGAAATGCGGCGATATCCTTGTCCGCCTCCCCAAAAGCATGCACCGTCTCGGCAATCTCAGATCCCTTATGGGGATAGACCGGCGAGTTGTACTTCTTCCAGGCCTTCTCCGGAATCGACCGAATCGCTTCCAAAACGGCATCATCCTTGCGCGCCGTGATGGTGAAGTCCACCCCGGCCCGATCCAATTCCCGAACCACCTTCGCCTGATACCCCGCGCTGTCTGAGCGCGCCCTCATCCGCAAACCGGAAAACTGCCGCAAGACCCGCCGCAACAAACTCGCCAGGTTCGCCATCGGGCTCGCATTGCCTGCCCGAAACGCCCCGGCCAGCGGCATCTTCAGCTCCGCGCAACTGACCATCACCGGACAATACCCTTCCAGTCCATCGTAATTCATCAAGACGCCTTCCTTCTGTGACTCCAAAAAATAAGCGTCGATATCGATCGTCACAATAGACAGCTCGCAGGCCCGGATCACCTTCGCCGCCGTCTTGAGCTGGACCCATCCCAACCCATGAATCGTCTTGCGCCCAAAACGCCGAAGAAATTCGCCCAACGTGTTCGCTGCCGGAAAATCCCCCAGCAAGCGCCGTATCCCCTCGTCCCCTTGCAGCAGCCCGATGTCTTCGAGCGCTTCCCCGCCCGCCTGGATCGATCCCATCAACCCCAAAATACTCTCGGCAGGATCGTATCCCCGCGCCCGCTCCTTCACCGGCAGCGCATTGAGCCGCTCCTCCAACCCCAGGCTCCGTGCCGTCCCCAACAACAACGGCAGCCCTGCAAAACTCGTCACCGCTTGATCCGTCGTCGAGACCTTGTATACGTCCAAGTTCTTCAGTAACATAAAAGCACCTCGCAGTTCAGATTCCACTCTGGCTTGCGAGGTATTTTATTGCCTCTGCGCGTCGCTGTAAAATCACGCGCTGCACCCTTTTTCAAAGCCTCCTGTGTTGACCCCTCATTTTTCACCCAATAAGTGAAACCCTTCGTCTTCGATCCCGCCACCAACACCTACACCAAGGCCGTCGATGGATCCCCCGCTGACGGCCGCGGGGGATGACGTCAGGGGTGGCTTATCGGATTATTTGGGAGCGTCTGGGAAAAGCAAAGGTTGTCCTGGCTCCTGGGAGGAAGCGGTCCTGTCACGCGTTTTTTCAAATTCGCTGAGGAGTGCTTCCGCCCGCCCCAGGACCTCTTTGGGCACACCGGCGAGCTTCGCGACATGGATGCCAAACGAGCGGTCGCCTGGACCTGGCTCCACTTTATGGAGAAAAACGACCTGGTCCCCCCACTCCCGGGCCGTGACGTGGGCGTTCGCCACGCCGGGCAAGCTCTGCGCCAGTTGGGTGATCTCGAAGTAATGTGTGGCAAACAAGACTTTTGGACCTTGCCGGCGCAAATATTCAAGACACGACCAGGCGATCGAGATCCCGTCGTAGGTCGAGGTACCTCTTCCCACCTCGTCAAGAATCACGAGGCTCTGTGGAGTGGCGTGGTTCAGGATTCTGGCGGTCTCGACCATTTCAACCATGAACGTGGATTCTCCTTCGGAAAGCCTGTCCGAGGCGCCGATGCGGGTGAAGAGCTGGTCCAGAACCCCTACGCGCGCTTGGGCGGCAGGAACATAGGAACCCATCTGGGCCAAGATCGCGATGAGGGCCGTCTGGCGAAGGTAAGTCGATTTGCCGGACATATTGGGTCCCGTCAAAATGATGATCGCCTGGTCTGTCCCGTTTAAGAGGACGTCGTTGGGCACCATGCTGCCGGCAGGAAGAACGTCTTCCAAAATCGGGTGGCGTCCTTCGCGGATAGAAAGAACATCAGACTCATCCACGAGGGGTCTGATGAAGCGTTTGCGATCGGCCACTTCAGCGAGGCTCGCGAAGGTATCCAGCTCCGCGATGGCTTGAGCGATGCGCTGGATCAGCTCGGATTTCTTTAAGATTTCCTCGCGCAGGGCCGCGAGCAACACCTGCTCTATCCGTAAAGCCCGCTCCTCGGCGCCCAGGATCCGCGTTTCGAAATCCTTAAGCTCGGGCGTGATGTAGCGCTCGCCGTTTGCTGTGGTTTGCTTGCGGATGTAATGCAGGGGGACTTTGGAGAGATGGGTCTTGGTCACTTCGATGTAGTAGCCAAAGATATTGTTAAAGCCGATTTTGAGTGAGGAGATACCGGTCTGTTCGCGTTCCTGAGACTCCAGCTCAAGGAGTCGGTTTTTCCCGCTATGGATCCAGGAGCGGACTTCGTCCAGCTCTGGATCATAGCCGCTTTTGATCACCCCCCCTTCTTTGAGCGTCGCGGGAGGGGCTTCCACGAGCGCCAAATCAAGCAAATGGGCCAATCCCTCTTCCTCAGGGAATTGTTGGATGAACTCAAGGAGCGGCGCGGGTAAGGGTCTCCCGAGCTGCGTGGATTGTTCCAGGAGCATGGCCAGCTGCGCTTTCATCTTCGGGAGGCGCCGGAGCCCCTGGCCGAGGGCGGCATAATCCCGGGGCCCCGCCGAACCAGCGGCCAGGCGCGTCAGGATCCGCTCAAGGTCCGGCCAGCCTTGCAGAAGCGCACGCAAGGAACGCCTTCCTTCCTTGGCTTCGTAGAAAAACTCAACTTTGTCCTGGCGATCGATGATGCGAGAAACTTCTCTGAGCGGACTGACGAGCCAACGCCTGAGGAGTCTTGCCCCCAGCGGCGTAAGGGTCTGATCAATGATTTCTAAAAGGCTTCTGGCTCTTGTGGAATAGCTATTTCCTTTAGGTAATAAGTCAAGATGGTCGATGGTGCTTGCGTCCATCTGCAGATGCTTGTGGACTTCATAGGTTTTGAGCGGTCTTAAGGGCGTGGGCCTGCCGCACTGGGTGTTTTCAAGGTAGCGCGTGACAGCTCCCGCGGCGGAGATCGCCTGGGGCTTCTTTTCAAGGCCAAACCCACGTAGGGAAGAGACCTCCAAGAGCTTCTTCAGATGATCTTCGGCCAGCGCGGCGGAAAAGTCGTTGGGGGCGAGCTCCGCGATGCTAATCCCCTGGCTGGCCAGACGCTCTTTCCAGAAAGAACTCTGGGAAGATGCTGGGAGGACCACTTCGGAGGGCCTGAGGCGCATCACCTCATCCCAGGCCCGCGACCGGGCAGCTGGGCCCGAAAGCTCTGTCGCTATAAATTCTCCTGTCGAGCACTCGATGGCGGCCAGGCCTATGGCCTGTTCGCTTTCGGAGAGGGCAAGGAGGTAATTACACCGTTTGGAAGGAAGGAGCGTATCTTCCTGCAGCGTTCCAGCGGTCATGACGCGCACCACGCTTCGCTTCACAAGGCCCTTCGTCGTGCCAGGATCCTCCATTTGATCGGCAATGGCCACGCGAAGGCCCGCTTTCAAAAGTTTAGCGATATAAGGCTCGACCGAATGGGCCGGTACGCCGCACATGGGCTGGCCCTGGCGCTGGGTGAGCACGACCTCAAGTATCGGGGCCGCGCGGCGCGCGTCCTCGTCAAAGAGTTCGTAGAAGTCGCCCAGTCGGAACAGCAGGATGTCCTGAGGGTGGCGATTTTTCAGTTCCAGATATTGCGTCATGAGAGGTGTGGTTGCCTTGAAGGGATTCGGGGTGAGGGGTGAGGGGACAGAAGTTTCCTTTCCCCTTTCCTCTTTCCCCTGGACCCGGCGGTTATTTTCCATGGGCCATCCCAAAAAGATATTTCCAGCCCTGCAGCATTTTCAGAATCCCAAAGGTCCGCTCGACGCGCTTCACGAATTTGCGGGTTTCGGGGTAAGGAATGTCACGGATTTCAAGGACGGGCTTGCCTTGGCGCCACTGGCTCGTCACGCCGGGCCCGGCGTTATAGGCGGCCAGGACCGCTACGTCATCGTCAGGAAAGAGGAATTGGAGCTTCGTCAGATAATAGACACCCAGATGGAGATTCGTGTCGGGATCCTTCAAGTCATCATCGTTTTCAATGACAACACCGATCTCGGGGGCGATCTCACGCGCCGTCGAGGGCAAGATCTGCATCAGTCCCACCGCGCCACGGGACGATCGCGCTCCGGGGAGAAAGCCCGACTCCACCTTGATGATCGCCATCACCCAAAGGGGATCGCATTTGAAGACGCCGGCATATTTGTTGATCAAAGGTTTGTTCAAGACGGGGCGAAACCAGATCCAAGCGGTGCCCGAGTAGATCAAGGCGAGGAGCAGAAGAACCACGGCGAGCAGCAACCCGCGGAATAAGCGGCGCTTGGTGCGCTCGACCGGCGGCATCCTGCGCAGCTCGCGCGCGTACACGCCTACCATCGCGCGGCCTCTTTCTTGGGGATGGCCTTGTCCGCGTTCAAGGAAAGATTGAGGGACAGAACTTTTTGGAGCCGTGATTCTTTGATGTCTTGGCTGACATCATCCGGTTCTTGAGCGGAAGTCGTGCCGGGCCTTGGCGAATATTGAAAGGCGAAAAGGCCATTAAACCGAACTTCTTCAATCAGGGAGAGGCTCTCGTCAAAATCTTCATCCGATTCGCCGGGATAACCGACAATGATGTCGGTTGTCAGGCTGATCCCAGGCAAGGCCTTTCTCAAACGTCTTACGACATCCAGATAATCCTCACGGGAGTAAAGTCGCTTCATCCGGGAAAGAACTGCGCTCGAGCCGGACTGAACGGGCAAGTGGACATGGCGGGCGACTTTCTCGCACGATTGGATGGCTTCCACCACGCGCTCACGCATGTGGACCGGATGAGGGCTCATGAAACGGATGAGTTCGACGCCTGGGAGGGCGTTGACGGCGCGCAGCAAGTCCGCGAAATCAACGACCGTATCGGGGTAACGGGGTAACGGGGTAACGGTGTCACGGCTTAACTGAGATGTTGTGACTTCGTTACTCCGATACTCCGGTACTCCGGTACTCCGATACTCCGGTACTCCGATACTCCGGTACTCCGATACTCCGGTACGGTAGTAATAAGAATTGACGGTCTGTCCCAACAGCATCACTTCGCGGTATCCTTCGGCAACCTTCTTCTGAATTTCGCTCAGGATCTCGGCGACGGGGCGGTACTTCTCCCGACCGCGTACCTGGGGCACGATGCAGTAGGAGCAAGCGAGGTTACAGCCGCGCATGATGGTGATGTAGGCCGTTGACTCATTTCCAAAAAGGCCGTCCGACGTGCGACGTCCGACGCCAATCTCCGGACCTCGGACCTCGGACCTCGGACGAAAAAGCGCAGCTTCATTTCCCCAATTCCACCTGTCCTTCAACACTTGCGCGATCGCTTCTGGAAAGTTTTCGATTTGGGTAGCGGGCGAGACAAGATCTACAAAAGGGTATTTCTTTTTGAGGGAGTCCCCCCAGAGGCTTGCCGCGCAGCCCGCGACAATAAGGAGCCGGTCCGGATTTTCTCTTTTCCAGTCGCGGAGTCGCCCGAGGTTGGAGATCGCCTTGTGTTCGGCATGTTCGCGCACGGTGCAGGTGTTCATGATCAGGACATCGGCGTCATCGGGTTCCAACGTCCGGACGAGCCCGCGCTCCCGGAGCGGCTGGGCCATCTCCTCCGAATCCGCGACGTTCATCTGACAACCGTAGGTGATGAGGTGGTATTTCATCTACATCCTGAATATGGGAACAAGCATTATCCTGAATAGCGAAAATATAAGCACCGATAGTGAAAGAAAAGAATATACCAGCCAACCCGCTGATGTGCGGTAAACGAACTTCAATACAATCCACTTGGCGGCCCCAGTCACAAGAGCTTCCAGCACAAGCCAGAATAACCAATGGGGTCCCGTTGGGTAAACATAGCTTGAAAGTTCAGCAGACCAATATTTCTCTGTTGGGGTTGGGATGACGAAGCTCGAACCCGCAACGGTTAGAGCCGTCATGATGAGAAGAGCGCTGGCTTGTTGCTGACGTGAAAGGTTGGAAGACCGCAATGAAATCAAAAAATCGATTGTTGCGGAAACGACCAAACCCGGAAGCAACGCCCCTAGATTTTGAAAAGGTTGCTTTCGAAAAATAGCGACCTCTAAACGGCTCCATACTATTGGTTCACCCAAATAGCTCATATCATGCAGCCACCTTAAATTGGGCAAAATGCACTTTCTGCTCCCACCGTAAGAGCTTGCACAACGGGGGAAAGTCTTTGAGTGGCGGCTTCATCCGACAATACTGCTTTGCATCCAATTTGTTCGGTACCATCGCCAAGCGCTAGCGTCCCCATCCTTTGAGCTTAGAGGAAGGAGCAGTCCTCGGCGGTGCGCGAGATGGGTGACAGGCACCAATCTAACGCATTTCATAGTATTTTCCTCGTTCTTAGATCTCGGTCCCATTCTTCGCTGGACGGTTGTTACGCGATGATCACCAAATAATCTTCTTCCGGGCTGCACACAACGTGGATTGTCCTCGCGGCAGAGGTAATTCCCATCCTATGGCAGCTACGCATAAGGCAACCTTTATGCGAATCGAATGGTCAGGCGGCTTTTCGAGGATGGAGAGCCTCATCCAGACTGACATAGCCAGCCTGGATCGCAGAACAAACGCGCATAAGATGAAGCTCATACATCATGTCATCAGTAGGGAATTCCTCGCGAACATGCTTCGCCAATAGCTGTAGCTTCTCTGACGGAACCTTGGCCTCTCGGGCAACTGCTTCATAGTCGAAATAACGCATGATATCGCTCCTTTAAATTTCTGGCGGAGCTACGATCTCAATGGTCGGCAACCCACGTGCTGTGTTGAGTTGGTTGACTAACGCCCGCCGGCGCCGGTTGACCAGATGCTTAAAATTCCATGACAGAAGGATGTCTTGCCGCGACAAAACTGCTGCCGAAACGTGAAGCGCGTCGTCAGCCATCGTTGGCAAGAAAATGCCGCCATCAATATAATGCTTTGCCAATTCTTTCATTTCGGCGTCGATCTTCAACAGATTAAATCCTTCCAGTAATTTCAGAAGCTTAACGCGATGATCCGGATCGGGAGTTCGGGCCAGTTCTTGACGCGCCAACTCCGATGTCGAGAACTCATACTGATGAAGCCGCTTCCAAAATTCTGTTGTATCGGCCTTCCGCTCCGGCGCGCGGTCATCGAGATAGGCGCTGAAAACGGAAGTATCCAAATAAACTCGGAGCTTTATAGACATCGTATCACCGCGATAATTTTAGCACCTTGAAGCTCACTTGCTTAAAATCTTTGAGCGCTTGAAAAGCTGCTGGATAGGCTAAAAGGCCTGTTCGTCGCCTACTGAAAGCGTCTGGGCTACGTAGAGCACCCTCATCAAGGCGGCTTCCTCCACGCTGACGGGTTGATATCCAATTTGTCGCATATGGCCAGCCGTAGGTAATGAGATGATATTTCATGGATGTCCGCTAAGTAAGAAACGTTGTGCCAACTTGCCCAAACCATAAAGGAGGAAACAATAAAAGGTCGCAACAAGGATAACTCCCGGCCAAGTGGGGAAGGACCAATAAGCGCTCATGCCAAGGCCCAGGGGACGTAGCACTGGTCGTGCAGGCAGATATATTGCGTAGGCGAGTGATAGCAGATTAGTCGCCAGAACCGGTAGGTGCTCTCCCCATAGCGACAATACCGCCAGGCTGGAGATATTCCACACCAAGAATGCGCCGGGAAGAAGAAGGGCCAGATGCCGCTTAAGGTATGTCACATTCCTCCCCTATCGCATGCTCGGCTGCCCATGCGAGCGTCCGCGCAATACCTTCCAGTCTATCTGCCGCCAAAATCCGCTTGGCAGAACAGTGAATCCAATCCATTCGGCCAGCCATAGGCGATCAAAAAATAGTTCATTTTTAGGGTTGTTTTGAGATGCCGGATTCATTAGAGCCAAACCCATCGATGAAAACTTCAGTGGGTGGTCAGAACCGTACGTAACCACGCCGGAGATCATATCGTGAATTTGGAGGCCATGGGCCTCTCAGAAAGAACAGGCCTCAGTCACTTTAAGCGGCCCGGTGGTGCGAGCGGTGGTTGATGGCGCGGGCCACCAGCGGATAGCGTTCGGGATGCGTCAGCGATTCCAAGGCCAGATCGATATCAAGGTCCGGCCAATAGAGGTGACTCCCATGGAGCAGGCTCACATGGTGAATTTGGTTTATGGTGGCGTTTCCGAACCACGGGAACAGCCGATAAGGCAAAAAGTATTCTTGTCCTTTCACCAGCAGCCATACAGCCTGCTTGTTGACACTCAAAATCTCAACGGCTGAAATGCTCTTTCCATGCATGGATAATCTCCACTTTCCGAGATTCAATGATACGGCGTAACTCCAGGAGTCGTCGCGACGTGAAACCACTATGGGTCGCAAGGGACACAATGGGTTCAAGCCAGAATTTCGCTTCTCCTTCTGGCGAGACCACATGAACATGAATGCGTGATTCTTCGCGTGAAAAGAAGAAAAAGCGGTAATTCTTATGACGAAATATCGTTGGACTCACGGGTTATGACTAAAATTATACCCTTTCTCCTCTTGCTTGTGGTATCCCGCGCAAACGCCCCAGGTTGGAGAGGGCCTTGTGCTCGGCATGCTCGCGCACGGTGCAGGTGTTCATGAGGATGACGTCCGCTTGTCCGACGTCCGACGTCTGAAGGAACCCGCGATCCTGGAGCGGCTGGGCCATCTCCTCCGAATCCGCGACGTTCATCTGGCATCCATATGTAATCAGGTGGTATTTCATTTGAGCTGTAGACTGTTAAGAATCTCTAGGTAAATATTCTTGAACAGTGGTTGTGAGAGTGGATAGATGATTTCGATAACGTCAGCTTTTTTATAAGCCTGAATGTAGTAGTGTGCGTTACGCCCGATCTCAGAAACCTCGCAACGGATGGCAGGACGTTTGCCAACGGTAACCTGTTCTACCTGCAAGGGTGGAGTTGTGGCGTTGTGATAAAAATCTTTTGCCTCAAACCACTTATGTATGGCGAGCTTCTGCGGATTTTGATTAACACCTAAATTTATAGTGAAGTTGGATTCGTTATCTAAGCTTTTGTCATTTTCTTCCGAAAACTCTTTCACATTGCTTAGAGTAACGCGGTATAAGTCTGTAAACGTTTTTTCTCGCACATGCCATTCCGATGGATATCGGAGCTGAATTCCTGCCGTTTCCAATTTTAAGTTTGACCATGGCGATGGATCAGACATAACGGGCTGTACGCTGCACAGTGTCAAAAAGCTGGTAAACGCAGCGGTTGCTAATATGTACACGACATTTCTCAATCTTTGCATGGCTTCAGCGCACCTCAATTGATATCCAATTTGTTTTATATGGCCAGCCGTAGGTGATCAGGTAATATTTCATTCGATAACCTGAGCTTCTTTTTGAAGTCGCAACCATTCGGCTTCGATCGCCAACTCTTTGGCCCAAAGGTTGATGTAAGTTAAATCAAGTTTGTTGAATTGCACTTCATAAACACGAAGCGCATCGATGAATTGTTTTTCGCTGCCACCGGATTGTTGTGCCCATCGCAGCTTCATTAGGATCGTATCTTCAGCCCGAGTCACCTGCATCTTCAAGCCGAAGAAATCTTCAGTGTATCGCCGCTGAAATCGGGACTGATCAAAGGCATCAGAAGTCAGGGGCCAGAAGTCGACCTTGTCCCCACCATTGACATCGATGAGGTTCACCATTTGACCGGATTTCAAAGCGTCGCGGAGGCCATCCGCGTCTAGATAATAGTGAGGGGACGGGAAGGCGGCGAGAAGCCGTGGGATGGAGGCCGCTTGGATTGCGATGACCACATCGATATCATGCGTGGCTCGCGGTTCTCCTTGCAGGCTGGAAACCACCGATCCCGTGATCATGTAATCGATTTGCGCGGATTCGAGTGTTTGAACGACTTTGCTTAGTAATTCCTGTTGTGACATTTATCGAGCCGGTCGCGGACAATTTCTTGTAGTTTTTCTCCTGAGATCCCGGCGAAGCGTTTGCGCAGTCCATGAATAAAGAGCTGTTTGGAAAATTCAGACAGTTCAAACGCCTTTTGCAGCCGCTGAGCAGGCGACAACGCGCGCAACATCCGCAGATAAACGGGAGAGTTCTTTTTCATGTGGGATGCGACTATTGTACTCAGATTATGCGGGCACCTGAACGGCTCCGATTGCGTGGCACTGATTGTTCAGTAGGAACCCTGAACGTATGGCCAGCCGTAAGTGATGAGGTGGTACTTCATGGGTGTCCGTCAAAAAAGTAACGCTGTGCCAACTTGCCCAAACCATAAAGGAGGAAACAATAAAAGGTCGCAACAAGGATTACGCCCGGCCAAGTGGGGAAGGACCAATAAGCGCTCATGACAAGGCCCAGGGGACGTAGCAGTGGTCGTGCAGGCAGATAGATTGCGTAGGCGAGTGATAGCAGATTAGTCGCCAGAACCGGTAGGTGTTCTCCCCATAGCGACAATACCGCCAGGCTGGAGATATTCCACACCAAGAATGCGCCGGGAAGAAGAAGGGCCAGATGCCGCTTAAGGTATGTCACATTCCTCCCCTATCGCATGCTCGGTTGTCCATGCGAGCGTCCGCGCAATACCTTCCAGTCTATCTGCCGCCAAAATCTGCTTGGCAGGATAGTGAATCCAATCCATTCGGCCAGCCGTGCCACTTCCTGTTTTGAGAATAGGCGGCACCGTTCGGGCACAAACGCATGCCCTCGCGGAAGGTGATGAGGTGGAATTTCACGTGGCGCCTCTCTTCTTGGCGACGACAACGAGAGAGCCTCCCCACGGAAGCGACCGGCCTGAGAAAATCAATCTCTCGTCGGCCCGCATCACGAAATCTCCCATGGCATCCAACCACGGCGGGAGATGCAATTCGCTGTCATCCATTCCGCTCCGTTTTTTCATAAACCGATTCTTGACTCTTGAAAGATACATGGCAGGAAAGAGTGAAAACACAAAGGAGCTGATGAAAGAGACCTCGAGCCCTGCTTGAGACACCTTTTGCACCAGTTCTTTGCGAGAGTACCTGCGTTTATGCATTGCAACAACGTCAGTTTGACTCCAGAGGGATGGGTGTTGAGGGACTGTCAAGAACAGTAGTCCGTTGACTTTCAGAGCAGCATGGATCTGTTTAAGGACGATGACATCATTCTCGATATGTTCAAGAACATCAAATACCCCAATTCCATCGAAGGCTTCCACGTAAGGTAAGCGCGTTGCATCCAGCTGAACCAGTTCCACACCATCGAGCCTCTTGGCAGCCCATTTTAGACCAGCGAGGTTCAATTCTGCCCCGGTCAAATGAAGATTCTTAAATTTCGACAGCCCGTTCAGAACAAATCCTGTTCCGCATCCAATCTCGAGAAACTTCGCTGTGCGATTTCCAAAGTGCTGGCATATGAGGTGCTCAAGGATACGTTGCCTGCTACGGAACCAAAAACTTCCCGCCTCCGACCTGTAGAGCGCTGGGTAGCTTTCAGGAGGAAAATCAGAATTTCCGGAACCCAGTTCGGGAGCGTAACATTTGATGTTATCGATAACTACGTATGAAGGTTCAGTCCCTTCGCTCATGAATAGGACCCTGGGTGTTCTGCATTGCTTTGGCGAGCCGTGACGCCACCCGCGAAATTAGATACGTCCGACGCCATAGCACCGTTGCAATATCCAGTGGACAGCGAATTCTGGCCAAAAAATGGCGGCAATGCCAATCGATGAGAAGATTGCGATGACCGACATGGGGATCATAAGGCCGCGTTCAAACATTAGCGAAAAACCTTTCTGTGCCCATCGGGAGCGTCTGGGCCGCCTTCAGGAACCTTGCTTCTGGGTACTCCTCGGCGAAAAGATGCTGAATCAAACCCATTCGACCAGACATAGGTGATCAAGTGGTATTTCACGTCGGAGATTATACTGCTTCTAGGGCAGAGCCCAAACTGGATGACCATGAGCGAGAGGAGAGAGATGAAGCAGGTGGATGAAAGAAAGAAATACGAGATTTCATCATGCCGGTTTCCTATGGTGAAGCTGCCCGCCTATGCTCTTCCTCAAAAAAAACTCACCAAACGGAGGGCCGCCAATAGGCGACCCGGTGCTTCAACGTCACCCAGTGTTCGGCGCTCAAAAAAAAACGCATCATTTCTTGAAATAATATAGGTAAAGAACGCATCTAGAATACATGCAGAGATGAGATGTTAACTAACCTATCTTAAGCCGGAAAATGAACACTTGCGGGAAATGCCGAGTCCTGACAAATGTCAAGTATGAAAAGATTAATTTCTTCGGCTCACCGCGTCCAGTCCCAAAAAGGGGTGTCCCTGGTCGAAATCATGTTGACGGTGGGGCTCATCATGACCGTCATGATTTTCACGAGCAACATCCTGGCCAATTCATTGCGTTCGACCACCCGTAACGCGCAAAAACAAAAGGTGTCGAAGCTCGCCGAGATGGTCTTTGAACAATACGGCGCGTTTTCTGCCCATGAATTCGGAAAATTGGCTTCCCGGAACGTGACCAACGCGATTCCCATGGTGTTTTTCCACACCTCGGACAATCTTGGATTTGACGGCTACGCGATCACAACCAGCGCCGCCTATTCCGGTCCCAACAACGGGCTCTGCGATATCACATTGGACATCGCGTGGCTGCAAGATGGCGACGCCCGGACCGAGCGCTTTGTGCGCCGGTATTCCGAGTCCAACGAAATTTATACCGGGGCCGCCGCCGAGGTGTATGTGAAAATCCCCTGCAACGGCCTGACCGACACCCAGGAGATCATCGCGACCTGCCCCGGCATCTCCTCCATGACCGTGATGGCCCTTGGCGCCAGCGGCTCCCCTGTCACTGGCCTCACCGACCACACGGGGCGGCTCCTCCTATCGCAGCTAGCGCCCATCACCGCCAACCCAATCGTGGTCAGCGCCCCCGCCTATTCTTCCTATACCATCCGCATGAGTGATCCCAACTACGCGCCGCTCTTTTTTGCCCGCACGAAGCCCGAAATAAACTTCGTTGACGGGCAGCCGATCACCAGCATCTCCACCACCGTGGCGCTGAGCCCCAGCGTCCCCAACACCCTTCTCTTCACAGACTTCCATCAGGCGTCGCGCATTACCGGGCGCGTGATCAATGATTCCGATCCGGCGGACGTGGCCGGCAAGGACGTGTCTATAGGCGAGACAAACGCAGCATTTGTTGGTTCGATCGACCAATGCTATAGCTCCAACATGTCGATCGGAAATTGTGTCGTTAAGACAGACGCTTTCGGGAACTATGAATTTAACAATATCACGACATGGCAAGCGACCTCAGCCGATGCATACTTCAAATTGGTCACACTTAATACGAGGGGTTCTCGCCCGGACATTCAGCCGGGAAATCCCTTGTTTGCCTACGGACAAATCGGCTCCGTGGAGAGTGTTTCCTCCTTGATGACTCATCCGTACCCACCTGAATTTGTTCAGGATGTCCACATGAAGCTCCGCGGCTGGGTCCGTTTTGACTTGTCCGTGAGCGGCGCGCCCTTCCCGGGAGGGGTCCTCAAAATCCAGAATTCTTCGGCGGATGATGGGTGGGGCAGCAGATTTCCTAGAGACTTCGGCATCACGCCGCTTGATACCATCAGTCTGACGGCAGATGCCTCGGGTGTTGTTCGAGCCTATAACCTTCGAGAAAAATGCACGGTGAATGTGTACGACCCCATTGACCTCGACCACCCCTCCAACTGGGTCCTTTGGGAATGTGTCAGCGGGGATTGTTTCCGGGAAAATCCCGTGGCTGTCGAGATGAATGCTTTCGCGCTTAACGGCACGGTGGTAGACCTCCGTTTCCCTCCGCGTCTTTTAGGAAGAGCAATCATTAAGGTTCAGGGGGAACGCGACGTTGCGACGACCACAGAGTGGATTCATTATTCCAGCGCGACGGTCAATGATGACGGTACAAGTATTTCCGTCCAGGGCATTGACCCGGGCCTCTCTCAGTCCGGTCCGACATTCAATGTTACGGTGTCCTTGAGCACTACATCATTTTCTTTCCCTGGCATCACGGTGTCCGGCAACATCACCGATGTCGATACTGGCGAGCCGGCCGTGCACGCTTCGGTGAGACTCAATTCCAACGGGCCCGTTCCTCCGTTCTGGAATCTCAAGACGGACACCAGCGGCCATTATGATTTTGGCCCGAAAACGATCTACTGGAAAACGCCTTCGGCCGGCTATCAAATCAGCTGTGATGTCGTCACTCGGCTCTGTTCTTTCTCGGCTCCTACAGCGAATTATCAAGTGGATACCAGTCAAACCAGCGTGTTGCTTGAACAGGATCTCTCCGTTAGTGCTGGGTATCGGGTGATCGAGAACAACGGGACAGTCTCAGAGACGTCTTCGGCCGTCAATATCAATGCCCAGGCCAAGCTGAAGACCTATCAGGTGATCGGTACGGTTCGTGATAAGATCACCGGAGGCGTCCTGCCCGATGTCTCCGTCGAGGACGGGGCCGGCGATAGCAATCTGAGCTCCGTCTCTGGGACTTTCAGTCTTTGGGCGAGGGTTGAGGGGCGAACGACCGGCGAGCCCGGGACCGTCACGGTACGGGTAGGCAATCAGGTCGTGAATGGAGTATCCTATACAGGTGCTGAATATGTTTTGCCGATCCCAAGCCCAGCCGATCCTGATGTCCCGCTTACGCAGGACTTCCTGCTCCAGCGTCCCTTTTCCTCGTCCATCTAGGACGCTTCATCGCGGGGGATGGACCCTGGTCGAGATGCTCGTTGTGGTCGCGCTCTTGGGGTTCTTCGCGGCGGCCCTCCAGCAGCTGATTCGTTTGCCCTTTCGGCTGCAGCAGCAGCAACAGAAACAAGACGTCAAAGCGAGTCTCGAAAGGGCGATGAATACGATGGTCAACGATCTTCGCGAAGCCGATCCCACCCGCTTCAGGTTCTCCGACATTTATCCCACGTCGACGATCGTGGATACCTTCACGTTTAATAAGAGGTGGATGGATCTGGCGACCCCCAGTGAGGTCTCGCACAGCACCTATACGTATACGATCACCGCGGGGGTTCTCCAGCGGAACGAAAACGGCGCCCTCAAGGCGCTCATGAGCGGTCTGGAAACACCCACGGCGAGCCTTCCGCTGATCCAACTGAATCCCGCAAGCCCCGCCATGCTGATCTTGACCCTTCAAACGAGCACCTCCACGCTCACCACCCCCCTCAAAGTGGAAAGGGTGGTGACCCTTAAATCATGAAGCGTCTCCAGGCGGACCGCGGCATCGTGCTCATCGAGTGGACGATCATCAGCGTCCTGATCATCGCGGCGATCGTCTGCTACGCCAATTTCATCCACGTTCAAACGGTTGGGGCGGTACGCAGCTCTGTCCGTGCCAAAGCGGTCCAGCAGACCGACTCCGGCATGAACCATGCCCGGAACTATCTTCGCACGCCACAAGGCCTTTTGCAGCTGCCCATCGCAAGTTCCACGACCCTCACGTCCGCCACCGTGGCGGAAGGCCGCTATGAGGTCAGTTTATACCGGACCTTCGCCGACATCAATTTAGTGGATGGATACGCGACCGGCTACTACTACTTGCCCGGCGGGGCCGATGTCGATCCCGTGACAGGACAACAAGCGATTTCAGCTGCCGCGAATTTCCGTCTGCGCATAACCAATGTAAGTGACTTCCTCTTGGCGGTCCCGGGCCCGCTCACGGTGAAGTATGGATCGGATCTTTCGAGCGGAAGATTGTACGCGCGCGAACTGACGCTGGAGACGGGAGTCACGTTGCCACACACGAGGCTCTTCAAGGCCTACTATTTTGCGTCCGTCGCGCCCAGCGCGTCGCCGGTGAATGTCGATTTCATGACGTTGCCGGCTTATGCCCAGCAGTTGCCGGTCGCGCCCAATTTCCCGGTTTTAGACGCGAACTGGCGGGGGCAGTACGAGGCGCTCGCGGATCCGGGCCCATTCCCCAGCTTTAGCGGCTCCGTCGGAATAGCCGCCCCCTATCATGTGTACTACTTCCCGGGGGCAGTTCTGCAGGTCGGCGTGCCGTCGCAACCCTTGCAAGTCACCGGGACCTATGTCGTCTATTCGACGGGGGATATTTATATTGGAGATTCCGTGACCGTCGTTCCGGGGGAATGCGTCGCATTTCTTGCCGAAGGCAGCATCCATATCAGGGAGAGCGCGCCGGATAACTTAGTCTTGGAAGGCAATTATATGGCGAATAACGATATCGTCGCCGACGGCCCGCAGCGTCCGATAACGTCGTCCCTCACGATTCAGGGAGGACTCTTCGCTGGCAAGAATATTGTACTCGCGCCGGTCTATCGGGGGACCCGCCAGTACACCTACCAGCCGTGCGGCAACCCTGATCTCATGCTCCCCACCCAGGCCGACCTCTCCGACTACCGCGTCACGAAAGGCAGCAAATCCTAAAGGCGTTCTTCGCGTTCGATTGATTATCTAAAGGAGTTTCGGGTGGTAAGGGTTGGGAGCAGGATTTTCTTGGCCCGGCGCGCATGGCACGGGAAGAATCTCAAAGATCAAGACGTCAAGATCGCGCGAAAAGAGCGAGTTGGCCGCGATGCACCGGAGATGCTTTTTCCAGAAGGTGTTCAGCACTTTCCAATGTTTGGAGGATGGAGAAAAGCGCGAGGACCCGCCGAGGCGGACCAGTTCGTTCAAGTTCACGAAAATGTGAGTGAGGCCCTGTTCCCGAAGTCGATTGGTGAGGTCTTGCGCGTCAAGGGCCTCACGCGTCCATTGCTCGATGGGGCGTGGATCGAGGTAGGAATTGGCCATCACCAGGTGTTCGGTCGGATAGGTGCGCGCCTCATCAAGGAACAAGATCTTGGAACCTTTCGGCAGATGGGCATTCATCCATAGGATCCCAGCGTAAGGTGGATACCCGTAGGAAAGGTGATTCGACGAGAGATAAGTGCTTTCAGACACGAGCCCGAGGACAACCTTCCAACCCTCTTTGGCCATGAGCCTTTGAAACCCCAGGCCGATGTTGACCGCGATGCAGGTCGCGACAAGAAGCCGCGTGAGTAACATCCCTTTGCTCTTGTCTTGATGTACAAAACCCTCCGCGAGAAGCGGTGAAAGAAGGGCCAGGCCGGGAAGAAAGAACCGAAGCACGGAGCCTGTCGTCAGCCAAACCACCCACAGGCCAAAAAACAAGAACTTGTAACAAGAGCCCGCGCGAGCGTTCCAGGGATGGCGGAAAAGCACGGGGAGGAGCATCAAGTAGAGGGGTCCGATAAAGTTCGTGTTGCTGATCCCTTCCATCGTCAGAAGCCAAGGGTGGAACAAAAACCGGAGTGTCGTGCCAAGAGACTGAAAGGTCTTGGCCCAATCCCTGGAACCCGCTTCTACGATAAACGTCTTCCAGAGGACAGGATCCAGAGCGGGGCTCCCCCAGCCCTGAACGGCACCGAAGGGATAAACGGGATTGCGATACCAGACCCATTGGCGCAAGAGCCATGGAAAAACCGCCAAGAGCGCGCCAGCCACAAAGACCGCGCACAGGGGAACGCCCTTCACGGTATCTTGCGGGTGTCGGCGTTCCTTCCAGACGATGAGGAGTGCTGCGACGATCGGAATGGGCAGCAGGGTGGGCTTGCAGCTGGCGGCGAGTCCAGAGAGGATCCCAGCGCAAAAGTACATCCCTGGACGCGGGAGGACGTCGAAGGCCAGGAGCAGCGCATACGCACTAGCAAAGACGTAAAAGGATGCCGCCACGTCCACGGAGGCAGAGGTCGTGCTCATCACGACGAAGGGCGCGCTGAAAAAAATCAGTCCCGAAAGGACACCAGAGCCTGCTGAGAGAAAACGCCTGCCAAACGATACATAGGCGAGCGCGAGGAGCAGCCCCATCGCGCTGTGCAGGAGTTTGGCAGAAAGAGCATTTCCTAAAGTGATGGCCCAGCCGTAGGCGAGTTGCGGCATTTGGACAAAATTTGAGTGCATGAGGTTGGGCATGGGATAGACGCGCTGGGCGATACGGTAGAGGTTGGGGACCGCCAGGTGATAGTGCAGCGCGTCATAAAAGATCTCGGGTGTGAGGCAGAAAAAAAAGATCATCAAAAACAAAACGAAAAGAGCAATCCCCCCCACCTTCTCCACGCGGTTTCGTGGATGCCATGAAATCAGCAGCGTGAAGCGCCTTGATGGGACGTCCTTCCAAAGAAACAGGCTCGTGAGGCCGATCCCCAGGACCCAAAAGACAGTGGATTTCCACAAATGAAGCGTCCCGAGCGCAAGGACGCCAAGGGATAGAACACCGATTCCCAATGCGGCAGAAAACACAACGCGCTCTTCCAGCAAAAGTTGGTCTGAAGCCGCCAGTCGGTTCAGCAGGATCTTTCCGATATGCAGACAAAGATAGCCCGTCCATAACGCGACCAACAGGCCTTTCCCGCATGTCCACAGGTAAGAAGTCCCCCATCCAATGACAGGCAGGGACCATCGGATGGGGGTTACTTCGTTGACAAGAGGGAGGATCGTTTTGAGGTAGAGCAACAGGACGAGCGCCATCCAGAGGAAAAGCAGGGTCCCTGCAAACGGGCGGCGACGAGCCGGTTCGATCAGCGGTGGGTTCACGCGCTCACGTGGAACATTCGAGGAGATCTTGACCTTCTGAAATGCAACCCAGACCCTGCCGGGTGTGAAGAGGTCACATCCCGCGTCGACATAGACGGGAATCTTTACGTGAGATGGATCGTGGCCCGCAGCGATTTTTCATTGGGATTGCGCTTGATCTCGAAGCCCAGTCTTTCGCAGATGTGCTGCATCCCGGTGTTTTCCAGCAAGATGTCAGCTTTGATGGTCTTGATGTGTTCCTGCCGGGCCATGTCCAGGAGCCTCTGGACCAACTGGGTCCCCAACCCTTTATGGTGGACGGCATCACTCACCAGAACGGAGAGCTCGGCTTCTGTTTTGTCAAAGACCACTTCCAGCCTGCCGACGGCCAAAATCTGGGGTGTGGCACTCTCTTCTTTCGTTTCGGCGACCAGGCAAAGCGTGCGGTCGTAGTCACTGAAACAGACGCGAATGAGCCGCTGGTGCGCGATGCGCTCACTGAGGCTGATGCGCTGGAGGTAGCGCTTGTACACGCTGTCTTCCGAGAGGGTCTCGTGGAACTTCGCGATCAGCGGCTCGTCCTCCGGACGAATCGGACGAAACGTGAGGGGCGTCCCATCCGGGAGCTTCCAGTCGGATTGGTAGTGGGCCGGGTAAGGGCGTATGACGGGGCGTGGTAAGGCTTGGTCCGGGACAGAGGCGGGATGCAGGATCACGCGGGCATCCAGGGCGATGATGGTGTTGGGTGAGACCCTCAAGGGGTTGATATCAATTTCTTTAATACGCGGCTGCTCCGCCACGAGTTGGCTGAAGCGAACCAGGATTGATTCGAGCTGCGCCATGTCGATCGGTTTGCGTCCCCGGACCCCTCCCAACGCTTTATAGATGCGCGTCTGCTCCATCAGACGCCGCGCGAGGGTGGTGGTCAGCGGCGGAAGCCCGAGCGCCTTATCTTCATAGACCTCGACGAGTTGACCGCCAGAGCCGAAGAGCAGCACCGGCCCAAACTGAGGGTCGAGACTCGATCCGAGGATGAGCTCATAGCCTTCGGGAGAGATCATGGCCTGGACGGTGGCTCCCGAGAAACCTTTGATCGTGGACAGGTGCTGGAAAGCCTCTTGAACCTGCTGGCTGGTTTTGAGATCAAGGAAGACCCCACCCACATCGGTTTTATGAGTGACCGTTTCGGAGAGGAGCTTCAGCACAACCGGGTAGCCGATCTTATCGGCGAAAGCGACAGCTTCTTCTGCCGTCTTGGCTGAAAAAGTCGGAACGGTGGGAATACCGTAGCTCGCCAAGAGTTGTTTGGACTCAAGTTCCGTTAAAAGCACCCTTCCGCTCTCCAGGCAAGTGGAGAGGATCTTACGTGCGGCTTGCGCGTCTTTGATGTCGCTGGCGGAGCGCTTGGGAAGGAGGGGTGTCTCATAGAGCGTATTCAGATTGCGCGTGTATTGCCACATGTAATTGAAGGCTTTGGCCGCGGCGTCCGGGTAAGGGAAGGTTGGGATGCCCGCTGCAGAAAGGAGCTCGTCGCCTTTGGTGACATTCTTTTTCCCCATCCAGCTGGCGAGGAGCGGCCTGTCGGATGATTGGGCATAAGACTGAAGTCGTTCGGCCGTCCCGAGCGGGTCCGTCATCGCTTGGGGGGTCAAAATGATCAAGAGACCGTCGCTCTGCGGGTCTTGGGTCACGGTTTCGAGGGTCTTGGCGTAGCGCTCGGGGTCCGCATCCCCCAGAATATCGATCGGGTTGTTGTGGCTCCAAGCCGCGGGGAGGAACGTGTTGAGTTCCGTGATCGTTTCCTGGGACAAAGGTGCCAAAGTGCCCCCCAATTGGACCAACGTATCGGTCGCCAGCACCCCCGGCCCGCCAGCGTTGGTGACGATGCTCAGACGCGGGCCGCGTGGCGGGGGTTGCTTCGCCAACACTTCCGCCATATTGAAAAGATCGTCGATCCGGGTGACACGAAGCACGCCGCAGCGCCGAAACGCTGCGTCTAAGACCTCGTCACTGCCGGTGAGCGCTCCCGTATGGGAGGCGGCGGCGCTCGCGGCCGAGGCCGTACGCCCAGCCTTGATCACAATAATCGGTTTGCTCAGCGCCACTTCACGCGCAGCGGAGAGAAAGGACCGGGCCTCACCAATGGATTCCATGTAGATCAGGATGCTTTTCGTTTGCGGGTCATCCCCAAGGTAATCGATCAAATCACCCCAGCCGACATCGAGCATCGACCCAACGGACATGAAGGCGCTAAAGCCCACGTGCTCCTCAAGGCTCCAATCCAGGATGGCGGTCATGAGCGCGCCACTTTGACTGATGAACCCCACGGTCCCCGAATTCGCGATTCCCGCAGCAAACGTCGCGTTAAACCCCCAAGGAGGGCGCATCACCCCGAGGCAATTGGGTCCAATAATACGCATCGCACCTTTGGCTTCCAGAATTTCTTTTTCCAGAGCGAGTCCCGCTGCGCCGGTCTCTTTGAAACCGGCCGAGATAATAATCGCGCCTTTCACGCCCGCTTTGGCGCAATCGCGAATAATGCCGGGAACGGTCGGAGCCGGCGTCACCACAACGGCCAAATCGATGGGACCTGGAAGATCGGAGATGCTGGGATAGGCTTTGATGCCCAGAATGCTCGGACGCTTGGGATTGACGGGGTAAACGGTTCCCCCAAAGGGTTGGCGGATGAGGTTCTCGACCAAAACCCGTCCCACGCTACGCGGGGTCTCGGTTGCCCCAATCACGGCGACACTGGCGGGATGGAAAAAGACGTCCAGCGGTGCGTGGCGGCTTCTTAGGATCTCGTGGGTGACACTTTGTTTAAGAGGAGAATTCATCATCCAGCGACATTTTAGCTGAAAAAATTGTGCTTAGGAGAGAAAAACGAGAATGCTGCCGCACCAGGTCAAAAATGAGAGGACCATGAGCCAGACGTTCAGTTTGGCAAGACGACGTCCACGACCGACGGCATAACGGTGTTTCAGCCGGACAGCGCTCAGGAAGGTGTAGATGAGCAGAAGCAGACAAATCACCAAGACGATCGCGGGCGCCGCTTCGGACGCATAGTCATCGCGATCGATCATCATGTTGTAGAGTGTCACGAGGAGCCCGACATTCAGCAGCACTTGGACCCCGATGGGCCATACCGGCCGCGGGCGCAGATGTTTCGGGAGCAGGTTCTCCTTCGCCCTGCGCCTTTTCTCCAGGAGCTTCGGGAGGGTCGGGAAATAGTCTCGGAGTTTGCCTTTGTTCATGCGTTTTCCGTCAAGCGGCGGTCCCCTCTTCGGTCGTGGGGGGTCTGTGCGTGTCAAAATAGAACACCAGTCCTAAGAGGATGTCCGTGTAATAAGCTTTTTTCTCAATCGCGTTGATGGGGACATCGTGGAAGTACAGATTTTTCGCTTCACACTCCGACGCGATCGTTTTCTTTTTGGAATCATCCATGGCTCGATCGACAATGACAAAGAGGGTCTGACAGGCGTGTTCTGTGGCCTTGGCGAGGAGCGCGTCCTTCCACTCGCTCTTGGGATCATAGGGAAGGCAAACGATGACGCGAAGACAAAAGGCCACCTTCGTAAACTTGGGGGTCATCATCTCGAGCTTGGTGGCCAAAGATTTTGCTTCCGCGTCTTTGCCTTGCGGGAAGAAGAGGGCGGTTGGAACAATCAGTTTCTCCGCGTCTTGCGGAGGAACGATCGACTGATAGATGCCGATGGTCGCCGACGTGACCCCAGAGGAAGCTCCCGGCGGTTCAAAAGGGATTTCCGATGGTGCCGATGAGGGCGAGGACGCGGGCGGTGTCTCCAAGGGGCCCGTGGACACAGGCGCGGGACCAGGCATGTTGTGGGAAGCGGGTTGGCCCGCGTCCCTGGGTTTTCCGGCGGGCTCGCCGGAGGGGATATCTAACTTTTGTTTGGATTCCTCTTCTTCCGAACGGGAGAGTTTCCCGAAGATCCCCTGGAGTTTGGAGAGGAGTTCGTCGATGTGTTCGTCTTTTTGTGGGTCAGTCATCTCTTTACCGTTCTCACACCATCAGCCTAGGGCTTGACCGAGATCCCCTGCAGCATGGACAAAAAGTTTTCCGGCCGCGAGGTTTCGACGAGCGCCATGTCCCGTGTAATCTTGCCTTCCTTGCAAAGTCTCAATAAATCCTGATCAAAGGTCTGCATGCCATCGTTGAGTCCTCGGGCCATGGCGGTGTGGACTTCCGCCAGTTTATTTTCGGCCACCAGCTGTCGAAGATAGGGGCTCATCAGCATCACTTCCATACAAGGGAGACGCCCTTTGCCGTCCGAGGTCGTCAGCAACTTCTGAGCGATGACGCCTCGCAGAATGTTGGCCACGGCCTGACGCATGGGACCTCGTTGGTCCGCGGCGTAGCTGTCGACGATGCGCTGGATGGTGTGGACGGCATCCATGGTATGGATCGTGGAGAGCACCAAATGCCCTGTTTCCGCGGCGACAACCGCCGCGGCAATGGCCTCCGGGTCACGCATTTCGCCAATCACGATCACGTCCGGATCCTGCCTGAGGATGTACTTGAGAGCGCTCACAAAGGACTTGGTGTCGCTGCCGACTTCACGCTGCGAAATGGACGACTTGAGGTCCTTGTGGTAAAACTCGATCGGGTCCTCAATCGTGATGATATTGTAGGGCATCGTCTGATTGATGTGGTTGATCATGGCATTCAAGGTCGTGGTTTTGCCGGCGCCTGTCACCCCGGCGATCAGAACCAGGCCCGAAGGCATCGCACAGAGCTTTTTCAAAGTGGTGGTTGGTAGGTTGAGCGCCTCAAAGGTCTTGAGTTCGAGCGGAATAACACGCAAGGACAAGGCATGGGTGCCTTTTTGCCTATAAATATTGACGCGAAACCGGCTGACTTTGTCCAAAGCATAGGACAAATCGAGCTCCCCTTCCTCTTCAAAACGTTTCCGATGCGCTTCGGACATCAGGCTATAGGCAATCTGCTTGACCGATTCTGGTGAAAAAATCTGTTTTTCTGTGGAGAGCAGCGTGCCGTGTAGGCGGATCAGCGGCGCGCAATCCGCTTTGAAATGGATGTCTGAAATATTCTTCTGGACCATGAACTGCAGCAGCTCGCGAATGTCCATTGCGTCCTCCATCCCAGTAGGCGAGCTCCGGGAGCCTTTCCCGGAGCGTTTTTCTGTCGCTCAAGTATGCCTATTATGTACGCGCAATCAAGCATTTTTTTACATGGTATCATACGGCCATGTTGGACCGTTTTTTGACCTATGGCCGCTTTGTCAAGATGGAGCATACCCTCTTTAGTCTTCCCCTCTTGTTTAGCGGGGCTGTCCTCGCCGGCGGTGGGCTTCCCTCGGCGCGCCTGAGCGCCCTCATCATCTTGGCCGGCTTTGGCGCCCAAACAACCGCCTTTGCTCTGAATCGAATCATGGACCGACACCTGGATCGCTTGAACCCGAGGACTTCCGGGCGTGAATTGCCGGCTGGCAAGATGTCCTTATGGGAAGCTTGGAGTATCGGTCTTCTAGGTGTTGGAGTTTATCTTCTTGCGGCATGGGCGATAGCGCCAATTTGCTTGTATTTTAGCCCTGTTCCGCTTGTGATATTCGCCATTTACCCCTACCTTAAGCGCTTCACGCCGTGGGCTCATTTGGGGGTCGGACTGGCCGACGCGCTCGCTCCCCTTGGCGGGTGGCTGGCTGTGCAGCAATCCCTGCAGGATGTCGGACCGGCCCTATGGCTGGGGGCTTTCACCTTTTTCTGGGTCAGTGGTTTTGATGTCATTTACGCTACAATGGACGAAGCCTTTGACCGCGGCAAAGGTCTCTATTCCCTCCCGGCGTACTATGGGAAAGAGAAGGCGCTGCTGATTTCGGGGATACTCCATATGCTTGCCTTTGGTGCTCTTGCCGTTCTGTACACGCAAGCGCTCCGTGGTTCGTGGGCAGGGGCGCTGACCCTCTCCGCGCTGGGCGGGCTTCTCTACCTTGAGCATCGATTGGCCCAGGATGTGGAGTTCGCCTTCTTTAAAATCAACGCGGTCCTGGGCTTTGGCGTGCTGGGGCTGGTCGCACTCGGCCAAGGAGGAATCTCGTGAGAATTGTGTTAGGAATTTCAGGCGCTTCAGGCGCCGGTTATGCCGTCGAGTTTCTGAAGCGCTGTCCTGCGGATGAAAAATATGTGGTGCTCTCACGCTGGGGGCGCAGCATCTTGAAGAGCGAAACAGGTGTTTCACCGGCGGACCTTGCCCCTTTTGCCAAAAAGGTCTACTCCACAGACGACATGTCAGCGGCACTGTCCTCAGGTTCTAATGCCTTTGACGCGATGGTGGTCCTCCCATGCAGCGTGGCAACCTTGGGTAAAATCGCCAACGGCATTTCGGACACGCTCCTCACCCGGACTGCCGAAGTGGCGATGAAGGAGCGCCGCCGCCTGATCCTTTGCGTCAGAGAAACACCGCTTTCCACGGTGGCGCTTGAAAACGCTTATAAGCTCTCACAGGCTGGCGTGATCATCATGCCGGTTTCTCCCCCCTTCTACATGGCGCCGAAGAGCCTTGAAGATCTCCAAACTTTTTTTGCACAGAAAGTGATTGGCTTACTGGGTCTGCCCGTACCGGCCGGCTGGCATTCCGAAGAACTCGAGTAAATCCTTGGCCTACCGCGACCTCCCAGCCTACCTTAAGGCGCTTGAGCGTGCCGGAGAACTCAAGCGCGTCCCTGTGGAAGTCGACCCCGAGCTCGAAATCACCGAAATCGCCACGCGTGTCGTCAAGAACGAGGGGGCAGCGCTTTTGTTTGAAAAGGTCAAAGGCTCTCCCTTTCCACTGGCCATCAACATTTTCGGGAGCGCGCGCCGCATCGAGCTCGCGCTGGGCCGCTCCCCCGCGGATCTCGGTGCGGACCTCTTGCGCCTGGCGCAGTCGCTCCAGCCGCCAAGTTTGCGCGGGTTCTGGAAAGCTCGCCGCGCGATATGGCGACTCAAGGCGATGCGCACGACACGCGCTTGGCGCGTTCCAGCCCACCAGGTGGTGCAAGATCCTGATTTAGCTCAACTCCCCATTCTCAAATGCTGGCCAAAGGATGGGGGACGTTTTATCACGTTTGGTTTGACCCTCACCCAGCATCCTCTCACCCAGGTCCGCAACGTCGGGCTTTATCGCCTGCAGATCCACAGTCCTTCGAGCACGGGCATGCATTGGCAAATCCAGCGTGGCGGAGCGTTCCATTTTGCCGAGGCTGAAAAAAGGGGCCAGACCCTTCCCGTCGCGGTCCTCTTAGGCGTGGATCCCTACCTTCTCTTGGCCGCTGTGGCACCTTTGCCAGAGGGATTTGATGAGATTTCTTTTAGCGGTTTTCTGCGTGGCGGCCCTACGGCCATGGCCCGAGGGCGAAGTGTGCCGCTGCCTGTTCCAGCGCATTCCGAATTCATCCTGGAAGGCGAAGTCGCACCTCACGACCTCCTGCTCGAAGGCCCTTTTGGGGACCACTTCGGTCATTATTCTCATCCGGCACCGTTCCCCGTTTTTCGCATTCGCAAAATGACGCGCAAAAAAAATCCAATTTGCCTCGCCTCGGTCGTTGGAAAACCGCCTCAGGAGGACCGCTATATCGGCGATGCCATGCAAGAAGTGTTAGGGCCGCTCATCCGATTCATCCGACCGGAGGTCCAGGACCTCTGGGCCTACTACGAAGCCGGTTTTCATAATCTGCTCGTGGTCTCGGTTCGCCAGCGTTACGTCAAAGAAGCGATCAAAACGGCGCTGGGCATTCTGGGTGAAGGGCAACTCTCGCTAACGAAGTGTGTGGTCATGGTCGACCCTCAGGTGAATGTCCGGGACATCCACGCGGTCCTCCAGGCGATTCGCAGCCATTTTGATCCGAGTGAAGATTTCCTGATGCTCCCCGGCACGGCGCAGGACACGCTCGACTTCACGAGCTTCACGATGAATCTGGGCAGCAAGATGATCATCGATGCCACACGCAAGCCCAAGTCCCGTCCCACCAGAAAATTCCAAATCACAGAGCGAAGCCTTCATACCCTTAAAGAAAAGGACCCCCGCATCACGGGCTGGCGACTCTGGGGCGATGACGCGATGCTGGTCGTCCAAGTGAAGTCGGAAGGGCGTAAGGTCTTGGAGGGGCTGCTCCAGGAGACGGCCCTCGAAGGCGTTAAGATCGTCGCGGTTGTCAGCATGGATGTGGATCTGGAAGACAATGTCTGCACCTTGTGGGGGATCTTTACGCGGTTCGACTGCGCGCGCGACGTGCTGTTTTCGGGGACCCACCCGTCCGGCGCCGTTCTCCGTTATACAGGGAGCCTTGGGATTGATGCGACTTGGAAAAATGGCTATCCCGAAGCCCTGGAAATGCCGGAAGAAATTCGTGAACGAGTGAGCGCCCGTTGGAAGTCTTACGGTTTATGACCTCCTTTGCCGATCGAGCTCTAGAGCCCGTTTGGGACAAAATTCGGGACGGAAGGCGTTTGGATCTTGATGATGTCCGCGTGCTCCATGCCACGGCGGATCTTGTCGCGCTGGGCTGGATGGCCAAAAGGGTCAAAGAAGCACGCTACGGCAAGAAGGCCTTTTACGTTTTAAATCAGAAGCTTGAGCCCACCAATGTTTGTGTTCTTTCCTGCAAGTTTTGTGATTTCGCGACCCGGCGCGGGACTTCGCAGGCCTACGAAATGTCGATCGAAGAGATGATTGCCCAATGCGCGGGCGACATCTCGGAGATCCATATCTCCGGCGGGATGCCTCCGGAGTGGAAGCTGGAACATTACCTGAAGATCGTCCAGGCCTTACGTGCGGCCTATCCCAAGGTCGGTATCAAGGCGTTTACGGCGGTCGAAATCGAATGGGCCGCGCGGATTGCTAAGCAACCTGTGGAGTCCGTGCTGCGACAACTCAAGGAGGCCGGTCTCACGGCTCTGCCGGGCGGCGGCGCCGAAGTCTTCTCCGAGCGCGTCCGCAAAGAACTCTTCCCTTTCAAAATCGGTGCCAAGGAATGGCTTGACGTTCACCGGACAGCGCACCGGTTGGGCATCCCATCCAACGCGACGCTGCTCTATGGTCACATTGAGACACCTGAAGAACGGTGGGAACATCTGCGATTACTGAGGGATTTGCAGGATGAAAGTTTAAGTAGCCGTCACCCCGGCGGTTGTCAGCCGGGGTCTATCATGATGGATCCCCCCCTTACAACCGGGGGGGATGACAGCAAGAACACGGCAGCATTTATGAGTTTTATCCCCCTCGCCTTTCAGCCCGGGACGACCGGCTTGGCTGTTCAACCTCCCACGGTGCAGGATGACCTGAAGCTCTTGGCGATCGCGCGACTCTATTTGGACAATATCCCGCACATCAAAGCCTATTGGGTGACGCTCGGTGAAGAGACTGCTTCAACGGGTCTCCATTGGGGCGCCGATGATATCGATGGGACCATTGGCGGTGAGCGCATCATGCACGACGCGGGGGCCACCTCCCCCACCCAAATGGCACGGGCCAGACTCGAAGAGTTGATCCGGGAGGCGGGATGCGAGCCGGTGGAGCGCGACGCCGTTTACAACACCGTATCGGAGTACCGGAGTATCGGAGTATCGGAGTCACGGCATAAGACCGTTATCCAGATGCCTCATCACTCCGATACTGCTGTTACCCCGTTACCCCGACACCCCGTTACCCCGATACTCTCATGATTGTAAAGATCGGCTACATCCCCTACCTGAACATGGCCCCCTTTCACCAGGGGTTTGGGCCTCAACCGGCCGAAATCAAGGGTCAGTATTTTGAATTTCTCTTCATGTCACCGCGCGTGCTGGGTCAGGAAGCAGAAAAAGGAACCATCGATGCCGGAGCGTTTTCTCTGGTGGACGCGATCAGACTTTCCGAGACGTATGAGCCTTTGGGATCCTTCGGGATCGGCCTCAAGCGTCTTGCTTTAAGTGTTCTTCTTTTCTCGAAAAAGCCCATCTCTGAACTTGAGGGTCATTGCTCGGTCACGGACGAAACAGCGACCTCTTTGAGGCTCCTGCAGATGCTTCTTGAGCTCCGATATGGCCGCACAGGCATCGAGTACGGTCGAATCGCTTCCCGTATGCTCTTGGATAGGGAATCCGATGCGCTCCTCCTCATTGGCGATGAGGCGCTCAAAGCGAGAAAGGAAGGCGTTTCCGGTCTACCTCATATCACGGACTTGGGTGAAGAGTGGTACAGCTGGCAGGGACTCCCCTTTGTTTTTGCGCGCTGGATGGTCAAGAAAACACTCGACAAGAGAATTAAATTGTTGCTTATGCGATCTATCCAAAACTCATTATCTTCAAATAAAATCGGTAGTAGCGAACAGCTGGCTTATTGGCATGGTTTTGATTATCGCCTGAAGCCTCTGCATGAGCGTTCGATCCAGCGATTTACGGCTCTTTTGGAGAAGGTATGCTTGAGCGTATAGCCAAGAAGGTTGACGCCGGAGATCGTCTGAGCTCCGAAGAAGGCTTGTACCTCTTACAGGACGCGGATTTGATGGATGTGGGTTTACTCGCCCAGAAAGTCCGCAGCCGAATGCACCCCGGCGGCCAAGTCACCTTTGTGGTGGATTCCAACCCCAACTACACCAATGTCTGCGTCGCGGATTGTCTCTTTTGCGCCTTTTACCGCCGACCTGGGGACAAAGAAGCCTATACCTTATCGGTCGACCAGGTCATGCAGAAGATCCAATCGGCCTCGGATCAGGGGGCCACAACCATTCTATTGCAGGGAGGGCTTCATCCCGATCTGCCCCTGGAGTACTACACCAGCCTCGTTCGGGAAACCCGTCGCCGTTTTCCCCACATCACCCCCCATTTCTTTACGGCCAGTGAAGTCCTCATGATGGCTGAAGTGTCTGGCAAGACCATGACAGGTGTTCTGGAAGCTCTTCGGGATGCCGGGCAATTTTCTCTGCCTGGCGGCGGTGCGGAAGTCCTTTCGGAATATGTGCGAAAGCGCCTCTCTCCCAAGAAGAACCCCGACGACGGCTGGATCAAAGTTCACCGCGAAGCCCACCGGCTAGGTTTTAAGTCTACGGCCACCATGATGTACGGCCATGTGGACCGGCCGGAGGATTGGCTGGAACACTTGGGTCGTGTCCGAGACCTGCAAGATGAGACAGGCGGCTTTACAGCTTTTATTCCCTGGAGTTTTAAGCCGGGCCACACGGCGCTCGAAAAGAAAATCCCGCGCGGCCAGGGGCCTTCCACCTATTTAAGGATGCTGGCGGCCTCTCGTCTCTATCTGGACAATATCCCGCACATTCAGGCCTCTTGGTTTTCCGAAGGCAAAAAGGTGGGAGCGCTTGCGCTCCATTTTGGAGCCGATGACTTTGGCGGGACGCTCATCGATGAAAACGTCCACAAAGCGACGGGGCATGTCCATACGACCACGATCGACGATACAATTCAGATGATTCGCAAGGCTGGTTTTATTCCTGTCCAGCGCACGACGCTCTATGAGGTCTTAAAAGTTCATGGTCTAGATGTCATCCCGGCGAAAGCTGGCCCTCCAAACTCCCGGCGGGGTGAGAGCTTGTTAGCGGCACAATGAAGACCACAAAGTCTCCGTATCAAAGGATGATTTTTGTCTGCATGAACGCTTCCCATGAAGGTGAGCAACGGCCTGTGTGCGCTTCGGCTTCTTCGGAAGCGGTGCTCAAGACGCTCAAGGAAGAAATCAAAAAACGTGGCCTCCAAGGAAAAGTTCGGGCCTTGAAGTCGGGCTGCCTTGACCTCTGTGAAAAAGGCCCGAATCTTATCGTTTACCCGGAAGGAACCCTGCACACCGGCGTAAGCTCTCAAAATATTCCCCAGCTGATTGAAGACTACTTGAAATAGCATCTGGCCGGGATAAGATTCTCGCTCGATATTTCTGTTTTGAACATCTATATATGGGCATGCCTCACGAGGGATATGAGTGAACGTCAAGCTACGCCAGGCCGATGTCTTGCTGATCAATCCTCCCTGGTTGAGCAAAGACCAGAACATTTGGCATGGCATCAAGGGAGCGATGCCTTCGCTGGGGCTGCTCTCGATGGCGGCCTACCTCGAAGAGCAGGGTGTTTCCATCCAGTTGCTCGACATCCACGCCGTAAAGATCTCCACTGCTGAAACCAAGGAAGTCATCCGGCAAGTCCAACCCAAGGAGGCCGATCTCGATCTGGCGACGTCTCAAGGCGATCACGAGCCTCAGCCAGATCGTGGATCTCTTCCACGCCTTCACGTTCATTCTTTTGCGGCACAAAATGGGCGTGCGCGACATCGTCCGCAAGGATTGGACCGTCGCTAAAAAAGAAGATTTCTTCGATTATAAACTCGGGGAAGACGTGGAAATGCGCTTAACCTATCAGCTGCATTACGAGTCTCTGCAGGGCCATCCGATCCAGAAAAAATCCGACCCAGCTGTTTGACCCAAACTCTTCTGTTGCCGTCACCCCGACGAAAGTCGTCCGCCAGACGTCTGGCGGACTGTCCCTTCCTATAACCTATAAGGACGGGGACGGGGCCCAGTCCATCGACAATTTTCTGGATCCCGGCTTTCGCCGGGATGACGGACTATAAAGTGCGCTATGCACAGACGATAGAATAAACTCAAGTGAAGATGACCAGCTAAATAAAACGAACGGCGGGAGGCTGGGGTATCAGTCCCCTTTGGTGAGCCAGGGCGTAGAGCGTCTTGAGACCTTCCTGGACATCCTGACCCTGGTTGAGCGTATCGTCGTTGACGTACATGCCGACAAAGCGTTGGGCGAGGTCCGTGTCGAGCCCCCGGCCAAATCTTAAGGCGTAGGCGATGGCCTCCTCCCGGTGGGTGTTCGCGTATTCAATGCTCGCCCGAAGCGCCACGCTGATTTCTTTGGCAAGCGAAAGGCCCAGATCAGAACGCACGACGTCGAGCCCCAGAGGAAGCGGCAGTCCCGTCTTCTGGTGCCACCACTGGCCCGCGTCCCAAAGCTTATGGAGTCCCTGCTGGTGATAGGTCAGCTGGCCTTCGTGAATGATGAGCCCGGCGTCGACGACGCCTTTTTCCACCGCCTCCAGGATCCGGTCAAAGGGCATCACGACACGCTCCACACGCCGTCCTTCTTCCGCCAGCCACAGGTCAAGAACGAGCGCGGCGGTGGTCCATTTTCCCGGAATGGCGATTCTCATGTCATCCCGGCGAAAGCCGGCCCTCCACACATCCGGCGGGCCGAGCGCCACGCACCAGACGCTCTCCGCCTGTCGTGTGGCGGAGGGTCGCCGGTCTTGTGGAGACCCGGGATCCATCTTGATGGATCCCCCGCTTACGGCCGCGGGGGATGACGCCTTCTTATGGCCATTCGTCACTAAGATCGGCCCGTATCTCCTCCCCACGCTCGCACCGCAAGAGAGCACCCAGTAGCGGTCTGTCAAATGCGCGTAAGCGTGAGCGCTCACGGCTGTAATTTCAAATTCACCCTTCAAGGCATGTTCGTTCAAGGACTGAATATCTTCCAAATGATGCTTGATCACGTGTCCGGGTATCGTGACAGCGCCCGTCGCGAAGCCGTAAAACATGTAGGCATCGTCTGGATCAGGGCTGTGCGCGAACGTCAACAAGCGTCCGACGTGCGACGTGCGACGTCGGACGTAGGACCCGCCACACGGCTGGCGGGCGCCTGTTGTGTGGCGCCTTGGACGTCGGACGGCCATTTTGTTCACCAATTCTCCCTCCGGATTCGTGAAGCGGATACGCCCAAGCGGTCCAGCGTATGTTCCATATCTTTCACGAATTCACTGGACCCACACAAATAAAACGTGCCTTCCAACATTTTCAAGTGTTTGCGCAATAAAATCTCGCCGATGCGGCCCGTTTCGCCCTCGATATCAAGATCCGTGGTTCGCGTAAACGTCGGAACATAATGAAACGTTGGGTTTTGGGTCCAGGCAAGAAATTGATCTTTGAAGATGAGATCCATCGGTGTTTTCACGCTATGAAACACCCACGATTCTGTTGCGGGGCTGGTGTCCAGGATATATTTGACCATGGCTCTGAAGGGGGTCACACCGCTGCCGCCGGCGAGGAAATAATAAGGGCCCTTGAGGACGTTCGGGAGCGCAAACGCCCCCAAGGGACCCGCGATTTCGACAGGGGATCCCTTCTTTAAGCGAAACAAGCTCTCATAGACGGCCGTGTCTTGGCCGGCCTTGATCGTGATGTCGAGATGGCCCTTTTCCGTAGGAGAGGAGGAAATGGAGTAAAACCTTTTCTTCGTGTCTCCTGGGATCTGAAGCGAAAGTGCTTGTCCTGCCTTAAAAGGGAAATAGGCACCCAAGCGGAAGGTCTGAATATCAGGTGTCTCCGGGAGAATATCAACGATGGGGACGGACAACACTACTGACTTTGACACAAGACCACTCCGACCCCAAGAGGGATCAAGGCGCGCGCGCGGGGTGTTGGGGGTGGTACAGCGGCTCTCATGGCGAGAATTATACCTTTACGACAAAGGGGCCAGGGGTTGGCTATTGAAGCAGATCCCGTACTCAAAACCTTTCGATTTCTTCTTCGCCCAAACCACCCTTCCCGCTAAATCGAGAACGGGCTTGTCAGAAGGGACAAGTTGGAACCGGATGGCGCTTTTCGGCTTAAAGGGTTTTCGGCTGACCATGCGGGCGCCGAGCACGGAGAAATCAACACATCTTGCTTCGGCCACGATCGCGTGGCCCTTGGCGTCATAGATATCGCAGGGGACCCGTGACGGGCTGCGTGGGGCCCTTCGTCGTTCATTGGTGACCTGCATGCCTATATTCTATCCCATTTCATCCGTAAAGAGTATGGAGCAGGAGGGCAATTGATGATGGGCCATTAGGCCTAGGATTCATTGGGAGGTGGGTTTGGCGGGAAATTCGCCTTTGAGCGCTTTCCAGCAGATGTCCACAAACTCCTGCGGGAACTTTCCGTCGGAAATGACCCATTCGACATAGTGGCGCTCTTTTTTAACGAGGTCTTTGAGGAGAACGCCCTTGTGTTTGCCGAAATTGATGGCAGCCTCGCCGTCTTTCCAGATCATCTTGCGACTGGAATCAACATAGCGCTCATCTTGCTTATGACAGTATTCGTGCAGGCTTTGGGTGTCCTGAGGGAGGTCCGGGTAATGCTGGAGTTGGGCGAGAAGCACCTCTTCGCTCGCCAGAGCATCGGCTTTGGCGCCATGCGCTCCGACCAGAGTCTTTTGGCAGTAAAACTGATACGCAGCGGTCAGGTCCCTGGGCTCTTTGCGATGAAAGATGGTCAGCCCGTCCAAGATCGCCGGTTCTCCCTTGGGGAAAGGAAAGCCGCAGCGCTTAAATTCTTCAACCAAAATCGGGATGTCGAAGCGGCTGATGCCGAAGCCTGCGAAGTCGCAGCCGTCCATGAAATCCAGAAGCGAGATCGCGACCTCCTTAAAGGGCGGGGCCTGGGCGATGTCTTCGTTCGTGATACCGTGCACGGCGATCACTTCCGCGCTGATGCGAACGCCAGGGTTGATTCTCAGGATCTTCTCTTCGCGCCGGCCATCCGGATGGGTTTTGATCAGGGCGAGCTCGACGACCTTGTCCCGCGTGGCGTCGGCGCCGGTGGCTTCAATATCCAGAAAGATGAGAGGGCGCGTGAACTTCACTGATCAACAGAAGCGAGCGCTTCGGCGTTGTTTTTGGACTTCTGCAAGAACTCCACGAAGATGGAAGCGGCTTGCACTTCTTCGATATCGGAGAGCGCGCGTCGGAGCTTGTACACCTTCTGAAGGTCGTCCGGGGGGATCAGCAGCTCTTCCTTGCGGGTACCCGAGGCGCGGACATTGATCGCGGGGAAAATGCGCTGCTCAGCCGCCGGACGCGAAAGAACGAGTTCCATGTTGCCGGTGCCTTTGAACTCCTGGAAAATCACGTCATCCATGCGGCTGCCGGTTTCCACGAGGATCGTGGCGAGGATCGTGAGGGACCCCCCTCCTCGATATTGCGCGCCATGCCGAAGAAGCGTCTCGGGATCTCGAGCGCCCGGGAATCAAGTCCTCCACTCATGGTCTTGGTCCCAATGGTGTTGGAGTTATGTACCCGGGCCAGGCGCGTCAGAGAATCGAGAAGGATGACGACGTCATGTCCGGCGTTCGCCTCGCTGATGGCTTTCGACAGGAGATTTTGGGCCACACGGATGTGCTCTTCGTAAGGGCGGTCGTTCGAGGACGCATGGACTTCTCCCGGCACACTGCGTCGAAAATCCGTCACTTCTTCCGGTCGCTCATCAACGAGGAGGCAATAAAGCTTGAGCTGGGGGTCACACTTGCCCAGCGCCTGGCACAGGTTCTTGAGAAACGTGGTTTTGCCGGCCTTCGGAGGTGACACGATGAGCCCGCGCTGGCCCTTCCCAATGGGGCAAATGAGATCCATGGCCCGCATCGTGAGCTCCGAAGACCCCTTTTCCAGTTCGAGTCTTGCTCGGGGGTCAATCGACGTCTTTGATAAAAAGGATTCTTCGTCGGGGCTTCGCGAAGGTGAACCGCGTCGGTCCGGCTGGCCAAAACGCCCCCCTCCCGGCCTGTGCGGCTCGCGATGCCACGGCCGCCGGGGGTTATCCCTGTTGAAACGTTGTCGGAATGGTCTGTCCAAGGTGAGCGATATCGATTATAGCTTCTTTCTACCGCTATTCCTCACTTTCGAATCAAATCATCCAAAATGTTACTGAAGCTGCCCATGGAAGGCAGGGCTGAATCACGCCTTGGTTATTCGTCAAGCGATCCTCGCGAGCGGCCGGTTGCTTCCATGGTATCGGTGATGTCACTTTTCCAGTTCTCCATCTTGTAGTGGATCATGGCCAAGGCAATGATCAGACCCTGATAAAGACGGTTCACGTCTTGAAGGGACCGAATGGTCTTGAATTTCTTCCACCAGTAGGATGGGCGGAAATAGAACCTCCGATAAGCCCGTTTGACGGTATCCTGAAGCTCCCGAGCACTTTTATAGCCGGTGGGGATGAAGATTGCTTCATTTTGAGTATTGCGGGAAGAGTCCTCATCAATCATCATGCCGTATTGTTTAGCCGTCGCATAGAGGTCGGTCCCTTTGTGTGGGGTGGTCAAGGTGAATTGCGCGTAATCAAGGTCCAGATCGATAGCGAAATTAATGGTGTTTTCCGCCGTTTCCGGGGTCTCTTCCGGCAAACCCAGCATAAAAAGCCCGCGAATTTCAATGCCCGCTTGCTGTGCTATTTTCGTGGCCCGCTGGGTGATCGTAGGAGAGAGTCCTTTGCGGATGGCATTGAGCGAATCCTGATTGGCGGATTCAAGGCCAAAGAATATTTCCCAGCACCCCCCCTCTTTCATTTTCCGGGCGAGGGATTCCGTGATGTCGTTGGCTCGGCCGAAACAGCTCCAGATGATGTCCAATTTCTCAGCGGCGATCCGGTCGCACACTTCCGTCAGCCAGGGGCGGTTCGCCGTAAAGGTGTCATCCCAGAAGGAGATTTCCCGCGCTCCAAATTTATCCATGAGATGTTTTATTTCCCTGACGACATTTTCCGGGCTACGAAACCGGACTTCCCGACCCCACGTGAACGGGGTACAGCAGAATGAGCAGTTCCATGGGCAGCCACGGGTGACAAACATATGCACCACAGGGAGACGGCGGTATTGCACAGGGAAAGGGATGTATTTCTCCATCGGCAATAAATGGCGTGCCGGCAACGGAAGGTCGTCTAAATTAGCAAATTCGCGGGCCCCCGTATAATAGCCTGGTCCGCTGGATGCACGTGGGCGGTAGACAATCCCTTTAATGGCAGCCGCTTCGTTGATATGCTCGAGCACTTGAGAGCGGTTGTAATCGTATTTCTTAAAAAAACTCATGAGTTCAACGATGGTTCGCTCTCCTTCACCGATGCAGGCAACATCAAACCAATCATGCTCATCCAGGAGACCGGCGGCAGGGCCCTGGGTGGCATGATGGTAACTGAGCGTCGGATGAGTTCCCCCCACCAGGGTGATGATCTCGGGGTACTTTTCACGGATAGCGCGGGCCATGGCCACGGATTTGTGGAAAGTGGGTGTTAAGGCATTCAGGCCGATCACGCGAGGGCGCTTCTCTGCGATTCGTTCGAGGACGTCTTCTTCGCTTAGACCCAAAACCAGAGGTTCGACCAGGTCGACTTGGAATCCCTTCTCCAGTAAGGCGGCCGCCAAATAGGCCATACCCAGGGGCGGTAGGTGGCCGTATTTTTCATTGACGGCCTTTCCCCCAGCAGCTTCGCGCTTCGTCAGAGGTGGAAAGAAAAGGAGACAGTCGATCATGTGTGGGTGAGGTGTGGGAGAGTCTAACAGCCGATCTAGTGTGTGTCAACACTCGTGTCCGGTTAAAAATGCGAAATCCCCCTGGTTCGGTAGAATGATTGCGACCAAGCAAACCATTCTGTCCGAGGGAGGATTTCGCTCATGCATTCTAACACCATAATGAACCAACTGCTTCTCCTTTTACCACGACATCAGTTCGACCAAGCCGTTTCTGGCTTCGGCGGCGACGCCTACGTTAAAAAATTCTCGACTTGGAACCAGCTCACGACACTCCTCTATGCTCAGGCCAGCGGTAAAACAAGCCTGCGTGACATCCAGACGGCTTTAGGCACGCAACAACCCAAGCTCTATCACTTGGGGCTGCCGCCAGTGAAACGTTCTACCCTGGCTGACGCTAACGCTGGGCGCGACTGGCGCATCATGGAAAAGCTCTTCTATCACCTGCTGGATCGGTGCCAAGCCATCGCGCCTAAGCATCAGTTCCGTTTTAAACACAAAGTGACCTGCTTCGATTCCACGAACATGGAACTGTGCCTGAACCTTTTCCCTTGGGCCACCTTTAAACAGGCCAAAGGAGCGATCAAACTGCATTGCCAACTGGACTTGCGTGGCCAAATCCCTTCCTTTGCCGTCATCACCGATGGAAAGTGCTTCGACCATGCCGCCAAACGTCTTTTTCCCTTAGAACCGGACAGCATCTATGTCTTCGACCGCGGCTACATGGATTACGGCTGGTACCGTCAGATCGACGATCTCGGCTCTTTCTTCGTCACCCGTGCCAAAGACAACCTCACCTGCCGCATCACCGGACAGCAAGAAATTCCCTTAAAAAACGGCCTGTTGTACGATCGCACCATTGAGCTTACAGGCCCACGCACCAAGACGAAATACAAGAAACCTTTACGACTCATCGGCTACTACGATGCCGACACCGCCATCACTTACCAGTTTATGACCAATAACTTCAAACTGGCCGCTTTCACCATTGCCCAAATCTATAAGGCCCGTTGGCAGATCGAGCTGTTCTTCAAGTGGCTCAAGCAGCATCTCAAAATCAAAACGTTCCTCGGCACTTCCAAAAATGCCGTCTTTACCCAAATCTGGGTGGCCTTGTGCTATTTCCTGCTCCTGGCCTACATCAAGTTCCAGACACGATTCCAGCGTTCGCTGTTCTTGCTGCACCGGTTGGTTCAGAATACCCTTCTCGACCGGCTCAGTCTCATCGATCTATTGCGTATGCCCGAAAAGAATCTTTCAAAAGTTCGAACTATGGAGCCTCAGCTATGGCTAAGCTTCGGCTAACTTTTACCGGACACCAGTGGTGTGTCAATATCAATCCGGACACGAGAGCTTATTCATGCCAATGACGGCTCAATGGAACGACCGGCTCACCTCGCGAAGCGGAATCGGAGGAGGGTCCAGAGGGCGATGAATCCGTCCCGCAGCCGTATTTTCTTTCCTTCATCAACGGAGCGAGGGAAGTAGGCCACCGGCACCTCCGCGATGGGAATGCCTGCACGGATGAGTTTGGCGGTCAGTTCGTGGTCGGTTTCAAAGCCGTGTGTGCGGACCGTGAAATTGCGTAGAACAGCGGTGGGGTAAAGCTTGTAGCCTGTTAAGGGGTCTGTGATCCAGCGTCCGAAGAGAAGAAAGGTCCAAAGCGAGATGAAGACATTCGCCAGCCATGGACCGATGCCCTGGGCGGGATGCTTCCCAGGGAGACCGCTGCGCCAGCCCTGTTGCCGCCATTGCCCAAGCGTACGGCTGCCGTAGACGGCAATACGATCGCTTGAGATGGCCGACAGGAGCGCCGGATAATCGCTGGGATCATATTCGAGGTCTGCATCCTGGACGAGCACATAATCCCCCCGGCATTCCTGAATCCCGCGCTGTACAGCGGCGCCCTTCCCTTGATTTTTCTGGGTGATGCACCGGACCTCGGGGTAGCAACAAGCCTGTGTGGCGGTGTCATCGGACGACCCGTCATCCACGACGACAATCTCCTTGATGAACCCGGTCAATTCGGTTGGGGCGGCGCGCACCTTTTCAATCAGAGGACCAATCGTACGAGCTTCGTTATAGGCCGGAATGACAATGGAGAGCATCCTCATCGCAGCCAGTTGCAGAAGAGCATCTTGAAGATCGCGTGCAGACCGTCACCGAAGGTCGTCTTTTTCCCCTCTGCGCGCGTTCTCGGACGATAGTTCACCGGAATTTCGAGGATGAAGATAGCCTGTTTCCCCAGCTTCGCCAGAATTTCCGTTTCGATCTCGAATCCATCAGAGGACAACCTCAGGTTTTTGAGGACGCGGGCATCAAAAGCCTTGACCCCGGTCAAGGGATCGCTTACGAAGCGGTTGTAAAGAACGAGCGACAGGATGCTGATGAGCATGCCGCCGTATTTGCTGGTCAGGTACATCAGGTAGTTTCCTTTATAAATGGTTCGGATTCGTTCGTTCATGTTGACGCACTTGATCACCCGGCTCCCGAAAACGGCCTGGGAATCGGTTGTGGCCACCGCTTGCACGACAGAGAGAAGCTCTTCCGGCTGATATTCATTGTCACTTGGGAAAAAAACAATAATGTTCCCGTTGGCCTTTTCAATCCCCATCCGCAGAGCGGCGCCTCGTCCCAAGGCGCTCTGGAGCTGATGCACGGTTATATCCGGAACCGTCCGGGCAAGCTCAACGGTGCGATCCGTGGAGCCGCCATCGATGAGAATAATTTCATGCGCGAGATCCAGGAATTCGAAATTGAGCCGCGATAGGTTCTGAAGCACGGTCTTCACCGTGCGCTCTTCGTTGTAGGCAGGGACAAGAATGGAGACCATATGGCGGAAGGGTTTCATCTTCTTGGACCACTTGGAGTTCACAAGGCTGACCAACTCATCGGTGACCATCCCGCCCGAATGGCTGCCTTTTCCCCTTTCCCAGTTGGTCAGCACAACACGATCCCGCGGGAAGGGAAAGGTATTGATGTCAAAGAAAACATACTCTGAGGCGCCCTGGCTTAGCGGGTCGGATGCCTGCATAAAGAAAAGGGAGACAAGATCCACCCATGCGAAATGGAACCGTCCCTTGCTGTTGAGGTAGAAGAGGAATTTCTCCACCAGCGTCCCGGCTGTCTCGTTGCGGATTTCGAAATCCTTGGCAATGTTGCCGACAAACACCTTTTCCGCTTGATGATTGGAGGCAATCGCCTCCGCGACCCGCTCGGTCAGATAGGATGGAAACAGGGACGAATGCTGGGTTCCGGGTCCGTAAATGATGATGTCGGCGCTCTGTAACGCTGCTTCCGCCGCAGGGTTAATTCGCGGGACGCGTGAGAGTTGCTGGAGAAAATTGGCTTTTCCCTCAAGGTCGAGGGAGGAGAGAACGTGGATCTGGTCCGGGGAGAGATAGTCTGACATCAGGTAGAGCTCGCGTATCGCTGTTGTCTCCTGGGTGGATACGATTTCTCCTTCCTTCAGGAGCAGGGCGCCGTTTTGCTTGAGCGCGACCAAGACCAAGTTCTCTCCATCCGTAATGTTGAGCACGCGGCCCCGGATGCGGGCAAACTGGGACAATTGGCGCGTCGCCTCATTAAAGGAGCGGTTTGCGCCAAGGTAGCACCCCGCAAAAAGAAGATTTCCGAACGAGCAATCCCCAAAATCAAAGGGCGGCTGCGAATCGGCCACCTGTTCGAGATAGTCCAGAAAACGGCGGAGATAGCCCACCATCGTTTCCGCTTGAGCGATATTCAGGTCCTGGTAGGGAGCCGCCAGATCCCGTAGGGGGAATGACGGGTGGCCTGAGCACAAGTCCTTGAGTGCGGCCAGCGCGGCCTCGCGCGGGATCTTCAGCGGGAACCGATACTCAATGAACGAGCGAAGGGCACGGTCCGCTCGATCGACGTCCGGCATGAGACGGCTGATGTTCTTTCGGACATCGGAGGGCCCGAGCATGCCTGGAAGAAACTTGCGAAGAGCGCCCGTGGAAAGGCCGTCGTCGTAGGTGTTCACCAGGAGCGTCAGGGAGATTTGACCGTGTTTCAAGAAAGCCTCTGTGATGCTCCCGGTGCCCCGCCCCCCGGAAAACATAACGACATTCAAAGGCGAAGTCTCAGTGACCATGGGAACTTCTCATTTCGAGGATAGAGGCCAATTGACGGGCTTCGGCGTCGGTGTTTAAGCCCATCGATTCCTCTGCTTGGCGAATTCGCAGGGTGATCACATCCCCGGGCTCTTGGTCCAGCCATGGAATCACCGGCAATAAATTCATCTCCCTTGTCTTTTTTCCTAGGAGGACCGCTTCTCCGGCTTCCGTTAACGCTCTAAAAAGGGATTTGCTTCTAAAAAAGAAGATACCACAATCATTTTCTCCTTCCGTGATCGGCATGTCCTCTTCCCGGGCCTGATGAACGGTCCGGATCCGCCCTTCTGGATCACGTTCGAAGCGGATGTAGGGTTGTGCACGATGGACGGTCGGAAAAATAAGCTTAGCCGCTGGATGGGCATGAGCGAGGGTGAGACATGCGGAGAGGGTGCGGTCCGATAAGGCGATTTGATCGACCCACATCACGATGCTGTAGGGTGTATGGACGACCGGCTGGGCCTGCTGAACGGCATGACCCATTCCCAAAGGTTTTTCCTGGAGTACGAGGCTGAAATCTCCAGGCACGAGTTCCTCCAAACGCGGGCGGACGAGCCTATCCACGCCCGGGGCCAGGATCAACACAAAGCGCTTGCAATAGGGCTTCAATCGATCCAGACACCATTCAAACAGAGGCTTTCCCAAGACAGGATAGAGCAGTTTCGGTTGATGGAAGCCTAAGCGTGAACCACGGCCCGCCGCCGGGATGATCGCGGTCCAGGAATGTTGTGAGTCTGGCCCCGGAGACATACCCATGACGTCATCGATGCTGTAGACGCTTGACATAGTCCGTTAGCGATATAAGCGTAGCAAAGATATGTTCGGCTCCAACTCTCCTCAAGGCCTTGGGGTCTGTTGTGCCCGTCATGGCGATTGTTCGTAGACCGGCTCGTCGAGCAGCCAGGATACCCGGAACCGCGTCTTCCACCACCAAGGCCTCGTGCGAACCAACCTTGAGACGCCTGAGTGCCTCGCAGTAGATGGCGGGATCCGGCTTGGCGTTCCGAACATGATCGCCCGATAGAACAACCGAGAAATAGCATCGAGAAGAGCTGGCTTTCAGAAAAAGATTGACACTTCTACGGTTCGAGGAGCTCACCAGTGCGAGCTTGAAATGACGGTTGAGCTTTTGAAGCATCGTTCTGCAATGGGGGCGAAGGGGAGGGCGGGCCGATAAGTACTTCTGCGCCAAAGCTTGTTTCTTTCGGACCAGTTGTGCCAGGACTTCAGGCGGCGGGTTCTGACGGGCTCGGCGAAAGATCCGTCGGAGGGCTTCTTCCGTTTTCATTCCGGCGACTTGTGCATAATCCAGCCGCCGGATCCCCCACGGTCGAAGAACCTCCAACAAGGCCTGATGATGAATCGTGCTGGACTCCCAGAGGACCCCATCCAAATCAAAAAGGATGGCTTTCAGAACTTGCCCGCCAGGATTAATCTTTTTTCGCGACAACAAGGGTTTGTCCGACATGGTAGCGCAGAGGCTGATGGTCAAGACGCAGCCACCGCAGGATGTTCTGGAAGGGTTTGAGCCATGGCAAGATGGTGATCGCGCGCTGGAGCGCATACCCGGCTTCGAGCGTCTGAAAGTAAGGATGGGAAAAGAGGAGAGTGAACCCGTGACTTTTCAGAAGGCGCTGGATTGTATCGTGTGTAAAGTAGAACAGGTGAATGTTTAAGAGAAAGGGCCACTTTTTTCCCAGGAGCCGAGCTGCCAAACTACCGTAATCGGGAGTACTGATCACCAGGTGGCCTCCAGGGGCAAGAAGCGGCTGGATCTGGTCAAGCAGAAGGTCCGGTTTCGGCACATGTTCGATGACGTCCCATAAAGACACCAGATCAAAACTCCCCGGTGCAAAACCGCAACTTTCCAAAGTCCCCGTCCGCAGATCAACGCCGAACTGTTGGCGGCCCGTCGCACACAACCAGGCACTGGGTTCGACACCGGTCACCGAGAAACCGAGGTCCTTGGCAGCTTTCAGGAAATATCCTCCTGCAGAGCCAATGTCCAGAATCCTGGTTGCGCTTGAAGGAGTGATCCGGAGATGTTTGACGACGGCCAAGAGACTTTTCCGAAAACTTTCAACCCGGACGCTCGCCTGGTCCCAGTGGGTCTCATCTTGAGCGTCCCGGTAAGATTGAAGGACAATCTCAGACCGAATACGGGGATTCAGGTAATGCAGACCGCAAGTCCGGCATCGGACCATCTGGTCGAGCAAGGGTTGGTCACTCGAAGAGGAGTACATGCGAAGGAGATCTTCCTGGGACATCGTGGCCGGGTAGGCGGCCGGGATCACGATTTCAAAGGAAGAGCGGTGGCAAATCGGGCAATCGACAGCCTCCAAGACATCCGTCAAGTTAATGCCCATGGAGAAATTGTAAAAGAAATGTGTGAAGGGCGCGATAGGGAACCATTTCCATTTTGGTTTCGAAGTGACGACGCAGAAATCGAAAAGGCTGGACCATGATCTTGAAGGGATGAAAGATCAATTTGTTCGTGAAAAAACACTGATAGAAGCGCTGGCGCCAGCGGTTGAGCGTCGCATAATCCGTCCGCCAGGACGGCGAAAAGGTGAGCTGAGACAAGTCACGATACCCCTGGAATTGCGCGAAGATCGCGGAGCCGGGAATCGGTGTGATGATAAAAACAGCAATTTCGTCCACGCCGAGGCGTGACAGGTCCCGCACAAGCGCCAGGCTCGCGTGGCGATCCGCCTCCTCTTCGCCTGGGTAGCCGAGAACAAAACAAGCTTGAGAGCGGATGGCCAGCTGGTTCATACGGCGTATCAGGTTCCGGGCGTGGCCCAGGTTAAAGGGTTTGCCGATGAGCTGCATCACGCGCTCCGAGCCGCTTTCCGGGGAGATGGAAATGTACCGACACCCGGCTTTGGCCATGATCTCCAGGGTGGATTCATCCTTGATGGACTCCACTTTTGTTCCGGCACAGATTTTCCAGAAGACGGGTAATCGTCGTTTGAGGAGTTCTTTGCAGAAAGCTCTTGTGCGGGCATCATCTATGGTGGGGTCGACATCTTCGATATGGAATTCCTGGACCCCGAGCTGCTCAGAAAAATACTGCATCTCGTTGACGACCTCTTCCGCACGGCGGGCGCGCCATTTGCGGTCGTTCGTTTCAGGGATCATACAGAACCGGCAGGGATAGGGGCATCCGCGGGAGGTCAAGAGCGGTAAGTACCGTTTCGCACTCAAGGGCCCATGGGCATAGCGCAGCGCCCAATAGTTTTGAAGTGGAAACAAGTCCCAAGCCGGGTAGGGCAGCGTGTCGAGATCCGCGATGACGCCTTCCGGAGCGGCATAGTGAAGCGCCTGATCGCGGCGAAATCCGATGCCGTCTATCTGCGAAATCGTTGAGAGGGGAGCCTTCGATAAGAGGGCCTTCAGAAGGTCGACTCCACGCCGCTCAGATTCCCCTGTCAGGATGTAATCGGCTCCTTGATCATGCATTTCTTGTTGAACTCGCCGTAACGAATAGGCGGTCACCGCCTGGGTGTTTTCCATCACGATGACCGGTGTGCTGGTGTGGTCCTTCTTCAGGGTCTGCAGGATTTGAACGAGTGATGCATGGTTGGCCACCTGACCAGCATAGAGCACAATCGCCTCTGTGCCGGAAGGGATGCGCTGGCTAACGTCTTGAGCCGATAGACCTCGGAAAAGGAGATCGTCTTGTCTGCGACATCGATTAGGAGCCAGGCCAAAAGAATCAATGACATGGACGGTAGCCCCTTCCTTGCGCAGTATGCCGCCGAAATAAGCCAGGCTGATCGGCATATAGACAATCCCGGTGGTGAACATATCGTGTCTCTGAACAACAAGATTGGGATTCACCAGGGCAACGGTAGAGCCGGACAGGGTCATACCCACCGACGGAGCGCGATTGCGCCACTCACCAGAAACGGCATCGCTGGAATTCGGGAACGGCAATTTCCGGAACGGAAGCTGGTCACTGCGATGAAGCAACAGGAACCCATCAAGAAGAGAAATGCTCCAGGACGGCAGCCCGTGGACCTGAGGGTGAAAATGCCCCTGGTGCAGGCAAGATCAAGCAGGACAAGAAATGCGAGATACATCATGTATACGGGGATCAGCCAAGGAATGTGGCGAAGCATCATCAGCAGTCCCTGCCCCATCGATTACGAGTATTCCTGCGCACGTGAGGCCAGCGTCACAGCTTCAAGAGGGCACAGAGCCGGTGCACATGCCGAATCGCCAAATAGTTGTTCGAGAAGAAAACACGACCAAAGCCGTCATGTGAAGGGGCGCTCATCTCATCTGCTGGCAGAAAACATGTCATGAATGCAGGTATTATACTCGATGAGGTTGCAAGTGCTCTTAAGAGAGCCGAAGCAGAAATCTTTGGGGGGTGGAGAGGTGCTCTTTCTCTGAGGAGGCAGCTGCTCGTCCCGTCGGCGAAGTCCATCTCCAGGTCATCGCTTCGTTACTCTTCGATCCCCAGGCGCTCCTGCATAACTTTCTCTTTGCTCCTTCTGCTGCCCCGAATCTGGGTTTCGAGATCCGGCAGGAATTTATCATTCGGCCCACGAGGGGCTTGGGATTATTTGAAAAGACCCTTCAAGGCGTTGTCGACATCGTGTGATCCGTTGACGTGATTCTTGAAAAGGTTTGTGAGGTTGGCCTGGAAGGCCCTTTTCTTAAGCGAAGAAAGATCCACCTTGGGCTTTGCCGTGGTGCCGGTGATCGTGAGCGAAGCGTCGAGTTTGCCACGGTTTCGTGCCGCAGGCGCATGAAGCTCAGCCTCCAAATGAAGTTTGCCGCTTGCGATTTCCATGGTGCCATGGGTTTTCACGTTCAAAGGAGCGCTACGAATCTGAAAGTTGCGAATCGTCATGGTGCCCTTGTCGAAACGGTAGTCGCCTTCGATGCTGTCGAGGGGCCAATAGCGTAAGTCGGGTAGCCCCAGTTGCACAAAGCCAGCCCGTTCTAAATTCATGAGGGCAAGGACGGGGGCTAGTGCCGCCCGTGAAGAAGGAGACTTCGTCATGAGTTGATCGATATTCTGGAGGGATCCTTTTCCCTGGCGGAGTTTAGCCCACCCGGATAAAGAGCTGCCTGTTTGGGTGATATCCGAAAGTGACCAAGCAACGGAAAAGTCTTGTGCTGCATAATGGGGATGGCGAAAGTTGTGAATGAGGAAACGGCCGCTTGTTTGTGTAAGTTGCCCCTCCCGCAAGCTCAGCCCCTGCCATAAGGAACGCAGGCTCCAGCCGACATGAATCCCTTTTGCATCCACAAGTGTGCCCTTCTTAAAGTGTGGAATTTCTGAGACCTTGAGTGATTCCAGCGAAAGCCCCCTCCACCCTAAACGTACGGGTCCTATCACGAGTTGGCGGTGTATCCGCTCGCCGAGGGCATCCGCCGCATAATCACGAAATCTCTGTTGAGGAAAAAAGGTCAGAAAGGCCCAAAGAATAACGAAGAGAGCGACCAGGGGCATAACCACGAGATGTACAAGATATCGCACGAGGATTTTCATGGGGCCTTGCTGCCCCATAAGGGCTCGTAGTATTTCTTGAGTGGAACTTGGCCGTAGAGCTTGGCGTAGAGGACTTCCTGCTGCCGGACCATATGGTCGATGTCAAAGTCCTTGGTGATGAGGCCCTTCCCCTTTTTCCCCATTTGCCTTGCTTTTTCAGGATGGTCCGCAAGCCAAAGGATCTTTTCTGCAGCGAGCGCTGTGTCATGGGGAGTGATGAGATAGCCTGTTTCCCCGTCCTCGACGATGTCTTTGGTCCCATCCACGCCGTACACCACGGCGGGCAGCCCTGCCGCCATGGCTTCCACAAGGGACCGCGGAAGACCCTCCCAGAGAGAGGTCAAGAGAAAACAGTTTGAGGCTGCGAAAATGTCTTGCACATCCTCACGCCTCTGGCACCAACCGAGAAAGTGAACATGGTCCTGGAGGCCTTGTTCCTTGCACTCCTTTTCGACGCTAGCTTTGAGTTCGCCGTCTCCCGCAAAGAGAAAGTGGACTTGAGGGTTGATCGTGAGCACTTGGGATGCGACCGCGACCAAGTCCATCGGGTTCTTCTGCGGCTTAAAATTGCCGACATAGACCACACGCCAAGCGTCGTGAGGAAGACTCTGAAGGAGTTTATGGATCTTATTGCTCGCACGCTTTTCGCTGGTCGTGAGAGGCTTGTGTTGGGGACTTTGCAAGGGAATGCCGCTGCGGACGAGACTTTTAGGCACGTTCTTTCCGATCTTCAAGTGATGAGCTTCTTTTCGATTTTCTTCCGAAACAAAAACCAAGTGGGCGCAAAGGGGCGCGCAGAGCTTTTCGATCGCGATAAAGAGCCATCGCGTCCAGGGCTTCTGACGGCGGTTGAATCCGAACCCGTGGAACGTGTGGAGGATCACAGGCACGCCTGCCAGATACGCCGCAACGCGGCCCAAGATGCCCGCTTTCGAGGAGTGGGTATGAACGACATGGGGCCTGAGCTCTCGTAACTTTGTGTAGAGTTGATAAAAGGCGGCCAGGTCCAGCCAGGGACGAAGCGGGCGAACAAGACCTGGAATATAATGCGTGGGCCAGGAGGCATGCTGGGTCTCGGGGTCCAAGATGCCCCCTCGTCCGCAGAGCAGAAAGGCGTCGAAATGTTCCGGGTCCAGGTGCCCCACGGTATAGAGGGTATTTCTCTGGGCCCCTCCCAGTTCAAGTTGTGTGATGATGTGGGCGACGCGAAGTCTCATCATGATCCGTCCGAGGCGACACACGACAGCCGCCCGCCCGCGGTCAGGCGGGTCCGACTTCCGAGGTCCCGACCGGTCGACTTTGAGGACCGCTCAGGGGAGTCCCTTTGGGAGAAACGCGTCGGGACGTCGGACGTCGCACGTCGGGCGTTAGTGTCCAAGAACTTTCTCCGCCACGGCCTTCCCTTCGAGGATCGCTTCCTCCATATAGGAATATTTCCAGCCGCCAAATCTCCCGATCGAATAGACTTGCTCCGATTCCAGCCAGCCCAGGATGTTTTGGACGAGCGGCGTCCGGTGCTGGTCATAAGTGATATAGGCGACAGGAATATGAAGAATGTTCCGTGTGACAATCTCCTTCTCATGGCGTAAGAGACCGCACTCCAGGAGGCCCCGGATGGCATCTTTCATCGCTTTTTTCTCATCAAAGTCTTCTTCGGGTTGATACGCGATCTCCACATACATGGAACTGCAACCGGGCGGCGTCATTCGGGGCGAGAAGTTCATCGGGAAACCCACCCGATAAAAGCGATATTTCTTTTCCGGAAAATAAATCCAGTGTTTATCCGAGATGCCGAGACGTTTCACGCCGAGATTGAGATCATACACGGAACTCCAGCGCATCTTTTTTCGATTTTCTAAGAGCTCCCCCGGAAAGTCCTCAAGCATGTCCAGAAAATGCTGAAGCGGCGCGGTATTCACAAGATGGGTGAACGTGATGGTTTCGCCCGTGGAGAGCGTCGCTTCCTTACGTTTCAGGCTGATACGCTCGATTAGGGTCTTGAGCCTGATACGGCGAAGATCTTTCGCCAAAGCAAAAGCCAGGGCCTGAATTCCCCCTTCTTTCGGATAATAAAATGTGGCGTTGTACCCATACTTCTTGGTCTGATCCGAGAAAGCTCCCGTGATCGCTTCTTCGACAGAAGGTTTCGGAACAAAAGGGGCAACCCACTCTGCGGTCAGCGTATTGGGAGAGACCGTCCACAATTTCTCGTTGTAGGGAAAGAAAAAGTGTTTGGCGAAACCCTCACCAAAAGTTCGCAAAACCCAATGCTGAAATGATTCCGGCTCCAGGCTCGGAGCGGAGGCCGGAGCAAGCTGGGCGTTGATGAGACCGCTCAAACAGTCTTTGAGGATGGGTTTCGGAAGCCCGTAGAGATTGGCCTGATAAGGGTAGCGCGTGTAGGTGTGGTGAGAATAGATCCATGCCCGGCGCTCATGCTGGACGAGATTGTCACCCAAGAGCTTGGGGATGAGTTGCAGCGTGTAGGGATGGCGCAGGTGCAAGAGATGACCCGTGTGGTCAAAGACGAACCCATCTTGCCGGACTGATCGCGAAAGCCCACCGGGCTCGTCTGATTTCTCGATGAGGAGATAGTCGTCTTGGAGGTGATAAGCGCAGGAAAGACCGGACATCCCTCCGCCGAGGATCAGCGTGCGCACATGGGTCATTCGATATTAATTCGGGCCAGCCAGCCGCCCAGCGCAACGGCGATCGACAGAGCGATGGCATAGATGAGCAAGGCGTAGTCAAACACGACGACCGTCACTTGATAAGCGGCAAAGGTGAGCAGGAGGCAGGCTGCGTAAGAGAGGATCAAGATCTCCTCACGATAAAAGCCGAAGCGCTCCAAACGTAAGGCGAAATGATCATGACTCCCCAGAAAGGGTGACATTCCCTTTTGGAGGCGTAGGACCGTCACGAGAATCGTGTCATAGAGAGGGACACCCAGGATGAGAAGGGGCGCAAAGACACCCGCGTTGTTGACGTGCGTATAGGACGTCCCCAGGGAAAGGGCCGCCAGAATAAACCCGACAAACAAACTTCCCGTATCGCCCAAGAATATCTTTTTTGCATTCGAGAAGTTGTAGGGCATGAAACCAAGAAGCGCGCCGGCCAGTGCGACAGACGCGAAATTCACGTGCACCTGTTCGGAGGGGAGCGATATGAAAAAGAAACCGAGGCTGGCGATCACCGCGATGCCGCTCGCCAGGCCGTCCATAATGTCGATGATATTGACCGCGTTAATGATGCCGACGATCCAGATGACCGTCAGCAGGCTGCCGAGCCAGAGAGGTTTGATGAAGTAGATGCGAATATCAAAGGCCAGCAGGCAAAGGGCCGCCGCGATCTGGATCAAGAACTTGAATCGGTAGCTTAACCCCTTGAGCTTGATGTCATCGATGAGCCCGAGCAGGAGGATCAAAAACACTCCCAAGACGAGGCCGCGGAGCGAGCGCAAGGTGCCCGTCGGGAAATTGGTGTAAGCGCGCACGTAGAGAAGGCCCGCCGCCATGCCCAGGGCCACGGCAAGTCCGCCCAGATACGGGACAGGGTGTTTGTGGGTTTTAACGTTCGTATGCGGGTGGTCGAGAATCCCCAAGAGCAGCGCGACCTTGCGGCACAGGGGTGTTGTGAGAAGCGCCGTCGTCGTGGCGAGAACAAAGCAAATCAGATAAAGCCGCTCGGTGCTCATCGAAGCGCCAGGACCTCGCAGTTCTTGTCCCGGTACAGAGAGACGGCCTTTGTTTCCAAGAGAGACTCCCAGTTGTCTTGTCCTTTGGGAGTCCATGGGAAGTTGTGAAGGATCTCATTTAAACGGCGCAATTCGAGATGGTTGATGAGCAGATGGGTAATGCCACGCGCACGCAGACGTGCCATGAGATCGGCCGCCGTGTCGGACTCATTGGCCCATGCCGTCAGCGGGTTGGCGTTGAAAGCAGGCGTTACCAAGACGGGCTTATTGTAGTAATAAGAACACTGATCCCCTACCACATAAGTCAGCGTATTTCCGGGGAGTGTATCCAAGAACCGGGCTGCCGGATAATACTTCAGTTTTCTCGCGAGGTAGTTTTCCCGTGTTTCAAAGCCAAGAGGAACACGAAAAAGGGAGAGGCTATCCGCGATTTCAAAGAATAAGGTCATGTTGGACAAAAGAAGAAGGCCCAAAAGCCATCGACCAACCTGATGAAGCGGGTCTCGCCGCTCTTTGAGCTGGACCAAGCCGTAGGCAGCGGCGAATGCTAGAAAAGGGGCGATCGGCAAGAGAAACCGAAGCACTGGCTTGGACAGTCCCCATGCTGTGAAAAAGAGCGAGGCGTAGAGAAGCGAGTGTCGCAAGACTTGCGGGAGAGGTCTTGCGAGCCACAGCACGGGGAGCAGAACAAATAAGTAGGACCAACCAAAATCTCCGATCACATCCATGCCTCCGCCGAAATCCATGCCCCTCGTCGCAATGTCCCAGAGAAGCTTGAAAAGCTCATGAAAATGGCGAGGGGCATATTCTGTGATCCCATGAAAATAACCTGCCGCAGCACTCTGCACCCATGGGTTTAGACTTTTAAAACTCCATTTGTAGAAGAAAGGAAAGACCGGGTTCCCCACATAATGAAGGTTCTTGAGCATCCAAGGAGAAAATGAAAGCAGTGCGGTCCCGAGGTAGAGTGCCAGGGACTTGAGGGCCGCCGATCGACCTTGAAGCCGAGCTACCACGGCGATATACAAGGCGCCAAGGGCGACGCCAAAGCCGGCGGTGTACTTCGTCCCGAGGGAAAATCCTGCCAGCGTCCCCGCCAACACAAGAAGCGCAGCGTGCGGTTTTTCGTGCCAGAGATAGAGGGCGTAGAAACTCGCCAAAGCATAGACCGTGAGGCCGACATCCACGTACCCACCGGAGCTCAATAATAAATAGGAGGGCATGATGATGAGCAGCGCGGCTGACCAAAGCCCCACCTCTTCACTCAAGAATCGCCTGGCGAAGGCAAAGAGCATCGAGATCCCGACCATCGCCATGACCCATCCGAGGAGATTCGCCAGGAGATCTCCGCCCAAGAGCATCCCCAGCGTCCAGAGCATTTCCATCAATTGCGGGAAAGCAGAATAGATGAGAGAGGGCTGCCCGACCCACCGCCCGGCCTGAAGGTAAGCCTGTGGCAGGGCGTAATGGTAGACCAAGGAGTCGTAATAAATCGGGGGTGAGAAAGTCATGATCAGGCTCAAGGAAGCGCCAAGGATGAGAAGCAAGAAGGGGGCGGGAAACCGTTCATGGAGATTGGAAGGGCTCGCACACAGCGTGCGGAGTTCTTTTTTTTCCTTCCAGGAAAGACCAAGTCCTGCAAGCACGAGGAGCGTCGTGGGTGCCTGATGCCACAGCCCAAAACACCCCAGGAGTGCCGTCGCGAAGGACAGAAGGCCAAAGCCGGTTAAAGCAGCGAAAAGAAGATACTCGAGCGAAGCATTCAGGTGGGGTTTGAGTTTTCGAAGGAGAAGGGCCCCCCATCCAATAGCGGAGAGTGTGATGACGGCGGCAAGCAAGATCAAATGAAGCTTATGAAAGAACGCCGGCAGCGGAAATCGCAAAAAATACCCAAGACTGAAGGCCGCCCAGACGACGGCGATTAAGAAGCGCTTGATTTGGGGACGAATTGAGGGGATCGCCATAAATGTGATCGGTGCAGGTAGTACCGTAAGATGCTCTTGAGGGATTCCAGCCCATAGCGGAGGCTCCGTCGGAAATTAATGGAGGACGCTTCTTCGAAATACCGCGCTGGGGCAGGGATATCACCAAGCCGAAAACCCAAGGCGGAAGCCTGGATCAAGAACTCGCAGTCAAAGACAAAGTCATCCGAATTGAGTTCCCAGGGGATGGTTTCCAAGACGCGGCGCGTGTAGGCCCGCATGCCGGAGTGCCATTCCCCAAGGTTCTGGCGCATGAGCAAATTCTCGATGATCGTCAAGAACCGGTTGGAGAGATATTTGTAGGCTGGCATCCCGCCTTGAAGAGCCTCCTGACGAGTTCGGATGCGATTGCCCAGGACGACATCACAAATATTATCCTTGAGGAGCCCTGTTAGATAAGGAACCAGACGCGCGTCGTATTGATAGTCGGGGTGAATCATGACCACGATGTCCGCTCCGGCGTCTAAGGCTGCGCGGTAACAGGTCTTTTGGTTTCCACCATAGCCGCGGTTATGGGGGTGCTCGATGACTTTGAGTCCGAGCTTCTGTGCGACAGCGACCGTCTGGTCTTTGGAGTGATCGTCCACCAGGATAATCTCATCGACGGTGCCTTTGGGGATGTCGGCAACGGTTTTGGCTACGGTCCTTTCCGCATTGTAGGCGGGCATCACAACAACAATTTTGGATTTTGACATGGTGAACTAGAACGGTGTCAAAGCCTTACGAGGTGGCCCGCTTCCAGGCCACGGAGCATGTTCCGTGTGTCGACCACGAGTTTTGAATGATGAAGAATCTCTTCTGACTTAAATTGGCGATGAGCCGTGGTGATCACGACGGCATCAGCCTGACGGAGGAGAGACGGCGAATAAGGCTTGCTTTTGAGGAGGTGCGTTTCCACCAAGATGGAAGGGACGAAGGGGTCGTGATAAGACACCTCGGCCCCCATTTCACGGAGCAAGTGAATGACGTCGAGCGCTGGGGATTCCCGAACATCCGTGACATTCGCCTTGTAGGCGACCCCCAAGAGCAGGATCTTCGACCCCTTCACGGATTGCTTTCTTGCGTTCATGGCGCGCACAATCTTCATCACAACAAATTCAGGCATATGGGAGTTGACCTCCCCAGCAAGGTCGATAAAGCGGGCCGCAAAATTGAGAGATTTCATTTTCCAGGAGAGATAAAGGGGATCGATGGGAATGCAGTGTCCTCCTAAGCCTGGTCCGGGGTAAAACGGCATAAACCCGTAAGGCTTGGTGGAGGCCGCGTCGATGACTTCCCAAACGTTCAGCTTCAGCTTGTCACAAATCATCGTGATCTCGTTCACGAGACCGATGTTCACGGCGCGAAAGGTGTTTTCCAGGAGCTTCGTGAGCTCAGCGGTCTCGGCGCTTGAGACCGGGACCACCTGTCGAATGACTTGACTGTAGAGAGTGACCGCGAGGGTTGTGCAGCGGGGTGTTATCCCCCCCACCACTTTGGGTGTATTGGGGAGTTTGTACTGCTTGTTGCCCGGATCAATTCTTTCTGGCGAGAAAGCGAGAAAGAAGTCTCGTCCCACCTTGAGGCCGCTTTCCTCGAGAATCGGCAGCACCTGTTCGCGCGTGGTGCCAGGATACGTTGTGCTTTCAAGGATGATGAGTTGACCCTTGCGGAGTGTTTTCGCGATGCGACGAGCAGCTTGGTCAATGTAGGTAATGTCCGGGTCTTTGCTTTTGTTGAGCGGTGTGGGAACGCAAATGATCAGTGCATCCATATGTCGAAGCTTCGCAAAATCGGTCGTTGCACGCAGGGTTTGTTTTTTAACAAGTTTCCGGACCAAACTGCTCTCGATATCACCGATATAGGACCGTCCGGCGGTAAGGGCTTTCACTTTGCTGGCATCAACTTCAAAACCCGTAACCTGAAAGCCCGCGCCCGCGAACTCGCAAGCCAGAGGCAGTCCCACGTACCCGAGCCCCAGCGTGCCTATGCGGGCGCCGTGGTTTTGGAATCTTTCATGCAGCCGACGAATGGTATTCATGTAATCTCGCATTATAAGTCATTATCGAGGGTGGATCTTGTCTCGCCGCCGTTGTGCAAATGCTTGGAACCCGCCCCCCGCCAATAAAAAAAGCGCTGGCATAAGCGGCAGCCGGTAGCGCGCATGGGCGTCAGCCCCGAGCGTCACAAGGAGAAAATAACAGAGCGGCAAAGACAGCAGGAGCGTGGTTTGCCACCCTGCTTCATGCCAGCATCGCCGGAGACCCCAAAGCGCCAAGCCATAGATCGAAAAAAGAAAACACAGATAAAGAACCAGCAGAATGCTGAACCACGGGTGGCGCTGGATCAGGTGACGTGCCTGCTGGATCGGCGTCTCCGTGGCGTAAACCGGTTGTGCCAAAGGCTCGTATCGCGTGTCGTGAAGGAACATCCACGCTGCCACCTTCATGGAATTACCCGTCAACAGTTTCAGCAAGTCTCGCGCCATAAGCTTCGTATAGACGGTCCAATGTTTCATGAGATAACGGGACGCCCAGAGAGATTGACTTGGAGCGCCGGGCGCCTGCCGGTGAGCCTTCCGGATGTCATCCACTGCTTGCGCATACGGTATCTGACGGCGTTCCACCTCCACCAGCGCCACGCGTACCAGAAAAAGGTTGTCGTCTTGAAGTGTTGAAAACGTCCATCGGCCGGACACGTGGTGATTTCTTGCAAACCAGCCTGCAATCGGGAGCAGCAAAGTCATCAGGAGAGCCAGGAGCCGTGCCTTTGAGACGGGAGGCTTGAGCCCTCGTCCCATCAGCAGGTAGAGGACGGCAAGCAAGGCTCCGTAATACAGACCCACCGGCCGGACAAAGGCTGAAGCGGCTGCCGAGGCCGCCGTCATCACCAGGCGTTGCCGCACCAGCCCGTAAAGGGACAGGCAGATGAAAAAGACGAAGAGGGTATCCGTTAAAACAAAAGCGCAATGAACCACACCGACAAAATCCACCGCAAAGCCGATCCCGGCCAGACAAGCAGCGCGTATATCTTTCCAGAAATAGAATGCTGCCCAAAAAACAAGAGCGGCGGAGATTGAGTTGAGAAGCGCTTGGACCCATTGAATGCAACGCAAGCGAAGACTGCCATCTTGATTTAGAAAGGGAACGAGGAAGAGCGGATAACCCGGTGTGCGATAGACTTCCGGAATGAGTCTCCCGTCGTGGTAGACGGCATAGGCGCCCTGGTGGCGCAACACGTGCGCGGGCTTCGCATAGGTGTAACTGTCCGAGAAGAAAGCGTATTCGGATTTCGGTCCGATGGCCAAGAGAAGCCAAGCGCGAAGCGCAAGCGCGAGCAGGAACACGCACCCTAGCCCCTTGACCATGGTTACTTTCGTCTCCCGCTCAACAAGAGAAAGAGCGGCAAGACAATGCGTCCCCAGTCTTGAAGTGGCCGAATCTTGGAATAGTTCTTTCTGGTGGGGTAATTCTTACTCACGGGGACTTCACAAAACGGCACGCAAAGCTTGAGCGCGTAATAATGAAGGTAATATTCGAGTTCGTAAGTGGAGAGCCATGCCTGTTTCCACTGGACCAACGGTCGCTTCAGAAAAGACACGCGGTAGGCACGAAAGCCGTTCGTCACATCGGTCAAGCGGCGTCCCAAGCAAAGGCTCCAGATCCCGCTCAATAGCTTGATGCCAACATAGCGCTGGAATGGCAAATTCTTCCGTTCCCCTCCTTTTAAGAAACGCGAACCTTGAACATATTCCGCTCCCTGCTCGATGGCGATGAGGAGCCGGTCAATCTCTTGGGGGTTGTCTTTGCCGTTACCGGCCATGACCACGACCGTTTCGTATCCGTGCTCCAGGGCATAGGCGAAGCCGTCTTGCAGGCATTGTCCAACACCACCGCGTGTTGGGTGACGCACACAAGGGTAGCCACTTCGCTCAATTTCCTGGGGTGTGGCATCGGTTGAGGCATCATCGATCACGATCACATCGCACACGCCTTTGGGGAATTTTGAAAGGAGCGCCGTGACGTGTGCGGCTTCGTTGAAGACTGGAATGATCGCGAGCGTTTTCACATCCAGTGGCGTTTGCCCTTGGCGTGGCTGGAGGTTTCCAAAGCCTCCAAGACGCGCACGACGCGTGCGCCGAATCGGCCATCGTTGATGGGAGAGCGGCCCGTATGGATGGACTTGAGAAAGGCTTGCATTTGCAACCGTAGAGGTTCGCGGGCGTCCAAGTGAGGGCTCAGGATATCGCCGGAGCGGTAGGTCAGCTGGAATTCACCGAAGGTTTCGGGGTTGCGGACGACCCCTTGATCGAAAATCTTGACTTTTTCATTGTTGGACGTGTCGTCATAGAGCACCATGCGCTTGGAGCCCACAATGGTCGTCATGCGGAGCTTGGAAGGGGCCAGCCAACTGACATGGAGGTGGGCCAAGACGCCCTTGGGGAAGCCCAGGGTTGCAAAGCCCACTTCATGGATCTTTTTGCGCACGTGAGACGAACCTTCCGCGCAAGCCCAGAGTGGATCCTGGCCCAGCCAATACAAAAAGATCGAAATGTCATGAGGGGCCAGGTCTCGAAAAACGCTGACATCCGGCTGAAAAAGACCCAGGTTGACTCGGGAGGAGTTCAGATAATATATGTGGCCGAGGGCGCCTTGATCAATGAGGGCCCGGATTTTTTGTACGGGAGGGCTGTAGAGGAAGGTATGGCCTACCATGAGGATGCGCTTTCTGCTTTTGGCCAGTGCGACGAGGTCTTCGGCTTCCTTCGTGAACATGCAAAGGGGTTTCTCGACAAAGGTATGTTTTCCGGCGAGGAGCGCGTCTTTGGCGATACGATAATGCGAAGAAACGGGAGTCGCGATCGCCACCGCATCCACGCGGCGGTCTTTGAGCATGACACGGTAGTCGGTAAAGAACAGCGTGTCGGGGTGGCGGGCCTTCAGAGGGGTCAGGCGGTCCCGGAGACGGTCGCAAACCGCGTAGAGCCTTGCACCCGGCAATTCGGCGACGTTGCGGATGATATTGGGGCCCCAGTAACCTGTACCGATCACGCCAATGGAAATTGTAGCCACTGCGCGTTACTGTAATAAAAATATACCTATGAAGGAAATAGACAATACTTGCGGGACGAAAGCCGAGCGCTTGTTCGAACGTTCCCGCGGGTGGCGGTCTCTTCGTTTCGACTCAGACACAGGATGGCAGCGGAGGGAAGATGCGGGGGCACTGCCTCCCTAGAGCTTGCGCGCGCAAATCTCCAGCGAGTCGAAGGTGTTGATATAGACAAGCTTGTTGGAGAAATTGAATTTCCTTATGACGCGGGAGACAGTCCCGGTCACGCCCGCCGAATAGCCTTTGAGCCGGCTTGCCCAGTATTGACCTGTGAAGACTCGTCCGTAGGACCGATGAAACACAACTTCAAAACCCGCCTTTCGGAGTATCGCCGAGAGCGTCTTGGTTGAAAAGTAATAGATGTGCGCCGGTCTCAAGCCCCACCACCGCATCCCAAGAAGGCGCGCCGCCCAACCCGACACGTCCGGCGTCACGAGATACACGTAGCCGCCGGGTTCCAGGATCCGGTTCACCTCGCGGATTGTGCCAAGAGGGTCCGGCACATGCTCAATGACATCCAGCATCGTTGCGATAGAGAAAGATCCGCTCTCTAAACCGGCTTTTTCGAGTGACGTCTGCCGAACGTCAAGTTGCAACTTCTCCCTTGCGAAGCGCGCCGCTGCAGCAGAGGGCTCCAGGCCCACGACCTCGAAATCCAGCCGGGCTGCGTTCAGAAAATAGCCAGTCGAGCATCCAATATCGACCAGACGGCCCGTTCGCACAAACCGCGTGATCGTGTTAAGGCTGAAAAAGGCGTTGATGCTCCGGGCCGCGTCCTCCTGCTGATACTCTTCGTCATCCGATTCCTGATAGAGACCAATGAGATCGTCATCGCGCAGACGCGGATTCGTGAAAACCAAGCCGCAGTCCCGGCAGCGAACCACCTGTCCGAAGTAGCCGTACCGATCGGTCGTCGCCTTGAAATCAGTTTCAGCGGGTCCCCTGCTGGGCGGCTCGGATCGAAATTTGACCGCATACGAGCGACTCCCGCAGAGATTGCACGCTACGTCGATCAAACGGTTCCCGACGGTCATTGCTGTTTCCACGAGGCTTTCTGGATGTGGACGTCAGACGGTGTTAGCCAGAAGATCCCTAACCGGTCGGCATCCTGCGGGCGTTCCGGAACACGAACCCAATTCAGGCTCTCAGAGACAAAAAGAGGATGGTTGCTGTAGGGCAACATCCACGAGGCATCCGGAGCCCGGTCCCGGAGCGCTGCGCGAAGAGCATCGAACACCGGACCAGATCCAGCCCACTCTCCAGCGTATATCGCAACTGGAATACGGCGCTTCTCATGTCTCGTCACCGATGAGGGGATCATCGCCAGGAACTGCTCCGGTGTTAGGGATCCCTTATCCGGCCTCGATGCCATGCGGATGCCTAAGTAGGCCTGCCAGACCGGCCAGGTCACAGGATCAATCACCTGACCCCGATAACCCTCCCTTTCAAGATACTCGAGAGCGGGCCGGTAGGGACTCCTCAGCCGTTCCCCCTGGCGAAGGGTAACGGTAAAAGCCATTAGTATAAGGCCTGAAAGAACCATCATATGAATCGCGTAGATTCTTCCCTCCCGCTTGACCATGGCAGACACCGCAATGGCTAGGCCCAGGTACAGGAGCGGCATGGGCATCACGATGACGCGTGATACTACCGTGCCGCTGTTCAGCAACCAGAAGGCGAGTGATCCCGCTGTCGCTGCGAGAACCGCCCGTGTCCGCCAGTCGAAACCACGCCAGCGAACCAGGTTCAGCACTAGAGCGAGCGCGAGCAGCCCTGAAAGGACCCACGTCTCCGTCCGCGCAAACCTGGCAAAGATAACAGCATTGCGCTGAAAGGCTTCTCCGAACGGAATATTTGTGTTCACCGTGACCCGTGTGAAGTTGTAGAGAATCTGCTGCAGGAACGTTCGAAAGACGGTGGTCGAGAGATAGTCGCCAGCGGCGACTTTAATCAACAGATAGACGGCCTCCCAAGCAAGGGAGGGAGCCACCAGGCAGAGTGCGGACGCGCCGCAATATTTCCATGAACGCTCTGATTTTTCCCATCCAAAGAGCACCGCGGCAAAGTACGCTACTGCAAGCAGCCCAATCACGGGCAGCGTTGCGTAGTGAATTGTGAACGCAAGGCCCAGTGTCAGGAAAGCGGCACGAAACCGGCTCTTGAGAAAAAAGAAAATCCCGAGCATCATCACGCTCGCGCCGACCGGGTGTGGGAAGGTGGTCACGACATAGTAGTTCCAGATTGGAGAAACCAGGAAGAGAAGCGCCAAAGCACCCGCTGTTCTTTGATCGAGTCCGAGGAGTCGACCGCTGCAAAATAGCAAACCGACAGCCAGAAGCCCGCACATAATCGCGAGAAAATTCCCTGACAAAGCAATCGGGATTGGCAGCGAAGATAGAGCTGCGAGCGCGAGAATGTAGGTCGGTTTACCATTCCCCGGAGGAAGAATTCCGCCCTCTCGTCGGATCCGCGCGAGCACTTGCCCCAGATCCGAACTCCGGAAGGCTACTGTGGTGGCCGCCCGGATCGCTTGTCTCAAGCCCCGCGCTTCGCATAGGTAATAGCCCTCATCGTAATGAAGCACCTCACGATGGATTGCCGTCCGAATCTGAAAGATCACGGCCAGGACAACCACCGCAACAGCAGAGAGATGAATCAGGGAAGAGGTCGAGAAGCGCGAACTGGAATAAATCTTCATGGAAATCCCATTTAAACAAATTCCTACCGGGTCGGCAATTGATCAGGACTTCGTTTCTTTTTTAAAGCGGAGAGTGTAGAATGCTTCTCGGAAAGGAGGAACTATGAAGCGTGCAAAGCCATGGGTTGGAGACCGCATCGGGCGGCACCTGCAGTTGGATCACGATGTGATTTTGAATGCGATCCCCGGCCGCAAACTTTCCCGGCTCAAGCCTCTTGTCCTTGGATCCTTTGCGAAAATTCGTTCAGGGTCGGTTCTCTACGCCGCTTCAACCATTGGGCATCATTTTGAGACAGGGCATCATGTGGTGGTGCGTGAAGAAAGCCGCATTGGGCACCATGTCTCCATCTGGAACAATACCACGCTGGATTATGGGTGCACGGTTGGGAACCGTGTCAAAATCCATTGCAATTGTTACGTTGCCCAATATTCCATACTCGAGGACGATGTTTTCCTCGCGCCGGGTGTGACGCTGGCCAATGATCTTTTTCCAGGGAGCCGCGGGGCGGCCCGTGTGCTTCAGGGCCCCATCCTGCGTCGTGGAGCCCAAATCGGCGTGAACGCGACAATCTTGCCGGGCGTGGTGATCGGGCGAGGCGCCCTCGTGGGTGCTGGCAGTGTGGTCACGCGAGATGTGCCCGATGGGGGCGTGGCCTTGGGGAACCCCGCGAGAGTGCCCAAAAGCCGAACCGATTTGCACTGGCCCCAGTCCTACCAACTGCGTAGACATGTTGCCAAGCGATACTATCAGAATCGTTTAAGAGGCCGACGGGTATACGAAAAGAGTTCTTGAAAAGAGAGAGACATTCGAACATGCTGAGACCCCTATGCCGCACGCCCACAAGCCGATCTGTCTGATTATTCCCCCTTCTCCTTTCCTCTTGGACGAAAGAGTCTTTATGACGCTAGGGCTCTTGCGTGTGGCAGCCTCTTTGGAGCAGGCCGGCCGGACCGTCGAGATCCTGGATCTTTCGGGGATCGATAATTTCACAGAAGCCGTGGAGTTTCATGCCTGCCGCTCGGAAGCGAGGACTTTTGGCGTCACTTCTACAACACCACAGATGCCCGCGGCGACACGTGTGGCAGAGAGTTTGAGGCGTGTTCGACCGGACGCCCGTCTTGTCTTGGGCGGCCCCCATCCGACGCTCGTCCATGCAGCCTACAAGAAAGAAAGGAAGGCTGGTCGGCGAGGCCGCGCGCACGTTGCGTTCGAGAAATTGTCAGCGGTTTTCGACGTCATGGTTGCCGGGGATGGAGAGCGAGCGATCTTTGAGGCAATCGCGGATTCTCCGCCCCCCCTCATTGACGCGGATGATCCGAAGTCTTCGCTATTTTTGAACAACGAAACTCTGAACGCGCTGCCGTTCCCGTCTCGGCATCTTGTGGATGTGGACAGTTATCACTATTTTATCGAGGGAGAGCGCGCGCTGAGCCTGATCGCGCAATTGGGATGCCCCTTTTCGTGCGGCTTTTGTGGTGGGCGGGAGTCTCCCATGTTTCGGCGGGTGCGTATGAGAACGACTGAGAATGTGGTTGCCGAAATGCTCCACCTCTATCGGCAATACCATGTGAAGGGATTTATGCTGTACGATGACGAGCTCAATGTCAATCCTCGAATGGTTGATCTCATGCATGCGATCGAGAAAGCTCAGAAAGAGCTCCACACTGAGTTTCGGCTGCGCGGTTTTATCAAGGCCCAACTCTTCACCGACGCGCAAGCCGAAGCGATGTATCGGGCTGGTTTTCGTTGGATTCTAACGGGTTTTGAATCTGGATCTCCGCGTATCCTTCAAAACATCAATAAAAAGGCGACACGCGAGCAGAACACACGTTGTGTCGAAATCGCTCGAAGGCATGGGCTCAAAGTGAAAGCGCTCATGTCCATCGGGCACCCCGGAGAATGCCCGGAGACGGTCCAAGAGACCAAGGACTGGTTGCTTGAAAACAAACCGGATGATTTCGATGTGACCATTATTACCACCTACCCCGGAACCCCTTATTATGATGAAGCCGTCAGGCATCCCGAGCATCCGGATGTCTGGGTCTACACCTACGCCAAGACGGGCGACCGACTTTATAGCTATGAAGTCGACTATATGCGGGTCGCTGACTACTATAAAGGAGATCCCCAAGGCGGTTACCGGTCCTTTGTATATACCGATACCCTTTCGCCGGAGGACCTTGTGAGAAGTCGGGATGAGATGGAATCCGATGTTCGGGCGAAGCTTCAGATCCCTTTTAATCCCTCGCGCGCGGCAACAAGTTTTGAGCACTCCATGGGCCAACAGCTTCCTGAGAGCATTCTTCGGAGCAGCTCCCCTGCACCGATCACCAAGACCGCCTCATGATGCTTTCCCTTATTATCCCGATCTATAACGAGGCGCCTACCCTTAAAGCGATTTGGGAGATCCTCCATAGGCTGGATTGGCCTACGTCGGTCGAATACATCCTTGTGGATGACGGTTCCTCTGACACATCGGCTGATATCGCTCGCACGCTGGTGGCTCCTCACGACCAGCTTATTCTCCAGGGTCAAAACCAAGGAAAAACCGCCGCTGTCAGAGCGGGTATTGCTGCCGCGACCGGCGACATCATCACCGTCCAGGACGCTGACTTGGAATATGATCCTCAGGATATCATCAGGCTCATGCGGCCCATTTTAGACGACAAGGCGGATGTTGTTTATGGATCACGCTACAAACCGTCAGGAGACCAGATCCAAAGGACCTATCATCGGCTGGGGATTCGGCTGCTCACGATGTTTTCAAACCTCTGCACCGGCATCTATCTGACGGATTTGGAGGGGTGCTATAAAGTATGGCGAGCGGATTTGCTCAAACATGTTGTCGTCGAAACATCCGGTTTTGACTTCGACCCTGAAGTGACGGCTAAAATTGCCAAGCTACGGGTCCGCATGCATGAATCCCATATTTCCTACTACCCTCGCTCTTATGTGGAAGGCAAAAAGATTCGCCTCAAAGACGGTTTGACAGCCGTCTGGACGCTTGTCCGATACAGCTTCTTGACCCGTTTTAAAAAATGCTTCAAGCCGTCCCTTCCTGCTCGGTATCTTTTCCCCGGTCAAACGCTTTAAGATTCTTCATAGGCCTGGTGCCACAGCTCTAACATGAGCAGGGCCCAAAGCCCATAACATCGGTCACGCGTGCCAGACTGGTGTTCAGCAATATATCTTTCGATGACCTTTCGTTTAAAATATCCGCGGTCGAGAGCTTTTTTCGATAAAAGAGTTTCCATCAAGTAGCCTTTTAAAGGTCCACGGAACCACTGGCTGATCGGAACACCAAAGCCCATTTTTCCACGCTTTTGGATGAGAGGTGGTAAATCCTTCTTGAAGGTTTCTTTCAAGATCCGCTTGCTTAAATTGAGCGGGCGGTATTTCCAGGAGGCAGGCCAGCGCGCGACTTCTTCCACCAGCACATGATCCAAAAGCGGCGAACGAGTCTCGAGAGAATTCGCCATCGACGCAATATCCATTTTCACCATCAGACAATCCGGAAGGTAGTGGTGCAGGTCCAGGTACATGAGGCGGTCCAGCAGCTCTCGGGGTGCATAGTTCAACAGGGTGGTCTCGAAGATTGTGTTGCTGGATAGATGCTTCTGTCGAAAGACTTCAAGGTGCTCCTCTGACCAGAGCTCGCGCAATTCTTCGGCATGGAAATATTCGAGCGTCCGGAGATATTGTTGGGTGGGCGTCATGGCACCTACGCCTAAAAGACGTTTGGCGCGCCACGACCAGCCAATCGGTGCCGTCGAAGGAGGCAAAAGTTCGCTCCAGGCGCCCATGCGGGCGCGTAGCGCTTGAGGGAGAACATTCCAAAACTGCATCCCCCACATGGCCCGGTATCGGAGATAGCCCGCGAAGACTTCATCCCCTCCATCGCCGTTCAAGGCGACAGTAACGTGTTGGCGCGTTTCCTTGGTCAAATAATACGAGGGCAGTGCGCTCGAGTCTGCATAGGGCTCCGAGTAATACCAGGCGAGTTTCGGGAGAATGTCAATCAGATGTGGCTGCACCAAGAATTCATGATGATCGGTGTTGTACATCTTGGCTACCGCGCGCGCGAAAGGGAGCTCGGAGTAGGCCTCCTCTTGGAAGCCTATAGAAAATGTCTTGATGGCACGCGAGGACTGCTGTGCCATGAGGGCTACGATGATGCTCGAATCGATTCCGCCTGATAGAAATGCTCCTAAGGGGACATCGGCAATCATACGGAGCCGTACGGATTCCATGAGGCGGATTCGAAGCCGTTCCTGCGCCTCGGCGTAAGTCAAACGTTCTTTGGGTTCATAGCGTAGGTCCCAGTAGCGTTGTATACGAAGACCGCTATTCGCTGACCATGTTAAATAGTGCGCTGGGGGCAACTTGTACACGTTTTCATAGATGGAGAGAGGCGAAGGTATATACTGCAAACTCAAGAAATAATAAATAGCATCAAGATTGATCTGCTTGGGGCATTCGGGATGGAGCCGCAGCGCCTTGAGTTCTGACGCAAAGACCAACCCTCCTTCGGGTCTTGAGAAATAAAAAAATGGCTTTTTACCGAACCGGTCGCGCGCGGCAAATAAACGTTTTGTTTTGGTGTCCCATATCGCAAAGGAAAACATGCCGCGCATGTGTTGTACACACGCTTCACCATATTCTTGGTAGAGATGCAGGATGACTTCCGTATCTGACCGGGTCCGAAAAACGTGACGTCCGGTTAATTCGAGGCGCTCACGAAGCAGTTGAAAATTGTAGATCTCTCCGTTGAAGACGATGTGAAGAGGCCCCTCGGCGAGGGTCATAGGCTGATGACCTAAGGAGAGGTCAATAATCGATAAACGCTGAAATCCAAATCCAAGACCGAGTTCAGAGTGATACCCCTCATCATCAGGCCCACGGTGATGCATGGTCCGTGACATGGTCTCGAGCAAACTTAGCTCGGGTGTTTGGCCAGGGGAAACGATTCCGCAGATGCCGCACATCGAGGCTTAGACGACCTCCATGAGTAAGTGTTCCCATTGATTCATCACGGCATCTAATGAGAATCGTTGGGTGATCGTTTGGGCTTGTTGTCCCATGACACGGCGTTTCTCTGGATTAGCAAGGAGTCCACGAAGCGACGCTGTGAGAGCGTCTAGGTCGCCGACAGGGACAAGCAAGCCATTGGAACCGTGCTGGATCATGGCCTTAGCGCCTGTGGTCTCAGATGAAATAGCTGGTAACCCGACGGCGAGTGCTTCGCTCAGAGCGTTCGGGAAGCCCTCAAATTCAGAGCAAAGCATAAAGATAGAAGCTTTGAGGAGATAAGGGCGGGTGTCGCGTACAAGCCCGCAAAAGCGAACAACATGGTGAATGCCCAGATCGGCAGAAAGTTTACGGAGGCTCTCAAGTTCTTCTCCTTCTCCCAATATGTCTACGCGCCAATCGGGGAACTCCCGATGCAGACGTGCCACTGCGCGCAGAAGTAAATCGAAACGCTTCATGGCTGTAAGTCGACCGACGCCGAGGATCATCTTCTCTCTCGGGAGACCCGCGGGGTCAGCGATGTCTGTGATCGCCGGAACGGGGTTTGGAATGACTGCGATCTTAGACTGCAGCTTGATGGAGAAGTAACGCTTGGCATCTTCACTCTGGGTAATGATCCGATCCGCCAAGGGGTACAGAACGCGGCGCAGCAAGCGCCAACCTTGAGGTTGAGGCCAAACGGCAGGATCGGATCTCTCCGCGACGAAAACAGGAATATTGAGACAGCGGGTGCATAGGATGGTGAGCAAATTGTTGAGATCCATAAAGGAAATCACAGCATGAGGTTGAGTCTCGATTATGTATCGACGGAGTTTGACGAGCCTTCCCGGCGCAGTCCAAAAGTCCTTCCAGAAACTACGATAGCCGCGCGTGATACCGGTTGAGACAAGTTTGACCTGCTCGTCCAGTTGAAAAAACGGCGGATGACGGTCAAAGGAAATGACGGTCACACGAAGGCCTCGCTTTGCCCACGCGCTGGCAAGAAGTGCCACGTTCTTTTCAGCGCCCCCACAGGTCAAGGAAGACGTGATGATGGTCAGTCGAGTCGCCAATCTTGTCATGCGAAGCTCTTCATGGGACATGGATCAAGAATCGATTCATGCAGTGTAGCACGGTAAGCTCCTCAACAACGTCATAGGATCTAATTGCTGGAGCACTTCATGAGCTTATCCCGCACATCATAAAATTGTGATGCCAATAAATACAAAAATATAACGTGAGCTGCTCGGGCAGCGCATTCCTTTAACGCCAGGATCTGGGATTGCGACAGCACCCTGGCCCATCCTGCGATGGCTGCTGATCTCGTTCCGAATCAAGGCTCGAAAGCTCACAGATCTTGATGATCATACTTTTATGTTGTGTTGGGTCATTCATGCATCACGCGACGAGGTCCGGTGATGACACTTTGGGGCGGTCGAAAGAAAGCGTATAGGAATAACGCCCTGATGGGTGATCACGCGGTGACAATCAGGATGATCAGGTGCGATTTGCAGATTGGCTGAAACCGATCGATCGCCAACAAACGTCTTTCGATCCTATTGTGATCGAATGAAAATAATCTGCCGAGTATCCGAAAAGGCCCGTCTGAGCAGTGGATGGGTCAAGTAATCCACCCAGTGCCCTTGGTGGAGGAGATACGCATGTTCTTCGTAGCGGCAGCGGTATTGGCGAGCTAGCGCTTGGAGGGAGTCCGTCGATATACTTCGGTTCCCATGCGTCCAATAGTCGGACCAGGTGTAGTCAATATTGATCATCATCCGAGCATAGAGCGAAGGTGCTGCGTGTTTGAGAGACTTTCGCAACGATAGATAAGGCAGTCGGAGCAAGGCCTGTAAAACGCTTCTGGCTTTCTGAATTATTTTCAAGATCGCGGAAATCTGTGATTCAGGAAGTGCTTCGTGGTCCACCCAAAGCAATCCGCCAGGCCTCAACAATCGGAGACAGGACTCGACGGTGCTAAGATAGTCTGGAAGGTGGTGTAATACGGAGTACATGGTGATCAGGTCGTAGGGGCCTGACAAGGGCAATGTTTCCAGCGTTCCTGTGTAGACTTGCAAGCGGCCTTGCTGAATGGGTTCTGAAAAGCGCTCTTTCAGGAGACGGGTCATATCCGGCGATAAATCGACTGCCTCAACCTGGAGCCCAAGCTTCAGGAGCTTCTCGGTCACATTTCCGGTTCCGCAGCCCAGATCGAGCGCACGACCTTTCGGATCGGGCAAGGATGATACGTGCTCGCGAAGCGAGTTGGATAAGCGGTGCTGTTCCCAGGCATTGAAAATTTCAGAATGAATCCGGTTATAAAGGGGTGCCTCCATCCGGTGAACGTCCAGATTCGACTTAAGGATCTTCTGGTGCAGTGCAGGTTCCATACACACTCCGTCTACTAGAATACCAAGGATGAACGTTGCTTTTCATCCTCGTATACCTTAAACTCTCTCCTTGTGTGTGGCATCATCGGAATCTTGACTTCTTCGGACGAAGAGCCCTCGTTGGGTCTTCTCCAGTCGATGTCGCGCACGCTTCGCCACCATGGTCCCGGCCAAGAGGGCCATCAAATTCGTCCACCTGCCGCTCTGGGCTATCAGCGCCTTCCCATCATCTTCTGGGCACTTCTGATGCTCGAGCAATGGTTTCAGGTCTACATGGACTAATGCCAATCTTGATCACGTCATCTCTGAAAAAATATTTCGGATTGGGCGTGGCCCTGAGCAGTTACCTTTGGTTCGGAGTCTCCGGCTTGCGTTTCGGACTCCCGGATGCCCACCATATTCTCTCTTATAACTGCGACGAGACCAACTGGATCGAAAGCCTGGGCAAACTCACTCGTGAGAACGGTTACAACCCACACCCCCACTTAAATCAACCGGCTTTTTTCCTCCAGAGCTACGCCGCAGCAGCTTGGATCGCAGTCAAAACGGGCTACCTCACGATTCCAAAGTCACTCGCCTATCTTCGGGATCATCCAGACGCCTTTGCGCGCTATTTTCTAGTCGGTCGATCTCTTCAAATCGTCTATGGGATCGCTTTGCTTTTTGTGATGTGGTTCGGATTATCCCGTTTGTTGGGTCCCGGGGCGGCATCCGCAGCGGTTTTACTCATGTCTGTCACTCCTGGACTCGTGGCGGCTTCGCACTTTATTCAATCGAACCTCCCGGTCACAACACTTTCATTTGCCGCAATCGTGTTTCTGATGTTGGATGAACGCAATCCCAAAGGGCCCCGCCGTTGGCTTTGGCTGGGAAGCTTCTTCTGCGGCTTGGCTTTGATGACGAAGTTCTCGGCCGCTCCACTATTTTTAGTGGCTCTTTATCAGGCCGCTCGCTACGAACGGCCGGTTCAACAAGCATTCGCCAGTTTCTTTTGCTTCATGCTGGGCGTGGGATTGGGCGATTTCTTCCTTTTTCTCTCATTCGGAAAAGCTTGGGAGACCTATCACACCATTTCGAGCCAAGTCATCTTCAACAAACATGCGGCAGAAGCGTATTACACACCGTTGGAAATATTTCTTTATCCCCTCCGTTATGTTCTTTCCTTCAGCCTGGGTCCCGTCCAGTGGTTGCTTTTCTGGATCAGTCTCGGCGTCCTGTTCGCACGAAGAGTTTCAGGAATGCGTCTGGTTTTTCTTGCACTCGGCCTCTTCGGGATCGCCATCACTTCGGTCGGTATGGCGGCTTCCGCCGGGCGGATTCTGCTCGTCGTGCCTCTGGCCATCACGATCATCACATGCGCCGGGGCGTATCTCTGGCAGAACGCAAGATACCCCATCAAGACAATCCTGGCCGTCAGCTTTTGTGGGTTGTGGGCCTCCAGTGTCGCGTATTCCATGATCATCGTGAAAGCACGGCGGGCCGAGCCTAACCAAAAACTTTCTTCAGCCTGGATTCTGCGCAACATCGATCCGTCCGCCCGCATCGGCATCCCACGCACGCCGTATTACTGGAGCCCCGATGTCGTTCTGGGATCCTACTTCTGGCCGGAGCGCCTCGAAAAGCATTATGGTGTCCATGTATTGAACTATTCGATCGAGGAAGCGAAAAAAATGGACTATCTGATTATCTCCTCACGGGACTGGCATCACGCTGCCGTTCTGGGGCCGCACGCCCTCGCTTTACGCACTTGGCTTGAGAATTCTAAGGAATTCCAACAAGTCCAGGCTTACCCACGGCTTCTGAAGTGGGGCCCGATCACATGGAGACGTCCGGAACGGTATGGCGTTGAAGATGATGATCTCTGGGTCTACTCGATGTTGATCTATCGACGGGTCCGAGCGGATAAGCGATCGGATTCGGCATGAATCATCCATGTCCCTCGGGTGCTGACACGATGTCGGAAGGACTCGCTGAACTCCATCATTACTACGACTGGATCTTTTCCAAATTCCGTCCTTACTTGGGACGACGGATTCTCGAGATAGGCCCTGGTTTTGGATCGCTTGCGGAGCGTCTTATGAAGAGTGGCTACGATTACGCCGCCATTGATCAGAACGAGGAAATCATCGACAGGCTTTGCGCTTCACGGACGCTCCCTGACAATCGCGGCATCGTCGGGGACGTGACCTCGCCATCCCTGCTCTCGGTTTGGGAGACCTTCAAGCCGGACACGCTGATCTCGATGAATGTACTCGAACACATCCAAGACGATACGAATCATCTCCGGTCACTTTCGAAGATATTTCCAGGCGCACGGCTTCTCCTCTTTGTCCCTGCGCATCCCTTTCTGTACAGCCGGATGGATCAGGAAGCAGGTCATTTTAGACGCTATACCAAAGCGGGCCTCAGGCAACTCCTCAAGGAGTGCGGCCTGATGGTGGATCGTCTCGTCTACATGAACGCAGTCGGCACGCTGACCTGGCTGATATCCGCCCGTTTATTCAATTGCCCTCTGCAGGGCGCCTCAACACGACGACAAATGATTCTTTTTGATCGGCTTATTTTGCCTTGGGCGAAGCACCTGGATTATCTCTTCTCGTCGTGCACAGGCCAATCACTTTTTGCGGCGGCGAGATTTTCGGAGAGTTCATGAAAAAGTGGTTCCTATTGTTCCTGATCCTGGCTCCCCATCTGGCCATCTTCGCTCTTGCCTGGAGCAAGCCCGAGAACAGCGTTATGTCGGACTCCATAGGATATCTGAACTTGGCGAATAACCTATGGAGAGAGCGTGTTTTTTCATCCAGCGTGTCTGCTCCTTTTGAAGCGGACACGTTTCGTACTCCAGGCTATGTTCTGTTCCTCCTGCCCTTCACAATCTTGAAGGACCTTCCCTTGCACCATACCGTTCTCATAGGTCAAGTCGCGCTTTCCCTTTTGGGCATTCTTGTGTTCTGGCGATGGAATGTCGACTTCAATGGCCCTGCGATCGCCGCTGTGATGGCCCTCGTCTACGCGTGGGATTGGATCATGCTTTTTCATGTACCGCTGATTCTGTCTGAAACCCTGTTTCTCTTTGTCCTCGTGCTCAGTTTATGGACCTTGACCTGCGCCATCAGACAACCGTCGTTGAGGAAGGTAGCGATGACTTCCCTCGCCTGGTCGGCGGCCATCATGATCAAACCCATCGCTCTCTATCTACCGGTGTTCCTCTCCTTTTTCTGGATTCGCCAACGCAGCAGGGCGATTCTTTTCTTGCTTGTTACCTACTCGCTGCCGGGACTTTGGATCCTCCGGAATTATCAAAACACCGGAACCCCGATATTCTCTTCTGTGGGAGGTATTTCGCTGCTGCGCTACCCAGCCGCGAACGCACTGGCTTTGGATCAGCACCGTTCATGGGGCGAAACCGTTCGTGAGCTGGAAGAGGACATTCAAAATCACTATCCCGGCGGATTCCGCAGCCCAACAGAAAAAGCGCGTGTGTATGGGGACCACGCCATCGCCATCATGCGTCGCCATCCTTGGAGGACGTTGGAACATTGCCTCTATGGCACGCTTCGGATCCTGTGTGGTACGGGGATTGAGATGCTCTTTAATTATGGGAGTACCTCGATTTCAGAGACGCAGGCACATGCCACCACCAGTGCTCTAAGCGGACAAGGCACTCTCAATCTGTTGAGACGCCGCCCGCTGGCCATCGTGCCTTTTTCGTTCTATGTTCTCTATCTGAGCGCACTTTACATCGCCTTTGTTTACGGACTTTTCTCCTTGTGGAGGCGAAGGAACTTCTCGATGTTGATGTTGCTTCTGGGAGGAGCTCTCTATTTTTTGGTCCTTTCCAATCATCAAGGCTATTACCGTTACCGGCTCCCGATGATGCCGTTTCTTGTCGCAGGGGCCGGATTTGGCATCGTCGCATGGCGGGGTCGTTACAGGCGGGTTAAGACGTGACGCCTTCCTCCCTATCCATCATCATCCCTGTATTCAATGAAGCCGGGGGGCTTCCGGGGACGATCGACAGATTCCACCAAACTCTGAAACAGAACCTGCCGGGTCTGGCCCACGAAATGATCATCGTCGACGATGCGTCGACGGATGGGAGCACCCGTCAGATTCCTGCCGATTCCGCGATTCGCGTGATCCGCCACTCCTACAACCGTGGTTACGGGGCTGCGCTCAAAACGGGCATTCAAGCGGCGAAGTACGATGCGATTCTGATCTGCGATGCGGACGGAAGTTACAGTATTGAGGACCTATCCTCTCTGATCGCACCCTTCGAAGAGTCCATGCTGGTCGTGGCACAGAGACGTGCGATTGTGTATCCCCACTGGATGCGTACGAAAGTGGCAGCACGCAGGCTTCTTAAAATATGGTTGCGTGTCTTGACGGGTGTGGATATTCCGGACATCAACTCCGGATTTCGACTCTTTTCCCGAAGCCGTGTTTTGTCGCTGCTGCCCCAGCTGTCTGACCGCTTCTCTTTCACAACAGGCCTTACGATGTATTGGATTTACTCGAAATACCCTATTACGTATGTTCCCACGAACTATGCATCACGCGTGGGACAATCGAAGGTCCGTTTCATCCGGGACGGCATCCGTCTCCTACGACAAACGGGGAGAATCGCGTGGGCATGCCGAGCCCGTCGCGTGCTTGGACTATGCCTCCTTTTCGGGGCAACGGCCATCTTTCTGGCCACGGTGTTCGCTGGGGCGTTGCGGTGAATCGTACCACGCATCTGAAGCGTTCTGGGTGCTCTTCGACGGTTTTGGTTCATCTGATGGGCGCCAATCGGACGGAGGTAGCCGGTCACGTATCGGAAGACACCCGGTACGACGGGAAAGCCCTTCCGGCTCTGTCCATGCACCGACGTTCCAACGTCTTATGATCGCGCGGGCGCTTGCCATTCTTCGGGTTTTGTGGCGGTGGATGCGTGCATGGCGCCCTCTGAATCGTGTGTTGACGGGGATGGGTCGTGTGCTGATCCATTGGGGCGTTTCGCCTTATTTTTTTCTCGAACACCTTCCTTATCTAGGCCCTGTTCAACTCTCTTTGTCCGAGGGACGGAAGATCCACATTCGATCCTACGGTGACGATTATCTCCTGAATAGCATTTTTTGGCGTGGGGTTTACGAGCCCGAATCGTTCCCTCTTTTCTGCCAACTGGCGGAGACGTCGCGCGGGGTGCTCGATATCGGCGCTCACATTGGTACCTACGCGTTAGCGGCAGCTCGCGTTAACCCGCAAGCAGAAGTGCATGCGTTTGAACCCCTGCCGGAGGCCTATCGGCGCTTGGTGGATAATATCCGTCTGAACGGCTTGAGCAATCTGAAGCCGCATCCATGGGCGGTCGGAAAGGAAAACAAAGAAGCCGCACTCCGCTACGATATCCACGGACCGATCCCCAGCAATTCAACACTGCGCTCAGGTCCTCACGGTTCTGTCGGGGATACGCGCGCTGTCCAAGTTCACGTAATCTCCCTCGATAGAATGGCTGCTGAGGAGGGACTACCGCCTGTCGATTTGGTGAAAATTGATACTGAGGGTACCGAATGGGATGTGTTTGTGGGAATGGCGCACCTTCTGGCCAGGGATCGGCCTATCATTTTCTGTGAAGTCTTGGATAAGATAGGCCAACCCGCCCAGTTGGAGGAGATTCTGATTCCGTTGGGATACCATTTCTTCCGCCTGGAACCAGATGGTCCCAAATCCCTTCCCCATTTGGAAACCCATCCACAATGGTGGAACTATCTTTTCATTACGGAACATATTTTGAAAACAAGAATCACAGATATCCGGTTCACAGGAAAGGCCTAGACGATTCGACCCTTGAGGTTCTGCTTGATTCGCGAAGGAAGGGTGTAATTTGCTGCGGATCTTGGAGAGGTCAGCGATGTTGGCGTAAGATAAGCGAGAATTGGTGATCATGAACTCGATAGGAGGCTTGGCATCGGCATGACGACAGAAGAATTCTCCATCCATATTTTGACAGTTTGGACGAGCCGTATTTCTAACCCTATCATCAACACACAAAATCGTCTGTGATTTTCATAAAGACGGGAAAATTTCTTCAGCGATACCAGGGGATGGAGATGGGAGACCGGACGAGGTCTCTTCTGCAGGGGTTAGATTGGGTCGTCTCCGCAAGCTTGATTTCCCGCTTGCTCGTTGGTGGAACAACTCTCGTGATCGCGCGCAAACTGGGCGCGGCAGCTTTTGGTGAAGCCAACGTGTCGCTGGCCCTGGCGTTGTGGATCCAGATACCGATGCTCATCAGTCTGCAGACGGCCGTGGTTCACTACCTGCCTCAATCATCCATGGATGAGAAGTCATCGTGGATCTCGACGGCCCTTGGACTCCAGCTGGTTTTCATGGTTTTGACACTCAGCATCGGTTGGTTTGCTCGAGAAACATGGTGTGCCCTTTTTCGTATTCCTTCCCCCTATTTCCTGGGAGCCTTGTTGTGGTGCACAGGCTATCTCCTATTCTCGGCAATAACATCGGTTTTCAGCGCTCTCGAGAAGTTTAGGGCGCGTGCCTTCTCGGAAATTCTCTTTGCGATGGTCTTTCCGCTTTTGATCGTCGGATGGAGCACCGATGGGAATCTGAACGCGCTACGATACATACATTCCCTCGGTGCGACGTACGCCGGTGTCGGGCTCATCGGTTTGGTCGTACTGATGGCAAAGGTAAACGTCTTTGCGTTTTCCCCCTCACGTATCTCTCCTTTGATGCGTTTTGCACTGTTGGCCAGCCTTGGAAGTCTCGTGAATGCGTTGCTTCATTCGCCGGGGCGCCTGATCGCCAATCGTTTCTTGAGCATGTCAGAGGTAGGCGTGTTGTCAGCCTATCAGTCGGCCTCGATCCAGATCGCCCTCTTTTTCCTTGCGGCTGTTTCTCAAGTCTTTTTCCCCATCGCCTCTCGAACGCCCGATCCAGCCGCGCTCTTAGTGAAAATAAAAAAGTTTTTACTTCAGAGTGCGCCGGTGCTCTTCATCCTTCAAATTGCTTTGACGGCTTGTCTATTTAAGTTACTGGGGCGTGGTTATCCCTTGTATCTGCAGGAAACAGTTCTGTTCTCTTTGGCTGCGGTCATGGTGTTTGCGTACGGATTGCTCGCATGGTTCCTCGTCTCCTGCGGAATTCGGTTGATGTTGCTCAGCTTTCTCTGTGGTATTCTGGCCGGCGCCTCCAATCTCCTTTTGAGCTGGATGCTCATCCCTTCCTTGGGGATCCGGGGAGCCGGTCTAGCCATGGTCCTCTCGCCCATCCTCGGCATCGCTCTCAGTTGGCTGGTGGCCAAGCGGTTCATCCCTCCATGCGGATCACATTAGTTTGTTCTTCATTGATGAGCGGTGGAGCTGAAAGACTGGTGGCTCTGCAGTCCGGTGAGTATGCGAGAAGAGGAGATACAGTCACGGTGGTCACCCTAAGTCGAGAAGAAACCGATTTTTACGTGCTTGCCCCCGGAGTCCGTCGTGTGGCCTTGAGATTGAGTGCCATGTCTCGAAATTCTGTGGAGTCTCTAACGAACACGTTTCGTCGATTGATCGCCCTACGTCGCGCGATTCAAGGCACGGATCCTGGGGTCGTGGTGTCGTTTGTTGATCAACTGAATGTCATGACACTTATGGCTCTTCTGGGGACAGGAATTCCCGTCATTGTGACGGAACATCTGGATCCGCGCTGGCCTTCGTGCTCCCGCATTTGGAGACTCATGCGCCGGCTGCTTTATCCCCTCGCGGCGGCACTCGTCAGTACATGTGAAGGGGTCGACCGACAGTATTCATGGCTCCCCGCGCGCAGACGTCAGGTCAATTACAATCCCTTGACCAATATTCACGAGGAAACAGAGGCGTCCACATCACCTATGCTGCTGCCCTTGGATCGAAAACGGATCACTGCCATGGGAAGGCTGGTCCCACAAAAAGGTTTCGATTTGCTCATTCAGGCGTTTTCAGAGATCGCCAGCCTCCACCCCGACTGGGACCTCTTGATCTTGGGGGAAGGCCCTGAGCGCACGCACCTTGAGGAAGTGGTCACAGGGAAGGCGCTGGTGGGACGTGTGAGCCTAATAGGACTTCAGAAAGCACCTTTTTCTATCTTAAAGCAGTGCCATCTTTTTGTCCTATCGTCACGCGCGGAAGGGTTTGGGAATGTTCTGATTGAGGCGATGGCATGCGGACTGCCCGTCATCAGTTTTGATTGCCCGAGTGGTCCCTCAGAGATCATCCGCCACGGAGAAGACGGGTGGCTCGTACCGGCTGGAGACGTGAAGGCCCTCTCGAATGCGATCGATCGGATGATTCGACAGCCCGAGACGAGGCAAGTCTTGCAAAAGGCAGCCCTCCAAAATGTCCAGCGTTTCAGTCTCGAAAAGCATATGAAGCGTTGGGATGATTTATTCCTAAGATTGGAAATATTAAATCAGTCACGGTAGCCAGTCCATCGCGGACTCTGGATTTAAGAGAAGAGAACTGGATAACGAGACAGGGGCCTGCCGTTAGCCAGGTTCTTATGTCCGAATTGGTCGTGCTTTTTCGAGATCTGATTCAGGCGCGTCGGAATGATTTCCAGGACATGATGAGATCCATCTCGAAGTTGAAGACCAAGACTCTATAGCGAATGCGCAGATCGGCTAGCGCCTTCATGAGGTAGAGAAACGCCTTTTTAAGGATCCCCTGTGGGAGAGCCCCGACATTCATATTGCTAAAGTCAATGTAGAACGAAACCCGTTTGATCAATTCAGGATCTTTGATCCACGGAAGTCGGTCGATGCTGTCATAGCCCGTTAATCGGTTGATAGAGGTGCTCCATTCTTCCAGCGATTGGGGTTCTTGATACCCATACTGTGCCAAACATTCATCGTAGAGCGCCCCACCTGGATACGGACGAAACACTTGAGGACCGATGATCGAAATCAATCGACTGCGTGATTTGAGACTCCGGATCATATCGAGCGTTGCCCAGGTCTCTTCGGGTGTCTCTCCTGGGACGCCCATCATGAACGAATAGCTCACCCCCATGCCACTTTGGGTGATGAAATCAGCAGACTGGTGGATTTGAGCAAGCGTAATATCCTTTTTAAGTTTATCGAGAATCCTCTGAGAACCGGACTCGGCACCGACCGCCAGGCGATGGCAGCCAATCCCTTGCAGGCGCTTCATGAGATCAAGATCAGCAATCTTGCGGTCAAAAGCATCTGCCCTCATGTTGGTATACCAGCCAAATCTTAGTTTACGATGAGTCACTTCTTCGACGAAGCGTTCCACGTTGCGCCTATTGATAAAGAAGTTCTCATCTGAAAAGTCAAAATAGTTGATGTTGTACTGGGTCATGAGAAATTCAATTTCGTCAGCAATGCGCTTCGGAGACTTGGTTCGGTATTTGCCGAGCGAGAGATGTTTATTGGAATTGATGCAAAAGGTGCAACGATAAGGACATCCAACACCGGTGAGAATAATCCCCCAATTGACCGGGGTCGTTTCCTGTCCCCGGAAAACCATTCGATGTTGGTATCGTGGATAATTCACCAGATCCATGTTGAAATAGGGAAGATCATCAAGACTGTGGCATGGTCTTTCTCCGGTATCAACCATCTTGTTATCTCTTAGGAAGCATAGACCTTGAACGCTTGTGGGATCACCCTTGCTTTTCAAGATCGATAGGAGTTCAAGCGAGGTGTATTCGCCCTCCCCCATGCACACATAGTCGACAACCCCGGACCTCAGAACGCTCTCGGGGTACAACGTGGGATGGATCCCCCCCCAAACAACGGGGATGTGCGGGTGCGTCTGTTTGAGGTATTGGGAGAGTTCCAAAGCATGGGTAATTTGCGATGTCATGACGCTTAGCCCTATGAAAGCCACACCATTTGGATTGGAGTGAAGACACGATTCCAACGACTGGATGGGATCCTTTTCTACAACCATATCCAGGATTCCCGTACTCCACCCACGCGCCTGGAGGAGGCTCCCAATCGAGAGTATTCCCGCATAGAGGTAGGGAAGGGAACGATCAGCTTCCGAGTAATAAACAGAACGCGGATTGATTAATAGGCAGTCATACATCGTAGACGTCCGCATTGGCCGGCAGGTCCAGGCGCCTGACGGTACCCAGGAGGAAGCACGCCAGGTATCCTTTCGGCAGCCACTCACGCAGCACGGGCGGCATCAGCAACACTTGATCGGGTTCACACGGGCGGTGTCTTTTGCTCATCGGTTCTCTTCCATCGATCTGTCGACGAAGAAATTATCCAATACCCGGGAGGCGTTCGCAAATCGGCCATCGACGACAAATCCACAGTATATCGTAGGAAGAAACATGGCCGCATCGGCTTTTACTCGGACACGCTCTTCGATTCCGCATATCGGAACGACGATAGACTTTTGAGGCTCAAGCCTTCATGCCATAAAGCCACCATTCCCATGCATGCAATCATCACGAATTGAACACTATGAATGGTCAGCATGACGGGAAGAGCATGTTCTTTGGGTATTCCCAAGAGGGCAAGTGCCGTAACACCAAAAAACTCGAACGTGCCAATATAACCGGGTGCCTGGGGAAGCGCCACGGATAAGCCTAAAGCGAAAAGCAAGAAGAAAGCCCCTGCGTAGGGAAGCGGTACGGCCAAAGCTTGTGCCACCAGATAGAGGAACGTGGCTTCTGTTGTCCAAACAAGGAGGGAAACAAGGGAAACGGTCGCCGCGGTGCCAACGGGCATGTTGCTCACGGTACTCTGTGTAATCTGGTCGATCATGTGAAGGGCCCTCGTCTTCCATATCGCAGAGATCGTGGACCGCCCGATCCATCTTTTCAAGGCATGCTGCGTGTGTTGAATGATGACCAGAAGGAGAAATCCAACAAGACAGAACCCCCCCATAAGCCAGGCGCCTTTTTTCATGTAAGGAGGAAAAGGATAAAAATACGAAGCCACAATAAATATAAGGAGAAAACTAGCGGCGTCAAAAAGGCGCTCCATCACAACACTTCCGAAAGCAGCTGTTTTTGAAATCGCGCAGGCACGGCTGCACAGAACGGCTCGAACAAGTTCCCCGACACGAAAAGGGAATATATTATTGGCGAAAAAGCCTATGGAGAGGATACGAAATAGCTTCAGGAATCGTATGTTGCCACCCAATCGGATGAGCCTCGCCCAACGACCGGTTCTGAGCGCAAGGCCCAAGGGACAAAGCACCATCGCCGAGCCAAGGATAAGAAGGTTCGCTTGATGGAGAGACACGAACAGCTGCTGAAAAGAGATGCCACGGAAAGCAAAATACGAACATACTCCCGCAATCAAAAGGCCTATCCCAGCGTGTTTTTTCATCTGGAGAGGCATTGTACACGATGGAGTAGTTAGTTTCGGAGGAAACGGATATCTCTTCTGCTACGGAGGGCTTCACTGAGGTGGGTGTCCGCGGCTGCTCGTAGTTCGAGCGAAGGGCTCTTGGCATCTTTCAGCCGGTAGAGCCGAGATAGCGCGGCATAACTGTCGGCCTGATGCGGGTCGAGGGCGATCGCATCGCGATAGAGCTGTTCAGCTTTCTGAGAATTGCCTTGTCTTTCGAACATCCTGCCAGCGCTATGGAGTTGGCTCGCTTTAAGCGGAGATAGCCATAACGGTACAAGCAGGACAAGAACAATCCCCGTGACCCAAAGCCATTCGGTGCGGATGGACCAGGTTTTCGCGGGCTGGGTCACAAGAAGAGTGCCGGAGAGAATGAGAAACATAAACTTGTTCAGAAGATATTCCATGTTGATGGAGAGCAGACTGAATAGGAGGACCGATGTCCAGGTGGCCAAAAAGACAGGATGCCATGCTGGTGCCGATTGAGAATTCCTCCAGCGAAGCATTCGTCGTAGAAACTCCAGCACGAGCGCCAGGGTGGCCAACATTCCGACAAAACCCGTTTCAGCAAGCAGTTGAATGAACAAACTGTGCGGGAACAAGGTGTGTGGAAATAACGCGATTTGAGAACCGTCAATTCTAAAGTAGGGGTAGGCGGTGGCGTATCCTCCAAGACCGACGCCCGTCCAGGGATGCTCCAGCCACATCCGTAAACCGGCCCCCCAGTAATAAAGGCGGCTTGTGCCGACATAAGGACCTATATGTAAATGTAACTTGTAGCTGATGGCTGCAATCAGGCCGAGTCCTGCAGCAGAAGAAATGGCGAAAACAGCTTTGGTGTGTCGACGCCACAGGCCCGCCAAAGATGAGCGTAACAGCACCATGGCTCCTGCTCCCAACGAAGCATAGGCCCACCAAGACCTAGCCAACACCAGGCAGACCAAAACAGCAGCGGCAAGAATGAGGTAACGTCGGTTCCTCGCAACCTCGAAGCCCGAAAAGAACACCCAGTAAAGAATGAAGCCGGCAAATACCGTGGAATTTATTAATGTGGCGTGGATTTCCCAATAGCCTCCATAGGGTTCAGGGGTTCCCGTTCCTTGCTGCCAAATGGCCATGAGGGCCAGTGGTATAAGGACGGAACCGGCGAGAGTGAAAAAAAGTCGAACCTCTTTTTCCGTGTGGCAGACATTCACGTAAAGATAGAAAGCGAGAGCAGAGAACAACCACCCCCACAGATCTTGCCTTGTGGTCGGTATGTCGTATGAATGCCACAAGGACGCGGTCAGGGCCAAGAGGAAAAGGACCATGGGAAGGAACAAAGGAAAGCGAAGGGGGGCCCGGTCACGCGCGCGGCCGATCAGAAAGAGGAGGCTCAGGAACGTGATCCCGGCAAAGAACACGCAAGCCGCCCACAGGTCATGGGCCGCGCGCGCCAGAGCAGCAAACCAGACCAGCACAGAAAGCCCAAGGAAAACAAGACATTCATAATACTGATCAAAAATAATCATTCTATCGAGGCCGTAAAATTGAAAAGACTTTGAAGCTGAAGTCTGTTCTTCCGGCTTTGCCGGCTGTTGTCGATTCAAATGATATACTAAAAACATAAGAATGACTCCATCCGCATTAGTAAAGAATAATCAATCGTAATATGAATATTACAGATACTCGTCTATTGGTCATAGGGGGGGCGGGATTTGTTGGGTCTTATGTGGTCGATGAGCTCCTGAAGGAGCCGATCAAGGAAATCACTGTGCTAGATAATTTTATACGGGGTAAGCCTGAGAACCTGAGAGCTGCGCTAACAGACCCGCGTTTGCGAGTTGTCAAGGGCAGCATACGCGATCTTTCTTTGTTGCGCGAGCTGATGCAAGGAGTCGACTACGTCTTCCATCTTGCTGCGTTGTGGCTATTTGAATGCGTTCATCAGCCTCGAGCTGCCGTTGAGGTAAATGTGTTGGGAACCTTCAATGTGATCGAGGCCGCTCAGCAAGCAGGAGTGAAAAAAATAATCTATTCATCTTCGGCATCGGTGTATGGTGATGCGATCACGATTCCCATGACTGAAGAACATCCATTCAATAACCGGACGATGTATGGAGCTACAAAAATCGCAGGAGAACAGTTTTTTCGGGCTTTTTACGAACAACATCAGCTGAACTATATTGGCTTGCGTTACATGAACGTGTATGGACCTAGGATGGATTATCAAGGTGCTTATGTGAGCGTGGTAATGAAAGTGCTCGATCGAATTGCGGAGGGGCAACCCCCTGTCATCTTTGGTGATGGCTCGCAAGCGTATGATTTTATTCATGTGTACGATGTCGCGCGTGCCAATGTCCTGGCTCTCAAGAGCGATGTCACGGACGATGTATTTAATGTTGGAATGGGGGTGAAGACGACCATTAACGAACTCGTGCTTCATCTTCTTTCACTGACCCAATCGTCGCTGAAGCCGGAGTACAAGCCCCAGGAACAGATGTTCGTGACGAACCGTCTTGGCAGCACTATAAAAGCAGAGCAGCGACTCGGTTTCCGACCCACTATTTCGCTGGAGGCGGGATTGCGCAGTGTCGTAGATTGGCGGCGGTCCCGCAGTGCCATAAAATAATCGCGATGATTCCGATTACGAAGACTGTCTTTGGTCCTGAAGAAGCTAAAGCCATTCAAGACGTCTTGTCGAGCGGCTGGGTTGTTCAGGGGCCCAGCGTTCGTCGTTTCGAAGAGAGATTTGCAGCTTTTACGCAAGCTCCCTATACAATCGCGGCAAGTTCGTGCACGACCGCGCTGCATATGGCAGTAGCGGCTTTGGGCCTCAAGGCCGGTGAAGAGGTTATTGTTCCTGCCTTTACGTGGATTGCCACCCCGAATGTTGTGGAATATATGGGCGCGCGTCCAGTTTTTTGTGACATCGATCTCGAGACCTTCAATATCGATGTCAGCCAAATCTCCTCATTAGTGACGCCCCGCACTGTGGGCATCATCCCGGTCCATTTGTTCGGGCTTTGCGCTGATATGCCCTCTCTTATGGAGATTGCCAAGAAACACCATCTTTGGGTTGTGGAGGATGCTGCCTGCGGCTTTGGTGCACGCGTAAAGGGAGTTCACGCGGGGCTCTGGGGTGATCTCGGGTGTTTCAGCTTTCATCCTCGAAAGTCGATTACCACAGGGGAGGGCGGGATGGTGACCACGCGACATGCCAAATGGGATCGATTGATCCGTTCCTTGCGTGATCATGGGGCTTCAGTGTCCGATATAGCGCGCCACCAAAACAAGACTAGCTTCCTCCTAGCCGACTATGAGCAGCTCGGCTACAACTATCGCATGACGGATCTCCAGGCCGCCATTGGCTGCGTCCAGATGGATCGTGCGCCGTTTCTCTTACAGCAAAGGGCGCTCCGGGCCCGGGACTACGACCGAGCCTTGGCGGGCCTTCCATGGTACCGCATACCCAAAACGCCAACGGGTTTCGTGCATGGGTATCAAGCTTACGTTGGCTTGTTCCAGCCGGAACATCCCTCCATCAAGAATGTGGGGATGATGCATGATCGCCGAAATCGTCTCATGGCGGATATGGAAAGCAAAGGTATCATGACTCGGCAAGGGACCCATGCTCCGGTTCTGCTGGGATACTATCGAGACAAATATGGATATCGTCCCGAAGATTACCCCCGTGCCTATTTTGCCGATAGGCTGAGTTTGACGCTGCCGTTGTATCCACAAATGGGGCAGACAGACGTACAGCACGTTTGCAGAGAGCTTCATGGAGCGTGGAATGCGTAGGTTTCTTTTGGATTTCCTGGTTGATCCTGTAGAGAAAAGCTGCTTCTCTCTTGAGAGGAAGCGCATCGAAGGCGATGAATTGGAAGAAGGATCTCTACGATCCCCCCGTCGCACTTTCCTCATTCGTAACGGCATACCTCGTTTTGCCCAGTCAAATGATGACCGGCAGAAGCAAACGGAAATCAGTTTTGGGTACAAATGGTCCCAGCTTGCCTCCTATGATTCCCCCCACATGCGTGCTATATCTCAAAAATGGCTCATCGAGCGCTATGGCTTCAAAAGCATCGACGAAATCCGGAACTATTTCTCTAAGTGCACGCGTGTATTAGATGCCGGATGTGGAAGTGGGTTTAGCGCTTCCTTATGGATGGATCCCAATTGGCGTGGCAAAGGACACGCCGAATGGATCGGTGTGGATATTTCAAGCGCGATAGATGTAGCGCGCCAGCGGCTTGGGGCCATTCCTGGCACCTCCTTTATTCAGGCCGATATCTTGGATCTTCCCTTCGAAGAGCATGCTATCGACACGATCATTTCGGAAGGTGCGCTCCACCATACACCATCTACAGAGAAGGCGTTCCAATCACTGCTTCGCATCTTGTCGCCGGGTGGCGAAATTCTTTTTTATGTCTATCGGAAGAAGGGTCCTATTCGTGAGTTTACCGATGATTACATTCGAAACCTCATTGCTTCGTTGGAGCCTGAGCAAGCGTGGGAGCGTCTTCGGCCACTAACAAGATTGGGTCAAGCTCTCGCTTCTATGAAAGCGGTTGTCCGGGTAGAAGATGACGTTCCTGATTTGGGAATCCACGCGGGGGTTTATGATATTCAGCGCTTTCTCTATTGGAACTTCGCGAAGCTTTTTTGGAATGAAGCATTTAGCTTCGATGAAAACCATCATGTGAATTTTGATTGGTACCATCCTTCTTATGCGCATCGCCATACTGAAGAGGAAGTGCGCCGTTGGTGTCGAGAAGCTGGTCTGTCTATTGTGCACTTTGATGCTCAGGAAAGTGGTTTTACGGTGCGGGCCAGGTCCAGCTAGACCATGTGCGGGTTAGTCGGATATATCGATACCCATCAAAACCAACGCGACGATCAGCTCATCGAGCGCATGATGGGCACAATCTCTTACCGTGGACCAGATCATCAAGGTGTATACCGCGAAGGTCCGCTTTCCTTTGGCCATTGCCGCTTGTCTATTCTCGATCTCTCGCCTGCAGGGCATCAACCAATGATCAGCCCATCGAAAGAGGTTGTCCTCATTTATAACGGGGAAGTCTATAACTTCCGTGAACTTCGTAAGGAGCTTGAGACGGCCGGTATTGTGTTCCGTTCTAAGAGTGATACTGAGGTAATCCTTCAAGCGTATTTGTTCTGGGGAGAAGCGTGTGTCCATCGATTTAATGGAATGTTCGCTTTTGTGTTGTGGGACAGGCGGCATCAGAAGCTCTTTATCGCGCGCGATCGGTATGGGATCAAGCCCTTGTACTGGTATTACCAAGAAGGGCTCTTGCTGTTTGCATCAGAGGTCAAAGCCATTTTGAAGCACCCGGAGGTTCGGCGAGAGATCTCACCGTACGCTCTTGATGAATACTTCTCATTCCAAAACATTTTCACTGACCTCACGCTCTTTGAGGGTGTGCGGCTGTTGCCTCCGGGGTCGTTTCTGACCTTTCATCCTGATGCTAAGGAGGGACCCAAGATCTCGCGTTACTGGGATTATCCTTTTTCGGCAGATCGACTCAAACTCTCAGAAGAAGAGGCCACAGAGGAACTCTATTCCCTCTTTGTCCGCGCGGTCAACAGGCAACTTGTCAGTGATGTCCCCATCGGAGCCTACCTCAGCGGTGGTATGGATTCCGGATCGCTTGTGGCGGTTGCCCGTCCGAATCTTGGCCGCTTAACAACCTTTACAGGGGGGTTTGATCTTTCATCAGCGTCGGGTCTTGAGCTTGGGTTTGATGAGCGCGGAGCTGCTGAGGTATTGGCCAATTCCCTCAAAACAGAGCACTATGAAATGGTCATGCATGCGGGCGACATGGAAGCAGTATTGCCCGAATTGATCTGGCATCTTGAGGATTTGCGAGTCGGGCAATGTTATCCCAATTACTATGTGGCACGTCTAGCAGGTAAATTTGTCAAAGTGGTCTTGTCGGGGGTTGGCGGGGATGAGCTCTTCGGGGGGTATCCTTGGCGGTATTACGATGGTTTGAAGAGTCGCAATGGAAATGAATTTCTTGAAAGTTATTACGCCTTTTGGCAAAGACTGGTGACCGACGAAGAAAAGCCACTACTTTTCAATGCCCCAGTACGCAATGCCCTCAAAGGTCGTTCTACCTTTGATATTTTCCGCGGGGTGTTTGAGGAAACGTCTCTCCCTCTTCAGTCGTCAGAGGACTTTGTGAATGCATCGCTATATTTTGAATTGAAAACATTCTTGCACGGTTTGTTGGTCGTTGAAGATAAAGTCAGCATGGCTCATTCTTTGGAAACGCGTGTTCCATTTCTTGATAACGATCTTGTGGATTTCGCTTGTCGTCTTCCTGTCAAGTATAAACTGAAAAGCTCTGCCAATGCATTGGAGAGCGTCGATGAAGATGACCTATGCAAGTATGACCCTGCTGGACTTCGAATGAGCTCGGGCAAAGCAGTGCTTCGCAAAGCAATGGAACGACTCATCCCAAAGCAGGTCACAAGCCGGGCGAAACAGGGATTTAGTGCACCGGATGCGAGCTGGTTTCGCGGGGAAAGCATTGATTATGTGAACCGATTGTTGCGCGATCGAAAAGCTAGAATCTATACGTACCTCGAGCCCGCCTATGTCACACAACGTCTAGATGAGCATACATCGGGTCGATCGAACAACCGCCTGTTTATCTGGTCTTTGGTCAGCTTTGAGTGGTGGCTCCGTCAATTTATGGAATCGAGCTAGAGAACTCGCATGCGTATCTTCTATCTGGGTGCTTCGGATATTGGTTGGGAGTGTTGCCGCATGCTCCTCGAAAGCGATTTCGAGATTGTCGGAATTCTTTCGATCCCACAGGAGTTCCGGATCAGCTGGTCTTCAATACCGGTTGTGAATGTTCGTTATAAGGGATTTGAGGACCTCGCCAAAACGAACGAGGTCCCCCTTTTTTACATGATGACCAAGATGTCCGATCCTCTTATCGAAGAGACCATACGACGGCTTGCCCCTGACCTGATTCTTGTAGTGGGCTGGTATTACATGGTCCCGCGAAGGATCCGCCGTCTCGCGCCGTTCGGTGCGGTCGGCCTCCATACTTCTCTTTTGCCGCGTTTTCGAGGAGGCGCACCTCTTGTCTGGGCGATGATTAAGGGTGAATCGCGTGCGGGCGTTAGCCTCTTTTATCTTGAAGATGGTGTCGATGAAGGTGATGTAATCACTCAACAGGATTTTCCGATTGCTTTTGAAGAGGACATTGCAGATATAATTCGGAAAGCACAGATCACTTCAGTCAATCTGATGCGGGAGTATCTCCCGCTCTTGGCAGAAGGAAAAGCGCCTCGCCTCAAGCAGGATCCGTCACAAGCCACCCTAATGCCACAACGGAAGCCTGAAGACGGAAACATCCGATGGCACACCCAGTCTGCCATCGATGTCTACAATTGGGTGCGAGCCCAAACCCGACCCTATCCGGGTGCGTTCACGCATCTCTTTCAAGAAAACCTAACCATTTGGAAATCAAGACTTTGTCAGCCCGACACCTCAGCTCATATGCCCGGATCAGTTGTGTCACCGCTTTCGTCCTCTATGTGCTCTTGGGGGGTTGGCTGCGCGGATGGGCGTCTTTTGGAGATCATCGAAGTCGGGCTGCCGAATGGTCAGACTATGAGCGGGCCCGACTATGCACGGTTGAAAGGCCTCCCGTCGCGTGGACACGTTTTCGTGTCATGATCGTGGTGATCAATTATGGTATGGGTAATTCGGGCTCTGTTCTCAATATGCTCCAGAAAGTGGGAGCCCATGCTGTCGTGTCCTCCGATCCTCAGACGATCGAAAAAGCGGATAAGTTGGTGTTACCGGGTGTCGGCGCCTTCGATCAAGGCATTCAGAACATAGAGGAGCTCCATCTTCGAGAACTGCTCAATCATCTGGTCTTGGAGAGAAAGGTCCCGATCCTTGGAATTTGCCTTGGCCTTCAGCTGTTCGCTCAGGGGAGCGAAGAAGGACATCGCTCCGGATTCGGTTGGATTGCGGCTCAAACTATCCGTTTTAGGGCTGATCGGTCTGTAGAGCCGTTACGCACGCCCCATATGGGATGGAACTCGGTCCTCACCCTTCGGCCACACAGCCTCTTTCGCGGCCTTGAGACGGAGAATCGGTTTTACTTTATTCACTCTTATCATCTAGTGTGCCATGATTCCGTGGGTGTGATTGGAAAGACTTCGTACGGGTACGAATTCGCTTCCGTCATTTGTCACGAGAACATTATGGGGACACAATTTCATCCAGAAAAGAGCCATCGGTACGGCATGCAATTGATGAAGAACTTCATCCAGGCGTTCTGATGCTCCAGACACGTGTCATACCTTGCCTCTTGCTCAAGGAGAGAGCGCTCGTGAAAACAGTGCAATTTGGATCTCCAAATTACATAGGAGATCCGATTAATGCCATAAGGACTTTCAACGAAAAAGAGGTGGATGAATTGATTCTTTTGGACATTGGGGTGACGCCCCGTCACGAAGGGCCGCCCCTTGAGCTACTATCGGAAGTGACAAATGAATGCTTTATGCCTCTCTGTTACGGAGGTGGCATTCGAAGTCTCGAGCAGGTCCAGCATATCCTTGCGCTTGGTGTCGAAAAAGTAGCCTTGAACACCATTGCCACAGAAGATCCCTCGTTCGTCGAGAAGGTTGCCAGGAACTTTGGAAGTCAGAGCCTCGTTGTCTCGATTGACGCTCGAAAGTCTACCAAGGGATATTCTGTATACACGAACGGTGGGACACGCCCGACCGGGGAAGAGGTGTCCGTTTATGCGCGTAAGATGGAGTCGCTTGGGGCAGGCGAGTTGCTGCTAACGTCGATCGACATGGATGGCACTATGAAAGGCTTCGATGTACCCTTGGTTCAGACAGTGATGTCCAGTGTACGTATTCCCGTGATTGTCTGCGGTGGTGCCGGTCATCTCAGCGATATCAAATCTGTCGTCCACGAGGGGAAAGCCTCTGCTGTTGCCTTAGGGAGTATGGCTGTCTACCACGGCCGGAGTCGGGCTGTGCTCATTGGCTTTCCTAGCCGTGCTGATTTGATGCGTGTTCTTCAAGGAGCGCCATCGTGAAACGATGCAGTCGCTGCCTTTATGACGGATCGATTGCAGGTATCACTTTCGACGCTCAAGGGGTTTGCAATTATTGTGATATTCACGATGCGATGGAACTTGAGTATCCAACAGGCGCAGAAGGCGAGCGCCGGCTGCGTCAGATTACGGATGAAATCCGTGCTTCAGGAAAAGGGAAGGAATTTGACGTAATTGTTGGTATCAGTGGCGGATGCGATTCCTCTTATACGCTCTATTTGGCGAAACACTACGGGTTACGTCCCCTCGCTGTCCATTTTGATAATACCTGGGACTCGACCATTGCGGTAGAAAATATCTCCACCATGCTGCGGCATCTCGATATCCCCTTGCAGACCTATGTGGTCGATCACAAGGAATTCGATGATATATACAAATCCTTTCTGAAGGCTGGTGTACCGGATTTAGAAGCTCCTACGGATTTAGGGCTTGCCACAACGATTTACCGAGCAGCCGAACAGCATGGTATTCGCTACATTTTCGAAGGGCATTCCTTTAGGACGGAAGGTATTTCCCCCCTCAGCTGGCTCTACTTTGACGGCAAGTACATCGAAAGCGTTCAAAAACAGTTCGGAACATATCCACTTAAGACTTTTCCCAATCTGTGGTTATGGGACTTTCTTAAGTGGGTCTCCATTCGAGGGATTAAGAAACTGAGGCCCCTTTATTATCTGAATTACATCAAAGCCGATGCCATCCGTTTGTTGAGTGAAAAGTATGGGTGGCGATGGTACGGAGGCCATCATCTTGAAAATCGGTTTACCGCTTTTTATCATAGCTACTTTCTTCCACGGCGCTTTGGGTTCGATGGCCGTCTGCTTGGGTATTCAGCACTTATCCGCTCAGGTCAAATCAGTCGTGAAGAAGGCATCAAGCTCATCAAAGATCCCTATCATAGCGAGGAGGAGCTTCTTGCGATGGTCAAGAAGAGATTGGGATTCGACAATAGCGAATTTGAGCGTTTGATGGCATTGCCTAAACGCTCATATCATGAGTTCAAAACATATAAAAAGACTTTTGAACGAATGAAATGGATATTCTGGTTTCTCTATAAAATGAATCGTGTTCCTAAGAGTTTTTACATCAAATATACATCTCCCGATTTCCCGCTAACTCCTCGATGTTAGGCCAATCGGGTCTTCTTTTCTTCACGCTACAAAAACTCTTGCTCTTAATCTCCTATCAAGTATTCTGCAGGATCCCGTTTAGGAAGAAAGACTTTACATGGGTTGTCGGGGTCGACGAAATATGCGCTAATATCAGCTCGATTTCACAGGTCCTCGCAGGATCCTTTTCAGTCTCACTTTCCAAGAATCGATACTACGAACTCCAATATGGGTTCGCTGGGCTCAATACTTCATCAATGCTTCTAAACTATATTTATCGTGTGTTGGTTGGTCCCATCCTGCTAGCTTATCTTACAACTTGTACGGAAGGGTTCATCTATATATGGTCTACCGGATTCTTGCTTAGCGATATCGACCAACGTGATTTTGAGTTTCGCTTTATCAAGAATCATGGTAAGAAGATCGTATGTTATTTTGTTGGAAGTGACATTCGCTCTCCGAAATTATCCAAAGACTTTGCCCTGCGTCACAATCTGGAAGTTATTGCTCACTATTACGATCTGGCTGACCGAGCCAGTGAATCGCAGACATACGAAACACGAAAGCGCATGCTTGCCCACACCGCGGACCAAAATGCCGACATCATATTCAATGCGCCTGTAGACCAAATGAGTTACCTGACACGAAAGGTTTCTCCATTTCTCTATTTCTATCCCGATGACAGATTTCTACGCAATGACAAGAAGTTTACGGCATATGAACGGTTGAAGATTGTGCATGCGCCCTCTTCACCCAGTATTAAAGGCACTCCCCTGGTCCGTTCGGCGATTCACAGACTTCGCCATGAGCGATATGTCTTCGATTATGTCGAACTTATTGGGGTCAGCAATAAGGCCGTTCTTCAAGAGCTTCGCGATGCTCATATTGTCTTGAACGAATTCTACTCCTTACTGCCTGGTTTATTTGGTGTTGAGGCGATGGCTTCCCATTGCGCTCTCATCACATCTGCCGATGAAAGGTTGGAACCTTCCCTACAGTCCGGATCCAATCAAGCTTGGCTGGTGACCAGACCTTTCGAAATCTACGACAACCTGAAATCTCTTCTAGACCATAAAGATCGAATAAAACCCTTAGCCGATTCAGGGTTTGCGTGGGCCATGGAGAATGCCGCAATGACAGTGACAGGGAAAAAGTTAGTAGGCATTCTAAACAGTATTTCTCAGCGGAATTGATCGCAGAAGGATGGTGCCCCCATCATTAAGCAGTTCGTAAAGGGCAGCGCATATTATCTTGTGTCCAATGTCCTCACGCGTGGGCTTTCCCTCCTTCTATTGCCCATCATTACGCGCATCCTAACCCGTGAAGAGTATGGAGTCATTGACTACCTATCTGTCCTCGGATCTCTATTGGCAGTGACCATTTCTCTTGAAGTCAATCAAGGCATGGCTCGATATTTGCCTGAATGTGTTGACGATATGAAGACACGCCAACACTATGCTTCAACGACGTTTTGGTTTGTAATCTTCACCAATTCGCTTCTTGTTCTCGGCTTCTATATCTTCCGGGCATCCTTATCTCAGTATTTGTTGGGTTCAATGAAGTGGAAGCTTGTGATCGCGATGGCAGGACTTTCATATTGGTCAGCCGCCCTTGTCTATACGGTCCAGAGTCTATTGCGCTGGACCCAACGAGCCAAGGTAAGTGCTCTTCTTTCCATTCTGGTCGCGATATTGACCATGATATTTCTGTACCTGTTTGTTGTCAGGTGGCAGAAAGGGGTTGTTGGAGTACTCTTCGGTTACGTTCTTGGTCAGCTGCTCTCATTTGGCATTGGTAGTTACTTGATCCGAAACGAGTTGGGTGTCACCTTTCATGTACAAAGATTAAAAGAAATGCTGAGCTTTTCTATACCCCTCATCCCTTCGAGCGTGGGCGTGGTCGTGTCGCTCTATATTGATCGGATCATCATTATGAAGGTCATGTCTCTCAGTGATGTTGGAATCTATGGGGTCGGATATCGCGTCGCCACAATCGTGGCTATTCTTATGACTGCTTTTCAGGGAGCCTTAACCCCTTTGATTTACGCACATTACAAATCATCAGCAACGCCGACCAGCCTAGCGAAACTATTTAGGATCTTTGTGGGCATGGCGCTTTTGGGGCTTTCTCTCCTGTCCATCTTCTCCAAACACATTGTCTCTTGGATTGCTCCAGCTGCTTATAGGGAAGCGGCCTCGGTGATTCCTAGTCTGACGTTGGCTATTCTTATGTCAAACATGTATATCTTTGCACCCGGGCTAGATATCGCCAAGAAAACTTCAATCATCAGTGTTATCAATATATCCACTGCATGTCTTAACACGGGTCTTAGTTTCATCTTGGTTTCGTACATCGGTATTCAAGGAGCGGCTATTGCTACAGCTCTTGTGGCAACGACGGGTTTTGCCGCATATATGGTTTTTAGCCAAAGATTCTATTACGTTCCGCATCACTGGGGTAGTCTTGTGTTGGGGTTTGTACTTACATTATGCGCCATCAATGGAAGCTCCTATATACACTTGTACGGAATGGCTGACATTATCCTCAGAATCTCATTAATCGCGGGATTATTATTGGCTTTGGTGCATTTGGGTCTGGTGCGGACCGAAGAAGTCAGATCTGGATTCCGATTCGTACGAGCATTAATTTGAAAACGATTGTATCGGTAACGCCACTTCCCATCATCTCTGACAGCCGGACCTACAAAATCGCTGCTTCCTTTGCTCGGTTCGGGTACCGTTCCATTGCCGTCGAGGGACAACCAAGTCCGGTCGAAACCTCTGACCTGCCATTTGAGCTGCGTCCGATAGGAAACCCTAGCCCGGAGGGTTCAAGTCGCGCCGGCGTTATGGGATCAATGCGCGGCAACATGCTCGCCAGGGTGCCTGGTGCGGCCGAGCTGCCACTTCGCATGGCAAGCGCGGTTGCCCGCTTTTCGTGCGAATACGGTTGGCGCGTGGCGAGAGCGCTTCCTCCTGCGTCGCTTTATTACCTTCATGCCCCCTACCAGTTCCCGGGAGTGTACTTTGCGGCACGACGCTACCGTGTCCCAATCATCTACGATGCTCATGATTTTTATCCTCTTGTGGATCGACTGCCATTTCTTGAGTGGGTGGAGTCTTGGTGTATTCGGAACTCGGATCAAGTGGTCACTGTTTCCAAGGGTGTTGCTGATCTGTTATCGAAACAATACAAATGCAGCCCAACCGTAATCCGAAATGTCCATGATCATCGCTTGGACAAGGAGCCAACAAATGGATTGAGAGAGTCCCTTGGGGTGTCTCCAGATCAGTTCCTATTGGTATGCGTCGGACAAGCGAAACCTGGACAACACGTTGAAGGCGCAATGCAAGCAATGAAGAAATTACCTTCCTCTGTTCATTTAGCGTTCGTTGGTAACAACACTGATCAATACCAAAAACAAGCATTACAACATGGGATTGAGGATCGTATCCACACACTCCCACCCGTCAATCCAGAAGAAGTTGTGCCTTTCATTCGCAGCGCAAATGCTGCCATCTTGTTATATACTCCGATTTCACGTAATTACGAATACTGTCTTCCAAACGGACTCTTCCAATCGCTCGCCGCTTCACTTCCTCTCCTCTATCCAACCCTGACGGAGATACAAGCTGTGATGGAGCACACTGGGTCAGGAATACCTATTAACCCTTACTCAACAGATTCAATTGTCATGGCGGTGTCAATCCTAATAGAAGACCTAACGCGACTTCGCGGGTATCGGGCAGCAGCTTGTGCCGCTTCGACAAAATTCTCATGGGAAACAGAAGAGCGAATATTGGAAGACCTTGTTCTGAAGATTCTGGTTTGAATGAATAAGAGGAGTTAGGTATGCGCGGTATCGCAGGCATTCGTTCAATGCGGGGAGTTGACTTCAGGCACTCGCGTGCGATGTCTACGGCCATTTCATATCGTGGCCCCAACGGGTTTGGTTGCTTGCTTTGCTCCGATGGGCGCGGGGTAGAAATTCGACATAATGAAGAGTCTCGAGAAGGGGTTTCCCATGAATCTAAGATTGGACTTGCCGTTCGTCGTTTTTCAATCATCGATTTCTCCGATCAAGACATGCAGCCTTTTCTGAGTCTTAACCAGCAACTTGTGGTCGTATTTATCGGTGAGATCTATAGCCATAACGAGCTTCGAAACGGACTTGAAAAACCAGGCTTTCACTTTCGAATGTCAAGCGATACGGATGTCTTCCTCTGTGCCGACGAGGCGTGGGGGAAGGATTACGACGAAGAGCGAGTACACAACACGATCGACGATTTAACGCCTGCCAACTTCAATAAGAATCAACACCAAATGACCTTGGCATCACTGGAATTAACTTCCTAGAGGCTGGCGCGAAGAATGGTGTGATATCTACTTCTAATGCTCGAACATATATTTGAATGCTAATTAGCATAAAGTTATTATTTAAATATAAGTGAAATAGACCGAAGTTTAATGAAATCAGAAATCTCAACGCTCCTTTTTTACACTACTAATGTTCCAAATCGAAAGCGACTGGTGACGGACACCTTACGCTTGCATCTACGTCTGAATCTCGAAAAGATGCCTGGGTTTATACGTCGCAATCACCTGATATCCCGGTGCTTTCAAGAAGGATATCTCCATCTATCGTACGTGATGGACTGGTATGAAGCTTTTGTAGCTTCTCCCAGGATTAAGGTTGATGCATGCAATATTAACGATGTTTTTCAGTTGGCACATTATTTAAGAAAGATAAGTCAATATGAGCTTGTTATTATTCTTCATTCAGCTGCCGGGGATGATCTACGCACTTTACTGTGGAGCAAAGCGTTCTTCCAAAACCGTAAAGGGAAATTAATCGTATGTTTTGGGAATGAATTCACGCTCATGCCCGATAAAATATACTTCGCGAAGTCCGTAGAGCCTGAATTCATTGTCACCCAATTGCCAATCGCTTCTGCGCAATGGCTCTATAGCGAGTGCACAAAATCGCATGTCATTGCGGCGCCCGCAGCATTAAATCCCAATCTTTATCATGTACGGACAGATCAAATACGCGTACGGGATTTTGGTTTCCGAGGGAGTAAATATTCTTTTTCAATTGGAGATCAAGAGCGGACAGAACTCGTCTTGGAACTTAAGAAGAGATGTATATCACTTGGATTAAGTGAAGATATTCAATTTAAAATGATGAATCGTAAAGATTGGACTGAGTTCTTAAGCCAGTCAAAAGGAATCCCTGGCGCAGAATCAACTACATATTTCTTAGAAAAGGATGATCATACGCAAAAAAACGTCACCGCGTACTTGCGAGAAAACCCTCAAGCTACCTTTGATGACGTCTATCAACGTTATTTTAAAGACTATAAAGGATCAGTCTTTGGCAAGAGTATTTCTTCTAGGCACTTTGAGCCGATTGGCACACACACGTGCCAGTTGCTCCTCGAAGGGAAGTACAATGGGATATTAGAGCCTGAGAAGCATTATATTGCAGTTAAAAAAGATCTTTCGGATTTGGTTGAAGCGATAAAGCGTTGGCAGGATGTTGCCTATCGTCAATCCATCGTGCATCAGGCGTACGAGTATGTCATGTCTAGGCACACCTATGGACATCGGGTTAATTCCATTTTAGATGCTGTGGGTGTGTGATTTCTGTGTTATTCATGACTTGTATTCGCCGAGCGTATTAATGTCGACTAGTCTCAGAAGAAAGGATATAGAGACCTCTTATGTCTAGCTGCACAAATATTAATGTCTTTTTCTTTGGAGATTCGATTTGTACCGGACAAGGTGTCTCTATCCATAGCGGATGGGTAGCGCGTGCTTCAGAAAAGCTGGCTGAGGTTAGCCAACAGTTAGGCCGCGATGTTGTGGTGAACAATGCTTCAATTAATGGTTGTACGACGCGACAGGCATTGGAGCGGATGCCATATGATATCCAGTCGCACCGAGTGGACATCTTAATCGTTCAATTTGGTCTGAATGACTGTAACTACTGGGAGACAGATCATGGTGTCCCTCGAGTGAGCCCTCTCGCATTTGAGGCAAATCTTCATGAAATTATCTCTCGCGCTTATTCATCAGGAGTTTCTAAGGTATTGCTCAATACCAATCATGTCACTGGTAGAGACCAGGAATTGCTGCCTCACACACAAATAACATTCCAGGAAAGCAATGCAAGATACAATCAAGTTATTCGTGAGGTCTCTAGAAAGGAGGGTCCGCGCGTTATCTTGAATGATGTCGAATCTTCCTGCCGTCTTTATACGCAGGGAGATCGCACTTGTCTTCTATCACTACTGCAAAACGATCTTCTTCATCTTAGTTTACATGGTCATGAATTCTATTTCGATATACTCTATCCAGTCATACGCCAAGCGGTGAACGACGTTATAAAAGGGGCTAAAGAGTTCTAAGTCTTTATGCGGCTATTAATTATGTATTGTTTGGTCTTTGATGTATAACTTAATTGTTCTGGGGCATGGAAAAATTGCTGCGCTATGCATGGGTTGGCTTGCGAACGCGCGATATCAACGTCAATTTAGGGTTTGTAGTCTTGTCACATCGCTGCAAGAATACAAAGAATGGTCCCCTCGCTTTTCGTCATGTCCAATATATGTCTCTAATCGATCAGCAAATGAACATAAAATTCTCAAGATCATAAAAGCAAAGAACATTAATTTATTGCTTAGCATACAGCATCGATGGATCTTGTCGCCGCGGATACTGTATTCTGTCGAATTCTTTGCATTCAACCTCCATAATGCAAAGTTGCCAGAATACAAAGGGTATAACTGTATTAGTCATGCAATCCTGAATGGAGAATCTGAATATCGCACCACGATTCATTGGATGGTCCCAGAAGTCGATTCTGGGGAATTGGCCTATGAAGAGAGTCTTCCAATAAGCAAGACGGATACTGCTCAATCTTTGTATCAACGCACTGTTGAAGCGTCCCTAAAAAACTTTAAAAAGTTAATTCGTACTTTGGCGAGAGGGTATCCCATACCTAGGAGGAAAATGAATGGCAAAAGCCATTTCTTTAAAAAGTCTGATCTCTCAGCGCTGAAAAGGATACGATCCCTCGACGACAGTCGTGAAGTAGATCGTAAAGCAAGAGCGTGCTACATGCCTCCTTATGAGCCGGCCTACTTCGAAAAAGCAGGAAAACGATTTTATGTAATCCCAGCCGGATGAGCCGTCGAAATCTTTGGCTTTTTCAACTTGCATAGTCTTTCCACACTTCTCCTGCTTGCTTTTTGTCTTCATGGAGTCAAAACCCCGCTGGCATTTTTCATTTGGGGCTCTTTGGCACTGCTTGTTAGTTCGAAGGCTCTTTGGAAGCAGCCAGAATCACTTTACTTTCGATTTCATCACAAAGAATATATCTTCCTTGCTCTTGTCTGCGCCTCCTTATTCTTTTCAAAAGATCGAACTGCAAGTTTATACCAAAGCGCTCAAATCATTGCATTTCTGGCGCTTTGGCTTTTTTGCAAATCCGATCCAGAAATATTTAAAAATGATCGCTTGTTTTTTACTGCCCTCGTTATTTTAAGCATTATGAGCACTGCTAAGACGATATACCAGATGCAACAAGGTCTTTGGGGTTGGGGGCATTCGTACGGCTTCCTGCCCGAACATCCGGGCATCAATGCCACCTGGATGGCATGTCTAGCTTGTGTTTTCTTCGCATGGCCTCATCGGTCTAGACGTGAGCAGGTTTTAAAGCACCTTTTGGGATTGATCTTGACGGTTATGGTACTGATAGGACCTTCTCGAGGCTCACTTCTTGCGCTTGGTGCAGGAGTTCTCTATATCCTTCTGCCATCTCTTGGTGCAAGAAGAGTATTCTATGGAGTTGCAATCTGCTTTATTCTTCTGTCTTTGATCCCTCCTCAATTGCTTTTTAGGCGTCTAAGACTTGATGAAGGCAATTATCGTCTTAAGATATGGGGTGTGGCTTGCCAGGCGGTTACTGATAGGCCCTTCACAGGCTATGGATTGGGTAATTTCGAGATGGCTTACCAAAGACACGCATTTCCAGTCGAAACTTCGGCCGTGCGTTTTGCCCGTACAACCGAGTTTGCTCATAATGAGTTTCTGCAAGTCGCAAGTGATCTGGGTTTTCCCGCGTTTCTTCTATTCGTCACTGGAATCTTAGAGCTTCTTTTCTCTCGTCGCCGTAACGAGTCTCCCTATAGGCAATCCGCCAAGGCTGGTTTGTGGACCCTTGTTATTTCAGCCTGCTATTTTCCGGTATGGCACACGCCGCTACTCCTTTATATCACACTGTTATGGTGTGCCATTTTAAGCCAAGTCCCACACGAAGAATTCCCGATTTATCGAGTAAGTCGTGCTGCCGGTTCTCTCGCGCGCGCAAGTGTGTTGATTCTGGTTGTGTCTACTGTATTCATCCTTGGATGGTCCGCTCTTCGCGAGTATTGGGCCGGACATCAGCGATGGGACCAGATTGTCCGCTGGAATCCCGCCGACTCCGGGGCCTGGGCCAGCTTGGCTGAGCAACAAAATGATACATGCGCAAGAGGCCTAAGATACTATGCAAACGCAGTTGAGTCATCTCCCCAACAGCTGTACTTCCGTGAAAAATATGCATACAGACTGGAAGCTTGTCGCCAAGACGATTATCTGCGCAAGTCCTTTGAGCAGTATCACGCCGCCTACGCGCTTTCCCCCTATCGCGCTGTCAATCTTCTGGCGATGGGTCGAATTCTTTACATCAGTGGGAGCATCAAGGCGTCCATGCAATGGTTTGAAGGAGCGCGCCGTCTGGAACCACAGTATTGGGAGTGTGACCTATGGTTGGCACGGTGTCATTTTCGCTTAGGTGACTCCAATAAAGCCCGTTGGATACTTAGGAATCTTCAATATCGTCGAAAGCAGTATCTCACTTACCATGAGCAAATCCGTCCCGACTTGCCCTGGACAGAGGATTCGTCGGGATATTCCAACACTATTCTTGGCTACGATGACCGAGTGATTGAGGAGGAGCTCCGGCACATGCTCCCACGGAGGGGCGCGCGGTCCTCCTTTCCGGTTGTGCTTAGGGCACTTCCTCTGCCGCTCGTCTGCAAGGTCGGGCTGTTGCATGGCCCGCGTCCCGATACTGGTGTACAATAGCGCATGGTTTTTCTCATAACTCACCGCAGACTGGAATATCGGCGGTGAAGGTGCCTTTCCTAGATTTGTTGGCTCAAAACCAACCCCTTCGCATTGAGCTTCAGCGGGCGATCGAAAGTGTCATCGCAAGTCAACGTTTTATTCTTGGAAGTCAAGTCGATGAATTTGAGAGCATCATCGCTTCCGCTGTCGGTGTTTCTCATGGGGTGGCCTGCGCGAGTGGCTCAGACGCGCTCTTGCTTTCCTTGATGGCCTCTGGAATCCGCCCAGGCGATGCCGTTATCACTGTTCCCTTCACATTCTTTGCCACTGCCGGCGCTATCAGCCGATTGGGGGCGCTTCCTCTCTTCGTTGATATAGAACCTACAACGTTCAACATGAGTGCCGGAAGCTTGGAAGGATTTCTCCATTCGCACTGTGAGCGCCGTAACCATGGAACTTATCATAAGAAAAGTCATCGACGTATACATGCCATCATTCCTGTACATCTATTTGGTCAGTGCGCCGACATGGATCCCCTTCTTGCGCTTGCTTGCGAGTGGGGCCTCATCGTCGTCGAGGATGCCGCGCAATCCATCGGGTCGACGTATAAAGGCAAGCCCGCTGGGTCTTTCGGTGATTTCGGTTGCTTTTCATTTTTCCCCAGTAAGAATCTGGGAGGCATGGGAGATGGGGGCATGGTCGTGACTCCCCGATCCGACTATGTTGAGCGTCTGAGGATGCTACGGGTTCACGGCAGCAGCCCCAAGTACTATCACAAGCTTATTGGCATGAACAGTCGTCTCGACACGATTCAGGCCGCCATTTTGCTCGTAAAGTGGCCGCATTTAGCGCGATGGACAGAAAGACGTAGACAAAATGCTGCTTATTATTCCCAACGTTTCTCTTTCCATAAGTCTCAACTGATTACGCCTTTCGTACAACCTGAAAACTACATGGTGTACAATCAATACTGTGTTCGAACTCCCTGGAGAGATGAATTGCGTCAATATCTTCATGAACATGAGATCGGGACAGAAATCTATTACCCTCTCCCTCTGCACTTGCAGGAGTGTTTTGCGGATTTGGACTATTCGGACGGCAGCTTTCCTGAGGCCGAAAAGGCATCCCGCGAAATTCTTGCCCTGCCCGTCTATCCAGAATTGACTGCTGAACAGCTCGCTTATGTCGTCGATCGCGTGGATTCCTTTATCCGCTCCAAAGCACGACTAACAAATGTCTAAAAGAGGCCTTATTACACTGGTGACGATCGTCGGCGCCCGACCACAATTCGTGAAGGCGGCTGTCTTTTCCCGCGAATGGCGACGACGCCAAAAAGAAATCCTTATCCATACCGGGCAGCACTACGATCCTATGATGTCCGCAGTCTTCTTTCGTGAACTTGGATTACCTCGTCCAGATTATCAACTCAGGGTGTCTGGAAACAGTCATGGTGTGCAGACTGGCCGCATGATGGCGGCTTTGGAACCAATACTTTCAAGAATCAACCCGGACGGCGTACTCCTCTATGGGGATACGAATTCAGCGCTGGCAGGGGCCCTGACCGCTTCTAAACTCCGATTGCCAATCTTTCACATCGAAGCAGGGCTTCGCTCCTATCGCAAGACCATGCCCGAGGAGATCAACCGCCTTGTAGTCGATCATTTGTCAGATCTTCTTTTTGCACCAACAGACACAGCCGTCAAGAATCTTAAGCGCGAAGGGATTACAAAGGGTGTCTCCTGTGTTGGGGATATTATGTGGGATGCGTTTAAGTGTTATCGACCCAAACAAACATCCTTAACGGTGACTCTCCCGATACGTCAACCTTACGCACTTGTGACCATTCATCGGGCCCATAGCACGGATAACCCGAGGATACTCTCATCGCTTTGCCAGGCCTTGAGCCATTTGCCTGTGGCTGTTTTGTGGCCAATCCATCCGCGCACGCGTCAAGCGCTACGCCACGCAAAGATCAAGCTCGGGTCCAACATCACCATCATAGAGCCCGTTGGATATATTGAAAGTCTCGAAATCCAGTCCCAAGCTGAGTGTATTCTCACTGATTCTGGGGGTGTTCAAAGGGAAGCCTACTTCTTGCGCAAACCGTGTGTGACGCTTCGTCATGAAACAGAGTGGATAGAAACATTACAATCAGGTCACAATGTCCTGGGGGGGTATACGACCCATACCGTTCTCTCTGCATACCAGCGTGCCCAGGCTGGTCAACGCAAGGCCTGGCCATCTCTTTTCGGGACGGGCGATGCTGGCAAACGCGCCTCTGCCATTATTTTGAAGCATTTGTCCGAACATTCAGGAAAGGGTCATTGGTATGGTTAAAATCGCTGTTATCGGGGCAGGCTATTGGGGAAAGAATCTGGTTCGCAACTTTTACGAACTAGGTGTTTTAAAAACGATCTGTGATCCACATCCAGATGTGCAGAAAAGCTTAAAGTGCTCGTACCCACACTTATTCATGACAACAGATATCAAGACGGTTTTGTCAGATCCCGAGGTTGCCGCAGTAGCCATTGCCACACCGGCGGAAAGCCATTTCGATTTAGGGCAACAGGCGCTCCGGGCCGGTAAGCATGTCTTGATGGAAAAACCCCTCTGCTTAGAGATTCGACATGCAGAGGCGCTCATCCATTTGGCAGAAGAGCAACAAAAACAGCTCATGGTGGGCCATGTCCTGCATTACCATCCTGCGATCGTTCGCATGAAAGAGCTCATTCATGCAGGTGAAATTGGTGAATTGCAATACTTCTATTCCAATCGTCTCAATTTGGGCAAATTCCGTGTTGAAGAGAATATCCTCTGGAGTTTTGCCCCCCATGATATTTCACTCATGCTTTCCTTGATGAAAGAATACCCACAGAACATTCACTGCACCGGAGGCAGTTACCTCTCTCATCGTATTGCTGATGTCACACTGTGTAGTTTTTCTTTCGCCTCGGGGGTTCGAAGTCATATCTTTGTCTCCTGGTTACACCCCACAAAAGAGCAAAAAGTGGTTGTTGTCGGCAGCCAAGGCATGTTTGTATTTGATGATGGCGAAGTTCCTGAAAAGAAACTTTCGATCTTTCGACACAAGATTCACTGGAAGAATGGACAGCCTGTGCCGGACAGAAATGAGGCTGAAGTCATCCCCCTCGACTGGTCAGAGCCTTTGAAAAATGAATGTCTTGCCTTCTTGTCAGCTATCAAAAGTAAAGTTGCGCCGATAACCGACGGGCGGGAAGGCTTGCAAACACTACGACTTTTGAACGACTGCCAGGAGTCTTTGACCAGCAACCAAAATATTCATCCTGGAGAGCCAAAGTCTGACCTGGAGGATCCCTATATTCACCCGAGCGCTGTTATCGATCTCGGTGTTTCCATTGGCCGAGGCTCAAAAGTCTGGCACTTTACCCATATTTCTGAGAATGCCAAGATCGGCCAACGATGTTCACTCGGGCAAAACGTCTTCATCGGACGAAATGTCGTCCTGGGCCAAAATGTGAAAGTCCAAAATAATGTCTCGATCTATGAGAGAGTTGAGATTGAAGACGATGTATTTCTGGGTCCTTCGATGGTCTTTACGAATGTTCTTAATCCTCGATCAGAAGTCCCTCGGAAGCATGAGTACCGAAAGTCGATCGTCAAAAAAGGAGCAACCATTGGGGCCAACGCCACGATTGTCTGTGGACATACTGTTGGAATGTATGCGTTTGTGGGTGCAGCGGCTGTCGTGACAAAGGATGTTCCTGATTACGCTCTTGTTTATGGCTCGCCGGCTCAGCAACATGGATGGATGTGTCGATGTGGCGAAAAGCTGGTGTCAGCATCCAAGCAGGTATGGCATTGCCTCCAGTGCGATGCACGCTATCATGAGAAACATCGCGTGCTGAGTCCTCTATTGCCTGTTCGAAAAACCAAATAGATTGGATTGCCTTTAATATGTGTGGAATCGTCGGCTTCATACATCCGCAGGAACATCCAGATCAGATCCTGCGCCGCATGATGACAAGTATTGCTTATCGAGGCCCAGACGATCGAGGGGAGTTTATTGATCAAAACGTTTGCCTTGGTCACGTGCGGCTTTCGATTATCGATTTGGAAACAGGTCATCAGCCGATGGCCAACGCAGACCAGAGCGTATGGGTGATCTATAATGGCGAGATTTATAACTATCGAGAGCTCCGCAGCGAACTCGCCGCACGCGGTCATCGTTTTATCTCAAAATCCGACACCGAGGTCCTCCTCCACCTTTATGATGTCTATGGTGATCATTGTGTGGATTACCTGAATGGCATGTTTGCATTTATCATCTATGATCGTCGACGTCATCGATTGTTTGCGGCAAGAGACCGCTTTGGCATCAAACCGTTTTACTACACAATGCCAAACAACGGTCTCGTCTTCGCATCTGAAATAAAGGCTCTTCTCCAACATCCTACCGTGTGTGCCAGAGTGGATCGCCGGGCTCTAGCGGAGTACGTCACGTTGCAGTTCTGCCTGGGGTCGAAAACGCTCTTCGAAGGGATAAAGAAGCTCGAACCAGCATCCTGTCTATCTTTTGATCTTACGAATGGCAAGCACCGACTGTGGGAATATTGGAGACCGACATCCGAGCATGATCCGATGATCAGCGAGGCTTCCGCTGTTGAACAATTAGACACGCTCCTGCGGGATTCGATAAGATTGCAGCTGAGAAGTGATGTTGCTCTAGGTACCTCCTTGAGCGGTGGGCTCGACTCCTCGGTGGTGACGTGCCTGGCTGCAGATCTAAGTCCTCGTCCAATTATGACCTTCACAGGAGGTTTTCGTGAACAAGGCCCGTATGATGAATCTGCCTTCGCCAAGGTGGTGGTGGGCAGCCGAAATAACTTGTTATATCGTGAGGTCTATCCAAGTTCAAGCGATTTCATAGACGCATTGCCGAAGCTGATTTACCATATGGATGAACCTGCCGCTGGGCCCGGCATCTTTCCCCAGTATATGGTGTCTTCTCTAGCCTCGAAGCATGTCAAAGTTGTCTTAGGCGGTCAGGGAGGGGATGAGCTGTTTGGCGGCTATGCCCGTTACTACCTCCTTCATTTGTGGCAGCGGATATCAGAAAGTCTTTTCCATCCCACAAGGGCGGATCCCCAAGACCTGCTCATGCTTTGGAAGAAGCGAAAGCTGCTCCGCGCTTATCTTCCATCCATCAAGAGGCTCTTTTCCAAAAGGCAGTGGGGTGAGTCTTGGGCCACACGGTATTTGAGACTTCTGAACCGATCAGAGAAATCAAACATGTATTTTACACCTGACATTGTCGAGCCATCCTACCGAGCAGACATGGAACAAGAGCTTGAAGCTCTCTTTAATCGCTTCCCAAACAGTTCGCTCTACGAACGCGCGACGTTTCTGGACATGAAAACGCATTTACCAGCGCTCTTGCAGGTAGAAGACAGGGTCAGTATGGCCGTGTCATTGGAATCGCGTGTTCCGCTTTTGGATCACCGAATTGTCGAGCTGATGGGCAGACTATCTTCAGACATCAAGTATAAGCATGGAAACATGAAGCACCTTTACAAAAAATCCGCGAGTAAGATCGTGCCCGCTGCTGTGGTGCAACGTGAAGACAAAATGGGATTTCCTGTGCCACTTGTAACCTGGGCGAAGGGGCCCTTGCAGCCTTTTCTGAAAGAGTTGTTCACATCCGCCCCTTCGCGGCAGCGTGGCGTCTTTAACAACGACCATATCCTCCAAGCGCTCGGACAGGAACATACCTTTGGCCGCGACCTGTGGGGCGCTCTATGTCTTGAGATTTGGTTCAAAACATTCATCGATCGAAATCCCAAAGAGGAGCTATAAAATGAAAATCTTGATTACGGGAGGAGCTGGATTTATAGGTTCCCATCTTGCCGATCACCTGCTTTCATTGGGCTACAAGGTGCTCGTGATGGACACTTTTGCGACGGGACGGCGAGATAATCTGACTCAACATACAAACCTGCAGATTGAGGAAGGCAGTATATCGAACAAGGCATTTTGTGAAGCCATCTTTGAACAGTTTAAGCCTGAAGTTGTGATTCACGCAGCCGCTTCCTACAAAGACCCTTCGAATTGGGAAGAAGATGCCTTAACCAATGTCCTGGGCACAACTCATATTGTCAAGAGCTCCCTCAAGAATAACGTTCAACGACTGATCTATTTTCAGACATCTCTATGCTATGGAATGCCTGCATCTCAACCCATCACCTTAGACCACCCGCTTCACCCCGAAAGCAGCTACGCGATTTCGAAGACCGCCGCGGAGCACTATATCGCTTTGAGTGGCCTAGACTTTATCTCCTTCCGCCTTGCCAATGTCTTTGGGCCTAGGAACCTGAGTGGGCCCGTCCCCACTTTTTATAACCGCCTACACCAGAAGAAGACGTGTTTTGTCGTCGATACCCGACGGGACTTCCTCTTCATCAGGGATCTGGTTGAGCTGGTTTCAAAAGCGGTCTTAGGCGAAGGGCGCAAGGGTTATTACCATGTTTCAAGCGGGAAAGATATTTCCATTCATGAGCTTTACCTGAAAATTGTTCAAGCCATGAGACTAGAGGATTTGCCCCCCGTTGAGATCAGGCCACGTCAGTCGGATGATGTCCCCTCCATATTGCTCGATCCTTCCAAGACCACGAAGGACTTCGGGTGGGCCACCCAGCATGATTGGCGCGAGGGCGTCAAAGCGGCCGTTTCCTGGTACCAAACACATCACGTGAACGAGACTTATACGCATCTTGCGGGCGTGCATGCGAAGATCATGTCATAAGTTCCTCTCGTCCCTCCAACCAGAATCCAGCCGCATGCCTGGTCATTTAGCGCCGGACGCCAGGCTCGACGCTGACGGCGAGTTTGATCGCAGGCATTCAATACACAACTTTAGAGGAAGGTAAACCTACAAAAGGATGGATTGAAGCAAGGGCCCTTCAGGAATCATTCGACGCAGAAATCAGAGGACTTCCTAAACTGCTGAAGAGGCCACCCCCCGCAGGGATGTGACTCTCATCACTCGGCAGCGATTTTTGGGGTAATAAAGACGATCAGCTCCAGGCGCGTCTTTCTTTTGTTGACGCTCTTAAAGAGATAACCCAATATCGGGATCGACATGAGGAAGGGTATGCCCGTGACCTCGTCGTCCTCTTGCTCTTTGATTAAGCCGCCGATGGCAATGGTTTCCCCATCGCGAAGGACAACGGTGGTATCCGCATTACGCGTGTTCACGGTTGGCGGCAAGGTCGCACTTCCCGTCCCCTTGGGGTTGCTCACTTCGGGCTTAACTTTAAGCGTAATCCTGCGGTCTGCGTTGACCGTGGGTTTAACCGTTAATTTAACTCCGGCTGTAACGAATTGGACGCTTTCCTGGACTGTACTGTTGGTCACGGTCTGGACTTTATAAGGGATCTGGTCGGAAACATTGATCGTGGCTTCCTGATTGTTCGTTGTCACAATGTGCGGAGAAGACAAGACCTTCGCCTTCCCTTTTGTTGCTAAAGCGGAGATTTGCGCTGAGAGAAGGTATGTTCCTTGCTGTGTAAGGAATGAAAATCCAACGGATTTGGGACCTGCAAGGTTGACGCCTGTGCCCCCATCATCCCCAGGGCCAAGGACCTTTACGCCCGTGTTATCGGTTGGCGGTACTAATCCCCCAAACTTTCCTACTGAATTCTGCGACACCCCGATCCGATAATCGTCATCCTGTCCGGTGTTTCCGGCATACGCCCAGCTGATGCCTGCTGCGAATTGATCGTCCAGTGCAACCTCTACGATTTTGGATTCAATATCAACCTGCTGAGGCTTTTTGTCTAGAACAGGGATGAGATCTTCGATTTCTTTTAGGCCTTCAATGGTGTCTGTGATGATCAGCGAATTGGTCTTGACGTCAACCGTGGACACACCTTTTCGTGAAGCAGACGATCGGATAGAATCGATCGGTTTTTTCACATCCTCGGCAAGCGCATAGTTTAAGCGAAAGACGCGGGTGAACGTGGTAGCCTGCGATTGCTCCGTTGTCAAGGTGCTTGATGTGACGACGCGGATGATCTTGGGGCCCAGAGGGAGTGCGACCAAGGATTTGAGAGTGAGGATCGTTTGGAAAGCTTGATCAAAAGGGACTTTATCAAGATGCAGTGTGATGGGCCCCGTCACGTCTGTTCCGTAAATGATGTTCAGTCCAGACTTGAGGGCCATCAGATGGAGCACATCTTTAACGTCAGCATCCTGGAAATCCATCGTCATCGTCTGTTTTGGGAGCGTAATGCCACCCATCACCAGCTTTGGAGGTGTGCTTGATGCGATCTCGATGCCTTCTGAAGAGTTTGATGCCTGGTTTGCTGTGACACCCATAGCTTCAGATGCATTTGTGGTGTCTCGTCCCACCCCTTGATCATCGATTTCTGCCCAGCCTATATTGATGGACTGAGTGAGCATGCACAGCGATAACAGAAATCTGATACTAATACTTTTCGCGTTTATCATAAGATCCTCCCATGTCCCCTCTTACAAGGTCGACTTGGTTTTAATTTCCCGGACTGTGCGGTCGGCTCCAATGATCACAACGCTTTCCGTTTTGATCACTCCCGCAATCTTTTTGACCATTCTGTTGCGGCCGTCGTAGAGCCTTCCGCCTTTCAAAATATAACTGTTCGCGCCGCTGGTCAAAAGCGCCATCCTGCCGCGGGCGTCTTGGACAATGCCTTTAAGTAAGAGCGAGGCGATCTGTGGGGGGCGCTCCAAACCGGACTGGTCTACGCGGAAATCTCCTGTAAGCGGGATGAAGGGGTCACGATACCTGTCCCCGTAATAGGAATAGGTCTTATAGCGAGGCGTAGCAGAAGCCGCTGGATCCAATTTCGAAGATGCGGCCGGGGTTTGAATGGATTTTTCAGACCCTGGAGCGCCGAAGCAAATGGAATTCGTGCTGAGCCCAATCGAAAGGATGAGGAGTTTGACGATCATGATCTTGTTATTGTTCATTGTATTTGAATGATACAAGTGTGAAGGAGGCATTGACCGTTTTAGAAGGATCAGTCTTCGTGGCCGCGCCATTTAAGGTCAGGTTCCGAGCGGCAAAAAGACGATCTCCTTTGCCCATGGCTGTTAAAAAGTGCCCGATACTATGCAAGGAGGACGTTGCTGTGATCTCGTACGGGATCTCCTCATAGAGGCCTTTGGACACGGCCTTCGATGGTCGAAGGGCGGTCAAGGTCACATTATTGGCTTCAGCGCGGTGAGTCAGAACGCGAATGAGCGAAGGAAGTTCTCTTGTTTTAGGTAATTGCTTCTCCAATTCAGCAACATCGACCTGCAAGGAGGCCATTTCAGCTTGGATCCTGCTGAGCTGGTTCGCGCGGGCCTTCGCTGCCTCCAATTTCGTTTGTAATTCGGCCTTTGAAGCAAGATCGACGGCTATTGCTTTCGAAACGGGTGTATAGACCAGGGTCCAGTAGCTGTAGCAAACGATGCCAAAGAGGAGCGCAGATAACCCTGCAATAATCGCTTTATGATTTTTTAGCGGCATCCGTTGGTTGCTCGGCTTTCTTATAGTTGGTGGTGATGCGAAAGGTCATGGTTTGTGTGCCGGTCTGTGATTGACTAATCGCGATGGCCCCCAAGTCGACTTCAGAGAATAATTGCGAGGCTTCGAGGTTCGAAACGAGGTCCGCAATGGCATAGCTATCCAGTGCCGCCACATCCATATTGACCATGAGGGTATTCGTATTGCCTTGATGCGTTGTGATGACGTTGGTCATCCAGACATTATTTGGAATTAATTTCACGAAATCATCAAAAAACTGCGGGTAACGAAGCCTTTCACTTTCCAGTTGCTGGATGATGCTCTTCTTTTGGGTCAGCTGGGCCTTTGCGCCTTCCAATGCTTCGACTTGCTTGATGATAGGCGCATAAGTTTCGAGCTCATTCTTGATGGAAGACACTTCGCTCTGTAGCTTCTTCCGATCTGCCATCTTCTTAATATGAAAAGGAACGAGCAACATCGCTAGAAGGATGACAGGAACCGATATAGGGATGGCTGGGTTGACCCGACTAGGAGCAGCCTCAAGTCCGGCCGGTAAGAGGTTGATTCGAATCATACCGAACCATCCCCTTCGCGGCGGGTAGCCAAGCCAACCGCGACAGCCATCTGCGGGAGAATGGCTTTTTGCTCCTCAGAAAGGTCGGACGGGGCATTGGCCAAAAGAGAAAGAGGGTTGAAGAGCTCGACTGGAATCTTGAGTTCATTGGCGAGAAATTTGTCCAAAGATTTTAAATTCGCGCTCCCGCCGCACAAGAAGATTTTGCTCACCGATCGATCCGTTCCTTGAGAGAGGTAAAAATCGATGGAGCGTTGAACCTCGGCGACCAGGTCCCGTGCGATGGGCATCAGAACTTCATTGACTTGCTGGGCTTCCGGGTCGGAAAGGTTTTCCGTGAGGCCGTGGATGAACTTTTTCTGGTCCGCTGTTTTGGTATCACACTGAAATTGTTGCTGGATGGCTTTCGTGAAGGTATTTCCGGAGATAAAGACATCACGAACGACTCGACTAATTCCCCTTTCAACGATGGACATATTGGTGAAACTGGCACCAATATTCATGAAGAGAACGGTATCGGATTGCGAGGAAGGATAGACAGATTCGTACGCGCTCTCCAAAGCAAAAGCATCGACGTCCAGGATAACGGGAGTCAGTCCCGCCTCGCGGAGCAGGTCCACGCGCAAATCGACGGAGTCCTTTTTGGCAGCGACAAGGACCGTTTCAATTTGAGGCTGGCCGTTCTCGTTGCTTTCACCGAGAATCGAAAAACTAAGATTGACTTCGTCAATATTGAATGGGATATAGGGTTCTGCTTCAAATTTGATCGATTTGGCGAGTTCGGATGGGGATGTTTTCGCCATCTTTACGTATCGGACGATGACCGAATTGCCACTGACGGAGGCAACGGCTTTTTGGGTTGGGAAATCGGCCGTTCTCAAATAGTTTTGCAGGGCGCTGACCGCTTGTGAGCGACGATCGATGAGCGGGGTGTCCAGTGGGATGTCCTCGGCGTAAGGGATGATCCCCCATCTCACGAGAGACCATTGAGAGCCACTTTTTTTAAGGCAGACAAGCTTGATCGTGCAGGTTCCAATGTCGATACCTACAAGATCTTGCTTCCGTCTAAAAAAACGAAGCCCTTTGATGGCTTGTAAAGAGATCATCTTTTTGTCCAATTATCAATCCGAACTTAATCTAACAGGCCTATCCCCTATTGTCAAGGGAAATTAAGGGTAATAAACTTTCCTTAAATAATAGCGGCCAAATGCCCGGGAAAAGGCTCGTGAGGTAGGCGCCAAGACTCAGGAAAGGTCCGAAGGGAAGTGTCTCTCCCAGTTTTTTCTTCCGAGACAGAAGGAGTACGAGTCCCACAAGCCCACCGGTTAAGGAGCCGACCAAAAGGGGCCCGTAAATTCCGCGCCACCCTAAGACAGCAGCGGTGGCGGCAATGAGTTTGATATCTCCGCCCCCCAGTGCTTCCTTCTTAAAGAGCTTTTCCCCACACCAGGCGATGAAGAACATGAGCAAGCCCCCCGCGAGCGCCGAGCAGGAGCTGGAAAGAAATTTCTTCAGCAGAGGTCCTTGAAAGTAGGGGTTGACGGCTGATCCGATAATGCCGATGAAGAGGAGCGAGAGGGTGAGTTCGTCGGGAAGAATGTAATAGAAGTAATCGATGATGGATAATGTCAGGAGCACAAAAGCAAGAATGTTCACGACGATCAACCGGTCTAATTCATTTCGAAATAGCCATGAATGAAATACAAAGAGGCTGGCCATGAGGAGTTCGACAAGAGGATATTGCCACGAGATGAGGCAATGACAATGAAGACAACGCATGCGGAGGATGAAGAAACTTAGAACGGGAATGTTGTGGAGGAAAGGAATTGGTTCTTTACATTTGGGGCAATAAGAACGTGGTCTAAAAAGAGATTGAGATTGAGGGAGCCGAAAGATACAAACGTTGGCAAAACTGCCAAGCGATAAACCGAGAAGGCTGTTGATGAGATAGATCACGTTATATCAAGAACGAAATGTTTCTGGTTCTTGGACGAACCGAAGCTTTCATGGGATCTCTTTAAGGACACCAAATAAAGCGGCCGCCAAGGTAATTGGCGGCCGCTTTCGATGCCACTGAATCCTATCGACGACTTAGTACGATGTCCATTGCGTGCTACGAAGGTCTCGGTGACTGCAATTGACGCGCACACTCCCCCACGTGATCCCGCCTTGCGAGTTATCGTAATACCAACCACCAGCATCTCCCATAGCACTGACTTCATCAGGAATGGAAGGGTGGCCAGTATTATTGGTCGTTTTCGGCAGGTCTGAGTTCGGTACAACTTGCAGGTACTTGCCCGCTATCGTAAGCGCAGCAAGGTTGGTAGTTGTTGCACCTGTAGGGTACCAGCCTTCTGTGTCTCCATAATAAATGGAGAGCGCTGAACGAATCGTACCGAGGTTTGCCTTGGTTCGGCCTTCTTGTGATTTGGCAACCAAGCTCGCGAACTGCGGGATTGCGATGGCTGCCAGGATACCAATGATAGCAACGACGATCATCAGCTCGATCAAGGTAAACCCTCTGGACAATTTCTTTTTGTTCATTAGTTTTTCACCTCCTTAGATTTTTACAACTATTGCGACGTGATTGAGTTTAGCACCCGAAACGAACAATGTCAACAATAACCTCTAGAAATTAGGTCGATTTTACAAGCCGAATCCGTGTCACAAATCAGCGCATTCAGCATCCTTAGTGGGTGTCGATGAGTGAGCTCATTTTGAAAATGGGCAAGAACATACAAATGACAATGGATCCGATGACCACGCCCATGACGCAGATGATCACCGGCTCAATGAGAGACGTCATGGCCTTCACAGCGGTATCGACCTCCTGGTCATAAAAATCGGCGATCTTGGTGAGCATGCTTTCCAAATTGCCGGTTTCTTCGCCTACTGAAATCATCTGAATCACCATGGGAGGAAAGATCCCTGAGGCTTTTAAGGGATCGGCGATCTTCTCTCCTTCACGGATGGACTCGCGTGCTCTCATGATGGCCGCCTCAACGACCCGATTGCCAGATGTTTTGGCAACCGTATCGAGGGCTTGCAGGATGGGCACCCCGGATTTGATCAGTGTGCCGAGGGTGCGGGTGAATTTGGAAACAGCCACTTTTTTGAGCAGATTCCCTATCGACGGCAATCGAATGAGCAGGCTGTCAATGGCATAGCATCCTTTTTCTGTTTTGTACCACTGCTTAATGCCGAGAAGGAACATCACCGGCAACATCAATAAACCGAGAAAATACTGTCTTAGAAAATTTGAGACGCTCAAGAGAAGCTGTGTGGGCAGGGGCAGCTCGCCGCCGAAACTCGCAAACACGCTTTTAAAGGTCGGAATAACGAAAATCAGGAGGAACAAGGTCACCGCGCCCGCCACACCGCTAATGACCAGGGGGTAGACCAACGCGCCTTTGACTTTACCCTTGAGTTCTTCCGTCGCCTCGAGATACGAGGAAAGTCTTTCGAGAATAGCGTCCAAGACGCCACCGGTTTCCCCAGCGCGGATCATCGAGACGTAGAGTTCCTCGAATGCTTTCGGGTGTTTTTTCATCGCGTCCGCAATGGTCACGCCGCTTTCAATATCACTCCGTATGCAGGAGATGATGCGCCGGAAGACGAGACTTTGGATTTGCTCGATGAGGATATTGAGACCTTGTACGATGGGGACTCCTGCGGAGACGAGGGTGGCGAGTTGCCTGCTAAAAATGACCAGATCCTTGCTCCCGACACCTCCCTTAAAGGGATTGATCTTGGCAAGGAAACTATCCCCCCCCGCTTTGACTTCGTTAAGCGATAAAACCGTGAGTTTCTGGCCGCGGAGCTTATCAGAAGCAAATCGCTGGGCAGGAGCATCCACGACGCCTTCAATGGTTTTGCCTGATACATTCTTGGCCATGTATTTAAATTGTGGCATGTCGATCTCCTCTGGTTCCCGACTTAAGTGGCGCTAACGCCCCCGCGCTGCATCAGTCGCTTCAGGTCGTCAGGGTCCGTGGAGGCCGAGAGCACCTCCTGGTAACTCACATGGCGCCTGATGTACAAATCGAGCAGAGCCATATTCATGGTCTGCATTCCGTATTTTGCTCCCGTCTGCATGGCGATGCTGATCTGTTCAATCTTTTCTTCGCGAATAAGATTGCGGATGGCGGGCGTGGCGACAAGCACTTCGACGGCGAGGGCCCGCCCGATGCCGCCGAGACGCGGCAGCAATTGTTGGCTGAACACCGCTTGAATGACGAACGAAAGTTGGGCGCGCACCTGCGATTGCTGATGAGGAGGAAAGACATCAATAATCCGATTGATTGATTGTGCCGCATCGGTGGTGTGTAAAGTGGCCAAGACCAAGTGGCCCGTTTCGGCGATGTTCACGGCGGCCTGGATGGTTTCCACATCGCGCATTTCACCTATGAGAATGATGTCCGGATCTTGCCGCAGGACATATTTGAGCGCCTGTCCAAAGGAGGTTGTGTCGGATCCGACTTCGCGCTGGTTAATAATCGATTTCTTATGCGTGTGCACAAACTCAATCGGGTCTTCGATTGTGACGATATGCCCCTGATGAATTCCATTCAGATGGTCAATCATCGAAGCGAGCGTCGTCGATTTCCCGCAACCCGTAGGGCCCGTGACGAGGATGAGGCCTTTGGGAATTTTGAGAATATCGTAGGAGACCGGAGGAAGCCCGAGCTCATCCATCGGCTGAACGGTTTGAGGGATCGCCCGCAACGCAGCGCCCACGGCCCCTCGCTGACGGAAGACGTTCATGCGGACACGACCGATGTTTTTAATGCCAAAGGAGATATCGAGCTCGCTTGCGGACTCAAAACGCTGTTTCTGGGTGTCTGTCAAGAGTGAATAAACGAGACGCTGGCAGATCTCTCCCGTCAGTCTCGGGAACGCGGTTGAGATGATATGGCCGTCAACGCGCAGCATAGGAGGCGTTCCGACGGTGATATGGAGGTCAGAGGCCTTTTTCTCCATCATCAGACGGAGCAGCTCGGCCATGTCCAAAACACTTTGCGAACTTGCCATTGAGGCGTTGCTCGAACCGGGCGGTGGAAATTCAGCGGGCATGGGTTGCGTTCTCCTGAAGTTTAGTCTTTTGGGCCTGAAGGGATGTTAGCGCGATCATATCCAAAATGTCTTCGGTCGAGCATCCGCGTGAAAGGTCATTGGCGGGCAGCGCGGTTCCCCAAAGGACAGGCCCCACCGCTCGGCAGCCTCCTAAACGCTGGACCAGTTTATAGGCGATATTGCCACAATTGAGGTCCGGCGCGATGAGGACATTGGCGCGTCCCGCCATGGGAGAGGTTCCTGCCGTCTTGAGCCTTGCCGAAAACAGGTCGAGCGCCGTGTCGGCTTGCCATTCCCCCTCCATCAGAAGCGAAGGCTCCTTCCCCCGGGCCAACCGAAGCGCCTCGCGCACCTTGTCAACTTGAGGATGGACCGCGCTTCCGTATGTTGAAAATGATAAAAATGCGATTCGGGGCTCTTCTCCCGTAAAAAACTGATAGGCATGAGCGGCACCAAGTCCGATTTGGGAAAGTTGCTTTGCGGATGGTTCCGGTGTTACAGCGCAGTCTGCGAAAAGGACCAATCTTCCATCGCGGGCCTCGAGGAAGAAAAATCCGAATAGTGAGCTTGTCTTGGGCGCCAGTCCAACAATAGAAAAAACACTGCGGAGAGTATCAGCCGTGGTGCGTGTGGCACCACCGATCAAACCATCGGCTTCCTGTGCCTTGAGCATGAGGCAGCCCAAGATCAACGTGTCTTGGACGTGCTGTTCCGCTTCTGTACGTGTTACGTTCTTGAATTTGGGAAATGACCGGAGCGCCTCGACCCATCGGTCCTTCATCACAGGAGAAGAGGATCGCAGGAGGATTGGTTCAGCAATGTTTTGTTCGCGGGCGAGTCTCGATGCTTCTTGAACACGAGGATCATCCCCATCAGCCAGAATGATGCGTGCAGGAGCTCGAGAGGCCTCCCTCCTCATATCACTCAAAGATAGCACACGCATAATGGAGTTGTTAGCAGGAGATATTCAGCTTGTCAAGACAATTCAAATGAGCGAAGTTCATTCGAAATGACCGCTTGCCAGCGTTGCGGATCAGCTTCGTGATCGGCGATCTCGTAGGCTGTCTGATAGGCCTTACGGGACAGGGCGACCTGACCGGTTTGCTTATAAAGGCGAGCAAGATTTATCCACGCGATCATGTAGTCTGGACGTTGGAGTAAGGCTTGCCTTAAACGTCGAATCGCAAGGGCCTGCTTTTGGCCTGACAAGAGAGCCGTCACCCCATAAGCGTTCAGCAGGCAGGGGAGTGGGTCGATTCGGATGGCTTCTTCCAGAAGGGTCCATTGCTCTGATAGTGAGGCCGGCGGCGATTGACGGATCGACCGAAATCTGGCGTATGCCTTGAGGAAGCGAGGGTCGACTCGCACCGTGTAGATCGTCGTGTGTTCTGGATGATTTTGGAAGACGGGTTCATAGGCGCTGGGGTTCTTCTGGATCCAGCGAGAGAAGTCTCTCCATCTTCGATTTGGATCATGTGCTGGGGCAGCTCGGACATGAAGGAATTGGATTGGGTGAACGAGGACATGCGTAATCTTCGAGTCCAGGAGTTTTGCTCGAAAATCGTCCTGGTCATCGGCCTGAATGTAAGAAAGCGAATATCGGTTCGTGCGCAAGGACAAAGCGGCCCCATTCGGGGCCAGAAAAAATGCATCCTTTGGACTCTGCGACCGAACCCACTCATAGGTCGCCGTGGGGAGTTTGTTGTCCCGCCTTCCACGCCCTGTTTCGTTGAGAGCGAAGAGCGTCTGTGATCCATACGCGCCCAGCAGAAGGACACCCGCAAGGACATAAACTACTCTTCGGGACTGCTCGTGAGCGATTGCCTCAACCGCATAAATCATGAGAAAGGCAATGAAGGGCAGGAGTGGCCAAAAATAATGCGGATGATTGGCCAGCCAAAAGGTATGAACCCCCATATGCAACAAGACATAAAGCCCAACCGAGACCTGAAAGGCATGGTGTTCGGGGCGCTTTTGGATCCAGGCATGGAAGCCCCTGAAAAGTCCACCCAAAAGTCCCAAGCTCAGGCCCATGATCAAAAAATGTCCCCCGATCCCCGTGGGCTGGTAGGACACCCCTAAAACCAGCTCCATCGTCACCGTCTTCCATATAGCCCAACCGTTTTCCACAAGCGTCCAGGGGCCTTGAGCTAAAAAGGGCAGTGTTTCGTTGAAAAGTGTTTGATAGCCACTCAGAGCACCCGTCCGTGTGTAATTCCATATCAACATCCCAGACCAACACAGCGCACCGCCAAACAGACACCAAAAAGTTTTCCAATACTTTTGCCAGAGGCAAACGATCCCCAGAGCTAAGAACAGAAGCATGCCCTCGGGCCGCACCAACGCTGCTGCAGTTGTTGAGAGTAAAAGCGACCCAGGAGAGAGGCGGGGATCGCTCGTGATGCGCCGAAAGGAAATCAATACAACCAGCAAAAGAAACAAATAGCTTGCGTCCGATATCACCTGATTAGAAAAGACCAAGGTGGTGGGGTTCAAGGCAAAAAGTGCGATGACGACCATGATCGCTTTCGATGACAAGTCGTCTTTCCAGAGCCGGTAAAGGCCCGCCAAGGACATCCAAGTCATGAGGAGAGGGACCGCCTTGAGCCACGTCCACGGCTCCTCCGTGAACCCAACAAACGGGGCAAGCAGAAGAGGGAAACCCGGCAAGGGAAAATTAGCGGGAGGGTGCCAGGGAAGCTGGAGGTTGTTATAGGCGCCCATCAACAGTGATTTTGCCGCCAAGATATCTCGCGCATCATCGGCCCAGTAGCCCACAGGAAATCGCTCAAGGGTCATCAGGGAGAGGGCGCCGCTTAGAGCACAAGCAACGAGCGTGAAGACTCTTGCGCTACGACCTTCGTAAGGCATACTTCAGGAGGGCACTTTCAACGGACCGAGGGACCAGGCCATGGACCTTGCCGCCCAGGCGGGAGATTTCTCGAACGAGACTCGAAGAAAGGTAAGTGTAACGCTCATCGGGCATTAAAAAAACGGTCTCAAAATGAGCATATTGGCGCCGGTTCATAAGGGCCATTTGGAATTCGTATTCGAAATCAGAAATGGCCCGGAGGCCACGAATCACAGCAGAAGCCTTCTTTTTCTTGACGTAATCTGCCAGAAGACCGGAAAAGGAATCCACTTCGATAGAGGCATGCCCTTTGAGCGCGAGCTGGAGGTGCGAGAGCCTCTCTTCCAATGAGAAGAAGGGCGATTTATGAGGGTTTTTACTGACCGCAACAATGATCCGATCAAAGAGGTGCTTGCCCCTATGGATGATATCGAGGTGACCGTTGGTGACGGGGTCAAAAGAGCCGGGATAGATTGCAATACGGGCCATAAGCGAGATAGGCTCATTTTACTGTTTTCTTTGGGTTTCCCCTATCGGGAATTTCGATCAGCAGGCTGGGTTAAGCGGTCAGAGACCATTTTTGACCATAGCGATCTTCGGCTGCTTTTCGAAGCGGAAGGTGCTGGGTTTCCTTCAATTCTGGGTCCTGGTGAAGGATGGCCATCGCCGCTTGACGGGATTGCTGAATAAGGGCGGCGTCCGTCAGGAGATTGCCCATTCGGAAATAGGGTTTCCCATGCTGCAGGGCGCCTAAAACCTCTCCGGGGCCGCGCAGGGCGAGGTCTTCTTCGCTGATGCGAAAGCCATCCGTGGTTTGCGTCATGATCTCGATGCGCTTCTTGGCCCCTTCGCTGCGCGTGTCCGCAACCAAGAGACATTGGGATGGCAACGGGCCGCGCCCCACCCGGCCTCGGAGTTGATGGAGCGTGGAAAGCCCGAAGCGCTCGGCGTGCTGAATCACGATCAGCGTGGCGTTGGGGACATCAATGCCCACTTCGATAATCGAGGTTGCGATGAGCACTCGGATCTGGCCAGCTCGAAAACGTTCCATCATCGCGTCTTTCTCCCCCGACTTCATTTGACCATGAATGAGGCCGACCTGGAGGCCGCTCAAGACCGTCGTTTTGAGCAACATCGCTTCCTGGATCGCGGCCTTGAGTTCAATTTTGTCTGATTCAGACACGAGCGGATAAACCAGATAGACCTGTCGACCCAATTCAACCGCCTCGCGTACGGCCCGCAGGGCCACTTCTTCTGGAACATGCGAAGTCTGAACGGGAGACCGCCCTGGAGGCAGAGCGTCCAAGGTCGACACATCCAGATCGCCGTAAAGGGTCATGGCTAAGGTTCGCGGGATGGGCGTGGCGGTCATGACGAGGATATCCGGGGCGGGGCCCTTCTCTCGTAAGAGGCTCCGATGTTCAACCCCGAAGCGATGCTGTTCATCAATGATGGCAAGCATCAAACGATGAAAGCGGACCTGCTTTTCGAGGAGCGCGTGGGTCCCCAGAACAAGATCAACCTGTCCGCGTTCGATATTCTGGAGCAAACGCTTTCTCTGAGAGCTTGTGCTGCTGCCCGTCAAGACTGCCACGCGAACAGGCAAACCTTCGAGAAACTTCGAAAAGCTAAGGGCATGCTGTTCCGCAAGGATCTCGGTGGGGGCCATCAGGACCGCTTGGCCGCCGTTTTCAACCGCAAGGAGCATGGCGGAGAGCGCAACGAGTGTTTTTCCGCTGCCGACATCGCCCTGAAGGAGGCGGTTCATCGGTTCTGGTTTCATCAAATCGTCGAAGATTTCGCGTATCACTTTCTTTTGAGAGCCTGTGAATTCAAAGCGAAGTTTCTCTCGGAAAGGGGTCAACAAGTGGCGCCGAAGCGCATAGGCATGGGCTTTGCTTTGTTTTTTCACCACCAGGCGGAGTTTGGCAAGCGCAGTTTCGAGCTCTAAGAATTCCTCAAAAGCCAGGGCTTGCCTCGCCTCCTCTTTCTCCATCCATGTCTGGGGAAAATGGATGTGGCGTAGAGCCCATGCCAAGTCCCTGATCTTCTTTTGAGTGCGGATCTGCTCCGGAACCACATCGGCCAGTGCAAGAGGGCCTGCGGTGAGGGTCCTCCCGATCAGAGAACGAAGCAGTCGTTCACGGAGGCCCTCCGGAACCGTATACAGTGGGACAATCCGTTCAAAATGGAATTGATCATCCCCTCCCAAAGGGGCCTTCTCATCCTCGAGAAAAGCGACATCTTCGACCCGGACCTGTTTTCCCTCGGGGCCCCATTCCATCGAGCCGAACACAATCACCCCTTGGTCTTTCACGAGGTGACTCCTTAAGGAAGCAAAAACATCGTAACGAGGGTTTAATTTCTTGAACCAGGCCGCCTGAAGACGGCCGGTGTGATCTTCGAGCCAGGCGGTCGCGATGCCCAAGCGTGAGCGCGTTTCCGAAAAGTCAGCCTCTCGAAGGCGCGCACGCAGGGTCACCTTTTCTCCCATCGGGGCGTCTCGGAGGGAGTAACGGAGTCGTCGGTCCTCCCAGTCTCGAGGGTAATAAAAAAGAAGATCATGCTTTGTGAGGATCCCCATCTTGGCGAGCAGGGCCGCTCGAACCGGGCCCACACCTTTTAAATATTGGAGCGTACCCGACGACTTGCTTTGTGACGATGAATCTGTCACAATCGCCGTCCTATGGCGCTCCGATGTGATCTCTGTGGCAAGGGTCCTGCGGCGGGTAAAACGGTCAGTCACTCTCATCGCACGACGAACCGACGTTTTCTGCCCAATGTCCGAACTCTTCGTGTCCTGGTCGGCGGTCGACCCCAGCGGTTGAAGGCTTGCACACGATGTGTACGATCAGAAAAGATCACGAAACCCACCCTCCGGCTTGGTCCGTCTTAAATCGATCAAACGTCAGCTTTTGATTGGAAGGCTGATGCCTTTCGAAGGACTCGAAGCCGAGGCATAAGATTTTTTGAGCATGCGACCCGCCAAGAAGGCCATTCGGCCGGCTTCGACCCCTAGCTTCATCGCGTAAGCCATCGTCACAGGATCATTCGCTTCGGCGACCGCGGTGTTCATGAGCACACCTGCGACCCCCAGCTCCATCGCCAGAGCCGCATCCGAAGCGGTCCCCACACCGGCATCGACGATGATGGGCACTTTTGCTTGCTCGATAATAAACTGTACAGGGAGAGGATTCAAAATGCCCTGTCCGCTGCCGATGGGCGCTGCCAACGGCATAACAGCAGCAGCCCCTGCTTCTTCCAGGCGTTTGGCCACGATCGGGTCATCGCTGGTATACGGCAACACGGTGAAGCCCTCTTTGACGAGCGTCCGTGTCGCGATGAGCGTCGCTTCGACATCAGGGAACAAGGTCTTCGCGTCCCCAATCACTTCAACTTTAATGAGATCGGTCTCCAAGGCCTCGCGCGCGAGTCGTGCTGTTCGAATGGCCTCTTCGGCGGTGTAGCACCCAGCTGTGTTCGGCAGGATGGGCAGTCCTTTCGGCAGATAACTCCAAAACGATTGGGAGGACTTATCATTCAAATCGACCCGCCGAATGGCCACCGTCACCATCGCGGGCCCAGCCGCCAGGAGCGCTTCCTTCATCACGCTTAGCGTCTTATACTTACCGGTGCCCAGAATGAGACGAGAAGGATAGGCTTTTCCGGCGATGAGAAATGGCAAATCCGTTTGCATTAACCGCCTCCTATGGCGTGGATAATTTCTACGGTGTCCCCCTCCCGGAGGGGCGTGCTTGCGTAAAAAGCGCGCTTAATAATTTTGAGATTCACTTCGCAGGCCACGCGCCCCGCGGGGATTTTCAGTTCATCCAGGAGTTGTTGCAGCGAGAGTGAGGGCTCGAATACTTTCGTCTCACCGTTGAGGGTAATGTTCACTCGCTAATTATACCAAGCCGCTCACGACTTCGAGCCAACGGCGGGTCCTGCGACTTCCCGGATGCGCTCTCGCATTGCGCTCCAGTTCTTTACGGATCAGGCTCTTTTTGGAGGGTGGGGCCGACCGCCATACCGTCTGGACCCAGTACCGGAGGTCGGCATCAGGATCCAGATGAGCAAACTCATATTGCCGAAGGACTCTCTGAAATTGAGGCAAGCGCCTTACAAAGCACAGCACGACATCATCCCAATAGATCAGGGCCCAGTCTTGGATCGGGAAATAATATCGGAAGGTGGAGGGCAGCTGCTGTTGGGCTGGATATTTCACGACGGCGCAGGAGATGTTTCTGTGGGTCAGAAATCGTTGGAAATCCAGCGGAGGGCCCTGGGTGGCCCTGAGCATCTCAGGGAAAAGGCTCCTGTAGCCTTCCACGGCAGGATAGCGACCATCGATCAGAACGGGCGGCTCACCTTCCAGCGACCACAAGAAGAAGCCTCCCTGCTCGTAGTCATGATAAAGAGGCGTCCGTAGGCGATTGTCTTTCAGAAACTGAACAGCATCAACCGGGAACGTGTTGGTGTTAATGCCGAACCTGGGACGGACACTCAGACAAGAAAGAAGAGGGATGATCAATAAGACGCCAACGACTTGAGGTCTGCCAAGAAGATCCGACTCTTCCGAAATCAAGCGCAGGAGCCATGGGACAGCCCAAAGGATGAAATAGGGATAGAGCGAGGCAAAGCGCGCGCTGAGGACGCTCAAGAGGAGGCTCGTGACGATGAACGCCCCTCCCCAAGAGCGTTTCTTCCAGAGTGTCCATCCCATCGCGGTCCAGAATAAAATCAGCGTAAGCCAATAGAGTTCCAAATGGCGAAAAGGGGTCTGGGCCCAGCCCAGGACGTGCGCTGGTGAGAGCGTGAAATCCTGCCATCCCATCCCATACACTTGCCACCCATAGGGTGTGCACAGGGTTGCAAGCACACAAATTGTTCCATAGAGCATGAGCTTGAGGCGCGGGGCCCCTTTCTTGAGCCCCTCTGCACAGACGTAGATGCCGAGAACGATCAGCCCCAGCATAAAGCCTCTGTGCATGTTGGCCCATAAGAGAAAGGATACAGGCCAATATGTGAAGAGCCTTCGTTGGGCCTCGCCCCGGCGAAAATACAGCGTATGGTAAAGAAACGCCATCAAACCCAACGAAACATAGCTCGCTTTTTCCTCCCACCCAAAGCCTCGGGGGTGGGCAGCCAAGAACATCCAGACGACGCCCAGAAAAGCAACGCCCGTCGGCCGTGGGTGTTCGCGATGATATCTCCCGACCATTAAAAGCAGGCCAGCGACAAAAAGGGACTTGGCCAGAATGATGCCCTTCAGGCCACCGAACAAATAAATGAAATAGGCCAGGATTTCCTGGAGCCAATAGGTGTTCACCCAGGCGCTGCCGCGAGCGGTTAAGGAAAAAACGTCGACGCGGGGGACGGAAAGGTGTTGCACCATGTAGCGGCCGCTGGCCAGGTGCCACCATAGGTCTGGATCCTGGATAGGGCGAATGTTGTAAAGGACCATCCAGCAGAATACGACCGACCAAAAGAGCCATGTCCATCGCTTCAGAGGCCCTGCGAAGATGTTCATGAGACGAATCGTGACATAAAGCGCGAGAGCGCGCTATTGAAGGCCGCTTCATTTTCCAGGTTGCTCAGGTGGCCGGCTTCGGGGATGAGGACGAGTTCGGAGTCCGGGAGGCGCTGGTGCAGCTCACGTGCGGCAGAAGGCGGCGTGATGCGGTCGTCTTCTCCCACCAGAACAAGTGATGGCGCGCGCAGATTTGAGAGAGCTCCGGTGGTATCGGTCCGGGTCGCAAGGGCCACGAGAGCCTTCTGAATACCTTCGCTCGGGCACGAAAGGATCATGTTTCGCACAGCATGGACGACGTTCGGCTTGGAAGCCCCTGTGACAGGCGAAAAGACGCTCTTCAGAAAATTGTCCGCGAAGGCTTCCATCCCCTGCTCGCGGATTATGCGCAGGTCGGCAGAGCGTTTGAGCTTGACGGCATTGGTATCGGCTTCACTACGCGTGTCACACAGGACGAGCCCTTGTATGGTCTCCGGTGAACGCTCGGCGCAACGCAGAGCGACGTATCCCCCCATCGAAAGACCGCAAAGCACGGCCCTTGTCACGTGAAGGTGGTCCAGAAGAGTCAAGAGATCATCAACAAACGACTCAAAGAGATAAGCGTGAAGGGGCACGCTGCTCCTTCCCAACCCTCTCTGGTCATAGGTGATGACGCGGAAATCCCGGGCAAGAAGGGCGGCCTGCGCGTCCCAGAGGGTATGGTCAAACGGGAAGCCATGAAGAAAAACCACCACCCCTTTGGCAGGTGTGGTGGTCGTTTGGGAATCGGTATAGTAAAGCGCTAGACGATCGAAGAAGCCTTCCACGCAGGCGATTTTATCATGTGCCGATGCGTGAAGACTTTCAGAAGCTCCGGTGCCTGCGTCCTGAGATAGGTCCCGATAAAACAGATCAGGGCACACGTCAGGCCGGCGAAGCACGCCCATTTGAGAGCGGGATTCATGCCGAAGGCATAGTCGGGATTCCGGTAGAGCACTCCGAGCGATGATGCGAAGAGAAAATAGAGTCCTGTTTTCAGCATAGGTCATAGCCTCCTGCTAGTTGCCTTTTCTTGAATCCAGTGTGAGGAAAGACCGGATTTTTGGCAAGAGGCAAAGCCCAAGGTAAAGAGATAATAATTCATGTGAACGAAGGCAAAAATCGGACGATAGCAATAATCTCTTTTAGCTTGAATTCCAGGTGTAAATCTGTATTGGCAGGATGAGAGATTTGCGTCGAGATGCGCGGCGTGGTGTGATTTTTTTGCACGACCGACACGGAATGTCGTGCCGTATTCAGGGCTAGCCGGGAATCTGCAGTTGTCGTCATCCCGGTGAAAACCGGGATCCAGTCCATCGCCGTTGAACTGGGCCCCGGCTTTCGCCGGGGTGACGGCACAAAAAAGTGCATCGAGTTCAGACGATGACGCAAAATGAACCGAAGATTTCCGGCTAGTGGAGGAGTTGCAAATTGTGGAGCTTAAAGTAGGTCCCTTCTTTGGCGAGGAGGGCCGCGTGGCTGCCTTCTTCAATGATGCGGCCATGGTCCAACACAACGATCCGGTCCGCTCGGCGAACGGTCGACAGGCGATGGGCGATCACCAGGGCGGTTCTATTTTCCATGAGACGTTCGAGGGCCTCCTGAACGAGTCGCTCCGATTCCGCATCCAATGCCGAGGTGGCTTCATCGAGGAGCAGGATCGGCGGGTTCTTCAGGAGAGCGCGCGCGATCGAGAGGCGCTGACGTTCTCCACCGGAGAGGCGCGTGCCGCGCTCGCCAATGAGCGTATCGTACCCCTGAGGCAGTCTTTGAATGAAGGTGTGAGCATTGGCGGCCGTGGCAGCCCCTTCAATTTCGACTTGGGAGGCCTCTGGGCGTCCATAAGCGATGTTATAGCGAACGGTCTCGTTAAAAAGGAGCACTTCCTGGGTGACAAGACCAATTTGTTTCCGGAGTGATGAAAAAGTGGCATAACGGATGTCCTGGCCATCCAGGAGAATTCGTCCCGAGGAGGGGTCATAGAACCGGGGCAGGAGGAGTGCCAGTGTTGATTTTCCCGCACCCGAAGCGCCCACTAAAGCCACGATTTCTCCCGCCTTGACCTGGAGCGATATGCTCGTCAGCGCGGGGCGCTCATGATGGGGGTACTTGAACGTCACATTCTCATAAGTAATCGATTGCGAAAATGCTGGAAAGATTTTTGCATCAACAGCTTCGGCAATCATCGGCACTCGGTCAATGAGCTCAAAAACACGCTCCGAAGAAGCCAAACCGAGCTGGAGCTGAGCATTCAGTTCGGCAAAATTTTTAAGCGGCCGGTAGGTCATCACGGCATAAGCAATAAACGCTAGAAAGGAACCCGCTGTCCAGACGCCATGGACGACATCCGCGCCACCCTTCCAGAGGAGGAGGGAGAGGATTAAGGCTCCTACCAATTCCATGAGGGGGCTGGACACGGTATCGGCCTGAGCAAAACGCAGACCCAGGTGCAGAAAGCGGGCGTTGGACTTCTGAAACCGTTCCGATTCCACCTTCTCAGCGCTATAAGCCTTCACCACGGGTGCGGCAAGGATATTTTCCTGAATGACGGTGTAAAGGTCACCCATTTGTTCCTGACCTTTTCTTCCGACCTTCCGCAGGCGCTTGCCAAGAAAGATGATGATGGCGGCTGAAAAGGGAAGAATCGCAAGCGTCAGCAGGGCAAAGCGCCAATTGAGATAAAAAATGAGACCGATATTAAAGATCGCCGTGAGACCATCACGAATAAAGTAGACCGGCGCCCGTGCGATGACATTTTGCAGGGCTGATAAATCATTGGTAAACCTGGCCATTACTTTCCCGGTCGATGTCCCAGCAAAAAAATCCAAAGAGAGGTCCTGCAGATGATTAAAGAGTTTTTGGCGGATATCATTCACGGCCCGGAGGCCAACGGAGGCCATCAGATAATTCTGGACATAGGAGAAAAATCCAAGGCCCAAGGAGATGGTCGGAACAGCCCAGAGAAGCGTTTGAAGCATCGACATGTCGTGGGCCAGGAACACCTTGTCCTGGAGGGGCTTCACCAGGTAGATGCGAAGGGCGTTCAGCGCGGCGACCATCCCCATGCAAAGGATGGCCACCATGAGCCTGGCAAGATAAGGTTGCAGGTAAATGGAAAGGCGTTTGAAAAGCTTCATGCGATCATCTCCAGGATGACATCAGCCGCCCGGGAACTCCCCCCCTCTTGGAGGGTGGCGCGGAGCGATAGTAAGGTGTGTCGTACACTTTCCCGCTGACGGGCATCGCTCAAGAGCGGCAACGCGTCCTCAAAGAGCTGTTCCGGTGTGGCGGCGGCCTGGATCCGCTCAGGGACGACGGATTTTCCTGCAAGGAGATTCGGGATGCCCACAAAGGGCACCTGGATGAGGCTTCTTGCGATCCAGTAGGTCAGCGTGGAGAGCTTATACATGATAATCATCGGTATGCCCAAGAGCATGTTCTCAAGGGCTGCCGTGCCAGAAACGCCGATGGCAAGCCATAGACTCTTGCGTGTGTCATAAAGTGGGTCGGTCGAGATCTCGATCCAGGGTTCAAGACGGACAAGGGAAGCGTAAAACTCTTGGCTCATTTCGTCAGGTCGAAAGAGAACACATCGCAGTTCCGGAAAGTGAGCATGTAAGCGCTTTGCCGTTTCGACAAGGACGGGGAGATGGCGGCGGATCGTGCCTGGGCGTGAGCCCGGGAGGATCCCGATCGTCGGGGTTCGAGCGGGCGAACCGGGTTCCGGCATCCTTTCCAGGAGCGGATGCCCAACAAAAGTGGCAGGCACTCCAGCCTTTTTGTAGAGCGCAAGCTCAAATGGGAAGATGACCAGCATCCGGTCCACCACCGCGGCCAGTTTCTGAATGCGTCCGGCGCGGCTAGCCCAAACCTGCGGGCTGATGTAATAGGCCACGGGAATGCCCCGGCCATGAGCCAAGCGCGCCATCTTGATGTTGAAACCGTAATAATCCATCGGTATGACAAGATCCGGCCGGTCCAGCATGATGAGCTTTTTGACCTCCCTGTAAGCTTTCCATAACTCGGGAAGCTTCAAGAGGGGTTCCCAAAACCCAAACCCCCCCACCTCCACTAGGGGGTATAAGAACGCGTCGCTGGCGCTGCGCAGTTGGGGGCCTCCCAGGGAGCTCACCCTGATCTCAGGGCGGCGGCGCTTGAGCGCCGCGACGAGCGCAGCGCCATGCCGGTCCGCGGAAGGATCACCCGCGATGATCAGAAGATGGGAAGGCTTAGACATAGACTCTGAGCTGTTTCAGGATTTCTTGCGCCAGCTGCAGCGCGTCTCGTCCGTGTTCCCCTGCCACTAAAGGTGGGCGCTTCTCCTTGACGCATTCGAGAAAATGGCTGATCTCGAGCCCCAGGGGGTCATGCTTGGGAAGCCGGGGCGTGATCACCTGAACATCAGACAGGCTCCGAACGAGTTCAGATTTCTTGCGATAGACCTTCAGCTCGGGCAATGCATAGTCCAGCGAAAGATAAGCATTATGCTGAAACACTCGTATTCGGCGGTATTTCTTAAGTGAAATGCGGGACGCGGACAGGTCCGCGATACAACCACCCTCAAAATGAATCCTCACCTTGGCAATATCTTCATGCCTCGAAAGGACTTTGGCTCCGAAGGCCTCCACCCGCCTTACGGGGCGGTTCACAAGAAAAAGAACAATGTCCAGGTCATGGATCATGAGGTCCAGGACCACGCCGATCTCGGCCACGCGGGGGTCGAAGGGCCCTAAACGATTGACTTCGATAAACTGGGGATGGTCGATGTGCTTGACCGCTTCCATGACCGCGGGATTAAAACGTTCGATATGGCCCACCTGCAGGACACACTGGTTTTGCGCCGCGAGCTGGATCAGCGCTTCCGCCTCCTCGACGGTCGAGGCGAGAGGTTTTTCGATGAGGCAGGATACACCTTGTCCCAGGAATTGCCGCGCGACCTCGTAATGGGATGGGGTAGGGGTCGCGACGATGACAGCGTCAAGCAAGCCCCGGAGCCGAGCGGAATCCGTGAACGCTTCCGTTCTGAATTTTCTCGCGGCGAGGCGGGCCTGCTCAGGGTTTGCGTCGAGAACGCCGATGAGGGCCGCGGCCTTTGACCGGGCGAGGTGCTTCAGATGGAATTGCCCCATGCGACCGGCGCCAAGGACGGCGACGCGAAGGCGGCCTATCTCCGGGTGCTTGTCCTTTGACTTAAACGCCTGTAAGAGTGAGCTGAGCGGCATTAGCGTCCTTAAGGAGCTGTTCTTTTTCAAGGAGAAGCGTTTTCCCCGCCTCAAGCGCCATCACGCGGGAGCCTGCGGCCTGCAGAGAGGCGAGGGTTTTTGGACCGATGACGGGAATATCGAACCGGAGGTCCTGATTGGGCCTGGCCATCTTGATCACGACACAGCCCGGGCCGGCGATTTCCCCTGCTCGTCGTATGCAGGCATCCGTTCCTTCCATGGCCTCGACGGCGACAACCGTTTTGTCCTTCACAATAAGGGTCTGTCCGATGTCATGACCGGCAATCGCCCTGGTGAGCGGAATGCCAAAGTCAATATCGGCCTTCTCCTCTGATGTCAGCGCCCGGCGGGTCATCGTGCCCTGGGCGCTGAGCCAGCTTTCCAGGTAGGTCGTGGAAGGCAAAAAATGAATTCCCTCGGACTCAAACTCCGCAATCACCGTGCCCAGGAGCGACTCCGCCTTTTTGTTGACGAGCTTCGTCAGAAGCTTGGCCGCGCGCCAGTCCGGCAGGATGTTCCGGAAAAGCTGCGTGTGCTTCACCTGGCCGGCCATCACGGCTTCCTTGACGCCATGGTCTTTAAAAAAGGAAATGGTTTTGCCCAGCTGCCCAATCGAAAGCCATGTGAGCTCATCCGCCCACTTCTCAAGGGCAGGATCCGCCTCTTCCTTGAGCGCCACCGCAATGATGGTATCGCCGCGCCTTTTGGCTTCCTGTGCCAAAAGGATTGGGAATTTGCCGTTCCCGGCAATCAGCCCAAGGGCTTTAGGCATTTTCGGATGGTTCGTCTTTCGAGGATGGTCGGCAGATACCGCGCTGGCTTTGTTGGATGAAGGCCAGAAATTCCATAACCGGTTGGGGTCGTTCCGTCTTAAGGAGGCGTGCCACGTGATCTTTAAGAGGAGCGGATGGATCAAAGACCTCCCGGAAGACGATCTTTAAGTCCTTGATCATCTCTTGAGCAAATCCCCGCCGCCGAAGACCCACCAGGTTCAAGCCTGCCAAGCGCGCGCGGTCTCCCCATGCGAGGGCAAAAGGCGGGATGTCGAGCGGTACCATGGCGCCAGCGCCGATCATCGCGAGTTTGCCGACACGCACAAATTGGTGCAAGCCCACCATGCCGCCGATGACCGACCAGTCGCCCACCTCACAGTGTCCGGCGACCGCGACGGAGTTCGCGAGAATGACTTCGTTTCCAATCACGCAGTCATGGGCCACGTGGGAATAGGCCATAAAAAGGCAGCGCGACCCGATACGCGTCACGCCCGTGGCGGAGGTGCCGCGGTTGAGCGTCGCGGCTTCCCGTACGATACAGCCGGCGCCCATCGTCAATCGTGTCGGCTCGCCACGGTACTTCAAGTCCTGGGGCGCGGTGCCCACAAAGGCGCCCGCGTGGATCTGGCAACCTTCTCCAACATCGGCAAATTCCACAACGGCATGCGGGCCAACGGAGACGCGCGGCCCAAGCACCGTTTCTTCGCCGATGATGGCATAGGGGCCGACTTTGGCTGTAGGGTCCACCCGCGCGGTGGGATGAACGAGGGCGGTGGGATGAAGGAGAGACTCGCTCGTGGTGCCTGTGCTCACCCCACCACCTCTTTCTTTGCTTTTACTCGCATGCATGAAGCCATGTTATTGATCAGAGCAAGTGTGTAAATCCTAATCCGCAGTAGCAGACTGGGGGTCACTTGCGATCGCGAAGAAAGAGGTGGTGGGGTCATCCCGGAGGCGCCTCCTTGTCGACGATCGCGAAGCTAAAAACGGCTTCCGTGGCCAGCTGGCCTTCCACAAAAGCTTCTCCCTTGGCTTTCCCGAACTTGGAACGCATTTGAAGGACCTCCACCTTGAGCTCCAGGCGATCCCCGGGAACCACCGGTTTGCGGAATTTGATTTCCTCCATGCCCATAAAAAAGGCGAGCTTATTCTTGGCATCAGGTTTAAAAAGAAAAAGCGCGCAGGCGACCTGGGCCAATGCTTCGACAATGAGGACGCCCGGCATGATCGCGCGATCTGGAAAGTGGCCCTGGAAAAAAGGTTCATTGCCTGAAACACACTTGATGCCGACGGCACTTTTGTCGGGTTCTGTGATTGTCACCCTGTCGACCAGGAGAAAGGGAAACCGATGAGGAATCGCCTTTTTGAGTTCGTCGAAATTAAGGACGGTGGATGGCATAAGGGGCCTCCGATAAACACTTCTCAGCAACCATCTTCACAAAATTAACATTGTGACCATGGCCAGGCCTGATGGCCTTGACATGCGCTTTGAGGGACACGCCCAGGAGGAAGAGGTCGCCCAAGAGGTCGAGCGCCTTGTGGCGCGCGAACTCGTCCGGGAAACGCAAGCTCTTCTCCTTGTTGTGGATGCGGTCCAGGCCTACCACGACCGCGTTGTCGAGAGATCCTCCACGCGCGAGCCCCTGCTTTTTGAGTGCCTCCACTTCGTAATCGAAACAGAACGTTCGCGCGGTGGCGATTTCCTTGCGGTAACGCTCCGGTTCAATGGTGACGGTGATTTCCTGCTGCTGGATCAGCGGGTGCTTGTAGATCAGGACGGTTGTTAGCCGGAGCTCATCGGCCGGCTCCAGCGTAATGACCGTTTCCCCCGCACGGTATTCCAAGCGTTCGGTCGGTGCCAAGATCTGCCGCTCGGCATTCTGTTCGGCGAGGCCTGCTCCTTGAAGCGCGTCAAAGAACACGCGGCTTGAGCCATCCGCCACAGGAGGTTCATTGGCATTAAGCTCAATGACCAAATTGTCGATGCCCAGAGCGTAGACAGCGGAGAGCATATGTTCGATCGTATGCACCCGCAGGAGCTCATTGCCAAGTGTCGTTCCGCGGATGACGCTCACGACCTTGGAATAATGTGCTCTGATTTGCGGTCGGCCCTCTAAATCGGTTCGAACCAGTGTGACGCCTGTATTTTCCGGCGCGGGCTTAAAGACAGCCTCGCACAGGTTGCCGGTGTGCAGGCCAATGCCCTTGTATTCGATTTCCTTCACGATGGTGTGTTGACGTGTGCTCATAATTTTTTCCTAAGTTCCTTAACGGCCTCATAGAGTTCCTCGAGTTTGCCGTAAATGGCCTGGAGTCTCATCGCCTGCCGATGGGGCCGCGCAGGGGTTCCAAAAAGGACCGCGCCTGGTTCGACATCGTTCATAATGCCGGATTGCGCGGCGATCACGGCTCCGTCGCCAATCGTGATATGCCCCGTCACGCCCGATTGGCCGGCCAGGGTCACACGGTTGCCGATTTTCGTGGAGCCCGCGATGCCCGCCTGGGCCACAATCAGACAGTCGCGTCCGATGTGGACGTTATGGGCAATTTGAACAAGATTATCGATCTTGGTCCCCGCTCCGATGCGCGTCTCGCCCGTCGTCGCACGGTCCACCGTGACGTTGGCGCCGATTTCGACGTCGTCCTCGACCACAACGCAACCAATCTGAGGGATCTTATGGTGCCGGCCGTTTTGGGTGGCAAAGCCATAGCCGTCCGCTCCCAGGACCGCGCCGGAGTGGATAATCACGCGATCGCCGATCCTGGTGTCTTCCCGCAGGACGACATGGGGGTAAAGGAGGCAGTTCGCGCCGATCTGGACCCGATGGCCGATATAACATCCAGGATAAACGCTCGTGCCCGAACCAATCGTCGCGCTGGGCTCCACGTGGGCTTTGGGATGGACCCCCTGCGGGTGCTGTTGACGTTGTTGATCAATCAGACCCAGCACCTGCGCATAAGCCCATTGCGGATTGGCGACACGGATGAGGGTCTTTCCCTCAGGCAGCGTGATCCCGTTCATTTTCTGTGGGATGAGGACGACCCGGGCCCGTGTGGATTGCAGGGAGCTTATATATTTAGGGTTGTGGAAGAATGAAAGCTCGCTCTCTGACGCCTCATCGAGGCCCGCTGCCCCGTGGATGACGAGAGCCCCATCGCCCGAGAGATCACCCCCGACCGCCTGAGCAATGTCACGGGCCACAAGGGCGATCATGGACTCTCCTCAACCAGACGCGCGATCAATTTGTCGCTTAAATCCACCGTATCTTCACCATAGAGCACATAGGCCTTGTCCAGGACGACAGAGAGGCCTTCATCGCGCGCCAGCGTTTGAAGCACGGCGTAAATCTTGGACATCACACCGTAGGTCTTCTGTGTTTGCAGGACTTTCATATCCGCAACGGAGTGGCCACGAAAATCTTTAAACTCCGCTGTTTTGCGTTCCAAAAGCTTGGTGTTGTCATCAATTCGTTTCTGAAGGGCGGTTCTTGCTTCTGGAGTCAAGGCAACCGGGGAGCCCGTGGCCAACTGATCAAGCAGCGAACCCTTCTTCGTGCTGTCTGGCTTCATGCCAGGCAGCTGGGTCGGGGGACCCTGCTGGACCCGTTCCGTAAGGGTCGTTGCATCATGGCCAGGCAAGCCAGCCAAGGGATCTTCCAAAGGGTAAGGTTCGACGGAGGTCTTGGCGCTTGGCGTGCTGGTGGCGACCGCAGGCGCTGCTGGAGCAGCGGGCGTCAAATCCGGGACATTATTGGCCGGAACGATGACAGCCGAGCCCCCCCGGGACTGCTGGAGGGCTTCTTGATCCGAAGCAATCTGTTGCCGAAGGGTGTTGATGAGGGATTGGCGCTGGCCAAGCTCGCGTTTGCGCTTCTCGACTTCACGCAAGAGATCCCCTTCCGCAAAAGATTTCTCGGGGTAGGTGTCAAAGACCTTCTGTAAATCGACGTACCCGATGCGAGAAGCGGATAAAGATTCGAGCGGAATTTCGACCGAAAAAAGCGGGACCTCACCCATAGCCAGGAGAGAAAATGCAAGCGCGACGGTTCCGCATCTATTCATTAAAAGAGACTCCCTACGGTAAAGTAAAACTGCGATTGCGCTTCCCCTGGGGCGGCATTGAGAGCATGCCCCCAGTCTAAACGCAAGGGAAACACGGGCGTCTTAAATCGAACGCCGAAACCGACCCCTTGTTTGAGGTTGGTCCGCCCTGAGCCGATTTGATAGTTAATACCGGAGATTTCGTTCCAAGAGCCGCCGATGTCATAGAAAAACACGCCTTGCAACAGGGTCCTGCCGCGCTCATCGGGGGCTATCGGGAATTTATATTCTACATTATAGACGTGAGCGATCTCCCCGCCGTTGATCGCACCGACGCGGCCTAAGTCGTAGCCGCGCACCGTGTCGGCGCCGCCAATGTGGAAGAGTTCATCGACGATATCGTCACGCTTGTCCCCCCCCCAAGGCTTCACCATGCCCCAATTTCCGTGGAGCGATAACACAAATTTCCAAAAGGTCGGGATGTGGAGACTTTCGTCGACGATGGGCTTCACATATTTAATCGCGTCTGCCGGAAACAGGCCGCCCTCGGTGATGGCCAAGGAGGTCCTCATGCCTCGTGTCGGGTCGAATTGATTATCGCGTGTATCGCGAATGAATTGCTGTCCTAAGTTAGACGTCTTTTTGCGGGCTTCTGAGATCGTGGGGTCTGTAATCGCTTCAGGGCCAAGGACTTGCCCTCGGATGACATCGGTCAGGATAGGGTTGGCGGGATTGTTATACACGTCGAAACGCCGACGGAGAGCGAAGGAGTAACTAAAGAGCAGGTTGTAGATGTCTGAGAAACGGGGCCCGGCGGTGATGCTTCCGCCAACGTCGTGGGTTTTGTAAGCATCCCGAACGGTGTTCAGCTGCAGGGTACGGGTCACGTTAAAGACATTCAAGCCGAGCGTCAAGGGTTTGCCCATAAACCATGGCTCCGACCATCCGATGTCGAAGCTGTTGGTACGAGAACCGAATTGCCACTGCACGTTCACGCGCTGGCCACGGCCGAGGAAGTTCATGTGCTGTACCGAAAGCGTGCCAATCAAACCGTCGACCGAAGAGTAGCCGGCGCCTGCGGAAAGAACTCCGGGTTTTCCTTCGGTGACGGTGAAAATGATGTCTGCTTTGGTGGGAGAGCTGGGTTGTTGGACATCGACGTCGATATTGTCGAGGAAGCCTAAATTGTAAAGCCTTTCCACACTCTTGCGGGCCAGCACGGAGCTGAAAGGATCACCCTCTCTGAGTTTGATTTCCCGGCGGATGACGTAATCCTTCGTGTGCGTATTGCCTTCGACGCCGATATGGTCGACATACACCACATCGCCTTCGGTGATCTTGAAGTCAAGGTCGACGATGCCTTGCGGGGCGTCTTGGTTGAACTCGGTCGCGATGTTGACGCGAATATAGCCTTGGGACCCGTAAACGTCTTGGAGCCGGCCCATGGTCTGGTCGACTTTCTCCTGGCTGTATACATCGGAAGATTTATAAATGACAGCCGGATGGAGTTTCTCGCTGGGGAAGATGGCATTGCCTCGAAAAGAGGTCTTGCCAAAGCGAAAAAGAGGGCCTTCTTCGACCGTCACGCTGACCGTCAGACGCGTCTTGTCTTCATTGAAAGTCTGCGTTGGTTCCGGGACCCGGATATTCTGATAACCGCGGTTCTTATAAAACTTCATGATTTCTTCCACATCCTTGACGAGCACGTCCTGCTTGAAGACCTTTTTCCGGCGTGTTTTCATTAACTTTTGGATCTTTTTGGGCTCAAAGGCCTTCACGCCCGAAAGCTCGACCTGGCTCACCAGAACCTGGGTCCCCTCGGTGATGAAGAAGGTAATGGAAACGTGTTGGGTGTCGTCGGTCGTGGAAAAGGGCTCCACCTGAGCGGCGGCAAAGCCTTCATCCTTGTAGACGGAAAGGATTTTCTCGACATCGATGTTCAGCTTGAACTTGTCGAGGGGATCGCTTTCCTTGAGCGTCAGGCTGTCCCGAAGCTTGCTGGAGCCTAACTTCTTGTTCCCTTTAAAGTCGATGCGCTTGACGACGGGCTTTTCCGCGACTTTGAAGGTGACGATCACGCCCCCGGGGACATCCGTGACTTCCAGCGACACGTCCTCGAAGTTTCCCATGCCGTAGATCGCCTGGACATCTTTGCTGAGCTTGGCCGGGTCATAGAGATCGTTCTTATGGGTTTTGACCTGAGCGAGGATCACGCGCTCTCGGACGTTGCGATTGCCTTCCGTCTGGATTTTAAGGATGCGGGCAAAACGATTCAGGCGCTTGGATTCCTGTTCAGTTTCTGGAACGCCCGGTTCGTCAGAGGCCTCCGTAGGACTGGAGATGGAGAGAACATCCGTGGGAACAGGAAGCTCTCCCAGTGCAGCCGCCAGAGAGATCCCGGGCGTGCCCTCTGCCCGAACCATCCCACCGACGCTGCATGCTCCAAGCAAAACCAATAATGAAAATCGAAATCGCTTCGAAAAATGTAGCAAGAACACTCCTCAGACTATAATTTCTGCGAATTATATCAAAATGCCTATGATCACCGAGGAGGAAGGAGAGGCCTCGGACCCGCTATTTCTTTTTTCCCTTGTTCGTATTGCCCCACCAGCCGAAGCGCCAGCGGGGTTCGATCGTGACACGGCGATCGGGAAGGATCCCGGGGGCCGAGTTGGGCAAATCAAAAGACCCGCGCAGATAAAGGTTCTTGAACGCGCGGTAGGAGAGTTGGACATCGGAGATGAGGTCGATTTTTCTCTGCTGCAGTTCAGCATCAACCTGGGAGGACGGTATAAACCGAACTCCGTAGCCCACGGAGACTTTCTTTGAAAGATCTTTTTCGATTGTGTACTTGGTATTGGCCAAGAGATTGAGGGCGGTCGATTGCTGTTGGGAGGGGGCGGCGTTTAAGTCCCCCCCCGCCGCCGTGTTGGGGTCAAAGATGTGCTGCACGTGAAGCCGATCGGCGATTCCAGCTTTCTTGAGGACGTTCTGGGCCAGCGGCGTGGTCAGGCTTGAGTCAATGAGACTGACCAGCTGCTTCTGATAGAGATAGTTGCGTTCTTGGACGGTCAGGTTCTCGGTATCGGTTTGGGTGACGCGCGCCAGGAGTTTGTCCTGGGTCATCGTGGGATTGACGGCGGACGTCAGTCGTGGTTTGATTTGGTCCACAGGCGCGTAATCGATGTTCAGCGTGATGGTATCGTTGGTGCTCAAGCGGCTCCCCCCTGTGCCGCCGCTCACGGTATCGACCGCCTGGGCTTGCGATTCCGCGATCCCGCGTATGTAGGGGGTGTTGATCACCCGCGCACCGCTTTTTTCGGAACGGACGTCATAGCGAGCCTGCCGGATGTCGAACTGAAGGCCAAGATAGCTGATGCGACCCTGGTTGATATCGAGCCCGCCATTCACCTCCAAAGCGTCGCTGGGCCCCTTGAGGGCCAGCTGTCCAGCGACACTGGCTTGCACGAGTTCATTTTCAAACCAGGCGCTGTCTAAAAATCTCAGGTTTACGTCCCAGTAAATACGCCTGAACCACTCCAGTACGGCTGTCGGAGGGGGCCGTTTGCTGGAAGGCGGGAACGTGAAGTGACCGTTCGAAAAGATCCCTTCCCCGCTGAAGGTGGGAGACTCCGCTGGTCCGCGAAGGGCAACATGACCCTGCACGTCGCAACGCGAATCGGTGGTCAAGAACTTAAACCGTTTGGCGAGCGGACTGTCGGGAATCGCGAGCTCCGGGACTTGAACTTCCACCCCCTTGCTTGAGACCACGGCAAGCTGGACATCATAGGCGGAAGGGAGAAAACCGGACAGGGTGATCTTCCCTGTTCCTTTGAACTCTCCATCTCCGGACTTGCCTCGTAAGTCCTTGATCGTGAGGGTGTTGTCATCAAAATCCAAGGCCAGGGTTCCGCCGCGCAGCCGACGGAAATAATGCGCACCCGTGATGTCGCCATGGGTCACGCGAAGCGATCCTCGGAGCTGCGGGTTGTCCAAAGTCCCTTTGATTTGGAGAAGACCTTCGACTGGCCCTTTGGCTTCACGGACTTCCCTCGAAAAGGATTTGAGGAGGCTCAAATTGGCGTCGTGCAATCGAATGGAAAAATCGATGGGTGGTGAGGAGGGGGCGGCGCTTTTGGCGGCACGCAAGACTTGAGAAGGCGTGCCCGCGGGGTTCTCTGGATTTCCGAACTCTGCTTTTTGGCGAAGTGGAAAGACCCCGGAACCCTCAAGGCCGTAATGACCAGGATCACTCAGGAAGAGCCGGGAAAAGGTGATGCGATCGTCCTGCCACACAAACACCGCGGTCCCCGACCGGAAGGCAAGACCCAAGATGCTTCCACGATCAAGGTCCACGCTCCCTTCAACATGCGGGTGCTTCGAGTCACCGCGCCCCACGACGGACAAATCGGCCGCGCCGCTGATCGCATAAGGGAAGCCGGAGAGCTCACCCAACGTGCTGATGTCCATACCACGGCCTTCCATTTTGAAGTCCCAGTGGTGGGGCCCCATTTCGCCTGTGAGGGCCAGCCCTTGTTCATATTTCCCCGAGATAAAGAGGTCCGAGATCCGAAGTTGTGGGGACTTCTGGAAGTTGATCGTTCCTGTGATGAGGGGCCCGGCGTTGGCCGGCGCGGAGAACTTTAACTCGCCGTTGTAATAGTCAGCCTGAAGAATGCCTTCTTCAAGCTCATAGTCATTGATAAAGAGAGACCTCGTTTGGGCTTTGGTTTGAATGGCAAAGCCTTCGGGCTTGATTTGCCACGTGCCTTCCATGCCCAGACCACCAAAGAGGGTAAAGACGCCCAGGTGGAGGTTGCGTAGGTCCAGGCCCAGGACCAGGCGCGCGGGCGAAGAGTCCGCAAACTCCACATAGCTGCCTTTGTGGAAGCGCACCAACTCTTCCAGGGTCCTGGCTTCCGCCTCGGTGAGGGTGAGACGCCAGATGTTGGAGTTCTCGGCCAAGGAAGCCAGGGTCATCGTCATGTCGAGCTTGTCGAGCTTAAAAGGATGGGTTGTGCCGGCGGCATACGTGAGGGGGCCCGCGGCCAAGTGTCCAGTCCACTGGAGTCGCGAGAGCGGTCCACTCAGGGTGAGCGTGGTGTCGGCCAACCCCTCCAGCCGCTTGGGAAAATGAAGACTTTCAGCAAGGGCCGCTAAATTCAAGGCCTTCAACTGAAGTGTGCCACGGACCTCGGCATCCGGTGTCACGTGCCCGATCAGTTCAAAGTCCCCCCCTGACGCCATGCGACCGCTGATACGGAGCGGATTCAGGCCGCCTCTGCCCCAGGAGGCTTCGAGGTCCGCGGAAAATGGGAAGGCCCTCCATCGGGCACTTCGTAAGCGCGCACGGACCTTGTCTTCGGGATTTTCAGCAGAACCGGATTGTTCGTACTCCGCTCGTAAACGGCCATCCCAAAGAGGCGCCTGGAACACCAGATTACCTTCGCGCTTGTCTTGTCCTGTAAAGAACTTCCCAGTGAATTCAAAAGGAATATCCCAGGGCGCCGGGGCAGAACGGCTTTTGAGGCTGCCTTTTCCAGCCCATTCCCATTCATTTTGTCCGGAGGTGCCGCGCGTTTTCCATGAAGCTTTGGCCTGGCCCAGGAGTTCAGCGGTTTTGTTCTCAAGCGATAGTTTCGTGATTTCAAAAGCTTGAGGCCGAAGTTGGAAAAGGAGATGCCCTCGCTGCACCGTCCAAGAGCCGATGACGACATCCTGGAAGCTCGCCGTGCCCTTGTTCTCGGCATATTGACCACGAATGCCTTGTCCAATTTGAATCGAAGGGAGCGCCAAGCGGCCCTTGTCATAGATCAGGTTCCCGGAAGACAGACCGAGAGGCTTCTCGTAGAAAGTCAAATCGCGGCTCTCGAGGGTCGCTTTCACCTGGGGGTCCTGGGCCGTGCCGGTGATGTGACCTTGGGCGGAGGCGTGTCCGCGGAGCGGAATGCTCGTGAGGCTCAAAAAAGGAAGATCGGTCACGATGTCTGCTTGAGCGATAGACCAGGTGAAGCGTAGAGATTGGGGCCGGGGTTCGTAGCGACCTTCCGCGCTCAGCGATGCTCCACTGGGCAGGGTGATGTCAAGATGATCGAGATGGATCGTTTCAGACGTTTGGTGTCCCGCAAGCGCGACGCGGAAATGGGTGGTCTCCGATTTGCCCAGGGCTTGGAACTCCGTCCTTGTCATCTCCAGGTCGCCCTTCGCCTCGCCCAACGCGGTTGGCCCCCAGGCCCCACCGCTCAGCCACCAGGCGCCTGTGAGCTGGTAGTTGTCCCACGGGCCTTTCAGTGCGCAAGAGGCATTGAGTTGGCCCTCCAAGATGCGGGGTTTTCCTTCCTGGTTTAGAGCGGCAAGCGATAGGTTCTCGGCGGTCAGCGTGAGGTCCGTGCCTGAGCCGCGAAGGTGTCCCTTGGTCGTGACTCGGCCGTTCAGGAACTGAAACGTGCTCTCCTGAGACTCCCACACGCCATCGCGATAGCTCATTTGCACCGAGGCGTTCTGGAAGGGCCATGCTCCCAAGGTGCCGGATTCCAGTGTCGCGCGGATTTGTAGGCCCAGTGGAGATTCCGTGAGTTCCGGTGTGAGTTCAGCACGGCCCTGGCCTTTGAACCAAGGACAACTGATCAAGAAGCGGGGGCTGGACACCTTTTGTTTTCGATAGGTCCACGTGCCCTCCAACGCCAGCGCTGGTGTTGAAACGGCCGGGGACTCTGGGCCGGAGGAGAGCCTCAACGTGGCATTCTTAATCTGGCGGATCCAATCCTTCGCGGACCTGGGCAGAGAACGGCCGCCGGCCTCGACCTCAAAGTCAAAGTGACCTGGGACTGTCCAGCCTGTTGGCAAGAAGGGTCTGCGGAGGTGCGTTCTCGCGAGATCCAAAGCCGCTTGCGTTTGACAGCCAAAGACCTCGACGTGTGCGCTCCAGCGCCTTCCGAGAGTCGAGCCTTCGAAGTCGATACGGTCCGCTTCCCGGATACGGCCCGTGACGAAGAGGCTTGTCTGTGGGCCGCGGATGCGATAGGAGCCCTTGGCTTGAAAGAGAGACCACGGGCCGGCGGGAACATCAGGGTCTTCCCATTGGAAGGTACCGTCCTCCCAGGAGAGCTTGAACCAGGGGAGCAGAGAGGTCGCTCGAGGGGAGGCGCGCAGGTTCGGGAGGTCGCTGCGGGCCAGCTTGACCCGTGGTTGTGTCAAGTGGACCCCGCCGATGGCGTAGACGGGATTGCGTCTGTAAAGGGCCCGCGGCAAGCCCAGGGGGCTTAACGAAAGCTCAATCTGACTTGCCTCGAACAAGGAACGGTCTTGGTTCAAGGGATCTCTCACGCGGACATTGATGAGGCGAAAGCCTTTCAGATACGCCAGCGTGATGGTTTCGACTTGGACGTTCTTTTGCGTGAGCCGGCTGGCCGATCTTTCAAGAAAGCTTCGGAGTCGAGGCTCCCAGGTGACGCTGAAGCCAAGGAAGAGCCACTGTAAGGTCCCCGCAAACGCCACAATAAAAATAACGATGTAGGAGAGACGTTTCATAGCGCTTTCATCAACAGTATAACACGCAGGCGCTGGCGCCCGGTCGTGCGTTTCCGTCGATAAGAGAGGGAGGATTTCCGCCCGCGCCCAAAGCTGGCGACCCAAGAAACGGCGAAGCTCGGCCTGGCAAAGAAGAGGTTAGCCGGAAATCTTCGGTTCATTTTGCCTCATCGTCTGAACTCGATGCACTTTTTTGTGCCGTCACCCCGGCGAAAGCCGGGGTCCAGTTCAACGACGATGGACTGGATCCCGGTTTTCACCGGGATGACGACAACTGCAGATTCCCGGTTAGTGTTTGACGGACTTCGGGGCGGGCTGGGTTCCGAAGAGCAGGCGCTTTTCATCCGCATCGAAATCGATATGGATGTTGCAGGGCGCGCTAAAGCGCTTGGCCAGAATTTCAGTGGCCAAGGTGTCTTCCACGAGCCGCTGGATCGTGCGCTGCAGGGGCCTGGCTCCGTAATGCGGGTCAAAGCCTTTCTCCAGAAGATGACTTTTCGCCTCATCAGAGAGCTGGATCGTGAAGCCTTGGGATTTCAACTTGTCCTTGACGCGACTCAGCATCATCTCCAGGATCTTTTTCATGTCTTCCTTCGAGAGCGCGTGGAAGAAAATCACGTCGTCGATTCGGTTTAAGAATTCCGGGTTAAAGGCGCGCTTGACTTCTTCCATGACGGTTTCCTTCATGGACTGATAATCGCGTTTGGCGTCATCTTCTACGAGGAAGCCTAAGGATTTGCCTTTGGAGATGAGGCGGGCCCCGACATTCGAGGTCATGATGATCACCGTATTTTTAAAGTTCACCTTATGGCCGAGGTTGTCGGTCAGCTGCCCGTCATCGAGCACCTGTAGCAGGATGTTGAAGACGTCGGGGTGGGCCTTCTCAATTTCGTCGAGCAAGACCACGGAATACGGCTTGCGGCGCACGGCTTCGGTGAGCTGGCCGCCTTCTTCGTAGCCCACGTAGCCGGGAGGTGCGCCAATGAGCCTGGAGACCGAGAACTTTTCCATATATTCCGACATATCGATGCGGACCATCGAATCTTCTTCGCCAAAGAGAATTTCGGAAACCGCGCGTCCGAGCTCCGTTTTCCCGACACCCGTTGGCCCCAGGAAGATAAAGGAACCGATGGGCTTCTTCGGGTCTTTGAGACCCGTGCGTGAGCGGCGGATGGCCTGGGAGAGCGACTTGATCGCTTCTTCCTGACCGACCACGCGTTTGTGGAGATCCTCCTCGAGCTGAATGAGGCGATCGGATTCCTTTTCGGTGAGACGCTGAACGGGAATACCGGTCCACTTGGCGACAATGCCGGCGATCTCTTCTGCGCTCACGGTGGGCTGTGTGGTTTCGCGTTTTTCCTTCCACTTCTTTTTGGAATCATCAAGAGTCTTGCGGAGTTCTTTTTCCTTGTCGCGCAGGCGTGCGGCCTTTTCGTACTCCTGCGACGAGATGGCGGTGTCCTTGTCTTTGGACAGTTGCGTGATCTCCGTCTCTTTCTCCTTCAGGTTCTGCGGAAGGACGGTGGTCTGAAGACGCGCGCGGCTGCCGGCTTCGTCGATGAGATCGATGGCCTTGTCGGGGAGAAACCGATCCGCGATGTAGCGATCGGAGAGCTCCGCTGCCGCGGTGAGGGCATCGTCCGTGAACTTCACTTTGTGGTGCGTCTCGTACTTTTCGCGTAATCCGGTCAGGATGCGGATCGTATCCTCAATGGTCGGGGGATCGACGGTGATGGGCTGGAAGCGCCGCTCGAGCGCCGCATCGTGTTCAATATATTTCCGGTACTCATCAAAGGTGGTGGCGCCGATGCATTGGAGTTCGCCGCGCGCCAGCGCGGGCTTGAGGATATTGGACGCGTCGATCGCGCCTTCCGCGGCCCCCGCGCCAATGACGGTATGGAGCTCATCGATAAAGAGAATGATGGAGTTCTTCGCGCGGCGGATTTCCTCAATAATATTCTTGAGGCGCTGTTCAAACTCACCGCGGTACTTGGTGCCCGCCACCACGGCGGCAAGATCGAGCGTCATCACGCGCTTGTTCATCAAAAGGTCAGGAATGTCTCCGCTGGCGATCTTCTGGGCAAGGCCTTCGACGATCGCCGTTTTTCCGACGCCCGGGTCCCCAATGAGAACGGGATTATTCTTCGTGCGGCGCGACAGGATCTGGATGAGACGCTCAATCTCATCGATGCGGCCGATGACAGGGTCAAGCTTTGATTCCTTGGCCATCTGGGTGAGGTCCCGGCCAAATTCGTCGAGGGTTGGGGTCTTGGATTTGGTGCCTCCGCCCGGGGAACGGGTGCTTGCCGTGGGCGCCGCGGGGCCAGGTTGCCCTTCGCCCAAGAGGCTGATCACTTCCTCGCGAACGATGTCCAGCCGCACGCCCAGGTTTTCGAGGACCTGCGCCGCGACGCCTTCTTCCTCGCGGATGAGCCCCAAGAGCAAATGTTCGGTGCCCACATGGCTATGTCCCATGTTCTGGGCTTCTTCGACAGCGAGTTCTAAAACTTTTTTCGCGCGCGGGGTGAAAGGGATTTCCCCCAGAAGCATCACATTGTCGCCCGTGCCGACGATTTTTTCAATTTCGGCGCGCACACGGCGCAGATCAACGCCAAGATTGGCCAACACCTGTGCCGCAACCCCTTCGCCGAGAGCGATGAGGCCGAGAAGAATGTGCTCGGTGCCGACGTAGTCATGATTGAGGCGCTTGGCTTCTTCCTGAGCGATCAGGATGACGCGCTGAGCTCGTTCGGTAAAGCGGTTGGACATGGCTTAGGGTTCCCCCAATTTCTCCCGTATGATCGAGGCGCGCATGCGGTCCCTTTCTTCCGCTTTGAGGGTGCTGCCTTTGAGCAGTTGCAAGTGAGCGGGCTGCGTCACCAGCATCACGTGGTTGAGTGTAGACGCTTTCACGGGGATCTGCAAGCCCAAATGCAATCCCAAGCGAATTTGAGAAATCATCGACATGGTCTCATCGTAGCTGATGAGTCGAGCGTGACGCAAGAGTCCCCAAGCTCTCCATACTTGATCTTCCACAACAGCGCGCCGCTTGGGTTCCCGAAGCGCCTCGCGCCGTTGGTGTTCGTAATGCATCACGCTTTGGATCACGCGTTCCATATTGTCCAGGTACTCCTGCTCGGAATGCCCGAGGGTCATGGCATTGGAGATCTGAATCAGATCTCCGATCGCGTTGGAACGCTCGCCATAAAACCCGCGGGCCGCGACATTCATTTGCGTCAGACCCTCCAAAACGCGGCCCAGGTCACCGCCGGCGGCAAGCGCTGGCAAATGAAGTAAACACGAAACGCGCATTCCAGTTCCTGTATTGGTAGGGCATCGCGTAGAAAAGCCCCATTCCGCATCAAAGGCGTAGGGGAGATGTTCGCCAAGCTCCGTGTCGGCCTTGTCCACCTTGGCATGGGCCTGCCGCAAGGCAAAACCCGGCGCGAAACTTTGCAGGCGAAGATGATCCTCTTCGTGGATCATGAGCGTCACCTCTTGGCCAGGGCCAATGAGGACCCCTCGGTCCTTCTCCTCAAAGGCCATTTCGGGTGAGATGAGATGCCGTTCCATGAGAAACTGTCGTTCGATCTTCTTGGCTTCCGTCAAATCGATATAGCGCGCTTTCGTCAGCGAAGCGCTCAGGCTTGCGGCACGCAGGACTTGCTCGATGAGCTGGCGCCTTTCGACCTCACCGAGCCGCGCGGGAAAGGGAACATCCACGACGTTTCTGGCAAGGCGCACGCGCGTGGAGATGACCATATCACTGGAAGGGCCCGCGGCATCCAACCAAACATGCGGTTCCTTGGCGATGCTTTCCCAGTCCATTTAGCGTCCTCTCACCTTTTCGCCGCGCTCCAGTTTTTGGATCTGGTCCCTGAGCTCCGCGGCTTTCTCGTAGTGTTCGCTCCGGATGGCTTCCCGGAGTTCCAGCTTCATGCGGGCGAGTTCCTCGGTGGTCGAGCCCGGGCGTACCGTACGCCGGTAGGTTTTCCCCACGTGCTGCGTGCTGCCGTGGATCTGTCTGAGCAAAGGTCCTACCAGAGAAGAAAAAGTCGCATAACATTGGCTGCACCCGAGCTGACTGGTTTGTTTGAATTCCGCATAGGATAATCCGCAGCGCGGGCAGGTCGTGCCAAAGAGGTCCGTCCCCATGCTGGAAGACTGGGCGAGGCTCGCGACCATATCGCCGAGGGAATAGATCGATTTTCCAAAGGGAAACATCATCCCTTTCTTCTTGGCGCAAGACTCGCACAAATGTAGCTTGACGGCCTGTTGGTTCACAATCCCTTTGAAATAGATGGTGGCATGATGTTTTCCACAGAGGTTGCAAATCATGGGATCGGGCTAATCGCCTTCTATGAGAACGCCGGTGAGGCGGGTGAGTTCCTTGAATTCCTTGATGAGGCGCAGGGTGACCTTCCCAGGACGACCATCGCCGATCATGCGACCGTCGACTTCGGTCACGGGGATCACCTCTGCGGCGGTGCCCGTGAGAAAGACTTCATCGCCCGTGTAGAGGTGGTAAGGCGTGAAGAGTTCCTCCTTCACCAAAAGCTTGAGCTTGTTTTTGGCGATGTCCATCACGATGTTGCGCGTGATGCCTTCGAGCGCGCCGGCCGAGGTCGGGGGTGTCAGGAGCGTGTTTTCCTTGAGGTAAAAGATGTTGTCCCCTGTGCACTCGGCGACATAGCCTTCACGGTTGAGCATGATGGCCTCAGGGGCGTTTTGCCGGGCCGCTTCGGCCTTCGCCAGAACATTGTTGAGGTAGTTCAGGGACTTGATGCAGGGGTTCAAGGCCTCGGCGATGTTTCGGCGCACCGAAGAGGTCATCACGGAGAGCCCCGTGTCATAGAGTTCCTGGGGGTAGAGCGAGATTTTGTCCGTGATGATGATGAGCGAGGGCTTGGTGCATTTTCGGGTGTCCAGGCCCAGGTCGCCTTCGCCTCGCGTCACGATGAGCCGGATATAGGCGTCTTTGAGGCGGTTGGCGCGAAGGGTGGCGATCACGGCCTCCTCCAGGTTCTTTTTGCTCACGGGCACCTGGAGCATGATGGCTCTGGCGGAATTAAAAAGGCGGTCGAGGTGCTCCCTCAACTTGAAGATCCTCCCGTTGTAGGCGCGGATGCCTTCAAAAACGCCGTCGCCATAGAGAAGACCATGGTCAAAAACGGAGATGCAGGCCTTGTCCTTATCGACGAGCTGGCCGTTGAGGTATATTTTCATGTTCGATTTTCCCATCCCGCAGGTGGATGCAGCGATCGGCGCGTTCGGCGATGTCCTCCTGGTGCGTGACGATCACCGCTGTCGCGTTGCGCTTCCGGACTTCCTCCCATAAGAGTTTGAGGACCACTTCGCCTGTTTCCTTGTCCAAGTTGCCCGTGGGCTCATCCGCCAGAACGAGCGCAGGTTCATTCACCAGGGCCCTGGCCAGGGCGGCGCGTTGCTGTTCGCCCCCGGAGAGCTGCATGGGGCGCTTGTAGAAATGATCGCGCAGTCCCATTGTATCCAATAGCATGGCCGCCTGCGCGGCCGCCTCCCGCTCCGAGATGCCTTGAATCCACTGAGGAAGCATGGCATTTTCGAGGACCGTTAACTCCGGCAAAAGATGATGAAACTGAAAGAGAAAACCAATGTATTCGTTTCTCAAGCGCGCACGCTCTTTGGGCGGCAGGGACTGGACTTCAACGTCCTGGATTTTGAGGGATCCGGAGGTGGGCGTGTCCATGAGACCCAGCACGTGCAGGAGGGTCGATTTTCCGGCGCCGGAAGGTCCGACGACCGCGACAATCTCGCCTTCCTTGAGCGTGACGGAAAGAGGGTGCAAAATCTCGACGGGCCGCCCGGCTTGGTCGAAACTCTTGGTGATACCTTCGGCGAGGAGAATAGTCTCAGCCATAGCGGATCGCCTGCACAGGGTCCATCTGGTGCGCTTTGTAGGCCGGATACAGAACAGAGACCAGCACGAGCAAGAAAGCGCAAAGCGCGACGCTTTCGATCATCGGGCCTGAAATGCGTATGGGCAGTCGGTCGATGTAATAGACGTCGGGCGGCAGGCGGATAATCGGGTAGCGCTTCAGCAGGTGACTGATCGCAACCCCCAGCGCGAGCCCCACACTCACCCCGCTGCCTCCGATCAGCAGGCCATTATAAAGGAAGATCCGCGCGATCTGTCTGGGCGATGCGCCAAGAGCCTGTAAGATGCCGATTTCTCTTCCTTTCTCGATGGTCAAAAGCAGGAGGTTCGAAATAATCGTGAAGCTCGATACAAGAATAATCAGGGTCAGAATGATGAACATCACCGTCCGTTCGAGTTTCATGGCCGAAAAGAGCGGTCGGTTCAAGTCCTGCCATGACCGGACCCAAAACGCGGAGCCCAGGCGCTCGCTGAGCGATTTCGACGCAGCTTGTGTCCGGTCGACATCCGTGAGCCGAAGGCCATAGCCGGAAATTCGCTTGCCAAAGCCGACCAGATCCTGCGCCGCGGGGAGCGATACGTAGGCGAGGTTGGCGTCGTACTCGTACATCCCCGAATGGAAAATAGTGGTCACGACGAAGCGGCGAACGCGCGGGGCCTGCGAGAGGACATCGCCATCGCCCTGAGGCGCCATGAGGGTGATCGTTTGCCCGACGTCGACACCCAGGGATTCTGCCAGCTGCTGGCCCAGCGCGATCGATTGATGGTTGTTCAGGCTTTCCCAGGAGCCACCCTGAAGCGCGGCGCCGACGCGCGTCACTTTGGCTTCCAGTCCCGGGTCAACCCCACGAAGCATGATGCCCGTGACGCGCCGGTCGGTTTGAAGAAGGGCCTGGGCGCTGATGTAGGGCGCGTGAGCCTCCACGCCCGGCATCGAACGCAGGGCCGCCGAGAGCGCTGGCTCCTCGGGAAGAGGTTTTCCAAAGGGGTTCGTGATGAGCAGATGGGGCTGGGTGCCCAGGATCTTTTCCTGGATATCAGACCGGAACCCATCCATGACCGCCAGCGTCACGACCAGTGATGCCACGCCAAGGGCTGTTCCCCCGACGGCAATAGCGGACGTGACCAGACGAAACACGCCATAGCGCTGCCCGATCAAAAATCGCTTGGCCAAGAAGAATTCAAAATGCATAAAGGAAAATCAGCTGTCCTGTTTCAAGAGAGGGAAGAGGATGACTTCCCGGATCGAGGATTGTCCAAGGATCAACATGGCCAGACGGTCAATCCCGATGCCGAGGCCTCCCGCAGGAGGCATGCCATGCTCCAGGGCCGTGAGAAAAGCGTCATCTGCAGTTTCAACCTCCTCGTCCCCCTTCTTCTTTAACGCGGCCTGCTTGGCCATACGCTCTCTTTGGTCGACAGGGTCGTTGAGCTCCGAATAGGCGTTGGCGATTTCATCATGGGCGATGAAAAGCTCGAAGCGCTCAACGAGACCCGCTTTCGTCCGGTGCCTTTTGGCCAGCGGCGAAATCTCCAGAGGATAATCCAGCACAAAGGTGGGTTGCCAGAGGTGCGGCTTCACCTTCAGGTCGAAAATCCGGTCAAACACCTTATGGTCCGGCGTCCGCTCATCGAAGGCGATGTGAAAGGACGCGGCCACATCGTGCAGCTTGCCCGTCTGCCACGCCGCGATGACATCCACACCTGCGTATTTCTCGAAAAGCTCGGTCATCGTGGCTTTCGCAAAGGGGCGCTTCAGGGAGAGGGTTTTGTTGTGCAGGGCCAGCTCATCGGTGCCGTTGCAGGCGATCGCCGCCTCGGAGATGATCTTCTCGGTCAGGTTCATCATGTCATGGTAGTCGGCATAGGCCTGATAGGCTTCCAAGAGCGTGAATTCCGGATTGTGCATCGTGTCGACGCCTTCGTTGCGGAAAACACGCCCGATTTCAAAGACGCGGTCAAGTCCCCCCACGAGCAATCGCTTCAAGTGCAACTCGAGTGCGATCCGCAGAAAAAGTTTAGATCCGAGCGCGTGGTGAAAGGTCTCAAACGGTCTGGCGGCCGCGCCGCCGGCCTGCGCCTGCAGAAGGGGTGTCTCGACTTCAAGAAATCCTTCCTTCACAAGGGTTTGGCGAAGGGTCTGGATCAGAAGGCTGCGACGGCGGAACAAAGACTGGATCTCAGGATTGGAGACCAAGTCGAGTTCCCGCTGGCGATAGCGGGTCTCGACGTCCTTCAAGCCATGCCACTTTTCCGGAAGGGGCCGGAGGGACTTGGCGAGCATCGTCAGGCTCGTGACGCGGATGCTCAGCTCCTGGGTTTTGGTGCGGAACATATGGCCTTCGACGCCAATGAAGTCGCCAAGATCCATGTCCTTTTGAAAGAGTTGGTACGGCGCCTCTCCGACCAGGTCTTTCTTCACGTAGAGTTGGAGACGGTGCTGGCCGTCGGCGATGTGCGCAAACGAAGACTTGCCCATATCGCGGACTGTCATGACACGGCCGGCCGTGCGAATGAGCTCATCCGAGCCATGCTCGGGCAGTGGGCCACGAAAAGCTTCGAGCAGCTGGGCTAGGGTGTGTGTTCTGTCGAAGTGGTAAGGATAGGGCGGAACACCCTTTTGGAGAAGGCTTTGCAGCTTCTTCCGTCTCTGGACCAGAATGGATTCAAGGGGTGTGGCGCTCGGGTCGGACACTACTTATTCGAGGCTCGGCTGAGGACTTCATGGATTTTCTCACGGAGATGCTTGGGGTCAAAAGGTTTCTCCATGTAAAAGGCGACATTGGAGGCCATTTCAAAGACGTCGCGCATCTGGCCTTTCGCGGTGAGGATGATGACAGGGATTCTGCGCGTCGCCTCATTCTCCGTCAGGCGGGCGTTGACGGTATAACCGTCCATTTCCGGCATCATGATGTCCAGGACAATGAGGTCCGGGAGCTCCGCGAACGCTTTTTCGAGAGCCTCTCTGCCGTTAAAGGCCTCGACGACTCTGTGGTTGTCGCGCTCAAGTAAAAACTTGATGAGCTCCACCACATCCCGTTCATCATCGACTACCAATACTTTGGCCACCTTCGCCGTCCTTTCTCGCTATGGGTGCGACGGCCATCGGCTTAACAGTTCGCCATTCGGGCGGACTGTGCCGATGGTGTGGCGTAATCTTATCAGTCGACTCTTACCGTGTCAAATTCCTGATTTTTTCTTGGCCTGGAATTCGAGATAAGCGTCGATAAAGGAGTCGATGTCCCCATCCATGACACGGTCCACTTGACCCACCTCAAAGCCGGTGCGATGGTCTTTGACCATCTGATAGGGCATGAACACATAGGAGCGGATTTGATTGCCCCAGGCGATGCCCCCTTTTTCATCGTAGCGTTTCTCCAGACTCTGGCGCTTTTTGTCGGCTTCAAGCTCGTAGAGGCGGATTTTTAAGACCTGATAGGCTTTCTCCCTGTTTTTGATCTGGGAGCGCTGGTTTTGACAGGCGACGACGAGGCCGGTGGGGAGGTGCGTGATTCGGACGGCGCTGTCGGTTTTGTTGATGTGTTGCCCTCCAGCGCCGGAGGAACGGTAGGTGTCAATACGCAAATCTTTGTCCTCAATCTTAATTTCAATCTCATCCTTCACGTCGGGCAGCACATCGCAGGAGGCGAAACTTGTGTGCCGGCGCTTGTTGGCGTCAAAGGGCGAGATGCGCACGAGGCGGTGGACGCCCGCTTCGCCTTTCAAGAGTCCGTAAGCGTAGAGACCTCGGACAAAGAAGGTGATCGATTTGATGCCGGCCTGGTCCCCCATGAGGATGTCCGTGATTTCGACGGAGAAGCCCTTGCGCTCGGCGTAGCGTTCATAGAGGCGCGTGAGCATCTCCGCCCAATCGCAAGCTTCTGTACCGCCGGCGCCCGCGTGCAGCGTGACGAGCGCGTCATGGTCGTCCGTGGGTTCGGAAAACTTCGCTTCACGTTCCATGTCCTGGAGAGAGGCGGCGGTCTGCTCGGCGTTTTTCTGGAGATCGGTCAGGATCGTCTGGTCGGATTCTTCTGAAAGAGAAGTGAGTTCAGTGAGGTCTTTGAGCGAGGCCTCGAGCATCGCGAACTTGGCCATGTCTTCTTTGAGGCGCGTCTGTTCTTTGAGAACCCCCTGCGCGTTTTGCTGGTTGGCCCAAAAGTCGGAGGCCTGGCTCTGAGTCTCTAGTTCGTGAAGACGGACGGCTTTGCGATCAAAGTCAAAGATACCCCCTGACTTTGGACAACCGTTCCTGAAGTGAGGCCAATTGACTGAGGAGTTCCGCTTTCATGACCGACGGAGTATAACAAGTAGCAAAATCGCAATGCAAAAGACGGAGCAGATCATGGCAAAGAGGTCGCCGTGGCGGGTGTAGAACGTCAGGTTCTGGAGAGGCTCGACGCTGCCCGTGACGATGGCAGGCTCAAAGATCCGGGAAGACGCCACCATGCGGCCCCAAGGGTCGATGATGCCGGAGATGCCGGTATTGTTGGCGCGAAGAAGGTAGCGCCTGTTTTCAATGGCCCGGTAGATATTGGGCGCCCAATGTTGGTAGGGGGCGGACGTTTTCATATACCAACCGTCGTTCGTCTGGTTCGTGAGGACTTGAGCTCCGTCGCGGACGGCCCGCCTGACCAGATCCGGAAAGATGGCCTCGTAGCAGATGGTGATGCCCATGGGTATCCCTGCCACGCGCATCACCGAATCCCTTGAACCGGAGGTGAACCCCCCCAGTTCATTCAAAGCCCGAACGAAGCGGCCCAGGATGTTGGCCAAAGGAACGATTTCGCCAAATGGAACAAGATGAATTTTATCGTACTGAGCTTCGAGGAGACCTTCACGATTCATTGAAAATGATGAATTATAAAATTTTTTAGAAACCTTAGTCGGAGCGCCAATGAGGTGATGGGTGCGCGACGATCGGACTGTTTGGACAAGCCATTCACGGATGTCTGAGTCCTGTAACAGGTAAGCAGGGATGGACGTCTCAGGCCATACGATCAGCTCAACGGGTCGTCGGGCGGCTTCTTTCACCATGGACTGGTAGTGGTCCAGAATGTCCGAGACATAGGACTCATTCCATTTCTTGTACTGATCGATATTGCCCTGAAGGAGGGCGACTTGAAGGGGCTTGCCGGCAGGACCCGCCGCCGTCTTATGCGTCAGCTCCGCTGTTCCCCACAAATAGCTGATGACGAGCAGCATCGGAGGCAGGAACAAATAAGACCTCTTTCGCGTACGGGGAGCCAGATACCGAAAATGAAGCTGGCATGCGCCCCAGAGGTTGAACAGGACGATCAGAAAAGAAACACCATAGGCTCCTGTGACGGAGGCGATTTGGATAAGGGACAATTCCGTGACCTGGCTGTCGGCCAGGAGCGCCCATGGAAAGCCGGAAAAAAGCCATGTCCGAAGATATTCAAGCGCGACCCAGGCGGAGGCGCCCAAGACGCAGAGCCATGCCGGATTGAGCTTCCGGAAAGTCCTCATGAGTTCTGCCCAGGCTCCCCAAAAGAGACCCAGGTAAGAGGCCAAGAGGACCAGGCATAGGCCGGCCAGGGCCAGGGGTTGGTGCGCGGCCCGGTAAGTCGGTATCAGCCAGTATAGAAGCCCGAGGGAGCCGAGCGTGCCACAGGCCCATCCCCAGCGGAACGCCTGCCAGCGACGCAGGCCCTGCTCCTGCAGGATCACCAGCACAAGCGGTACCAAAGCAATCCAAGCAAGGTAATAGAGACTGAATTTAGGGAAGGACAGGACGTACAGGCACGAAGACAGCACGATCATGACCGAACCAGCGAACCGGCGCGTCGGCGAGACGGCGAGTGGTTGGGAAGTCATCGATGGGTCATTTCCTGTTTCTTTGCCGGATACCGCACCACTTCCGGGTGCGGAGGAGGCGCCGTCATACGACCGCGCCCTCACCCTCGGCTCCCCGCCAGACAGCTGGCGGGCCCGCCTGTCGTGTGGCGGGTCGCTGGCCTGCGCTCGGCCTCTCCCTCTCCCGCGTGCACGCGGGAGAGGGTGGGGGTGAGGGCAGAGATGCCGCAGGCCTTGTGCATGCGGAGTTTCATTTGCCGGGTCACCGCTTCGCCGATTCCCCGGTTCGGTAAGTTTACTGGCCGTGACACTTCTTATACTTTTTGCCCGATCCGCAGAAGCAGGGCTCATTGCGGCCGATTTTGGCAGGCGCCATCACGGTTTGGGAAGGCCGTTTGGTCTCCGCGGCCGGGCTTCCGGGGTTCGGCGCGCGACGTCCAACGTCCAGAAAGGAGGGCGCTTCGCCAACCGCGCCAGGCGGGTCCTCGGACGTCGCACGTCGGACGGTCTCTCGTTCGAACTCGGGTTTCTCCGCGACGGCGCGGGTAAAGACGGATTTGGGCTGGAACGGGAGCGCTTGCTCTTCACCTCCAGCCACAGGTGCCGCTTGAACTTTGAAGAGGTATTCGATGGTCTCTTCACGAATGCGGTTCATCATCTGCGAGAAAAGGCTGAAGGCCTCGTGCTGAAACTCAATGAGAGGATCTTTCTGGGCATAGGCGCGCAGGGAGATCCCTTTCTTCAGCTGGTCCAGATCATAGAGGTGCTCTTTCCAAGCGACATCCATCGTTTGAAGCAGGATCATGCGCTTCAACTGCGAGAAGATCTCGGCTCCGATCGTTTGCTCACGCACCAGGACCGCCGAAGCCAGGATCTCCCGGACCTTCTCTTCGATCTCCGGGCGGGAAAGCTTGGCCAGCGCGTCGGCCCGCGGGACATTCCCTTCCGTGAACATATGCACGAGCCATCCATGCAGGGCGATCGTGTCCCAGTTTTCCGGGATGGCCTTGGGCGGGACCCAGCGCGAGAGCTTCTCTTCGACGCTTTCGCCCATCATGGTGTCGATCGTTCGGGAGACATCCGCGCCATCCAAGATCTGGTTCCTGAGCGTGTAGACCATCTCGCGCTGCTTGTTCATCACATTGTCATACTCGAGCAGCTGTTTGCGGATGTCAAAGTTCATCGCTTCGACTTTGCGCTGGGCGTTTTCAATGGAGCGGGTGAGCAAGGGGTGTTGAATGTCTTCTCCTTCCTGCATGCCGAGCTTCCCCATGATGCCGGAGAGGCGGTCGGTGCCGAAGAGCCGCATCAGTTCATCATCGAGCGCGAGGTAAAACCGGGACGAACCTGGGTCTCCTTGACGGCCCGTCCGGCCGCGGAGCTGATTATCAATGCGCCTTGATTCGTGGCGCTCGGTCCCGAGAATATGGAGTCCCCCCAGCTGCTTGACCACCGCGGCCAGCTCAGGGTTGGGAGGGTTGCCTCCCAGAACGATGTCGGTCCCTCTCCCGGCCATGTTGGTCGCAATCGTCACCGTCCCCTTGGCGCCCGCCTGGGCGATGATCTGGGCTTCCATCTCGTGGTATTTGGCGTTCAAGACCTGGTGCGGAACGCCTTTCTGACGCAGCATGGCCGCGATCTTCTCGGATTTTTCAATGGAGCGCGTACCGACCAGGACGGGCCGCCCCTGTTTCCAAAGCTCAAAGATCTCCTGAATGATCGCGCCGTACTTTTCGCGCTCGGTGCGGTAGATGACGTCGGCCGCGTCCGCGCGGATGTTGACGCGGTTGGTGGGGATCTCCACGACATCCAGGCGATAAATCTCCCAGAACTCCTGGGCTTCGGTCATGGCGGTTCCGGTCATGCCGGCTAATTTTTGATAGAGCCGGAAGAAATTCTGGAAGGTGATCGTCGCGAGTGTCTGATTTTCCTCGGCAATCCTGATGTTTTCTTTGGCTTCAACCGCTTGGTGAAGGCCCTCGGACCACCGCCTTCCGGGCATCAGGCGTCCCGTAAATTCGTCCACAATAATGACTTCACCGTCTTTGACGACGTAATCCACGTCGCGCTGATAGAGGTGGTGCGCGCGCAGGGCCTGGGTGATGTGATGGACCCACTCGCCCTGGATGTCATCGTAGAGGCTCTTGATGCCCAAAAGCTTTTCGCACTTGGCGATCCCTTGATCGGTCAGGGTGACGTTGTGGGCCTTTTCATCGAGCGTAAAATCGTAGCCTTTGCCCAGGTCCTCGCCGGTGTATTTGGATTCGATCTCTTCTTTTTCGGTGACGGTGCGTCCTTGCATCTGGGGCACGAGGCGATTGACGGTGGCGTAGCGCTCGGTCGACTCTTCCGCGGGGCCTGAGATGATGAGCGGTGTTCTCGCCTCGTCGACGAGGATGGAGTCGACTTCGTCGACGATGGCGTAGGGCAGCCGGCGGAAGATGCCTTCCTTTTCGACCGGTTCAGGCAGGTAACGCAGCACGCGATCTTCACGGCGAATGACCATGTTGTCCCGGAGGTAGTCAAAGCCGATTTCATTGTTGGTCACATAGGTGATGTCGCAGGCGTAAGCGGCGCGGTGGTCGGCTGACGGCATGTCGTGCTGGACGTATCCGACGGTGAGTCCGAGAAATTCATAGATGGGGCCCATCCATTGGCGGTCGCGGCGTGCCAGGTAATCGTTGACGGTCACCAGATGCACGCCGCGACCCGTGAGGGCGTTGAGGTACACCGGCGCGGTCGCGACCAGGGTCTTTCCTTCTCCGGTTTTCATTTCGGCGATTTTCCCCTGGTGAAGGATTAACCCCCCCAGCAGCTGGACGTCAAAGTGGCGAAGGCCGATCGTTCGCTTGGACGCTTCCCGGACCACGGCAAAGGCTTCCGGCAGGAGTTGATCGAGCGTCTCGCCTTGGGCGAAGCGGTCCTTGAATTCCTGGGTCTTGGCTTTGAGATCCGCGTCCGAAAGCGCGGAGACCCGCGGCTCCAGGGCGTTGATCTCGTCCACGATCGGGCGCAGCTTCTTCAAGGTGCGCTCGTTCTGCGAGCCAAAGATCTTTTTGAGAAAATTCAGGTTCATGGCCATCGTGGCCGGTATTGTAACAAGGAAAAGCCCCGACGCGTTGAGGGTCGAGGCTTTCTGAGACGTGCTGACGGCGCTGGTCTTAAGAAACTTTGGTGACGTTGGCCGCCTTGGGGCCCTTGTCAGAGTCTACGATTTCAAACTCCACGGCGTCCCCTTCGGCCAGGGATTTGAAGCCTTCGGACGTGATCGCTGAAAAATGCACGAACACGTCGCCGGAGCCGTCCTCTTTCGCGATAAAACCGAACCCCTTCTGATCATTGAACCACTTCACTTTTCCTCGCATGCGGGTCTCCTTATCGCTGGACTTTCCCCGCGAGCAGCGGGATTGGCCAAAGGCTAACTAAATGGTTTTCCCTTGTCAACTGCAACAAGGAACGTTCCCCTGTCGTAGAGAGGAGGTAGCTTCCTCGAAGATGAGGCAGGTTGTCCGGGAAGATCAGGCTGGAGGATGGGCGCGCTCATCAGGCATCGAACCAATCGCCCGGCGGCGCCGAGAAAAACTGTTCCAGCGGTATGCCGCCGGATCCGACGACAAGCGCCTTCGCCTTGGGAAATCGCTTTTGGAACGCCATCAACCCGCTGAGGCGGCCAGGGCGGCCGCTCTTGACTTCCAGGGCGAGCACGCGGCCGGCGCGTTCCAGCACGTAATCCACTTCCTGATCACCGTCCCGCCAATAATAGACCGGCTCGCCCGGGAGCTGATTCACAAGGTAGCCCCCCACCGCATTTTCGACAAGACGTCCCCAATGGTCCGCCGAGTTGCGCACGGTCTGGTACGCCAGCCCGGGCCATGACGTCAAGAGCGCGTTGTTCCAGGTGACCAGCTTGGGGCTTGCGGCCCGCTGCCGGGCGACCCCCCCGCTCCAGAGATTTAAGCCGCTGACCAGATAGGCCGATGACAAGAGCTCCAGGTAATGCGCCAGCGTCACCGTGTTGCCCGCGTCCTGCAGCTGTCCGAGCATTTTATTGTAGGACAGCATTTGTGCCGGATGGTGCGTCGCGAGCCGGTACAGCTGTCGCAGAAGGGCCGGTTTGGTGACGGGGCTCAGCTGCAGCACATCCCGCGAAATCACGGCCTCCACCAAGGAGCTGGAAATATAGCGCCGCCATCGCTCCGGCTCTCGGGCCAGCGGGGCAGCCCCGGGGTAGCCCCCGTAAAAGATCCAGTGATCGAGCGACCAGCGAAATGCCCGACGGCACTCCGGCCAGCTCCAGTGCGGACAGTAATGAAGTTCAAAGCGGCCGGCCAGGCTTTCCCGGGCGTGCTTCTGCACATGCAGCGATGCCGATCCCAAAATAATCGCGCGAACATCCGTGCGCTCGCGGCGATCCTGGTCAAAGCACGCCTTCACGACCTCGGCCCAGCGCGGCACTTTCTGGACTTCGTCGAGCGCCAGGACGACGGTCTTGTTGCGGCTTTTCGAGAGTTGGCGGGCCGATTGCCACTGGGATTGAATCCAGAAGGCATCGGGAGGCGCCGGCAGATCCGCGGAAGCATAGACGCTCGGCCCCCGCCATGCCTTGAGGACTTGTTCCACGGCCGTGGTCTTGCCAACCTGGCGGGGGCCGACGACGATCTGCACCCCATGGGGCGGCGACTTCAGCCTCCGGGCAAGCACCCCTACCAGATCCCTTTTCAGCAGAGCCATGCCGTCAGTGTAGCAGGCGGGGGAAGCCCGGTCAATATGATTTACTCAGTGCACTGAGTATTCTTGCTCAGTCGGCTGAGTAATGCTACTAAGGGCCTAAGTCAAACCATGGGCCTCTTGGCCCTGTATATTTGGTCTGCCGGCCCATTTATCCACCGTCGAAGAACCCTTAGAATTGAATATCTGTCGAACGCATGCGCGTGTCGCGTTCGGGGATATCTATGCCTAAATGGATTGTACGCATCGTCGCTTTGCTTCTGGTTCCCTGCCTGGCCGGGGATGCGAGCTCCACACTACCGGCGCTCGCCCGCCCTGATGTGTGGCGGGCGTTATTCCCGGCCGGTGCCGCCACCTTTAAAGACTGGAAAGCGGCGCTGGTCGCAGATCCAGCTCTGGCATCCGCGTATGCCTCGTATCCCCAAATGTCACCCGACATCAGACCGCTGAGCCGAGCTAAGGAGGCAACGGACCCAGCCGTTTTTGAATCACAGGCCCTGATCCTCCCCCTCTGCGCCATGCTGCTCGTCGGCGCCGCCGGGAAACCGTTTCTCCATACCTACCGCGCGCTTTCTGGATACACGCAAGCGCTTGGATCGACGAAGCGCCGAGGCGGGCCAAGAGGTATTACTCGCAGAAAGAAACAGCCCGGCAGATTGACGCATCAACGGTCCCGCAGGTCGTCCGGTCACCATGCAATCGCACAAAGGCCAGGAACGTCATTAACGCGTCCGGTCTATCGTATGGGAGTTCAAATACAACGAGTGATCTTTCCGATCGTCAAAGTCTTCGCTCTCGACGATCAAGGGGGCTGGCTGGAACGTACATTTGTGTTCCAGTATTCCAACCTCCATGAATTCAGAAAGACAAAACATCCAATGCCTCACTACTTGAACGTAGAGGATGATCGAATAAAGGAAACCATTCGGTATCTCGCGGAGGCGATTGCGCCTGGTCTGATTAATACAGCAAATGGCTTTTCTCTGGGAGATCTGATTCGCAGCACCACGCCCCTTGGCAGCGGCACGATCGAGATTTTCTTTTCCGTATCGATGGTCGATGAGGAATGGGTCATTCAACACGAGAGCCAACAACATATTGAAGGCCGTTTGGGAGAAGTGCTTCTACGCGCTTTCCACGATCTTCATCCCTCTCAAAACACGCCTCAGCCAGAATCTGGAACAGTTTGGTTCGAGGCATCTCCTGCTCCCGCTGCCGCGCCGGACAGTGCTGCATCTCATCGGCCAGCCCGTGGGGGTTCCTCGTTCGGTAAACCGCGCGACGAGCGTCACTATCCGTACGGAATCGATGGACCCAATAGCCGCTGGTGGAACCGCTTTCCTTTGTCCCCTTCGCCAGTCCCCAGTCTGAGCCGGAGCGGCCGCCACGGCATGCCGGGCGTGCCGGCGCTCTCCCGCGGGAACAATGACGCTCAGAATGGGCCGAGACGGTCTCCCTCCGGAGCTAGAGATGCAGCGAGTCGGGCGACGAGTTCCTTCTTGGTGAGAAACGACCATCTTTTCTACGCGACGGACTACGATCCCCCTGCGCTGCGGGCTGATGTGCGATTAATTCGTCACGGGGAGACCCTTGGGCAAAAACGCAAGATATTCCAAGGGAACCGGGACAAAGCACAGAATCAATTGGGCGAGGAAGGCCATCGACAAAAGGTTAGCGCCGCAGCTCTCTTATTCCGAGATTTTGAAGACGTGCTGCGAACGTCGCCGGAGGATATCGTCATCATCGAGAGCCCCTTGGGTCGCGCCGTCGACACTCGCAAAGCGTTTACGGACTTGGTCGCTAAGCGTTTGAAACGTTCACTCACCGTGGAGACACTGGACTTGGCTCGCGAAATCGATTTTGGCCGGTGGGACGGCCTCAGCGAAGAGGAAATTCTCAAGAAGTGGGGCCTGGACGAATTGGAGCGTGCGAAACGCTATCGTTACGAGGTTGACCCGACGGTTGTCTCGGAGGGTGGAACGTCTTACCTGGATTTCTTGACCCACCAGGCAAGCGATCTGTTGACGTACATTAACGAGAAACACGCGGGCAAAACGGTGCTCCTCTTCGCCCATGGAACATTGGGAAGCGCTCTGAGCGTATTGCTGTCATACCCCGAAGTGGTCACAAAAGAAGGTCACATTGACTGGCGGGCAATGAATATTCCAAACGCCGTGCCCTTTCAATTGCAGCGCTATTCGCGACCCGCCGCGGATTCGGCTACGCCCACCGCGGGCCAGCCCGCTAGCCCTGAGCGGTTCGGCAGGCTCACCGCAAGCGAGCTCGCCCTGAGCGAAGTCGAAGGGAGTCGAAGGGCCGCCGCGCCGGATACGGCGGACACGGAGACAACAGAAACACCGACACGGGGACGCGGAGAAACACCCATTGAAGTTTCCCCGCGTCACCCCGTCGCCGCGTCTGCGCGTCCGACGTCCGATCCCGCCGCCGCGTCAACGGATCCTGACAGTATCGGATCCACAGACGCCAATAAGGATCATCGACATCACCCACCCATCGGCAATAACCCGCACGATGTCCCCGCCGCACAGTTCCCTGTTCGACCCGCTTGGGTCTATGAGCCTTCGGTTCCACAGGAAATGAGGTCTGAATTGGAGGATATGCTCCTAAAAGGACCTCATCTGCGATCGGTTCTGGAACGCGCTGCAGATAAGACGCGGCACCCGGTCACAATTGCATTTCAAGCCTATATGAACATTGCGGCCAGAATGGGATATACCCCCGAAATGGGATATTCCATTATGTTTTCTCAGGAATGGTTGGACGATAATGAACCAAACGCATTGGGCGCTCTTGAACATGAAGTAGCACACATCGGGGTCTATGTCGACGGCATCGCTAACCTGGAGGATGACCGAACTTTTCAGACGAGTATGAGAACCCGTCCTCGCAATGATTTCTCCCATTCCGTATTGCAAGCGCTCTCCGATTTTATTGCAGTTTGCTATCAGCTCGAGCTAAATTGGGTATCGGCCGCCAGTTATATCCTGGACGTGGTCGTCGCGCTGAATCAAAAGAGTCATGCTCGGTGGGTCAACATGGCGCCCGGGGAACAGACGCGACAGGCTGCTTTCCAATATGCACTGCACTATCTACGGAGTTTTATGGCTTTTGATCATGAGAACAGGGGCGTTGATCCTGCGACTCGCGAAACCTTTACATTGGCCTTCAAAGACATTTTAACAACCGAGGAAATGACAGTAATCCGTGAAGCGCTCAACGAATCACTGAGGGGCATTCCCCTCACCCATTTGACTCATGCAGACTTTTTTGATGCGTTATGCAATAAACTCTACACGCTCGTAGGCTCACTTGCTAAACATTCTCGCGCTGCCGCGCCGGGCACAGCCGACACGGAGACACGGGGACCCCCCGCCACTGAGGCATTGGCGGGTCCGCCAAGAAGTAGTGGCGGAGGAGACACGGGGAATCAAGGAGCAAGCGATGGCCCCTCCGCTTTTGACGTTTCCCCGCGTCCCCCCCTCCCCGCGTCCCCGCGTCCGACGCCCAAACCCGCCGCCGCGCCGCCGACAGTCGAACCGGCGAATGGGCGAGCCGGCGATCTGGCGAAAGACCCGCCAAATGGTTCGCCGACACACCCCGTCGCCAAGTCGCTGACTCGACCGTCCGATCCCGCGTCGGGTTCGACTTCGCTCACCACAGGCCCTGAGCGAGCGGGAGCGAGTCGAAGGGCTCCCGCGCTGGAAAGTGCTGATGTGAGAAATGGTTCAGAAGAATTGGACATTCTAAGCCCAACAATCGACGCTTTGGTCAATCAATTGTGGAAAAGCATTTCACTCAATGACGCTGTGGGAAGATCACAAGCGCGGCGAGAATTGGAAGCCCTTGGGTTTAGTGTTCAAATTGGATTTTCACGTGAAATGCATCCATATTCTGATCCACAACATATTGAAGCGCTTACGATTTATCAGACGTTAACGAAAATGGCGACTCCTGAGCAGCTCCGCTCCATCCGAGACGTTCTTTCGCATGGGATGCAAAATATCGCCAAATGGGGAGGTGGCAGAGGATTTTTATTAATGCGGCTGAATACCGAAGCAAGGGCCTTTCAAATTGTGATGGGAGATTCTGGATTGGGAATCACATATGGCGAGGGGCCTCTGAAAGGCAGCCACGCACCGATTCATGAGGCGGTAAAACTCGGACAATCGTTCGCTGCTGGAAGCGATGGGGGAAAAGGGCTGGCTTATATGGTGATCGATCTCGACGACGTCTCTGTCACTAGCATCACCCCTGAAGACGGAGTTGCCCGCGGCCATTGGTGGAGAAAAGGATGGCAACGAGAACGCAGATTGAAGAGTAATCAAAACTTACCCTCACAGGGATTAAAGATTGTTGGCCAAAAACTTCTTGGCCCCGCCGCCGCGCCCGCCACTACACCGTTGGCGGGCAAGCCGGGCGCAGCCGACACGGGGATCGATTCACCGCGTCCCCGCGTCCCCCCTACTCCGCGTCATGATCTCTCCGCGTCACCGCGTCACCACGTCGCCGCGTCTGACTCTGTCACGGAGCCCGCCGCCGCGCCGGAACGCTTGCCCTCCCAGTTGAAAGGGAAATGGGCGTGGTTGTCGAATGCCTGGGGGGAAGCGTTCCATTGGCTCCTGGCTCCGGCGTTTGGGTTTCAAGACGCCCGGATGGTCTGGCAGAAGGACCAGGCTCCTTACGTGCATGTCCCCGGCTTGCCGGCCCGCGGCGTCCGGGCGTTTCTAATGGCGGCCGTGCATCCGCTGATCAATCTTTTCTGGACCCTTTTCCCCTGGCTCATTTGGGACCAGCTGGCGGGTCTTCCTCAAGGCCCTCCGGCCCAGATCCTGATCACCGCGCTGATTCTTCACGCCGTCCTCAACGCCTACGGTTTTCTGGGCAACCTGATCAGCTCCTACGTTTCCCTGGTCCCATTGACTTTCTATGAGTATGACCGCGCCTCCGACCACCGCTTGATCGCCCGGCCCCGTTTCTCTATTTCCGTTCCGCGGTGGGAGGTTAAAGCCAACTCGGACTGGAACCGGATGGTTTACACGCTTTCGCTTGGGCGTCTTGGCCGCAAACCGGAGGGGGATGACCTTCATTCCGAACTGCCGCGGGGCGCCACCCCGGAAGACCGCGCCGCGTCGCCGCGTCGCCGCGTCCCCGCGTCTGCGCGTCCGCCGTCCTATCCTGCCTCGACACCTCTTTCGTTCAAGCAGAAACAAGCTTTCATTCTCGCTCACGAGGACCGTCTTGGGGACCTCAAAAACCCTCGCCATAAGCGCGTCTTGCGCAGATATTTCCTGGAAGGAAAGACGCAGGAGGTCTTGGCAGCCGAATTGGGTCAAGGCCAGAGCTCAGTGTCTTCATTAATAGCACGGGCTTTCCGAGCGCTTCTTGATTGGGTGTATCCCGATGAAGCGTCAGACCTCAAATTTGTGCGTGATCACGAAGACCGCCTTAGGGAACTCAACAACCCTCGCTATGAGAGCATTTTGCGCGGGTATTTCCTGGAAGGAAAGACTCACGAGGTCTTGGCAGCTGAATTGGGTATCTCCGTTCGCTCAGTCTCTGACTCAAAAAGAACAGCCATCCGAGTTTTTCGTGATAAGGTGAACCCTGATGAAGCGTCAGACCGCAAATTTGTGATCGACCACGAGGGCCTGCTTGGGCAGCTCGCTCCTTCCCAAGTGCGCGCATTGACCGGGTATTTCCTGGAAGGTAAGACCCTGCCAGAATTGGCGCACGCTTACGGCATCACAAAACAGGCGGTGGCCGAAGCAAAAGACCTCGGCTTGAGACAACTGCGAAGATGGGTTAAAACTCATGAGTCGCTTCTCCAGGCGCTCGTCGAGATGGATGGGTTGGTCACAGTCACGCGTATCAGCCGCCAGGTCGGGGTGACTGCGCTGAGGGTCAATTCTCATGGGGGTGTCACGGGACTGGTCGCTGAAGCGGCACCGCTGCGCGCGCTAGCGAGGCTGGAAGCGGGTCCCCTTTTCACAACGAGGCCGAAAAGAGACCTCAGTCTTCGGGACAAGGGAATGACGCGACACCGGCAGGCGACGGGATTGCCGCCGCCGGCGAAGGAACAAACCAAAGGGAATTCCTTCCAGGAATCTGTGAATGCCCGATTCAAATCGGGAACGAAGTCTGAATTGACGGAATTCCTGGGAAGCTTAACGTCTGATCAACGGAATCGATTAACGGATGTTCAGCGCCGTTTGCTTCTTTTTGTCTGGCTTTTCATCGATGACCCTATGGGCGGAGACCATTACGGAAAAATTGGTGAAAAGCTAATTGATTTCCCGATGCAAACATGGATTCTCGGGGACCAATCCGAGCGCCAATCTGATCCGTGGATTGCCATGACCGGGGTGGCAAAAACTCTGCAATCTTTCATCTATGAGCTAAGCTTTCACTGGCAGCGTGGGATCCCCTGGCGCCGAAAAACGATGATTGATGCTTTACAAGGTCCCACCACGGACTTGCTGGGCGCCGATACATACCAACGATTGGCCGTCTTAGCGAGGGAGCGTCGCTATCCAAAGAAGGGAAATCGCAGCACCCGTTTGGCCGGGATAGACTCCGATGACAGGATTGTTGATAGCATCGGTGGCATGGACTGGGCCAGGGGTGAATGGTTCAGCAAATACATTGACACGCCGTATTATGATGCTTATGCAGGTCTTATTCTCGCCCCTACCGCTGCGTCGAATGATCCGACAAAAATAAATCCAGCCCAGACCCCGCTAGCGCGCGCCCTCTGGTTGAAAATCGCCGGGAAAAGCGCGACCAACACCCGGGCGGAATCCTGGTTTACGGCGGTCCTCGAATGGCTTCCCTGGCTGGCGCTGGTGGGGGCAGCGGCGCTCCAAGCCCTGCATTCGCCGAGTGGTTATTCCTGGCTGCTGATCCCGGTCAGCGCTTCGATCGCGATGATCTTTTTATACGCCCTGCACGCGTGGGTCCCCCGGTGGGCCCCGCCAGGCGTTGAACGCGTAAAAGTCGGGCGCGAAACATGGCCCCTGGCGGCCGGCTTGTTTGCTGTGGACGTCTTGGCGGGCTTCTCGGTGGCTTGGGGCGTGGGGTTGGCGGCGGTGCCACTCGTTCTGCTGGGGTGGTTCCTTCACGCCAGGCACGACCGGCGAATCTTCAATCAACGGACGACAGGCGACCGCGATTTTGGAAAAACGGGATTGAGATTCTTTGTCCTTGGCCTTGGAACGATCTGGCTTGGACGGCGGTGGCCGCCCGGTAACGCCAGCTATTCAGATCCTTCCGAAGAGGAAATCGATAAACATCTTGAAGAAGCGTTCGTCTCGATGGGGAACAAGGACGGTGTCGTCATGCTGGATACCGCGGCCGCCTACGGCCGATCGGAGGAGCGCCTCGGGCGCTTCTTGCTAAAACGTCCCGATCTGGCGCGACGCGCTTTTATCGCCACGAAGTGGGGTGAGGAGTTTGATCCAGTGACGAACCGATCGTGGAAGGATTTCTCGGTTCAAAATCTGAGGGCCTCTTTCAAGCGGAGCCAGGATCACCTTGGCAAAGTGGACCTGCTTTACATCCACATGTCCACGGACGCCTCCGCGGATGTCCTGCGCGACGAGGCTGTGCGGCAGGAGATGGAACGTATGAAAATCGATGGGGAGGTGCGGCTCATCGGCGCATCGATCTCCAATGAAGCGATCCTGGCCGAGGCTATAGAACAAGGCTCACTGAATGGCTTCGATGTGATCCAGATGCCGGCCCCTCTCTTTTTGAAGCGGCCCGCTTTGGCTTCGGCCTTACACCAACGTGGCTTCGCCGTTGTTCTTAATTCCCCTGTCCGCAAAGCGGACAATCAGAATCCCGAAAACGCAATCCGTGAATTGGCCAACCGGCCCGAGGTTTCCATGATTCTCACGGGGACCCGGATGCACCTGGGAGAAACGGTGAGCTACCTGGGCACACCTCCCAGCGCGCCCAAAGGAAGGCTTCCGCTTTGGCGGCAATGGAAAAACTGGCTGTTTGCGCCGGCGGATAAAAACGCTCGCTTCTCTCATCGGGTCCGGGCTGCCGCGTAATATCCCCCTCTGAAGCTGATTCAAATCTCAAATGGAGTGATCCTTTGAAGCAGATCCAGTGATTAGGCAGGTTCTCCTTGAAAAATTAAGCAGGTTGGCTGAGAGATTAGGTAGGCTCCTCCCAGAGAAGCGCTATTCATGCTTGAAGCCTTTGATCCGTAATGGGGCATCCGCCGGCTTTGCCATCAGCCCACGGATCGCGTCGAAGACCACTTTAAATTGCGCGTCGTATTTGTTTTCCAGCTCATGCAGCTTGCGGGCCAAGTCTTTGTGAGTGGCCAACATCTCTCTGATCCTTACAAAGGCATCCACAACCGCGAGGCTTGCTTTCACGGCGGTCTCACTATTGAGAACGCAAGCCAGCATGATCGCGCCATGCTCCGTGAAAACAAGGGGCAAATAACGTCGCCCTCCGTGGGCCATTCTTGAGGTCGCATTTTGCGACCTCAAGCGGCGCGCTTCCCCTTCGGCAAGCTGGAACATATATCGAGGCGGGAACCGGATTCGATTTCGCTTCACCTGTTCATTCAAACGTTTGGTCGTTACTCCATAGAGTTCCGCCAGATCTTCGTCCAGCATCACTTTATATCCACGAATCAGATAAATATACTGCTCAATCTTGATGCTCGGTACAGGTTTATTCATGGGCTCCTCCTCTCCCTTAGATGGAGAACACCCGAAAATATTCACTGCTTAGACAAAGAGTTCAGACCCATCCGAGAACCCATTGCGTTTCGCATTTCGCCTTTTACATTCTTCATTTTGACTTGAGACACACCAGCGGTCGCAAGAGATGAAGCAGCTTCGTCAAAGATTAGGCAGGTTCCCCTGGAAAGATTAAGCAGGTTCACGGAAAGATTGAGACGGCTCCTCGAAGAACGAGACGGTTGGTCGGGAAAGAAAGAGACGGTTGGCAAAGAGAATGAGACGGCTCCTCGAAGATTAGGTAGGTGACCCCGGAAAGATTAGGCAGGTTGGCCGAAAGATTAGGTAAGTTCCTCGAAGATTAGGTAAGTTCCCCGCGAAAGATTAGGTAAGTCGACCGAAAGATTAGGTAAGCTGGCGGAAAGATTAGGTAAGTTGACCGAAAGATTAAGCAGGTCTGTCCGCGCCGGACGGCACGGGTTGGTACAGCGTGGCGGGGTCACGGGGATCGCCGGAGCGCTTGATCAGGCCGCGGTCCATGAGGTTGCCCAGGATTCTTAAGGTGGCCGTGCGCGAAAGGTTTAGCAGCTTTTCCACATCCTCCCGGCGCAGGCCGGCGCTCTGGCGCGCGGCGTCCAGGATCATCTTCTCGTAGCGTTCCCGTTTGCGGCTGACCCAGCGGTTTTGGGTGGAGGGGGGCAGGGGGTGACGAAGGCGTCGGCGCCGCGGCCTGGCCTTCGCCCTCGAGCTGTTGTTTGAGCCCCCGTGCGCCTTTTCAAACAGGTCGAACAGATCAGGTCAAGCAAATCCAGGTTCCAAACACGCTTCATCGCAAAGGATGTGGAAGGCGAGCGCAGGGTTCTGTTATACAATCATCGTCAAGATGACGCCAAAGGATCGTTACGATGTGTCCGATTTGCCGGAGGCGCAGTTTGAGCCGGGCTCACGAAGGCAGGTTCTGCGCAATCGTTTAGGCATCAGAACGATTGCCGCCATGGAGAATGCCGAAGAGCTGGCCTTGAAAAAGGCGACAGACATTCTTCTGCATACCTACTCAAAGGACCATCGCTTTAAGGCCAATGACATCCGTCATATGCACCGGCTTTGGCTATCGGACATCTACGGCTGGGCAGGCAATTATCGGAGGGTCAATCTGAGCAAGACGGGATTCATGTTTGCTGTTGCCCAGCACGTTCCCGGATTGATGCAGGAATTTGAAACGACTGCTCTGAAAGAATGCACCCCTTGTCATCCTGGGGATATTGAGACGATTGCAGAACATTTGGCGAAGGTCCACGTTGAACTCGTGCTGATACACCCCTTCCGGGAAGGAAACGGACGTGTTGCCCGGCTACTCACGACCTTCATGGCGCTCCAGGCCGATCTGCCGCTCCTGGATTACAGAAGCATTCTGGGGAAATCGACACCCGTTTATTTTGCCGCCATTCAAGCGGGCATGAAACGAGACTACTTGCCCATGCGGAAAGTGATGAAATCAGTGATTGCGCGTACGCTCAGGCGGCTTTCTTAAACAGGCGTATTTTCTGCTTTAAGGTGCGGAGCGCCGTGGCAAAAGAACCCGTTTCGACGGCGGTAGAAGAGGCGACGTTCAGCGTGAGCGCCTTTTCGTATTTGCGCCGGTCTCGAAGGTAGGGGCTCGTCGCCAGCAGTGATTTCTTTTTCATGAAACAAGTCTACCATGATGGCCGCACCAATTCCAGACTTCCCAGCCGTTGCAGAAAGGACCTCCTATGAAATTCGAGCTTTCTGACGAACAACTGAAAAATCTGCTGGTTCTGGCGTATCTGGGCGAATGGATGGCTAATGCGACCAGGGAAGAGCCGATCAAAGACTATGAGCAAGCCGCTTCCAGGATTTACGCCCTGGCCCAAGGAACCGCGCTGGAGCGCTACGTGGACTACGATGATCAGTCGCGGCGGTGGTGGCCCAGCAAGGAGCTGGACGAAGCAGCGGAACCGTTGCGCAGCGATTATGACGATGAGACGTTCTGGGACGAACTGCTGGACCGCCTGATCGACCGGGACCTTGCCGCAACATACGGGGTTGGGATTTTGGGTTCGAAGGACCGTGATAAATATTGCGCCCTGCGAGAGCCGATCGAGTCACGCTACGGGACGGAGTTTGAACGCTTTGGGATTGATCGCCTCAAGCTGCCCGAGGGTCTTCCTGAAGAAGACGCTTACTCCCCCTCGCCGGCCCAGGCGACAGCGATGGGCTTGGCGTGGTACCGGTCCGATCAATGGGAACAGCTTCGGTCCATCTCCGCGGACCGCGATGAGCTCGAAGAAAGATACGTGGAATGGTTAAAGACCGCTTCTAACCTCTTTTCCCAGCTCACGCTGCGGGGTCAAGAGATCAAAAAGGTATTAGTGGACGTCAATGATCTCGCCAAATGGTGTAAAGCCAAGGGCCTTCTTGTCGATTCCCATTCCCGATCTGCTTTCGTCGCGGACCAGCTCCGAACGACGAAGTCCTGACAAGCATCCGCTTCCCGGAGGTTGGCAGTACGAATGAGCGCCGAAGGACGCCAAAGCGACCCGAGGCCGGATTGGCAAATAGATTAACCGGGTTCCTCGAAGATCGGGCCGGTTCCCCGAAAGATTAGGCAGGTTGGCCGAAAGATTAGGTAAGTTCCTCGAAGATTAGGTAAGTTCCCTGCGGAAGATTAGGTAAGTTGGCCGAAAGATTAGGTAAGTTAACCGAAAGATTAGGCAGGCTTGTCCGTCGCAGCCTGCCCGGATTGGTAGAGCGTGGCGGGGTCACGGGGATCGCCGGCGCGCTTGATCAGGCCGCGGTCCATGAGGCTGCCCAGGATCCTTAAGGTGGCCGTGCGCGAAAGGTTCAGCAGCTTTTCCACATCCTCCCGGCGCAGGCCGGCGCTCTTGCCAGTGGCGTCCAGGACAATCTTCTCGTAGCGTTCCCGCTTCCGGCTGACCCAGCGGTGTTGGGTGGAGGGGGTAGGGGGTGACGAAGGCGGCGGGGCCGCGGACTCGCCTTTGGCCTCGAGCTGCCGTTCGAGTTCCTGATGCGCTTTTTCCTCCACGCGGACGCTCAACCACCGGGAGGCACTCGATCCGATGTAGAACCCGAGGACTTCGAAGGCAATCAAGGTAAGTCCCTTGGGGTAGGCCAGGCGCGCCGGCCAGATCTCGGAGCCGAGCACCGCCACGAGCAGGAAGACCGCCCATAGTCCGACGAACCATTCCCCTTTGAGCCGGAAAGGCGCGGGTTGCGTCTCTCCTTCGGCCGCCAGTTTCTCCGGATGGAAGCCGATCGTCCACCGGTGGACTTCTTTCCCCCCCACATAAGCCGAAAGCAATGCCAGGTAGAAGGCGTTGGCGGTGCTGACGTTGATCTGGACATGAGCGGCGGTGGCGAACTCCGCGACCTGCACGCCGAAAAGAGCCAGGGTGTAGAGCGCGCTCAGCCAGAAAAGAAAGGTCATGCTCAAGGTTTGATCTCCCTGCGGCGATGATGAAAAACGGGGCGCTGATTTTCCCAGCCTTCTGTCCTAAGCAAGGATCTCTTGGTTCGAATCCCCCCGCGGCCGGAGTAGCCGGTCATCTGGCCGCCCGCGCCCAAGACGCGGTGGCAGGGGATCCGGGGCGCGAAAGGGTTGGCGGCGAGCGCCCTTCCCACCGCGCGCGCGGCGCCGGGCCGGCCGATCGCGCGCGCGAGCCAGCCATAGGTCCTCGTTTGCCCGCGCGGGATTCTGGCGCAGGCTTTCCAGACGCTTTGGTAAAAATCCGGGTACTTCTTCATCTGCTCGCGAAGGTCTCGGGCAAGTTTCACGCTACTCGTCCTGGCTGTAGTCCAGCGGTCTGATTTCCAGGGGTCTTCCCAAAGTCGAGATGGGTTTGTCAAAAGTACTCAGGTCGCCGATCACCAGGATCGTCATGCGGTCGGGATGCAGGTAGGTTTTGCCAACGCGCTGCAAGTCTTGTCGGGTGACTTGCGCGATTTGCCGGGTGTAAGTCTCCAGATAGTTCTCCGGAAAACCGAAGAACTCGAGGCTCATGCGGTAAGAGGCGATCTGGGCGCTCGAGGTGAAATTCTCAATAAAGCGGTTGCGGATCGCTTCCTTCGCATCCGAGATTTCCTGGTCTGTAAAGAGAGCGTCCCTGGTTTCCTGAGAAATCTTGAGGATCGATTGGATGGCCGCCATGGTTTGAGAGCCCCGGGTCTGGCACACCGCGACCACGAGACCTCTCTGTGGAGGCTCCGTATAACCGCTGCCCACCGAATAAGCCAGTCCCTGTTCCGTCCGAACCTTACGGAATAGCCTTGAGCCCGCACTGCCGCCCCAGAGCTCGTTAAAAACTTCCCAGGCGAAATGGTCCGGGCTGTGCCGAATCAGGCCGAAATCGCCGACCCGGATCTGGCTTTGATTGAGAGGCCGCTGGATGTAAAAAACGCGGCGATCACCCAACGGAGGCGGTGCTGGAACCGGCGGCCAGGTGGTCTCTGACTTTTCCCATGATCCCAAAGCGTTTTGAAGATGCGCGAGCATCTCCTCCGTCACGAAGTCTCCCGTGACGGCCATCCACGCGCCATTCGGGCGGAAGTAGCGCTTGTGGGCACCCAGGAGATCGTCGCGTTTGATGTTCTTGATCATGGCGGGCGAGGGGATGCGCGCGTAAGGGTGGGCGGATCCATACATCACGCGGCGAAATTCACGGCGACTGACGTCATCAGGGTCATCGTTCATGCGCCGCAAACTTTCCAGGGCCTTGGCTTTGGTGATCTCGAACTTATCTTTGCGAAATTGTGGATGCAGCAGCAGGTCCTGGTAGAGGCCGAAGATCTCTTTAAAATCTTCTTTGCGGCAGCTCAGAGTCCCTGATCCATTTTCGAGCCCGATCGAAAATCCGATCGAAGCCGCTTTGCGGTTGAGGGTCTTTTCAATATCTTCCGGTGTGTAAAGCCTGCTCCCGCCCAAGGCCATGACTTCCCCGTAGAGCGACCCTAAACCAATTTTGTGGAGCGGGTCGGCCTGGGTGCCCCCTTCGACGTACATCTCCAGCTTAATCAGCGGCAGCTCATGGTCTTCCAGGAGAAAAAGGACCAGGCCATTGTCCAGCACTTTGCGGACGGGTTTGGGCGGATGGAGCTCCAGTGGCGGGAAAGCGGGCAAAGGAGGCGGCGACGCGTACAATGCAGGCTGGATAAGGAACATGGCTGCGCCGAGTAGCGCGATAAACCGATTGCCGAACAAGGGTATCGAGGCCTCTTTTGACGTCACCCCGGCGGAAGCCGGGGTCCAGTTCATCGACGATGTTCTAGATTCCGGGTCTCCACTTTGACGCGGTGGGCCGTCCGCCACAAGACGGGCGGAGAGCGCCTGGTGCGTGGCGCTCGGCCCCCGCCTAACTTCTGGCGAGGCCTCGCCAGCCGTGTGGCGGGCGCCGGGAGTGTGGAGGGCCGGCTTTCGCCGGAATGACAACCATAAGACCTTCGGAAGGGCTTGTCGACACCCTTTTGGAGATCTGGACCCCGGCTTTCGCCGGGGTGACGACACGAGTGGCCTTGGGCCCCTGTTTCGCTCACTTTGGGACATTCGCATTCCTGGCACATCGATCCTCATGACTTTTTCACCGGTTCGAGGGCCCCCACGGTCAGGTTGTCCTTCAGAAAATATTTCCGTGCAAAGAGCTGGATGTCTTGGGCGCTCAGCTCTTTAATTTGCTGTTGGAAACGCAAGAGATAACGCCAATCACCAAAAATGGACTGGTTGTAAACCAAGGTGCTGGCCATGCCGGAATTGGTTTGCAGGGTTTCCAGAATGCCGACTTCGACGGCCGCTCTCACCTTTTCCAGTTCCCAAGGTTCCACGGGGTCTTTTTTGAGGCGATTCAGTTCATGCTCGATGGCTTGGGTGACCTGCGCATTGGTATGGGGATGGCGCGCTTGGGCCGAGATCAGGAACAGCGAGGCATAGCGCTCTCCGGGATAGTCTTGGGCGGTCTCCACGGCGGCGGCGACCTTTTTCTTTTCCACGAGCGCCTTGTAAAAACGAGATGTCGAACCGGTCCCCAAGAGATAGGAAACGGCATAGGCGATGACCTGGTCTGGATGAGGGTAACCCGGGATGTGGTAGCCGAGAACAACCTGGGGTTGGGCCTCAAAGGTGACACTCGTTTGCCTTGCTCCGGTTTGTTTCGGTTCCGGGGCGATGTGGCTTGGGGGAGGTCCTGCGACGCGCCAGTTTCCAAAGTACTTTTCCACCAGCCGGAGGGTGTCCTGAGCTTTCACGTCACCGACGATGCTGATCGTGAGTTGGTCCGGGGTGTAGTGCTTCTGGTAGAAGTCGACCAGGTCCGAAACATAAAGGTGATCCAGATCGCCCTCCCAGCCGATCGTGGGATTGCGATAGGGGTGCGACTGGTAAGCCACGGAGGTAAAGACCTCAAAGAGTTTACCTTCGGGGTCCGTGTCGATCCTCATGCGGCGCTCTTCCTTCACGACCTCACGCTCCTGGTAGAACTGCCGGAAAACCGGGTTCTTGAGCCGGTCGGAGTCCAGGATCGCCCAGAGTTCGATCTTGTTGGACGGCAGATCCACCATGTATTGCGTAAAGTCTCGGGAGGTGCTGGCGTTGAGCACCGAAGCACCCTCGCGCTCATAGAGGTTCCAGAGTTCGTTATCGACAATATAGGCGCGGGATTTTTCTTCGACGACGCGCAGCTCATCAATGAGGTCGCCAATACGCTTTTGATCGGCCTGATCGTTCCTCTGCTTTTCTTTGGCGATGGCCAACTGAAGGCGATCCATGTGTGCCAGAAGCGGCGCTTCGGCGGCATAGTTGTGGGTGCCGAGGGTCTTGGTGCCCTTGAACATCATGTGTTCAAACATGTGCGCGAGGCCCGTCTTGCCCGTCGTTTCATCCACCGATCCCACACGGAACATCATGCGGATCGACACGGTCGGCGAGAAATGCCGTTCCAGAATGAGCAGCTTGATGCCATTGGACAACGTGTGTTCGACCACCCGTTGCTCGAGTAAGGAGCTTTCGCCAAAAGCGCAAGAGCTCGCCAGCGCCACGAGCAACAAAGAGAAACACCTTGTCCGCTTCATGAATTGGATTGTATCAGTTGTCGGATTTGAGAAACTTCTTGGCGCGCCGTTGCCGGTGAAAGGTAATAGCAAAGCGGTGGGCTTCGTTGCGCACGCGCTGCACCAGGTGCAGCGCGGCGGAATCCATCGGCAGCCGAACGGGTGGGTCCTGCCCGGGAAGGAACAATTCCTCTTCCCGTTTGGCGAGCGCCGCCATCGCGGGGACCCGGGAGGACTCCAGGACCGAACGGATGGCTACTTGGGCGGCGCCCAGCTGGCCTTTGCCTCCGTCGATGAGAATCAGGTCGGGGAGCGTCTTCCCCTCATCCCGGAGGCGCCTGTAGCGCCGCCCCACCACTTCGCCCATGCTCGCGAAATCATCAATCCCGCTGACCGTTTTGATTTTAAACTTGCGGTACTCGTCTTTCCTGGGTTTGCCAGCCGCAAAGACCACCACGGAAGCGACCGTTTCTGCGCCTTGAAAGTGAGAGATATCGAAGCATTCGATACGGACGGGCGGGACCTTGAGTTGGAGCGCCTTCTGCAGGTCGGTGATGGCGCGGGACCCGCCGACACGCTCGTCCAGATCCACCCGTTCGATCTGCCGGACCGTCACGCGCTCGTCCATGTGCTCGAGCGCGGCGACATTGTCACGGAGTTGGGCCGCGCGCTCGTAGTCCTGGGCTTGGGAGGCCTCCTGGAGTTCGCGTCGCCACGATTCGGTCAGCTTCCGATAATTTCCGCGGAAGAAGAGTTCTGCCTCCTGGGCGATTCGCCGGTAAGCCGCGCGCGTGATGCGCCCCACGCAAGGGGCCGGGCATTCGTGGGTGTGATAGTAAAGACACTGTTTGGCCTTTTCCAGCGGAAGCGGATCTTTCTCGGAGAACGGATAATGACAGGGCCTCAAAGGAAACAGATGCTGCTTCCAGAGGTAGCGGAGAAGCCGGCGCAAAGGCGTGACGTTCGGATAAGGGCCGAAATAGCGGGAGCCATCACGTTTCACCTGGCGTGTCATGAAGAGCCGAGGGAAGTCTTCATGCCAAGTGATCTTCACATGAGGATAAGACTTATCGTCTTTCCACATCGTGTTGAAGTGGGGCTGCAGCCTTCGGATGAGCCCCCGCTCCATGATGAGGGCTTCGCGCTCGCTGGCGGCGGGCACATAGTCCACATGGTGGATCGAGGCGACCAGCGCCGCGATCTTGGCGGTGTGCTGCGTGCGGTTCATGAAGTAGGAGCTCACACGCTTGGCGAGATCGCGCGCCTTGCCAACGTAGAGGATTTGGCCGGCTTTGTCGCGCATCAGATAGACGCCTGGCGAATGAGGAAGGGCGTAGAGATTCATCGATTCATTATAAAGGGGGCGGCGCGCGAACAATCAGGATTTCTTCGTAATGCGGCGTGCCAGACGCTCGGCGTGCCACAGGAAGAAGGAGCGCAGCGCGGTCAGGCTCAGCGGATCAATCATGCGAGGCAGCAACGTGACCCCTTTGACTTTAAAAAACGACATCGCCAAACAGTAGTCGTCCAATTCCCTGTATTTGCGGCGTGCCTGAATGATCAGTTTCCGCAGCGGCATGTGCGTCTGATCGATTCGGTACACATCAACGAAATCCTTGGGTTCGGCACGCTCGGAAAGCGCCGAAAGTTTGTTGCAGGCAATATCGAGCAGATTGTCCAGGCGAACGCCTGCCGTCTCGAGGGTTTTTCTCACGGGTTTCAGGCGGCCGGGCATGTCGAGAGCGAAATCCATCTCGAGGCGCTTATAGCGAGGATGAATCAGGGCGCATTCAAAGAGGGTCTGGAATCGCCTGCCAAAGACGATGCGCGCGCCAAGCCGTCTGGCGATTTTTCTCACAATGGGGGGTACGCGGGCAACGGCCCCCGGGGTTTGAGTAAAAAAATCGAGGTCGTCGGAATAGCGGTGCTTCAGATAGAAGGCCGATAGGGCGGTGCCGCCTGTCAGGTAGAAATCACGCAACAAGGGTTCCCTTCCAAGGAGGCGAAGCGCATGTATTTGAAACGGCGTGAGAATGTCGCCCATCGTTCGCTTCAACGGGAGCGCCCGAGATACCACGCCCAGAAAGAGCGAATGGAAAGAGGGAGATTGAGAACGGAAAAGTAGCGACGGATGGTCGGCAGCCCCAGCCCTCGGATGTCGCGATCTCCGCCGCGGACCAGGACACGAGCCACGTACCATCGACGAAATGCCTCGTCTGGCTTTGCGGGTACCGGATAATCCCAAACCAGGGCGGGATTGATTTTCATGGATGCTCATAGTGTAAACCGTCGCAGGAACCGGGTCAAGGAGTGTTTTCTCCAGGAGTGTTTTCTCTGGAAGCCCGCTGAAGTCCATGGTGATATGAAAATGGTATTCTCATCGCGCATCATGAACGGGCTCCTCCCCAGCGTCCTTCTGCTGCTCGCGATGCTCTTGGTCTTCGCCGCGGGGTCGCGGCTCTGCTCGCCCCGGCATTCCAGGATCGGCGGGATCGGCGCTGTCCTTCTGTTTGTCTTCCATCCTCTCCTTTATGCCGCACCCCTGGACGTGTCGCTTTGGGACTGCTTCTTCGTCATGCTCTTTACAAGCTCATGGCTGGCCCTGGAACACTGGTCTCAGTTTATGCGGTCCTGGGTGTTGGCCGGTGTTTATGCGTTTGGATTATGGGTGGGGTCCGCCTATGTCTTGTGGATCCCCGTGGCCATGGTCCCTTGGGTCGTCCTGAGTCGAAGGCCGCGGCAGGCCATCGCGGGTTTTTTCATGATCTTCCTGGGGGGCATGTTCCTCTTTGGCCTCGGATGGCTCGCCAGCTATGCTCTCAACCCGCTCTTCGACCGGCCCCCCTTCACGCACTGGGTTCGGTGGCACGAACTACGATCGACGCCGATCGTCTCACTTCCCTGGGTCCTCTTGACTCTCGCGGCGCTCCTGGACCAGGCTCGGGACACGATTCAAGAGCGGCGCGCGGATGCGGTCGCCTACATGGCCATTTTGTGTTCGATCACGGTCCTTTTCGGACCGCCTGCGCTGCAGGTTGGCGTGGTGGCCCTGTCTTGTATCCTCATTGTTCGTATGTTGGCCAAGCGCGAATTCTTGCTTCAAAGGGCTGTCCGTCGAACGGCGGTGATTTCGGCCCTGATGGTGGTTGGCGTCTCTGCGCTGTGGCCTGGCGAGTTGTGGGTGTTCATCGCGATGCTAAGCGCAGCGGGGGCGGCCCAACGCTTCCACCGGAGCGCCACCTTCACCTGGCGACTGGCGCTTGAGGCCGCCTGCGTGGGCGCCTATCTCGCTCGTCCTATCGGAAGCCTCCTCGTACACGCCCTGCATTAGCCGGAAATGTTCAGTTATGCCGTCACCCCGGCGGTCGTCAGCCGGGGTCTATCATCGACGTAAAAGACATGATGGATCCCGGCTAACAACACGCCGGGATGACGGCACAAAAAAGTCCCGACGTCTCACTCTGCAAATCACATGCAACAGAACTTTTCCGGCTAGCCCAAAATCTTAAGTTGCCCATCATCTCCCTCTCCCGCCTCACGGCGGGCGAGGGGACAATCATGTCTGGACATCTACGAAAGTCAGCACTAAGAATAGAAGGGAGCGCGCGCGATCGGCATCCGCCTTCCGGTCCCAAACGCTTTGTTGCTGATCCGGAGTCCCGGAGGGGCTTGCCGTCGCTTGTATTCACTCGCATCGATGGCCTTTAAGATCTTTTGGACGAGGCTTTTGGCGTATCCCCGGGCAGCGATCTCGTTCACGTCCAGCCCTTCTTCGACATAGGCTTCCACGATGGGGTCGAGCACCTCGTAGGGCGGCAGGCTGTCCTGGTCGGTTTGATGGGGACGCAGTTCCGCCGAAGGCGGCTTCGTAAAACAGGCTTCCGGGATCCGCTGGCCGCTGCGATTGAGGTAGCGTCCCAGCCGGTAGACCGTGGTCTTGAGCACGTCCGAGATCACCGCGAGCCCGCCATTCATGTCGCCATAGAGGGTGCAGTAGCCCATGGAGAGCTCTGATTTATTGCCGGTCGTCAAAAGCAGCATCCCAAATTTGTTGGACAAGGCCATGAGCATCGTCCCACGGATGCGCGCCTGCAGGTTTTCCTCCGCGACGTTAGGCTTGGCGCCAAGGAAGGCGGGCCTGAGCGACTTCAGGAAGGTGGAAAAGACGGCGTGGATGGGAAGGCTCAGCGTCCGAATTCCCAGGCTCTTCGCCAGCTGAAGCGAGTCGACGACGCTCCCTTTCGAGGAATAGGGAGACGGCATGAGCACTCCCAGGACGTTACGGCTGCCCAGGGCTTCGACGGCGAGCGCGGCGGTGACGCTCGAATCAATGCCTCCGCTCAAGCCGAGAAGGACCTTTCTGAAACCGCATTTTCTGGCGTAATCGCGCAGTCCCAGAACAAGGGCATCGTGGACATCCTGAATGCTGGGCGGGAAATCGGGGTCCGCGTTCCGAGCGCAAGCCTTCGTGTCGATCACGGGGAGGTCCTCCGCGAAGGCTTTGGCCTGGGCCAGGAGGTTGCCTCGAGGGTCGACGGCGAAGCTGCGTCCGTCAAAAATCAATTCGTCGTTGCCTCCCACTTGGTTCACGAAGAAAAAGGGCTTCTTGAATTTCGCGACATGGTGTCGGACCAGTTCCAGCCGGAGCCTTGATTTGTCATGGTGGAAAGGAGAGCAGGACAGGTTGATAAACAAATCCACTCCCTTGCGAGCAAGGGCCGCGACAGGGTCCTGCGGGTAGCGCGTCTGAGGCCAAAGGCTCGGGACATGCCACATGTCTTCACAGATCTGCACGCCGAGACGGACACCCCGGAAGAAGATCGGTTCGTGGCTTTCGGCCGGAGCGAAATAGCGTGATTCATCAAAAACATCATAAGCGGGAAGCAGGGTCTTAAAGCGTTTCGCGAGAATTTTCCCGTTCGACAAGAGGGCGGCCGCGTTGTAAAGGACCTTTTTGCCTGGGCGATTGTTCGTATCGACATAGCCGACGAGAACGGCCGGATGACGAACGACTTTGGCGAGGTCCTCAAGCGCTTCGAGGTTCTCTTGAATGAAGCTTTTGAGTTCGAGCAAGTCCCGTGGGGGATACCCCGTGATGCAAAGCTCGGGACAAACCACAAGATCCGCGCCCTTTTTTTGGGCCTGGGCGAGCGCGGCGCGAATTTTGCGAACATTGCCCTGAATATCTCCCACCACAGGGTTGATTTGGGCGAGCGCGATCTTCATAAAGGGATGAGCCATTGTACATGTATCGAAATCAAAATTTCTATTGCAATGACGCGCAGTTTCCGATAGAAAATATCGTGCGTTATTGGATCTGGTGGAACGACTTGCCTCAGGGGCCGTTCGAAATTGATGAGCTCACGTCCCTGAACGCTTTCTGTGAAGACATGCTGGTCTGCATGGAAGGCCGCCTGGAATGGATTCCTGCGGGTCGCGTGGCGGACCTCTCTTCCGCGATTGAGCAGGTGCGGGCCAAGCGCACAGCCCCCAAAGCTCCCCCTCCTTCACCGCCGAGGCGGCCTCCGATTGCGACCCCGCTGCAGGGTGAATTCTTCGGCGAAGCGCCAGCTCAGCAGTATCTCCTCAAACCGGACGATCAAGAGCGCGGTCCTTATGCGTTTTATCCTGTTACGAGTGAGCCATCGGAAGATGGCTGGGCCTATCGCTATCCTGGCGTGACCATGCCGATCCATTTTGCCCGACAGCCATCCGCCGCTCCGGCGGTGCTCGATCTCCCTCATCCCGCGCCCGCTCCTGAGCGTATAACGGTTGTGCCCGTGCCGATCATCAAGGAGTCCCCGGCGCCTAAGATCGCGGAAGTTCAGCCCGTTCCGAAAAAGGAGAATCTCAAAACGCCGATTCCATTAAGCGTGGTCGAGACGACCCCCGAGCCTCGAGCGGTGCAAGAATCGCCCGTTTTTGTTCTCCCGCCATCCCAAGCTCCAACCTTCGATGAGCCCAGGCCGCAAGAAAAGAGAATCCGATGGGCACTCTGGGTTCTCACCCCGGTACTTGCGCTGGGGGCCCTCGGAGGGCTGGCCTACTACATGGACCGTGCGACGTCCGAGGAGGCGATTGAAGAAACCCTTCGGGAGCGCGAGACCAGACCCCCGATTCCGGCCGTGATCCCCACGGTTCCTGCACCCCCGCCGAGTCCGACCAAGAAGGCGGCACCCGTGGTCGTGCGTCCTTCCCAGAAGCCGCGTAAGGCCACCGCCCGGAAGGTGAAAGCTGTCCCGCCTCCGCCGGTCAAGACAGCCACACCGGTTTCTGCGCCGGCTGTCCAAGCGCCTGTCGTGGCGCCCGCCCCGCCCTTGCCAGGCGTCGCGGCAAGTCCGCCGGTCGAAGAAGCGAAAGTGGCCCCTGATCTTTGGGCGGAGCGTCAGAATGACGCCATCGAGACCGTCATGAATAAATCCATTCCGGGAAGCAAAACCTCCATCAAAGCTCAAGCGCGCGCGATGCTGGACGCCATGCATCAGCGGGAGCTTCTGCACGCCGCAAAAACGGGCGAACGACTTTATTTGCCGGACAAGATTTCCTGGGCCGCCCTGCGCGAGGAGGGCAGCCAGTACCGGGTGTATCTCAACTTCATGGCTTGGCAGGCCGGCGGCGAGCGCGTCCAGGCGCGCTCTTATCAGTTTCGTGTCGATCTGAAGAACAAGAACATCCGGCCTGAGGATGCTTCCACGTTCCAGGACCTCTTCCAGCCGTCGCCGGACTTGAATCTTAAGCACGATCCCATGGCCCTTGATATCGAGTCGATCCTGGGCGGCGTGGACCATTTCAATAAGCAACGAATGCGCGCGATCATCGTGAAAAACAGCCGGAAAAACAAAACGGAATACTCGGACATTATGAGCTCGCTCTCAGCGGCCAAAGACAAGATCCACCGGGCTGCCGCGTTCTTCCGTAAGACTTATTCGGATGAGGCCTTGCGCAATGTCGCCAAGGCCTACCAATTCACGGAACTGCTCAAGGGCTGAAATGGCACGCTACTGGATGTATCTGGAAGATCATGTGGAAGGCCCTTTTGCCGTCGAGCAACTCATTCGTCAGCGTGGGTTCTCGCGTCAGACGCTCGTGTGTGTCGAAGACGCCTCCGGACAGCCGCAGAACTGGATCTCCCCCGCGGACATTCCTGAGCTTGCTCATATCTTTAAAGCGATCGATGAACACGCCGCGGACGTGCTCCCTTCATCGCCCAAAGCATCCACGAAAAAACTGCCGCAGGCGCGTCGGCCGTTTACGCCCGCGGTCACTCTGAAACGATCCAGCCGGTTTAACGCCGTCTTCTGGGGATGGGTCACCCTCTTGGTGCTCTTGGCTGGAGGCGGCGGTATCACCTGGCTGGTCCAATCTCGCCGTGTCGCGGAACTCGAGGAGCAGCAGCACGTCAAGCGTCTCATTGAAAATGTTCGTCTGTCGGGTTCCAGTTCCTATGGGACCCTGGGCCAGTATCTGCAGGAAAAAGTCATGGACCCGCGTTGGGAATTTGAAGAGAAGGTTGAAGGCCTCTACAGGGCCTCCGTGTCCTGGTATGGCCAAGGGCCCGCTGGGGCCGCGAGAAGTCTTGAGGTTTATGCGTTCGAAGTGAACACGCAGGCGCAGATCGTGCGGGCCCTGAACAGTGCTGCCGCGAAGCTGATTTCCGGGTCGCTCGCCGGCCCTCCCGGTACCAGCAGCCCCAAGAAAGCATCGAAAGTCCAGCCGCCTCCTTCGTTCGAGGAGGCAATCGACCGTCAATTGGACGCCTTGAGCGCGGGTGATTATCAGACCGTTTGGGACAGTTTCAGCAAGCGCAAGAAAGCGGAGATGCTCCGCGCCGGCATGAGTCGGGAAGGGTTTATTCGCCTTCAGACGCTGACACACCGGCTCGAGTCGGGTGCCCGTACGTCACTGATCAAGACCAAAGAAGAATCTGCCGCCGAACGCCTGGTCCTGCTCAAAGAGAGCTCTCCGGGGAGAGCCGATATCTTTATCAAACAGCTTTGGGTCATGGATGGGGGCGATTGGAAGCTCGATGATGAGCAAAAACGCAGCGCTGTGCCCACAGAACCGACGGAAGTGAGCACGCCCACCCCTGTTCAGAAGGAGCCCGCCACGCGCGTCCTCCTGCCGGGGATGTCGAATTAACTTCTCCACCAAAATGCGGTATGATTCCTCCGTGCGACCCCCACCGGTCCTCATGAAGATCAAACCTTTTTTTCAAAGCATCCTGGAAAGGAAACGCCCCTATGCCGAGGCGGTCGGCCGGTTTTGGGATGCGCTCCGCATTCAAGCGAAGCTCTCGGTGATCTTGACCGGCATGATCCTCATCCTGACTTCCTTTTTCTATGCGTTTGCGTTGTACCAGACGACCCGGGAGATCAAGATCAGCGCCATCCACAAGGGCGAGGCTGTCGCGGAAGCCTTAAAGGATGAGGTGGCTTATGTCCTTTTGTCTGGCAACTTTCCTGCCCTCAATTATTCTTTCAAACGCCTGTCCTCCACGCGTCATGATATCGCCTATGTTTATCTGCTCAACCCCAACGGTCGGATCCTCTCCCACTCGGATGCGAACTATCTAGGTCGGTCTTTCAAAGACCGTGCGATTCAAGAGAGCCTTCTTGATCCGAATACGCGAGTGAGATTCCAGCGGACGAGGTCCACCCCCGACGGACGGTTGGTGGATCTCTGTGATGTTTCCGTGCCGATCTACTCGCGCGGACATCGTTCAGGGACCTTGCACATCGGTCTTTCCTTGAGCCAATCCCTGGCCGCCAACGCGCCGCGTATCCGGGCGAAAATCGCTTGGTTTATTATTCCCTTTTCATTCTTTGCGGTGCTTCTGGCCATACGCCTGGCGCACTCCTTCACGAAACCGCTGCAGGAGTTGGCCCGCGGTGCGACGGAGGTGAGCAAGGGCAACTACGCCGTGAAGCTGTCCCTGGAACGAAAAGATGAGCTGGGAGAAGTGGCTCAAGCTTTTAACACCATGGCGGCCAACCTGAAAGAAAACTTTGACAAGGTTTCGGATATGGCCAACCGCGATGGGTTGACCGGCCTCTATAATTCAAGGTTCTTCCGAGAGGCGCTGGCGCGAGAGCTTGAGCGTGTTAAACGAACGAGCCGCCCCTTCTCACTTTTGCTCATGGACGGAGACAAGTTTAAGCGGATCAATGACCGCTATGGCCACCCCACAGGGGACCTGGTCCTGCAACACATCAGCCGGGTCGCGCGCTCGGTGCTGCGCGGGTACGATACCCTCGCGCGCTACGGCGGCGAAGAGTTTATTGCGATGCTGCCAGACGCGACGGGTTCACAGGCCCTCCTTTTGGCTGAGCGTCTGCGCCAGGCCATCGAACACAAGCCGCTCGTGACAGAAAACGGTACGATGATTCGTCTCACCATCAGCATCGGTGTGGCACAGGCGAGGGCCCCCTACGAAGGCAAGGAGCTCATCACCCAGGCCGATCAAGCCCTCTATCGGGCCAAAGAGTCTGGTCGGAACCGGGTCCTCCTTTATAAGGCGATCGACCGTCAGGAGTCTCTTCCGTCCAAATCCCCGGTTCAGACTTATCTATAAAATGTATTGAAATCTGCGGTCCTACGGCTATGCTAGAAGCAATGAGAGATCACTTGATGGTTCGTAAAGGATTTTTGGTCGGCGCCCTCCTCGGGTTCTCGGTCGCAGGCTCTTTGCTTTGGGGAATACCCGCCGTGGCGACGTTTTTCCCCCACCCTGAAACGGACCCTGTGATTCCTGGCTCTTCGATGATGCCCGTGGTACGGGACGCGATGCCGCCGGAGCTCATCTGGTTTTTCATTCAGTACCCCTATCTTTCGGCACAGAGCACATGGCGCGCCAAAAACCATCATACGTTCATCATTTCCGACAGCCAGAGGCAAAAGGAGTATGTGGTGAACTTGGGGCAGCGTTATCGGAGGGTCGAGATTTACAGCAAGGGGTCTAAAAAAACCCAAATCCACATCTATAAACCCGGTTCCCGGCGCACGGTCCTTCTCTCGGACGGACTCATCGCCAGCGACGGATCGAGCGTCGAATCCAACCTGTGGATGTGGAAGTCTCCCTTATGGAACAGGCGCCATCTTCAGATCTACAGCCAAGCCGACCGATGGCTGGATTCCCCCTTTAAACGCTATTCCTGCGCGGGTTTTGTGCACCGCTTTTTAAAAGACGCCCAAGTCCGTGTGCCTGTGCTTGACGCGTGGGACATGGCACGACTTCCATGGGTGCGGGTGCCGGTCCAGGAGCTTGAACCCGGCGATATCATCACGCTCAAGGCCGCGTCTGCTCAACACCGCCGCTTTTGGGGCCACAGCGTGACCCATGTCGGCGTCTACGTCGGAAACGGAAAATTCATCCACGCGGCGACCCCTTCCCGAAAATCCAAGCGTTCCTGGATCCGGGTCGCCGAGCTCCAGGACTTCCACCGTCGCCTTGACAAGATCATTCGCCCCCCCGACCTCCTCTAAAAACAAACGGCGTACGGCGAAAATAGAGAATAGACAATAGCTCTATTCTCTATTGTCTACGTTAGCCCTAAATCTTTGGTTCGGCGTAACCCCCTCGCCCGGCGTAAGACGGGAGAGGGCGGGGGTGAGGGCAGATTTTCGTCGAGCTCAATAAACGTGCCCTCACCCTAACCCTTGTATGTCAAAATTCTTCTGAAGGTAGTAGACCGTCCTACCCTAGGCCCGGTGTTCGCCGAGACTGTGGAGAGCAAGGTCGCTACGTTCAGAATGCGGTTAAGCCCGAACAGTTGCCGGAGCCGCGCCAGCCGCGAGCTCGGATGATGCAAGGTCGGGCTGTACTGAATAAGAGGCCAATCATGTCTGAAGAAATCTGGGCGGGAGTTGATATTTCGAAAGCACTATTGGAAACGGCAGTTGTGCCAGGCGGCCAACGTTGGCGGACCGCAAACAACCGGCTTGGAATTCGGCAGATCGTGCGTCGTTTGGCGACGATGCAAGTCGCCGGCGTAGTGATTGAAGCCACGGGCGGTTGGGAAAGACCACTGGTTAAGGCCTTGAACAAGGCGAGGATAGCGACTTCGGTGATCAATCCGCGACAGGGGCGCGATTTTGCGAAAGCCACAGGGCGCTTGGCTAAGACCGATGAGATCGACGCCGGTGTGTTGGCCGATTTTGGTCAGAAACTCAAACCCCCAGCGCGACCACTGGCCGATGATCTGACCTTAGCGCTGCAGGAGCTGATGAATCGTCGACGAGATTTGGTGGAAATGTTGGTCCAGGAGCGCAACCGTCGGCAGCATGTGTCGGTCGCGATGAAGACTAAGATTGAACAGCACATCGCGTGGCTAGAAGAGCAACTGGATGAACTTGATGATCAGATCGATAAGGGACTGGGGGACCACCCTGATTTGAGTCAAAAACGGGATACGCTTCGCAGCGTCCCTGGGGTTGGCCCGGTCTTGGGGCGGACCCTCGTCGCGGAACTCCCCGAGCTTGGGAAATTGAACCGACGCCAGATTGCTAGCCTGGTGGGCGTGGCCCCTCTAAACTGGGATAGCGGTGTCATGCGGGGAACTCGGCATATATGGGGAGGGCGCTCCAGTGTGCGCTCGGCACTTTACATGGGAGTTTTGACAGCCATCCGCATCAACCCTGTGATCAAAAAGTTCTATCAACACTTGATTGCCAATGGGAAAAAAACCAAAGTCGCGCTGACAGCATGCATGCGTAAACTTCTGATTATTTTGAACACCATGGTCAGAACCAACACCCATTGGCATTGTGCAGTTCTGGAGGTTTCGCATGCCTAAAAGACCCCTATTGACAACACAGTTGCTCTCCCGCCTCACGGCGGGAGAGGGGACAAGAAAGTGCGGCCGATTCAGACGGCAGGACCTCGCCAACGGAAGATTGGGGTTAGCCGTTGGGTTTATGGGCGATGACGCGCAGGGAAATCGCTTTAAGCAATTTGTCGTTGGCAAGAATTTCGATGGAATAATGGCCTTCCGAGGCAAACGGAACGTTAAAGAAACGAAGGGGAAGCATGACCGCCTGTTTCCAGCCAGCGGGAGACCCGGGGGCCTTGGGAACTTTGAGCTCACCCTTGGCGGACGCGATGTGCTTGCCATCTGCGTCTAAGAGAAGGATCTGGAGCTCATGTCTGCGGTCCAAATCGTTCGGGCTCAGCAGCAGCCGCACCACCACCGCCAACGCGGGGTGCGTGGCCGGGCATGACGCGACGTTGATGGTGTCAAAGGCCCCCCCCAAGACAAAAAGTTTTCCCATCGCCACATCCGCGGCATCGGCAAGAAAAGCGAAATCAAGTTCCATTAGAGAGGGACTCGTTTCTTCGGTCGTGTGTCGGGGATGGGCCGAGCGTCTTCCGGGATGTTCGGGTGGCGATCATGAAAGCGCTGGTGCATCTTTTCAAAGGTCGTCAGCTGCTCGGGTGAAAGGATCGCCCGAATCCCCTTGATCGTCTTCCGATGGAGGAGCGCCAGTTCCCAAGCCACCTCTTCATTGAGCCGTCGTGTCTGAGCGTTGGTCTCTTCGAGAGTCTGCCGGAGGGACTTCTCCTGTTCAGGCGACAGACCGAGCTTCGCCGACATTCTTTGAATCCGCCGCTCGGAGTAAGTCGATGAGGAAGAGCCAAAAGGACGGTGATGCCGCCGAGGAAAGAGAGACCCGGCAAGAACGCCGACCCCCAACATGATCAGGAGCATCACGATCGCTTTTGCTTTACCCATTGAGATCGAACCCGGAGAGGACGATGGCCGAATCTGGGCCTCCCATCGATTCTGAACGGACCAACTGGAGGGCCTTTTGCTCGTCCGTAGGACCCTCAAAAGCCGCTTCCGGAGCGATGTTCTCTTGCCGTATAAGATAAAACACAGCGAGCGCGGCGGCAAGGCTGATCGCGAGGGTCATTCGCCCCATCCAGCGCCACTGCCACCACCCAAGAGAGCCGCGGCGGCTTTCCTCTTCTTCAAGATGGGTCAGGACCCTCGTCCATAAGTACGGAGGCGCCTTTTCCGCTTGCGGCGGAAACGCCTTGTTTTTGACCTTCAGCCACTCCTGTTCAGTCATCATCGGTTTTCTCTCTTCCTTACGACGAGATCCAGATCGATAACGTTCCCATACAGTTGATCATAGGCCTTTTTGAGGGCTTCCCTTGCGCGGTTTAAGCGCGACTTCACGGTGTTCACCGGGCAGTCCATGATTTGCGCGATTTCCTCATAGGAACGGCCGTCCAGTTCCCGAAGCGTCAGAATCAGCCGTTCAGAAGGCGCCAGCGCGCCCAGCAGCGCTTGCGATTCGGAGCGCTCCGCCAGCATTAGATCCGGGTGATCGGTGAAAGGGGCTTTGAGCGTATCTTGAAATCGGGTTTCGGAGTCCTCGCAGAGCGGCTGATCCAAAGAGGTGTGATCATAACGTTTTTTTCGCAGGTGATCCAGACAGTGGTTGGAGGCAATGCGATAGAGCCATGTATAGAAAGCGGACTGAGATCCAAACGTTTCCAAGGCGAAGTACGCCTTGACGAAGATCTCCTGGAGAAGATCTTCAGCCGTCTGGCGCTGCGTGACCATGGACAGGACAAGGCCAAAGAGCCTGTCTTGGTAGGTTTCGACCAGATGGCGGAACGCCTCCTTGTCGCCCTGACGGGCGCGTTGGACAGAAACGCTCTCCTCCAGCCTCATAGGGGCGGCGTGACGCGAGGGATTTCGGAGTTCGGCGGAGCGGCTTCCTCTTTATTGTCTAATTCAATAAATTTCCCGTTCTCGTAAGCGTACGTCGTTTCGCCCGCCGGGCTCCCCAGGATCATCAGAACATCTTTGCTGACGAGTTTCTCGAGGGCGTCAGGCCCCGTTTCGGGAACGGCCTTCTTCTGTGCCCAGAGATAGGTCGAGGGGTCCAGTCCCATGGACAAAACGATATGTTCTGCGTAGGTGCCGATATGCTGGAGAAAAATAATGACAATCTGCTCTTCCTGGCCCATGGCCGTCAGGGCAATCTGAATGGCGTAGTCGCGTTTGCCGTTGCGGTCAAAATCCCCATAGGTGAGGGAGGGCAAGCGGTGGGTCTTTTTCTGGTTGAACTCCTTTTGGACCGCGGCATTCACCGGGGCGAGTATCCAGCCTGGGTACTCATGATCCAACGTGGTCTTGATTTCAGCCGGCAGAGCGATGGGAACGGTGGGTGTGACAGCCGCGACATGGGTCCACAAGATCAACAGCCACATGCACGAATTATACGAGAGTTGAAGGGTCTAATTCAGGGCCACTTCTCTTCGGAAGGCCAGTGCATGGACGGCGTATTTGAACATTCGAAGTTCTTCACCATAGAGAGAAAGCCCGGCTTGAATCAACGTGCCGTCGACCGAACAGAAGGTGAGCGTGAGCTGTTCATAATCTCCGTAGACCGAAAGACTTCCGTCTCGGATGGTCCAAAGACAGGCGGGCCTTGAAAAACTGCGAGCGAGGTTTCGGAGGGACTCGAAGGACATCCCGACTTTAAAGTGGACAGCATCCTCACCGTCGGATGAGAGGTAGTTCAGCGTTGCCCCCAGCATCGTTTCCTCAAACCAGAGCCCTGAGGCGATCGTAATGGTTACGTTCAAATCGTTCCCCCTCCTCTTTAAACTCTCTTACCTTGATGGGCAGGATTTGGCAAGACCTTCCAACACCTGCAAACTTGTCCTAAGAGAGGCACGATTGATGTCGATCCGAACAGAAATAGGTTGATTTCTAGACAATAATCACAACGTGGACTTGAAGAGGTGTGAAGCCCTGCTGGCGGTTGCGAATCGTCGAAGCGCGCGAAGGTCATGGCTCTGGTGACCATGGTTTTCAGGACTGTTGGATTTGAGCTTCAGAAGACTCGAACGGGGGCTGAGAGCAACCGCTGGACGTTCCTGACGAGATCGATGGGCTCAAAAGGTTTGTCCATATAAAGGCGGACATTCGGCACAAGCTCCATCATGGGTCTTGCTGCGCCCATGGCGGTGAGAATGAGGACCGGAATCATTCGCATGGCGGGATCCTGAAAGAGGATGCCACTGGCCGTGATCCCATCGACCTCCGGCATCATGAGGTCAAGAATGATCAGGTCCGGCTTCTCCTGCCTGGCAAGGATCAGACCTTCCTTGCCGTCATAGGCAACATGGGTCTCATGACCGTCTTTCCCCAGAAGATGCTGAAGAAGGGTCACGATACTTTTATCGTCATCGACAACGAGGACCTTTGCCATACGTACAAAAGTAGGGCACAAACTGCCAGATTTCAAGGGCTAATTCAGCCCTTGGGGGTGCCGGGCGAGAGGCTTATTTCCGGAGGTAGATCAGCTTAAAAATGGCTTTTTCGCCCAGCGCGCGCGAAATGGCTTCCGTGTAAGCTTGAGCCTGCAGAGCGTAGGGGTCGGATTCGACGGCCGAACGACCGACGTTTTGGGTCGTTTTGTAGTCCCCCACCACGAGCTGCCCGGATGGGAGGCGGTAGAGGATATCGAGGGTGCCCCGCATCAGCTGACGTATCGGCGTATCGGCGTGCCGGCGTACCGGAGTAACGTCGTTACCCCGATACTCCGATACCCCGATACTCCGATCCTGTTCACTATCATAGAAGAACGGCACCTCCCTCCCTAAAATCTCCGATCCTTTGATCTCCTCGTAGTCCTTCGATCGCATAAAGTCGGCCAAGAGGCGCTGGGCCTCCTCCACGACGGCGATGATTTCGGGAGGGTTGCTGGTTTTCCGGCCCAGCTTCAGCTCAGGAAAAGGTTCCAACAGGAGGCCTTCTTGAGCGAAAGAGGTGTTCGCGACTCGGCGTAAGGCCGTTGGCATCGTCTCTTTTTCAGCTTGAAAGTCCCAGGTTTCGAGGAATTGATGGACGAGCGTGCCCAGCCGTGCGGGATCGATACGGCGAAGCGGAGAATCGGCGAAGCGGCGAGTGGACCACTTCTCTGGCTCGCCGGCTCGCCGGCTCGCCGGCTCAGTCCATTGTGTGGGGCTCATCACCCGTAACGTCTTCATCGCTTGTTCATAAGTTTCGGACTGCTCCTGCCACCGCGCGGCGAGTTCGACTGGCTTAATCGCGGCCAGCCAGGCTGGCTTCGTTGAGTCGGGCGCAGGCAAGGGCGCCTCCTTCGAAGTGATCGTGTGGGCCGTGAGGGTGCTTTCGCCCATACGGATGAGGCCATCCCCCAGTTCATCCAGATTGAGTTTCCAGGCACTCGCAAGCTGGTTGAGGAAACTGTCTTTCGCAGGTCGCTTCAAGTGGATGCCTCCGGACAAAATGAGCCGCTCTTTGGCGCGGGTCATGGCCACATAGAGGATGCGCAAGTCTTCGGCCGCCTCCCGGACCTTGGCGTCTTCCTCCAGCGCCGCGCAGTCGAGGCTTTCCACATCCTTGTCCAGCGCGATGCCGAGGCGTCCCGTCGCCCAATCGTAATGCACGCGGAGATTATCCTTCCGCCTGTTTCCGCCCTTGCCTCGGTGCAGACCGGGGAGCCAGACCACAGGAAACTCCAATCCTTTTGCTTTATGCACGGTCAGGAGCCGCACGGCATCATAGGTTTCGTCTGCAAGAGGATACTCCCCTTCCAACCGGTCGTTTTCCATAAAGCGGTCGATCTTTCCTAACAGACCGCCCAACGTGGTTTCACCTTCCTCCGCAAAGGATTCCATCAGGCGCTTGAGCTTGAGCAGGTTCGCCATTGTCTGGTCTTGGTGATAGGAACGGGCCGCGAGTTCCATGAGATAGGTGTCTTCATAGACATGGTTCAAAATGGATTTCAGGGGCTCACGCTGGGCCCTTCTCTGCAAGTTGTTGATCAACTGGAACGTTTTTGCGGCGTGCTGGTCCTCCGGGGGCGCTCTCCATCCGGCCTCTTTGATCGCTGTGAGCTCAGGGTCTGTAAAGCCCCCCAGCGGCGATCGCAAGAATCCCGCTAAGGCCAGGTGATGGGAAGGGTCCTCGGTCACACGGAGGAGGTTGAGAACATCGGTCACCTCGGGTGTGCGATAGAAGTAGCGTTCGGCCTCGACCACAAAGGGAATATGGCGCCGGCGAAGCTCCTCGATAAAAGGCAGCATCGCGGTGGTGGCGCGGAAGATGAGCGCGATGTCCTTAAACCGAAGGCCGTCCGACGTGCGACGTCCGAGGTCCATATCACTTAGGTTTGTACGTGCCTCTTTGACGTCGGACGTAGGACGTCGGACGCGGGAATCGATCCACGCCGCGGCGTCCGCCGCTTCTTGTTCGAGAGCTTCCTCGGAGGTTTGTGGTTCGCCGGAAACGGCCAGTCGTAATTCCACATCCTGGTGCTCGCTCTCTTTGGCCCGCCGGGGGACGAGGGCTTGATAGGCGGGTGAGATCGGATGCTGTTCCTTCATGAGCGACGAGAACGTGGTGTTGATCGTGTGGATGATCTGGTCGTGGGAGCGATAACTGTCTTCAAGACTGAGGCGCTGGCCGCCTTGCGCGAGCACCATCTCCGTGATGCGCTGGTAGGCCGCAATGTCAGCGCCGCGAAAACGGTAGATCGATTGCTTCGGATCACCCACAAGGAAGAGTTTCCCGGGTTCGAGCTTCACTTGGTCCCAGCGTTTGGCCTGGGTGCCGAGCTGCTCCGAGAGAAAGACCAGGAGCTCGCCCTGAAGCGGGTCGGTGTCCTGGAATTCGTCGACGAAAATCTGCCGGATCTTGTTCTTTAAAGTCTCCCTGACATGCGCCTCACGCGCCACCAGCTCACGGGCAAGCACGAGGAGCGCGTCATTCGAAAGATGTCCCTCTGCCAAAATCTTGGCGCGGAAACGCGCGACAAATGGCTTAAGCAATTGGGTCAGGTCGCGAAGCTTGACGTTTTCTTCTGCGCCCTGAAGCGGCAGGCGATCCAAGGGCACATCAAATTCACACAGGCGCCGCGCGAGTTCTCTGATTTTCCCAAGGGAAACCGTCTGCAAGACGTTGAGCCAATCACTTGCTCGAGGCTCGAGGCGATGGGCTCCTGACGAATGTGGGGTGTGCTGGCCTGGGGCATGGAGCCTGGAGCTGTCTCGGATTCTGGGGCCTGTGCCCTGGAGTTCGTGCCTCAACCAGGCAGGCCATTCTTTTTCAAAGAGATCATCGGCCCGTACGCCCTTGTCATCGACTTCCGCGGCGGGACTGATGCCTGCGGCGATGGGAAAACGTTTCAACAGGCTGAAGGCGTAAGAATGGATCGTTCCAATCGCGGCGCGGTCGATGGCCTCCAGCGCCTCGCGCGCGCGGGATTTCCGATCGTCCGAGGCATCGCGCTCCAGGGTGTTGTGAAGTTCCGCCGCGATGCGCTCTTTCATCTCGCCCGCCGCTTTCTTCGTGAAGGTCAGCGCGACCAGCGTCTCCATCGGCAGGTTTTTCTGGAACAGAGCCTCTAAAATAGCCTGGACGAGCGTGTGGGTCTTCCCTGTGCCAGCGCTGGCTTCGATGACGATGTTACGGGAGAGATTCATAGTGAGGCGGCGCGCGGTTGAAAGAGAAATAAAGCATAAGTCTTGAGTGAAAGCCAGCGAAATCTCGTCCGCCCTTCTGGCGTGAGCGCCCCCCACGAGCCGTGAGAAGCAGGAAATCTTTAGGGGTAGGTTGTCTCCTCTTTCCCTGGAGCAGGCGCCTGCTCGCTCCAGCGAAATTTCCCCCTCCATGGCCCCAGTCCTGCATGGCCACGGAGGGTCAGCGTTTTGGCTTCGGGCAGCCTGCGGAACTCCCCGCCAGACGTCTTGGCGGGTCAAACAGTCCTCCGCCACTGGGTCTCTGGCGGACGCCAACGTCGTAGTGGCGTCGGCTTGACTCGCCCTCGCCAAAACGCTTGAAATTTCGAGTCGCTCGTCAGGCTCCTGCTCCAGGGAAAGAGGCGCAACTCCATCTTGATAGCATTAACATCTCTTGTCGTGGGGGAGGGAGGCAGCGAACGACTCGCGGACGGCGGCCGGGTGGTGAGCGCGTCCAGCCGAGGATGGTTGAGCCTCGACCTTTGATGTACAGGAAGGAGGCGAGTTCCGCAGGCTGCGCGAACCACCCAGCCGGGGTGTCCGGGAGCGCCGGAGTGAGTCGCCTCCCTCCCCCACGGCAAGGACTCCCGAAGCTTTCCTGCATCGCAAGTCGTGATAGCTGTTGACACCCCCGGGACGACCTGTTAGGCTACCGGTGCATGAGCGCGTTCCCTATGGGCCAGCCCACCTTGATGAGCCATCCTCTCCGCGCACTCGAAGCGGAGATCGAGAAGGTCTTTGTGGGTAAGACGGAGGTCGTTCAGCGGGCCATGGCCACTTTCCTTGCCGGGGGACATCTCCTGATTGAGGACGTCCCTGGCGTGGGAAAAACGACGCTGGCCCTCGGCCTCGCGAAGGCGGCCGGATGCAGTTTCCAACGGATTCAGTTTACCAGTGATCTGTTGCCCTCCGATATTCTGGGCGTTTCCGTCCTCGACTCGCGCACCCACGACTTTCACTTCAAGCAGGGCCCCCTCTTTCATCAGGTCGTCCTGGCGGACGAGCTTAATCGCGCGACCCCACGCACGCAAAGCGCTCTACTCGAGGCCATGAACGAAGGCCAGGTGACGGTCGACAACAATACCTACAGACTCCCGGACCCGTTTTTTGTCGTTGCGACGCAAAACCCGCATGAGCATCACGGCGCTTTTCCGTTGCCGGAGTCACAGCTCGACCGGTTTATGATGCGCTTGTCCATCGGCTACCCTGACACCCAAAGCGAAAAAAGCATCCTCAGCGAGCGGATGGATATGGACGCCGTGCGCAAGCTGGAACCGGCTTTGTCCGTACCGACACTTTTGACCTTAAGGGAACAGTCAGCCCAAATCCGCGTGGCTCCCCAGATCGATGACTATGTCCTGGCGCTCGTGCGCTCGACACGAAGTCTGCCTCGCGTCGAAGTCGGCGTGAGTCCTCGCGGGGCGCTTGCCCTGCGAAAAGCCTCTCAAGCGTACGCACTCATACAAGGCAGGGATTACGCGACCCCGGATGATGTGAAAGCCTTGGCGGTGGCCGTCTTGTCGCACCGTTTAATCTTCGCCGCGGACCAGCTCTCTTCGAACATGGAAGAGGCTGAGCGCACCATCGCGTCTCTCTTGCAGAGCGTGCCCGTTCCTCTCTAGGTCACGAGACAAACCGAAGACGGGGCCACATACCGATTGAGCCATTCCGACATGCCAGAACGGTTTCCCCAGACCCCTGTCCCCGTGCCCGCGACGTCCTTCGTCGTCGCCTTGCTTCATCTTGCCCGCGCGCCGTGGCGCTGGGCCCGCTGGATGCTCTACGCCCGCCCGATCCGATTTACACGCTTTGGTTGGTCCTACATTCTCTTTTCACTCGCTGTTGGCGCGGCCGCCATCAATACGGGAAACAATCTGCTTTACCTGATGCTGGGTCTTTTGCTCGGGTTCATCATCCTCTCGGGGCTTTTATCCGACAGCTGTTTATGGGGTTTGGGCTGGGAGATACACCCATCAGGCGATTTCTATGCCGGACAGCGCGCTGAGCTGGACCTGATGGCTCAGAAAAACGGATTCCCTGGTGTCCTCGTTCAAATGGATTTGAATTGGGACCCTGAGGCGACGTCGCGCGCGCTTTTGCCCTATATTGCTCGTCGGGGACGGGCCTTCCAACGACTGGCCTTCGTCCCCCGGAGTCGAGGCATGTTGAACCTGAAGGGCATTCGCCTCTCGACGCGTTTTCCGTTTGGCTTGTTTGAAAAATCACATTCGTTCCCCACCCAGAAATCCTGGGTTGTTTATCCTTCTGTACAGATGCTCTCGAGGGACATTCTCCGGTCCTCCGGTGTCCTGCAGGCTGACCAGCCGGCGGGAAGGAGGGGACAGGGATCCATACCCTTGGACCTACGGGAATTTCAAATGGGAGATCCGGGCAAACGAATTCACTGGAAATCGAGCGCCAAAAGAGGGCGGTGGATGGTCTCTGAAATGGAAGAGGAAAGCAACTCCACACGCTGGCTCCATGTCCGGGACTGGCCCCAGGGCGGCGAACTCGAGGACTTTATCTCCTTTGTCGCTTCTTTGCTCTATACGATGCATGCCAACGACGTGGCGATGGGTTTGAGCGCGCCGGGTGCCGTGTTTCACCCGGAGATCTCACGCGCCCATCTTAAGAATATGCTCACGTATTTGGCACTGGTGGATCCCCTCAGAGAAGCGACAGTCCCGGACCGGGGCCCCAGAGGGGGCGGACTGGATGCCCTCGCTTTATGGAGGCATCTGCGGTGATGGCAAGACCCCTGCTTTTGATCTGTCGCCTGGCCTCTGCGCTGGGAATTCTTTCTCTCGTTTTAACGGCCGAGATCAGCCTGCCTTACGGATGGCTGAGCGGACTTGCCTGGGCCGCGGGTCTATTCCTTGATCGCCGACCTTCCTGGCAGGCGAGGTGGCAGGTGATGGAGACGCCGGCCGTGATCGCGATCATCATGGTCTTTCTGCTCGACTTCTTTCGGTTCGGCGCTTCGATCTTTGTGAGCCTCGCGCATTTTCTGATGCTGTTTCAGGCCATCAAGCTTCTGGGGAGGAAAGGGCGAAAGGACTGCGCGCAGATCCTCCTCGTCAGCTTTTTCCAGACCCTCTCGTCCTGCACGCTTTCGGTCGGGGCTTGGCAAGCGGGCGTGATGCTGGCGCTTGTTCCGATCGCGACCGCTGGGCTCTTTTGGCTTCAGGCCAGTCGTGAGGAAGCGCTCTATCCCGATTTCTTTGTGAAAGGTGCCGCGAAGTCGTTCCGCTGGGTCGTGCTGTTCATGAGTGCGGCCGCCATTCCCATCAATCTGGTCCTTGCAGCGGCTCTCTTTGTGGTTTTTCCCCGCTTAGGCTTTCGCACCTTCGTGGGTGTGGGGATGGGCAAGAGCGGCTATACCGAGCAGGTCAATCTGACCCTAGGCGGTCGCCTCCATGAGGACAACAGCACGGTGATGTGGTTGGAGATCCTTCCTCCGTCCGATCGCCCGCGCTGGGGTGGCTACCTCAGGGGCGGGGCGCTCGAGGCCTTTGATGGCAAAGTGTGGAGCCGAAGCGGTTCCTTATCGCAGAAGGCTTTGGTCGCAGGTTCCGGCGGCTTGATCCGCGCCCCAGGCTTCACGGGGGATGCCATCCACGGGGCCTTGCGCCAGCACGTCACCCTCATCAACACGGCAGGATCCATCCTCTTTGGCAGTCCCGCCATCATCGAAGTCTCTGCGCCCTTCACCACGCTTCAGTATTACGCCGATGGAAGTTTTCGCTGGACCACGGGCTGGCGAAAGCCACTGGCCTACGATATCGTCTCGCAGGAGGCCTCGCGTTCTTCGTCTGTCAGGCAACCCCTGGGCCCCAAAGACCTGCAAGCCAATCTGGATCTGCCCGGTCTTTCATTTGATAAAACGAAAATCCTCACACGATCAATGGGGGGCACGGGGCCGGCCCGGCTTCGTGCGCAGAGAATCGAGTCTTTTCTGCGGGACAACTTCACTTACGCCAAGGACCTGGGTTCATCGACAAGCGCCAATCCCATCGAGGAGTTCCTCTTTGTCACGAAGCGCGGGCCCTGCGGTCATTTCTCCTCAGCCATGGCCGTGATGCTGCGCCTGAGCGGCATTCCCGCGCGTGTGGTCTCGGGCTACTACAAAGGATCATGGAACAGCCGGGTCGGGCAGTATGTGATACGGGAAAAAGACGCCCATGCCTGGGTCGAAGCGTATCTGCCGGGTCAAGGCTGGACGGCGTTTGATCCGACGCCGCGTGTGGAAGGGCCGGTCTCTGCGCAACCCTGGCTCGTCAGACTTCAGGAGAATTGGGACTACGTCAATTACACGTGGGATAAGCTCGTCATTCAGTACGACCTCTATTCACAGGTGAGGGTGCTGGAGGATCTTCAGCGCGGGTCGAACAGGATGAATGAAAAAGCGACCGCCTGGATCAATCAACTCCAGTCCTTGTTCCGGCTCTCTCATCCGCTGGAGAGCGGATTGCGCGCGAAGAAGCGCTTGCGGTTCTTTCCCCTTCTGGCACTTCTATCGATCGTGGGCCTTCTCACCGCGATCGCTCTCCATTTCTGGAGACGAAGAAAGGCGATCGATCCTTCGATCGCGTTTTACGTCCAATTTCTTTCGCGCATGGCCCAAAAAGGCTATCCCAAGGCCCCCTACGAGACAGGTCTCGAATACGCGGCCCGCCTGCCGGATGAGGCTGGCGGTGCCCAAGCCAGGCAACTGACCGATCGTTACTACAAGGCGCGCTATCGCTCCATCCGCGCTTAAGAGCGGGTGTGGTTCATCTCGAGAGAGAAGGCATCCTCATGCCTCTTCCGGAGGGGGCTCTTTCCATGGCGGATCTGGGTCGGTTTGTGCTCTTTGCGGCAGACATGGGCGAGCGTGCACCACGAGCAGTAGCCATACCCGTCGCTCGGACGGATGAAAAAGGAGCCTGACTCGATCTCTTGGACCAAAAAGCCTAATCTCTTGCGGAAGGGCTCGCCGTAGTCCTTCCAGAATTCCGGGCCAATCTCCAGCGGCATTTCGCTTTCTCCTAAACGATAGAACCGTGCTGAGCCGTTGCGAAAGGCCTTGTTCCCTTGTTTCTTCAACCATGCTTGGGCCAGGAGCACATAGAGAGGCAGTTGGAAGCTTTTGCCCTTCAAGATGGCTGTTTCGACCTTCACGTTTTTCCCAATCCCGCCAGAGCCAGTTTTATAGTCTACAACCCGGAAAGCGTTCTCTTTCAGGTCTAAGCGATCAATCCGACCCTGGAGAAACAGCCCATCCACGACTTCAGCGAGGTTCAGCTCGAAATGGGTCGGCCGAAAGCCGCTTTCTTTCAGCTCGGCCCTATCTTGAGGTATAAAGCTGTGAAGTGTGCTTAGGATGGAGTTTTGCTCCGCCTGCCAAGCCAGAGGATAGAGCTCGGGATGCTCTTTGGCAAAGAGCTCCAACTCCTTTTCGGCCAATTGATCCATATTGACTTCGTCTGATTTCGAATAGCTTTGATAGATAAGCTCAAGTAACTTATGAATGAGTTTTCCACGTCCTGCGAGGCTGAGCACTCCGTCTTCCACATCCCTTTGTTCGGTTTCGAGCCCCAGAACCTTCCGGCCATAGACCTTGAAGGGACACTCCGCCAAATCCTTTAAGGTGGCGGGGGATAAGCCCTTCGCCAGGAGCTTCCGGGAGAGCGGGTGGTCTTTCCCGATGAGCCCGTCATAGGCCCCCAGTGCCTTGAAGGATTCCATCTCGCGCTGCGACTGGAGGAGATGGTTCATCATGTCTCGGTCCCATCCTAAAGCCTCATAGAGGGTGTCGGTTTCACAGTCGTGCCTGTGGAAGGCGAGAGAAACCTCTTTCGGACGAAGCGTCCGGGCCGGGACCTGATGAATCTTTTCCAGCCATGTCCGGCGCAAGGATTGGAGCGCCACTTGGTTCTGGCGCAGATAGTCATGGAGGTAAAGCGATAGGACCAGCGCCTTGCCTTCTTCGTCGGAACGCTGGCAGGAGAGGTGCAAATGGCTCCTGGCCGATTGGATGGCGAGCTCAAAGAGCAATTTTTCTTCCTGGTAGCCGTCCATCTTGCGGCCCAGCCGGCAGCCGAGCGCTTGTGCGAGGGTCGACCGGGCCGCGTCGGAGAGGAACGGATCTTCACGAATCAGACGCGGGAAGAGTTTCTCATTCAAGCCCACAAGGAACACGGCTTCAAAGGAAAGCCCGCGCGCGCTCATGATGTCCATCACTTGAACGCCTGCGACATGGTCGGGGACAAGCGCCAGACGCAAGCCTTCGAGTTTTTCTTCCAGCACTTCGAGGAAGCGCGCGTAGGGCACTGGCTTCCCCAGCGCGTCGAGCTCGCTCAGGGATTCGACGGCCTCCAAGAGCCCTTCCCAAAGGCGGATTTCGACGTCCGTGGCGTCTTCTGGGAAATGAATCTTTGAGGAGAGAAGTTCCTTCGCCCGGCGGGTGTGCTCTGACCAGCTCGAAAGGATTTCCCCCTCCCTTGTCTCAGCCAAAAGGACCTCCCTTGCCCGCTTGACGAGCGGCCAAGCTCCGACGGGTTCCTCTGCATGGAGGGCATAGGGAATTCGGTGGTTTTCGAGGATTTCACGCAGGGTGCTCAGGTAAGGGTCTAAAGAGCGGGCGATCACTGCCATGTCGTCATACGGAACCCCCTGCTGGGCGAGTTCAAGGATCTTTTTTGCGGTGAGCCAGATTTCATCGTGGGTCCCGGAGCAGCTCCAGGCTTCTGTGGTTCGACCCGGCGAACCGGCCCCATCCACCTGTGGAGTGCTCGATGGTTGGGGCCGTCCCGACGAAATAGATTCATAGGAGGACGGGACGGCGAGTGGGCGAACCGGCGCGGGAATCGATGGGTTGTTTCGCCGGCTCGCCGGGTCGCCGGCTCGCCGGCTCTGACTTTGAAAGGCTGGATCTTTCAGCAACAGCTCCGCATACCCGTAAGCGGGATGGCCTTCTTCGTAAGGAAAGTAGATCCTGGCATGGGGATGAGTCGAAAGCGCTCTGACCAGGTCGAGCTGCACGCCGGTGAGATCGTAGAAGCCATAGAGGTAAATCGCCTTCAGTTCTTGGATCCAGGGGGTCTCGGGGATGGCCGCGGCCGCTCGTCGGATCAAGTCCGCACTCGTTTGCAGGCGGTGGTCGTGGAGGACTTTATAGGTCAGGACATTGAGTTCCAAAATCGGCACCGCCCCTCCTGCTCCTTCACCGAGGTGACCTTCTCGGGCGACGTTGGCGCAATCGACGACGCGCGCGCCGGAATCCTGAAGGTCTTTGAGCGTTGCCGCAAGGGCCCCCGCCAGCCCTTTGGGAATCGGTGAGCCCGGATGCACCAGGGCGTCTTTGGAAAGGAAGGGCATCTGTGCCTCGCCCGAAAGGAAGTCATGCACGATTTCCCGGTAGAGCGTGGGCTCGGTGATCCTGTGCGTGTCCAAGGTGGACTCACTCACCCAAGCACGTTCCGCCAGCGCAAAAAAGGTCAGGAAATGGATGTTGAGGTACGCATGGCTTTGGGCGAGTCGTCGTTGTAAGCGGTTCAAGATCTGGCCCGAGGGCGATAGAACCAGGACCCCGCCCAAGGGGTCGGACTTCTTCTGAGCTGCCACATCGCTAAGAAAAGCGTTTTCGAGAGAGGAATAGGTGCCGGTCGTGAGGTGGAACATCCCCTGCCATTCTACATCAAGGCGGTGCCGACCATGAGAAGCGTCAGCACGATCATGACCCCACAGGTGGTGACGGCAATGATGTTGTAGAAGCGGGAATTCACATAGGCCCCCATGATCTGCTTTTTGTTGATCAAGCGGAGCATGTAGATGAGAATGAAGGGTAGAAGAACGCCTTGGATGACCTGAGACAGCAGCATGATGCGCCAGAGCGGTATCCGGGGCAAGAGAACGAAGCCGGAGCCTATGACAATCATGGCCCCGAAGAGCGTATAGAATTGAGGGGCTTCTTCGAACGAACGGTCCACGCCGGCTTCCCAACCCAAACCTTCGGAGACGTAGAAGGCGGTTGAAAGCGGTAGGACCGCCGCGGCGGCCAGAGAGGCCACCAAGAGGCCGATCCCAAAGAGGGCAAAACAATATTGTCCCGCGATGGGCTTGAGCGCCATGGCCGCAGACTGGGCATCGTCAATGCGGATGCCGTTTGTGAAGAGCGTCGCCGCGCAAGTGACCATGATGGAGAACGTGATAATGTTCGTCATGCCGCAGCCCGAGATGACGTCGAGCCGGCACATGGGATACTCCTCTTTGCGGATTCCTTTTTCGACCACCGAGCTTTGGAGATAGAACTGCATCCATGGGGTGATGGTCGTTCCCACCAGCCCGATGAGCACGACCACATAATGTTGGTTCCAGGTGATTCCGGAAGGCAACACCAGCTGCGTCAAGACTTCTTTCCATGGGGGGTGGACCATCCAAGCGGAGATCACATAACTCCCAAAGAAAACAATGGAGACAAGAAAAATCTTCTCAACATTCCGGTAGCTCCCTTTCGTGACGGTCCACCAGACAAACAGGGCCGCCAGCGGAACGGATACGTAGCGGGAGATATGGAACATCTCAAGACTGGCTGCGATCCCGGCGAATTCTGAGATGGTGGTCCCGATGTTTCCAATCAGGAGCCCGATCATCACGTAGAAGGTGGCTTTCACGCCGTAGTTTTCGCGGATGAGGTCCGCTAATCCCTTGCCTGTGACAGCCCCCATGCGCGCCGCCATTTCTTGGATGACGATGAGGGAGACCGTTAAGGGGAAGATCGTCCACAGCATGGTGTAGCCAAAATGCGAGCCCACGACGGAGCACGTCGCAATCCCCCCCGCATCGTTGTCGATAAAGGCCGTGATCAGGCCAGGCCCCATGATCGCTAAAAAAAGGGCCATGCGCCGGAAGAAAGCGGAGAGTTTGTTGGGTCGCAGGTCGTACATGATCAGCCCCCCGCGTGTTTCTTGCCTGAACGCCTGCGCCAGGCGATGGGGATGACCAGGTGCAAGATATCGTCGACTGTGATAATGCCCTGCAGTTGTTTTTCCTTGTTGACGACCGGAAGGGCAGAGACTTTGTACTTGTCCATGAGGAAAGCGACTTCTTTGAGCGGGGTGTCGAGATACACGTACACCGGTTTGGGGAACACGGTCTGCTCCACGGGAATCGCGGGATCAGCGGCGATGAGCCGACGCAGGGTCGTCGTCCCCATGAGTTGCTTGGTTTCGCTCGTGACGTAGAGGTAATAAATGGTTTCAAGCTCAGGTGTCTTTTCCTTAATCAAGGCCAGGGTCTGCTCGACGGAGAGGTCTTTCGGGATCTCGAGAAATTCGGTGGTCATGATGCCGCCGGCTTCGTCTTCTTCGTAGCCGAGGAGTTTGGAAAGCTTTTTGGCTTGGTTGGATTCCATCAGGGAGAGGAACTGCTTCGACTGGTTCTCCGGCATCTCGCCGAGCAAGTCGACCGCCTCATCGGCACTCATCCTGGAAAGGAGCTCGACGGCTTCCCGGGTCTCCAGGTTCTCAAGCAGCTGCTCCTGCTGCTGGAAGTCCAGGCGCTCAAAGAGCCTGGCGCGATGGTGCGGGTCGGCCGTGCGAAACAAAGCGATCCTTTGATGGATATCCAGACTGACGATGATCTCACCCAGGTCGGCGGGAGGAATCTTCTCCAATTGTTTGGCGGTGAGGTCCATATGAATGGGGTCGCTGGGGTCGAGCGTGATCGTTTTGACAAATTTCCAACTGACCAGAGTTTCGGTTTCGAGATACGGCGATCGGGGTCGTACCCACCGCACGAGGCGATCCACCCCGAGCTGCCACCCCAGGCGCCTGACGAGGCCGCGGGTGCCAATATCCACATGCACGACACGCAGGGGCGACACCTGCAGCATATGGACGTCATTGACCCGGATCACTTTGTGGTTATGGATGTCGACGACTTGTTGGTCGAGAATGTCTTTGCGAATGCGGTAGACGTCGGCATGGAGTTCCGGGGTAAAAACGAGGCCGGCTGAAAGTCCATTGAACTGGATGCGGCCGTCGGACACCGTCACGTCCTTCGCCGCGAGCTCCGCGTAGCGCTTGTGCCATGTTCCACGCGAAAGGATGACCTGCGTCACGGGGGGATAAGGATCTTGCGGGTTGATCACGAAGTCATGAAGATGTCCCGCCGCGCGACCGTTGGTGTCATAAACGGTCTTTCCCATCAGGTCGGCGAAGTACAGGAAAGACGATTCAGGCATGCCGTGGTTCCTGCTGTTTCTCTCGTCGGATCATAGACCAGAAGGGGCCCCATTCCTCCATCTGAAGAAGCCTTGCCATCAGCATATAAACGGCCGCGCCGCCGCCAATCGTCAACACAAGACCGAAGGCCCGGATGAAGTATCTCGTCCCATCCAGCGCCGCGCGCTCCGCCGGAGGAAGCTGCATGACGGCCCAGGCAAAGAGCGCCATCACCGCCGAAGCCGCCAGGGACTTTAGAAGTGTGCGGAAAATGCGCCGACCGCCGAGGAGGCCGATGCGTCTTCGGAGAAGAAGAAATAGGGCCCCCGCATTCGCCCATGCCGCGATGGAAGTCGCAAGCGCAAGAGAGGCCACGCCGATTTTGCCGTTGAGGGCGCTCGCCCATTCGGGATGGGAAAGGCTCAGTCGTGAGCGGGCATAGAGGGTCAAGAGATTCAGCACGATATTGAGGACCACGCAAACACTGGCGATGGTGACGGGGGTTCGGGTGGTCTGCTGCGCGTAGAAAGCGGCCGCCAGAATCTTGACGGCGGCATAGGCGAAAAGCCCCGACGCGAAGGCGGCGAGCGACCAGCTGGTGAGGAGGCTGGCTTCACTCGAGAACTTTCCGTACTGGAACAGAACCTGTGTGATGGGATGGCCCAGGACCAGGAGCCCGACCGTCGCGGGCACAATCATGAAAAGCGTAAGCCTCAGGGAAAAGTTTAAGATCTCTTTTACTTCGTGCATGTCGCGGCGGGCTGCAGCGGCGGACATGGACGGGAGCGCCACTTGCGAAAGCGCGATTCCGAAGAGTGCCAGCGGCAGCTGCATCACCCGGTTCGAATAGTAGAGCGCGGTGACCGACCCGACACTGAGAAAGGTCGCCATCATCGTGACCACAAAGGCGTTCACTTGGTCTGCCGCAACGCCGAGGGTGGCAGGCAGAATGAGTCGTCCTACGCGACGCACATCCTGGTGGCGGGGGTCCCAGCGCAGGCGTAAAGTCAAGTTCTGTTTCAGCAGGGCTGGCACGAGCACCCAGAACTGACCGAATCCTCCCACGGCGACGCTGATCGCAAGCCCCACCACCGCTTGCTGGCCACTGAGGTGAGCGATCCAGAGAAAACCAATGTAGAGTATTTCAGAGACGCTTAAGCAGGCAGGGGCGAGCGCGGGAAGGAAAAAGGAACGGTAGGTATTCAAGACACCCGTGATCAGCGCCGCCAGGCATATAAAGAGCATGAAGGGGAACATATAGCGCGTCAAGATCACGGTGAACGCGAATTGTTCGGAGCCTGGTTCGAACCCTCGGGCGATGAGACGGGTCAGTTGTGGCGCAAAAAGGATTCCCAGGATCGTGATCGCGGAAAGAAGGACCAGCAACGTTGTGAACATCGTATTGAGAAAACGCTGGGTTTCTTCGTGGGTCTTCGTTTCCGTGTATTCCGAAAAGACCGGCACAAAGGAGGCCGAAAGCGCGCCTTCCCCCAGAAGCCGTCGGAAGAGGTTGGAAATGCGAAATGCAGTGTAAAACGCGTCAGCGGCGGGACCCGCGCCAAAGAAAGCGGCGACCAGGGTGTCGCGAACGTAGCCGAGCACGCGGGACAGAAGCGTGGCGCCCGTAAAAATACCCGCGGAGCGGGCGAGATGGTGCTGAGGAGAGCTCATTGACTTTGCCTGTTTCAATGGGATACGATACCACTTCCTTATGGCGAAATTAAAGACAGGTCGTCACACTTCAGCACTCAAAGCGCACCGGCAGTCGGTCCGCCACGCCGAACATAATGTCGGCGTCCGGAGCGCCATTCGCACCCTTGCCCGCAAGGTGGAGTCAGCAGTCGCCGCGAAAGATGCGAAGTCCGCTAAAAGTCTTCTGGACGAGGCCTTTTCGGCCTGGGACAAGGCTGCCAAGAGCGGTATTGTCCACTGGCGAGCGGCCTCCCGCAAGAAGTCAAGACTGGCGGCCCGCATAAGCACCCTCGCTCCGGCAAAGGCCTAGCGTCAGAAGCGTTAGGGACATTTCCGGCATTTCCTTCCCCGACTTAATCGATTCTTCGGCTTCCAAGCAAAGGCTCAGGCTTTCCGTAAGGTCTTCCATACTCCAGCGGGACAATTCCTGAAGAAAACGGTTTTCTTCTCCCTTTCGAATATGAAAACGCATCGCTAGGACCGCTGCCGGTTCATCGGAGTTTCTGGCGTCAAGCCACTCCCGGAGCGATCGCGAAGCCAGGGCCAGAAGACGCAGGGGCTCTTCCCCGCCTTCCATCAGCTCATCCAGAACGGCCAGGGCCCTGGAGAGATCCTGTTTGCGGATGGAGGCGATCCATTCGAAAGGTGAGGCGGCCTTGCTGTAGCCGAAAGAAGCTTGCACATCTTCCAGGTTGATCTCCCGGGCCTCACCGACGTATGTGGCGCATTTGGCGAGCTCATGGTCAAGAAGCCTCAGCCCTTCTCCGGACTGCTGGATCAACCAGTGGGCAGCCTGCGCATGTAAGTTTTTCTTGTAAAGTTTGGCCCGTTCCGTGAGCCAGCGCTCAGCCTGCGCGGGGAAAAGCGGCCAGAAGATCACGATCTGCCCGAGCTTTGAAACGGCCTCGATAAGCGGTCGTTGAGCGTCGTCTCGCCTCCATTCCCTTCCCCAGACCAAAAGGCATGGTGTTTCGCGGTCCAGCGTCGTCAAGGTCTCGGAGAGCCGTTCCTGTTCTTTGGGGGAGAGTTGACTCACATTGTGGATGACCAGGACGCGCCTTGAGCCGAAAAAGGGAACGGTGTGAGCGGCTTGAAGGATGTCCTCAAGGGGTTGGATCGCGGCGTCGAGTTTATCCAACTGGAGCGGATCGGGACGTCCGCCAAGCCAGTGATCGATGGCCTTTTGGATGGCGGCCTCAATTAAGAAATCTTCCTGCCCAGAAAACAGATAGACGGCTTTCCACTGCTGTCTGGCCCATTGACCCCAAAGATCGTCGGCTTTGATGGGCGCGCCCATGGAGGACTTAATACGGAATTCGGGTGGGTGAAGGTGCGTTCGGCTGTTGGTTCGGCGGCGGAGGTGGACTGTTGCTCGGGAACGTCGGCAAGGAGTTGTAATCTTCAGGGCTTGATTTCGGAACGGATCTCTCGGAGGCGCCCGTGACCGTGCCAAAGCCTTCCAAAGTCCGGGTGCGGATATCTCGGGAAAGCTGGTCCCAGATGGTCTGCCGCGCTTCCTCTTCCGTGAGGGACCCCTCATAGCCGGACGAGGCCACATAATAGCGAAGTTCCCCGTTCATGTTGGGTTCTGTCCAAAGAGTGAGGTTCTTGATTTTGTCATAAAAGGTTACGTTCGCCAGGATCCACAGTTTGTACTCCGTGGGAACTTGGTTGGAGTCATAGCTCAAGGGCTCCAGGATATAGCGGGTGATATCGCCGATCACCACGCCGTCGGCCTGGTCTTCGGTCGTGATCTGGTAACGACCATCCCGGTTGAATTCGGATTGAACGGCCAGTGTCAGTTTGTCTTCAAGACCATACTGCTGGGTGTGATTGGTGAAAGGCCGTACCGCGAGTTTGGCGATGTGCTGCGGAAGAATCTGAGGAGCCGGGTTGTAGTAATACTTGGAGCAACCGGTCATGACAAAAGTGACGAGCAATGAGCAATGAGCGATGAGGATGATTAGGTGACGGTTCGGCAATTTAAGCCTAGTGAAATACGGCTCCAAAGCCGTCATTCCGGCGAAAGCCGGAATCCATGGTCGTTGACGCTTATGGACCCCGGCTTCCGCCGGGGTGACGTCAGAGGTGTGATTCACTAGTCTCAGTTTTCTCATTGCTCACAACTTTATTTGATAACAATATTGACCAGCTTGTCGGGGACGACAATGGTTTTAACCACTGACTTTCCTGCTATGAGACTCTGAACCTTGGGGTCTGCTAAGGCCTTGCGTTCGATCACATCTTTCGATGTCCCGGGCGCCATCTGCAGTCGTGAGCGTAGTTTACCATTAATCTGGACGACGATTTCGACGATTTCCGCCGTGAGCCACTGGGCATCGGCCTTCGGCCAGGCTGAGGCCGAACAAAGACCCGGTTCGCCGAGGGTTTCCCAGAGTTCTTCCATCAAATGAGGTGCCACGGGGGACAGAAGCTGAAGCACCGCACGGACGGCTTCGCGAGACGTTGGATCGCCCAACGCGGGGTAGAGATAGAGCTCATTGACCAACTCCATCACAGCGGCAATCGCGGTATTGATCTGGATTTCGACCCCATAATCAGCGGTGACTTTGTGGATCGCCCAATGCGTCTTTCGCTTAAGGCTCTTTTCTTGATCTGGGGTGGCTGTCCCGGACGAATGGGCTTTGGCCTGCGTGTCCTTCACGAGTCGCCAAACGCGGTTCAGAAAGCGCCAAGAGCCTTCGACGCCGGCATCGGACCATTCCAGCTGTTTCTCGGGGGGTGAGGCGAACAAGATGAAGAGGCGGGCCGTGTCCGCTCCGTATTTTGAAATGATGGCGTTCGGGTCAACCACATTCCCCCTGGATTTGGACATCGCGGCGCCTCCCAAGGTCACCATGCCTTGGGCGAGGAGCCGCTCGAAAGGCTCCTCGGAGCTGACCAACCCCAAGGCCTTCATGGCCTTGTGCCAGAAGCGCGAATAGATGAGATGCATGCAGGCATGTTCAATGCCGCCGATGTACTGGTTGACGGGCAGCCAGGGATTGACCTCGCCGGGCGAAAAAGGCGCTGCCTGATTTTTAGAGTCTGCATAGCGCGCGAAGTACCAGGAGGAATCCACAAACGTGTCCATCGTATCGGTTTCTCTTTGGGCTTTTCCGCCACACTTGGGGCAGGTGGTGTTGACAAAGGAGGAAGATTGGGCCAGCGGTGATTGCCCTGTTCCCGTAAACGCAACCTCGGCAGGAAGGCGTACCGGGAGGTCTTGTTCAGGGACAGGCACAATCCCACAAGAAGCGCAGGTGAGCATGGGGATGGGCGTGCCCCAATAACGCTGCCTTGACACGAGCCAATCCCGGAGCTTATAGGTGATTGTGGGCTTGCCTTGTCCGCGCGCTTTGAGCCATTCCCCTACCTTGCGTTTGCCCTCTTGGGACGGCGTGTCGTTAAACTCGCCGGAATTCATCATGACCCCTTCGGCTTCGTAGGCACCCTCCCCCCTTGTGGGGGAGGAAGGAGGTGGGGGGCCACCCCTATCCCTGCCTTCCCCCATCAAGGGGGAAGGAGTGATCGGTCGGATGACTTGAATGATGGGAATTTTGTATTTCGTGGCAAACTCAAAATCGCGCTGGTCATGGGCCGGCACGGCCATGATGGCGCCTGTCCCATAGTCCATGACGACATAATCAGCCACCCAGATGGGCACCGGCTTTTGATTGACGGGGTTCATGGCGTTAACGCCCAGGGAGAAACCGGTTTTCTCATCGGTTTCCTGGCGTTGTCGCCTGCGTTCTCGCTGCCCCCGAAGGAGGGTCTCTAAGGCCGTGGATTTCCCCGCTTGCGCGGCGAGCTCTTGGGCGAGCGGATGTTCCGGGGAGAGCGCCATGAAGGTCGCTCCGAAGAGCGTGTCCGGGCGAGTCGTGAAGACGGTGATCGACTCTTTGCGTCCTTGGATCGGAAAGACGACTTCCGCTCCGTCACTTTGGCCGATCCAGTATTGCTGCATGGTGATCACTTCATCCGGCCATTTCCCCTTGAGCAGCTCATGGCCCTGGAGCAGCGCTTCGGCGAAGGCCGTAATTTTAATGAACCATTGCTCGAGTTCCTTTTGCTGGACCACGGAATCGCACCTCCAGCATTGGCCGGAAGCGGACACCTGCTCGTTGGCCAGAACGGTCTGGCAGGAGGGACACCAGTTCACGGAAGCTTTTTTCTTGTAGACCCAGCTCTTTTCGAAAAACTTAATGAAAAACCACTGGTTCCAGCGGTAGTAATTCTCGTCACAGGTCGCGAGTTCCCTCTCCCAGTCATAGGAGATGCCCAGGGCCTTGAGTTGATCGCGCATGATGGCGATGTTCTGACGCGTCCATTTCTCAGGATGGACCTTGTTTTTGATGGCGGCGTTTTCGGCCGGCAGGCCAAAGGCGTCCCAGCCAATGGGGTGCAGAACGTTTTCCCCCTTCATGCGGTGGAAGCGCGCGACGACATCCCCCAGGGTATAGTTGCGGACATGTCCCATATGGAGGCTGCCGGAAGGGTAAGGGAACATCTCCAGAGCGTAATAGCGCGGGCGGGGGTCGTTGGCTTTCGCGGCGAAGCACTTCTGCTTCTCCCATACCGCTTGCCATTTCTTTTCGATGGCCCGGACGTCGTAAGTGTTCTTATGTTCCATTTAAGCGCGCTGGAGCAGAAAAAAGGTTTCCTGGTTTCCCTTGCGACCTTTGAGGGACGAATCACACCGGTCGAGCAGGTTCAAACCGATGCGAGCGAAGAAGTCTTCGGTCCTTTTGAGAATCAACTGCCTCGTGGCCTCATCCCGCACAAATCCGCCCGGGGCTTCCTTGGGCGTTCCTTCAAACTGTGGCTTGACGAGTGTAAGGATGCGGCCATCATCCGTCAGGCATTCCAGGATTGGAGCCATTATTTTAGCAAGTGAAATAAAGGAAAGGTCGACGGTGACCACGTCAGGCTTTTCCGAGAGTTGTGAAAGGTCCATATGGCGGAAGTTCGTGCGTTCATGAAGTTCGACTCGCGGGTCCTTTCGAAGCCGGTAGTCCAGGAGGCCATAACCGACATCGATCGCGATCACTTTCCTGGCGCCGGCCTGCAGAAGGCAGTCGGTAAAGCCGCCGGTGGACGATCCGATGTCCATACAGACTTTATTTCGAATGGAAGTGCCAAAGTGGCGAAGTGCACCTGAGAGCTTGTGGCCGCCACGGGAGACGAACTTCTGTCCCCCTGGAGCGGGCGAACTGCCCTGGGCGGCACGTGAGATCAGGTCGGTTGGTTGGTCTCGGCGTGCGATGGACTTTCTGTTGGGAATCGGAGCCAGGCTCAGCTCACAGGTTCAAGAGAAGGCCGTCGGTGCTTGAGGAACTCGAGTGTCGTATGAGCGATCTTCTCAGGGGAGAGCCCCACCATCTCGCGCAGGACGTTCTGCGGGCCGTGCTCAATAAACTTGTCGGGGATGCCGATGCGATGAATGCGCACGTCTGTTCCTTCCATCGCTTCCATGACCGCGCTGCCGAATCCTCCGGGGAGCACATGCTCTTCGATCGTGATGAAGTTCGGGGTCTGCCGGCAGAGCTGCAAGAGAAGGTCTTTATCGAGTGGTTTGACAAAACGCATGTTGACCACGCCACAGGGGATGCCTTCCTTCTCAATAAGGGTCGCCGCCTTGAGCGCTGGATGCACCATGGCCCCGATGGCCAGAAGATACACTTCTTGCCCAGGTTTAAGCACGACACCTTGGCCGATGGGAAGGGTCTTCAAGTCCCGGTCCAGAGGCACGCCTTCACCCGGACCGCGAGGGTAACGGAGGAGACAAGGCATGTTGTGGGAGAGGGCGGTCTTGAGCATATGTTGGAGTTCGTTTTCGTCGGCGGGGGCCATCACGACGAAATTCGGAATGATGCGGCTATATGCAAAATCAAGGACGCCATGATGCGTGGGTCCATCTTCACCGACAAGACCAGCCCGGTCTAGGGCCAAGACGACGGGCAGCTTTTGCAGGGCCACGTCGTGATGCATCTGGTCAAAACCTCGCTGCATGAACGTGGAATAGATGGCGGCGACGGGTCTAAGTCCTTCACAGGCCATGCCAGCGGCAAAAGTGACCGCATGTTCTTCCGCCAGGCCCACATCAAAAAAGCGCGAGGGGATTTCCTTGCGGAAAAGATCGGTGCCCGTTCCTTCCGGCATCGCGGCGGTGATGCAGGTGATGCGCGGGTCTTCTTTGGCGAGCCGGACCAGTGTTTCTCCAAAAACCGTTTGATAAGCCGGAGGAGGCGGTGAGCTGGGCTTGAGCAGCGTTCCCGTTTTGACATCGAATTTTCCGGGGCCATGCCACGTGTAGGGGTCTCGTTCAGCGTAATCGTAGCCTTTGCCTTTTTTCGTGATGATGTGGAGGAGGACCGGGCCCTTGAGTGTTTTGATGTTTTGCAGGACTTCCACCAATTTGTCGACGTCATGGCCATCGACCGGACCAAAGTAGGAAAACCCCAACTCTTCAAAGAGCATGCCGGGGAAGAGCAGCACGCGCATACGCTTGGCGACACGTAAGAGGCCGGCGCCATAGAACTGGATGCGTTTCAGAAATTTCTCAACTTCCGCTTCAAGCTTTTTGGCAAGACCTCCCGTGAGGAGCTTGGTCAAGAAAGCGCCGAGCGCGCCGACGCGGTTGGAGATGAACATTTCGTTGTCGTTAAGGACCACCAGAAGGTCCGAGCCGACATGGCCGGCATTCTGAAGTCCTTCAAAGGACATACCGCCCGTGATGCAGCCGTCGCTCACGATCGCCACGACGCGGTGGTCCTGTTTGTTTTGATCGCGGGCCACGGCCATGCCGAGCGCCGCTGAAATCGCGGTGGAGGCGTGGCCCGCGCCAAAGGCATCGTAGGGAGACTCATCGCGCCTCAGGAAGCCGGAGAGGCCGTTCATCTGCCGGATGGTGTCAAAGCGGTCTTTGCGGCCGGTCAGGAGCTTGTGCCCGTAGGTCTGGTGGCCGGTGTCCCATACGATTTTGTCTTGGGGCGTGTTAAAAACGTAATGAAGGGCAATGGTGAGTTCTGTGGCACCGAGCGAAGACCCCAGATGGCCGCCTCGCGACGAAACAACATCGAGGATTCGGTCGCGCATTTCGCGGGCAAGCTGCGGTAGCTGTTCGCGGCGCAGTTGGCGGACGTCACGTGCGTCTTTGATTTGGTCAAGAAGTCCCATTCTAGTGGTCCCTTTCAATGATGTAATTGGCGAGCTGCTTGAGGACCTGGGCGCGTTTCCCAAAGGGCGCCAGGGCCTTCTTCGCGTCTTCGATGAGCAGCTGAGCCTTTGTTCTCGACTCTTCCAGGCCATAAAGTGCCGGGAAGGTCAGTTTTTCGTTCTTCGCGTCAGAGCCGCTCTTGCCGAGCTTCGTTTTGTCCGCCACAACGTCCAAAACATCATCAGCGATCTGAAACGCCAGGCCGATTTTCTCCCCATAGTCGCCCAGGGCGGAGAACTGTCGGGGGGTAGCGCCGGACAGAGCGGCACCGGCTTGGAGGCTGGCGCGAATCAGCGCGGCGGTCTTATGCCTGTGTATGGCGGAGATCAAAGCGGCCTGGTTCTGGTGCTTCTTCCACTGGCCGCCGTCGGCCTGGATGTCCATGACCTGCCCGCCCACCATCCCGAAGGTCCCCGCGCCGTGTGCGATCAACTGAACCACAGTCGGGACCAAGAAGGGCCGCACGCCGCGTATTTTAGCATTTTGGGCGATGAGCTCGAAGGCCTTGGTCAAGAGGGCGTCTCCCGCCAAAATGGCGATCGCTTCCCCATAGACTTTATGGTTGGTGGGACGTCCCCGGCGGAGATCATCATCGTCCATGGCGGGGAGGTCGTCATGGACCAGAGAATAGGTGTGGATGAGCTCCATCGCGGCGGCCGTGGGCAGGGCGATTTCCGGCTTTTTGCCGCATATTTCGGCGCCCATGAGGACGAGCACCGGCCGGAGCCTTTTACCCCCGGCGAAGACGGAATAGCGCATGGCTTCGTAGATGAGCTCGGGGTTGGACGTGGTCTTGTCCATGTAGTGGTCAAGCGCCTTTTCCACCATTTTTCGGCGCGTTTCGAAATAGCTGTGCAGCGGCTCCGGCATCATAGGGGCGCTATTGTACCTAAATTCTGGTCCTACGCTTCAGACAGGGTGTCGGAGAGCGGCACAAGTTCTGAGAAGCGCTGGATGGAGCGGGCTCGGCCGGTCAGTTCATCGACATCGAGCACGCAGCCGCACACCAAGGCATCTCCCGCGGCGACCTGGAGGGGTTGATGCAGGCCGGTGGTGAAGCGCTTCATGGTGCTGTTGATGTCGGCGCCGATGATGCTGTTGAGCGGCCCGCAGGCGCCGATATCGGTGATAAAAGCGGTGCCCCCCGGGAGTATTCGATCATCGGCCGTTTGAACGTGGGTGTGCGTCCCAATCGCGGCGCTCGCGCGGCCGTCGATGTGCCAGGCGAGCGCCGCCTTTTCCGATGTGATTTCCGCGTGCAGATCAACCACGATGACTTTCGTCTCTTCCCTCAGTTTGGCGAGCTCCACGTCCGCGGTCTGAAAAGGGCAATCGGTGAGCGGCATGTAGACCCGTCCCATGAGTTGGAGGACCGCGACAAAGCTTCCTGACTTGGTTTCATAGACGCCCGAGCCATGGCCGGGGACCTTGGCGGGGTAGTTGGCCGGTCTCAGGAGCCGCGGGTCCTCGATGATGGCCTGGATTTCTTTGCGGTCGAAAGTGTGGTTGCCCATGGTAATGACATCGACACCTTCTTTCCACATTTCCTCGGCGTGTTTGGGGGAGAGGCCTTTCCCGTGGGCGGCATTTTCGGCGTTGACAATAATGAAATCCGGATGATGGGCGGCTCGCGCGCGCGGCAATACGGTGTAGAGCCCCTCGCGGCCTGAACGGCCAATCACATCACCAAAGAAAAGGATTTTCATCAGCTTATTTCTTCGCCTTCGATCGCGGCGTTGTGAGAGGTTGTTGTTCCGTGCGGCCGGCGCCTTTGTCCTGCCCTTCGATGGGAGCGAGTGTCGGGGCAATGATTTGTTTTTCAGTCACGATGAAGTGCATGCGGATGTCATGGGTTTCCATGGGCAGATCCACGTGCGCGACTTGATTTTCAAAGGCCAGTGCCATGCGCACAGCCTTGGGCATGAAGGGAAGAAGCTTGTCGAAATAGCCCCCTCCAAACCCAAGCCGAGTCCCAAGGCGATCAAACGCGATCCCAGGGATAAGCGCCAGATCTACCTGCGCCGGGTCCACCAACCTTCTAAACTGTGGGTCCACTTGAAGAATCCCGCGGTGCGTGGTGGTGAGTTCTCCAAAGCGCTTGATTTCAGAAATCGGCGTTCCGTGACGTTCCGCATCGTGAATGGGGATCATCACACGCTTACGGAAGCGCAGGGCCTCCTGGATGATCGTATGGGTTTCCACTTCGGATCCGAAGGAGACGTAACAAAGAATGCGCTCGGCCGATTTCCAGGCGGGGTGCCCCAAGATGCGCTGGCGGATCATGGAGCTGTGCCTGAGCCTCAAGTCCTCTTCGAGGCCATCGCGCTTCTTTAAGAATTCTTTTCGGAGGGTCGCTTTGTCTGGGATCTCCATAAGGATAATCGTTTCCTGATCTCCGCTTCATAGCCCAGATCCGTGGGTTCATAAAAACCGGTCGGGTTGGGCCAATAGTTCTGTGGAACAAAGTGGCCCGGGTAGTCGTGGGGATAGAGATAACCCTGGCCATGGCCGAGCCCCTCCCGGTCGAGCGTCGCATCCTTCAGGTGGTTCGGCACTTCACGCATGGTGCCGGATTCTACTTCTTTTAAGGCTTGCTCTCCCGCCAGATAGGCCGCGTTCGATTTTGGAGCGGTGGCAATATAGGTGGCGGCTTGCGCCAGCGCAATGCGGCCTTCGGGCATGCCCACAAACTCGACCGCAGCCAAGGCCGCGTGCGCCACAAGCAGTGCCCTTGGATCGGCGTTGCCCACATCTTCCGAAGCCGAGATAATGAGGCGCCGGGCGATAAAGCGTGGGTCGTCACCGGCCTTAAGGAGCCGGGCCATCCAGTAAAGCGCGGCGTCGGGATCTCCCCCGCGCAGGGACTTGATAAAGGCGGAGGCGATATCGTAATGCTGGTCCCCCGCTTTGTCATGGACCAGGGCGCGCTTTTGGACGCATTCCTCGGCGATTTTAAGCGTGATGAGCACCCGCCCCGCGGAGTCGGCAGGAGTGGTGAGCCCGGCGAGTTCCAGCGCGTTCAACAGGCGGCGCGCATCACCGCTGGCTTGCTGGATCAAGTGAGAGCGAGCCTCGGCTTCGAGCTGGATGCGCAGTTGGCCGAGACCTCGCTCGCGGTCCGATAACGCAGAAGCGAGCACCTTCTCCAGTGCGTCTTCCGCCAGTGGCTTAAACTCAAAGACCTGAGCGCGCGACGTGAGCGCCGAGTTGACGTAGAAATAGGGGTTTTCCGTGGTCAGGCCGATCAGGGTAAAGAGCCCCCGCTCAACGTCCGGGAGGAGCGCGTCCTGCTGGGCCCGGTTGAAGCGGTGGATCTCATCGAGGATGAGGAGTGTTTTCTGGCCAGAGCTTTGGCGTCTTTCCTTGGCGCGGCTCATCACGGTGCGAATGTCTGCGACACCTGCCGTGACAGCGTTCATTTCCTCGACCGCTGCCTGGGTTTTTCGCGCGATGAGCCTCGCGAGCGCAGACTTGCCGCATCCCGGCGGGCCAAAGAAGATGGCGGAGCTTAAACGGTCCGCCCGCACGGCGCGCCAGAGGAGTTTCCCTTCGCCGAGCAAATGGTCTTGTCCAGCCCATTCCTCAAGGGTACGAGGCGACATCCGGAGCGCCAGCGGCTCGGTGGTGGCGGCGGCCTCTGCCGGACGGCTAAAGAGTGACAACGTTGACGAAGACTCTGTTTTTGGCATAAGACGGATGTGCGCAGTTGTTAGAGGCCGGAGGTGGCCTGTTCGAGCATCTTGATCCAATCGGCAGCTTTGCTTTCCAAATCCTTGGAACTCGAGCCTTTGGCTTCTTGGAGACGAAAGAGCTCATCGGTGATGTTCATGGCAGTCATCACTGAGAGTTTGTAGGAGTCGATCACCTTTGACCCTTGCTTCATCTCTTGCATCTTTTCTTCCACATATTGGGCAAGACGATTGACGTAAAGCTCATCGCCGGGGTTCGCTTCGACAGGGTACTCATGTCCCATGATCTGCACGTACATCACGTTTTTCATGACGACCTCATATGATTCAGAGCTGCCAGGGCCCGTTCCACGCGGTGCGTGGCGGCATCGTGCTTTTTACGGAGTTGGTCCATATCGGCCATGGCGCGCTGAGCTTTGTGATTTTCGCCGGCGAGCATGGTGACTTGGGATTTTAAGGAGTCGCGCTCGGTTTTGAGATATTGGTTCTCCCTGCGAAGGGACCCAATCACTTCAACTACTCTTTTTATTTTTGCTTCTAGCTCTTCGGTTTTGCTCACGTCGTGATCATACTACTTGACCGCCGTCGGGCTCAAGCGCGTTAGGCGGCTTTACGGCCTTTGCGAGGGATAATGGCGAGGTCCATGCCAAAAGCACGGAGAATCTGGTGAAGGCTTGCGATTTCCGGATTGCCTTTGTCGGAGAGAAGGCGATAGAGATGCCCCCGATTCATATGCAGCCGGCGCGAAAGCGCGAGAAGCCCCCCTTGCGCCTCGGCGACATTGCGCAGTGCGATCAGGAAATGTTTTCTGTCCCCTTCTTCCAGAGCGGCGTTGAGATACGCACAGGCTTCGAGCGGTTCTTTAAGATCTTTGATCAGTTCATCGTGGTAGCTAACACTCGGTTCCACGTATTCTCCTTTGATAGTCTTCCCAGTATGTTTTGGCTTCATCAATGTCCCTTTGTTGTGTACTCTTATCGCCACCGATTAAGAGGATTATGAGTGAGAATCCGTCACAGCCAAAATAGATCCTATACCCCGGGCCCCAATTGATTTTAAGTTCTGAAACCCCCTGGCCTATCGGCCGCCAGTATCCCGGATTGCCTTCGGAGAATCGCTCAAGCCTATTGCGTAAAACAGACCGAGCTTTACGGTCTCTGAGGCCTCTTAGCCACTCCATGAAAGGCATCCGGCCGCTCGGAAGTGTATAGGGCCTGAGTTCCTTGGGCCCCTCTAGCATGGCCGGCTCTCAGGATTGTACGGTATAGCGTGCAGATTTTCAAGGCATGTCCTCATATCCCTTAGATGCAGAAGGGCGATTCATATTCACGCGGTCGTCGGAAAAAAAGAATACAGCGGAGACGACATATGTCGTCTCCGCCGTTTGCCTTAGAACTCTTCCAGATCCGGTACCCGCTGAAACGAAATTCGAGTGGGCGCGCCGTGCTGGGAGCTCTCGGGCATTCCCACCGAAAGCGTCCCTTTGCCGAACTTGGCGTTGATGCGGTCCATGGCCGTTCCCAAGTTTTCGCGCTGAGGATTGACGAGAAGCGAAAGCTGGTGGCAGCTTGCGGGAATAAGCTCCCGGAACGTGACAGACACGAGAAACGGGATGCCGCTGGGGCGCACTTTCCAGAGCTCCCGCAGCGCAGAGAGCGCGATGAGCGTGTCTTGCGTTTCTTCCAGGCGTGCTTCCTTTTCCCAGTACATATCCCCCAGATAACGAACCTGGGCCAGAAGGCGTCTCGCGTAGAACCCTTCTTTGCGCAGGCGAACCGCTGCTTTAACGAGGAGTTTCTTGATCACGCGCCAAGAGCCTTCTTCGGTGCGAAACTCCGGCTCCAGAACATGCTGGTGGCCTAAGCTCCGGTGGACCGATTCGGCCAGCCGAACGTCTTCCCCGCGCAGCCAGTCATGGAAGCGCCTTCCCACCACTCCTCCCCAGATGCCGGCCATGGCGCTCGAAGAAAGCTGGCAAAGAGCTTCTACCGTGGAAATGCCGCGTTCCTGGAGACGGCGCCCCATGCGGGGGCCAATCCCTGGGAAGTCCTGCAGCTTGAGCCCGTAGAGCGCCGCGGGAAGCTCTTCCTTCCGGAGCACGGTCACGCCATTGGGCTTGTTCATGTCCGAGGCGACTTTGGCGAGAAACCGGTTGGGGGCCAGGCCCACCGAACAGGTCAGGAATTCCCCCACCTGATGCCGGAGCGCGGTTTTAATCTGTTCAACGAGCTGGAGCGCGTTCGGGAGCTCGCGCTGGGAACCGGAGAGTTCGCCGATCATCTCATCGATGGACATGATGGCGTCGATCGGCAGGTGGGCCCCTACGGCTTCCACGATCGCCTTGTGATAGAGGGTGTAGAGATCGTGGCGGGCGAGCACAAACGTAATGCCCGGGCAGCGCAGACGGGCCTCGGCGACGGAAGTGCCGGTTTTCACGCCAAACTTTTTGGCCTCGCGGCTGGCGGCGAGGCAACAGGTGGTCTCCGCGACAAGAGGGATAACCCCTACAGGTTTTCCGCGCAACTCCGGTCGGGCCTGCTGCTCACACGACGCGAAGTAGCTGTCGAGATCCAAAAAGAACCATCGAATCATACATATGAATGATAGCAGATGAAGGGAGCCCGGTCACGGGCTGTGATCGGTTGGGATTTCCCCCCTCCTTCGTGGAGGACCTTTAGGCCGGGGGGTGTAGGCCTGACGGATTCAAGGGACTTCTGTCAGAGGGAGCGCCGCGCCCTGAGCCGCTCTTAGGCCGCAGGCGGCTTGGGGACAGGCGGTTCGGCGGTGAGCGTGGCGGTGGCCTGTTTTTCCGTGATAATCGCTTTTAACCGAAAGGCCAAGTCGACGGCCCGCCGGAGCGTCTTTTCGTCTGCGCTCGCCCTTTCACCGGCAATCACGCCAGCTAAAATAGTCGCCGACAACTTCGCTATTTCGTTTTCATCCATAGAAACACCTCCTCATGTCTTCCTACACATGATTCATCCATCTCTGGCTATCTGGATAACGGGATCCGCGCGAAGGGCGCAAGGCCTACGCCCAGGCCGTCGATGGAGCGTTTAGACCTTCCGGACATTGGCCGCTTTGGGCCCCTTATCGCTCGACTGCACATCAAACTCGATCCGATCGCCTTCCGCTAAACTTTTCGCACCCTCGCCCTGGATGGCCGAGGAATGCACAAACACATCCTTCGCGCCATTATCCGGCGTCACAAATCCAAATCCCTTCGCATCGTTGAACCATTTAACTTTGCCTGTCTGACTCATGGGTTGTTTCTCCTTTGTATTCGATCGTAAAGTGGTAGTAAAGCTTGACCCCGCAGGCCATACGGGGGTCCATGTAGGAGCCCGCCTGGCAAATGGCAAGCCCCTCATGGGACTCCTTGGATGAATTCACGGCGTCTTGAAGGACTTCGGTCAAATGGAATTGTCCGTTGCCGCATGTACTGGGGCACGGAATTTGGAGTGTCAAGGGCTCATCAAGATTAAACATACGTGAATCCTGTCCGAGGGGAAGGCCAGAAGGCCCTTCCATGCGGATCGCGAGTTGCAGATGGCTGATCTGTGGAAATCTCTGACTCAGCGTTTCCGCATGATCCCGTGCGAGTTCGGCTTTTTCGTGACGAACCGCGCGCAGCTCATTTTTACTGGGTCCATGGCGGGCTCGCCGCTTACGATAGGATTTTGGAGGCATTCGTGAACGGCCGGCTTAGCCGCGCATGGGCACGGGCGGCCTTTTCTTAGATTTCGGAGGCGGGAGGCAGATGCAGCCCGTAAAGCCGCAGCCGATGCAGCAATAGACTTTCTTTTCGATATGAAAACCCTTGGTGGTGGCCCATCGGGATTTTCGCAACTGGCAGTTCCGACACTTTCTCATTGGCCATTGTACCACTTTCTGACGCGCCTCGTCCGAATCAGGCCGGCCGTCACTGGCCGGAGTTTCGTGCTCCGTCGGAAGAGGAAGCCTCCCTTGAGCCAAAGATGAAGCCTCTCGGCAGAACGATTGAGCAGGGGGCGCAAAAAGATTAGGTGTCTAACGGGGCGGTTGTCACATCGATCTGGACCGGATTGTGCGAAACTCGAGAACAAGTCCAAGGTCGCATGCGCCGCCTTAACGGGTCGACCGGTTCCAGAGACGTTCGAACTCCCGTTTGAAGCGAGGCGCCTGGTCATCGAGTACCACGAAGTTCTCATCGTTTCTTTGGGTCGCATTAGACGTCCAGTTAAAGCTCCCCGTGAGGACGTATCGGTCATCAAGAATAAGGAATTTGTGGTGCAGGATGCCTCCTTTGCTGCCCCGCTGGATGCGTATGGGAATGCCGGCACTGCGCAAAAGATCGCTGACATCACGCTTTCCTGCGGCTTGCGTTTTGTCGTGGACGACGCGCACCTTCACGCCGCGGAGTTTCGCCTGGACCAGAGCCCTGGCGATCTTTTCATCGGTGAGGCCATAGATGGCGCCGTCAAGCGACTTTTCGGCTGAGGCAATCCAGGACGTCATGACTTGGTCGCAGTGCCCGAGCGGACTAAAACACGTGTCAAGGGTCCTGGCTGCCAGCGGCAGAGCCACCAGGGTCAGCCCCGTGGCGAGAACCAGGCATGCGGCTCTCCTGGCTGTCCGCTTTTTCAACATCCAGAGGGCCAGGACGAGGTAAACCGCGGCCAGCGCTGCGTAGTTGGAGAGCATGAAGGTTTTGTTACCCCAGGAGGTGCCTTCATAAAACGGTGTCGGGAACGGCCAGAGGTAAGGCGTTGCAAAAAAACGGCTGGAGTGGGTCGGTATATCGCCCAGGATATGGAGGGCCCAGGCACCCAGCGGCATCAGTGACCGTAACGGAGTAACGGGGTAACGGGGTAACGGAGTCACGTCATTTTGTAATTGCTCTGACCCCGATACTCCGGTACTCCGATACTCCGATACGGCCCAAAGTACTGCAAAGACGGCGGCCCACACCACCAAGCTGTGCGTGACATCGTAGGCATGATACACGTACGCGGGGATCGTGCTGGGGTCCGGCGGGCCGTGGCGGCCCTTCGCCCAGCGCTCACCGATATCACCCAAATGGGTCAGAAAGAAGGGGCCGAAAGATAAGAGGTCCGGTGCCACACCTGCGAGGAACGCCTGCTTCCAGCGCTTCTGGCAGAGTCCGAAGGCGGCCCCACCCCACAGTCCATGAGCTAGCGTGTCCATAGTGCCAGTATCGGAGTAACGGGGTATCGGGGTATCGGCGTAACAGCAGGTTGTGTGTAATAGAGCAACAGCGTAACAGCTGTATCGGAGTCCTGGGGTGTCCGGGCATTGTAGTGATGGGGAAACGGTGTAACGATATTGGGCAAGGGCTCAGTCCGAAGAAAAATCTGGTTTCCAGAATTTATCTGGTTGTTGGTGTGACCCCGGTACTCCGCTACTCCCATACACCGATACTAGCTTTAGCCGCCGCCGGTCCGCCGCGACATATTAAACTTCGGCACGGTGATCTGGGTATGTTTCTGACCGGATGGCTGAGCGCCCTGAGGTGGTTTGTGGGAGGTGCCGGACGGTGGGGCTTTGGCCGCCTCCGCCTTTTCCTGTTCGGCTTTTGCGGCGGCTGCTTTTTCCCCTTCCTGCCATTTCTTCTCGAGATGGTCATGGGTCACGGCGGCGTCTTTTTCTTCGTGGCACTTCTTATATTTCTTACCCGACTTGCAATGGCAAGGATCGTTTCTCCCCGGCAACTGAGCGGGTGGTGCATACGCGTCTGATTTTTTTCCGAACATCGCTTCCTCCTTGTTGTCTCCCCGGCGAAAGCCGACCCTCCACACACCCGGCGGTCCGTCCGCCCTGCCGTGTGGCGGACGGGGTCTATCATGATGGATCCCCCGCTGACGGCCGCGGGGGATGACATCCTGGGGGTTAAAGGTTGATTTTACGAATTTTGATGCCGGCCTCTATCAGCAGCTTTTGTGCGGGACCGGCAAGCGGATAGTCCTGATTATAGACGACCTCGATGACCCCTGCGTTGATGATCATTTTGGTGCACAAGAGACAGGGGCAAAAGGTGGTATAGAGCGTTGATCCTTTGATCGAAATTCCATGATAGGCTGCCTGGACGATGGCGTTTTCTTCGCCATGGGAACAGTAACAATCTCCCAAGCCTTGTCCCGAGGGCCCCACGGCATTACAGCGAGGGCACCCGCCTTCAAAACAGTTCTTCGTATTGCGCGGTGTGCCGTTGTATCCGGTCGAGATGATTCGACCGTCTTTGACGATGAGCGCTGCGACCTTTCGTTTTAAACAGTTTCCGCGGCTGGCGACATGACGCGCGATATGCATGAAATAACGATCCCAGGACGGGCGCTTCACGTTCTTTAAGACCTGCTTGAGGCGCTCCGTGAGTGCCTTCTCAAGCTGCCTTAGGGTGCCATTGTTCGTGATCATGGTGTCCGCCAGGCGTTCGCAGGCGTCGAGGGACTGTTTGTGGGGGTCCGTGTTACTCGCTTCTCGTTTTTCGACCGCCATAAATTCTTTCAGGGTGCGGGGGTCTTGTTCCCGGGCTCTGACTTTGATTCGTTTGAGGCGCAGGTCCGGCTTGGCGGTGATGGCCCAAAGCGCAAAGTCCGGGCGCTTACGGAAGGCTTCCACTTCCGCGGGATTGCGGAAAGAGTCAACGACATAATTCTGGCTCTCTACGAGCTTCTCCAGAATACGTTCGGCCAAAAGAGAAGGACCGTATTGTTCACGCAGTTCATTGCCGACCCGCGTCAGGTGAGCTCGTGTGGGGGTCAGGTGCTTGCGCTTGAGCTCGTCCCGCAAGACATCCGAAAGAGAGTGATAGTGAAAACCGCGCGATTGCAGGAAGCGGGCGACTTCCCCCTTTCCAGATGCGTTCTTTCCTGTCAAACCAATGATCATATGAGGTTGAGCCGGCGAGTCGGCGAGTCGGCGAGTCGGCGCAAGAACGATCCAAGCGGTCTCCCACATTCCGCCGGTTCGCCGGTTCGCCAGTTCACCGTTTCCCTTTGTCTTCGGAACGTCATTGCCGGAGCTTCGCCTCACATTTCTTTTCGAGATCGTCAATCATGCGCTGCACCATCTTATCAACATCCGCGTCGCTTAAAGTCTTTTCCTTGTTGCGGAAGAGCATGGACACGGTGAGTGATTTCTTGCCAGTCCCAATCTTTTCTCCGCTAAAGAGATCAATGAGCGCCAAGGACTCCAAGTCCTGGCCTCCGGCCACACGGAGCGTCTTGGCGATCCTCTCATAGGGGCAAGCCTCAGGAACGACCATCGAAAGATCGCGTTTGACCGGCGGAAAGGGGCTCAGCGCCTTGTATTCGATCTGCTCGGGCTCCGCTTCAAGAAGGGCCTGGACGTCCAGTTCCCCCATCACGACACGTTCATCGGTCCCGAGCGCGACGGCGAGCTCTGGATGCAGCTCGCCGAACCACCCCAGGGCGCGTGAACCTCGAAGGATTGTCGTCGAGCGCTTGGGATGGAAAAGCGGCGATCGAAGGCTGGTCCATTGGACGTTCGAAATGTGAAGCGTCGACAGCAACGACTCGATCGTCCCGGAAAGGTCAAAGAAATCGGCTGTTTTCTTCTTCCGGCGCCAATGGGCGGATTGAATCTCCCCCGCGATCACAAAAGCCAGTCTTCGCTGTTCCTGGCGTCCTTCCTGGTCATGATAAAACACACGGCCCAGCTCGAAAAACTGTGCACCGGCGTTTTGCCGCCGGAAGTTGAGGAGAACGCTTTCCAGAAGCGCAGGCAAGAGGCTTGTCCGCAGCACCGCTTGCTCTTGGGAGAGAGGATTGGCGATGGCGATCGCTTTCGAATCGGCTTTGGTGCCGAGAGGTGGCGTAAAAGGTTGGGCTTGTTTGAGGCTTAAAAAGCTTGTATTGCAGGCTTCCAAATAGCCTAGCCCGGCGAGCCGTGTCGCCAGTTTCCGTTCAAAACTCCAGAACTTGTCGTCGGGGATAGAGGTTTGCCGGATGAGAGGGCTTTCTGTCGGGATATGCTCATAACCATAGAGGCGCGCGATTTCCTCAAGGAGATCCGCCTCCAGCGTGAGGTCAAAACGCCAGGATGGAACACTCACATGGAGCTGGGCCGTTCCGATACTGATCACACATCCGAGCTTCCGGAGGAGGTCCGCGGCGACCGACTCGCGGATGTCGAGGCCAAGAAACGTCTTGATGCGCGCGGTCCTGAGTTTGATGGAAAGGGGCACCGGAGGCGAAGCGGAAACATCCAGGGGTCTTGTGCCCAGGCCGCCCGCCAAGTCTTGGATGAGTTGCGCCGCGCGGCGCGAAGCGAACATCACCATTTCATAATCGCTCCCACGCTCAAACCGGTAGGAACTCTCCGTTTTGATGCCCAGCGTTTTGGACGTGCGCCGTACGAGGGCTGGCACAAAAGCGGCGCTTTCAAGAACGATCTCGGTCGTCTCCGCGGAGACGGACGAAATCTCGCCACCGATGATCCCCGCCAGTGCCGCTGGTTTCTTCTCATCTGCGATGACGAGCATGCTCTCTTCGAGCGGTGTGTTTTTGCCTTCGAGGGTGAGGAGTGTCTCGCCGGCGGCGGCTTTGCGGACGCGGATTTGCCGTCCTTCCAGGCGCAGCGCATCGAAGACATGCAGGGGTTGGCCCAGCTCATGCATGACATAGTTGGAGATGTCGACGAGATTGTTAATGGAGCGGTAGCCGCAGCGCGTGAGGCGCCGGACCATCCATTCCGGGGATGGACCTACGCGCACGTCTCGGAAGTATCGCGCGACATACCTCGGACACAGGTCCTGGACTTCATTGATGATGCTGACGGTTGCCGTGGCAAGGTCCAATTCACGCGAGCGAGGTTCGAGGTGTTTGAGCGGCAAATTGAGACCCGCGGCCAGCTCTCGAGCGACACCCAAGACGCCTAAGGCATCACGCCGGTTCGGTGTGACTTCCAATTCGATCAGGGCGTCGTTGAGTTCGAGAAGGGGTCGTACATCCTGCCCTAGGTTGGTGTCTTCAGGGAGGACGAGAATGCCGTCTGAAGAAGCGGCGAGACCCAGCTCCTGGGCTGAACAGATCATGCCTTGAGACTCGACACCGCGGATTTTAGCCGCGTGGAGGGTTTCGCCATCCGGGAGTATTGCGCCAACACGCGCGAAGGCAACTTTCTGCCCCGTGCGAACATTCGGCGCACCACAGACGACCGAAAACTCCGCCTGACCATCCCAGACCTTGCAGAGAGACAGACGATCGGCATGGGGGTGTTTGGCGCATTCTTTGACCAGCCCGGACACGACCCCCGAAAGCTTGCCACCAAATTTGTAAACATTCGCAATTTCAAAGCCCAGGCGTTCCAGAGTGGCGGCCGTGTCCTCTGGCGAGATTTCCAGCGGCACAAAGTCTTTGAGCCAGTTGTAGAGGACCTTCATTTAAAACTGCTCCAGAAACCGGGTGTCATTTTCGTAGAAAAGCCGCAGGTCACTCACCCCGTATTTGATGAGCGCCATGCGTTCGATCCCCACGCCAAAAGCGAATCCGGAATACTTCTCAGGGTCAATGTTGACACCCGAAAGAACCTTGGGGTTCACCATGCCCGCGCCTAGGAGCTCAATCCATCCCATCCCTTTGCACGTGGCACATCCCGCACTGCCGCAGATCCAGCAGGAGACATCCATCTGGGCGGAGGGTTCGGTAAAGGGAAAGAACGAAGGCCGGAAACGCGTCTTGACGCTGGGAGAAAAAAAGAGCTGTGCAAAACGGTCCAACGTCCCTTTGAGGTCCGCGAAGGAAACATGCTCATCGACGAGCAAACCTTCCATCTGATGAAAGACGGCCAAGTGCGTCGCATCCTGGGCTTCATGCCGATACACACGCCCAGGGCAGACAATCGCGATGGGCGGCGGATACTTCTGCATGAGCCGCACTTGGACCGGCGACGTGTGCGTGCGCAGAAGCGATGGGGGCTCCGTGCTGGGTGAGCCGTGTTCGGGAAAGAGGATTTGTTGTGAACCCTGGCCGGGCCCTTGGGCCAGGTAGAACGTGTCTTGCATGTCACGTGCGGGATGGTCGGCCGGGACATTGAGCGCCTCGAAGTTATAAAAATCATTTTCCATCTCCGGGCCATCGGCGCAAACGAACCCGAGGGAGCGGAAAATGGAGACCAGGGAGTCCATCACCTGCAAAAGCGGGTGAAGATGGCCGTAGGATTTCGGTGTGCCCGGAAGCGACGTGTCCAAGGTGTCCGTCTCTAACGCTTTGGCCCTTGCCTGAGAGGTTAAATCCCGCTCTTTGCTCGTGAACAGATCTTCCAGGCTGGTTTTGAGACTGTTGAGCTCTGGACCGTAACGCTTCTTTTCATCGATCGTAAGGTTTCCGAGTTGTTTGAGAAGCAGGGTGAGGCGGCCCTCCTTGCGTCCGAGCCAGTGAATGCGCAGTTCTTCGAGCGCGTCGAGTGAGCGCACTTTGTTCAGGTGGTCCTGGGCTTCTTTGAGGAGCGTCTGGGGGTCGGGGAATCGGCTCATGGTTTAGTCGTCCCCGCGACAGCGGGGATCTACGGATATATTACCAAAGACGTGAAGGATTCCCGCGTGCGCGGCAGTGACATTCAGGCAGAAACAACGGCGGCTTTGGCGGTTTCGGCGAGTTGTTGGAAAGCTTTGGGGTCGACGACCGCGAGTTCCGCGAGCACTTTGCGATCGAGCACCACGCCTGCTTTTTTCAAGCCAAAAATGAACTGACTGTAAGACAAGTTGTTCAACCGAGCGGCCGCATTGATGCGCTGGATCCAGAGCGCGCGGAATTCCCCTTTGCGGTCTTTCCGGCCAACATAAGCGAACCGCAGCGAACGCTCCACCTGCTGCACAACCTGACGCCAGCGGCTGCGCTTCGAATAATAGTAGCCTTTGGCGATACGAAATGTTTTCTTTTTTCGTTGGCGCGTGGTGACGCCGCTTTTGACTCGTGCCATAAGAGATTACCTGTAAGGAATGAGGGTTTTGATGACGTCCCCATCCACCTTGTTGAGATAGCGCGCTTTGCGCATTTGTCTTCCTCGCCCGGAATCCATGCCGGTTAAAAGGTGGCGAAGGCCAGGCTTCTTATGCTTCACCTTGCCTGTGGCCGAGACCGAAAATCGTTTGGCGACCCCGCGATGCGATTTTATTTTTGGCATATTTCCTTTCGTCGTCCTCCGCCGGAAGCGGGGAAACCCTGGATCCCCGATTGAGGCGCGCGGGGAGGACCTTCGGTCATTTCTTTGGCGCGAAGAGTAAGCTTTTGCGGTTGCCTTCCATGGGAACGTCCTGCTCCAGGACCGCGACGTCTGAGATTTTTTCTTTGACGCGATCGACCAAGGGATTGGCCTGGTCCGTATGTTCCATTTCACGTCCTCTGAACACAATCGTCAAGCGTACCTTGTCATGTTCCTTGATGAACTCACGCATATGCTCAATCTTGATCTCGAGGTCATGCGCTCCGATCTTAGGGCGGATGCGGAGTTCTTTAACCTGTCCGCCCTTGTGCTTCTTCCGGGCTTCCTTTAATTTCTTTTCGCGTTCGTAGCGAAACTTTGAAAAATCCGCCAGCTTGCAGACGGGAGGGTTGTTGAGCGGCGCTATTTCGACGAGGTCAGTACCCTTGTTTTGGGCAATACGGAGAGCTTCCTCTATCGACTTAATCCCCAATTGTGTGCCATCGACATCAATGAGACGGACATCTCTTGCCCTAATCTGATGATTGACGCGCGGTTCCTGTGGCTTACTTATCGGTTTCTATCCTCCTGAATTCATAGATGTTCGAAAACGAAGCTGGATCGTATTAAATTTGTGATTCCTTATACAAGAGCGCCTGGACAGCGGAGAGGGTCAGCGTGCCCAGGTTTTCGCCGGTGCGTCGGGCGACCGCGAGGGTCCCCGCCTCCATTTCGCGGTCGCCCGCGGTGAGGAGCAGCGGTACCTTCTCAAGGAGCGCATCGCGCTTTTTGGCGCCAATCTTCTCGTTGCGCAGGTCGGCCTCAACCCGGAAGCCCTTGGCGTTCAGATCCTGGGTGAGCTTGGCCGCGAATTCATTCTGCCGGTCCGTGATGGTCAAAACTTTGGCCTGAACGGGAGCCAGCCATAACGGAAACGCGCCCGCATGCTGTTCAATCAGGATGCCAATGAAGCGCTCGATGGAACCCAGAAGAGCCCGGTGGACCATGATCGCCTGGTGATTTTTCCCGGTCTCGTCCCGGTAGGTGACATCAAAGCGCTCCGGCAGGTTAAAGTCGACTTGGACCGTGGAGCACTGCCAGTAGCGGCCCAGGCAGTCGCGGATCTTAAGATCGATCTTCGGGCCGTAGAACGCGCCGCCCCCGGCGTCGATATCGTGCGCGAGCCCTTTCTTTTTCAGCGCCTCGGCCAGCGCCGCCTCGGCGCGATCCCAATTGGGAATGCTCCCCACGTATTTCTCCGGGCGCGTCGAAAGGGAGACCTGGTAATCGCTGAACCCGAAGGCTTTGAGGACCTCGAGCGTCAGGTTGATGATGTTTTCCACTTCCTGGGCGAGCTGATCGTCCCGGCAGAAGATGTGCGCGTCATCCTGCGTGAAGCCTCGCACGCGCAGCAGGCCGTGCATAACGCCGCTTCGTTCATAACGATAGACGGTCCCCATCTCTGTGAGTCGAATGGGAAGCTCGCGGTAGGAATGGAGGTCATGGTTATAGATTTGGATGTGGCCCGGGCAGTTCATGGGCTTGAGCAGGTATTCCTGTTCGTCGATCTTCATAGGGCTGAACATGTACTCCCGGTAGAAGTCCCAGTGTCCGGACGTCTTCCAGAGATTGGAATGCGCGACGTGCGGGGTCACGACGAACTGATAGCCGTTTTGCTCCAGGAGCTTGCGCAGGTACTCCTCGACCAGGCGGCGAAGCGTGGCCCCTTTAGGAAGCCAGAAGATCAGCCCTGGTCCGATCGTATCGGGCAGAATGGTGAAGAGTCCGAGTTTGGGACCCAACTCCCTATGGTCGCGTTTCTTGGCTTCTTCCAGGCGCTTGAGGTAGTCTTCAAGATCTTGTTTTGAGGTCCAGGCTGTCCCATAAATGCGCTGCAGCTGCTCGCGCTTCTCGTCTCCGCGCCAATACGAACCGGCGATCTTCAGCAGCTTAAAGTGACGGATGTCCTTGGTCGATTCGACATGGCCGCCGCGGCAAAGGTCGACGAAGGTGTCATGAGAGCAATGGGTGACGGTGGGGGCATTCAAATCGTTGATCAATTCGACTTTATACTTCTCCCCCCGGCCGCCCCAGAATTGGCGCGCTTCTTCCGAGGCGTGCGTGCTCATCTTAAAGGCGTGATTGCCTTCGACAATCTGCCGCATGCGCTTTTCGATCTTCTCCAGATCTTCGGGGACAAAGCGGTGGGCGCTGTCGAAATCGTAATAAAAGCCTTCCTCGATCGGTGGCCCGATGGTGAGTTTGGTGCCGGGGTAAAGTTCCTGAACGGCCTGCGCCATCACGTGCGCGGCCGAGTGGCGGAGCTTTTCCAGGTAGAGCTCTTGTTCCGCGTCTTGTGCCATCGCTACTTTTTGGCGAGTGCCTCTCCCACGCGGCCGACGAGGTTTGCCCCGGGTTTGAGCGTCGCCGATCCGGTTTTCCAATTGGCCGGGCAGGCTTCTTCGGGGTGCTTGGCGAGATAGGCGTTGGCCTGCACCTTGCGCAGAAGCTCATCCGCATTGCGGCCGACGTTGTAGAAGTTCACTTCGGAATTCACGAGGCGTCCTTCCGGGCTGATGATGAAGCTGCCGCGAAGGGCGAGGCCCGTCGCTTCGTCATAGACGCCAAAGAGGCGCGACACGGTGCCTGTCGTATCGGCGCCCATCAGGTAGCGCACGCCGCCCAGGAGCTTTTCCTCGCGCCGCCAGGCGAGGTGCACAAACTTGTTGTCCGTGGAAACGGAGATGACGGTCGCCCCCGACTTCTGGAGCTGGTCGTGCTTCTCGGCGAGGTCCGCCAATTCCGTCGGGCACACAAACGTGTAGTCCGCAGGATAGAACACGAGGACCGTCCACTGCCCTTTGGCTTTCAGGTCATCGAGCGAGATCTTTCCAAAATCCGACCGCGCGGGGTCGTAGACATCCAGTTCAAACGATGGCACGAGTTCTCCGACTTTGACGGAATTCTGCATGGGTGCATCCTCCTTGCTGAAGAGGCCAATAGAGCCATCGGCCTAAGGTCGTTATTATAAGCGATTTTGGACGGGGTTGGTGTTCGGTTCAGAGCTGTCAGAAATCGGCTCAGAGTTCAGAGTTTGTCTAGGTCCCTGAGCGCTGAGTTGATTTCTGGCCTTTCTGAGCTGGCAGCACATCTGGTCCGCGCATCACTCCGCGCTAAGAGATCAAAAATCTTTTGGGATTCTGATCGATCTGTTTGTCCATGGTCAAACAAGAGTGAATAAAGTATGGGATTTTGCATCTAAGGGATAGAAGTAACTATTCCACAGGAGGAAGACATGCAAAACCAAGAGAGGTTTCAGGAGAAGTTTCTCGAATTTGGGGCAGAAATCGCAACTTTAGTCAGCCAGCTCTCACGAACGACGCCCAGCCGTCAAATCGCCGATCAATTGCTCAGAAGTGGCACTTCGGTAGGGGCCAATATTCACGAGGCGCAATCGGCAGAATCGAGGGCTGATTTCATTCATAAACTCCAGATTGGACTGAAGGAAATTCGAGAAACGTCATACTGGCTGGCGATTGTTGATAAATCAGGATTGCTCAAAGGCCATTTGCTGGACCATGCTATGAGTCGCTGTCAAGATTTGACGGCAATTCTAGCGAGGTCGGTGATAACGGCTAAGTCAAAGATTCCAGCTCAGAGACACCAGAACTCGACTCAGAACTCAGAGAGCTATTCAGATCTCTGAGCTCTGAGTTCTGAACTGTTCAAATCTGCCCGGTACAGGACTCCCCTAAACTGCCCTCAACTCAGAGATCTCAGAACTCAACTCAGAGCTCAGAGCGATAATCAGATCTCTGAGTCCTGAGTTCTGAGCTCTGAGCTGATCAAATCTGCCCGGTACAGGACTTCCCTAAACTGCCCTCAACTCAGAGATCTCAGAACTCAACTCAGAGCTCAGAGCGATAATCAGATCTCTGAGTCCTGAGTTCTGAGCTCTGAGCTGATCAAATCTGCCCGGTACAGGACTTCCCTAAACTGCCCTCAACTCAGAGATCTCAGAACTCAACTCAGAGCTCAGAGCGATAATCAGATCTCTGAGTCCTGAGTTCTGAGCTCTGAGCTGATCAAATCTGCCCGGTACAGGACTTCCCTAAACTGCCCTCAACTCAGAGATCTCAGAACTCAACTCAGAGCTCAGAGCGATAATCAGATCTCTGAGTCCTGAGTTCTGAGCTCTGAGCTGATCAAATCTGCCCGGTACAGGACTTCCCTAAACTGCCCTCAACTCAGAGATCTCAGAACTCAACTCAGAGCTCAGAGCGATAATCAGATCTCTGAGTCCTGAGTTCTGAGCTCTGAGCTGATCAAATCTGCCCGGTACAGGACTTGAACCTGTGACCCCTTCCATGTCAAGGAAGTACTCTAGCCAGCTGAGCTAACCGGGCGTAAATCGTTATAGGTTACTGTCAAGGATTTTACTTTACTTTTTTGTTTTTTGGTGCCTGTCCCAGCAAGTGTTCTATTTTTTAGATTTGTGACAGGCACCAGTCACCCAAAGCCTTGGCGAAGGCGGAAGCTCAGCGGACGAAAACGAAAGTGAGCCGATCAATTCCGCAAGAGCCGACAATAGATTAGCAATTCACGGTCGCGTGGGTGTTGGTGCCTGGAAAGGCGCTTGAGGTGTCATCGCCGACGGTGAAGGAGATTCTGAAATCGGGATCGGCGTGGTTTCACATCCGCAAAGAAATGAAAGCCCCGCCATGGCTACCACGATCAGCGCCCGTCGCCTCATAAGCGCATTATAGACAGGTTTTAGCCGTGCTGCTAGGCAGCTAGCGTTTGGGGGTCGCCTTGGTCGCCCGCGATGCGGACAGGGAGCGAAAATGAAATCGTGGTACCTCGTCCGAGGCCTTCGGAACGAGCGCGGATCGTTCCTCCATGAGCGCAAACAATTTCTTTGCAAATCGCAAGGCCGAGTCCGAGGCCTTGCGCGCTCGTCGAGCCTCCGGGTGACACCTGGAAAAACTTCTCGAAGACACGCTCTTGCGCTTCCCGAGCAAGCCCCACACCTGTGTCTTCCACATCGATCCAGAGGGTTTCCTGCTCCACACGCGCTCGGACGCTGACGCGCCCTTCCTCAGGGGTGAACTTGAGGGCGTTAAAAATCAGGTTCCAGATGACTTGGCGAATACGAGCTCCATCCAAATAGAGCCTGTAATGCGTCGGCGCGATGTCCATCACCAGACGCAGCGTGAGGTTTCGCTCTTGGGCCTCGATCTTGGCCTTGTCCACTTCTTCCTGTATCAACTGGGTGATGTCGACGGCGCTCTTATGAATGGTCAATCTGTCCTTTTCCATACGGGCCAGGTCAACCAAGTCTTCGACCATCCGTTCCTGAAGCTGTACCTGCCTTTCCATCTGGCCAATCAGGTCAAGCTGGTTCGCGGTGAGCGGTCCGCCTTGCTGCAGTTTGAGAACCTCGCAGAAACCCCGGATCCCCGTGAGGGGGCCGCGGAGGTCGTGACTGACCAGCGACAGAAAATGAGATTTCAATTTATTGATTTCGTTGAGTTGGTCTATATCGAGGCGGCTCTTCTGATGCAAACGGGCGTTCTCGATCGCGAGCGCAGCCTGTCTGCCGAAACTGACCAGAAAATCGATCTCGCGCGGCAGGAAGGTCCGAGGTGTTTCTGTGGTCATGGCGTTGATCACACCCAAAGGCGTGTTGCTCATGGTAAAAACAGGAACACAGATCAGGGACCTCACCGATCGAGAGCCTGCCAGATAATGCGGGTCCCCCATCGCATACTCGGCCCAATACGGGTTCCCCGTTTTGAGCGCCCATCCCGCCATGCCTTCCCCCATGGCAAGACGCAAGGGGCTCTCGATTTTGAAATCTCCGCCCCGCGCCCACTGCGTTTGAAGGACTTTCGCCTGGTGATCCCACAACATGAGGGAGGCACGGTCGACGTTGAGGATGCCCAAGACGCTGTCGAGGATATGAACGGTCGTCTCTTCGATGCCTTGGGTCGATCCGCTAAAAGTTGCCAGCGCCGCTGCCCCCACTTCGAAAGAAAAGCGAAGGTCCCCGAGTTTTTCTCCGAGCCGATGAAAGAGAGCGTGGCGCTGCAGCGTGAGCGCGATGGCGTGCGTGAGAGTTCTAAAGAGGTGTGTTTCTTCTTCGTGCCAGGAGTTCCCGGAGTAGCTTCCGAGAAACAGAACGCCAAAATTGACCTCCTCACTCAAGAGCGGTATGCAGAGATGCCGGGTGTAATTGAATTGTTCGCTCGCGCAGGGCTCGCCGCTGCTTTGGGTGTAACCAAACGGCGCTTTGCAGACGTAGGCGGGACATCCCGACATGGGAAGGTGCTGGGGAGAGCCTGGTCGCTTGGCGGGGTGTTCGCCGTACCCTTGCATTGTTTTCCAGGCGGGATTGGCGATCCAAAGGCGTGAGTGTACCCCGAAGGGACCGAGGACTTGGCGAAGCTCCGAGAGCAGCCGCCGATAGAGGTCTTGGTCCGAGAGTTCGGGCGGTAAAGCGTTCAGGGACTCGAGGAACCGGACGACCGTTTGAAAGCCAAGGACGCTGGGTTTGGTTGAGGAAGTTGTCTTACGGACAAGCCTTGCCAGGCTGATTGACAGAAGGAGAATAGCGGTCAGGCCAAGCAGGATCATGCGGCAAGGAGTCGTTCCACCTCTCGATAGAGGTCTTTCGCGTAAAAGGGTTTGGTGAGATAGCCTGCGCCCCCCACCTCTCTTCCGGTCATGAGGTCTTCCTTTTCTTTGCAGCTCGTGAGGAAGAGGACGGGCGTTTCCTGGCCGCGCTCTTCTTGAGTCTTGATGACGCGGCACAGTTCAAAGCCGTTGATCCAAGGCAGCATGACGTCCATGATCACGAGTTTCGGCTGGTGGCGTTGGAGCAGTTCAGGGAGCTGGACGCCGGTGGAGGCCAAAATCACGGTATAGCGCGTATTCAGGAGCTCCAGGATGATCCTACGGACCACCGGATCATCGTCTACGACTAAAATCTTGTGGCGTTCGGAGTGGGCTCCTTTGGCTTCATCGGGCATATTGCTGGTCACGGTCTGTTCTACGGAAGATGTCTCTGGGCCCTGGGCCATGGTCGCCTCCTAAATCCCTTCTAATTATAGATGTGTTTCTTCCTTATACCTAAATGCATCGATCGCCGTATTTGAAATGTATCTAGCCCCCGAAGAGGGGATTGTCAATGTCTAATTTGGGGTGTTTATCGTCGTAGAACTTACGGCTGGGGTCGGTAATTCTCGGATGGCATCCAAGGTATAGCGGCAGCTGGCATTCCAAAGGGTCCAGTTCATCACTCCCTGATCGGCTGCGGCCTGGATTTGCGCGCGAACCTCCTTGGTTCGATAGGGTATTCCACGGCCTTTGAGTGAAAAATCCTGCAGATAGGGACGCAACTTATGCGCTGAAGATGGTCCCAGAAGCTTGAGAGCGTCGCGCATCGCGTAAGAAACAGTGCGATAGGGCTCGTCATTGGGGTTTTTGATGCCATATTCTCCCGGCGCATAATGAGAAGGATAGGTCATGGGACAAACATAATCTACATACTCCGCCATCGGAACAAGCAATTGACCGATTCCCATCCCGGACATGTCCGAGGTGGTCAGACCAAACACATCAATCGAAATCTTGGCGCCCAAGGGATTCAAGAGCTGTCTGGCTTCCCGCAGAAAGCTGACAAGAGCCGCCGAAGCGGCGCGACGTGAGTAGGGTTTAGAAAACCGCATGATACCCAGGGCTCCATCTGTTGGGAAACGAATATAGTCATACTGGATCTCATCGAACCCAATCTTGGCTGCCTCCAGAGAAATGAGATGGATGTACCGCCAGGATTCCGGGTTGTAGGGGTCGAGCCAGGTCATGCGTTTCCTGTCGAACCATAAGCTACCATATTGATTGTGCACGCCGACGGAAGGGTTCTTTCTCGGCATGAGGTTGTCTTTGAACACCACGATTCGTGCCACGGTATAAATCTTCCGCTCTTTGAGGTGCGCAAGCCATCCGGAAAGATCCGGAATAATTCGGCGATAGGCGCCCTGACGCTCCGCCATTTTCACGCCAGGCACATAGACTTCGCCGCGCTCATCCTTAATATCGATGACCACGGCATTAAGAACCGTGCTCTCGAGCATGCGGTCTAATTTTTCACGGTAACGCATGGAGCCCGCGGCGTCAGCGGTGATATGAATGGCTCGCACGGATGGAAGCGTTGAGGTGTCGACGTCAAGAGAAAAACTCGTGGCGGGAGATGAATCACCATCGGTGTGCGCTACGCTGGCGCATAAAAGGGCGCAGGGAAGAAACCATAAAAGTTGTTTCATAAGGGATGGAGGGTTACAAGGAGGAACCGAAGCAAGCCATAGACCCAACGGGCGCTAGATCATCTGTGGGTTGGCGGCCTATCACAAAAGGAACAAAGCTTCCAGAGGGTGAAGGCGCGCCACTGAGTCGTTGGCGCGTCCGCCTGGCAGTTGTGGCGGAGAACCGAGCGCCAGACACCTGGCGCTCGGTCGCCGGTTGTGTGGCGACCGAACCCAAAAGGATGGGCCCTACAGCGGGTGAAGGGAATCGTCCGCCAGACGACCGGCGGACGGTCGCCTGTTGTGTGGCGACCGAACCCAAAAGGATGGGCCCTACAGCGGGTGAAGGGAATCGAACCCTCGTCTCAACCTTGGCAAGGTCGCATTCTACCATTGAACCACACCCGCTGTAGGGCCCCTTAAACTCGTCTCAACCTTGGCAAGAATACGCCCACCCTTTCGACCTTTATGTGATTTGCTCCGTTTCACGCTTCGATTTTATCACATGGGCCTAAAGTTGTTGGTGAAAGAATTGGTGAAGATTTCCCCCCGCATCATCGGCCATCTTCTCAGGGAGGGCCTGCTTCACCCCGCGCCATCTTTTTAGAACGGGATGACGCACTGATCGGATAGCTGATCGGCAAGAGAATAACATGAGTTCTATAAACCGTTTCAGCTCCAATTCAGCATTTATCCAGGCGAATTCATCAAACCTCACGACCAGCACGTTAATTATGCCGCGCGGCGGACCGGTTGCGCATTCGACCTCATCGGCATGCCGGCTGGTCTGCCGAATTCGCGCCAAAGTTTTCCAAGGAGTTCCGGTGTGTCGGCTTGCAGGAATAGGTTTCGGACAAACAGGCGCCGCGGCAAGTCCGCTTCTTTGCCAGTGCGAGGTTCATCGGTATCATCTAAGCAGCGCAGGAGGTCGCCCATGAGCGTTTCTTGTAAGAAAGCGGCTGTTGCGGATGGAGGGAAAAACGCCCGATAACGGTCACGAAATCCGGGAAGAAATCGAGCCACTTGGGGGAGGTGGTCTAAGACCAACTGCCAGCGAATCGTCTTGATTTTCTCTTCCCGCGATTGCCGGCGAGCCCTCTGAGCAGCGACTTCCGAGAGCCACGGACGAAATATCGGTCGATAGGTGATAAAGCGGTCGAGCCCTTTATAGACCGGAAGATCACCGTCTCCCCGTATCGGCTGCCCGTACAGGAATGCATAGAATCGGTAAAGCGGTCCGTTATCCGATGCGGTAATCTTGGGTAACAACCTTTGATAAGCGGAAAGCAATTCCTGGTATGTGAGCGTGGGACCGCTGATCGAAATGTCCTGGTAATGTTGAGGGTATTGGACGGGCGCCGCGTCAACGAATGACCGTGGCCAATACAGTCGAAGATAATGCTGACCGTTTTGTTCCCGTTGAAAGAATTTAGCTGCCGTTTCAATCACGCGCTGGACTGCCGGACTCTGGTCCACTTCGGAAACGCCCCATAGGGCTTCGGGCGTCGTCTTCCATAACTTAAATGTATCGCAAAACGCCTCAACGCCTGTCGTTTCCGACACTGTCCTATTCTTTGAGGCGTAGGCGCTGATGAGCATGGCAAACTCGTCTTCATGCCCTTGGTGAGCGTCAGCCAAGGTCAAGTGGATGTTCGGGTTGTTCAAATAATGCGGATGAGCCATTTCATGGAGGATGAGCCCTTCAAGTTCATCGAGGGACGTGCGCTCGTGAAGGAAGATGTGTCCACCCGCCGTGCCAAGTGCTAAAACGTCCGGGTCCTGTGTCATGCGACCAAACGCCCCATGATCGAGAAAACGGATTGAGACGGTTCCGGCCCTGGCCGCTTCCGGGAGATCTTCGAGAAGTTCGGCCAGGCAGCGCAATTGGTCGCCGGTGGCTCCTGAAATCTCGACGCCGTAACGCTCCTTCAGCATCTTCGGGGATAACGGATGTTCAATGATTTCAATTACTTGCGCCCAACGCGGCGGATTGAAGGCCAATACAAAGGCTTCAACGATGACACCCCCGACGACCACATTCTTGAGCCAGCGTCGCCGACTTGGGATGGTAGGTTGGTTGATGGATCGGACCATGAAAAAAAACACTCCCACGACCGCGATAGCAAACCAAGCGATCGTCCACCACCAGGCAGGGAATGTCTGAATCGTAGGTGGCTCCGTCAAGGTGTCAGCAAGGAGAGTCGATCTTGTTAACGCGACAGTCGCCAATGCAACGATGACCTTCAGACGCCGATGAGGGGCGCTGTCGCGCCGTTGTGCCGATATTGGTAGCATGAGTGCCTGCTGGTTGATCTGTTGCGCGAGAGTGGCAGCCGCTTGGATTTTTTCGGTTACAAGCGTTGTGCTGACATTGGCGGAGAGAGGTTCCGTGATCAGGCAGGGAATCAGAACAAGAGCAACTCCACTATTGAGGAACTTGGACATAGGTCTTGAGCGCGCGGGCGCGCGCGTATAATAAATTGTATCGGCCGAATGTTAACAACGAGTTAAGAAAAAGCTCAGTTTTAGCCTGGGCCTAAAGCCTATGTCCAATAGGCCCATAAAAATGGCGCTAAACTACGATTTAATTTGGGCAGGCGAAAAGACCAGAATCCGGCGGCTTTGGCGAAGAGGGTTGCCTGGAGAGATCGTCTGGGGAACGAAAGCCACATTAGCGTCGGAGAATCGAACCCGGCGCCATTTCGTGAGGTCTCGTACCCGCTTTTATTTAATATATTATCTACTGCAAAACCTTGCGGAATACTAATTAATGTAGTAAATAATATGCATGCCGCAGTCAAGAGATTATGGAGCCACGGCCGGCCGGAAGCTGGTACGCCATTTGGCCGATAACGGCCAGTATATTTTTTCGACGGGACAAGCCCATGCCGCCGCCGTCAGGCTGAACATCCCCAGGGGCTACGAGAGCGTCCTTTTGACCTCCCTGGCCCAGGGACGCTGGATTCAAAGACTGCGAAGAGGCCTCTACGCCCTGGCGGACGTCTCGATCCATCCCTTTGCGATCGCGACCCGCCTCGTGGAGCCTTCCGCCATCAGCCATTGGTCGGCACTCCATCACCATGGCTTTACCGAGCAGATCCCTCAAGCCGTCTTTGCCATGACACCGGCGAAGGTGGTGACCCCCAGCATGCGCTTCGGCGCCTCCAACCGGTCCGGCGAACGGCACACCTGGGAGGTCGGTTCCACCCAATATCAATACATCACCGTGAAGCGCGAATACTTCTTGGGGATCGAGGCCGTCTGGGTCAGCGAGCATTTCCGGATTTCCATCACAGACAAGGAGCGTACGGTCCTGGAAACGTTTGCCTCCCCCCGGCTCTTTGGCGGGATCGGCGAAGCGCTTTCCGTGGTGGAACAAAATGCAGGCAAGCTCAATATTCCGTTACTGGTGGACTACGCTAGGCGCTACGGAAAGGCTTCCGTGGCCAAGCGTGTCGGCTGGGCGTTGGAACGCGCTGGAATTGCAGAGAAGATACTCTCCCCGCTGAGAAAGGTGCCGCTCACAGGCATCGCCATTCTGGATCCGACGCGCCCGCGCCGCGGCCCCAGCAATTCAAAGTGGCAGATTCTGGAGAATCTGCCGGGGCGCGGCGCATGAAACCGCTGCGCGCGCGCATTGCCGCGGAAGCCGCCAGGACACGGGTGCCGCAGCCCGTGATTGAGAAGGATTACGCGCTCAGTTATATCCTGGCAGGCCTGGCCACCCAATCCGCATTACGCGAAAGCATCGTTTTTAAAGGCGGAACGGCCTTGAAAAAGCTTTTCTTCGGCCATTACCGGTTCTCGGAAGACCTGGACTATTCAGCGATCAAGGCGCCGAAAGGCAAAGCGCTCCTGGCGGCCATGGAATCCGCCGGTCAAGCCGCCAAGCGCCTGCTTCTGGAACAGGGCCCGTTTGAGGTGGTGATCCGACGCTATGAGGAACGGGATCCTCACCCTCGCGGCCAGGAAGCCTTCACCTTTCACCTGCAATTCCCCTGGCATCCCTCGCCGCTTTGCCGGATCAAGGTCGAGGTTTCGCATGATGAACCGGTGGTTCTGACGCCGCTCACGCGCGATTTGATTCACGGTTATGAAGAGAATCTGGCCGTGCGGGTCCGATGCTATCCCTTGACCGAGATCGTCGCGGAGAAGCTGCGTACGCTCCTTCAAACGCACAACCGGCTCATGACCCGGGGATGGAATCGCCCGCGCGCCCGAGATTATTACGATCTTTGGCGCCTGCTTCGGGAATTTGAGAAGGAGATCGACAAACAGAAGCTGATGCCGTTACTCAAGAAGAAGTGCAGGTATCGGAACGTAAGCTATTCCGGAATCGATGATTTCTTCACTGACGATCTCGTGGCGGAAGCGCGAACCCATTGGCAGGGTGCTTTGGGCGCTTTCGTGACCGGGTTGCCGTCCTTGGACGATGTTCTGAAGGACCTCAGAAGCCAATTGCCGAAGTTGATGGGTATGGAATAAGGCGGGCGGCGCGCCGTTTGAGGATGGCAGATGTTCGACGCAAATAAGATCCCCAGATCTTTGTTGTCAGGGGATCAGCTTATAAATGGAGCGGGTGATGGGAATCGAACCCACATCTCTACCTTGGCAAGGTAGCATTCTACCACTGAACCACACCCGCGAAATTAGTTGGTGAAAAAGTTGGTGAAGATTTTCCCCTTAATTACTAGTCATCTTCCGTAGTGTCGGGCGGCATTTCCCGAGGTGAACCGTCATGTTCCGTACTGTTTTCGGATTCCTTGGCAAGGTCGCATTCTACCATTGAACCACACCCGCTGCAGGGCCCCTTAAACTCGTCTCAACCTTGGCAAGGTCGCATCCTACCATTCCCGCCACTGAGTCTCTGGCGGGCCCGCCATGGTGTAGTGGCGGGGAACCACACCCACTGGAGGCCTTCGCATAGACGTTCACGATCCTGATCGAGTGGAGAATGGAATTATGCCCAGGACAGGAGTTGAACCTGCAAGCCTTTCGGCATACGCACCTCAAGCGTACGTGTCTGCCAATTCCACCACCTGGGCATAATTCCATTCTCCACAGGCAACCTCATTCAGTCGGGACAATCCCATCTATACCCGCTCGCTTCAAGAGTTTCTAAAGTGGTTGGGATCCCAATTCCATCCCCCTAACTCCCGGGGGATAATCCCGCTGCGTAAGCGAGCCATGAAGCAGGACACCACCAGGGCATAAAAGTCAAATTAAAGATCAGAAATCAGAGAGCAGAAATCTAATACACGGACTTTTATCGCGAGATCCACTGCCCTATTTCTGATCTCTGATCTCTGCTTTCTGCTCTGAAGTAATAGGTGCGGGTGGGATTTGAACCCACGAATAACGGTTTTGCAGACCGCCGCGTTAGCCGCTTCGCCACCGCACCAAATTGTGGATTTGATTTTACAAAACGCGTCCCGGCCCGATGAATCTCCCTGCGCTTAAGGTCCGACAGGGCCACCCGTCGCCCCTGGGAGGCTCTCCAAGAGAGAACGCTGGTGGCGCCGGGATGAAAGGATCGTTAACATGACTGACGTGATGACAAAAACAATCGCCATGCCCGTGGTCAGTTTCTTGATAAAGGCTGTCCCGGACGGGGCTGAGAAGAGCTGATCGCCCCCCCCTCCACCCAGCAAGCTGCCAAGCCCAGCGCCTTTACCTGCCTGGAGCAAGACCACCAGAAGCAGACCGACGCAGACGATAATATGGAGTAAAACAAACAAGTTATACATAAAGCCCCCTTAGCTTACACTCGCGGCCTGGCGATTGTGGGCCAGAATGCGACCGGAAGCGTCGATCTCATAGGTGATGGGCAAGCCCGTCGGGATGTTGAGCTCAAGCACCTGCTCACGCGTCATACGTTCCAGGTCCATGACAATCGATCGCAGCGAATTGCCATGGGCTGCGATCAGGACATTCTTTCCGGCCTTGACGAGCGGCAGAATCTTGCTTTGAAAATAGGGAAGGGTCCGGGCGGCCGTATCCATCAAGCTTTCACTGATGCCTTCGGGGTTCAGAGGCGTCTTGTCCTTCGGCGGGGCAATATCGTAGCTGCGCCGCCAGAGATGGACCTGTTTGTCCCCGTATTTTTCGGCTGTTTCCTTTTTGTTGAGGCCCTGCAGGGCGCCATAGTGACGCTCATTGAGGGCCTGGTCCTTTTCGATGGGGAGGTTCCTCTGTTGCGTGACATCGAGGATGATGCTCAGCGTGTCTTGAGCACGCTTAAGGCTTGACGTAAATGCGATATCGAAGCGGATGCCGCGCAAGGTCGTGCCGGCGGCTTTGGCCTCTTCCTCTCCCTTCGCGGAAAGCGGCACATCGATCCATCCTGTGAAACGGTTTTCCAGGTTCCACTGGGACTGCCCGTGCCGTACGAGAATAAGTTTGCCCGCCATGGTCAGGCCTTGGGGAGGGCCGCGATACCGGGCAGGGTCTTGCCTTCGAGGAACTCCAGCGATGCCCCACCACCTGTCGAGATATGAGAAAGCTGCTCCGCAAGGCCCGCCAGCTTGACAGCCGCGACGGAATCCCCGCCGCCCACAATGGTCGTGGCGCCGTATTGGGTGGCCTCGGCGAGGGCCTTGGCGACACCGAGCGTCCCTGCTGCAAAAGGAGCCATTTCAAAAATGCCCATGGGACCGTTCCAGACAATGGTCTTCGCTTTTTCAAGAAGCGTTTTGATAGATTGGATCGTGTTGGGACCGATATCGACGGCAATCTTGCCTTCCGGAATGGACCTGTCTGGTGTTACGGAAAAGATGGCCTTGGCATCGACCTGGTCGACCACCACATGATCCAGCGGCAAAAAAAGCTGAATGTGCTTCTCCTGGGCTTTTTTGATAGCGCTTTTGGCCAGATCCACTTTATCCGCCTCAACGAGGGAATTTCCCGTGGCCACGCCCTGTGCTTTAAGGAAGGTGTAGGCCATTGCTCCCCCAATAACCAGGGCGTTGACCTTGTCGAGCAAACTGTCAATGACCTCAATTTTATCTGAGACTTTAGCGCCTCCCAAAATGGCGATAAACGGTCTTTCGGGGTTCTCGAGCGCTTTGGAGAGATAGAAAATCTCCTTGGCAAGCAGCAAACCCGCCGCGCTCGGAAGGAGTGCTGCGACACCGGCGGTTGAGGCATGTGCCCGGTGGACGGCACCAAAGGCGTCCTGGACAAAGACATCGGCCAAGGACGCGAGTTCCTTCGCGAAGGCCGGGTCATTGGCTTCTTCTTGCGCGTGGAAGCGCAAGTTTTCAAGCATGAGAATGCCTCCGGGTTGAAGCCCCTTCGCCAACTGGGCGACTTCCTCCCCAACACAATCCGGTGCCATCTGGACCGTGCGTCGGGTGAGTTCCTCAAGACGTTTGGCGACAGGACGCAGGCTGTATTGGGGATTGGGTTTTCCCTTCGGTCGCCCTAAATGTGCGCAGAGGATAAGAGAGGCGCCCCGCTCAAGCAGGAACTGCAAGGTGGGGAGTGTTTCCTTGATGCGCGTGTCATCTGTAATGGCTCCCTGCTCGTTCAGCGGGACGTTATAGTCCACACGTACGAGGACTCGTTTGCCCTGGACCGGCAGCTCCTCAAGGGTGCGCTGAGCGATGCGCGGGTTGCTGGTGGTCGGCATGATCAGCGGCCGGCCGCTTTCCCGATGATATAGGACACGAGGTCGACGACCCGCTTGGAGTAGCCCCACTCGTTGTCATACCAGCCGAAGACTTTCGCGAAATTGCCGTCGATAACGTCCGTGGAAAGCGCATCAAAGATGCAGCTCTTGTCGTTGCCGATGAAGTCGCGGGAAACAAGCGGAAGCTCCGAGTACTGGAGGTAGGCGCCGAGCGGACCGGCGGCCGCCTTCTTGTAAGCGGCGTTGATGTCGTCGCGTGTGGCTGGCCTTTCGAGCTCGACCGCCAGGTCGACGAGCGACACATCCGGTGTCGGCACGCGGATGGCGATGCCGTTGAGTTTCCCCTTGAGCTCCGGGATGACCAGGCCAATGGCCTTGGCCGCGCCGGTCGAGGTCGGGATCATGGAGAGCCCGGCAGCGCGTGCCCGTCGGAGATCCTTGTGCGGGAAGTCCTGAACCACCTGATCGTTCGTATAAGAATGGATCGTGGTCATGAGACCGCGCTTGATGCCAAAAGCCTCAAGGAGGACTTTGGCCAGCGGAGCCAAGCAATTGGTCGTGCACGACGCATTCGAGAGGATGATGTGCTTGGCCGGATCGAACTTGTTTTCGTTGATGCCCATGCAGATCGTGATGTCCTCTCCTTTGGCAGGAGCGGAGATCACCACGCGTTTGGCGCCTGCCGTGATGTGGGCCTTGGCTTTCTCGGCCTCGGTGAAACGGCCGGTGGACTCGATGACGATATCCACGCCGAGGTCTTTCCAAGGCAGCTGCGCCGGGTCTTTTTGGGCCAGGACTTTGACCGTCTTGCCGTCAATGGCGATGTCCGTGCCCCTGGCTTCTACGGCATGCGGGTCAATCCCGAAAATGGAATCGTACTTGTAGAGATGGGCCAGGGTCTTGGCGTCGGTGAGATCGTTCACGGCAACCCATTCAATATCCTTGTGGCCCCAACCGGCTTTCAGGACCAGACGACCAATGCGACCAAATCCATTAATACCTACGCGAACGCCCATGTGTATGTCCTCCTTAGAATTTCACCGCTTGAGATACTGTAGGAATCTGGCGGGATGGGGTGCATTCTATCAAAGGTCCCGTGCCAGAACAAGCCCAGAAATCGGCCCTATTCCGGCTTTGCGCAGAGTGCTCGCACACGCTTGGAGCGTGCTGGTTGTGGTACAAACGTCGTCGATGAGTAAAAGGGGCATGCCTTTGAGCCTGGCGCGCAGCGCTTGTGCTACAGGGTCAAGCGCAAAGGCTTCATGGACGTTCGTTTGACGATGGGCCCTGTCCAGAGTGGTCTGTGAGACGGTCTTCCTCATTTTCTCAAGCAGGCGTAAGACGGGTCGCCCAATGTGACGACCGAGTTCCTGTGCCAAGAGATCAGCCTGATTGAAGCCGCGCAAGCGTTCTTGCCGCTCAAAGAGTGGGACGGGAACAAGGCCCACCGTGGCGCCTAAGTCGGCATGGCACCGAAAGGCTTGGGATAAAAGTACCCCGAAGGGAACCGACAGAGACTTCCTTCCTAAATACTTGAAGCGATACATCGCTTTCGCGACCGCTCCCTGATAGACCGTGGCCGCTCGTACCCGTAAGGCGGGAGGGAACCTCTGACAGACGTAACACCATCTTCCCCCTTCGGGCAGAGGGATCCCACAAGCCTGACAAACGAGACCCTGAATCCGCGGGAGGTTCAGCCAGCACGTGCCGCAGAAGCCTTCATCTTCGAGGCACGATAAAGGTGTCCGGCAGCCGGCGCAAGCCCACGGCAAGAAGAATCTTAAGAGATGAGAAGCAAGAAACGAGAGCTGAGAGACAGCTCTTCGACCTCTCATGTCGGTTGCTTCTTTTCGCGTTTGGCGTTTGCTTGTGCTGTGCGAACGGAGGCTACTAGGATGGCGGTTAATTCGCTGCACTCTCGTCGTAGCGCTTCCAAACCGGGTTCTTGGACGAGAGCAGACTCCATAATCAATGCGAGCCAATAGCCGGACTCCCGCATTTCTTTGAGCGCGATATGCATTTTGTGAATAAAATCTGCGCGTGACTCTGCAGAGCGTGCTTCTTGGGCATTTGCACCACACGATGTCGCGGAGCGCGAGAGTTGCTCAGCGATTGACTTTAGATCGGAGATTTGTCGCAAGGCAGAAGTGAGGCGTAAGATGGCGACACCAAAGTCTAGGCAACGTTCATGAAATCTCTTCTTGTTAGTTGGCGATACGTTCATCATGGACTTCTATCCCTTAGATGCAAATCCACGCACTTTATTCACTTTATCGTCGGAGAGACTCGAATCCTGGTGAAGAGCGATAGCAGAGAAACAAGAGTAGAGAAATGAGAAGCGAGAGCAAAGAAGCGAAAGCAGAGAAGCGAGAGCAGAGAAGCGAGAGCTGAGAAGCGAGAGCTGAGAAACGAGAGCTGAGAGGCGAGAGCAGAGAAACGAGAGCTGAGAAACGAGAGCAGAGAAGCGAGAGCAAAGAAAGCAGAGTGGACACACGTCATTGTCTCTTAACTCGCTTGTCGAGCGAGCCGCTGTCGTCTCTCGTTTCTCTGCTCTCGTTTCTCGCTTCTCGAGCGAGCCGCTGTCGTCTCTCGTTTCTCTGCTCTCGTTTCTCGCTTGTCGAGCGAGCCGCTGTCGTCTCTCGTTTCTCTGCTCTCGTTTCTCGCTTCTCGTATTCTTAGAACTGGATGGTCAGCAGGGTGTTGACTTCGTAGCCGTAGGTGTTGGCGTCGGAACTGACTTTGTTGGCCGTGTAGAAATAGTTGCCGCCGAAGCTCAAACGGATGTTGGAGGTCATTTCATAATCATTCGACGTCGAAATCTTGTAGGTGTCCGTGTTGCTGTTGAGCTCATCGATCTTGGACCTTCGCATATCGACAGAAAAGTTTTCCGTCGTTCGAATGCGGTTGGAGAAGACCACCAGGTCCGCGAAGGGCAATTTGAGCCCGGCGGGCAAGTAGAGATCCGCGTAGGCCTGCAGGGCGGCGGTTTTTGTCCGGAGGTCGGCTGTTAAACGGCCGGAAGCATCCTCTGTTTCGCGCGAGGTCTGATCATACTTGGGTGAGAGGCGCCATTTGCCGACGTTAAAGCCCAATTGCATTCCGAGGACCGAACCATGTGTTTGGGATGTGGTCACGCTGTTGATACGGTCGTAGGAGCTGTCCGAGGTCCTTGTGTAGGTGGTATAGAGATCGAGTTTGCGAAGGATGGTAAAGCGCCAGTCACCGCCATTGGTCGACGCCTTTTGCAAAGAGATCCCTGCGGTGTCCACCTTCTTGTGTTGCGTCTTCAAGTTCAACTGGCTGTTGGACATCCAGCGGCTCGCGAGGAAGAGATGTTCGGTCTGGGCGAATCCCATCAGCAAGTCTGGGAAGACCTGGGTGATGATTTTCGTTGGGGTGCCCGTGGTCTCCTGGCGTTGCCGCGTGTCCGTGATGTTCGACGTGAGCGACATCGTCCGGATCGTGCGTCCTGGTCCTGTCCATTGCGTGGCCCAGTCAAAGGGACTCAGGCGCTGTGTGGAGCGAACGGTTTCCCGGATGGTCAGATTGGTTCTTGTCCCTGAACCCAGGCTGTTTCGGACACTGATCGAATTCAAGCTGTTGTAGCCGCCTTCAACCTCCTTCCAGCTGTCACCGTTTTCTACAAGGTAAGTTGTGACGACATTCATAGACTGCAGTGGACGCAGGCGCCGTGTTAAATCACGCCAGGCGAGATCCCATCCCGCCTCGGCGGTCGAGGTGCGGTCCACTGTCTTTCGGTCAGCGGCAAGGAGGTTGGCGGCCAGTGGCAGTCCAAAGGTCTCACGGTTGGTGATGGTGTAGCGCATGCGGGGAGAGAACCACCGGCGGAAGCTAAAGACACCATCCAAGCCCAGTGTTTGCGTCTTGAGTTTGTCATATTCCACCGTTTGCGTCGAAACATTGATGCCGGTCGATGTTGAGAAGAGCACATCTTTTGCCTCGTGTGTGATGGACCGTGAGAAGCTGGGGTTGATCGAGAAGCCGCTGGCAGGCTGGAAGCTCAGTTTAGCGTTGATGTCCTGCGTGTTATTGCGCGTGTTCGAAACGGAGAAGGGGTCGCTTGCATTGGTGAGGGCTCCATCGCCGAAATTGAGTCGCAACCGGGAATACCGATAGCCCATGGAGATATTTCGCGGCAAGAACCGGCTGCGTGCCGGGACATCGTAATCCATGGTGATGCCGTAACGATCGGCCTTGTCCGTGCGAAAAATCTGGGAGGAGACAGTTTTGTTGGCGTCGTAGAAAAGGCCAAATTTGGGGAGTCGCGGGATTTGGAGTGTGCCCGATCCTGAAAAACTCTTGTCCCGTACGTCTCCTTCTTGGAGGTAGGACACAAGGGTTGAATTCACCGTGTTGATGGCCGGCGTGATGGTATGGCGTTGGCTGCCTGTAAAGGCCATCGGAAACCAACTCAGGCGAGTGAGGTTCAAGGTCGCGGTCTGCTCATGGCGGTCCTGGTTGGTGATGGCGCTCGTGAATGTTTCGAAGTTCCGGTCGATATTTCTGGCAGATCCGGTCAGCGAGCCCCATCCGAAAAGATCCAAGCTGGCCTTAAAGGAGGACGCATAGCCTACGCGGCTGATGACATCAGCCCCATAGACCTCGTTGAACCACAATTCACCTGATCTTGTCGCGGCCGTGGTGGTATCGACGCCAAACTTGAGCTGTGCAATGGACGACAGGTTGGGGTTACCCACGGCTCGAACGGTCCCGTCGGGGACACCGGAAACCCAAAGGTTGGGTCGCTCACCACCCGTCTGGTCAATCTTGATCTGCGTCCAGACGTCTGCCACAAGGCTGTCGATCGGATAGGAAAACTCCCAATAGTCTGTGTCGGATCCAGCCCTGAAGACAAGATTAGCCTCTTGGCCTGAGCTTGTTTTGGCCGCATTCTTTCGAACAAAAAAGCGCACACTCCCATAAGGTGTAAAGTCCATGGGGGACACGGTGACATTCTTGGCCAGGACCGTTCCCGAGGCGATGTCATAGCTGTAGTTGACTGCCAAGGACTGCTCCTTTCGGTTGGTGGGCGTGGGACCTGTGAGGGCGGTGTTGATTTGGTTGAGATCATCAAAATCCGGGTCGCCGGCTGGCGAGACATAGCTCGCGTCGTCTTCCGTATTGATGGCCGTAACACTGATGGTCGAGCCCACGACGGTGGGGTCTTCTGGTAACCATCGGTTCCCGACGATGGCGATTTTGGCGATATGGATTGTCCCGGTTTTGGTGGCTGTTCCCCCAGGCTTGAGTGATAGGCGTAGCTCTTTGATGGCTGACCAGTTGGATGCTGTCGAAGAGCTGATGTTGAGCGGCACGCGGACAAATTTCCACCCGCTAAAATCAACACGATTCTCAGGCTCACCAGGAAATGTGATGGAACTGATCGGGTCGGTCAGAAGATCGGCGTCGTATCCGATGTTTCCGCCAATGAGTATGTTTTCGGTATTGAGGACCCCGTTGCGGTCGAGGTCGTTCGAATCAATACGCAAGTTGTTTGCTCCGAGCGTGGCAACGGTTGAATCTGGGTTGATAAAGGGAATGCCGGTGTCTTCGCTGGCATCGAGGGTGTTATTGCCATTGGCGTCTTCTGTTTTGATGCTCGAGTCACCGGAACCATCAAAATCTTCGCTGATTTGTCCGAGTGTTATATTGATCCGTGTTTCACTGGGAGTTGGAGTTGTGCCGGCAGCCGTGCCGTCTCCCATCATCCACATCTCCAGATACTGCTTTTTGGAGAAGTCCACCCCACCTGTTTTTAGCACGGTCGCGATAGAGGCTTCTGTCGATAGTGTGAGGTCGTACCTGACGCTGAGGACTTGGGTCTGGTCATCCTCGAGCGCGGCCGCATTAGGGTTGATATCGAGTGTCCTAACGAGATTATTAGTGAGATTGTCTCCCGGTTGATTGACCAAGGAAACCTGACCAATGGCATTTAGGTATTGCCCGCCTGTGCCAGCACTGGTTGGATTCGCCGCAATCTGCCAGCCCAGTTTGCTGAGGCTGACCGATGTTTCATCTTTGATGCCTTCCATGTTCTCAATCAGGGCCTTTCCAAACGTGTTGGGATTGCGCACGCTGCGCGCGACTTCGGCGGAGAAACTTGATTTAAGTGTCGGCAGCGGATTGAAGATGAGGTCTCTCAAGTGAATGTCGCCTTCTAGGATAAGCCAGCTTCCGGAGGTCTGCCGGATGTCCGGAGCCGCCGTTTGCTTCGGCGCAAAATCATAAATGACGGTCGAGCCCAGCAAGCTTGAGGCAAGGATGGGGTGCACCGGCGCGAAAGAGACTTCACCACGAGCGCCGACCAGGGTGTCCTGTTGGGTGCCGGCGATCCCGAAGGGTGAGAACTCGTAGGTGGCTTGGATGCGGGTGGTTTCAGTGATCTGGTCCTCATTAAAAAAGGTCAGAAAACCCGACGCATAATCCAAGAAATAATCGATATCACGGACCAGGGGTCTGCCGTCTAAGGTGATGCGTTCGCTGTTGATCACGATATTGGGGCGCAGGGTATAGGTTTTGACGCGCGCGCGATATTCGATGAAGAAGCTGGATTGGGTCGTGGGTGTAAAGAAGTAGACCGGCGCGAAGCTGGATGCAGGATCACCATTATCCAGGCGCCTCGTGAGAGCAAAAGAACCCGCTTCGAAATCGACAACGATCTGCCCGGAGTTATTCGGCAAGTACAGGATTCCTACGGCAGGGCCAATGAAGTTGTTGCCGAGGTCTCTTAATTGGAGTGTAAAGTTGCCTTGATTGTTGTCTCGGACGATCTTGTTGCTGCCAATATTGTAGTGGGTGAGTTCTTCCGTAGCAGGGATCAGGGTGATTTGGCTTTCGTCCCATTTGATGGCTTTGGGCATTCCCACGATGCCTCGCGAAGTGCTCAGCAGATCCGTGGTTCCGGGGATTGTGTAGTCGATGGCCACAACGCTGGTATTGGTCAAGGGTGTTCGAAACGTGACGATCCCCGAGCTTGGATCAACAAAATAATCGATTCCCTGCGCCAGGAGGAGGAAGCGCCCTTCGTAAGTCGTGCTCGATGTGACCGGACGGTTGGGGATAAGGGTTAAATCGACGGTTGTGGTTGTGTACTGCGGACCAGATCGTGTGGTGTCTTGTGTGTCGAGATAGATCTTAACTGTTGAAACGGCCACATTGTTGTCATCGGGGCCGGTCAAGCTCTTGTAATTATAAAAGCGCCTGCGGACATAGCTGGTGTCAGGGATGTTGACTCTCTGCAGCTGGACATTGCCAACAAATTCTTTCGTCTCGGTTTGACCTTTGGTCCGGCTGCCAATGAAATAGCCCTTCAGGGCCTTGTATTTGAGCTCCGCGGCTGCGCCAAAGACCTGTTTCGTGTAACCGGCAAATTCTGTTTGGGGCAAAGACATGTTGATGTCCCCGAAGGCCGCCCTTTGAACCACCTCATCGGGGTCACCCTTGTAAACGATCGAAATATCTTTTTTGTCTGTTTTGGTGTCGTCAAAGTCGACATTGACCGTCACTTTTCTCCCAATCTGGCCATTGATGCGCACCTGCAGGGACTGGAGGAGCTCAAAGGAACTCTGGGTGTTGGAGACCCCTTGTGTGGTGGCATAGCCGCTGTTGGAATATTTCGTGCTGCGGAATATCATCCCGATGGTTTTGCGGCCGGAGACCGTGAGCCTCGATTCGTAAGGCAGTTGGACGGTGAATCCCGGAGGAGGAGGGACCGCGGGTGCCAGCCTTCCAAGGGGCGCGGTGGACAAGGCGATTTCTGATGGCAACGGCATGAACAGAGGCTGGCCGGCTTCAATGAGCCGGCGCATCTCGTTCCAGCGCTCCCGCTCATTGCGAAGTTCCTGGTGGGGCTGAAGATCGAGAGAGGCCGCTTCAATGGCCTGGGTGCTAAGAGCGTCACTCAGGTCAGGAAGAAGGTCTTCGATCGGTTTTTTAAGGAGGCGGATAGACTGCAGCACATAATCGGGAAGATCAGCCTCACCATAGAGCGTGTAAAACGCGCTACATACGAGCCCGCAGAAAAAGACAAAAATAGCGAATTTACGGCGCATATTTCGAACTATTGTTGTCCGAATTAGGCTAAACTGCAAGACTTTTTAAGCAAAAACGAAAATTGGCACAATCTGTAACGTTTCTAAAAATCATGCCGCAAACACGTATAATTCCTGCCATGAAGATCCTTTCACGCTATATCCTGAAGGAATTTCTCGGCAATGTGTTCTTGGGGTTGCTGATCTTCACGTTCGTTCTGCTCCTGGACCACCTCTTTGAGCTGATCGACCTTCTGCTGGGGAAAGGGGTTGGACTGGGGCTCACCCTCAAACTTCTGACCCTCCTTCTCCCCTCCACCCTTTCCCTGACCCTGCCCATGTCCATTCTCCTGGCGTCTCTCTTGACGTATGGGCGACTGTCCGAACACAATGAAATCACAGCCGCACGCGCGAGCGGCCTTAAGGCGTGGAGCTATGTCAAAATGCCGTTGCTCATCGCCCTCTTGGCGGCGGCCTTTCTTGTCCCTTTTAACACGCGTTGGGCGCCGCGTGCGCATGCCTCCTTCCGCAGTATTTACGTCCAGCTCCTCAAACGCAACCCCTTGGTGCGGATCGAAGAGCGGACGTTTGTTGAAATTGGCGAGTATCATCTCTACATCGAGCATAGGGAAAAAAAGAAGGGCCTCATGCGGGGTGTGACCATTTACAAACTTCCCACCAGCGGCGCAGGGCTGCGTATTTTCGCCGAACGCGGCAAGGCCGCTTATGAAGAGGGCAAGGGGCTCACGCTGCTCTTGTCCCAGGGGCGAATCGAGAAAGTGGATGCGGCCGCCCCGGAACGTTGGATGAACACAGAATTTAAGGAGTATCAGTTTTTTATTCCACTGGCGAGTGCTCAAGCGAGCTCCGAGAGGTCCATCGAAGAAATGGACAATCGCGAACTCCGTAAAGAAATTACCGTGCTCAAAAGCAAAGGGCTTCCTTACCCCATCCTGGCTTGTCAGATCCAACTTCGTTGGGCGCTCGCGATGACACCGCTTCTCTTTGCGGCCCTCGGCATACCGCTGGCCATCCGCATGCAGCGCGGTGGAAGGTCGATTGGTTTCGGCATGAGCCTCATCATCATGGTGCTCTACTACATCTTGCTCATGGGCGGCACCGCCTTGGGGCAGCGTGGTTCATGGCCTCCCTGGATCGCGGTCTGGATGGGCAATAGCGCGCTTCTTGCTTCGGCATCGTTTCTTTATTGGAGGATGACCCGGCGGTGAAAATTGTCGATCGTTACCTGATCCGATCGTTCCTTGTCCCTTTTGGTGTTTGCGTCCTGATCTTTGGTGTCTTGGTCACGCTGGGAAGGTTTTTCGACAAAATGGGCATTTTCGTACGCTTTCACGCCCACTTCGAAGACATCGTCAAAGTCTTGCTGCTGGGACTCCCCTTTTGGCTGAATCTCGTTCTGCCGATTGCCACGATGCTGGCGCTTCTTTTTTCGCTGGGCCAGCTCCAGCAACGCGGCGAGTTTAACGCCTTTCGTGGAGCGGGGATCCCCTCCTGGCGGCTTTACCTCCCCTTTGTGGCGACCGGGTTTTCCCTGGCCCTTTTTTCCCTTGTGGGCGGGCTCACGTTTCTCCCCAAGCTGAACTTCGAATCGCGAAAGATCTACCGTGTGGAGATCAAAAAGCGCGATGTGCTCGAATATCAGAAAGACAATATTGTCGCCGCGGGCCGCCATCGCCGGCGCTTCACGATCGGCTGGCTGGACGTGGAGAAGGGTCTCATCAAAGATCTGATTGTCGATCGGTTCGACGATCAGTTCGCCTGGCTGGAGACGCACTCCGCCAAAACCGCCCTCTATCAAAACGGAAGCTGGCTTTTAAAAGACGGTGTGTGGCGCTCAAAAGATCCCCTCGCTTCCATGGGCATTCGGGAGGTTCCGTTTACAGAGAAAACGGTGGACATCCCAGAGAAGCCGTCGGATTTTGTCATGGAAGACAAAGAAACGGATGATATGACAGGCCAGGAGCTGGTCGAACGCGCGAAGCGCTTAAAGCGAAGGGGCGCGCCCGTTTATAAAGAAAAAGTCGCGCTGCACTTGAGGCTCGCTCTCCCCTTCGCCAATGTCGTGGTCATCCTGCTCGCCATACCCTTTGCCCTCCGAAGCGGTATGCAAAGCCGGACACAAAACTTTGCTTATGCGCTCGCGCTCGCCTTTCTCTATTGGGGCTCGATCTCGATTTTTCAATCCATGGGTGAACAGGGGAGGCTGCCGGCCTGGGTGGCCGCGTGGATGTCTAATTTTCTCTTTACGGGACTAGCCGCGTGGAAGCTTTTCCGACTTACCTGATAATGACCGCCTTGGAGGATTTCGACTCGCCATCGGCCCGAATGAGATAGAGATAGACCCCTGGCGCGACGAACTCGCCGTTGCCATTCTTTAAGTCCCACACATATTCATAGACCCACTTCTCATTGAAAGAACGTTCGGTGTTGAGCGAAATATCGCTGAGAGGTACTTTTCTGACCAAATCGCCGCTGAGGGTATAAATGTTGATCTGATAGTCATTGGCGGGCCGGCCCAAATGGAACTGGATGGTGGCGTGCCCCTCGCCCATGGGATGAGCATAACCCTTGCCTGCCGGGTTGGGATAACTGATGGCCTTCTTGATGATCTGCGATGCGGTGACGCTTAAATTGACGACTTCAAAGGTGGCCGGTGAAATACCCGCCCCCGCGACGATACTCACGATGCTGATCCCGGAGGGCTGTCCGGAAAAAGTGTCAGACTTTGGGCTGCTCATGCTCGATCCTGTGGTGTAAACCTGAGAGGCAGTGCCTTGGTTTGCGCTCGAAATGGTCGAGCCGTCCGCCGTGATGATCGAGACGCCGTAATGGGGCGATCCGGTATTGACCGTGTTCTGGAGGGATGGCGTCACAGCGGAAAAACCTCGCGTGGACGTAATTTCGTCGTCGACATGCCAGACCAACAGGCCGGTGGCTGGGATCTGCCGATCATAGAGGCCGACGGTCTTGGAACGGTATTCCACCAGGAAGTACTCCAGAGCGCTGCCCGAATGGATGGAAATCTTCGCCACGGAGTTGGGGGTGCCCGTTTCAATGGGCAATAGGCTGACCTCTGGGGCGCGATCGGCGATGAGTTGCGGGGAGGCCCAGCCCAGATACACTTTGTGCCACGCGCCTGGATGGGAGGGATTGGTACCATTTCCTAGATAGGGGCCTGAGTCCATGAGATCCCAGTCACCGACCACAGAAGCGCCACCGTAGACTGCCGTATTGTAAAGATCGGGCAAGGTCAGGACATGGCCAAATTCATGGCACATCACACCAAGCGGTGAGGTGATGCCGCTCGATTCGAGCTCTGGAAACGTCGCACCGTCGACGAATCCCCCCCCGGCGCTGCCGATCACAGCGGGCTCCTGGTAGAAGGCCGACCAGATATCACCATTACTCGCCGTGGTCTCGTTGCCATAGCCGGCGTGCATAACGAGCACCGCGTCAAAGGCTGCTGAATCGAAGGTCGCTGATCGGTCGGGAGGCCCCGTGCGTGTCGCTGAGATGGCGTCACGAATAAGATAGGCTCCCCCAAGACCGGCGGGTGCAGCCGGAACGGCAAAGCAGCCCGCATCCACATCCCCACAGCCGTAATATTCCATGGGCTGCGGCATCAGGAAAGAGCCGACCGTTGTCGCGTCGGGGTCTCCATCCGCGTCGGCGGTACTTCCAAAGAAAGAAATATTGAGCGTGAATATCCCAAAAGACGCTTCCGTAAAGAAATCATTCATGCCCGTAATATAAGTATTGAAATTGGCTGGGTTCGAGATGGTGGGATTGCCCGAGGTGGTTGCCCCCGCACTTGGAAAGCGAACAATCAGTACGGCAACGTTCTTGGTGCCCGTCGCGGGGGTGATCACCGCCATCCGCGGTGACCCAAACTTGTGAATCATAGCAGGGGTTATCGTCTTAACATGGCATGGTTTCGCATCTGGGTAGAGCTCACGTTTAAAGTGCGGCACGGCTTGTGCCGGTGCAAGAAGAATCAACTGGACCGCGAACGCGGTGAGGAGGCGTCTGGTCACGTTCCTTCTTGCCAGGAGGCCATGTATCGTTCTTGTTCGGCCGTCAGCTGGTCGACCGTGATACCCATGCTTTGGAGTTTAAGACGGGCGATTTCTCGGTCGATGTCAGACGGCACGGGGTAGACTTTGTTGTCGAGCTCACGGCTGTGCTTGACCAGATATTCCGCCGCGAGCGCTTGGTTGGCAAAGGACATGTCCATCACACTGGCGGGATGCCCTTCGGCGGACGCTAAGTTGATGAGTCGGCCTTCTCCGAGCACAATGATACGGCGCCCTCCGGGGAGGGTGAATTCTTCTACATAGTCACGCAAAGGCTTTCGTGATCTTGACAGTTTGGCCAGCGCTTCAAGATCGATCTCGACATTGAAATGACCGGAGTTGGCCAGGATCGCGCCATTCTTCATTTTGCGGAAGTGCTCCGCGCGCAGGACAGATTTGTTCCCTGTCAGCGTCACAAAAAGGTCACCCACTTTGGCGGCTTCGGACATCGGCATAACGAGAAAGCCATCCATGGCGGCTTCCATCGCTTTCATCGGGTCAATTTCGGTGACGATCACAGTCGCGCCATGACCTTTCGCGCGCATCGCGACACCCCGGCCGCACCATCCGTATCCGGCGATCACCACACGCTTGCCGGCAAGCAGGAGATTGGTGGCGCGAAGAATACCATCGATGGTCGACTGGCCTGTTCCATAACGGTTGTCGAAGAGGTGCTTGGTGAGGGCGTCGTTGACGGAGATCACGGGATAGGGCAGCTCCCCATCTTTTTCCATGGCCCGCAGCCGAATAACACCCGTTGTTGTTTCTTCACTGCCGCCGATCACCTGGTCGATTTGTTCGGGGTACTCTTTTTTAAGTGTTGACACGAGATCCGCTCCATCATCCATCGTGATCTGCGGATGGTGCGCGATCGCGGACTGAATATGCTTATAGTAAGTCTTATGGTTTTCGCCCTTGATCGCGTGCGTGGAGATGCCGTAATGTTTGACGAGGGCAGCCGCCACATCATCTTGTGTCGACAGCGGATTGGACCCGCAGAAGACGGCCTCAGCGCCACCTGCTTTGAGCGTGATGGCGAGATTTGCGGTTTCTGTCGTAATGTGAAGGCAGCAAGCCATCCGGATGCTTTGGAGCGGTTTCTCTTTGGCGAAGCGCGCACGGATCATGCGCAGGACCGGCATTTCACGCTCGGCCCACTCGATGCGTTTGCGACCGGCGTCTGCCAGATGAAGGTTTTTAACGTCGTGCGATTTGGCCATGGGATTTACCTGCGGGAGCTGGACGCAAGCTCCAGATCCGATAATTTTCCGCTGCCTGAAGCGCTGGCACCCAGGCCAAGCTCCTTGCGCAGCGATGCAGCCTTGTCCGTCTTTTCCCATGTGAAGGTGTCTTCTGTCCGCCCAAAGTGACCATAGGCGGCGGTTGCGCGGAAGATGGGCCTGCGCAGCTTCAAATGATCGATGATGCCAGCGGGTGTCAGTGGGAAGTTCTTGCGTACGGCCCGAACGATGGTTTCTTCATCAAAATCGCCAGTCTGGTGCGTGTCAATCATGATGCTGACGGGCTCGGCCACACCGATGGCGTAGGCGAGCTGGACCGTACACTTATCCGCTAAGCCTGCCGCTACAATGTTTTTAGCGACGTAGCGGGCCATGTAGCAGGCGGAGCGGTCCACTTTGGTGGGATCCTTGCCGGAAAACGCCCCGCCGCCGTGCGCGGCCATGCCGCCGTACGTGTCGACAATGATCTTGCGCCCCGTGACGCCGGTGTCCGACTGCGGCCCGCCGACCACGAACTTGCCGGTCGGGTTCACGTAGAATTTCGTGTTCTTGTCGAGCATCTTGGCGGGGATCACGGGCATCACCACTTTATCGATGATTTCATCGATCGAGGCCTTGGTGATCTTTTTGCCGGTGCGGTCCAGGATCTCTTCAGTATGCTGAGAGCTGACGACGATCGTGTCGACGCGATAGGGTTTGCCGTCACGGTATTCGACCGTGACTTGAGATTTTCCATCGGGCCCGAGATACTTGAGGATGCCTTTCTTTCGGACGTCCGCTAAACGCCGAGTCAGGGCATGGGCGAGCATGATGGGCAAAGGCATGAGTTCAGGCGTTTCCCGGCAGGCGTAACCGATCATGAGACCTTGGTCACCGGCGCCCCCCGTGTCAACACCCTGTGCGATGTCAGGGGACTGGCGGCCAATGGCATTCAAAATCGCGCAGTTCTGGTAATTGAACCCGTATTTGGCGTCGGTATAGCCGATCTCTTGGACGACCTTCCTGACTAAATCAGCGACTTCGACGTAGCCCTTGGTCGTGATTTCACCGCCCACGATACACAGACCTACGGTGATGAAGCTTTCGCAGGCCACGCGCCCCATGGGGTCCTGGGAGAGGACCTCATCCAAAACGGCATCGGAAATCTGATCGCAGACTTTATCGGGGTGACCTTCGGTCACCGATTCTGAGGTAAAAACGTAGCGGTTGGTCATAACGTGTCCTTTCGTGTTGCGGGAAGCGCAAGGTCGCGCTTCCACGAATGCGGCAAGGATATCATTTTGAATTACGACGGTTCCAGATGGACGACTCAAAGAGCAGCAGGCAATATTTGAGGGTCCATGTCGTGGGGGAGGGAGGCATCTCACTCCAGCGCTCCCGGACACCCCGGCTGGGTGGTTCGCGCAGCCTGCGGAACTCGCCTCCTCCCTGTAGATCAGTGGTCGAGGCTCACCCATCCTCGGCTGGACGCGCTCTCCACCCCGCCTCCGTCCGCGAGTCGTTCGCTGCCCCCCTCCCCCACGACAAGGAATCTTCACGCTTCCAAGGGATGGAACCTCTTTCCCTGGAGCAGGAGCCTGCTCCAGGAAAAGAGAAAAAAGCACACCCCTAATGTTTTTCTGCTTGGAGCTCTAAGCCAATGCAAGACAGCCAACGTCCTGCGCTAAGAAGTCGCGAGAAGGATGCCTCCAAAGACAGAGATGTTCTCTTTGACCACCGTGTTGTGGCCCATGACGCAGCCCTCCAAGTGGACATGAGGGGCGACATGAACATGATCCCAGAGCGTGCAATGGCGCAAGGAAGAGCGCGCTCCGACACGTGACCCGTGGCCAATGACCGCGTAGGGACCAATGTGGGCCCCGCGCGAGATGTGGGCCCTGCGCCCGATCAAACAGGGGCCTTCCAGGCGCACGCCAGGCTCAATCGAAGCCCCCTCCTCGACCCAGATCCCACGACGTATTTGCCGACCGGGGAGCTTGAATAAGAGGTGGCCCTCAAGGAAGTTCAGCTGCGCTTTTTGATACTCAGCGATGTTGCCAACATCACACCAGTACCTCTCTGTCAGCCTGCCGTAGATGGGCTTCTTTTGGGAGAGTAAAGCAGGCCATACATCATGACCGAAATCATAGACTCGGCGGGCCGGGATCGCTGAAAGGATGGACGGCTCACAGACATAGATCCCGGTGTTGACTTGATCGGAAAAAACATCCCCCCAGTACGGTTTTTCAACGAACTTTTGGATACGTCCCCCCGCCCGCGTCAGGGTCACGCCATAATCAAAGCGCGCGGTCATCTTTTTGAGGGCCATGGTCGCGATGGCGTGCTTACGTTTATGGAAGGAGATGAGGTCCGTGAAGTCAATGTCGGTGAGCCCATCGCCTGACGTCACGACAAAGGTCTCCTTCTGAAAGAAGGCGCTGGCTTGACGCACGCCGCCTGCGGTGCCCATAAGTTTGGGCTCATGCGAATAGGAGATCCGGACCCCCCATTGCCGACCGTCGGAAAAATGCTTTTTGATGAGTTCAGGATGATGGTGGAGATTCAGGACGATGTCCGTGATGCCATGGCGCTTCAGGTTTTCGATTGTATATTCCATCACGGGTCGATTGGCGATCGGGACCATCGGTTTGGGCACATCGACCGTTAAAGGCCGCAAACGCGTGCCGGCGCCCGCGGCCATGACCATGGCACGGACCATCAGAAGGCCACCGCGACTTTCTGCGCCCACTTGAGGAGGCACTCTGTCTTCTGGGGTGACTCGGATTCAGCGTAAGTGCGCATGAGCGGTTCCGTTCCGGAAGGACGCAAAAGGACCCAGGAGCCAGATTTCAGAATCACCTTAACGCCATCGCGCGTCCTCACTTCAGAGACCTCTTCGCTTGCCAATTTCTCAGGAACGCGTGACGACGTGTCCTGGCCAAAGCGCGCTTTGTCTCCAATGGGTTGCTCCAGGTGCAGGTCGACCCGTTTGAAGCACGCTCGCCCGAATCGTTTCTCTATGGCATCTAAGAGCTGCGAGGGGGTCTGGCGACGGGCGGCGAGCATCTCGAGGAAGAGGAGGCCGTTCAAGATACCGTCGCGTTCAGGCAGCCCTCCCCGCACGGCGTATCCGCCCGATTCCTCACCGCCCGCGAGAAAATCATCCTGGAGCATACGCTCCGCGACATGTTTGAAACCGACAGGAACCTCTTCAAAAGGAAGTCCAAACTCTCGGGCGATCCGTTCGCTCAAATAGCCCAGAGAGACGGCCTGGACAATTTTCCCTTTCCATCCTTTGTGCTCGATGCAGTGCAAGACGAGCATGGGAAAGACCTGATGAGGGGTCAGGTAGCGTCCTTGTTCATCGACGACGCCCAAACGGTCTGCGTCGCCATCCAAGGCAATCCCGACAGCGGCTTTGCGGCGGCGGACCGCGTGGCATAAAGCATGGAGTTGGCTCTCCACGGGTTCGGGGTGCAATCCTCCAAAGAGAGGGTCCTCCTCCGCGTGAAGGGCCACGGACTTAACGGAAGATCCCATAAGCACACGCTCCGGGATCCCGGCGCCGACACCGTGCAAATAATCAAAGACCACCGTTTTCTTGAATGCCCGCAGGAGCTTCGCGTCAAGGCGGCTTCGGAGGTACTGGATGTACTCCTTACGGTCGTCAAAAGTCTTGAGGGGTAGATCAACCGCGGCGCTCGATGTGGCTTGGACACTGGCAAAGGCTTCGATCTCACGCGTGACCTCAAGCGGTGCCGAGCGACCGAGGGCGTCTTTTATTTTAAAACCGTTGTAGAACGCGGGATTATGGCTGGCGGTGATCATAATGCCCCAAGAGGCTTTGTGCTGGACGACGCTAAATGAAAGGGCGGGGGTCGGCAGGGGAGTCTCCGAGAGCCTCGTAGGGAACCCTCGCGACATGAGAACGTTCGCGGCAGCCCTGGCGAAGGCACGCGACAAAAAGCGTCTGTCATAGCTTACGAGAACGGTGCCATCGCCCAGAGAAGGATGGGCCGTCATATAGGCGGCGCAGGCAGCCGCCGCTTGCCGGACCTTCTCGAACGTGAAATCCTCAGCGATAAGGCCGCGCCAACCATCAGTGCCAAAACGGATGGCGCTATCGGCCATAATCATCCTCGAGACGAACGATATCGTGGACCTGCGGCGTCGACACCTCAAGAATCCAGGCGGACTCGAAAGGGGCCTCAAAGCGATGGATGACCCCCGGTCGAATGGTGGCGGTATCCCCCGGTTTCATGACCCGCCTCTGGCCCGCGATTTCAAGGACCCAACGGCTCTTCTCGGAGTAAACAGTCTCATGCTTAAAGCGGTGGTACTGCTTGCTCAGGCGCTGGCCTTTCCTAACGTAAATAATCTTGCCAACGTAATGCGGGCAATGGGCATACCAAAGCTCCCAGCCCCAGGGCTTGTTGACTTTTTTTGTGCGCGTTAATGATCGAGAAGCCATATTATTTCTTGAAAGACTTGAGGGTCTCCGCCAAACCTTTCTCCAGCGTCATCGCAGGCTTCCATCCCAAAATCTTTTTAGCACGTTCGAAGTGCAAAACACTTCTCGCCAGCTCTCCTGTTCTTGCGGGCGCCATGGTGGGCGGTGTGGAGACACTTTCAAGGCGAGCCATCTTCTGGTAGAGGGTGTTGACGCTGGTGGGCACACCGGTCGCAATGTTCAAGATCGTGTTTTCCCCTTTCGTGAGAGCGGCCACATTGGCTTGGACCACGTCACCGACATAGACATAGTCGCGCTCTTGTGAACCGTCGCCGAAGATGGTCACAGGTTCGTGTTTTAAAAGCTTTCCGGCAAAAATAGCGACGACGCCTGCCTCTCCGTGGGGATCTTGTCGTGGTCCATAGACATTTGCGTAGCGAAGGATCGTGTAGGGCAAACGATAGGCTTGCCCGTAAAATTGGATATAGCGCTCAGCGGTCGCTTTGCTCAAACCATAAGGGGATTCCGGACGCACTGGATCCTCTTCCCGGGCGGGCTCTTGGCCACATTCGCCGTAGATCGTGCCGCCAGAAGAGGAGAAGATGAATTTGCGCACGCCATAGGAGCGGGCGCATTCCAGCAGTCTCAAGGTACCCAGAATGTTCACGGATGCATCAAAGAAGGGGTCTTGTACTGATTTTCGGACATCCAATTGTGCGGCGAGGTGATTCACAATTTCAAAGCGCGCCTGGGCAAATAGAGTGCTCACGTTGGGGTCCCTGATGTCCGAGGTGATGAGGCGCGCCCGGCTATGGATGTTCTTCTTTTTGCCGGTGGACAGATCATCAAGAACCGTGACGTCGTGTCCAGCCTCGCTATAGGCATCCACAATATGCGACCCGATAAACCCGGCGCCGCCGGTGACGAGGATTTTCATCAGTATGCCCCTTCTTTGGCAAAGATGGCGGGGATGGTTCGCAGCAGGATCTTAAGATCGAGGCCCAGGGACCAGTTTTCAAGATAAAAAATATCCAGATTGATCATTTCTTCGTAACTCAGGGCCGCGCGGCCGCTCACTTGCCAGAGCCCGGTTATCCCGGGTTTGATGCGCAGGCGCTTTTTGGCGTGATCGTCGTAGGCGGCGGCTTCCCATAACACTTGGGGCCGAGGTCCTACGAGGCTCATGTCGCCTTTCAGGACGTTCAATATCTGTGGGAGTTCGTCCAAGCTAAATTTGCGGAGCCATCGACCCACACGGGTGAGGCGGGGATCATTCTTCATTTTAAACACGGGGCCTGAGCGGTCGCTTAGGTGTTTAAGTCTTTCAATGTGCAGGTCTGCGTCAGCAACCATGGTCCGGAATTTGTAGAGCTTAAATTTCTTACCGTGAAAGCCCATGCGATCCTGGGTGTAGAGAGCCCCGCCAGGACTGTCGAGACGAATGAGGATCGCGATGATCGCGAACGGCACAGAAAAAAGGATCAGTATCACAAGACTCACGAAGATATCAAAGCTTCGTTTCTGAACGTAGTTGCTGCCATACAAGGACAGAGACTTGATCGTAAAAGTGGGAAGGCCGCAGAACCTGTCCATGATAATCTCGCCACGGCGCATCTCGAGCAGGTCGGGAACGACTTTACAGGGGACGCCGAACTGCTCGCAGATTTGTGCGGCGCTAAGAATGGCCTGTGGATTCAGCGGCCCCTGCAAGAGGATGACTTCGGAGATGTGCGCTGAGCGCCGCAAACTCTCGAAGCCTTCGCGTGCTGGAAAATGCTCCATGTAGGTGCTTTTGACAAAAGGCTGCCGGGAAGCCATCTCTTTGATCGCCCCGATCATTTTTCCTTTTCCAATCACGAGGACGCCTTCGGGACCCGCGAGCTGAAAGTGCAAAAACCGAAAAATCGCCTTATGGACCTCCCTCAGGATGTAGATGAAGAGAACGCCATAGGCTGCCCATAGGGCAACGACAAGACGAGAGAATTCCTTCCCACGGTACGACACAAAGCTCATCGCCATAGCCAAGAGCATGCATTGCGTGACGCCTCGTAGGACCAGAATCAGCTCATCGTAAGCGCTCAGCATCGATTCTTTGTAAAAGCCGGCGTGGAAGAATACCGCTAAGCAGACAGGCAATAAGAGCATTAACGCTTGATGGTAAACGGATATCTCCGGTATGCCCTTCAGAACGGGGAAGAGCGAAACAAAGGGTGACCAATAAAATCGTGTCCAGTAGGCTGCCTGGAATGCCATGACCAGTCCCGCAATGTCCATGCATAGAATGCCGGCCAAGAAGGAGAGTCGGAAGGTGTATCGCTTCACTGAGACGGATTTTAGGACAATTCCCTACTTATATTCAACGAAATACGCTTGAAAAGCAGCCGCGCAACGTTGTCGATCGAAAAGGCGTGCTCGGTCACGGATGGTCTGGGAGGAAAAACTCATGGTTTCAAAGCGTTGGATGGCATCCGCGAGAGATTTTACGGTCGGTTCATTAAAAAAGATCCCGGTTTGGTTTTCGACGACAGTTTCAAGCGCCCCTCCTTTTCGCAGCGCAATGACTGGACACCCCGCCGCCATCGCTTCAACGGGCACGATGCCGAAATCTTCCTCTCCAGGGAAGAGAAGCGCGCGCGCCTGAGCGTAGTGCTTTCGCAAGTCATCACTCGAACCCCACCCGAGAAACTCGACTTGATCGCCAGCCATTTGCCGCAAAGCTTTTCTTTGCTGACCGTCGCCAATAATGATCAGTCGTCTTCCGAGGTGTTGGAGCGCTTCGATGGCGAGTTCAACGCGCTTGTAAGGCGCCAGGGCGCTCACCAATAAATAAAAATCATCAGACCGGCGATGGGATGTCCCTTGGCTGAAGAAGTCGACATCGGTAGGTGGATAGATCACGACAGACTCGCGGTGGTAAATTCGCTGGATCCGCTCGCTGACATTCTTAGAGTTGGCGATGAATCGATGAACACGCGGCAGGGTGGTCAAGTCCCACCGCTGGAGTGCTGGCCGTAAGAGCCGCATGGTAACCCGAACAGGCCATGAAGCACGGCCCGGCCCGAAGTAAGAATCGTATTGGTCCCAGATGTAACGCATGGGCGTATGACAGTAGCACACGTGATGCGCCCCGGGGCGCGGTTTGGCCATCTTGGCGACGCAATGGCTTGTGCTAATCAGAAGATCATAGGGGGAGAAGTCAAAGCCCTCCATCGCGATGGGCATGAGCGGCAAAAGGTGACGGTAGTATCGCTGCGACTGAGGGAGGTGCTGCAAAAAAGAGGTGTGGATAGGATGTCGCTCGATCATAGGACTGACGGTGCCGGGGACATGCAACAGTGTAAAAAGATCGGCGGCTGGGAACAGCTCGCAGAGTACCTCGAGCACCTTTTCCCCACCGCGCATGCCGGTGAGCCAATCATGAATGATCGCAACGCGCTGTGGCACTTCAGCTCCTTTTGCTAGCCAGAATCCTGCCGTTGGCGTCACCCCGGCGAAAGCCGGCCCTCCACACAACCGGCGGGCCGTCCGCCCTGCCGTGTGGCGGACGGGGTCTATCATGTTTCGACGTAAAACTCCAATAGAAGACCTCCGGCTAGCTTTTCTTCTTGAGAATAAAATACCAGTTCTGCGTTATGGCCGGAAAGATCTGGCTCAGCAGGTCGTCTATGGCGTCCAGCGCGCGGCAAAGCCACCGTTGGTTGGCCACAGCCTTCGGGAGGCGATTCAGGGAATTCCTCGGGATGCTATTGTAGCGGCCGGATTCGATAATCTCGAAAGACGTGCCGTAGAGGAGTTGCTCGAAGGACTTTCTCGAAAAGAGCTTGCTGTGAGCATGCTTCTGGGTGTTCGCTGAACGCTTGATCGTGCGGACGAGGAATTCAATCCATGAGTTGCTGTTAGGCAAATGAAAAATGAGAAACAGGCCTCCAGGTTTAAGAAGCCGCTCGATTTCTCGAAGAGACCTTGCCTGATCGCCACCGCGCTCATGGACGTGTTCTAAGACTCCCATGCTAAAGACCGCGTCAAAGGACGCGCTGTTGTAGGGCAGGGAGAACGGATCTGATGTCTGTCCTTGGGTATGGCTAAACGTCGGCTGCCTTGCGAGGAAACGTGGAATGGCTTCGAAAGAATAACCTTGGGTCGTGAAGCCTGATTGCGTCAGGAAATAAGCGAAATGCCCATTTCCACATCCCCAATCAAGACAAAGGGACCCCTTCGGGACATAGTGCAAGGTTTTGGTGTAGGGAAGACGATACTGCGCACACGACGCTAGCGAGCCCCATTGCTCTACGAAGGAGCTGAGATTGTTCTCCAGAACCTTGTTGTAGAAAGTTGCGGCAAGTTCGGTTTGTTTCACGACGTTGCCTTTAAGAGATCCATCGCGGCCTCAGAGGCTGATTGGACCGAGAGATGGTCCATGCATTTCAGTTGGTACGGGCATGGCGGCGCGTAGCCGTGTTTATAACAGGGGCTGCAGGGCTCTTGTGAGTACAGCAAACGGTACGGCAACCACAATGGCATTTTACCATGCGGCGAAGTCGGGCCAAAAAAAACGAGAGACGGCGTTCCGGCAGCGCCAGCGATGTGAAACAGACCTGAATCATTTCCGATAAAGAGTCGACAGCTTTGAATCACAGCAGCTGTTTCTCGAAGGGTGATTTGTCCCGAGAAATTCTTGATCTGGCTTGGATATTTCTCAATCAAAGGCTTCAGGAGTCCCGCTTCCGAGGCGTCACCGACCACCAACAAGGTTGCTTGCTGGTTTAAGATCAACTGTTCACCGAGTTGAACGAAACGTTCAGGCAGCCACCGCTTTTGAGGCATGACAAGTTTTGGGTTATGACCCCCTCCGGGGGCAATCGCGATAGGGCATCTATGGAGGCTAATGAGGTTGCGAGCGAAGGATTTCTCATCGGATGAGAGAAAGAGTCTCGGTGTTCTGCTGGGAACGGAAGAGACGTGATAACGATCGGAAACGGCCGCTAAATACTGTGAAATCTCATGGGCTTCTGGATGAGCTTCGACGTAGGAGCTCTGGCGCGTCAGCGCGGAGGCATGACGGTCTCTGGCAAATCCCCAACGATCCGCTATGCCGATAGCTTGAAAGAAACGATGGAACAGGGGCGACCAGTGAAGGATATAGACTTTACGGAACCTTTGGCGTCGAAGTCTTAGGGCGAGTTCGATCAAAGAGAAGACCCTTTTGTGCCAGAAGATGTTCTCATCGATGATCATGAGCTCGTCTACGGCCGGATGGCCTTGAAGGAGCGGCGCGCCGATGCGTCCGATGAGGAGCGTGAGGTGATCGCTCGGGTTTTCCTCTCGAATGGCTTCGATCGCGGGGAGCGAGAGTACCACATCTCCGATCGCGCCGAGTTTAACGATGAGAATCTTATTCACGGCTTAAATGATGAAGGACAATGAAGTTCGCAACTTCGCTTATGAGAAGGGCGTAACAGGCGCCGCTCACGCCAAATCGGGGAACGAGAAGGGCGGCGAACGCCAAATTGACCAAGCAGGTGGTCAGCGCGCTGGCGAAGAGCTTGCGTTCGCGGTTTTGAGCGATCAAAAACTGCATCCGGGTGTAATTGATCCCGCAAAGGAAGAGGGCCGGCGCCAGGAGCTGCAGAAGCGGGACCGCAGGCCGGTAGGCCTCTTGATAAATATGGACGATCAACCAGTCCGCCCCGAGGTACAGGCCGGCGGCGAGGAGGCTTGTAGACAAGGCGAGAAAGGTCAGTACACGACGGGCTTTCATGCGATAGGTCGTCGGATCCGTGAGGTGGAGTTTCGAGAGGGCCGGGAAAAAGACGCCGATGAGAAGCACAGGGTACATGCGCAGGACATCAATCATCTTGATGGCCGAGGCGAAGTAGCCGATGTCCGCTTGGGGCTGACGAAAGAGATTGAGGATCACGATATCCTGGCTTTCGTAAAGGATCCAAAAGACCGCGGAAGCGAACAGGGGCATCGAAGTCTTCAGCAGGCTTTTGATGAAGGCCATATCCTTCTTAAAACCAAAAGCGCCGAACCGGCTCTTGAGGATAAGAACAGAGACGCCGTAACCGGTAAGCGACCCCATGGCCATAGCCGTCGCAATGACGCCGAGCGGCTTGCCCTGAAAGAGCGGGACGAGGCCGAAGATCACGGATAAGGAACGAGAAATGGTCTTTAAGGTCGCTTCCCATCCCATTTCCTCAATGCCGCTCAGAAGTGAGCTGAAGTAGTCGGTTAAGGCCTGACTGACGGAGAAAAGACCGAGACACAGCGTCAGATAGCGCACCTCTTCCGTGAGGCCGGCCGCGTAGGTGCCGGCCCAAAGAAGAAGCATCGATCCAAGGGAGGCGGAGACCTTGAGCAGGTGGCTGGACTGATAGATTGAGATGCGTTCGCTGGGGCGACGCGCGATTTCTCTGGTGAGAATGGCGTTGGTTCCCAAGTCGACCAAGATGACCGTGAGGCTGGCATAAGCCAGGGCTGATGAATAAAGGCCGAACTCCTGGGCGCCCACGCGCCGTGCCAAGAGGAGCACAAAGCCCGTGGCAAAAAGACGCACACCCGTTTCACCTAAGACTTTTTGTGAAAACCTATAAGCGGAGGCCCTCACCTGATTTTGCAGTTATTCGTTATCTCGCAGTAGACGATGGGACTTAAGACGCAAGTATTCACGGAAGAGAGCGGAAAGATAGATGGCATTGCCTAGGAGATATCGTTTCCATAAGCGACGAGGTTCACACCAGAGGCGATAGAGCCATTCAAGACCATATTGCTGAAGCAGCCTTGGGGCACGCGGGATACGTCCCGAAAGAAAATCAAAGGCTGCACCGACGCCTATCGATACAGGGACATGCAAGGCTTCCAGGTTCTGTGCAATCCAAAGCTCCTGTTTCGGCGCCGACAATCCCACAAACAAAATATCGGGCTGGCATGCTTCCAGTATGGCCAGGATCTTGAGATTTTCTACCGTCGTCATCTGATCTGCGATGGGTGGGCTGTAGGTGCCTACAATCTGAAGGCCTGGCGTATAGGCTATGAGCTTCTTGGCTAAGGCCTCCAAGTTGTCTTGGGTGCTGCCTAAAAGAAAGATCTTGTAGTGTTTGGCGGACGCTCTTACACAAAGCGCGCGCATGAGATCCGGGCCTGCGATCCGACCCGGCAGTCGGACATCGACCCATCGGCTGCCCCACACAATCGACATTCCGTCTGCGAGAAGGAGGTCTGCACGATTGAGGACATTCCGGTAGGCGGCGTTGAGCCTGCAGAGTGCGACGGTATAGGCATTGCTGAGGCAAATCTGGTGAGACTTGCCATCGCGGATGAAGACATCGATGATGTGGAGAGCTTGGTCCATGGACACAGCGTGGAACTGGGCTCCTAAAACCGAATGACGCAAAACGCCCTGAAGAGGACTGGCCACAGTTTCTCTTGGGACCTGAAGGACGGAATTGTTTTCAACGACTACGGTGGAAGACGCCATAAGAAATCGCTGACATTATAGCCCCGTCGCCCTATGAGCGCAATACGGATTCGTAAAGCGCAAGCCGATTAGCGATCGCACGCCCTTTGGAAAATCTTTGAGAGGCATGGTCCTGGCACCTCGTTCGATACGCGAGTTGTTGGGCTTGGGCGCTAACGCTCTGAATCGCACTCAAGAAGCGATCAGCGTCATGCGGCGGAAAGGTTTCACCGTTTGTCCCTGCCTGGATGAGCTCTGGGAATGCCCCATGAGAGGGCGCAACGACAGGCACCCCGAGCAGGTTCGCTTCCATCAGAGCCAATGGGAAATTTTCGTAACATTCCGACGGCAGCACAAGAAGCATGGCATGACGAAGGAGTTCTTGCTTTTCATCACCTTTGACGAAGCCTCGATATTCAATGGCAGCATGGCTTTGATTCGTTAGCTTATGTTTGAGCGGACCATCGCCGGCAACGATTAATTTCAGCGGACCAGCTGAAGTTTTGAAGCACTCCATTAACCACAAGATCCCTTTTTCTTCCGAAAGGCGGCCCAGGTAAAGGGCGTAAGGGGAGGGAGGGCAAGGGAGAGGATGATGATCAATCGGTGAGAAATGGCCCTGAACCACAAGACGATCTTTGAAAGGCAGAAATTGCTCATATTTGCTTTTTAAGAATTGGCTGGGCGCAATAAACAGATCGACTTCACCGTACCACTCTCTTTGGTGCGCCGCCCATAAATGGGCAGCCATGCCGATGCTTTGAGCACGACTGCCGCGATAGCAGCCTCTTAGGATTCCTGGTCCATAGTGGCCCGGCCTACATCTCTCACATAATTCGCGGCTGGGTGTCATAAACAACCCGTTCAAACAGATCGGGCGGAAATTGTGCAGGGTCTGAATCGTTTTTGAGCCGTGGTCATGGGCGAATTTAAAAACCCTTGGGGAAAGCAGCGGAAACAGATTGTGCGCATGAACAAGATCTGGCTTGTCGTGCTGGATGAGCTTCTCAAGTTCTGCTTGAGGACCACGCCCCCAAGGAGATAACAGCGCATCGCGTTTCGTGGAAAAACTGGAATCGTTGTTGACGATAAAGGATTGAACGTGGTACCCCGAGTCGCGAAGAGCCTCCATCTCATTGGAAATACAAGCGTCTTCACCGCCTGGATGAATGTAGCGGTTGTGAACGATAAGGAGACGTTTCAACGAAGTTCCCATAGGTGACGAAGGCAAGCGGCGCTTTGCGAGACGAACTTAGGGAAAAGACTCAAGGCATAGAGGAATGATTTCATCATAACTTCAGAAAGTGAACGAGCGGATGATTGACGCAAGCATGAACGAGCTTGCGATCTGTGGCCTGCTTTGAGGAGCTGCGTGGCCTGTCCGATCAAGAGGTTTTCGGTTTGGCCTGTTTGCGGAGGAATCTTGAAGGCATCAATCGCCCTTTGATCCGCCAGACCTTGTCGTCGTAATGAAGCGCAGGCTCTGCTTAAAGACGCGTAGGCCTCTTGTTCGATTAACTTTGTGCGACCAATGCCAGCCTGTGTGAGTCGGAGGTGATAGAGCGGTGCGGGCACAACTGCCATCTCCTCCTTTTCGAGCAGCCTGAGGAGAAGGTCATAGTCCTGCGCGTAGGCAAAGAATGGACGATACCCTCCGACGTTGCGATAGCTGCTCGCGCGGATCATCAGGGATCCATGGACAATCGGGTTACGATGGCGCAGTTGACGTTTGAGCAAAGGTGTCGATGAGAAGGTCTTTGATAGTCCGAGATCATGGCCTTGATCGTCGTGCATGGCGACCCATGAGCTGACAACGCCAACCGCAGGTCTCGCCTGAAGGACCTGAGATTGCATGTTCATGCGCTCAAGCGCTGACCAATCGTCAGCATCTTGCCGCATGAAATACTCGCCGCGCGCCTCAGCGGCGAGTTCGATGAGCGAAGGGGTCAAGCCGAGCCTGTTCGGATGCCTGTACCAATGAATACGCGGATCACGAGCAGCAAAAGTGGCGAGGATTTCGCGTGTATCGTCCGTTGAACCATCCTCCATCACTCTTGCTTCCCAGTCCTGAAAGCTTTGAGCGCTCAAAGATCCAAGCGACTGAGCCAGGGTGGTTGAGGCGTTGTGCGCGCTCATGAGGACGGTGATGAGCGGTCGTTCGGGACTCAAGGGTGTATGCTCTCGGCCTTGGCCTTGTCTGGTGAAGGTGGGATCAGGCACAGGCCAAGACTTCCCCAAAAGAAGATGGATTTAAAGGGACTCTCGAGGACGACATCACTGAGCATATGGAACAGGATGTAGAGCGTAAAGAGGAAGGCGAAAATCCAGACAGGCCGTTGTGGCGAAGAGGATGCATCATGAAGGATTTTGTCGTAGGTCAAACGGAGGATGCTGATCACTAAGCCAAGGAATCCGATGAGTCCCAAGATGCCCGTTCTGTAGAGGACCGCGACAAAGGAGTTGTGCGGATCATACCGCGGAACATCGAGCCAATAACTCACCTGGGCAGGCACGAACACTTTGCCCATGGGCATGCCAAAAAGCAGCCGGATCAGGGGCCATGACGACAGATCGACCATGGCTTTTTTTACTCCCGGTTCAAGTGGTCTGGCCCAGCCGGCCAAGGGGTCTTCCAACACGCGTTGCCACAGGTCGGGGTCCGTAACATGGTTTTGTCGACGTGAAGGAATACGTCCTGAGCGCTCCATCGATTGCTTTCGTGCATCAAATCGCTCCTGGACATCGGGCTTTGTGGTTTGTTCACGGGAAGTCCTGCCAATCAGAATTTCCTCATATGCGGATTGCCACATCCAAAAGCGAGTGTGGACATTACCCATACTGCTTCCAGCCATGGAAGGAACGAATGCAACAAGCGTCCTGAGATCTGATAGCAGAGGTTTCATCAGTCTGTTTGGCTGAATCAGGGACAAAAGGATAGCGATGCTGATACTTGCGGGAATGACGCCAATGAGAAAATGACAAAAACGTGGGAAAAAGATATTTTGCGCGTGCAGGACAATGGTCACAGAGAGGATGAGAAGCCATGCCAACCAGGCTGAGCGTACGGTGACAAGAAAGAGCATCGAGACCAGCAGAATCTGAGCCCCATAATAAAGCCATTTCTTGTGGGGCTTGATGGAGTGAATAGCCAGAATCAAAAGACCAGACATATACATGGCACTGCAAGCCGGTTGCAGCGGTAAGTGACTGTCTAAAAAAAGGTTGCCTAGGATGCTCAAAAGTCGCGCGCCAATAACGAAACAGGCAGCATATTGAACCAGCCGGATAAGGGCAGGGGAGAGGGTGCGAACCTGCGTGACCAAAGCGAAAACAAGGTATCCCGCGAGCATATACCCAATCAGCATGGCATCACGCATGGCATCACGCATCCCATAAATGATCACACCGCGCAGAAGTGAAAGGCTGAAGGATAGGGCGAGCATTCCTGTCAGCCACTTCGCAGGGAGTCGCCACGGCCGTGCGCGCCCGGACAAAAGGAGAGTGAAAAGACTCAGCGCTAACAAGGTGTCCGTGATATATACAGGACGACCCGCTACTGAAAAATGGATATAGGCAAATGTTTTATCCAAAAGGATGTTTCCCAGGAAAGCGGCGCTAAGACAAAGGAACGAAACCTGGAGGAACCAGGAAGCCCTGCTGTATGCAAGCTTTGACGTTGCAGCCAGGTCCTCGAGCAAACGAATTTCATCCTGGATAAGTCGCGAGAGATCAAATCGGGTTTCAACCATCGTTCTGGCATTCCTCGTGATTTCTTCGGACGCATCAGGATTCTGGAGCGCCGTGCCGAGCGCTCGAGCGATGGCCTGGACATCCGTTGGTGGGCATGTATAAGCCGTACGACCGTGGGAGGTGAGGTCTTGGTTCCCTTCGCACTCTGAGACGACACAGGGGACTCCGGCGCTCATGGCTTCTATGAGTATTTTCGGATGACCCTCGATGTGTGACACAAGTGCGAAGACGTCAGCTTCACGAAACACTTCTGGAAGCTTGGCATGGGGAACCGGGGGACTTATCGTCAGATTGACATCATGTGCTCGAGCGAGCGTTTCGAGGGATTCTCTTTGAGAACCATCTCCTATCCAGAGAAGCTTGACCGGCATCATTTTCTGGAGTACGGCAGTTCCGAGAATCAGATTCGCGAGATTCTTTTGCTTTTCAAGTCGTCCGATATACAGGATCGTTTTTGTTTTCGAGCGAGCGCGTGTCGTTGTTGACGGGTCAAACTGTTTTAGATCGACACCGTTTGGAATTAAGGCAACACCCTCATGTCGGCGCCATAAGGCAATTCTTTCGTAGAGGATGCGCGTGGTGACAAGGGCGATGCTTGAGCGCCATGCGGCGATGCGTTCCAATGCCATCGTCGTCCAGACTTTCCATCTTGGTTTTCCTTCGACTTTCGCAAATTCAGAATAGGAATATCCAAAGGTCACAAGACATTTCGCGCTTTGTGACCAAGGACCCAAGAACGGCAAAATCCCTGTGGCTTGGAAGACCCGGAACACGGCGCATTGCCGGAATTCCTTCCAATAGGCGATCGGCATCAAGAGGCCATAGAGAAACGGATGGATATTCCATCGACGCGGTAGCACCTGGACTCTGGAAAGAATCTGAGGATCGCTCGTAAAGTCTTCGAGCCGTTCCGAAAAGTAGCTGAAATAGTAGATGGTCTGGAAGGAAGTTAAATACGCTTTGATGTATTTTTCGATAAGCCTGGCATCTTGTCCCGTTGTACGCAAAGCGGTCAATCCGCTTTTGTAGGATGCGACCAGGCCCAAAGTAAGGTTTCTTGACATGTTACGACCGGGACAGAGCGCGCGATGAGAGTACCGAAGAATCTGATTTGACATTCTCACGAAGAGCGTCGTACTGCTTACCGTAGGCGGTGGTGATGGTCTCCCAATTGAAATAGGCTTCCACTCTTGCGCGATTCGCATGTCCGAGCGCAAGCATATGCTCAGGACGAGCCAGGGTTCCAAGCATGAGGTCGGCAAACGCGCCAGAGTCACGTGGTTCGACCATCGTCCCCGTATCGTCAGTCATAATGTCCAAGGTCCCGCCGGCGCGTGTTGTAATGACGGGCTTGCCAGAGGCCATCGCTTCCAGTAGGACAATCCCGAATCCTTCGTGAAGGGTATGGAATGCAAAAAGGTCGCATGTTTGATAGTAAAGCGGCAGGTCCTCATCAGAAACACGTCCGGTGAAACAAACATGGCTCGCAATACCCAGCGCTTGCGCTTTCTTCTCGAGCAACTTCTTCTGCGGCCCTCCGCCGACGATAACAAAGTAAAGATCAGGCCTGGCGCTTAGGGCTTTAGCGATCGTATCCAAGTAGTAGGCAACGCCTTTACGCTCGTGAAGACGCTGTACCGTCAAAATGATCGTGCGGGATGTCGGAAGATTGAGCTGCAGGCGCAATCTCTGGATTTCGGCTTGAGACACAGGTCGGAAACGATGGACGTCAACGCCATAGGGAATAACGGACAGTTTGCTCGCAGGGACTCTGTATTTGGATTCCAGCACACGACGTACAAATGTAGATGCCGCTACAATTCGATCGGCATGACCCAGTAGCCACCGGTTTAAGGGACTCAAGAACGAGCAGGGAATATAATACGGATCGTAAATATCATTCCCAACGAGCGTGACCATGGTGGGTCGATGATTCTTCACGCTCCAAAGCATTCCGGGATACCCGGTAAAAAAGAGGTAGTGAAGATGAACAAGATCGGGTTGAAAGCGATTCAGGCGATGAAAAACACCCGGAACAGCCTGTAAGGAATGTGCCACTTCAGATAGACGACGCAAACCCGACGGCGCCAGGGAGATATACCGCTCAATGCGAAGACCCTCCATTTCTTCTGCTTCAGGCCATTCGAGCCGATAGCGTGGTGTGATGATGAGCACTTCGTGGCCACGCTTGACGAGCCGCCGGCCCATCTCCCATGCGCCGATTTCAGCGCCGCCACGGTTGGGTAGAAACCAAGGGATGAGAAGTGCGATTTTCATGGGATACGGGCCTGTTGTTTTACCGATGGCTTTACATTATCGCGCCAGTAATCTAATAGGTCCCGGAGCGTCTGTTTGAAAGGTATGACCGGCTCCCAGGCTGTTAATTTGCGAAACTTGCTGCAATTGCCATAGACCATCGGAAGATCAGATGGTCTAAGGCGGGCAGGATCCACTTCAGTGGCTATGGATACACGCGTCAGCTCAAGGAGCTGATCTAAAATATGTCGCATGCTGAGCGGACGACCGGAACAAATGTTGTAGGCTTCCCCGGGTTCCCCTTTTTCGAGAGCCAAGACGTACGCGTGTGCGACGTCGCGGACGTCGAGATAATCTCGCTGGGCCTCAAGGTTTCCCACGTGTAAGACTGGCAAGGATAAGCCCGCTTCGATGGATGCAATCTGTTTGGCAAAGTTAGAGATCGCATACTGGTCTGGGCGCCCCGGACCGGTGTGATTAAAAGCGCGTGTCGTTAAGATGGGGAGGTTGTAGGATCGGAAATACTGAAAGGCCATAAGATCCTGTGCCACTTTGGAGACAGCATAGGGAGACACAGGCCTAAACGGTGTCTCCTCATGAACTGGCAGATCCCCTGTTCGCACTGCGCCGTATTCTTCAGAAGAGCCTGCGACAAGAACCCTGGGGGTCAAGCGATGCTTCCGCAGTAACTCGAGGAGATTCAGTTGGCCGAGTACATTGTTCGTAAAAGTCTCGTGAGGGTGCGTCCAGGACCGTGCAACTTCAGCTTGACCTGCCAGGTGGAAAATCCAGTCCGGATGAACCTCCATTAGGATTCTGTCTATGTCCGCTGTATCGAGAAGATCGCCTTGCACGTACCGTTGCGGATCCAGCGGCAGCTGTCGCGGCAAGGGTCGTGTCTGATGCCATCCCCAAATCTCAGTGTAGCCCTTGGTGGATAGCGCATTCACCAAATGGGAGCCGACAAAGCCGGTGGCCCCTGTAATTAAGATGCGAGGTTGTTTACCGTCTATCATGCAAGACGTCTTCTGTGGTAATTGAACCATGTTTGGAAATTGGCCATATGGGGCGCACAAAAAGCAATGACTTTAGCCAGCCAGCGATAGGCGGTCCGAGACATATATTCCTTGGGGACATGCACAATGGCCAGACCTTCCGGAACTTTGGATGAGATCTCCGTTGTGCAGCCATACAAATGCGCGAGGATCCGGCAATATCGCCAAGCCCAACGCGCACGGCCCAGGACATCATGAAGAAGGATGATGCCGCCCGGAGCGCAAGTCCGTTGGCGTAATACGGTTTCTAGTTCGCGGGGATAGAGCGCTTTCAGATGGTCAATCAAAATGAGATCAAAGCTCTGGCCGGCTAGTTCGTGTAATTGAGTGGCTGCATCCCCGTGCCGGAATTCATAAACCTCAGGAATCCCTTGCGCTGCAAGGTACTTCCCGATCATTCCGCCATCCACGGCATTCGAATAGGCCAAGGAATCGATGCCCACGTACTTGAACTCTTTGCAATGATGCATTTCAATAATCACTGGTACCGCAAATCCGCCAGCCTGGAATCCAATTTCAAGCACTCGTGAGCGCTCGTTCAGCTTGAGCCATTCGACGGCGAACTGTTCCAAGGAAGGGTGCTCGGCGCCGATGTGCCATCGGTCTTTTGGTAGTCCAATCTCTGTGTAGTGATCTACCAAGAGTTTCACGGGATCCTCTGTGCAGCCAGACACTTACGGATGGCTGTCACATATGCTTCGCACATGCGCTCTCCGGAAGGCGCGTTCGCCAAGACCCTTTGCCGAAGTGCCGCGTACTTGGACATCATTTCAGAGAATGCCTCTGTCAAGTTATTGCGAAAGCCGATGCCGAACTCCCGTCCAAGCTCGGGAATCGCGCCTCCGTCGGAATGGTAGAGGAGCGGCAAGCCGCATTGCAAACCTTCGATGAAATGCATCCCACCAGGCTCCCAGCGTGAGGCCGTGATGTAGACATGGCAAGAGCGAAGCAAATCGGCTAAAGCGGAGCCGTACCGTGGAGGATGGCATTCCGCTGATTTCCATCGAACCGACGAAGGCCACCGGCCAATGACCACCAACTGAATCCCTGGGAGCTCGCCCGCGGCAATCATGCGGTCGACCATCTGGTATTCCTCGAAACCTTTCATGGGATTATCGGACCAGTGGTGAGTGACGACGCGCATTACGGTTCCCGGTTGCCAGGGACGATTGCCTGTCGGATGAAAGATGCGCGGATCGGCTCCGTTGAGGATCACCTCATGCGGCTTGGATTGATCAAACCAGCGCGACGCATGGTAATCGCGTAACCAGCTCGAAATAAAAATCGTATAGTCTGCCGTCCTATTGGCATCCTGCAGGGACGCATCCATGAAATCTGTGCCTTTTCGCAGATCGTTTTCATTGACCCGGTGCAACACGGTAGTGTTCGAATGTGCCTTTTTGTACTGCCCTATGTCGTCGACGCCAAAGCTCGCCCTGGAAGAAGGACGGGCGGCCACCAATAAGATGCAGTCGACAGGTCTTTGCAGATCAAAACGTACGGAATAGCCCATCTTGCGTAGATGCCGTGTTATTTGGACAAGCCATTGATTGCCACCACCCCAAGGTTGTTCGATGGGTTGCATATTCAGCGCGACACGGGCGATTGGATCCTGAGGATCTGGGAAATCATTCAGAGATCCATCGGATCTGAGCGTAAGTGACCTAAATTTGGAGATTATGTTTCGGGAAAGTTTGATCATAGGGTGTTACAACTTTCAATGACTCGCCCCATGGCGTTTGCGAGGTGCTGCTCGCTAAAATGGTTGACGACAGCTTCCCGCGCGCGCAGACCGATGCTGTGTAAGCGTTCCGGTTGCCGCCAAAGCGTATGAATGGCTTCTTTCAATGCTCGCACATCACCCGGAGGGACAAAAAGGCAATGAACTCCGTCTTGTAAAAAGTCCCCCCCCCACCAACCGCGGGTCCGTGTCACGATGACGGCTTTGCGGCAGGCCATGGCTTGCAGAACCGAGCTTTGTCCGGAAGGCTGATCTTGGTCGTGCAGAGGAATAACAATGAAGCTTGCTTCCGAATACATTTTTCGCAGTTCAACAGAGGGATGACGGCTGGTCTGACGAATGTTTGGGTATAGGTCAATTCGCAAGCGTTGGCGGCTGATGATATGGAGAGGCAAGCCTTGAGACGCTTCAAAAAGTGTCGGATAATCGCGACCCTGATCTGAGCCGACGCTGAGAATTTCCCTTGCGGTGGCGGTCGTTCCGGTATGAGCCCAAAATTGGGTGTCGACACCAAATGGAATTACCTCAATGTGCCCGGGGTCAAGCCGCAAACAATCTGAGAGGCCCTGACGGGCTCCCTGCCCCAGTACGACGAAACGATCGACTTCAGAGTTGAGCAATCGGATCACTTGACGTGATAGCCATTTCTCCAACCCATAACGCTGAAGGCGGTCGCTTAAGCCTTGGCTCATGTAAACTAATCGCGTCCGCAACAAGCCAACTTTCTTTAGAAGAGCCACAGGCAGACCACAAGCATCGTTTGTCGCGATCACCACACGGGCCTGCCGAAAGGCATCGATGTGGCGTAGTGCCATCGGAAGGGCACAGCCTAACCCTACACGACGGCTAAAGATTTTCTCGATCGGATGCCAGAAGATCTGAAACGGATTCCATCCGCCATCTTCCGCGAAGGCCGTGCCATAGTGTCTCGCCAAGGACATCATTCCGTAAAAGAATTCCGAACCTTCTTCACCCTTCTCAAAGTTAGCCAGCCGTTCCTTGCGTCCCCGGCGATAAACCCAAAGGACACGGGAGGGGTTTTGGGTGGACAAAGATCGCGACTGCAACTGCTGACCGATCAAGGCATTCAATCGCTCACCATACGGCGCGGCGCTAGTCTCCACAAAAAATCGGCACTGTGCTTTTAGGCGTTCGGGCAGACCAGGCGTGTTGGTCATTTGGAGAAGGCGGGAACAGTCATCCACCAGTTTCTCTCGAACTTCCACTTTAATGCAGTCAACCTGCTCCAGAAAGTCTTTGAAGTGGGCCATATTCGCCATTGTGAATAGGAAGGTGTTCGCGCGAAGGTCCTCATCAGGAATATAAACCGCGATCGGCTTCCCATGCATCGCCGCTTCAAGGAGCATTGTGGATAGTGGCGAGATGACAGCATCTACTGCATTCAAAACGACATGGGTATCTTCATAATCGGCTAATTCCACATACATCCGCTCACCAGAGCGTCCTTGTCGATAGCACTCTCCCATATGAGGGTCCATAAGTACATTTTTAAAATGCACCTTAAAGAAATCCTTTTCTTCGGAGGGGTACTGACGCCATGGGTGGGGTCGATAAAGGATCCGGCAGGTTGGCATGCGGCCTTCTGTGACGGCTTGGTCCAGGATCTCTAGATGCCGTGCTTCATTCAGTCCCTTGCTCGAGCCCGCATAGAGAAGGACTTTCTCTTCAGGGCCGATACCTAACCGTCCGCGGAAAGACGCGCAATCCTCTTTGGGAGGTCGTTGATAGACATCAAACTGCGCACCCCCCAGACAAATAATCTTTTCGGCTGGGATTCCGAGGCGTGTGATAGCGAGATGCTTCGAATGTTCACCCCAAACAACGAGTCGATCAGGTGAGCCCACCATCATCGCTTTCGTCGCGGGGTTGTCCCATGAGTTCATGAGGAAAATAGTGGGTGTCCCATGTGCTTGTCCCCATCGCAGTAGATCTGACACGAAAAGGCCTTCCAAAACGGTCGGATGGAGTAGTAAAGACGGCTTCTCTTCCGTCAAGAGTTGTTCAAGGGGCAGGTTTCGACCGATGCGAGCGAGCAGCTGTCTGCGTCGTAAAGGGAAAGTGACGGGCCACGAAAAGAGCCAGGCTTTGAAAAAGTCCCGCCGTCCAAGACTATCTTTCCAGAATTGGAAGGCGGATCGTTTGTCGGGTGTACGACGCATGCGCTTCAGTACAGCGGAGTGATAAAGGCGTCGATACAAGATGACGCGGTCGTTGGAGACGGCGAGTGTGCGGTATCGGGGAATAGGGAGATTTCCGAGATTGCTTTTCACCCGTTTATGGTTTTCGGGAAAGATATAAACCACCTCATGCTCCCGCTCAAGTGGAGCGAGGACACGGTTCAGCACAAAATGCCGGATCATAATATCGTGGTCTATGAAAATCGCGATCTTAGCCATGGCTTGAATGCATTTCTGTTTCCACGCGAGCAAAATCCTCAAGAGTGTCAATGCTAATCAGCGGTTCACGGATAATGACGGCGCCCGTTTTACGGCCCTTGATCGTCTTTTGTTCTAAAAGGCATGCGCGGGTTAGCGCATAGGCCGCACCATTGCGATGGTAAACGGCTGAGAGTTGCTGTCGAGCAATAATGTCAGCCGCGCGTTGGTCGTAATACTCCAAAGAACCATGAGAGTCCACCAGCAGCTGCTTGAGGGGGTGGTATTTTAGATCCGTCTCTGAAACTGTCCAAACAGAGTCGTAACTTTCTGCCATCAGTTTCTCGACCACGCTTTCGATATGGCGAGCCCTGCGTAATGGAGAAGTGGGTTGCAGGAGCACGATAATGTCATAAGTTCGTTTATCGAATCGTTCGACTTCCCCCAAGGCATGGCGGAGAACCGCATAATCACTGATGAGATCTCCAGATAAGTCCTGGGGACGCATAAAGGGGGCCTCGAGTCCATATTGCATGGCCACAGCGGCGATCTCAGAGTCATCTGTTGAAACAATAGCCCGATCGAAGATCCCCACCTCGCGGATGATGTCGGCAGTGTAAGCGAGTAGGGGCTTGCCGCATAAGGGGTGAATGTTTTTACGTGGAACACCCTTGCTGCCACCACGAGCGGGTACGATCGCGATCACGTGGCTATTTCGATACATGGTGAAAAGGTGTTTCCGAGTGTTGAGGCTTCATCTCAGGGAGATCTACTAAAACTAACTGTTCGGGGTTTAAACTCAACAAACGTCGAGATTCAGGCCCATCTTTGGAGCTGATCTCAAGAATGCGACGTATCGGCAACTGGCCACGCACAACCTGTATTTCTTCAAAAAGAAGTTTGCGGTACTCCCACGGATCTTGTGGTGCGCGCAAGGCTCGCCAAATCATTTTACGCATAGACAGTATTTTCCTGGGCCAGAAGGCCTGGTAGCTGGCGGAGCGATTGGATCAAAGTTGGTGGTCGGCTCTTGAAATCGTTGAAAGAATTCTCGAGACCAGCAAAATGACAACCGACGAGCACGGCGGCGTTCCAATCGGTCTGATGGTCTCCGATGAAAAGAGAGTCTCGTGGCGCTGTGCCTGCGTCCGCTAAAATCGAGTGTAGATTTTGGGCTTTGGACTCGGGCCGGCCTCGGATAGCGCGGAACCAACTCTCCCAGCCCCTTTGACGGATAATACGTACAAGGATCTTGCGTGGTGTGTCCGAATTCACCGCGGTCACGTATCTTCTTGCCAAATCCGGCAGGATCTCAGATGCGCCGTCGATCTCAGGGCACTTCACTGTCGATTCTTCGCAGAGTTCATTGTATTGCGCTGCGAGAGATTTCAAAAGGTTGGCAGACTCTTTTGCCAGCCAGTGTCTATTGCTCAGCACCGCACGGATGACTCCGAAGCGATCCGCGTGAGGATGGGATCGAATCGTTGCTTCGACAACTTCCGCTGGCACATTCAAAGGCTTAAAAATATGGAGATAAGCATTCTGTTTGATCGCATTGGAATCCACCAGGACGCCGTCAAAATCAAATATAAGCGTACGGATCATTGGTTCTGAGTGGTCGATGCTGGTAGTGGTGAGAGGTGCTCCGGAGCAATTTGATAGCGGCCCCAGTTGTTTACGACCGTCTTGCGCGCTGAACGTTCTAACTTGTTAATGTCCTTGTCTTCATAAAATGAATCGTCGTTGAAGTGCGTGGATGAGATCTCTTCGAATATCGCACCTTGGTCAGACCAGAACCGATGCCATACGCCCTGTGGGACAAGTTGAATATCGCCGGGATAGAGTGTGCGTGCATGCCCTTCCACCTCAGTCTCAAGGATGCCATGGAGGACTTGGAAGGTTTCTTCCTTGCGCTTGTGGAAGTGAAGTGGATGCTTCTGACCAGGCAGCATGATCAAGAGCTTTTTGCAGTAATCGCGATTTATGCATTCGATGATCGTCGTACCGAATTTCGGGAACTCTGTTATACCGTAGTGGTGTGAAAACTCCGCCTTGAAATCTGTGTTTAGCGCAATGCGTGCTTCGTTGAGCATCCCCTTGATGCTATGGATAGCCGTATAGAGAACCTGAGCATCTGGGTTATGAGGAATCTTGACCTTTGCTCGCACGATCGCAGAGTCTGCCGTGACGGGTTCAAGCGGTATCATCCCCTCCTTCCACTCGCCAGCAGGAAGCTGTCCGTCGACGAGGGGCATTGCAAAATAAACTCTATCGCGGCGGATAATCTCTCCAGGTTTCAAAGACTGTTGTGCATAAATGCCTCTCTTTAACGAGGCGAGACTCTCTATTTCTTCAGGAATGACGAGTCTCTCCCGTTCACCGCAGATCTTCTTGGCCTCGAGCGCAGCTTGAACCCATCGGTCCACCTGTTCTGGTGTGCTCGAATAGTGATTAAGCTGAATGGAATCCGTTGGAAGACCGACGTGTCGTTCGAAGATCTCAGCACCCTTTGAGACTGCAACCTGCACCGGCAGCATCCATTCGGGGTTTTCATGAGACGAAAGGCCGATCGTCTGATTGGGGTATCGTTGTCTGAGAAAATCAATCTGATTGAGCTGAAGCTTATCTGCTGGTGTCGGATAAAGGGCGACACAATGCATAATCGCAAAGTGAACTTTGCGGTGGTCAAAGAAACTGACCAGATCATCAATCTGCTTCACGCTTAAACCGCCAGTAGAGAAAATGACGGGCTTGTTAGTTCCGGCGATCTTCTCAATGAGAGGCCAATCCGTGGCCGAGCAGCTGCCAACCTTGATGACTTCTATGCCCTGCGACATAATCTCATTCACGGAGGCTTCATCAAAAGGCGTGCAAACAGAAATGAGTCCAGAGCGCTTAACCGCTTCCAGCATGGTGGCAAACTCAGGCGAGGAGAGTCGTGTGGAGACAAAGCGTGAAATGTGTTTGTTGTTGGAGGCCTGTCGGTGGCTGGGGTGGATCATGGTGTCAAGACTTCGGAATTGGAACTTGACTGCTCCTCTGATGCGGTGATGCTTGGCGATTTGCGACATCGCCTGGATGATGCGCAATCCGTGCTCAACGCTTCCCTGATGGTTGTTGGCCATTTCAAAGATAAATAAATTACGAAAATCAAAATATGTATTCATGGAGCTCTCCTAGGATGTTGAAATGAAAGGCATGCTTAAGTCTGTCTTTGCTTCTGCCCGTAAGGCATCGTTCGTGAAACCTTGATCATAATCCAGATAAATTGTGGATCCATTGGCTGCTGATTGGTGACTGGCAGCCAGAACCAGCATTGTCTCAAGCCCGCGCTCAAGACCTAAAGGTGAGGTCTTGGACGGATTCTCAAGATGCTCCTGTAGATGTTTAAGCTCTTCGAGGAAATCATCGGGCCTTGTCTTTGGAAATATCTGAATCTGATCTGCTTGACCTGGACGGCGGTGGATGACGGCATCGCCTTCTGCGCTATAGTTGATCGCCCACTCAAGGCTTGATTCCGTTCCCTGGACAAGCACGCGTTTCCTGGAAGGAATTGTGACCACATCCTGAACAACGCGCCCCAAAAGACCGTCTTCGGTGCGCAGGGTGGCGAAATAAAGTTGGTCATACTCAGCTTTCCCTTCTTTCGCGTATTGCATACAGGCACTCACAGCTTGGACGCGGCCAAATCCAAGCGCATGCGTAAAATGTTGCCATAGATTGAGTGCGTGTGAGTGCTCACCGCTAGCACCACCTCCTTGCTCCCAGTATCCGAGATAGGTATCTTCGGGTCCACGAAGCCAGGGATGGGCCTTAAAGATTCCGGCCCAATGTTCTCTGAATTCCACGTCAAGCGTTAACACGCGACCCAACTGACCTTCGCGGAGGAGCCTTTCTACATAGCGTGAGGCTCGACTGACGACATGATCGTAACCAACGAAGATCTTTGTTTGGGACCGAGCCGAGGCTTCATACAACTCTTGTGCGCCGATCAAGGAGGGCAGACAGAGTGGTTTCTCAATCATGATGGCCCGAGGGTTCTCATGAAGGGCCTGTAACGCAAGCGGGACATGATACGGTGGAGGAGTCCCGATCAGAATAAGGTCATAGCCTCCTCGAGGGGCAGAGTCATTAACAAACTGCTGAATAGTCTTGTCCCAAGAACCGTAGCGCAAGGGGTAAATGTCCTCCCTCATACGCAACAGCGCAGCTTCACTTACATCACAAACGGTCACCTCCCACCCCAGGCTTCGCGAGGCATGCGCCAAATGGTTGCCAATCGATCCAGCGCCGAAGATCTTTACTCGAATCATGTGGTCTTTTGAATGAAGCACATATGATCTAGGCTAAAGGCTCTGTATCCCATATATCTTTCCTTAAACTCATGATAGCGGTTGCACTGGTGTTCGCCCGAATTCAGATGCCATCTGTTGGAAAACTGAGACGTTGGCTTGCAGAGTGTGGTACGTTCCCTCTCCGGCGAGGCGTCCATGGTCCAAGACAAAGATTTTATCACAATCCATGATCATCGTCAGACGATGAGCGATGATAAACAAAGTCATCTGCCCACGCAGCTCTTTGAGAGTCTCTAAGATCTCACGCTCGGTTATGGCGTCAAGTGCACTCGTTGCCTCATCAAAGATTAAGACGTCGGGGCGGCAGTACAGAGCCCTAGCGATGGCGATCCGCTGCCTTTGCCCTCCGGAAAATCGAATGCCGCGTTCACCTAAGCGGGTGCTCGCGCCGTCCGGCAGCGTCTGGACAAGAGACGTTAAATGCGCCGTGCGTATACATTGGTCCAGCCATGCCTCATCCACCGCCGAAGGTGCCACCCCGAAGGCAATATTAGCCCTGAGGGTATCGTCCAATATATAGGGGGATTGCGAGACATACCCAATTCGCTGTTGCCAGGTGCGGCGATCAAACTCATGGAGCGACCTTCCGTCTATTAGCAAACGTCCTTCAGAAGGCTCTAGTAAACCCACTAAGATATCGACTAGCGTGCTTTTGCCTGCGCCAGAACGTCCGACAAAGGCGTAGTATCCGGCTCGTTCAAGGGTCAATGAGATCTTTTGCAGTGCCCACTCGTCGGTGTCGGGGTATCGATAACTGATCTCGGATGCCTGGAGCGTATGCCAGTTGTGAATCGGCAATTTGTTTTCGTTGTCGATAGCTTCTAGCGCTTTCGAAGATTCAATACTTTCTAGAATCGCATGAATACCTTCGATTTGCGGCAAGGCATTGGCCAGGATGGTCCAAGATCTAGAGATATTGCTAATTGAAGGGATGATCTTTGAAATGACGATAACCAACAATGCCAATTGTGCGGCAATCTGCCCGGGTGTCAGACCAATGCGCCAGAAGGTAAGCGAAATGCCGATGAGGGTCAATTGCCCTAGCGTGACGAGAATAATACCGGGTGTCTCTTGGCCTACCGTCAAGTAAGAATTCACTTTCGATAAAATGTCAAACGATCGCTCAAAGAGTCCTATAAAGAAACTTTCGCGTGAGCTCAGCTTTACGTCTCTCATTCCTGCGAGAGCTTGTTGCACCGAAAGCATAGAGTCGTCGACGGCTTTTCGCTTAATCATGCTCCAGCGCCGCAGAATGGGCCTCACGAATGCGAACCCAAGCAGGGCTAAGGCGCTGATGACCGCAAACGCGATTAACCCGATCTTTGGTGAGAGTGTGATGACCAGCCCTAATGCTAAGAGACTTGAGACTACATCGTTTCCACTGATTAACGTACGCTGAATGAAGGAGCGGCTCCACGTCAGAGCATCTTCATAAATGAGACGCGACAAGACAGTGCTGTTGCGTGAGAGAAACCACGCATAGGGAGCGTGAATGCATCTCTTTAATAAGTCGCAAGCCAAGCGAGTCTGGCAAGCGGCAACATAAAGATTCAACGCATAGATGAACAGCCATTTACACGCCGTGCCGACCAGGATAATGCCGATTAACACGAGCCCAAGAGCTGGCATCAAGTGCTCAAGAGCAGGACTTCCCAGCCGGGCATACAGATTAGCTAGGCGACTATTGGTCTGCAGGCTTTCCGGCTGGATAAGAATATTGATAAACGGGAATATGCAGGCCACGGCAAGGAGTTCCAAGAAACTGCTGATAACAGCGGCGACTGACAGCGCGATCCCTTGTCGGAGTTCCTTGGGTGTCCATAGGTCATAACCCATGCGCAAGGCTTTAAAGAATCGTCGGTGCCAAGATGCTCTTGCGATTGATTCGCTGTTATTCATGGCAGACTTCAGAACTTCTTTCCGGGCTAAACGTGCGCTGGATCTCATTATGTGCGAGACCTTGCCGGTCTGAGTAGCGGAGATGCTTATAAACGTTATAGCTTCTGACTTCGGAGGCTACCCAGGACTCCTTCATGTTCCGTTCCTTCCTCATGTTGTTTTTATTCCGCCAAATCCATTTTATACGTATTGTAAAAGCGGTGTGCTGAAGCGTACCATTCGCGAAGGCTAGTAGCTTCGCGATTTAGCGCGTCTGGGCATGCGCGCAACATATGGCCGAGAGGCTCGTAGAGGTCGCATTTTAATGAGTCATCTTTCATCAACAGCTGACCTTGCCAAGAGGGATGTCCAAAATACCAGCCCGCGAATGTACGTGCTCGCTTCGTGGTGTCTTCTAGTGATAGCGATTCCCACCAAGGTCCAGCGAGCGCGCTGAGATATTCCTGGCGTGATTTAGGCCAAAATGCAAATCCCGCATCATGGTACCAGCCCCGATCCGATAGAAGGACAGGTTTTCCTAAGGCTGCAGCCTCGATACCTACGGTCCCATGATACGTCACGACGCCATCAAGCGCACGGAGCAAATCCCCCCCATTCCATGCGAGCTCTGCCAGTGCTATATGTGGTAGTGGGTTCGCGGGGAAGAGGTCACAAAGCGTGCTCCCACCGTACCATGCGTCGCAAGGGTGCCCTTTGAACAGCCAATAAACCTCTTTGTTTTCTTCAGCTATCTTCAGTGTCGTGTCAAGCCAATCGCGAAAATCACGGAAATGGGTCATGCCCGAGCTGTGTGGATAATCAAACCAGTTCGATGCATATACGCCGACCACTTTGCGCCGTTCATCCCAGCCCAATTGCTTATAAAGCAACTGCTTGTTGATGAGCTGCTTAGGTGACTGATAGGCGTATCGGCTTCCGATGTCTTGAGTCGAGCCCCCTAGACGCATCTGGAGGTATTGCCAGCCGATCCTTTCAAAATCCTTCTGGCGATCCGGAGACAGTCCATTCAATTCCTCGCCGCTCGGCCGATCGATCATATCCATGATGTCCGCTGGTACATTTAAGCGAGCAAAACGTGGGACACCGTAATTCCCAGAAAGAATGATGACCGACACGCCACGTTGAAGAGCCGTCCAGGCAAGAGCGCCGCACTCCAGATTGATGGCATGGCTGAGCAGGACAAGGTCAAAATCGGTTTGTTGAAAGATCTTTTGAGCGATGTCGAGATACCCCAGCGATTCTGCTACATCGGATTGGATATGAGGATGATGGAGATCAACGACGGCTGAACGCTGGCGCTTGAGCAAAGCATCATAAACCCAGCTTGCCGGAAAGTGCTCTGGGAGCTGCCATTGAAGAATGTCGCCGGGATCTGATGTATGGGCGAGATAGCTTTTGGCTTGTTCGCGGAACTGATCTAGAGAGGACTTCCATTGCAACAAGCTTCGGGTGCTTTGTATCCCGAATCGCTCAAAGGTCCGTTGGCAATTCATGGTGTTATAGCGCCCGGTGATACCGATTTCGTGTGCCTGCGATAAACCCAATGCCCGCCGGACGAGCATCACGCGATACCAATAATTGGGGTTGTCCCACGTACCATCTACGAGGATGGTGCGGGCCAAAGGTTTTTGATCGGCTGTCTTGCTGAGACTGGCGAGCAGATGTTCTGTTTCTTGACGTTTACGAGAGGTGCGGTAATTCCCATAGAAGCGCGATGGACTCCAGGTTCGCAAACGGCGCACCAGCCCTTCCGCCATTCGGCGAGGGCTCTTAATCGGATGTAGCTTTCGAGGCGTTGTCAGCATCATCGATTTCACCGTTGATAGGCGTATCGGCCCAGGGCCAATTTCTGAACGACTTCTTCCATCACCTTGGACTCGATCACTTTGAAATAACGACCGCTTCCCTGCGCCGGCAGTTGCTTGACGGACAACCCTTCATCCACAATTCGACGAACCCCTTTTGCCAGGAGATGTAGGGCATGTTGATAGACTTTCACACGGACATCGACATAGGTGTCGGTTCGTCGGAAGGTTAATCCCTCTTGCAGCACAATAGGACCTTCGTCGATGCCTTCGGTCATGAAGTGGACTGTGTTTCCGATCTGCTCGTCCAGATAGACCGCCCATTCCACACAAGTACAGCCACGGAACTGAGGGAGTAGGCCAGGATGACAATTCACGACGCCGACGCGTGGAGCGCGTAAGATCGTGTTTGTGAGAATCCGAGGTGTTCCCGCATTGATCAGTAAATCGATGTTGAGTCGCGCGACCAATGCTGCTGTGATCGGAGATCGATGGTCATCGACAAAATAAAAAGGGATTCCTTCTTTAGCGAACTGATGAAGTGGGATTTCAGGGAAATGCCCCGCGGTCCTCTCCTGGAAGATCTGGAGGTCTTTGTCACTCATGACTTTCGAGTCCATGAGGATCGCATGGATGGCAGTGTTTTGCTTTAAAAGTTCTGCGATCTGGTAGCCCAAGAGCGGCTCGCGATTATTACTCAGAAGGGCAATTCGCATTAACGTAAGGCCTCTTGAACAATGGTGTTTTTGACACATTGAGCGACTCGATGAGCGGCTCCGTCGACGTTCAGGGGCTTTTTCGGGATCGAGCGAAGGCTGTCCCAGTTCCCTGAGGCGAATTCCCCGGCGGCCCAACGAAGAGCGGGGAGATCTTGAATGAGACGCGTATACCCGAGAATGTTACTCACGCACGGGTCTGCCTCTTGGGAATCTTGAAGACCGATTTCGATACTCACGGATGGACGCCCAGAGACAGCCGCCTCTAGCAAAACAATCGACATCATCCCGAAAACTGCGTTTGATGCAGCAATCCACTCCGCGGGTTTTCGATCTGTGCGAATACTGGTGGTGAGACTGTTGCGCGATCGTTCTTGGAGCACTTGTCGTAACGGTGACTCCTCTTCCATGGGATGGGGCTTGACGATCACATGGCATCTTTGATGCGCTGATTCAAACGCGCGGGAAAGCTCGTCCAGACAAAGTCTTAACATGCTGGTGGATGTATAGCCATAGCGAGAATGAAGCGGGTCTTTCATGAGCCCCCCCACACCTAGCGATGGCTGTCCGTCCGGTTTTAAAAAGAAGGGGTCGGAGAAGAATGTCAACACAGGGACTTGAGAATTGAAGCCTTCATCTCGCCGAATCTTTTCCGGCGAGATCGCGGCCACTTGTTTCTTGCTGTATTCTAAATTGACGGGGCCTGTCATAAGGACCCGTTGTATCGGAAAGCCCATGGTGATGATCCCCAATCGCGAGATGTCATCCATCGCGCACACCCAATCTGGCCATGAACGCAAGAGACCCTCGGGTGTGGAGCGTTGGAAACGGTCTGGGTAATTCAACCAGGAATCGAGGACAGCAATGACAGGAATGGATCGTCTTTGGGATGCCATCCGGACGGTATGTTCTAATCGATTGTAGAGGCCGCTCCCTGAAACAACTGCTGCAGCTCTCGAGCCGGCAAGCAAATCAAGCGCATCGTCTTCATTCAAATGATCGGTAACTTTACGAGCCGGTATCTCTGGCCATTCATGTGACCATATGTCATAGGCCGGTCCCGCTAAGAAAGGCTCGATCGCGAATCCGTCCTGCAATAATTCTTGCGCCACTGGGAGGATGGCGCGCGCCGATCCTGCATCGTGTGCGACAAAAACAAGCGTCATGCGATTCATGCCCGCGAAGTCTCCAGAAGTGATGCACGTTGTTCGTAGACTTTTTGGAAGGCTCGAACGACATCTTTCATGTCCTCAACCGTCGAGGGAGGTCGCATAAATTCGGTTTCGATGATTCGATGATCTTCAATTTCTTCGGTGATCGGACAACTCCCCTTCCGATAACTCTTGAGTGTTGAGTCCTGGGCGAGTTGGAAGGGAAATCCGGAGCGTCCCATGGCGATCCTGTTTTGAAACATGGGCAGAAAGTAAAGAGGTTTGCCATAACCGGCGTTGATCAGTGGCCAATCTCGGTCTGTGGCGGTCGGCAGTTCAGCAACGATGGCATTCACAAATTGATGACGAGGCACGCCAATTGTCTCCTCATCGAACAGAAACGCTTGCGTGTAATAGACATGTTTGCATCCGGGTCGAACAACCGGGGGGTGAATCCCGGGGAGTTTCTGAAGTTCTTGGGAAAGATACTCTGCATTGCGAAGGCGTGCTTCAAGCAAAGATGGTAATTTCTTCAGCTGCTCGATGCCAATGGCAGCGGTAATCTCAGTCATTCGGAAATTGAATCCGTAGGTGTTATCAAGTCGACCGACACCTTTATCTTGGACAACAGCTTCCCCGTGATTCCGAATGAGTTGAAGACGTTCCGCGAGCTCGGCATTGTTGGTCGTCACCACCCCTCCTTCGCCTGTGTGAATATGTTTATGGTAATTCAAACTAAACACGGTCATATCCCCAAGACCACCAACCAATCGCCCTTTATACACTGCACCGGGCGCTTGTGCTGCATCCTCAATGGTGAGGAGATGATGTTCGCGGGCGATTGCAAGTATCGCATCCATATCGGCGGGATGACCGAAGAGGTGAACCACCATAATGGCCTTGGTTCTAGGTGTAATCTTTCGCTGGACATCGTTTGGGTCCAAGCAGAACGTGTCGGCTTCAATGTCAGCAAAAACGGGCAATCCCCCATAAGCGATGATGGCGGTGGCAGTCGCGGACATGGTGTACGGCGTGCAAATGACCTCATCCCCTGGCCCTATGCCAGCAGCCCCCACAGCGGCCAAAAGACCTGAAGCAGCCGAATTGACAGAGATCGCATGACGCACTCCAAGGAAATCCGCCCAGGCGTGTTCGAAGCCTTGAACACGCGCTCCTCCAAAGAAGTCCGCGTGCCAGGCACCCAGAAAGCGTGATAAGACCCCGCTCTCTAAGACTTCAAGGGCTGCTAATCTTTCTTCACGGCCTATAAAGTTCGGAGCGGGGAAGGGTGTGGTACGGATCGGTTTCCCGCCAAAGAGCGCCAGACGTGTCATGAAAGAGCCTCCGTTGAAAACTGTTGTGAGTAATTCGCAAATCTTCGAATAAAACGCTGGGAGCGCATTTCGCGTTCTAGGCAGTCGGAAGCGTAAACGGGATCTTGGATCGATTGATGAACATCGTTCAAGACAGAATTCAGGAGCGACCCAGCTTCCATGTCAAAGACACCTACTGTCCGAAAGACATGGAAGTCATGATAAAGCGGGTGCGGAAAAGATTCAGCGAAAAGCATTTTCTCAGGGCTCTGCGAGATCTCGACTTTGCCGTGTGTGCCATAGGCATGTAATTCAAAGATATATGGAATATGTGCAGACGGTTCCAGAAGGACCAGGGGCAGAGCGATATTGCCCTGGTGAAGCTCAAACGTCTTCACATGTTTCGCTTCATGAATGAAACGGACTTCCCAGTCTGCACCCCACCACTGTGCGAACAAGTCAAGAAGATGGATCCCGTTGTGCAAAAGACCATTGGAGTAGCTCATGACTATGGCTGTGGCTTTGCCAAAATGGCCGCCTCGGATCCATTGAGCTATTTCGTGTGTTCCAGGATGGTGTCGTCGTGGACAGTTCATCATGACAGGGATCTTTGCGTGCGTGAGGACGTCCAAGAGACCATCAATGTCGTCAGCGTCCGTCGTCAGAGGCTTCTCGATCAGAATCGCTTTCGGTCGTGCGGCCAGAGCGTCAAGAAGATCGAGTTTATGATGGTCATCCGGTGTCGCAATATAGATGACATCCCAAGGTTCCTTGAGCCAAGTGGAACGGTCTCGTGGCGATAGGGGGCAATGCCAACGCTCTTCTGCCGCCAATGTGCGCGAAGAATCCGTGTCAAAGAACCCGCCCAGGTGAAAGTGGGAACTCTTGGAAATCGCGTGGGCCATACTCAAGACATGATCGTCACCAGGATGGTCATAGCCCTGCGCGATCTGGCCGGCTCCCAATATCCCTACGGAATAAGAGGTTGTCAAATGTGTGTCCTCCACGACGGCTCGTAAGTGTGCGGAATGCTCATGAATGTCCTGCGATGGGGCTCCATGTCGTTCGTTCTCGTACGCGACGGCATGCATTGTGCAAATCGGGATGAGCCCTGATCCATGAGGCGATCTCCTCGACACCATACTCTTGGCGTTCGCCGCTAAGGTCTTCGTGCAAAGCGCGAATGAGCTCATAGTCTTCGCGATAATCCAGCGTGACGAGCAAGTCTTCGGTGCCACGTGCGCGGTCGTGTGTAATGAAGCGGGGTTTGAATCGAGTTCCAGATTCCGGCCGATAGAAGCCGTAGGAAACGTGTTCTCGATCGAGTGGATCCTGTGTCTCATCATTGAGCTGGTAAAGAGCATTGGCCTTAAACACTTGGACATCCAGGCCTGCTGGAACGGATCGGTGAGGATCGGAATTGCTGACATACGGATGAATCGAACGTGTCGCAAGATAGGCTTCGATGGCCTCCTGGACGATTGCGGGATCCGTAAGCGGACAATCCGCTGTGATCTCGACACAGACATCAGCCTGTGTTGCCTGCAGAGCGCCGCATACACGTGCAAGCACATCGTTTTCACTCCCCCGATGGGGCGGTATGCCAAGATGAGCCGCCAACTGAGCAATGGGTTCATCCACTGCGTTGAGAGTTGTTGCGATAATGATGCCGTCCAGGCGCCTCACGCGCTGTAATCTCTTGATCAGAATCTGCAATAAAGGCTCTCCGCCTGCGGTCATCAAGACTTTCCCAGGCAAACGTGTCGATGCCATGCGTGCTTCAATCGTTGCGATAACTCTTAAGCGATCATGTTCCATGTCAATGCAGTACCTTCCAAGATATCTTGTGTAGCCTTCTTCCCAATCACTGTGTCGTAATACTTCGGAGGTAATCCCAGGCCCGGACGGATCACACGCACATTCTGGGGAGTCAATGTTTCACCATTCTTAATATTCTTCGATACATAGATCGAGCGGCGATAGATAAGCGACATTTGCTCGGATGGGGTTGGGCCGAACTGAACGTGCCCGATAGCCTCCCAGGCCGACTTGGATTCGCGGACCAGCTGCTTGAGTTCATGCGGTTCTAATGAAAATGGCGCATCAACCCCACCGTCGTGACGGGCCAAGGTGACATGCCTCTCAATAACCTCAGCGCCCAAGGCAATGGACGCAAGCGATGCGCCGAGTCCCAGGGTATGGTCTGATAAGCCAACATGACACCGGTACCGCGAGCGCAGTTCTGGGATGGTACGAAGATGGGAGTCGCTTGAAGGCGCAGGGTAAGAGCTGGTGCACTTGAGTAAAACCAGCTCTCGGCACCCGTTGTGTCGTGCTGCGTCAACGGCCTCGGTAATTTCCTCCGTTGTGGCCATTCCGGTTGAAAGGATGATGGGTTTGCCGGTCTGTGCGACGTAGCGAATCAGTGGCAGATCAATATTTTCGAATGATGCAATCTTATAGAGAGGCACACTAAGCTTTTCAAGGTAATCCACAGCGCGTGGATCAAAAGGTGTGCTGAAGCCAATAAGTCCAAGCTCGCGGCATAGAGAAAAGATAGACTGATGCCATTCCCACGGCGTATGCGCTTTTTGGTAGAGCTCATAAAGGCTCTGGCCGTTCCATAGACTTTGTGGGTGATTGATGAGAAATTCTCCTCGCTTGATATTGAGCGTCATGGTATCTGCGGTATAAGTCTGAATCTTAAGTGCTTGTGCACCAGCCTCCGCTGTCTTGCGGACGATCTCTAAGGCACGTTCGAGGGATTGATTGTGATTGCCCGACATCTCAGCGATGATAAAAGGTGCGCCATGACTGCTGATGCGGATATCTCCGAAGACGATGTCAGAAGTTGTATCGATAGTATTCCCTAAAGAGTTAGACATGGGCATGGCTCCAGAGTTCTTTTGCAAGGTTCATGCTATACATCTGCCACCTTGCTTTTTGAAGGACAAGACGTATCACGAGCTCAGTTTTGCCTTGCTTTATTTGATGGAGTTCATTATTTGTTTTTTGGAAGCCGAGATTCTCTTGAAATCGAAGTGCCCGTGAGTTGAACGCAAAAGTATCTGCGAAGATGCGCTCGACCTGTAATCGCGAAAAGCCAACCTCGAGCCCTAAGAGAGCCATCGCCTTACCAACGCCTGAGGTCGCCGTCCGTGCCAGGTAGAATCCCCAAAAACAAGATGACCGTGTGTCATCCATCTTGTTAAACGAAACGGTTCCAAGAGGAGTCTTGCAATACTCAAAGATCAGGCATAAGTCGGTCGGGCTCGTTGCGAGACGTCGATACCATGCTCGATGTTCTTCGGGAGTGATCAGGTGATCAGAAAACATCACATCACGAATCGCGTCAGAGTTCCTCCAGAGCAAGACCTGGTCCAGGTCGGACTCTTCAAGAGGTCGTATGAGGCAATCTTCACGCCTGAGCATGGTGGAATTCCATAATCTTTCCTGCCACAAAGTCCGCGCCCTTGTAATGAGCTCCGCCCATCAGCCCCCTGGCGGCTTGACTCATCGAGTGTGCTTGCTCTGGCGACCGGAGCAATCTCCTGAGCGTCTCTACGATCGCTTCCGTCTGGAGGGAGGCGTGCCATCCAAGGTTGATCGCCGCGCCGCATGCGGCGACGGATTCGGTGACTTGTTGTTGATTCTTGGCAAGGATGATGCTGATGGAAGGTAAGCCCATCATGCAACGTTCCCAAGTCGCGGTCCCGCCGCCCCCAATGGCGAGATCGGCATGAGCCATAAGGTCCGCCATGGTGTTGATGCTTTGGAATACCCGAATATGATGCTGGTCTGAACATCTCATTTTGATTGATGTCGCGTTGGGATTGGCGGCGCCAAGCACGAGATCGACCGATATCTCCTGGTCCGTGAAATGATCAAGCGCATCAAGCACCTTCGCGGTGGCGTTGTCGGGATCGACCCCGCCAAGAAAGACGAGGATCTTTGGAGGGGTATGGTAATCGGTTCTTCGCGCAGGACGGGTTTTCAGGAATTCCTCCCGCAGAAGAGCATACTCGGGCCCGAGCAAGATTTCGCAGGTGTTCGGAACCAGCTTGTCATAACGATGACCGTCTTTGCCGATGTTTTGATCGAGCAACAGATTGCATGCGTGGCGGCGGTCTGCCAGATCATCAATCACCATCAGTTTTGGGACTCTTTTCGAGAGTCGTCTTTCCCATCGCGCATCGAGACCATAGTGATCGACGATCAGCCAATCGATCTCTAGCGAGGCGTGCCGGATCGTATCCTCCGTATCTTGCGCATCTTTTTCCCAGGTGGCATTGAGCCAACGGGCGTAGAGCAGGTCCCCTGCTGACGCGTCATGGGAAGTGCGCTCAGGCAAAAGAATATAAGGAATATGGGCGTGACGTAGAGGCTCCGTAATCTCTGGACTTGTTGGCTGCAGAAGAAACTGGACCGCTGCATGATGCTTTTGCAGTGCTAAGGCTAACGTCAGACAGCGTGTGAAGTGTCCGAGACCTGTTTGTGGCGTGGCGTCGACCCTAAAGAGAACGGTCATGGAGTCGCCACCTCTACCGTTTGAGTTTTTGAAGAGCGGACAGGAAGACCCCTTTGATGTAAATATTGCTTGGCTCCGAGTGGTGTTTGCTCTGTAAAGTGGAACAAGCTCGCAGCGGCAACAGCGGAGACATTCCCCACCGTTAAGGCCTCATGCATATGCGCGTAATTGCCAGCGCCACCGGAAGCGATCACGGGTATTTGAACAGAATCCGTGATGGAGCGGATTAACGCCAGATCGTATCCGTCCATTGTGCCATCGCGATCGATCGATGTGATCAGAATCTCGCCCGCTCCACGGTTCTGCATTTCTCGTGCCCACGTGGAGGGGCTTACGCCTGTTGGCCTGGTTCCGCTACGCGAATAGCATTCGTAGGAGCCATCCGGGAGGAGTTTGGCGTCGATACTTGCGACGATGCATTGAGAACCGAACCGTTGAGCTGCTTCTTCAATCAAGGACGGCGCTTCGTAGCAAATGCTGTTTAAAGCGACCTTATCTGCCCCAGCCAAAAGCAGTTGACGGATGTCTTCGATCGTTCGCACGCCGCCGCCGACGGTCAGAGGCATAAAGCACTCACGGGAGAAATCTGCGACGGATTCATAATCGGGCCGGCGTCCCTCAGCGGTCGCCGTGATGTCGAGAACGATGAGTTCATCAACTTCTCGTGTGTTATAGACTTTGATCGCAGGCAACACGGTGCCCACTCTGCGCCAACTATCAAAACGAACCCCCTTCACCAGACCCACTTGCTTCCATAAAAGCGTTGGGATGATCCGATGCTTAAGCATGAAAAGTGCGCGCCATTTGAACGAAATTACTCAAAAACCGAAGTCCTGGTTTCTGACTCTTTTCCGGGTGGAACTGAACGCCGATCAAGTGGTCGCGCTGAACCGCAGAAACGAATCCACCCGCATAAGCTGTCGTCGCAAGGGTATGTTCTGTTTGGGACGGATGAAATTGATAACTGTGCACAAAATAAAAGTCTGTCATATCCGTAATACCCTCAAAGAGCAGAGATGACTTGAGTTGCCGAACTTCATTCCAGCCAACGTGAGGTATTCTTTCATCCCTAGAGGTGGCTGCTAGTCGATTCACATATCCGGGGATGAGCCCAAGGCCTTGTGTCCGGCCCCCTTCTTCTCCCCAATCGGACAATAGCTGCATTCCTAGGCAGATGCCCAGGAGAGGCACGTTCCGTTCGAGGACCGTCTTCTTCAAGATAGGGATCCAACCAGCGTTGCCCAAACGTTTCATGCCATCGGCGTAGGCTCCGACACCTGGCAAGACAATGGCGTCCGCACTTGTGAGTGCATGGGGATCGTTTGAAACCATGGGGCAGGCACGGCACTCCTCAAGAGAGCGCTTTAATGAACCCAGGTTCCCCATCCCGTAATCGATGAGGATGACTTTCATTGGCATGATTCGCCTCGTTGTCGTAATTGATCTTGGTCAAATGACCATTCTGATCTTTCAGAAGGTTGCCTTTGGCGTCCTTAAGAAACAGCTTCTTATTAGTAAACCGGTCACAGATCTGGACAAACGTCTCAAGACTGAGATCAAGCGGTTGTAAGATCTCTTCCAAGGGTTTGCCTAAATAGGTCCAAGGAAACTTTCCGTCATGCTTCCGGACCAGATCCATGGCATCTTTCCTCAACAGGCGGCCGCGTCGGATGTGGAGGGAGGCGATGTCGCTGGCGCGTCCAAAGCCAAACTTCAAGAATTTAAAATAATCATGGATGCCGGTCTGATGATTGTCGAGGTTTTCATAATTCACCAAAGAACCTTCGACCGTTGTCACGTGTGTTCGAAAGCCGTAGGCTTGCGCAACCAAGGCATTGGCATAACCATCCCAAGGGACGAAATAACCGAGGAAAAGGCCCGTGACACCGACTTTTTCGAGCTCCTGATCGGTCGGGTATTGATAGGGAATTAAATCGCGGAGTTGAATGCCGTCCTGGCCCACGAGGTCGGAGACTCGCAGTCCTAGCAATCCCCCAAACTCTTCCAACCATCGTCGATTCAGGACCCGGCCCTCACTGGCTGTCGCCGGCCCACCGTATTCATTTTGGGAGTTTTCTCCCCAGATGAGAAGCCGAATGCCAAATCGGACAGCCAATGATACGGGGAGGGTGAAAATCCCGACATGCTCAGGCCAGGAAATGTCTCCGACCAACTCCAGCCCTATACGGTTGAGCTTCCTCCGGATGATGGGGTCTGGCGAAAAGGCGACATGATCGACCCCAAGGTTTTTAAGATTTTCGATATTCTGTCGACCGATCTCTGAGAGATTGCAGGTGGTCGAGGTCACACAAAGGGGCTTCATTCCATACTGCAGCATACGAATAACCTGATAAGTGCTGTCTTTACCTCCGCTTACAGGAATAATGCAGTCCCACGTCTGACCGTGGCTGCGGTATGGATCAAGGACCGAAAGCAGTTCCTTTTCTCGTGCGTTCCAATCGATGGACTGCCGTTGTTCGTAGCTGCGGCATGCGTTGCAGATCTGCTGATCATCCATTCGGAGATCAGGTTTCGTGTCGGGCATCACACAACGTCGACAGTAGTGAATCATGAGCATACCTCCGGGGACATGGAAGAAGTCCTTTTCTCGAGCAAAAACCACGTGAGATCATCTTGAGGAAAGGAAGGATCACGATGGTAAACAAAACCATAGTCGCGCAGATGGAGATCGCGGAAACGTTCTAAGAGTTCACCCGCAAAATCACGTTTAAAGAGCTTGCCCTTGTGTCCACGATAGGGGATTTCGACGGGTGTTGGGTTGTAGTACTCGACCACGCAGAGAAAGCGCCCGGCACACTGGTGCAAGAGATCATAGGTTTGAGAGAGCCGTTCGGGTGCCATATGGATGAGGACGCCTTTGACCAGCACAAGATCTCTCGGATAATCCGGTTGAAAAGCGAGTATCGATTGGGGATAGACCTTGATGTCTTTGATCTTGCGCAGCTCGGCAGTTGCCGATGGATTAATTTCAATTGCAGAGAGCTTGACGCACGGGATCAACTGTCGGATCGCCATCAAGTTAAGACCGATATTAGAGCCAAATTCGAGGACGGAACGCACCCCGGTCGCATGCCTCAGAATCTTTGAGAAAAGAGCGACATTGCTGGATAAGAGGTTCTCTGTCTTATTGCGTTTCACATAGTCTGTGCCGAATTTGCCAGCCCAGAATCGCTCTTGGTCTGTCGTAAATGTTCTCATAGGGTTTTTTGCTCCACGTGCGCATTGATTCGAACGAGTTCGGGATGGTTGGACAGCCAAGCAACGGCCTCTTTCCACGTGAACAAGGGGTTCTTCGGGATGAGGGCTTCGAGCATCTGTTTCACCAGTTCAAAATCCTCAAGCGTGTCAACCGCCCAGCGATAATGGCTCCAATCATCAGGTTGTTTATAGCTCCGGAGTCGAAATGATTCCGGGTGTTTGTAAATATAAGGCGTGACATGCTCTCGCTCCGATGGCAGGGTCGCATGCTTGTGAGCTTGTCGCAAGGCATGGATACTGAAGACTTCGCAATCAAGCCCTCGTGGATAGCTTCGCTCAAGGACATTGGACGCATAATCGCATGGAGGGTTGACGCTCACATAATCACCGACGAGCTGATCGATAAGTCCCGGGTCAATCAACGGGCAATCGGACGTGACACGCACGACATGGTCAGCTTTGTAGGCTTCAGCCGCACCCAGGAAGCGCTCGAGGACATCATGTTGCGATCCACGATAATAAGGCTGATGGTGTTTCTCGCAAAAGTCGACCAGGGGCGCATCGGATTCTTCTCGCGTCATGGCCACGATCACCCCATCCGCACGCCGGGTAGATTTCAGCCGTTCTAAATGGTGTTGGAGCAGTGGCTTTCCCAAGACCATCTTCAGGACTTTGCCAGGAAGGCGCGTTGAGTCCATGCGTGCCTGGGTGATGATGATGGTTTTCGGCGACATGGATTAAAAGACCGGAGAGGCAGCTTTGATATGCATCTCAGCAGCCACGTTGTTGATGAGTGCATCAAGATCATCACCGGAAAGCCACTGGGTGTTTTGATCACTTGAATAACGGAAATGGTCTGGGAGTTTCTTCCCCCCTTTCCAATGATCGCCGCTCCACCAATCATGCTCTGGCTCGATAATGTACTTGTCAGCCAACTCAATACTGTGTCGCGATTCTTCTTCCGTCAAAAGGACTTCGTGAAGTTTCTCTCCAGCGCGTATGCCGATTTCCTTGATGCTGCAGTCGGGGCCGATTTTCTTTGCCAAGTCAATCATTCGTAGACTTGGAATCTTAGGGACAAAGATTTCTCCGCCGTGAACATGGGCCAGAGCATCCAAAACCAGTGCAATCGCCTGGTCCATCGTGATCCAAAAACGAGTCATACGCTGATCGGTCAAGGTCAGTTGGCCCGTGGCGCGTTGTTTTAAAAAAAGCGGAATCACACTCCCACGGCTCCCCACGACATTGCCATAGCGAACGATGCCGAATCTGGTGGGCGCGCCTCCAATATAAGCATTGGCATCGACGAAAAGCTTTTCAGCGCACAATTTTGTCGCGCCGTACAAGTTGCAGGGGTTGACCGCTTTGTCTGTACTGAGCGCGATGACGGTCTGGACTCCGCAGTCGATGGCGGCATTGATAATGTTTTGAGCTCCGAGGACATTGGTCTTGATGGCTTCGAAGGGGTTGTATTCGAGGGTAGGGACTTGTTTGAGGGCAGCCGCGTGTATGACGCAGTCCACGCCTCGAAAGGCCCGATATAAACGTTCGCTGTCACGAACATCACCGAGAAAGAAACGCAGGGCTGGGTGTTCCCCATACTGCTGCTTAATCTCAAACTGCTTCAGCTCATCACGACTGAAGATAATTACTTTCTTGGGGTAGTGTTGGGTCAGCAGTGTCTGGATGAACTTCTTCCCAAAAGAGCCGGTCCCTCCAGTCACCAAGATGGTCTTTTCTTTGAGGTTCATCGGGTACCTCCATGAGTTGGGAGTGACACAGCGTCTGTGATGCATCGAAGAACGTGCTCGGCCATGGCGTGTGTCATGGTCGGAAAAATAGGGAGAGACAGAAGTCGTGAAAAGGTGGCTTCACTCTGCGGGCAATCGCCTGGTCGCCAACCCATACGATGATAATAGGAATGCAGGTGGATCGGTCTGTAGTGTACATGGACGCCAATCCCTTTGGATCGCAACTGAGAAAACACTTCATCCCGCTCGAGACCCAGTTGTTCGGTCAATAGGCGAATAATGTAGAGGTGCCAGGCATGTTTATCCCCAGGACGCGCGTGGGGTGGGCGCTGGATGGCTTTGATCTTTCCAAGGCCCTCATCGTAGCTCTTCGCGATCGTTTCACGGCAGTCCAGAAAGCGGTTCAACTTGCAAAGTTGTGAGATACCCAGCGCGGATTGAAGATCAGAGAGGCGATAGTTATATCCAAGCTCGGTCATGTCATAGCGCCACGATTGTCTGGCATCTCGATCTCGAACATCGATATCAATGCCGTGGTGGCGGAATTGGCGCAAACGACGGGCCAGATCGGCGTGAGGTGTCGTGACCGCTCCCCCCTCAGCGGTGGTAATGGACTTGACCGGATGAAAACTGAAGACGGTCATATCGGAAATGGAACCGATCATTTTGCCTTGGTGGATGGCACCAAAGGCATGCGCTGCATCCTCAATCACCAGAAGTCCTTGTTCTTGAGCAAAACGATGAACGGCGTCCAGATCGACAGGTTCTCCAGCAAAATGCACAGGAACGATCGCCTTGGTCCGAGTGCTGACCTTTCTTCGCGCATCTTCAAGGTCAAGGTTAAAGCCGTCACGAACAGAATCGACAAAGACAGGTTTAGCCCCAACATAGAGTGCCGCGTTGGCGGTCGCCAGAAAAGACATGGTTGGCACCAGGATTTCATCCCCTTGCCCAATTCCTGCAACCGCATAAGCCGCGTGAAGTGCAGCCGTACCGGACGAGAACGTGACGGCATGCGCTACAGAAAGTCTTTGTTCGATGACCAATTCGAATTCTCGGACTTTAGGGCCTGTGGTGAGATAAGCAGAGCGCAGCACGTCGACGACTGCTTGCACGTCATCTTCTTCAATCGTCTGGCGCCCGTAAGGGATGAAATCAGGGGGATTCATCGTATGTCTCGCGTGGTCGCTCGAGTTCCTTGCACCTTCAACCTCTCCGTCAGTGTGCTCATAATATTGATCGTATTTCTGGAATCGCTTAAATTGGGCTTCTGGTTTGTCGAAGCGTCTATGACGAGCGTCTTATCGTCTTGCATGGCAGGCGGTTGTAACGAAGAATCAACGATGCAAGCAGTGCCCGAACAAAGCTCTTGTAAGATCGTTCGTACGAGATCCGCAAGATCCCCTTGGCCAACCACAATGATTCGACGAATGCCGGGATGGAATTCTTCTTGGAGAAGACTCCGGATCTGGGCTCGGATGAGGCCAAAGCTCTCGATGGTCTTGAGCGTGTAGTGATAGGTCTTCTGAGCCTTTTGGGCTATGCTGCGAGGCGTGACGAGGTATTCGACTTTCTTACGGTTGAGCTGCTTGATGCGCAGAAACCCTTTCGTCGCAAGACGTCTTAAGAGAAGATTGGTCATCCCCAGAGATAATCCGACATGATGGGACAGTTCCCTCTGATTGGCGCGAAAGCCATCAGCGAGAACATTGATAATCTCGAATTCTTTTTCAGTGAGTATCGTTTTGTTCAATGAGTGAACATTATATTAAAAATACGAGTATAACGGTGCAGTAAACAAATAGAAATCGAAACGGTGGTCACATGTACATCTGGAAATACGCTATGCACGCCCTAGACGATAGAACGACAGTCCTTTATGAAGAAGACGACAACCAGATAGAAGTAGGAATACTGCAGGAAAGTTAAAGATCATGCCTCGAAGTGGACTTTTTCAAGAACAAGACGATCGAGTCCATGCTTAGCGCTGCTAAGAGCGAAGCAAATGGCATGACCCAAACAAATTGTCTTTGAAGGAACCAATAGGATCCCTTGATATCTTGAAGGAACAAGATGGCAATAGGAATGGCAATCAAACAGATCATATAGAGAATACGCCTGCTTCGGCCTGGCAGAGGCAGGGCGACGCCTCCTGCGATCAGGAGCGCAGGCAATAGCCAGCCATAGCGGATGGAGATATCACCGAGATTGGCGACGACGAACTTCAAAACCGACACCGCACCTTCTCCGGAAAACTCGAAAGTATCGACACCATATTGGAATCCAAATGAAGACCGTATGAAATACCAAAGTGGGAGCAGGCTGATGAAAACCCCGGCGATCGTGGGGGCAAGAAGACGCTTGAGAGCTTGGAGTCGGTCTGCACGTGTGTGATTGTAAGCCCAGACGGAATAGCCAACCACAACCAGGCACATCCAAAGCCCGTACGCATGAAAAAGGAGCGTGAAGGAGACGAGTGCCGCCCAGGCATAAGGCATGGGTTTTGACCAGGAGCGCCCCACCGTATTCCATTGACTCGAAACCCAATACAGGCAGAGCGCAAGCGCGGGGAGAACGGCATACGGGCGTAGTTCGAGCGCATGGAAAATGAGATTGGAATTAAAGGTGAATAGACTCAAGGCCACGAACCGACCCGGCAGAGTGACAATATCGCGTCGGACAATAAGAAAATACAAACCGTAGGTGATCAGCAAGGCGCTCGCGTGGGGGATGGCCAGAACCCACTTGTTGGTCGAAAATTGCGCTAAGGGCTATGTCAACAGATAATCACCGGGGTAACCGCCCGGGATGCCGGGCAGATAAACGGTCAAGAGATTGCGCAGGGGCATCGCCAGGCTGCGTAATTGCTCTAGTTCGTCTACCCATAGCGAACGGCCATAGAGACTTTGCCAACGCAAGAATAGACCAATGGGCGCCAATGTGAGAAACATGGCGTTGTAGGGGTCTTTTAGACGAAGCCAGAGGCGTTTCATGAGGATGGCCCATCGTAAATCGGTAGCTCGGGCAGAATCCACATCGTGTCTCGGTCTACGACCCGGACCATGGACTCCGCATACGCTGCTTCTTTCCTATCCACACGGAGACGAGCACCTTGCGGCAGCTTCTCGGTCGTTTCTTTAAGCTGTCTGTCAACGGCTCGAATTGGGAGGGTGGGTAAGCGCAGGACATCATCACCATGCGTCCGATAGACTGAAACGGAGGTCATCAAGAGGGCGAGGGAGAGGCCCCAACGCATCAAGAATCGATCAGAAAATAATCTTTCTGAGAGTGTCAAGATCAACATCAGCAGTAAGGAGACGTAGAACCAGCGTGATTGCTGACTTCCCATCCACCATGTGGCCCACCAGAAGACCACGATCCAAGCAAAAAACGACAATTCCCGCTGCTTGAGCGATCGCAGGAACAAGAAAACGAATGGGCCAAGGCAGAGTAAATAAGGCAGACCAAGTGGATAATCAAAACGATTATTGACACCTTGCTTGGGTACGGCCAGCGCCCAGAAGTGGCTCAAGAAAGCTTTTAACGATCTGCCTTCACCATAATCGTCACGTGTTTGGTGGTGAGATCGGGCTGATTCAAGCACGGCTTGTTTGGTGACGGGTGATTCCGACAATTTCCCATTCCAATGGAAAGTGGCAAAGGGAAACAGGGGTGTCCCAACTTCTCTCATGGACTTGGCGATGAAGGGGCCGCCAATGAATAAACTCAATATGGCCCAGACCAGCAAGACTCGTCGCCAAGGAATCGATGGCAATGGCCTATGCTCCTGAAATCCTAGCATCCACCTCCCATCCATGAATCGCCGGGTCATCTCCAGAGCGAGAAAGCCCAGTAACAAAAGAGTGATTTGAATCGGCATGAAGGCTTTGGACCAGAATAAGAATGTGAACTCGACACTGCCGATGATCCAATTCTTATTGAGGAGGCTATCGAGACAGGCCAGAGCAAGGTAGGCAATGGAGATGTCCAGCATAGCAAGACCAAACTGGACCGCAAGACCATGTGATCCTACGATGGCGCTCAGGAGCAAGAGGCTGGGAGGGTTCTTTTGAGGCGCTACTTTGCGAAGCATAGAGAGACTCACCAAAAGTAAGCCAACAAGAAAAATGAACTGTGGGAACTTGTTTGGCCATGGTGTGGAGAACCAAAAGGGGGCCAGCGAGAACTGTAGAGGCAATGGCCATAAATCGGCTATGGCCCAGGGCATGTGTTCAAAGGTGCCAGAAATGAGATGCTGCCGTGGCATCGTGAGGTGGTAATTCAAAGCATCGATTTCTTGAATGAGATGGGGTGGCAAAAGAGAGGCCACGCATGCGATCGTAAGAATCACAAGAATTAAGAGGATATTCAGGTGGTCAGGTATCGTTCGACGAGCGTGTGACTTTAGGAGTGGGATGACTCCTTTATCTTTCCAGCCTACATGGACGGCCACGAGCAGGAAGAGGGCGGGCGCAAGGGCCGAACTGTGCGCTCCCGGGCGGAGATACATCTCGAGCCAAAAGATGGGATAGCCAATGATTAAGAGCCACGTAGGTAGATGCCCGATTCTCATGCCATGGAGCTCGATGCTAAGGTTTTTCAGCAATAATAAGGACAGACAATCCGAAGGGAGGGCTGACATAGCGTTCCATGCCTAAGAGGAGGATGATCAAGTCAAAAAGACGGATTTGGCGACTTGGGATCAGCTTTTTCCGCAAGAGGCGCCCGTTCACGAACCATCCGATCGCTCCAATCCAATTCAGATAGCGGCTACGGATTACTTTGAACCCGGCATTTTCTAAGACGCACGACAAACTATTTTTCGTATAGCGTCGGAAGTGACCCAAATGGCGGTCCATTTCAGAAAACAACCAGGCATGCGCCGGCACAAGAATCACCAGGCGACCTTTCGCGGGCAGCAGACTATACATATGCTTGACGGCAAGCTGATCGTTCTCGATGTGTTCCAGCATGTTCATCGACAATATGGTGTCGATATCCTTTGGGTGGCCAAATCGCTTCACAGAATCTTCCTTCGTAAGATCAAGAGCTGCAATCTTGAGGTTTTGGAAGTGCCAGAATTTGCTGCGCAGCTCTGAAACATACTCGTCGGAAAAGTCGGTGACGACCACCGAAGGCTTATGAAGGAGGAGCTTGGTGATATTTCCGACACCTGCTCCCACCTCAAGGACATGCTCGCCCAGATGTGGCTTGCATTGATCAAAGAGCCAGCGGTTATAGGCTCCAGCGCCTTCCATGATACGTAGGGTGCGCAGGCCAGCGGATTCTCCATAAAGATCATCCACGAGCCAGAACCAGAGCATCACGAAGATGGCCTTGACACCATCCCACGCCGTGATCTTTTTCCCCTCTTCGTAGCTGCGGCCGTAATACGAAATGGGCACCTCATAAATACGGCAGCGCAGCTTCGCTAGCTTAGCCGTGATTTCGGGTTCAAATCCAAAGCGGTTCGAACGGATCGGGATGGATTGGAGGATGGACGTGCGGAACATCTTATAGCCGGTCTCCATGTCCGTTAAGTTAAGGTCCGTGAGGATGTTGGAAAAAAGCGTCAGCATTTTATTGGCTACGGCGTGCCAGAAAAAGTGAATACGGGCTGTTTCCCCTCGGAACCGCGAGCCGTAGACCACATCAGCATGTCCAGATTGGATGGGTTTCAGGAGCTTCACGTAATCCGTCGGATCATATTCCAGGTCCGCATCCTGGATGATGGTGATTTGGCCTGTGGCGTGGGCAATGCCCGTACGAATGGCAGCGCCTTTTCCCTGGTTCTTTTCATGGAAAACAATCTTGAGCGTCATCGGGGCACTCGCCTGGGACGGGAAGTGAGCCTCGGGGTGTTCCTGGAGACGCTTAAGGAATTCACGCGTGCCGTCGGTTGAGCAGTCGTCCACAATAATGATTTCTTTGGAAATGGGGACTTCCTGAACGCGTCTTAAGATCTCACCTATGAATAAGACTTCGTTGTAAACCGGAATGAGGACGGTCAGGATATCCGAGACGCCTCTCGAAGGTCCCTGATGGGCAGTCCCTTTGAGCGTCATAGGCGGTCTCGCAAGGTGTTCCATCGTGAGACGAGATAACACGTCGCGACGATGAAGAAATAGAGATTCCACCAGAACGAGGCAGGAAGCTTCTTCATATCAAAGCGGTCCATTTCCCCCATGGCTTTGAATATACCAGTCCATGGTTCGCTTCAGGCCAGTCGTAAGAGGGGTCTTAGCACGGAAACCGAAGGATGATGCGGCGCTTGTATCCAGCCGGCGCTTCATCTGTCCATCCGGCTGGGACGTATTCCATCGGATCTTGCCCCCATAGTGAAGCAAAGAACAGATCTCGTGAACGAGCGCCTTAATGGTGATAGCCTTCCCGGTGCCCAGGTTGACCGGCGCGGCACCGTTATAGCGCTGGGCCGCTAGCAAGATTCCTTTTGCGGCGTCATCGGCATAGAGAAATTCCCGGCTTGCCCGCCCGGTGCCCCAGACCTCAATGCTTGCTTTGTGGTGGATCTTGGCTTCGTAGACCTTGCGGATGATCGCTGGAATGACGTGGGATGACTTGGGATCGAAATTATCGCCCGGTCCGTAAAGGTTCGCGGGCAAGAGATAAATGGCGTTAAAACCGTACTGGGTGCGGTAGGCCTGTGCTTGAACGAGCAACATCTTCTTGGCAAGCCCGTAAGGGGCGTTCGTTTCCTCGGGATAGCCCTTCCAGAGGTCGGACTCTTTGAAGGGAACAGGCGTAAACTTGGGATAGGCGCAAACCGTGCCCACCTGGACGAATTTCTTAACGCCATGGCGGCGTGCCAATTCCATCAACTGAATGCCCATCACCGCGTTATCGTAGAAGAGCTCTCCCGGACGCTCCCGGTTTTTTCCAATCCCACCGCAATTAGCAGCCAAGTGAATAATCAGGTTGGGTTTGACGGTAGACAGGTAGCGATCAATGACTCGGGCATCGCGCAGATCAGTCTTGTGATGCTCGGGGATGCTGATGTGCCTGCACCCGAGATTCTTGAGACCTTCTACAACATAGGATCCGAGGAATCCTTTGCCTCCGGTGACCAGCACGCGCTGGGAGGACCAATGGAAGGGTAATGACATGCTTAGGGTTGCCGAAGGGGTGCCGTCATCTTGCGGGTGCCGTCCAGCTCGGTTTGCACGCGTTGGAGGTCCGCGTCAACCATGAGTCGAACAAGTTCCTTGAACTTCACACGAGGCGTCCACTTGAGCAGGTTCCTCGCTTTGGTTGCGTCACCGATGAGGAGATCCACTTCGGTCGGGCGGAAGTAGTGAGGATCGATCCGGACATAAGTCTTCCAATCCAACCCGACGTACGAAAAGGCTTCCTGGCAGAACTCTTCTACAGTATGCGTCTCACCGGTGGCAATGACGTAATCATCCGGCCGGTCCTGTTGGAGCATGAGCCACATGGCCTCGACATACTCCGGTGCGTAACCCCAGTCACGCTGAGCTTTCAGATTGCCAAGATAAAGATCTTTGTCGAGCCCGGCTTTGATGCGGGCAACGGCTCTTGTAATCTTACGCGAAACAAACGTCTCTCCACGGCGTGGAGATTCATGGTTAAAAAGGATGCCGTTGCATGCAAAAAGCTTATACGCTTCTCGGTAGTTGACCGTCAGCCAATACGCATAGAGTTTGGCGCATCCGTAGGGGCTTCGGGGGTAGAAGGGGGTGCGTTCCGTCTGCGGCGTTTCCTGCACTTTTCCAAACATCTCACTTGAGGACGCCTGGTAGAATTTCGTTTGAACACCGCTGTCTCGAATGGCATCCAGGAGCCGCAGGGTGCCGAGTCCGGTGACATCGCCCGTGTATTCCGGAATGTCAAAACTGACACGGACATGGCTTTGGGCGCCCAAATGATAGATTTCGTCGGGTTTAATTTGCTTCAGCAGCTGGTTTAACGCGCTGCCATCGGTCAGGTCACTGTAATGGAGAAGAAGTTTTGGATGAGGGGCGTGGGGGTCCTCGTAGATATTGACTAAGCGACCCGTATTAAAGGAACTCGAGCGACGAATGATGCCGTGTACCTCATAACCCTTGCTGAGCAAAAGCTCAGCAAGATAAGAGCCGTCTTGGCCTGTAATGCCGGTGATCAGCGCGCGTTTGCTCATAAGCAATTTAGGGTGTGCGACATTTTAGCACAAGCTCCGTCGTCTCTCCTTGAAATCCGGAAGGCGCGGAGCAGGAAATCATTAGGGGGGTCCTTTCTATCCCATGGAGCAGGGGCCTGCTCGCTCCGGCGAAATTTCCCCCTCCATAGCCCAGATCAAGCCGGGCTACAGAGGGTCAGCGTTATGGCGAGGGCAGCCTGCGGAACTCGGGACTTCCCTAGATTTGTGCAAAGGATGCCCTCACACAGTCCTCGGCTGGTCACGCCCTCGCCAAAACGCTTGAAATTTCGAGTCGCTCGCTAGACCCCTGCTCCATGGAAAGAAGTTCTACTCATACAATTACGCGAACACTTCTTGCCGCGGGGGAGTGAGGCAGCGAACGACTCGCGGACGGCGGCGGGGCGACGAGAGCGTTTTGCCGAGGATGGATGAGCCTCGCCCTCTAGTCTACAGGAAGGAGGCGAGTTCCGCAGGCAGCTCGAGACGCACCGCCGGGTTGTCCGGGAGCGCCGGAGTGAGATGCCTCACTCCCCCGCGGAAAGGACCCACAAAAGTTTCCTGCTACTCTTAAGACGCCACCGCCAGGCGCATCGCTCTATGCTTCTGCAAGCAGGAAGCCAGAATTAGAAGCCTCGTGCCACCCCGCACGACGTGAATAGGTGATGAATAGGTCATGAATAGGTCACCTTGGTGGGTTTATCGTCTGAAAGAAGGCACACCTATTCATCGTGAATAGGTCGGACATACATGAATAGGTGATGAATAGGTCGTGAATAGGTCATGAATAGGTGAGGTGCGGGTTATGCCAGGTCCTTGGGTGAAGGGAGTTTAGCGATCTCATAGCGGCGCTCGCGCGTATTGGAGGAAGGGCTTTGGCGCGCGTTGCCAGTTTTCACAAGATCCTCCAGGCTCCGCCAGGCGGTCGGTTGGGAGATCCCTAAACGGGCGGCAACCTCTTCACTCGTCAGCGGCCCCTGCTCATTGAGCAGCCGGATCAGGCGCACGCGTCGGTCACTGGCGGCCTGGTCGAGCGGCGGCGAGGCTGCTCCAGGAGTTTTTCGCGAGGCTTGGCGTAGGCTCGCGCTCACCCCCGTCGCGGCAAAGATGCCCAGCACGCCGAGCGTGATGGTCTTCAATTCCTGCGGAAGCGACCATCGTGTCGAAAGGTTCGCACACGCGGCGAGCGCCAAGTAGAGCGCAAACCAGAGTCCGATGAAAAGTTCGCCACGCCGCAGGCGCATGATCGATTCGTCGGCCCCAAGCCACTTGGCGCCTTCCCGTTGTGCCGCGTAGCCGCCAAGAAGCGCTAAATACACATCCCCCCAGGGAACGCGCGAGGCATAAGTCCCGCCTTTAAAAAACTCATACAGTTGAAAGGCAAAGATGACGGCTGTATATCCCAACGTAATAGGGTAGAGCGCTCGGTCCATGGCATGCAAGAAGGTTCGGGACTGCACTTGCGGGGTGGTTCCGGACGGTTGTGACGTATCAGTGTTCATGACAGGAGCCCCTTCCTTGGAGAGGTAACGACGGGTTGATGCGCTGTAATTAAACCAAAGAAAAGGAACATCACTGAGCGCGAAGTGGCTTAATAAAAGGCTTTGATCTGATCTGAGACGAAGTCCACATCATCCGTTGACATGAAAGGGTACAACGGGAGACTTAGAGTTTGTCGTGCCAGCTTTTCACTTACCGGGAAATCATTCACGTGATGACCGAGATGACTCAGCGCTGGGAGCAAGGGTAGCGTGATAGGATAATGAAGGCCTACCGAAATCTTCTTCTGTTCCAGAAACGTCTTGAGTTCATCGCGACGCTCGGATTGCACGGTATACAAATGATAAACGTGCTCCCGATCAGGAGATTCGTGAGGCAAAATGAGCGGCAGACCGGCCAGGGCCTTGGTGTAATGTTTGGCCAGATTCTGGCGTCGACGATTCCATTCATCAAGGTGCTTGAGTTTTAAGCGCAAGACCGCGGCCTGGATCTCATCTAAGCGTGAGTTGTAGGCGACTTCATCGTGGTGATACTTGATCTTGGCTCCATGGTTGCGAAGGTTTCGGACACGCTCCGCGAGCTCATCAGAAGAAGAGATGACAGCGCCAGCATCGCCGCAGGCACCCAAGTTCTTGGTTGGGTAGAAACTAAGACAGGCGATCGAACCCCACGAGCCAATCTTTTTATTTCGATAAGTGCTGCCGATGGCTTGTGCCATATCTTCAATCAGTGGAATGTTATGTTCTTGGGCAATCTCTAATAGCGACTGCAGGTCAGCTGGCAAGCCATAAAGATGCACAGCGATGATGGCCTTCGTTTGCTTTGTGATCTTCTGCTTGATGAGGGCTGGATTAATCGCGTACGTTTTAGGGTCTATATCAACGAAGACAGGTTTTGCTCCCAAGAGGACAATGGGTTCAACGGTCGCAAAGAAGGACATCGCTGGGACAATGACCTCATCCCCACCCGCGATATTCAGCGCCCGAAGGGCTAGGTGGATGGCATCTGTGCCGCTGTTGACACCGATGGCGTGACGAGCGCCAAGATAAGCGCTCAGCTCATGTTCAAAGGCGCTGAGTTCCTTCCCAAGGACGTAGGACCCCGAGCTGAGAATCCTGTCGAGGACGGGCGTTAACTCTGATTTGATCGTGTCATACTCACGGCCCAGATCGGTGATGGGGACGCGCCTCGGTATGTCTGGAGGTTTGTTCATATCTGACGCACGGAATCTGAAAAGTACTTGATGGTCTTTCTCAATCCTGTTTCAAGAGGGACGCGGGGTCTCCAACGAAGTTGCTTCGTGGCAATCGAAATATCAGGACGGCGAGTGCGAGGATCATCAACGGGTAAGGGACGATGGACCAGTTTGCTCTTTGACTTGGTGAGCCGCCTGACCGCGTCAGCGAGTTGATTCAGCGTCATCTCGTTGGGGTTGCCAATATTGACGGGTGAGTTGATCTTAGAAAAGAGCAGCTTGTAGAGGCCCTCCACAAGATCTTCTATATAGCAGAAGCTTCGTGTTTGTGAGCCGTCGCCATAAATCGTGATCGGCCTATTCTGGAGAGCCTGGCCAATAAAGTTCGGGATCGCTCGTCCATCGTTATGGCGCATCCGCGGACCGTAGGTGTTAAAGATTCTGACGATCCTCACTTGCATATGGTGATAGCGGTGATAAGCCATGGTCATCGCTTCGGCAAAGCGCTTCGCTTCATCGTAGACGCCTCTTGGCCCCACCGGGTTCACATGGCCCCAATAGGTCTCAGGCTGGGGACTCACCAAAGGATCGCCATAAACTTCAGAGGTCGAGGCAAGCAAAAAGGCGGCCTTTTTCTCTTTGGCCAATCCCAAAACTTTGTGCGTTCCAAGCGCGCCCACCTTGAGTGTCGGAATGGGGTACTCCAGGTAATCTCGTGGCGACGCGGGACTCGCGAAGTGAAGGACCGCATCGAGCTTTCCCGGCACATGAATGAAATTCGTCACGTCATGCCGGATGAACTGAAAAGACCTTTTCCCCATCAGGTGCTCAATGTTTCGCATGGCGCCGGTCAGGAGGTTGTCCATGGCAATCACGCTATGTCCTTTGGCCAAAAAGAAGTCACAAAGGTGGCTGCCAATGAAGCCTGCCCCTCCCGTAATCAGGACACGCATCAGGCAAACCTCCCCATTCCACGGTATTCAAAACCAAGGGCTTTGAGTTTAGAGCCATCGAGGGCGTTGCGGCCATCAATGAGGATCGGATGTGTCATCTGTTGTTTGATCTTGGTAAAGTTGAGCCGCAAAAACTCCGGCCATTCCGTCACGAGGACCAAGCAATCGGCATGATCGGCGACTTCGTAAGCGTTTTTGCAATAGACAATGTGTTGGGTGATCTGTTTGGCCTTCTCCATAGCGACCGGATCATAGGCTCGAACCTTGCAGCCATGATCAAGCAAGCGGTCCATAATATCGAGAGCAGGAGCAAAACGAATATCGTCTGTAAAAGGTTTGAAGGCGATGCCCAAGAGGCCAACGGTTTTCCCCTTCAGGTTCCAGAGGGAGTCTTCAATGATTTTGATGAGATGCAGACGTTGTTGTTCGTTCACCTCTTTGACAACGCGAAGCAACTCAAAGTCATAACCGACGCGTCTCGAGATATAGTGAAAGGCCTCCAGGTCTTTCGGCAAGCAAAACCCGCCAAAGCCTAGCCCGGCGTTAAGAAACGATCGTCCTATGCGCGGATCCAGCCCCATGCCTTCAGCAACCTGTTTCACGTCAGCGCCCACGAGCTCGCAGACTCTTGATACGGAATTCATGAAGGATATCTTGGTCGCAAGAAACGAATTCGAAGCGTGCTTAATGAGCTCCGCACTCTTGAGGTCCGTCAAAATCAGCTTCGCTTTAAGCGGTGCGTAAAGATCCGTCATCACCTTGGTGGCGCGCTTGGACTTGGAGCCGATCACAATACGGTCTGGCTTAAGGAAATCATGAACCGCAGTCCCTTCACGCAGGAACTCGGGGTTTGACACCATGTCAAACGGTACTTGTTTTCGATTGAAGCGTGTGATGGTGCGTTCGACCTGCTCTCCTGTTTCAACAGGGACCGTTGACTTTTCAGCGATGACCGTGTACGCCTTCAAATTCAACGCGATGTCTTTGGCGACCGCCTCGATATAGGTCAGATCGGCGGAACCGTCGGAGCGCGGAGGGGTACCCACCGCAATAAAAACAATCTGAGCGTTTTCCATGGCACGGGCCAGGGTCGGCTCAAAGGATAGGCGTTTGTTCTTCACATGACGGGCGACGAGCGCGTCCAGGCCTGACTCGTAAATCGGGATGCGGCCGGCTTTGAGCGCTGCGATCTTCGACGCGTCATTGTCGACGCATACCACCTGGTGGCCTATTTCGGCCAGGCACGCGCCTGTCACAAGGCCTACATACCCGCAACCGATCACACAGACATTCATTGATTTCATGTCGTCACCTTCTTTTGACTAAAGTGTTCTTGCATGGCTTCTTGCCAGGGTCGCAAAAGTGGAAAACCATCAAGCCTCCAAGCCAGATTGTCTAATCCAGCAAACGCTGGACGTTGGGCCGGTAAACCCAATTCAGAAAGGGTCATTTTACGCAAACCACGGTAGGGCGTCATCTTGTGAAGTCGCAGCACCTCTTCGGCCAGCTCAACACGCGAGCAAAACCCATGATTGGTGACATGGTAGATTCCATAATGTCGGCTCTCCGCGAGCCGCAAAAGCGCGGCCGCGAGGTCCGGGGTGTAGGTGGGTGCGCTGACCATGTCGGTCACAGCCTGGATGGGGGCATCGCGACGCGCCGCGTCTATGACACTGTCCACCCACGTGTTGCGCGCAGGCCCAAAGAGCCAAGAAGTCCGAACGATAAAGTATTTCGACAAGAGGTCCTTCACAAAGATCTCCGCCCAGAGTTTCGAGTGTCCGTAAGTACTGATGGGTCGGCAGGTGTCATACTCACGATAGCCGCTCGGCAGGGCATCGGTCCCGCTAAAGACATAATCGGTCGAGACGCTAATGAGGGTGGTGTCAAAACGTTGGCAGGCGAGCGCGATGTTGCGCGTGGCCAGCGCGTTGCCTCGAAAGGCGGCATCGGGATCCGATTCCGCGCCATCCACATTATTGTAGGCCGCGCAATGCACCACAAGATCAGGATTGTCTTTGGTGATCGTCGCATACGTGAGGGCGGCGTTCGTGAGATCGCACGCCCGGAAGCGCTCATGGGCGATCCAGGCAGGTCTCGTGATGTCGATCGCGATGATCTCATGGCTCTTTTCAAACAAGATCGAGACATCGTGTCCAAGCAGGCCGCCAGCTCCCGTCAAAACGATCTTCACCTGGCCCTCCCCGCGTATTGAGAACGATAATATTTTCGATAGGACGATGAACGGTAGAGGATCGATTCCCACCAGGCCTGGTGCTTCTGGTACCAGGCGACGGTCTCAACGAGGCCATCCTCGAAGCGGATCTTGGGCGTCCAGCCTAGCTCACGTCGGATTTTCCTGGCGGATAAGGCGTAACGGCGATCATGCCCAGGTCGATCGGGTACGTGCTGGATCAAGGCAGCAGGTTTCTTGAGCTCGCGCAAAAGCATCTTCGCGACGGATAGATTGGTCCACCCTCGGCCTGTCCCAATGTTGTAAACCCCGCCAGGGCACCCTTTTCTCAATACACGCTCAATCGCCAGGCAATGGTCCGTCACATGAAGCCATTCGCGGACATGCAAGCCGTCTCCATATAACGGCAAGCGTTCATCTGTGAGTGCGCGTGTGATAAAAAGCGGTAAGAACTTTTCCGGGTATTGGTAGGGGCCATAATTGTTGCCAGAGCGTGTAATGAGCGTCGGGAGTCCGTAGGTGTGATGATAGGCTTGAACGAGGTGATCGGCAGCGGCTTTGCTCGCGGAGTACGGGCTTCGAGGTTCGAGAGGCGACTCTTCGGAAGCAAAGCCGCGCGCTAAGGAGCCATACACCTCATCGGTTGAGATTTGCAAAAAACGTTGAACCTGAAAGCGCTTGGCGGCCTCTAGAAGAGTATGGACGCCTACCACGTTGGAATGGAGGAAAGGAGCTGCGTCTTGGATCGATCGGTCGACATGTGTTTCCGCGGCAAAATTGACCACATGGTCAACCTGACGCATGAATCGTGACACGACCGTATCGGATGCGATGTCGCCACGCACAAAACGATATTTTGAACTCTGCTTGAATTCGCGAAGGCCTTCCAGGTACCCCGCATAGGTAAGCTTATCGAGATTGATGATCAGCCGCACATCCTGCCGCTTGATCATGAGTCGGATAAAATGGGACCCAATAAAACCAGCCCCACCTGTGACGAGGAGTCTCACGACTTATTGAACCATTCCCAAGTCCTTTTGAGCCCCTCTTCTAGGCCGACTTGGGGCTTGTAGCCAAGCTGTTTCTTGGCTTTACGGATATCCGCCCATGTCATGCGAACATCCCCTGGCCTGGGTGGCGTGTGGTGGCGCGTCACTTTGTGCCCGGCAAGCTTTTCGAGGACGCTGATAATGTCCAGAAGCGCATAATTCTTTCCATTGGCGATATTAAAGACCTCTCCCGAGATGTTGGGGCGTTCGGCGGCCAAGAGATTAGCCTGGACGACATTCTCGATATAGGTGAAATCTCTTGACTGCTTGCCGTCGGAATGGACCTCCAGGGGCTTGTCGTCTTTGACAGACTGGAGAAATTTGGGGATGACCGCCGCATACTGCGATTCAGGGTGTTGTCTGGGCCCAAACACATTAAAGTAGCGTAAGGAGACGGTCTCAAGACCAAAGGATTTCGCAAAAACGATACTGTAGTGCTCTGCCGCGAGCTTCGACACAGCATAGGGAGACAGGGGCACGCACGGCATGGTTTCGATTTGGGGAAATTTCTTTTGATCGCCGTAGACTGACGAGGAGGAGGCGTACACGACGCGCCGCACTCGAGCGTCACGCGCCGCTAGAAGCAAACCTAGCGTCCCAACGACATTGACGTCATTAGACGATGTCGGGTCATCCATCGATCGTGGGACAGAACGCAGGGCCGCCTGATGGAAGATGACTTCCACATCCCGAACAGCCTTTTCGAGGTCCACTTTTTCGCGAAGATCGCCACGAATGAAGTCAATGCGAGATCCAAAAGCCTCGATGGTCTCTGGTCTGCCCGTGGTCATGTTGTCCAAAACACGCACAGAATCCCCGCGCGTAAGCAAGGCTTCGACAACATGGGAACCGATGAACCCGGCACCGCCGGTCACTAAGCACTTCATCTCTTGATTAGTCCGAAATCTTCCTTTGGGAAAGCTTTATCGTCCGGCCCTGCTACACTTTTCTGTGCTGTCATCCCGGCGAACGCCGGGATCCATCATGTCCGTCGTAGCACGATAGACCCCGTCCGCCACACGGCAGGACGGACGGCCCGCCGGATGTGTGGAGGGCCGGCTTTCGCCGGGGTGACGTCTACTGAAGATTCTAGGTTGATAATTTTACATTATTTGAAATTTTAGATACTAAAGGCGCTGGACAGGTCACGTTCGATCTGTCTTATGGTCACACCTTGTTGATCTTTAACGGAGAGGACAGGATTTCGTATGGGCCAGGCTATGGCAAGATCCGGATCATTCCAGGCCAGATGGATTTCGCTCGAAGGATCATAGAGATCCGTACATTTGTATTGCACTTCAGCCGCCTCACTGAGCACACAAAATCCGTGCGCGAAGCCAGCTGGGATGTAGAGCTGGCAAGGATGCTGTTCGGAAAGTGTAATGCCGTACCATTTCTTATAGGTAGGAGACGATGGACGAATATCGACGGCCACGTCCCAAATCTCCCCTGTCACGACATGGACAAGTTTGCCCTGAGGACGAACGAGCTGAGCATGCAGCCCGCGTAACGTCGACCGCGAAGATTTCGATATATTGTCCTGAACAAACGGGCCTGTGATGCCGGCTTGCGCGTATTTGGCGGCGTGATAACTTTCTAAAAAGTACCCCCGTGGGTCACGGTAGACGTCGAGTTCGATGTGGATTACGCCCGGCAAGGGTGTCTCGCTAAACTTCATGAGAGCAGTCGCAGAAGATGTTGGCCGTAATCTGTCTTGGCCATGGGACGAGCGAGCTCACGGACGTGGTCGGCACTGATGTACCCGAACCGATAGGCGATTTCTTCAAGACAACCCACTTTGAGTCCTTGCCGCTGTTCTATGGCTTGAATGAAGTTCGACGCTTGAAGGAGTGAATCATATGTGCCCGTGTCGAGCCAAGCGATGCCGCGCCCTAGCTCAACCACATGAAGAGATTTCTTTTTCAAATACACTTCAATGACATGGGCAATTTCGAGCTCTCCACGTTGGGAGGGCTTGAGCTTCTTGGCAACCTCAATCACATCCGAGCTAAAGAAATAAAGCCCCGGGACAGCGTACGACGAGCGCGGCTTGGTAGGCTTCTCTTCGATGGAGAGCGCCCGGCCTCTCTGATTGAACGTGATGACACCGTAGTGTTCGGGATTTTTGACTTGATACGCGAAGATTGTGGCGCTTCGGCTCTGTCGGGAGGCCTTCTGGAGCTGGGCGGTCAAGCCATGGCCATAAAAGATATTGTCGCCCAGGATGAGGGCCACGGGGTCGTGGCCGATGAACTCCTCGCCGATCAAAAACGCTTCGGCAATGCCTCGCGGGGACGGCTGCACCGCGTAGGAAAGACGAAGACCGAGCCAAGAACCATTCCCCAGCAGCCGAATAAATCCTTCCTGCTCATGCGGCGTCGTGATGATCAGGATCTCCCGCACGCCCGAGAGCATCAGTGTGGAGAGCGGGTAGTAGATCATGGGCTTATCATAGACAGGGAGCAATTGCTTGCTCGCTGCTCGAGTGATCGGAAAGAGCCGCGTCCCGCTACCGCCGGCCAAAATGATCCCTTTTCTCATAGGAGGCCCTCTAAGTATACTTAACCAACTTGCGTTGGACGAATACCACATCGTCGTTTTGGTTGATTGTGCTCTGGAGTTTCGCCGTGCACCTCCCGGGATTATTTTCTCCCCTACGAGACTACCATGCCTACCGGCAGTGTCAGACCGCATCGATGGCGAGGAACTATGCGCAGCACGGCATGCACTTTCTATCACCCGAAGTCGACACCGAAGGGCCTCCGGTGCGAGCCGGGACCGAATTTCCCCTTTACAGTTATCTCCTGGCCATGCTGTTCAGTGCTTTTGGAACGAATGAGTTATTCGGCAGACTCTTGAGCATGGTCTTCGCCGCGTGGGGCGCATGGTATCTCTATCGTTTGGTCCAGCCACGTCTCGGCGAAACGATTGCCTTCTACAGCGCCCTGGTTCTCTGCGCGATCCCGATCCACATCTATTTCACCCGTACGGTGCAACCGGAACCGATGGCCCTCTGGGGGCTCATCGGATTCGCCTGTTACGCCGACCTGTGGCAATCCGGCAAGAGGAAGGCGATTTATTGGATCAATGCGCTTCTTCTTGCGGCCATCGCGCCGCTCTTGAAACTTCCCTTCCTCTATCTGATTGTCGGCCTGTGGTTTTTTATTGCTTATGATCATGGGAAATGGCGTGCCGTCTTCCAGCTTTCTTGGCTGGCGCTCCTGCTCAGCGTTTTGGGGCTTTGTTTCGCCTGGTACGACTATGCGAAGAGTGCGCCCGTGGTCCTTCTTCCCCTTGGCCTTTCCGATCATCTGGCTAATCTTGCCCCTGTCTTCTCCGTTGGCTTATGGAAAGACCAGTTTTGGTCCCGTTTTCCAGAACTCGTGTTTACTTACCCCGGGTTGCTCTTGGCCGGCGCCGGGTTTTACAACCTGCGCAAGGCCAAGTCTTTATTCCTTTTAGCGGGCTGGACGCTGACGAGCCTTGTCTATGTTGTGCTTCTTGGCGGCTACGGCCTCATGCACAAATACACGCTCTTGCCCGTGGCTCCTGTTGCAGCGGTTTGGATCGCGAGCGGCATTGGCATGCTCAAGGGGTATGCCCAAGGGAGATTCATCCGAAGCGTCTTTCTTCTGATTCTGGTGATTGGAATCCCCGTGCATGCGGCATTTCGAATTGGCCATTGGTATCGTGTTGAATACGACTATCTGTCCCGCGTGAAAGAAGCGATTGATCGACGAGCCCAACCGAAAGACCTCGTACTCGTCATCACGCATGAAAAGCCACAACACCTTTATTATCTCCATCGCTATGGGTACAGTCTCGAGCCTTCCCGATGGAAGAAGGACGACGTGCTCACCATGCTCCATCAAGGAGTGCGCTTTATTCTCATTCCGACCTTCGACAACGCCAAAAGACTCACGGAATGGCGGGCTTTGTTGAGAGGGAAAGCCGAGCTAATTGAAGAGGATGACGATTATTTGCTCTATCAGTCTGTTGCCCGCCAAGGATAAAACTGCGCCTCAAACTCCCTGTCACTTTTCTCACGTGCCTTCTGAGCACCCATCCTCAAATTAAAGAGAACGGAGTATTCCCGTGTTACGGGTGGCAGGTTTTTGTAAATGAACTGGATGTCCCAGCAGTGCATGTTGCGCGTGACCACAAACTGCGATTGGAGGAGCGAGGCATACCGGAGGTCACCCCAACGGGTGTTCGGTATGAGCGAATTGAGGATGGCCTCGACGCGCCATGAGCTCGAATAGTAAAACGCCGCCGTATTGTTCCACGTGAGATAACCGGCCTGGCCGGCGTTGTAGGAGAGTCCTGTCTGCAAGGACGTATTGTGCGGCCATTTCCACCTTGCATCGGCTTCCCAGAGAAGGCTTCGCGTAGGGTAATAACCCATCTGATGGCGGAAGAAATAACTATGGGGGGAACCCGATCGCTGGATGGTCAACTCATTGGTCCAGGGATCCACGCGCCTCTGACTGTATTGATAGGGGTCTTCATCCTCGAGGGATCTTAAATCATAGCCCGAGAAAGAGCGAAGCAAGATCTGACGGGATGGCCTGAAATAGAGCAGCCATCTTAAGTGGTTCGTCTCCACCCCGCCGTCCGAGAGCGAGCGATCAAGCGCGAGCGCATTGGGCTCCATGCGGAGCGTGAGATTATAGTTTTGGTCAAGCGTAATCGGCGACCATGGCCTGTAGCGGAGATTGCCGGTGCCGCCCAAGCGTCCCTGGTAGCCGCGAAAATAACCCGACGGAATTTCCACAGGCGCACCGGTTGACGTGCTGACAAAGGGATCGTATTTGTCCTGCCATTTCAAGGAAGGGGTAAGGGTTGTCGACAATGACCATTGACGTGAGAGGTTGACCGGTAGCGAAAAAGTGGCCGCGGCATTGGCGCGCCAGCGGGTCTGGTCATCAATCCGCGAATAAGAGTTTTCCAAATTCCCATTGCCGGAAAGCTGCAGGGCGCCTACATGGTGGGGGTGTAAGACCTGTTCTAAGGTGTCGGTCGAGACACGCGGGGCCCAAAGAGGACGCTGGAAGAAACTGGCCTCATAGCGAGGCAAAGAAGCCTCCTGGATATGCGTTTCTCCGTAAAGCGGATCAGCGCCGGCATCAGGCGCTTCCAGCGATTTAAAGAGAACACGGTGGGTCGATTTTTTACTGGAATGCGTCAGGGCGACCGAATTGTTGATATCGGTCACGGATTGATTCGTGTCCTGCGTGAAGAACTGGTTGTTAAAGGAAACATTCTTACGGTGGTTGACATTGGACTGGAACGTGAGCGTTGGCGATACCTGTTGCCAGTGGTAAGAGCGAATGTTGTACTGCTCGGTCTTCGGCGCTCCAATGAGCTCGGGGGTCCCTTTAGGGTCGATATAGTATCCAAAGAGAGAACCCTTATAGTCTGGCCGAGAATAATTAAACTCATTTCCGAAACCCGTGCCAGAGACCGTGTAGAAATCGAGCAGGACTTTGTCGTAAATGCCGTCACGGATCCTGACGGTGGTCGTCGTCCGGGCGAAGGACCCTTTGACCGTGTCGTGCCCTGGCTCGACCTGGAACACAACGCGCTTGGGCTCAAAGGACTTGTACATAAAGGGCGAGTAGAAAATAGGCGTTTCGTCGATGTAGAAGCGGTTGTCCCATGCCCAGAAAAAGCGGTCTGGAATCAGATGCACGCGGCTCGAGCGAACATGGTAATGAGGGTCAATCAAGTCACAGGACGTAAACGACGCTTGGCGCCCGAGATAATAATCGAGGTTCTTTTCCCAACGGGCCCCTTGGAAATACCAAGGCGATCCATAACCTTTGCCGTCTGTCATTTCGCCTTTTTGTAAGGTGAGATCATAGGCCAGTTGATTTCCTGCGAGGACCGATCCCTGGTCCCTTAAAAAGACGTTGCCACGTCCTAGCAATCGATTATGCAGGCGGTCGTAAATGACGAGGTCGGCGTGGAGTGTCGAACTGCCTTGCAGAACCACCACATGACCTTCGGCGGTCAGTTCTTGTGTCTCATCGTTGTATTCCAGAACGTCCGAGGAAATGTCGAAGGGATGGTGAGCGTTGAAAGCTTGGAGGATGCCTGGTCTTAGGACGACGGAGAACACGATCAACGCTAGCAGGCTGCCGAAAAAGTGTATCAACGTCTCTTTTGACGTCACCCCGGCGGAAGCCGGCCCTCCAGACACCCGGCGGGCCGGGTCGCCGGACTTGTGGAGACCCGGGGTCCAGTTCACCGACGATGTTCTGGATTCCGGCTTTCGCCGGAATGACGCCTGTAAGACCTTCGGAAGGATTTTTCGGCAGCCGGCTAGCCGAGCGAAGAAAACCAGAGGTCTAGGGTACAACGATTCGAGCGGTAGGGGGCAGAAGCGCTGAGGACTATCTGAAAAGTTCATGCGCCAAGAGCCCTGCGCCAACCATGCCGAGGTCCTGATCCAACCGGGAGATGACCAGTTTCACAGCTCTTGCGGGGGTGTGGAAACTTCTCTCCAGAATGGTGCGTTTCAAGGGCTGGAGCAAGAGGGGACCCGCACGGGATAGCCCACCCGCAATCACGATCCATTCGGGGTTCAGCAAATTCACGACGGATGCCAGCGTCGTTCCCAGCCGTGTCCCGGCCTGTTCCCAGAGGTGCAGTGCGAGGGAATCACCCGCGCGCGCGGCTTTCTGGATGATATGAGGAGATAATTTCGACCAATCGCCATGGACTTGCGTTGAGAGGAGACTCTTCGTACCGGACTTGATAGCCAGGACCGCTTCCTGGCACATCGCTTTCGATCCGACATAGCGCTCGGTGCATCCCTGGTTGCCGCAGGGACAAGGGACTCCATTTGGACAGAGTGTCATATGTCCGAGCTCGCCAGCGCTGCCCGTCGCGCCATGATAAAGCTTGCCATCGATGACCAGGCCCCCGCCAACCCCTGTGCCGACCGTGACGCAGAGCAGATTGCTGACGCGCCTTTTGGCCTCCACCACATATGCGGCCCAGGCGGCGACGTTGGCGTCGTTATCCACCAGGATGGGGACGTGGAGTTGTTCGAGCAGCATGCGCTTCAGTGGGACATTCTTCCAAAGCAGATTGGGAGACATCCGCACAACTCCTTTGCTGGAATCGATATCGCCCGCACAACCTACCCCAATGCCTTTGATGTGCTCCTTGCCAATTTGTCTGATCACCGCTCGTGCGAGTTCCACCACAGGCGCGATGATCTCTCTCGACGTGGCCTTCAGGGGCGTAGGTAAACGGGAGGACTGATGGATCTTGCCCTTCTGATCGACCAGCGCAACCTTGATGCCAGTTCCTCCCATATCAATTCCTAGCGTGAACTTAGACATGAATCGCCCTCGATGTTGGGTTGGTGCCTATCGTTTGTAAAGCGGTTCCGACGAGTGATAACGATCCTGTGATCACGATCAGCCCGTCTTTCGGCGTATCACGCCGCGATGCCAAATAAGCCGACTCAAAGTCGTGAAAAGTGCGCACCGGTATTCGTGGTGCATGGATCGCCTTGCGCAAGTCGTTCAACGAGGCAGCCCGATGGCCGGACAATGGACAAAGGCATACCTCATCGGCAACGCGAGAGATCATGCGGCCCATGGAGGGGATGTCTTTATCCTTAAAAGCGCTGAAAATGAACGTCTTGGGAGCCTTCCGGTAGACAGAGCTGCGTAAAGCTTGGAGAAGCATCTTCATGGCCGATGGATTATGCGCGCCATCGAGTAAGACGGTTGGTCCGCGTGGGGAGGTGATCACCTGAAAGCGGCCAGGCCATTCGACATGTCGGAGCGCGGCTTGCATGGTGTCCTTGGGAATGACCCAGGCTTGCTTCGTGAGCTCTTGAAGTGCGGCGAGAACGATGGCGGCGTTATGGAGCTGAAACCCACCCGAGAGCCCAAAAGGAATCCTTTGAATTTTGAAATCCCTCCCCAGTTGGAGAAGCGTGCATTGTTTAAGGCGCGCCTCGTTGGCTACCACCGTTTTGGGAGATCCTTGGACACCGGATAGGGCTATCGTGCCCCTTCGAAAGATCCCGCATTTATGTCGCGCAATCTCTTCCAACGTCTTTCCGAGGTAATCCGTATGGTCGAGTCCGACCGATGTCAGGATGCTCAAGAGAGGCGATCGAATGACGTTGGTCGCATCCCATCGGCCCCCCATGCCACATTCAATCACAGCGATTTCGACGGCGGCCTGTGCGAACACATGGAAGGCGGCTGCTGTGAGGAACTCAAAATACGTGAGCTTGACACGAACCTTGGCTTCGGCCGAGCGGATATCGCGACCAGCCGTGAGGAAGGTGTGCTCACGGATGGGTTGTCCATTGATTTTGATACGTTCGAGCAAATGAATGAGGTGGGGCGAGGTGTAAAGCCCGGTCTTGTAACCGCTGGCCCGTAACACAGACTCAAGGGCAGCCGCAACGGAGCCCTTGCCATTGGTGCCGGCAATCAAAAGAGCGGGCACACGGTCCTGTGGGGAGCCCAGAGCCGCGAGCACCTTGCGTATGCGGCCCAGCCCCGGGCGGATCCGGAAGACATCACGGCGAGCAAGAGCTTTGATGAACGATTCGTAGCTCATGAAGTGGGGGGTTGGCCGGATGCTTTCTCTGCTGGCACATTCGTCTTCTCTTCCGTTGCAAAATAAGCCAGCATCTTCCCGAGGCAAGAACGTAGGTCTTTGCGCTCGACAATGGCATCAATCATGCCATGGGTCAACAAGAATTCAGAAAGCTGAAAGCCTTCGGGGAGCTGCTGACGGATGGTCTGTTCAATCACCCGGGGCCCCGCAAAGGCGATGAGGGCCTTCGGTTCAGCAAGGATAATGTCACCCAACATCGCAAAGGAGGCCGTGACGCCACCCGTTGTGGGATCAGCAAGCAGAGAAAAAAACGGGATGCCCGCTTCGGAGAGTCTTGCGAGCGCGGCACTCGTCTTGGCCATTTGCATCAGGGACAAAATAGACTCCTGCATGCGCGCTCCGCCTGAGGCCGAAGCGATGAGGAGCGGATTCCTCGATTTGAGGGCCATCTCGATCGCGAGAGTCACTTTTTCCCCCACAACACTCCCCATGCTGCCGGCCATAAAGTCAAAGTCGAGCAGCGCGGCGACAAGAGGACGCCCCTCGACCGTGCCTTGACCACAGAGACAGGCATCGCGCTGTCCTGTCTTTTTTTGGCTTTGTTTTAAGCGGGTCGCGTAAGGTTGAATATCGACAAAACCGATGGGGTCGCTCGGCATGATGTTCTGTCCCAACTCTTGAAAGGATCCTTCATCGAATAATTGCTTGACGCGCTCCCTGGCGCTCAGTCTGAAATGAGCGCCGCATTTGGGGCACACGCGAAGATTGTCTTCGAGTTCCTTGTTGTAAATAATTTGTTCGCATTTATCACATTTAGTCCAAACCCCCTCAGGGATGGCCTTTTTTGTTCTGGCCGATGGTTCAAGAGGCATGCAGTGCTCCTTTCAACGAACGAACGAGCTGGAGAACATCCCGGAAATGTTTGGACTTGGATCGTTCAGCCGCGCGAATGAGGGCAGACCCCACAATCACGCCCTCGACCGTGCGGCCAACCCTTTTGGCCTGCGCTGGGGATGATATCCCAAAGCCTACCGCGACAGGCCTCCGGGAAGCGGCTTTCACGGATTTTAGGAACTGATGCAAATGGAGGGGCAAGCTTCGTCGAACTCCCGTCACACCGGTCTGAGAGACGGTATAGAGAAATCCGCGGGACTGGGCAGCGATCTGACGCAAGCGCTTCGGCGGAGTGGTTGGCGCGACCAGGTAAATGAGGTGAACATGGTGCTTGCGCGCCGCTTGATGATAGGGCAAGCCTTCCTCAGGAATGATATCCGGAATAATCACGCCATCCACACCTGCGGCACTGCAGCGTTCAAAGAAACGAGAGATGCCCATCGCATAAACGGGATTGGCATAGCTCATCAGAATGATGGGAATTTGAAGCCCCCCCCTGCGCCAAGCGTGCACTTCACGGAAAATCCAGTCAGGCGAGATTCGGTAACGCAGAGCTCTTTGTGATGACTGTTGAATGGTAGGACCATCGGCGATGGGGTCCGAAAAGGGCACACCGATTTCAATCATATCGAGTCCCGCCTCCGCCATGGAAAGGACTAAGCGGTGGAATGCCTTGGGTGTTGGAAATCCTGCCGTCATATATCCAATCAGAGCTTTATGGCCATTCGCTTTTAATAGCGCAAACGTTCGATCAATACGATTACGCATAGTGGCCCTGTAATATAGGCATGTCTTTGTCGCCGCGTCCCGACAGATTAAGGATGATGATATCGCTTGTTTTAAAGCGCGACTTATGTTTCCTGAGATAACCAATCGCGTGCGCCGGTTCAAGCGCTGGTAAAATCCCTTCGGTCCGGCACAGGAGCTCAAAACCGTTGAGGCATTCCTGATCAGAAGCGACTCCATACTCCGCGCGATGCGAATCTCTGTAATAGGCATGCTCCGGCCCGACGCCCGGATAGTCGAGCCCAGCCGATATGGAATGGGTCGCCTGGATTTGGCCCTGTCGGTCCTGAAGGACATAGCTCAGAGCGCCGTGCAGAATACCACGCGAGCCTTTGGCGAGTGAAGCCGCGTGATGTCCGGAAGCGAGTCCCCTCCCGGCAGGTTCGACACCGATCATGCGAACCGACTGATCCTTAAAAAAGGGATGAAACAGGCCGATGGAGTTCGATCCGCCCCCCACGCAAGCGACGAGATAATCGGGCAGGCGACCCTCCTCGCGCAAAATCTGCCGGCGTGCTTCCCGCCCAATAACAGACTGAAAGTCACGGACCATCATGGGGAACGGATGGGGCCCGACGACAGAGCCCACCACATAATGGGTGGTTACGACGTTGGTGACCCAGTCTCGCATCGCCTCATTGATCGCGTCTTTCAGGGTCCTGGTGCCACTCTTAACCGGAATGACACGCGCACCAAGGCGCTCCATGCGAAAGACATTGGGTGCCTGCCGCCGGATATCTTCTTCCCCCATATACACATCACAGGCGATGCCAAAGAAAGCCGCTGCAGTTGCTGTCGCGACCCCGTGCTGTCCCGCCCCGGTTTCCGCGATGACGCGCTTTTTTCCAAGGTGGCGCGTGAGCAGCATTTGCCCCAGTGCGTTATTAATCTTGTGGGAGCCGGTGTGGCAAAGGTCCTCTCGCTTGAGATAGAGGCGACCGTGTCCAAGCGCCGCACTCAGCCTCTTCGCATACATCAAAGGTGTCGGTCGGCCGGCAAAGGTCCTGAGGTGGTAGGCCAGTTCCTTCCTAAAGGTCGGGTCCTGTCGGGTTCTTCGATACGCGTCTTCAAGCTGCTGAAGAGCGGGCAAGAGAGTCTCCGGGATAAACCGTCCGCCGAAGGGGCCGAAGTAACCTCGCTTGTTAGGCAGGGCTCTCATCGCACCGATTTGGCTATCTGGATAAAGTTCTTCATCGCTTCATAGTCTTTTCTCGTTTGAGATTTCTCAACACCACTGCACACGTCGACCATGGGGGGATGGACAGCCTTGAGCGCTTCGAGAATATTGCCGGGGTGAAGCCCTCCAGCGAGAAACCAGGGCTTGGAATAGAGCTCAAGCGCCTTCAGCCAATCCCAGGAAAAGCTCAGCCCGGTGCCGCCCGGCATATCGACGGAATAGGTATCGAAGAGAAAATAATCGACATGCTCTTCGTAAGGCGTCAGTTCGGCGAGCTCGAGGGGCTTTTGTAAACGAAGGGCCTTGATGAGCTTGACACCAAGCGCCCGAGCGTCACGGCAATACTCAGGAGATTCCATCCCATGCAATTGAATGATTTTAAGTGGCACTCGTTTGACAGTCTTGGCCAGGGACTCCATTGGTTCATCAACAAAGACGCCCGCCAGACCCACGAAAGGTGGAATTTGCGCGGCCAGTTCTTTCGCGTGCTGAAGGGACACTTTCCTGGGACTTTGAGGACAGAAATTCAATCCGAGAAAGTCCGCTCCAAGGTTGGCCGCCCACAGAGCGTCTTGCGCGTTGGTCACACCACAGATCTTTACTTTCGGCATGCTTGGACAAACTCCCTTACGAGAAATTCCGGATGTTCTGATCGCATCAGTGCTTCACCGACCAAGACGGCATGGGCCCCCAGATCTTGCAGGGGGCGCAGCTCAGCTGGACTTTGGATGCCGCTTTCAACCACGATCGTAAGGCCTTTCCCCGTCGCCTTGGGGAGGAGTTTTGTCGCGGTAGAGGTGTCAACGCGCAGCGTGTGGAGATTTCTGTTATTGATGCCGATGATCGCAGCTTTCGAAGCCACGGCATGTTCCAGCTCCTGGAGGGAGTTCACTTCAACGAGGGCATCGAGCCCGCAACCCTCACACTCTACGATAAAGTCTCTCAAGAGCTTTCCAGGCAAGAGGCTCGCGATCAGCAAGAGAGCGTCGGCCCCGAGCGTTTTGGATTCCAGGATCTGATAGAGGTCGATGATGAAGTCCTTACGAAGGATCGGGAGGTTGGTATGCTTTCGGGCGTTTTCCAGAAGCTGCGGGGAACCATGGAAGTAGTCTTCTTCTGTGAGAATAGACAGAGCGGCAGCCCCGCCCCGTGCGTAAGCTGAAATCTGAGCGGGGATGTCCTCCACCTTTCGGATCAGACCCGCGGACGGTGAGGCCTGCTTGAGCTCCGCGATGAGCGAGACCCTGCCGGGCTGCTCAATCGCTTTTCTGAAAGATCGGACGGGAGTGGTGGGAAGGTGCGCTCGCAAGACGGGGACCGGGACCCGCGCTTTTTGGACATCGACACGCTTTCGTGTCTGGGCCGTGACTTCTGCGAGGAAATCAGACATGCTCGTCCTCAACGGGCGTGAGCGCTCGCTTTAATTGCTCATATTTGCGGAGGGCCGCTTTCGAGTCGAGGCTCTTTTGCGCCATGACGGCGCCATCCTTAAGGGTCATTGTTTTGGACCCCCCGGATTTGGTGCGCGCCGCAGCGCGGATGGCAGCGCCGGCGTTCATACAGACTGTATTTCTCAAATAGCCCTGGCGGCCATTTAACACTTCCAACAAGGCCCTGGCAAAATCCGCCGGGGTTTTCGACAGAGGCTCTTCCCGGACTTGAGTTTTGTAGCCAAAGTCTTCCGGTCTCCAGGTGTCGGTCCTCACCGTGTCCTGAGACAGTTCTGCCACTTCGGTAGGGCCACAAAGCGAGATTTCATCTTCTCCTTGACCATGGACAACACAGGCGGACTCGCAGCCCAATCGCTTCAAGACTTCCGCCACAGGTTTTAACCAGATCGGGTCATAGACACCCATCAATTGAACATTAGGTTTTGCGGGATTCGAAAGCGGGCCAAGCAGGTTAAAGATCGTGCGCGTGGCCAGCTCCTTGCGCACCGGCATGGCATGCTTCATGGAAGGATGGAAAGCCGGAGCGAAGAGAAACGCAAGGCCCTGATCGGACAGACATTTCTCGGCAATGGAGGCCTGCTCGAGCATCGGGAGGCCCAGAGCCTCAAGGACATCGGCTGAGCCGCAGGAGGATGAGACAGAACGATTGCCATGTTTAGCGACGGTGTAACCAGCGCCTGCGACCACAAAAGCCGCCGCGGTGGAAACGTTGAAAATACTTTTCCCATCCCCACCGGTCCCGCAGGTGTCGACGAGCGGCATTTTGTTTGTTACGACAGAGACGGAGGCTTCCCGCATGGCTTCGGAAGCACCTGTTAATTCGTCGATCGACTCCCCTTTCACGCGCAAGGCAGAAAGAACGGCAGCCAGATGGACGGGAGAAAGCTCTCCCTTCATGATCAACAGGAAGAGCTCTTTGGCTTCCTGTCGCGTGAGGGCCCGACGGTCCAGGAGTTTATGGAGAAACGGCAGTACGCTCATGTTGACACTCCCGTGCGCAGCGTGAGAAAGTTGGCCAAAAGGCTCTTTCCGTCTAAGGTCATAATGGACTCCGGGTGAAACTGTACTCCCTCGAGGGCTGGTAGGGTCTTGTGCCGTATCCCCATCACTTCGCCTTCTTCGGTCCAAGCGCTGACCTCAAGACAAGATGGAAGCGTCGCTTTCTCCACGAGCAAAGAATGGTAGCGCGTGGCGGTAAACGGATTTGGAAGTCCCGCAAAAAGCGCCTTCGTATCATGCCAAATGGGGGAGGTCTTCCCGTGCATGAGACGCTCTGCGCGCACGACCTTGCCACCATAAGCATAGCCAATCGCTTGATGACCCAGACACACACCCAAAACAGGAATTCTTCCAGCAAAACGCTGTATGGCCTCGACCGAAATACCCGCTGAAGTCGGCTCACCGGGTCCCGGCGAGATCACCAGATGAGAAGGCCTTAGCTCTTCCATACCACTCGGGGTAATCGCATCATGGCGAAACACTCGCACATCCTGTCCCATCTCCTGGAAATATTGAACCAGGTTATAGGTGAAAGAGTCGTAGTTGTCGATCATGAGAATCATACGAGCTCCTGTGCCATTTGGACAGCGGCGAAGAGCGCGGCAGCTTTTTGCTGGCATTCCCGGAATTCGCGTTCCGGCACGGAGTCTGCCACAATCCCGGCACCGGCCTGCATATACGCTTTCCCCTGACAGAAGACAAGCGTTCGAATCGTAATCGCCATATCCATATCCCCCGTATAGGAATAATAGCCAATGGACCCGGCGTAGGGCCCGCGTCTGACGGGCTCGAGCTCATCGATGATCTGCATCGCTCGGACCTTCGGGGCGCCGGACACCGTCCCTGCCGGAAAGCAAGCTTGAAATAGATCAAAGGCATTCGCGGATGCACTCAATTGTCCGGTGACGGATGAAACGAGATGCATCACGTGAGAATATCGCTCGATCGTCATCAGCTCTGGCACCTGGACCGTGCCGGGTTCACAAACCCTTCCTAAATCGTTACGACCCAGGTCCACTAACATCAAATGTTCGGCACGCTCCTTTGGATCGTGCTCTAACTCTTTTGCGAGCGCCGCGTCTTCGGCGGGGCTTTCCCCGCGGCGTCTTGTCCCCGCGATGGGTCTTGTTTCAGCGCGTTCCCCCTCCTTGCGAACGAGGAGTTCAGGACTTGAACCCACCAAATCCACACCGGGAAAGTGAAGCAGGTACATGTAAGGAGAGGGGTTGACCATCCGCAGGGCACGGTAAACCTGAAAGGGCGTGACCTTAGGGGACATTTCCCATCGCTGAGAAAGCACGACTTGAATGATATCCCCCGCACGAATATAGTCTTTGGCCTTTTCAACCGCGAGTTCAAACTCGTGCTGCTGGGAGAGTGGTCGCGGCGGTGGCATCGACTTCATGACAGTCTTGGTCGTCGGCCGATGTCTCCCAAGAAGCGAAATCTGACGGTCAATCGAACGCAAACCCTTTGTATAGAGCCGCTTGAGGGCAGCCGAGGAGGTTGCGTTTTCAGGGATATGGATATTAGCGATGACCTGGGCCGTTTGGGAGAAGCGGTCAAACGCGACGATTTCCCCGGACAGTTGGAAAGCCCCTGTCGGGCATGAAAGAGCATCCCGTTTGGAGGACGGAAGGTTCTCGAAGAACCGGACCGTGTCATAGCCCCAGTAGCCTACGGCGCCACCCCAGAAACGAGAGAGATGTGGGTTCGGCGCTGCTTTGATCTTTGAAAAAATCGATTTCAGTTCTTTTAAAGGGTTCTGAGACTCAAAGCGACGAATACGTCCGGACTCCTCATACGTGATCGAATGGCCGTGGCAAGTAAAAACGGCATGAGGCCTTTGTCCGACAAAAGAGTATCTTCCGAAGCGTTCCCCACCCTCAACGCTTTCCAGCAGAAAGGCATAAGGCTCCTTCGCTTGCAGCCGCTCATAGACCGACACGGGTGTGACACGGTCCACGACGCATTCTTTCGAAATCGCAATCAGATTGTACGTCCGGGCCAGTTTCAAGAACTCCGCAAACGTTGGTGTCATGGGATCTGAATCACCCTGCCCTTGATTTTTGAGAGAGCCAAGAAGAAGATTCGTTCGCCGGTTTGGGAGTCCTTCCAGGTTGTGGAGTCAAGTGACTCGTCCCGGTTGTCGCCTAGAACAAACACATGGCCCTCCGGCACTTTCAAGGGCCCGAGATTGTCGCCGTCAAGCAGTTCTTCGGGGCGTTTATAAACAACGTACGGCTCTTCTAATGGCTTATGGTTTAAAACAACTTTTTTCTCGCGCAATTCGATCGTGTCGCCCTCGAGCGCGATCACACGTTTGATCGATCCTTTCTTGTGATCGACAGGGCTCAAAAAGACGATGATATCGCCGTGTCGGGGTCGCGAGAAGCGATAAACCAGTCGGTTCACAAGATAATGGGTCCCAACCCCGAGTGTCGGCTCCATGGATGCCGAGGCGACGGAGATCGTGTCAATGAGAAACGTCCTCAGGATCAGCGTGATCCCCACCGCCAGGGACACGAGAAAGAGGATTCTCTTGATCACCCGTAGACCTTTTTGGGGTCAAAAAGTGGTTTGCCCATGGTCTTAAGCCTGGCCCCAGCGACCACTTTACGATAGAAGCATGATCTGTGGCCACTATGGCAGGCCGCCCTGCCCACTTGCTCGACTTTGATCAGCAAACAGTCCCCATCACAGTCAATCCTGATCTCCTTGACCTTCTGGACATTGCCGGAACTCTCACCTTTAAGCCAAAATGCGCGACGAGAGCGGCTCCAGAACACGCTTTTTTTGAGCCGCAGGGTGCGCTTGACGGCTTCCCGGTTCATGTAGGCGACCATCAGCACCGTCCCGTCCTTCGCGTCTTGCACGACAACGGGAATCAGTCTTTTATCATCAAACTTAAGAGTCTGATACAGATTCATATCACGAGCACCGGACAGCGATTCCTTTCTTTTTCAGATATTGTTTGAGCTCGCTGATGCGTAGTTCTTTGCGATGAAACAAGGACGCCGCCAGCGCCGCATGGGCATGCCCTTTGGCAAAAGCGTCAAAGAAATGCGCATTCTTGCCAGCCCCGCCGGAGGCAATGACAGGGATCTTGACTTTCTGGCAAAGAGTACGCAGCAGGGCGATGTCATAGCCTGCCTGAGTGCCGTCGCGGTCCATCGACGTCAAAAGGATCTCCCCCGCTCCCAGACGTTCGGCTCGCCTGGCCCAGACGATGGCATCGATGCCTGTCTTTTGGCGACCCCCATAGGTGTAAACATGCCACCCGCCCCCTGATTGTCGTTTGGCGTCAATCGCCACCACGATGCATTGAGACCCGAATCGCCGTGCACCGTTCGTGATGAGACTCGGTTCTTCAACCGCAGCCGTGTTCAGGGAGACCTTGTCCGCTCCTGCATTCAGCAGGGCCCTCATGTCTTCAACAGTCCTAATCCCTCCCCCTACCGTGAGCGGAATAAAGACTTGCTCGGCCGTACGCTCGACGACTTTAAGTAAGGTCCCTCGCTTCTCTGCAGAAGCGGTGATGTCAAGAAAGACCAGCTCATCGGCGCCTTCAACGTTGTAGCGCCTCGCCAATTCAACGGGGTCGCCCGAGTCCACCAAATTGAGGAACCGAGTCCCTTTGACCACACGCCCAGCATCGACATCGAGGCAGGGAATGATGCGTTTGGCGAGCATGAGACTTAGCTCCCTGCGACTTGAATGGCCTCTTGCAGGGTGATCTTCTGATCATACAAGGCCTTACCGATGATCACCCCGTCAAGTCCCAGAGGTTCCAGTTCTTTAAGTTGCCAGAGATCGTCTGCCGTTGTGATCCCTCCCGAGGCAATGACCGATGTGCCAACAGCTTCCTGCAAGAATAATTGGATGGCGCCGAGATTAGGTCCCGACAAGGTCCCGTCTTTTCGGGTGTCTGTAAAGAGCAGCGATTGGACACCCAAGTGTTTCATCTTTCGAACCAGCACATCAAACGTAATCGCGGAGATGTCCTTCCAGCCAGACACAGCGACAAAATCTTCAGAGACATCAATGCTCACCGCGATGGCTTTACCGTATTGTCTGACCGCTTGGGCCACAAGGTCGGGGTTATGAACAGCAGCCGTTCCGAGGACGACTCGGTCAACACCCGCGGCGAAAGCGGCCGCGATCGTTTCCATGGACCGGAACCCTCCGCCCATCTGGATGGGGATGGACACAATCTTTTTCATGCGTGCCACTTTATCAAGATTAGAAGGGCTCCCCTGGAAAGCACCATCCAAATCCACGATATGCAGCACGCGCGCCCCTTGTCCCGCCCAAAAGGAAGCCATCTCGACAGGGTCCTTCGAGTAAACCGTCTTGAGCTCATCGCGCCCCTGATAGAGCCTCACGCATTGGCCATGCCGGATGTCGATCGCTGGGATTACAAGCACCGTGCGACCTCTTGAACGAAGTTCTTGAGCAGAAGAAGACCTTGCTGGCCGCTTTTCTCCGGATGAAATTGGCACGCGAACAACCGTTCGAGTGCGACGGAGGAACAAAAAGAGCGGCCGTAGCGTGTCGCGGTCGCCACAACACCAGGCTTGTCTGGCTGTGGGAAAAACGAATGAACGAAATAAAAATAGGTCCCTGTTCGAAGCCTCCGCAGAAGGGGTGTGTGGACGGTCTGGGATTTCTCAATCTGATTCCATCCCATATGGGGCACTTTAAGATAGGCGTTCATCGAACAAGGAAACCGAAGAACGCGGCCCTTCAAGAATCCCAGCCCCTTCTCGCGTGGACTTTCTTCGCTGGATTCAAAGAGAAGCTGCAAGCCCAAACAAATCCCAAGGAACGGTTTGCGCCGCTCAAGAGCATGGCCAAGAGCACCCATCAGTCTTAATCGTGTAAGCCGTTTCACCGCCTCACCAAAGGCCCCGACGCCCGGCAAAACAACAGCGGATGCTTGACGAATAAGAGCCGGAGAGCTTGTGACCTTGACCCGCCCTCCAACGATTTCGAGGGCTTTGCTCACACTGTGGAGATTGCCCATCTCATAGTCGACCACAGCAATCAGTGGCTTGTTCATCTCGACATCCTCAAGCGTAGCGACGCGGCGTGATTTTCCATCCCTTCGGTTTGTCCCATGACCAACGCCGCCTCCCAATCCGGCTTTTCTGCTGGTTGGGCGGCATAGGCGATGACGCTTGAACGTTTAAAGAAACTCGCCACAGACAGGCCACTGGAATATCTCGCGGAACGGTTGGTAGGCAGGACATGCGAGGGGCCTGCCACATAGTCTCCGAGGGCCGCCGGGGTGGTAGGCCCGAGAAAAATCGCGCCCGCATGCCGGATGTGCGGCAAGACTTTCTTTGCGTCTCGAAAGAGCAGTTCGAGATGCTCCGGCGCGATCTCGTTGGCAAGCTCGATGGCTTTCGGAATGGAGTTAACGTAACGTAATTCCACCCGCTTCATCAGATCCCTTGAGAGCCGCTCTTGCACGCGCTTGATCAGGAGCCGATCGGTCGAGAGCAGGAGAGATCGCGCTTCGGGATCATGCTCCGCCTGAGCTTGGAGATCGAGTTGTACGTATTCCACGGGAGTGTCCCGGTCAGCGACAATGACCACTTCGCTTGGGCCCGCTAAAGAATCGATACCGACATCACCAAAAACCTGTCTCTTCGCTTCTGTCACATATTGATTGCCAGGGCCAACGATGAAATCGACTTTTTGTATGCGCCGGGTCCCGTAGGCTAGCGCCGCGATGGCGCCGGGGCCACCCACACGGTAGACCGCTTCACACCCTGCCAATTGAGCTGCCACGAGAACTTCGGGGGTAAGGTTCTTGGACGGGCTGGCCATCACGATACGCCGAACACCCGCCACCCGGGCAGGGATGGCGCTCATCAGAACAGTAGAAGGATAGGGGAATCGTCCGCCCGGAATGTAGAGGCCCGCGCTCTCGACAGGCCGAATCAGTTGACCGACGGAAACGGTGCCATGCGCGAACAGCCAACTTTTGCTGAGCCGCTTGAGTTCATAAAGTGCAAAAGCTTCAATGCTTTTAGCGCATTTCTTAATCGCTTTTAGATAGGAATCGGAAACGTACTTATGAGCGCTCGCAAGTTCCTGTTTGGACAAAACGATTTGGCTTGGGGAAAGCCGAACATGGTCATACTGTTCTGCTAACTCACAAAGAGCACGATCCCCCCGCCTGCGGACGGATTTGATGATCTTGCGGACGATGACGGATGGCTCACTCATAGTATCGAATTTTATCAAAAAGACAATGTGTTTTACTCTTCGGATCGGGTGATGTTTGCTCCGAGTGAAGTAAGTTTTCTTTCCAGATCTTCATAACCGCGGTCTAAGTGATAGAGCCGGTGAATGACCGTTCGTCCCTTCGCCGCTAAAGCAGCCAGGACCAAGGCGGCGCCAGCGCGCAAATCAGAAACCATCACGTCAGCGCCAGAGAGCGAATCAACACCCTGGATGGTCGCCGTGTTTCCCTTTGCCTGGATCTTCGCACCCATGCGCTGAAGTTCTGGCACATGCATAAATCGGTTCTCAAAGACCTGCTCCGTGACCTGCGAGACACCCTCCGCCAAGGACATCAGGGCCATCCACTGCGCCTGCAAATCGGTTGGAAATCCCGGATGGACAGCCGTTTCGACGCTGACGGCGCGAATGGTTTTGGGTCCCAGGACACGGATCGAGTCGCCGGCGTCTTCGATCGAGGCACCGGCCTCTCTCATTTTGGCCATCAAGGCCACCAGATGCGAGGGACAGACCTGTCGAAGCCAGACATCACCTCGGGTCATGGCGGAGGCGATCATGTAGCTGCCGGTTTCAATTCGATCCGGGATGACTTCATGCGACGCACCCGAGAGGCGCTTCACGCCCTCGATCTGGATCCGTTCGGTCCCAGCACCACGTACTCGGGCTCCCATCGCGTTGAGGAATTCGGCCAGATCTTCGATTTCCGGTTCACGTGCGGCGTTGTGGAGATCGGTTTGACCTTCGACAAGCGTGGCCGCCATCATGAGGTTCTCCGTCGCTCCCACACTCGGAAAATCGAGATGGATGGCTGCGCTGTGCAAGCGTTGAGAAGAGACTTCCACATAGCCCTGTTCGAGCCCAACCTCAGCACCCAAACGCTTGAAGCCCTCAAGATGCAGGTTGATGGGGCGCCCACCAATGGCACAGCCACCGGGCAATGACGCCTTGACCTTGCCGAGACGGGCGAGCAGCGGCCCCATCACGACAATACTCGCCCGCATTTTGCGCACCAGCTCGTACGGCGCCTCAGCGTAAAGCGTCGGCCCGGCGCTCACTTCGACCACTGGACCATTCCGGACCACATGCTTCCCGAGAAAAACAAGGAGGGCTATCACGGTCTCGATATCATCCAAACGGGGAACGTTCCGGATCACACACGGCTCGTCGGTTAAGAGCGTGGCAATCAAGATAGGCAGGGCTGCGTTTTTGGACCCTGAGACCGTGATTTCTCCCTGAAGCCTGTGGCCGCCTTCGATGGTGAATATATCCATGGATTATCCCTTTCCTCGGGCCACCACAACGCGCGGCAGTCCTGCCAAGTCTTGATGGATGATGATATCGCGCCAATGACCTTCTTGTTCCAGGATCTGCCGCACGTCATCCGCTTGGTCAAAGCCAATCTCAAGGACGAGCGCCCCGCCAGGCTTCATCAGGAACTTGGCCTGCTGAATGCAGGGCTCGATCAGCCGGAGCCCATCAGGACCACCATCCAAGGCCATCGCCGGCTCCCATTGTACTTCGGGTTCCAACGTCGGTATGACGCTGGAACGGACATAAGGAAGATTGGCAGCAATGAGGTCAACCTTCAGGCCACTCTCTTTGAGACCGAAGAGCAAATCAGCGTGCCGCCACTCGATCGGGATGCGTGTGCCGATATGCGCCGCATTTTGCCTCGCCACAAGCAGAGCTTCTGCGGACTTTTCGATGGCCATCACACGCTTTAACGTTGCATGGCCCGAGAGAGCAACGGCAATATTGCCTGAGCCGGTCCCCACATCGATGACGGTCTCGGGACGGCCCATTTGGCCCAGGAGCTCCAGGCCTTGTTCGACGAGTAATTCTGTCTCAGGTCGGGGCACCAGCACGGACGTCTGGACCTTCAGGCTCAAGTCACAGAAGGCTTGCTCCCCTGACACATAGGCGAGCGGCATTCGATCTTGGCGTTTTTTGACCCAGGCGCGTATGCCATCGCATTGGGCTTCAGACAGAAGGGTCTGTCGATCAAGGACCAGCCTGGCGCGAGGAATACGCAAAAAGGCAGCAATCAGGAACTCCGATTCCCGCCTTGGCTGATCGATCTTGGCCCGCGAGAGCGCGCGTTCGGAGAGCGTAATCATGGAGGCGACCGTTGTCATGGTCACGGATGATCTCGGGTCGCGAGCTCTGTCAAAAGGCGTTCTTCTTCCCGCTTCTGGAGTTCCTGAATGAGGGGATCCAGACGACCTTCCATAACGGCAGGTAAATTATGAAGATTAAAGTTAATGCGATGATCCGTAATGCGGTCCTGAGGGAAGTTATAGGTCCGGATCTTTTCAGACCGGTCCCCCGTACCGACCTGATTACGTCGGTTTTGTGAGATGTCCTGAGCTTGCTTCTCCTGGACTTGAGCCAGGAGCTTGGAGCGCAAAAGTTTCATCGCCTTGACGCGGTTTTTTCCTTGACTGCGCTCGTCCTGACAGGCCACCACGATACCACTGGGAATATGGGTAATACGGATGGCGCTCTCGGTCTTGTTCACATGCTGGCCACCCGCACCTGAGGCTCGATAGGTATCGATGCGCAGCTCCGAGGGATCGATGCGAACATCCACGTCCTCTGCTTCAGGCAGGACGGCGACGGTGGCGGTACTCGTATGGATACGGCCGCTGGCCTCCGTGACCGGCACACGTTGGACTCTGTGGACGCCACGTTCATACTTGAATGACGACCAAACACCAGCACCTGAGATCTGGACCACGACTTCTTTGATCCCGCCACGCTCGGAAACGCTGGAGTCCATGGGTTCCACAACCCAGCCATGCGCTTCCGCAAAACGAGTGTACATTCGCAAGAGGTCCGAGGCGAACAACCCCGCCTCATCCCCGCCGGCGCCCGCTCTGATTTCGAGAATGATATTTCGCTCTTGATTGGGATCTTTGGGCACCAGAGCGAGTTGGAGAGTCTTCTCAAGTTCAAGGCGTTCCGCCTCCAATCGAGGGAGCTCCTCAGCAGCGAGATGCTGGAGATCGGTGTCCTGGGTCTTGAGGAGACCCAGAAGGTCATCTTGTTCCTGGAGACACTTTCTGTAGCGTTTGAATTTTTCGATGAGAGGCGCAAGGCGGGCATGCTCACGACTCAGGCTCTGGAGTTTGTCGGGATTGCCCGAGACTTCAGCTGAGGCGAGCTCCTGTTCGATGTGCGCCAGGCGATTTTTTAGGTTTTCAAGCGGTTTAATCAGATCCATAAGCCCCCCCAAATAAAAAAAACAGCCCCTGGAGGACCAGGAGCTGCTTCGGACAAAATATCAGCTAATGAGCTTTCGTCGTGGCGGGCTTGGCCGTGACTTTTGAGGCGGCACCTGGCGCGGATTTGGCTTTGACGGGCGCTGAACTCAGAATTTTCACATTCTTTTTCGGAGCCGCTTTTTGGCCTTTGGCCACGACATGGGTCTTCTTGGACTTCACTGTTTCTCCACCGGTTTTCGCAAATCGCTTCTGGAAGCGCTCCACTCGCCCTGCGGTATCGACAAATTTCTGGCGACCGGTAAAGAAGGGATGACAATTCGAGCAGATTTCCAATTTGATGATGGAGCGTGTCGAGCGTGTAACAAATGAGTTGCCGCAAGCACAAGTGACTGTGCATTCCACATAATCCGGATGGATGCCTGTTTTCACGTCGAATTCCTCTTTCACTGATGTGGCGGAGACACCGCCTATTTCGTACGACGCCAGATGGGGTCGTTCTCAGGCGTGGATTATAACAAATTACAAATAGTTGTTCGGATTAGCGGCTCGGCCTGATTCGTCGCGGACTTCAAAGTGAAGATGCGACCCCGTGGTCATCCCCGTGGAACCTACTCGGCCGATGAGTTGGTAGAGACGCACCCGCTGGCCTTGCTGAACAAGGATATCGGAGAGATGACCGTAACGGGTGTAGAGGACCCGTGTGCCAGATTTGCGCTTAATGACATGGCGAATCTCAATCATATTGCCGTAGCTGCCCAGCCATCCTGCAAAGGTGACGGTTCCTTCCCTGGCGGTGAGCACGGGGCTGCCATACGGCTTCGCTAAATCGACTCCGGAATGCATCCGCCGGGTCTGCAGGACGGGATGCCGCCGAGATCCATAGGAGGAGGTCCGACGAAAGTGCATGTCCCGAAAGGGGAGCCCGAGGCCCGTTGGTTTAAAGGCGAGCGGCAGAAATAGGCAGGTCCCTGGTTTAAAACAGAACGTTGGATCTTTGAAATCCGGCTGTGGGAAGTCATTGGCTTGAAGGATCTCCGACTCGTAGGCCGCGCCGAGCGTTTTCCCCCGGGAGTAACCTTGGCTGATGACGCGAAGGGTCTCAGGTTTTTCGACCTCATACAAGGTTCCCTTTTGGCTGGGAATCCTGAGGACGGTACCCTCTTGAAAGACCGACACGTCCAGATCATTCGAGCTGCGGATCGTGAAGGGATCGGTTTTGAAACGTTTGGAGAGGGACCATAGGTCTTCACGGCCTCTGAGGCGATAGGTGATGATGACTGGTTTTTGGAGCTTATGGATCTGATCGATGGCCGGTGTCGATGGCACCTGCGTAAGGAGGAGCGCTTGAGAATAGGCTGACGGGGGCAGAGCCGCCTCCGAAGTGGATTGGAAAAGATAAACGAAGGGAAACACAAACATGCCACCGATCAGAAGCTGGACAGCGAAAAGCGTCTTCTTCATGCCTTATCCTTAACAGAATCGGCAAGGGAAGTCAAGATAGGGATCGGTCGGCTAGGCGTTGATTTTTTCCATGGAAGAGGTTTCCATGGATTTGAGGAAATCTTTGTTGGATTTGGTCGCCGAAAGCTTCTCCAGCAAGAGTTCCATGGCTTCGATGGGCGTGAGGGAGGACAAGACTTTGCGAAGGATCCACACTTTATTCAATTCCTCGGGGGAAAGAAGCAACTCTTCTTTACGGGTGCCGCTGCGGGAGATGTCAATCGCTGGGAATGTGCGTTTGTCCGCAAGCTTGCGGTCGAGATAGACTTCCATGTTGCCGGTGCCCTTAAATTCTTCAAAGATGACATCGTCCATGCGGCTGCCTGTTTCAACCAGCGCCGTGGCGATGATCGTAAGACTCCCGCCTTCCTCGATGTTTCGAGCCGCACCAAAGAATCGCTTGGGGCGCTGGAGGGCGTTCGAGTCCAATCCGCCAGAGAGCACTCGGCCGCTGGAGGGGGTGATGGTGTTGTAGGCGCGTGCAAGCCGCGTGATGGAATCCAGCAGAATGACAACATCTTTGCCATGTTCGACAAAGCGTTTCGCTTTCTCAATCACCATCTCCGCGACTTGGACATGGCGCTCTGCCGGCTCATCAAAGGTTGAAGAGACCACTTCCCCCTTGACGCTGCGCTGCATGTCCGTGACTTCTTCCGGGCGCTCATCGATTAAAAGCACTAAAAGCACGATTTCCGGATGATTGGCTGTGATGGCGTTGGCGATTTTCTGCATGATGATGGTCTTACCGGTTCTCGGAGCAGCGTTGATGAGCGCGCGCTGACCTTTGCCGATGGGAGCCATCAAATCGATCACACGGGACGTTAAGTCGTCCTTTTTATGCTCCAGCGTAATGCGTTTTTCGGGATAAAGGGGCGTTAAATTGTCGAAAAGGGGTCGTTCGCGCAGCATTTCGAGGTCCGAGCCATTGACGGACTTGACCTGGAGGAGCGCGAAGAATCGTTCCTGTTCCTTGGGGGGACGCACATAGCCGGCAACCGTATCACCTTTGCGCAAGCCAAACTTCTTGATTTGCGAAGGCGAGATATAAATATCATCGGGACCTGGAAGATAGTTGTAATTCGGACTGCGAAGGAAGCCAAAACCATCCGGGAGGATTTCGAGAACCCCTTCATCATAGATCATGCCGCTTTCCTTGGCTTGACCTTCCAGAATCTTGGCGATGAGTTCCTGTTTGCGAAGGCCAACCGGGGTTTCTAATTTCAGGTCCCGGCCGATCTTCTGGAGTTCGGCAATGGTCAGCTTCGAAAGCACGGTCAAGTCCATCTTGGGCTCAGTTGGAGTTTGACGGCGCGCTTCCTCCGTCGGAGCTTGTCCGTTCGCAGGAGCTGCTGGTTTAGGCGATGATGGGTTTTCCTGGTTCAAATTCTCTTCGGGATTCGCTTCTTAGGTCTAACCGGTAAGAAGTCTAAAGTGGGGTGATTATACCCCGGGCATTTCTAAAGTCAAGCATTTTTTCATTTTCCCAAAAGCTCACGTAACGCCCAAGTCTCATCGGAGCACTTTTCACCGTTTCGGTGCCCCTCCCGTCGTCACCCCGGCGAAAGCCGGGGTCCAGTCCGTCGGAGGTTCTGGATACCGGCGTTCGCCGGTATGACGGCATTGGCTTACGTGAGGATTTGGGTCATTTTGTCTGAAGACTCTTCAGCAGGAGCCGCACCTGGGCCTTCAGCATGGACGTCCCCCTGGTGTTGTCGATGCGGACATCCGCTTTCCCGCGTTTACCTGAAAGAGGCATTTGCGCTCGAAGACGGACAAGAGCCGCGGTGCGTGAGCAGTGGTCACGTTTCATTAAACGCAAGATCTGCTGCTTGCGAGTGCAATAGACGACCACCGATCGATTGACAAGACGGGTGAGGTGCGCCTCAAACAGGAGCGGGATATCGAGGGCGATCAACCCGTCGTGGCCTCGGATAAAGTGCCTGAGTCCTCGGATCACGCAAGGGTGTACGATCCGCTCCAGCACCTGACGCTTGGCGGGCTCAGAAAAGACAATCTTTCCCAATTTCTTGCGGTCGATCTGACCGGCTTGGCCAAGAATCCCGCGGCCAAAGCGCGCCAGGATCGCTCGGTAGGCGGGTTGACCTCTGCGGATACATTGGTGAGCCAGATCGTCCGAAGAAATGCCCGGGATCCCGTGTCGAGCCAGCATCCGCATCACGGTTGTCTTGCCGGAAGCGATACCCCCCGTGATCCCCAAGACATAGGCTCTCATTTCTGGCACCTCGGACAGTAGACGCTGCTGCGTCCACCCACGCGAATGCCACGCAACTGTGCATGGCAACGCGGGCACGAAGAGCCGGCTTTCCTATAAACCAAGTGCCGTGTTTGCGCTGAACCGGGATGACCGAAAGCGTCCATGTAATTTCGGCTGGTGGAACCGCGATGTTCAATGGCTTCTTCGAGTGTCTCCAGTAAGGAATCAAAGAGCCGTGCGCCTTCCGCTTGCGTGACACGGCAACTTGCGCGCGTGGGCCGGATTGCGGCCTTAAAGAGCGCTTCCTGTGCGTAGATGTTGCCTACCCCGGCCAGTGCCTGCTGGTCCATGAGCAAGGGCTGTATTTTTGTTTTCCTTTTCTTGAGAAGATGAGAAAAATGTCGGAAATCCAGTTCCGTCAGCGCATCAGGACCCAGAGGACGGCGGGAACGCCATCGCTCCCCTGGAGCAAGCAGCCAAGCTTCGGCGAATCGTCGTTGGTCGTAGAGCCCGAGGTGCTTGCCACTCCCAAAGCACAGAAGGAGGCGCGCCTTCTTGTCGATCGACGGATCTTGAAGGATGAGTTGCCCCGTCATTCGTAAATGAAAAATGATCTGATAGTCATTACTGAGCCGCACAAAAAGATATTTGCCCTTCCGGTCAAACCCTAAGCAGCGCGCACCCGGGACCACCCTTTGCCATCGATCCTGCTCTTGAGGTGGAAGGAGCCGCTGATCGTAAACGAGCACAGAGGTGACCGTATCACCCTGGAGCGACATTTCGAGGTCTCGGCGGATCGTTTCAACTTCCGGCAGTTCCGGCATCAGTGCTTCCTCTTCGAATAGCGGTCCATGATTTTCTTCTCTTCAGGCGTTAAGCTGCCTACACCCTCTTGGAGGACCTTGTCGAGGATCTTATCGACGCGCGAGATGAGCTCATCGGTGACCTCCTGCAGTTCAATGCGCGACTTCGGTCGACGCGCCGCCCGGAACCAGCTTTTCACACGGATGAAGAGAAAGCCAGCGTACCTCAAATAGAGAAAGCCCGTGACCATGCCGCCGAGATGCGCGAACCTTGAAATGCCCTGACCTCCGCCGGAAAACCCTGCGAAGAACTCAATCAGCGCGAAAAGCAAAGCCGCATGCCAGACTTTCATGGGGATCATGAAATACATGTACATGACCGCATTGGGAAAGAGCATGGCAAAGGCAACAATCAGCCCGAAGACAGCGCCCGACGCGCCGATGGTGGGCGCAAGCGAGTGAGGTGTCAGCAAGAGAACACAGAAGGCTGCCCCGAGACCTGTGATCAGGAAATACTTAAGAAATTCGAGCGTGCCCCACCGCCGCTCGAGCTCGGCGCCGAACATCCATAAAATGAACATGTTGAAAAGCCAATGAAAAAGTCCGCCATGCAAAAACAGGTAGGTGACGGGCTGCCAAAGCCAAAACCGATCGAGCACCCTGGCGGGAACAAGACCCAGGACAGGCACGATGGCCTGACCCGCGAACTGTTGAAGGGCAAGGAACGCTCCTGAAATGACCACGATCCAGAGAATGGCGCTGTTCGGCCTCAGGCGATCGATCGGGCGGTGAAGATCGTAAAAAGCCATCAGTTTTTCCCCGCCGCCTTCATATCGGCCCAGTTCCTGCCGACCTTGAGATCAACGACGAGCGGTATGCTGAGTTTTAAGGCGCTTTCCATAATCGCGCGGATCACGTTCTGTGAGTTCACCATCGCCCCTTGCGGTATCTCAAAAAGAAGCTCGTCGTGTACCTGCACGAGCATGGCTCCGTCCCAGAGACCGGAGGCGCGCTCATGGCAAAGTTTGATCATCGCAAGCTTGATCGCGTCAGCGCTTGTCCCTTGGATGGGCGTATTCATGGCCGTGCGCTCCGCAAAAGCGCGGACAACCCCGTTGGGTGAGTTAATCTCCGGGAGATACCGAATGCGGCCAAGAAGTGTCCGAACAGAACCATCCTTGCGGGCTGATTCTATCGTTTTTTCAATCCATGCTTTCACGCCCGGATAGCGGGCGAAGTAGCTCTGGATGTGACGCTCCGCATCTTGTACGGGTATCCCTAACTGCTGCGACAGGCCAAAGGCGGAGATGCCGTAGACAATTCCAAAGTTAATGGATTTGGCGACCCGGCGAATTTCGGGCGTGACTTGGTCGGGTCTTGTTCCAAAGATCTCACAAGCGGTTGCGCTATGAATATCTTCACCCTCCCGAAAGGCCCGGCATAGCGCCTCATCGCCTGAGATATGGGCGAGCATTCTTAAGTCAATCTGCGAGTAATCGGCGGACAAGAGGAGATGGCCGTCTTTCGGGATAAAGCAGCGCCGGATGCGTCGACCCAGGTCGGTGCGGACAGGGATGTTCTGGAGGTTCGGATTGGAGGAGGAAAGCCTGCCCGTGGCAGCGACGGCCTGATTAAAGGAGGTATGCACACGGTCTTCCGGCCCCCCGGCTGCCGAGAGAAGACCCTCGATGTAAGTGGACTGCATCTTTTGGATCTCTCGATAATCGATGAGGCGTTTCGGAAGCGGGTGCTTGTCCGAAAGTTTGGTCAAAACCTCCTCATCGGTCGAGGTCCCGGTTTTCGTTCTCCTGATCACCGGGAGCTTGAGTCTTTCAAAGAGGATGGTTGAGAGCTGCTTGGGTGAATTCACGTTAAACGTCTCGCCAGCCAGGACATAGATCTCCTGTTCCATGCGCCTCGCCTGCTCGCCAAGCTCCCGGCCCAGAGCCTCGAGATACGGCCTGTCGATCCGGATGCCGGCGCGCTCCATATCTGCAAGGATCCTTACCAGGGGCATTTCCATATCGTCAAACAAAGATCTGAGCTGCTTCTCGTCAAGCATGGGGGCGAACTTTTCGGCGAGGCGCAAGGTCATGTCGGCGTCAGCGCAGGCATAGTCCCTCGCGTTTTCGATTGGCACAGTCTCCATCGTAATCTGCTTGGCGCCTTTGCCAATCATCTGCTCAAGGGTTGTCATGGGCTCTCCAAGAAGATCTGCAACCAGATCTTTGAGACCATGATTGTTGCGTGAAGGGTTCAGAACATAGGACGCAACCATCGTGTCGAAGGAGAGCTTGTTCACCTGGAATCCGTGCGATTCGAGCACCTGAACATCAAATTTGAGGTTATGCCCACAGAGATGGACATTCGGATTCTGGAACAGGGCGGAGAGATGTCTCCGGACCGTCTCCATGGGTATCTGCTCCGTTGCTCCTAAGACCTGGTGCCCGACGGGGATATAGCAGGCAGAGCGGTCCTGATAAGACAGGGAGATGCCCACCAGACGCGCTTGAAAAGGGTCGAGGCCCGAGGTCTCTGTATCAAGGGCAAGAAGGGGCGCCGTCGCGGCCTGGCTGAGCCAGCTCTTCAGCGCGCTTTCTGATGTGAGGGCGATGTAGTCGCGGTCTTTTGTGTCGATCGGTTGGCCAGATGTTGGAAGAAGTTCTTTGGCAAGGGCCAGGAATTCCAGTTTTTTAAGAAAAGGGAGCAAGGCCTCTTGTTTGGGAGATACAGAACGGCACTTCTCCCAATCAACCGTTAGAGGCACAGACTTATCGAGCTTGACCAGTTCTCGGCATTGCCGAGCCAGGTCGGCATGTTTCAGGAGGAGCATGCCGGTCTTGCCTTTGACCGTGGAAGCGTTCTCCAGAAGAGCGTCCAGAGTGCCATATTCCTGGATCAGTTTGACAGCCGTCTTCTCCCCTATGCCGGGAACACCTGGAATATTGTCACCCGAGTCTCCCATGAGCGCGAAAACGTCTGGGATTTGCTCTGGCTGAACACCATAACGCGCTTGCACTTCCATAGAACTGTAGAGGAGCGACTTTTGTTCGTTGAGGACCTTCACCGCTTCCCCGACAAGCTGAAGAACATCCTTATCGCCCGAAACGATCACGACGTCCCATCCTTGTTTCCGACCTTCCCGCGTCAAATGGGCAATGAGATCATCGGCCTCATAGCCGTCCCTCTCGAACCCAGCCAAGTTCAAAGCTTCGATCGCCTCGCGTGCGAGCGGAAATTGGCTCACCAGCGACGGGTCCGTCTCTTTTCTTGTGGCTTTGTAAGCTTCGAAAACTTCGTGGCGGAACGTTGGAGCGGCTGTATCAAAGCAAACAGCCAAGTAGTCCGGTTTATACTCTTTCTTGATCTTTAAAATCATTCGCATGAAGCCATAAACCGCATGGACAGGCTGGCCCTCCGAGGTCGTAAGAGGCGGCAGAGCGTGAAAGGCACGGTGGAGGTAGGCATGCGCGTCAATCAGGAACAAACTAGGCATGGGAAGTTAGAACTAAAGCTTTTGGGCGACTGCTGATTTAAGGTCGTTTTCCCACATGGCCACCATCTCTGGGGAGAAGCCCTGATAGACTTGCGTCACGCGGCCCCGGGGATCCACAAAAACGAAGTGAGGAAGTCCCTCCACCTGGTAGTCGGCCGGAACCGTGGAATTCCCTGCAAAAAGAACAGGATAAGTCATCTTATATTGCTGAACAAATGGAAACACGCTGGCAGGATCATCATCCATATTGAGCCCAAGGACGATGAGACCTTCATCCTTATGGCGTAGATAGAACTCCTGCAACAGGGGGATAGACATCCGGCATGGTCCACACCAGGTCGCCCAGAAATCGAGCAAAACAGGGCGACCTCGATAGTCGTCGAGACTCACCCTCTGTCCTGATAAGTCCTTCAGTTCGAAGTTTGGCGCTGCTCCAAGCTCGTGTCTGCGGTCTGAGGAGCATGCCAAGAGCATCCCCATGGACAAGGCAAAAGCAGCGACAACGCGCTTCCCTGAGCGCTTAGCCGACGAGGAGCGCATCCAGTCGTTTCTTGATTTCGAGTTTGGGATGAACACCGACGAGCTGATCCACGACCTTCCCCCCCTTAAAAAAAAGCAGGGTCGGAATAGCCGAGATGCGAAAACGGGTCGCCACCTGCGCGTTGTCATCGGTATTGAGCTTTCCCACTTTGATCTTCCCGTCATACTCCTTGGAGAGCTCCTCCACCAGGGGTGAGAGCATCCGGCAGGGGCCACACCAAGGAGCCCAAAAATCGACCAAAACAGGCCGGTCTGACTTGACCACTTCGCTCTCAAAACTTGCGTCCGAGAATTGCATCTCAGCCATACAACGCTCCTTTTGTAGCACGATTCGTCATGGGTGCAACCATGCTCACCCACATCATTGCTTGGAATGATACCAATTCAGTAGAGCCAGAAGAAGTGCTTCTGACTTTTGTAACATGCTTGTAACATTCATCAGTATCCTTAATAGTGCGATGGGACTGCATCAACGAAATAAGAGGGTTTTGTTCAACATCAGCATCCTCGTTCTCATGCTGGGGAGCTTGGTGTTGACGTACGCGTTGTCCAACGAATATACGGGTCATTTCTCCCCCAGCGACTACATTACGGTGACGCTGGAACGCGCCCAGGCAGAACTCGAAGAGCTCCAAGGTGCCCTGCGGAACGCGTCCCTGACGCCCCGAGAATTCCTCAACAAAGTGCACCGTATCTCCTCCCGAAACAAGCGGGTCAAGCAAAACCGGAACACCCCTGAGGCTAACGATGAGCACGTCATCGATATCACGGGTCTGGAGCTTCCCGGTACTCAGAATAAATAATCTAAGGATTTACTTTTCTGCTTGACGTATCGCCTGAAGAACACCTTGCGGGCTGTCGAGCTTGCAGAGTTTGTCCATGAACCCCTTCTTTTGAAACAGCGCGGAAACATTCGCAAGAAACGCGAGATGCTCCTTCATATTATCCGAGGGGCCCAAGAACAAGACATAAATTTGAATAGGGGCGCCCCCACTCTGCGGGTCATGGACACCGGTTGGGCAGATGCCGATGGCCGCCTTGAGTTGCTTGAGACCCTCGAGCCGCGCATGAGGAAGAGCGAGCCCTGGAGCGATGATGGTTGAACCCATTTCTTCCCGCGACAAGATGGCGTTGAGGGCCGACGAAGGGTCAGCAAGATCCAAGAGTGCGATGAGACTGCCCAGAGCCTGCCGTTTCGAAGGGCCTGCCGTAAAAAAGGCGACGGTTGAATTGGAAAGATAGTCAGAGACTTTTTTCATCGATTCCTGTCTCACGTCTGGCCCGTGGCTTCCATCCGAAGACGAATAGGCAGAATCACGGCTTCCAAGCCATTAAACAGTAATTTTCTCTGGAGCGCAAAAGAGGTCTGGTTGTGGAGCAGCCTGGTCCAGAAGGTTTCTCCCTCAAACGCCAATTGGCCCATGAAATACACCTTCTTGTTCCATTCCATGGCCACCTGCTGACAGAGAAGGTCTAATTCCTCGATGACATCCGTCCCGAGTCCTGCCTTGGACTCGGCGTAAAATCCCATTTGATTGGCCAGCTTCACATATTTCGCGAGGTCCTGCTCAACACTTTGCATCAAGGCATCGATCTCCGCACGCCCCTTGAAGCGACCACTATCAATGACGCCAACAGCCAGAAAGACGAAGTTCTTGAAATGACCCGGAAAGAAACGGTGAATGGCAAGGATCGAGTGTATCCCGATGCCGTTGTACCCGCTCACCATAAGAACGGCCGTGGGTGCGTCTTTTATTTTAGACGGCGGAGTTGCGATCGAAGGGAGCGGGAGGTCTCCTAGAATTTGATTTAAATCGCGCAGTGACATCAACGTGTGCTGATAATGTCTACGGATCATCACACAAGCCACAATGAAGCCCCCTGTCACAACGAAGGTGACCCACCCACCTTCTTTAAACTTGACGACAGCGGTCAGGGCCAGGATGGCGAAGGTCACCAGCATCCCTGTGGCATTTACGATAAAACCGTAGACCCATCCTTTTCCCTTGGTTTGCACCCAGTGCAGAACCATGCCCAGTTGTGAAAGGGCGAAGGTGAGAAACACGTTGATGCTGTACATGACGATCAGGATCCGCACGGAGGCGTGAGTGTAGAAGATCATCCCAAGGGCCAGGAGGCCCATGAGGAGCACACCGTCTTTCATCACGAGGCGTTCGCTCAAGTTGGTAAAGCGCCTGGGTAGCCAGCGATCGACGGCCATGTTGGCCAAAACCCGAGGACCCCCTAGAAAACCTGTCTGTGATGCCACAATGAGCAGGGCCCCTTCAGAGACGAGCGTGATCAGAAGCCAGGCATGTCCGCCTCGCCACTGGTTCGTAAAGCTTTCGATCAGACTCGCGTTCAGTGTTTGGCCATGGATAGGCTGAACATTGTTGAGGAGATAATTGATTAAAAGACCTCCGGCCGTAAAGGAAAGGGAAATGGCCATATAGAACATCGTCTTTTTGGCGGTGGTCACGCGGGGTTCGCGAAGAAGCTGGACGCCGTTACTGACGGCCTCGATCCCCGTAAACGTCCCACCACCCAAAGCAAAGGCTCGGAAGAGGATCATCGCAACGGCCCACAAACCGAGCTGAGACACTCCGGACTTCGTCTCATGAACAGCGCTGGTCACCATCTGCGGCAAAGCGCTCCCGTGGGTGAAGATGCCATAGAGAATAAAGAACGTGTGCGTGAGCACAAACACCACAAAAATGGGGGTCAGAATGAGTACCGATTCTTTGATCCCACGCAGGTTTAAAATGATGAGAACCAGGAGACAGAAAACCACAGCCGCAAATTTCCACTCAAGCCACCCATTGGGCAGAAAGCTGAACATCGCGTCCATGGCCGAGGCGATCGAGATAGCAATGGTCAAAATATAGTCGACGAGCAACGCACACCCTGAAACGAGGCCTGCGCCAGAACCAAGCAACTTGGTCGTGACGAGGTAACCTCCACCGCCCGAAGGAAAGGCCTCAATAATCTGGGAGTAGCTCGCCGAAAGCAAGAAGACGGTCGCTATCACCATGATGGCAAGCCACAAGGTGAGGTGAGTATGGGAGCCGAGACTTAGGAAAGCTTCTTCAGGGCCGTAACAGGACGAGGAAAGTCCATCTGCGCCCAATCCGATCCAGGCAAAAACAGCAATCAGGGACAGATGATGAAAAATACGGGGGTCAAGAGGATTCTTTCTCTTGCCAAACACAATTGTTTTAAGCTTTTCTACCACTGGTGTCCGGTAAAAGTTAGCCGAAGCTTAGCCATAGCTGAGGCTCCATAGTTCGAACTTTTGAAAGATTCTTTTCGGGCATACGCAATAGATCGATGAGACTGAGCCGGTCGAGAAGGGTATTCTGAACCAACCGGTGCAGCAAGAACAGCGAACGCTGGAATCGTGTCTGGAACTTGATGTAGGCCAGGAGCAGGAAATAGCACAAGGCCACCCAGATTTGGGTAAAGACGGCATTTTTGGAAGTGCCGAGGAACGTTTTGATTTTGAGATGCTGCTTGAGCCACTTGAAGAACAGCTCGATCTGCCAACGGGCCTTATAGATTTGGGCAATGGTGAAAGCGGCCAGTTTGAAGTTATTGGTCATAAACTGGTAAGTGATGGCGGTGTCGGCATCGTAGTAGCCGATGAGTCGTAAAGGTTTCTTGTATTTCGTCTTGGTGCGTGGGCCTGTAAGCTCAATGGTGCGATCGTACAACAGGCCGTTTTTTAAGGGAATTTCTTGCTGTCCGGTGATGCGGCAGGTGAGGTTGTCTTTGGCACGGGTGACGAAGAAAGAGCCGAGATCGTCGATCTGACGGTACCAGCCGTAATCCATGTAGCCGCGGTCGAAGACATAGATGCTGTCCGGTTCTAAGGGAAAAAGACGTTTGGCGGCATGGTCGAAGCACTTTCCATCGGTGATGACGGCAAAGGAAGGGATTTGGCCACGCAAGTCCAGTTGGCAATGCAGTTTGATCGCTCCTTTGGCCTGTTTAAAGGTGGCCCAAGGGAAAAGGTTCAGGCACAGTTCCATGTTCGTGGAATCGAAGCAGGTCACTTTGTGTTTAAAACGGAACTGATGCTTAGGCGCGATGGCTTGGCACCGATCCAGCAGGTGATAGAAGAGCTTTTCCATGATGCGCCAGTCGCGCCCAGCGTTAGCGTCAGCCAGGGTAGAACGTTTCACTGGCGGCAGCCCCAAGTGATAGAGCTTGGGTTGTTGCGTGCCTAAAGCCGTCTGGATGTCACGCAGGCTTGTTTTACCGCTGGCCTGAGCACAGAGGAGTGTCGTGAGCTGGTTCCAAGTCGAGAATTTTTTAACGTAGGCGTCGCCGCCGAAGCCAGAAACGGCTTGGTCGAACTGATGTCGTGGTAAAAGGAGAAGCAGTTGGTTCATTATGGTGTTAGAATGCATGAGCGAAATCCTCCCTCGGACAGAATGGTTTGCTTGGTCGCAATCATTCTACCGAACCAGGGGGATTTCGCATTTTTAACCGGACACGAGTGCTTTTCTACCATAAAAGAAATAGACCAAAGATTAAACCGAAGTTAAACCTTTGGTCTGCTCCTTGGCGAGGCCTTATAAGCGCGAGAATACAATAATAAGCCTATCCAAATCCAGGCGATCCATGACCATGCCAGAAGAGGGGTCAGGGAGCGCCACGCAAACACAAAGGCAACCAGAGGAGCCATGAGATGCTCCCATGGAGCGCTCGGGACCCAGCGAGCCCGTTCCAGCACGCGCACCGCTTGAAAACGGTCTCTCTTGAGCTTCTGGATGACGGCGTTTTCCAGCGAATCCCTGGTCATGTTCCTCCAGCCAGGGAGCATCAAGGCATTCCATGCCGCCGTGGCAAACCCATAGCCATGACTATCTGAAATACCTGTAATTAAGAGATTATTGAGAGAACATAGATTTAGAATCTCGTGTCGCATGTGGCTTGGAAAATCAAGAGCCTCCGGGGCGCTATTGACCACCTCGAAACCGTCAATACCCCAATCCATTAAGTTCTGTACCCCTTTCCCCCAATGGTGTTGCCAATATTCAGGCAAAGAGGCCATCACAAGTAATCCCTTCTTGTGCATGTCTTTGATAAAGATGGGGATCTTCGAGGGATCTGAGTCATAAGGCCTGTTGTCGATCCAATCTCGCGTGCCAAGAACAACCAGATGGGTCTTCTCTAGACTTACCTCCTCACCAACCAAAGAGAAATAGCCCAGCTCAGGACCATTCTGACGCGTCAGATCCCTGCCCTCCAGGGCGTTTTGGATCCTGTTGTGGTCCGTAATAAAGGCAGCACCGTAGCCTTGTTCCTTGTGCCAGCGCATGTTCGCGAGGGTTCCAAAGGAAGGCCGTCCGTCATGTGAGGCGCTGGTGTGAGAATGAAAGTCGATGATCAGGATGTCGGGGTTCGATGCGACGAGTCGCGCCATCGGCCTTGGCCCCAGGACTCCCCAGGCAAGAAAGACCACCAGGATAGCGCTTGAGACAACCCCTGTTTTCGCGCCGCCAAGCCAAAAGCAGAGGCCGATCCCAAGCGTTATAAGTGCCAAGAATACGAAACTCGAGCGCAGTCCAAGGAGGGTGAGCGCGTCGGCCAGGCCGCAAAAGGGGGCCAGAAGAATGTAGCCCACGCCATAATCCATCCGAAACCCTTCGGCCCAGGCGCCTGCAGCGATGTCCCACACTGGCGACGGCAGCGGGAAAGCCTGCGAGACAAGAACCAGGCCGGACAGAAAAACGGCCAGACGCACTCGTGGTGTCATGACAGTATCTTTTTGGCGCGCCATTCCTTCCACATTTCAAAGATGATCGGCAGGACAGACAAAACGATGACGATGAGAATAATCTTGTGGACATGCTGGTCCACATTGGGAATGAGCCGTCCCAGGAAATAGCCTGTGAAGAGCATGGAAATAACCCAGGCAACTCCGCCGACGACGTTATAAGTGAGGAAGACGGAATAGCGCATTTCAGCAATACCCGCAACCGTGGGTGCAAAGGTCCGGACAATCGGGACAAAGCGGGCCAACACAATGGTTTTAGCGCCGTATTTCTCGTAAAAGCGCTTGGTCCTGAGCAAATGGTTTTTATGAAAGAGAATCGAATCTTCCCGGGAGAAGATCTTTGGCCCTAATCTCCTTCCCACAGCGTAATTGAACGAATCGCCCAAGATCGCAGCCGCAATGAGCTCCGCCACCAGGACATAAATATTTAAATGCCCTGCTGCAGCAAGGAGTCCCGCGGTGACGAGCAGAGAGTCGCCAGGCAGGAAAAACCCGGCCATGATGCCAGTTTCGGCAAAAACAATGAGAATGAGCACCGCATGCCCGCCCCAACGGATGAGCTCTTCAAGCCGATAGAGCTGATGGAAAAAGTCGCTCACTTCGTTTGGTGGATTTCTTCGGACAGGATGATGGCTTCAGCGATTTCCTTCATCGATCTTCGTCGGTCCATCGCCTGGCGCTGGATCAAGCGAAAAGCCGCGTCTTCGGGGAGACTCTGCTTCCTCATAAGGATACCCTTCGCGCGCTCAATGATTTTGCGCGTTTCAAGAGCCTCCTCTGCCACCACCGCCTTCTCCAGGGCCCGCGTATGCTCGATGGCAACCGCGGCCTGGTTGGCCACCATTTGCAGAAGATGGATTTCCTCATCCGAGAACGTATGGATCTCGGTGGTATAGCAATTGAGGACGCCAATGGGTTTCTCCTTGATCATCATGGGGATGACCAAGAGCGACCGCAGATTAGCTTTTCGTGCGATATCGGGATAGGTGTACTGCGGATCTTGGGCCACATCCGGGACAATCATAGGGCGCTTTTCTAAGACAGCTCTGCCAGAGACGCTCGCGCGTACCGGCACAGGTGGCTTTGTTTTGTACTCCTCGCTCACACTTTGCGTTGCCTCAATCTTGAGCGACGTCCCCTTCTCGTCCAGGAGCATCAGCGAACAGACTTTGGACCCCAGCATCTCGGCGGTCATGCTCACAATCAGCTGCAAGATCTCACGGATATAGATGCCCTGGGCGATCGATTGGGACATCTTCGCGAGCGTCTCAATCTGTTGAGACTTTTTGCTTTTTTGTTGGTCGAGCTGCGACCGCAAAAGCTCGATTTCTCGTTCTTTTTCTTTCAGTTTTTCTTTAAGAGGCGTTGCCATAGTTTGAAGGCCTATATTTAAGCAATTTACGAGAGCTCTTTCCCGGCCAATCGTTAGCCGGGAATCTTCTGTTGACGTCACCCCGGAGATCCGTTATCCGGGGTCCATCATCGACGGCAAAGAATTGATGGATCCCCCCCTTACGACCGGGGGGGATGACGGTACAAAAAAGTGCCGCACTCTCAGTCGATAAAGAACGTTCAACAGAACTTTTCCGGTTAGCCCAGTCGACTCCGGGTTTGTGTGATCAGCTCGTCCCAGCGAGCCAGCGTTGCGATGCGGTTCACGTGGGACCTGAAGGACGTAGCGACAGGAAATCCTGCAACGTAGTAGGGGACGATCTTTCTCAAGCGCAAGAGACCGGTTCGTTCGCCAAAGAACTCAGCGGCCCAAGCCGCATGCTGCGCCAAGGTCTCCAGTTTCTCGCGGTGGGTCGGCGGCGGCAAGATTTCACCTGTACACAAGTAGTGCTGAATCCGCTGGAAGATACCAGGATCTCCAATGGCCGCTCTTCCGATCGACACTCCCGCACAGCCGGAAAGGCGAAGGAAGTTTTCAGCATCCTGTGGCGTGGAAACCCCGCCGTTTCCGATGACGGGAATTTTAACAGCCTCCACGGTTTGTTTGAGACCTTCCCAGTCCGCCCGGCCCGTGTGTTTTTGCGAAACGGGTCGTGCATGGACGATAACACCGGCCACACCGCAATCTTCCGCGAGCTTGGCAAGCGCGGGGGCAAGGTACTCATTTGCCCGGAGACCGATCCGGATCTTGACGGTGACCGGGATACGTACGGCCCTGACCACGGCCTGAAGAATGGCACCAAAACGTTTTTCGTCTTTGAGCAAGGCCGCACCGGACTTGGTCTTGACGATTTTAGGGACTGGGCAGCCGGCGTTGATATCAATCGCATCTGCCCCGTAGTCCTGAATGATCTTGGAGGCCTCGGCCATCACGACAGGCTCCGACCCCATGATCTGGCAGCTCAGAGGCCGCTCGTCAGGGAAGAACTTCAATAAGTGCAGGGTCTTCTGATTACCGTAACGGATCGCTTGAGCCGAGAGCATCTCGCCACACATAAGCGAAGACCCTCCCCGCGCACAGAGGCGGCGAAACGGTGCGTCCGTCACCCCCACCATCGGGGAGATCAGAATATTGTGCGCCAGACGCAGCGATCCGAGCGCGATGGGATGGGACAGGCTGGACAGCTCAACGGGCATGGGAGGGACTCCAGTTCTCGATGGCAAGGTTCGCGCTGATGAGAAGTTCTCTTCCCTTGGCATGCTTGGCCTTATAAAAGCCGGCGGCGGCGATCATGACAGCATTGTCCGTGCAAAACTTATGATCAGGCAGGTAAACACGCACATACTCTTGCCTCGCCGCTTGCTCGAAAAGCTCCCGCAGCCTGCGGTTGGCGGCAACGCCTCCTCCAACAACGATGGATTTCAAATGATGGTCCTTCGCTGCGGCGATGGTTTTTCGGACCAGCACATCCACCACGGCTTCCTGGAAGGAGGCCGCGACATCCTTTCGACGAACACGTGAATAGGATGGCCCGAATCGTAAATAGTTCGCGACAGATGTTTTAATCCCGCTAAAGGAAAAGTCATGGGTACCAGGGATCCAGGACCTTGGGAATGCGATCGCGTCTGTTCGTCCATGCCGGGACGCCTTGTCGATCGATGGACCTCCTGGGAAGGGCAGGCCCAGAAGATTAGCGACTTTGTCAAAGGCCTCTCCTGCGGCGTCATCGCGAGTTGAACCTAATCGTTCGTAGCGGCCGTAGCCTCGGAAAATGACGAGCTCCGTATGACCACCGGACACGATGAGGCCGAGAAAGGGTGGTTGAAGCGCTGGGTGCTCCACGAGCCCCGCGAAAAGATGCCCTTCCAGATGGTTCACCCCAATCACAGGCACCCCCCACGTCCAGCCCAGAGTCTGAGCGGTCACGGAACCGACGAGGAGACAGCCGATCAACCCCGGGCCTGTCGTCACCGCAATGGCGTCAATGTCGGAGCCGCCGCGCTCGCCGAGGACCTTCTCGAGCAGAGGATTGAGACGCTCCACATGGGCCCGGCTCGCAAGCTCTGGCACAACCCCCTTAAAAGGTTTGTGCACCTCCAACTGGGAGGCGACGGCGCTGCGGAGCACCTGGCGTCCATCCCGCACGATCGCGACAGCCGTTTCGTCGCAGGAGGTCTCGATGCCAAGGATATTCATCGTTGATAGAGGGTGGGAAGTGTGACAAACTCAATACCGAGCGCCTGGAACTCGGGGACCTTACGGGCCAGCGCTTCCACAAGGAATTTTCTGCGGTAATGCCCGATGGCGATCGTCTGCTTTCGTTTCAAAGCAAGCTTTTGAACAATCTCCAGCTGCTTTTCGATGGCTTCGATGGAGTCTTCGCCATCCAGAAACGTTTCATTACGCAAGCAGGGCACATCCAGGCGTTTGGCGACTCGCATGACCACCGAACGCGTCGAGGTGTAAGAGTCAAGGAAATAATAGTTTCGCTCTTTAACCCACCCCAGAAGCAGCGTCATTTTGGGCTCGCTCTCTGTAAAGGCTGAGCCCATATGATTGTTGATGCCGACCAGGTTCGGCACGCTTTGAACAGCCCGATCAAACTGATGCTTGAGCTCCTGATCTGTCATGTGAAGATAAAGGGCCGCTGGACCAGGATTATTTTGCACCACATCGAGAGGCTCCATCGGCAAATGCAGCATCACGGCAAATTGCAGCGCGGTCGCTTTTTCGGAGAGAGCGTTTGCCAGTTTATGGCGGGGCAATATCGCGAAAGTGAGGGGTATGCCCAGGGACGCGAAGCGGTCCATGATGTTCATATCGTAAGCGACGTCATCGATGACAACGGCCACGCGAGGACCTGGTTCGAGGATTGGCGCTTCCGGGGCGAGGGGCTTTGATTCTTCTGGGGGTCGATGAAAGAGGCTCGCGCGCCAGAACTTCTGATACCCGAGCCAGGACAAAGCCATCACCAGAAGCGCAAGGGCCGCAACGACATACGCCTTCCTGCGGGGAGTCACGGACGGATGAGAAAACGAAGGAAAGCGAGAGGTCTCGCCTGCCTCATGAGTCTTTCATCTTGATGAAGATCTCGCGCGACTCGAGGAGCTCACGCGCACGTTCGAGAGCCTCGTCTTTCACGAGCGCATCCTTGGCCTTGTCTTTGTCCTTGCCGTTTGCGGAGGCAGCAGGAGCTTTGGGCTTGCCGAAGATTTCTTCGTCCTGGGTCTGGAGTTTGATCTCGATTTCTCGAGGGACATCAATGACGATGTCAGGCGTAATACCGCCTTTGCCGGTCTTTTCGTCCCGATGGAAGGTGCGACCGGAGGGCGTGTAATACTTGGCCGTGGTCAGACGCAGACCACTCGTGTCGGCAAGGGGGATCACAGACTGGACGCTCCCCTTGCCAAACGTCTCTGAGCCCAGGATCACAGCCCGATGATAGTCTTGCAAGCAGCCGGCAAAGATCTCGCTGCCGGAGGCAGAGCCATGGTTCACCAGAATCACCATCGGGATCCCGGAATAGGGGGCCTGATTGTCTGCCTTGAATTCCTGTCTGGGCTGTCGTCGACCCTCCGTGTAAACAATCAGCTTATTGCCTCCAATAAAGAGTCGGCTCACATCGACAGCCACATTCAAGAGCCCGCCGGGGTTATTGCGCAGATCGACGATGAGCGACTTCATACCCTTCTCTTTCAGGGACTTCAGCGCCGTATCAAAATCAACCGCCGATCGTTGTGTAAACTCCGACAGTCGCACGTAACCGATTTGAGAGGTCAGCATTTTTGATTTGATGCTCTCGATCTTGATCAGTTCACGCGTGAGCGTAAAGTCCTTCAGTTCCTTTTCCCCGTCATGACCGATGGTCAGGGTGATCTTGGAACCCGGCGTACCACGGAGCTTTTTGACGGCTTGCTCAATCGTAATGTCCTGGGTTGTCTCGCCATTAATTTTGATAATACGGTCACCCGGCAGAATGCCTTGGCGATAGGCCGGCGTGCCGGGCAGCGGTGTGATCACGGTCAGGATGGAATCACGGATCGCGATGCGAATACCTAAACCGCCAAATTCCCCTTCCGTTTCAGTCTTCATTTCCTTATGGGCGTCGGGCTCCAGGAATTGTGAGAAGGGATCCAGGTTCCGGACCATCCCAGAGGCTGCGCCATAGACCAGCTTCTTGTTTTCGATCGGCTGGACATAGTTGTCCCGGATGAGATTCATCACTTCGACAAGCATTTTCATGTCTTCGTAAGTTTGATCAGCAGCGGCAAGCCTTTGCGGATTCTGGAGCATCAGAACGACGCCCCCTACAACACTCAAAACAATGCGTAAACGACGATTCATCTGAACGTCCTCCTTGAGCTTAATGAAGAAGCGGTAGGTGCTAAATATGCCAGTGGATTGATCGGTTGTTCGTGATGGCGCAACTCGAAGTAAAAGGAACCGTTGGAGCCTGTCAGGCCGATCGGGTCAAGAACAGTGAGCCGCTGTTCGACCTTCACTTGGGTCTGAGAGAGTCCTGCATAAACCGACGTAAGACCCTTGTTATGCTGGACAATCACCATCTGGCCGTATTGACGGAAAGGACTCGCATAGATCACCTTCCCATCTTGGATGACGCGCACGGTACGATTTTGTCCCGTTTCGATCTTGATTCCGTTGGACACCACCAGCTGCTTGAGGTCCTCCGAATACTGCCTGCCATAGTTTTGCACCACTTGTCCTTGCGCAGGCCAAGGAAGCGTCCCCTTCAGAGGGGCGATGAGTTTCTCCTGCATGGGGCTGTTGTCTTGGAGCGCGCGGGCCTGGTTGCGGTGATCGCGCAACTCCTGGACCATGACCTGAAGGGCCTTCGCGGACTGGTCCATCCGTCCAATTTCATCCTCAAGAGTGGTCTTTCGGCGCAGCGCTTCCTGCCATTTCTGCCAGTGGGCTTCTTGGGCCTCATGGAGACGCTCCGCTTCCTGAGCATGTTTCTGTTCATTGGATTGCAGCTGCATCTCTTCGGTGCGGAGCGCGATTTCCTGCTCTTGTGATTGCTGGGCGAGTTTCTCGGCAGACTGCGACAGTGACGCGAGCCGCTCGAGAAGATACGCTGTGGAATAATCTTCGGCGGTCATTCGGCTTTGGCCGGCGGACAGAAGCTCCTGCGCGTAAAGGTCCCGCGCAAGCCTCTGGGATTCGGTTTGCGCCGTGCGTGAGACAAGGACGTTTTCCGTGGTCTTGGTTTGGGCAGCGTCCGCTTCGGTACGGACCATGACGCGTTGATGATGGACCGTTTTCATTCTTCCCCTCGTCAGCTCAAGGGTCGCGCTTGATCCTGCATAGGCGACTTTGGCCTCATCCGCCTTGTTCTTCCAGCGGACAACTTCGCGCTCTTTTTCTTGCAGGCGCTCGCGCAAAGAACCCAATTGTTTCTCCTGGGCCCGAATCTGCTTTTCGTAGCGTTGCAAGAGAGTCGTGTAGGCATCCGCATAAACGAGGGATGAGGCAAGGAGGACAAAACCGAGAGATCTCTTAAGGAGCATCGTTCACCTTCCATCCAAACGTCGCAAGCGATGCCATCAGAGCCGCCAGAATCGGCCAGGGCGAGATGAGGGGAGGAGCATAGGGGGCGGCGTCCGCGCCCAAACCCCTCAGAGCGAGCCCAAAGATCAAAACCGAAAGTCCCCCTCCCAGAAGACCTAAACCAAGCTGCACGAGCAGCTCGCCGCGCCGAGCGCGCGCGGCCCAAAAATGGTAGAGACCCAAGCCGCACCAAGCGGACATCAAGATCACCAGAACAAGAGACACTCGCGCCAGCCACATCCGCCACTGCCGCACCGATCGAAAGCTTGTTCGCGCTTCGGGGTCCCATCGAAGCTCCTGGACCTCGGGCGAGGCGCGCAAGGAGATCGCGGGCTCAGGCCGCTCAAGCCACGCGATATCCTTGAAGTGAAGAAGCGCCGTTGCTGGAAGGGGGTTGTCTCTGAGAAGGAGGAGCGACTTCACGAGAGCCGGATTGCCCTGGGCCCTCTCCAAAGCCTCCTGGCGTGAAATATAGGCGACAGATTCCAGGGCTGTGTCCTGCGCGGGGAGTCCACTGACCCAGGTTTTAGCGTCGTCTTCGCTTAGCGCAGGCTGAAAGAAAACGATCACTTTGAGCGAGGGACGAATGTTGTCCTCCATTTTCTTAAGCGATTCCTGCAGCCCAAGGAAAAAGACGCCCATACCCCCTAATAAAAACGAGAGCATAAGCACATGCGCCGTTGTGGGCTTAAAAAGCTCTTTACGGATCATCATATCTCCGCGGAAAATCAATCTGTTTACGTCGCGAGTATATCACTTTTGGAAGCGGATTGATATGTCTCAGCAGGCGGTAAAGCAGAAAGGATTTGGTCAAGGAGATGGTCTCTGTTCCAATGCTGATCGGTGTTCGTATAGGGCATATTTCGGGCTTGGCAAAGACTGGCAACTTTGGATTGTGGGCCCCAGCCGATGAAAGGCACATGGGAGGTGGCGGCAACGACAAGGGCATGGAAACGCGTTCCAATCACGAGGCGATAGGAGGCGATCCAAGCGAGAAGCTCCGCTGGCTCTCGAACGATCCGAATACGCTCAACAGCCGCACAGTGTGAAGCAATCGAGCGCGCCAGCGTCTCGTCCTCTTTGGGAAACAGGACAAGGAGGTCCATAGGCGTCTGGGTTCGCTCATGCAGTTGCTGGAGAATGGCCGCTATCTCCACGGCGGACCGAACCGTGGAAGGGGAGAGCGCACAGGCGATCAAGTTGTTTCGCGAGGACGCGATTGGGTCTGGCTGAAGAAAAAATACGGGATCTTGTGAGATGGCAATTGGGAGTTCGACGCGACAGTGCAGGAGTGCCCGACGGGACTCCTCATCACGGACCGAGACGACATCGGCCCAATGGTTGAGCACCCAACGAGTCCAAAAGCGATTAGAGAAGTGCTGAACGGGATCGACGCCAATGGCTTTGATTTCCGTGCGACACCCCAGGAGTTTGGCCAGGACAACGAGGGACAAATAATAGAGATGATTCCATGGACCGCTCGACTCCTGAAGGAGTCCCCCTCCCCCCAGCACAAAGCGGTCAGCCTCCAACAAGGCCATGAGCCATTGCCACGGCCGCCAACGATGGACCGCTTCGACGCCGAACTGTTGACGTGTCGCGTCCGGTTCGTTCGAAAAGACGATGATTCTTCGACTCGGTTCTTCCTGCCGTAGGCGTCGAATGAGAGACAGGAGAATCAGTTCATCCCCTGCATTACCGAAGCCGTAATAACCGGCTAATATCGTGGCAGCCATCGTCGTAGGAGAAGAAGCGAAGAACCCACAAGTGACCCCAGCAGAATTCCATTGGCACTGCGGAGATAGGCAAGAGACAGCGGCGAATGGAGATGGCAGAAGGTATTGACCATCGAAATAGGTCCCATCATCCCCAGGCCAATGAACAGCTTCCCCCAGCGCGCTCGTTGGAAATGAAGGCCTAGCAAAAGCAGCGGGTAACCGATCACGAATTCCTTGAATCGAGGTCGAGCAACCAGAAGTTGTTCCAGCGTGTTGCGCAGGGTCTGTTCCCCTCCCAAGGTCCAGGAGGCGCCGACATTGCCTGTTCGCATCAAGAAATACCCACCCACCCCTGCCAAGAGCATCAGCATCAGGGCGTCTGCCCGCCTTAAGGGTTGATGGAGGAAGGTCTGGGCTTCATCTTTTCCCCAGAGCAACGCAAAACATCCGGCCCAACTGATCAAAAAGGCGGCCTTGACTCCCCGAAACGGCACCACTTGAAGTCTGGTCAGAGGATTGTCCGCCAAAATCGATACGATCGAAGCGCCAGCGAGGCAGAGGAGCGTGATCGACAAGAAACTGACCCAAGGATTTTTTTGTAGTCCGTAACGTAAGGCGACGATGGGTGTGGCGATGGCAGCCAGAAGCGCCAAGAGCGCAGACAGACGCTGTTCAAGAAGACCCGGCACCGACCATGTCCATCGAGCTTTCGGCCAAGCCAATTGAAGTCCTTGGCTCTCAATGAGTTGCCGGACCGAGGCTAAACGGTCGAGGTAGCTTTCGAAGGAGTCTTCCGGTGAGCTTCGAACAAGCGCAAACCGACAGGTTCTTTCTCGGATCGCCCGCACCCAACGAGCCTTTTCTTGTCCCCGTGAGAGGTCCTTGTATTCATTGGAGGCGATGCTATGGGCCCTGTAGGTCAGCTGAGGAAGACGGGCCGCCAGCACACGTGAGGCTTTGGAAGGCTTAAAGTCTGAGAGCAGGTGAAGCGCGCCTTGTTCCCGCAGCAGAGCAACCCATGCCGAGAGCGAACCGGGACCTCCCGGCAGAGTGTCGGAGTTGATGAGAACGGCTCGGGCATCACGCTGGGACAGGGGCTCTGCGAGTTCACGAATGAGATTGGCCGACGGAAGCCAGGGATCGTGATCCAAGCGCAGGACGACTTCAAGGCCCACGCGACGTGCCTCCTGCAGAAGCTCGGGATCAATTCCGAGCGTCATTTCTTTCAGAGAAGTCCAGGAGCCGTATCCACGAACGAGGCGAAATGCGCCGCCCAGGGGCTCGACCCTCACCGATGACACGCCGCGTGACTGGAATTGTTTTTGGATCTCCATGGCTGTCGATCGATTGAGGAAGAGCATCTCGCGGGACAGATAATCATTCACGGTGGCCTCGCCGAGGACGACGGCATGGACGCCGCTCGCGCGAAGGCGACTCAGGACAGGCTTGTCTGCCAGGCCCAATCTGGCGGCCAAATCACGGGCGTCTATCCACTCCGCAAGGAGCACCGCACTTCGGTCCGACCGCTCTTGACGAAGACGTTGGACGAGGCGCGATAAGAAGAGACCCAGCAAGAGGAGCCCAAACATCCACCACACGGACTTTTTGATCATGATTTTGCCGCGCGGTGGTGGGTCGAGCGTAGCGGCTTTCGTCCTAAGGCGTGACGGTAGAGCGCGTGATAAGATTCAACGGACTTTTTCCAAGAGAAGTCTTCGAGCATCGCACGGCGCTGAAGGGCAGCCCAGCTGGGGCGATCATGAAAGAACTCGATCGATGAAAGGATCGCTTGAAGGAGACTCGTCGCGCTCCCCGGTTGCATGAGGAAGCCATTGCCCGCCTCACGGGTTGCGGGTTGCACCGTGTCGTGCAGTCCCCCGGTATTGGAGACGATGGGAATGGTGCCATAGCGCATACTGATCATTTGACTTAAGCCACAGGGCTCAAAACGCGAAGGCATCAAAAACAGATCGGCTCCGGCGAAGATGTTATGCGCCAAAGGTTCGTTGAAATCTGTCGCCAAACGAATGTGCCCGGGATAGGTCCGCTGATACAGTTCAAGGTCCTGCAAGAGCGCCTCATCGCCTTGTCCCAGAATCACCAATTGCACGTTGCGATGTCTCATGATGGCCGGAATGATGTTCGTGACTAAATCCACACCCTTTTGCCAATCAATGCGCGTTACCATGCCTAAAAGTGGCACCGTCGGATCCACAGCGAGTCGCAGGCTCTCTTGCAAGGCGGCTTTGCAATCACGCTTGCCTTGCAGAGAATCGAGGTCGTACGCATGAGCCAGGAAGGGATCTTTGGTGGGGTCCCATTCTTCGACGTCGATACCGTTCACGATGCCAAAAAGGTCGCGGGAACGGCTCCTCAGAAGACCTTCCATGCCCCGGCCGAACTCATAGGTCGTTTGGATTTCCTGCGCGTAGGACGGACTCACGGTGCTGAGCATATCGGCATAGACGAGCCCCGCTTTGAGATAGCTGATCTGGTCATAATATTCAAACTTATCCATGGTGAATTCCCGCCAAGTAAAGCCTGTCGAATATATTTTCGTTTTGGGGAACACGCCCTGGTAAGCGACGTTGTGAAGGGTCAAGACCGTCCGTGTGTGTTGAAAGAAAGAATCATTTTTGAAAATCTCTTTGAGATACATCGGCACCAGGCCCGTTTGCCAATCGTGGCAATGCACGATGTCCGGGCGGAACTGCATGGCTTTGCAGGCTTCGAGTGCGGCTCGCGAAAAAAAGGCGAAGCGCTCGGCATTGTCGGTATAGTCCCCCCAGGGACCATAGTAGAGACCGCTACGGCCGAAATAGTGATTGTTGTGGATGAAATAGACGGGGATGCCCTTGTCCGTCCTGCAAAGCCGGATGTCGCCGGATTCGATCCGTCCATCGCCCATGGGAACATGGACCCATTCGCCAGTCTCTCGGATATTGAACTCCTGCGCGCGGATGGACTTGTATTTGGGGAGAATAATCCTGACGTCGTGGCGCTTGTTTTTGAGTTCTTTGGGCAGCGCGCCGACAACATCCGCGAGCCCCCCTGTTTTACAAAACGGCACGCCTTCGGAAGCAATAAAGAGGATCTTCATAACCAGGCGCGGGGCATGAGGGACGAGAGGCCGGAAGAGGAATCGATCCTTCGGGGTGTGAAGATTTGAGTTCGTTTATGATCCCACATGGCTGGAGCCTCGAATCTTGTCACCCATCCCATCTCTGTTGAGACTCGTCCCTCGTTTGTCGTGAGCGGCGACTGAATTAATCGGCTTCGCGGAGGAATCTCGCGGCCTCTTCGGGCGGGGTAGGGTTGATATAAAAACCGGACCCCCATTCAAACCCAGCGACTTTGGTCAGCTTGGGCATGATCTCCAGGTGCCAGTGATAGTACGCGAGCTTGGGCTCTCGTAAAGGCGAGTTCAAAAGAATGAAGTTGTAAGGCGGATTGTCAAGGACATTTCTCATGCGCGCCAGGACATTCTGTAAAAGGTGCGACAGATTGACGACTTCATGCTTTTGCAGGTCCTCAAAGTCGGAGTCATGGACTTTAGGGAGAATCCACACCTCAAAAGGGAACCGCGCCGCAAACGGTGCAAAAGCGACGAAGTCGTCGTTTTCGGCGACAATGCGGTTGCCTGTGGACATCTCCTGCTTAATCATGTCGCAGAACACGCAGCGCTCCTTGTACTCGTAATAATTTTTGGCGCCATTGACGGACTCACGGACATGCTTGGGGACGACAGGTGTCGCGATCAGCTGGGAGTGCGGATGGGTCAGAGACGCTCCCGCGGCGGAGCCCTTGTTCTTGAACACCAGGATGTATTCAAAGCGCGGGTCTTTCTTGAGGTCCATGATGCGATCGCGGTAGGACCAGATCACATCCTGCGCCTTTTTATCATCCAGTTCAGGAAAGTCCCGGGTATGATCCGCGGTCTCGATGACCACTTCATGGGCGCCAACACCGTTCATTTTATCGTACATGCCTTCCCCCTGACGATTGAGCTGCCCTTCGATCGCCAGCACCGGAAATTTATTCGGGACGACCCTCACCCACCAGCCTCGGGAGTTCTTTTCACGGCCGGGGTCATGGTAGGCCAGAAGTTCGGACGGGGTCTTGTCCTCATTGCCGGGACAGAAAGGACAGAACTTGCCCACCCCCGATTCGAGCTCTTGTTCAAAGTCGGAAGGGCGCTTTCCGCGCTCCGTGGAGATGATCACCCAGCGTCCGATGACCGGGTCGCGTCGTAGTTCTGTCATATCACTTCACTCCCTTGTTCTACGGGCAGGTCAATTTGCTGCTCCGTGTTGTTTTGAGATTCGACGGGCGGAACGAGTGATTCGATCGACGGCAGGGCGTCGAGGCTTGTGAGCCCAAAAGCTTTCAGGAAATCCGGGGTCGTGCCATAGAGGAGCGGACGCCCGATGGCTTCTTTGCGGCCCGTGATTCTCACGAGACGCCTCTCCAACAATGTGTCCAGAACCGCGGAAACCTCAACCCCCCGGATCTCCTCGATCGCGCTGCGGGTGATCGGCTGCTTGTAAGCAATGATGGAGAGCGTTTCCAAAGCGGAAGAGCTTAAGCGATAGGTGAGTCGGTCCTTAAAGAGCTTGCGGATCCAAGGTCCGAACTCGGGACGCGTGGAAAATTGCCAGCCCCCCGCGATCGCACGCAGCTCGAGGGAACTGGCCCGCTCTTTGTATTCGTGGGAGATCTCCTGCACCATGGCTTCCATTTCATCAAAAGGAAACTCCTGATCAAAGAGGTCCACAAAAGCTTGGACCGGCACGGGCTGTTCGGTGATAAACAAAAGCGCCTCTACGATATTTCGCGCGTCGCGTCGTTCCATTAAGAACCCACCTCCTCGCTTGATTTTACATCATCTGACGCGGACGCTTGGTGCGCCAGCCTCACAAGTTGGATGCGGCCATAGGCTTCCGATTGCAGCGCCACAATTTCCTTCATGCGGATAAGCTCGAGGAGCGCAAGGAAGGTCACGATGAGATCAAGGCGACGCCGGTCGGAGGAGAACAGTTCCTCAAAATCCATGGACTCGCGATCCGCGAAGAGTTGCTGGATCTGACGAAGACGCGCTTCCACCGTAATTTCCTCACGCAGGATCTGGCCCACTTCCCTCGGCGCGCGGTCCAGGACACGCTTGAAGGCCGTCAAAAGATCAAAGGTCGTGGCACGAAGCAGGAAATCATCCTGCTCGAAACGTGGACCGGTCTTGCGGTAATAAATATCCTTCGCGCGCTCATTACGAGCGGCCAGAACACCGGCCGCCTCCTTGAAACGCTGGTACTCCAGGAGTTTGTTGACGAGCTCCGCCCTGGGGTCCGGCCCCTCGTCCTCAATCGTCTCGGGCGCAGGAAGCAGCATCTGCGCCTTAATCTGCATCAGCGTGCTCGCCATCACAAGAAACTCCCCGGCGAGCTCGAGGTTTAGATCTTTCATGATGTCCAGGTAAGCCAGGTATTCGTGCGTGATTTGCGCGATCGGAATATCCTTGATCTCCAGATCATTCTTTTTAATGAGGTGAAGGAGCAGATCCAGCGGCCCCTCGAAGACCTCCAGATTCACATCCATCGGTTGCGGGGCGTTGGGTTCGCTCATCGAACACCTACCTTTCCTGGTTGGGCCAACTTTAAGGCGTGACGGACCTCCGCGAGCGTGGACATCGCGGCTTGTTCAGCTTTCTTGGACCCTTCCGCAACGAGATCTTTGACCTCCGAAGGCTTCGACGCCAAGCGCACACGCTCCGCTCGAATGGGATCGAGGGCCGCGTTCAAGGTTTCTGTAAGGCGGTTCTTGCACGCCACACAACCCAGGGAGCCTGACTTGCAGCGAGACTCAATGTCGGCAACCTCGGGCGTGTAAAGTTTATGCGTATTAAAGACGACGCACCCTTCCGGATGACCTTGATCGCTCAGGCGAATCTTGAGCGGATCGGTGTACATGGTCTTAATCTTCGCCGTGGCCTCTTCCTTCGAATCCGAGAGATAGATGGCGTTCTCATAGGACTTGGACATCTTGCGACCATCCGTGCCCAAAATCTTAGGCGACTTCGTCAGCAAGGCCTGAGGCTCCGGAAGGGAAGCGCTGTAGAGGTAATTAAACCGCCTGCAAATCTCACGCGTGAGCTCGAGGTGCGGGAGCTGGTCCTCACCGACGGGGACATGGGTGGCCTTATAAATAAGGATGTCGGCGGACTGAAGAAGCGGGTAGCCCAGAAATCCGTACGTCGACAAATCTTTGCCCGTCATCTCCTGCTGTTGTTCCTTGTAGGTCGGGACACGTTCCAACCACGAAAGCGGTGCGATCATGGAGAGCAGGAGGTGGAGCTCGGCATGCTGGGGGACCCACGATTGGCGTAAAATGACGGCCTTCTTGGGATCCAACCCACAGGACAGCCAGTCGATCACCATGTCCCAGACGCTGGCTTCAATGCCCGAGGTGTTCGCGTATTCCGAGGTCAGCGCGTGCCAATCCGCCACCATGTAATAGCAAATCGCATCATTCTGCAAGGCGATCCAGTTGGCGAGCGCGCCAAAATAATTGCCCAGATGAAGTTTCCCGGAAGGACGCATGCCGGAGAGGATAGTCTTAATGGCCATTTTGGAGCGGGAACTCATACTGGATGAACCGGATTTCTTCCTCGCGCGTCCGGAGCTTGCCTTCCCAGCGCGCTTGCCGGAGCGCTTCGAAGATTTTGGTGTAGACCGGTCCTGGCTTGTAGCCCAGGTCACGGACATCCTGACCGGTGAGGGTCGGCGCGCTGTCCTCAAAGCGCTGCCAGTCCAGTGTCGCGGATTTGCGCTTGGTGAGACTTTTCACTTTGAGTGCCTTGGTCACAAACGACCTCACCTCGGGCGGCAAAGGTTGTCGCGAGCGTTTTTTGACATCCGACATCGACAGAGTCCCTTCGCGAAGGCGCGCCAGGAGCGTCAAGGCGAGTTCCACTTGCTCCATGGTCTGTTGAGAAAACATCAAGTGACCCAGGCTGCCCACGGCTTTCGCGTAAGGCAAGGTATGGACCAGAACCAGTAGCCGCATCTGGAGCGCATGCGTTTGATCCTGTTGTTTGATGAGCTGGCCGAAGAAGGTTTCATGGGACCGTTCCCACTTCAGGTGTGGCACTAAAAACGAAAGTGCGCCCCACTGGGAGAGAAGACGCAGGGGAGGGCGCGGGTCTTTTTCTTGCAGCAGAGGAATAAGTTCTTCGCGGAGCCGCGCTCCGGAGAGTGTCCCGGGCAATTGCAGCCCGATTGATTCATTGAGCCATTCTCGCGTCCGCCACTCTAAGTCGTACCCAAAACGCCCAGCAAAGCGCGCGGCCCGGAATATCCTCGTGGGATCATCCTTAAAGCTTTGCGCATGCAGGACACGGATTTTCTTGGCCCGCAAGTCCTCCATGCCGCCAAAGGGGTCCCAGACATGACCCAAATCCTGTTCATTAAGGGAAATCGCAATGGCATTGATCGAAAAATCGCGGCGGTAAAGGTCTTCTTGGAGGCTGGCTGGCTCCACAACGGGCAAAGCAGCCGGTTCAGCGTACGTCTCGGTCCTGGCTGTGGCGATATCCAGGCGGCGGCCGTTCTTGAATTCCAGCGTATTCGTGAGAAATTGGGGGTGACTGATGAGTTTAGCCTTAGAGGATCGGGCTGCTGCTCGCGCGATGGGAAGAGACGGCCCTTCGACAACAACATCAATGTCGACGGCGGGGCGTCCCAGCAGAAAATCACGAACGCAACCGCCGACGAGGTAAATCTGGGCATCACAGGCCTTGGCACGCTCCACCAGAGGCGCAAGAATCGACAGAAGACCTTTGGGCAGCGCAAGCCTCGCGCGTGGCGCCAGCGGTGGTTGTGAGCTCAGCATGGAGGGGTTAATTTTAGCAAAAGTGCTCGATTTCTCCGAATGGATGGGATGTTTTATCTGAACACGTTCTGGCGATAATGCTGAAGTTCCGCGATTGATTCATTGATGTCATCGAGCACGTGGTGGGTTTTCTTCTTTTCCGGCGCAGGCTTCATCTTGGGGTACCAGCGCTTCGCCAACTCTTTGACCGTGCTCACATCCACATTGCGGTAATGGAAGAAATCATGGAGACGCGGCATATATTTGGCGAGAAACTGGCGGTCCTGCCCGATCGAGTTTCCGCACATCGGGATTTTCTTTGCTGGACAATGATTTTTGAGGAACGCGAGGGTTTCTTCTTCGGCCTGTTGAAGGGTCACGGTGGACTTGCGACAGCTCTCGGTGAGACCCGATTTGCCGTGGTGCTCGCGACACCAGGCGTCCATCCCGGCAAGAACAGCCTCGGGGTGGTGGATGGCGAGCGCCGGGCCTTGCGCGAGGACGGTCAGATGAGCATCCGTGATGAGCGTTCCGATCTCCAGGATCGTGTCCCGCTCCGGGTCAAGGCCCGTCATTTCCAGATCCAACCAGATGAGCTTCTGATCCGCCATCGAAGAACGTCAGTATACCTGAATGAGGCCTGATTCGTCATTTCCTGTTCCTTTGCCGGATACCGCACCCCTTTCGGGTGCGGAGGAGGCGTCGTTATACGACCGCGCCCTCACCCTCGGCTCTCGCTGCGCTCGGCCTCTCCCTCTCCCGCGTGCACGCGGGAGAGGGTGGGGGTGAGGGCAGAGATGCCGCAGGCCTTGAGCCTGCGGAGTTTCACTCCGGCGAAGCCGCCCTCCACTCAAATAGCGGCCGGTAGCCCGCCATCTCGTAGTGGAAGTCCGGTTTTCATCGGGGTGACATCACGTATAATACGCCGGATGTCGAAAGATTTTGTCTACACCATGAAAGGGCTTTCCAAGATCTACCCACCGGGAAAACAGGTCTTGAAAGACATCTACCTGTCCTTTTACTACGGGGCCAAGATTGGCGTGATCGGCTTAAACGGCGCCGGAAAAAGTACGCTGCTGAAAATCATGGCGGGGATCGAAAAGGAGTTCGATGGTGAGGCGTTCCCCGGCAAGGGGATCACGGTAGGGTATCTCGCGCAGGAGCCGCAGCTCGAGGAACACCTGAGCGTCAAGGACAACGTCGCGCTCGGCATGAAAGCCGTGACGGACCTTCTCGCGGAGTATGAGAAGGTGAGCGCGAGCTTCACGGACGGCATGAGCCCTGATGCCATGGAAAAAGCCCTCAACCGGCAATCCGAGCTTCAGGAAAAGATTGAAGCGGTGAACGGCTGGGAGCTCGACCATACCCTGGAGATCGCCATGGACGCGCTCCGCTGTCCTCCGGGCGATTCCCCCGTGAAACACCTCTCCGGCGGTGAAAAACGGCGCTTCGCGCTCTGCCGGCTTCTCCTGCAGTCCCCGGACCTGCTGCTCTTGGACGAACCTACCAACCATCTCGATGCGGAATCGGTGGCATGGCTTGAACATTATTTACAGACTTACCAAGGAACGGTCGTCGCGATCACGCATGACCGCTACTTTCTGGACAATATCGCGCAGTGGATCCTCGAACTCGATTACGGCATGGGTGTGCCATGGAAGGGTAATTATTCCTCGTGGCTCGCGCAGAAACAGGAACGCCTGCGTCGCGAAGAAAAAACAGAGAGCCAGCGGCAAAAGACGCTCGAGCGCGAACTGGAATGGGTCAGGCAGTCCCCCCGCGGCCGCCAAGCCAAAAGCAAAGCCCGCATTGGTCAGTACCAGACCCTCTTGGCCCAAGACCCGGTCAAACGCATGGAAGAGCTTGAAATCTATATTCCCCCCGGGCCACGCCTGGGGGATCTCGTGATCGAGACCGAGCGCTTAAGCAAAGGCTTTGGGGACAATCTCCTCATCGAAAACCTCGCCATGAAGATCCCGGCCGGCGCCATCGTGGGCATCATCGGTCCCAACGGCGCCGGCAAAACCACCCTTTTCCGGATGATCACGGGACAAGAGAAACCCGATCAAGGGACTTTGCGCGTGGGAGAGACCGTGAAACTGGGCTACGTCGACCAGTCCCGCGCGTCGCTCGATGACACGAAGTCCGTCTGGCAGGAGATCTCCAGCGGTCATGATCTCATTCTGCTGGGTAAAAAAGAGATGAATTCGCGCGCCTACTGCTCACGCTTCAATTTCTCTGGCCAGGACCAGCAGAAAAAAGTGGGCTCACTCTCCGGCGGCGAACGAAACCGCGTGCACCTGGCGAAGATGCTCAAATCCGGCGCGAACGTCCTCCTGTTGGACGAGCCTTCCAACGACCTCGACGTCAACACACTGCGGGCCCTCGAGGACGCTATCCTGGAGTTTGCGGGATGCGTGCTCGTCATCAGCCACGACCGGTGGTTTCTCGACCGCATTGCCACGCACATCCTGTCCTTCGAGGGCGACAGTCAGGTCCACTTCATGGAAGGCAATTTCCACGATTACGACGAGACCCTCAAAACGCGCCTGGGCGCAGCCGCCGCCACCCCCCACCGCATCCGCTATAAGAAACTATCGCATTCCTAGCGATCTTTCATCGATCCCCGTATTAGGAAATACAATTGATATAATTAATACAGGAGGATCAAAATGGCAAAAGATCTCATTCATTCCGACCCGGCGATCATGATGGGGAAGCCCGTGATCAAGGGAACCCGCATCACCGTAGAGCTTGTTCTGGAGAAGTTGGCGGCAGGCGAAACTGTTGAGACCCTTCTCAAGTCTTATCCCCACCTGAAAAAAGAAGGCATTCGCGCCGCAATCGCTTACGCCTCCAAGGTCATGAAAATGGACGTCGTCCATCCCGTTTCCTACAAGGCGGCATGAAGTTCTTTGCTGATGAAAGTATCGAACATGAAGTCGTCAAGCGCCTTAGGCAAGACCACCATCAAGTCCTCCACGTTTCAGAAATCCAGCCGGGCTTGAACGATGATGATGTGCTGGCAAGAGCGCGTGACGCCCAGTCCATCCTCCTGACCCATGACAAAGACTTCGGGGCGCTCGTCTATCAGAAGAAATATCTGACCACAGGGGTGGTCCTTTGCCGATTGCAAGACGCCAAGGCGGAAAAGAAGGCTGACCTTATTGCGGACATGATCCACATGTATTCCGAAGAACTGCACGGCGCGTTTGCGGTACTTACGGAAAGCGAATTCCGCATCCGCAAACTTTAATAGATGTCTTAAGACCAGGGGCTCTTTATGGAAGGGACTTTCCATGACTACGATGTGGCCTTAAGATCCCGCCTCGGCGCAGCTGCCGCCACTCCCCACCGCATCCGTTATAAAAAGTTGACAGCCTCTTAAACCCCTGCTAAAAAGCAGTCATGTCACGTTCGTCTAGCGATGCTCCTGTCTTCATCGTGATGGCTCTGATCAGTGGTCCCAATCTCTTATTCTGGGCACTCAAGCGGCTGTACAAAAAGCGGCAAATTGAAAATACCCCGACCTCCAAAATCCGGTCGGCGGCGATGGGGATGGTGGAATTCTCCGGGATCGCACGCCAAAAGAAACCCCTGATCGCGCCGCTGTCGAACCTCCGTTGTTGCTGGTGGCGGTGCCAAGTCCAAGAACTACGAAGAAGCGGCAAAAACTCGCACTGGGCAACAGTGAAAACTGTAGGATCGATCGATTTCTTTTATCTCGATGACATGACGGGGCATGTGCTCGTCAACCCTATCGGCGCCGAGATCAGCGTCATGAACACAACGCATGACATCAATTCTTCCACCCGTCCGAAGTTGTCACCGCTCCTCTCCAGCTGGGGGGTCGACAGCTCAGGCTGGTTTGGGTTCGAAAAGCGCATGAGGATCCTTGAGGAAACGCTGCCCGAGAGCGCCCCGGTCTACGTGATCGGGGAGCTCTCGCTCATGCGCGATCAGTTGAAAGACCGCCAGATGCGCTTCCGGGAACGCCTCCGGCTTCTCAAATCGAATCCTGGGGCCATGAAGAACGCCGACTCCAACCAAGACGGCAGCGTCTCGTCTGATGAGTGGGACGCTTTCCGAATCAAGCAGGAAGAAGCTTTCCTGGAAAGCGAGATGGCCAAGGACGCGGGAACGACCCAAGAAGAACAAATGGTGGTTCAAGCTCCGGCGCACGGAACGTATATCATTTCGGCGGGGACCGAAGCGGATGTGCTCGGGAAGATGAGTTGGATGGTGCCGCTCGCGCTTGTCGGCGGCCTTGCCCTAAGCGCCGGCGGGGTCTACATGGCAAACTTACAACATTGGTCACCGCTATTTATCGTAGGATTATTACTCGCGGGGATGGTGTTCGGCAGATGGATCAAACTTAAAGGAGCAATTCAATGGCATTAATCCTTCTCGTTGTCCTGGCGCTGGTTGTGATGATCTTGGGCGGTTATGTGGCCGCGATTTACAACGGTCTCATTACCGTTAAAAACAATATCGACAAAGCCTGGGCCAATATCGACGTCCTTCTCAAGCAGCGGCATGACGAACTCCCCAAGCTCATCGACGTCTGCAAAGGCTACATGGAACACGAGAAAGGCGTCTTTGACCGGGTCTTGCAGGCCCGGCAAGCGCTCATGAGCGCGCAAGGCCCGGCGAAGAAGGGGCAAGCGGAAGGCGAGATGGGCGCTGCCCTGCGCCAACTCTTCGCCTTAGCGGAGAATTACCCGAACCTCAAAGCGCAAAGTTCTTTCCAGCAGCTTCAGGAACGAGTGTCGGCGCTCGAATCCCAGATTGCCGACCGCCGAGAGTTCTACAACGATTCCGTCAATACCTATAACATCCGCATTCAGTCGATTCCCGACGTCTTGATCGCCAAACCCATGGGACTTGCTCCGCGGGAGATGTATCAGGTCGCGGCGACCGACAAAGAAGACGTTAAGATCAGTTTTAAATAGGCGAATAACGACGGAATAAACGGGACAGCAGAATAGCCAGAACGTCAGAATAGACGCCAGAACGGCGGCCTATGGAATTGCCTAGCGTGTATACCGTTGTTCTGGAATCTATTCTGCCGTTCTGGCTATTCTGATGTTTTGGCATGTTTTCTGACGTTCTTTAAACCCCAAAAGCTTTGAGAATGACCCTCTTCTTCCGCTGCCCGTCGAATTCTGCGTAGAAAACTTGTTCCCAAGGCCCCAAATCGAGCCGGCAGGCGGTAATCGGCAGGACGACTTGATGGTGGACGAGCATTCGTTTGAGGTGGGCGTCCCCGTTATCTTCACCGGTGTGGTGATGTTCATAATCCGCCACTGGCGCCAGGTGCTCGAGCCACTTCATGATGTCTTTCTTCAGACCTGACTCCTCGTCGTTCACAAAGATGCCGGCCGTGATGTGCATCGCTGAGGCCAAAATCATGCCGTCCTTGATTCCGCTCTTTTTCACGGCCTGCTCGATGGCTTGCGTGATGTTCACGAGCTCCCTGCGGCTGGCGGTGTTCATCCAGAGATAATCGGTATAGGTTTTCATGGTGCTGGTTGGCGCGCTTTTTCGACTTCTTCGGTCAAAACGCGCTCCTCCTCTTCGCGGATTTTGCGCTGGAGCTCGTCCAGGCCGAACATCAGAGTGGGTTCACACGTGAGACGGTCTTTCGGGTTGAAAGTGGCCTGAGCTTCGGCAAAACCTTTTTTCATCATGACCTCAAGCTCCACATTATGGGATTCATCCTCCAAGGGGTAGACGTAGGCGGCGAGATTGAGCCGGGGATCGAGGTACAGGAGAAAATGCTCATAGTAGAACGTGTGGGAGCATTCCGGGCAGAAAAGGATGTTGATTTCCCCTCCCAAAAGCATCTCTTTGAGCTCCGGGTCCTGTCGGGCATTGATCGAGGTCCAGACGGTGCCCTTGAATTCCTTGCCGCACTGCGCGCAGTCGACATCGACTTCGTTATGAACGCTCATCGAGAGGCATTATAGTACGTCAGCTCAGAAGGGAGCTTTGCCGGGGGCATTGGCCTGACGGGCAAGGCGAGAAAGGATGATCGAAAGACCGATGGCGCCAACGATCGAGCCGGCGATCATCGCTCCCGCTATCCAAAATGACGAAAAGACATGTTCAGTCAAGGAGCGGTAGAGAAACGTTAAAGCACCATGCAAGAGGGCGCCTAAAACAGCGCCGAGGGAGAATGAACGGCCAAAGTCATAAGGGCGATGAAAATAAGATGTGCGTTGAATAATCATGGCCGTGACGATGCTCAGGGCCGCCCCCGTCAGAAGAGCGGGCAGCCATGTCTCGACGTAAGCAAAAAGCACCACTTGGTCGAGGTGACCGCGGGCAAAGTCTGGAAGACCTTTGATCCAAAGCAGGAGAAACGTGACGAGGGGGATCGCCACCATACACCCCAATGCAAAGATAACACGGTCTTTGATTTTCATGCGATTAGAATACAAAAGTTGCTTATGACGAAAGCAAGCTTCTCCTCGGGTCGACCAGCGTGCCTGGCACCATAGGTCATGTTGTAATGGAAGACGGATGATTATTTAGAAACGGTAACACCTTTTGGGAAATAGCGGTCAAACAAGAACGCCACGATCAGACAGGCGCTGCTGCCCATGATCAGCGCCGGAGTCGGCCCCACACTGCCCGCGAGACCGCCCGCCAAGAGACCACCCAATGGGCCTATGCCTTCCATGGCCACGGTATAGTAGCTGATCACCCGTCCGCGCTTATCGTCTTCAGCCAGGTGTTGCAGTGTGGTATTGGCCAACAGCATATGTGTCATAACGGTGAAGCCGACCACCCCGAGCATGATCAGAGACAGCCACAGGGTATGGGATAAGGAAAACACAATAAACGCAAGTGCGAACAAGCCCACCGATGCTGGTAGGCCACGGCTCAGGCTGGCCACTTCCCGACGACCGGCCATGAACAACGTGGCGGCAAGGGCGCCAAAGCCAATAGCAGCCATGAGTTGCCCCAGCGTAGACGGCCCGCCACCCAGAACACTTTTCGCAAAAACAGGCATCAAGACCACGAATGAAAAGCCCATGAGGTTAAACAAGGACAACAGCATCAGCACAGAACGAATCGGCCGGACTCCGGAAACATAGTCAAAACCGACTTTCAATTCATTCCAAAGATCACTCTTCGGAGCCTGGATTTGTTCGGCACGGATACGAATGACCATCAGGCTGACCAAGACCGCCAAGAAGCTGATGCCGTTGATCAAGAAACAAGGACCTTCCCCTACGCGAGCGATCAGCCAGCCCGCGATCAGCGGCGCAACTAAGCGCACTGAATTAAAAACCATGGCGTTGAGCGCTATCGCATTACCTAGAACTGCCTTGCTCTCGACAATATCGAGGAGGAAAGCCTGGCGCGCGGGAGTGTCGACAGCGTATACACATCCAATGAAACCACTCAGGACGAGGACATGCCAGGGCACGATACTCCCGCTGAATGTAAGAGCGGCAAGCGCGAATGCCTGCGCCATGGCCAATGACTGAGTTGCCAGCAGGACTCGTCGCCGGGGCCAGCGATCGATAAGGACCCCCGCCACCGGACTCAGAAACAAACTGGGTATTTGGGTAACGAACACGATCAACCCCAGCATCAGTGCCGAATCCGTCAGGCGATACACCAACCAGCTCATGGCGATCTGCTGGATCCAGCTGCCCATGAGTGAGGTCCCCTGGCCAAAGAAATAAAGCCGGAAGTTTTTGTAGGCGATTGCCCGGAACATCGGACTGATGCGTGATTGAAGTTGCAAAGCCAATGACGTTACCTCCATCGATTCTTAGACGGGCAAGAAGTACGTTACGCAGCTGCGGTCTTCGAATCTATCTGAAGCGCTGCGTAGCGGCGCTTGGCATGTTCGGGGGAGATCGCGACCGCTAGCGAGAGATACTGGTTCCCCTCCTGAAACATCAGCTTCAACGTGCAAAGCTCCTTCAGTGTGTCTTTAAGGATGGCTTCGCTTCCGCCGTTCTGAGTGTAGCGCTTAAGCAACTGATCAAAGCTGCGGATTTCTGTGCAAAACAGATAAAGGTCACGGTCTTGCTCATCAAGAACGACTTCGCTCAGGCCTCCCCCACGTCTATCGAAGATATTTAAGAAGGTCTCGCCATCCTGATAGCTCAGCGTGTTTTCGGGATACGAGTAGTAGGAACCCTTCCACTGTTCACATGCATCATGAACCGGTGACCAGTCTGCGCTGGGCAGCGTTGAATCAAAGTCGAGCTCGTAGGTGTTAATTCGCCTCCACACATCGTCTGGCATGCCAACGCGATACATTTCACGGTTACGGACGTTCGTAATGCCTACCTCTTGGCGCACTTTATCCACCGCCGTGTCAATGAAGAGCGCGAATTTGGATATGTTGAGAGGTTCATAGGAGATCGCGAAGTCGAGAATGTTCCTGCGAGTCTCTTCGATCTCCTCTTGAGTGGTGCCTGGAAATTCCGTGAGCAGATTGGATTGACTCGTGATTCTGAGTTCAGCGCATGTCCTGAGAGCCTGCAGGTTCTGAATGGTAGACGTGCCTTTGCCGATGCGGCGAAGATACGCGGTCGACAGCCCCTCGATACCCATTTGGGTATTCTTGAGTCCGGCTTCCTTCAGTAAGAAAAGCTCATAGGGCGTAATACTAGCGCGAATCTCATGAAAGAATTGATAATCCCGGCGATGAGCCATGAGCTCCTGCGAGAACGCCTTAACGCCCTTGGTTCGTAGGACATCATCAACGAAAATGAAATTTACGTTCCGATACCGGCAGCTGAGCTGATCCATTTCCGCAACGATGCGCGGGATGGACCGCTCGCGGTAACGTTCATATTGCGTGTTGACTGTGCAGAATTGGCATATCGACTTGGTATTCTTGGTTTGTGCCGTACGATTCCACCAGCACCCGCGGGAACCCTGAATTGGGATCGACCAGACCACGTTGTGCTGCTCGGCAAGAGCCACATATTCTTCGTAGTTGGGCGGAGGCAGGTCATCGAAGGGAGCCGGCTCGGGCCTCTGGACCACGTCCTCTCCGGAAGGAAGGCGTCTTAGCACTCCCGGAATGGGGCAATCAGCCACGCGCTGCGCGGCAACGGCATCCAGCAATGAAACAAGCGGACGCTCTCCTTCCCCTTGAACGATAAATTCGATCCACGGATACTCGCGCATGATGGACGGGCCCACCCGCCCTGCAAGAGTCATACCGCCGAGGATCACTTGCGTTGTCGGCGACATCTCCTTGAGCCTCTGGGCGACTTTCAGATTGAGAAAGAGCTGTGCATAGGACGTCGTGAACCCGACCAGCTGAGTGCCAGCAAGCTGCTGAGCTGTGCGCTCGACGAGCAACGAGAGAAGTCCGCTCAAGCGGTCAAAGGTGTTCCCCTGCTTCTGAAGAGCAGCGGGAATTCCTTTGTGCCAGGCTTCGAAGTGGCCCCGTATGGATGCGGTCTTTGAAGGATAGAGGAGTTGCAGAGCCAGCAACTCACCTACTTGGTGACAGTGAGATGCGATGTGCTTATAGAGGTCCGCTCCGAGTCGTTCCGCGAAGTCGACATAGAGGTGGTGAGTGGAGACGTTCCACTCGGGACGCTCCTTGCGAACGAACGCAGAGAGAACGCCCAGTGCGGCAGACGGGCGATCACGATGCGACCATGGGAGCGAAACAAGAGCCAGACTGAGGGGTCGAATTGACATGACTATCGATACCCCAGGTTTGTTCATTTTTCAAGGAGTTAAATAACGAAACGTGAGAGCTCTGGGGACCTACCGATCCACAGGCTCTCACGTTTCGCAACTGTCGAAAAAACTTATCGACAGACCATCGCCAGCATCAGACTAATCGCCCCAACAAATATTGACTGGTTCAACCTTTCTTTCGAATGATTGGCTCGCTGCTTTGAGTTCCTCCGCTGAGAGACTTGGGGTGTCCCTGGTGACGGTGATTTTCTTGGTTTCTTGTGATTCCATATCGGCATCCTCCTTTCACGAGTTATTTTCGACGGACGAATTCTATCGACAATATCCGATACGACCTGGTGATATCGATATCTTCTGATTGAGAATGATCCATCATGATTGGCTTACAAACTTTCCTCGAGTCTAACAATCGAATATTACGATTGCGTTACGGGTGAGATATATTGTGTTGGAAGAGCAAGGACATCATCACATTCTCCACGTCTTTTAGGCTGGATTCTTATCTTTACCCGCGCCCGAAGAACCTGATCGTCATTTCACGGCTCTTTGAATCCCATGGATGATCGTTCTCAGTTGTTGGGAGGAAATCTCATTTCTGAGGGTTAAGGACGTACAGAGGCCATGAATTGCGTACGCGCGCAGGCGACTTAAGAAACGAATGACCTCGCGATATCCATCCGACTCTTAAAAGCTTGGCTCGCAACATCTTCAAGTCCACGACTCCATCGATTCGACCGCAGGACACCAGGTATGTTCCTCTCATCCCTCATACGAAAGGGGTATTGCGCGTCCTATGAGCTCTAAGGAATCGGACATCGCTCATGGCTCGTCACCCCCCGCGGCGGCAGGAGGCACCGTCCGAAATGATCGTAATGGTCCCGAGGCGGTCTGTTCGGAGAGTTTGATCCGCGAGAGAAGGATAGCGTTCCGGGCGCGAGTGGCTGTAAGCGTTGGGACCTACCGAGAGTCCGATCCAATCCACCTTCCGCATCATGCTTTCCCAGGCAGGATCGAGTTGGTCGCCGTGGTGCGGCCAGTTGGCAAAACAGAACTTCAAGCCGGCCGACTGCAAGCGTTCTTGCGCGCGTTCGATGACCCGGGCTTGGACCGTGGGGGCCAGATCACCGCAGAGAAGCATCGCTGTTTTGCCGAAGCTCACCCAAAGCACAAGGTCATTTTCGTGCATCGATCCCTTGATTGATGGAGGATTGAGAACTTCCACCTCGATTCCCCCCGGACCAGACAGGCGCATGCCCTGGCGAACGACACGAACTTCTGTGCCGCGTTTTTGCAGGCGCTCGAGGGTCCGGGCGATGTCGGTCTGACCAGCTGCATCCCCACTCCAATAAAGCGTTTGGATAGGCGGTTTTCTCCAGTGGGCATATCCGCCGCTATGATCGGGATGCGCATGCGTCAAAAACGCCGCATCGATTCGCCTTACACCTAACTCGCGCATTTTCGACCGAATCTTCGGTAAAGCGTCTTTCGGGCCTGAATCAATGAGCGCAATCCATGAGTGACGCTCATCCTTTGACTGTAAGAGGAGGCAAGACCCGTAGCCCACATCGAGCATGTGAAGCGTGAGTTCCTGGGCTTGAGCCTGGGACAGCAGCAGCGCTAAGGTTGACAGAACAATGAGCAGGGATGCCTTTCCCCTCTCCCGCCGAAGGTGGGAGAGGGCGGTGCCCGGCTTGTGGGCAAAGGGTGAGGGCACGGCCTTGCCCTCATCCCAACCTTCCCACTTACAACCGTGGGACCTGCGCCCCGACGGGTCGCCTGACGCGACCGTAGGGGCTGTCCCTCCACCCGCAGGGTGGACGGGACGCTCTATAGGGAAATTGAGGAAGCGCGGGTCTCCCGACACGTTGGTCGGGAGAAGGGGTCCTGACAGCGCCCGCTGCGCGCTAAAGTGGTGAAGGCTAAGCATTGTTTGCGACAATAGGTCTCTATGATGATAGCCAATTCTCGCTCGGCGCGGTGTTGTCCATGAAGAATCAACCCAAACCGACTCTTTGGCTGCCGCCGCTTGTTCTGACCCTCGTGATGTGGATGACAGTCGGCTACGTCCGCCCCATCACCGAGTGGCTGCGTGCGCGCGGGATCTTGGCGAACTCGATCTGGACAATCTTTGCCCTGATCGCCGCAGTCGTGATTTGGACATCATGGAAGAAGGGTCAGCCGAGCGGAACCGGCGGCGGAAACGACACACTCCGATGCATCTTTCTTCTGGCAACGAGCGTGGCCACCTACATCGCCCTGATGCTGGTGATGGTTGTGGCACCGGAAGAGCGCTTCCACTTCATCCTGGTGGGTCTCGTGACGTACTTGTACTTTCGACTCTTTGAAGCGCTCTGGCCCACAACGTGGTTTGTTCCCTTCTTCGGTTTCCTAGCTGGCGCGCTGGTCGGCGGGATCGAAGAAGGCCTCCAAAAGTTCTATCCCTCACGCTTCTTTGACTGGCGGGATGTCGGGATCAATGTTCTGGCCGCGTTCATGGCAACGTTGTTGATCCACTCCTTGAAAGCACGGCGCCGCCGCTGAGGTCTCTTTCCTTACCACATCCTCATCAGTCCGATGAGCGCGACGATCGCCATCACGACCACCATCAAAACCAACACCATATTTTCTGTAGAAATGGCTTTTCTTTTCTTTGGTGCTTGTTTGGGTTCTTCAGGTAGCGAGGCGTGTAGTGCTAAACGTTCGAGTTCGTCTTCAGAGACCTCGCTTTGCTTATACTCTTTGTCATGCATCGCAATGAGGTGCTTGGCTTCCTCAACTTGATCTTCAGGCACCACGACGCGAATTCCTCCTAAAGCGGGGGTGAGCCATGGATTGAGCCCGGCGAGATGCGAATCCCAGACCCTGGCATGCAGGCCCGCGCTGAAGAGTTTCAGCCGGACAGACTCCGCTTCCGAAACCGTTTGGGCTCTGTACACAACCTCCCAGCTCAAAGTCCGCTTCATCTCAGAATTTCCTCATAGTCTCTACTGTACTTTAAGGACCCATTTGAGGCAACAGCACTTGTCTCTCGTACACTCGTATGGTATAGTCCGCCCTATGAAGCCCCAGGAGAAGATCCTGAAGTTTATCCGGGAATTTATGGATGAACACCAGATGCCGCCCACGCTGCGGGAGATTCAGGAGCATATGGGCTTTGCCGCGATCGGCACGATCCAGTATCACATCAAGAATCTGGCCGACGCGGGGTTCTTGGAAGTAAAGCCCAAACTTTCGCGCGGGATTTCGCTCACGCAGCGGGCGATTGGAATTCCTATCATCGGGCGCGTTCCCGCGGGACCCGCGCAGCTCGCCTTTGAGCAGGTGGAAGGATATCTTTCCTCCATTCACGGGGAGAAGCAGTCGACCGGGGTCACGTCCCCCCCCACCCCACCGCCAACGGCCGATCCCCGGGCGCTCTTTGCTCTTCGCGTCAAAGGTGATTCCATGACCGGGGCAGGGATTTTAGACGGGGATCTCGTCATCGTAAAGCCCCAGAATTCCGCTAAACATGGAGATATCGTTGTCGCCAGGACCAATCAAGAAGAAGCCACTGTGAAACGCCTCGTAAGAAAGCCAGGCATCATTCATCTCGCCCCTGAAAACGCGAAGTACAAGCCTATCCCGGTTGATGAGCAGACGGAGATCATCGGGAAAGTGATTCGGGTTGTGCGCCACTACAACTAACAACGAATTCCCCAACGACGGAGCTACCAAAAGGCGGAGCTACCGTAAGTCTGATCTACGAGTGGCGGGGAAATGCGGATTCAATGTAATTCCCACCCGAAACATCCTCTTCCACAATAACTGCGAATAAATATCGATAAATTTCATCTAAGGTATAGGAGGTAATTCCTATGTCTATGAAAGCAGGCCAATTATGGATCGTCAAGACCGCAGAAGAACTGAGTTGCAACATACGGAAATCTGTAATGTGCTGGGATAAACTAGACCGCTACACGATCGGCGTCCAACTGATACGTTCGGCGGACTCCATAGGGGCGAACATTGTGGAAGGCTATGGTCGAGCTCATCGCTTAGATGGCTTGCGCTTCTATTCGATCGCTAGAGGATCTCTCGAGGAAACAATGTATTGGATTCGAAGGAGCAAAGAGTCTCATTTGATATCCGAGAGTCTTGGAAAGCAGTGGTTATCGCGGTACAAATTGCTATCTGTTTCAATCAATAGGTTCATCCAGACTAGCAGCTAAACCCGCCGTACGCAGATCCGCCGTCTGGTAGATCCGATGTCTGCTTGATCTGCCTCAGGAATACTTCTTGAGGAGCATCGCGCCCCCTAATCCTCCGGCGGCGCAGGCGGTGGAAAGAGCGTAGCGGATTTCAGGCTTTTGTTTCATTTGGTAGAGAGCGTTCAAGACAATGCGCGTGCCGGTCGCGGCCAGGGGATGGCCGAGCGGGATGGAACCGCCGTTGGGATTGAGTTTTCCGTCTTTCCACTTGCTCTCCCAATGATGGCCATACTTTTCCCGCCCGACTTTAAAGATCGCTAAACAAGTCGCGGAGAACGCTTCATGGAGTTCAATCAGATCGATTTGGTCAAAGGTGATCCCCGCACGCTCGAGGGCGTTCGCCGTCGCGAAGACCGGAGCGATCCCCATATGAGCAGGGTCATTCCCCCAGTAACCCCAGTCGACGATTTCCGCCAGAATCTCAAGTCCCAGTTCTTTCGCGCGCTTCTCGGAAGCCACAATCACCGCCGCGGCACCATCGGACCTCGCGCAGGAGTTGAAGAGTGTGACCGTCGCCTGGCTTTGGCCCTCGATGTATTTCTTACCCAGGATAAACTGACCGTACATCTCATAGAACCGTTTGATCGAAAAGGATGGCCCATCAAAGAGAAGGGGAGCTTTGGAGAGCATCGCCGGTTTATTCACGAGGGCCTCGCGGAGATAAGGATACTCGTCCTTTTCGAGGTGGACTTCATCGTTTTCTTCGACAGGCGTGACGTGGGATTGATAGAAACCAGACTCTTCCGCCGCCAGGCACCGCTTGTACGTCTCGTAGGCGTAGGCGTCCTGGGCCCCGCGCTCAATCGAGTACATCTGCGCGCAGACTTCGGCGGTGGCCGCCATATTGAGGTTCCGAACAGGGTCGTTGAGACCTTCCTCGATGCAATCCACAAGCGAAATCTCCTTGTTCGTTAAAAGACTCGCCCAGTTGGCGCGAACGGCCTCCAGAGAGCGAAGCTCTTTGACGCTCCGATCGCCGCGAATGGCGTAAGGGAAGGAAGACATGGATTCCGTCCCCCCCGCGATGTAGATATCTCCCTCCCCCATGACGATATGACGCGCCGCCGAAGAGATCGCCTCTAGGCCAGAGATACAGTTTGCTTGAACCGTTACAGCATGGGCTTTTTCAGGCAGATGTGAAAGGAGTACAGCAATCCTGGCGATGTTGGGAGCATGGCTTCCCTGGCCGACCCAACCCGCCATGACACCGTCCACCGCGTGAGGATAAAGGGTTGTTTTGGCCAAGAGCGCATTGATCGTGAGCATCAAAAGATGCTCTGGGGAAATGCCCGAGAGGCTCTTGTTAAAGTGCCCGATCGGGGTCCTGATCCCGCCGCAGAGAACGACTTTGGTGTCTCTCACTTTCATTCCAGACTCCTCTTTGCAGGCCAACACGGCCCCGTCATGAGTTCAGTGCGTCTCTTGAGGAAGCCGATGATGGACAAGCTCCAGTGCGTAAGATTGTACTTGTTGGTCGAGGACGTCCTGCGACCAGCCCAGGTGCCTGCCCATGAGCTGGGCAATGCGTGAGATCACAGGTTCCGGCAAATCCCGGTAATGGGCCCATTTCGTCCTGCGCCAGAGCAGGTCGTTGAGTGTGAGCGTCATCTCTTCGTAAACCGAATAGGGCACCTGGGCCATGATCCAGGGTTCCCCAGGGACGACCTCTTCGCTGTAATGCTCCTCGCGCTGGGTCCATTGGAGCACTTCCACATAACGTGTTCCGTACATCGAAACAAGATAATGAAGCAGAGCCTCCGAATGGGGACCCAGTTTAAAGCGTTTGGCCGCGTCTTCCGCGAAGCGTTTAAAGTCCCATAAGTCCCCCCCCGGCAGCGAGTCCCACGTGACGGCCGGAAGTCCGGCCCCTTTGCGAAGACGGTACCACGCGGCCACGGCCGCTTCATGACCCGCGGCCCGACCTGCTGTGAGCTTGACTCCCGGAATGGACCAGAAATTCGGCAGGTCTTGGGTCAGCTTGTGCTCGCGTGAAGCGTAAATCGTCGATCCTGTGTGACGAAGAAGGGGCCTAATCCCCCAATAGATGTCCCGCACATGCACACGTTTGTAATTTTCAATAGCCTCCGCGAGGTTGTGGCCTTGCTTCAGGTAGGGAAAATAATAGAAGAGCTGATGCAGAAGTTCGGCGATGTCATGGGCATCGGCCTGGGCCTGACCGGCATCGCCCGCGATCGCCGTGTCGGTGGTGCCGACGAGCGTCCTTTCGCCATCGATCGGGATCACAAAAAACGCTTTGCCCTTCGCAGAGGAAGCCATGATCAGCGGAGCATGCACCAGATGGTCCACCACCAGGTGCACGCCTTTACTCATCTGAACCAGGTTGTCTTTGAGACCCGCTTCACGCCGCACTTGATCAATCCAGGCGCCCGTGGCATTGATCACGAGCGGCACGGTGCACTTGAAATCTTTCCCGCCCAGGAGGTCTTTCCCAAGTACGACATTCGGGAGGTTTCCGCTGGCCTTCACCGAGGAAATCTCGCAATGCGTCAAGACGCGGGCGCCGTGCTGCGCCGCTTGCTGGGCATAGCCGAGGGTAAAGCGCGCGTCCTGAAGCTTGGCGTCAACAAAGTACTCGAGCCCCCCGAGAAGGCCCTCCATCCGGATGCCAGGAATGCGGGCTTTGACCTCATCAGCAGAAAGCCGCCGGTGCCTTCGGACCAGGGGTCGTTTGGTCACGAGGGCGTCCGCCCAACCCAAAGCATCATAGATCCAGGTGCCGAGGCGCACGACCCAGAACCGATAAGGGTCTGTTTGATAGACCGGAAGGATAAAGTTGAAGGGGTGCACCCACTGTGGAGCGAGCTCTTGCAGGCGGTAGCGCTCGCGTCCTTCATGGAAGACGTAGCCGATGCGTCCCTGGGCCAGATACCTCAAGCCTGCGTGCGCAAGACCGGTGGAATTGCCGCTCGCGCCATAGGCAAGGTCCTCTTTTTCGACGAGCAAGACGTTCAGACCCAGGCGCGCGGCATGAGCAGCCGTGCTGCAACCGGTCATGCCCCCGCCTATCACAAGAACTTCAGGTGCGGTTGATGACAGGGAGGCAAGCGCCTCCTCACGATCCTTCCAGCTAAAGGACATTAGGCACGAGGATGATACTTTCGGTGAGCTTCCTGCAGATGGGACTGGCTCACGTGCGTATAGATTTGCGTTGTCGCGATCGAGGCATGTCCCAACATCTCCTGCACAGCCCGAAGATCCGCACCGTTCTGGACGAGATGCGAAGCAAACGAGTGCCGCAGGGTGTGCGGTGTGACGGGTTTATGAATTCCTGCGTGGAGGGCCGCCTGCCGGATCAAGCGCCAGAATTGCACCGTGCTCATCGGCCGCTTGCGGTCGGAAACAAAGAGACTTTTGACAGAGGCTGGCGTCGACGGACGCTTTTCAAGGTAGCCACGAACCGCAAGGCGCGCGCGTTCGCCAATGGGGACGACGCGTTCCTTCCCCCCTTTGCCGTAAACCCTCACGCATCCCACCTGGAGATCGATCGCGTCCAGTCGCATTTGGGTGAGTTCGCTCACGCGAAGTCCCGCCGCATACATGAGCTCGAGCATCGCACGGAGTCGGATAGACCTGTCCTTGGAGAGGCCCACGCCGGTGAAAAGCCGTGAGATTTCCGGAACCGTCAGATACCGCGGGAGACGCTCGGCTATTCTGGGACCACGAAGCAGAAGTGAGGGGTCCTGGGTGATGAGTTCTTCGCGAAAGAGAAAGCGATAGAAAGTCCTCAGGCTGGCCATGTAGCGGGCGATCGATGAAGCTTGAATGCCGTTCGATTTTCTCGACCAGAGGTATTCCGTCAAGTCCTCTCGGAGCACGGTGAGCGGATCTTTGGAATGCTCGGCGAGATACCGAAGATAGGTCAAAAGATCAATCCGGTAATTGATCAGAGTCTTCGGGGAAACATCTCGTTCCACGCGAAGGTGCTGAAGAAAAGACTCGAGCAGCTCGGAGCTTTTCTTTGGCACCTCAGCGCTCACGCGCGCTGACTCAGGAGCGTTTCGCGGCAACGGCGTCCTTCAATTCAGTTTTCGCTGGCAAGCTCGTCTCGGGGCTGAAATATTTTTTACGTATCTCAGATTCCAGCCGATCGGCCGCTTCGGGGTGCTCTTTGAAGTAGGCGCGGGCATTGTCACGTCCTTGCCCGATGCGCTCGTCCTTCCAGAGGTACCACGAACCCGTCTTTTCCAGGATCGCGGCCTCGACACCAGCGTCGACGAGGCACCCTTCGCGCGAGACGCCTTCCCCATAGTACATCTCAAACTCTGCCTGCCGGAAAGGAGGCGCCATCTTATTCTTCACGACTTTGACCCGTATGCGGCTGCCCACCACAACATCGCCGGACTTCACGGCTTCGATACGACGAATATCGAGCCTCAGTGAAGAATAAAACTTGAGCGCCAAGCCGCCGGGCGTGGTTTCAGGATTGCCAAACATGACGCCAATCTTGTGCCGAAGCTGGTTGATGAAGACGAGCGTCGTTTTGGATTTCGACAGTGTCCCGGTGAGCTTTCGCAGGGCCTGAGACATGAGTCGGGCCTGCATGCCCATCTGCTGATCGCCCATTTCCCCTTCGATTTCAGAGCGGGGCACAAGGGCCGCGACCGAATCGATGACGATGATATCGACGGCACCGGAGCGGATGAGCGTCTCGGTGATCTCCAGCGCCTGCTCGCCAGAATCGGGCTGAGAGATGAGAAGGTTATCGATATCAACCCCGAGGCGTTTGGCATAGGCCGGGTCCATGGCATGTTCCGCGTCAATAAAGGCCGCGACGCCACCCTGTTTTTGGGCGTTGGCGACCATATGGAGCGTGAGCGTCGTTTTGCCTGACGATTCCGGGCCATAAATCTCGACGACTCGACCACGGGGGACGCCGCCAATCCCAATCGCGATATCCAAAGGAAGCGCGCCTGTGGGGATGGCCTCAATTTGCACTTTGGTTGATTTATCACCCAGTTTCATGATCGCTTCCTTCCCAAAGTCCTTCTCGATCTGAATGAGTGCGAGCTCTAAAGCCTTCATACGTTCATCTTTTGCCATGGGTGGCTCCTTTTAGAATGATGTGACCCCCTACTCCTTAGATGCAAAATCGCGAATTTTATTCATTCCGACTGTCTGGCGACATCGCCAGCGGAAGGCATCGCGCCACTCGAAAGCTTGGCGACCGACCCATCCTCCCCGAAGAAGCGAATGACCTTCATCTCTCCGATCTTTTCTTCGGCATTGCCGATCACAAGCCCCGTGGTCGGGTCTTTAATGACCTTGCCCGCGCGCAAGACGATCAACTTTTGGCCAAGGGGTACGCCGGACTCGCTGCCCGCGTTGAGATAGATACTCTCACCGTCCACATCGGCCACACGGCAGCTCCAGGGCTTCTTTTCGACCTGAGCCACAATGTTGTTCATGAATTTCACAATCGCCGCGCGAAGGGCCTCCTGCTCCAGAGACTCATCGTAGCCCGCGCGTGTGCCGAGGCCCAGCACACCGCCTGATTTTTTGACCCCAAGGCCGGAGCCGGAATCCGCGTAAAGCACTTGACCTGTCTCGGCGTCCACAACACGGATATCGACGGTGGCCTTGACGATCTGGCGTTTGGACTGAGCGATCAGATATTCCGAGCCTTCGGTGGATGTCCCAAACTCTGAAATCGCTCCGGTCACGATGGCGTTGAGTCCTAGGATCTTTCCGACCCGGGCCGCGGTGGCCGGGTCAATGGCGCCCGTCATGGCCAGTTTTTGCTCGCCCATGATGGTGTTGAGCTTGTCGCGCTCGACCACGATAAATTTGCCAGATTTGGCGAGTTCCGTAATGAGGATGTCGGAGGTGGCGCTGCCTAAGCGGTTTTCGCCGTATTTCGTTTTGTTTTGGAAATCGAGCACCCCCACCCGCCTTTTAAGCCCCACCATTCCCTTCGGCTTTTCAATCGTCATGGTTTCTTTTTGTTTCACTTTGGTGCTGGGCGCGCACCCAGGATAAACGGCCACCAGACTCACCAGCATCAGACTGAAGTATCGCGAGTTTCTCATAATCATCTCCTTCACGTTAGGGTAACGTCTCGAGCAGCCTTCGCACGGCAATGCTCGATTCGAACTGGAGCGGAACATGGAGCGTTTTCTCCAGTGCTTGGACTCCGAGCTGCGTAAAAAAATGGTCCTGGGCTTCCTTGTTACTCGTGGCAATATTGAGCGTCATCCAAGTCCGCTCAGACTCCCAAAGCTTTTCTCCGCTGGTCGCGTTCACGAGCTTTCCGTGGACCGTCACTTTTCTTTGCCAGTAATAACCCAGGTTGATGTAGCTAAAATTGACGAGCGTGCCATAGAAGAGGCCATCGGCCGCAAGCCACTCGCCCAGCTTCTCAGGACTTGCCGCACCCAGTTGCCCGCCATCCGTAAATCCTTGAGCGAGAAGCTTTTCATCGATCTCCCCCGTCGGAACGAGCGAATGGCCGCGAGCAGACAAGGCCTCAAAGATCAACTTTCGGATAAACGGCGGACCATCCAGGTCCGTGGTTTCATTGGCCATGGGAAGCACCGCGACTCTTTGCGGCGCCTTGTAATCCTTGGCAAGGTAGACTTTCGGGCCCGCGCAACCCAAGACTCCGAACCCCAGAGCCAACAGGACTGCCCGGAAGGTGACATCGCGTCCTGGCCACACGAGAAGTCCTTTCGAACGCTATCGTCCTGCCTGTGAGGCGTTGAGCTGGATGGCTCGCCCTGTGACTTGGTAAACAGACCAATCGGGACCGCCGCTTTTGACCGCGTGATCCGCCAGTTCCTGGGGGCTGATCTGGTCCGCCATCACATCCAGGACCGCCACGCCCGACTCCTGACTATACGATCGAAGATATAAATCCTTAACCCCTGGAACAGCGAGCAGGGACTTTTCAAATTGCGACAGGACACTGAAGGACTTGAGACCGGTCACCGTGATATCCATGTGTGCGCGTTTGGATAGCTCCTGTGGCAGGTTGGCAATTTCTTTGGCCGCCAGTTTTGCCGCGGCTTCAAAAGCCTTCTGTGCGGCGATCTCGGGCGTCCCCTCGAGGCCACTGGCAACCTGAGAAACCGTCTGCATCACTTCTCCGGTCCCGACTTCGATCACTCGGAAAGTGAGCGTCGCACGGAAGGAGGCCATTCCGCCCAATTTCTTCTCTTCGCCGAGCGACTGAGCTCTGGCAAAACCAGCCATGAGAAGTTCGGCCACGCTCCGCTTAAGATCTTTCGCAAGGACCACAGGATCGGCGTCTTGATCGACAGTGGAGGGCAGGCTGACGACCTTGAATCCGTTGTCGAGGAGGACTTGGGTGAGCGCGCGATTGGCAGAGCCATCAGCACTGGAGCGCTCCCTGATGTACTCCTGCAGGAGGATCGCGACTCGGGGGTGGCTCAAGGAAGCATGGCGCAAGAGTCCACGAGAGTCCAACGCATCACGCAACTCTTGGGTGGAGACCAAGGCGCGGATCTTGAGCTTATACCACTCATCGGAACGCCCTTCACTAAGGACCTCATAACGCTTGACATAACCGTTCGAACGCGTGAGGATGTTCTGTTCAATAGCCACCGCTTTCTCCACCCGGGTGCTCGCGCTCACATAAACACCCACCACAAGGTCAACAGCCGCGCGTTGGGCCGCGGCAAGAGCGGCGGCCCTTGTGCCAGGCAAATCATCCGCCCGGTAGGGTGCCATTCCTTCGGCTTCGACGACTTCCCCGTCGACGGTTTTGCCTGTTTTTAAATGCTGCTGACTGCCAGCACAAGCCGAGAGCATGAGCGCCGAGGCGACCAAGACGGAAGAGAGGTGTTTCATGACTTTAACTTGAGGCCGGCGCCTTCCAGCTTCTTCTTCTCCAGCCGCAAGGTCACGACACAACCATCATCGTTGGTCCACTCGGATTTCACAATTTCCGCCCCTTTGATCACTTCCTTGAGGTAGGTTTCGATTTTGGAGTCCGTCTCCATGGCTTTTTCGACGGTGATGCCACCTTCCAGCTGCACCCCCTTCACATAAGAGAGCATCTCATACTGCGCCTGAACGATGGCCGCATCGCGTGAGGTGGCCCGTCGTTGGGTGGTGTTGGCTAGCGTCGCGTCCGCCGCGCCGATGCCGAGGGCTTCGAAATATTTAGAGCTTTCCGCCTGCTGGGTGATGGTTTTTTGGATCTCGCCCTCTTTGACATACGCCTTGCCGCCGCAACCGGAGAGCACCAGCGGCAGGACAAAGGAAAGGGAACCTGAAACAATTTTGAAACGTCTCATGCTTGCACCTCCGCGAAGGGATTCTGTCGCATCAGTCTAACAAAAAAAAGGACATGGGATCGATAGGCTTGGGCCCCCTCGATTTCGTACGATGGCAACGCATGAAAATCTTTCGCGTCATCGGCGTGCTCGCGGCCGGGGGTTTATACGTTGGGGCCTGCCGCTCGGATGTGGTACCGCCCGACTTGGAGTCTGCGGAGGTCCTTTACTCCTCCGGCACGATCGGCACAGGAGGTTCGCTTTCCGACGTTCTCGGACGAGCAGGCATCTCGCCTGCAGAGGCTTCCCTGACGCAACTCGCGCTTAAACCCCACGTCAACCCCAAGCGGATGAAGCCCCGCGATCGTTATGAGATTCACCAAACGACCACTTCGAAGCTCCTCCAGCTCACCTACTGGCCCAATAACTTCGAGTTTTTCATGGTGCGTCCTTCGACCGCGGGCACGTTTATCGTTGTCGCTGAGAAGGTTCGCACAACAGAAGTCACCATGGGTGCAAGCGGCAGGATCCAAGTTTCTCTTTGGGATGCGATGACCGCGCAGGGGGTCCCCCCGGAGATGATCTACCGGTTTGCCGATCTCTTCGGCTGGAGAATTGACTTTCTGACGGAGCCCCGAGCAGGAGACACCTATAAACTCATCTGGAAGCGTTCCAACTCACCCCAAGCCCATCAGGACCGCGACATCGTTTGTGCGCTTTATCACGGGAAAGAGACGGGCGTGGTCTATGCCTTCCGTTTTGGCAGTGAATATTTTGATGAGAAAGGGGACTCGCTCCGTGGGGAGTTTTTGCGTGCGCCGCTGGCGTATCGGCGTATCTCCTCGCGCTACACCCATGCCCGCTTTCATCCTATCCTGCGCTACTGGCGACCCCACCATGGTATTGACTATGCGGCGGCGCGCGGGACTCCGGTGGTGAGCATTGGCGATGGAACGGTGATTTCCAAAGGGTACCACGGTGGGCTTGGCAACCAGATCCGGATCCGTCACGCGGGCAGTTACGTCTCCATTTACGGCCATCTCATGGGATTTGCGCGCGGCCTGCATGTCGGAAGCTCCGTCCGACAAGGCCAAGTGGTGGGCTATGTTGGCTCCACAGGCCTCTCGACAGGCCCGCATCTTCATTTGGGTCTGGAACGTTCCGGTCAGATGATCAACTTCATCACCCTTAAATCGTCCCTGAAACGACGAAGCGTCGCCGCCTTCGATCGGGAGCGCTATCGAGAGATGAAGAAGTTTGGCTTTTCTCTCTTCGCCCAGCTTCCCGCGGGCGGCTCCGCTGTCAAAGAACTGAACCCCTCCTCGTCCCTTAGCGCACGTTCACATTAATTTCCCCTAAACTATTCCTGGGATCGGGTTCCAGCGACTTGATCACGGGGGAGGCCCCCTCCTGGAGTGCAATCTCTGGCGGCGCTTGCGCCATCACGATCTGATGGAGGCGTTTCAGACCCATGGGCTTGTTGGTCGTCGAGTTCGGTTTCGTGGCACGAGGTCCTGCTCTGACCTCGATGATGAGCCCCGGCCCTTTCTGCTCTTGCCCGATCGGAATCAATCGCTCGTGAGCATAAGGGACGGGCTCATGCTCACTCGCCGCTCGGGACAGGGTCTTCTTCGCCGGGAGGGTCGGGGAGGCAGACTTGGCACTCGAGAGTTCAGGTCCCTTCGGCTTGGCACGAGACAAGACCGGAGGCCTCGCGGTCGTCGACGCGGCGATCGGCTCGGACGCACGCGTTTGGGGTTTTTTCTGAGAGCGCCTGGCGAGTGATTGAATGCGTGACAAGACTTCGCGGTTCACCGTTCGTCCATTCAAAACGACTTGCTTCAACGATCGGATCTCGCAGAGGGTCGACAGCTCAGCGCTGGAGAGGTTCGTCCAGCCTAGGGAAATCGTTTCAAGATTGCGCATGCGCACCAGGCTCGCGAGACCTTCATGGGTGATGCGAGTTCCGCTGAGTTCCAGTGTTTTGAGCTTCGGGAGGGTCGCGACCACCGCCATCGCTTGATCGTCGATCTTGGTACCGCTGAGCGCTAAGTCCGTCAGACGCCGTGTTGAGCCAAGGGCGTGCAAGCCCCGGTTCGAGATCGCCGTGCCGCTTAAATCAAGGCTGCGCAACTTCTTCATACGGGAAATCGATCTCAGCCCCTTGTCCGTAAGATGCTTCGGCACGTAAAGGACCTCAAGGCGCGGAAGGGCTTCCAGATCGGCAAATCCTTGGTCGGTGATCGCCGTGCCGCTGATATCGAGCTGACGCAAGGAAGCCATCGATCCGAGCACAGGGACCCCGCGGTCGGTGATGGCTGTATCGCTCAGATCAAGCACCGTCAGGGCAGGGAGGGCTTTTAAGAGCTCGAGCCCCGCATCGGTGATACGTGCGCGCGGCAGCTCGAGCGCCTTCAGATGCTGGAGCGACTGAGTCTGAAGGAGTCCCTTGTCCGTGGTCTGGCTGTTCAAAGCCAGGATCTCCAGCGCCGGAAGCGAGCGAAGCACGTCAAGGCCCCGGTCGGTGGTTTTGGTGTTGTTGAGGCGAAGAATTTTAAGGAACGGGGCATCGCGCAGGGTGCTCAGAGTCTGGTCCGCGACGTCCCAGCGATCGGAGAGATCAAGACCTGGAAATCGGTTCTCTTTGATCTCGAGGATCAGCTGGGCGTAGTCTTTGGCGGACATGGAGCGGTCGGGCCGCACAAACCACGTGTCCGAAGCGGGCACCTCGACAACATTATCAAGCTTCGAAGACGTAAACCCCAGGTAGCGAGAGGGGCGATCAAAAGAAGTCACTTCGTAAAACTTCAGATCCTGGAATGAGCGAACGATCGCCGCAGACGCGGGACAACTCAGCGTCACAACAGACAGCGCCGTTATGAAGGACGATCGCGCTCTCATGGGGGGTGACTGGCAAGCGTCTTGGAGAGCTGCCTGTCGAATTCTTGAGGATCTGGGGTCGGCGTTCTGCATGTGAAGTTCTCGCAAACATAGGCCGTCGCTTTGCCCTGGAGAGCGGTCATGTTGTCCAGGAAGGGGAGCCTCTTCGACAGCACCCTTTGTTTGGGTCCGCCCAAGGCACCCAAGACGACTTTGACTGGCCAATAGCGTGAATATAGGACGGAAAAGAGTGCTCGCGTATCCTGCGCCCCAGGCTCTCCTGCGAGGACGATCTGCCTGGGGTCCGTTGTCGCAAAGTCAACGGCCGCAAGCATGCCTGTCAGCGCGCTCGGCGACTCCGCAAGACGATGGCCATAAGACTCTATGGTCTTCACAGACATCTCTCGGTACGAAGCCTCGTCTAAAAACTGGGCCAGGCGCAAAAGATTAAGCGCCCCTACGGAGCTGGCCGAAGGTTCCACCTGATCCTCGTCTGCCTTGAAGCGCCATAACAGATGGGGGTCCTGGTCCTGTGAGGTCATAAAGAACCCGCCATGGTCGTGATCATAGAACTGCCGGATCATGACTTGGTTGAGCTTGTCGGCCCAAACGATCCACGTCGGGTCAAAATCAGCCTCATAGAGATCGAGAAACGCTTGGATCATAAAGGCATAGTCCTCTGCGATTCCGAAGGACTTCTTTTCTCCCTCCCGCCAACACCGGTAGAGCCGTTTTTTCTGATCATCGAAGAGATGTGTCATGACAAAACGGGCAGCCTTCTGCGCAGCACGAAGATCATGTTCGTGACCCAGGATCTGATAGGCCTTGGCGCAGGCCGTGATCATCAGGCCGTTCCAGGCTGCGATCACCTTGTCATCCCGCTGTGGCCTTGGCCGCTTCTGGCGAGCTTGGAAAAGGGCCGCCCTGGCAGAATCGAGGGCTTTCTCGACCTCGAGCAGTTCTAATTTAAAATGTTGAGCGACCTCAGTCAGGGAATGGGCGATGGACAGGATGTTTTGGTTGACGAATTCGCCATGAGGATCATGCGGCGCAGTGCCTTGATCGCGCACTCCATAGCGAAAACAGAAGACTTCAGCAGCAGGCGCTCCCAGAACCTCCACGATCTCTTTCTTCTCCCAAACGTAAAAGGCTCCCTCCGACATCTCGGAGGCCTGGCCAGACGGCGAAGAATCGGCATCTTCCGCAGAAAAGAAGGCCCCCTCCGGAGAGGTCATATCCCGGGCAATGTAATCCAAGCTTTGGCGCGCGATACGGCGAAACTCGTTGTCCGCGGTGATTTGGAAGGCTTCCAGGTAGTTCACGATCAGCTGCGCGTTATCGTAGAGCATCTTCTCAAAATGTGGAATGTTCCAGCGGGGATCCGTGGCGTAGCGAGCAAATCCGCCGCCCAGTTGATCATAGATGCCGCCACGGGCCATCGCGCGGAGAGTGGAAAGACTCATTTCGAGAGCCTCCTCTTGGTTCGTCCGAGCCCAGTAACGCATAAGAAACTGGTGATAGACCGGCATGGGAAACTTGGGGGCTTGCCCGAAACCGCCCCGGGAACCATCAAAAGAGGATCGCAGCGCCTCAAAGCCGCCGCTGAGCCAAATCGGGTCCAGGCGCGCAGGGGATGGGGAAGCTTCCACAACCTTTTGAAGCGAGTTCGTGATATCTCCCGCCACCGCAAGCATCTTCTCGCGATCGGTCGGCACCTTCCAGGATGTCCCGATATGACGGACGATGTCCTTCCAAGCAGGGTGCCCCCGGCGCGCCTCGGGAGGAAAATAGGTTCCTCCGAAAAATGGCTTGAGATCGGGCGTCAGAAAGACGTTCAGCGGCCAGCCACCCTGGCCCGTCATCGCCGAGATCGCGGTCATGTAGATTTTGTCGATATCGGGGCGCTCCTCGCGGTCGACTTTGATCGCGACCAGATACTCATTCATGAGCCTGGCAGAGCCTTCGTCCTCAAAAGACTCCCGCTCCATGACATGGCACCAATGGCATGTGGAATAACCGATGGAGACAAGGAGAGGCTTATCTTCACGCTTGGCTGTTTCAAAAGCGTCTGTCCCCCACGGGTACCAGTCCACCGGATTGTGCGCGTGCTGAAGGAGATAAGGACTTTTCTCGTGGATAAGACGATTCGGTCGCGAGGAAGACATACGAGTTTCAGCGGTCATCGCAGAGGATCGGAAGCACAGACACCAACGCAGGAATGCCTTCTCGTTTCGTTGATCGGCTCACTCATTGTTGCATTCAAGCGGCAAGCCGAAACACCCTCAAGAGAAGGTTCGTGATCAGTCCGGCGACGACATCGTCCATCACAATGCCCCAGCCGCCCGGAAGCAAGGCCAAGCGCTTGATGCGAAGGGGTTTCCATGAATCCAGCAAACGGAACAGGACAAGGGCCGTCAACAGGACAGCGATCGACGTCGGCAGAAGCGCGACACTGATGAGATAGCCCAGCCATTCATCGATGATGATGCGCTGGTCATCCTTCTGGCCCAGCGATTCTTCCGCGATGTCGCTGATGACCACGCTGATGAAGAAAATCCCAAGGAGGGTCAAGAGGCAGGCGAGCGTCCCTTGAGGGAGGAACCGGACGCAGGCCAGCCCCGCCAGAGAACCGATGAGGCCTGCTCCGGTTTGGTGGCGCGAAAAACGACGGGCAAGCCGTTCGAGGGGATAGCTCAAGAAGAAGCAGCTCGCCAAGGCCTGGCAACACCAGACCACTCCGCGTTTCATGGGACTTTCGGTTCCCTAAGCTTTGAGAATTCTTTCAGGACGAGGTCCGAGTATTTTCGGATGTAGAGCACGCCTGAGACGATCGTCATGAGGGTGACAAAAAACACAAGCCAAAAGGGCAGACGCTCAAGCAGTTCTCTGAACCAGAGGGGCCAAGAGTCGGCGAGGAGGGGATGCGCTTCCATCGCCGAATTGATGATGAGAATCACAAGAATCAGAATAATCGCCGTCACTTGAGAGGCCATTTTGTACTTGCCCGCGCCCTCAGCAGACATCACAACACCGCGCTTGGCCGCAAGCGTTCGCAAACCCGTAATCAGAAACTCACGGCTGATAATCAGGACGACCATCCAGGATCGAATGTGGAGCTCTGGAAGCTCCACAAAGCCCACGAGGGCCGCCGCAATCATCATTTTATCGACCAAGGGATCAAGGAACGTGCCGATCACCGTGACGGTCCCCGTACGTCGGGCGACTCTGCCGTCATACCAATCGGTAAGGCTGGCCATGACGAAAATGGCAAGGGCCGCGACACGGGTCCAATAGTGATCGAAGACCATAAACACCATAAACCCTGGCAAGAAGGCCAGCCGGATGAGGGTCAGTCGATTGGCGATGGTCATGGAGGAGGGATACGAAAGGTATTGGTCTGGCCGCGCGCGCCCTGCGTGATGTCGTAAGGCTGATCATTCCACAAGAGCGATAAGGCGCTCACATCCCCTATTTTGAGATAGAAGGGGCCGCCTGACCATTCCTTGATGGAACCGGTCCGCAAGATGCCTTCATAGAGCAATTCCTCATCGGTGCTGACACGCAACCAGCCATTGGCTTCGGCTTTGATGCGAACTTTGTGAATCTGGACGCTTGCGCGTGAGGGCACAGACAGGCGCGCTTCACTGAGCACACGGCGTTTGGTCCAGGGCATCGCGCTTGGCTCAAACAACCGTGGACTGAGGAGGTGATAAAGGACCCAAGCCAGAACCAACGCCACAATCCCAAATGTGATCAGCTGAGGGACAGAACTCGGAGACCAAGTCCGACGAGCAGCGGCGCGTGGGCGCGCGGGGACATCCTTTTCCCGTCGATCGGACCCGCGTCGTTCCACAGCCCCTGGCACATCCGTACCAGCTTTGGCACTCGGGGTCGACTGGCTTGCTTGTTGTTGTTGTCGATAGAGCGTGAGCGCCTCATCCGAGGAGACGCCGAGAAAGCGAGAATAAAGCCGCAGAAAGCCTAAACGATGACTTTCAGAAGGGAGCACGTCCCATCGCTCTTCCTCCAAGGCCTCAATAAAGCGCGTCGCGATGTGCGTACGCTTGGCGCACTCCGCCACCGCAAGACGATGGCGGAGCCTCGCCTGTTTTAAGAGCTCTCCGATGGTATGTTGATGTTCAGTCGACATCGTGTCCATGGGTGCTATCCATTTTTAAGGGGGCGAGACCTGCGTCTTGAACTGGCCCAAGTGGGCGTCGATCCGATCATAAAAGATCGTCCAGCGATTGGTCCCTTCTGGTTTTTCTATAAATCCTTTGATCTCGAGTTGGCTCAAGAGGTCCGTGGCCCGTGCTGAGGAACCAAAATGAGCTTTGAGCAAATCTTGTGAGACGCGCTTGCGTTCCAGGACCAACATCAAGGCCTGCTGAAGGTCATCAAGCTCCTCCGACGTCTCGCCATAGATCCCCTGCGCGCGCGCGTTGGCGGAGAGCGTGCGTTCATAACTGGGAGCGCCCTGCGAACGGACATAATCGGCGACCCCTTGGACTTCCTTGGTCGTCACAAGGCCGCACTGTAAACGCGAAGGCTTCGGAGCGCCGGGTGGCAAGAAGAGCATGTCGCCTTGCCCGAGCAGGCTTTCGGCCCCCATGGTATCGAGGATGACACGGGAATCGGTTTGTGAAGCGACCCGGAACGCGATACGGGCAGGCAGATTGGCTTTGATCACCCCTGTGATCACATCGACGCTCGGTCGCTGGGTCGCCAAGACCAGATGAATCCCTACCGCCCGCGCCATCTGGGTCAGACGCTGGATCGAAAGTTCGACTTCCTTCGCCGCCACCGCCATCAAGTCGGCAAGCTCGTCGATAATCACGATGATGTAGGGCTCGGCGGGCACGCCTTCGGCTTTCATTTTTTCATTGTAGTGATGGATGTCCCGCGCCATGGCGTTGGCGAACTTTTTAAACCTTTGGTCCATGACCTTGATCACACCCTCCAGGGCCTTCGCGGCTTCCTTCGGATCGGTGATCACGCGACAGTTTTCCGGGTTTTGATTGGGGTCAAAAAGATAGGGGATTCCGTTGTAGAGCGGAAGCTCAAGTCGCTTGGGATCGATCATGAGCATTTTGACCTCGTCGGGGGTCGCGCGGTACATCAAGGACATCACCAGGGCATGGATACAGACGGATTTTCCAGCGCCCGTGCTGCCCGCGATGAGCAGGTGCGGCATGGTGGACAGGTCCGCCACGACGGGATGGCCCTCCGCGTCTTTCCCCAGAGCCAGCACGAGCTTCGAGGGATGAGTTTGAAAGTCCTGTGATTCGAGCACCTCCCGCAATCGAACCACCGCCCGCTTGAGGTTGGGAAGCTCGATGCCGACGGCGGACTTGCCGGGGATGGGGGCAACGACCCGTACGCTCATGGCTTTCATCGCCAAGGCAATATCGTTGGCAAGACTCGCAACGGATTGGACTTTGATGCCAGGCGCTGGTGTGAAATCAAAGCGCGTAATGATGGGTCCAGGGTGGATCTCGACGACTTTGCCTTGAACGCCAAAGTCCGCCAGCGTCTTTTCCAGGTGCTGGGCGCTCGCGAGGAGGTCCTCCTCGTTTGTCATCACGGGATTGCGTTCGCCATAGACCAGGAGCTCGAGGGCCGGTTTCACAAACGGCTTGCGCTCCGCTTCAACGTCCTCAGGACCCTTGGTGTCAGCAGGCTGGGCGGGGGACCGCAGCCGCTGGCCTGTCGCAGGAATAGCTTGGGTGGCGATCTCAGGTTTGTTGACCACGGGCGGCACTTTTGAAGGATCTTCCTTGCCGTGGATCTTCGGCATCACTTTCGGCAGAGGTTTTTTCGCCGCCGTCGGGCTTTGGGCCTTTGATTTTTGAAGGTGAACGGCTTGCCGCCATTCGTTCCAGTCCATCGAAAGACGGTGCCAGAACCACGCCAACACCTCCCCAGGCCTGCGACCCGATCGCCAAAGAATGACTCCCAGCAACAAGACACTGGAGATAAAGAATCCCCCCCAGGCGCCGAAGAATTGCTTGAGCAAACCGCTCATCATTTTGCCGGCATAGCCGCCGGGGTTCATGTCCAGAAAGAGTGATCCAAACGAGCTCAGAACGGCTGAGGCAGAAATAACAAGTAGTGCGTCGACGAGCAAATAGCGCCAGGGCTGGCGGGTCTCCCGATGTAAGATGAGCCGGATGCCACGATACCCCACAAGAAGCCACACGAGATAGCTGCCCTGACCAAAGGCACGAAGCGTCGACCGGGCAAGCATCATACCGACCACACCAAAGCGCCGAGGCCATAGGGTGCAGGCAAGGCCCAGCAGACTGATCGCCGCCAGACAAAAACCGGAAAACTCAGGCGAGACGCTGTCTCTCGTCCGCTCTTTCCGATAGCCGACGCGTGCGCGCAAGGGTGTCCAGTTCATGAGGCAGGCTCAATGTGAAAAAGGGCTTGCCCGGCGGAAACCGAGCGACCATTTTCAGCGAGGATCTTCAGGACTTTGAAGCGTGACTCCGCTTTAATCTCATTCATCACCTTCATGGCCTCGACGATGCAGAGGGTTTGTCCCGCATCAACGACGTCCCCTTCCTTGACGAAGGGAGGGCTGGTGGGCGCGGAGGCCCTGTAGAACACCCCCGCCAGCGGTGACTCAATCGCCGGAGCCTTCACGGCGGGTTCGGCAGCGGGAGCCGAACCGGTTTTGGAAGCCGGCGAGCCCGCCCGAGGATGCGCTTGCGTTGGCAGAGGATAGACCCCAGCCAGGGCAGAAACGGACCCTCGCCGGACCAGCTTGATCCGGCTGTCTTCCTCTTTGATCTCCAGCGCGTCCAGATCCTTCTCGAGCATGAGATCGTAGAGTTCTTTGAGTTGCTCGAGGTCCGTTGGCATCGTCGTTAAAAGTTGCCGCGTCTCCTCGGACCGCGGTCGCGTCCCCCAAAGGACCGTCCACCGCCGCCGCGAAATTCGCCTCGTCCGCGGCCGCCTCCCACGGACTCTCGTCCGCCTTCATTTTCAGAGCCGGGATGAGTAACCGCTTTACGCGAAAGGTTGATGCGCCCTTGAGCATCAACTTCGAGGACCTTGACTTCAAGCTCATCTCCCTCTTTGCAGACATCTTCCGCTTTCTCCACAAAGGTGGGCGCCAGCTGGTTCATGCGAATGAGCCCTTCCTTGCCAGGAAAAATCTCGACAAAGACCCCGATGCCCATAATACGAGTCACCTTGCCTTTATAGATCTTGCCCACTTCGGCTTCTGCGGTAAGGCCTTCGACTTCTTCCTTTGCGCGCTGCACGGCCACGGAATCGATCGAGGAGATATAGACACAACCGTCATCTTCGACTTCGACTTCCGCCCCGGTCAATTCAATAATGCGGCGGATGTTCTTCCCGCCAGGGCCAATCAAGGCGCCAATCTTGTCGACAGGGATTTGGACCATGATCATGCGCGGCGCATGGACAGACAGTTCCGGGCGTGGCGCGGAGAGCGTGCTGAGCATGTGTTCCAAGATCTTCAGCCTCGCTTCTTTCGCCTGCGCCAGCGCCTCCGTCAAGATCTGAACGGAAATACCAGCGATTTTAATGTCCATCTGGATGCCGGTCACACCGTCTGGCGTGCCGGAGATTTTAAAATCCATATCTCCCAGATGATCTTCCAAGCCCTGGATGTCGGTCAGAACAGCATATTTCTCGCCCTCTTTGACCAGACCCATGGCGATGCCCGCAACCGGTTTCTTAATAGGCACGCCCGCGTCATAGAGCGCCAGCAGCCCACCGCAGACGGAAGCCATGGAGCTCGATCCGTTGGACTCCAAGATATCGGAAACCATGCGAATGGTATAAGGGAACGATTCTTCATCGGGAAGCATCTCCACCAAGGAACGCTTGGCCAATGCGCCATGTCCGATTTCGCGACGTCCTGGACCACGGTCAGGTTTGGGCTCACCCGTCGAGAAACCCGGGAAGTTATAGTGGAACAGGAAGCGGTCCTTATACTCCCCCTGGAGCGCATCAATGATCTGCATATCGGAGGGTGTGCCCAAGGTGACGGTCACAAGAGCCTGGGTTTGGCCGCGCGTAAAGAGTGCGCTTCCGTGCACGCGAGGCAGCACCCCCACGCGTGAAGCCAGCGGCCGGATTTGTGTAAAGGTCCTCCCATCGGAGCGCTTGCGTTCATCGAGAATGAGCTTGCGGGCTTCTTCGTAGAGCACATTTTCGAGTAGATGCTCAATGGCAGGCGCTGAATCGGGATATTTTTCAACGAGGCCGGCGAGGGCCTTGTCCTTGACCTGAGACACCTTCTCATCGCGCGCGGACTTCTCATTGATACGCACGGCTTCCTTCAGACCCGAGCGTGCGAGGGTGTCGACGGCGACTTTGAGGTCCTCCGGCAACGCGGTGGGAGTCCACTTCATCTGGCCGGTTTTAAGACCCGCGGCCAGCTTATTGAGCTCCTCACAGATCCGGGCATTTTCGCGCTGTGCCAGTGAGAGCGCCTCCACCAACTGATTCTCACCTATTTCACTCGCACCCCCCTCGACCATGAGGAGAGCGTTGGCGGAAGCAGCAACGATGAGGTTGAGATCACTCTTTTCGTCGTCCGGGTGGCTCGGGTTCACGACGAGTTGCCCGTCGATCTGACCAATCCTGACGGCTCCGATGGGACCGTTAAACGGAAGATCCGAAACGCGCAGCGCCGCGGAGGCGCCGATCATGCACAGGATGTCCGGACTGTTGACGCCGTCGCTGGACAAGACGATCGCGGAAATCTGGACTTCATGGAGGAAGCCTTCTGGGAACAGGGGGCGTATGGAGCGATCAATAAGACGAGAAACAAGGATTTCGCTGTCGCGTGATTTCCCTTCGCGCTTAAAAAACCCTCCTGGGATGCGCCCGGCGGCATAGGTACGCTCACGGTAATCGACCGTAAGAGGGAAGAAATCCGTCCCTTCCTTGGGTTTGGGTGAGGCGACCGCCGTGACGAGCACGACGGTCTCACCGGCCGTCACCAGGGCCGCGCCATTGGCTTGCTTCGCGAGGCCGCCCGTTTCAATCTTGATTGTTTCTTTTCCGAGTGTGAATTCTACTTTACGAATATTGTCTGACATGTTGGTTCTCCTTTTTTGTCTGCCTTAACGAGAAACACCCATCGACAATAGTAGAAGGGGCACCCGTATGGTACCCGTTCAACTACTGACGATGGGCAAAGTCCTTATCGACGCAACTTCAGCTCATCGATCAGGTCGCGATACTTGTTTCGATCGACAGACCTGAGGTAATTGAGGTGCCTGCGGCGATTGCCGACAAGCTTCAACAATCCCTGGCGCGAGGCATAATCCTTGCCATGCGCTTTGAAGTGCTGCGTGAGTTGGTTGATTCGTTCTGTGATGAGAGCGATCTGGATAGCCGAACTGCCGGAATCGGCGGCGTGCTTTCTAAATCGCTCGATCGTTGTCTTCTTTATTTCCTTGGTTAATGGCATGACGTTTGTTCATCTCCTAATTTGGTATGAATTATATCGAAAAATGAGCTTTTCTGTAAAGTTTGGCCTTCACGAGGTCCCGACGGATCTGTCGTTGAAGGGCTTGCCGAGATGGGAATCTTCGCTCTGCTCGTAATCGTCTCAAAAAAACAAGGCGTATTTGCTTACCATAGAGGCTTCCCGGCTTGCCCCAAAGGTAGACCTCACAGTGATCGTGATGGGACTGGGGCGCGAAGGTTGGGCGTGTTCCGACATTGCATAGGCCATCCCATCCCGAGAGCACCTCGGAGAGGCGCACCGGAAATTTCGTGGCAGGATGCGCTTTGACCCAATAAACACCCGGTGGCACGATTTTTCTTGGATCGATCTGGAGGTTGGCGGTCGGAAAACTTATCGTACGTCCACGATGGTCGCCATGAACGACCCGCCCTTCGACCGAGTAGGGATAACCGAGCAGGTGGTTCGCTCGTTCGATTTTCCCCTCCGCCAGAAGCGTTCGGATCCGGCGCGAGGAGACAGCTCCTGTTTTCGTTCTCACATCATGAACGACGTCGACGCGCACCCCATAGGTCTTGCCCAGGGCCTTGAGCAGAGACAACCGTCCCGTGCGATTTTTACCGAAAGCCACCTTGGGGCCTACCACCATCACACGGGCTCGCCACTTGCGAACGATCGTTTCCCGGAAAAAGCGCTCCGGAGGCGTCGAAGCCGTCTTGCGGTTAAAAACCAAGACACCCAGGCTCTTGATGCCAAAAGTTCTCAACAGCATTCGCTTTTCTGCGAGGGTGGTTAAAAGGATGGGCTGTGTCCCGGGCTCCCCGGCGTGCCTTGGCGGCATGTCAAAGGCAAGCGCCACCGGGGTCGCGCGAGAGGCCTTGGCCTGTTGAATGACTTTTTTAAAGAGGGCTTGGTGGCCGAGGTGCACACCGTCAAACGTCCCTAACGTGAGAACCGTCTTACGCATAGGCGGCGGCTGAGGCCGGATCCGCTGGCAGGAGGGCCGCTCGCAAGACCGTCAGCGGATTTCGCTCGAGATCCTCCCAACGAAGGGCCTGGGCCAGGGCGTAGGGACCGATGCGTTCGCGCACCAATTCAGCCAAAGCGGAACAAGTCTCAAGTCGGGTGGCCACATCTTCAACGAGGCTGCGGATGTAGGTTCCTCTGGAACATACGGCACGCGCTGCCCAGAGGGGCGGAAAGAATTCCAAGAGATCAAAGGACGTGATGGTGACGGGACGAGGCGCGCGCGGTATGTCCTGACCCTTTCGCGCGTACTCATAATAGGGCTTGCCTTTGTACTTCAAAGCAGCGTACTTCGGCGGCACCTGCTGGGTCATGCCTAAAAAAGAGCTCATGGCGGATCTCAGAGCCTCCGGGGTGACGTGAGCGAAGAGAGCTGTCCTCATCACCTTTCCCTGCATGTCGCCGGTATCGGTCCCCACGCCCAGCATCGCTCGGAAGAAATAAGTCTTCGGGAGGGCTAGAAAGTTGTCCTGATAGCGTGTCGCCTGGCCTACGAGCACAAGCAAAAGCCCCCGCGCGGCAGGGTCCAGTGTCCCACAATGTCCGGCGCGCTCCGCCTGGAGCGAGCGTTGGACCCCCTGAACGCACTGGAATGACGTCATACCGGCAGGTTTGTCGAGGAGCAGAAGTCCTTCGGGTTTCTCAAGCACCTTGATCGTGTGGGTCTCGCTCGTGCTCCAGTTGGGTGAGGACCTCGAGCACCTTTTGCGCTTCTTCCGCACTATGGTCGAGAACAAACATCAACTCCGGAGCGTTCTTTAGATTTTCAAGTTTTCGCAAACGCGCACGGAAGAAACCTTTGGCTCTCTCGAGGGTTTCCTGCGTTCGCTTTTTTTCGTCTGCGGACCCGAGGACCGAGTAGAAGACTTTCGCGAGGTTAAAATCGTGAGAGAGGCGCACCGCGAGCACGGTAATGAACCCCAAACCCGGGTCTTTGAGCTTGGGGATGAGCTTGGAGATTTCCTGCTGAATAAGCTCGGTCACGCGTTCTTGTCGTCGTAGACTCATAGGGATGTTGGAAGGCCGGTTTAGGCCTGGGGTTCCAGCTTGCGCGCCTTGGTCTCTTCGAGGAAGACTTCCACAACATCCTTCGCTTTGATGTCCTGGAAATTGCCAAGGCCAATACCACACTCAAATCCTTTGTCGACTTCCTTCACATCGTCCTTGAAGCGCCGGAGGGACTCGAGAACGCCCTCATGGACCAAGACGCCGTCCCGGATCAGGCGGACGCGCGCCCCACGGATCAGCTTGCCTTCCAGAACAAAACTTCCGCCAATGGTGCCACCCTTGGAGAGCTTAAAGACGTCACGGATTTCCGCGCGACCCAACTTCACCTCGGTCTTCTCGGGCTCCAGCAAGCCCTCCATGGCGGCCCTCACATCCGCGATCGCCTCATAAATGATCCGATAGGTTTTGATTTCAACGTCCTCTTTTCGGGCCAAATCCTCGGCCTTGCTGTCCGGGCGGATCCCGAAGCCAATGATGACCGCGTCCGAGGCGGCCGCCAGCGTCACGTCGGTCTCGTTGATGCCACCGACACCCGAATGGATGACGTGAAGTCGTATTTCATCGGTCGACATCCGCTCGAGGGAGTCGCGCAGGGCCTGCACGGACCCCTGGACATCCGCCTTTAAGATGATCTTCAGCTCGCGCACTTTGCCTTCGGCGACTTTTTCATGCAGATTGGCGAGCGTGACATGACGCCTCTTCTGCACCTCTTCGGTGAGGATCATTTGCCGGCGCTCGACGAGCGTCCTGGCCTCGCGCTCGTCGAGAATGACTCTAAAGCGATCACCGGCTTGAGGCACAGCCGAGAACCCCAGCACTTCGACAGGGGTGGATGGACCTGCTTGGCTCAAGCGCTCGCCGCGGTCGTCCTGCAGCGCGCGAACGCGCCCGTAGGTCACCCCGGCCACAACGACATCGCCGGTCTTCAGGTTCCCTTTCTGAATCAAGAGCGTTGCGGTCACACCACGCCGGGGGTCGAGCTTCGCCTCGATGACGACACCTTGTGCGGGTCGGTCAGGGTTCGCTTTGAGCTCCATGAGCTCGGCTTCCAAAAGAAGCATTTCCAGGAGCTTCTCGATGTTCGTGCCCTTTTTAGCGGAGACTTCCACAAAAACAGTTTTACCGCCCCATTCCTCCGAGACCAGTTGGTGCTGGGAGAGCTCGCGGCGGATCTTTTCGACATCGGCTGTGGGTAAATCGATCTTGTTGACCGCAACCACGATCGGAACGCCCGCCGCGCGCGCATGGTCAATGGCCTCGATCGTTTGCGGCATCACGCCATCATCTGCGGCCACGACCAGAACCACGATGTCGGTCGCTTTGGCGCCGCGCGCGCGCATGGCCGTAAACGCTTCATGGCCAGGCGTATCCAGAAAGACCACATCCCCCTTGGGCGTAGGGACACGGTAGGCGCCAATGTGCTGGGTGATGCCGCCCGCTTCTTTCTCCGCAACGCGTGTTTTGCGAATCGTGTCGAGGAGGCTTGTCTTTCCGTGATCGACGTGTCCCATGATGGTGACCACGGGAGGTCGGGGCTTAAGCTGGCCCGGGTCGTCGATGTCCTCCTCGAGCTCGGCCTCACTCAGAATCGGAATAATATCAACGTCAAATCCGAAAGAATCGGCCGCCAGGGTCGCGATATCGGAATCGATCTGCTGATTGATGGTCACCATGCTGCCAAGACCAAGGAGTTTCTTAATCACGTCGATCGGTTTAACATTAAGCTTGTCTGACAAATCTTTGACCGTGAGCACTTCCGGAATCCGGATCTTCTGACGAATCGATACAGCCGTCTCTTCGTGTGGCGAGCTCGGCGGCGTCGTTGTCGAGCCGGCCGCGGACGGAGCGCCAGCCAGAGGCGAGGCGGCCGTGGCACTCTTTGGAGAAGGACGCGAAAGCTGCGGTTTTAAGGGTGTTGGCGGTGGAAGCTTATAGGTGGCGGTGGGCTCGCTTTTGCCAGGCTCCTTCTTGGGAGCGGGCGAGGGCTTCGCTGCCTTATCCGCCGGCAAGGGTTTTGCGGACGGGGCACCCACCGCGGCAGACGACTTGGTCGCCGCCACTTTGGTCGTCGACGGTTTAGGTGGTTCTTGAACGACGGGTGGCGTCTCAGGACTGGGTGGCTTCGGTTCGGTGATCGGCGCCGGCTGCTTTTCAACGGGCTTGGCTGGTGGAGCTGGAGGCGGAGGAGCCGGAGGCGGGGGCGGGGGCGCCGGCTTCGGTGGCGGCGCCTTCGGTATGACACGACGCGTCATCACACCGGTGACCCTGTGCAGCATGGGGGAAGGTGGCGCAACGGAAGCACGCTTAAGGGTCTTTAAGACCATCCGCTTCGGACCGGTCTTCTCTGGAACGGAGGACGCGTGGTCGACCGGAACCGCTTTTTCCTCGACCGAGCTCTTGGGCTTGTCTGCTTTGGCTGGTCCCTTCTTGGTGTGGGCGTCAGTTTTTTTCTTGGTTGTCATGTTGTTCTGCCGATTCGCCAGGGGAAGCCTCTTCGGCCGCAGCACTTTGCTGGGCCGTGTCTTCGACGGGTTGAGCGGCGGCCTCGTTCGCAAGTACCTTTTTGGCGGCTTCGATGATCTTGGCCGCTGTCTTTTCACCCACACCGCGAAGGACGGTCAAGTCATCCGGTTTAGCGCCGGCCAGCTTCTGAAGACTTCCCCATCCCCCCTTGATCAGAATGTCCGTCGTTTTCGGTCCTACCCCTTCCAGCTTGGAGAGCTCTTCGGCACTGTGCGCCGCGCGCTCTTGGGCCGCTTCTTTTCGCTGGGTCTCCGATTTGATGTCGATGTGCCAACCCGTGAGCCTGGCGGCCAGTCGTGCGTTCTGTCCCGACTTGCCGATCGCTAGCGACAGCATATCATCGGACACCACAATCTCGGCCTGCTTTTCGGCTTCATGGATGATGTTAACAGATATGGCCTTGGCGGGTGAGAGGCTCGCCGCAATATATTTGCCAGGATCGGCAGACCAGGCGATGAGGTCGATCCGCTCGCCTCGCAACTCATCGATAATGGGGCGCACGCGCGACCCTTTCACACCCACGCAGGCGCCGACGGGATCGATCTTGGGGTTATTGGTTTTGACGGCCACCTTGGCTCGAAAACCGGGCTCCCGAACGACTTCGATCACTTCCACCATCTTTTCATAAACTTCCGGGACTTCCTGCTCAAAGAGGCGCTGGACCACCAGCGGATGCGAGCGGCTCAGGAGGATCTTGGGGCCTCTCGAACCTCGCTCGACTTTAAGCACGACGACCTTCACGCGTTCCCCTATGGAAAAGCGTTCTCGGCGCACCTGCTCCCGAACGGGCAAGATGCCTTCCGTCTTGCCCAGGTCGATGATGATGTTGTGATCCACAAAACGATGGACCGTCCCGGCGACCATGGTCCCTTCTTTACTTTGATATTCTTCCAGAACGCTCTGGCGCTCCGTTTCCCGGATCTTTTGGATGATCACCTGCTTCGCCGTTTGCGCGGCGATTCGCGAAAAATCTTCCGTGATGACCGGGATGCGGACCTCTTCTTCGAGCTTGGCTTTGGCGTCATAGGTTTTAGCCCCAGCCAGGTCGATTTCGAGATTGTCGTTGGTGACCTGTTCCACCACTTTCTTGACCAGGAAGGCCTGGACTTCCGCTGTGTCCGGGTTGATGCGCGCTTCAAGGTTGACCATCTTCCCCGAATGCTTTTTGTAGGCCGAGACCAGCGCCTGCTCGATCATCTTCAAAATTTCATCTTTTTTAATGCCTTTGTCCCGCTCGATTTGCTCTAAAACGGGAAGTAACTCACTTTTTTCTGACACGGTATTTCCTTTCTCCTTTAAAAGTGGATTTCAGGGTCCAGATGCGCCTTGGCGACATCCGCGAGCGGCAACACGAAGGATTGCTGGGAAACGTCCTGCACGACCACGGCCCCCGAATCGATCGATCGCAAGGTCCCCTTAAAATGACGCCGGCCGTTCAGCGGGGCATAGAGCGTCACATCCACTTTCTCGCCGATAAATCGCTTATAATCCGCCTCTTTTTTAAGCGGACGGTGTATCCCCGGGGAGGACACCTCGAGCCGATAGGGTTGGGCAATGATATCGGACGCGTCCAAATGCCTGCCCAAGTGGTCCGAGATCATCGCGCAGTCATCGAGCGTGATACCACCGGACTTGTCCAGATAAAACCGGAGCACCCATTGGCCATGTTCATGCACGAAAAGCAGATCAACGAGCTCCGCGCCGTGCTCGGCAAGCACCGGCCCTGCGAGCTGCTCGATCTGTTCCAAGAGAACGGTTTTCGCTGTTGCCATAACAAAAAAGAGTGGCCCGCTTCGCCACTCTCAAGTGCCTTCATCGTACAAAAAAAGGGCCTAAGAGGCCAATGCCTGGAGCGCTTTCTTCATGGCGTCCTGCAAGATCACCTCTTCCGCCACGGGTGCTGAACGTTTACGGAGCTCCACTTTCCCCTCGCTCAATTTGCGTTCCCCCACCACCAGACGAACGGGAATGCCGATTAAATCCGCGTCTTTGAGCTTGACACCCGCGGTCGCGTCCCGGTCGTCCAGAAGGACATCCCCATGCTGCGAAAGCGCTTCCTGGTAGAGCTTTTCCGCCACTTCCTTCACCTTGGGATTCGAGACATTGAGCGGCACAATGACGAGCTTCCAAGGCGCGAGGGCGATGGGCCAGACGATACCGTTGGCGTCGTGGCATTGCTCGATACAGGCCGCCACCACACGTGAAACCCCGATACCGTAGCAGCCCATGACGAAAGGTTTGGCCTTCCCTTGAGGATCGAGGTAGGTGGCCTTCATGCTGTCGGAATACTTGGTGCCCAGTTTGAACGTGTGCCCGACTTCGATACCGCGTGCATACGCCATCGGTTGGCCGCATTTGGGGCAGGGGTCCCCGGCAGCCGCTTTACGCAGATCGGCATAGCGTTCTGGCTTAAAATCCCGTTCCGGGACAACGTGTATCAGGTGTTTGTCCTTCTGATTCGCACCGCAAACCCCCTCTGTCATGGAACGTATGGCGTAATCGGCAACCATCTTGGCTTTCGACCCCACGGGCCCCGCAAATCCAACAGGGGAACCAGAGAGTTGTGTGTAAGTCGCTTCATTGGCTTTCACCACGCGAGAGACACCCAGAAGGCGCTGTAATTTGGCTTCGTTGAGTTCATGGTCTCCGCGCAGGAGCACCATCACGGGTGCTTCATCCGCCAAGACCACCAGAGCCTTGATAAAGTGCTGGGCCGGTTGATGGACTATTTTGGCGACGGCATCGACGCTCGAGGCGCCCGGGGTAGTCACTTCCGTCCAAGGTCCGAGGTCCGACGCCGGACGTCGCACGTCGGCCGGCTTGGGAAGTTCAGCGCGCTCCACATTGGCCGCATAGCCACAGGAGCAGCTGACGATGCCCTCTTCCCCCGTCTCGGCCAGGACCATAAATTCGTGAGAGAAGGAGCCGCCAATGGCCCCCGACTCCGCTTCGACGGGCCGGAACCTCAGTCCGCAGCGCGTAAAGATCTTTTGATAGGCTTCCACCATGCGCTTGTAGTACTGCTCGACATCGGCCTCATCGGCATGGAAGGAATAGGCATCCTTCATGAGGAATTCGCGCGCGCGCATCACCCCGAAGCGCGGCCTGATTTCATCTCTGTACTTCACGCCGAATTGATAAAGCATCACGGGCAACGAGCGATAGGAGCGGATTTCTCTTCGGACAAGGTCTGTGATCACTTCCTCAGCCGTGGGCGCGAGACAAAATTCGGCTTCTTTGCGGTCTTGGAGTCGCATCAGTTCTTTGCCATAAAGACCCCATCGGCCGGTCTCCTCCCAAAGCTCTTTCGGCTGAAGTTGCGGCAACCAGACCTCTTGCCCCCCTGCGGCGTTCATCTCCTCGCGGACGATCTGCTCGACATGCCGCAGGACGCGAAGCCCCATGGGGAGCCATTCGTAGAGGCCGGCGGCGAGTTTTCGAATCAGGCCCGCGCGCAGCATGAGCTGATGCGAGACGGTTTCCGCATCACTCGGAAGTTCACGTTGCGTCGGGATAAAGGCTTGAGAGTATCTCATCTATTTCCAGAAACCCAGGCGCCAGCGCAGGAGGTCCTGGTAAGAGGCATAAAGAAAGATCGTCAGCACCACCGACAGACCGATGGCATTGGCCACCTGCATGACCCGCTTGCTCAAGGGGCGGCGTAAGAGGCCCTCCATCGTGTAGAGGAGGATATGCCCCCCGTCCAACACCGGGATAGGGAACAGGTTGAAGAGACCGAGCCCCGTCGAAATGATCGCGATGAGATAAATGACATAGGAAAAACCCTCCCGTGTCGCTTTCGTGAACATCTGAGCAATCCCGAGGGGGCCGGAGAGATCCTTGGGTCCTTCCATATGGCGTATTTTGCTGTAAAGGTACTGAAGAGGCTGGATCGTCCATCCTTTCACATCTCGCCAAGCCGCCCGAAGGCTCCCTGCGGCGCCCGGCTTGATTTTGTCAATCTTCGGCATAATACCGATCAGCCCTCGGCCGGATTGCGGATCGCGCTTGGGCGTCAGAACCAGCCGAAGGGATTTCGAAGGAATGCCTTCGGCTTGAGGGCGTTCCAGCTGCACGCTCAGCTTTTCTTCGGGGTGGGCATGGATAAAGCGGGCCATTTCCTCCCAAGAGGTCATGGGGAGTTTGTTGATGCTCAGAATGCGGTCTTGTTCCTTGAGCCCGGCGAGCGCGGCGGGAAACGAAGGGACAACGGTCCCGACGACGGGAAGCGAGGAGGGCTGCATCACACCCGCAAAGGCAGCGACTAAAGCGAAGAGCACAAAAGCCAAAACATAGTTCATGGCCGGCCCGGCCAGGGCGATGAGATTTCGCCGGTACCAGGGTTGAGCGAAAAACTCATCCGGTTTATTCTTTCGCTCATCCTGGAATTCGCCTGCCATTTTGACCATGCCTCCCAGCGGCATGGCACAGATGGCGTAGCGGATTTTGTGATGGGTCCAGCCCACGATTTCGGGGCCGAAACCGACGGTGAATTTCTCCACACGCACCCCCAACTTTAAAGCGACGATCAAATGGCCGATCTCGTGGATGACCACGACCAGACCCAGCGCGAGCAGGGTGATGAAAATTCGAAAGATGGAATCAATCATACAAGAAGCTCCTTGGCGGTTTGGCGTGCCCATTGGTCTACAACCAACACGTGCTCGAGGCTCAGGCGCGCCGCACCTTTATGTTTCGACAACGTTTTCTCGACAATTCTAGCAATGTCTGGAAAGCGGATCTGTCTGTTGAGGAACGCCTGGACAGCGATTTCGTCCGCGGCGTTCAGGACAGTGGGCCAACTGCCTCCCTTGCGCGCGGCTTCACGCGCCAGCGTCAAGCAGGGAAAGCGTTTGAAATTGGGTTCCATGAACTCCAGCTGCCGCACTTTGACCAAATCGAGGGTCTTCAGTCTTCCCGGACGCCTCGAAGGATAGGTCAGGGCGTATTGAATGGGAAGGCACATGTCCGGCCAAGAGAGCTGTGCGAGCATCGCCCCATCGGTAAAGTCGACCAGAGAATGAACAATGGATTGCGGATGGATCACGATCTGAACACGGTCGATCGGAAGCCCGAAGAGAATCGAAGCCTCGATGGTCTCGATACCCTTATTCATGAGCGTCGCGCTATCGATCGTGATCTTTTTTCCCATTTTCCAGGTGGGGTGGTTGAGGGCCTGCTCGACCGTGACGCGGGAAAGGTCCCCCTTGTACTGGTAGAAGGGCCCACCGGAAGCCGTCAGGATCAATCGATGAACATCCCGGCTCCGGGAACCTTGCAAACATTGGAAGATCGCAGAATGTTCGCTATCGACGGGCAAGAGCGTGGCCTTCCAGCGGCGCACCTCGGCCATCACGAGTTCGCCCGCCATGACCAAGGCTTCTTTATTGGCCAGAGCAACGGTTTTGCCGGTCCGAATGGCCGCCAGGAGCGGCCGCAGGCCGATCGCGCCCACGACGGCGGACAAGACCACATCGGCGCCTGGCCACTGGGCCAGCTCCACTAAGCCTTCCATCCCTGAGAGGACGACGAGCGCTTTGCCGCGGACACGCATGCCAAGATCACGGATCTTTTTCGCCTCGGGTTCTTCCCAGACCGCCACCGCTTCGGGCTGGCATCTCTTGATCTGTTCCAGCAACCGCACCCGATTCCCGTAGGCGCTCAATGCGACCACCCGATAGGAGGGTCCGAGGCGCTCCATCACATCGAGGGCGTTGACCCCAATGGAACCCGTCGAGCCCAGCAGGACGACTCGACGCTCGGGCAAGGGACCCTCGCGCAGCCGGCTGCGTTGAACGGATGTTTTCTCTGGCATGAGAGTCGTCATGGTAACGCTAATATTTCAGGAAAACCCAAAAATAATAATAGAAGGGCGAAGCCAGCAGGAAGGAGTCGAAGCGGTCCAGCATCCCGCCGTGTCCCGGCAGAAGCTGTGAGGAGTCTTTGAGGCCAGCGCCGCGCTTCAAAACAGATTCGCCTAAATCCGAGGCAAAAGCAAGGAGGCCGACCAAGATCGCAAGACCGACCGCTTCCAGCAAGCCCAACTCTTTGCGCAGGAAAGTGAAATGAAAGAAAACAGCCACTCCCACGCAACCGATGAGACCCGCAATCGTCCCTTCCCATGATTTCTTTGGACTGATCGACTGCGCGATTTTGTGCCTTCCCCAGCGCGCACCGACAAAATACGCGAGGGTATCTTCCACCCAGATCATGGCAAAGAGGAGGAACGTCACCACACGGCCGCCGGGACGAAGGTCGCGGATTAAGACCAGGTGAGACAGAGACCAGGCAACATAGAAAATCCCCAGGAAGGTAATACTCCACTCGGAAAGGGACGTCTCCGCGGGCCCTCGGGCGAGACTTCGCCCAACAATGACGATGAGAAAAAGCGCGATCAGGGACGCGGTGAACGGGTTCTCCGCCACCTGCCCCATGGAGAGGCCATTCAGGTAGACGGACAGCACCAGAAGGGCACTCGCCACCAGACCCATCCAGGGGTAACAAGGGTACCCTGTTTCTTCGGCCAGCGAATAGAATTCACGGACACCGATGAGGACGATGGCCAGAACCACGAAAAGAAAGGGCAGACCACCCATGAAGATAGACCCCAAAAGAATGACGGAGCCAATCAGGCTGGTCAGAAAACGGGGCAGGAGCATGGTTTAAAGCCCTCCAAAGCGACGTTGGCGGCGCTGAAAATCGGCGATCGCCTCATAGAGATGGGCCTTCCGAAAGTCTGGCCACAAAGTTTTGGTGACGTAGAGTTCCGCGTAGGCTGATTCCCAGAGCAGAAAGTTTGAAAGGCGCATCTCTCCGGAAGTGCGGATTAAGAGGTCCGGTTCAGGACAGTCTGGCGCATCCAAATAGCGCGCCAAAACTTTCTCATCCACGCGCTTCTGTCCATCGGCCATCGCGCGGTTGCAGGCATCGACGATTTCTTGCCTCCCTCCATAATTGAGGGCCAGAACAAGCGTCAGGCCTTTGTTTTGGGCGGTCGCCTTGATGGCGCCCAAGAGCTTGGCGCGGGGCCCTTCAGGTAGTCCCTCCAGGCGCCCAATGGCACGCACGCGTACGTGACTCTTCTGCAACGCGGCGAGCTCACGACCAATATATTCCTGGAGGAGCCGCATGAGCGCCTTCACCTCCATCGTGGGACGCGCCCAGTTTTCGGAGGAAAAAGCATAGAGGGTGAGGTACTCAATCCCAAGCTCACCGCAGACCCTCACCATTTCACGGACCGAATTCATGCCGGCGCGGTGACCCAACAAGCGCGGTAAATGGCGTTGCTTGGCCCAGCGACCGTTTCCATCCATGATGATCGCGATGTGACGCGGTATTCGGGTCGGATCGATCGGAGTGAGACCTGACATGACGGAAGGAGCATCCAGAAGCGCGGGCATGAGGGAAGCTTCCGCTAGACTTCCATGATCTCGCGCTCTTTGGCCGCGAGCATTTCATCCACCTTTTTAATGAACGAATCGGTCATTCTTTGGACCTCCTGCTCGGCGGATTTGAGGTCATCTTCGGAGATTTCCTTCGCCTTTTCAGACTTCTTCAGCTTTTCCACGCCGTCGCGCCGTTCGTTACGGATGGAAACGCGGTATTCTTCGGCCATTTTCCGGACGACACGGATCAGATCTTTTCGCCGCTCTTCTGTAAGTTTTGGAATCTGCAGCCGGACCACGGTCCCGTCGTTGGAAGGATTTAAACCCAAATCCGATTTCTGGATGGCTTTCTCGATCAGGGCAATGACGGACTTGTCCCAAGCCTTGACCTCCAGGGTCCTCGGCTCGGGTGCCGCGATGTTGGCCAGCTGATGGATGGGGACGAGCGTGCCATAGTATTCGACCTTGACATTCTCAAGAAGCGTGGCGCTCGCGCGTCCGGTGCGAAGGGTGCCGAAGTCCGCCTTCATCTTCTCCAGAGTCTTATGCATCAAACCATCAATGGTGGTGAGGACCTCTCGTACAGGCATAGCGTTCAGGTTCCTTTGATGAGCGTTCCGACGGCCTCTCCGGCGACGGCGCGTCGGATATTGCCGTTCTTATAAAGATTGAAGACCCGGATGGGCAGATGGTTCTCCATGCAAAGCGAAAAAGCGGTCGTGTCCATCACGCGCAGGCGCTTCCGGATCGCTTCCATCGCCGTGAGCTGCGTCAGGCGCTTCGCCTTGGGGTTGGTTCGCGGATCATCGGAGTAAACACCGTCGACCTGGGTGCCTTTGAGGAGCAGATCGGCATTAATTTCAACCGCGCGCAGAGCGGCCGTGGTATCGGTCGAGAAATAAGGGTTGCCTGTACCGCCGGCAAAAATCACCAGTCGTCCCTTTTCCAGGTGGCGAATCGCACGTCGCCGGATAAAGGCTTCCGCGAGCTTGGAAATCTCAATGGCGCTCTGGACCCGCGTGGGGACCTTCATTTTCTCAAGGGCGTCTTGAAGGGCGAGAGCATTGATGACGGTTGCGAGCATCCCCATATAGTCCGCCGTGACGCGATCAATGCCGCGCGCGCGGTCGGAGGTCCCGCGCCAGATATTTCCCCCACCGACGACAATGGCCACCTGCACGCGAGCATGGACAGCGCCTGCGATTTCCCTGGCAATGCGGTGCAAGGCGTCCACATCGATGCCATAGCGTTCTTTGCCGCGAAAAGCTTCGCCTGAGATTTTAAGGAGGACGCGTTTGGGTTTGCCGGAGGAACTCACCCCATCACCTCTTGACGCCTCTTGGCAGCGCCTCGAGCGCCGCATAGGCCAGCCTGGAGGCGGGCGTTGGCGGCAGCGAAAAGGCGATCAAGAGGTGGTGGGGTCAATCTTTCCCCACTTCGTAGCGGGCAAAGCGGCGCAGGACGATTTTTTCCCCGGTCTTCGCCGATGCCTCGGTTAAGAGATCCTTCACCTTGAGCTTGCCGGAGGGCTCACGGACATAAGGCTGCTCCAGCAGACAGAATTCAGAGAGATATTTGTCGAGCTTGCCTTCTGCGATTTTCGCGGCGACAGGCGCGGGCTTATTTTCCTTCATGGCGTCCTGCTCAAATTCTTTTCGTTTCATGTCCATCGCTTCAGCCGGGACTTGATCCCGGGCCACCCAGCGAGGGCGCATCGCGGCGATCTGCATGCCCAATTCTTTGACCAGGCTCTGAAAGTCATCGGTTCGTGCGACAAAATCGGTTTCACAGTTGAGTTCGAGGAGCACGCCCACAGACCCACCGACATGGATGTAGGAACCCACCAGACCCTTGGACGTCTCGCGTCCTTCCCGTTTGGCCGCCAGAGCCACACCACGGTCACGAAGCCAGGCCTTGGCTTTGTCCAAATCGCCGCTCGACTCCTCGAGGGCCTTTTTGCATTCCATAATGCCGGCACCGGTCTGCTCGCGCAGGTCTTGGATTTGCGTCGCCGTGATGGGATTGCCGTTTGATTTTGACATCGCCTAGGAGCGGCTGGGTGTTGGGACTTCGCTGGCGGACGGCGCTTGCTCGGCCGAGGACAGGTCGATCGGCTGCGTCGACGCCTCCTGCTGAGGCCCTTCAGGCTTGGACGCGACGTTGGGCGTCGCGGCCTTTTCGGCTTCCGCCCTGCCTTCGAGAATCGCGTCCGCAATCAGAGCGCAAAAAAGCTTCACGGACCGGATGGCATCATCATTGCCCGGGATGGGGTAGTCGATCATGTCCGGGTCGCAATTGGTGTCGCAAACAGCCACAACCGGAATTTCCATGCGGCGCGCTTCAAGAATCGCCGTCGTTTCCTGGACGGGATCGATGACAAAAAGGCACCCCGGAAGGCTCTCCATGCCCTTGATGCCGGAAAGGGTCTTGGTCAAACGCAGGCGTTCCTTTTCGAGACGCGAGACCTCTTTCTTGGACATCACGCGGAACAGGCCATCGGCTTTCATCTTGTCGAGCTCATTGAGCCGCCCGATCGAGCGCTTGATCGTTTCAAAATTGGTCAGCGTCCCCCCCAGCCAGCGCTCGCTCACATAATAAGCGTTACAGCGCTGAGCTTCGGTCAGGATGGCTTCCTGGGCTTGCTTTTTCGTACCGACAAAGAGGATCGGCCTGTTTTGCGTTGCGATATCGCGAATATACTTATAGGCCTTCTTAAGCTCCTTGGCTGTCTTTTGAAGGTCAATAATATGGATATTGCTGCGGGCTCCAAAGATATACTTCGCCATCTTGGGATTCCAACGACGCGTCTGATGCCCGAAATGCACCCCAGCCTCGAGCAAGGCCTTCATCGAGATTGTTGCCATAATTCTCCTTTAAATGTCCGCGTATTATATCACAGAAAGATTCCTGGCAAACAAGGAGCCGGAATCAGGACTTGGACACCGGAGATCGCGGAGGAGGCGAGGAAGCGGCCTCCCTGCGGACGAGGACCCCGAGCCATTCTATTTTATCGGGTACGGGTCACGATGTACTGCGCGATGGCGGAAAGCGTTCTTTTTGGCGTCGAGTCGGGAAAGCTCTGTAAGGCGGCGCTCGCCTGTTGGGCAAAATTCGCGGCCTGGCGCAGACCTTCTTGAATCGCTCCGGCATCTTTGGCCCAACGGACAATCTTCTGGGCATTTTCGCCCTGCGGATCCTTCAGACAAGCGAGAAAGGCTTCGCGCTGCGAGCCCGGGAGTTGATCGCGAAGCCAAATCAAGGGAAGCGTGAGCTTGCCGTTCACAAGGTCCGTCCGTAAGGTTTTTCCTGTGACTTCTTCTTCGCCTATTAAATCCAGCGTGTCATCGATGATTTGGAAGGCCATCCCAAGGTTCCAACCGAAATGGGCGAGCGACGTGGCTTGATCGGAGGACAGGCGCGCCAGGCGCGCGCCGCCGCGCATGGAGGCCGCCATGAGCGTGGCGGTCTTGTTGTCGATAAAGGTGAGGTATTCGGCGACCGTGAGGTCGAGCTGGAACCTTCGCCGCACCTGGTTGATTTCCCCCTGGCAGATCGAGCGCGTGGAGCGCGCAAAGAGTTCGACCAAGGACGGGTCCTGCAGCGAAGCCAGAAGCGTAAACGCCTCCACATAGAGCAGATCTCCCAAGAGGATCGCGACATCCTCACCATACTTCAGCGCAGCGGTGGGTTTCTGATGACGCAGGGCGGCGCGGTCGACAATATCGTCATGGATCAGGGTGGCCAGGTGAATCAGCTCCGAGGCCGCTCCCACCGTGATGGGATCATCATTCTGGACGCCGCCGATCTGGGCGCTGAGCACCACGAGCGCCGGCCGCAAGCGTTTCCCGCCGGCCTGAACAATGTACTGCACGATCTCAGGAATCATCCCCTGACCGCGTGAGGCAACGTCCTGAAGGATCTTTTCGGTCTGAAGGAGATAAGGGAAGATATGCCGGTAGAGGTCCTCGAGGCGCTCTTCTTCTCGCTGGAGGGTCACACTTTTGCTCATGGCTCTAGCGTGACGGAGACGACGGGCGGTGAGGGAAGAAACTTTTTCACATGCGCAATGCCCACCTGCGGAGCCACACCCAGAAAGAGCGTGGCAAAAGACGTGACCCCTAAAACGAGACGCATCGAAAGCGAAAGACGGACCTCCGCCTTGGAACCGGACCCCTTAAAGTACATCGCGTGGAGAATCCTGAAGTAGTAGCCCACGGCGATGACGCTGTTAAGCAAAGCGATCACGAGAAGCGTGATCCAGCCCGCGTGGTAGGCAGCGGAAAAGACATAAAATTTCGCCACAAAGCCGGCCGTGGGAGGCAGCCCCGCGAGACTGATGAGGAAAAGGGCAAGGAGCGCGCTCAGGGTGGGCGAACGTCTGGAGAGGCCTTCGTAATCCGTCAAGTCGCTTGCATGCAGCGCTCGGGAGAGACAGATCACGATCGAGAAAGCGCCCAGGTTCATAAAAAGATAAATCCAACCGTAGAGATAAACGCTCGCCAGGCCTTCCTGCCCGCCCGCCAGGATGCCCAGAAGCACGTATCCCATATGCGCGATCGAGGAATACGCCAGGAGCCGGACCACGCTCTTCTGCTGGAGTCCAATGAGATTGGCGACGGTCATGGTGAGCGCAGCGAGCACGGCCAGAAGGTGGAAAACGCCAGGAGAACTGAGCGGCAGCGCAATGTTAAAAACGCGCACGACCAGCGCCGCTCCGACCATCTTGGGCGCCACCGAAAGATAGGCCGCGATCGGCGTCGGGGCCCCTTCGAACACATCGGGAACCCACAGATGGAAGGGGACAAGCGCCATCTTGAACCCAAAACTCACGACGATAAAAAAGACCGCCAGTAGCGCGAGCGGCGCTTTTTCGTGAAAGACAGCGCCGCTCTGATGAAGCGCGGTGAGCGAGGTCGATCCGAGGAGTCCGTACAGAAGCGAAACACCGTAGGCCAGCATCGCGGATGAAAAAGCGCCGATGAGGAAGAATTTGATCGCGGCCTCAACTGACTTTTGCGATTTCCTGTAAAAACCCGTGAGGGTAAACGCGGGGATGCCGACCATTTCGATGGCCACGAAGATCATGAGGAAGTCCTGGGCGGCCACGGCGAGGAGCAAGCCGGTCGCCGACAGGAGCAGCATCCCATAATAGAGCGCCGAGGAAGAATCCGACCGGGCTGTTTCCTGTTCGCTGATGAGAACGACGAGCAGAGTGGACACGACGACGATCCAGGACAGAAACATCGACAGCCCGTCCGCGACGAGCATCCCCCGGCCATAGACGACCGGAGCGCCATCCCCCGTATAGGGAAGAAAAGCCGCCGCGGCAAAAAGCCCCAGGACCGCGACCCCAAAGGCAGTCCGCGAGACTCTCGAACTCCCTTTCCTCTGGACCGCATCGATCCCAAAGAGGATGAAAGACACAGCGCTCAGGACGAGAGCCGGAGCGATGAGGACAAGTCTCATGGCTGCGCGACCTTCACCAAATCCGCCAAATGTGCGAGCGTCGCGTTCATGGGGGAAAGCAACAGGGACGGCAGAATCCCAAAGAGTACCATGAGCACACAAAGGGGCACGACCGCGATGAGCTCCCGGGTATTCATATCGGGGAGCTTCTCCCATTTGGAATTGAGCGCTCCCAAAAAGACTTTCTTAATCAGGACGAGGAAGAAGGCCGCCGTAATGAGGATGCCCAAAAGTGAAATGACCGTGAGGTAGCGATATTGAACCACCTGGAAGGCCCCCAGGAAACAGAGGAACTCGCTCACGAAACCCGACAGCAGCGGCAGACCGAGCGAGGCGAAACACGCCAGCGTCGTGATGCCCGTATAAACAGGGAGTTTCTCACCGAGGCCCCCGAAAGCGTTGATATCGCGGGTATGGGCACGGTCATAAAGAACACCGACCAAAAGGAACAAGGCGCCCGTGATAATGCCGTGATTGATCATCTGCATCGCGGCACCCGAGAACCCGATCACATTCAGAGACGCCATACCGAGGAGCGCATACCCCATGTGATTCACCGAGGAATAGGCAATCATGCGTTTGATATCGGTTTGGGCCAGTGAGCAAAACGCGCCGTAGACGATGTTGATGGCCGCGATGATCGCCAGGGCCATCGCCAGTTTCTGCGTGGCCAGCGGCAGGAGGGCGAAGGAAAAGCGCAGCAGGCCATACGTCCCCATTTTGAGGAGCACCCCCGCCAGAAGGACCGACACGGCTGTCGGAGCTTCTACATGCGCCAGCGGCAGCCACGTATGGAACGGGAACGCCGGCACTTTCACCGCGAAGCCAAGATAAAAGCCTAGAAAAATCCAAAGCTGGAGCCCCATCGCCAGCTTCGGGCTTTGCTGGAGAATCTCCGTGTAATCGAAGGTGTGAGGCAGCGTGTTGAAATACAAAGCAAGAATCGCAATCAGCATGAAAACGCTGCCAAAGAGCGTAAAGAGGAAGAATTTGATGGCGGCATACTCTTTCTTCGGGCCACCCCAGATGCCGATCAGGAAGTACATGGGGACCAGGGTCAGCTCCCAAAAGACGTAGAACAGGAAGAGGTCAAGCGCGAAAAAGACCCCGACCATACCGGTCTCAAGCATCAGGAAAAAGAAGAAATACTCTTTGACCCGTTCTTCGATATGAAAGGAGGCGATGATGGACAGGAGCGTGAGGAGGGTGGTGAGCACCACCAGCGCAAGCGAGAGCCCGTCCACGCCCATCAAATACTGGATGTTAAAAGCGGGAACCCAGGACATCCTTTCCAGAAACTTAAAGTCCGGCGTCGAGGCATCGTAATGCGCCCACAGCCATAAGGAGGCAAGAAAAGCACCCCCCGCGGAGATCGCGGCCACGACGCGCACGAGCTGCGTCTTTTCCTTTGGCAGGCAAAGCAAAGTGACAGCGCCCAACAAGGGCAGAAAGGTGATGAAGGAAAGTACGCCCATCGAAGCCTCCTCGTGTCTGCTAGTGTTTCACAATAAAAGAATTGAAAGCCATCATCAAAGCGACCAGCGCCATCGTCATGATCAACAGATAGTTCTGCACCAAACCGTTCTGCACGCGCCGGGCGATCGCGCCCAGACCCATGGCGCCCGAACCCGTCCCGTCCACAGCGCCGTCCACAATGCGCTCATCAAACCATGTCTGCATTTTGGACCAGAGCCGGGCCATCCAGCCAAAACCATCGACAAAGATCTTGTCCAGCACGTGAAAATCAAACCAAGCCAGAACCTCTGCCAGGCGCACGGTGGGACGGACCACCACCGCCCAATAGAACTCGTCCACGTAATAGTTGTGCTGCAGGAGTCTGTGCACGGGCGCAAAAACGGCGGCCAGCCGTTTCACCGTATCGAGCGATCGCAGGTACAGCGCGCCGCCCACGAGGAGTCCCGCGAGTCCGGAGCCGAGAGCGACATATCCCACCCAGCGCGGTTCGGCCATAGCATGAAGCGTGCGCATCGGGAAGAACCTCACCAAGGTCCCAGGCGCGTGCATGAAGTAGCCCAGCACGAGGGACGGGATAGCCAGGAGGATGAGCGGCACCGTCATGGTCCAGGGCGATTCGTGCGCGTGGGCGAAGCGGTCACGCTCACGCGGCTCGCCCAGAAAGACCAATGCAAAGACGCGCGTCATATAGAGCGAGGTCAAAAACGCCCCGGCGCACCCGATGGCATACAAGAGCAGATGGTGAGACACGAAGTCGGCGGCCAGAATCATCTCTTTCGAGAAATAGCCTGAGGTCCCGAAGAAACCGACCAGCGCCAGGGCGCCAAAGAGAAAGGTCCAGAAAGTCGTAGGCATCTGTTTGGACAGGCTTCCCATCTTCCAGATGTCGTTGGTATGAACGGAATGAATGATGGACCCCGCGGCGAGGAAGAGGAGCGCCTTAAACGCCGCATGCGTCGTCAGGTGAAAGAGTCCCGCGGAATACCCTCCCACGCCAAGACCCATGATCATGTATCCCAATTGGGAGATCGTGGAATAGGCGAGGACCTTTTTGACGTCATTGGCCGCAAGCGCGATGGTCGCGGCGAAGATGGCCGTGATGCCCCCGACCCAGGCCACGACTTCCATCGCTTGCGGCGCCAGCAGAAAGAAAGCGTAGGACCTGGCGACCAGATAAACCCCCGCGGCCACCATGGTCGCCGCGTGAATGAGAGCGGAGACCGGCGTGGGGCCCTCCATCGCGTCCGGCAGCCAGACGTGCAGCGGCAGTTGTGCCGATTTCCCGACTGTGCCGCAGAATATGAGAAGGGAAATCAGCATCGCCATGTGTTGGGTCACATCGCCATCGTGAATATGCATCTGAATCTGGTTGAAGTTGAAGGTGCCGACAAAGAAATAGACGGTGAGAAGCCCGGCGTAGAAGCCCAGATCTCCCAGGCGCGTCGTCAAGAAAGCCTTGTTGCCGGCTTGGGCGGCGGCATCGCGTTCAAATTCAAAGGAAATGAGAAAGTAGGAACAGGCCCCCATGATTTCCCAGCCGATGAAAAACTGGATGTAATTGTTCGCCAGGACCAAAGCCAGCATCGCCGCGCTGAAGAGCGAAAGATATGAAAAGAAACGTTTAAACCGGGGCGCCTCATGCATGTAGCCTATGGAATAGATCTGGATGAGAGCGCTGATGCCGCTCACCGCCACAATCAAAACGAGGGACGGTCCATCCAACAACACGCCCCATTCAAACTGAAAGAGCCCAACCTCAAACCACGGATAAGAGATTTCCATGGGCAGTTTGAGCGATCCGTCCAAGACCTGCATCAAAAGATCAAAGGAGATTCCGAAGCTGACCAAGACGGCCAGGACCCCGAGAAGCGCGCCTTTCAGGGGCAACCATCTACCGAAAAAGAAAATGAGCAGAGCCGCAACAAAAGGAGCCAGGGGTACCCAGTAAGCGTAATTAACCATGGAGAAGGCTCAACTTTTCCGCGTAAACGCTCTTGATGTTCCGATAAATGACCAAAACAAGAGACAATCCGACCACCGCTTCGGCGGCCGCGAGGGTCATGACAAAAATGACAAAACCCTGGCCCCACACCTGGCCTGGATGGAGGTACCGGTTGAAAGCGATGAGGTTGATGTTGGCCGCGTTAAACATGAGCTCAATGGACATAAGGATCCCGAGGATGTTCCGGCGGGAGAGGACCCCATAAATTCCAATGCCGAAGAGGACCGCGGAGAGCATCAAGAAGTGGTGGAGGGAGAGCATCACGACTTCTCCTTTTCTTGGCAGAAGTAAATGGCGCCAATGAGCGCCGCCAGGAGCACCAGCGACACCACTTCAAAAGGGACGAGCATCTCTCCGAGCAGAAGCTTCCCGATGAGGGCGGTCGTCGGCAAAGGACTGCTGGTCTGAACAACATCCCGGTAAGCGGCCCGGAACGGCAGGAGGAGACCGCCCGCGACGACGGCGGCGAAGAGTAGCGCCAGAGGCCACTGTTCATTGGCTTGGCGCTCCAGCTCCGCCACGGGACGCTGCGAGAGCATGATCACGAAGAGCATGATAATCATAATTCCGCCGACGTAGATCAGGAGTTGACTGGCTGCTACAAAATCAGCTCCCAGAAGAGCATAAAGACCGGCGACAACGCTCAGCGCGCCGGTGAGCGCGATCGCGCTGTGAAAGACAGACTTGGACGTCACCACGACCACCGAAAGACCGATGAGGGCCAAGGCCATCAGCGCGAAAACGAGCATCTGTAACCGATCAGGGGTTAAGAACGCCATAAAATCATGACACCCGCCAGAGCAATGTTCGCGATCGACCAGGGCAGGAGAAACTGCCAGCAAAACTGCATGAGACGGTCCACCCGCAGCCGAGGGAAAGTCCAGCGAAACCAGAGAAAAAGAAAGACAACGCCAAAGGTCTTGGCCAGAAAGTACAGCCAGGAAGGAATCAGCCCCCCCGCCCCAAAGCCGTCCCCCCCGCCCAGGAAAAGCGCGGTTGCCATCGCGGCCGAAAGAAACACATAGGCGTATTCCGCGAGGAAAAAGAGCGCAAACTTAAGTCCCGAGAATTCCGTGTGAAACCCGGACACGAGTTCCGATTCCGCTTCCGGGATATCAAAGGGAGTCCTGTTGGTCTCGGCGACAGAAGCGATCAAGAAAATAAGGAACGCCAGCTGGCCCACCACAGGATAAAAGATAAACCACTTTGGGAGCACCCCCATCCACCTTCCCCCCTGGGCCATCGCAATGCTCGAGAGGCTCTGGGTGCCGTAGTACATCAGCACGGGCACCACCGACAAGATGCGCGGGATTTCGTAGGAGACGAGCTGTGCCGCCCCGCGCAGCCCCCCCAGCATGGAAAACTTGTTACCCGAACCCCATCCGGCCATCAGGATCCCGATGGAGGAGATGCCCGAGACGGCAAAGATAAACAGGACCCCAATATCAAGATCAATGGGGATGAGGCCCTGTCCAAAAGGAACAGGCGCAAAACAGACAAAAACCGGAGCGCACACCACGATCGGCGCCAGGATATGCACAAGACGGTCCGCGCCAACGGGGATAATATCTTCCTTAAAGAAGAGCTTAATGCCGTCCGCCAAGGTTTGGAGGATGCCGTAGGGACCGACTTCCATGGGACCGAGCCGGGCCTGCATTAAGGCTGAGATTTTGCGTTCCGCATAAACAAGAACCATGGGCACGAGCGATACCCCGAGCACCACCACTCCGGTTTGAATCGATTTGGCCAAGATCCACGCGCCCAGTGGGGGCACGCCCTGCGCCACCACCTGAGCCTGGAGCTCGGCGAAGAGGTTGGACAAGACCGGCCCAAGCTCCAGCATCAGCGGTCGACCTCCCCTAAGACAATATCCACGCTCCCTAAAATCGCGATCACGTCGGAGACTTTCCAGCCTTTCAGGAGGACCTGAAGGACTTGTAAATTCACGAAGGATGGGGCGCGAATGTGCATCCGGTAAGGGCACAGCGTGCCGTCACTGACGATATAAAATCCCAAGTCCCCCCGTGGGGCCTCGAGGTGCCCATAACCTTCCCCCGGCGGAACACGGAAGGTTTTCGCGATTTTCCCCATGGTTTCCCCAGGCTTCATTTGGTCTAACGCCTGTTCAATAATCTTGAGACTTTCTCGCATTTCCTGAATGCGCACCTGATAACGGTCCCAACAATCTCCCTCGTTCCCGACCGGAATGTCAAACTGGATCTTGGGATAGAGGCTGTAAGGGTCATCTTTTCGCACATCCGCTTTCATCCCGGACGCACGAAGGTTGGGGCCCGTGATGCCCCAGGCGATGGCCATTTCCTTGGACATTTTGCCGATGCCTCGGGTACGGTCGATGAAAATGGGATTGAAGGTGAGAAGCGTGTCATATTCCTTGATGCGCTCCGCCATTTCCTTAATAAAGCGTCGCACCTTCTCTTCCCAGCCCGCGGGAGCATCCGCCATGACACCACCGATGCGAATATAGTTATACGTCAGCCGAGCGCCGCAGATTTCTTCGAAAAGATCCAGGATCCGCTCGCGGTCACGACCAAAGGCGATCAGAAACGGTGTGAAGGCTCCTATATCGATGGCGTAAGTGCCCAGGAAGACGCAATGGGAGGCCATGCGCTGGAGTTCCCCCACAATGATGCGCAGGTAATCGGCGCGTTCCGGGATCGCCACACCCATCATCTTTTCGACCGCAAGGCAATAGGCCCAGTTGTTGGTCATGGCCGCCAGGTAATCCAGCCGGTCTGTCAAAACGATGATTTGGGGATAGGTGCGTTTTTCCGCGAGCTTTTCCGTGGCACGGTGCAAATAGCCCAGGTCCGGCTGGGCACTCGTGACCCGTTCCCCGTCGACCGTGATCGCGACCCGCAGCACGCCATGGGTCGAGGGGTGTTGTGGCCCCAGGCTGATGAACATGCCGCTTTCCGGCGCTTGCCGCGGAAAAACCTCAGGGGCTATGGAGGGAAGAGTGGGTTCGTTGGCCATACTCGCCTTTAATCGTAACGGTCAGCTTGGGAGACGTAATCTTTACGAAGGGGGTAGCCTTCCCAATCCTCGGGCAAAAGAATGCGGCGCAAATTATAGTGCCCGGCAAAGCGTATCCCCATGAGGTCGAAGATTTCTCTTTCTTGCCAGTCGGCCGTGGGCCAGATTTTGGCGATGGACGGCACTTCGGGCTGCGCGCGGTCCTCGACACGCACTTTGATCACGAGCTTATGCTTATGGAGCGTGGAGAGCAGGTAATAGACCACTTCAAAGTGGGTCTTCCAATCAATCGAGGTCACAAACGAAAGAAAATCAAAGGACAAGGGCGGATCATAACGGAGGAACTGAGAGACTTCGGAAAGTTGAGAAGCCGGAACATTCAAATAAAGTTCATCGCCGCGTGCTTGAGCTTCTGGCTTGGGAATGTCTTGGACCGTTGGAAACTTCGCCTGGATCGCGCTCAGGAGCTCGGCGGGGTTCAAGCGAGCGTCTCGGCTTTCTTCTTCGCGGCGCTGAGCATGCTGTAGCGCTGGATCTTCTTCTGCAAGGTGATCACGCCCTGCAGAAGGGCCTCCGGACGCGGCGGGCAGCCCGGCACGTAGATATCGACGGGAATGATTTTATCGACCCCCTTGCAGACAGAATAGGCGTCGTAATAGGGTCCACCCGAATTGGAGCAGGAACCCATCGAAATCACATAGCGGGGCTCAGGCATTTGGTGGTAAAGGAGCTCGATACGCGGCGCCATTTTCTTCGTGACGGTGCCCGCGATGATCATGAGGTCGGCCTGCCGGGGTGTGGGGCGAGGGATCACGCCCAGCCTGTCAAAATCAAATTTGCTCGCGTAAGAGGACATCATCTCGATCGCGCAGCAAGCCAGTCCAAAGGTCAAAGGCCAGACGCTGGATTTCCTTGCCCAATTGATAAAGAAGTCCGCCGTGGTCATGAGGAGCGAGCCGCCCGGAAGGTGCTCCAGGTAGACGGGACCTTGATCGAGCAAAATGCCCATTTATTTCTTCCACTGGAGCGCCCCGCGGCGCCACGCGTAGATCAGGCCGAAAAACAGAACTCCTATAAAGAGGAGCATGCTCACAAAGCCGTTCCACCCGAGTTCGCGGAAGATCACGGCCCAAGGGTAGAGGTAGAGGGATTCGATGTCGAAGACCACAAAGAGCAGCGCGAAAATATAAAAATTGATGTCCATGGGGACATAAGGCGTCCCCAGGGGTTCCATGCCGCACTCATAGGCGATCTTCTGCCGCTCGTCATGGCTTTTAAAACGGAGCAGAGGCGACAGAACAAGGAGATTGACCACCGCAAAGCCCGCGCCGAAGAGCACAAAAATCAGGACATGGCCGTACTGCGCTAGCATGGCTTCTTGCCCTCGTACAATTGGACCGCACCCAGGGTGAGGGGCCTGTGCCGCACGTCCTGAAAGCCCGCCTCTTGCAGCATGTCACAGACCTCTCCGGGCTCATAAAAATCGCGGATGGTGCTGGCGAGATAGTCTTTCGGCCAGCGGTCCTTACAGACCCATTGACCGATGAGCGGCAAGCCAATACGGAGGTGCACGCGGTGACCGAGCTTGGAAATAGGCGAGCTGGGCCGCCCAAAATCCATGTGCAGAACTTGGCCGCCCTGCCTGAGGACACGGAAGTTTTCACGGAAGACCGCGTGGAGCGATCCCCGGAGGTTGCGCAGCGCGAAGGCCGAGGTGACGCAACCAAAGGAGCGGTCGGAAAACGGCAGTTTGTCCGCGGAACCATTCATCCAACGGATTTGGCTTTGACGGTCTTTGGCTCGAGCTTGCTCCAGCATCCGTTCGGAAAAGTCAAGGCCCACGACCTCGTGTCCCGCCTTCAACGCCCAAAACGCCACATCGCCGGTCCCGGTCGCAAGATCCAACACCCGGGCGCCTTGGGGGATATGCCTCACCAGCGTTTTTCGCCAATGGTGATCGAGGCCCAAGCTCGCCCACGCGTTAAAACGATCGTAATCAGAGGCGATACGATCGAACATGAAACGGAGATGGGGATCGCGGGGTGGCGATACGGCAGATGTCACTGATCTACTGAAGGTCTTCAGCCCCGAGGGTCTTCTTGGTACCATCGGCCTTTACTTTTTCAATGGAGGCCTGGACGAGCTGCCCGATACGGCTGGAAAGAGCCTCGACATAATCACCGCCTGTGCGGAAACCCGCTTCCTTCACCATCTTCTTCACTTTGCTGACCACCACGAGCGTTTCGGCCATAACGTTTGCCCTCCAGTTGGGATTAGTACCAGGTAATGTTAGTGTGAGAAAGAAGGCTCAATATAGCCGGAGAACGCCCCTGTTGTCAACGGGGATGGAGACAAGGGTTAGGGTAGAGCAGGGGAGGGGCGCGAGGCGGCTAGCTCTTTGATCAGGCGCACATGTTCATCCGTATCCCAAAGCGCGGCCCCCTCATGCTTGACGACCATCCGTCCTTGCGGCGAGATGATGATGGTGGCAGGGACTCCTGAGATCTGATACGCGGAAGGCCATGTCCCGACGAGGCGGGCAAAGGGAAGGCCAAGCTTTTCCCGCTTCACGTATTTGGCGATCACGGGAAGTTCTTCATTGGACAAGCATAGGAAGGCAATCCGATCATCGTCTTTGACTCTATCATAGAGACGCTGCAGGCTGGGCATTTCGATTTTACACGGTCCACACCAGGTCGCCCAGAAATTCAGCACGACGACCTTGCCCCTCAGGCTCTGCACGGGTAGTTCACGACCGTCCAGACCTTGCGCTCTCCACCCAAAATCCGCCGGCGCGTCGAGTCGCGTAATGACAGGAGGCCGTAGAAATCGTCGCATGAACGTGCTGTTGCCAGCCGTGATCAGCAGCCCTGCCACCAACGTGATGAGGACGACGCCTGCAACCAGGACGTTCGGTAAAAGAAAGGATCCAATCGCCCTTCTTACGCTGAACCCGCATAGCACCCGTATCATCCAGATCAGAAGGACAGCTTTCCAGATCTCCATCGACCATATCATCGGCTGGGAGGATTCGGCCAGATGAGTCAGCACGATAAAAGGGGATTCGATCAAGACACAGCCCGTCCAGAAGGTCTTGAAGGGAACCTTGGCGCCCAGGATCCTGGATCCCGCGTACAGCACCGCTCCAAACAAAGTGATGGCAGCAAGAGAGATGGGAATGACAAGAAACGAAAAATATCTCGCCACAGAGAGCGGCGCGTGTGTCCAGTGCCAGAGGAGACGGACACCTCTCGCGTAGGCGTGTTGCTGCGGCGGCGTGAGAAAATCGGCCAGTGTGAAAAACGATTGTATGATCAAGATGACCAGCAAGACGAGAAAGACTTCAACGGTCGGAGGGTCGTCGCGCAGTCGTTGGAACGCCGAAGCGGGCCTGACCAAAAGATTCCAGTAGGGCAGCTGGCGAAATGGCTTAGAAGGGCCTGTGAACATGCTTATCCTCGGCGTTCAATCTTTCAACTTTGATTCACCATGATGTCATTATTACAAAAGAGAGACCTTCGTATGTCCGTTTTCCGTCTGCCCTAGGGACTGTCGTCTTATGGGTCGAGGCGGGTTCCCGTGAAGGCCTGCTGATCATCTTCGCGCCACCAGGCTCTGGCCTCCTTGAATTTCCCCTTCCGAAAACGCTCGGATTTTATCTCGAGACTCGATCAGGAGCGCACCAGAAGCGTTGACGCCAATGGCAACACCCCTCACCTGACCATCGGTTGTCTGAAGGGTCACCGGCTGGCGGGGCGCGTCATAGTGGGACCAGTATCGCGCCTGGAAGGGTCCAAAGCCCTCTTTCTGGAAGCGTCGATAGGCCGGACGGAATTCGTCGAGAAAGGCCGCCAAAAGTGCAGCTCTCTTGGACCGCTTGCCCGTAAGCTCGGCAACCGAGATGGCCCGGCCTCTCAGAGATCTCGGCACAGTGTTATGGACATTAACGCCGATGCCGAGCACGACCCATTCCGTACGATCGATTTGTCCGGACATGTCCGTGAGGACTCCCGCCAGCTTCTTTCCTTGAACGAGAAGATCATTCGGCCACTTGAGTCGCGCTTGGACGCCGCAGGTTTTCTCGATGGCCTCCCGGAGGCACAGGCCGGCTAGAAGTGTGAGCGGTGGAATGCGCGGTGCGGGCAAGGAAGGTCGCAGCAACAGCGAGAACCAAAGCCCGCCATAGGGAGACTCCCAGACTCTTTCGAGACGGCCTCGCCCCTTGGACTGCATCTCGGCGATCCAAAGATGACCTTCGGGAAGTCCGGAAACTCCCCCTTCTTTGGCGAGAGTTTGGGTGGAACGGGTGGTGAGGAAGTAATGGGGAATGGTCCAGGACCCTTTCGCGGGCCTCCAGTCCATGAGCGATGGATCCGGCGTCACGGAAAAGCGATAACCGCGGCGTTCGGCGCTTTCGATGGGAAATCCCATGCCCGCCAAGGCCTGCACCTGCTTCCAAATCGCCACGCGTGAGACCTTGAGGCGCTTCGCTAAGAGCTCGCCCGACACCACCGATCGGGGCTTTTCACTTAAAGCTCGAAGCAGGCGCTCACGAATCGACACGGGTGATATGCAAACTGCAGTCAAAGGCCTTGACGGAGTGCGTCAGGCAACCCATCGAGATGCGATCGGCGCCTAAGCGGCCCAACTGGCGGAGGTTTTCAGGACGCACGCCGCCTGTGATCTCGATTTCGATGCCGGGCACCTGCTTTCGGAGCAGGCGGATCATCCTCTTCATCACGCGAGGTGACAGATTATCCAGAAGGACCCGATGCGCTTTGATTTGAAGCGCGTCGTGCAAGTCCCTTTGTGTTTGGATTTCGACTTGGACCAGGGTGTGAGGGTGTCGGCGATGCCAGCGCTTGATCCGGGAGGCCCAGTCCCGACCCGCGAGGCGCACCACCTCGAGGTGGTTTTCCTTAATCATCATCGCTTCCCCCAGGGACATGCGATGGTTCTTCGCGCCGCCACAGCGGACCGCGTATTTCTGCAAGGCCCTCCAACCCGGAAGTGTTTTGCGCGTATCAAAAAGAGTGGCGGAAGACCCTTTGAGCAATTCCACCTGGGCATGGGTAAAGGTGGCAATACCCGACAAGTGCTGCAGCGCGTTGAGCGCCGGGCGCTCCGCGGACAAGACAGACCTCGCCTTCCCCTTCATGACAGCGAGGACCTGGCGAGCTTGGACATGATCGCCATCCCGAGCGAGCGGCCTGAAATAAATGGAAGGATCAAACGCCCTAAAAACTTGACGGACCAGCGGCAGTCCAGCGATCACACCGGCGTGATTGGCGGTGATGGCGGCATGGACGCGCCAGGCGGGGTGGATCAAGAGACGCGTGGTGATGTCCGAACGGGCGGAATCTTCCTGGAGAGCGGAACGAACGAGGGCGCGAAGGCTATTTGTATTGGGAAACACCCCAATACAATAACAGATTAGCCCTTCTTCATGAAGACAAACGGCAGGTAAGCGACTTGCTCATTCTCGTACGAAATCTTGCAGATGTAGTCGCCCGTCTGCACCGTTTGCCCCATCAAGTCATGGCCATCCCAACGAATCGGTGCTTGAAGGCCCTCTTTGTTCTGCTTCCAGACGGACCTCCCGGAGCGGTCGAGAATCGACACCTCACAGGCTTGAGGATCGAATTCCAGTCCGGAATTTCCGATCCGACGAAAGGGCTGAGAGGGTCGCTGTGGCGAGTTGTACATGTCTGGCCTCCGACGTAAATTTAGCCCTGCGTGCGTGGGCATGCAATGACTTTTTAAAGCGCCATTTTCGTATTATATTTTAGAGGTGTTTTGAGACCACCTTTATGAGTATGTAAATCGGTGTTTCGCATTGTTTTTATTATTAAAGATTAGTATTGCAGAGAAAAAAAACTCCTGATAGACTGATCGCGATTCAGGTAGTGATGACGCAGAGATTGAGAGAGGAGTTCGCATCCATGAACCCGACGGTCCTGATCGTGGAAGATGACCCTGAAGTCAGAAGCCTGGTCGAATACACACTGGCCAAGGAAAAATACAAGGTCCATGTCGCGGAGAACGGCAAACAGGCCCTTGAAATTTTAGACACGATGATACCGGATGTCATCACCCTCGATCTCATGCTGCCCGATATCCATGGTCTGGAATGCACCAAGAAATTACGCGCTGACCCGCGCTTTCAATCCGTTTCCATCCTGATGCTCACCGCACTCGACAGCTTGGATGATATTGTGCGCGGTTTTGAAACAGGCGCTGATGATTATCTCGTTAAACCCTTTCAACTTCCGGAACTTGTGGCCCGAATCAAGGCGTTGCTCCGCCGACGGCATGTCGGGCGCTCCGAACGCATGGTCGCGATGGCTGGCAGCACGACCGTGGACCTCTCCCATCACCGCGTCATGATCAACGGACAGCAGACCGACAACCTCACCTACAAAGAAATGGAATTGCTTTTTATATTGCTCCGGAAAAGCCCCAAAGTGGTGCGCCGTTCCTTCCTTTTGCAACGTCTCTGGGGACGCCAGGACAGCCGCGCGCTCGATGTTCATATTCTTCATTTAAGGCAAAAACTGGGACCGAAGGCGGGCGAGCAGATTCTAACGGTTCCAGGGCAGGGCTATAAATTCGTGCCGATGCTTTTCGCTCAGGAGAACAGCCAGCCGGCCCCCCCGAACTCTCCTTCCTCGACCCAGGCTTCAGCAGCCTAAAGGGACTACGGTTTCTTTTTGGCGAGCAGAGCGTTAATCTCTTCCACCAGGTAGGTTAAATCACAGGGCTTGGTCACAAAGAGGTCCGCCCCGAGTTCCGCCCCTTTGCGTTTGTCCGAGGTTTGCGCGTAAGCCGTGAGGATAACGATCGGGATGTCCCGGGTGTTCTCACTGCCCTTCAAGCGCCGGCAGACTTCCCAGCCATCGAGCTTCGGCATGCCAATATCGAGCACAATCAAATCAGGACGATCCTTTTCGATCTGCTCGAGCGCTTCAAGGCCATTGTAGGCCGTGGTCACTTGGAAGCCGCTGAATTCCAGGCTGTCCTTCAGGATCATGACAATGTGCTCTTCGTCGTCTACAACGAGGATCTTGGCCATTTATACTTCCTTGTCCATGATGGATTGGAGCACTTTCTGTACAGTTTGTACCAAATTCTGAGCGTCAAAGGGCTTATTGATCCAATAAAGAACGGGATCTTCCCCATCGATGCCAACCGCGTCCGCTCTGGACATCACAGAAATGACCAGCACGGGAATAGAGGCCCACAACGGATTTTGCTTGAGCAAGCGGGCCAAATCAATCCCACTCATGCCCGGCAAGAGCATGTCCAAAAGGAGCAAGTCCGGCTTTTTGCCTTTGACCAGAGCTTCATAGGCTTTTTCAGCGCTCTCAAAAACCACGGATTCCATGGCGGCCTTCCTCAAGTGTAAAACCACCAGCCGCTGCGTGCTGGGGTCGTCCTCGACAATCCAGATGATGGGGAGCTTATCCAAGGGCGACCACGACCACAGACTCATTATGAAAAACAGGTCCCGCTTTGGCCAAGCCGCCTTTGCCCATGGCCGAGGGCGCGACTTCGCCGTAGGAGTAGAACCCTCCTAAACGGACACCCGAACCACCCAAGGCGTCGCGAATGACGTCGATTTCCCCCTGGAACTCGCTGCCTAACATTTTTTGGCGCGCGCCACTCGAAAACACAAGACCCCCGCAGAGTTTGACCCGGCCGAGTCGGTCCTTGGCGTCACAAGCGGCCTGCTGCGCGGCCTCAAGGGCCGATTCGTAGCCGCCGATCATGAGACGCACGTCACTGCCCTGAGGGACATCCCCCGTGCACAAAAGGGAACCGGCGCGCCCCACACGAATGGCATCACGAAGAAGATATTCCGCATTTCCCTCAGGCTCCAGACCCAGGGGATAAGGAAGCGTGATACTGGCCAGGGGATCGCCGAGGAGTTCCTGGCGCTTCAGGCCAAGGAAGTCTTCGTAGATCGAAACGGCAGGGCGATGGTCCAGCTGATAGACCACGCGCCCCAAAGACCGCGTGACTTTTCGCGGGCGCCCCACGGGCAGCCACCCGTGGCGCACGCCAACGCCCAGGCGGATCTCGCGTGAAAATTGCACGCCCACAAGCCCATCGGTGAGCACTTCGTCGTTGTAGTACTGAAATGTTTTTTGAAAGTAAAAATCATCGCCCGCGCTTGCGCCAGCGACAGACACGCGCCGGTCGAGCCTGTTCTTGAGGCCCGCAAGGACTTCCGAGCCGCTCGCCGTGAGCCCGTCAAAGAAGACGAGCATCGATCCCGCAGGGCGGTGGAGCTGTTGTTGGAGAGCGGTGGCCAGGCGTTCCCCCGCGGCAAAAGGCTCGACGGAGAGTTGCCTCTCGACACTCGTGACGCAGCGCCCTTCGCCGAGCATGAGGCCGATGACGGTCACGGACCTCCTTTTAGGCCCGGCGGTCATGATCCCACCGGCATCGGTACAACCGATGAGCGGCGCCGGACCCGCGACCGAGCGCACGGCCTTGAGCATTCGGGGATCGGCGAACCGAATCGATGAGAAAACGATCGTGAGGTCGGGCGCGCGCCCTCCCAGGTGCGCCACCACCTCGCGCGCGGCCTCCTGTCCCGCCGCAAAGATATCCGCTTCCGAGCTGGCCCCGACGCCCATCACCACGCTCATGGAAGAGCCTCCTGGGGACGTTCATCAGGAGGGCGGATCTCTTTGTCATCGTTGAGAGGAAGCGTAAAGAGAAACCGGCAGCCTTCATGGGCTTCGCTCTCGACCCAGATTTTTCCTCCATGGAGATTGATCAAGGCGCGGCAAATAGACAAGCCGAGGCCTGTGCCAGGGTTTTTACGGTTGGTTTCATTATCCAGACGATAAAACTTTTCAAAGATCTTCTCCTGCTCGGCAAAGGCAATCCCTTGGCCTTCATCCTTCACTTCGATGACCACCCCGCCCTTTTGCTGACGCCCGGCGACCCTCACGCAGCTCTGTTCAGGGGCGTATCGCAAGGCGTTGCCCACCAGGTTGATCAGGACTTGCTCCAGTTTGTCGGGGTCTGCGACCAGACGCGGAAAGTCCGCCGGGAAATCCAGCACGAGACGGACATGCGAGGCTTTCACGGAAAGCGTCTCGAAGACACGCCCGACGATCTCCGGCACCGAGAGGCGACACCACTGGAATTCCATTCGGCCAGACTCGATGCGCGAGATGTCCAAAAGCTCATTGATTAAGCGCGTCAAGCGGTCGGTCTCTTCATTCAACACGCTCAAGTAAACGCGCCGCTTTTCATCCGGGATTTCCTTGTCGTAATGATAGAGCGTCACGATGAATCCTTTGATGGCCGTCAAGGGTGTTCGCAGCTCATGCGAGACCAGTGAAATAAAGTTCGACTTGACTTGATCGAGTTCGCGCAGGCGTTCATTGGCCTCCATCAGGTTGCGCGTCCTTTCTTGGACATTTTCTTCCAAGGTGAGGTTCGCCTGCCCCAGCGCCTCATAGAGACGTGAATTCTCAACGGCCGTCGAAGCCTGCGTGGCATACATCGCGTAGAAATGACGTTCCGATTCGCTCAGCCGCAGGGTCACATGGGTGCGAGCGCCGATGATGAACCCGATGAGACGCGACTTAATTCGCATCGGCAAGAGCAGAAGACTCGACACCTCCAGTGACTTGAGGAGTTTTCCCCAGACCGAGGGAGCGAACAGAGACGTCTGCAAGTAAACGTCCTCCTGTAAAAGTGCCGGCATCAGCAACTCCTCAAAGTTTTCCAAGAGAAGTGTATATTCATGGCTTGAGAAACCCGTATAGGCGCTTTGCATCGGACGACGCGAGTGTTGGTCCAAAAAGACAATGCCGCTCTTTTCAAAGTCGAGATCACGCGCCATCGATTCTGAAATCGCGCTCAGAATCAGCTCGAGATCAAACGTGGAATTGATGCTGGAACCAATGCGGTGCAGGGCATGCAATTGCGAGATTTGCTCATCAAAGCGTTCGTTGGCTTTGTGAAGCAGATAGTCCGTCCGAATCAAGGTTTTGGCCGTGCGGTCGAGCTCCTCGTAAGCTTTCTTGAGATCGCTTAGTTTGGACTTGTTAGAACGCAGAGTTCTTTTTGACTTGATATTTCGACTCATTATTTAAAAGTCTAGCCTCTGTCCGAAGGCATTTCAACGCTTTTTTCGAACGGACATTTGTTGAATCTCCTTGATTTTATCGCGAAAAACAGCAGCCAACTCAAACTGGAGGCTCTCGGCGGCTTCCAACATCTGTTTCTCCAGGTACGCCAGGAGCAAGGGGACTTGATCAGGATGCAGATGTGGATCAACAGGGAAGGCGAAGAGATGCTTCATATGGGCCCCATAGGCTTGAATCTGAAACTCCTCGAGCTCCTGGATCGATTTTTGAACGGTCTGCGGGGTGATGTGGTGCTCCTTGTTATAGGCGAGCTGCTTTTGGCGCCTTCGATCCATTTCCTTAAGCGCCCGTGTCATGGACCCCGTCCTTTTGTCCGCATAAAGGATGACCCGGCCCTTCACGTTTCTGGCAGCACGACCGCAGATCTGGATCAGGGTCGTTTCGCTGCGGAGGAAACCTTCTTTATCCGCGTCCATGACGGCCACGAGGGACACCTCCGGCAGGTCCAAACCCTCCCGCAAGAGGTTGATCCCCACGAGCGCGTCGAAATTGCCCTTGCGGAGGTCTTTTAGGATTTCGATGCGCTTGAGCACCTCAATATCGGAATGAAGATAGCGAACGCGCAATTTTTTTCCTTTGAAGAAATCCGCGAGGTCTTCCGCCATACGTTTCGTGAGCGTGGTGACCAGGACCCGTTCATGGCTGGCAGCGGTCTCTTGGATCTCGCGCCAAAGATCATCCACTTGGCCCTCAATCGGGCGGATCTCCACGGCGGGATCGACGAGACCGGTGGGACGAATGACCTGCTCGACAATAGCGCCCCCGGTCTTGTGGAGCTCATAAGGGCCGGGCGTGGCGGACACATAAAGGGTCTGAGGCACGAGCCTCTCAAACTCGCTGAATTTCAAAGGCCTGTTATCGAGCGCCGAAGGCAACCGAAAACCGTAATCCACCAGGGTCTGCTTGCGTGAGCGGTCCCCCTCATACATCCCGTTGATTTGAGGGACCGAGACATGGGACTCGTCAATCACGAGGAGGAAATCGCGAGGGAAGTAATCCAGAAGGCAGGCCGGCCGCTCACCCGGCGCGCGGCCAGAAAGATGGCGCGAATAATTTTCAATCCCGCTGCAGAAACCCATTTCGAGCATCATCTCCAGATCAAACCGTGTCCTCTGCTCAAGACGTTGGGCTTCGAGGAGTTTCCCCTGGCTCTTCAAGAACGTGATTTGCTCTTCCAGCTCCTTGCGGATTGACGCCGCAGCGGCTTCCAATTCCGGTCTTGTGCTGACGAAATGCCGGGCAGGGTAGATATAGACGCGCTCCTTCTCGGCCAACACGTCTCCCGTGACGGGATGGATTTCTTTGATGCGCTCAACCTCATTGCCCCAGAGTTCAACGCGCAATCCGGTTTCAAGGTAAGCGGGAAAGATCTCGAGGGTATCGCCCTTGACACGGAATTTTCCGCGGGAGAACTCCACCTCGTTGCGCTCATAATGGATGGCGATCAGGCCCTGCAGGAGCTCTTCACGGGCCATGGACTTGCCCTTCTCAACGCTCACGCACATCGCTTTATAGTTTTCCGGAGAACCTAAACCATAAATACAAGAGACGGAAGCGACAACAATGACGTCCCGGCGCTCCAGGAGCGAGCTTGTCGCCTTCAGACGCAGACGATCGATGTGGTCATTGACCGAAGAGTCTTTTTCGATGTAGGTGTCCGAGGCAGGCACATACGCCTCCGGCTGGTAATAGTCATAGTAGGAGATGAAATACTCGACGGCGTTTTGCGGAAAGAATTGTTTGAACTCGGCGTAGAGTTGAGCCGCCAGGATCTTGTTGGGAGACAAGACGAGCGTCGGACGATTGACCCGGGCGATGACATTGGCCGCGGTAAAGGTCTTCCCGCTGCCCGTGACCCCCAGGAGCACTTGGTGTTTCGCGCCTTCGTTTAATCCCTTGACCAATTCTTCGATGGCGAAGGGTTGGTCGCCCGAAGGCCGGAACGGTGAAACGAGCTCAAAATCAGCCATGCCCTATTATAGAAGGCTAGCCGGGAATCTGCAGTTGTCGTCATCCCGGTGAAAACCGGGATCCAGTCCATCGTCGTTGAACTGGTCCCCGGCTTTCGCCGGGGTGACGGCACTAAAAAGGCTAGCCGGGAATCTGCAGTTGTCGTCATCCCGGTGAAAACCGGGATCCAGTCCATCGTCGTTGAACTGGTCCCCGGCTTTCGCCGGGGTGACGGCACTAAAAAGACTAGCCGGGAATCTGCAGTTGTCGTCATCCCGGTGAAAACCGGGATCCAGTCCATCGTCGATGTACTGGATACCGGCTTCCGCCGGTATGACGGCACTAAAAAGACCAGACGTGTCAGTTGATTAACCACGGTCACCCGAACTTTTCGGGCTAAGCGTGCTTCTTCGGTGACAAGGGAGGAGTGTGGGGCTCTAAGCGTCGGGGTATTTTTCCAGGGTTTGGCGTATGAGCGACAAAAGCTCATCCAGGTCGACGGGTTTTTTGATATGCGTGACGCGGCCCATCGCTTCGACGGTCGGGAAGACCTTGGCGGAGACCTCACCGGTGAGCAGGATGATGGGGATGCCTTGGGAGTCCTGCTGAGCGCGGATCATCTCAGCGGCTCGGATGCCGTTGGTCATCGGCATGTTGACATCCAGAAGAATGAGGTTTGGCTTTTTCGTCCTGGCCAGATAAACCGCGGCCTGACCGTCATAGCCTTCGAGGGTCTTGAAACCCTCCTGCTGCAAGCCTTCCCTCAGAAGATTGACGAGGGAAGGGTCATCGTCGATGATCAGGATGGTGGCGGACATAAGCAAGCAATGTTAGCTCAGTCTGAGCTCCTCGTCAAATGGCTGACGAGTCTTTCGGCCGCGCCGGTGCTCCACTCCTTGGGACCTGGGCCGGGTTTCGGCCCTGGCCGCTGGAGCAAGAATTCAACCAAGCGAGCGGGGGACAGATCATGCTCAAGGACCATCGCCCCAAGCCCCGCGTCAACGAGGACTTTCGCGTTGCGGACCTGATGGTCGTCAGTGGCGAAGGGATAGGGAACAAGCAGAGCCGGGCGCTTGGCCACCAGAAGTTCGGCGATCGTCGACGCCCCGGCCCGACAGATCACAAGATCGCATGCCGCATAAGCACTGGCCATCTCATGACAGTAAGGAAGGATGTGGGCGACGCAAGGCAAATTCTGGTAAAGCTGCTCGACCCGTTTGTAATCGGTCCCTCCCGTGACATGGAGCACCTGGAACTTGACGCCTTTGCGAAGGAGATCATTCCACGCCTCGATCACGACAGTATTGAGTTTCTGCGCTCCGAGGCTCCCTCCGAAGACCAGATACGTGGTCGTCTCAAGTTCGAGGCCGAAGCATCGCCTGCCGGAGGTCCGGTCCACCTGGCCCATCTCGGAACGAATGGGAAGACCGGCGACCCAGGTCTTCGTTCGTGGAAAAGCCCCGAGGCTCTCTTCAAAGCTCACCGCCACAGACGAAGCGACGTGTCCAAGAAGCCTGTTCGCGAGTCCCGGCACGACATTTTGCTCATGAATTAAACTCTTCATCATCAGCAGGCGCGCCAGAAGGACCGCCGGCACGGAAAGATATCCCCCCATGCCAACGACCCCGTCGGGTCTGTGGCGCAGGAAAAAGAGGAGAGCCTGAAGTGTTCCCAGAATAAACCGGAAGGGAAAGCTCAGGAGCGTCACGCCCAAGGAGCGAGGGAAGCCTTGGCCAGAGATCTCATGGACGGGAAAACCTTCCTTCTCAAGAATAGCCTTGCCCAGATCGCCGCGTCGGACCATGAACACCACCTCGTGTCCCACGAGCGCCCTCGCCAGAGCGATCCCGGGATAGAGGTGCCCGCCCGTGCCGCCCGCTACGATGACAAACCTCATCTGCGCCTCCGTCGTCGGGAAGCGGTGGGCTGCGGGGGACGTTGGGCCACCGCCTGCGAAGAAATATTGAGGAGAATGCCGGCCGCGGCGAGCGTAATGATCAACGAGGACCCTCCAAACGAAACAAAGGGCAAAGGCAATCCTTTGGTGGGAAGGAGCCCGCAGGCGGCGCCCATATTGATGGCGGCCTGAAAGAGGACCCAACAGGTAATGCCGGCCGCCATCAGCTGTCCAAAAAGGTCAGGGGCTTTTCTGGCCACCTTCCATCCTCGCAGCCCCCAGGCGACAAAAAGCAAGACCACCCCCAGAGCGCCCACGAAGCCTAACTCTTCACCGATGACGGGAAAGATGAAGTCCGTATGAGGGTCCGGCAAATACAGCATCTTGAGTTGTGAGGCGCCCAACCCCTTTCCGAAGAGTCCCCCCGAACCAAAAGCCATGAGCGACTGTGTCAGCTGATAACCCGTACCGCTGGCGGTGGCCCAGGGGTTGAGAAAGGTTGTGAGCCGTTTCAAACGATAGCTCACGTGGAAAAGCTCGTAATAGAGAGGCACGGCCGCAAGTCCGGCGAGCGCAGCGAGATGCAAAACCCGCGCACCCGAGAGAAAGAGCAGGATGATGCCCGTCGCCACGAGGAGGATCGGCGTCCCCAGGTCTGGCTCTTTGAGGATGAGAGCACTCACAAGGCCAAGCATGGCGATCGGCGGCAAAAAACCTTTCCGGAAGTCCGTGATTTGACTCCGGTGCCGGTCGAGGAAGTCGGAGAGCCAGACCAGGGTGGCCAACTTCGCCAGCTCCGACGGCTGCACGTTCATAAACCCAAGCGGGATCCAGCGCCGGGCCCCCTTGACGACAGGCCCCACGACCAGGACGACGACCAAGAGAACGACGGAGATGACGAGCAGGGGCATCGCGGCCTTCTGCCACCTGTGATAATCGATTCGCATGCAGACCAGAAGCGTCATCAGACCGAAGACGTCCCAGAGGAGCTGCTTGCGAAGGAAAAGGTACGCGGACCCAAAGCGCTCTTCGGACATCCCCGCGCTCGCCGAAAAGACCATGACGAGCCCCAGACCCAAGAGCAAGAAGGTGAGAAAGAAAAGCGGTCGGTCAATATGGAACAGCTGTTTTTTCATCGAAGCTGAAGGACCAGCGTCTTAAAATCCCGGCCCCGCTCTTCGTAATTCTGATACTGGTCAAAGCTGGCGCAGGCGGGGGACAGAAGCACGACATCACCCTCGCGCGCGAGCTGCCCGGCGCGTTGAACCGCCCTGGGCATGGTCCGCACATGCTCCACCGGCACCACACCACCGAGCTCCCTGGCAATGCGGCGGGCGTCTTCCCCAATGAGGAGCAAGTGCCGTACTTTTTTTTGGACGGGCCTCTTGAGCGGCGCATAAGGGGACCCTTTGCCTTGCCCCCCCATGATCAACACGAGCGGCTGTTCAAAGGAATCCAAGGCGACGCGCGTGGAATCCACATTGGTGGCTTTCGAATCGTTGACGTAGCGCACTCCGTTGAAGGTCCGCACCCATTCCAGGCGGTGCTCCACGCCCGGGAAAGACGTCAGGACTTGACGAAGAATGTTCTGGGAGACGCCGCCTGCCGTCGCCATGGCGACGGAGGCCAGGATATTTTCGATGTTATGGGGGCCCGGCAAGAGCGTCTGGAGTCGCCACCGGGCACGTCTGCCCCCCCAACGGATGACCAGGTCGCGCTTCGACCAAAAGACGCCGGAGCGCAGCGTCTTGGTTCGGCTAAACCAAAAAAGGCGTGCCTGACAGGACCGGGCAAGACGCCGGCACCAGGGATCGTCGGCATTGAGCACACAGACCTCACGGGCGCTTTGATTTTCAAAGATCTTGCCCTTGGCTCTGGCATAAGCGCGCATCGTCCCATGATGCTCAAGATGATCCGGCGTAATGTTTAAAATCGCGGAGATCTGCGGCCGGAACGCGTGGATGTTTTCGAGCTGATAGCTGGACACCTCCGCCACGACTGTGTCACGGGGCTTGCTCTTTTGAACAAGATCGGAAAGAGGCGTTCCAATATTGCCTCCCACCCAGGTGCGTTGTCCTGCGGCTTTAAAAAACTCCCCGACCAAAGTGGTCGTGGTCGTTTTACCATTGGTGCCGGTGATCGCCAGAAGCTGACGGCAGGCCAGATGCCGATAAGCCAACTCCAGCTCACTCCAAAGGGGCACCCGGCTTTGCGCCGCCCGCTGAAGGATCGGGAGATGCGACGGGACGCCCGGGCTGCGTACGATCAGGTGGCTTTGGAGCAGACGCGTGGAATGTTTGCCGGATTCAAAGGCGACCTGCGGCGGAAGTTTCCCTTGGATCTTGCCGCGTTCACTGAGGAAGACTTGAGCACCAAGCCGTCGCAAGAGCCGGACGGCCGCCAGCCCCGATCGCCCAGCACCGATGACCCCGACCTTGAGCCCTTTCATGCTGGATGATTATCGCAGTTTGAGTGAGGCGAGCGCGATCAACGCGAGAACAATCGCGATAATCCAGAACCGGATCGTGACTTTGGATTCCGGCCACCCGAGAAGCTCAAAATGATGGTGGAGGGGCGCCATTTTGAACACACGACGCTTATGGACACGGAAGACGTAGACTTGCAGGAGGACGGAGAGCGCCTCCGCAACAAAGACACCGCCGACGATAACGAGCAAGAGTTCTTGTTTAACCATGAGTGCCACCACGCCAATGGCCCCGCCGAGAAATAAGGAGCCTGTGTCACCCATAAAGACTTCCGCCGGGTGCGCGTTATACCAGAGAAACCCGAGACAGGCCCCAATGAGCGCCGCAAGGAATACGCTGAGCTCTCCCGCCCCGGGTACGGGGACGATGCGCAGGTATTCCGAGAATTTCGCGTGACCGGCGAGATAGGCGAAGATGCTGTAGGTGAGCGCCGTGATCACAAGCGTGCCGCAGGCCAGGCCATCCAGACCATCGGCGAGATTCACCGCATTCGAGGACCCAATTAAGACAGCGATGCTGAATGGAATGTAGAGCGAACCCAGATAAACGAACCAGGCCTTGGAGTAGGGAATGCCCACGGAGGTGGCGTAGGCGGCATTCGGAGGGTCGAGGTAGAGATAGGCAGCCACAGCCAGCCCCAAGAGGAGCTGCACGCCCATTTTAATCGAAGGTGTAAGGCCGTCCTTTCGGCTCTCCCTGGCTTTGAGAAGATCATCCACATACCCCAGCAGACACAAGACCGTGCAGGTCACCAGGCACACCAGAACAAACCGGTCGGACAGGCGCGCCCACAACAAGCAGGAGCTCGCCATCGCCAAATAGATGATGAGACCGCCCATTCCAGGCGTGCCCGCTTTTTTTGATGCTGGGCCGGCGTATCGGCCCGCACCTTGTAGGAGCGTTGGCCCTTCAGCCAGCGGATGACGGGCGGTGCGACGAGCATCGAGACGATCAAGGAGGTGAGGAAAGCACCCGCCGACCGAAAGGTGATGTACTGGAAGATATTGAGCGGCGAAAAGAAAGGCTTAAGAAGATAAAGATGATAAAGCATGGGTGACCTCTTCGAGTTTCATACGTCGCGACGCTTTAAAGAGTATGGCGGTCTTGGTTTCATTTGCAAGGGCTTGCTGAAGGGCCTCGATCAGCTTCACTTTCTTCCGGTAGCGCTCGACAGCGCCTTTGAAATGGGCCGCGAGGGCGCCTTCCTGAATATACCGGGCGTCTCGTCCATAAAGATACAGGCGCTCAAGCGGCCACGGGGCCAGCCACTGCCCAAGCTCCCGATGTTCCTGCGGGGCCCCGGGCCCGAGTTCCCGCATATCGGAAAGCACCAACCACTTGGGGCGATCGGGGTAACTGCGGCAGAAGCTTTCGATCGAGGCCCTCATGGAAGAAGGGTTCGCGTTGTAAGCGTCATTGACCAGCGTGATCTGCGCGCGGGTCGTACGGACTTCCATACGCATCGCTGTCGACTTGAACTGTTGGAGTCCCCCGACGATCATGTCGGGCGAAATCCCAAGCGCATAGGCGAGCGCCGCCGCCGCAAGGGCATTTTGGACCTGAAGGACCCCGCTCACCTGAAGCACGACAGGATAGGCGGCGGAGCCGAGCTTGAGCGTAAAACGCAGCGGCGAGGGATAGGCCACAATCGCTTCGGCTCTCACGTCCGCCTCAGGCGCAAGGCCATACGTCACGACGCGGCGCGCCAGAGCCGGCCGGCATTCTTTTAAAAGAGGATCATCCAGGTTGATGACCGCGATGCCGTCGTGCGGGAGGGCGTCGAAGAGCTTGCGGTTTTCTCGCACGACACCTTGCGGGGTTTTAAAGGACTCCAAATGGTCCTTACCGACGTTGGTGATCAGAGCCACCTGAGGCCGGAGCAGATCGGCCAGAAGATCCATATCGCCAGGCATGGAAGTTCCCAACTCCAGGAGGGCGTAACGGTGGTCCGGTTCCCACTCTGTGAGCATCAAAGGAAGACCGATATGATTGTTGAGGTTCCCGCGAGTGGAGAGCGTTTTTCCGGACCTTTGGAGGATGAGCGCCAGCATATCCTTCGTGGTGGTCTTGCCGTTGGAACCTGTGAGCCCGATAAAGAGCGTGTGGTCCGCTTGGCTCCTGACCATGCGCGCCGTGTCCTGGAGGGCCTTCAGTGTATGGCCCACCTGAATCACATGGGTGGTCCGGTCCACATCAAAGTCCAAACCCGCTTCCAAGCGATCGACCACGAGCGCCTGGGCCCGCTTGCGGGAGGCCACTTTCAGAAAGCGGTGTCCATCGAACCGGGGTCCGCGGAGCGCAAAGAAAATATCCCCGCTTTGAAGCGTTCGTGTGTCAATGGAGACTTTCCGGCAGGGCGTTTGGGGATAACCCAGTACGAGACGCCCGCCCGTGGCCTTGACGATCTCTTGCACGCACACGTTCACGCGAGGGTCTCCAGGAGTTGGCGCACCACGAGCCGATCATCGAAAGGGACCGTTCGATCCGACAGAATCTGATAATTCTCGTGGCCTTTGCCGGCCACCAGCACCAGGTCCCCTTCGGTGGCAAGCGCAATGGCTTTCTGGAGGGCCTGTTCTCGGTCCAAAATGATTTCGTAGTGGTTCGACCGCACGCGGCGCACACCGACCTCCACGTCCAGAGCAATCCGACCAGGATCTTCACTGCGGGGATTGTCGGAGGTGACGATGACTTCGTCACTCATCTGGGCAGCCGCCTCGCCCATCAACGGACGTTTCGCCCGATCTCGGTCCCCCCCACAGCCAAAGACGGTGATCAAACGCCGGGGATTGAGCTTGCGCAGGGCGGCCATCGCTTTCCGCAAGGCGTCTTCGGTATGAGCATAATCCACCACGACCGTAAATCCCCGCCGGGAGGGGATGCGCTCCATGCGCCCTGGAACCATCGACACCGTTTCAAGCCCTTCGACAATATCGGGGACGGCAAGGCCCTGAGACAAGGCCACCCCGGCGGCGGCGAGCGCGTTCATCACGTTATAGTCGCCCACCAGCGGCAGTCGCACAGGATGGTTGCCGCTCGGGGTGCAAAGGAGGAACCGGCTGCCCGTCGCCTCACAGACCAGGTCTTTCGTCGAGAGATCAGCGGGGCCGGTCAATCGGTAGAGAAGCTTGGGGACCCGGGCTGATCCGAACCCTTTCTGGACCCAAGGATCGTCGGCATTGAGGACCGTGCACCGCGGAAAGGCCTTGGAGGATCGAGGTCCAATCGACGTAAAGAGCTTGGACTTTGCCGCGGCATAGGCCTCCATGGTCTTGTGGAAGTCCAGATGATCCTGGGTGAGATTGGTCAAGACCGCGACATCGAAATCGACGCCTTCCACGCGCGAGAGCTCCAATGCATGGGAGGAGACCTCCATGATACAGGCTTGGGCGCCCCGTTGGAGGATGTCGGACAAGAAACGCTGGACATCGCTCGCAAAAGGTGTGGTGTTCGGAGCCGGCATACTTTCATTTCCAAAACGGTAATTGATGGTCCCGAGCACGCCTGTCGGCCACCCGACATGACGGAAGATGGATTCCACAAGATAGGACGTTGTCGTCTTCCCATTGGTTCCGGTAATGCCGACCAGGCGAAGCTTGGACGAGGGGTTGTCCCAGAACCGGACGGAGACGTGCGCCAGGGCCTTGAGGGCGTTGGAAACCTGGACCCGCGTGACAGAACCCGGGACCACCTCTCCCTCCGCCAGAACAGCAGAAGCTCCCGCTTTCACCGCTCGATCGATGAAGGCCCGTCCATCCTGATGGACTCCCTGAAGGGCGACAAAGAGCGAGCCTTTCTTGATTTTCCTGGAGTCAAAAGCGATGTCCTCCACGCCAACCTGGGAGGACCCCCGCACATCACAGGGCAGGCCCTGAAGGAGAAATTCGAGGGTTTTCATCAGCGACGGCCTATGATCCGGGCGGTGGCGACGGGGGCCAGCGATTCGGAGGGGATCTTGAGGTAAGGCGCCGCATGTTTCAGGATCCGCGAAAACAGTGGCGCGGCTTCGGAGCTGCCCCAATAGTTGACACGAGGCTCATCGAGGAAAACGCCGATCACCAGGCGCGGCCGATCGAGTGGAGCAAAACCGCAAAAGGAGGCGATATAGAGAGAGTCCGAATATTCGCGTGTGCGTGGGTCGATCTTTTGGGCCGTGCCTGTTTTTCCCGCCACGCGGAGCCCCTCGACATGGGCGGCCTTGCCGGTACCCTCTTCGACGACCGCTCTAAGGATCGAGCGCATGATGGCGGCTGTTTGTTGGGAAACGACCCGTCGAATGGGAGGGGCGGCCGTCCATTCCTGGTACTGGCCATGTTCATCGATGACGCCCTTGTAGAGACGCGGCTCGTAGAGCAGTCCGCCATTGGCAAGGGCACTGAAGGCATTGACGATCTGAAGAGGGGTGGCACCGACTTCTTGGCCGAAAGCGATCGTCTCAAGACTGGAGAGGTGCCACTGCTGCGTGGGCCGAAGAATGCCAGCGCCATCGCCCGGGAGACCGCATCCCGAAGGCATGCCGAAACCAAAAGCTCTTGAATAGCGATAGAGGGGGTGTTTCCCCAGCTTGCGGGCGATCTTGGCGGTACCGATATTGGACGAGTGGCTGATCACTTCAGAAAACGTCAACCATCCATCCTTTTCATGGTCATGAATGGTTCGTCCGGGAATATCCCATTCGCCGTTTTCGCAGAAGAAATTGTCTTTGAGCGAAGCGGCACCTTCTTCCAGGGCGGCCGCCGCGGTGACAATTTTGAAGGTGGAGCCGGGCTCAAAGACATGCTCCACCGCTGGGTTTTTCAGGTGCTCCGGACCATAATCGGAGGGCTGCAGGGGACTGCCCCAGACGTTGGGGTCAAAAGAAGGCGCCGTGGCCATCGCGAGGATTTCGCCGGTCTGCGGGTCCTGCACAATCACAGTCCCGCTTTTCGGGCGTGAGAGTTTCATTTGGTCGGCCAGTTCCTGCTCCACAATGGTTTGCAGGGTCCGGTCCAGCGTCAACACCACCGATTGGGGCGGCAGGTCCGGTTTCGTCGCCACCGGAGACTGGCGCTTCTTCGCGAAGGTCCATGACTTGAAGATCGTGGGTGTCCCTTGACGGCTGAGCCACCGCTCCGTCATGAGCTCGACACCGGAGAGCCCTTTTTGGTTGTCGCCCACAATACCCAGGACATGCGCGGCCAGCGACTCCTCGGGATAGAAACGTTTCGTGTCCGAAGCGACGCTGATGCCGGGGCGTTTGAGGGATTTTATTTTGATGGCCGTGTCCGGATCGAGTCGCCGGGCGAGCCACACAAAGCGCTTGCGCTGGGTGAGCTTCTGATAAAGGACCTCGAACTTCTCCTGGAGGAGCGGCGCCAAGATTTTCGCGGTCTCCAGGGGGTCCGTCACCCGGGCAGGGTCGGCATAGCAGGCCCCGCCGTGCAGGCTCATGGCCAGCGTCGCTCCGTTCCTGTCGAGGATCGCGCCTCGTGGGATGATTTCTTGCAGACGCTGGGCGCGCGTATTTTCACGATCGACGCGCTTCTGGAGCGACGCGTGGCAATAGATCTGAAGATAACCCAGGCGCAGCGCGACAAAGGCGAAGAACGCGAGGGACGCGACGCGCGTCATCCAGAGCCTGGTATTTCGGATCATAGCTGTATGCCGATGCGCCGCGTCGCGGGCAAGGGGCCCATGGACCGTTCCTTCGCGACCGCGTCTAAGCGGCTGGGTGAGACGGCCTGATGGATTTGTGTTTGCCGAAGGCCGTTTTGATAAGTCAACCGGTCCACTTCAGCGCGCATGCTGGACAGATGTCTTCCCAGACGCTGCGCCTGGACATGTTCCCACACCCTCAGCATGAGCACGGCCAGGACGAGGACGCAGAGTTGGACCCACTTCTTCATGTTCTCCCTGTCTCGCGCGTTCTTCATAAGTGTTCCAACGCCCTGAGCTTCGCGCTGCGGGACCGGGGGTTCGTCTGGACCTCCGTCTCGCTGGGGCGCACGGGCTTTCTTTGCAAAAGTCTGCCCCAAGGCTTCCGGTGACACACACATTGAGGAAACCTCGGCGGGCATACACAGCCCTTGACCGCGGCTTGAAAGGCGGTCTTGACGCGACGGTCCTCCAAAGAGTGGAACGAGATCACCGCCGCTCGCCCCCCGGGAGCCAAATGCTGTTCAAGGCCGTCCAGAGCGGATTGCAGATTGGCGAGTTCGCCGTTCACCGCGATACGCAGGGCCTGGAAGCACCGGGTGGCAGGATCCATTCGTTGCAGCGGCGTTGACGTGGTCTTGCGGATGAGCTCCGCCACCTTCCAAGCGTCATTGCTCAGCGTATGATTTCGGATCGCCTGCGTCAGCGCACGCGCGATCTTTCGCGCCTGGGGTTCTTCCCCATACTCGCGGAACAACCGCGCGAGCTCCTCTTCGGAGGAATGCGTCAAGACTTGCCAGGCGGTCTGTGTCAAAGACTGGCTCATCCGCATGTCCAGCGGCCCCGGACGCAGGAAACTAAAGCCCCGGTCCGAGTCCTGGAGCTGCATGGAGGAGAGCCCCAAGTCCAGAAGGATCCCGTCGGCTGTCTCACGACCCCTCTGAGACAGAACAGACGGGAACTGGGCATAACTGGCCGCGACCCCTTCGAAGCGTTCGCCAAAACGGGCAAGACGCGTGGTGGCATGGTCCAGGGCCTCGGTGTCCCATTCAAGGCCCAAGACCTTCATACCCGGGTAGCGCTCCAAGAGCCTTTCGGAATGCCCCCCCAGACCCAACGTCCCATCGATCACCAACGCGGGACCCGGAAACGAAAAAAGCTCAACGACCTCCTCCGCCAGGACGGGGACGTGCTCGTGGACCACGCTCACAGCGCCAGTTGCGGTGCGACTTTTTCGAAACTGACTCGCGCCACTTTGCTGTAACGGCTCCAGTGTTCCCGGGACCACAATTCGACGTGTCGTAAAACCCCCAAAATGACCACCTGGCGCTTCAGGCCGGCATAGTCCTTTAAATGCTGAGGGATCAGAATCCGGCCTTGCGCATCGATCTCGGCTTCACAGGCCGCGGAAAGCAGCACCCGCTTAAACGCGCGCTCCTGCGCTTTGTCCTTCAAGGCAAGCGCGTCCAGTTTCGCGGCCAGGTGGTCCCAATATTTTATCGGAAAAAGAAACAAACACCGCTCCAGGCCCTGGGTCAGCACGTAATCGGCGCCATGGGATTTTTCGCGGAAATGCGACGGAAGAAAAAGCCTGTTTTTGCCGTCCAGGCCGTGCTCGTACTGCCCGAGGTAACGATAGACTCTACTTTCCACCACTTTTCCCCACTGGGCTCTAGTATACCCCCCGAGGGAGTTTCTGTCAACGGCCCCGGCGCGTGCCAGAGGTGATCACGCGCCACACGGCAGAAAGGCCTCCCACCGTGGAGGGTGGAAGGCCTTAAGGAAAGTGAAAGCTGCATTCTATACACCGAATTCTGTACGGCAACGGCAAACGTCGTAAATGGTAAATGGTGAAGGAGGAATGGTGAAGAGTTCGATAGAACATAACGATTCACCATTTTCTATTTACTATTTACGCCGTCTGCCGTCACCGTCGAGCGCCATTCTTCTGGGCGACGACCTCGAGTGCGGACGAGCCGGGACCAGCTCTCCTCGAACCCCGGGAACGGCAAACGTCGAAAATAGAAAATGGAAAATAGCACTTTCTCATCTCTCTATTTTCGATTCTCTATTTTCGCCGTATGCCGTTCCCGGCATCTTGCTCCGGATGGGGTTTGCCTTGCTCCCTTCGTTACCTCAGGGACGGTGAGCTCTTACCTCGCCATTTCACCCTTACCCGTCACGACCAACTCAGGGTTCAGAGCTCAGAACTCAGAGAGGGCGATGGTTTTATAAGAATCATCCTTATCTCTGAGCTCTGAGTCCTGAATTCTGAGCTGGCCGTTCCAGGCGGTGTATTTTCTGTGGCACTTTCCGTTGAGAACGGCAAACGTCGTAAATAGTAAATGGTGAATCGTGAACAGTATTTGCGCATGCTCCTACTCACTATTTTCTATTTACTATTTACGCCGTCTGCCGTTCCCCCCCTGGCTTGCGCCAGGCATCCTGCCCATGGAGTTCGGACTTTCCTCCCACCTCCGCTCATTCTTGCGCTTCGCGCGGCGATGAGCTACGGTGGGCAAGCCCCCCCTATAAAAAAGGGGCCTGCCCGCCATAGCTCTGCCGCAGCGCGTTAGCGCTAAGAGCGGGCGGAGGCGGGCGGCGCTCCGAATGCAGCTTTCAAAGAGCGAACAACAAAAGCTTAAGCAGCCGGGACTTCTTCGAGATAAACGATGCGCGAGCAGGACTCGCAGCTGACGATCTTATGGCCGCGGCGCAATTCAACGATCAGGTTTTGTGAGACCTTCATGTGGCAGCCGGAACATTGCCCTTTGAGAATCGGGACCACCGTGGCCCCGCGCTTGCCGTTGCGCAGCGTGGAATACTGGTGGGCCAGGGGCTTCGCGAGGGAGGCCAGCGCCTGCGCGCGCTCGGCTTGCTTGGCCGCGATGGTTTTTTCGAGCTCTTTGCCCCTGGCTTCCCATTCCAAAATCTGTTGCTGGAGCGTTGTTTCGTGACCTTGGGAGTCCGCCTCTTTTTGCTTCCAGACTTTGGTCGCCTGGTCGATCTGCTCCATCAGCTGCAAAATTTGGTCTTCGAGCGACGATTTGACCTGCTTGGCTTTATCAATCTCGCCAAGCAAGGCTTTATAGGCTTCGTTGGTTTTGATGGCATTCAGGTCCGTCGAATGCTTACGAATGGCCGTTTCCTGGACGTCCAGGTCCAGCTCCTTCTGCTTCTTCGTGAGCTGAAACTGGTTCAGCTCTTTCTTCGCAGACTCCAGCGCCGTTTTCTCTGCCTGGATCTCCCCCTTTAAGCCGGCGACCCTGCCAGGGACTGACGCCAGTTCATTTTGAAGCCGGTCCAACTCGAGATCCCTTTCCTGTAGGGACAAGAGCAACTTGATGTCGTCTTTCATTGAGGGATGTCATTTTATCTTATCACCCGCGCCATCACCAGCCCCGGAAGCGGGGTGGGGAGTTGGAGACATTCCCCAAGTTATGCATAATTCGCCCATGAGCATGGTCTTTCTGTTCTGGCTGAGCGCCCTTTATACCCTGGCTCTCTTTAGCGCACAGTTCGCCGAATTTCTTACCGCGGGTCGACTTCACGTTCAGCTTGCCACAGCCAATGCTCTGTATCTTGCTCTTCTATCAACCTATGTCGGAGGAAAAGAGATCAAACGCTGGACGGTCGGCTTCAAACCCAATGAACAAGGCGTGTCCACAGAGCAGGGTCAGCGTGCTCCCTTTCGGCTTAAAGGCGAATGGTTTGTGGGGCTTTGGGTTCTTTTTCTGCTCGCCGCCAATCTGGGGTCGGAGATCTGGCCCGCACGATTTGCCTACCCCAAAGGATTGACCCTCATTGCGTTTGAAGTCCTGGGGTTTTATATCGGCTCCAGCGCCTCCCGCTGGCTGAACGACCGGATCGAGGAAAGGGCGCATGTGGAGCTTGAGCAACAGCTCGAGGCCGAAAGCGGGAAGGGAAATGCGCGATCCGCATCTTCCGTATCTCCCGTCACAAGCCCACGCCTCAACCGTAAGCGTCTACGCTACGAGAAAGCGATCCTTGAAGCGGTACACCGCAAAGGAGGCCTGCGGCGCCAAGAGATCGAAGCGCTTCTTGGACTTTCGCGGGCGGCTTCCTTGCGCATTATCGGCCATCTCATGGAGAAAGGTTTGCTCAAGCGTACCGGCGAGCCGGGCGACCCCGACACGTTGTATCAAGCTGATTCAGATCTCCATCCAGCTGCTCGTTTTTAGCCCAACCTGCTCACTTTTTCAGTTGAAGCTGCTCGTTTTGGAAGGCCAACCTGCTCACTTTTCGAGGAAGCTGCTCACTTTTTTGAGCTGAAGCTGCTCGTTTTAGAAGTCCAAGCTGCTCGTTTTTCGAGGAAGCTGCTCACTTTTTTGAGCTGAAGCTGCTCGTTTTCAGAGGGGACCTGCTCACTTCTCGCGGAGGGCGTCGTGGGGACGGCGCATCGTGGGGCGTAGAGGATTCGAGCGCCACACAACAGGCGCTCGCCCGCCGGTCCTGTGGCGGGCGAACCTCTGGCTTCCATCGTGTGAGGACGTTCGCCCTGAACGATTGAGAACCATGCCAAAGTGGTGGGCGCTACAGGATTCGAACCTGTGACCCCTGTCGTGTGAGGACAGTGCTCTACCGCTGAGCTAAGCACCCAAATTGATTCTCAATCACCGTTTGATGACAATGAGCATTCAGGGCGAACGCTCCCGCCTACGACTTGCGGGACCAACACGCTATAAGGAATTATGGAAGCACACGTCTACCGCTGTCCCGTCCAATATTTGAGACCGCCTCTGGCGGGCAGGATCGTCGGGGCAATCCCAACTCGATCGCTCGACGAGGCGATCTCAAACAATAGTAGTGTTGTTGCTTTCAACTCCAATGCTTGTGAAGGCGTATTTTACTTAATAAAGAGAAATGTAAATGGATAACGTGACCAGAGCGGCCAATGTTTCAACGAGTTGCATACGAAGGAATTATCATTTTCGTCGGGAGGAAAGACCCTCCCGGAGTATGGAAATAAGTGTATTTGATACGTGTTACAGGGAGACTTCTTCATTGAAACAAGAACGTAAATTATAGTCCCAGCCCTAACGCCGACAGACTTCTATTTTTCGTGGGTATTATGCTCAAACTAAATAGTACCGTCGAAGTCCCTTTGAGCAGGGCTAGTTGGGCCAGCGAATCAGCTTACCCGGTAATGGGAAGACTGGCTTTTTCGACCACGCTTCTTGGAAGGCACGGGCATAGGCTGAGCCGCGCTGCTGAGGGAGGGTGATCAGAATAACGCTGATATTCGGAAATTTCTTAAGTGCCTTCGCAGCGGATTCGCTGAAATCTTGATCTTTTGTGAGAATGCAAATAACCCCGGCAACGGCAGCCATCTTTACCAACTCGCCGTTGCTCAATCTTTGCCAGCCACGTTCTGCGGTGGTTTCAGCAGGAATTCCTAGCGATTGAAAGATCGGCGCTAGTTGGCGAGGTAGATTGTGATCAAGCAGCCACACGATGCATCTGCTGGGCGGCGAATTTGAGGATTTCAGGAACGGATTCTGGGGGAAATCCCGGATAATCGTCGGCGATTTCCTGTGCCAACATGCCGATAGAGAGACATTCCAAGACCTGGGCTACGGAGATACGCGTGCCTTTAATAACAGGCTTTCCTCCAAGCAGGTCCGGGTGATGGACGATCCATTGAAACCCTTTATAGGGTCGAGTTTGCATAGCTATATTCTACCTTTTCAAGGAAGCACTCTAGCCAACCGCTGTTTCCGAATCTCAATTACTTACGTCACCAAGTTGCGTCACTAGGAAAGAGACTTGGGGATACGGCAGGATACCAAGATTTCTTACTCCTCAATGATGGTCTACCTAAAGATACCTCAGAAATAATTTAAATAAATGCCTGAGGATGGCACTCTACCGCTGTCCCGTCCCCCATACCCGCACCCCGAAGGGGAGCTGAAAGAGCCGGGACAATCCCAACTCTATGGCTCGCGAAAGCGAGCTTCAACAGTGGATGGGATGAGTGAACGCCCCGCGCTGCGCCCAATTTCTGCTTTCTGCTCTCTGCTTTCTGCCCTGAATTTATTGGGCCCGCCAGGACTCCCCGCCACTACGTCATGGCGGGCCCGCCAACGTCTTAGTGGCGGGGAACCTGGGAAAGATTGGGCCCGGAAGGACTTGAACCTTCAACCCTCCAGTTATGAGCCGGACGCTCTAACCGATTGAGCTACGGGCCCTTTACAACCAGCTCAGAACTCAGAAGGCAGAGTTCAGAAATATTCACTGGTTGCCAAATCTGCGTCGACGCATTTTACAAATTAATTAATAAACCGAAGCGTCAACGGATAGCGCACGGATTCGCCTTTGTTCGCCCGAAGGCCCGCGCGGATGACGAGCAGGATATGCCCAATCAGAACCAGCGGCAAAAGGACAAACCCGATCAGAATGTAACAAAGCAAGCCTGCCACAAGAGCATAGACCGTCACGGAAAGATTAAAATTCACGGCCTCTTTCCCCTGCTCTTGCAGAACAGGATCGCTCTTCCTCTTGAGGAGCCAGATCAACAGAGGAACCAGGACATTCCCCAGAGGTATCCCAATGTACAGGGAAAGTCCCGCGAGGTGACAGATCATGCTCCAATTGACGGTACTTTGTGTTGGTTCTCCCATGACGTTTCTCCTTTGACTGAGTGTAGCACATCGGCAAGATTCACCCCGCCGTTGAGCCAGTCGAGTGGCGGTCTCTGCATTTGCCCCAAAGGACATAGGCGTGAAACACCAAGCCCCTGCAGGTCTCGTTCGAGCTGTTCCTGCCGACCAGTCTCGCCCGCATAACCCACGCAAGAAAGATGCGGCGCGAGGGTTCGCATCTTGTCGAGCACATCCTGCCAGCGCTTGAACCCTTCCAGGCGTGGTGCCACCTCCAGTGCGGCCCCCAAGGCCTGCCACTGACTCGGGTCCAAATTTTCCACAAAGATCACCTGCGGTGACAAGCAGCCCTGGAGCCGAAAGGGTTCAGCATCAGCGATGATTCGGTCCATCCAGACGTTCGAGAGTTCCTTTTGGGCTTCTTCAAAGACAACCCCGACGCTCAGTTGATGACCATACCCAACAAAGCGTGTCCCAGCAGGCACAGAGGCTTGGACGAGCCGAAGGGTCTCATCGGACCCATAGGCCACCACGACATCAAAGTCGCACAACAACGTTTCACTCCACGCCACGATGTCGACTAATTCTGAGAGTCTTTCATCCATACGCTCAAGCGACTTCTTCCATGCCATTGGAAAGACAGGCTCCCGAAACGATGGTTTAAGGGCCACCTTCCAACCCGATAGGAGGCTTAGCACAACCCCATGGACCCAGGCGGTAAAGGCGTTCGCCGGCAAGATATGGAGGACCGTTCGTCCGACGTTCGACGTCCGACGTCCCGACATCCATTGGAGGAGTTTCTCACACGTAAGTTCTTCAAAACAACTCGCAAGCGCGCGCTCGATCGAACGGCGGCTATAGCCAGTTGAAACTTGAAGGGCCTGGATCGTTTCCGACCGGAAGGCGTCGTCCGGATTCAGCCATCGCTCCGCAACCTGACCCAAATATTCTATCCGATGGTTCATGTTCGATAGGCCTCCGCCGATAGCGAACAACCCCGGACCTCAGCATTCGGAGCCCGACCAAGCAGATGAAAAGCGTCGGACGTCGAACGTCGGACGGACGTTCCAAGGTCCTCCGTCTGAACAGCCATCACGGAATCCACATTGGCCAGGTCAAAATGCCGCAAAAGGCCGGTTTCGCCTTCCTTGGCGAGTCCACCCGTCACCGAATCCACAACGATGGTTCGCGTCCAAGGAGGTCCTTGGAGAGAGGAAGTCCCCCCTCGTCCATAGAATTGAGAACTGAGCTCACACATTCCATATTCATTAATGCATGCTTCTTCTGGGATGCCCAGGGATACTGTCACTTGCTGCACAAATTCTGGCCTGGTCACCTGGCGTTTCTCTGTTTTCATTCCCCCCGTATCCATCAACCGGCTGCCAGGAGGAAGACGAAATATCTTTCCCGTCTTGCTTAGATAATCAAAGAATTTCAGGAAGCTAATCGTTGTGCCCAAGAGAGCCACCGGCACTCCGGTACTTTCCGACTCGCAAAGTTTCCGGAAGAGTTGTGTCTCGAGGAGAACACCTCGTTCGATGAAGGTGCCGCTACCGGGTGTGCCAAATTTGCGCTTGACGACCTCCAGCATCCAACTCAAGGAAGAGTGCGGGGCCTCCGCTGGAGCCGGCGCTAACACCAGCATGGGCAGGCGCGCCTGGTCCGGCAAGACTTGAGATGAGAAAAAGCTCTCAAGCGAGCTCTCGTAGTAGCGAAGTGTCCGAAGATAGTGTTGGCTCCGGGACGATGAGGTCGTGCCGCTCGAACGAAACACCGCCGCCGCTTGGGCCACAGGAAAGGTGGCCAGCTCAGAGGACTTAAAGGCGGACACGGGAACCGCGGGAATTTCCTGCCAGGTCTGGATCCGCACCGGACTCAGACCCTGCGCGCGGCAAAAGGCCTGATAGGGTTTGTTGCGCGCAAACTGATAGGCAAAAAGTTCAAGGGCGACAGACTCAAAATCACCCGTGCCCGTGCGCAAGAATTGCTCGATACGCTGTCCAAGGCTTTCGGTCATACGGTTTTTATGCCGTCACCCCGGCGGAAGCCGGCCCTCCACACATCCGGCGGGCCGTCCGCCCTGCCGTGTGGCGGACGGGGTCCATCATTGTCGGCAAAGAATGGATAGATCCCCCGCTTACTACCGCGGGGGATGACGGCGAACAGTACCTCACAGAGAATATGGGTTGCCAATTTTAAATCATTTCCTGAAATGGTCAGCGGCGGCGTGAGGGTGAGCACATTGCGCCGGACTCCTCCGGACAAGACGATGAGCCGCTTCTTGAGCGATTCGGTGACCACCCGCGCGGCAAGCCTGGGTGCCGGCGTGAGGGTTTTCTTGTCTTGGACCAATTCGATGCCGATCATAAGCCCCAGACCGCGCACCTCTCCCACACAGGGATGATCGGCCAAGGCGTCCTGGAGTTCCCTGAGCCACGGTTTGCCCACACGCGAGGCCCGCTCGGCCAGCTTCTTCGCTCGAAGTTCCTTCAGCGTCGCAAGCGCCATCGCACATCCCAGGGGATGGCCCAGAAACGTGCTCGTATGGATGGCCTCGCCATCCGACGGCGGCCACGCGTCCATCGCGGCCCGTGTGCCCAGGCAGGCCGAAAGAGGAAAACCATTCGTCAGCGCTTTACCGACGCAGACAAGGTCCGGGTCGACGCCAAAATGATCCACCGCCAAAAACCGGCCGGTCCGGCCGGTGCCAGAAAAGATCTCGTCGTCGATCAAGAGCAGCTGATAGCGCCTCGCGAGCGCTCGCAAACCCCGTAGAAACACGGGGCCGGCGACGCGCACGCCGCCCCGGCCTTGCACGGGCTCCACGATAATCGCTCCAAAGGGCCCGGCGGGATGTTTCCCTTGCTTGAGGAGGCGCTCTAAGTTCTCAAGGCACCGCTCGGCAGAGTTCCCGCGGAGCTCATCGGGGAATGGCGAAAGCGCGCACCAGGCGGGCAGTTGATCTTGGAACGGATTTCGAAAATCTTCTCGATCGCACAACCCGAGGGTCCCGTAGCTCAGCCCATGGTAGGCCCCATCGAAAGCGATCACACCTTTCTTGCCTGTCGCCAGGCGCGCCGTTTTGAGGGCAGACTCCACCGCTTCCGCGCCGGAGCTCGAAAGGATGGCGAGCGGAAATCGTCGCGAAGTGGCCACGCTCAAGGCCTCAAGGAGCTGAACTTTGACCGCATTGGGATGCACGTCGCCCATGCCATGCCACATCTTTTGGCTTTGTTTTACGATAGCGCGCTGGACGCAAGGTGCCCCGTGACCCAACCCGGCCACACCGAAGGCGCTCGTGAGGTCGAGATACCGAGTGCCGTCCACGTCCCTCACCCAGGAGCCTGCGGCGGACTCCCAGAACACGGGAAAGTCATCCGAGAGGTAGGTGATATTCCTGGACTCGACCCGGCGCAGCCGCCGCGCAAGCTGTCGGGATTTCGGACCCGGAAGGCGACTAGGGTGAGCGAGCGAAGTGAGTCGATTCATCGACGGTATTTTATCTTAAAAAACATACGGGGACGTTGGTAACTTACCAACGTCCCCGTGTGTCCTGGAGTTACCATCAAAAGTGCTGGAAATAGGTTCTGAGGCAAGGAAGGATTTGCCTTAGGAATAGATAACGGCGTACCCTTTCGTTGAACCAAACAAACCTGTCCGTTCAAGCGGACAATAAACGAAAAGGAGACGCCGTTATGAAGACCATTGTAAACGTGAAAGGCTGCGAACACAAAGAGAGCATGCTGGATTATCTGGCCCGAGAGGGAGCGCGCAAAATGCTGGTGGAAGCCCTGGAGGAAGAAGTGACGATGTATCTGGAGCGGCGGCGCTATGAGCGGGCGAAGAGCCTGGAGAAAGGCTATCGCAACGGAACCCGGGAGCGGAAGGTGACAGTTTTGGGAGCAGGTTTAAAGCTCTCGGTGCCGCAAGTCGACGGGGGCGAGTTTGAGTCGAGCATCTTGCGTCCGTACCAGCGGCGAACCGAGGGTGTCGAGGAGTTATTCCGGCGGCTGTACCTGGAGGGGCTCTCGAGCCGGGACTTTGAGCCGGCGATGCGAGCACTGATCGGGGATGGAGCCACCTTATCAGCCAGCACGATCCTGCGTTTATCGGCGAAGTTTCAATCGGACCTGGCCACCTTCAGCCGCCGGGACTTATCCGAAACGCGTTACGCCTATGTCTGGGCGGACGGCGTGTACTTGAAGGCCGGGCTGGAGAAAGAGAATACGGCGCTTTTAGTGTTGGTTGGCGTGAATGCCGATGGGAAGAAAGAGCTGATTGCTCTGATGGAAGGCTACCGGGAGAGCCGGGATTCCTGGAAGGAAATCTGGCGAGGGGTGGCGGAGCGTGGAATGCCCGCTCCGCTCTTGGTTATCGGCGATGGGATGGGTGGGCTCTGGGAGGCGGTGGCGGAGGTCTATCCGACCGCCAAAGATCAACGGTGCTGGAAGCACAAGATGCGCAACGTCGTGGATAAAGTGCCGAAGGCCAAGCAAGAGGAGGTGCTCAACCGTCTGCGCGTAGCGTATCAGGCGGAGCGTCGAGAAGACGCGGAGAATCACCTGGCCTTGTTAGCCGAGGACCTGGAGATTCGCTACCCGAAGGCGGCGGCTTGTATCCGGAAGGACCATGACGCCTTGCTGCGCTACTTCGACTTTCCGAAGGAGCACTGGGTGCATTTAAAGACGAGCAATCCGATCGAGTCGGTCTTCGCGGGGGTCCGATTGCGAACTCGCGTTGTGCGGCGGTTTCAGAAATCTCGCACGGGAGTAGCGTTCGTCTACAAAATCATTGAACGCCTGGCGCAATTCTGGAAGCCGATTGAGAAGCCGGAATTGGTGATGGGATTATTCGTCGAACGAGAGAAGCTGGAGGTAGCGGCCTAAGAGACTTTCGACCAAAGGGGCGCCGATCGATTTCCATCACATTTGACTAAAGCTCTGTGTCCTGGGCCGTCGATACCCATATTTTATGGGTCTTTTAGGCCCGTATTTTTGGCCTTCCCTACTATATATTCATTGCCGGAAACCCCCTATTATTAAGGAGACTAGATCTTCGATGATTCCCTTTATATTTCAGCGATTTGTCGCACTTCTCCTGGTCCCCTCCCTTCTCGTGGACCCGCTCACGGCGGCTGCCTTATCCAATGAAAGTCCGAGACCTGTTGACTTGGCTGCCGCACGCGGCGTCAATTTCCTCAACCAAGCCTTAATGGAGAGGCTGACAGGCGCTGAATTCCATCCTGCCGCATCGCCAAAACATATCAGTGTCGTGAAGGATTTAATTCAAAGATTGAGGGAAGCCGCGAAAGGGAAAGTTCAGGGCGGGTCGTCAACCGATCATCCGTCCTCTGGTAAGGTCGGCCATGGCGATACCGCAGGCTCCGTTAACGGAAATGGTATGTCGCGGCGTGATTTGCTGAAGCAATCTGCGCTGGCTTTGATGGTTCAGAACCTTCCGGCAGCGGCTCAAGCGGCTCTCGAGGCAGTCCCCATGAAGAGGCGCACGGCTTTTATCCAATTTCTCAGTGCCTTTCAACAAACACTTGAAGCCTTGCCGCGCGAGGTGAGAGACTACCATCAGGACCCCGACCTCCAGATGGGTGCCGGCAAATTCGGAGAGTTGGCAGACGCGATCAGATCCTTGCGCGCTCAAGGAGCTTCGTCAGGGTTCAGCTCGGGCGCGTTGGGGGATTTGCAGGACATCTTTAAATTTTTGCAAGGGTCCGTTCGTCAACAGGTGGCGTCTCCGGAGTGGCAGACCCGATTTGCTCCAGAGACGCTCAGGATGCTCCAACTCGCAGCCTCGTCACCGAATGACTTTGAGCTGGAATATCGTGTCGGCCTCTCCTGCCGCTGGCTGGAAAGCAACGGTATACAGGTAAGCCGTGAGGCAGCCCTGCAATCCGCGCGCGACGCTGTGGTGACGGGGCAAGAGCCACTTGGCGACTACCTTCAGAAGTGGCTTACGCCGCTCGTTTCAGAGCGTGTCGCGCCTACGGTCGCGCAGGAGGCGCAGCAATTGGCTCGCCTCGGCGCAAACCCAATTCAAACGGCGGATGCTTTTGCCGTGGAATTCATCCGTGAGTTCCAAAAACATCCTGGCAACGCTTTCTGGCCGAATCCGGATAAATTCCAGAAATATGTTCATGGCCAGGCGCGGCTCAAGGCGTTAGATGCGTTCCGCAGCAGCGTCAGCGAATTGGGGACGACCCTGGCGAAGGCTGGGGTCAGAATCGACGGCGGATTTGTGTCAGCATACAGCAATGACGACTGGGGTTTTAACAAATGGATGAAGGATCCCGCTGCCTATATCCAAGAGATCCGAAGAATCACTTGGACTTCGCATGTCCGCGGAATGATGTTACAGCGGCTCGAAGAAAAACGGTCACGCTACAACCACGTCGCCTACCAGCGATTGAGAGACAGCATCTTTGACATCCAGGACGAGGGCCTCGATCTGGACGCGGACCCCGACACGCTGTTCCACCAGCTCGAGTCCGCCATGGACGCGGAAGGAATCAACCGTCTCCCGGCAATTCCCGCGAACCGCGTGCCGCCTCCAATGTCCCAGGTTAAGGCACCCGGCGGCGTGCCCGCGGATCTGGATTCGCTCGTCAAGGACATTGCCGAGAGAGCGACAGCGACGGATGTCGAGGTCCGGGTCTTTATGGATGCGAAGGGGGCCGTCCGGTTTTTCGACATCCGCCCCTTGGATCCAAACGTGAGAGGCTTGCTGAGGACCCTGAGAGGCGCAGACCTCCCGTTCCTGAAGAAGAGGAACGGCCGCCCAGGGTGGCGTTACGGAATGCGCATCTCAAAGGGGACGCCTGCCTCAAAGATCAAATCGCGTCTCTTGTCGGGACTCGATTCTGGCCTCTGGCTGGACTTTTACACGGCGCCGCAGCATGACGGATCCCGCCTCCTCCCAGCTCAAGAGCCGCAAGCGAGCGAACCACTTTTAGCGCCCCGGATGAGCATTTTCAGCGGCCCCGAGTGGTTTGAACGGTGGGGCGCCCCCCTGGAAAGCGTGATGGTGGGCGCTCTGGCCAGCGGGATCCCGGCGCTTCTGCTTCTCCTTGTGGGCGTGGACTCAAGTGCTCCGACTGTCCTAAACGAGGCCGTCTTGTTGCCCGCGATGGCTTTGCTGATCTTGACCTTGGGCCAATGGTTGGCCGTTGACCTGTATAGCGGGCGGCATCCTTTGGATCGAAGGGAAGCATGGGACCGGTTGATCCGAAATGGCACATGGCTTCGGACTCCGCCGCAGAAGGTGCACGGTTGGGCCACGCGCATTGCCCTGGGCGCTGGCGCCGCGGCGCTGCTCCTGCAGGCCACGCCGGTACTACCCCTCAGCCTGGCGTCCTACCTCGCCGTCGTCGCAGGGACCTACACGCTGACCCATCTGGCCGTTCATTTCCACCACAATCTCACCCACGACAGCGACTTGCGCATGAGCCTTCGTCCGGCCGTACGACCTCCGCTCAATATCCCGATCATGGAATCCCTAAGAGAGCGATGGAAATCGATTTTGATCGCCGCGCTGTCTCCTCTTCCGTTTTATCTCATCCCCAGAATTATACAGAGACTCATGAAATGGCCGTTTCCTTCGGATCTGGAATTTATGATCACACTTCTGTTCGGTTTTGCGATCGGCATGGCGGGCATGATCATCTATGAAACAGCCGCGCATACGCTGAAATCTCAACGTGGGGCGGGGACCGAACCTTCGGGACCCTTGGTGACCCAGGGCTTATATCAATGGGTCCGACACCCTATTTACATGGGTTATTTCCTTGCCTACGGCGGAATCCTGTCGATGTTCAGCTCTCTGATTACCACCGTGCCCTTATTTGTCGTTCTCCCTTCGGTGGTCTACTACTGTGTCGACAAAGCGGGCGCGGAAGAGACCCACTTGCATGCTCGGTTCGGCGATTTATATCGTGATTACGCGCGCCGCACCCCTTCCTTTTTCCCCTTCCGGCTGCCACGGCTCCGTCTGATGTCGGCAACGGCTCCCGCGGTCGACGGCCAACACGAAACTCAAGACCCGGATTCCGAAATCGCCGTTGAGGAGAAGCCTCTCGTCATCATGGCCGAAGATGACCGCCTGCGCCGGCCGCGTATCTTTGACGAGATCACAAAATTCCTTGGTGATGCCTATGCTTATCGCGTCTGCAACGATGGGCTTGAAGCGTGGAAAGTCATTGAGGACGCTATAGCATCCGGCCGCCCCATTGCCCTTCTCGTCACCGACATCTCCATGCCCGGAATTTCGGGATCGGAATTGACGGCACGTCTGCTCGCGTTGCACCCATATGTCCCCATCATCATTCATACCACCGAAGCTATGGACGACCTCAGACAAGCGTTCATGGACCCCCGCGTTCGAATCGTTGCCAAAGAAAATTACGCTGGCCTTCGAAGCGATATTGCGGAACTTCTGAAGTTGCCCCCCAACGCCGCGGTCGGTAGCGCGGATTCAGCTCCGATGCCGCAGGATGACCCATCACCCGCCAAAAAGACAACTGAACCGGCCGCGGGGACTCCTGCAACTCCTGAGCCATCGTCCACAGAACCACAAGCATGGTTGTCGTCGTTCCACGACCAAACCGAAGTCTGGGTGTTCTTCTTGATCGGCGCCTCCCTGCTCGCGGCCCAAGGTCACATCTTCCCGGTGACCGCGGACTCCGAGACGATGCCTGTGGGTCTTCCCGTGTTTCTTGGATTGGGGCCCCCTTACAATTTCATTGTCGGTGCTTTTGATCGGGCCCTCCGCCGGATTTTTCCACCTCTGTTTTCGGGACCGGCTGAAGCGTTCACAAATCTGACGCCGGAATGGTTTCGAGCGTCCTACAGCGCTTGGCTGCAAACTAAGCGAGGCCGTGCGCTCACGACGGAGGAAGAAACTGAAATTGATCGGTTTGCGCGACTCTTGGCTCCCCCGCTGAATCCCATACGCGCAGAAAAACCGACCTGGAAGGACGAATGGAACTCTGCGTACCGGTACATTTTTTTAGGGCAACCTTTGGACCTCAAGTCAAAGCGCGCACCAGCGGAAAACGCGACCTCCCTTGGTGAATTGAACGACGCGCTGAAGATTATCGACGGCTACCCCCGCCTATGTTTAACGGCTGCCCCCTTGGCGTTTAAGATCCTTCAGGCGCGGGGCTTTTCCGTTCGAAGGGTGAGACGGACGAGATTCGAGGGGATCGTTGAACACGAGTATGTCGAAGTCGAAGTGGCGGGGCAGTGGCTCATTGTTGATTTGGTGGCGAGCCAATTCGGCATCTTGCAAACCTGGGGTGTTGTCGCGATCCCGAAAGAAATCGCGACATCCGAGCCTGCCGTGCAGATCTACACGTACGGGGAAGCGGTCGTAAAGGAACAGGCCTTGCTGCCATCCAACCCTGAGACCCCAGGTGTTAGCGATAGCCGCGATCTCATCGGACTTGACGCGGTACGGTTTGTTCTATCGAATCAGATGGGACGGAGACTCCCCGAGACCACCATTCAAGAATTGACCAGCTACATCGAAGACTTCTTAAGGGCGCATCAGCTGGAATGGTTGCTGGACCGTGCCAGCATCACGGAGACACGACAGGGGGTGCGGGACAGCACCTCGGAGCTCCATGCAGGGCACCAAAACCAAAACAGCCTCGACTGGGTCGAACCCGCGCTGGCTGCGCGCGGCGCCTCCAGGGACACGATCTACCAGCTCAGGTACACTCTGCCTGGACGATCTCCTCGTAACACTCACGCCGTTTATGAAGCGGTGTCTGCTCTCCTGTTGACGCTCGTGCCGGATGACGTGCCAGTCTATCGCTGGATCGAGCCCGCCCATGCTGGCCTCCCGGGCGGCGACAGCATGCGAAGCTATTGGGCCGTTGCAACGGCCCAAAACAACAAAGACTTTGCCCATTCAGGCCGTATCCTTCTTAAAAGCTATTTTGGACGCCTCAGGCAGACAGGCGTCTTGGTTGACGATACGGGCGTTGACTTCCCAGCCATCTCTCTGATCCATGATCGAAGAAACGGCCTTGTTTCGCATGAGGTTGTAACTCCTCAACTCGTGCAACCTGGTCCCACCGCATCCACGCTTTCCTCTGCTTTCTCAATACTGGCGGTCTGGTTGCCCATCCTGATCGGCGCCTCCCTGCTCGCGGTCCAGATGGCATCCGGCCAGTTCTTCCCGGGAGCCGCACAACCAGAAGCCCTGCAGGCGGGCGGCGCGGCCATGGGGCTGGGCTGGCTCTTCTTGCGTTTGATGGATCTGGTCTCTGCGCCTGAAGGACGCCACGTGGATCCAAGCCCGTCCAGGACGGCGAAAACCCAGGCGGCCGATCTGGGAATAGTCTTCAAGCCCCATCTGCTTGAACAATTGCGATATGCGCTCCAAGGCCCCCGTATCGAAGTTTTGAAACGGTTGTTGGAGTGGGCGGAAGGGTCCGAACTGCGAGGATTGTATCTTCGCACTACCCTGATGCAGCTTGTCGAGGACAATCCCTCATTCGGGGATCGCTTTCATCAAAAAACGCTTGCCTTGTTCCGGGAGCTGCGCTCGACACCGACACGTTCGACGGTGCAGTACCTGGCATCCCTATTCACGAAAGACAGTACCGCAGGGGTATGGCTAAAAAACAACCGGATATTCTTGTGGGACGCCACTCACACCTTCGAAGGTCGAATCAATGTGCGGTATTCCCTAAGCTCCGGCCAACGTCAAGCCTTGGTCGGCGATCTTCTTGTCCCGGAGTCCGGCTCCACCTTCCTGCTGGAATCGGTCCGGGAGGTCTTGAACGACAACCGTATTGGCGATGACGATTTGAACTATCCGCTGCAGGTAACAATGATTCAGGAAGGGCTTCGTCAAAAGGTTTACGCCGTGTTCGTCGAATTGAAGGACGGCCGAATGGCGCCGTTTGTCATATCGGTGCCCCAGAGCGTGAAGCAGAACAACATGGTCAGGAAGGAATTCGAATACTTGCGCCTCCACATAGGTGATCCGCATGCTTTGAGCGTCCTTCGATTAGGGTCTGTCAAGCTGGGCGGCACTAAATTCTATGTTTACAGCAGTCTTTTTCTTGACCGATATTCCGAAGTGGTCTACCACCACCGGAGGGCTGGTCTCTTTCAAAGTAGCCCGGGAGCGTTTCTAGCAACATCCTCGCAGCCACCCCAAACGGTGAGGCTGACCCCCTACGACGCAGCGCGAGTTCTTTCCAAAATTGTCGCCGTCCTGGTTCATTTTTATGATCCGGAAAAACGCACCATGCTGGGCGGAGTTGATGTGCCTGCCGGAGATTTCAACTTCCCGGATTCCGCGTTCCTGGATTTCGAGCCGCGAACAGCCACCGTCATTGACACAGACCAACCGGTGAAACTGATCGCCTGGCGGTCCATCGCCCATGGGGTCGACCCAGCAGCATTTATTGATTACGTCCTGAGCCTGCGCTATTTGAATTCCAATCCCAGGCTCATTGATTTTGACAGCAACCTCAAAATCGGTGTCCTTGCAGGATTGCGAAGCGGGCTGATTGCGCGGTACGGATACGAGGAAGGCCAGCGAATACTAACACGCTGGTTCCAGGCGTATGCTGATGCCGTTGATCAGGACCGGTTTATAGAAAATGGATTTTTCCAACTTGATGCGCTGCACGGATTCCTGGAGCAGCTCACGGCTCCCAACTCCGGGAAAGCCGGCCCTCGACCCGAGCCGGCGGTTCGCTCTTCCCGCGCCGGCAAGCTTATCGGCATCCTCTTGATCGCTGGTGCCGCGGCTGCCGCACGTCACGCTGTCCCGGGAATCATCGACATCGGCGCGGGTTCCGATTTGATCGGCCGGATTGCCGGGACAGACCTGTTCGCTGGCTCGGCAGTTACTCAGGCCGGCGGCTTGGGCGTGGCGTTGGGCTTGCTCATGGCTTATGGCCTGGGCGCGCTGAGCCGCCGCTTGGCAAAGAACCATCCCGCTCGTCAACGGGCCTTGGGGCGGGCGGCATGATCCAACTCCTTGCCCGGACCCTTCGCAGAGATGCAGAAAATCCAGGTTTTTATGCATAGGACCATCCGAAGATCCGCTGCCGTCCTTTTGATTGTCTGCTTGGTGGTCGATCCGGCAACGGCGGCCGCTTTTTCGAGCAGCCCCCCCCTCTTGCCGCGGCCGTTGGCCAAAAGGTGCCCTCCCATTCCGCGTTTGAAACCCAAGCCCTGACTTTGGTCCTGGCGGCCAGCATCTTCTTCGGCGCGGCGCTCCATTCTCCCGGGCATCCGCCGGTGGCCAAGACCGTCGCGATGCTTCCGGCGGAAGATCGGACCCGCTCCCTGGGCGCCAGGCGAAAACGCAGGCCCCGGGGTCCGCGTTCTGCGGACGATGTTGCGAGGGCTCGTCCCCAACGGGTCAGATCAACAGCGGCAGATTTTGTGAGGCAACAAGCCGCTGCCGGTCGCCTCGCCGAACTCCCCTATCGTCACAAGCTGATACTGACGGAACGATTCATCAAAGGGACATCTACGAAGAGGTTTGCTGTTCTTCATGACATGACAGTAACGGCGGTCATAAGCGCAACCAGAACAGCCTTATTGGAATTGCGTCGATTGGTCAAGCCCGCCGCAGTTGAGCCCGCAGGATCTGGAGATAACGGTCGCGCCGCACCCGCGCCTTCGGTCACGCACGCAGCAGACGCTGGAAACGCTGCCGGAACATCTCTTCCGGCAATTTCTCAGGATCAGCAATCCATCCTCGTCATATACCCTAACCTGAAACTCCTCCGCATCATGCATCCACCTGTCAAATCTGCATTGGATGATAACGGGCAGGACAGCCTGAGCCAGTTGACCGTACCTCAAGACCCTGAGCTTTTGGACAAATTGGGCATCGATCCTACAGAGCTTCACATCGTCATTGCCGGATCAACAGTGGATGTGCTGAAGATCCCCTCCAGCGATTGGTGGGTTTCTCACGACCCTCAAGTAGAGCAAGTCAAATTTCTTTGGATTCTGGTGCGCTCCTTGACCAACGAAAAGGGTTTGGTCGTGATCTCCCCGTGGAGTGATATCACCGATGCTCGCACGCAACTTCAAGCACTGAAAAAGGCTTATTCCTTGACGGGGCGAATAGAACGCTCCCCGCAAAATGACTATCCGACGCGCGACAAAGACGTCATCGTACGGCGGCGGGTGCGAGTCCTGGCCGTTGGGCCTGACTCGGACGCACCGTCGGAAACCGCGTTTCAACTCTTGAGAGTCAACACGAATCCAAAGTTGAAAGAAAAGGCAGATTTGGACTGGAAAGTCATCCAAACCCTCCAGACCTTCCAGGGAGACAGGCTCTCAGAGTTATGGGATGTGCTGAAGGCTCAAAAGATCCAATGCGATCTGGACAGCTTAAGGGCCAGCTTAAAGCGTATCACGACTCTCACAAATGCTGCACCTAATGAGATTCAAAGGAGCAGGGAGTTTGATCGGGGCCCAAAGAGGCAGAGGACCCGCTTGCCCGCACAGAAACCGCTGATCTTTAAATCGGACTTGTCGGAAGAAGCCCTTGCTGCCTACACCGAAAAGGTTCCGGTTTTCGAGCGTCAGATTACGTACCAAGAGTTTGTGACACAGAACTATGACCCCGATCGCCGCTTGGAGGAGATTACACGTCAACTTCCTGGGTGGAACTCCCCTGATCGTGTTTCCATCCCGATACTTGTTAACCATCTTCTGAAGAATGCATTTTTCCCGTTTCCGGACCGGTCCAATGACCGGCAAGCTCACGTGTCCATGGAAATCAGCATGCTTGAGCCGTCGGATCCAGAAGAGCCCAGGGTCGTGAATATCCGCATCCGTCAACCTTCGAGCACGCAGGCGGATTGGAATCGGTTGGAAGTCAATCATCGTGGATGGGTGAATCATGATCTCTTTTATTTCGCTCGCCCCGAATTGCGCGGCGACGAAGGCGCTCTGAGACCCGCTGGTCCTTCAAATCCAGCCGGAACAGGTCATGGGCTTTTGTTAGTCGCCCGGGTCTTGGCTGAGACACCTGCCTTATTGAAATTCACGCGCAGTTCCGATCCTCCATACTCCTTACAAACCGATCTGTACATCGCGTTAAGGGACCGCGGGACGCCCCGCCCGAACGTCTCGGCCGGCAGACTGGCGATCTGGCTCCCCTTCCTGCTTGTCGCGGCCGCCGCAGCACAGATCGTGCTAGGCCACTTCTTGCCGGAAGCCGGTCAGCCGGCCTTGCCTGTCCTGCAGGCCGGCTTCTCGAGCATTCTCGGGCTGGGAGCATTGCTGACAGCGGCCTTTCAGCCGCGATACGCCCCGGAAGGCGGCGGGTCAGGCTCCGGAGATAGCGCACCGGCCAGCGGTGTTGCCGCAACGGACGTCGTGAGCAAGCTGCAAATATATGGCGTCCCGGTTGAAACGGATTCGCGCGGTACTTACGTGTCCCCGTCGCAAATGCCCCAGGCACCCTGGGTGATGGACCGCATGCGGGATCCGGAACAAGGAGCCCTCTATCCCATCCATGATATCCCCTCCCTGACGCTGAGTTTTCCACTGCATGAGCTCCCGGCACTTTCCAGGGACAGCCTTTCGATAAACTCAAGCGGTGTGTTCCTCGGCTTCGTAAATGAACTGGATCATCCTGTGGCCATTAAAGTTTTGAACCGAGATCAGGGAGATACGGAACTCATGAACGCTCAAATCCTTGGCCGGATTGGGGGCAACCCCGCTTTCTACGGCGTGATTCGCCTCTCCGACGGAGGGCTGGCCTATGCCATGCAGGCGGTTCGCTGCCTCCCCCTGGCCGAAAGCCTCGATTCGCAAGACAAGCAGTACTTGGCTGAACGTGAGCTCCTGAAAAAACGCGCGATGACCCTGGCCGGCATATCGCTGATCGCATTTCGCAGAACACCGGAAGGCCACGCCATCGGCATCGACGCGGGGGATGCCGGCGTCGTCGATGCAATAACCTACGGCCGTTACATCGCTGAACGGACCGCGGCCGCCCCCAAACGGAACGTCTGGATGCCGATCCTGATCGCCGTGAGCGCGGCCGCGCACATGGCGCTGGAGCACCTTCAATCTTCGATTCTTGGGTTTGGTCTGCTCAACGGACCGATCGACATGGCCGGGTTAGATTGGTTCGCCGAAGCGATGGTCTCTCAGGCGGGCGGGCCGGCGATCGCGCTGGGCTTTCTCGCTTGTGCTTTGTTTCAGAGGCTATGGGCGCCGGCTGATCGCGGGTACGGCTCGGGCGACACCAGCCCTACCACTACACCAGCCGAGAATGCCACTTCGCCTGCCCCGACCTTCCGGTCGGCCGGGGAATTGTTCGGAAGCACTGTTCTCGACAGGCACCCGGGTGCCGCGTTGGGTGATCCGGCGCCGGAAGCAACCCCCTCGCCAGGATACACCCGGCCTTTGGACCAAGCCACGTTGGATCGGGTGGCCGCTCTTTTGGAACGCCGGGGACTTGGTTTTCTGCGACGCGTTGTGGGCATCACCAGGGTCCAAGTGACGGAAAAGCACGCTGCTCTTTATCTGATTAGGTCCACCATCCAACACCTTCTATTCACGAAGTCGATTTTCCAGGAAATTATCGTTCCGGATTTCGAGACCAACAAGATGCTCACGAGGATCCTCGCCCGCCTCCATGAACTGTTCGACCCTGTGACTCTGCTCAACAGCTTGTCGCAAACGGATGTCTATCAGGACTTGCCCGAACCGATCCGCCAGCGCTTGGCGGAGGCGCGCAAGCAGTTACCGCCTTCAAGAACGATGTCGGAGTCGAATCAAGACACGCTCCGGCTCATCGTCACAATCGGACTCTTGCACGAGCTCGGCAGGGTCATCTGGGATTGGATGCGACAGCTGGGGGATGATCCGCCAGGCATTGACGAGGAGGAACTGGCTGCCGACAAGCTGAACGAGTGGAGACGACTGGCAGACGCGGCGGACCCGGACCTCTTGTGGGTCCGCGCCGCACTCAACGCGTACGGGCCGGGCCGACGCGAAGATGGCAGCAACACTTTTCCCGCCCAGCTCTTTGCCGAAAAGTTCGCCGTGTGGGCGTATCCGCCATTGTCCCGTTACTTTGGCGTGAAGCTTTCCGAAAAAGAGACCCAATTCTTTGACGAGCTTGCCATTTTCCTTCAAGCCACGACGGCGCAGCCCGGCCCCATTGTGCCGGCCGGCGTGTCAGACTTCTCGGTTGACATATTCATCGCCGGCGTGGTGCTGGATTCCCCCGAGGGGGAGAAGGTCGCAGCGGCGAGCAAGGCGTATCATGCGGCCAAGGAGGTCGTGACGCGATTACAGAATCAACACCGTTCCAAAGGTCACTCACCTATTCACGGGGACAGAGACCTCGAGGAAAGGACTCTTGTCGCCCGTACCCGGGACATGCAAACACGAGAGCGTGAACTGCGCGAGGCTTTGGCCGCTGCCGCCCATTCGGAGCAACCGCATTACTTCAATGGCGTGCTGAACGCGCTGGTGAGGTTGTTTGTCGCCGGCCAATTGCCCGCGGACGACCACACGTTCGAAGACTTTCTGCGGCAGAACCGGGAGGTCAAAGAGAGCCAGGATGCGTGGATCCAGGATCACCGGGACAGCGAAGAGGGCGTCTTCAGCCTTAAGACATTACGGTTCGTTGCGTGGAAAGCCGTTCATGCAGCTCTATTGACGAAACTGCATCGGGATAATGGAGAGGCCATGTGGCACGCCCTGCAAAGAGTCGAGCAAAGGCTTAAGGCGTTACCGAAAAAGGAACGAAGCGAGCTCATCAAAGACAAAGCATTCATTGAAGGTGTGAAGAGCTATGCCCGCAAGGCTGGCGCCGATGTGCACGCAGAGTGGAACAGTACCTCTCAGGAAGGCATCGCCGGCGTGGTCATAGGACCCTCCCAGACCAACCGATCAGCTGTCGCGAGGAGCGACGCGGCCCCCGCCGCTGGCGATACGGCAGGCGATGAGAAGGTCAGCATCTCTCTGGATGGGGCCGCCACCCTAAGGACCCGCTCTAGCGCGCTCGCCATTCAAGATCTGTTGCACCCTGCCATTCCCATCCGTGTGATGAACGACGAAGCGGGACGGCTGGTCTCCGGTCGAACACAACTCTGGACGGTCTGGGACACTCCATTGGATAAGTTTGAGACCGATCTCGACTTTCATATTTTGACGTATCTCAAGACTCTTTTGGAACGTTATCCGGGCCGCCGGATCACGGTCGTGGATTGGGGGTGCGGATCGGGGAAGGCGATCAGCGAACTTGCCCGCCTAGCCAAAGAGTTGAGCCCCAACCTCCGACTCATCGGTTATTCGGACCAGATTTACCGTGATTGGAATGAGGCTCCGGAGAATGTCACTTTCATTCTGGACACAGCAGACCAGCTGCCTGGTTATTTCAATGATGGAGACATTGACCTCGTCGTCAGTCATCACGGATTCTCCAAGCTCGGGGCGGACTATATTGGGCACCTGCGCCAGATGCACGGCCGAATGGCACCCCATGGAATCATTCGCCATCACAATGCGGGCTGGAGCATCAGAATCCATCAGGCACTTCCCGAGTACAGCATCCGATACTTTCCCTCGAAATGGCGGCGTCATGTGATTGAATTTGCCCCACTCCTGGTTCATTTAGACCCCGCACTCGCGTTGGACCAAGAGGCCCGGAGAGGAGAAAAGCACGCTTCTCCTACCCCAAAGGCAAATGAGACTCAGACTCAGCCCGCGCCCTTTCTTCTGCAGGCGATTGAACACCATCAGCCAGACGACACGTTTCCCCTTATCCATCTTCGCTCCAGCAAGACGAAGGAACCTTTCCAAATACGACTTCGGCAATGGAATCCTTTGGATTTTAGTATTGAAGCTTCGGGCCGCCCCATCGGGGAGCTCAGGCTGAAACGGCTGTCCAATGCATTGGAGCTCAGCAGGATTCAACTGTATGAAAGATATGAACGCCGCGGTATTTCGGACGCCGTCATCCAGTGGCTTTCCGGTCAATTGGATGAGCGGCACCCCGCGCTCGAGCTCTCCACCCGCAAAGCGAATGTGCGGTCCAGTCTCGTGCGCCATTTCAGCGACGTGCAAATACGAACCCACGCGGGATACGTGCCCTTATCAGATCTTACAGGCCGGCTCCAGTTCGGCTTCAAGCGCCTTCGACGCTTCCGCGCCATGCAGCCAAAACAGCCAATTGACGAACCATCGGTTGCCACGCCGACATCCGACATCAGCCTCAAGACCACCAGCATTTTTGTCGCAGGGATCCTGCAGGCCCCCCTGTGGGGGTATGGTCTGAGCCATATTCTTAGCGGGACTCCGGGTCTTTCCATGGGACACCTGCTCATTGGCGCAGGGTGGTCTTCGCTTCCCATCGCGACAGCTCTTTTTCTGACTGGCGGCTTTCTGGCGGCCGTGATTCCACTATCCCCTCCGAATCCTGCGGACAAGGTCCGCCTGTTGGGCTCTCAAGGGAAATGGCCGGGGGATGCGCTCCTTGAGGAGCTGGTCCGACTCGTGCAAAAAAAGCCGTCTATGAAGCAGCAAGATATTCAGTGGAGGGGTTACCGGATCACCGAGATCCTTTGGCAAATTCTCGATCAGCACCTGGGTTTTGACGGCCACACCATTATCTACCCGGCCGGCGGGGCTGATGGATTGCCATCACGCTTTGCGGACACGATTGTGCTCAATCGCGACAGACTGGAGAATCAAGCACGCGAGACTTTCAGTCTGCCCAAGCCTGGGACACACCGTCTCACCTATCTCACGCTGGACGCGGCCAGTCCTGCCAATTACAACCAAGTCCGCTCCGACATCAAAACCCCGCAAACAACGTTACTGCTCAAGGGTCTCGAATGGATGCTCCCAACATCGAAGTTCTTTGTTCGGCGTTTGCGCGCGATTTGTAATGTCTTGCAACCGAATCGGGTGATCATCCTGCGCCGTGAGGATGCCGCTGCCGTGGTGCCTGTTCTTGCCGGCCTGGGCTATCGAGAGCGGACGGATTGGATTGATCGGACGCGCAAGAGAGTTCTTGAAGCGATCTTTAACTATATGTCCATATCGGTGCTGGATGAGGTTCAAACGCCATCCGGCCCCACGTTCATGATCCCCAATACAATCAGACTGTTTGAAAGGAATAAGGGTCAACAGACCATGGCCGATCGAACGCCGCGGCATCGGGCCAATCGAAAGACAATCGCGCTTTTGGCCGCGGCGACACTCGACGGCGGGCTCTTGGCCTGGGGCTGGGGCCACGTTCTTGACGGAGCGCAAATGCCGCTCGTCACCCAGGCCGCGTTCCTGGCGATGCCTACGTTCTCGTTGAGCACCGCCGCAGCGCTCTTCCTGGCCGGCGGCGCGCTTGTGTCGATCATAACGAAACAGACTCGTATATCGAGAGAATTTAACCGCCCATCTCGCACACCCAGCCCGTTTCGCCAAGCCGCTTAAATCACCCCCATCTTCGACTTCTCCGTAGCCGCACAGCCCGCACGAAACGCTTCAACAGGAAAAGATATAATCTTACTGATGCGACTTTTTGGAGGTGTCTATGTTTGATCGAATCACGTTTGACGCAAACATTATGGGCGGACGAGCCTGCATTCGCGGAATGCGGATTCCTGTTTCGGTGATCGTCGGGCAGGTGGCGCATGGAGCGACAGCCCGAGAAATCCTGAAAGGCTATCCTGACCTCAAAGAAGAAGACATCAAGCAGGCCATGGAATATGCCGCCTGGCTGACTCAGGAAGAAGTGCACACGGCCTGAGGACGAACCATGCGGTTTCTGGCTGATATGTGCGTCTCCCTGGAAGTCGTCGAGTGGCTCCGACAGCAACAGCATGACACCAAGCATCTCCGAGAGGAAAACCTTCACAGGCTGCCGAATGGAGACATCTTCAAGAAGGCGGCCGCAGAAAATAGGATCCTCCTCACCTTTGATTTGGACTTCGGAGAAATCGTAGCGCTGGCGAAAGGAAACCAAACGGGCGTTATTTTGTTCAGGCTCTACGACACGCGGCCCGTGCATGTGATCGAACGCCTAAAGGTCCTCCTAGCTGATGCTCCTCCCGCCCTCAACAACAGCATCATTACTGTTGAAGAAACCCGCTACCGAATCCGCCATTTCCCCACTTGACATCGCACCCCATAGCCCAAGCCAGTCGCATCGCCTGAACAGCGCTATTCCAGACTATTCCGCAGTCTATTGAAGAATAGTCATGACTATTCTTCAGTGTTCCTCGCGGTCAATAAACGGCCCAACCAAAACCATGGGCCCTTTGGCCCGAAATTAATGGCCGTTCGCACCATTTATCCCCTTCTCAAAACGCTTTAGAATCAAGTGATGGCTCGAACGCGCGCCCGCGCGGGTTCGAGCGCCTATGCCCAAATCGCTGATCCGCATCGTCGCGCTGATACTCGTCCCGTGCATGCTCCTGGATCCGAGCTCCGCGTTCGCGGAGCTCGCCCGCCCCGCTGCGTGGCGGGCGCCATTCCCTGCAGGCGTTTCCCTTGCATCCCCACAGGCGACTCATGCCGCATTACGACTGGACTCTTTTCCGTTCGGTATCCAAGCCCTGGTTCCACCCAGCTGGCTGAGCCGTCCGATATCCTGGATCCAAAGAGCGAGTGAGCTGGCCCGCCAAGCAAGCAGGAATCGGTTCCAGGTGCGATGGACGTCTCTAGCAGGATCTCCATTCAGTTTCCCTGTTCTGGGTACGGACGAGCGACCCATTCGCCCGGTTCAATTCAGCGTATCCCAGAATGAGATCGGCGGCGGGCAGGACGGTACGGGCCAGATCGTAACGACACCAAGCGGCTCTCGCTTCCAGGTGTTCGACACCCCGCAAACCATGGCCGCCGCCCAGGCCGGTGAAATCGCGGAAATCATCCATGCCAATGATGCCGCCGGCCGGATCACCATCCTGATCCTGCCAACGGGCTCGACGCCAATCCCTGTCTACCACGAACTGGTCCGCCTGTACCAGGCGCGGCAGCTTTCCTTCCGAAACGTTCATACGTTTAACATGGATGAATACTACCCCGGACCGCAGGCTCCCTGCGCTTGGGCTCAGCACCCACAAAGCTACCGCCGATTTATGGATGAGCTCTTATTCTCAAAAGTGGACATCCCTCGGGCAAATATTCATTTTCTTAACGGCCAGGCCGCCGACCCGGCAGCAGAGGCCGCTCGCTATGAACAGGAGTTTCGGGATCTCGCTCCAAACGGCGCCGACCTGGAGTTGGGTGGTGTGGGAAGCCGGGGGCATGTGGCCTTCAACGAAGCGGTGGTTCACCTAACGGATGACTTTCTCCAGCGCCTCACGAGCAAGAATCGGGAAGCGCTAGGTCTGTCCAATGATTTCGCCTTAGAAGTAACGGCCGGCCACGAACTTGCTGCTTTGGCGATGATTCTACAAGGTCACTGGAATTTCCGGGAAGGCGAGACTTTCGTCCGCTGGCTTCGAGCAAGGATCAAGACGACGGGTCGCATCACGGAGGAAAGCCTCCAGAAATTGGCGGAAAGGCTTCGCCGCCAGCGCGTCACCATTGGCTGGAATCCCGATTCCCCTGATGCCAAGGACATCCAGGATTTCGTCAATCAAGCCAGTGCAAGATTCGGCTTTCCGATTGAACTGGCCGACCTCAGAAAACTTGATGATTCCCAGACACACCTACGGGAACTGGCTTTATCCACCGTGGTCGACAATTCCGTTCACTTCGCTGAGCCCGCCGACATTCCCACCCAGGCTCTCACGATGGGCCTGGGAACGCTGAGGCATTCGCAGCGGACCCGCATTCTCGCTTCGACACCCAACAAAATCCCGCCGCTGGAACAGGTTGCCGCCGGCCCTGTGTCTGAGCAAGTCCCTGTCACCGATGTCCTGCGCCATCCCGACACCCGGTTCCTGGTGACCCAGGCGGCCATCCCGCCCACGGTGCGCACTGCCCTTGCAAGAACATCGGGTTTGGTATTGAACTCCCAACCCGAAACTCGAAACCCGAAAGCCGAATCCGGGACCCCTGCAGCGCGCGACACCAAGCTTTACACTCATCCCATCGCTGTTATGGCTCTCGCCTGGATGGCAAGTTCCCACTTTTATAGCTGGGACCCGGCCGGGACAGGCCTCCTTCTACTTCTGACAATCGCACCTTTAATGGCTTGGCAAGGAAGGATCTTCCGCGGCAAATCCGGCATGAATACGTTCCGGAGACTCGATGCATTGCTGAGGCATTTGAGGGGTCTTAGTTATGCTCGCTGTCGTGAACTCTTAGCAACCGGTCTCGACCGGTTCGTGCCGCCGCGCCGGAAACATAGACAGCGGGAGTTCCCGGCAATCGCCCTCCCCGCCGCCGCGCCAGGAAATCCGTTCCAATTGCGCCCCCCCACCGCCGTAGAGCTGGCGTTCCCCAGTCGGTATGAGAGCGCCGTTCACGCTAAGTTTGTGGGGAACGACCCCTACGATGATCGAACCAGAGCCATAGTCCAGGCCCACGCCACCGCGGCGTATGTGGACTTGATGAGAGAAATTTTCAAACGGACAGGCGGGACCTTGCGCGGAGTTTCGTTTCTTGAACTGGGCGCCGGGCTCGGTGCCATAGTGGACGTTCTGCGAACAAGAGCGGGTGTCGATGCTCAAGGCATCGAGGTCCGCCGGGAGTTTGTTCAATTCGCTAGGGATCATGGGGTGCCGCTTATTCAAGGGACACTGCTGGAAGTGCCCCTTGAACTGGCGGGAAAAACGTTCCAGATCACCTTTTCCAGGCAACTGCTGGATGCTATAGAGACGACTGATCGGGCCACCGAGGGCCCCATGCCCTCCCAAGTGACCCATGAAGAAGAACTCCGCGTCTTGGCCACGATCGCGGCGCTGACCGCCCCCGGAGGATGGAGCATCCATCAAACATATAGCTCCAACCCTATTCCCTTTACTGATGAAGAACTGACGCAGGCCGGGTTTCAGATTGTGTCGATGAACCCAAGGCGAACGATGATGGTGCTTCGCCGGTTGTCCGATCCGCCGCCTTCGAGCCCGGTACGGAGGCCTGAGGCCGCAGAAGAAACAATTAAACCTGAAGGAAAGAAGGGCCCCAGCCTTTACACTCATCCCATCGCTCTTATGGCTCTCGCCTGGATGGCAAGTTCCCACTTTTATGGCTGGGACCCGGCCGGGATTTTGCCGCTGCTCCTCTTGCTTGTGCCGCTGATGGCCTGGGGTCCGGGTCGTTATCGGCAATGGATGACCTCCCTTTCCGGGAGAGGGCCAAGATACAAGGCGAAGCAATGGGAACGGAAATTGGATGAAGATCTGAGGCGCCTGAGAGGAAAGGGAAGTAAAGCCGGAACCTTGCCATTTGAACTTTATCCCGGTGCCGATGCAGGGGCTCGGAAGCCTGCATCCCCTCGCCCGGCCCGGCCGGCCACCCAGCTGCCCGAAGCGGTCCCGGTCTCTGACCCCTCGGTGTCGCTCGACCTCGCCCCGGCTGCCGCGGTTTCCCTGGCACCGGCTGCCGCGACCGCCGTCTCGCCGCCTAGCCCTATCGCCGATTCGCCGCCTCCATCCACCGATGGCTCGCCGACCCGCCGGCCCGCCGACCCGCCGACTCGCCGCGTCGCCGCATTGGACGTCGACCCCGCCGCGCCGGCGACAAGCCCGTTCCGGCCGTGGCGGTGGATCGCCGCCGGCATCGCAGTCGCCGCGGTCGTTGCCGCCCTGCATTTCGGCCCGACAACGTTCAGACAATTCCGGGACGGGTCTTCAACGCCGCGCCCGTCGTCGTCCGCGAGTCAGGACTACGTCTATGAGCCCGGGCCGGCGTCCGAAACCACACACGACCGCGTCCGTACCATGATGGGACCGTACTACGGCATGGATCTTCAGGGACATCGGGCGGAATCCGGAGAACCCCGGGCCGATGCGGGAGCTCCCTCGCAGCCCCCCGCGCTGAACCCATTGGAGAACATTGCAGACATACAGCTGAGCGGTCATGCCGCGAATGAAATGCTGATGATGGCATTCGCGAACACGATGGAAGACGGCGGCGTTTTATCCCACGCGGGACGAATTGACTTCGTGCCCTCGGATAAACTCACGAAAGAACGCACCAAAGTCACGCTGATTTTGCCCGCATTGCGCCAGGGCCAGGCGATGCGCATGCCCATTCCCCTCAACCGCCGGGTCGATCCCCTGAGCATCTCGGACCCACGCCTCTGGGTTGACGCCCAGGGCTGGCTCACGGCCCGGGAGGATACCCCCCCGCTCACCGTGACCTTTGATTGGATCACGACCTTGGAAAACGGCTCCTTCCGGGCGAACTTCCCCGTGACACCCTGGATGGAGCGGGAATTCCAAGATATTCCGCCGGAGGTTCGAAGGGACCTTGACCGCGCTCTAGGGCTCGATGAACATGGACGCGCGAGCGTCCTGGCCGGCGTGGTTGAGAAATACCTCGGCTACAACCAGCAACAGAGAGTTCAACTTCGTCGGGGGACGTGGAATCGTTTCATTGGAGAAGTTCTTGAGACGGAAGGGCGGTTTAAGGGCGATTGCGACGTCTTGGCCACCGTCGGTTGGATCTGGGCCAGGTATCTTGGACTTGATGCTGTCATGGCAGCCGGCCGGAACAACAGGGGCGGGGGCTCACGGTCCGGAACGAACATGTCCCACGCCGTCATGGTCATCCGGATCGGCGGCAAGTGGCTCGAATTCGACCCTTCCAAATGGGCGCCGCCCGTCGCCAGTGAAAGTCTTGCGCCTGACCAGCCCTCCGCCGACGGGAAACGGCTGGATGCCGGTCCCATGCCGACACCGCTCAAGCCCTCACCCCAGTTTGTCGCTACCTTTATCCCGAACCCCGAGCTTTTCCCGCCACCTCGAACGGGACCACCCGCCAGTGCAAAGCCTACCGCGGAGCGACCCGTTCCGCCCGGCGTGGGTCAGGAATCACCGAAGACCGAACCCGGCGCCAAAGTGGGGCCTGCCGAGAAGCCCGCGAGCGCCAAGAAACCCGCGAGCACCGAAACCCCCGCCAAGCGGCCCAGCACCTACCGCGTTCAGCCCGGCCAGAGTTTCAACGATATCGCGCGCTTGATATTCACGGATGAGAAATATCCCTACCCGGCGGCCTTGGATCTGATCGTGGACAACATCAACCACACGATCGGCGGCGACCCCGACCGCCTGATGGCAGGAGTCGACCTCATCGTACGGCCTACGAGCGCGTATTCTAGTCCTGTAGCAGGGATGGATTGGGAATGGGGCCTCCATCGAAAATATGGACGGGCCTGGTATGAGCGGCGCCATGCCTTGCTGCAGCAGGCGCTGACCCGGGAAAGTCAACGCCCGTCACCCTATACTTCGGAATACCAATCGGAACTGCGGGCGCGCGCGGGCGCCCGGTGGCGCTCGATCGAATTCGACATCCTTGCCATCAACGACATCCTGAATTGGATCGAACAACGCTTCGGGGTCAGATTCCAACGAGTTGACCTTATGCAGGCGATGGCTCAAACCATGGAGCGCAGTCAAATCATCTTGAAGCTGACGTCAACCGGCCGTTCAAAATCCGGAACGACCGCCGCCCCGAAGCAGACGGCCGACGGGGAATCGGCGAAACGGAGAAGCGGTGAACCGGCGGACTTGCCTCTGGGCCATTCCACGAAAACAAGTCCGGACGACCGACTCATCGCTCCGAAGAGCATCACTCCCCTCATGGCAGGCCTGCTCCAGGCTCCGCTGTGGTGGTGGGGGCTGAGCCACCTGCTGGGCGGGCCGCAGACACCGCTCCTGACCCAGGCCGCCTTCCTGGCCCTTCCGGCCATCCCGCTCGGCGCCGCCCTGGCCCTGTTCGCGGCGGGGGTCGTGGTGGCGGGGATGGCGGTTTTGGGGAGAAAGGTTCTGAAGCAAACCAGACCCGAGCGCATTGAAATACAACTGACCCCAATGGACAGACCCTATCAATTGGATCTCGTCAAGTCAGGTGGCAGCCATTCCCGGGGAGATTTGATTCGTCTCGATTTGGAGGAAATGCGGCTCGAAGCGCACAAGACCGGCGTACCCGGCCGTATGGCTGTTCGTCGAGTCTACCTCGAAGAGCTTGGACACGCTGTTGACGCGCGCCGCTTCGTCAGAGAAGGGCGGCCTCTTAGCGGCTTTGTAAGACCCAACTCACCTTTACAGACGTATTGGGACCACCACAATCCCAAAGACCCTGAGCATGACATGAAGGAGCTAGTGGCGGGTCTCAGGCACATCCTGTTTGCGCAAACCCCCTTTGAGGCGGAAAGAGCCCTCATAAAATTATCGCAGGTAGCCAATGATCCGACCGACAGCCACTATTGGGGCGGACGCTTCGCCCTTGAGAGGATTCTCCAACGCATCGACGCAGGGCGAGGCGAGAGGGTGGATGATCTGACAAACTATTTGCCACGCCTCATCTATGGGTCAGGGGCGTTCCCGGACCTGCCTACGCTGCGTTTACTGGCGAAAGAATTATGTATCGAAAACCTGCGGGACTATCCGCCTGACGGAGACGGTCTCCCTGCGCTGAGCGCGGATGGGTCCCGGATCGACGTTCCGGATGAGACCCAACAAGCTTTGGCAACGGTGTGGCGCGCATTCGAGACTTACACGGGAAAATCATTGGCCGATGACGCGGTCCCCACGCCGGAACATGTCCGACATTCACAAGCGGCGAGGAGCGGGCTGCCTGGGTTTGACCGAACGGGCCATTCTATTCATGACCCTGGTCTTGCGCAAGGGAGAAAGATGGTTGGTATGGTCATCGCCGGCCTGCTCCAGGCTCCGCTGTGGTGGTGGGGGCTGAGCCACCTGCTGGGCGGGCCGCAGACACCGCTCCTGACCCAGGCCGCGTTCCTGACGATGCCGGCCATCCCGCTCGGCGACGCCCTGATCAGCTTCGCCGTGGGCGCGGCGTGGATCGTGGTGGCGGGGATGGCGGTTTTCGGGTCAGGGGCGCCCGCTCCGGGGCAGGAAGGGGTTTCCGGTCCTGTCTCGCCGGGACCGTCTTCCAATACCGCGGCCGCCGTCCGGAGGTCCTTCGAAGCGCAGGCTCGAGTACTGGCCGGTATCCCCACCGTGACCGAATTTGAAGCTAATTTCCCAGGCACGATACGTCGCGTCGATCTTGGACCAGGCTATTCGAATTCGTTACGAGCCGGAGAAGTTCCTAAGATCGATTTCACGCGTCGAATACAGGGAAGAGTCTACCAGCCACCACCGGCGTCGGAAAACGATTGGCCGAAATGGCTGGACCTGTACGTCGAAAAAGACGCCCAGGCGCTTGTCGTGAGGCTGATGAGAGCGGGCTTTCGCCCCGATTATTCCAACGCTTACGGAGATGGCCTGAAAGGAGTGTGGTGGACCCGAACCAGCCACCATACTGACACCGTCGGTTCCAACGCAACAAATACGTTCTTTACTCCATTGACAGAGGAGGATTATCTCGCGCCGGACCAAGGCGAACATCCGGGCGAGACTCCTAACGACCCAGGAGCGCCTGTTACACCAACAGAACCTCCCTTGAATTGGATCGAAAAGAATGACGCAGCCCTCGAGCAACTGAGTCCCATCGACCGTCAGCTTGTCGATGCCATTCTCCAAGGCGCCTTACACGGCGATGCTGAACTGCTTGCCCAGTACCCAGAAAAAGTTTATATCGATCCTATTGAAGTTGGACGCTCGGATGAAGGCCGAACAATCTTTCTCAAGCTTGAAACGAGCATCCTAGTAGAAGGCCGCTACCTCACACACCTGCGATTCAAAGGCGCTCGCCCCCATAAAGGGCGCTACGGGCAGGGGAACCAAGTCGCCTATCTCGGACGTCGGGGCCATGTCGAGCGGCCTGTAACGGTCGATCAGGAAGGGCGATTGACGGTTTTTGCCGGTCAACTTGACCCCATGGGAGGTATGCGCCGTATCGGGGCTGCCAACGAATACGCTTTGATGCAAAGCGAAAACAGCCAAGGCGCCTATCGCACGGACGTGCCGATCGGCTGGGGCATCTTCCCTGGATTTGCATTTGAAAACGAACCTCTGGGCTGGGCGATCGCAGGGATGGAAGGGCCCGACGTTCGAATAAACGGGCGTCGTCAGAATCAGCTGATCCTCCGGTCGCGCACGAACGACCCTTATGGGATGATTGAACTGTCTCAGGAACAGTCGCAACACCTCGCCAGGCTCATCGGTGAGAGCATCTGCGCTTATCATCAAAAAGGCCGTTATCACCGCTACCCCCATTTTGGAAATATCGGCGTGGCCTACGATACTGTCACCCGTTCCATCCGTTCTGTTGTTCTGCGGGATTTGGAGACCTCCGTCCGGAAAGACAGCCTGAGCGGATCTCCGAAAGAAATTGAGAACCAAATCATTGCTTGGCGTTTCCGGGATGTGATTCGGTTGATCTATCAGTTCTCCTTCAGACCACGGCCCAATGACCCGCTCATCGGCGCCCTCTTGCGCGGATACTTCCCGGAAGGGACTCTAAGAAATGATGATCTTCAGGCCCTGCTTGTGACCATTTGCCGTCCCAACTTTCTCGATGATTACGCATCCTTATTCTACGACGATGAGACGCAAGATCTCTCGAATTTGATCGACACTCTCGACATCCAATCTCATCCTAATTATCAGCATCTTTGGAACGCGATCAGACAATCCATGGCGAGCCAGCCCGCCACTCCTGAAGGGAATGACGGTTCGGCGACTCAAGAACATCCGGGTCGCATTGATCCGACGGGCTTGCGCCGCGTGCTCCCGGCAATCGCCCTCCTGGCCGCTCTTCCCTGGACCTACGGCTTCACTTCGATCAGCGGCTCTCCCGGATCCGGCGCCGCGATCCCGCTCGGCGCCGCCCTGGCCCTGTTCGCGGCGGGGATCGCGGTCCTGATCTCAGGGAATTCCCCTCGAAAACGCAAAATACTAACTAAGGCGGCGAGCCATAAGGCAGGAAGGCAAAAGCCGGTGAGTGGCGATGCACCGGGTCCTTCGCGTCACGTTTACCCTGACCCCGTCGTCATGGAGAAAAGTCGTTACGATCTTCCAAAGAGTTTGAAGTCCTGGTCTTGGCTCGCTCGCAACAAGGACCAACGTCAATGGCTGCGGGACGTATTCCTGCCGAGACTCTTGGCGACTCAAAACCTCCGCGCTCCAGGACAAATCAAGGTCGTAGACCTTGGCGTAAGCACCGGAGAAGTCCTCGCCCGAACTTACTATGAGATTTTCCAGCATCTCATAGAAAACACCTTGAAGGGAACATGGAAGGCCAGGATGGTAGGTGTTGATAGGGATGCGACCGTGCTGGCGGAAGCCCGTCTTCGGATAAGCGGCAAGCACCCTTTCAATGATATCTCGATCTCTGGCCCTACCATTGAAAAACCAACCCCCTACTCGGCGGCCGTGGTGGATTTCTTAAACAGCGACCCGGCGGCCTTTCAATCCAGCGTGCAGCTGGAGCAGCTCGACATCACCGACCATGATTCGCTGGACCCCGTTTTAGACGGTGTCGACCTGATCATGGTCAACCACGTCATGGAATATTTGCACCCGGCGGACGTAAAGCCCTTCTTGCAACACCTGTACCAGAAGGCCCCGCAAGCCTGGTTGGCCATGGAAAATGAATACAGTACTCCCGCCGAAGCTCACCACCGCCAATGGATACCTTATCAGCCGACGCATTTGCCGGGCTTTCGCCCAACGGATTCAGGAAGCAGCTCACTTCCCGGCGAGAACACACCCCGGTCAGCGGCTGTGGTCGGCATCTTCGCCAGCTGGCTCGCGCTCAGTCAGGCCGCATCCTCCGCTCACCTCCCCAGTAGGTTGGAATCCCTGCTTTCATTCTTCTATTCGATATCGCCGCTCTTTCCCTGGCTCATGCTCGCCGCGACAGCGGTCTGGCTGGCGGGCACCTTTGTCGCGCTGAGAACTCTTTGGAGGCACCCCTCTCGGGTGCCGAGCATAAGACAGGGCGGTACGGCTTCGCCCAGCCCGGCCAGAGCGCTCACTTTTCGGTACTATTCCGAACTGACCCCCGGACAAAAAGCTGATGTAACGCTAGCTTCATTAATCAGAAGGTTAGGAGCAAGACGTGAGGTGCACGTCTACGATACGAAACCATTGGGCAGCCGGTGGGGCCAATTGCCGATCCTCACCCGGTGGAGCCTGCGCCGTTTCACGCGTAACCTGACCCCTGATCCGACAACACTCAGACTCGATGCTCTCGTCGCCTATCGTGGAGACATTCCCATGGGTGTTTACGCGTTCATCGATCTCGGTCCAGATCGTCAAATTGTTATGGACAACGGCATCTACATGGACGCCGACCAGAGGCAGAACGGATACGGTGGAAAACTCACGAAGGAACTCCTCAGCAGGCTGGCAGAGCGCGGGTACAGAATGTTCGTTTTGGGACCGCCTTTGGGAACGGCTGAAGCGGAGGGGCTCCGTCGGTGGCTGAGCGCTGCCCCAGGCGTTGAAACGCGGGGCAGAACAACCATCGTCCATCTCGCTAACTACCGAACAAACACCGCCAATTCCCAAGCCGCCGGCAAACCCAAAGGCAAAACAAACGATTCCGCCCCGGAAGCGGAGCCCGCTGACGCGCCGCGCGGCATAAAGCTTCGCAGTTCCGCGCTGGCCGGCGCTCTCGCCAGCGCGATCGCGCTCAGCCAGGCGCCGTTTGCCCCCCAACTGCCGGATTGGCTTTCTCCCCTCTTCAGCACGGCGAGTTCGCTGGCGCCGCTCGTTCCCTGGGTGGGGATGGCCGCCGTGATCGGTTGGCTTTTACGGCCAGCTCTGACTCGCATGCTGTTGAAGGCCCTTCCCCGCCTGCGCGGCAGTCGTTCATCCCGAGCCATCCATCATCACCTTCGAGCCGCGGCCTGACCCGAGAGATTAGCCGGGAAACTGCAGTTGCCGTCACCCCGGCGGATTGTTAGCCGGCCCTCCACACATCCGGCGGGCCGTCCGCCCTGCCGTGTGGCGGACGGGGTCTATCACCGTCGTAAACGGAATGATGGATCCCCCCCTTACGACCGGGGGGGATGACGGTACAAAAAAGTCCCGACGTCTCAGTCAATAAAGAACGTTCAACAGAACTTTTCCGGTTAGGTAAGCTCCTCGAAGATTAGGCAGGCCCCCCCCAGAAAGATTAGGTAGGTTGTCCGAAAGATTAAGCAGGATGACGGAAAGAATGATACGGCTCCTCGAAGAATGAGACGCTTGCTCCGGAAAGAATGAGACGGTTGGCAGAAAGAATGAGACGGTTCCTGGGAAAAGACGAACCGGGAAAAGTTCTATTGAGCTTGTTGTATCGGCTCCGGGGTCTGAAACAAAGTTCTAAAAAGTGTTCCGCTGGGCCTGGCCCCAAGTTCAGACTTAGCGCTATGACGCGTCCGGGGTGATACCTTTGACGATGTCGCGGACTTCAGTCTTTCGGCGCTCCATTTCATCACCAAGCTTGTTGAGTCCCTCTGAATCCAGGACCCGCTCCGAAAGCGGGAATAGCCCCTCTTCTTCCTTCGAAAAATGCGTCTCAAGAAGCACTCTCACCTGGAGGGCATAAGACCGCCATTCCTTGCTTTTGGCCGCATGCCCCAAGCGGAGCTGGGTCAGGAGCTCGTTGATATCTTTGTGTTCCTGAGCGATTTCGTCGGAGAGACGCCGCAAGGACGACTCCTTCTGCAGCGCCGGCAGGAAAATAGCGTCTTCAAACCAGGCATGGCCGACTACGGTGCGGTGCAGCGTGCTGGCGATCTCCCCAAATCGCGGGTTTTCGGGATGAAAAGCTTCCATCACCTTGCGAATGAGCCGGTGGTCGGTGAGGAGTTTGTCGGTTGCTTTGGTCATGACTTGGCAGGCGGCTCCCCCGGTTTCACCATGACGAGAAGCATTTTGAATCGTTTGACCGCCTTCAGGGCATGCGGGTGGTTGGCCGGCATCATGAAGATTTCCCCCTTACGCACCCGTACGGGCTTTCCGGAGATGGAGATCTCGGCCTCGCCGTCAAGAAGATACACCAGCGCGTCATAGGGCGCCGTATGCTCGCTTAACTCCTGAGCTTCGTCAAAGGCGAAGAACGTGACGCTGCCGGTCGGCTTCTGGATGAGTTTGCGGCTGACGATGCTTTCGGTTTGGTAGTCCGACCAATCGACGAGGGGCGCGGGCTGCGTACAAAGATCTTCGATGCGCTTGTTATCCATAGGATATGCCTTGAATAATGAAGATTCCTTTCGTTCCTGATTGATGCAATTGATGACTGCGGTGTTTAGTGCCGTCACCCCGGCGAACGCCGGGGTCTATCGAATATCGAAGGAAAATAATGGATCCCGGCTTTCGCCGGGATGACGTCAGCTGCAGTGCTCCGGCTGATCATTCCAGGTATTCGCGCAAGGGGCGGCTGCGCGAGGGATGGCGGAGCTTGCGGATCGCTTTGGCCTCGATCTGGCGGACGCGCTCACGCGTGACGTTAAAGATCCGGCCGACTTCCTCCAGGGTGCGCGGATAGCCGGTGCCGATCCCAAAGCGCAGGCGGATGATTTGCGCTTCTCTTTCGCTGAGCGTTGAAAGGATTTTCTCGACCTCGCGTCGCCTCAGGAACTCATGGGCGGAGCGCGTGGGTGAAGGCCCCGAGCGGTCCTCGATAAAGTCCTCCAGATACGAATCATCTTCATCTCCCACGGGGGTGGTGAGCGAGATGGGGTCCTGCATGATTTTGAGGATCTCGCGCACCTTGTCCATCGAAAGGCGGAGGTGTTTGGAGTATTCCTCGACGCTCGGATCGCGCCCGAGCTCCTGCCGGTAGCGGCGGGAGACTTTGGTGAGCTTGGAAATGATTTCCTTCATGTGCACCGGGATGCGGATGGTCCGTGCCTGATCGGCGATCGCGCGGTTGATGGCCTGTCGGATCCACCAGGTGGCGTAGGTGGAGAACTTGAAACCCCTCTTGTATTCAAACTTTTCAACGGCTTTGATCAGTCCGAGCCCCCCTCCTGAATGAGATCGGCCAATTCGAGCGATGAATTGAGGTGTTTCTTCGCGATCGACACCACGAGGCGCAGGTTCGCGCGGATGAGCTTCAACTTGTCGACGAGGATCGTCTCCTCGAGCTGTCGGATCTGGTCGTAGATGCGAAAGAGCGTGTCTTTGGGAAGCGGCAGGGCCTCCTGCATGCGCGCGAGGCGATGGGTCACGTTATCGAGATTCATCATCGTGGACTCGAGGGCCATCGGCGCATAGCCCGTCGACTTCTTAAAGGCAGCCGGTGTGACGCGGCCGATCTTCGACTGGTGATAGAGCTGCTTGAGCTCTCCATAGCTCATCTTGAAGCGCCTCTCGTAGCGGCGGATCTCCGCTTCGGCTTCGCGGAGTTTGAGCGCGATGCTCTTGATCTTGTTGGTCAGGCGCTTGATCTTTTCCAGGTTGAGGTTAAGCCCAATGATCTTATTGATGATGTGGCTGCGCTCTTTTTGGACTTTTTCCTGCAGGGAAGCGCGCACCTGGGCGCTGAGCGTCTTCTTGATAAGCCGCTCTTCGGCCCGCATCATGCGTTCTTCCGCCGTAATGATGAACTTCACAACGTTTTTCATCTTTTGGCGCATGCGGGCGAGCTCCTGATTGGTCTTTCGGCCGCGCGGCATGAGCTCCTTCGGGGTCATTTCCTGCTGCGCCAGAAGACTTTCCCAGTTGCGAAGTTCCCTTAAGGTAATGGGGTTCTCAAGGACAATGAGCTTAAGCGTCTTTTCATTTTCCTTGATGTTGCGCGTGAGGGTGAGTTCCTGCTCGCGGGTGAGGAGCGGGACTTTGCCCATTTCCGTGAGGTACATGCGGATGGAATTGGTGGTTTCCACGCCCAGATCGGGCAGAGGAACCTCCTCTTCGGTCGGTTTATCCGTGGAGCGAACGAGGTCCGACTCGCGGTCCACAACCTCGATGCCGAGGTCTTCGAGCGTCCCGAAGAACTCATCGAGTTCCTCGCCCCCGATCACCCCTTCCGGAAGCTTGCGATTGATTTCCTCATAGGTCAAAAAGCCCGTCTCGCGGCCTTGTTCGACAAGTTTCTTGATGGGATCATGTTCTTTGATGGACTTCGGAGTGTCCGGCGCGTGCGCTTGCTCAACCATGTAAGGAAGCCTCCCTCGAAATGTTCAAATCCGGTTTGGAACCTTTGAGTCGACGTGAGAGGCTGTTGTAGTGCTGTATCTTTTGGGCATCTTGCGGCAGGCGCCCCTCAATCATCGCATCAATGTCCTGCTTTAAATCTTGCCATTCCTGATGCTCCTGGCTCTTGCGCCAGCTTTCCATCAGCTCCTGCATCAGCGCCGCGGGCTTTGTGTACTGGCGGTCCTGCATGAGCCTGGCTGAGAGCCAATCGCGCGTATTCTCAGGAAGCGCGCCGAGGAGATCCGCGAGAGGGAACGTCCCCTCCGCCGCTTGGGTCCGTGCCATCTTCCAGACTTCCGCGCACGGGGGAGTCCGCCAAGCTAAGGAGTCCAGCATCGTTCTCCCCTCGTCGGAGGGATGTCGCAGGAATAAAACGAGGAGCTCCTCCTCGAGGGGAACGATCCCGGGCAGCGCCTCCGAGGGAGCGCTCGCCGTCGTCGGTGTTGGGGGACGACGATCTGTTTCGAGCCGCATGCGCTTCATTTGCTGGCCAAGGACCGACTTTTCGACCCTCAAGACGTTGGCCAAGCGGCCCAGATATTCATCCTGCAGCAGGGGGTCCTTGATCTTATGGATGACCGGCAGGACGTCCTGCGCGATCGCGAGCTTGGTTTCCGGAGCGTAACCGGGATGCCGCTTTTGTGCGGCCGCGATAAAATAGTCCATAAACGGCATCGCCTTCTCGAGATACTGCATCAGAGACGCGTGTCCCTCCTTCACGAGAATCTCATCCGGGTCGAGCCCGCCGGGAAGCGTGACCGTATCGACGGTGAAGCCGTCTGCGACCAACAGCTCGCCGCCGCGAAGCGTCGCCTGGGCCCCCGCCGCATCGGGATCAAAGAGGAGGGTCACGCGGTCCGCATAGCGGCGCAATATTCTCACATGATCTTCGGTCAAGGCTGTTCCCAAGGTGGCCATGGTCTGGAGCAAGCCATATTGATGGCAGGTCACCACATCCATGTAGCCTTCCAGGATCACCGCATGGCGCTCCTTGCGCAAAGTCGCCAGGCCCTGAAAAAGACCGTACAAATGCCTGCTCTTCGAGTAGACCGGCGTTTCCGAAGAGTTGATGTATTTGGGCATGGCGTCCCCCATGGCCCGGCCTCCAAAGGCCACGGTGCGTCCCTGGACATCGGTAATGGGAAAGATGATGCGGTTCCAGAAAGCGTCGTAGATGCGGTCGCCGCCTTCTTTTCTTCGCACCAGGCCCGCCTTCTCGAGGCGATCGATGGGCCAGCCCTTGCGGGAAGCCGCGTCACGCAGCGCGCAGCCCGAAGCCGGCGCGAAGCCGATCAGAAAAGAACGAAGCGTCTCGGGGGTCAGGCCGCGCTTGGCCAAGTAGAGGCGCGCGGCCTCCGCCTCTTGAGACTCCATCAGGTGGCGATGGTAAAACGTGGCGGCGTCTTCGAGCAGCCCGTAGAGGTCCTGTTTTTGGCGGGCATCGGCGGAGAGGTCTTCGCGATGGTCGGTTTCAATCGTCACCCCCACGCGCGCCGCGAGTTTTCGGATGGCCTCCGGGTACGACAGGCCTTCGGTCAGCATCAGAAATTTGAAAGCGTCGCCGCCCACGCCGCAGCCAAAGCATTTGAAGACGCCCATCTCGGGATTGACGTTGAACGAAGGCGTCCGCTCTTCATGAAAGGGGCAGCGGGCCATAAAATTACGGCCTCGCTTCTTGAGCGTGGGCACGTGCTCGCGCACAAGTTCAGCCAGATTCAAGCTCTCCCGGATCCGGGCGATGGTTTCTTCTGGAATCATTTTTATAGAGGGGAGAAGGGGGAAGGGCGATGAGAGACGGGTCTCCTCTCACCCCTCGCCTCTCACTCCTCGGTCAGCCTTTTAGTAATTGTTGAACGAACTGCTGGGCCAGTTTTCCATCGGCCCGCCCCTTGATTTGGGGCATGAGGGCCGACATCACTTTGCCCATGTCCTGCGGACCTTTGGCGCCCGCAGAAGCGATCGCCGCCTGCACCAGGCTCTTGAGCTCGTTTTCGCTCAGCGGCTCGGGAAGATAAGCTTTCAAGACGTGAAGCTCCGCCTCTTCCTTGGACACAAGGTCCTGGCGCCCTGCCTTTTCATACTCCGCCATGGACTCTTTGCGGCGCTTGGCTTCGGCCTGGACGACCTCGAGGATTTCCCCTTCCGGAAGGGTCTTCTTTTTTTCCACTTCCTTGTACCGGATCGCCGAGACGAGCATCCGCAAGGTGGACATGCGGACGCTGTCCTTTTTCTTCATGGCTTCGAGAAGTTCTTTGGAAATCTGATCCAAGCTCAGCACGCGGGCACCCTATCCCTTCATCATGCGGCGCCGCATCTTGCGACGCGCCTCAAGCGCCTTTTTCTTACGCCGGACGCTCGGCGGTTCGTAATATTCCCGCCGTTTGATTTCCTGCATGATCCCGTTGCGCTCGCATTCCTTTTTGAAACGACGAAGCGCTTCCTCAATCGATTCATTCTCTCTTACTTTAATGACGACCAAAGTCCCACCATCCTTTCATCACACCGATGACAGATAAAATCCCTGGGGCGAAAAGGAGGACGCCTTTGTTTCCCCTCGTCCCTACTGACGGATCCCGTACTCAGCCCGGAGGCCAGCGGAGTGGACGACCCGCTAAAACGTGATAATGGAGATGTCCGACGGCTTGTCCGGAATCCTTCCCATGATTGACGACGGTCCGAAAACCTTTTTCTGCAATATTCTCTTGCCTGGCGACCCTTTGAATCGTGCGATGCAGGTCGAGCAAGCCGTCTTTGTGCGACGGCTCTAAAGCCATCAAATTATCGATATGCGCTTTCGGTATAACCAGAATGTGGACAGGCGCTCCGGGGTGGATATCGCGAAATGCCAGTGACTGATCGGTTTCCGCAACGATGGTGGCCGGAATTTTTCTAGCCACAATGCCACAAAACAAACACGCTTCTCCAGCTCCCGCCATTGGAAGCCGGTATTATATCAGGATTTCGTTGAAAAGATGCGCTGAAGCAGACGTTCTGCGAAGGGCATATGGCGCCGCAAAAGGAAGGGCGCCGCAAGCGGTATTCCGACTTCGAGAAACCTTCCCAGGATGCCGCCCCGAGTGACAAAACTGAGCGCCAGGCGCGCCCAGGCCGGCATCTTCATCCCGTACTCATCGAGCATCCGGAAGGGGTAGGAGGAAAGCCTCGTGGCCCTTCGGCCCCGAAGCCGGTCCAGGAGCGCCGAGCGGCTTAGGATAAAATTTTCTGAATCCAATGGATGGTCTCCTGGAGTTCACGTTGGGTCGAAGCAAAGGGAGGCCCCACACGCTTATCGCGCCGTGCCAAGCGATAAATCACGAAGGCGATCACAAAATAGAGGGCCCCAAAGATCAGCGCCGAAAGACTTAAAGGCAGGCCAAGCTTCATCAGACCGCCAATGAGCGCGACCTGCAGCACGATAAAGCCGGTCAGCACAAGGACCAAGATACAGGCGGCGCAAACGAGGCGCTTCGTGACCCGCTCCGTTTCGTAACGCAATTCGAGCGATGCCAGTTCCACATGATCGGAAAGCTGTCCCGCGACCTCTTTCCAGATGGTCTGGCGCTCGGGTGGACCGTTCTCAGTCATAGATCAAATCTATCCCTTCAGGAGGGTAAATGCAATCGATAAATTCGCCTTCGCGCGCGCCCTCGGGCGCGCGGGCCCGGACATAGCGCTCCGTATAGCCCGTCCCATCGGATTCTACAAGAAGCCGAACGCTTCGACCCACAAACATCTCGGCATAGCGGCGACGCAGCGTTCGGTCCAAGGCCACCATCGTCCGCGTTCTCTGCGCTTTGACTCGCGGATCCACATGACCCGACAGACGCTGGGCGGGCGTCCCGGGCCTCACCGAATAGCGGAACGCATGGATGCGGCTCAACCCCTCTTCCTCGAGGAGCTGCAGGGTGCGCTGAAATTCTGTTTCCCCCTCCCCCGCAAAACCGACGATGATGTCCGCTGAGAGCGCCACCTCCGGTATGCGGGACTTGATCCAGCGCACCCGGTCCCGGTAATCCTGAGAACTGTACCAACGTCCCATGCGCTTGAGCACGGCATCATCGCCGGATTGAAGCGGGATATGAAAGAAGGGGCAAAGTTTGGGGTGCCGCGCCGCGAGCATCACGAGCTCGTCCGGAATCTCGGTGACCTCAAGGGAGGACAGACGTATCCTGAAATCTCCAGGCAACTCAAGCAAAGCTTTAAGAAGTCTCTCAAATGTCCATTGTTGTTGGAGAAATTTTACGTCATTCCGGCGAAAGCCGGAATCCATCATGATGGACCCCGGGTCTCCACAAGTCCGGCGACCCGGCCCGCCGGGTGTTTGGAGGGCCGGCGTCCGCCGGGGTGACGAGATGGAATCATCAGTTCCACCATATTGATAGCGACCCAATCGAACTCCTGTCAGGACAATCTCACGAAAGCCTTTGTCAATCAAATTGCTGGCCTCTGCGCGGATTCGCTCTGGCGATCGACAAATGAGATTCGGCCTCACGGAGGGGATGATGCAGTACGTACACTTCGCATCACAACCGTCCTGGATCTTGATATAGGCGCGCGTTCGATCAGCAAGGGCCGTCACGCCGCTCCTGGCGGCCTCCTGGACACAGGCCGTGGGCACGCCCAGGGCTATGGCGATCATGGGCTTCTCATGGTTCCCATAGACTTCCACCCGGGGGGAGATCTGGCGCAGCTCTTCTGCCGCGCGCTCCGCGTAGCATCCGGTCACCACCACACGAGAGCCCTTTAGTTCACGCAAGAGTTTGCGGATGAGCTGCCGGCAGGAGCGATCGGCGCCCGAGGTGACGGTGCAGGAGTTCACGATCGCAATGTCGGCGGGCTGGCTCCCGGGGACGACACGGTATCCACCCAGGCGAAACTGCTCCCGGAGTTCTTCGGTTTCATACTGGTTGACCTTACACCCGAAGGTATGAAAAGCGATGGAGGGTGTCATTCGCTTTCGTGATGGCTGGCTTGGTCTTTGATGGCAAGAGAAAACAAAATCGATATGGCCAAGACCAGTCCGACCACCCCCAACGATACACCAATCGGGATCTTATAGAGGTCTGCCAGAAGCATTTTGACGCCGATGAAGACGAGCACAATGGCGAGGCCAAAGCGCAGGAAACGAAAATAGCCGATGAGACCATGGATCAAGAAGTAGAGGGCGCGCAGACCCAGGATCGCCAGAATATTGGAGGAGAAGATGATAAAGGGGTCATTCGAAATCGCCAGGACTGCCGGTATGGAATCAATCGCAAAAATCAGATCGGAAACTTCGACCACCACCAGCGCAGCGAACAAGGGCGTGGCATGCCACTTGCCTTCGAGCCGGGTGAGGAAGTGGTGCTCATCCAGTTGGGTCGTGACCGGCATGAAACGCCGCAAGAGCTTCAGGACCCCGTTGTGCTCCGGGTGGATGGCATCCGGGTTGTCCCGGAACATCTTGAGCGCCGTGATGATGAGCAGGCCGCCGAAGACATAGAGCATCCAGTGGAAGTAGTGCAAGAGGGTCACGCCCGCAAAGATGATCACGAAGCGCATCCCGATGGCTCCCAAGACGCCCCATTTGAGCACGCGGTGCTGGTAGCAGTCGGGGACGGAGAAGAATTTAAAGATCATCACGAAGACGAACATGTTGTCGACGCTGAGCGACTTCTCAATGAGGTAGGCGGCAAGAAACTCAAGAGCGCGCTCGTGCCCCATGGCCGCATCAATGATGCCGGCAAAAGACAGAGACAGGACAAGCCAGAGGAGACTCCACAAGGCCGCTTCTTTGAAGGAAACCACATGGGCGCCCCGGTGACTCTTGAGACCCATATCGACGATCAACGCCACGATGACCACCACCACGAAGAGCGCCCAGAGCCAAACATGGACATCCATCAAATTATTCCCCTCTTTCGGCCAAGAGTTGTGCCAGTGCGACGAGCCCGGCGGTTTCGGAACGGAGCAAGAGAGGCCCCAGGGTCACAGGCCGTACGCCATGGCGCTGGGCCAGCTCAACTTCAGCGGCCTCCCAGCCCCCTTCGGGCCCAATGAAGAGCGAAATCCGATCACAAGGACGGTAGGCTTGACGAAGCGTCACGGTCGTTTCTTTTTCCCAGGGGATGAACGAGAGGCCCTCACGAGGCACCGTTTGAAGCGCCTCCTGCAAGGAAACAGGACGTCCAATCTCCATCACACTCGAACGTCCGCATTGCTTCGCCGCGGAAAGGGCAATGCGCTTCCAGCGCTCAAGTGCGCCTGCTCTTCCCGGTTTGATGAGGGTCCGCGCGGTGAGAAGCGGGACCAGTCGCGACGCTCCTACTTCACAGGATTTCTCGACCAGCCAGTCCCACCGGGGACCCTTCACCAACGCCTGATAAAGGACACAGGACGTCTTCGGAAGCGCGGCCGCGCGGCTTTCGGACAGAATCGCGCCTTCGATACGATCGGCGCTGATACTCTCAATGCGTCCGCGGTAGGAAAGATCTGCCCCGTCGAAGAAATCGATCACGTCCCCCACCTTGTGTCGAAGAACCTGTGCCGCGTGCCGGGCTTCCGAACCCAGCATCACAAAGCGTCGGTTTTTGATTTGTTCCGGCGGGACAAAAAAGCGAGAGCTCATAGGCGCGGGTTTCCCGCCCCCCACATTTCTGGCAGACCGTCCCTTCCGATCATAAATACGGTAGGGGACGCTAACCCGAAATCTTCAGCATAGGGGTTCCGTCCGTCTGATCCAGTTGCACTTATTAATCCCCTCTCCCGCCGCCAGGTGGGAGAGGGTGAAGGGTGAGGGCACAGCCTCATCTTCCGACGCAGACCTGCCCTCACCCCCGCCCTCTCCCGCGTTCCGCGGGCGAGGGGGTTACATAGAACCGAAGATTTCCGGCTAACGGCCGCGGTGAATGACAATATGTATTAGCCTCTTCCAAATATTTTGCGGAGGACACTTTCGTCGTACTGCTCCGGTTTTTCGCCGAGCGTCTTGGCGAACTCCCGCAAGAGTTCTCGCTGCTTGGAGCTTAGATCTTTCGGTACATCGACGATCACCTTGACGTATTGATCTCCCTGGCCTCGCCCTTCAAGACGCGGCATCCCGCGGTCCCGTAGTCGAAAAAGGGCGCCGTTCTGTGTCGCAGGCGGGATCTTCATCGTCACAGGCTCGTCCATGGTTTCCACATGGATCTCACAGCCCATCGCCGCTTGCGGGAAAGAGAGACGCTCTTCAACGTAGAGATCATCTCCATTGCGGACATAGCGCTTGTCGGTCGTCAGATGGATCACGACATAGAGGTCGCCGGAAGAACCGCCGCGAAAACCGGCATGGCCAGCCCCGGAAATACGAAGGGACGTCCCTTCCCTGACGCCCTGGGGAATTCTGACCGTCAGGGTCGCGTCCTTCTGCGCAGCGCCCATGCCGCGACAACTTGGGCAGGGAGAGGGATTCACCATCCCCTCACCGCGGCAGGTGGGACAGCTCTGCTGCATCATGAAAAAGCCGCGTTGGCTCCGGACCTGCCCTGTTCCATGACAAGACTTGCAGGTGACGGCCGAGGTGCCGGGTTTGGCGCCGCTGCCGCCGCAGTGCTCGCACTTTTCAAGGCGGGATAAACGGACAGGTTTCTTGGCGCCTTCGTAAGCCTCGCGAAGGGTGATATCGACTTCAAGCGCGACGTCCTCGCCGCGCGAGGTGCGGGAGCTTCGGCGTGAGCGGCCGCCAAAGGCATCGGCACCGCCGAAGATATTGCCGAGAATATCGCCCAGGTCGACGTCGCCGAAATCCGTGGAGAAGCCGCCAAAACCTCCGGGACCTCCCGCGCCGGCACCCGAGACGCCGGCGTGACCAAAGCGGTCATAGGCCGCCCGTTTATTCGCGTCCGAGAGGGCCTCGTAGGCCTCATTGATGGACTTGAACTGGGCTTCGGCGGTCTTATCCCCCGGGTTTTTGTCCGGGTGATATTTAATCGCCTGACGCCGATAGGCAGCCTTGATCTCGTCCTGGGAGGCGGATTTCGTGACGCCTAAGAGATCGTAATAGTCTCTTTTTTCCGCCAATTACTTCTTCCCTTCATCGACGACTTCTGCGTCCACCGCCTCGGGGCCGCCATTGGTCGGGCCCTGGGTGGCGCCACCGGAGGGAGCTTCCTGGCCGGCCTTGGCTTTGGCGGCCGCTTCCTTATAAACGACTTCGGCCAGCTTGTGAGACGCCTTCATGAGTGTCTCTTTGGCCTTCTTCAAGCTCTCCACGTTGCCGCTTTTGAGGGCCTCTTTGGCTTCCGACAAGGCCCTGTCGAGTTCCAGGCGCTCGTCCCCTGAGACTTTGTCGCCATGGTCTTTGACGGATTTTTCTGTGGCATAGACCAGACCATCCAGCTCGTTCTTGGCCTCGATCTGATCACGGGTCTTTTTATCTTCCTCCGCGAACTGCTCCGCCTGCTTGACAAACTTATCCACCTCGTCCTTGGAAAGCTTGCTGGGGGAGGAGATGCGGATGGACTGCTCCTTGTTGGTGCCAAGGTCTTTGGCGGTGACGTGGAGGATGCCGTTGGCGTCGAGGTCAAAGGAAACCTCAATCTGCGGCATGCCGCGGGGCGCGGGCGGAATCCCGTCCAGGATGAACTTGCCCAGAGAGACATTGTCTTTGGCCATCTGGCGCTCCCCCTGGAGCACGTGGATCTCCACAGACGACTGATTGTCCGCCGCCGTCGAGAAGACCTGAGATTTCTTGACGGGGATGGTCGTATTCCGATCGATGAGCGGCGTGCGCACGCTGCCCAGGGTCTCAATGCCCAGGGTGAGCGGTGTCACATCCAGGAGCAGCACGTCCTTCACTTCACCCGTTAAGACCGCCGCCTGGACCGCCGCGCCTAACGCGACGCACTCCATCGGGTCAATACCGTGTTCGACCTTACGGCCAACGTGCTCTTCGACAAACTTTTGAACGATCGGCATGCGTGTCGGACCGCCCACCAGAATGATCTTCGTGATTTCCTGAATCGATCCCCAGGAGTGCTTGGGGTTCTTGCGCGCGTCATCCAAGGCCCGCTCGACGGGACCGATGCATCGGTCAATGATCGGCTTCACGATGCCCTCGAGCTTGGCCCGCGTGAGTTTCTGCGTGAGATGCTTCGGTCCCGAAGCGTCAGCCGTAATGAACGGCAGGTTGATTTCGGTTTCCAGCACCGTGGACAGCTCGATTTTGGCTTTTTCCACAGCTTCCTTGAGGCGGGTCATCGCGAGCCTGTCCTTGAGCAGGTCGATCCCGGTTTCCTTACGAAACTCACCGGCGACCGCCTCAATGAGGGCATTATCCATGTCGGTCCCGCCGAGCTGCGTGTCGCCGGAGGTGGCGACGACTTCAAAGGTGGCATCCGAGCCTGAGCTCGACATGTCCATGAGCGTGACGTCCAGCGTCCCGCCCCCCAGGTCAAAGACCATGATTTTTTGGCTCTGGCCGGACTTATCCAAACCGTAGGCGAGGCAGGCCGCTGTAGGCTCATTCACGAGTCGGACCACCTCAAGCCCTGCGATCGCACCCGCATCTTTGGTGGCCTGGCGTTGGTTGTCGTCGAAATAAGCCGGTACGGTGATGACGGCCTTTTCGATCTTTTCACCGAGGTAGGCCTCGGCATCTTTCTTGATCTTCTGGAGAATAAAGGCTGAGAGCTGCTGTGGGGTATATTCCTTGCCCCCCGCCTGATACTTGTGCGGCTGACCCATCTTCCGCTTGAAGGCATACATGGTGGATTCGGGGTTCGAGACCGCTTGCCGGCGCGCGGGCTCTCCTACGAGGAGCTGCCCGTCCTTCGTGATGGCGACATACGAGGGAAAAGCCTTGCCGCCGAGCGTCGTGCCCTCCGCGGAGGGAATGATGACAGGCTTGCCCGCCTCCATCACGGCCGCCGCTGAATTGGATGTTCCTAAGTCAATGCCAATGATTTTTGCCATGATACAACCTCCTTAAATTATGGTGTGGGGCTTTTCGCGACCCCAACTCTGACACGCGCGGGCCGGATGATCCGGCCTTGAAAACTGTAGGCCTTCTGCAGCTCCTCCACCACCTGGCCCACTTTCGATTCCTCGACTTCCGTTTGTTCCACCGCCTCCGCCGTATGGGGATCGAAAGGCTTGCCCATGAGCTCGACGACGGAAAGTCCCTCGGACTTTAAAAAGTTGGAAAAGCTCTTATGCAAGTAACCGAGGCCTTCCGTGACCTGCTTCATGTCCTTGGCATGCTCCGCTTGGCTGAGCGCCTGCTCAAAGACATCGACGAGCGACAAGAGCGGCATGAGGACTTCTTGCTTGCCCCAGGCCCGAAGGTCCTGCTTTTCTTTTTCGACACGTTTCCGGTAATTCTCAAACTCGGCCTTGAGCCTCAAAAGCTGGTCGTAATAATCATCGGCTTTGGCCTTTTGCTCTTCCACGGACTGCTGCAGGATGGCCAGCTCCGAAAGTTTTTCCTCGAGTTCGTCACTCATTCGGCACCATACGTTCCAGCATCTGGTTCACGATCTTCGCGACCCCTTCGACGAGCGCAATCATCCTGCCATACTCCATGCGCCGAGGACCCATGATGCCCAGCACGCCTACCGTCTGGTCGTTCAGTTTGTACGTATTGGAAACAAGGGACACGTGGCGAAGTTCCGGACGCACGTTTTCTGCGCCGATATTGACCAAAAGCCCCCCCTTCTTCATCGTCTTCTCGAGGACCGAAGAGAGAAGGTTCTTGTGTTCCATCACTCTCAAGATCCCGGAGATCTCATCGAAATCGCCCATGTCTGGAAAGGAGAAGATATTCTCCCTCCCTTCGACATAAAGATCCCCCTCGACGGCATTCAGGTCAAAGGCTTCTCGGGCCAGGTCACGGGCGAGCAAAAACGCATCGGACTGTTCCTGTTGAAGCGCCTCAATATGATGAAGGATCTGCGTCCTCGCTTCCGAAAGTGGCAGTCCGGCCAGGCGTTCATTAAGCATGTCGCTGATGATGGACAGTCTCTGGGAGCTCATCGGGCTCTTCAAGTTCAGCACCTTATGGCGGATGAACCCTGACTGGGAAAGAATCACGACCAAAATCTGACTTGGCGAAATCGAGATGAGCTGAAGGCGCCGAAGCAGGGACTTGTCCAGCCTCGGCGAAAGCACCATCCCGGTATAGCTCGAAAGCGAAGAGAGCATGCGCGAGGTCGAGATCAGCACGTCCTGGAGCTCTTTGGCGCGAGCGGCATACTCCCGGCGTATGCGTTCCTCTTCGGCGACCGCCAGCGACTGCACCTCGAGAAGCGAATCCACATAGAGACGGTATCCTTTGTCGGAAGGGACGCGCCCGGCGCTCGTGTGGGGCTGGATGAGAAAACCCTCCTTTTCGAGATCGAGCAGCATATTTCGGACCGTCGCCGAAGACATCCCAAAGTTGTACTTGTCCACGATCACGTGCGACCCCACGGGCTTGCCCGTTTTCATGAAATGGTAAATGACCGCCTGCAGGAGGCGTCGCTTACGATCTTGTGACGTCTTGGGATCGAGGACTCTCATAAGTTCTGTCTTGTCTGTAAAGTAGCAGTCTGGAGAACTGAGTGCTAAGACTATATCAGCTTTGAAATTATAATGTCAATAGATTGTGGATTAATATCTAGATATAGATATGTTTTGAAGTGCCAATTTTCATCCGCGCAGCACGTCGAATCCTCATCCGACCGTTTCCGCACTATAGCGTGCAATCAGCCCCAAACGCGTCGCTTCCTTATAGATAGAGACAAAGGCCCTGTAGGAAACCCCGAGTAGAAGAGCGGCCAAAGCTGCACCGATCAGGAGTGATCCGGTTGAGAAAGAGCCTGTGAGCGAGATTTGGCGGAGATTCTCGAAGACGTAGGAGGGAGGCAGGCAGGCCCCGACATGCTGCATCCAGCGAGGGAGAATGGAGAGCGGGTAGAAGACGCCCACAAAAGGTGAGAGGAGCGCCGGGATGGGCCAGATGAACCATTCCGCGGCTGGACCCCAACGTAAGACCATGCCGCAAGACAAAATTCCAAGAGAAATCGCGAAAACGAATAAGATCAACAGAAAGGGCAAGACCATCGAGCCGTAAATCGCCATCGTCATACCAAAAACCAGGGACGCCACCAGCCACATCACCAAGAGTCCCACAAGACTCGTCAGGACACTGCACAAGATAAGCCCCAAGAGGTATTCGCCAACCGTGATGGGGGAAGCAAAGACATTCAGAAAATTGCGGGACCAAACGTCTTCAAAGAACGTCATGGTCACCCCCTGCATCACGCGTATAAAGAAGTCCCAAAGCAGCACGGCCCCCAGCAACACCATGATCTTGTCTTGTCCTTGGACCATCATGCTTTGAAGATAACGTGTGAGAAATCCCCAAAGCACCATATCGATGGCCACCCAGATAAAGAGCGGCAAGACCCTGGAAAAACTCCCACGCATCAAATAGAGGTACCTCAGCGCGATGGCATAGACCCGATGGAGAGACCGTGTCATCTAGTCCATCTCCTGGGCGAGAGGCTCACGCGCTAAATGGATAAAGAGCTCCTCGAGATTCGCCCTGCCATGCTCTCGGGGCAGCCGTTTCGGATCGCCTTCAAGGAGGATTTTGCCATGGGATAAGAAAATGACGCGATCACAAACCGTTTCCACCTCGCGCATATTATGGGAGGTCCAAAGCACGCCGCACCGGCCTTCTTTGACCACCTCCAGGATCAGATCACGCGTCTGCCGGGCCGCCGACGGGTCAAGAGAAGCGGTCGGCTCGTCCAGCAAGAGGAGCTCGGGTTGGTTCAGCATGGCCTTGGCGAGGCTCACGCGCGTTTGTTCGCCGGAGGAGAGCAGGCCGCACTTCGTTTTCCGGAATTGTCCCAGCTGGAAGCGTTGCAGCATCCCGGGAAGGAGGTCCGAGAGATTCTGCACACCATAGAGCAACCCAAAGATCTTGAGATTTTCTTCGACGGTCAAGTTGCCTGGCAGAGGCGCGTAGACCGCGGCGAAATTGACGTCGCCCAGCGCCGCGCGGTCTTGCGTCGTAATCCGACGACCCTTGATCCAAATCTCCCCGCCGGAGGGTTCCAGCACGCCCAAGACCATACTGATCAAGGTCGTTTTCCCCGCCCCGTTGGGTCCGAGAAGCCCGACAATTTCGCCTGTCTTGACCGTGAAACTGATCTCTTGGACCGCGTTGAAATTCCCGTAAGTCTTATGAACATGCTGAACGTCTAATACGGTTTTCATCGAAGGTGTCCGGTCAGCTTGCGAAAGGGAGGAGCGCCTGATTGGTGAGCAGCACCGACTCATCCGGGACCCGCCAGCGGCCTTCCGGAGTCACTTCCAGCAAGCGCCGCTCCGCGAGGCGACGGCGTTTGCCTTGCCAATCGGGATCGGGTTCTTCCCATTCCAGCCCCTCGCGAAGTCTCAAGCCCAGCATCAGACGCTCAAAACGCCGCGTCTCTTCGCTCAAGAATTCTCTCGATGCCTGTGGAAGCTTCCCCCTCGCCAGATCATGTCCATAATCGTCAAGAGTTTTATGATTTTCCCACCGGACGCCTCCGACGCATCCCACGGCACCGACGCCGGCACCGATGTAATCCTTTTGCCGCCAGTAGATGAGGTTATGCTCACATTCCTTCGAGGGAAGGGCGAAATTCGAGATTTCGTAATGGCCATAGCCTCTCTGCTTCAGATAAGCACGGGCCCAGTCGTACATGTCGGTCTGGCGATCTTCGTCGGTCCGGACGCCGCTGTCTCGAAAGGGAGTGTGCTCCTCCACCTTCAAAGCATAGAGGGAAAGGTGATCAGGATAGTAGGTGGTCGTCTTCTCCAGCGTGTCCTGCCAATCTTGGAGGGACTGGCTGGGAAGACCATAGAGGAGGTCCACATTCAGATTACGGAAACCCGCTTCTCGAGAAGACCGAAAAGCATTCTCGAAGTCTTGCGCCGTATGCAGCCGATCTGCCATTTTCAGCAGTCGGTCATCGTAGCTCTGCAGGCCGAGGCTCAAGCGATTGACCCCCGCGCCGAACCAACCCGCTGCCTTATCGCCTGTCACGCTCTCGGGGTTGGCTTCCATCGTAATTTCGGCATTGGGATTTAAGGCAAAGGCCTTCCGGACCGTGCCCAGGATTTGGCCAACATGGTGCGGCCCCAAGAGCGAGGGCGTCCCACCGCCCAAGAACACCGTTGAAAGAAACGACGGGCGAGGCAGGGCAGACGCGTGAAGTTCAATCTCCTGGCAGAGATCCCGTACGTAGGCATCGATTCGGTCTTCGATACCGGCGAACGTGACGAAATCGCAGTACCCGCACCGGGCACGGCAAAACGGGATATGGAGATAGAGGCCCTTAGGACTTCTTTCCGTCATTCTTGGAGTCTTTGAGGAGCTCAACCGCTCCTGCGACAGCTCCCGCAAGACCCGCTGTCTCCAGCGGTATAAGAATCTTGGTCGCGGGGCCTTCCGACATCTTCTCCAGGGTCTCCAGATACTTGATCGCGATCAAGTCTTTCGTCGGGTTGCCCGTGTGGATCGCTTGATAAACAACTTCAGTCTCATATTTCTGAGCGTCGGCCACGCGCTTGATCGCTTCAGCTTGACCTTCCGCTTTCAAGATCGCCGACTGCTTCTGGCCGGTGGCTTCGAGCACCACGGCTTCCTTCACCCCTTCGGCTTTCAAAATCGCGGACTGCTTCAGTCCTTCCGCTTCCAGGATCGCCGCGCGCTTTTCACGCTCGGCTTTCATTTGCTTGGACATCGACATCGTGATGTCCTGGGGCGGTTCGATCTTTTGGATTTCAACGCGTACGACTTTGACGCCCCACCGGTCGGTCGCTTCATCGAGCACCTGACGAAGCTGGCTGTTGATACGCTCGCGGCTCGTGAGGGTTTGATCCAATTCCATTTCGCCCACAATGTTTCGAAGGTTCGTTTGGGCCAGTTTGATCGCGGCCAGGGCGAAATTGGCGACGTTGTAGACCACTTTAACAGGATCGGTGACTTGAAAGTAGATCACGGCATCAACCGTCACCGAAGCGTTGTCTTTGGTGATCACTTCCTGCGGAGGCACGTCCATCACCTGCTCGCGCATATCCACCATGCGAATGGATTGCATGGGCGGGAATAAAAGGACCAACCCGGGACTGCAGGTTTTGCTGTATTGCCCGAACGTTTCCACGAGTCCTTTTTCGAATTGACGCACGATACGGAGCGCTCGCGATGCATAGATGACGGCCGCAACCGCTAATAAACCTGCAAAACTAAACGGAAAGTTCATGATAGCCTCCTGACCACCAGTGATGTTCCTTCGACTTTTTCAACCAGGACCCAACTCTCTTTTTCGAGGCGATCCCCATACGTCACAGCCCGCCACTCCTCGCCTCCCGCTTTGACCCTGCCTGCCTGCCGGGGGTCCACCGCCTCCAGGACGAGCACCTTCTGACCGAGGAGCGAGTCGACGTTCGACGCATGAGGCTTGGGCGTAAACAAAAACTTGGCGAGGGGGATGAGTAGCGGTGTCAGTGCCACCGTGACGACGGCAAAGACCACCCACGGAAGCCACGCGACGTTCGGCACAGAGAGCGCCGCGATCGAGCCCCCGAGCGCACCGATCGCCATACATACGAAGAAGAAATGGGTCGGCGGCGGCAGAATCTCGAGGATAATAAAGACAACGCTTGCCATGAGCCAATGCTGATAATGCATAGTGCCTCCTCTGTCCCCTTTATCGTATCACCTTGATACGCCTGAGCGGCCAATAGACAACCCAGGCTCTGCCTTTGAGCAATCGCTCCGGAAGCGGCCCCCAGAAACGACCGTCAAACGATCCATCGCGATTATCCCCCATGACAAAATAGTGGCCCGCAGGAACCTGGATCGGTCCAAAGTTGTCCCCGATCTGGGGACGCATCAGGGTGGCAAACCCGCCGCTTTCCCAGAGCCGCTGGTATTGCTCGGCGCCCAGGCGAAGTTTGGCGGCAGGGTAGGTCGAAAGGTCCTTGTAAACGGGAAAAGGGTTCGTGTCGAGCACGCCGTTGACATAAAGGCGTTTATTCTTGATCTCGATCGTATCGCCAGGAAGCCCGACGGCGCGCTTAATGAAATCTTTTCGAACACGCCGCTCCTTTTCTCGAGCCGAGACCATGGCGCTCAGAGGAGCCTCGAAGACAATCACGTCGCCATGCCGAATAGGACGGATTCTCAGAATTCGTTTCTCGGTGAACGGGATGCGAATGCCGTAAATAAATTTGTTGACGAATAGATGGTCGCCTTCCAGAAGCGTGTTTTGCATGGACCCTGAAGGGATTTTAAACGCCTGGAGGATGGCGTACATAATGACCGAGGCCAGCAGGATCGCGGAAAACGATGTTTCGATCCATTCCAGGTCTGAAGTGAGCAGTCGGGTGCCGTTGCCCGATTTCGACCTGCCCCAGAGCGCCTGGGTGATTCCCCACACCAGCCCCACCCCCGCGCCCAGGAGCGGCCACTCGGGCGAGGGCCCCTGGAGATCCGTCGAAGCGCTATAAACAAAACCGATGAGGGCGCCCACCGACACCGTAAAGAGCAGATGAAGCAGCGTGATCAGCGCTTGGTTTTGAATCCATCGCTCGCGCTGGAAGATCTTACGCAGCACCACACCGTATGCGCCAAGGCCGCAGCCAATCCAAAAAAGTGTGCTTTCCAAATCTGTCTCCTAGGAACGCTTGAGAATCGCCATAAAGGCTTCTTGAGGAATTTCAACAGCCCCAAACTGCTTCATCTTCTTCTTGCCTTCCTTCTGCTTCTCCAGGAGTTTTCGCTTGCGCGTAATGTCACCGCCATAACATTTGGCCAGCACATCTTTGCGCATCGCAGGGATCGTTTCCCGCGCAACAATCCGGCTTCCTATTTTCGCCTGGAGCGGTATTTCAAACATCTGGCGGGGAATGAGTTCCTTCAGTGATTCTACCAAGGTGCGGCCCTGCGCGTATGCTTTTTCCGTATGGACAATAAAGGAAAAAGCGTCGACCACCTCCGCGTTGACCAGAATCTCCATCTTCACCAGGTCCGCGGCCGAGTATCCCGCATGGTCATAATCGAAGGAGGCATACCCCTTGGAGAGGGATTTCAGCTCGTTGTAGAAATCGCTGACGATCTCGGCGAGCGGCAAATCGTAATGCAGCGCCACGCGGGTCGCGGAAAGGTACTTCATGTCATGGAAGATGCCGCGGCGGTCCTGACAGAGCTGCATGATCGCCCCGACATAGTCGACCGGCACAAGAATGGTCGCCGTCACAAAAGGCTCCAGGATTTCCTTGACCACGCCGGGCTCGGGAAATTTCGCCGGGTTATCGACTTCGATCTTCTCGCCCTGCTGGGTCACGACCTCGTATTCCACGTTGGGCGCCGTCGCAATGAGAGGAATTTCGAACTCCCTTTCAATACGTGTTTTCACAATATCCAAATGCAAGAGCCCCAGAAATCCGGCGCGGAAACCAAAACCTAAAGCGGTCGACGTCTCCGGGATAAAGGAAAAAGCGGAGTCTGTCAGGTGCAGCTTTTCCAGGGCCTTTTTCAAATTGTCGTAATCGCTTGGATTGACCGGATAAATGCCAGCGAAAACAAAGGGCTTGAGCTCTTTATAGCCAGGGTGGGGCTGAGACGTCGGGCGGTCGACGGCGGTGAGGGTATCGCCCATTCGCACATCCTGCAATTCCTTCAGCCCGAGGATCATGTAGCCGACTTCGCCTGCCTGCAGGCGATCGGCCTTGATGTATTTCAGTTGGAGCGTGCCAATCTCTTCGGCCAGGACCTCGCGTCCGGTCTGCATCATTTGAAGCTTCATCCCCGTACACACTTCCCCTTCGAGGATCCTCACGTAGACCACCACCCCCCGAAAGGTGTCAAAGACAGAGTCAAACACAAGCGCCTTAAAGGGGGCCTGTGTGTCGGTGGCGGGGGCCGGGATATCGTGAACGATGGTCGAGAGGATATCGTCGATTCCTTGGCCGACTTTCGCGCTGGCCAGCACAGGCTTTCGCGTGATGCCCAGAACCTCGCGAATCTGGTGCTGACAATTCTCCGGATCGGCCGCAGGGAGGTCGATCTTGTTGATGACGGGAATGATTTCGAGCCCCGCGTCTTTGGCGAGCGTCGCATTGGCCAAGGTCTGGGCTTCGACGCCTTGCGTCGCGTCGACCAGGAGGAGCGCCCCCTCGCAAGCCGCTAGCGCCCGCGACACTTCATAGGTAAAGTCCACGTGCCCCGGGGTATCGATGAGGTTTAAGACATAGCGTCTCGAAGAACCTGGCGGGGTGTACGACATCCGGATCGCCTTCGCCTTAATCGTAATGCCGCGTTCACGCTCGAGCTCCATGCCGTCCATGATTTGCTCACGCATTTCCCGCTTCGGGATGGTGCCGGTGGTCTCGAGCAGGCGGTCGGCAAGCGTCGATTTGCCATGATCAATATGCGCGATAATGCAGAAGTTACGAATATCCATGAGGTGGCTTATGAAATTCTGGAAAAGACGTTGGGGTCGCCTGGATCGGCGCCCTTCGAGAAGATACGTTCGACGAGTTTATTCGCTTCCTCTTGCGACATTTCTCGGATCAAACGCTTGATTCGCGGCACCGCGGCCGCTGGGACGGAGAACTCATCCAGGCCCATACCCAGGAGGATGCGCGTAAACGAGGGATTCCCGGCCATTTCTCCGCACATGCCCACCCACTTGCCGGCGGCGTGGCCCGCCTCGATCACCATGCGGATGAGCCGCAAGACGCCCATATGCAGAGGGTTGTAGAGGTGCGCCACGTTTTCGTTCACACGATCAACAGCAAGCGTATATTGGATGAGATCGTTCGTGCCGATGGACAGGAAGTCGGCTTCTCGGGCCAGCCAGTCGGCGATCACGGCGGCTGAAGGCGTTTCCACCATGATGCCAACCTCCATCTTCGGATCGAAGGGGACACGCTTGGTCCGGAGCTCCTCCCGGACTTCTTGAAGCAGCTTGTTCGCCTCTCGTAATTCCTCAAGGCTTGTGATCATGGGATACATGACTTTGAGTTTGCCGCTGTCGGAAGCGCGCAGGATGGCTCGGAGCTGCGTCTTGAAGATATCGGTAAATTTCAAACAAAGACGGATGCCCCTAAGACCCAAAAACGGGTTTTGCTCTTCCTTGAATCCCATGACACCCAGGGACGTAAGCTTATCGCCGCCGATGTCCATCGTGCGGATAATCACACTGTACGGGAGCATCTGCCGGGCGACCGATGAATAGGCCTTGAATTGCTCCTCCTCGGTGGGAAGCTCTTTTCGGTTGAGGAAGAGAAATTCCGTCCTGTACAGACCGATTCCTTCAGCGCCATGGGCCAAAGACGTCTTGATCTCATCGGGAGACTCGATATTGGCTGCCAGGACGACCTGGCGACCATCGGTGGTTTTGGCCGGCAGATCCTTGTACTTTTCCAGGTCCCGCAATTCCGCCAGTTCAATTTCCCGGACTTTGCGATAATTTTCGAGTGTCGCCATCGTCGGGTTGATGATGAGAAGACCGTCGTTGCCGTCGACAATCACGTGATCACCGGGCTGGATATGGCTGAGCGCGTCCTTGAGCCCCACGACAGCAGGTATCTCGAGCCCCTGGGCGAGGATCGCGGTGTGGGACGTCCGGCCCCCGATATCGGTCGCGAAGCCTTCCACTAAATCGTCCCGCAGGGACAGGGTGTCGGAGGGACCCAAATCATGGGCGATAATCACACAACGTTCCTTGAGCTGTTGGAGCGGTCCTCCCTGACGACCCAGCAAGTACCGCATGACCCGCTTGCCCACATCCATGATGTCGTCTTTGCGTTGCCGAAAGAAGACGTCCGAGAGCCGATCAAAGCTGCGGCCAATGTCATCCAGGACCGCGACCAGTGAGGCCTCCGCGTTAATTTGGTCCTGGGTGATCTTTTTTTCGATGTCCTTCGTAAAAAGCGGATCTTCCAGAATGAGAAGGTGCGCATCAATCAGAGACGCATGGGACTTTCCGAGGACCTGAAGGACTTTCTCGCGGGTTTGGATAAATTCACTCCGGGTCTTCAGGACAGCCGTACGAAAACGCTGGATTTCCCTCTTGGTCTCTTCCTTGTTGAGGGCCTTGAACACGTAGGAAAGGGCCTCCTCTTTCATGACAAAGACCTTCCCGATCCCGATGCCGGGCGAGGCGGCGATTCCGCGCAAGACGATGGGCGGCCTGCTGGGTCGGGTTTCACCCATAAGCGTTAGTCCTTCTCCCCAAAGCGCTCGCTGAAGAGCTGTTCAAGGGTGACCAGGGCCTCTTGTTCATCGGGTCCGTCCGCGATGATGAGAAGCGACGACCCCTCCTCCGCCGCCAGCATCATCAGGCCCATGATGGATTTGCCGTCCACTTCCTGATCTCCTTTTCGAACTTTGATGCTGGATACGAATTTATGGGTGGTCTGGACAAAAAGTGCCGCGGGCCTGGCGTGGAGGCCCAATCGGTTCTTGATGGTCAGTTGTTTTTCCATCATGAGGGCCAGTGGATCCCCAGCTGGGTCATCATCATGGCCAGGAGGCAGACGAGGTAAAAGATGACGACGATCGGGACGTTCCAGCGCTTGAGGATCGCGCTCCCTAGAAAGACCGCCATCAGCCAAATCAACATCTCCGAACCGGTCCACCGCGAAAAATAGACGAGCACTACGGCGAAGAGAAAGAGCAGGCCGATTCGGCGAATCTCGGCGGACCACTTCTGGAGATGAAGCGACTCCACCCATTTCACGACCAGCGGCCCTTCGGAAGCGCCCTTGGAGAGGCCACGCCACCGGAGCCAGACATGGATGGAATTAAACATGGCCAGAAAGCCGACCACCCACCACTTGGCACACTGCAAGGCGCTCGCGGGGTTGTAGACGGCAGGCGCGTTCTCGCCTTGGCCAGCAGGAGAGCCGACTAAGAGCCCGACGCTGAGCGCCATGATGGCGCAAAAGGGCCGCCACGCCCCCCAGATGACATGATCCCCAACGGCACCGAACGCGCCGCCCATGGAGTTCTTGAGGACCGCGAGCGTCGCCTCGTCGTTTCGTTTGTTCTGGGCCGCGAAGAGTTCCCGGTTGAAAAGAACCCCCATCACGATGGGCGCAAAATAGGGATGCGTATTAAAATATTCGCTGTGACGCCGAAGCGCAGCGTAAAAATCGTGCTTGGCACGGTAGACGTGGCGCAAGAGAGGATCCATACTGAACGCAAAGCCGATGTTCTGCATCCGCTCAAAGTTCCAAAGCGACTGAAGCACAAACGACCGGACGAAACACCTCCACAGAGCCAGGGTCCTCATGAGGCGTCCTTCTTCGAATTCTGCACGGACTTTTTTGAGGACCAACGGCCCTCATCGTCTCCCGAAAGAAAAATCTCCAAGGTGATCCCCAGTCCTGCGACGGGCAAGAGAATGATCGCCAGGATGAGACCCTGATCCAACGGGCCCAATCGTGGCATATAGGCGAGTCGTTTCCAGAAGAGGTCCCCCAGGACAAAGACGATCGCGTAGAGCACGGTGTAGCGTACCCAACTCCAAACGACGCCCGTGCCAATGCCCATCCATAACGCCAGGGGCAGCTGCTCATCACGAACGGCTTCCAGACGGTGCATGATCCGGGTGTTGACGCGCCGCGCTCGCTGGTCCGCCCAGCGAAAGAAATAGCCACAGGGTATCGCCAGCGCCATACACAGCACGATCTGGGAAAGGGAGCCTTGCCCGGGCGCGCTCGCCCAGTAAACGGCCAGAAGCGTCGAAGAGGTGGCGTCGTAAGGGATCCCCACACCGATCGGGCTTAAATCCATCCACATCAGCTGCATGATCCCTCCGACCACAACACCGACCGCCACATTCCCCATCAAATAACCAAACAGAGGTCCTGCCACGAGCGGCTGCGAAATCATGAAAGGGCCCAGCGCCGTAAAGTCGAGCGCTATGACGCCCGCCCACATGGCTCCCAGAAGAAATCGCTCCACGATCATGCGCGGCGCACCCCGACTTTCCAGGACCGGAGCCACACCTGCCCGGGCTGCAAGGGGATCTTGGCGTGCGCGAGAACGACCGTTCCCTGATAGGTCCGCTCAAAACCCTCTTCCGACAACGAAACGGTCTCCAGCGGAAATTCCCAGAGATCGACGGGCAGATCAAACTCCATGTGGAGGGCAAGTCCATAGCCATGGTCTCTCCGGATCCACTCGGTCTGACTCAAATGCTCTTCGGGGTCCTGCTTGTCCTGGCTGGAAAAAGCGAAATTCAACTCACTGCCAAACCACAACTGACAGGCGGGGCCGTGGACATTTTGGATGCGATAGACGACTTGCCACCCCAGGGCATCGGTGAGGGTGATGGTTTTCTCGACCGCGATCATATTTTTCTGTTCTCCGGACCACACCGACCCCATTCGGGAGAGCCGAATCTGGGGATATTTGTCTTCCACGATATCGACCTGATAGCCCATCTTCACAAAATCGCCTTGCTCGCCATACTGGCATTGGTAGAAGTTTTCAAGCGTGGTGGTCGGATGGAAAAAGTGATCCAAAAGGCTCGTACGCCTGTACCAATCAACGAACAAGCGCTTCTCGAGTCCCGGCTCTTTGACACGAACGAGGTCATGGATCGTCTTGACCGGTCCGGCCGAGGCGTGGCCGTGAGGGTCCACATAATCCAGAAGCTGCCGGTGGTAGGCTTCGGACCGGCGAGTCAGGACATTCTGGAGATTGATCCCCTCCCGCCGGAGGTCCCATTCATAGAGCGTACCGCCAGAGCCCGGCGAGAGATAGAGATTCTGTGTCGGGGTCTCGATGAGCACCTCAGGGCGGCCGTCCTTGTCGAAATCCTCCTGGGTCACGCTGATGCTTTCATCCTTCAGGATCTTGTCCGCTTGTCTTTCCGCGGAGAGCAGCTCCTGGTAGATCGCTTGGCGCAGGTGAGGAAGGTAGAGGCCTCCAAAGACGCCGTGCCAATAGGCGCAATTGCACTGGCCCGCCCACAGGGCGTCGAAGGCCTTCTGTGATTTGGGGTTGGCCTTATGGTCGGCCGCCTTGTGCACTTTCCTTGAGACCCAGAGCATCTTCTTATGCAGATTGTTGGCCTCTTCGTATTTGGTGAGAAAGTTCCTCCAGAAGCCGCCATGCATGAAACGCTTCGCGATCAGTCGGTCCTCGTCGGAAAGGTGTTTCCCAAAGTGATGGAAGGTGTCCTGCGCCTGAGGCGTCAGAGTCCACTCCCCCATCTCCGAATAGGACGCGGTCGGCAAATAGACGCGACCGTGCGGCACATGCGCCTTGAGGTAATCCGAAATACGCGTGGTGAGGACCCAGTCCTTGTTGCTCTCAAGGACCGTGAGAAATTTCTCCAGCCATCCTTGCTCATACACGTGGGCATAGGTGTCCGGCCAAAGGCCAAACTTTTCGCCATCATCAAACATGACGAGGGCTTTATGCCCGGACGGTGAGACATGCTGCCGCAAGAGGTTGAGGGTCTCGGCGGGTTCCTTGAAGGGGATGGCGTAACGCAGGTCCTGACGGATGGGCAGGACCAGGACTGTCGAGCCCTGTTCCTCGCTCATGAAAGCCCCGCACATTTCCTCGAGGGACAGACCCGTGGAAAGGAAGTGGGTGTCATCCACCAAGGTATAGTCCACCTCGTTGTCCGCGAGCGTCTTCACCAAGTGGGGCTCCCAGACGCGTTCGGCAAGCCACATGCCGCGGGGCTTGGTCTTGAATCGGGCCCGAATATAGCGAGAGAGTTTCTGAATTTGTCCTGACTTGTCGAGCTCCGGCAGTGCCGGGAGGATCGGCTCGTAGAACCCCCCCGTCAGGATTTCCAATCGTCCCTCTTTGACCTGCGCGGCGACGCGGTCGATATAGTCCGGGTGGTGCTTTTCCAGCCACTCCCACAGAATGCCCGTTGTGTGGAGGTTCCAGTGAATCGCGGGATGACGTTCCATCGCCTCAAGGAAAGGGAGGTAGGCGTGGGTATAGGCCTTCTCAAAAACAAAATCAAAATTACCGATGGGCTGATGATTATGAACACCGAGGATGAAATGCACTTTGTTCATTGGGGCTGTTCCCGGAGCGCTTCACGCTCTTCTTGCCAGCGCTGGAGATATCCCACCATATTCACCGGCTCATCGAGGGGAAGCGCCCGGGCCTCCAGGAGCACCCCCTTGGCCGTCAACGCTTTCAGGGCCCGCACATCGGCGTCATCGAGGCTAATCCCTTTTAGGATCTGGACGCGGCCTTGCCGAAAGTGCAGGCCGCCAAGGTTCACCGAGCTGATCGGCGCACCGAACTCGTAGAGGGAGAGGGCTTCGTCGGGCGTGGAGACAAGGACCAGCACGCGCTCGCTCTTCCAGGAATCATTTTTCCATAGGCGCGCCGTCTCCTCCAAGTTCAGGCAGGAGAGTCCCACGCCATGCGGTACGGCCAGCTGATAGAGGGCCTTCTGGGTATCATCGGCCCCCACCTCGTCGGAGGCCACGACGACATGCTGGACGCGAAAGCTCTTCACCCAGCCTTCGACCACCTGGCCATGCACCAGACGGTCATCGATGCGTAAAAGTTCAACTCCCATCAGCTCAGCCTCTTCAGTAAGAGGTCCTTGGCGGACACGATCGCGCGCCGGCCATCCTCCGCAACTTTGGCGGCAAGCGCCTTCAAATCCATTTTGTGCCGATTATTAATACCGGAGAGCAGCATGTAAAGGTTGACGCCGGTGAGGACTTCGGCGGGACGGTCCTTGGTTTTCAAGAGGGCGGTATTGCAGGGGGTGCCGCCCAGCATGTCCACGAGAATCAGGGCACCTTCCGGGGCATGGAGTTTCTCAAGCGTCTCGAGCAGCATCTGCCCGACGTCCTGCGGGCCCATGTCCGGTGTGACCGCAAGGGCGACCAGGCCCTCCTGTCGGCCCGCGATATCCTGCACCGTTCGAAGGAGTTCGTGGCCCAATTGGCCATGGGTCAGGACAATGATCGAAATCATCGTTCCATGTCCCGGTGAAGGACGCGGACTTTGCAACCACGCCTGGCCAGATAGGCCGAGAGGGCTTCGGTCATCACGACAGACCGGTGGCGCCCTCCCGTGCAACCGATCGCGATGGTCAGGTAACTTTTCCCTTCCTTCACATAGTGGGGCATGGACGAAGAGACCAGCTCAAAGAACATTTTTGAAAAACGCTGGGCCTGTGTGGTGGCCATCACGAATTGGCGAACGGAGGGTTCACGTCCGGTTTTATGACGCAGGTGCTGGATATAGTTCGGGTTCGGCATAAAGCGCACGTCCCAGACCAGGTCCGCGTCCACCGGAAGGCCATACTTGTACCCAAAGGAGACCAGGCTCACCTGAATTTCGGAGCGCGAGTTCCGACGGCTATCAAAGAGATCCAAGATCCGCTGCTTCAGCTCCGCCAGCGTCAGATTGCTTGTATCGATGATTTTGTGCGCGAGTTCCTTGATCTTGAGCAGTTGCCTGCGTTCCTCGCGAATCCCCAACGAAACGCTTTTCCCCAAGGGATGACGCCGTCGCGTTTCGGAGAAACGGCGAAGCAGGGCTTTATCATCGGCGTCCAGAAAAACAATACGGCAATCCACACCCTGTCGTTTAAGCTTTTGGATCGTTTCGAGGAAATCTTGGAGGAACCCCCCCTCGCGCACATCGATGCCCAGCGCGACGCGCTGCAGACGTTTCCCGGATTCGGAACATAACTTGGCCATCTTGGGCAAGAGCGCAACCGGCAGATTATCCACACAGAAAAACCCCATGTCCTCTAAGCAGTTGAGGGTCTGGGACTTGCCCGCCCCCGACATGCCGGTCACGATCCAAAAGAGGACTTGATCTATTCTCATCGGTTATCTGGCCTTCGCTTTCTTGGCCGCCGAGGTTTTCCTCGCCATGAGCGAAATGAGCTTGTTGCTAAAGTCTTTGGCGGCAAATTCCCCACGGTACTTGAGACGCTCATTGAGCGTCGCGACTTCCACGAGCACCGCGAGGTTTCTTCCCTGACGAACAGGCATCACGACCTCGGGGACACGGACACTTAAGATCGAGGTCGTCCTCTCGGAAAGGCCAACGCGATCATACTCGACGGTTTGTTTCCATTCCTCCATGCGGATGACGAGCTCGATGCGCGTTTTATCGAGGACGCTGCCGACTCCAAAGATCTTCTGGACATCGATAATGCCGACGCCCCGAAGCTCCATGTGATGACGGATGAGCTCCGCACCCGTCCCGAAAAGCACACCCCCCAAGCGGTGTTTGACCTCGACCACATCATCGGCGACGAGCATATGGCCGCGCTTGAGGAGTTCCAGGGCGCATTCCGATTTTCCAATCCCCGAGTCCCCCACCAAAAGGACGCCCAGCCCGTAGACATTCATGAGCACACCATGAATGGTGGTGGTCGGCGCCAGTTTTTCTTCCATGTAGACCGTCAGCTCACCAATGAGGTGCGCGGTCGTGAGCGCCGAACGCAGGAGCGGCACGTGCATGTCGTTGGCCAAATCGATGAGCTCACGGTGCGGCTTGATCCCTCGCGTGATCACCAGGCAGGGGAGTTTTTTGTCAAACGAAAAGACTTTCGCGATGGCCTCCTTGCGCTTGGCGCTGGCGAACGTTGAAAGATAGGTGTGCTCACCCAACCCCATGATTTGGACCCTTTCAGAAGGGAAGTAATCGAGGTAGCCCGACAGCGCCAGGCCTGGGCGGTTGATCTCCGAAACCGTGATCTCCCGGCGCAACCCCTTGGAGCCGCCCAGGAGCGTCAACTGCAGATCTCCTTCTTTGTCGCGCAACAGATCAGCAACGAGCAGGGATTTCATTTATAGTTGGTCCTCTTCTCGAATGAGTTTTAGGATATCCGGAACCGTGCGGGCCTCACGCAGCGCTTGCCTGAAAAACTTGTCCTTGAGGAGCCTGGAGATGCGCGCGAGCGCTTTCAGATGAAGCACAGCCGCATCCGGCGGCGCGACCAGGACGAACACGATATGGACGGGCTCGCCATCGAGCGCGTCAAACTGGACCCCCCGACGCGAAACACCGAAAGCGGCGGCCACGTGGGTGGCCTGATCCGACTTGGCGTGTGGAATCGCAATACCTTGTCCAATGCCTGTGGAACCCAATTTTTCCCGCTCGATCAGCACGTCGACGGTCGTGGCAGCATCTTTGACCTTGCCCTCATTTTTGAGGAGTGCGATCAGCTCCTCCAGGACGCCGCGTTTACTGGTTGCCGAGAGCTCCGGGATAATAGCGCTGGGGCTTAGAATGTCCATAATCTTTATTTTTTCATCTTGATTGGTTGGCATAGGGCCTCCTCAGGTTTCCCATCATGAAATCGATTCGACAACACCGTAGGTTCGATCGGGTTTGCGATAGAGAACGGTGACCCTCTGGCTGTCACGGTTCAGAAAAATCCAGTGGGCGCTGTCCGCCGCTTCCATGGCCGAAATCGCCTCGTTTAAGCTGAGCGCTGTGAGCTTCATCTGGCGCGCACTCGAAACACGATGGTCCGTGGGCTCCGGGGCAACGAGCGTGGCCGCCTTTTCCCACGATTTCGAGCGCGGGGAGCGACGCGGGTTGATCGCTCGGCGTTCACGATGACGCTCTTTGTAACGCCGGAGCTGTTCATCCAGATTGTCCGAAGCCAGATCGATCGCCGCGTAGAGATCGACAGACTCCTCTTTGGCAGCGAAGGTGTAGCCGGCGGCATGGAGGATGATTTCGGCCCGATGACGCTGCTTGGCCACTTCCAGGACGACCTGGGCCCAGATCAGATGATCATTAAAGCGACGCGCTTTTTCAAGTTTTTTTTCGACGTAATCCTTGATCGCAGGCGTCAGTTTGATGTGCCGAGCCGAAATATTGACTTGCATAAACGCCTCCTATAAACTGAATTTATCGCCAAGATAAAAGCGCCTGGCGTCGGGATGAGAGAGCACTTCATGGGCGCTCCCCTCGACACGGACCTGACCCTCATGCAAAATGTAGGCGCGGTCCACGATCTCCAGAGTCTCCCGGACGTTATGGTCCGTGATGAGCACTCCGATCCCGCGCGACTTGAGATTGACCACCACGCTCTGGAGATCCGCGACCGCCAAAGGATCAATCCCAACAAACGGCTCATCCAGCAAGAGATATTTGGGGTCCGTCACCAGGGCACGCGCCACCTCGCATCGTCGTTTTTCCCCGCCCGAGAGGGTCTGCGCCATCTGGGAACGCAATTTCTCGAGGCCGAGCTCCGCGAGCAAACCGTTGATTTTTTCCCCCTTCTCCTGCCCGGGGAAGTCGCGCATTTGAAGGACGGCCATTAAATTCTCCTCAACGCTCAGACGCCGAAAGATCGAAGGCTCCTGCGCCAGGTATCCGATCCCGAGGCGCGCGCGCTCATACATCGGCTTGCGCGTGATGTTTTCCGTATTGAGCAGGATCGATCCGGCGTCAGGCCTGACCAAACCCATCACCATCTGAAAACAGGTGGTCTTGCCCGCACCATTGGGTCCCAGGAGGCCCACCACTTCTCCCGGTCGCACATACACTTCGACGCCACGCACCACCTTGCGGCGACCATACGACTTTTCAAGACCTTGGGCGACCAGGTTCATGAGGAGCCCGGCACCACATGACCACGGACCTGGCCGGTGAGCCGCGCCTTACCCGGGGTCTTCGTATCAATCCAACCGCGATCCGCACGAAACTGTGCCTGACCCGAAACGCTATGAAGATAAACAGCCACCTGAGTTTTGCCCCAGAGCTCCACCGTGTCTTTCGACGGATAATAGACCGCCTCTTCGCTCTCGATGCGGACCTTTTCCTTCTTGGGGGAAACCCAGCTGCCCACCACATGCCCCTGCGCCTCGACCCGCCCATCGGCTTTGACGCGGACCATCCGGTCGGATCTCACTTCATAGGGGCCCTGCGTCAGCACCACATGGCCTCGAAAGATGGTGAGCGCGCCGTTGTTTTGGAGCTCAAGCTCATCACTGGTGATGGTCGCGGGCGTCTCCGGCCCCTTCGCGAACGTCAGCCCTGCTGTGCCCAAAACCACCAGGGCCCTGATGAAGAACCGCTGCACCGATGCCCTTGCGTTCATGGTTGAAGGCCCTTCTTAAATCGCACTTTTTGACGCCCGATTTTAACACGTTGGAGCTCGGGATCGGTCTCCAGCCCAATGCCTTCTGTGATGGAATCCTGTTTCTCAAGCCGCACGGGGTCTTCCGAGCGAATTTTGCGAGTTTCCGGATCATAGCGCATCCGCTCCGTGGTGAGTGTGGAAGAATCCGAGCTCACCACGCTGACGCCCCCCCAGGCTTCCACCACGTGGGTCTCGGTTTGAACTTTGCCGGAAGGCGCGCTCATCTGCGAGGACACACGTCCTTCTTGATAAAAAAGGACGATGGGCTTCTCAAGCTCCGCGTACTTCTGTTCATCATAAATGCGCGCTTCGATCGAACGAAGCGTCATCGTTTTGACGCTGTGGCGCAAATCGTTCATCTCAAAGTCTTTGAGAATCTGTGTGGGCGATGGCGAAACCACGGGCGTCGTGAGGGCCTCTTGAGCAGCCCGCCTGCACGCGAGGAAGGCGGGACATGCGCCGAGCAAAAGGATCACCAGCGCGGCCCTGCTCAAAGAATACCCTCCGCCAGAAGATCCCGCTCATCGAGGACCCCGATGGGCCTCCCCTTCGCGTCAACGACCGGGAGATTATCGCAGCGATAGCGGCGTAACAGTTCCGCGGCTTCGCCGACCCGTGTATCCGGAGAGACCCGATGAGGCTTTTGCGTCATCACGCGCTTGACCCATTGTTGCAGAATGAGCGGCTGCCTGGGAGCAAGTCGCCTGAAATCGCCATCCGTAAAATAGCCGGTTAAGCGTCCCGAAGCGTCGACGACACTCGTGGCGCCGAGTCGGGTCCGGGTCATGACCTCCAGGGCCCGGCGGACGGAGTGGTCCTCGCGTACCACGGGATTCTCCCGTCCCTTATGCATCACATCCTTGACCGTCCAGAGGAGGCGCTTGCCCAACACGCCGCCGGGATGAAGCCTGGCGAAATCTTCGGCCTGAAAACCACGCGCGTCCATGAGCGCCATCGCCAGGGCATCCCCCAGCGCGAGCATCGCCGTCGTCGAGGTCGTCGGCGTGAGATTGTAGCGGCAGGCCTCTCGACGAACCGTCACCGGCAGAAAGACTGTGGACGCTCGAGCCAGGCGCGAATGAGGCCGCCCGGTCAGGCCAATCAAGGGGACCTGCATCGCATGGATGGAGGGCAGCAAGCGCTTGAGCTCTTCGGTCTCTCCGGAGTAGGAAAGCGCCAGCACCACGTCCAGCGGTGTGATCATGCCTAAATCACCATGCATCCCTTCGGAAGGATGCACAAAGATGGCCGGCGTTCCCGTCGAAGCAAGGGTCGCGCTGATCTTTCGGCCGATGAGGCCGGATTTGCCGACACCCAGCACCACGACACGTCCACGGCACTGTTTGAGGAGCCGGATCGCTTGGGCAAAGCGCGCGTCCACATGCCGCAGCTGCGCGCGCACGGTATCGGCCTCCAAACGAAGCACGTCTTTGACGCGCTTGATCAGGACAGAGTCTTGAATGTCCGATTTAGGATTTTTGGGCATGGCTCGGGCTCTTCGGATGCAACCAGGGCGTCACCTCCGGTGGCAAGGCGCGCACATAGGGTTTCAAAAGGAACTTCGCCACAAAGAAAAAGACGATGATCAAGGCATAGACCATCCCAAGGGTGCGAGCGTGCCAGCGCCACGTGGGTTGCCATAACGGCGGCAGCTTTAAGTTCATGCCGCATTTTCGGCAGGCGTTGGCGATGTCTTTATTGTCAGTTTGGCATTGAGGACATTTCATAGTTTCGGCTCCGGGAGTGATTTCGCCACCTTGTCAAGCGTCTGCATCGTTTTCAGGAATTCCGGCACGAACCTCAGCGCCAGGCTATTGGGCCCATCCGATTTGGCCTGGTCCGGTTGGGGGTGGACTTCACAGAAGAGGCCCGCCAAACCCAGCGCGACGGCCGCGCGGGCAAGCGGCACAATAAACTCCCGCTGACCGCCGGAGGCGCCCTTGAGAGCGCCGGGAAGCTGGACGCTGTGGGTGGCGTCATAGATCACGGGATAGCCAAATTGTCTCATCACGGCCAGGGAGCGCATGTCCACGACGAGATTGTGGTAACCGAACGACACGCCTCGTTCGGTCACAAGAATCTGCCGATTGCCGGTCGACTCCACTTTCCGGATCGCGTGTTCCATGTCCCAGGGCGCAAGAAACTGGCCCTTTTTGATGTTCACCGCTTTCCCCGATCGGGCGCAGGCGAGCAGCAAATCAGTCTGCCGGCAGAGAAAGGCCGGCACCTGCAGGATATCGACGCCCGCAGCAGCCGCCTCGTTGGCTTCTGCCGTAGAATGGACATCCGTGAGGACCGGACAGCCGACTTCGTCTTTGACGCGGCGCAGAATATCCAGTCCTCGCCGCAGCCCTGGGCCGCGGAAAGAAGCGAGGGAGCTGCGGTTGGCTTTGTCATAGGAAGCCTTAAAGACAAACGGGATCCGGCGCTTGAGCGCCAGGGCAGAAAGTGACCTGGCCATCATGACCGCAAAGGCCGGACCCTCAATGACACAAGGACCTGCGATCAAGACCAAAGGTTCTGTGTTACCGAAGACGATTCGGCCAAGCCGGACGACGCGTTGAGTGGCCGTTTTCATGTGGGGACCGGCACAGGGTTCGGCTCACGAACCGGGGCGCGCTTAAAATCGAGAGCGGCCGCGATAAAGCCTTTAAAGAGCGGATGCGCGCGCAAGGGGCGAGACTTAAACTCGGGGTGGAATTGCACCGCGATAAAGAAGGGATGCGTGGGAAGCTCGACGATCTCCGCGAGACGCCGCTCGACATACTCGCCCGAAATGCGCAGGCCTTTCGATTCCAGAGCGCGACGGTATTTGGGATTAAGCTCATAACGGTGACGGTGCCGCTCCTCCACCTGCGCCTTGCCGTAGAGACTGGCCGCGAGAGTCCCGGGTTTTAGCTTGCAGGGGTAGACGCCCAGGCGCATGGTCCCACCTTTTTTATGCACATTCTTTTGGTCCGGCATCATATCGATCACCGGGTGGGAACTTTTGGGATTAAACTCTGTCGAATGGGCCTGCTTCATATGGCAGACATGGCGAGCAAACTCAATGACCGCCACCTGCATGCCTAGACAAAGTCCAAGGAAAGGAACCTTGCGCTCGCGCGCGTAGCGCACAACCGAGATTTTCCCCTCCACGCCGCGGTCCCCAAAGCCGCCCGGAACAAGAATGCCCTGGACATCCGCAAGCTCTCGCTCCAGGTCCGGTGATTCCACATCCAGATATTTGATCTGGACCCGCGCGTCATTGGCGATGCCGCCATGGATCAGTGATTCCCCAACGGATTTATAGGCATCCTTCAGCTCCACATATTTGCCGGCCAGGGCGATCGTGACGCGTTTTCGCGGGTTCTTGATCTTCTCGACCATCGCGGCCCACTCCTGTATCCCCTGACGATGACTCCTTTGTCGGAGCTGCATGAGCGCCATCTCATCGAGTCCTTCGCGCTCAAAAGCAAGCGGGACTTCATAAATGGTCGGGACGTCACGCGCTTCAATGACGCTGTCGACCGAAACGCTGCAGAAGAGACTGATTTTCTGCCGGAGCTCCTCTTCCAGCGGCCGCTCGGTACGACAGACAATGATGTCGGGATCGATGCCGATCTCGCGCAGTTTTCCCACGCTATGCTGGGTGGGTTTGGTTTTCATCTCTTCGGAGGAGCGGATATAGGGAACGAGTGTGACGTGCAGGTAGAGCACGTTGTCGCGCCCGATATCCAAGCGCAGCTGGCGAATGGCCTCGAGAAACGGCAAACTCTCAATGTCTCCCACCGTGCCACCGACTTCCACAATCACAATATCTTTGCCGGGCCCGATGGCCGTAATCCGCGCCTTAATTTCATTGGTGATATGAGGAATGACCTGCACGGTTTTGCCGAGGAACTCCCCTCGGCGCTCTTTGGAGATGACGCTGTCATAAATCTGGCCTGTCGTGCAGTTGTTCTTGCGGCACATCTCCTGATCCAGAAAGCGCTCGTAATGGCCAAGGTCCAAATCCGTCTCCGCGCCGTCCTCCGTGACAAAGACTTCGCCGTGCTGGTACGGGCTCATCGTGCCCGGGTCGACGTTGATGTAGGGGTCGAGCTTGATCATATCGATCTTGAGGCCCCGCGATTTCAGCAGCCGAGCCAGAGAGGCGGCCGTGATCCCTTTTCCAAGCGATGACACGACACCGCCCGTGACAAAAATGTATTTGGTCATGCGGACTTCTCCTTCACACGCGTTTTCGACAGAATCCGTTCGACTCGGCGAACATCCCCGGGGCGGTCCACCGCGCAGGTCGGCTGGGACACGATCGCCGTCTTAATGTCACACCCATGCTCGAGGACCCGCAATTGTTCAAGGCGCTCCGCCTGTTCCAAGGCCGACGGTGCGAGCGCAGCGAATCGAAAGAGAAACGCTCGGCGATAGGCGTAGAGGCCAATATGGATCCAGCGCGGAGTGAAAGAGACACCCGCACGCCGAGGAAGGGCGGGCAAGGGAGCTCTGGAGAAATAAAGCGCGTAATTCAATCTGTCCAATACGGCTTTGACCGCGTTGGGGTCTCTCCATTCCTTTTCGTTTTCAGGCTTGCGCACCGCGGTCGCCATCACGGCGGAATGGTCCTGTTGCAAGACCTCCACGACCTTGTCGATGGTCGAAGACGAAAGAAGCGGTTCGTCTCCCTGTACATTCACGATGATACCCGCACGGGAGGCGCGGGCCACCTGGGCCACGCGGTCGGTCCCGCTGGGACATTTCGGGGAAGTCATGACGACCTCGCCTCCAAAGCCGCGCACGACCCGCGCGATCTTAGGCGAGTCCGTCGCCACCACCACGCGGGTCAGACGCCGGGCACCTTGGGCCGCCTCCCACACCCATTGCACCAGAGGCTTTCCCGCGATGAGCGCGAGGGGTTTTCCAGGAAAGCGTTGTGCGGCATAGCGTGAGGGGATGACAGCCAAAACGTCCTGACGGTGATCAAGCATGGGTCTTCACAGCCTTGGCGAGTTCTTCCACACTCACACTGGCTGTCCCCAGCTTGCCCACGACAAGACCCGCGGCATGATTGGCGAGCTCCGCCGCTTCACGCAGGGTGGCACCCGCGGCCAGCGCCAGCGTGAGCGTGCTGATCACGGTATCCCCAGCTCCCGTCACATCAAAGACCTCCCGCGCTCGGGCGGGGATATGATAGACGGGCTTGCCCTTTTCAAAGAGACTCATGCCATGCTCCCCGCGCGTCACGAGGACTGAGCGGGCCTGGATCATGCGCCGGAGCGTGTTGCCTAAATTCTCCACATCCTTCAGATCGCGCAGGGCGCGCACGCCAGCGCTTTCCATCGCCTCCTGAGTATTGGGCGTGACGCAGCTCACGCGCTGATAGAGTTTGAAGTTCTCCACTTTCGGATCGACCGTAATGGGAATATGGAGCTTGTGGGCCAAAGGGATGAGCCGCTTGATCAGGGAAGGCGTGACGACGCCCTTGTCATAGTCGGAAAGAATCACGGCCTGGACCTGGGGAAGAAGCCGCTCGACATGGGAAATGATTTCCTCGCGCAAGTGATCGGAAAACTCTCCGCGAACTTCGCGGTCTACCCGCACCACCTGCTGGTGCTGCGCTATGACGCGCGTTTTGACGATCGTGGGTCGCTCCGGTGTGCAAATCGCCGATTCAGTCCGGATGGGCCACCGCTCGAAAAGCGAGAGAAGCCGATCGGCGGCGGTGTCTGCGCCCAGGAGCCCCACGACATGGACTTCCGCGCCCAAAGAAGCGAGGTTCACGGCGACATTGCCGGCCCCTCCCGGCATCTCGGTTTCACGGGTCACCTGGACCACGGGCACGGGCGCCTCCGGGGAGATTCTGGACACGGACCCCCAGACAAAATGGTCCAGCATCAAATCCCCGATCACAAGAGTTTTGAGGTGCTTAAAACGATCCAGGATTTTAATGATTTTACGTCGGGGGTCGAGCACGCAGAATCTTACAAAATCTATCTGGCTCTGTCACTTGTAGCCTCCACGGACGGACCGCTTTCCTTCCCCCGCTGATACCGGGTGAGCTCAGCCGAGACGTGACCGATAAAGACTTCCGAGCGCATGCGGACGGGCATCCGGTGCGCGTCATCGGTCAACCAAACCTGGATCTTCTTTCCCTTGCTGATAAAGATGCCCGGACCTCGCAGCATCGGTTCCACGAGCAAACAGTCGAACTTTCCAGCAGGCACTTTGACTTTTTCGCGTTTGAGGACCCGCACCTCCAGAGGATAGACCTTCTCACCATTGTGAACGTCAAAGGTATAACTTTGACCTATCTCCAGCAGGAGCGTCCGAACGTAATATAAGCTCCCGAACGAATCGAGGGCATGGGCGGGGAGATCCCCCTCTTTCTCTTCATAGCTGTCTTTATCGACCCGATAGGACCTTGTTTTCCATCGGTGATTCACTTGATCAAGGAGGCTTGTCTCTTCGATTTGAAATTTCCCTTCGCGGATGCGCTTTTCATAACGCACCGTCACAAGCGCATCCTGATCGAGCCACAAATCATTCTTATCCTTAACCTTGTAAAAAGCACTCACCACACCCCCCGATCGGGCAGTGGAGAGGATGTGATAGGTGGGGCGCCCCTCGAGCGTCACGATTTCAGGGATGGACAAACTGGCGTAACCCCCCACGATCACGCCCCATTTGAGCACAAATTGAAGATCTTCACCTTGCGCGAAAGCCGTATGGGGGACAGACCGCCAGGCGGAAGAAGACGCGGCAACCGTGGAAGTTTCGACAGACGCGGTGGACATACTGACCCCAGGCTCTTGCGCGCTGACCGAGGAAATCGAAAGACCCCCCAGCAGACACCCACAAAGCCCCACGAAGCGGAAGCCCTGTATCCTCATGCTCAAGCCCATAAGCCGGATTTCCAATAGAGATAAACGAGCAAGGCCAGGCCTCCCGCAAGGCACTCATATTCCCGGTTCCGCATGTAGAGTTCCCAACTAAAGCGCTGCTCGCCCAGCCCCCGGACCCGACCACGAAACGGTAAAAACGCTGGGACCTGTCGGGAATAGGACGCGTAAGCGTCACCTAAAGAAAAGAATAATTCTTTTTCTTCAGCCAGTGTTTTAGCGCGATACAGGACCCCAAACCCTACCAGAAACGCCAGCCATAGGCCGCCCACAGAGAAGCTCGGGGGCCATTGCCAGAGCATAAGACTGAAGCCCGTCCCGATCAGAAAACTACCCACGTAGAGGGGGTTGCGGATCCAGGCGTAAGGACCTCCCACCGCAACGCGCTTTCCTTTCAAAAGGTAGCCCGCCGCCCAGGAACGCAAGAGACAGCCTGACAGAATCAGAGCCAAAGCCACGCCGATGGGTGTACGGACATCGGGGCGAGCGACCACGAGATACCAAGCGGCGAAAAGAAAGCCCAGGGGAACCCTCCACCGGGTCATGGGTCAGCGGGAAGGCGCCGCGCGCTGCTGAAAGCGCGGGTCGTTGTACATCTTAAATTGACGATACACCTTGGGCTTCCACGCTCCTCGCGTCCAGGCGTCCCGGAGCGCGTCCAGCTCTGCCACCAGATCATCGCGTTGCCGCTTCATAATGGAAAGCCTCTCTCGGCTGAGCAGGCGGAGATCGTCTGCCAAGTCCTGGCGGTCGATCTGTTCCTGGATGTGATAGATCTTCAGCTCTGCGATGCATAGCTTGTCAATGAGACTGCCCATGGTTTCAGCCATCCTTCAGCTCCTCGGCTGCGCTTGGATGAAGCATTCGTCAATCTTCTCAATCAGGTCATTGCGGGTTTGATTGAGTTGATCAATGCGCCGTTTGGCCTGGGCCACGGCGTGATCATCCGGGAGGCGGGCCTTGTCTTCCTCATGCCAAAGGTCGACGTGGGTCGCTGCCAGTTGGCTAATGAAAGCACCCAGGCGATTGGAGGTTTTTTCACTCATCGTTTCAGTCCTTTCCTCATTTTGATGATCCAGTCTGCCGCGCGGGCGAAAGTCGCCGCCTGATGATCCGGTTGGACGCCCTTGTTATGGGAGGCGAAGTGACGTCCATAGCCCGTCAAGACGAGAACACCCGCGCCCCCCGTCCGTTGTCCCAAGCGAACATCGCTCCACCGGTCCCCGACACTGATACACCCCTTCCAAGACGTCTGGAAATCACGAGCCGCACGGCGCGCCATACCCAACCGAGGTTTCCGGCAACGACATCGGTCTTTGGGCTGGTGCGGACACCAGTATAACCCATCCACAGGAGCCTTGTTCTTCTTGAGCAAGTCCAGAAACCGCTTATTGACCGCATGCATCTGTCGGAGGGTGATGAAGCCGCGCGCAACGCCCGACTGGTTCGTGACGACCGCTATCTTAAACCCCGCGCGCCTCAGCCTGCGAAGCGCACGTGGCACACCGGACAAGAGCCGAACGCGGCGTGGGTCCGAAGGGTAATCCGCCTCTTCCACGAGCGTACCATCACGGTCCAGGAGGAGCAACGGAGCGCCCTTCTTACGCGGGCTCGTTTTCATGTCCTGCCAGGGCCTTGGCCAGGCCGATCACAAAATAGAACATCATCATCACCACCACCGCGTTATAGGAGGTTTCTGTCACTCCGCCGAGAAAAAAACCAAGCATGGCCAGCCCCGCGCCTCGATAGAGCAGGACGTCGTAAGCATGGCGGCTTCGCCGAAAGGCGTCCCACAACTCTTTGACGAGCGCCGCAAAAAAAGCGAGGAACATGAAGAGCCCGAGCCCCCCCCGTTCGGCCATAATGTTCACATAATTACTGTGCAGATGTCCCCAGGGCCCGGTGCGGCGATCCGCCTCGTCTTGGAAAGGCGGCGACACTTTTTTCACATTGCCCGGCCCCACCCCGAAGAAAGGGTTTGATTGGAACAGCGAATAACCCGCCTTCCACATGTTGAGGCGATCACGATTGGAGTGGTGGGTGCTGTCCGTGATGCTGGCGGCACGCTTGTGCAGCGTCGGGACAGAAAGAAAAACGAGCGCAAAGATGCCGCCCAAGAGGACCAAGAGCATGGAACGTTTTCGACGCGATGTCAGGATCGCCACGATCACCATGACCGCGGCGGCAAGCCAGGGTCCTCGGCTCTGAGAGACAAGCAGCGCGCCCCCCACACTTGCTAGATAGACAAACCAGAGGAGAAGCCGCCGGCCGCTGGAGGAGAGCAGAAAACAGATCCCAAAAGCCCAGTGAAAAAGGAGGCACTCCGCGTACGTCAGTGGGTGGCTGCGGGTGCCGATCACGCGACCGTTGACCATGGAAAGATGATCCAGAATGGGCCTGGGCCATTGCGCGATGGCGCTGGGCAGGGTGTAAAAGACCCCTCCTGATTTGTCTGACTGATTCACACCGGTCGCAAATTGGATCAGGCCCCAGACGGCCACCAGCGCGCCAGCGGCCATAAAGATATGAAGCAATTTCTCATTTTGCCGACGAGAGACGGTCACGGAGGCGATCAAGAGGGCGATCACCAGATAGAAATCTGTTTTCCATATCTCGCCGAGACTGCGTCGAACGTCCACCCCCGCAAAGGCTGAGACCACACTCACCCCCAGATAGAGAAGAAAGACTTTTTCTGCCAGTCCCCACCGGGGCGGCCAGCGCAGAAGGGTCGCCCTGCCCCCCAGGAGCCAGACGGCCAACAAAGGGAAAAAAACAAGATTGGTGGCCGCAATCGAAATCGGGGTGACGAAGGCCAAAGCGTTCATGCCGTAAATGAAGATCTGTTCAAACACCGGAGAGTTTCCTCACCAGAACAATCAGTTTTTTCCAGTGTTCCTCGCCTTCCGTGAAGACGAGGTCCATGCGCAACGCGAAGGCTGGCAGCAGGAGACTCCCGCCGGTGCCCCAGCGCATGGCGTCTTTTTCGGTCATGACAATCCACTCCGCCTCCCGTCGATTCTTGGCGACCCATGCGCGTATATCCTCCGTACGGCCGGAATGGTCCGCCAAGCTCAGCGAAGCCACCACCTTGGCGCCGAGCTCTCGAAGCATATGCTCAAAGGCCTGCGGGTTGCCGATCGCCGAAACCGCCATGATTCGTTTGCCCCGCAGGTGCGACAAGGGGAGGATGGTCTGATGCTGCAACGCCGTCAAGAAGCGAGGTTGATGCTGACTCTCGAGCAGCACGGACGAAGGCTGCATGTGACTCGTCACTTCCGCTCGGAGGACCGCCAGCCGATCGGGACCAATGAGGCCTGTTCGTGTTAAAACAACAGCATCCGCACGGCGAAGGGCCTGCGGCGGCTCACGGAGCAGTCCCGCGGGCAAAAGTCTTCCTCCACCCCAAGGATCGGTCACGTCCACGACCACAATGTTGATATCTTTCTGGAGGCGGTGATGCTGGAAACCATCATCCATCACAAAACAGTCGATCGAATGATTCTTAAGAATACTGATTCCCCACCTTGTAGCGGTCTGCTCCCACCCCGACACAGGCCCCTGGCAGGCGGTGTGAGAGCTCCATGGCTTCATCGCCAGCTTCCGCAACACCCGCCAGCATATGCTCCGCGTCCCGCACAACCACCAGGTCCCGCTTTTTCTTTTCGCGCTTATAGCCGCGTAGAAGAACGGCCGGCTTGAGGCCCGCCGCAAGAAGATCGTTCGTAAGCCTGATGACGAGTGGTGTCTTGCCAGTGCCGCCTACGGTAATATTACCAACACAAATCGTGGGGAGCGGCAGCCGTTTGACATGGAAGAGGCCATGCCGATAAGCAAGCTCCCGACCTTTGACACCCACCCCATAGCCCCAGCTGCCAAGGCGAGCAAAGCGCCTCACAGACTCCGACAGGAGGTCTTGTCGATGGCCACGCAAAACTTCCTCCCACCAGGGCAGGTTGTGACGCCGTCTTTCTTTCGCTGTGATTTCCATGGAACTCAGGCCCCTACCCCAGCCTGCCTCACCAGTTGCTCCGCTTCCTGAAAAACCGACTGCGGCGTGAGGGCCGCCATACATTCATGCCCAAATGAACATTCATTAAGATTGCAACCGAGGCACTGAAGACCTGGTGCTGAAAGTGCCCGATGTTTCGGGCCACCGGGATTCCAGGCGACGGGGTCGGTTGGCCCGTAAAGCGTGACCGTGGGAGTCCCCACGGCCACTGCCATGTGCATGGGACCATTATCGTTGGTCACCACCAGGCGGCAATGCTCAAGCAAAGCAGCCATTTCCCTGAGCGTCGTTCTGGGGATCATCTGACTACCAGGACACTCCCGGGCGATGTCTAGCACATAGTCTTCCTCCCCAGGTCCCCAAAACAGCCACACCGGCGCTTGTTGGGCCGCGTACATCCCGGCAAGAACTCGAAAAGAAGAACTGGACCAACGCCTCGATGGTCTTCGATGGGTCGGGATCAGGCCCACGATATGGCGAGAACCCGGGGGCTGTTTCAAAATACCCGCGGCCCAGCGCCGCTCAGAATCCGTAAGAAAGAATGTTCGCTCCCCTGCTCCAGCGACAAGCGGGAAAAGAGACCTGAGAAGGCTCATCTTGCCTTCGGTGGCAGAGACCCCCTGGCCAGGGCGCCGGACCGTCCGGTCCAGAAGGTGTCCCCAGAACGTGACCTTGTAGCCTGCCCGCACCCCGGCGTTGCTAAACAAGCCACAAAGAATCGAACGCGGAGAACTTTGGAAATCAAAAATAAGATCGTATCGCGCACGCCGCAGCTCGCGACAGGTGTTCCAGGGTGACGAACGGTGATAGACGCGCACCGCATGGAGAAAAGGGTTGTTCTCAAGAAGAGGTGCAAAGGGCGGGTCCACCAGGAAGTCAATCGAAGCTTCAGGAAAGGCCTTCTTGAGGGCGGACAAGACAGGCGTCGTCACCAGGACATCTCCCGCCCGCTTGAGCTGAATCACCAGGATGTTCTTCGGATCAGTCATCGTCACGTGTCAAGGCCATGCCCTGCCCCTCCCTCAAGAAAAACTCACCCCTCCAAAAGCCTTGTTGAAATGCTTCGGACTGACCGATCGATTCAGATTGATCCATAATTCGCATACATTTGTTTACATGACTATTTTTTACTTGCGTGCCACACGTTCCGGGGCTAGAGTTGGCGCGTCCCCCAGCAGGGGACCCAAAACCATGAAACCTCATAAGAAAAAGAAGCCCCAAGATGAGCTCAACACCGAGGACGATGGTCGAGTTATCCCGTTCGAAGCTCTGGCGGAACTCACTTCCAGCGATGTCATTGCCCAGGTTAAACGCGGAATGAGCGCCATTGAACCCATCGATCTCGAGGACGAGTTCAAAGAAGACGCCGCCTGATCGCTTTCCGTCCGGCTTCCAGGACTTCGTCCACGGACACCACGGATAGATCCTCTCTTATTGATCCATCTTCCCCAACGCTGGGTCCCACGAGCACCCGATGCGTCATGTCCTGCTCCACATAAGCAGGGTAGGGCCCCCAACGCCTGGGATGGCATGTGGGCAGCGTGGAATAGACCGAGACGGTAGGCGTTCCCACGGCAACCGCCAAATGCAAGGGTCCGGTGGAGTTGCTCACCAAGAGATCCGCCCAGCTGTAGAGCGCGGCAAGCTCCCGAAGGCTCACGCTTCCAGCGGCCATAAAGACCGGGATCCTGTGCATTTGGTCAATCATGATGGATTGATAGTTTTCGCCCGGTCCCCCGGTCACGATCACTTGTGCGCCTTGTTCCTGAAGCGCGTCCCCCAACTTCATAAAATGCTGGAGCGGCCAGCGGGCGGAGGATCCTCCGGACCCAGGGTGCAGCATGACGATGGGCCTCTCGAGAGAAACACGGTGAGATTCAAGGGTCTTCCGGGCGGTTTCTTTTTCGATCGGCGTGAGTTCGAAGCGTGTCGGAACGCGCCGAAAGGGCACGCCGAGGGGCCCTAACAAATCGAGGTTAAAGTCCGCCTCGTGCTTTTGTCCCTGCGACCGGTGCTGCCAAAGACGGCGGTTGAAGAAAAGCGAATACCATTTGCTGGCCGGTCCGATCCGCAGAGGAACACCCGCCCACCAGATGGCCCAGCTGACACGCCACCGCGGATAGGCGACAATGGCAGCATCAAAGTGACGCGAACGGATACGCCGCGCAAGCTCATGGGCGGAGCCCCCATCGTCCAGCAGGACTTCGTCCACATCGGGGTTATGCTCGAGGAGTGGGGCGGCATAAGGACGCACGAGCCATGAGATTTTGGCCTCCGGGGAGGCCGCGCGGAGAGCCCGGGAAACGGGTGTCGTCAGAAGGACGTCCCCGAGCCGGTCGGTGCGCGCGATGAGAATATTCTTGGCTGGAAGACGAGTCTGCATCGCGGCTACGCCCCACCCTTTTCCATTTCCTTGAGCTTGATCGACCTCAGCCACGCCGCGTGAGCCGAGAGCGCCGCATAAGTCAGCCCCGCGTGACCATCGAGCCAGGCCCCATGGAGGACAATACGGTTCAAGAGTTCCCACCCCGGCCGCAAATGCTGCCAGAAGGAGAATCGCTTTCCTTCCTTCCATCTTTGGCGGGCAGCCAGTGCCGTGTAGACCGGGATTTTCTGGAGGTAGTCATCGAGTGAGGCATAGGAAAAATGATCGAGATGTCCTCTCAGACGGCCGGTCTTGCCGGAGACGACGACCCGCTCATGGACTTCGCGAGGCTCGTATCGCCCTTGGTTCCTCCGAAAAAACCGCAGCACCCAGTCATGCCCGACACCACCGAACCGAAGACGCTGGCCGAGAAAATACAGATGGCGTTTGAGATAGTAGCCATCAAGCCCCCGGGATGGGCGGGCTGCCTGCCTGAGGGCCTCGGCCAGATCCGGGCTCACACGCTCGTCCGCATCAATGGAAAGAACCCATTCGCCAAGACATTGGTCCAGGGCAAACTGCTTTTGAGAGCCATAGCCCATCATCTTTCTCGAAAAGACCTTCGCCCCCCGCTCCTTCGCCAGCGCCACGGTGCGATCGGAGGATTCATCATCGACCACCACGAGTTCATCGGCCAGCCCCTTGAGGCTGTCCAGACACCCTGGAAGGTCCCGCTCTTCGTTCTTCGTGATGATATACGCGCTGATTGGAGTCACCTTCGCCTTCCTTTCATGGGACCGGACTCGACGGAAATTATATTAGATCAGAGACTGGACAGGGCTTCCTGATAGATGCGAAGCGTTCTCTCGACAAAGTGTTCCATCGAAAAATGTCGTTTGACGCGCGACCAAGCGGAGTCCCCCATGGATCTCGCTTTCGCCGGCTCATGCAGGAGCCGCGCGATGGCGGAGGCCAGAGCCGGCGCGTCTTCTGGATCGACCAGATACCCCGTGACGCCCTCTTGAACGATTTCAGGGAGGCAGCCCACCCGGGTGGCTACCACGGGACGGCCGGCCGCCATCCATTCCAGCGCGACGCGCGAAACCGCTTCGCTTCCAGTCGAAGGAATAACGCCTATCGTACAATCCGACATGCAGGCATCGACCTCGCGCTGGAAACCGAGGAATTCAACCTGAGGATCAACCCGCAATCGTTGGGCGATCTTCTGCAGATCGCGCAGCTTAATATTTTCTTCCTGGCCTGCCACCAGGAGGCGCAATCCGGGATAGGTGCCTCTCAAGAGGGAGAGCGCCTCGATGAGATAGCGGTGGCCTTTCACAGGATCCAGCCGCGCGACGATGCCGAGCTTAGGCTCCTTGGGAAATTCTTTGGGCATGGCGCGAGAGAGTTCGACGCCCTGATAGACGGTCAAAACCTTTTTCGGCTGGATCTCCAAATCGCGGATCAACGAATCTCGAATATAGCCTGCGGCACTGATCACGCGCTGCGTTCGGTGATAGAGCAGTTGTCGGCCGGGCCGTTTTCGAATGGCCCGGGCATCCGAACGCGTCCGCACCACCGCCACCGGTTGCCCCAGGGCCGCGGCGACCGCAAGACTGTGGGTGCTCCCTGTATGAGCGTTCAGAACTTGGATGCCATGATCGGACACAAACCGCCTGAGCGCCGTGAGATTTCTGAGCTTGATCATCGGCAGGGTTTTGAGGCCCAGGCGATGCGCTTTATGCCAGGGTTTCTCCCCGGGAAGGGCCGAGACAAACACTTGGTGTCCCTTCTTTTTCTGTCCCTGGGCAAGAACGAGCGCGTAATGCGCCAGTCCCGAGTCCCAGGGAACATCGATGAGATGCATGATTTTCATCGCGGTCCTGTCAGGGGAGAGGCAAGGGCTTTCGACCATTGGGTCTTGAGGGCCTGAAAAACCTCCTCTGGCGTGATCTGTTTCATGCAATCAAAATGCCCCAGAGGACAGCGCTGGGCGCCATGAAGACTGCACGGACGGCAGGGAAGGTCCTTTTCGATGACGATATGGCCGGACCCATAAGGGAAGAACCCCAGTTCTTTGGTCGTGGGACCAAAAACAGCGACGGTGGGCACGCGCGCCGCCACGGCCACATGCATGGGCCCTGAATCGTTGGTGAGAAACGCCTGACACCGTGCAATCACAGCGATCAGCTCCTTGAGAGAGGTCTTTCCAACCCAGTTGAGCGGCTTTTGATGCATCATGGAAAGGACACGTTCCATGATCTGCCCGTCCTTGGGGCCACCGACAAAGACCACCTTAGCCCCCAGCTCTTCGATAAGGCGGTCCGCCACCGCCGCAAAGCCTTCGGCAAGCCAGCGCTTCGTCGCCCAGACCGATCCCGCGTGGATGCCAACGAGCGAATCGAACGGCCGCACGGCACTTTCGTTCAGGCGTTTGGAGACCCGCTCTGCCGCCTCAGGCTCTGCCTTGATCCAAAGGTCGCTGCCCGTGTGCTCCACGCCGAATGCTTTTAAGAGCGCGAGATTCCTTTCGACATCATGGACACCCCAGCGAAAAGGCACGACATCCGTAAGGAGAAACCTCCCCTGACTGGCAGAAAATCCCACGCGCCGGGGGATGACCGCAAGCCATGCGATCAGGGCGCTCGTCAGAGAGCGGTGCGGAATGATCGCCAGATCAAAGTGACGCGCCCTGAGCTGCTGGATGAGCCTCCATTTGGCAAACCACGAACGCTCTTTTCCACGCTTGTCCAGGAGGATGATCTCGGAAAGCGCCCGGCAGGATGTGAAGACATCTTTCACTTCTGGCGTGCATAAAAGCACAAGACCGCTCTGCGGGAATTGCTCGTGAAGGGCCTCGAGCAAAGGGGTCGTTAAGACCGCATCGCCCAGGAAGGCCGTCTGGATAATGAGGATCTGGCCCGGCGGGGCAGAAAGTGTCACAGCGGAGCCGCCCTCCAACTTGTGAAGGGCGTCCATGTAGCGTTCGAGGGTATGTTCTTTCAGGGATTGGCTGTCCCAACGCCAGCGCACAAACAGGCGCCGCGCCAGAGCCGCCTTGCGATAGCGGGCGACGCGCGTTGCGCCCGAGAACATCGTCACCAGGCGCGACCGGAAATTGGCATGGAGGTCAAGCACGCCATCAAAACCCGCTTTCCGTATCCTCTGACAGAGGCCGAGGAGCGGTTCTTTTTCTCGGAACGTGATGATCTCGTTGAGGGAGGTTTCTTCCCGCAGCAGCTCCGCATAAGCCTCTTTCACCAGCATGGCGATAAAGGCCTGGGGATAGCTCGCGCGGAGCCGTTTGAGGACCGGCACCGTCAGGACGATATCACCCAGAGAAGAGAGCCGGATGACAAGGATCTTACGCATGGCTGAGGTCCTTGAGAAGGGCGAGGGTCTTCCGGGTCGCGCCTTGACGACTCATCACAGCCAGCCGGGCCTGCTGCCCCATCTTCTGGCGCTTGGCCGCATTCTCAAGAAGATCCGCGAGGCACCGCTCGAGTTCGGTGAGCGTCACCTGTGCGCCTCCCCCCTGCTGGACGAGGACTTCCGCGATGCCATGGAAATTTTCCATCGAGGGGCCAAACACAACGGGGACCCCGAGCGCGGCTGGCTCAATGGGATTCTGTCCACCCTTGGGAACGAAACTGCCGCCAATCACCGCGATATCGGCCATCCGGTAAGCGTCCAGCAGCTCTCCCATGGTGTCCCAAAGGACACAGGGACCTGAAACACCCTGCTGCGTTTTCCTGATGGGATGAAGGCCCTGCGCGATGAACAGGTTCTCAATTTCCTGGATACGCTCAAGATGACGCGGCGCCCAAATGATCTGAAGGTTCGAAAAACGTGCCCCAAGACTGGTCATGACAGGCAAGAGCTCGCGTTCTTCGCCATGCCGCGAGCTGCCAATCACAAGGACCGGTCCCTTCAGGGATGCCGCTGACGATGCTGGGAGAGGCACCGGGAGAGGCAAGTCATATTTCAAGTTGCCGGTGACGTGAATCTTTCGTTGAGGGATCCCTAAATCAGCAAAGCGTGAGGCGTCTTCGTGCTGACGTACGGCCACCAGGTCAAAGTTCTCCCAGAGCGCTGGGAGCCAGGACCGAAAGCGCAGGTAGGATCGATAGGAATGCGCCGAAATGCGCCCATTGATCAAGGCGACACGGGCTCCTGAGCGACGCGCCTCACGCAGCAGGTTGGGCCAGAACTCCGACTCCACCGAGATCAAGAGCTTCGGTTGGACGACGCGAAAGACCCGACGCACGACCCAAGGCAGGTCCACAGGGGCCGCCGTGACCATCGCCGCAATGTTCCGCTCCGTTGCCCAGGCCAGCGCTTCAGGGGTCACCAGCGTAAGAAAAATCTTCACACCCGCCTTCGTAGGGGCTTCCCGCAGAAACACTTCGATCGCTTTCACTTCACCCAGGGAGACCGCATGCACCCACCACCAGGGACCGCTGGACAGTCGTGCGGACTGCTCGAGTGTCAGACGCCCCCACCGTTCTGGCCAGCGCTCGACACCCCGGGCAAAGCGCTTGCGCCAGCGGAGCATCACACCCAGGACGATAAAGGGGAGGCTGACCAGGACAAGCCCGTTATAGAGCTTATACACCCAGCGCCGCATCAGCAGCTCTCCGCTCCCACGAACCGGTCAGCTTCGCGGGTGACATCATCAAGTGCCGCTTTTAACACTCGGGCTTTGTCCGATAGATTATCCGCTGGCAGAACGTTCAAAGGGTCTCCATAGACCATCGCAATGTGGTTGAACGGTTGGGGCACGACAAACTCATCCCAGCTTTTCTTAAAGATCCAGCGTCGTTTGGCCCCATAAGCGACGGGCACGATCGGGGCGCCTGTTTTTTGTGCCAGATAAAGCACCCCCGGCTGAACGGACCGGAGGGGTCCCCGTGGTCCATCGGGTGTAAATCCGATGCGCTCACCCTTTTCGACAAGAGATTTTAATTCCAACACCGCCTCGGCACCGCCTTGGGAGCTCGAGCCTCGGACCGTCTCAAGGCCGAAGGCCTTGCAGACGCCCGCGATGAGCTCGCCGTCTTTGCTGTGGGACACCAGCGGTCGGATCCGGTCGTGGGCATGCAGATAAGCCAGAAAAACCTGGCGCCCGTGCCAAAACGCATAGATGAAACCTCGTCTTTGCCTTTCGAGGTCTTCCCGAACAGAACGATGGATGAAGGTAATGCGCGACGTGAGTCCTACAAAGCGTAAATAGGAACTCGCTAAAGAAGCTAACAGAGAGGTCTTAAACCGCAACTTTTTCCACGCGTCCTGGATTTTCGGCGCGCCGCGAAGAACCCTTGCCCACGGGCGTCCAAAAACTGAAGCAGACACGGGAATGAGGCGGAAGAACGGGCGGGGTCGCCCCCAGGTCAATGCCGATGCGCGAAAGGCCCAGGAGAGAGGCCAGCGAAGAGACAAGGGCCTCGTCCGTCACGAGCTCGGGCGGTGACATCTCGCAATCTTCCTCCTTCGCCTGTTCCGCGATGAGACGCATCGCAAATTGCTGAGCCTGAGCGAGTGCCTCGTGAAGAAGCGCGGACAGGAGTGCCTCGCGCTGGGTGTCCAGCGAAGAGGCCTGACGTTCCACTTCCAGTGCGGGCCCGATGGAAACGGCCGCCAGCGACATGGCCACCGCTTCCTTGGGAAGGCTTATGGACGTGGTCTTCTCAGCGATCCGGCGAGTGAGCGTGGTATAGACAGCGGCCGGTCGCACCCATTGGACCGATGTCTTGATGAGGCCCTCGATGGCGAGCTCAAGATCAGGAGACCCCTCCATGCCCTTTTCTTTCTTGAGCCAACGGGCCATCTCACGGGCGCGCAGAGAAACACGGAAGTTCTTAATCTTGGTCATCGCGTCACAGGGGTTTTCGCCTGCCCCGGCATGACCGAGGACCGGGAGCGGCGCGCGTGCCATTCGTAAATGATCGGCGCTGCGACAAAGATCGTGGAGTAGGACCCCACGAAGACGCCGTAGAGCATCGCGAAGGAGAAATCGTGGATGACATCGCCGCCAAAGAAGAAGAGCACCACGAGCGTCAGCGCAACGGTCATGGAGGTCATGATCGTTCGGGAAAGCGTTTCATTGATGCTCCGGTTGATCAAGTCGCCGAGAGATTCTTTCTTCGAAAGTCGGAGGTTTTCCCGCATGCGGTCATAAATGACGATCGTATCGTTCATGGAATAGCCGGCCAGCGTCAAGATGCCAGCGACCACCGTGACCGTGATTTCCTTATTGAGGATGGAGAAGATGCCCACCACGGAAAGAACGTCATGGACCACCGCGATGATGCTGCAGACGCCCCATAAAGTCGATCGAAAACGAAACCCTACATAGATAATGATCAGGACCGCCGCCCAAAGGATCGCGGAAAGCGCCTGGTCGCCAAGCGCACGCCCGACCGCTGGGCCCACAAAATCCTGGCGCTCGATAATGGGGTCAGAACCGGGCAGCTTCTCGAGGATCGTGCTTTTAAATTCCGCCGCAAGTTCGTCGAGAGACAAAGACCCTTGGGGGACACGCAGAATAAACGCTGGACGTCCTGTAATGGCCTGGATCTCGACATCCGAACGTCCTTGGCTGGCAAGGGCCTCGCGCAAATCCTTCATCGGGACCTCTTGCTTAAGAGCGACCTGCACCAGTTGACCGCCCGTAAAATCGATGCCCAATTTTGGCCCGCCTTTCATCGTGAGCGAAACAAGCCCTGCCCCGACCAGCACGGTCGAGAAGGCGTAGGCCCAGTAGCGGTATCCGATAAAGTCAAAGTGCGTCTTTTTAAAAAGCTGCATGGTGGTCCCCTTTAAAAGTTAAGCGTCGTGACTTCCCGGTCTTCCATCCAGAAGTCATAGATCATGTGCGTCACAAAGACAGCCGTGAAGAGGGAGATCATGACGCCCCAAAAGAGCGTCACAGCAAAGCCTTTCACAGGGCCGGTACCGAACTGGAAAAGAAGCCCGGAAGTGATCAGCGTCGTCACGTGGCCATCGAAAATCGCGGCCCAGGCGTGTTTATAGCCCAAGTCAATGGCCAGACGGACGGATTTGCCTAACTGAAGCTCCTCACGAACGCGCTCAAGGATGAGGACGTTGGCGTCCACCGCCATCGCGAGCGACAGGATGGTCCCGGCCACACCCGGCAGCGTCAAAGTCGCATGCAGAGAAGCCAGGACACCGAAAATAAAGAGCATGTTGATGATCATGGCGAGGTTCGCGATCAGCCCTGATACGTTGTAATAGACCGCCATTAAGAGCATGACGAGAAAGATGCCGATCAAGGAGGACCTGACGCCTGCCTTAATGGAGTCTTCTCCCAGCGTTGGACCCACCGTGCGTTCTTCGATCACCTTCACAGGAGCAGGAAGCGCGCCCGCTTTAAGGACCGTGGCCAGAAGCTTCGCGTCTTCCGCGGTGAAGTTCCCCTCTATCACAGCATGTCCATCCGGAATCGCCGAGCGAATCACCGGCGCGGATTGGATCTGGTTGTCAAGGACGATCGCCAGCTGCTTGTTCACGTTGGCTTCTGTGACAAGGCCAAAGAGCTTGGCGCCTTCCGTATTGAATTCAATCGAAACGCTGGGATAACCGGTGACGAGCTGATCGGATCCGCCGCCAAAGGTGATCTTGGCGTCCACGAGCATCGCTCCTGTGAGCTCCGCGGAGGACTTGACGACGAGATAGCTTCCCGCCAGGCGTTCCGTGTCCTTTCGCTGCGGCAGAATCTGCCATCCGGCAGGCATCGTTTTGGCGAGGTCGGCGGGAATTTTCCCAGACTGCTGAAGCTCGAAATACTGATCCAGACTCATCTTCTTGTCGAGCAGGGCCTTGCTGAGCGTGGCCATGAGACCGGCGTCATCCACCAGACGAAACTCAAGCAAAGCGGTCTTGCCAATCAGTTCCTTCGCCCGCCCGGAATCCTTGATGCCTGGAAGCTGTACGACGATCCAGCGGTCACCCTGGCGCGCGATCAGGGGCTCGGCAACACCAAATTGGTCAACGCGGTTCCGGATGATCTCAATCGCCCGCTCAAGCGCATCGGCGATTTTGGCTTCCGGCGGGAGCTTCGACCGATCCAGCTCCAACACCAGGTGCGTACCACCCTTCAGATCAAGACCGAGATTGAGAATCTTTTTCAGGATGGGATCACGCTCTTTCTCGCGTTCAGAACGTTCCTCCGCAGACATGCGGTACCACTTGACCGTGGGCAAGAGGAAATAGCCTGTCAGGCCGACCAGGGCTAACGTCAAATAAAGAACGACGCGAGACCTGCTCATACGTGGGTTGTGCTCGTTGGGCTGGAAGGCTCGTGCAAGACCTTGCTGATCGCAGACTGGGTGACATCCACACGCACGTTATCAGCGATTTTGATCTGGACAATTCCGCTCCGCACGGAGGTCACCGTTCCCAGAATCCCACCTTGGGTCAGGACCTTATCGCCCGCTTTAAGGTTCTCCATCATGCGACGGTGCTCTTTGGCCTGTTTTTGCTGCGGGCGAATAATGAGAAAGTAGAGGATGCCGATCACGACCAGCATCGGGACAAAGCTAATGACAGAATTTCCTGCTGGGGCCGCTTGGCTCCCTTTGGGTGGGACGCTGACTTGAGAACCCATATGTTTACTCTCCTTGGCTTCCGTAGACTTCGAGAAACTTTCTCTTTTCTTCCTTGAAGTTACCGTCGATAAGAGATTGGCGAATTTTTCGCATCAATTTTAATAGAAAGGCCACGTTATGTAAAGACGCAAGGCGAAGGGCCGAGAGCTCTCCAGACCGGAACAAATGATGCAGGTAAGCGCGCGTGTAGCGACTGCAAAGATCGCAGTCGCACGCAGGATCAACAGGTCGGAAATCCTCACGGTAGGGCGCGTTTTTGAGGTTCAGTTTTCCCTGGGAAGTGAATAGCTGCCCGTTACGACCGTTCCTGGTCGGTAACACGCAATCAAATTGGTCGATCCCCAGGTCGACCGCTTCCCATAAATCTTCCGGGGTCCCCACCCCCATCAGGTAGCGGGGCTTGTCCTGAGGCAAGAGATCCGTGGAGAGCGCGATCATCTCATGCATCGCGGCCTGGGGCTCGCCGACCGAAAGGCCTCCGATCGCGTAACCCGGGAAATCGAGGTCCACCAGTTCCCGGGCGCTCTGCCTGCGGAGTTCGGGATAGATGGAACCCTGGGTGATGGCCCACAATTGGGGTGGTGTTACTCCTTCCCCCCTTGTGGGGGAAGGCAAGGGATGGGGGGATCGTCCACCCCCACCCTCACCCTCCCCCATCCAGGGGGAGGGGCACTTTTTCATAGCGTCCTGGCAGCGCTTCGCCCAGCGCGTCGTGATCTCCAGAGCCCGGCGCGCGTGATCTTCCGCGCAAGGGTAAGGCGGACATTCATCGAAACACATGAGGATATCGGAACCGATCGCCAGTTGGATCTCCACGGCTTTCTCCGGGCTTAAAAAATGGAGCGACCCGTCCAGATGAGACCGGAACTCGACGCCTTCTTCCGAAATGCGCCTGAGCTGTTCCATGCTAAAAACTTGATAGCCCCCCGAATCCGTCAGAATCGCGCGGTCCCAACTCATAAATTTATGGAGTCCACCCGCTTTGGCGATCACCTCCACGCCGGGGCGCAGATACAGATGGTAGGTATTGGCGAGGATCAACTGGGATTGAAGTCTTTCAAGGTCCTGGGATAGGAGCGTTTTGACGGACCCCTGTGTGCCGACGGGGGCGAAGACCGGCGTATCGACCACGCCATGCCGGGTCATCAATCGGCCAACCCGCGCCTTGGAACCCGCGCACCGTGCCACGACCTCAAAACACCTGTCACCCCGGCGGAAGCCGGGGTCTATCATGATGGATCCCCCGCTTAAGACCGCGGGGGATGACGATTTTTGCGTTTCTGTCATAGAATCAGCATCGCGTCACCATAAGAGTAAAAGCGATAGCCCCGTTGGATGGCGACTTCGTAAGCGGGGCGCAGCGAGAATGGCGGTATCGGAGTATCGGAGTTTCGGGGTATCGGTGTTACATCAGCTCTAACCCCGATACTCCGGTACCCCGTTACTCCGGTACGGTCACTGTAGAAGGCGCACGCCAAGAGCAGGGGCGTCGAACCGGGGAGGTGAAAGTTCGTGATCAGGGCATCGACGGCCTTAAAGCGGTAGCCGGGATAGATATAAAGCTTGGCCTCGCCCCGGCCGGAAGAAAAGGTCCCCGACGCGTCGCAGATCGTTTCCAACGTCCGCGTCACGGTTGTGCCAACCGCGATCAGGCGTCGGCCTTCCTGCTTCGCCCGATTCAAGGCCTTTGCCGTGTCGGCGCTCACTTCATACATTTCGGAAAGCATCGGGTGTTCTTCGATGGTTTTCGTTCGAACAGGACGAAACGTCCCCCAACCCACATGTAAAACCAGCGAGGTCGTCTCGATCCCTCTGGACGTGAGACGCCTTAAAAGATCCTCCGTGAAGTGGAAACCCGCTGTTGGGGCCGCGACAGCCCCCTCCGTCCTGGCATAGACCGTTTGATAGCGCTCGACATCCGCAAGATTGACAGAGTTGCGCTTGATATAAGGAGGCAGCGGCATTTCCCCATGGCGATCCAGATAGCTCCGGATATGATTGCTTGAAAACATCAGCCGCCATTCCCCTTCCGCCAAACGCTCAGACATCTCGGCACGCAGGCCCTCCGGAAACTGGAGGGTCGTCTTTTGTGTCGCGCCTCGCACAAGCGCCTTCCAGGAGGCATCCTCTTGGGCCAACAGCAGGACCTCCACTTTGCCGCCGGAAACCTTCGTTCCTCTTAATCGGGCTGGGAAGACTTTCGTGGCGTTGGTCACGAGCAGGTCGCCTGGCCGAAGATGTTCGTCCAGTCCAAAAAAATAGTCGTGGTTGAGGGTTCCCTGGTTCCGGTCCAGGACCATGAGGCGTGAATGATCGCGCGGCGAAACAGGAGCTTGCGCGATTGTGCCTGCCGGTACATCGTAATGAAAGTCCTGTAATTTCACAGGGCGACCACTTTCGCTTGAGGATAATAAACCTTAAGAATTTCTTTATATTTATGTCCCTCCAGGGCACGGCCCCTGGCGCCCCACTGACACAGACCGACACCATGGCCCCATCCGAGCCCTTCGAAGGTCACGGATTTCTTATCTGCTTTGAGCTCCGTGATGAGGGTGCTTCGCAGGGCCTCAGGCCCCACCGCCAGGCGGAAACGGTTTCCAGCCAGATGGATTTCTCCCTTCGAGGTCTTCAACAGCACGGTCTGCGCCCTGCCAGAAGGGGACTGTTGGAGGATATCGACAGACCTGATGGATTGAACTCGTACGCCGGCCCGCCGCAATCGTTCACGCAGGGCAGAATAGCTGAGGGTCAAGTCCCATTGATGCCTGGGGTAAGCTGCGCAGTAGGTGTGATCGAGCGTGACGTCATAGATGGCCTCTTGGGAATCGATGTTCCAGACATTCTCAGGTCGCTCGGTACGGCCGCCACAAGCCGCATGAAAAAACGCACGGACGGGCCTGCCTGTGGGATCGACCAAAATGCGGCCCTCGGTCTCCAGTACCGCGCGGTTGGTTTCTGATGATTCGACATCCTGACCGCCATAGACCTGGTCCATGACGGTCGAAGACACATCAAAGCGTTCGCGCATGCGAACCCTTTTGTTGGCCATGGCATAAGAGCGGGAGACGACCGCCTGCGCTTTAAGAGCTTCGATGGGCCAGCTCGGATGGACCTCCTTGGGCAGAACACCAAACAAGTATTCCGCGATCTGCAGATATTCCACGACGTCATAGCGGCCACGGCCCAAAGGATGAAACAGAAGCACCCCTCGGTATCGTTGGCCGTTCACGGTGAGACTATCCTTGGGCCTGTCGGGCATCACGAGCACATCTCCTTTGAAACGGTGCGTCCCGATCATCAGCGTCGAACCCGAAGCCCTGACTTTGAGCGAGCTACGACTTGTGCGGATGCGATCGTTCTTGAGAAGACCGTAATGAAACGTTCCTGGGCAGGAAAGCCGGCTGGGATGTTGGGTGGATAAGATTCTGACTCGAATATGGTCCGAAGACGCTGGAAGTCGTAGTATCGCCGTTGCCGTTTCTGCCGTAAAACCGGTGGCACCCCCTGACAAAAGGAGAAAGGATAGACAAGACGTCAGGAAAACCCTGAAAACCCTGAAAACCATTAGTGTTTCCCCAGAAACCTTGAAAGCAGCGACAGGAGGATGCTGATCACCAAACACGTCGTGACAGGAAAGTAGATTGTGAAATGATCGCGCTTGATGGCGATATCGCCTGGCAGCTTCCCGAAAAAGGGGACCTTGCCAGCGACGGAAAGGAAAATCCCCAGAACGACGGTGGCTAAACCGAAATAGATCAGCACTTTCCCGAGAGCCTGCGGTGTCATGAGAGGACTTTAAAACAGCTGGTCCTGGGTTGTTTTCGGTGCCGGTTTTCCAAGATGCCTGTAAGCATGATCGGTCGCCAGTCGCCCACGCGGCGTCCGTGACAGAAATCCGCACTGGATCAGGAAGGGCTCATAGACATCGGTGAGCGTATCGACATCTTCGGAGAGGGCGACCGCGAGCGTCTCGATGCCAACCGGCCCTCCTCCAAATTTTTCAATGAGGGTACTGAGAAGTCGACGGTCCATGGTATCGAGACCGCGATCATCCACATCCAACTGCCGGAGGCCGTCCGCCGCCACCGCCAGAGAAAGCGTTCTGCCGGCGGAGGTGTCCGCAAAATCGCGGAGGCGCCTGAGCAAGCGGTTGGCAATGCGTGGCGTCCCGCGGCTGCGCCGTGCGATCTCCCGGAGACCCCCCTGGTCAGCGCTCACTTTCAAAATGACACTCGACCTTTGAAGAATTTGCAGGAGCTCCTCCTCCGTATAGAACTCAAGATGGGCCGTGATGCCAAAGCGGTCGCGCAAAGGGCTCGTTAAAAGCCCAGCCCGTGTGGTCGCCCCCACGAGCGTAAAACGCGGCACGGGGAGATTGATGGTCTTAGCGCTTGGGCCTTCGCCAATAATGACATCCAGCTTAAAATCCTCCATGACGGAGTAGAGTGTTTCCTCCACGACATGATTGAGGCGGTGGATTTCATCGATGAAGAAGACATCGCCCTCCTGAAGGCTTGTGAGGATGGCCGCGAGGTCCCCTTTGCGCTCCAGGACGGGCCCGGAGGTGACGCGCAGCCCACAACGCATCTCATGCGCGATGATCCCGGCCAGCGTCGTCTTGCCGAGACCCGGTGGAGAATAGAAGAGGCAGTGATCGAGAGGCTCTTTGCGCTGGGAAGCGGCCTCAATAAAGACACGGAGATTTTTCTTCATGCGCTCTTGACCCACAAACTCCGCCAGCGTCTGGGGACGCAGGGACTGCTCGATCGGCTCTTCTTCGGCGACGGCCTGGGGAGTCAGGGATGGCGTTTGGGTTGTACTCATGAAAGCTGTTTGAGGGCCTCTTTGACCAGTTCGGCCGTGCTGGTCTGTGAACGCGAGTGCGACGGTAAGCGATCCAAGGCGGCTCTGGCCTCCGGCTCGCGATAGCCCAAGCTCACGAGCGCCGCGATCGCTTCACTGGCACCCGTCGCCTCAAGGGAGCCCGACCACTTCTCTCGTCCGGCCACGCGTAAAGCGGCGATACGGTCCTTGAGGGCCGCAATGATCTTGTTGGACGTCTTCGGGGTAAAACCAAAGAGGCTGGTGAGGGTCCTGGTGTCTCCTCCGAGCACCGCTCTGCGAAAATCGGGGGCTGATTTCGCAATTTTATCCAAATAATCGAGCGCTTTCTTGGATCCGGTGCCGGGTATTTCACGCAGCAAGAGGTAGATTTCTTTTTCCTCCAGGGACAGAAAACCATAGAGCGTGACAGCGCCGCCATACATCGCCATCGCTTCCACAATAAAAAGTTGGATCTCTTCGCCCACCGAAGGCAATCGGTCGTAGGCTGAGAGCGTTACGAACACCTCATAGCCGATGCCGTGCACATCCAGCAGGGCCTGGCCAGGCGATTTATGCAGCAGAGAACCCCGTAGACTGCCGATCATACAACCGCCTTTAGGCCGTCATCCCGGCGGCTCGTAAGCCGGGATCCATCATGATAGACCCCGGGTCTCCAAACGTCAGGCGACCCGGCCCGCCGGACGTGTGGAGGGCCGGCTTTCGCCGGGGTGACGTCGTTAAGTAAGGCACGATTTGTCTGGAGATGGCAGAGCGCGATCGCCAACGCATCGGCCGCATCATCAGGCTTGGGCAGCTCCTTGAGACGGAATTGGCGCTGGACCATCGACTGCATCTGAAGCTTCGAAGCCGATCCGAAACCGGTCATCGCCATCTTCACCGCGCGGGGGTTGTATTCCAGGACAGGAAGTCCAGCCTCCGCCGCCACAAGCACGATCACGCCGCGGGCCTGAGCGGTGGCCGCGATGCTCACAGCAAATTTCGCGAAAAAGAGTTCTTCGATGGCCAGCACCTCCGGCTTGTGGGTCTGGATGAGGCTCGCCAGTTCTTGTTTGATCTGAAGAAGACGTTCCGGCAGGGCGGTCGAGGAGGGCGTCACAATCGCGCCAAAATCGATGAGAGCGATCCCCTTCGGTGCTTTTTCAAGCACGCCCCAGCCGGTGGTGGCCAGTCCCGGGTCGACACCCAGCACTCGACAACTTGACGCGGGGAAACTGGGACGTGGAGAACTGTCGATCATTTCTCCGTGTCCCCGCATCACCGCGTCACCGCGCCGGTGGTCACTTCGAGGCTGCGCTTTCAATGACGTCCTTGGGGATATCAAAATTTGCGTACACGTTCTTGACGTCGTCGTGATCTTCCAGATCGTTCATGAGAGACATCATCTGCTGCGCCGGGGACCCGGTAAGTTTGACATAGGTCTTCGGCAAAAGGGTCACCTCTGCCGAAAGCGTGGGGACCTTCGCTGCCGCAAACGCCTTTTTCACAGACTCAAAATCCGCGGGCTGCGTGATGACCTCAAAGATATCGGGGTCTTCCGACTGAATGTCCTCTGCCCCGGCGTCGAGCGCCAGCGTCATGAGCTGATCTTCGGTGGCATTGGATTTCTCCACGGTCAGGATCCCTTTCGAGGAAAACATCCAGCCCACCGAGCCCGTCTCGCCCAGGTTGCCGCCGTGTTGAGAAAAAAGGCGGCGGATTTCGCCCGCGGTGCGGTTTTTATTGTCCGTCGTCACCTCAATCATGAGCGCCACACCGCTCGGGCCATAGCCCTCATAAACAAGCTCTTCGTAGGTTGCCCCTGGCAATTCGCCTGTGCCCCGCTGGATGGCCTTCTTGATATTGTCGGCCGGCATGTTCGCCTCCCGAGCATCATCCATGGCCTTGCGAAGTCGGGGGTTCGACTCCGGGCTTCCCCCGCCGATTTTGGCAGCAATCACGATTTCGCGGATAATCTTCGTAAAAAGCTTGCCCCGCTTAGCGTCGGCCAAGCCCTTCTTATGCTTAATTCCTGCCCAACGTGAATGTCCTGACACGGGTCCTCCTCCAATGGGGGGCCCCGCTTTCGCGGGGATGGAGCTGTTTCCTGTAAGCTTTTTGCCGGTCACATTTTAACAGATTCGTGCCCTCTTCCTCGATGGATCTGGGCAACAGCTTGACTGTTCTGCGTCCGAACGTGACGGAATCAGGTGATGCGGCGTTCTTCCGCCGAAGGTTAGAGCAGCCCCTCAGGGCCTTGCGGATCCACGAGAGGCCTTGGCATTCTGAGACACCACCGCTAAGTTTTTCTTCGCCAAGTCAAAGCTGGGATCAAGGTGAAGCGCTTTTTGATAGGCCTGGATCGCTTGGTCCCACGCCTCAATTTGCGTGTAATAGTAACCCAGGTTATTCCACATGTCACGGTCGGCCGGAAAGACCCGGACTCCCTGCAAATAGAGCGCTTCCACATCCCCCTTGTGCTGCTCAAAATGTCTGAAATAGAGGCCGGCAAGCGCGTTGTAGGCGGTCTGGGAGAGCGGGTTAATCGCGAGGCAGATTCTGTAATAGTGGATGGCCTCCTCATCACGGCCGGCCTGCATCAGCAGGGTGGCGCGGTTAAAGTAAATCTCATCGTAACCGGCATTGGCATCCAGGGCCCGCTGGTACATGTGGAGCGCCTTTTCCTTGTCCCCCATGCGCGCGTAGACATTGGCCAATTCGTAATTATTGTTCACCTCCAGGGGATGCCAACGGTACGCTCGCTCAAGGGAGCGCGCTGCCCCGGGCAGGTCGATGCCGCCCTTGGAGAGTTTAAAGCCGTGAAAAAAATGGATTTCCCCCCTCCACAACGCGAACGAGCGTGCCATGAGACTCATGAGTCCCAGCACGGCCAGGAGCACGAGCGCTTTGCGCCACAGAGGCGCAAGATTCACACGATGGACCTTGAGGTTTTCGGGGTCAAGCGCCATCACGGAGCCCACCCACCACCAGAAAAAAAAGGCGGGCACGGCAAAATGGACCGATACATTCAGGAGATTATCGACCAGCATCCCGGCGACCCCGCCGAGCATGCCCCAGCACATCGGCTTCCATCCGCCTGAGAGGCGCCGCGCGATCGCAGCGCCCTGGCGAAAGAAAAGGACCCACATCCAAAGGACCACGCCGAATCCGATCGAGCCGATCTGCGACCAGTATTCAAGAATCTCGTTATGGGCGTTATTGGCGTGCGTGCGCGCCGCTAAGTTTTTCAGAAAGAGGATAGGCCCCTGGTAAAAAGGATAGAAGAGCTCAAAGCACCCCCACCCTTTCCCCAACCAGGGGTGGTCCTGGACCATACCGAAGGCGGCGATCCAGATCAGGAACCTCTGATAGACAGAACCATAGGCCTCGTGTGTAGCTCGTTTGACCTCCATCAAACGAGCAATGACGACCGGCTTATAACTGTCCGCGCTTTGCGGCCAGGCAAGGACAATCAGCCCCATCACCACAAGGAGCGCTTTGGACCCCCGGGCGGACTTGGGGTCCGTTCGGTGCACGGCCCACGCGAGCACGAGCAACCCCACCAAGAGCCCCATCCAAGAGGAACGGGTCATGGTCGCCAGGATCGCGCCAAGACAAACCGGAATGGCAAGAAAGAGCAGGGCGCGCGGAAATCTTGTCACCTTAAAAAGATAATCCGCCACCATCACCGGCATCACCACAACCAGAAACGACGACATAAAGTTGGGGTTGCCAAAAGTCGAGACGGGCCTGTTGCCGTAAGGGTTGAGCTGCCTGGGCCAAATCAGTTCCACGCCAAAGAACTGCGCGATTCCATAAGCGGCCGCGAGGGTCGCGACGACATACGTGATCCAAAGCAGCGCCCGGACGAGCGAGGCCTCACGCGCGCGCAAAGCAGCCGCATAAACTAAAAAGGTGTTCACGAGGAGGAAAATCATGGATTTGGACCCCTCGCTGTAGATCGATGAGAGAAAGGCGGGATGGGCCGCCATCGACAGGAGCCAACTGCTGAGCGACACCAGGCCCAGGCCCAGGAACGGCACATCCAAGGGTGAGCTCACCCAGGCCAGTTCGTTATTGCGCAGGGACGCCACAAGCCAAACACACCAACAGGCGGGAACGAACACATTGAGCAGGGCGATCTGGGTGTAATAGGGATTGCGCGTCAGGTCTGTGAAAAAAAGAAGAGGGCAGACCCCGAAGAGAAGGAAAAGGAGACTACGGACGGATCGGGGGGTTGCCATGGAAGAGCCGCTGGACATCCGGATCCTGCGGGGCGAGCCGCTGAACTTTTTGCCAGGTGCGCCCGGCTTCGGCCTCTTGCCCCAGCCGTTGCTGGACTGCGGCGAGGTTTTTCAGGACGCGCACGTTGTCCGGCGCGACCCAAAGACTCAACCGATACGCCCGCGAGGCCCCAGCCCCATTGCCCCTGACGAAGCGGACGTTGCCCAAGTTTTCGAACATCTCCGCGTTGAAATGCCGGTGCGAGCCGTCCCAGCGTTCACGCAACACATCATTCTCGCGTGCCCGGCATTTCCAAGCATAGAGGGATTCGAGATAGAGCTGCTCGGCAGTCTCCTGACGCTGGGCGACTTCCGTTGCCCGGCCGCGCATCTGGGCGATCTCCGCGAGTTGAAGTTGGACCCAGGCGGCCCGCGCGTAGTTCGGTTCGAACACGGGGTCAATGGCATGATATTTCGAAAAATACAGGAGCGACTGCTTCCAGGAGGCCTCGGCCTGCTGAAGCGCTGCCTCCGCCTCTGCCATACGGCCCTGTCCGCGGAGCGTGTCGAACTGTTGGCGCTCGCCCTGTCCTTTCTTTAAGTACACAAGTCCCGCCTGGTGATGGGTCTGCACATAATTGGGAGCGATGGACCAGACGCGGCCGTATTCGTGCATGGCACGCTCAACGTCGCCGGGGCCCCAGCGGTCGGTGTACACATTGCCCATGAAGTAGTAAGCCATGATGTAATTGGGATTAAGGGCCACAACCTTCGCGTAATTCTCGAGGGCCTCCGGCCATTTGCCCTGTTTGGAGAAGTAGATGCCCCGATTGTGATAGACGTCTGCCATAAAGTATCCCCAGAAATGCTGAAGCGGCCAGAACATCACCAGGAGCAAGACGAGATGCCCATACACATGACGCAGAGACAGTCCCACACGCACGAGCATCCACCAGAATCCCGCGACGGTTGTCAGCACCGCGACCCAAGCGATCAACCAGAGGAGCTGCTCGCCCATCGATCCAGCCATGGGCCGCTGCGCTTCGTTAAACTGTGTCAAGACCATCCAAGTCACATAGCCAAAACCGGCCAGACATAAGCCTCGACCGATCTGGAGAAGCCAAGGCGGATGCGCTGGATTCAACAGGTCTTCGGGAGGAATCGGGCCCTGCGCCTCAGAAACCGGCATCGGATCATGCACGACCATAGCGCCGATGAGTCCCGCGAGCAGCCACAAAAAGATGCCCGATGACACAAAACGCAAACTCACATCCACGGAATTGTGCATGAGCATGCCCCAAAAGGCGGCCAGGACCCCCAGCATGTAATAGGAACGCGGATCTTGGGAAATCTTTCTTTTTCCCGACACCGGGTCGCGAATGGTAAGGCCAGCGGTGAAGCGCCCGAGCGCTCGGACGCCGAGGACAGAGAAGGTGGCGATCATCCAAAGGAAAAGACCGAAGCCAACGATACCCTCGTCCTGCAGCACTTCCCAGTATTCGTTCTCCGCGTGATCGGTTTCGGTGTTGTGTTTGCCTTCGATATGGAAGATCTGAACACGCCGGACAGCGGGGTAGAGAATGCGGAAACTTCCGATCCCATTGCCCCAGATGGGATTCCACTGCGCCATTTCCCAGGTGGAGACCCAGGTGGCCACGCGGAACCGGACCGAGGTGATGCGGCGCCTCGAAGAAAGCCCAACGGCGACCACACCGAAGAGGAGAATCAAGACGGCAGACCACAAAAGCTGCTTGCGGACTTTCTCGGACTTGAACTGAGAGAAATAGAAGACGACGAGCATGAGGAAGGAAAGCACGGCAACGGTGTAGCCAATCCACGACCCTTTGGATTCCGCCACAACGACGCAGAAGGTGATGAGGAAGAATAACAATCCGAGAAAAGAGAACCGGATCAGCGCAAACAACGCGAACGCGCACAAGAGCAGGGTGAAGAAGACGGCATTCCAGCTGGACAGGTTTGCCAACGCCAGGAATTCTCGGTGGTGCCAAAGAAGAATCGACACAGCGCCTGCCGACAAGATGAAGAATATGAGAGAAATGGGCTTTTCGGGGTTGCGTTTCAGCAAGAGGGCCAGCGTAATGGGCGTCAGGATGACCAGGAAGTTGCCAAAGAAGTTAGGGTTGCCGAAGGTGGAGAAGATTTTGCCACCAAAGGCTTGGCGCCACACAAATGGATCGAGACCGGGCTGTGGCAAGGGAAAGAAGAAGATGTCGAGATACTGAATGAGCCCGTAGAGGGTGGCGATGGAGACGGCGATGAGGAGATAGAGGATGAGGCGTCGCAAGCGCTCAACCGTTGAGAATTCCCGAAGCGCGATCAGCGCAAAATGCACGTAAAAAACCCGGCGCAGGGTTTCCTCGAGGCCGCCGCCGGGGTAGGCGCAATGCGTAAACGCGAGAAGCCCCGAGGCGAGGCACGCCAAAAAGGGGATGGCGACAAGCGCGTAGCGCTCCCACTGTCCTTTCCAGTCACTGAGGAGGCGCACGGACCAGAAGCCGATGAGAACGACGCCGCCCATCTGCACGATCGTGATTTTGACCTGCGCGGAATCGTAGGTGTGCAGATAAAAGGCAATGGAAGTCAGCAGGTAGAGAAAGGGCAGCGCGTAGGACAAAGCCCGGCTGCTGAGGCGCGCCGTTAAGCGATCCACGGTATCACCCAGGATGAAGAAATTGACTCTCGAGAGACCATTTGATCTGATTAGCGTATGTACTATAGAAATAAAATCGGATCTCTTCAAAAGATATTCGGCACAAGCGACCTCGAACTCCAAGAACACGCTCTGCGCGTAGGCGCCCAAACGTTCCCGATCCACCAGGACGTCATCGATTTACTCTCCTCGCGTCACGGGCCACACTTTGCCGAAGACATTCAGTTTACTTTTGGCGAAGAATGGAAAGCACATGGCGAGGTGCGGCCCGAACACGCGCAAGAATTCGCCCAATATTTTGACCTGGTTGACTTGCCGTCGCTCCAAAACAAGCGCGTCTGCGATCTGGGGTGCGGCAGCGGCCGCTGGAGCACCTTTTTAAAAGACCGCTGCCGCGAACTGGTCCTCATCGATTTTTCAGAGGGCATCTATGTCGCCCGCAAGAACCTCCAAGGCGCGGACCACTGTATTTTTATCAGAGCCGATCTCACACAGCTTCCCCTTGCAGACGATTTCGCAGACTTTTTGTTTTGCCTGGGGGTCTTGCACCATCTGCCTGTACCGTGTCTGGAGGCGACGCGCGCGCTCCGGCGCTTGGCCCCCAAACAATTGATCTTCCTCTATTATGCCTTGGACAACCGGCCCTTCTATTTTCGCGTCCTCTTGGCCATCGTCACAGCCGTCCGAATGGCCCTGGCGCGCGTGCGCCTTCCCTTTCTGCGAAAAGTGTTTTCTCTTTTCGGGGCGGTGTTCCTCTACCTTCCGCTCATCCTGATGGGACACCTTCTGGACTGGGTGGGCCTCGGACAGGCGGTACCTCTCTATGAGTTTTATAAAGGGAAAAGCCTGGGAAGGATTCAGCAGGACGTGTATGACCGTTTTTTTACGCGTATTGAGCAGAGGGTCTCAAAAGCCCAAATCCTTGAGCTTAAGAAGGACTATGCCCAGGTCCTGGTGTCCGAGAAACTCCCTTACTGGCATTTTCTTCTGGTGAGGTAGGCAAGACGCCAATCTTTAAGACGTTACCCCGGCGAAAGCCGGCCCTCCACACATCCGGCGGGCCGTCCGCCCTGCCGTGTGGCGGACGCGGTCTATCATGTTACGACGTAAATGATGGATCCGACACACTACAGTCGGACGCCTGTTGTGTGGCGTCCCGGCTTTCGCCGGGATGACGGACTAAAAAGTGCACGATGCTCAGACGATAGGATAAACTCAAGTGAAGATTCCCGGTTAATCGAGACGCGCTTTGAAGCGCCAGCCGATCGTGACACGGTGGGTCGTTCCGAGGTCGCCGAGAGGGATGAATGCGTAGTCTAAGGAAAGCTGTTTCTGGCGAAGCCCCACGCCTGCGCTAAAATCGGAAAGCCCCCCCAAGTCGGGCCGCGAGAAAGCATAACGATAACCCAGGCGGAAGGAGAAGAAGCGCCGCGGGTTGACCTCGATGCCGGCATCAATTTCTCCTTCCATGTCCATCCGTTTGACGTAATCCAAGGCCAGCAGCCACTGCGCGAAGGGTTGCCCGGAGATGCCTGCCCGAAAGGTCCACGGCAGCTTGACGGAGGCTTCCGAGAAGCGTGACGCAAAACCAAGATTCAATAAGGAAGCACCCAGATTCCAAGCATGCTCATCTTGGAGTTGATACATGATCCCGGCATCAACGGCCCCGGCGTTGGAGGACGCGTCCGCGAGCGATTCACGGATAAACTTGACGGTCCCCCCCACTTGAAGGTCGTCGGCGACAGGGCCTGCGCCGGAAAGGCCCAGGGACAGGTCATACGTGGATAAATCACCCGTTTCGCTAAAGCCTTCCCCTGTGTCGAGGCCCGTCGCGACCGTGCGAGTGATCTGTCCGACCCGCAGGTAGTTCGCAGAAAGGCCCCAGCTGAGCGTCTTGTCACGGCCCGCTTGACCCAAGAGCACCGCCTCTTGAACCGTGTCTTCAACATAGCTCAGGTGCTGGAAAGAAATTTGAGAAGCGATCATCGTGGCGAGACCCGCTGGGTTGTAGGGGAGCCCCTGGACATCATTCGGGACGGATGTAAAGGCTTGGCCCATGGCGGTGGAGCGCGCGCCAACGGGGATATTAAGGAACGCGAAACTGGACGTTCCGCTCGTCTGATCGGCTGGCAAAGAAGGGGTGACCACGGCGAGGCAGGCGGCCACGCCACAGGCCAAACGGAAACGGGACCTCATGAAGGGAAACAACCCATGCGCGGTTTATGTATATCAGGGGGGATGGCGCGCGGTCAATACAAAACTGACCTTAAAAAGAAAGGAATTTTCGAGCAAAAGAGCATCGCCAAACGGTGCAAAGCGAGGGTGCGGATGGTGTGTGGGGCCTATGACGCTCGAAGGGTTCTCAAAAGGCCCCCCATTTCTGTTTGCCGGGGATCCAGTAGCTCGGGCAGATAAAACGTAAGGCGCGCGCGAATTTCTGAGCCCGCTCGAGAGAGGCCTCTCGTTTTGCGACGGCTCCCGCGAGGTCCTTCGAGAAGAGTTGGTGGAGATACTCTTCAGCCGCCTGCTTCCGTTCCGCTTCCGTCTTGAATTGCTTCCGAATGGCCGCGAGCTCCCCGACATCAAGCCAAACGCCTCCACAGGCGGGGCAATCATCGATCTCAATTTCTTGCCGCACCGTAAAATAATGCCGGAAAAGCGTCTGATCCTGACATCGGGGACACAGCCGTTTGAGATTATGGTTTACGGGGATACGGTCGTGTGGGCTCATGTTCAGCAAAGGCTCACCAAGAGATTCATGTGCTTCATCCACTTTCTTGAGTTCAAAGTTGTCCAACCAAATACCTCCACATCTTTGATCACAGATATCGACCGCTAAATCGGCTTGCTGCATCTCTTTTAGCACTCCATCACATGCGGGACATTTCATGAGCGTGCCTCCTTGTTAGTTTCAAACTGAACGACCTGCTAGCCGGGAAACTGCCGTTGCCGTCAGCCGGCCCTCCACACATCCGGCGCCCGCCACACGTCTAGCGAGGCCTCGCCGGATCATCAGAAAATCCGGACACGGCGCTTGTGAAAATCAATCGTGAGCCGGCGCTCTTCCAATAAGCGTGTCCCAATCAAAATATCTTTTGCATGCGAAGCGACGGTATCGACTTCCTGGGTTCTCCCAAACCATCGAATTCGTCCGACAAATACTTTTTCTCGAACCACATCGCCGGTCGCAATCTCGTACGACTCATATCCGATCCAACGCCAACCCAATCGTTGAATCAGAGATTCAGGCAGACTTAACGTGCCGTTGAATCCTGTGTCGATGACGGCGGAGTGAGATTGAGAACGATTCGTGGAAAACAGAAGGAAGATTCGGACGACGGGCTCACCACGGGAATTAACATGCCCTTTGAGCATCTACCCGTGTCGGCGCAATTTATGAACGGCAGGATAGCCGATCCGGAAAAAGTCAAATACTTTGTTTGGAAATGCCGTCATCGCGTGCCGGGCGGCTTCCAGGACATCCTTTCCCAAAAAGTACTGTCCAGAATCGGGCTCGACAGCGACAACCTGTCCTTTATGATCGGCGAGCAGGCGCCGTTCCACTTGGCGGAAGAGTTTAGAGGCTTTTCGAAATTTCTGGAGTTCTTTTTTGCTCACGGTGACTCATATTTTAACATACTCTTGCGTCGCTTGAGGCGGGGTCACCATCGCCACGCGCTAGCGCTAGGCGATGGCCAACGACACCTTCGCTCAATGGCGAAGGAGGTCGGTCTCGTGACACACAGGGCCGACGGTACCAGCTGTCCCGTCCCCTATATACGTTCGAAAATCGCTGGCTCACACAACGGACCTGCAGCCGGGGATCGGATTTCCCGCCACTACACCGTTGGCGGGTCCGCCAGAGCTTCGGTGGCGGAGAACCGACGACCACCTGTTTACGAATTCTTTGGGACGCCACTCACGATCATTTGGAATCCAATTGATTACAAATATGAAAACCTAAATTCTCGGTTTTCCGCCGCAGCCAGGATTCCAAGATTCTTCCAACATTACTCCAAGATTTGGTCGACGTCATTCCAAGAAAAGCCTGATCTTGTACTACAAAAGAAATCCAAGATCATCGGATACAGATTCCAAGTTATTGTCGGAGTGTCATCCCGGATTGATCGGCGCGGACAAACATCCCCATCACATCCAAATCGGAGACGTTTAAATCTTCATCCTTTGGCGGAAGGGTCTGGGTTCCGAGAGGCCGCGTATAGGACAGAATGTAGTTCAAGAATTCGCCTGAAGGACTCCGCCATTGTCCTGACCACGTCAGGATTACGAGTTGTCTGTTATTAGCGGAAACAATTTTCCGTTTCCATTTCCACAATGTGACCGGCGGTTCTTTTGATTTAACTTGGTCTGTCTTAAGCGCCTGCCACCTGTCCCGCGCCAGCGCATTGGACAACTCTGCGATCACATCAGAGGCCGGATAGCTCGCCTTCACTCTATAAATCACCTGATCAGGTTGCCATCCATTTGGATATTGGCACTCCAAGTACTCGACGTCGGTGGCTCCCTTGACAGCGAAAAGCGATTTCGGATGATCTTGCGGGTTGGGATGGCATTCCAGAGCGTACGTCAGTTGAATGAGCGCGGTGAGGAGAGCAGCGGCAAGAAGACAGCCGATTCGACTCATTATTCCGGCCTCCTATTCCTAGAAGAGGTATTCCAAGGCCATTGCGTCGTAATTGTCACATCGGTTTCGACATACGTTGCGCTAGCCACGGGAGACGCCTCAAATTCTGGGAAATTTTGCTGATAAGCGCCACTTCCCACAAAAAAATTAAGCCGGGGAAGGGACTCCCCGCCACTGAGTCTCTGGCGTTCCCGCCAATGCCGTAGTGGCGGGGAACCCACGACCTTCTCTTTCCGCCCCCATCCTAATTTCGTAAACCTCAAAACTCTTTACCGTCTGGGGTCGTCTGATGGTGGTTCCCATCGTAAAATAAGCCGAGGATCGGACTTGAACCGACAACATCTCCCTTACGAAGGGAGTGCTCTACCAATTGAGCTACCTCGGCGTAAATCGGTCGCTTTAGTTGCCTTAAATTTGCTCGTAACATCGGTAAACGCTTCATCGATTTTCGAATCGATCCGATCTGCGCTTTTAAAACGCAAATCTTAGACCAACGTGAATACATCCCGTGAGAGTAGGCCATCCAGCCTACGTCACCCACCCAGTTCTCAGTAGCCTTTTGTTAGCGGCAATTTGAACCTATGCCAGCTTGTAAAGCAGGAACAGCCATAGTGTAATTATCGCCGAGCAGATTCCCAGCGCTTAGCGGCCAGCGTAAAAGCATGGCGATGTTTTGACCAATCATGCAAGATCGCTGGATCAAAATCAGCGCCATTGGGCCACACAAGCGTGTGAACTTCGCGGTCAAGGCGAACTCGATTAAAGACCCTTGGATTTTTTAATGGCCCGTAAAGGTCCCCAGCCAGAACAGGCTGGAAATCAATTGTTCGCTTGCATTGATCATCGAACGATATTTCCAAGGTGTAAGGACCTGCCTTTTTAAACGATCGAATTTTATAAATGGAATGTTTCATAATCGCCTCACTTAAGCGGTTTAATAGGCTCTGGCTTCCGCCCAGCTTGCAATCTCTGCCAGTCCAGCATCAATTCTTTCCTATGAAGTTCTGCCCATGCCTCGACTAACCGACGCTGTCTTTTTGGGAGAGAGCCGGATATTGTTTCAATCGGATCAATCCCATAAACAGCCACGTGCTCCTGATAATAGGCGTGAAAATGTGCTTTATGGTGTCGACCCACTGGTGTCCGGTAAAAGTTAGCCGAAGCTTAGCCATAGCTGAGGCTCCATAGTTCGAACTTTTGAAAGATTCTTTTCGGGCATACGCAATAGATCGATGAGACTGAGCCGGTCGAGAAGGGTATTCTGAACCAACCGGTGCAGCAAGAACAGCGAACGCTGGAATCGTGTCTGGAACTTGATGTAGGCCAGGAGCAGGAAATAGCACAAGGCCACCCAGATTTGGGTAAAGACGGCATTTTTGGAAGTGCCGAGGAACGTTTTGATTTTGAGATGCTGCTTGAGCCACTTGAAGAACAGCTCGATCTGCCAACGGGCCTTATAGATTTGGGCAATGGTGAAAGCGGCCAGTTTGAAGTTATTGGTCATAAACTGGTAAGTGATGGCGGTGTCGGCATCGTAGTAGCCGATGAGTCGTAAAGGTTTCTTGTATTTCGTCTTGGTGCGTGGGCCTGTAAGCTCAATGGTGCGATCGTACAACAGGCCGTTTTTTAAGGGAATTTCTTGCTGTCCGGTGATGCGGCAGGTGAGGTTGTCTTTGGCACGGGTGACGAAGAAAGAGCCGAGATCGTCGATCTGACGGTACCAGCCGTAATCCATGTAGCCGCGGTCGAAGACATAGATGCTGTCCGGTTCTAAGGGAAAAAGACGTTTGGCGGCATGGTCGAAGCACTTTCCATCGGTGATGACGGCAAAGGAAGGGATTTGGCCACGCAAGTCCAGTTGGCAATGCAGTTTGATCGCTCCTTTGGCCTGTTTAAAGGTGGCCCAAGGGAAAAGGTTCAGGCACAGTTCCATGTTCGTGGAATCGAAGCAGGTCACTTTGTGTTTAAAACGGAACTGATGCTTAGGCGCGATGGCTTGGCACCGATCCAGCAGGTGATAGAAGAGCTTTTCCATGATGCGCCAGTCGCGCCCAGCGTTAGCGTCAGCCAGGGTAGAACGTTTCACTGGCGGCAGCCCCAAGTGATAGAGCTTGGGTTGTTGCGTGCCTAAAGCCGTCTGGATGTCACGCAGGCTTGTTTTACCGCTGGCCTGAGCATAGAGGAGTGTCGTGAGCTGGTTCCAAGTCGAGAATTTTTTAACGTAGGCGTCGCCGCCGAAGCCAGAAACGGCTTGGTCGAACTGATGTCGTGGTAAAAGGAGAAGCAGTTGGTTCATTATGGTGTTAGAATGCATGAGCGAAATCCTCCCTCGGACAGAATGGTTTGCTTGGTCGCAATCATTCTACCGAACCAGGGGGATTTCGCATTTTTAACCGGACACGAGTGGTGTCGACCACCAAACTCCGCGAACATGCGGATAATAATGCCGAAAAAGCGGCTCAGCTCAGGCACGGGAACATTCTACTACTTCGAACAAACCTAGCTCGGCTAGCATGACGTTTCAAGACACATTGCTTTCGATAAATACTGGACTGACTTCGCTATTCCTCTGAATTTCCAAGGATATCCCGGAATTTCGGTACTTTTCGCGAAAACTCGCATTGATTATCAAACACTTTGTTTCGAGCAACGTTTTTCAAAACAGCGGCTCCACCAACCGAGCTAGCCCGGCTAGCAGACCGCCACCTACACAAATTCATGGAATTATAAATCTTTTTAGGAAAGGCCAAAGAACTGACGGATACGCCGGCTCAGGGATTCTTGGGGTTCAGGTGCAGAAGAAGGAAGACGGCTCGCTCCGCGCGCGGCCGCCTGTGCCAGGAACGCCTGCCGCCGCGTGACGAGCGCCGCGAGCTTGTCGCTGAGTTCAGGTCGCTTGGCCATGACCCGCTGGATCGCCGGCTTATCAATTTCCAGGACCTCGAGCGCCGTTTTCGCGATCACCGTGGCGGCCCTCGGGTCGCCCGTCAAGACCGACATCTCTCCAAAAATGTCACGCGGCCCAAGGGACGCCACGGGCGCCTGAGGGTCTTCTTTGAGCCAGACTTCGACCTGGCCGCTGATGATGGAGTACAGGGTCTGTCCCGGCGCGCCTTGCTGAAAAATGACTTCGCGTGGCGCAAAAAGACGATAGGTCGTGGATCGGGAGAGCTCTTTGAGCTCCTCGTTGAAGAAGGCCTCGGCCAGGCTCCAACGCTTGAGCTCGTCTTCGACACGGTCCTGCTCTTTCCGGGAATGCTCCGAGGCGCGCTCAAGCTGCACCGTCCGTATGGGGAAGGGGATGGTGATGCCTTCGCGTTTAAAGGCATACCAGACCTTGGTCAAGACCTCATCCTGGATGCGAAAGCGCTGCGCGAAGTCCTCAATCCAATAAAAGAGCCCATACACCATGGCGGACTCCCCGTATTCCAGCAAAGGGGCCACCGGAGAGGGAGACCGAACCACGCCGGAGGTCGTCTGCGCGCAATCCCTCAGGATTTCTTTCACGCGCTCCGGCACCACCGCATAAGAGACCCCAACCTTGAGCATGAGCCTCTTCACCGGGTCCCCGGCCGTATGGTTGACAAACGTGTCCTTCTGCAACAGGGTGTTCGGGATATAGACCCGGTGAGATTCCAAAGTCTCGATCGTGGTCCGGGCCCAGTTGATCGTGATCACACGGCCTTCTTTGCCGTCGAAACTAATCCAGTCCCCGATCCGGACGATATGGCCCAGACCAACCCCAGCGATAAAGGTCTTGATGGAATCTTGCAGGGCCAACGCGATGGCGGCGGTGGCAATGGTCGGGATGGCCACCAAGGCCAGGGGATTAAAATGAAGCACATAGCGCAAGATCGGGAGAAAGGCCACGACAAAGATCGAAAACTTGATCACCGTCCGAAGCGGCGGGGAAATGTAGACGTGCCTGATTTGGACCAGATAGTATTGCAGCAGAAAGACATCCAAGAGCGCCACCACACCCATCGCGGCTGAGACGCACGTCACAAAGAGGTATGCCGTAATGACGAAGCTGGGCAAAAGACTCGCCAGCGGCGAGGACAAGAGGAAGGCGAGGCCCGCGAAGAGCAGGAAAGTGCTGAAGAAATGGAGGGTGTCCCCCCACGAGACTTTGATCCGTCTGCGGTAAAGAAAATACCGGAGTCCCAAATAGAGCGGAAACCCTATCCCCAACACAACCAGCGATCCTTGCAAGGCAAAGACGTACTCTGGAACTTCCTTCATTTGCTGGAAGAGGTCTTGAAAGCTGTTGATCATCTTACGCTCATAAAAACTTAGGGGTGAACTTTCGGGCTCAGCTGGAGAACGAGGTCCATTTCATCGTTGACCGACGCCATGGCCAGGCGCGACTCCCGAATGAGCACAAGGCTTGCGTAGAAAAGGCATGCCACCGCCAACAGACCCATGGGGATGGGCAGCCACGTCAATCGTCCCACGACCGCGACGACACCCGCCACGACACTCGTCCCGATCAGGCAGCTTAAGGACATGTAGAGCAGTGTCATCGTTTGCTGGAGGATGCGGGAGCGCTGGGTTAAGCGCTCGAGCTGGACAAACAAAAGTCGGCGCCGTTCTTGATACAAGGGGTGCGAAGCGGAGCTTTCAGCCCACTGTTGAAATTCCTGGGCAATGCGGTGAGCTTTATCAATCACACGGGACAAACGTTGGGCCGTGGCGCCGATCAAGGACGCGCAGGCTAGAATCAGCAGAGACGGCGTGATGATCGCCGAAAGCATCGAAAGACTTGTTCCTAAGGGCGTCATGGTATTGCTCAAACCTTCATGATGGAAAGACTTGTGCTCATGATCGTCGAAGGGCCCATTTTATCATATGGCCTTCTTAGGCTCCCCGGTTCAGGCGCCAGAGGACGAAGTTGAGGACGGTGGCGAAGCCGACCCAGGCGAGGTACGGCAGCATCAGGGCGCCGGCGGCGCGGTCCTCGCGCCAGAACAGCGCGGTGACGGCCAGGATCATCCCCCACAGTGCCACGATGTCCACGAAGGCGAGATCCGGCCGGTGCAACCCAAAGAAAAGGTAGGACCAGAGGGCGTTGAGCCCGAGTTGGACAATGAAGAAAGCAAGGGCGGCCCCAGCGCCTGAAAATCCAGCCTTTCGCCACACCAGCCAGGCCGCTGTGGCCATCATCAGATAGAGCGCCGTCCAGACCGGCGCGAAAACACCGCTGGGTGGGTTCCAGGAGGGTTTGACGAGCGACGCGTACCACTCGCCCGGCATAAACTGCGATCCTATCCAGGCCGCCGCCAAGGTGAGCGCCATCCACCCCATCAAACCGGCGACATTGATCATTCGTTTTGCCTCCTTAGTTATAGAGATGTTTGAATGCCGAGATCCTACGCCGCGTGCGATGGCCGTTAAAGGAGTAAACCTCGATCTGTGTGCCAAAACCTTCTTTGGCGATGTAGAGGACGATTTCCTTCCAGCCATCCCCGTCGATGTCCAGGCAGCTTAAAAACCGATAGAAGTCCCTTTGCGCGTAAAGGCGCTGGTGCTCATCGATCGAGCGGGAGGCGGGTTTAAAGGACGTTTGCTGCACGAGTGGATAGTTTTTCCATTTCCCCCCATCAGCCACTTGAAGAAGCGCCACCGCGTAGACCGCGGAGGGCTGGTCGTCCCGCAGCGCACTGGCGTCCGAATGAGCGCAAAGAAGCCTCGCCTGGGGCCCAGCCGGAGTCAAGAGAACACGATAAGCCTGCGTCAGATAGGGACGAGGAACGTTCAACTTGCGCTTCTTGAGGTAGGCCGACATCCGGTCGAGGAGTTCTGGATCATCCAGAGGCAAAGCGTGCGCGCGGTCCGCGGCCAAAGGAGGTTGTCCGACCACGGCGAGCGCGTAGGGTTCCCCGGCATCCTCACGGTACCAGTGGCCGATACGGGCCGTCCATTCCACGGCCGTACCGAGAGGGTTCGGCCGATACGGTTCAAGGTTGCTGACCTGAGCGACTTTCCCGGCCATCGTGTAAAGGGTGAAGACGTCTTCGGGTCCAGGTTGCTCATAAAACTCCTGATACGAAGCCCAGCCTTGAGCGGGCTCATACTTGCCGATCCCCATGGACACCAGGTCCGAGGTGACAAAAGCAAGAAAATATCGGGTTTCGCCCCACACAGGACAGCAGGTCCAAAGCACACACAGGCCGCCAGCCAGAAACCCCATCCCACACCGGCTGCCCGTTTTACTTCGCAGGGGACACCTCCCAGAGCTTCGTTTCAGAAAAGGATCTTCAGGAGCTTCGCGATCAACTGGTCAAGCGGTATCACAAAAAGGACAAGCGGCACGAGTGGCAACAGCGCGGCCGCAGCCGTCTCCAGCACGGCGTCCCGGTCGAAAGGGACGACACGCATCCGGTCCACGATCGCATAACTGTTCGCCAGATCCGCAAGCGATTGGATGTCGGCAGAACCCAAGAGCACCTCAGAAGAGCCTGTATTCTTCTCGTTCCATTTCCGGTCGAAGTCGGACACGTAACGGTTCGACAGGGTCCCGTATTCAATTTCCCCCTTCACCTTGGCTCTCCAAAGGGAGGGCATAAACGCGCATAGGGGCCCGAGCGCTATCAGCATCAAAATGACAACAAGCACAATCATTTCGAACTTGAAGGAGACGAGACTCGCGCCCTCATAAAGGATCTTACCGGCGACCACACCAGAGAGAATGGAGCTCAGCGCAAAGAGGACCGGCGAAAAAGCGGTCGCTGTACGCGAGAGGAAGGAGAGGCCTGCCGCATGATCGGGATGGGTCGGAATAAGCTTCAAGGGAAGGCGATTCATCCGCCATAGCAAAGAGGTCCACAGGCCCCAGCGGTAAAACCAGCGTAAGAGAATAAACTGAAAGAGCGGCATGCTGACCCAGGAGTACCAGGCACCCGCAGCCGTCATCTGCGAGCCTTGATCGGTAAACCGGGCGTACCAGGTCGAGGTTTTGAGTGCAATCTCTTGAGAGATCAGGTGGGTCACAGCGAAGACTGTGACGATAAGCCCCACCTCGATGGCCGTCGAGTTGCGCCAGCGCAAGACCGAAGCGAGCAAGGATTGAAATCGTGGCAGAGCCTCTGGCAGCACGATCTCCCGGCCCACAAACTGCTGCAAAGCAGGCTCAAGACGCCTTTGGATGACGCGCTCGGCCAAAATTAGGAGAGGCAGCGCAACGAGAAAACGCGCTTGTGTAGCCAGGTCATACACAAACGGGACCGGGACGCCCTCAAGGGCTGTGCCCGCCATAACGGACAATAGGAACGGAGGCAGCCACGCGAAGAGCGTGATGACCGTGACCCTGCGCCCCAGCAGGTCGAGCGGACCGCTCCCCAGCCGGAGGCGCAGGAGAAGTTGATAAATCGGTCCGCCTGCAGTGAGCGAAAAATCAAGCGGAGTGCCGGGACGATATTTTTCAGACATTAGAACCCCCTCAGGCCATACGATGAGCAACGTCATCCCCCGCGGACGTTAGCGGGGGAACCATCATTACTTTTTCGTTCGCTGATAGACCCCGGGTCTCCACAAGTCCAGCGACCCTCCGCCACATCCGACACACGTCAGTCGGATCCGCCCAATGCGTGGAGAGCCGGCTTCCAACCGCCAAGGGGTGACGTCTCTCTCAATTTTGCTGGCTCGTATCATTTCGATGATGACTGGATATCCTTCTCTACCTGCCGATAGGCCTGCTCCGACTCACGTGAGACTTTCTCGGACATGTCGCGGACCTCATTGGATAGTTGTTTCCGTTTATCTTTCACCTCTTTATCGATGGGTTTCAGGGATTTGGTCAAGCGAGTGACTTCCTTCTTCAGTGAATCCATTTCCTTCTTGGCGCTTTTGCTGTTCTGTTTCGAAAGCTCAGCGATCTTGGCGTTGGACGACGCGATGTTCTTTTCAATGTCCTGGCGCCGCTTCAGGGCGCCGCCGATCTCCTTTTCCCATCGCTCCGTGAACTGCTTGAGGGAAGCGATTTCCTTTTCATGGTAGGTGACCAGTGCCTGAAGCTGCGGGACAGCTGGCGCGGGTGCGGCGTCTGACACGGCAGGCGTCGCTTCGGATTCCTTCTTGGAAACCGCCGCAGGTGCAGGTGTCGCGGTCGAAACGCTGACTGCAGGCGCCGCCGCAGCCGCCTCGGCGCTCTTGGCCGGCTCGGCAGCCTTCACGTCGGGCGCTGTTTCTTTCGCCGGCTCTGCGGCCTTGGTGGGCTCGGCCGCTTTCTCTTCGGCTGCCGCGGGTTTCGCTGGCTCAGCAGCTTTCACATCCGTGACCGCCGCCTTCGCCTCGGTTCCCGTCGGCTCAGCTTCCTTCTTCTCCTGTGCCCCAACAGCGGACGAGAGGCTCCACACCAGCATCAGCACGAGATAGCGTTTCATGTTCATCCTCCTCGATTTTACTTTGTCAATTTCAATGATCTTCTAGAACGAGATCACGACACCTGCAACAAATTGATTAAACAGAGTAAACGTATAAACCTCGTCGTTATCGGCGCCGCCTTCGAGCAGCCTGTAGCCGGCTTTAAGGGAAAAGGTCCGGTTGAGATCATACATTCCCGCAAATAAAACGTCCTCGGCTCGGCCTTGCGGGGCTGCGAGGGCCTCGCCGTCCATCAAGAGATGGAACTTCTCGAAAGGGGTCCATTGGACGAGGAAACTGAAGAGCGGGACGACACCCGTGTTCTTCTTCTCCGAGACCATGTTCCCGCTCTGGAGCTTGATCGCCGCATCACGCACCTTGAGCGCGCCACCCAACCCAAACTGCCAACTCCCCGGCGTGTCGAACAGGTAACGGTAGATCAATCGATACGAATCAAACCGGAACGTCGCGTCCACCGAGGAACCTTGAGAAAAGGTCGATCCGTTGAAATCGACATCCTGGTCCAGCATCCCATGGGATTCCACGGTCAAGGGCGCGATCAAGACCCCCAGCCAATGACGCTTGGAGAAGGTGTGGCTGTAACGGATCCGGAACGCCGCCGCATTTTCAGACTCCAGGTCGTCCGTTAGCGAAAACTCGGTGCCTGTATCCCCCGGAATACGGACGTTGATGTAACCGGGCACGACATAAGCCCCTTCCAGGTCAAAAACGTTCTGAGCCAGCGCGACTGGCACAAGAACAGAACCGATGAGTCCAGCGGCAAAGGCGGTTCTGGCGATCTCCCGACAAAACCCATCTGGCAAGATCTTGATGCCCACGTTTGAATAAACCGCCTACAGTTTTCGATAGGTTTCAGGAGCTTCAAACAAGGCACCGTCTGTCTTGACTGAGCCCGCTTCGAGAACCTCGTTGAGCATCATGACGGTGGGGCCCGTCGCACCGAGGGTTTTCTCCATTTCGATGACCCAGAAGGGACGTTCTGAGCTGGCCAGAGGCTTGCGCTCATCGGATTCGGGAGGTGCTCCAAGCCCCGCCGCCAGAGAGGCGACAAATTCCGTGATCTCACCCGAGGCTCCGGGAGCCCCTTCCGCTTTCGGTTGCCAGCTCCAGGCGGCAAGCTGTCGCACGGTCACCCCTTGGATCTGGGCGCGCGCGCCGCGGTAGGCCGCTTGGATCTTCTTGAAGTCTTCTGGGTTGCCGTTCATCTCGAGGAGCTGTTTATTGAGCGTCCTCAGCAGCCAGCCGAGCGTCAGCTGCTCGGACCGATGCTGGGTTAAGAGATCCTCGCTGAAGCGCTCCTCCGCTTTCCGAAACTGAACGACCGAGGCGGCTTTCTCGGTCACCCACAGTTTTTCGAGCAGCGTCTCGGTCGCGACCACTTGCCCTGTGCCGGCGTTCGAGAAATCCACCTCCACGCGGATCGTATAGGACTGGCATGGAAAACCGTTGACTTTCGCCGAGCCCAGCGGGCCTGTGACACGGGGTTCAATTCGTGAGACTTTGAGAGAAGCTGGATCCATGGAAGCGCCGGACACCGCCGGGCCGCCCTCATCGAAGGACGGTACATAGGGTGCCACACCACTGGTGTCCGGTAAAAGTTAGCCGAAGCTTAGCCATAGCTGAGGCTCCATAGTTCGAACTTTTGAAAGATTCTTTTCGGGCATACGCAATAGATCGATGAGACTGAGCCGGTCGAGAAGGGTATTCTGAACCAACCGGTGCAGCAAGAACAGCGAACGCTGGAATCGTGTCTGGAACTTGATGTAGGCCAGGAGCAGGAAATAGCACAAGGCCACCCAGATTTGGGTAAAGACGGCATTTTTGGAAGTGCCGAGGAACGTTTTGATTTTGAGATGCTGCTTGAGCCACTTGAAGAACAGCTCGATCTGCCAACGGGCCTTATAGATTTGGGCAATGGTGAAAGCGGCCAGTTTGAAGTTATTGGTCATAAACTGGTAAGTGATGGCGGTGTCGGCATCGTAGTAGCCGATGAGTCGTAAAGGTTTCTTGTATTTCGTCTTGGTGCGTGGGCCTGTAAGCTCAATGGTGCGATCGTACAACAGGCCGTTTTTTAAGGGAATTTCTTGCTGTCCGGTGATGCGGCAGGTGAGGTTGTCTTTGGCACGGGTGACGAAGAAAGAGCCGAGATCGTCGATCTGACGGTACCAGCCGTAATCCATGTAGCCGCGGTCGAAGACATAGATGCTGTCCGGTTCTAAGGGAAAAAGACGTTTGGCGGCATGGTCGAAGCACTTTCCATCGGTGATGACGGCAAAGGAAGGGATTTGGCCACGCAAGTCCAGTTGGCAATGCAGTTTGATCGCTCCTTTGGCCTGTTTAAAGGTGGCCCAAGGGAAAAGGTTCAGGCACAGTTCCATGTTCGTGGAATCGAAGCAGGTCACTTTGTGTTTAAAACGGAACTGATGCTTAGGCGCGATGGCTTGGCACCGATCCAGCAGGTGATAGAAGAGCTTTTCCATGATGCGCCAGTCGCGCCCAGCGTTAGCGTCAGCCAGGGTAGAACGTTTCACTGGCGGCAGCCCCAAGTGATAGAGCTTGGGTTGTTGCGTGCCTAAAGCCGTCTGGATGTCACGCAGGCTTGTTTTACCGCTGGCCTGAGCATAGAGGAGTGTCGTGAGCTGGTTCCAAGTCGAGAATTTTTTAACGTAGGCGTCGCCGCCGAAGCCAGAAACGGCTTGGTCGAACTGATGTCGTGGTAAAAGGAGAAGCAGTTGGTTCATTATGGTGTTAGAATGCATGAGCGAAATCCTCCCTCGGACAGAATGGTTTGCTTGGTCGCAATCATTCTACCGAACCAGGGGGATTTCGCATTTTTAACCGGACACGAGTGGTGCCACACTGTAGGTTTTTGCTTGAGAATCCAAGTGGATCTGAACCCCTCTATCCAGCCGATCGATGATGGTGGATGTGGCAGGGACCTCCCCGGAAGCCCATCCCTTGACTGTGGTTTTGAGATCGGTGCGCTTCGCCGGATGACTGATCACCACACGGCGCTCGGCATCAATCGAAAAACCTGAACTATAGACCGCAACATGGACTTTCGCCTTTGTGGCCGCCTGGCTGAGTCCGGCGAAAAGAATGACAAAACATAACGCCTTAGCGGCGGTGCTCCGTATTAAGAATTTCATGACGAGTCTCCTTTGTGCGATTCAATACAAATCTGCCCGGCAGATGATCCGCTTCGTCATCCCCGCGGAAGCGGGCCCTCCACACAGCCGGCGGGCCCGTCCGCCGGATTTGTGGAGGACGGGGACCCATGAGACTAACCGGAAAACTGTAGTTGCCGTCACCCCGGCACGTCGTAAGCCGGCCCTCCAGACTACCGGCGGGCCGTCCGCCCTGCCGTGTGGCGGACGGGGTCTATCATCGACGTATAAAACATGATGGATCCCCCACTTACGACCGTGGGGGATGACGGCACTAAAAAGTCCCGACGTCTCAATCGATAAACAACGCCCAACCGAACGTTTCCGGCTGATAGAAACGAGGACGAAATCCCCGCTTTCGCGAGCATGACAACAGGGTTGCGAGAAAAGCCACCATCACGCTTTATCAAACGACCAACTTCGTGATCAGAGGATGAGATCGATGCTCGATTTGAGCCCCTTCATTGCCGCCTCGTTAAAATCAAACCATTCCGCGGGTTTGGTCTTGCCGGCAGACATTTTTTGGTGCGCGCGGACCCAGGTGATCGAGATCAGGCGGAATTGCTTCACCTCCTGGTGGATCTGGCTCTCCAGGCGCTGGAGTTCGCGGTGTGTTTCCCGGTAGGTTTGCCAATCCGGCTCAATCTCCTTCTGAATTTTGTGCATGATATCGAACTTCCCCATCAGATATTTGACCATCGCCATCAGTTGATCATACGTCGGCTTGCCTTGGGGAATGAGTTTCGGATCGCGAATCTGCTGGCTCTTCATGAGGTCCTTGTAGGCGCTATCGTCCTTACGGCCCGTACGGTAGATGTACGAGAGCGCTCTCAAAACGTCATATTTTTCGCGGTCCAGGGCTCCCTGATAGGCAATGACTTCCGCGTAGCGGGTGTCAATTTTCTTTTCCAACTTTCTGGCCACGACACCGGTAGCGGCGTCAACCTGGTTGAGCGTCTGATCCATAAACCGACCCATTCCGGTGATGAGAGGCTGGGCGGTCCGCAATGCCTCCAGAAGATGCTTTTGCTTTCGGACATCACGCAGCACCCCCTCATAATGCCCCGGTGGAAGCTCCAGGGCTTTCTGGATACCGCCCTGGATCTGAGCCAGGTAGTCCGCGTATTGCTGGATCCGCTCCGATTCGCTGCGGCCCGATTCGGAAATGGTGACGAGCTGGAGGGAGTATCGGACAATACCCTTCAGGACCTTATCCGAGTCATCGGCGGCCTTGAACAGCGCGGATTCTTCCGGCTCACCCTTGGCAATGAATTCCCTGGTATAGATGGCATTGCCTCGGGTGAACCCGAAATTCGCGTCCTTCATCATGGTCACCGTGGCGTCGGTGAAATACCCAATATCCGCTTGCGTGCTGGATGTGAATTTCCCGCCGAAAGTCGCACAACCCGTCATCAATGCGGCCATCAGGACAACGATGAGACACAATGAATTTCGGCGCAAGGAATCCTCCTTGGATGTGAGATAGGGTTTGAGCTCTGAGCGGAGTGTGGTCATGGAATTTCGCACCTCTGACACTTCTGCCTTGACGGTCATTTGACGCTTCGAAGGACCGCTTGCCGCCCTTTTTTCAAGAATTCTTCCTGCCCGACGGCCCCGTAGACATGAATGGCCTGGGCCACGAGGCCTGTCCAGCCTGTTTGGTGGCTGGCCCCGATGCCCGCTCCGGTGTCCCCGTGAAAGTATTCATAATAGAGAATCAGATCCTTCCAATGGGGATCTTTCTGGAATTTTTCGATAGATCCGTGAACAGGACGCCGGCCTTTTTTGTCCCGCAGGAAAATCCCCGCGAGGCGCCGGGCGATTTCCTCGCTCACTTCGTAGAGGGTCATCATCTTCCCGGAGCCGGTGGGGCATTCCACCTTGAAAGAATCACCATAGAAAAGATACTGCTGCCGGAGCGCGCGAAGGAGGAGCTGGTTCACAGGCATCCAGATGGGGCCGCGCCAGTTCGAATTTCCGCCGAACATCCCCGTATTAGAGTCGCCCGGAACATAATCCACGCGGTATTCCTGGCCGTTCACATGGAAAACATAGGGCTTTTTCTCGTGAACCTTGGAAAGCGCCCGGATTCCGTAAGGGCTTAAGAATTCGTTTTCGTCGAGGAGATAAGACAAGAGTCGCCTCAGTTTCTTCTCATCCACTACGGTGAGAAGCCTCCGGTCCTGGAAGCCTTTGGCTCCGATCGTGCTGTTGGCTGCTTTGAGTTCCGGGTGGCGAGCCAAGTACGCTTGTATTTTCTCCACCGCACGCGGGAATTTGTTTCGGAGCTCAGGTTCCACAAGGGTAGACGCGCAAAGGGGCAGAAACCCCACCATGGACCTGATCCGGAGGCGCTGGTTCTGGCCGTTCGGCAGGCAGAGCACGTCATAGAAAAACCCGTCTTTCTCGTCCCACATTTTGTCATCACGCTCGCCCGGCTGGTCCATGGCGGCAGAGATGGAGGCGAAATGTTCCACGAACTTGAGGACCATCGATTCATAGACGGGATCGTGGAGCGCCAACTCCATTGCCAACTCCAGCATGTTCTGCGCGAAAAGCGCCATCCACGCCGTGCCATCGGCTTGTTCGAGATAACCGCCGGTCGGCAAGGGCGAGCTTCGGTCAAAGACGCCGATGTTGTCCATTCCGAGGAACCCGCCTTCAAAGGCGTTTTTCCCATTACGGTCTTTGCGATTGACCCACCACGTAAAGTTCAAGAGCAGCTTGTGGAAAGAATCCTTCAGGAAGGCGATGTCCCCTTCCCCTTTTTGCGATTTTTCGATGAGGTAGATGAAGAGCGTCGAAAAAGCGTGAACGGGCGGGTTCACGTCCCCAAAATTCCATTCATAAGCTGGGATTTGACCATTGGGATGGAGGTAAACCTCGCGCAGCATCAGTTTCAGCTGATCTTTGGCGAAGTCAATGTCAACCAGAGCTAAGGCCTGAGTGTGGAAAGCCAAGTCCCACGCGGCATACCAAGGGTATTCCCATTTGTCCGGCATCGAGATGATGTCGTCGTTGACCATGTGATACCAAGCGCGATTTCGGACCGCCTGATTGCCCGATTTGTAGGGATCGCTTCCATGTTCCTGGAGCCACTTTTTCACGTCGTAATAAAAATACTGTTTGCTCCAGAGCATTCCGGCGATGGCTTGCCGGTACACCGCCTTCTGGTCGGCGCTCAAGCCTTTTGGCATAGCCTGGTCATAGAAGGAATCGGCTTCCGCTTGGCGGACGACAAAAGCTTGTTCAAAGGGGTCGCCAAAGGGCGCAGCGAGGTTGGAGGGAGCGGTCTGTGTGAGACGCAGACGAACGGTCTCCGAGCTTTTCGGCTTGACCTTGAGGAGAAAGTCCGCCGCGGCCTTTGTCCCTCGCTGCTTAGGATTCACATATTTGGCATCCCCTTTGATCAGAGTGTCGTTGATCGCGTCTTTCACATGGGGGCTCGGATTGGCTTGGCCGTAGAGCCGGTTGACGTTGGTTTCATTTTCCGTGAACAAAAGAGGAACATCGCCTTCGCTGTAGAGGTAATAATCACCGAGGGCTGAGTGTTCGGCCATCATGACGCTCGTCCCTTTGGCAGCTGGGATTTTCCTCAGAAGCGGTTTGGGAGCGCCTTTGTCCCACGACCAGGTGTTGCGAAACCACAGATGCGGCAAGAGGTGCAGAGTGGCTTCCTCCGGCCCGCGGTTGCATGCTGTGATTTTGATCAGGATATCGTCCGGCCCTTCTTTGGCATATTCCACGAATACGTCCCAGTACCGGTCGTCATCGAAAACGCCCGTATCCAGGAGTTCGTATTCCAGCTCGGTCTTGGACCTTTGGCGGTTGGTGCGGACAAGGTCATCGTAGGGAAAGGCCTTTTGGGGGTATTTGTATAGGTACTTCATGTACGAATGCGTGGGGGTGCTGTCTAAATAGAAGTAATATTCTTTGACGTCCTCGCCGTGGTTGCCTTCGGAATTGGTCAGGCCGAAGGCACGTTCTTTGATGATGGGATCTTTTCCGTTCCAGAGGGCGAGCGCAAAACAAAGCCTTTGCTTTTCATCCGAGAACCCGGCCAGACCATCTTCTCCCCAATGGTAGGCCCGCGAGCGCGCGTGATCATGCGGAAAATAGTCCCAAGCGTTGCCGTCCGCGCTGTAATCTTCGCGCACCGTGCCCCACTGGCGCTCGCTCAAGTAAGGGCCCCACTTCTTCCAAGAGACACCTTCCCTGGATTCGGCCAGACGCTTCTGTTCAGCGTTCTTGGTTGTCGATATCATGAATAGTCCTCCACGATCGGAAACGAAATGCCCCCACGATCAAACCCGCGCACGGCCAGACCCAATGATAGCTTTTCAAGGCTTCTTGTTCGTCACGCCGCGGCGGCGAGGCTCTTCCGGAGCAGAGACAAGGCCGCCAGCAAAAGGAAACTGCCGATCACAAATTCCGCCAGGAAGCTTGGCCACACCACGTCCAACCCCGCGCCCCGGAAAAGGATGGCCTGGGCGAACCGTACAAAGTGCGTGGTGGGCGCGGCCTGCATGATGATCTGGATGAATTGCGGCATGCTTTGATACGGGGTGTTGCCGCCCGAAAGCATCTGCAAAGGCAAGATGACGAGGATCATGAGCAGGCCCATCTGCGGCATGGTGCGCGCCAGAGTCCCGATCAGGATGCCCAGCGACGTCACAGAATACAGATGGAGCGCCACCCCCGCCAAAAAGAGCGGGATCGACCCCGCCATCGGCATGGCCAGAGACCCCTGCACAATCCCTTGAACCGATAAGGCCGTTGCCACCAGGACCACCAAACCGTTCGACCAGATCTTGGCCATCATGATTTCGAAGGGGGCGAGCGGCATCACGAGCAGATGCTCGAGCGTGCCGTGTTCGCGCTCGCGGATGAGGGCCGCCCCGGTCAAGATCATGGCGAGCATCGTGATCTGGTTGACGAGCTGCACAATGGCCCCGAACCACATCGTCGCCTGCGTCGGGTTAAATTTGTAGCGCGTGACGAGCTTCACCGGCGGGGAGAGGTCAACCCGGTGCCCGCCCGCAAGATACGCGCGCACTTCGTCCATCACGATGGTTTGGGTGTAGCTCGCCCCCAGAAACGCCTGGCTCATGCGCGTGGCGTCAATATTGAGCTGAGCCTTCGGCTGTTTGCCGGCCACCACGTCCCGCGCGAAATTGGGCGGGATGTCCAGAATAAAGGTGTACGTCCCGGCGTCCAGCGCCGGATCCATCTCCCAGGGCTCAATGAGCACGGCCGGCTTGAAGCGCGGCGGGAAAAAAGCCAGTTCGATCTGACGCGACAGGGGAGAGCGGTCCTGGTCAAGGATGGCGATGGGGGCGTTCACCACATCTCCGGCGATGGCTTTCGAACCGTTGATCACCGCGAGGCTGAAGGCGTACACGATAAAGATGACCATGACCGGATCGCGCCAGAGGCTCAGGAGCTCTTTAATGCCCAGGTGAAAGATGTTGGCAACGCGCTTCATGATTCCTGCTTGTTCAAAAGAAACCACGAGATGGCCGTCAACACCGGGATCGACACCGCCAGGGCCAGAAACGGCTGGGTGAGATCCTGAAATCCAAGGGCCTTGTTGAACACCCCTTGGGAGATCGTGATGAAGTGGGCCGTGGGATAGACTTTGCCGATCAAGGCCGGCGTACCCTCGAGGGCCGACACCGGCTGCGTGAGTCCCGAGAACATGGTGGCCGGCAGGATCGTCGCGATGGCCGTGCCGAAGATGGCGGCGATCTGGGTTGTGGTAAAGGCCGACATCACAAAGCCGAGGCTCGTTGTGCAAAGGATGTACAGGAAGCCGCCGGCGAGAAGCGCGAGCACGCTTCCTTTGAGCGGAACCTGGAAGATCGTCACCGCCATGACAATGAGCAGGACCAGGTTGATCATGGCCACGCTCACGTAGGGCACCTGCTTGCCGAGAATAAATTCCAGCCGCGTCGTCGGGGTCGCGTAGAAATTGGTGATGGAGCCCAGTTCTTTCTCCCGCACGACGCCCAGCGCCATGAGCATCGCCGGGATGAGCACCAGGATAATGGGGATGGTCGGCGGCACCAGGGCATAGATGCTCTTAAAGTCCTGGTTGTAGCGGTAGCGCATCTCGAGAAGCGGCTTCACGCCGACCGCGGGCGCCTCGATACGGGGCGAGATCGATCGGGCGACGAAATCGTTGTGCAAGCCCTGGATGTAGCCGGCCACGCTCTGGGCGCGGGAAGGCATGGCCCCATCCACCCAGGCGGCGACTTCCGTCTTCCCCCCGCGCGCGACGTCCTTGCCGTAGTTCGGCGGGATTTCCACAACGAGGTCGAGCTTTCCCTTACGCATCTGACGTTCCAGATCCGTTGGATCCAAAACCGGCGGCTTCTGGACGAAGTAGGCGGATCCCGCGAGATTGTCTGTGTATTGCAGGCTGGCAGGGCTCTGATCGTTGTCGAGCATGGAGAAAGCGATGTTCTCCACGTCAAAGTTGATGCCAAACCCCAGGACCAACATGAGCAGGACGGACCCGCCCAGTGCGAAGGTCAAGCGGATGGGGTCGCGTTTGAGCTCCAGCGCCTCCCGGTAGGCATACCCAAAAAGACGCCGCCAGCTGAAACCCTTGTCTTGCGCGTGCGCGGATGCGGCCGGAGGCGCCGCGGAGGCTTGGGCCGGCGCGGCCGCAGGAGCGGCGGGAGCCGCGGGCGGTGCGGCCGCGGCGGCGGCTTTTTCAAGATAGGAAATAAACGCTTCCTCCAGGTTCTTCGAACCGCTTGTCGTCACGAGCCTCGCCGGCGCGTCGCTCGCCAGGACTTTTCCCGAGTGCATGAGCGATATGCGGTCGCACCACCCCGCCTCGTTCATGAAATGGGTTGAGACAAAGATCGTCACCTGTTCCTTCCGGGACAGATGGATCAGGAGTTCCCAGAAGGATTCCCGCGCCACCGGGTCCACGCCGGAGGTAGGCTCGTCCAAAATGAGGAGTTCCGGTTTGTGGATCATGGCCACGGCGAGCGAGAGCCGCTGGCGCGTGCCCAAGGGCAGGCTTTCGGCCAGGTCATCGATGTAGTTCTTCAGGTCAAACTGCTTGATGAGCTCCTGCACGCGGGGCTCGATTTGGCCCTTGGGCAGCTCAAAGATCCGGGCGTGGAGCATCAGGTTCTGCCGCACCGTGAGCTCGGAATAGAGTGAAAAGGCCTGCGACATGAACCCGATGCGCTTGCGCGTCGCCAGGTCTTTGCCGGTCACCTTTTCGCCAAACATATACGCGGTGCCGTCGGTCGAAGGCAGGAGGCCCGTGAGCATCTTCATGGTGGTCGTCTTGCCGCAGCCGTTTGACCCCAAAAATCCGAAAATTTCCCCCTTGGGTATTTTGAAGCTGACGTGGTCGACCGCCGTGAAGTCGCCAAAACGCCGGGTGAGCCCTTCGGCCTGAATGGCCGGGGTCCCTTCCATGGCCACGTCCCGCGGCGGGACGACGAGCGCCTTATGCCCTTGCCGTTTGGCCTCCGGAAGAAGACGAATGAACGCCGCGTCGAGGTTGTCCGCCCCCACCCGGGATTTCAGCTCCGCGGGCGTGCCTTCGGCGAGCACTTTGCCGTCGTCCATGGCCACGAGCCAGTCAAAACCGTCCGCCTCGTCCATGTAGGCGGTCGACACCAGAACGCTCATCTGCGGGCGCTGCACGCGGATGCGACGGATCAGTTCCCAGAACTGGCGGCGGGAGAGCGGGTCCACGCCCGTCGTCGGCTCATCCAGGATCAAAAGGTCCGGGTCATGAATCAGGGAACAGCACAGGCCCAGTTTCTGCTTCATCCCGCCGGAGAGTTTCCCCGCCGGGCGCTGCTTGAAGGGGAGCATGCCGGTGCTGGCGAGCAGATCGTCAATGCGGCGCTCGCGCTCTTCCTTGTCTTGCCCAAAGAGCCGGCCGAAGAAATCCATGTTCTCGGAAACAGAAAGCGTCATGTAGAGATTTTTGCCCAAACCCTGCGGCATGTAGGCGATCCGTGGGCAGGCGTCGTTACGGTGTTTGAGCTGGGCCATGTCGCCGCCTAAAACCTCGACGCGGCCTGTTTGTATCTTCCGGACGCCGGACAGGATGGACATGAGGCTGGATTTTCCGACGCCGTCGGGTCCGAGCAGACCGACCATGCAATCGGCCGGTAGACTCAGGTTGATGGCGTCCAGGGCGAGCTTGCGGCCGTAGCGCTGCGAAAGGCCTTCGACGCGCGCGACGACCTTACGGGGCGGGGCTGGATTCATGGGCCGGCACGGCGAGGAAAGCGGGCCAAGAAGCGTTCGGATCCAAACGCACGTACGCCATGCCCGGCAAACCCGTCTTCACCCGATCGACGTAGCGCTGAAGAACGTCCGGATCGACGTTCACTTTGATCCGGAACATGAGCTTGTCCCGCTCGTCCTGTGTCTCCACCTGCTTCGGGGTAAACTGGGAGCGGGATTCCACAAACGTCACCTTGGCGGGAATGGGCCGGTTCGGAAAGGCATCGAGCACAATGCGGGCTTCCGCGCCGAGCGTGACTTTGCCGGCCTGCTCGGTGCGCAGATAAAACTGCATGTAGACGTCCTTGAGGTCCAGCACCGTGAAAACGCTGTTTTGCGCGTCCACGACTTCGCCAGGCTCACGGGACCGGTAGAGGACGCGGCCGTCAATCGGCGAAAGCAGATCACTTTCCGTCAGGTTCACCTTGATCGTATCGACCGCGGCCAGCGCGGCCTGGATCGAGGCCTCGGCCTTCACGACATCCGCCTGGGCGGAGGCGAGCGTGGCCTGCGCGGTGGCGATGGCACTTTCGCTTTCTTGAAGCTCTTTAAGGGAAATGTCCTTGGTGACGTAGAGGCTCTTGGACCGCGCGAGATTCTGCTTCGCGAGCAGGAGCTCGCTCTTGCGCTGCGCGACCATCGCCTTCGCGGAGTTCTTGGCTTGCCGCTGCTCTTCCACCTGGGCCTGGGCTTGCCGCAGCTGGGCATTCAGATCTTTGGTGTCCAGGCGGACGAGCACCTGGTCTTTTTTGACCATGTCGCCTTCCCGCGCGAGAAGCTCCGCGATGCGAGCGGAGAATTTGGACACGATTTCAACGGTCGTGGCCTCCATGCGGCCGTTGCCGTAGCCGAACTCTTTGGGGACTTTCGGCGTGGAGAGGTACTTCCAAGCGAAATACCCGCCAAGGGCTGCCACGGCCACCACAACTCCGGCGATCTTCTTTTGCTTGGGTGATAGATTCATAATCCTCGCTCCTTGTTAGCAGTCTGGCAAAAAACCCTTCCAAATATCTTAAAGCCGTCATTCCGGCGAAAGCCGGAATCCAGAACATCATCGATGAACTGGACCCCGGGTCTCCACAAATCAGGCGACCCGGCCCGCCAGAAGTGTGGAGGGCCGGCTTCCGCCGGGGTGACGTCAATAGAGATATCGATACCCTTTTTCAGCACCCTGTTAGTTCCCGCTCTGGGCCACATACGCCTGGAGACGCTTCATCGTATCGTCCAGGCGCTGGCGATCGGACAAATAGGTGAACCCTCCCATGCTGCGCTGCAGGTTCATGAGGTCGGTCATGGCGACAAAGACGGCGCTTGCGGCGGATTGGTCCGCGATCAGGCTGGCGTTTTGGGCATCCAGCAGATCGACGACGGAACGGGTTCCCCGCGCATAATTTTTGCTCACGAGCTGATAGGTCCTTCGCGCCGCGTCCGCAGCTTCTTTGGAAAGGCGTATCGAGGGAATACTGGCCTGCAAGGCGTGGAGATGATCACGAATGGATTGTTCGACGCCTTGTCGCAGGGAGTCTCGTTGGGTTTGGAGTTGCTCGAGAACCGCGCGTGATTTGGAAATGCTCGCCAAACGCCCGCCGCCTTCAAGGATAGGAAGCGAGAGGTTCAAGCCAAGCGCCCAATAGTTTTTGTCCTCCAATTGGAGGGAACTTCCCACCGAGCCGCCCGGTACCCGGACTTCATTGAGCACGCGAAAGCCTTCGCCCGTCAATGATAAATCGGGCGCAAAGAATTGAATCTGATCGGACTTGAGTTGTCGTTCCGCGGCTTTCACGCGAGCTTCGAGCTCCGCGAGATCCGGCGAGAGGGCCATCCCTTCCTTCACAAAAAACTCGGTCATCCGGCTAAAAGCGCGATCATTATCAACTGTTTTGGAGAATTCCGGCCGGCTGATCAAAAGTTGCGGGTCGTTCAGGGCAGCGGGCTGTAAGGGGTAGCGGTCTTTCAAGGACCGGCGCAGCAGACGGTTCAAGCGGTCACGCGACTGCTCGAGCGTCGCTTTGGCGGAAAGCACCTTCTGCCGAGCGGTCGCGATTTCGCTTTCCCAACGGGAGACGTCCGACGCGTCCGCTTTGCCAGCCGCGACACGCGATTTAGCGAGCTGCCAGTTGGATTGCGCGAGGTTCAGACCATTCTTTTGGACTTGAAGATCTGAGTTGGCCGTCAGAACAGCCAGAAAGGAATTGACCGCTTGTTGAACGATGTCAAGCTCCAAGGTGCGCTGTTGTGCTTCAAGGGCGATTTGCAGTTTTTTCTGGATGGACAAATTGGCCAAGGCACTCTCGGAAAAGAGGATTTGATTGAGCGTCAGAGAAGCGGCGAACTGCTCTTTCGGCATGAGGCCGCTCGTGATGGTCGGGTAATCATCGCGTCGCAGCGCGTAATCGAGATCACCGACAAGCTGTGGAAAAAGCACTGAGCGAACGCGCTTCACTTCTCCCTCGCCGGCCTTCACGCCCAACTGGCCGGCGATGATGTCAAGATTGGCGCGCACCGCTTCCTGGGCGGCCTCTGAAATCCGAAGAGGGGCACCCGCGGCTCCTGGCTCTTCGTTTAAAAGGACCGCGGTCTGGATCGTTTCCCATCGCGGCGAAAATCCGATCGCACGCGCGGTTGCCATGTTCATGGTCACCTGAGATTTACGCTCAAACAAGACAGGCTGATCTCCGGCCTTCTGGCCGCGCAGCACGGCATGCATGTTGAGGCTCGTCTGCCTGGTCCGATGGCCGAGGTCGATGCTGGAGACGTTCGACAGGAGGAATCCTTCGGCGACTTCGGCGTCGCCAGACAGGCTGAAAGATGGCAGTTTTCGCTTGAGGAGACTCTGAATAAGCGCTTGTCGGTCTTCCCCATGGAGGCGAGGAAGGGGTGTGAGAGCAACGACTTGAGCGTCCGCAGGAATCCTGGACGCAAAGTCACGGTCCCCAACATGCCGGATGATTCGAAGCTCGATGCCGGAACGCCGCGCTTCCTCTATTAGGCCTGCGCAAAAATCAAGGGTTGACTGATAAAGGGCTTCGTCCATCAGCACGGCTAAGCGTTGGAAGGGCACGACCCCCTGAAAGTACTTGATCTGATCGATAAAGCGCTCTTGGGTCGTGAGGTAGTTGAGATTGGCAATGCCCGAGCCGAGTCCCTTGCGCGGGAGAACGGCGCTCAAGGCGTTGGCGACAAAAGGCGCAAAGGTCGGCTTGCGGAAGTTTCGGCGTTTGGCGCTCTGCTGACTCGCGGCAAGCCCGAGCACCAGGACGACGTCCGTACTGGGGTCAGCGTCCGCCTGGTCAAGCGCGGAAGTGATCTTGGCGGCCGACCATTGACCATTCCACTGCTTGGTCGCGGGCGCATCGATCACAAACTCCTGTTCGGTGAGGGCCTTGAGCTCATCGAGGAACGCCTTCCGTATGGCTTCGGACTGGGCCGAAGGCCCGTCCGTGACAATGCCGATGGTGACTTTCTTGGCCGCAAAGCCAATTTGGACCAACGACAGACACGCCAAAAAAATGCCGACAAAACTCCGCTGTCTAATAAGTGAATTCATCGTTTGGTATAGGAGAAGTTTGAATATATCAACAGCTTCCCCGCTATTGCAAGCCGCGGACCAAGTCTTCGATCAAACCCAACTTTTTTGACTCTCTCGTTTGGACCATGGCCAGCGCTGAACTGGTACAATTGCGGTTCGAACGAAAGGTTCGGACGATGCCCGAGTGGCCTCATGGGCTAGCCGGGAATCTTCTGTTGGAGCGGTGCTGTCGTCTAAGGTCACTGGACTTTTTTGTGTCGTCATCCCGGCGGACGCCGGGATCCATCATTTCCGTCGAAACATGATAGACCCCGGGTCTCCACAAGGCCGGCGACCCGGCCCGCCGGTTGTGTGGAGGGCCGGCTTTCGCCGGGGTGACGGCAACTGCAGTTTACCGGCTAGCGGGTTTTTTTACTGAGAGGACAAGATGCCCAGGGAACTTGATCAGAACGGCAAATCCCGTTTAAAGAGAAAAAAATACGAAAAAGAGCTAGAGCGCTTGCAGGAGAAGCTCTGTCATCTCCAGGCCTGGGTGAAGCACAAGGGGCTGCGCGCCATTATCATTTTTGAAGGACGTGACGCCGCGGGCAAAGGGGGCACGATCAAGGCCCTCACCGAGCGAGTCAGTCCCCGTGTCTTCAAAGTGGTGGCGCTGCCGTCCCCCTCCGACCGTGAGAAATCCCAGATGTACTTGCAACGCTACATCACCCATTTTCCAGCGGCAGGCGAAATCGTGATATTCGACCGCAGTTGGTATAACCGCGCTGGGGTCGAACATGTTATGGGTTTCTGTTCAAAAGAAGAGTATCACCGATTCCTTGAAGTCTGTCCCTTGTTCGAGAAACAAGTGGTGGAAGGCGGAATCATCCTCATCAAATTCTGGTTGGAAGTGGGCAAAAAGGAGCAAGAGCGGCGGTTTGAGGCCCGCATCGAAGACCCCGTGCGTCAATGGAAGCTGAGCCCCATGGACATCGAATCGTATTCCCGCTGGTACGACTACTCTCGCGCCCGCGATAAGATGTTCGAGGCCACCGACACGCGTCACGCTCCCTGGTTGATCATCCGTTCCGACGACAAACGGCGGGCCAGGCTCAATTGCCTGTCCCACATCCTAAAATTAATCCCGTATAAGAAATTGAAACAGGACAAAGTGAAGCTACCGAAACGGTCGAAAAAGCATGCCTACGATGACCAGGCCACATTGAAGGGCAGGCATTTTGTCCCTGAAGTCTATTAGCCGGGAAACTGCAATTGCCGTCACCCCGGCGGACGTCAGCCGGGGTCTATCATCGTCGTAAACGGAATGATGGATCCCCCACTTACGGCCGTGGGGGATGACGGAACTAAAAAGCGTGCCGGGATCAGACGGAGAGAATTAGCCAACCGCAGTTTTCGGATTAGAGGAGAGGCGTTACGCTCGCGCGGCCGGCCGTTCGGAATTGGAATTCTCCCGTGGGGATAATCTTAAAAAGGTGAATGTCAACCTATGACCGCTGACGCTGAAGGAATTGTCATGACGTTGCCGACTTTAGAGGAGTTGAGGATCCCGACGCTGGGCCCTGCGAGTCTCGCGTCGCCACTGTCTGCCAAAGGCGTCACATTTGTCGATGAGAGAGACCGGGTGCTCCTGGCTTCAACGACAAGCCAATTTCCCCCCGCCGGCATCTCCTGCGACAAGGTCCCCACCTTTGAGCCTGCGGGTCCCCGCTCTAAGATTTATTTCGATCCAGAAAAAACAACCTGTGGGATTGTCACTTGCGGGGGTCTTTGTCCGGGGCTTAACGACGTCATTCGGGCCGTGGTCTTGACGCTCGATCATCATTACGGCGTCAATCGCGTCTTGGGATTCCGTTACGGGTATGCCGGCCTGAGCGCGTCCTCCACGGCGAATCCCCTTGAACTCTCTTTGTCCCTCGTGGATCGCATCCACGAACACGGCGGCACCATCCTGGGAACCTCCCGAGGCCCGCAGGACCCTGATGAGATGCTCGACACCTTGGTCCGCCAGAAAGTGTCGATTCTCTTTGCGGTCGGGGGCGATGGGACTCTGCGAGGAGCTTCCCTTCTGGCCCAGACCGCGCTCAAGCGCAAGCTGCCGATCGCCGTGATCGGCATTCCTAAGACGATCGACAACGACGTCGAATGGGTCGTGCGCAGCTTCGGGTTTACAACCGCCGTCGATAAAGCTTTCGAGTTTCTGAACAGCGCCCATTTGGAAGCCACAGGCGTTTGGAACGGTGTGGGCCTGGTGAAGCTCATGGGCCGCGATTCGGGCTTTATCGCCGCCCACGCGACACTGGCCAACTCCGATGTGAATTTTTGTCTGGTACCCGAAGTGCCTTTTTGCCTGGAGGGCGATCAAGGTTTCTTGCGCGTTTTAGAAAACCGTTTGGACAAGCGCCATCATGCGCTGGTGGCGATCGCCGAAGGCGCAGGCCAGCATCTTCTTACGGATCCTCGAACGGCCGCCCGGGATGAATCAGGCAACCTGCGCTACCCCGATATCGGCACCTATCTCCGTGACCGGATTCGCCAGTACTTCAAGGCGAAGCAAAAGCCTGTCGATGTGAAATATATTGATCCCAGCTACTCGATCCGTGGCGTCCCAGCCAATGCCTTCGATTCGGAGCTCTGCCTCGCTTTGGGTCAACATGCTGTTCACGCCGGCATGTCTGGACGCACGAACATGATGGTGGGTTTCTGGAATCAATGTTTCGCACACGTTCCCATTGCCCTCGCGACCCAGCGCCGCAAACATATCGATCCTCGGGGGACCTTGTGGCAGCGCGTGATGGAAACCACCGGGCAACCGCATTTTGACGCAGCGCCCCCTCCAACAGCCCATGGGTAAACTCACCGTCGTGGTCTACGATACCAAGCCCTATGACCGCGAGGCGCTTCTGGCGGCTGCGGGCCAACGCGCCATCGACTGGCAATTCCTGGACTTTCGGCTCACGGCGGCGACCGCTTCGGCCGCCGAAGGAGCTGCCGCCGTGTGCGTTTTCGTCAACGATCAAGTTGACGGACCGTGCCTGGAGGCGCTGCGCCGCGCGGGGGTCCGTCACATTCTTTTGCGTTGTACGGGATACAACAACGTTGACCTGGCCGCCAGCGCCCGGCTCGGAATCAAGGTGACCCGGGTCGCTGTCTATTCGCCGTACGCGGTGGCGGAACATGCGGTCGCGCTCCTCCTGACGCTCAATCGCAAAATCCACCGCGCTTACAACCGGGTGCGCGAGCAGAATTTTTCGCTCACGGGCCTGGTGGGCTTTGATCTCCATGGAAAAACGGCGGGCCTGGTCGGGACAGGCCGCATTGGACGGATCACGGGCGAGATTCTGCGCGGCTTCGGCATGGAGGTCCTCGCTTACGACCCCTTCCCATCCGCAGACTGGGCCCAGGCATGCGGTGCGCGCTACGTGGATCTGAAGACTCTTGCGTCTCAAAGCGATGTCGTTTCACTCCATGTCCCGCTCACGAAGGAAACCTATCATATGGTCCGGCGCGAGACGCTCTCGGTGATGAAACATGGGTCGATTTTGATCAATGTCAGCCGCGGGAAGCTCATTGACACGACCGCCCTGATCGAGGCGCTCAAATCCGGACAGCTCGGCGGCGTAGGCTTAGACGTTTACGAGGAAGAAGAGGGTATCTTTTTTGAGGATCTCTCCGGCCAGGTCCTTCAGGATGATGAGCTGGCGCGCCTGCTTACGTTTCCCAATGTCGTCATCACGGCGCATCAAGCGTTTCTGACCAGCGAGGCGCTTTCGGACATCGCGCGCGTCACGGTCGCCAATATCGAGGCGCTTGCCTCAGGAAAACCCTTTGCTGAAGGAACGGTCGTCGAGCCACGACCTGGGGACGTTCCTCACGATCTCACGGTTTCAACGAATAGGCCAAAACCGTGAGATCGTGAGGAACGTCCCCAAGCCGTAAGACTGAAAGGAATCTGCCATGAAGAAGACCCCACCCGACGCTGTTTTGCAGCGTCTGTCCCAAGGTCCCATCCACTTTTCCGGAAGTGACGCGGCACTCTATGAACGTCATCTGACGTTTGATAATGTCGTGGCACTGGACCAGGCGTCACCGCGCGATCAGTTTGAAGCCGCGGCGCGCTCCGTGCGCGATCTTCTCTCCCAGAGGTGGATTTCGACAGAAGCCGCCTACCTGAAAAAGAACGCCAAGAGGGTGTACTACCTTTCGATGGAGTTTCTGATTGGGAGGACCCTTGCCAACAACATCACCAACCTGCTTCTTGAGCCCACCTTCGCTGAACTCGCCAAAGCCAAGGGTCTTGATCCCCTCCAAATCATGGAAGAGGAACCTGACGCCGGTCTCGGCAACGGCGGCTTGGGGAGACTCGCGGCCTGCTTTCTTGATTCCATGGCGACCCTGGGAATCCCCGGCATGGGCTACGGGTTGCGATACGAATACGGCATCTTTAAGCAAGCCATCAAGAACGGTTGGCAGGAAGAGCATCCGGATCACTGGCTGCGCCGGCCGGACCCCTGGGAAGTGGCGCGGCCCCAGGAAGCCGTCGAAGTCCGGTTCAACGCGTCCAGCGAAATCCGAAACGGAGAGCTGGTGGTTGTTCCCGGACGCCCCTCGGTCCTCATCGGCATCCCCTATGACCGTCCGACCGTCGGCTACGGAGCAGGCAACATCAACACATTACGGCTTTGGTCAGCCAACACCCCGGACTTCTTTGATTTCGCCCAGTTCGGCAGCGGGGACTTCATCGGAGCGCTCGCCGAAAGTTTGGCGGCGGAAACGCTCACCCGCGTGCTCTATCCCGATGACTCCACCCAAAAGGGCCAAGCGCTGCGTTTTCTTCAGGAGTATTTCCTGGTGGCTTGTTCCTTAGCGGACCTCGTCCGGCGCTTCCGACGGGCCGGCAACGACTGGAAGTCCTTGCCCGAGAAAGCGGCCATCCAGTTGAACGACACGCATCCCGCCATGGCGGTGCCGGAACTCATGCGGATTCTCTTGGATGAAGCGAAGTTGGACTGGAACACCGCTTGGGATCTCACCCAACGCACGCTCGCCTATACCAATCACACGCTCCTACCGGAAGCGCTCGAAAAATGGCCGGTGGCCTGGTTTGAAAGGATGATCCCGCGAATTCTTGAAATCACCTTTGAGATCAACAGCCGGTTCCTGAAGGACGTTCGGTCCCGTTATCCCAAGGATGACGCTCGCGCCAGGCGCATGAGCCTCGTGGAAGAGGGAGGCGGTCGAAAAATTCGGATGGCCCACGTGGCCATTGTCGGTTCGCATAGCACCAACGGCGTCGCGGCTCTTCACTCCAAGCTCTTGGCGAAGCATGTGGTCCCCGACTTCGCCGAGCTCTATCCCGAGCGGTTTAACAACAAAACCAATGGCGTCACCCAGCGACGCTTTCTCCTGATGGCCAATCCTCCCCTGGCCCAGCTCATAACTAAGACCATCGGCGACGGCTGGATCACGGATCTCGAACAATTGGCGAAGCTGAAGCCTCTGGCGGGCGACGCCGCTTTCCGGAAAGCCTTCCTCCAAGCGAAGAGCCAGGCCAAAGAAAGTTTTGCCTCTTGGTTGAAAGAAACCTCAGGCATCGTGGTGGATCCCGCGAGCATCTTCGACAGTCAGATCAAACGACTCCATGAATACAAGCGCCAACTGCTCAACGCGCTGCATATCGCACTTCTCTACCAGCGTTTACGAGATAAGAAGGTGAAACAGGCGGTCCCTCGCACCTTCTTTTTCGCAGGCAAAGCGGCCCCCGCCTATCAGTTCGCGAAACTGGTCATCAAATTCATCAACAACCTGGCCTCCACCATCGACGCAGACGCGTCGGCTCGCGGGAAGCTTAAGGTGGTATTCGTGCCGGACTACCGGGTCTCGGTCGCCGAACGCCTCATCCCGGCGAGCGACGTCTCGGAACAGATCTCGACCGCCGGCTACGAAGCAAGCGGTACGAGCAACATGAAGTTCATGATGAACGGGGCGCTCACGATTGGCACGCGTGACGGCGCCACCATTGAGATGGCGGAAGCCGCAGGCGAAGAAAACTTCTTCCTCTTTGGGCTCACCTCCGAAGAGGTCAGCGCCTCGCGCGCCAAGTACAACCCGCGCTCGCACTATGATCAAGAACCTGATGTCCGTGCGGTGCTCGATCTTATCCGGTCCGATCATTTCAGCCGCTCGGAACCGGGCGTGTTCGCGCCGCTTCTGGACACCCTGCTTCAGCACGGCGATTTCTACATGCATCTGGCGGATTTCACCTCCTACGCGAAGGCCCAGGAGCAGGTCGCGGCGCTCTACCAAAAACCTGACGAATGGGCCCGCCGGGCGATTCTCAACATCGCGGCTTCCGGTCGTTTCTCGAGCGACCGCACCATCCGGGACTATGCCGCCGGCATTTGGACCGTCAAACCCTGCCACGTCGATTAACCGGAAAAGCTCGCTTGACCGTGGTTGATCGACTGTGACGTGGGACTTTTTAGTGCCGTCATCCCGGCATGGTTCTAGCCGGGATCCATCATGTCTTTTGCGTCGACGATGGACCCCGTCCTCCAGACGTCAGGCGGACGGCCCGCCTTGACGTGTGGCGGGCCGGATTACGGATCTCCGGGGTGACGAACCGAAGAATTTGGGTTAAGCCCATGACTACCCATACGTCACGGTTGACAGAGGAGAAGACAACACCATGATTCATAATCGCACGAAGATTGTTTGCACCCTGGGACCGGCTTCACAGGACCCGCGGATCCTGCGCCGGATGATTCAGGCTGGCGCGGATGTCTTCCGCCTCAACGCTTCGCACGGAAACGCCGCGGATCATGCCCAACGCATCTCCGACATTCGGCGTGTCGCGCGTGAACTGAAGCGTCCCATCGGAATACTCATGGACCTCCCCGGACCCAAACTGCGCTTGGGGGTACTCCCTGATGAGAAACGCGTCCTGCGAAAGGGCGAACCCGTCCTGCTCTGCGGTCCAACACCGTCACGGCCCGACTCGCTCCCCCTTCGTGACCCAGAGATTTTGAAAGATCTGCGGCCAGGACATGAAATCTACCTGGCCGATGGCACCGTACAGCTTGTGGCTGTGAAAAAGGATCCGAGCGGCATGCGCTGTCGGGTCCAGGTGGGCGGCACCGTCCGCTCCGGATCAGGCCTGAACTTACCGGACACCGAGCTCTCAAAAGCGGTCCCGACAGCAGCTGACCGCGGATGGATCCGCTTTGCGCGAAAGCACCATCTGGATTGGCTGGCTGTCTCTTTCGTTCAAAAAGCCGCTGATATCGAAATGGTCCGACGCCTGGCCGGTTCGGGTCCCGAGGCGCCGCGCCTCATCGCCAAAATCGAGAAGCGTGGGGCCGTACTCCAGCTTGAAGAGATTGTGAAGACAGCCGATGGCGTCATGGTCGCGCGGGGCGATTTGGGCGTGGAAACACCGCTCGCGAATGTCCCCCTGGTCCAGAAACGAATCATCAGTTTCGCCAATGCCTATGGAAGACCTGTGATTACCGCCACCCAGATGCTGGAGTCCATGGTCGAGCATTCCTCCCCCACGCGGGCGGAAGTGACGGACGTGGCCAACGCCATCCTGGACGGAACCGACGCCGTGATGCTTTCCGCGGAATCGGCCATCGGTCACTACCCGGTGGCATCCGTGGCGACGCTCGCCAGCATCGCCACGGCGACTGAAAGCGAGTTCCCTTACGCCTCCGCCTTTCGCAAGCTGGCCGAGCGCGATTGGTCCTCGCCCCATGAAGCGATCAGCTTTAGTGCGGTCCGCATGGCGGCGGACTGCGCGGCCAAGGCCATTTTGATTGAGCCATCGGCGCAGACCACGGCCGCGGCCATCTCCCGCTTTCGCCCCAAAGCCGCGGTCATCTCGTTATGCCATCGTTGGGATGAGGCCTGCCGGCAAATCCTCCCTTGGGGTGTTGACCCGCTCGTCATTCCTCGTTCCTGGAAACAAGCACTCGGCGTTATTCGGCGCCATCTCGCTAAGTTCCATGGCATTCAGCATGGTTGTCGCGTCGTTACGGTTCAATCAGCGGCGAAACTCTACGGCGCAGGGAGTGATCTCGTGCGCATCGTGAGGCTATAGCGAATGCGTGTCATCCTGCGTGGCGCAGGAGCTATCCTCCTATACCTTTTTCTGATCCTTTTCCCTCTCGTTATTGGCGCGCTCGCTGATCCGGTGAGCTCCGCTCGTCCATGGACACTCGAAATGGCCGTAGCGGCTGGTTACGTAGGTCTTGCGATCATGGCATTTCAGTTTGCTCTCGTATCGCGCCTGAATTTCGCAAGCGCTGCTTTTGGTCAGGACGCTTTGCAGCAGATCCACCGTCAAATGTCCCATGTGGCGACAGGCTGCATCCTCCTTCACCCCACCCTATTATTTGTGAATGGCTTCGATCTGAACATGCTCCTCAACGTCTTCAACGACAATCCCTGGTCGCTCAAATGGGGAACCATCTCGCTCTACGCCTTGCTTCTCCTCATTCTCCTGTCACTCGGGAGGAAGCTTTTACACCTCTCTTATGAGTGGTGGCAATGGACGCACGCCCTCCTGGCCGCTGTCGCCGTGGGGGGTGGGCTCTATCACATCTATGGTATTGCCAACTATACCGGAACGAGCAGCATGCGTGCTCTCTGGGCCGTTTACGCCGCGTCCCTCGGGATCCTATTTTTGAGATACCGCGTTTTCATTCCGCTCGCTAAGTGGCGCAAGCCTTGGGAAGTGGTTCGCAATATTCGGGAGCTTGGGAAGGCGCAGACTCTGGTGCTTCGCCCGCTGGGGCATGAAGGCGTGACCTTTGCGCCGGGACAATTCGCTTGGATCATGACGGGACGCACACCGTTCGCCCGCGAGCAGCATCCCATCTCCTTCTCCGGAAGCGCAGAAACCACAGGTTCACGCGAAATTTCCTTTACGATCAAAGACCTCGGCAACTGGTCCGGAAAGCAAGTGCCGGGATTGAAAGCGGGGCATCGCGTGTGGCTCGATGGTCCTTATGGGGTCTTTTCTCCGGACTTGGAGCAGGGCCCAGGTTACGTGCTCATCGGCGGGGGCATCGGCATCACACCGCTCTATTCCATGCTTCGCACTTTCCTTGATCGTGAAGATGTCCGCCCGATGATCCTGTTTTATGGAGCCAAGGACTTGGGGGACATCACGTTTCGGGAAGAACTTGCCGCGCTCTCCGTGAAGTCTCCTGTGAAGATCATCTATGTCTTAGAAGACCCGCCTCAGAACTGGTCTGGCGAGCGGGGGTACATCACCACAGAGATCCTCAAGCGCTATTTGCCGAAACGCTATCGTTCCTACCAGTTTTTTGTCTGCGGGCCGGCACCTCTGATGGACCTGATGGAAAGTCTATTGCCGGAGATTGGCGTTCCCCCGGAGCATGTCCATACGGAACGCTTCGATTTCGTATGAACCGCATACTCGTGAGGCGTATGATCGTTTGTCTTGCGCTTATCCTGCTAGCGGCGTGTGTGATCTTTGCGCTGCTGGTTAACCCGAGGTCATGATGGAGAGAACACGCCGGCTTTGATCAGCTCTGCCAGATGGCATGAACAATCAAGGGCGTCCGCGAGCTCGTCCGCAAGTTGTCCGGCATCCTCACTTCCACGAAGCCTTGCCATCCTAATTTTCTAGTCGCCACATCAAACCATCGGAGGAGGCTCTTCTGCACAACGTAGGGCGTTTCGCCAGTATTGCCCGGGATGGGACCGCGTGTCGTCCTCTGCGCATCGACCGTCGCCGCGTGCTCTTCGTCAAAGGGATTGACCGCCAGCGGATCACCGCTCGGGAACACGCCAGACGCGTAAGCGGTCAGGCAGTCCTCTATCTCCGGGTCCGCGACCGCCTTGCGGGCAGACCAATGGATCGTCCTGCGAGGAGCCACACAGAGCAGGGACGCATAGCCCTGGGCGCGAATCTGCTCGGCCATCCGTGTCACCGGAGTCGAGGTTGGGAAGAGATCGCGCAGACTGACGGCCTCTGTCCCCTGCTCCGAAAACCGCTTTTTGAGTCCCGACTCCACTTGGGTGGAAAGCGCCGTATCCTTGGCGAGGGCAACAAGCACTAGTTTCTCCGCGGGCCGATGCTCCGCTGCAGCACGGAGAACCCCCGCGCACACAGCGATCGCAATCATAAGCCACTGATGCGCGATGAAAATCCGGTGCGTTCTCATGCCACACTCGTCAATCGTTCATGCGGAACGATCTCCAGCCTGTGCTTGCTTCGTTTTTCGATATACATCCGGGCGTCGGCTTGAGCGGTGAGTTCTACGATCGAGGTGGTTCCACGAGCGTTCGAATGCGCCACACCGACACTGAGAGAGATGGGCTGAGCATAATGGTTTTGAACCGCATGGCGCCTGAGATTGACGTGTAAACGGGCCATCTGTATCGCCGCGCTGCTGTGGCCGTTTTCCATGGTCGCGATCGCAAATTCGTCTCCGCCAATCCGAGCGATGATATCGGACTTGCGGAAGGTTTTCCGCAAGATATCAGCGGTTCGAATGATTGCTTGATCTCCCCCCGGATGCCCGCCTCGATCATTGATTTCTTTGAGACCATCAAGATCGGCATAAATGACAAAGACTCGCTTCCCCTTACGATGGGCCAGGTCCAGATAATGCTGACTTAAGACCTCGTAGCCTCGGCGGTTGTACAAGCCGGTGAGGACATCGGTCATGGAATCATTTTTTAGGGAGGCGTTGAGCTTTCCCATCGCTCGTTCGGCCTGCCGGCGGTCGGTGATATCCTCAATCGTGAGCAGAAGGATCCGCCTCGACGCGCCAGAGATCTCCACACGACGCGCGTTAAATAACATCGTCCGGCGACCGATGGTGGGAAAGAGGCCATCCACGGCGAGATCCGGGAGGTCAGACCGCTTGAGAAGAATCCCCTCCAACCAGTTCCGCAAGGCAGGAGCTTTCCACGCACCGTCCCCCAGCGCATCGACGCACCTCCCGTTGATCTCTTTGGGCGAAAGATGAAAAGTCCGGCAAAAGGACTTATTGACGAGTCGGACGCGGAGGTCTCCATCCAGGACCACGAAAGGTTCTCGAACGGTATCCAGGATCGCCCGGATATGTTCACACATCCGCGCAAATCGCAATCGACTGCGGACAAGCGCCGACCGATCAAGGACTCTCATAACGATCCCTTGGCTCAAACATCACATACCTCCCCTTAATAAATGTTAACAGGATATCGCCACGCTGCCTATCAGGAGGGGATGCTATATTCTTCGTCCGATAAACTACTACGCCGGGCCTAGTCCAAACACTGATGAGCCGGGGCTCACCTTTCGTCTTTCGTTCTGTCTGCGGTTTTGCCTGGGACCCTCTTTCAGTTAGGTCTTTCTCGCGACCATCTCTAGAGATGCCAAGGACGGTGGCCTCCGACCGCGATGACACCTTCCTGGATCGGAGTCGATGGGTGCCTCACGGCAGCCCCCAAGAGCTTCTCGTACGCCAGATGACCGGTTCTTCCGTGAAAGCCCAGATGAGTCCGCGCGCTTATCTCCGCGGCGCGTTCGCCGCAGCAACGCTGAACCCGAGCTCTTTCCTGATTGTGACCATATCTTCGCTGTTCCTTGGTGATGAAACTCCATCGATGATTATTTTGATGCATAAATTGCTCCTTTCACATGGCGCTCTTGCGCGATAACGGTGATTCTTTGTGATGTCTTAAAACCGTAAGAATTTGGTGAAAAATGTGACTATCGCTCCCAAGACCGTCAACGTAATCATGGCCTCAACCACAATCACACGGTGTTCGATCAGGAAATTCATGTAGACCTCCTCTATTCCTCTAGAGCCATGATACGACGGACTGACCTCGCTGCCTATCAGGATTGGCAGCTATTTTTATCGTCAGCCAAATTGCTACAACGCGGCTAATGAAGACGCCTAGGCCTGGAAATCCGAAGGCGCATCATGGGTTTTACGAAAGAGCTACAATCTTCAGGTGTGCACGCTTCGCCTGATCCTCTTTTGCAGTTGCGTGTTGTCTCTCCCTTGGACTGGGGCTTTTGGCTCGGGCCGTGCGCCGAAGAATGCCGCCTCCACATGGACAACACTCTCAGCGAAGCGAGTTTTCCTGCGCGCGCTTCCTGCCGGCGGCGATGGCTATTATGTGGTCTGGAATTCCTCCGGGAGCACCCCTAGGTCGTCGCTTTTTGCCGAACGTTTTGGCCTCGAGGATGCCGCTCGGTGGCCGACACCCGGCCTTGAGCTCTCTCACACCCTCCAAGAGCCCGGCCTCTGGGACGCTTGTGCGGATGGCCAGAGAGGGCTGATCGTGGCGGCGGTGGAACAGGATGCCTTGAGGATCCGGCGCGTCAATTCGGACGGTAAGATCCTCTGGGAAAAGACCGTAGTATCATCGCTGGGAGGTTCGCCTGTCACCTCGGTCGTCGGGGCCGAAGATGGCCAGGGCGGCGCTTACCTCGCGTGGGCACAGGGTCTTTCTGCTCACTCGATCGTCTGGGTGCAACGATGGAATGATGCTGGTCAGCCGCAATGGCCCCAACCGGGCGTGCGTGCCTCGCCGACAGAAGCAAGACAGACAGTGCCCAACATCTTGCGGGACGGACAGGGGAGCGTCCTCGTCGCATGGAAGAGCTACGAGCAAGACTTGACCAAAGTCCGGGCGCAACGATTCGCCGTTGACGGAAGGCGCCTCTGGGTCGAGCGCGGCATGGAGGTTATCTCACCGGCGGGAGACCTGCGCCAACGCATTAACATGGCGGCCCCAGGTGACGGAGGGGTCGTCGTCGCCTGGAGTCAGGGAGTCGCCGGGATCAACCGACTTTACTTTCAGCATGTTGGAGCCGATGGGACGCGCACCTGGTCGGCGGCCGGCGTGACTGAGCCCGGAGCGATCCTAGAGCAATGGAACCCCGTGATGGTGGGAAGTGGCGATGGAAACATCTGGATCGGCTGGGAAGAAGTGCGCCAGGCCGGCGAGCCCAAGGTCATGCTCGTCCGGCGCAGCCCGCCCAAGGGGACCCCGTGGGCAGCCGTGGACCTTCCTCTGTCGGACGTGCGAGGCGCTCAAGGCCGCTTGACGCTTGCGCTCGATGGATCCGATGGCGTCTTGGCCGCTTGGGTTGATAACCGTGAAGGTCCTGGCCTTTATTTACAGCAGGTGAATGGACAGGGTCATCGGCGTTTCGGCAGCGGACGCGAAGTGGCCACGGGGATCAAGCATCCACAGCAACCGCATCTCGTGCTTGCGGCGCCCGGCCGCGTCGCCGTTGTCTGGCTCGAAGAAAAAGGCGAGCAACTTTGGGATCTCAAGCATCGGGTCGTCGACTTCCGCTCCTCTTTGACCTCAGCAGCCCATTAAAAGCGGGCCCGCAAAACCATTTGAAGAGAGTCGTGGCCAACGCTCCGGCGGGAGACGAAGACGTCATAATCGCCCTGGTGATTGAAAGCCATCGACGCGTAGTTGATCTGGTCGCCACTAAAAAGCGGCAGATCGAGACCGGTACTGAACAAATTAGCGAAAGGAGTGGTATAGGCTAGCGAAAGACGGAAAGCACGTTGACTCGACTCGGAGGGCAATCTCCGTCCCTTGTGGCCAATTTCCAAGCGGTCGGCATTGAGTTTCACCTTGTAGCCAGCCCCCCAGCGAAAACTGCGGGGGATCTTACCGAGGATCGGAACCAGCTTGATCATGACATCCTCGGGAGTCCTATAAATCGGTTCGATCGACTTCACATTCTGCGCTTGAACGGCCAATAAGCCAAAAACACTTAGAGCTACACTGGCGACCAAGGCCAAAACCACCGCCTGAATCGCCCTTTTTAGATATCGCTTGTTGCCGCAGCGCTGTTGTCGTTCTTTGTCTGCCGTATGGTTTGAGAATCGCTGATGATGATTTTTAAAATTACATCGATGAATGAACTGATCCATAAGGGCTCCTTCTTCAGATACATGTTAGGAGAAGTGAGCCTCACCGTCTATCAGGAGAGCGAGCTATATTTAAGATCGGCAATAGCACCATGCTTGGACTACGCCAAATGCTGACAAGAGGTCAGACGAGTCGAGCTCAAGGGGTACTAAGGAGGACGGACCCGACGACAGCGGCGGTCGCGCCGCCGCAGAGCACGGACGAGGAAAAAAGAAATATCAACCGCGGGGCCAGTATGAAAGTTGGAAATTCAGGTGGTGCTCACCATGGGAATGTCGGCCGGCCGACGGGAAGCGGGAGGGCACTTGTCGGGCGTCAAGCGACCCTGAGGGGCTGGCCTTGCTGGCGCCGTGTGTGGCCCCGATGCGGTTCTCGGCGCGACGCGCCGTAGCCTCTTCCCGACTCGGTATGCCGGCGAAGTTCGCCAGCGCGCATGGCCTCGAGCCTTTTGCCCTTCCGATGACCGCTTCTCTTTCTTCGTGCTTGTCCTGACATCGAACCTCCCCTGGGGTTCTGAACGGCTTAGTTTAGATGATTGCTCTCTACCCAATGCACCGCGTGTTGGGTGAGCTCGTGGGCATTGGCCAGATTCATCTTGATTTTGATATGGGCCCGGTAGGACTCTACCGTTTTGACGCTGACGTGGAGTTCCTCCGCGATTTGGCGCGTCCCCCGCCCCTGACCGATCAATTGAAATACCTGCAATTCACGGTCGCTCAAAGCCCCCTCGGGAAGAGTCCTCTCCTCCGACTTGCCCTCCGCCACTTTATGGAGCATTTTGGCGGACATCTTTTCGCTGAGGTAAATCTCCCCGGCCAGAATGTGACGGATGGCCTTGAGCACTTCCTTCGACGCTTCTTGCTTCATAATGTAGCCCTTGGCCCCCGCCCGCAGCGCGCGCTCGGCGTAGAGGGACTCCTCATGCATGGAAAGAACCAGGACCAGTGACTTCAGGGACCGCAATTTCATGTCTTTGATGAGGTCCAAGCCGTCCGAGCCGGCCAAAGTCAGATCCAAGATCACGATGTCGGGTTTGAGGACCGGGATGGATTTTAAGGCTTGATGCGCCGCCGAGGCTTCTCCACAGACGTTTAAGTCCGTTTGGAGATTGATGAGGCGCGCGAGCCCTTCCCGGAGAAGTGGATGATCATCCACGAGGAAGACCTTGACCTTCCGAGGCTTTGACTTAAGCGAGCGCGAGGTTCCCACGGCGTCCTTTCTTGGCTTGGCCTGGCTCGTCGGAAGAGCAGTGAAGTGAACAGGTGACCACGGTGCCACTATTATGACCTGGCCGGATTTGGAGGGCCCCGTTAATGGTTTCTGCGCGAGAACTCATGATCGAGAGGCCCAGGCCGCCCTTACGAATGACTCCTGGCGCGATCCCTCTGCCATCATCGGTGACGGAGAGGATGACTTGACCGTTCGTCTCCGAGAGCCGGATGACAATGTGCTTGGCCCTTGCGTGCTTTACGGCGTTGGTGACAGCTTCCTGCGCGATGCGATAAAGGTGCACGGCGAGCGCTCGATCGCGAATCATCACCGGCTTTCTCCCCTCCGTACAACAGGAGATGTGCGTCAACTTCTCAGTTGTGGCCGCCAGGTCCTCCAGCGCCGACATGAGACCGTGGGCTTCGAGTTCGACAGGAAGAAGCCCTTTGGCGAGCAATCTCGTCTGCACAATCGCCTGCGCGATGAGCTGGTGAATCTCGCCGACGTCAGCGGCTTCCGCCAAGGATTTATCCGAGAGTTTCTTTTCCAACACCTCACTCAGAAGCGTGATCGCGGTCAGCTGTTGGCAGAGATCATCGTGCAGGTCCTGTCCGATCCGCTGTTGCTCTCGGCCGCTAATTTCCAGGATTTCCTTCTGCAGACGTTTGCGTTCGGTGATATCGCGGATGATGGTCGTAAAAAAGACTCTGTCCCCGAGCGCCCAGGTCAAAAGCGAGAGTTCAACAGGGAATCGGTGTCCATCCGCGCGGATCGCTCTTAGTTCGTGCGTCTTCCTGTCTATGGGAGCAGCCTTGCTGAAGAGGATGTGCTCCAGCTTACCCTCGCGCAGCGCGCTCGTTTGCATGGGGATCAAAAGAGCAAGGGGCCTTCCGACAATTTCTTTTTCGGCGTAACCAAAGATGGTCTCAGCACCTTCATTCCAAAACATAATATTCCCGCGTGCATCCGTGATCACAATCGCCTCATCGACCGATTGGGTGACCGAGCGGAATTCAAGTGCCGCTCGGGAACCGGCGGCAGACGTGATGCGTATGGATTTACTTTTGACAGGCAGAGAAGAGAGATCGTAACGTTCCGTTCGCCTTGGAGCGCGCTCAACGGAAGGGCGGGGTCGATGCTGCGGCTTCAATTTCATAGAAGTTCCTTGACGTGTCGTTCTTGGTTCCTTATCCGAGCGTTATACATAAGCGCCTGCTCGCTGGGTGGCAGGCTTGGCTGTCTAATGAGGGCGAGCCTTTGGCAGAAGCTCACGCGTCTAGCCCGCTAGCCGGCCCGGTGCGATTGAAGAGAAGCATTTCTATTTTAACATCTCCTCGCCAAGAAACAGGAGCTCTTCTGGACTGAAACGCTTGCTCAAAGCTGCCTCGATTCTCCTCCTTCGATACCTTTATGGTATGCAAGAACGCCCCGAGAGGCTATCCGGGGTGAAGCTATTTTTCACGTACGTCAAACCCCTATTCGTGAGGGAGTACCGGCGAATCGGGGAACCGGCGAAACAGCGAGACGGGGAATAGGCGACTTCATGATCCTGTGATGCTGCGAAGCGCCGAATCCCGGGTGCGCCGATTCGCCGACACGATCATTCTGCCTCTCAGAAGCGGTGAGTGACGAGCACACCGTGCGGGGAGATCGCGATCGTCGTCGCGCGCTCGCGCGCCTTACGGTGGGATTGCCAGACCGCGTGGGCGGCGTTGGCGCCCAGCCAAGCCCCGAAAAATACATCCGAAGCGTAATGTTTGTTCGCCTCTATCCGTGAGAAGGCGATGAAAGCCGCTCCGGCATAAGCCGGCACCCCGGCCCATAGGCCATGGCGGAGCTGTAGCGTGGTGGCGATCGAAAACGCCCCCGCGGAATGATACGAAGGAAATGAAAAGGAGTCGGAACCGTCCGGTCGCTCGCGTCCGACGATTGGCTTAAGCGTCAGGACGCTTAAAGACGCGATAGACCATCCTTCAAACATCTGCGCGGTCGTCTCGACGATCTCGGGTTTCTCCCCCACCCGGCCGCACAAGTAGAGAGCCCCCATCATCCCCACTTCCGTGTAAGCCGCACCGAGCACGTCACCCACATGCGTCCAATCCTGACCGAGAGGCTGTTTATCTTGTACATGTTCTTGGATAGCTGCATCCTGGTTATGCAAGACCAGCGTGAGCGGCCCTCCGGCGAGTCCCAGTGCGGCCAGATGCGTCCCGGTATAAGCGGTCTTCGTTCCCGCCCACAGATTCCGCCAAAGCGGCCCAGCGAAATAGGTTGTTTCAGCAGTTTGCTCGCCCCAGGCCAACGGAACGGCGAACAAGACAGTTGCGACGACATAACCGGCGATGGGCTTGCGGGCAGTCACGGCACCCATTGTCTATCGTTCATACTGACAACGCAAGCATCGAAGTCACAGTCCCGAGTATCTCCCCTGACAAGGGCCCTGCCGATATGCCATCATCGGTAGGTGAAGCCCCGTTCTGAAATTAGGAAGATCGCCTTCTTAGGAGATTACCTGCCACGGCGATGCGGCATCGCCACCTTCACGACGGATTTGTGCAACTCGGTGGCGGCCCAATTTCCCAAGCTGCAATGCTTTTCGGTTCCCGTCAACGATGTGGCGCAAGGCTACGACTACCCACCGGAGGTCCGCTTCGAAATTGAAGAGCAGAACCTGGCCTCCTATCGCCGGGCGGCGGATTTCTTAGGCATTAGCGACGTGGACGTGCTCTCGGTTCAGCACGAGTTCGGCATCTACGGTGGAACGGCGGGCGGGCACCTGTTGGCTCTCCTACGCGAGGTCAACCTTCCCATCGTGACCACTCTGCACACCGTGCTCAAGGATCCCAACGCCGATCAAAAGCGTGTGATGAAGGAGCTCATTCACCTCTCCACGCGCCTGGTGGTCATGTCTCAAAAAGGAGAAGGTTTTCTTCGGGATATTTACAAGGCGCCCCCCGCCAAGATCGACTTGATCCCCCACGGCATCCCGGAAACCTCCTTTGTCGATTCCGGATTTTACAAGGACCTCTTTGGCGTTGAAGGAAAGCAGGTGCTCTTGACGTTCGGGCTGCTCTCGCCGAACAAGGGCATCGAAAACGTCCTCAACGCCCTCCCCAAAATCGTCTCGGAGATCCCCAACGTGGTGTACATCGTACTGGGGGCCACCCATCCGCATCTGTTGCGCGAAGAGGGCGAGTCATACCGGTTGAGCCTGGAGCTCTTGGCCGAAACAAACGGTGTTCAAAAGAACGTGATCTTCTACAACCGCTTCGTGGAATTGCCCGAGCTCAAAGAGTTTATCGGCGCCGCAGACATTTATATCACGCCCTATTTGAACGAGACTCAGATTACTTCGGGGACACTGGCCTACTGTTTCGGCGCCGGCAAGGCGGTGGTGTCCACACCCTATTGGTACGCGCAGGAGCTCCTCGCGGAGGAGCGCGGCGTCTTGGTTCCCTTCCGCGACCCGCCTGCCATCGCCCGCGAAGTGATCGGGCTCTTGCGGGACGATGTACGGCGTAATGCCATGCGCAAGAATGCCTACAAAATGGGACGAGAAATGGTCTGGGGCAACGTCGCCTGCTCCTACATGCAGACCTTTGAGAAAGCGCGGAACGAACGGGCGAGCCTCACGCGCAAACTGTTCACGGTGAAGACGCTCGATAAGCAGTTGAGCGAACTCCCTGAAATGAAGCTGGACCACCTCTACCGGATGACGGACTCCACGGGTCTCTTTCAACATGCCATCGTCGCGGTACCAAACTTTTCCACCGGCTACTGCACCGATGACAATGCCCGCGCTCTGATTTTGTCGGTGCTCCTGGAGGAGCTGGGGGACGAATCCTCCCAGCTCCTGAACGCCGCCACCACCTACGCCGCTTTCGTCCAATACGCTTTCGATCCCAAAGTGAAGAGGTTCCGGAATATCATGGAATTTGACAGGTCTTGGAGGAAGGAAGACATCTCGGAAGACTGCTGCGGACGGGCCCTGTGGGCTCTGGGGACCTGTGTGGGACGCTCCAAGAACGTCGGTTTTCAAACCCTGGCGGGGCATGTCTTCGCTCAGGCGCTCGCGCCGGTGACCAGTTTCAGCTCGCCCCGCGCGTGGGCGCTTGCCTTGATGGGCGCCATCGAATACTTGCATCGGTTTAATGGCGACCGCCAGGTAAGCCAGGTGCGTGACGCCCTCACCGATCTCTTGATGGGGCTCTACAACCGAACGGCAACGCCTGAGTGGCCCTGGTTTGAAGACGCGGTCACCTACATGAACGCCGCGCTGCCCCATGCGCTGATTTTGAGCGGCCGGTGGAGCGCCCGGGCGAACGTTCTTGAGACAGGGTTGACCACCCTTCGTTGGCTCACCAAGATCCAGACCTCCGAAGGGGGCTATCTGCGTCCCATCGGATCCAATGGCTTCTATAAGCGCGGCGGCGAGCGGGCTCACTTTGACCAGCAACCGATCGAGGTTCAGGCGATGGTGTCTGCCTGCTTGGAAGCCTACCGGTGCACCTCGGAGGATTTCTGGTTTAACCAGGCGCGCCGCGCCTTCGACTGGTTCTTGGGACGCAACGACCTGGGACTCTTCCTTTACGACCCCACGACCGGCGGCTGCCGGGACGGTCTTCATGTGGACCGTGTGAACCAGAATCAAGGGGCGGAATCGACCCTCGCGTTTCTCGTGTCGCTCGCGGAGATGCAGCAAGCGCACAATGTGCTCGCGGCCTATCAAAACTTGCCGTCTTCTTAAGTGAAACTCTGCAGGCGCAAGGCCTGCTGCACCCCTGCCCTCACCCCACCCTCTCCCGCGTGCACGCGGGAGAGGGAGAGGCCGAGCAACGCGAGAGCCGAGGGTGAGGGCACAGCCGTATGACGGCGGCTCCTCCGCACCCACTTGGGGTGCGGTAACCGCCAGAGGAATAGGGAAATGAAACGACGATTTACCAACTCTCCCACCATCCAGGTCCACCGGACGACGATCCGGCTGACTCCGGATCAGCGTCGGGTTGTCTTGCGGCCCTTACGCTTGGGGACCGACGCCGAATATCACAAGATCATTCGTCGGGTCCTCTCGCTTCCGGAGAAGGACGTCCGCCGCACGCTCGATCAGGTGCTGGCGGATTTTTCTTCCCGCCACCGGCATTGGAGTGAGCGCGTCTTAGCGAGGTTCCGCCAGCTCGAGCATTTCCTGCCTGCCGGCGACAAGCTCTCGGAAGCGCGGAAACTTTTGATCGGGTCCTATTTCCTTTTCGAGTATTCCATCGAATCCGCGGGGCTTTTCAACCCCTCGATCCTCGCCCATCCGGACCAATCGGCTCTGCCGCCTGGGAACCTGCGCTTTCTTCTGAGCCTCCGGTCCACGGGGGAGGGACATATCTCGTCTATTTCGTTTCGGAGCGGGGTCCTTGACGCCGAGAACCGAATTACCCTGGATCCCGCGTCGGGCTTTCTGTCCGAGCCAGAACTCCTTGAAAACGCCACTTACCACAAAGCACTTTTCGGTCGCAAAATAGCGGAGATGGGACTCTCCGGCCGCCGGGTGGACCGCGTGATGGCCCAGCTGGGAGAGACGTTTACCTTAGATGAATTACGAAACCGTTTACGGGAGGCCCTCGGGAAAACGTCGCGGCGCCGGAGATTCGAGGATGATCCTGTCACCGGCGGCCTTTGGCTTTTGGCGAAGTGCAATTATGAAGTCCGATTCCCTCCAGACCAGGACATTTCCGAAGGCGTGATCCTCCCGGTCACGCCCCTGCAAAGCAACGGCATCGAGGACGTCAGGCTGGTGGCGCATCAAGATGACCAGGGGACAACAACGTACTACGCCACCTACACCGCCTACGACGGGCGCAACGTGCTCCCGCAGCTCTTTGTCACCGAGGACTTCCGGCATTTCAAATTCACGACCTTAAACGGTCCCGGCGCGCGGAACAAAGGCATGGCGCTATTCCCCCGCAAAATCAACGGACACTTCGCCATGCTCTCCCGGCATGACGGGGACAGCCTGTTTCTGAACTACTCCGACAACGTGCATTTCTGGCACGAGACGCGGCAGATGATCGCCCCGCTCTACCCTTGGGAGTTTTTGAAGATGGGCAACTGCGGTTCCCCGATCGAAACCTCAGCCGGATGGCTCGTCCTAACCCACGGGGTCGGTCCGGTGCGGCAATACTGTCTTGGCGCCTTTCTACTAGACCTGAAGGACCCTTCCCGGGTGATCGGGCGCTTGCGCGAACCCCTGATGCGCCCCGAAGGCCTTGAGCGGGAAGGCTACGTGCCCAATGTTCTCTACACGTGCGGAGCTCTCGTGCATCAGGATCAGCTGGTTCTGCCCTACGGCATGTCCGACCGCGTCACAAGCTTCGCTCTCATCCCCCTGAACGACATCCTGTCCGCCATGTCCTGACCCTTGGGGATCCGCAGCCTGGGGTAAGCCCCGGATCGAGAAAGCTCTATTTCCTAACAGGCTGCCGAAAAACTTCTCCGGAGGTCGTCATGGCGAGGACGGGCATCCAACTGCTAAGCGCATTTAATTCGCCAATCTGTACTCTGCTGTTTCCGTCATGAACTCACTTAGACCTCCCTCTTAACCCTCTTAATCGATCAGTGAGGGCAGGTCCTGCCATGGAATGGCCTCGAACGACGCGGACAGTTTGAAGCGCCGAGGGGTTTGGCAAATGATGTAGCCGCGCTTGGCCGCGGGGTATTCGCGGAGAAACACTTCCAGATGGCGGGTGTCACGGAGCGAAGGGGCCGTGCTCCACTTCACTTCGATTGGAGTCAGGCGCCCATCGGACTGTAGGACCCAATCCACCTCCGGCCCATCCGGATCGCGCCAGAAGCGCAAAGTTGGATGAGGGACCTTATTACGTGACAGCCGGATGAGTTCTAACCCAACCCATTGTTCAAAGAGCTGTCCCCAGCGATCCTTCGGCGGTCGCGTCCCTTCATTGGCGGCTAGCCTTCGCACACCCAGATCAAACAGGAGATACCGCGGTGTTTTGGTCAATTTCTTACGCGTTTTGCTTTCGCTGTAGGACTCGACTCGTTCGGCGATCAAACAATCGTCCAGAATCTGATAGTAATCTGCGATCGTGGTGTGAGCGACGCCTATTTCTTGTGAGAGTTTTCTTAAATTGATGATTTGCCCGGATTCCGCTGCAGCTAATTCAAGGAACCGGGCGAAGGACGCCAGATTGCGGACGATGGACTCTGCCCTTATCTCTTCCTCGAGATAGGTCGTGACATAGGAGGCGAGATCCGTTTCCTTGTCTTTGGGTGAGCGTATCTGGGTGATCCCCGGGAGATCTCCGTAGAGCAAACGGTTCTCAAGACCCCGCGATGGGTCTTCTCTCAGATGAAGCGGATCAAGACGAATCGCCACCACGCGTCCGGGCAACAAATTGACATCTGCTCCTCTGCGCAGCTTGCGGGCTGAAGAACCCGTGAGAACGAAAGAGGCTTTAGATTGATCAATGAGGCCCTGGATGACGTCCAGGAGAATAGGGGCTTTCTGGATTTCGTCGAGCACCACGAGCGGCCGGTCTCCATTCCGGGGCTTGAGCGACGCCACTTCACTTTTCAGGATTCCTGGATTTTTCTCGTAGCGCTGTCTTTCCGAGGGCTCCATCAGGGTCACGAAAAGATCGCTCTTCAGACGTTTCAAAAGCGTGGTCTTTCCAGTCTGGCGAGGACCGAGGAGTAGCACGCTCTTTTTCCGGCGCAACGCGGCCTGGACAAGAGCAGCCCCCGCCCTTTCAATGTATTCCATAGGATCTATTTTCGCCGAATTTGGAGCCTTCGTCAACCCTTATCTTTCACGGGACTTTTCCTGAGCATGGTGGGCAGAATCACGGAAGATGCCTACCCCCCTAGGAGCGACTCAATCCTTCGATTGACAGATAATCTGACTAAATATCAACTTGCCTTATGATTAAGCGTGACGATTATGTAAGAGGATAAAGTCTTCTATGAGTCATGGAATAACCGTCTTAAATATCCATTTCGAGGATCAAATAACCGTCTTTTTTGGCAAGTTTCGGAAATATTGATTATAATCACTCCATGGAATCAATCCCGAGGCAATTCATTGCAGACCTTTCGACATGGAAGAGAGGCCCTAACCGCAAGCCGCTGTTGATCCGGGGGGCGCGCCAGGTTGGAAAGACGTGGGCTGTTCAAGAATGGTGCCGGCAGGAATCCCTTCAATTAATCACGATTAATTTCGAAGAGCAGCCGCGTTTTGCCGCTTTGTTTGAAAGTGATCTCGACGTGGATCGCATCGCGAACGAGATTTCGCTGGCTTTTAATGCCTCGCTGGGTGACCCCAACATCGTCCTATTCTTTGATGAGATCCAGCGCGCGCCGAAAGCGATCACAGCGCTTCGGTATTTTTATGAAAAACGCCCCGAATTGATTGTCGTCGCGGCGGGTTCCTTGATTGAATTTGTTTTAGAGGAACAAGGCATTCCCGTCGGGCGCGTTCAGTCCAAATTTCTCTACCCCCTTTCATTCGCCGAGTTTCTGGGTGCGATTGGCAAGGACCGTCTGGCTCAAGTCATACGAGCGTTTGACCCTTCAAAACCCCGCCCCATTTCGGACTTCATTCACCAAGAACTTCTCTCCTGCCTCAAGCTCTATTACCGTATTGGGGGAATGCCCAAGGTCGTCTCTGCTTACCTGGCCCATCGCGACATGCGCGCCGTGGCCATCGAGCAGGCCACGCTCGTTCGCGGGTACATGGACGACTTCAGGAAATATGCGAGAAAATCAGATTGGGCCCTGCTGGAAACGATCTTCCTGAAAATGGGAATGATCGCCGGAGGACCTCAAGTGAAGTTCGCGAGCATCGACACTCAGTCCAAATCCACGCAGGTGCGCCGCGCGCTCCTCGCGCTCGAACAGGCCCTGATCGTTCACAAAATTCGTCCGGTTCACACAACCAAACTGCCGTTGGCCGCTCACGCGCTCGATAAGGGATTCAAAGTGGCTTTTCTGGATATTGGCCTGCTCCATCACCTGCTGGGGTTCGACTGGACTCTGGTCAATCATGAGGCGGATCTTACGGATATTGCCGACGGTCGGTTCGCCGAGCAATTCGTAGCGCAGGAAATCGTGGCCGCACGATCAGATCTGAGTCATTATCCCCTGCACTACTGGAGCCGGCCGCGCGCCGGATCGGAGGCCGAGGTCGATTTTGTGATCGAGCACCAAAATGGTCCTGCGCCCGTTGAAGTGAAAAGCGGGTTGAAAGGCCGGCTTCGAAGCCTCCATCTCTATCTCAAGGAATTGCATCCTACGGCCGCCTTCGTCCTTTCTCAACGAAGTGTGGAACAATCCGACTTCATAACCTTCCTGCCTTTGTACCTGGCTTCGAGACTCTGAGGGGAGCGACGATCGTCCGATCGGTGGCGCATCGACGTGAAAATGCAGAGTACTCCCAATCCGGTGTCCCCGCGCATATCGTGGGCCGCTCTTCAACCTTGGTAGAATACAGATCGACATGCCATATTCGAGCCCTTTTTCAGTGAGGTCGCAGCGGTTGCAGATTGTCCGGCTGCTGCTCTGGCTGTGTCTGGTTCCGCTTGTTTCTTCGGCCGAAACGCGGGAGGCTCCCTGCCGGGCGTACGTGGGGACCTATACCGGTCAAGGCAGTCAGGGTATATACACCTTCGATCTTGACCCGCAGACAGGTCAAGCCGGTCCGGTGAGTCTTGCGGCGGCGACGGAGAATCCGTCCTTTCTCGCGCTGGACCGGAAGGGTGAGTTTCTCTATGCCGTGAACGAACTGGACCTCTTCCAGGGAGCGCCCACCGGCTCCGTGAGCGTCTTTGCCATCGCCCGAGACTCCGGCACCCTCGAACCCGTGCAACAAATCCCCTCGCATGGCGCCGCGCCAGCCCACTTATCCGTCGATGCGTCAAACAGATTCTTGTTCGTGGCCAATTACAACGGAGGGAACGTGGCGGTTTTCCCTATTGAGCGCAAAGGACGCTTAGGCCCGCACTCCGCGTTGGCGCAGGAGTCCGGGTCAAGCGTTAACCCGAAACGTCAATCAGGACCCCATGCTCATTTCATTCAGGCAGCCCGCGACAATCGATTCGTTCTCAGCGCGAACCTGGGGTTAGACAAGCTTTTTGTGTACAGGTTCGACGCGTCCACGGGGTCTCTCGCCCCCGGTGACCCGCCGTTCGTTCGGGTCGAACCCGGCGCGGGACCGCGGCATGTGGCTTTTGGACCTTTAGACAAGTATGTTTATGTGCTCAATGAACTGGGGTCGACCGTTGCGGCTTATTCCTTCAACGTGGACTCCGGAACTCTGCAGCACGTGCAAACACTCTCCACGCTCCCGAAAGACTTCACGGGCACGAACACCGCGGCGGAGATCCAGGTGGACGCGAAAGGCCGTTTCCTTTATGTATCAAACCGGGGACATGACAGTCTAGGGGTCTTCAGCATCCACCCTGATAGCGGAACGCTCAAGTCCGTTCAGTGGGTTTCAAGCGGAGGGAAGACGCCCCGTCACTTCACCTTCGAGCCGAGTGGAAAATGGCTGCTGGCTGCCAATCAGGATTCCAATACGATTAAGACCTTCCAAGTCGATCCCGAAAGTGGACGGCTCTCGGCGATGCAGGGAGTGATCCAAGCGCCGTATCCCGTCTTCGTCGGCTTCGTGCCCCCGGCCGAAGTCATCATCTCCACAGAAGTCGCGGCGGTCCTGCCATCCGCCCAGGAAGAAGTCGGCAATGACCCGACGAGGCTTCGCTCCCGGTTCGAACTGGGAGATGAATATTTAAACAATTCGGGAGGGCCGGATTGGCATTTGTTGACCGCGCGCATTGACGGGGCCCTAAACCCCAAGCTCGCTTTTCGCTTGGACATTCCCTATATGTTTCTGATCCCAAGAGGATACCCGCACGAGAAGGATCGCGGGTTGGCCGATGTCATGTTTCGCAGTTCGGCTGTCTTAAAAAAGACAGCCCGAGCTGGCTTTACCGGAGTTTGCGATTTTTGGTTCGACACCGCAGAATCTGTGGATTTTGGACGTGGGAAGTACAGCGCCGCACCCGGGCTTGCGGTCGCCCTCATGAACCCCTATAAGGACGTGATGCTCACAGGCTTTGTTCATCATAAGTTTTCATTCGCGGGAGATCCTTCCCGAACCGACATCAGCCGGACAAAATTGCAAGTCACCATGGACAAATCTTTTAGCGAGCGCTATTGGTTGATCCTCGATCCTATGATGTATGTGGACTGGGTCAACCACGGACGCACCGCCGCTGTCCTCGAATTAGAAACCGGGGCGCGGATGGGTCAGCATTGGAGTTTGTGGGCCCGCCCCGGTATTGGCCTCTGGGGACAAGAGATCTCCGGCGGGTACAATTCTTATCTTCAGGCAGGGGTGCGTTATATGTTTGGCAAACCTGTCCGGGAACAGATCTTGAAGCAATGGGGACTTCTCAAGCCAAAGTCCAATCGTTGAAGCTGGGGTGGCTATCCAAAACTCTCTAAGTCGTCACCCCGGCGGCCGTCAGCCGGGGTCTATCACCGACGTTAAGACATTATGGATCCCCCCCTTACGACCGGGGGGGGATGACAGCATAAGAAAGCGCAGAATGGCTGGACGATTAAGTGCGTCAAATTAAGTGCACCAAAAGGAGTATTTTCGGCTATGAAAAACGAAAATGAGCGGGAGTCCCCGTGGGCTTTATTTTTTTCCGAGCTGATTGGAACGGCGCTGCTCGTCCTGGTGGGCCTGTCGCTCGTGATCATGATGTTTGGGACCGGGACCCCGATGGCGAACCTCATCCCGAGCGAAGGGGCGCGGCGCTTAATTACTGGCTTTCTCTTTGGCACGACCGGCGCCTTGATTGCCCTCTCAGCAGTGGGTCGGATCAGTGGGGCCCATATCAACCCTGTGGTGACGCTCGCCTTCCGGCTCATGGGCAAACTCGACCTGCGTACGACGCTTGGCTATGTCGTGGCGCAGCTTATGGGCGCAGTGCTGGGATGCTTGCCGCTTCTTGCTTGGGGACCCATGGGAGAAAGTGTGATCTTCGGGGCGACTGTACCTGGTGTGGGATATGCCACGGGCACGGTCTTCATGGGAGAGGTGGTGACGACTTTCACCATGGTGACACTCTTGGCTCTGTTCTTAGGGTATCGAAAGATACGCCCCTTTACCCCTGCCCTTTTCCCTCCGCTTTATGCCCTGATGGTGTGGCTCGAGGCGCCGATCTCGGGGACAAGCACCAACCCGGCCCGGAGCTTCGGACCTTCCGTAATCTCCGGGCAATGGCAAGGAGGTTGGATCTATTGGATCGGTCCAATGGTTGGAATGTTCCTTGCTGTCCTGGCATGCAGTCTTCTCGCCAAGCGCATTGAAGTCGCGAAGCTCTATCACTTTGACAGCGACCGTGACCGCCTCTTCCGCCGCGTCTCTAAACCCTAGATACTACTGGAAGAGCATCTTCGCAAAGAATTTCTTGTCTAACCTAATGGGCTTTCTGTTATTATGACTTAGATTCATCCCCAGGTTATTCAAAACCAGTCGAGGAGGCTCCCGTGGAAAGCAAAGCATCTATAACACAAAAGAAGGTCATCATTGTCGGTGGAGTGGCGGGCGGCGCGTCCTGCGCGGCGCGTTTGCGCCGATTGGATGAGAACGCGGAGATCCTCATGGTGGAACGGGGACCCTACGTGTCCTACGCCAACTGCGGACTTCCTTACCACATCGGCGGCGTGATCGAAAAAGAATCCGCGCTGTTTGTTGCCGACGAATCGACCTTTCGCCACATGTTCGCCATCGATGTGCGGACCCAGTGCGAAGCGGTGGGCATCAACACCGCGAAAAAGACAGTCGATCTCAAAGATTTGAAGACCGGCAAGATCACGACGGAATCGTATGACAAACTTGTGATCTCTCCCGGAGCGGCCCCGATCCGCCCTCCGCTGCCCGGATTCGATCTTCCCGGTATCTTTACACTCCGAACGGTTCCGGATACCCGTGCCATCAAGGCATGGCTCTCTCGCAAGGATCCCCCGGGCATGGATTCGTATACAGGATGCCAGACCCTGACCCAGGCCAAACATGCCGTCGTGATCGGCGGCGGGTTCATCGGCCTCGAAATGGTGGAAAACCTGGTTCATTTGGGGGTTGAAGTGACTCTGGTGGAGAAGATGAATCAGGTCATGCCTCCGCTCGATGTCGAAATGGCGCTTCTGGTCCGCCAGCGGCTCGAAAAGAACAGTGTCAAAGTCGTTTTGAATGACGGCGTGGCGGGCTTCAAGCAGCTTCCTGACGGTTCACTTGAGGTGCTGACGGAATCCGGCAAACCCCATCACGCCGATATCGTCATATCGGCCATTGGCGTCAAGCCTGAACTCGCGCTGGCGAAGATGGCGGGCCTCACCGTCGGCGAACGCGGCGGGATCCGGGTGGACGACCATATGCGCACGAGCAACCCGGACATCTTCGCTGTGGGCGACGCCGTGGAAGTCAAAGACTTCGTCACGGGAGAATGGACGCTCATACCGCTCGCGGGGCCGGCCAACCGGCAGGGACGGATCGCGGCCGACGTCATCTGCGGACGGGAATCCCGTTACCGCGGTACACAAGGCACCTCCATCTGTCTGGTCTTTGGCGCCGCTGTGGCTTCGACCGGCGCGAGCGAGAAGCAGCTGATCAAAGCCGGAGACAAAGATTTCGAAAAGATCTACCTCTACCCCAATTCGCACGCGGGCTATTATCCGGGCGCGAAAATGCTCGCGATTAAGGTGATCTTCCGGAAATCGAACGGAAAACTCCTGGGCGCGCAGGTGCTGGGGGATGACGGCGTGACCAAGCGCATCGACTCCTTCGCGATGGCGATCCAGATGGGCTGTACCGTCTACGACCTGGAAGAATCCGAGCTGTGCTACGCGCCACCCTTCGGAAGCGCGAAGGACCCGGTCAACTTTGCCGGCATGGTTGCCGCCAATATCCTTAAAGGAGATATGCCGGTCGCTCATTGGAATCAGCTGGATGGGGCGCTGCTTCTTGATGTGCGCAATCCGCCGGAGCTGGCCGTGGAGAGCGTGCCGGGAGCGGTGAACATCCCGATGCCGGAACTGCGCTCGCGCTTAAAGGAGCTCCCAAAGGACCGCGAGATCCTCGTCATCTGCCGCTCGGCACAGCGCGCCTATTATTCGACACGAATTCTGTTGCAGAACGGGTTCAGAGCGAAGAACTTATCAGGTGGCATGTTGTCCCGATCGATCGTGCTGCCGAAATAAAGGGTCGGGAATCGATAGATTTGTCCAGGCGACCGGGCCTGCCTTCAAACAAATCAACATCACCACCGGTCCGGTGATGCAAAAAGTTAAAAGGAGAAAATTATGAGAAAGAAATTGATGGATATGAAACCAGTCGACGACATCGTCACACAAAAAACACCGGGCCTCAAGATTTGGGAGGAGAACTGGGGCGGCATGCAGTGCGCCTACCACATCTTTGCCCCGGGCACAGATTTCACAGAGATTCTGGCGGGGAAGGGATTCCCGCACGATCTGTGTGGGGTTGAACACTGGGCTTACGTTTTGAAGGGCACGTTGAGGGTCATCTACCTTGATGGGAAAGAAGACGTTTGCCGCGCTGGGGAAGCATGCTACTGGCCAGCTCCGCACAACTTCATCTCTGAGGAAGGGGCCGAAATCATCCAGTTCAGCCACGCGGGCGGCTTGGCCGCGCAAGCCAAGATAGCCGAGGAGTTTTTCAAGAATAAGATGAAGAAATAACTTGTGTTGTTGTTAAGCGTGGAGAGCGGATAACAGTGCGATCGATTCAAGTTGGCGTTCAGATTTGTACAGGCGACCGGGCCTGGTATCAAACAAATCATCCTCAATGCCGGTCCGGTGAGGCACAAACAAACCAAAGGAGAGAATTATGAGAAAGAAATTGATGGATATGAAACCAGTCGACGACATCGTCACACAAAAAACCCCGGGCCTCAAGATTTGGGAGGAGAACTGGGGCGGCATGCAGGTCGCGTGCCACCACTTCGAACCGGGAACTGATTTCACGCAGATTCTGGCTGGGAAGGGACTACCGCACGATCTGTGCGGGGTTGAACACTGGGCTTACGTTTTGAAGGGCACGTTGAGGGTTATCTACCTTGACGGGAAAGAAGACGTTTGCCGCGCCGGGGAAGCCTGCTACTGGCCGGCTCCGCACAACTTCATCTCTGAGGAAGGGGCCGATATCCTCCAGTTCAGCCACGCGGGAGGCTTGGCTGCGCAAGCCAAGATAATCGATGCGTTTATCAAGAGTAAGATGAAGAAATAACGTTATTTGCACGTAAGTGTTGAGAAGTTTGAAGCAACTGCAGGGCGTTCAATTTGAGCGCCCTGCAGAAGATTTGGAGACTAAAAAATAGGAGGAGAAAGTAATATGAAACTAAAAACAAATCCCACGCGTAGATTTCGCGCGACGAACATCCGCGGTGCTGCGTTCTGCGGCCTCGGTGCTTTCGTCGGCGTTGGCAAGACCCAGCGGGCGCACGTCTACTCGGCGAACACCCTGCCCGTCGGCCCGGACGACCATAAAAAAATCGACACCAAGAAATTGGCGGAAGAACTCGAAGTGGACATGTGCTTCGTTAACTCCGGGCGCTTCTGGATGATGGATGATATCGAGGTCGCCGCCGGAGACACGGTGGACTTTCATGGCGTCGGTATGAACTGGGTCGGCGACATGACCGGGGCCGAGATGGTCTCCCAGATGGAGAACGCCTATCTGCCGTCATTAATCAAGCGCGACACCATCTGGACCTTCAAGGCGGGCAAACCGCTGCATCTCCTGCGCGAGCCCGGCGGCCCGGTCTGGGTCCTGCAGGAATACACGAAGGTGGTTGATCCGAGCCTGACGCCCGACAACCTCGACCAGTTGGGCAGCAAGCTGAAGAACCTTCCGAAAGGGTGGAAGTTCGAGACCAAGGTGCTGACCAAGGACCTGACGCTCGATACCGGCCGCTGCGGCGGCTGGGCGGCCATCATGCGCGACGACCTGCATTGCACCTATCAGGCCTGCGGCTACGGCAAGGACACCAGCGCTAATTATATTCCGTAACCCGGATGACCAGCCGGATATACGTACGGAGGGTTCATCAGGATGCCCAACGACAGCCAGCACAGCTAAAGAGATGACAAGCTCTCGCTCCATCACCGGAGGAGAGCGCGCAAGCGTTTCGACGTCACGGAAGCGTACGCTGTCGCCCGGCAATTTCATCAAAGTGGTTGCCAACGTCATGGCCTCAAGCCGAGTTCTTCTCGCAGCACTGCTGAGGCCGAAAATCCCGGCCGCGCTGCGTGAGAAGGTTTTCCTGGGCGTGACCTCGGTCACTAACTGCCGCTATTGCCAGTGGGGCCACACCCACTGGGCCATGGCGCAGGGCGTGCCGCTGGAGGAGGTTAACCAGATCCTCGGCCAGCAGATCGGGGAACTGGAGGCAAAGAATCCGGCCGAGGCCGCGGCCATTCTGTTCGCTCAGCACTGCGCGGAGAATATGGATCAGTTCGATCCGGCGTCTGTCGAATACTTGCGCCGGTATTACAGCGAGGCCCAGGTCGCCGAGATCCTTGCCTACGTGCGCGTGATCACCCTTGGCAGCCTGACGGGCAACACCGTGGACGCGATTCTCGGCTATTTTCGTGCATTCCGCAGGTCGGGTGGGCCAGGTGACTCACAAGTCAACGAAAGAGGAGCCTAAAGGACGAATCCTATGCGTGAACTCTCTAAAGATCTTCCCAAAGAAAAACAGACGGCGCTCGCCCTCTATGTGACAGCGAAGGATGCCTATGAAGCGTGGAAGGGAGATCCGGAGAAGGTGAAGATTATCGATGTCCGCACACCTGAGGAGTATCTCTTTGTCGGTCATCCGACGATGGCCTGGAAGATCCCTGTCGCCGCTCAGTCCTATGAATGGGATGCCGAGAAGAAGCAGTTTCCGATGAAGCTGCTTCCCGATTTCGTCGCCCGGGTCAGCGAGGTGGCCAAGCACGACGACACGCTGATGGTGATGTGCCGCTCCGGTGGCCGAAGCGCCATGGCCGTGAATCTTCTCGCGAAGGCAGGTTTTAAGCAGGCGCACAACATCATTGATGGAATGGAAGGGGATGTCGTTACGGATGCTGACAGCGCGGTCAAAGGCCAGCGGGTCATTAACGGCTGGAAGAATTCCGGGTGCCCATGGACGTACACCCTGACGCCTGAACGGATGATGCTGCCCAACGTCCAGTAAAGGAGCATGACCATGCAAGCCAACGAGCTGGTTCAAAGAATAAAATCGGGCCGCGCGCCCATCATCGTCGACGCACGCGGTGCGAACGAATACAAGATCGGCCACGTGCCGGGCGCCATCCGCGCGTCGGTTGTGAATATTTTGATGAAGAAAGTGAAATTCCCTGACGATAAAAACGTGGAAATGGTGGTTTACTGCATGCGCGGGGGGCGCGCCAGGATCGCCAGGGCGCTTCTGGCCCGGCAGGGGTTTTGCCGTCTTGATCTTCTTCAGGGAGATTGGCAGGAGTGGGTCAAGGCTGGCCTGCCTGTTGAAAAGTGAAAGTGAGCCAATTCATGGGCGACAATAAGCCACGCAATAACTTTGCGAAGTTCCTGATTCCCGCCGTGCTTATTCTTGTGACAGCCGCCTGTTCCTCGCCGCCGAAGGAAAAAGAATGGAATCCGCAACAAGCTCGCGCCCAATGGGAAAAGGAAGTGCACAAACGCATTAAAGATCCAAAACGGGCAGCGATCGTGACCGAACTCGCGGTGCAGCTTGAGCTTAAAAATCGGAACCTCACTCATTTACTGGGTCAGTTTAGCCAAGAGATGCTGGCCATTAACCGAAATTACGACTCAACGAGGGAAGACTATGAGCAGGCATTCAGAAGTTTCACGGACAAGAAAAATGAAGCCCTAAAACAATTCCTCGATGCGGTTTTTGCCATGAGAATGCAGACGACTCCCGAAGAATGGAAGCGCCTGCTGAACTAAGGGAAAGGAGATCAACATGATTTGGGCTCTGTTGGCCGTATTTCTATTGATATGTTTGGGCGGTTCTTCAGACCAGGCATTCAATCCCTGGGTCCTCAAAGGGGCCAAGAGCCAATTCAAATCAGTCATTCGAGATAAAGAACGACGGCGTCAAGCCATGGATGTGTTCCAGGAGATGATTGTTGACGCGAAAGGATTTATAAAAGATCTCAAGCGGACCGAAAAAGAGATAAGAAAACTGGCGGAGGATTATGGGTCCACCCGAGCAGAATTCGAGCGCATTTTCGCGGATGTCCAGGCGAAACGCGAGGCAGCGGCTGGGAAGATCATCGAACGGATTCCGGAATTAAAGAAGAACATCTCGCGGGAAGAATGGACGAAGGCCTTTGCCGATCATGACGCAAAGTCCAGAAAGGCGTCGCAGGGGTCGTGACTCAGAATAGCCTGAGTATGTTGGGGACACTCGCTGTAGCGCTTCTGTTCGCCGTCATCTTTCTGTTCGGAGGGCGGTTGGCGTACCGCCCGGGTCAAAAAGGACGCCGGAGATTCCTCTCCTTTGCGGCCGGCATATCGGTGTCCTATACGTTCGTGCACGTGCTGCCCACGCTGCAAGCGATCCGGGAGTTCCAACGACAGTCCGCCGGTGATTTCAATATGATGTTTCCTGAACATAACGTTTATCTGTGGACTCTGGTCGGCTTCCTGGTTTTTTACGGACTCGAGAACTTGGCGGCTTCTACACGACAGGAACCGGAGAATCACGGCCGCCGCATCGACACAGCGACCCCATGGCAAGCGTGGATGCATATGGGAGGGTTCGCGTTGTACACTGGAGTCCTCACGCACATGATGGTCTGGACCGGCAAAACCTCATTGGCTTTATGTCTCTTCGCCGTGGCCATGGGTATGCACCTGTTCACGATCACTTGTAGCCTCAGCAGCCATTATCCGCTCACCTACGAGCGCCGCGGTGCTTATCTCTTGGCGCTGGCCTCTCTGGCGGGTTGGGCGTCTGCCGTGACGTTGAATATTCCCATCCCGATTCTGTTGAGCTTGGTGGCGTTCGTGATTGGAGGCATCGTCGTCAATACGGCCATCGCCGAATTGCCCAGGGACAGAGAGGGTCGGTACTGGTCTTTTTTGGCGGGCGCAGCGACTTATACGGCGCTCCTTCTGATCTTGTTTCACTTCGAACAAGGGAATCAAACCTGACAAAGAGAGGCTGAGCCATGTTGACAGAAATCATCCGAGACGTCTTTTCACGGGGGGCCGATCAATTGGCCGGTCGGATAAGCGGCCCGTTTCATCTGAGACTCATTATTACGCCGGTCATCGTCTCCTTATTTGCCATCCGTGCCGGGTTTGTTGACGGTCGAAGCGAAAAGCCGTCCTTTTTTTTTGGTCCTTTAGTGGACCCTGTGCAGCGCCGGGAGCGGATGCGGAAAGGCTGGACGGCGATCAAGCGTGTCATCATCGGGGCCTTCCTGATCGATATGCTGTATCAGTTCTACGCCTTCAGGGCCTTTTACGTATTTCAGACTGTCCTTCTTGTGGTGGTCCTGGCCATCGTCCCGTACAGTTTGGTTCGCGGCCTGGTCACGCGCGTCACAGCGTTTGTTTATAGAAAACATCCTATCTCAGATGGGGGTCACAATGGCTGAAGAAGCGTCATCCAGCACGGCACTCGCGGTCGAACGCACGGTCATGGCGGCGGACCGGTCGCTCATGGCCTGGGTACGAACCGGGTTGTCCCTCATCTCGTTTGGGTTCACGATTTATAAGTTCCTCGAATATGAACGGGCGCAGCTCATCGAAGCGGGAAAAGCGGTCGGGTCAGGGTCTCGCGCGATTGGGCTCATCATGATTGGAATGGGAATCTTGTCCCTGCTGCTGGGCACTATCGAAAATGTGGTGGTGGTGCATCGCCTCAGAGGACAGTACGACATCAGGCATCCGCGATATTCTCTGGTGATGGCAGGCGTCATCGCCTTCGTCGGCATCGTGCTGTTCATGGGCATTCTGTTTAAGCTCAAAGGCATCGCGTCCGTTTAGCTCAGCCATAGAGTTCACGGTCAACACTGGACGTATCATCCCGCAGAAGGTGGGCATGGGAATGAAGACAATCGTGAGAGTCGCCTTATGGAGTCTTGCAGCCGCCTCCTTGTGCGGCGCCAAGGCCGCATTGAGGGCGGAGCCGTCGGCGAGCATTCCCAAGCCATCGCTGACCGAAAATAACAAGAAACTCACCCATCCCGCGAGTGAGCTTTCCGAAGTTGACCACGCAACGGGGCTTGGGGATACGATGTTCATGGAACTCGTCTCGCCCGGTCCAAATCTCGTCGGCAATGGGTTGCTCGGCGCCGGCTCATCATTTGTTTTTCCGATGGCCACCTCCGCCAACAGTAGGCAAGGCTCGTGGCAAGTCGGGCCGACTGAGACGACCGGTTCCCCCTCGAAGAAATGGATCCTGGGCGGCCTTGTTCAGAACTGCTCGTCCTTCGGAGAATCGTTCGAGCAGGAGGATCACCCGACAGACTTTCAGCCTTTCGCGACCTACTTCTTCGGGAATAGCTGGGGAATCGGATATTTTGGCAATATCCTCGGTATCCTTGCGAATTGGAACGTCGAATCAGCGGGCGATATCTGGACGGTCCCGACCGGCGTGATGATCTCAAAAAGCTTCGAAATCCGGAGGACTTCCGGTAACATGCGATGAAGGAGCCTCGATGCTACCAGACGAAGCCGGCCGGACCCATTCAAACACCAGACGAAATAACTTTAAACGCCGTTCATAGTTCACTCAAACATCGGAGGTCTCAAATGAAAACCATGTCAAGCCGCGTCATGTTACATATTCTTGCGTTGCTGATCAGCGCGCCATGCGTTTGGGCCGGTGGAATCGGGCTCTATGAAATGGGCGCTCCCGATACCGGGTCTGCCGGAGCAGGCCGCGCAGCTCTGGCCCAGGATGCCTCCACGGCGTTCATGAATCCTGCCGGTATGTCGCGTCTTGACGGATCGGCCGTGATGGTGGGAATGGAAGCCTTGGTCATTACCACCAAATTTGAGCCTGGTGAGGGAACCACGACCACAGGCAGTAACGGCGGCAATGCCGGAACCGTCATGCCGGTGGCCTCGGTTTTTTACAGCCAGAAGGTGAATGACAAAGTAAACCTTGGAGTGACCCTGGGATCCTATGCTGGGTTGGGCATCGAATATCGAAGTGACTGGGTCGGCCGCTACTACGTTCAGAAAGCATCCCTGATCACCTTCGCCTTGAATCCCGTCCTTTCCTATCAGATCGATTCCAAGTGGTCCGTCGGGGCCGGCTTCACGACAATGCTTGGCATGATGGACCTTCGCGCCGCAGTCAATAACGGCGCCGAAGGGGATGGAACGATCCAATTCAAAGACCAAACCGTCGGGTTCGGGGGCAATGCCGGCGTGCTTTTTGAGCCGAGCGCGGTGACTCGCCTGGGACTTACTTACCGCTCTAGCGTCGATCTTCCCTTCGAAAATATCGTGTCCCTCTCAGGACTCCAATTTCCCTTGAGTTCCGTGCAGGAACGTCTGGCCGGTTCTGAGTTGGACACCAAGATCACGATCCCACAGGAGTTCATGTTGAGCGGCTATCAACAGTTGACTGAGAAAGTGGCGCTTCTTGCCAATGTTGGCTGGCAGGAGTGGAGCGCCTTTGGACAAGTGGATGTGACCGTCAGCCGCAACGACCAACGCGAGGCCACGACGGACATCGATTGGCAGGACACCTGGCACGGGGCGCTTGGGACGCAGATCCGGCTCGCGGAGAAGGTCGTGGGTTCCTTGGGCATTGCCTATGACACATCCGCCGTCAAGGATGAAAGCCGCACGCCGGCCATGCCGATCGACGACACCTGGCGATATGGCACCGGTGTGCAATGGTTCGTCGCGCCCAATGCGACCTTGGGCGCTACGTATGAATTTATCGATGGCGGAAAGGCGCCGATCAATCAAACGCGAGAATTGGCGGGAACGCTTCAAGGGGACTACGGCTCCAACTTCATCAATGTCGTGAGTATCAATCTGAACGTGAAATTCTAGGACTGCTCTCAAACACGATGGCGCGCACGCCCGCGACCCAATAGGAGATCCTCGGTGAACGAAGAGCAATCTCGTCTCGAAGAAGCTCGGACCAAGAAAGTCCCCTGGAAAAAGTGGGGGCCTTACCTGAGTGAACGCCAGTGGGGGACCGTCCGTGAGGATTACAGCGAAAGCGGTGACGCTTGGACCTATTTTCCCCATGATCACGCCCGCTCGCGCGCTTACCAATGGGGCGAAGACGGGCTTGCCGGCATCAGTGACGACAAGCAGCAGCTATGTTTCGCGCTCGGCCTTTGGAACGGAAAAGACCCGATTCTCAAAGAACGACTCTTTGGCCTCACCGGCCCTGAAGGCAATCACGGTGAAGACGTCAAGGAGTATTACTTTTATCTGGACTCCACCCCCACCCACTCCTACATGAAGTATCTCTACAAATATCCACAAGCGGCCTTCCCATACGACCACCTGGTGGCCACCAACCGTGAACGCGGCCGGGGCAAGCCGGAGTATGAACTCTTAGACACCGGCCTTTTTGATCAGGATGCGTATTTTGATGTATTCGTCGAGTATGCTAAAGATTCGCCTGAAGACCTGCTCATTCAAATCACGATCCATAACCGGGCCCTGAATCCCGCGACATTGCATCTGTTGCCTACTCTCTGGTTCCGGAACGACTGGTCGTGGGGCGAGAAGGTCGCCCGCCCAAGTCTTCGACAGATCTCTCAGGACAAATCAGGCGGTATCGTCGTGCTCTCGCACCGGGACTTGGGAGAGCGCCTCTTTTACGCGGATGGCTGCTCGGAACTTCTCTTCACCGAAAATGAGACCAATACGCACCGCCTGGTCGGCACTCCCAACTTGTCCCCGTTTGTGAAAGACGGTATCGAGAACTACATCGTTCACGGCGAAAAAGGAGCGGTCAACCCGGAAAAGAAGGGAACAAAAGTCGCCGCCCACTATTCCATCGCCCTTAGCGCCGGAGAATCTCGTGTGATACGCCTGAGACTGACCGATCAGTTGGCGAAGGACCCCGCCAAAACCCTCTCAGAACAGTTCGGGAAATCCTATGCATCTGTTTTTCAAGCCAGGCTCAAAGAAGCTGACGAGTTTTATGCGGGCGTGATTCCGGCATCCTTGGATCCTGACAAGACCCTGGTGATGAGGCAGGCGCTTGCCGGCATGCTCTGGTCCAAACAGTTCTTTTTCTATGACGTCGGCAAGTGGCTCAAGCAGCATGGCCTTAAGCCCCTCAAATCGAATCAGCGGCCCATCCGTAACGACCACTGGGGCCACATGAAGACGATGGACGTCATTTCCATGCCGGATAAGTGGGAGTATCCCTGGTTTGCCGCCTGGGACCTTGCGTTTCATGTGACCGCGCTTGCGCTCGTCGACAAGGATTTCGGCAAAGAGCAGCTGGAGCTCATGCTCAAGGCCCGCTACCAGCATCCGTGCGGACAGATCCCGGCGTATGAATGGAACTTTGCTGATGTAAATCCCCCGGTTCACGCCTGGTCCACGATCTTCACGTACCTGCGGGATAAGTCTGGCCGGAACAAAGGCGATCTGGCCTGGTTGGAGCGTTCATTTCACAAGCTCTTGTTCAACTTCAATTGGTGGGTGAACCGCAAAGACCGGGCCGGAAACAATGCGTTCGAAGGTGGATTCCTCGGATTGGATAATATTGGGGTCTTCGATCGCTCATCGGCCTTGCCGACCGGAGGCCACCTGGAGCAGGCCGACGGCACTGCCTGGATGGCGCTTTTTTGCCAAAATATGGTCGAGATCAGCGCGGAGCTGGCACTCGACAACCCGGTCTACATCCATCTCCTGACTAAATTCGTTGAGCACTTTCTCCTGATCGCCTCAGGAATGATTCGGCCCCCCGAGGAGTTCGGCATGTGGGACGAGCACGACGGGTTCTTCTACGACGTGCTCAAGCTTCCGGATGGCCGTGCGGAGCGCCTCAAAGTGCGTTCCATGGTGGGCCTCTTGCCGATGTGCGCGGTGACCATCTTTGAAAAGGATCTGCGGGAGAAATATCCCGAGGTGCGCTCCCGCTTGATGGACTATCTGAAGGGCTGCCCTGAATTGACCGCGTTCATCCACGATCCGAGGAAGCTGGGATGCCGTGACCGGGCGCTGGGGTCCATTCTGAACGAAACCAACCTGCGGCGGGTGCTCGCGATCATGCTCGATGAGAAAGAATTCTTAAGCGACTACGGCATCCGGGCGATCTCCCGCGTTCACAAGGACCATCCCTATGTCTACCGCGTGGGAGATCAGCAGCATCAGGTCTCGTATCTCCCTGGAGAGTCGGACAACGCCATGTTCGGCGGCAACTCGAACTGGCGGGGTCCCATTTGGATGCCGGTTAATATTCTCATCCTGCGGGCGCTCCTGCAGTACTACCTGTATTACGGAGATTCTTTCAAAATCGAATGCCCGACAGGCTCCGGGAAGCACATGACCCTCTTTGATGTCGCCAAAGAGATCGGACGTCGATTGACGAGCATTTTCCTGGTGGATGAGAAGGGGCACCGCCCGGTGCACGGAGACTCCAAGAAATTCCAAGAGGATCCCTTCTGGAAAGATCTCCCCCTGTTTTATGAATACTTCCATGGGGACAGCGGCCGCGGCGTCGGTGCCAGTCATCAGACCGGATGGACCGGTGTCATCGCGGTCGTCATGCATCTCTTTGAGGTCCTCAACACGGACCAGTTCCTCGAACAGAGTAAAGCGGACGCGATGGCAAAGACGTCAGCGCCGGTTCAGGAAAAATAACGCGGATGTCTTATCCTTTGCTCTATCAAATGAACACGCGCGTCTGGTTGACGGAACTCTCCCAGCACTTGGGGCGACTCGCGACCTTCGATGACGTGCCCGAGACCGCCCTGAATCACTGGCAGGCGCTGGGGTTTGATTGGATTTGAAGGACTCTTTCTCGATCTTCCGCCATGGGGATTTCACGTTTTTGATTTCTCAATCTTAAGAAAAGAGGTGGCCCGATGAAAGCCATTACCGTTGAACCGAAAAAGGTTGGAACCGCGATGCTTGAGGAGATCCCAGAACCCGACATCCTCGAAGGATCCGTTCTGGTGGAGGCGGTCGCGGTCGGTGTGTGCGGGACCGATGTCGAGATCGTCGAAGGAAAATATGGCTGGGCGCCTCCAGGAAAATCGCGGCTGATTCTTGGCCATGAATCCCTAGGACGAGTCGTTGACCCCGGGCCGAGGAGTGGACTCAAAAAAGGGGACCTTGTGGTCGGCATCGTGCGTCGGCCAGACCCCGTACCCTGCCCGAATTGCGCCATTGGCGAGTGGGACATGTGCCGGAACGGCCAGTACACCGAGCGCGGCATCAAAGAGATTCATGGCTTTCTGTCGGAGCGATGGCGGATCGAACCCGAATACACGATCAAAATTGATCCCACGCTCGGGCTCTTGGGTGTCTTGCTGGAACCGACCACCGTCGTCGCGAAGGCCTTGGAACACACCACCGCCATCGGAAATCGCACCTTTTGGCAACCGCGCACGGTGTTGGTCACCGGCGCGGGGCCCATTGGACTGCTGGCAGCCATGATTGCGACTCAGCGCGGCCACGAGGTCCACGTTCTAGACCGCGCCACGTCCGGGCCGAAGCCCGATTTGGTGAAGGCGTTGGGCGCGACCTATCACAACACGCGCGTCAGCGAGGTTGGGTTTGAGCCCGATGTCATCGTCGAATGCACAGGTGTGGCTTCCCTCGTCAGGGAGTCCATTCAAAGCATAGGAACCGGCGGCGTTGTCTGTCTCACCGGCGTGGGTAGCGGCGCGATAGCGGGCGCAGCGCCTGTGGGTGATGTGGCGGCAGCGGTGGTACTCAAAAACAACGTGATCGTGGGAAGCGTGAATGCCAACAAGCGTCACTGGTACAAAGCCGGCGAATTCTTGGCACGGGCGGACCGGTCGTGGCTTGCCAAACTTATCACCCGTGTGGAAAAGCCGGAGAATTTCAAGCAAGCGCTGGACCGTAAGCCGGACGACGTCAAAGTCGTGATTCAGTTTTCAAAGGTATAATCTGCGACCAGAGTCTAAAGTGAAAGATTCCTCATTTACTCAGGAGGTCCGTGTGAGCGCTTCAGTCGAACAAACGTTGTTTGCGCAGAAACAGGCCATGGCGAGCGGCAAGAAGGTCTTGCACGGGAAGGCCTCCGGTCGCGTCTTACGGTGGTTCGATGCGATCCGGTCCTATGGCCCGCCGCGTGTCGCCCTGGAGCGGGCGGTGTGCTTCACGGAATCCTTCAAGGCCACCGAAGGCCAGCCGCTCGTGCTGCGCTGGGCCAAAGCCCTGCAGAACATTGCAGAAAAGATGTCCGTCGCCGTCTTTGACGATGAGCTGATCGTGGGCCGGCCCTGCACCTGGTTCGGACGGTACTCGCTGGTGTACCCGGAGCTCGACGGCACGATCATCCAAGAGGGAGCGAAAGCTTTCATTGAGGCAAAAAAGGCCGGAGCCCCGGATGCCGTTACCGTAACCGACGAAGACAAGAAGATCATTGATGAGGCGTTCGGTCGGAGGAGAAACGCCGCATGAGATCCAAGAGCCCTTTGTCACGCCGTGCCGTTCCTCTGCTGGCGATGCTCCTCATAGGCGTGACCGGGTGGGCGGCGTTGCGGAACCGCCCGGATGTCTACGCCCACCGCGGGGTACGGGCATTTTCCCCGGAAAACACCCTGCCCGCGTACCAAGCGGCCCTCCGCATCGGCGCGGACTGGCTCGACATGGACGTGGTCCTCACCAAGGACAACGAGGTCCTGCTCTCCCACGATCTGGTACTCAATCCGGACATCACCCGCGACGAGCGCGGTGCGTTCTTGGCCCAGAGCCGCGAGGCTCTGAGGAAGCGCCCGCCTGCGGAGCAGATCGAATACGAGCGAAAGTATGCAGTCAGGGGACTCACCCTCGCGGAGCTGGGGCGTTTTGACGTAGGCCGGCTCAACCCGGACAGCGCCTATTCGAAGTTCTTCCCGGACCAGTTCCCCTTGGACGGGATCCGCATGCCCACTCTGCGAGAAGTCGTGCGCTTCGCGGAGAGCGCGACCGGCAAGAAGATCGGGTACCAGATCGAGATGAAGACGGAACCTTCACGTCCCGACTTCAGCCCGCCGCCGGAGGCTTTTGCCGCGGCGGTGTACAAGGTGCTCGAGGAGGAAGGGATACTCGATCGCGTCGAGGTCCATGCCTTCGATTTCAGATGCCTCTACGAGCTCCAGAAGCTCGACAAGCGCGTCAAGACCGCCTACCTCACGTCGCGCGACAACGAGAAGGGGGGAGCAGACAGCTTTTTCGATTCGGACCCGAAGTCCGCCGGCCTCTGGACGGGGGGCAAGCTCGTCAAGGACTACGGCGGCTCCATCCCCGCGATGGTCAAGGCCCTGGGCGGCTTCGCCTGGGACCCCGAAGACGCCGAACTCACCAAGGACTCGCTGGACGAGGCCCACCGCCTGGGCCTCAAGGTCGTCGTGTGGAGCTGGCCCGAGAAGCTGGGGACCGCATTCGATGCGGAGCTGACGGCCAGAATGATCGACTGGGGCGTCGATGGCATCATCACCGACGACCCCGCCAAGCTCCTCTCCATGCTCGCCGCGCGTGGCTTGCACGTACCCGACCGCTACTGACAACCGGCAAGGCGGGGTCGGGTCTTTCAGGGCCGCCTCTGCGACCCGACGAACCTTGATCTGACGGCTGCGGGAGCCTGGACGATGGGGAAACCTGACGCCGGCTGGGACTCGCAAAGCAACAACCGGCCTTGCCTCCGCCGCAGACGTCCCACCCAAAGACTCCTGCCGCTCCTGTTTCTAAACCTTCACGCCGCAGTCCTTGGACTGACCTCTTCGCCCGGGTCTTTGGCCTCGACCTCATAACGCGCCCACAGTGCGGCGGAAGCGTCAAAATCGTCGCGGTGATCCTCGATCCTTTTGCGATCACGTCCATCCGCCGCCGCAGGGGACCACGCGCTCCGCGCGTGGGGGAATGCGGCTACCCCCTGCTATGGCGGATGTCGCCAAGGAATCGGCGGATGCCCGCCGTAGCCTTGGCGAAGGCGGGCGGTCATTATGGGTACCACGGGCTCCGCCCGTGGGGCTCCATTTCTCTCCTACCTGGGCCTGCCGGATAAGCCCCCGGTATTGGTCCCGGCGCGGGTCGGCACACAAAGTCACTTCGCATAAACCCCGTCAAAAACGGGGGATCGGGATCCTTTGCGCCAGACCGCAAAATCCCCCTCGCGTCACCCTCAAACCACCGCCCATCAGTGCTCTCGAAGCTGCTTCAAGCATGCCCCCGGATGCAAAAGTCTGCCGCCTTGAATTGGAGGGGTCAAGTTGCGATAATGCCTAAAGACAAGAAAGTGCGGGCCTCACCCGTAGAAATGTCAATCAATGAATGAAAAGGAGACACATGCCATGCGAAACACAGTTATTGGATTAGCCGTCGTAGCCGCCCTGGCCGGGAACGTCATGGGCGCTGATGTTGTCACCAAGAAAGTCGAGAAACTGATCCAGACCGTGCAGGAAGGATGCTCGGAAGAGTTGGGGACTTATTGTAAAGGAGTCACGCCCGGTGAAGGACGAGTTCTCGCTTGTTTGTATGCCTTTGAGGACAAGCTATCAAGCCGTTGCGAATACGCTCTTTATGACGTGGCCGCTCAGCTCCAGCAAGCCGTAGTGAAGCTCACCTACGTCGCCAATGAATGCAAAGAGGACCTCCAGAAATATTGCTCTGGTGTAGAACCTGGCCAGGGGCGGATTCTCGACTGCATGAAGAAGAACGAGAAGAAGGTTTCTCAACGCTGCAACCAGGCCATCAAGGATACCGTTCCGAAATCCTAATCGACTGGATTCCTAGTCTTTCATGACCTGCAGGCCCCTTTCCCATCAATCAACGGGGGCCTGCAGGGTGGTGTTATGTCCTTGTTATCGCTCATGTTCCCCATTCTGGCAGCCTCAGAGGAATACGGCGCTGAGGATAACAGCTGGGAAGCTTCATTTTTCGGCGGAGGCCATTTCACGGGGCACGTCAAACTCGATTCCTCGACCGGCCATGATCAGCTCGAACTCACCAATGGATCGTCCTTCGGCGTGACCGCAGGAAAGGACTTCGCCGAAGACAGCGCTCTGGAAGTGATGTGGACGCGCCAGAATTCCGAGATGCGCGCGCAAGGCGGCTCGGCAGCGCCAACTGATTTAGGGTCGCTTACGATTGACCGGTATCATTTCAGCAGTATCGGACTGTAGGAGGAACGGCTTAGGTGTGACGCCGAAACACCAATCTTCCGTTGCCCGAGTACGGCAACGACTTCGGCTGGCTCTTCTCGTCGCCCTCGCCACCTTGAACTCTATAATTCCCGTCCCGGCCTCAACCGCTGATATTACCGTTGGATCGTGACAGCTTCCTCGAGATGAAAATCCTGTAGTGTGCCTGCGGCCACGCCCACCGTTTGTCGCCTCAGGGTGGAAGCGGCCGCGCCCACCATGGCGCCAGTCGCTGCGCCACTGCCGCCGCCGGCGGCGGCGCCTATGGCAGATCCCGCCGCCGCGCCACGCGCGCCTTGCCTCACCTTGCGATCACCCGCCCCTGAGAGAACCTCCGTTTTGATCGGCACGATATTTCCGCCGATGTTAAACCCCGTGAGCATGATTGCGATCGCCGATTGACCGACCAATCCCTGCTGCCTCGAATCAGTCACCACCCCATAGACTTTGGTTCCCGCTGGAACCGCCACCTGATGGTTCACCACGATATTGGTTTCCAAAGTGGCGGTAAACTTGTGCCCACGACGATGTTTTGACGTCACATCAGCATCGAATTGAACGGTCAGGACTGTCCCCTGGGGGATGATCACGGATCCTTTTGGTGTTGCGGCGACTGGGACTGGTGCAGCTGCTAACGGGGCGGCCGCCTCCTTCTGAATGGACACTATTTCGTTGTCTTTAAAGAATCGTACTTCGCCTGCGGTGGTTTCAAACCGGACACCCTGCTCATTCATCAGCAGGATCTTTCCCTCTATCGATTTCCCGTCGCGAAGTTTTAGAGTATCGGCTGAAAGAGCCACCGTTAGAAACAGAAGCGTCAGTCCTTTCCAATAGGCTTGTCGCATGCTTAGAATCCTCCTTTATCATCGATAAGATCGATCAACCCTCTTTCAACGACATCATGAAAAGACTCTCGCTCCTCAACCATGATGCTCATCATACTCGGTTAATAGCGCTTGTGTACCTTCCGTCATATTCGCGCTTTCTCAGGTGTCGATACCGGGACCGTGAACGTGTAGAGCCAAACGGAAAAAGAATGCACCTGGTAGCGCGGGGCAAGGTCAAAGGCATACGAGATCGCGAGGGGCCGATTGTCCCAGATATTGAACTTCGTCAAGCGTAGCTCTAAGCCACCCGTGACGTGATAACGGGTCGAGATGTCCTCGTACCGGCTGGGTTCCCGGTAGGTTCCCCCGCGCAGCCGGAGCACGCGAGGAACCGCTTCCACCTCAAGGCCTGTGTGGAGCGTCGTGATGGTTTTCTGCCCTACCGGCTGCGAAGTCTGTGTAAGGAAGGCTTTGGCGCCGTTGGCGTCATCCGGGGACTCGTTAAAAATCCGCATATCAAAGGTCGCGATGGCGGGACGTGTCCGCCAAAGAGGAAACTTGTCCCACTCATAGGCGATGCCTAAAGCCGTGGAACCAGCGACCAGGACGCCGCTTGGCACAATCAAATTCCCCACTTTCACAGGCCCGGTGCTCTCGGGCAGATCCTCCGTCGACGAGACGGCGCCTCGATAGGCCGCTCCAAATCTCCAGTGGCCTCGCTGAGGATGCCATATGACTCCGGCTCCATATCCCACCCCTTCCAGCCCAAAGGACCGGGGATCGTGGGAGTCCTTGGGATGGACGCGAGCTCCAATGGGTGCGACCGAAACACCCACGGCGAGCTGATGCTCCATGAAACTGTAGCCGGTCGCGACGTTGCCGCTGAGGAGTTGCGCCTCCTGATCTTGAGGGAGGTCATTGGAGCCATAGACAGATAAAGACGCGACGCCGCCCAAACCAAAGTTTTTGTATTGACCCATGAGACCCACATCCATGAGGGCATGGTCGCTGTAGACGAGGCTCGTTGATCCACTGTTATCCGTATCATCGTCGGTGGTGGTGAGGGTGGAGAGCACCATGTCAAGTTCCCACGGACGCATAAAGGCCCGTGGACGATAAGCTACTGCAGCAGGGTTGTCGGGGATAGAAGCGTTTCCTTCGGCCAGACCGACAAAGGCGCCGCCCATCGCGATTTTACGCGTGGAGCCTGTCGCGACGGTACGTGTCAAGTCGAGGCGATACTGATTGTCTAGGATCGGGTCACCGGTGGCGGCAAAAACAATCCCGCTGATTCCAATCATCAGAACCATCCTGATGACTGAACCAGCGGGGATGAACGTTTTCCTTGGTTGCATGATGCCGATCCTAGGCGGCTGCCTAGGAACGGGCCGATTTACTTCCCAGGTTTACTGACGTCAATGGCGACCGTGCGGGTGCGTTTGATCACGAGTTGGTCACCTTTTTTCACGTTCTCAAGATTTTTCACATCGGGCGCGATGTCGATCGGAAAGGTTTTCCCATCGGGGCCTTTGAGGACGGCGGTCCTCTTTTTGGCATTGATTTTTTCGACCGTCGCCGTGACAATTTCCGTCTCGACTTTCGTGCCAGAAGGTTTTTGTCCTTTGTTACGGATGATGACACTTCCTGAGCTTTCGGCGGAGGAAATCGTGTCGCTCGGGGATTGCACCATGACCGCCACCGATTCCAGATAGTCAATTTTCACCTGATCGCCCTTCTTGACATCATTAAACCGGACAGCCTCGGGCCCGACTTCCATCGACACCGTTTGGCCATCCGTTCCTTTGAGGGTCATCATGCGGGTGGTGTAGTCTATGCTCTCGACAGTACCGGTATAATGGACCACTTCAGCTTCTACGACGGCAGGCTTTGACACGTCTTTGGGTTGATCGGCAGCTGAGGCTATTCTAGGGGCGCTGAAGCTCATAACAACGGCGAAGCAAAATGCAGTGGATATTTTCATAACGATCTCCTTTAGGTCAATTCGGACGAACTGTCTTATGAGGTGATGGGAGTCCTGGAGACAGCCTTCTTGCAGGGCAACTGTACCAAAAATGCTACAATCCGCGCAATGAAACGGCTCCTTCCACTGACTACCGTCTGCTTCCTCTTGTCATCGGCCCTCGTGGAGGCGGAGGATCTGTCCAACCGTTTTGGTATTGCAGGCATTGTGGGAGCCGCTTTCCCAGTGGCTCCGGACTACGTGACCTCGAACACCAGCAGTGTCGGGCTCGATATTGGCTTCGTGGGAAGTTTTTATGTCAGCCCCTACATCGGCATGGGCCTGTCCTATGAAAGCATTCACCTGGGAGACGGACAGTGGGTGTCCCCCATCGATATCCTTTTTCTTTATCGCTTCCACTCCGATAAAAACTGGACGCCCACGTTTCAATTTGGTGCGGGATCCGCCAAGGGCGTCAATTCCGATCGGATGGAAAACTTAAACTTCAAAACGGGCCTTGGCGTGGATTGGTTTGTGTCGCCTTCGGTGGCGGTCGGCCCGCAGATCAACTATTTCTTCATCTCCCACAGCGGCGACGCGTCGACCGAGGTGCATCTGGTCACCACCAATATACTCGTCTCCTATTACTTCGGTTCAACCTACTCCAAGAATTAACCTCGAATCTTCTGTTGACGTCACCCCGGCGGATTGTTAGCCGGCCCTCCACACATCCGGCGGGCCGTCCGCCCTGCCGTGTGGCGGACGGGGTCTATTATCGACGTAAAAATATGATGGATCCGACACACTACGGTCGGACGCCTGTCGTCTGGCGTCCCCCCCCTTACCATCAGCCGATGCGTTACTGGCTGATGGCCATCGTCCTATAAAAATGGGATACGATAGCGGCCGGGGGGGATGACGGCACTAAAAGGTGCGCCGGGTTGAGACGGAGAGAATTGGGCAAGTACAGGTTTCGGGCTAACGACATGCCGGGATGACGGCCCAAATGAATCTTTGCGACTAGATCGCTCGGAAAGCCCAGGAGAGAAACACCTTGATGCCGGAATTGGCCTGGTTGACCTCCGGCAGGTGGTCATAGAGCGTACGGCGCTCCTGGAAGGACCACCCCAGACCCGCGTACAAATCTTTCATCAAGGGATAGCGCGCTTCCGCGTCCACCAAGATGAGGCGGTTCTCGCTTGAGATCCCGTCGTTCGTGTTGAACCACCCAGCCGACATGGAGAGCTTAAACCAATCAACCTCGTGACGACGGATACGGACATCGATTTTAGGGCCACCACCACTACCAAAGTCATAGTTTCGACCTGTGGCGTTGATGCTATCTTCTTCATAGTCGACCTGGATTCCCGCGAAGATAAAACCCTGGGCGGAGAGTTCGGTCCGCAGATCAAATTCCTCGGGAAGCTTCCAGCGTGACAGGAGCGTCAGATTCAGGCCTTGCCCCCCCAACGCCGAGGCCGTGTTGTTGAAATAGTTATAGCTCAAGGTGGGCGCCAGCATATGGTGTACGTCACCATCATCCTTGAGTTCCCACCCAGCGAGCAACCCTCGGTAGGTCACATAGGGTAAGAGGGGTCCTTTGGCCAGAGACATCGTCCCTTCCAGGTCAAAGTAATCAAAGGGTTTTTTGATCTCCGTTTCGTGAGGGTCGTTTTGGCGCAAGATGAGCGAGAAATACCCTTGATCCGGATGGGCTGACATTTCACGGCCATGCTGGTAGCCACCGTCCACCATCACAAAGAGCATGTTCGGAAACCGGTCGGGAGGATTGTCTTTCTTTTTCCACATATCACCAAACACGAGCCGGTCCACGAACCCCACCGGGTTCACGATCCCCGCGCCGAACTCACGCCAAAATCGTTCAGCGCCGGTCGCTCGGTTATCGCGGATGACATTGGACAAACGATAAGTCATTTCGCCACGGCTCATACCCCCAAACAAGGTATTGACCATATCGTTATAAGAGGGGAGCTCCGATTCCATGAAGAACTCCCAGCCGAAATCGCCCACAAGGGTAAAGAGCGACGACTCCCAGAAGTTAAACCCATTTTCGCGGCCAGCGTTGAAATACAGGGATCCCTGAAAGGGGTGGCCCCATTGGTTGGTTTGGAAACTGTCCTGATCGAAGACAAAGCCCTCCTCAAAGTTGCGCCGGACTGAGTCCATGGAAATGTCCGCGTAGTCCGCGTCGAGGACGTAGTGGCTATAGAGCCAGGGCGAATACCCGACCACAATCATTTCGGCAGTTGCGCGCCAAAACCGTTTTTGAACACGAGGGGCCGCCGCGGCTGCTTCGCTTGGCAATGTCGTCGTTGATAAGCTCGGGGAGTCCGGCGCGGCAGCGGGCGTGGGACTCTGCGCGTAAGCGTGTGCGATGAAGAACAGGAAAACGCTAGCCGCAAGCGGAACCGGATACCTTTTCATAAAATAGCCTCTCTAGAAGTTAACCCAAAATCTTCCATTCACCAAGTCCTGCCGTCTGAGCCTGCAGCACTTTTTTATCCCCTCTCCCGCCGCCAGGTGGGAGACCCGCGCTTCCGCAATTTCCTATAGCGCGCAGGTCCCACGGTCGTAAGTGGGAGGGTAAAGGGTGAGGGCACAGCCTCATCTTACGACGGAGCCTTGCCCTCACCCCCGCCCTCTCCCGCGTTCCGCGGGCGAGGGGGTTCCATAGAACCGAAGATTTTGAGTTAACGATGCTCAACAACTTTTCAACATCGTATATTTTTGACACCCTACAGTTCCAGGCGAAAGACTCCCTATGAAAGTCCTCAGCTTGAGAGGACCTATCCTTATCCGATGATTCGGAAAGCCCAGGATAAGAAGGCTTTGATTCCGGAACTGGTTCGTGAGGTCGCGGGGAGGTCCTGATAATGCGTGTGGCGGTCCTGAAACGACCACCCCAAGCCGACGAACAAGTCTTGGGTGATCGGGTAGCGGGCTTCCGTGTTGACAACAATGATCCGATTGTCCGATGAAATCCCATCATTGGTCTTGAACCATCCGGCCGAAAGTGAGCACCGGAACCAGTCAACGTCATGGCGGCGGATCCGGGCATCGAGGACCGGACCTCCACCAGAACCGAAATCATAATTGCGCCCCGTGGCAGCGATACTTTCCGCTTCGTAGTCGGTTTGGATCCCGGCAAAGATATAACCTAAAGCTCCCGCCTCTGTGCGAAGCTCAAAGTCCTTGGGAAGCATCCATCGGGAAAGGAGCGCCAGATCCAACCCCTGCCCCCCGAAGGCGGAATGACCGTTATCGAAGTAGTCAAAGGTCATCCCGGGCGAAAGCATATGGTGGGCATCTGCATCCTCGAAGACATCCCAGCCGGCGACCAAGCCCCTGAAGGACGCGGCAGGAAGGGCTGGACCTTTCGCCGTACTGAGGGTGGCGTCGACGTGAAAATAATCAAATGGTTTTTGGATCGGCGTTTCATGGGGATCGTTTTGACGCATGGAGAACGAAAAATATCCCTGGTCTGGATGCGGCGTATTGCTTCTTCCATGTTGGTAACCACCGTCGACCGTCAGAAAAAGCTTGTTGGGAAACCGGTCCGGCGGGTTGTCTGCCTTTTTCCACATGTCCCCAAAGACCGCTCGGTCCGCAAATCCAACGGGGTTTAGGGCGCCGGCCACCACCTCACGCCAAAATCTGTCAAAACCCGTGGCGCGGTTGTCTCGGACCATTGTCGAAAGACGGTAGTTGATTTCCCCGTGACTGATACCGCCGAAAAAGGTGTTGGCCAGATCGTTGTAGGACGGTTGCTCGGCTTCCATGAAGAGTTCCCAGCCCAAATCACCCACCAAGACGAAGGGAACGGATTCCCAGAACGTAAAGCCGTTTTCTCGGGCTGCGTTGAAATACATAGCCCCCTGATACGAATGGCCCCAGATACTGGTTTGGAATTTGTCTTGGTCAAACACAAATCCCTCTTCAAAGTTATGGCGGACCGTATCCATGGAAATATCGGCGTAGTCCGCATCCAAGACGTAATGGCTGTAGAGCCAAGGGGAATACCCGACCAGGATCATTTCACCGGTCGCCCGCCAGAACCGCTTTTGAACGACCGGGTCCACCGTGCCCCTTGCGCTTGGCGAAGTTGTCGTCGAAATAGTTGAAACGCTCGTCACATCAGGCAGTGAAGCGCTCTGCGCGTAAGCACTTGAACTGAGCAAGAGGCAGGCGCTGATCACTAAAAAAAGAGGGCGGATTTTCATGGGATTGATATCGCCGTGGAATATACTTCAGTGGCAATCGTGCACATAATATATTTTTCCACGTGTTCTGTGTTAGGATTAATCGCTCTATGAGATCCCTTGGGCTTCGTCGGATCCATCGGTGTGGCATAGCTTTTGCAATCGCCAGCGTTCTCCCCTGGCTGCCACGCCAGGCCCTTGGCTCTTCCCCCAGCAGCCTGGAAGAACGTATCGCGAAAGAAGAGCGCTTGAAGCAGGTGGGGTATTTTATCCTTCCTCACCGGCCCAATTATTTGATGCCGCTCAGCTACAACCCCCACCCTAACAATGAACCTTTTGCGCCAGAGACGCAGCCGCTTGATGAAATTGAGACGAAGTTTCAAATCAGCGTCAAAGTCCCCTTAGCCGAGCGCCTCTTCACGGTGCCTATCCAGACCTATATCGCCTATACACAGGTGTCCTTCTGGCAAACCTACAACGACCAAAAATCTTCTTTATTCCGGAACACGGACTACGAGCCGGAGTTCTTTTTTCAATCGAACGCGACATGGAAGATCTCGGGCCTCACCAACCGCTATAGCCGGCTTGGCTTTACCCATCAATCCAATGGACAAGCCACCCCCATCTCCCGGAGTTGGAACCGGATTTATGCCGAATTTGTCCTGGATTACGGCCCCAGCATGATTTCCATCAAGCCTTGGTTCCGCATCATCGGACCCGCCGAAGAAGACACGAATCCTGACATGTGGAAGTATTATGGTTACGGCGAATTGCGGGGCGCGGTCAAAGTTTGGGGCAAGCAGGAGTTCTCTTTGCTTTTCCGCAACAACTTGGACTTCCATGACAATAAGGGGGCCGTCGAACTCGGATGGTCCTTCCCCTTGATTCGCAGCATGAACGGTTTTGTTCAGTACTTCAACGGCTACGGCGAGTCCCTTCTGGATTACAACGTTCCGGTGAGCCGCGTGAGCGTGGGCGTGTCGTTTTCGGGTTGGCTCTAGCCGGGAATCCTCTGTTGGGTCGGTATTGTCGTCTGAGGTTAGTGGACTTTTTTGTGCCGTCATCCCGGCATGCCGTCAGCCGGGATCCATCATTTACGTCGAAACGTGATAGACCCCGTCCGCCACACGGCAGGGCGGACGGTCCGCCGGAAGTCTGGAGGACCGGCTTTCGCCGGGGTGACATCAACAGATGATTCCGGGCTCGGATATCTGGTGCTAGGCACTATTGGCTAAAAAAGCAGGATGAGTGACAAGACGTTAGGATGGGAACAGCACATCCAGGCCTTCCTGCCAGGGTAGGATGTGAATGCCATGCGCCAAGCGCGGCCGGGGGGCGTTGGAGAAACAGTAGAGTTTTGCTTTGGGGTTTTCTTTCTGGAAGGCCAGAAGCCCTTTGAGTTCCTGTTCGGCCGGCGCCTCGCCGGATTTGATCTCGATGGCAACTGGCGCCTCCGCCGTATTGCGATAAAGGATCACATCCACCTCTAGGCCGGTGTTGGTCCGCCAATAAGCGAACCGGTATCCGGCGTCCGTATAGTCATTCAGGCGGATCATTTCGAGGAGGACCCAGGACTCGAACAGCTTGCCATAGCGGAAGGATCTCGAGCGCAGCTCGGTGCGCAATTCTCCCCGAAGGGCGTTCAGTACCCCGCAATCGAAGAAATAGAACTTGGGCGCCTGCATCAACTGCCGGCGCACGGAGGTGGACCATCCGTCCAGCCGGAAGGCGATCAGCGTATCCTCGAGAATGGAAAAATAATCCTGAATGGTCGGGACCGAGGCAATACCCTGGCGGGCCATCTTGGAAAAATTCACCGGTTCCCCGTGCGCCTGTGCCGCGAATTCCAGAAATCGCGTAAAACGATCCAGCTTGCGAACCAGCGCTTCCTGCTGGATTTCCTCTTTCAGATAGGTTCCCACGTAGGCGTCCAGCCAGGCTTCGGGTTTCGCTTCCGAAAGGTAGAGTCCTGGCAACGTCCCGAACTGCAGAGCCTTAGCCAGATCCAAACGCACTTCTCGGTGCGTCAAAGGATGCAGATGAGTGACATAAGCCCGACCCGCCAGGAGATTGGCGCCGCCTCGCTTGAGCTTGCGGGCGCTGGAGCCGGTCAGGAGAAACTGAACGTCTTTGGAACTCTCATTAAACAGGGAATGAACGACATCCAGCAGAGCGGGCACTTTCTGAACTTCATCGATGAGCACAAAAAGAGGCTTTCCCGGCCTGCGCTCCCAGGCGGCATGAACTTCTTCTTTCAACGCCCCAGGGTGTTTGAGGTAACGTAAAAACGCCTTCTGATCAAGGAGATCAATGGACAGAGCCGGCGGTCGCGTCTGAACCAACGCTTGAGCCAGATGTGTTTTTCCTGTTCCGCGCGCGCCAAAGAGGAAGGAAGAACCCTCCTTCCCCAGAAGTTTTCCCAAGTCCAAGAGCCTCTTAACCATGGTTTAAATATATCATATATATGTAAAGTCCTCTATAGGCTCCATCGCAGTGGCCGGGATTCTAACGGCCCCAGGAGTGCGTATAGACCGTCGCGACCGTTTGGAAATCCGCGCCGGTGCGCGTGACAATCCCATTACTGTAGTTGATCCCCACAGAATCCCACCGCGACAGCGCCATCGTGAGAGTCCCCCCCAGACGGTGATTGGTTTGAAGGTCCGCTCTTTCGGCGCCATTGACACTTGTCTGACCGCCGGAAGCGATCCCATAGTTAAAAGCCAGCCATATCTTCTTGTCTAACGAATAGATGACGTCGCCCTTGAGATAGGCGATCGGCTTTTGAGTGAGCTCTTTGCCTCCGAAATAGTTATGGTTCGTCGTGAAGAACCAGGCTCCTCCCGCGACTTCGGCGCACCAAGGCCCCCAGGCCCGCGACACGCCGGTTTCCGGACGAAACGACCAGCGGTTCGCCCCCAGGTTGATCATGCGCGTGGAATCATACTGTCCCAAGGGCGCCGCCATCATGAAACTCAGGCCCCAAATGGTGCGTTGTTGGTAACTCTGAAACTCTGACCGGCGGAGTGCCGGCGCGCCCGCCAAATTTACGGTTAAGCGAAAACGAGGATCAATGAGCCCCTGCGGATCGCGGGTCATGAATTGGCCGTCCACCAAGCCCTCGTAATGGCCCCACGCCACCGCCGTGACGGCATCCGCGCGCGCCATTCGGCCGAAGAGGTTGAAATATCGTGCATACAACATCAACGCCCCATGGAGATGTGCTTTCGCATCTTCAAGGGGGACCTGACTGTCTTCCGCAAGAATATTCCCACCGGTGTAGGCATAGCCGAGGGATAAGGCATTCAGGCCTACAGGCGCGTTCCTGTACAGACCCGGCTCGAGCTCCAGGGCATGGGCCACTGCCGCCGAATAGAGCACGAGTAGACCCAGGAGAAGTTCGCCCAGTCGCTTATGCTTGCAGTGCAAGACTTTTGTGTTCGGCAAGATGCCTACTGTTCTTCGGGTTGGATAGGTTGTAGCCTCACTTGGCGGCCCTTCCACGTCCGGTTCGCCAGCAGGCAATTCTTCATAGCACAACGCTGATACGCACTCGATATTCTCAATCTGACAGGCTCTTTCTATGATCGGCCTCATTTTTCGCTTTGGCTGCGGCCGCCTGATCTGACGACTTCAAATCGGCCACCGTAATGACCAACTTTGGAATATGGCCAGTGAATTTTGATTTCCGCTCAGCGCCAATGGTTTCCACCACAGGCGAGGCAAGGTCAATGCCGACATCCGCGGTTTCATCCGCCGAGAAGATGGCCGGCTGGGTCCGGTCAACGCGCCCTTGCGCGACTTTTTGTCCATTGACGCTGATCGTGCCAAGGCCCCCTTTGCCGAGACCGCCGCCGTCATAGGTAAAATCAAGCTTGACGGTAGCTTTGCCCGGCTTCAGTTTATTCTTCCCAGCGACCGTATAGCGCTGCATGCCGAGAAAGTTGTAGTCGAAAGAGGGGACGCCTTCGTTCACATACAGAGCAAAACCGCCAAAGCGTCCGCCCTGGGCAAAGACGATCCCATGTGCGCCCTTTTCAGGCACCTCAATGTCTGCCGTGATGGTATAAGACCGGTTCTTCATGTCCAGGAACGTATTCTCCGTCATCGCAACCATTCCTTCGGCCAGCGTAATGGAGTTCCTCCCGGGCATCAGCTCGGGGCGGCCCACATTGGCGGCAGTGAGGCGGTCAAAGAGCCGGTCATCGATCGGCAGCGCGTAGTTTTTCCCCGCCACCTTCATGAAGAGATCCTGAAGCTCGGCTAATTTCTTCGGCTCCTTCTTCGCCAAGTCGTGAACCAGGCTAAAGTCCTTGTTCAGATCATAGAGCTCCCAGATATCGTCTTTCAGCGGTCGGCGAGGCGTCGCCTCCCAGGGCGCGCGGTGGATGGTCCTGGCATACCAGCCGTCCTTGTACATCGCCCGGTTTCCGAACATCTCGAAATACTGTTCGGTGTGCCGGTCCTTTGCCCTGCCGTTGTTGAAGGAGTAGAGCATGCTGAGGCCGTCTATCGGGCGCTGCGCAACGCCGTTGACCACCTTGGGCTCCGGCAGCCCGGCCGCTTCAAGGATCGTTGGCGCCACATCGATCACGTGATGGAACTGCCGGCGGATTTCACCCTTGGCTTTGATGCCTTTAGGCCAACGAATCGTCGTGCCGACTTTCGTGCCGCCCGGATCGGAGCCAATCTGCTTGGTCCAGGTGTAGGGGGTATCGAGCGCGACCGCCCAGCCCGCTGCCATATGCGGATAGGTCATGGGGCCGCCCCATTGATCCATTTTCTTGAGCATGTCTTCGACCTTCTCCTGGACGCCGTTAAAGTAGGTCATCTCGCTAAACATCCCGTTGGCTCCGCCTTCGGCGCTCGTCCCGTTGTCGCCGTAGACGAGAATGATCATGGTGTTGTCACGCTGTCCCGTTTCATCGATGGCCTTGATCAGCCGGCCGATGTGGTAGTCCGAGTATTCCAGATAAGCGGCGAACACTTCCATCTGCCGCGCGTAGAGCTTCTTCTGATCCGGAGAGAGCGTGTTCCAGTCGGGGATGGCCGCCGGTTTGGGAGCCAGAGGCGTTCCCTTGGGCGTGATGCCGAGCTTGATCTGGCGCGCGAGGATTTCCTCGCGCATCTTGTCCCATCCGCCATCAAACTTTCCTTTGAAGTGCGCGATCCACTCTTGGGGGGCATGATGCGGCGCATGCGTGGCACCCGGCGCGAAATACATGAAGAAGGGCTTCTCGGGGCTGAGCGCCTTCAAGTGCTTAACCCAGGCAATCGATTTGTCGGTCATGTCCTGCATGAAATGGTAATTCGGGTCTTCGGGCATCTCGACAGGCGTGGTGCCGTCATAAACAAACGGCGCCCACTGGTTCGTTTCGCCTCCCAGAAAACCGTAAAACTTGTCGAACCCCTGGCGCGTCGGCCAGCGGTCGAAGGGGCCCGCCATCGTGGCTTCCCAGGCGGCCAGTTCGTGCCATTTACCGAAGGCGCCGGTCGCGTAGCCGTTTAAGCGCAGCGTCTCGGCCACGGGCGTCACGTTCTGCGGGATCTTCCCCGTATTGCCGGGAAAGGCCGTGCCCGTCTCGATGATGGATCCCATATTGTTGACGTGGTGGTTGCGTCCGCTCTTTAAGGCCGCGCGCGTGGGCGAGGAGACAGCGCAGGTATGGAAGTTGTTGTAACGCAGGCCCTCCTTGGCGATCTGGTCAAATGCTTTAGTCTCGACAGGTCCGCCAAAGGCGCTCGTGCCTCCGAAACCGAGGTCATCCATTAAAACGAGGAGCACGTTCGGCGCGCCGGCCGGAGCGTTGACGTTGAAGGCGGGAGGTGCCTTCGCGTTTCGGACGTCGAGAATATAGCTGGTAGGAGCCTCCGGCTCCCGAATCGGAAGAACGCTGCGGTCGATCGGCGTCCGGGTGTCGGAGGCCGCGGCGAAAGCGGGCCCCATGTTGCCGACAAGCAAAGCGCCTGTCGAAAAGCACGCACCGAGACGAGTCATCTTGATTTCCAAGTTTTTCATTTTCATGTCTCCCTGTTGTTGGATGTCTGCTTATGAACTTAGGTCTATTTCCTGGAGTCCCCTCATCCAGGGAAGGCAGTGAACCCTACCGATTTTCTTGGGATGAGGATCCAGCGAAAAACAAAACGCGCGGCTGCCCGCCAGATTCGACTGGAAGCGGGCCAGGCTCAACACATCCCGTTCTCCCACCCGGTCCGTTGACTTGATTTCAATCAAGAGAAGCGGGTCCCCGGGCCGCTCGAGGATCAGATCCACCTCGGCATCGTCCTTCGTCCTCAAGTACGAAAGGCTGAAGTCCTTTTGGAGATAGTCGTTGAGCCGGGCTATTTCAAGAACCAGGAGATGTTCGAAGGCATTTCCAAACTCGGTTGAGCGCGGCTCCAGGGAATGGTGGAACGAACGTTCCAGCGCCCGCTTGACTCCCGTATCAAACAGGTAGAACTTCGGATGGCTTTGCTGACGCTTGCGGATCGATCGATGAAACGCGGGCAGGCGCCATCCCACCAGCGTATCTTCCAGAATCCCAAAATACATCTGTACGGTATGCGGGTCCACGCCAACGTCCTGGGCGATTCTCGCGTAGTTGAGGATCTGGCCATTCGATTGAGCCGCGACCTCGAGAAACCCCCGGAAGGGATTGAGCTTCCGCACGATCTGTTCCGCGGCGATTTCTTCTTTAAGGTAGGTGAGGCTGTACGCGCGCAGAAAGCTCGCTTTTTCCTCATCGCTGGCCAGCTGATACACTTTGGGAAGCGAACCCCATCGCAGCACGTCAAGCAGATCAAACCGCTCGCCGATCTCCCGGTGGGTCAGCGGATGGAGATGATGAACAAACGCCCGTCCGGCCAAAAGGTTAGACACGCCGCGCTTGAGTTTCCTGGGGCTTGATCCGGTCAGCGCGAATCGCCGTGCCGACTTTTCAATCAGGCGGTGGACCAGGTCCAGGAGCCGCGGCGCCTTCTGGATCTCATCGATGACCACCCATTGGATTGCCGCCGGCAAGGCCGCGACCCGGCGCTCCAACTCCAGGGGGTCCCGGTTGAAAAGATCCTCTTCGACGGGATTGAGCAGATCGTAGACCTCGGCACGCTGGGCCGGCAGCTGGTGACTGAGCAACGTGGACTTGCCCGTGCCCCGGGGCCCGAACAGAAAGAAAGACTGCGTTTTGGATACGGAAAGAAGTCTTTGGAACATGCTCCATAATCGTACGCCATTTATGGAGTACGGTCAACCTCGTTGTTTTCGGCCCGTTTCAGCCGCGCGCGGGGCGCACAGGGTCGTCCCGCTTCTCATTCAGCTGTCGTTTAAAAAATCCACCGCAACGTCACCGTAATCAAGTGCAACGCCGTGTTAGGGTACATGCCGGCGCGATCGATGGGACCTGGCTCTGATCAGTTCCTATCGCCCGGCCATTCGTTGGACGGGATTGACGGGGGTTTGACGCAGACCTGCGGCTATCTTATCCACTTTTAGCAGCACGTGTTTAAAGTAATTTTTGAAACCACGGCAAAGGTAATTAAGTCCCGGTTCGCCGTCCTCGGCGCGGAGGATGCGGTTCTTGGGACACGTCTTCAAAAAACCTCGCCTGCGCGAAGTTGGCGCAGGAATTCAACCACGGGAAGGACGTCGAAGCCGTTGACGTGAAGGGTTTGCGTCCCTGCATAGACGCCGATCATGCGCTCCACGTTCACTTTCGGCTCGGCCGCCAGCGCACGGATCGGCCTTTCCCATTCGCTTTTCCAACGCTCGGAAAGTTTGACTTCAATGCAGATGAGGCGAGAAGGCTTATCGCCTTGGACGCTTTGGCGCTCAATAACAAAGTCAATTTCCTGATTGCCAGTCGTCCGGTAGTAGGCGATCTTTCGATGCTTGCGTGACACTTCGTTGTAGACCCGCAGTTCATGGAAGACCCATGTTTCCAGGGCATGGCCCTTGACCTGGCTGTCCAGGGGGTCGAAGAGGCGTCCGGCGGCCGCCCGCGCAACCCCCGCGTCAAACCAGTAGAACTTGGCGTGGGCACGCTCGCGCACCTTAAGTCTTGGCTGATACGCCGGCAGGAAATGCCCCACCAGAGTGTCCACCAGGATCGAAAAATATCCGTCCACGCTGGCCCTGGGCACGGCGGCTTCGCGGGCGATGTTCGATCCGTTCACAATGTGCCCGTTCAACTGTCCGGCGATGGTCAAGAACCGCACAAACGGGGGGTATTGGCGGACGATACCCTCTTCCTTGATTTCTTCACGCAGATAGGTATGTAAATACGCGGCTAATGTATCCGGAGCGTTCTCGCGCCGGGTCCAGACCAAAGGCAGCGAACCCCATTGAAGCGCATGCTCCGAATTCCAATCACCCTCCAATTCAGCGGCCGTAAGCCCCTCCAGGTTTTTTTCCAACGCGCGCCCCGCCAGCATATCGGCACCACCTCGGCGAAGTTTCCGCGCGGAAGAGCCGCAAAGGGCGAACCGCCACCGCTGGCTTTCCATTAATCGGTGAACTTCATTCAGCAGCAGGGGGATTTTCTGAATCTCATCCAGCACCACCCATGATTCTGCCGGACGCTTCCCAATCAGCGCTTCCAACCGGTGAGGCTCGCGAGTCAGCTGAAGTGCCAGGGATGTATCAAGGAGATCAAACGTGAGCGCCTCAGGGAAGAACTGCTTGAGCCAAGTGCTTTTTCCTGCTCCTCTCGGACCAAAAAGGAAAAAAGACTGCTCTGGACGCTCCAGAAGACGATTCCACACCATAGTGTTAATAATTATTACATTTAATTGTAAATATGCAATACATATTTACATGATGTTTTCTGCTCCGGGGATTCGCCAACCCCTTGTCTGCCTTCCCCGCTTCACAGAGCCTAATCCATCCTGCCCGACGCGGGAGATCGGTGCGAGAATAACAACAGCGAGAACAGCCATGCGGCACATTCGGTTTATCTTAAAACCTCACTTTGAGATCGTTTGGTGTTGCGCGCAACCCCGCCACAATCTTATCGACTTTCGGCAGCACGTGTTTAAAGTATTTTTTGAAACCACGGCAAAGGTAATTAAGTCCCGGTTCGCCGTCTTCGGTGCGGAGGATCCGGTTCTTTGGGCACTCCCCCCAGCAGTCGCTGAGATAAGGACACTTCCGGCAATACCCAGGCAGCGTTTCGTTTTTCGCATAGCCGAATCGGACCTGGGTCGGCGAGAAGACGAGCTCTGATAATTTCTGATTCGTAATCGTGCCGGTGCGGTACTCCGGATAGACGTAATGGTCGCAGGCGTAAACGCTTCCGTCGTGTTCGATGGCCAGCCCCTTGCCACAGATGTCGTTGTAGACGCACATCTGGGACCCCTGGCCCATGTGCTGGGACACCAGCGACTCGAAGTGATTCACCAGCACCTTTCCTAAATCCTTCTGGCACCACTCCTGGAACACCTTGATCAGAAAATCTCCCCAATCGTAGGGATCCACTGACCAATCGGTCACAATCGATTGGGGGTGGCCGGGGCGAGCCTCAGGTGTTCCGTCGATCGGGAGATCTTCGGGACGCCACGTCTGCGGCGCCTGGGTGGTGAATTGTTTGTATTCGACGATCGGAATAAACTGCAAGTACGTGGAATCCAGCTCCCTCCGCAGGAACCGGTAGACTTTTAGGGGCTCTTTGGCGTTGAAGCGGTTCACGCACGTCAGAGTGTTAAACGGCACCCCGACGCGTTTCAAGAGCTTGGCCGCGGCAAAAACTTTATCGAACGTAGGTTGGCCACCTTTGGTAAGACGATACTTGTCATGGAACTCACGCGGGCCATCGATGCTGAGACCCACAAGGAACCGATGTTCTTTCAAGAACGCGGCCCACTCTTCATTCATGAGCGTGCCGTTCGTTTGAAGATCGTTTTCGATGCGTTGTCCGGGTTTGGCGTATTTTTTCTCAAGCTCCACCACTTTGCGGTAAAACTCGAGGCCGCGGAGCATCGGCTCCCCGCCTTGCCAGGAGAACACGACCTCATCGCCCGTCACGCCTTCCATATATTGCAGGATGAAATGTTCGAGAGTCTCGTCCGACATGAGGCCCGCGCCCGGGCCACCTGGCAGGGTTTCCTTGCTCAAATAGAAGCAGTACGTGCAACCCAGGTTACAGACGGAGCTGTTGGGTTTGGCCATGACATGGAAACGCCTTTGGCCGAGCTTACCCAACAGAGAAGGCATACTGTATGGGTCGATGGGACTCAAGGCTTTAACCTCGAGAAGGTCACCTCATAGAGTTCCTTGTCAAGTGCCTGGTAATAGGTTCCCGTAAGCTGATCAGTTTTTGGGTCGTACGTTAGTTTATAAGTGGACCCGGGGTAGTTGACGTCGCGAAGTTCGATCAAAATACTGAGGGTTCCTTGCTTGTGCGTCGCGCGGGCCTTCGCCACATGAATCGACCTGGGGTTGAAGTAGAAGGCGTCCATCTCGCCACTGGCCTGCACGTCCTGGACTTCGATCACGTATCCGCCATCGGGTCGCAGCCATTTTCCTTGAAGCTTCTGGAAGCTGGCATTTGGAGCCGCCCATGCCAGAGGAACCAAGAGGAGAACAAGCGAAGCGAAGAGAACGCGATTCAGGTTCAACGTGTCAATTCCTTTCGCATGATGACGTTGGGAAGGCGGCTACATCAACCAGGGGACAGTCCTGGGACTGTCCCCTGATTCTCCGGATGGTCAGAAAGATTATTTACCAGCGGAAACCGAAGTTGATCGGCATGAACGGCGTTGCGTTCTTCGAGGTCTCAGCCTGGTGATAACGGAGTTCCACGAAGAATTCCGTGCCCCCGAGCAATTCGTAGCCGACCGAAGCCCCGACGTTCCACCCGAATTTGGTTTGTGACTTACTGTCGGTCACGTATGTAGTATCTCCCGAGCAATAGTAGTAGCCATACCAGGGGTCCCAGCAAGTCCCGCCGTATCGACCCTCTTCGGTCGTCTTAAGCACACGGTTGTAAACCCCGATCCCTCCGATGAGCCGTGGTTTGAGTCGCGCCTGCTTAAACTTTTCCGGCAACCAGGTGATGTTGGCGGTCCCCGCGGTCATCTGCATATAGCCTTCGGAACTGGCGAGTTCCTCCGCTTTGCCGTTGAACCCGAACCGGTAGGTCATGCCTTCGAACTGAAGGCCGATCGGCCAGGTGGCCTCCTGATAGCCAAACCCTCCCAGGATTCCATACTCGCCGTCCATATACTGATGGGTGACGCCAACAGAAAACGGATAGGCGCCCGCGAAGAACACGGACCAGGGACCGTCCGCAAGAGCCATCGCCGACGGCGAAGTCGTACAGATAAGCGCATAGACAAGGGTGAGCCTTGTGACGAGACTGACAAACGAGACTTTTCGCTTCATAATGATTCTCCTCTTCATGATGATAAAGACTAACCCGGAATCTTCGTTTGACGTCACCCCGGCGGATTGTTAGCCGGGGTCTATCATCGACGTATAAAACATGATGGATCCCCCCCTAGGACCGGGGGGGATGACGGCACGAAAAAGTCCCGAATTCTCTGTCGACAAGTCATGTTCAACTGTATTCTTTTTGCTAATTATTCCAAATCTTTACATCGATCGTGCTTATCGACTGACAGACTGTTCCTTGAGGGCATCCCGGCATGTCTTAAGCCGGGGGTGACGTCTTAGCGACGGCCGCCGCCTCCGCGCATGCCCCCGCCGCTCCGCATGCCTCCTCCTGAGCCCGAACCAGAGTAGGACGGCCGACTGGAAGCTTGATAGTTCGAAGCGCGCTGCGCGCCGCGGTCGCGCGCTTGGGAATCACGCTGCACATCCTGTCTGGGTGCAGCACTATCCTTCCAGCCGCCGCTCGAGCGATCTTGCCACTGCCCATCATCATTACGTCGGGACACGTTGCCGTCTCGGTCCGCATAAACATCTCTGTCCCGACTGCCGCCAGCAGTCGCCGCGCGGTCCCTTGAGTCAGCGCGTGCGCCACGGTCTGACGTGCTTGGTCTGGTGCTTGCGCGGTCTCCGCGGTTCTGGCCGCGGTCGTATAAATTCTGTTTAGCCTGGGCACGGTTTCCATTATAAGGCGTCGCATGCGGGCCGCCGGGCCGATAACCCCCTGCCGGCCCATACCAGCCGCCGTAGTACCCCCCGCCCCACCCCACGCCGATGCCGATACCGATGCCCACGCTCATACCCCACCCGTAATACGGGCTGTAGCCGTAGCCAAATCCGTAGGTAACCATCGGTGGATAATAATAGACGGGTCCGTACCATCCCGAATAGTAATAGCCCGTTCCGTAAACGACGGTCCCGTAATAGGGGTAGGATCCCACGTAACCCGGGTAATAGCCGACGTAAACCGTGTCGGGCTGGGCGTCATAAATATGGACATAGCGGCAGTTGTAGTAGGGACAGCTCGGCGGGATCTGGTAGATGGCCTTCGGGACATAATTGGCAACCACCCAGGGCCCGGTGGCATTTTTCGAAGCGTACCAAATCCCTTCCGTGCAGGACCAATACCCTTCTTTTCCAACTCGAAAGACGGGCACGGACGCGTTGAGCGAATACGCCACCGACAAACCCTCGAGGTCCTCAAATTTTGGATCCCCGTCCCAGACGACGACCAGTTTGCCGTCTTTGTCCTTGCGGGACACGGCCGCCGTTTGAGGGATCTGGGCATCCAAGAGCGCTTCCTTGGCCTCCTCAGTCCCGGCAACGCTGGCACGGACGGACGCCTTGGGCGAAGCTGGCGGAATCTGCGAAAACGCCTTCGGCAGCTGGTCCGGACGCACAAAGGTCCAGGGCCCCTTCAAACTGGATGCCGTGAACCACCGGCCGGACAAGAGGACAAATACGTTGGAATTCGTCGTGTCGACGAATACGTTACTCTCGGTATTGCTCATATAAAGGAGGTTGCTGCCCGCTAGCGGAGTGTAGGCTGGCTCTCCCTTGGACACGATGAGCTCTGCCGGTTCCTTGGTTACGATGATCCTGGGGACCGCGGCAGTGGCGTTGGATTCATCTTTCCAAGGGCCATTCAAATCGGGCGCCCGCAGGTAGCGCTCGCCTGCTTTGAGTCTCCACTCTTTCGAACGGGTGAAGGTCAGCTGAAATGGCGTGTTGACGACGCGCTGATCGGGAGAATCCTTCATCGGGCGAAGCTGGGGCTCGCCATCGAGCAAGACAAGGACTGCGTCGGTCGTTTCCACATAGATCTTGGGCGGGTCTGTTTTTAAGTTTTCGACAGACTTCATTTCCTTTTGGGCGTTTTCGAGACTCACCAAAAGTTTATCGAGTGAAAGCACGTATTGATGGCGCGCGAGCTCAGCCGTGAGAATCTGAGAAAGCACCTGCTCCTTCTCTGGCGTGGCCTCGGCAAAACGAGTGCGCGTCACTTGGACATCTTCCACCGTGACGGTGCGAGCGTCCCGGTCCGTGGAGACGCGGGCTTCGATCCAAACAGCGCCAAAGACAGGATCCTTGCCATCCGGTTGAACAGAAACGGCGGCGCGGAACGTGATCTTGTTGTCTTTGAAAGACTCCGGCTGAGGCTGATAGAGCACGATGGGCACTCGCGCGCCTTCAATCTTGAGAGGCCATTCCTGGGCAGAAGGTTCCGCACTGACCACCCACGACGGCCACAGGATCAGACAGGACAAGAAGAACGCTAGGAATCTTTTCTGAATCTGGATCACTGGGCACCTCCCTTGTCCGGTGTCGCGGCATCGGCCGGCGCATAGAGCGCCTCCGCCATCATCTCGGCAAAGGACCGGATGAGATCATCCAGATAGCCATTGATCAGTGTTTCCGAACGGCACGTCCAGACGTTCTTTCCCCCCGCAGTTTCGAAGACTTTCGTTTCCAAAACCGCCACGGTTTGATCGACCGTATATCCTGGGGTCGTCACAACCTTGGCCGATTCGTTGTAGTACGCCAGAGGCCCTTCCAGAGGATCGGGCGGGACCTCGGACGTGCTTCCCGGGACCGAGGTTTCCACCGTTTTCCTGTCAATCAAACGGGTGATGAGGACGGAACTGATTTGCTTCTGTCGGACCCAAGGCTCGAGCGTTGCGCGAGTGACGCCATCGATCGTCGGAAACGACTCGTAGGAACGCACGGCGATCATGCCTCTTTGCCGGAATTCCGACGCCACCAGAGCCTCAAACATTCGCCGCCGATCCGGGTTGGGTAAGACGCCGATCACGAGCATCCGCCTCAACACGTCCGGCCGAAAGGCGGGATCTCTTTGGATCGCAGCCAGTCGCGTGGAGGGCCTCGTGGTGATGCAACCGGGCATCACGGCAAGCAACACCACGAGCCCCGCGAGAAGCCGTGTCCATGACATGAAAAGTCGTGCCATGTTCACTTCAGGAGAGACCCCCTTATTTCGCTTGAACGGATTCGGCTAGATTTTTGTCAAGCAGCATGATTTCGATACGGCGGTTTCTCTGCTTGTTCTCAGGCGTATCATTGGGCGCGACGGGCGCATACTCGCCACGTCCGGAGATGATGAGCCGTTCCGGCGGCACGCCGGCATCCTGAAGGAAGCGAACGACGTTGGTCGCGCGGATCGCCGAGAGTTCCCAGTTGGTCGGATAGGTGGCCTGGGTGCCCTTGGAGACGGGGACATTGTCCGTATGTCCCACCACACGAATGTACTTGTCCGCATAGGACCTTAAGGCGCTGGCGAGCTTCCGAAGCACTTCTTTGCCGCCCTCTTTGAGCATCGCACTGCCGGAAGCAAAGAAGATCTTTTCCGCCACGTCCACCGTGAGCATGTTCTGATACTGGGTCACTTTGAGCTGGCCCTTCTGGAGCTCATCCGAGAGTTGGCTCACCAGCTCGTTGTATTGCGTTTGCGTCTGAGCGCTGGCTTTGGCGAGAGCTTCTTTTTCGGCCGCGATCGCTGATTTTTCCTGCTCCAGGCTTGACACCTGACCCTGGAGTTGAGAGATCTGCTGGTTCTTATCTGTTTCGAGCTTCTTGTATTTACCCGTACTGACACATCCGGTGAGCAGGGACAAACCTAAAACGCCGAAGAGTACCGCGTGGATGTTGCTATACATAGGACAGCCTCCTTATTTAATGATGATGTCTTAAATCTTACTGAACGCTAACCGGGAATCTTCTGTTGACGTCACCCCGGTGAAAACCGGGGTCTATCATGTTTCGACGGAAATGATGGATCCCGGCCTTCGCCGGGATGACGGCATTAAAAAATCCCGAAGTCTCATTCGATAAGCGACATTCAACTGAACTTTTCCGGCTAACCTTTACCAATGGAACGACAGATAGCTGAACAGGCTGTTCCAGGCGTTGGTGATTTTGAACGTATTGTCGCCCGCGGGACCCTTGAGATCCAACGTAAACCGGTCGTACCCGACGCCCAAAGTCCAGCGCTTCGCGAGTTTGTACGTCAGGCCGATGTTAAGGTCGGATTGCGCACCTTCCCAGTCGCCGTAGGCGAAGTAAAACCAATCGGCGGAGAAAAACGTCCCCCAGCGCGGCGACAGTTTACATTCCACGTTGATCCCGGCGGTCGGAAGCGGCGCCGCAAGCGTGGTGGACTGCGAAGCGATGCCGGTGGTCGTCGTTTGACTTCCATCGGCTGCCGTTCGGGTGATGGTGCCGTCTGCCGTCACGGTCATTTTGATTTTCCCGTAGTAAATGCCGCCGCCGATATCAAAGTTGATCTGGTCGGTCTTCACCATGCTGTAACGGTAGAGCAGCCGGTTCAGCCGGATATCGATCTGGGTGTCCAGCTGCGCACCGGCGCCATAGGTCTGATCGCCAAAGTCAATCGACCGATCGATCCTCCTGACCCCGGTGCGATTGACGTCATACCAAGTGTAGGACAAGCCGTGCTTGCGATTGATGTGCCAGATACCGTCGAAGCGGAAGGTCGAATTGCTGGTCTCGCCATTCAATGTTTCATCGTAATCGACCACCGTCCCGAACCCGCTCGGTCGCGATAAAGACGCCGTCGTATTCGCGCCAAACACCCAGCCGCCGCCCAAGCGGATGTCAAACCGGTCATAATCCCGGGCCGACGCGACTTGCGGAGGTGGCTCTCCTTCGGTCTTCCCGATGGCGGGCACCATCATGAGAATTCCCAACAGCGAGCAAGAGACAGCCAAGCGTTCCCAGATCCGAATAGTTGTGTGCATGTTTGTTCTCCTTTAGAAAGTGAATGTAATTGTAAATTCTGGGTAGGCGGTTGAGCAATAAGTATTCACATCCGAGTCACAGTCCAATTGCTGTTCGTAGACGATGCCCACACCTCCGTAAAGACGATTTCCAAGAGGCATATAGGCCCCCGCGCGACCGCCCCAAGAGTCGAGCGGGTCCTCATTGCTGTAAAAGACGCGTCGGTAAAAAGCGCCCAGGTAGGGGAAGATCTTTTGCTTGTAGGCAAAGACGTAACGCAGGCCCGGCGTAACCTTATAAATTTGAGGGGAATTGCCAAACCAGACTTCGCCATCAAGACCCGCCTCCAGCCCGTTCATCAAAAAATAGCCGTAGCCGCCGGAAATGAGGGCGTAGCTGCCATTGGAGGCAGATCCCCATCCGGCGCCTAAGCTGAGACGCGACCGGCCGCGGCTGATCCATCCGGAGGCCCCGAGCGAGCGCGTCGAGCCTCCTGTGGCGCTCATCCCCCCTCCGGAAGAGATCTCGGGACTGTCACTGACCGCATCGGGTGAAGCCGCCGCTTCGACGGCAGGCGGAGACTCCGCAACAGAGCCAGAGGCGACAAGACTCATAACGACACCCGCACATGCCAACCACTTCAGGCTTCGCTTCATATGATTGTTTTCCATATATAGGGAGGATCCAGAGTTTTAGTGTCGAAATATGGATCTGTCTACGCGTCCCGCAAATTCACGGATGAGGGCGTCCTTGTTAGCACCTTCTTGAACTTGGGTGCGCGAATCCGCTGACCAGAGCAGCTTCTCGGTCTTGGCGTCATAGAGCCGGGTTTCGACCACGGCTGTATTTTCCGTAATCGTATAACCCGACTCATCGATCATCCGATACGTCGAATCGTAATAGCCGTAATACCCCGCGTGGCCAGAGGCGTGGAAAGAGGGACCGATTTGCGCCTGGGACGCGACCTCTTTTTCCACCGTCTCCACATAGACTAAACGCGAGACGACCACGGTGTCAAAGGATTGTTCCGAGACGACTCGCTTAAGCCCTTCCTTATCCCAGCGGGCACCTTGCGGAGAAAGGGAAGAGGCAGCGGTCGCTTGGAGATTGCGTTTGGAAAAGTTTTTCACGAGAGACTCTTCGAGAAGCTGTTGCTTGTCCAGACCTACTCCGAGGACAAGAATCTTCTTTATTTGACCGGGCGAAAAGGTTGGATCCTTCCATGATTTCACGACCTGGGTCGTCGCACACGAAGACAATAGCCCGATCAGCATGAGGAGTCCGGGTGCCATCGTAGCGCAATAGAGCTTCCTCATCGCACAGACTCCGTCATGAGCTGACCCATTCCGTGTACTGTCGAATGATTAACATCAAAACGGATTATAGATTATATTGTTATTGTGTTGACGCGCGATTGCACCTGATGATACTATCATCATAGATGTCACCCACTCGTCTCTCATTAGCGCTCCTGCTGTTGATCGCCCCATGCACGAGCGCCTTCTCTGCCAACCCTCAACGACGAAAGATAGGACTCGTTCTCTCCGGAGGCGGCGCGCGCGGGGCTGCCCATGTCGGGGTGCTAAAAGTTTTGGAAGAACTGCGAATTCCGGTTGACTTCATCGCGGGAACCAGCATGGGCTCGGCCGTTGGTGGCCTCTACGCGACAGGGCTTTCCGCCGAGGAAATGAACAAGATTTTTGAAAAGTTCGACTGGGACGCCGCGTTTAACGATTCTCCGCCGCGCCGAGAACGCTCCTTCCGCCGCAAGCAAGATGATCAGAATGGCCTGGTGAAAGCCCGCGTGGGCATTGGCGCAAACGGCCTTGAGTTCCCCCGCGGCATCGTGGAAGGGCAAAATTTCGTCACCGAGTTGCGAAAGCTGGGGCATATCACGCAGGACCTGCCTTCCTTTGATGAGCTGCCCACGCCCTTCCGGGCGCTGGCCACCGATGTCGTGACCGCGGAAAGCGTCGTCATCAGCTCCGGGGACCTCGCCATGGCCATTCGCGCGAGCGTCGCCATCGCGCCGCTTTTTTCTCCCGTCGAATACCAGGGTCGTCTCCTGTCGGATGGCGGCTATTTGAACAACATCCCCGTCAACGTCGCCCGGGACATGGGAGCCAACGAGGTGATTGTCGTCAATATCGGGACGCCGCTCGCCAAACGCGAAACGATCCGGTCCGTGATGGATGTGATGTCCCAAACAGCGCGAGTGGGAGGCACCCAATTTGATCAGCAGCAGATCAAGTCGATCACGTCCAAGGACCTCTTGATTGAGCCGGATCTGACGGGGCTTTCATTCGTCGATTTTGGGAAAGTCCCCGAGATGATCCAGCGCGGCGAAGCAACGGCGAGAGCGATGATCGATCAGCTTCGCCGCTATTCCGTCTCCGAGGCAGAATACGCAGCGTGGAAATCGCGCCGCAAAGGCATACAGCCCTGGCCGGTGATCCAGGAAATCGAGATACACAATCACAGCAACATTCACACCGATATTATCCGCCCTTTCATCAGTCAGCCGGTTGGAGCGCCGCTGGATCCCGTCGTGATGCAGCAGGACCTCGGGCGCGTCTACGGACTCGGCTATTTCGAATTTGTCGACTATACGGTGGTCCCGAGCACCGCGGGAGCCAAGCTCATCATCAACGCCCCTCGCAAATCTTGGGGACCGAATTATCTGCGCTTCGGGGTCAAATTTATCGATGATTTTAACGGCAGTTCGCAGTACCAACTGGCCTCGCGCTTTACGATGACCGAGCTCAACAAAATGGGCGGGGAGTTTCAGAGCGACCTGGGCATCGGGACCAATTCACGCCTGGGCCTAGAGTACTATCAGCCGTTTCTCTACAGCAAGCAGCGTTTCGACAAAGGCGCCGCTTATTTTGTCACGCCCGTCTTCGGTGCCGAGCGAGCGACAGAAGAGGTGATCGTCGACGGCGAACGCGCCCTTGAATACCGCGTTAACCGCTATCTCTCTGGGATCGACCTCGGGCGTCAATTCAGCAATTACGCCGAGCTGCGCGGCGGCTTCCGCAAGTCCATAACGGACTCTGATCTGCGGGTCGGCACACCACCGGCCGGCCTGGAAGACCCCCAGTTCGATGATGCCTACGTTAGGGCCATCCTCCGCTACGACACGCTTGACAAGGTGGCCTTCCCCACCCGAGGCGGCATAGGATACCTGGAGTGGCGCAATACCGTCCAAGCCATGGGCTCCGATTTCGATTACCAGAGCCTCGACCTTTCCGCCCAGCACTTTTGGCCGTGGAAAAAGAACACCTTCGCCGCCCGCGGCGTTTACTCCACCAACCTGGATCGGAGTACCAGCCGTCCACGTCCCTACGATCTCGGGGGATTTCTCTTCATGTCCGGGTTTAAGGAAAATGAAATGGTGGGAACCGACCGCATACTCGGACAGCTCCAGTACTATTACGAAATGGGAAAACTCGCAAAGTCTCCTTGGTATCTAGGTGTTATCGCTGAAGCGGGAGGGACCTGGTTCGGAGAAAGCGATATCACGCTTTCTTCCACCAAGACCTCCGGCACTCTCTTTCTGGGTGTGGACAGCTTCTTCGGCCCACTCTACCTAGGCTACACGTACGCCAGCGGCGGCAACAGCAGCGCGGCCTTCCTCCTCGGCGTACGCTACTAATAGGGTCAGCTAATCGGAGACAATCGAAAGATGTCCTATATGAAACGAATTGCTCCCTTTCTAACGGTCGCCTTTTTCTTAAGCGGCTGCGCCTCCACGCAAATGCAGAAGGTGGAGCGGGCTCCCGGTTTTCAGAGCGCACAGATCCGAAAGGTCCTCGTCATTTCGGCTGCGAAAATGCCGGAGCGGCGACGCGCGATTGAGGAGGAATTTTCCAGCCAATGGAAGAAGCGAAAGGTGAATGCAGTCGCCAGCTACACCTTGATTCAGGACCTCTCCTCGCAAAACAAAGAGAGCGTCGCGACACTCGCACGAGAACAGCGCTTCGATAGCGTTCTGCTCGGGCAGTTGAAGAAGCGCGGCGAGATCACGCCTCAATATCCCAACCAGGCCCAGAAAGATAGCGCGGGGATGACGGAGGACATTCAGGTCACCATCGCCTCCCCGCAGGATCCGATCGATTTCGAAGCGGCGATCATCACGACCAAGCTCTACGATGTCGCAACAGAACAACTGCAATGGACCGGAGTGAGCCAAACCATCATCATCAGCGGAAATGTCCAAGATGTGTTCAAGCCGCTCGTGAAGACCATCCTCAAAAGCCTCTACGAAAAGCCCTAGTCAGTTGAAGTATCGGAGTATCGGAGTATCGGAGTGCCGGAGTAACGGCGTAACGGAGTATCGGCGGAACGGGGTATCGGAGTAATGGCGTAACGGAGTAATGGGGTATCGGAGTGCCGTGCGTGGGGAGGAACGGAGTACCGGTTCGTCGGTTTAGCTCAAAACAGCTTTTGTGCTGTTACTCCGATACTCCGATACCCCGTTACTTCTATCGCGTTAACGGGCGGGCAAGAGCCCCGCGGAGGCGGCTTCTTCGACACAACGTTTGGCGATGAGTTTTTGGACTTTGCTGGTAGGCAAATCGTGAGGAATTTTCACGGGGACAGTGTTGTGCCACTGCAGATGGCCCGTCGACGTTCGGTAAACGCTCATGCCCACCTTCATCATCTGGTAGCCCGTCTGACCGCTTGACCCAGGGATCGGCTGTCTCCCCGGGGCTCTGGGCATTGTTTCCACATACGTCTCTCCCTTCACGGGCTCGATGAGGATCGGCTCTGCTCCCGGTGCCTGCGGAACGGCTTGGGATTTCAAAAAGTCTTCGAAAGAAGCAGGCGTCTTGCGGCTCGGCATTCGGATGTTTCGTTGCGTGCGCAGCACAAGGATAGAATCAAAAAGCTCTTTCTTTAATTGATTTTGTATCTCCGAGGGCTTCCAGGTCTTCTCAGACGGAAAGAGGGTCTCATAGGAAGCCGACTCCACTTGCCGGCCGGCCAGAAGCGCGCGCACTTCAAGCTCCGTATCACGGACGACTTTCGGGTCATTCCCTACGACCATGACCGCGACTTTCTGCAGCGGCCCGGAGTCATTCGAAACGGCTGCCCCCATGGGGCGGGCCAGAGCGCTGACCAGGATCAAAAGGAAGACCTTTTTCATGGTTGGGGAGCAGAGCTCTTTTCGGGTTCCATGACCGCGCAGCCAACATTGCCTTCCTGGCACCAGATCACAAGCGTCTTGTTTTCACCACACCCAGACACAAGAATGGAGTATTTCGCCTGACGACCACTGCCCGTCCAGGCAGCCTGACCGACGGGAGGTGTGGTGACTTCGCTGGTGATGACTTGGGTTTTGGGCGCTGGGCAGCGCCAGGTCAGCCTTGCCCTGTCCGTGGCTGCCTCCAAAGCGCTCGCTTCGTTGTCAATCAAAAGACGCGACTTGGTGGCGCAACCCGCCAGCAGCATCATTCCCAGAATCCCTATGTTGATGCGCTTGTCCATGTCTTGCCTTCCTTAATAGTCCGGCTGTATCGGAAGCGCTAAGAGTTTGTCGTAGTGTTTCCGGCATTCCGGAATCAGTTGGTTCTTCCACGCCTTGAGGCACTTAATCCGGGCAAGCGCGTCCTGGGGTTCCATGGCGCAATAGTGCTGTATGTCCGGAGCGCAGGCGTTACGCGCCCTCTGGACATGCTTATCGATCTTGGCGATGCTTTTTTGACAAGCGGGTGAGAGATCCTCGAGATGCTCGACCATACAGGTAAAGATTCTCCCCTTTCCGCGATCGATCGTTCCGCAAAGGTTGGCTTCATCCAAAATACAAGGGTCGGTCTGGGCGCGCGCCGGCGAACTCGCCAAGGCACCGAAGATCCCCAAGGACATCAGAAAGATTCGTACGCATTCCTTCTTCATGATTAGGCCTCCTTCGTTCACGCCGGTATATTCTAGCCGAACAAGACACCGAACACCAGCGCTGTTTCCGAGCGCGGAGATTGCGGTAAAATGGCTCTCATGAAGATACGCAGGTCCGTACAGCGCATCGTCGCCTTAACCGTTCTCTTCGGCCTCCCCTTGCTTGTGCTGATCGCCGGCATGATGTTGCCACACTTCCTGAAGTTGGAAACATACCGGCCCCTGATTGAGGAACAGCTCCGGGAAGCGAGCGGCCGTCATGTGACGGTCGGCGCGCTTCGCGCGAGGCTCGTGCCGCCTGGCGTGACGGCAGAGAAGGTCGGGGTCTTCGAGCGCGAACCGCCTCAACGACCGATTGTGACCGCCGAGCGAGTCCGTTTACGCTTGCGTCTGCTGCCGCTTCTGAGCGGGAAGATTAGCCTTCATACAGCAGCCTTTGAGCGTCCTGTGCTCATTCTGTATACCGATCGCACACCCAGCGCTCCGGCTTTGAAGGCACAGGGTGCTGGACCGAGCCACCGTCCCTCCCTGCGGGCATTGATTCATCAGGGCACCATCGAGCTTCGTGGTTCACTTTTCGGTCAGACCGTGCGCTGGCCCGTTGACAATGTCGAAGGTGAAATGGAAACAACGAAACGGCGCATCACGCTTACGGCAAGGCCATCGTTTCTCGGACGATCGGCGCGCCTGGTCGTCACCTTGGATCCCGAGGCCGAGGAGTCCTTTTATGCCGAGCTCAAAAATGCCAATCTCGATTCTCTCTTTGCGGTCCTCGGATCAACGCAGGCGGCTCCCTGGACCGGATCGACCCTCGACGCGCATGCCACGGCCCAGTGGCCGGATAAGAAGGGCATGGTGTTGTATCTGGATCGCCTTAGACTTTCCCCTCTCCCAGAGGCTTCGGCGCGAGGCAGTGTTCAGATTTCCACGACTTCCGTCAGCGGCAAGGTTCAGTTTGATGGGCTCGCCTCCACCATGACCCTACAAGGCAGATGGCGCTCACGCCGGTCGGGATGGGAAGCCACGGCCAACGTGAGCGAGTATTCTCCAGAAGTGCTGCGTCTTTTGATGGACAACTATTGGGTCAAGGCTTTGGAAGGACCGGGATCGCTCATGCTCACGGTTGCTAAAAAAGGGTCGAAGGCGCCGCAATACTCCCTCAAGGGATCCAGTTTTACATTCACCGGAAGCCGGCTGCTGGTCCCTTCCTGGTGGGCTTCCGATGATGGAGCGGGACTTCAGGTGGGAGTCGAGGCCAAGACGCCGGAAGGGGACGGGAAGGTCGAGGTCCGGTGGGCGCAAGCCTCTTCGTCCCCTTACGGGAACATTAGCATCGCGATGTCGACCGTCACGGTCGGGGACGTGTTCGATGTATTTTCCGTTCGCCCCTCGACGCCCCTAGGACTCGAACCCTGGCTGGTTCGGGAAGGACACTACACGGGACTTGTGCATGACGACGGACGGGTCGAGATTGAGAACACGCTCTTTGAGCTCCAGGAACTGCGTGTTGCAACCGCTGGCGAGATCGATCTGAGCACCTCGCCCGCCCTCGCACGATTCGAAGGGCAGCTCTCCAGAGTCAATTTATCTCCTGTTCTGGAAAGCCTCGGGGTGCGTCCTTCTCCCTTGTCGGGCCTTGCGAGTGCGGACTATTCGATCCAGTTTTCAGCCGATTCCCGGTGGCTCCAGAGCTTGAGTGGCCGAATCAGCACCCAAAGCCAGGATGGATTTTTGCGCGCTGGAAAATTGATCTACAAGATCGCGGGGGTGCTCAACCTCACCAACCTCGTCAAGTCATCGAACCAATCCAAGACCACCAAGGACGGGATTCCCTACCGCAGCGCCGCAGCGAGCGCAACGCTAACCGATGGACTTCTGGACTGTGAGGACCTTAAGATCCGCACGCCCAATTACAACATCGGCGGCAAAGGGAAGGTAAATCTCCCCGAAAGCACCATCGACGCCAAGATCAAGCTGCAATTCCTGAATGTCCTCAAAGACAGCCTCAACGCGATCCCACTTGTCAAACGCGTCATAACGCCGGACACGGGGCTCCTCGAAGTGCCGGTGCGCCTGCGCGGCAAACTGGACAATCCCGAGATCGACTAACTTGCTTGGATCGGCGATGGGGCGTATCGGCGTCCCGGCGCATCACGGAACGGCCTTGTCACGTGAGCAAGGAATAGCGGCTCGCTGGCGTTGGCAGGCTACGCGAGTCGAAGACTGTAGTTTTTTGTGTGAAGTTTGCATTGCGTGTCGGCCCTTAGGCTGGTACTATTTAGGCACAGGACCATCATGGACATCAACGAATTCTTGAAAGACAAAAGAGAAGGCATTCTCCGGATTGCCACAAAGCACGGAGCGCACCATGTCCGCGTGATTGGTTCTGTTGCGCGAGGAGAAGCGCGTCCCGAGAGCGATATCGACCTTTTGGTGGAGCTGGATCCTGATCGGAGCTTGATGGACCATGCGGCCCTCATGATTGAGCTTGAATCTTTTTTGGGACGGAAAGTCGATGTGGCCACCGAGCGCGGTATGCGTCCTCATATTCGTCAACATGTCATACAGGACGCCATCCCCCTATGAGGCCTGATCGCGATCGGCTAGGAGATGTTTTGGAAGCCATTGAACGTATCGAGAAATACGTCGTTCACGGCAAGGCTCGGTTTCAAACAGACGAGCTCATTCAAAATTGGATCATTCATCACCTGCAAATCATCGGGGAAGCGTGCCGGGCTTTATCTCCCGATTTCCAGAAAGGCCATCCTGAAGTGCCTTGGGCACAAATCGTCGGCATGCGCCACATTCTTGTCCATGACTATTTTGGGATTGATCTGGTTGAAGTGTGGAAAGCGGTCGAGCGCGACTTGCCTATCCTCAAAACAAAAATCCAAGGCCTCGTCCATTCCTTACCGAAAAAATAATCTCTTCGCTGTTTCGCCTGTTCACCCACTCTCTGATTCCCCGATTCGCCGACATGCCGGCTCGCCGATTCCCCGTTTCGCCGGTTCGGCAAAGGAAGATTGGCAAGAGAGATGACCGCAAAAATGCAGAGAGCAGAGATGAAACAAGAGAGCTGTTTATCAAGCGGCCGACGCTTGGAGGCCGAGCGCATTTCTGCTCTCTGCTTTCTGCTCTGCCGTAAAATGGTGGCAGGGGAGAGGATCGTCCGCCACACAACAGGCGGACGCCCGACCGTCGTGTGTCGGGCGAACTCTCGACACCGAGCGCCACCACAACGCGGCGCTCGCCCGCCGGGCCCCAGTGGCGGGCGGTTTTTCAGTCCCGTCCACTCTATAAGCGGCCTGAGGCCGCGTTCGATCGACGGGACAGCCCCGTCAATCACTGCATTTGCCGGGCGCGCTTAGATTTGGCAGGGGAGAGGATCGTCCGCCACACAACAGGCGGACGCCCGACCGTCGTGTGTCGGGCGAACTCTCGACTCATGATCTTCTGAACAGGACCACGATCCTGCGCAAAGAAATGGTGGCAGGGGAGAGGATCGTCCGCCACACAACAGGCGGACGCCCGACCGTCGTGTGTCGGGCGAACTCTCGACTCATGATCTTCTGAACAGGACCACGATCCTGCGCAAAGAAATGGTGGCAGGGGAGAGGATCGAACTCTCGACACCTGGTTTTTCAGACCAGTGCTCTACCACTGAGCTACCCTGCCGGAAAACCACGAATCATATGGCGCTTTGAAGAAGCTAGCTGAGGCGTTTTACCGCTGTTGATAGCGGCGCCAGTTTATGATCGATGATATCCCAAATGATTACAACATCGACCCCAAAGTACTCATGAATCAGGATATCACGAAGGCCGGCGATCTTCTTCCAATCGACTTCCGGGGCGCTTTGGCGAACGGCCTCCGGGATGTGTTTGACGGCTTCACCAATCACTTCCAGATTGCGCACGACAGCATCCAAAGTTTTCGCGTCGGCCGCCAGGGCCTCCTTGCTGAGACCCTTGGTGAACGTCTAAATCTTGGTGATGGCCTCCAGGATGTCCTCGAGATAGACTTTATAATCCCTGGGCATACAAAGCTTCGGAAAGAATGGCCGGGCGCAACCGTGGCTTGATCGTGTTTTCTAACACCAGATCAACAGAATGTCCGAATAGCGTCTCGAGATAAAACTTCAAATCCATATAATTATCGAATGTCTTTTCTTTAAACTCCACGACAAAGTCGAGGTCGCTCTTATCGGTATTTTCCCCCCGCGCATACGAACCAAAGAGCCCCAGACGTTTCACTCGGTATTTCTGGAGCTCTTGCGTATGCTCTTCGAGCGTCTTCATGATTTCCTGCTGCTTCATTGGCATAAACTCATTATAGAAAATACGCGCGCGAGCTCTTGGGTTGACTCTGTTCCAGGCGACGCTCCCGGCCTACCGAGATCGTGTAAAATTTCAGTATGAAGCTCCCCCCGCTCCCATCGATGAGGCGACTGCTGAAGGATTTGCCCATCAATACGGTCTACCTGTTTGGGTCTGCCGCCAGGAATGAACGTGGCCCTTTGAGCGATTTTGACTTTGCGATTCAAACCGCACCCGGCTTGAGCGCGTCACGGCGCTTTGCTGTGAAGCTGGCCGTCATGGAACGCTTATCGAAAGCGCTCAAAACAGATGCGATCGATGTGGTCCTCATGGATGAGGCACCGCCGCTCCTAGCGCACCGTATCTTGAGGGAAGGCAAAACCCTCTATTGCCGTAATCCCATTCTTCGCGTCCGCCAAGAATTCCGGCTGCTCAATGAATATCTGGATATGAAGGAAGACTTAGACGCTTTTGCCCAGGCCACGCTCCATCCACGACTACGTCAAGATCGATCGACGACGCGTTTACGAGTACTTACAATAGAATTTGCCGCAGTTTGATCTCTTCTTAAAATACGTCAGCCGCTATATCAAGAAGAACCCCTAACACGCACAGGGAAGGAAGTACCAGACACACGTAAAGCCCTCGCCCCCAAAAGATTAGGTAGGTTCGCCGAGAGATTGAGCAGGTCCCTCGAAGATTAGGTAGGTTCCCCCAGAAAGATTAGGTAGGTTGGTGGAAAGATTAGGTAGGTTCGCCGGAAGATTGAGCAGCTCCCTCGAAGATTAGGTAGGTTGGTGGAAAAAGTGAGCAGGTTCCTCAAAGATTAGGTCGGTTGGCCTCCCGTGGCCCGCGCCGTTTGGTAGAGCGTGGCGGGGTCCCCAGGGTCTCCGGAGCGCATTAGGAGGCCACGGTCCATGAGACCCCCCAGGATTCTTAACGTAGCCGTGCGCGAAAGCTGGAGCAGCTTTTCCACATCTTCCCGGCGAAGGCCGGCGCTCTTGCCCGCAGCGTCAAGGATCTTCTTCTCATAACGGTCCCTCTTCCGGGTGACCCAGCGAGTGCCACCGGTGGAAATCTTGGGTGAGGCGCCGGGGCTGGCGCCGGGAGATTCCGCTTCAAGCTGCTCTTCGAGTTCTTGGTGCGCCTTTTTCTCGACGCGCACGCTCAGCCACCGGGAGGCGCTTGAGCCGATATAGAACCCGAGGACTTCGAAGGCGATGAGCGTGAGCCCTTTCGGGTACGTCAAGCGCGCCGGCCAGATCTCGGAACCCAGGACCGCCGCCAAGAGGAACACCGCCCAAAGTCCGACGAACCATTCCCCTTTGAGCCGGAACGGCGCGGGCTGGCTCTCGCCTACAGCCGCCGACCCCTCGGGATGAAACCCGATCGTCCACCGCTGGACTTCCTTGCCCCCCACATAGGCCGATAGCAGGGCGAGGTAGAAGGCGTTGGCGGTGCTCACGTTGATCTGGAAATTCCCGGCCGTGGCGAACTCCGCGACCTGCACACCGAAGAGCGCCAGGGTGTAAAGGGCACTCAGCCAGAAGAGGAAGGTCATGCTCATGGTTTAGGTTCCTTTCGGAGGTCGGCCGCCGAAGGCAGCTCGCAACCCTCATGAAATTGCGGCAGCTTGCAACGATTATGCAACACTTAGAGCCCTTTTGAACGAAGTTTGCTAAGAAGCCTGAGGCACCTTTCTAGCCCTCACGAGCCCACAGTCATAGAGAGCAGAAAAACAAAGCAGAGAAACGAAAGCAAAAAGCAGAAAGCGGCAATTTCTGCCTTCCTTGTTCTGCTTTCGTCGTTCTGCTTTGATGATTCTGCGTTGTTTACATCGATCCCCCCTCATGCCCGACACCGCCAGTCGCAAAAATGGTAACTTCTTCGCGTGGCACGCTCAAAATCCCAACTGGCCATTGTGAGCGAATACGCGTTCGTCCGCCTCTTTGCGGAATTCTTGCGGCGGTTTCCCCTTCTCTGGGCCGAAAGGGTCGCAAGGCAGTTGATCTCGCTCATTCTCTTCTTTATTCCAGAACGCCGAACGCTCATGCTCGCCAACATCGCGCGTTCTTTCCCCGAATTATCCAACGTGGCCCACGCGCGAATCGCGCAGGAATCCATGGACAACCTCGCGCGTGGAACAGCCGTCTTTCTGCGATTGCCTCAGCTCTTTCGGAAGGGCAGTCCCGTGTGGATCGACGCGGATGGACTTTCCCTTGTCGAAGAGGGCTTCCAGCGGGGAAAAGGGATCCTCGTCTTTACCGCTCACTACGGCTGCTGGGAATTGATGTCGGCTTGGATCATGAAACGCTGGCCCAGGATCGCGGCGGTCTACCGGGCGCTCGACAACCCCCGCATCGACGCCTATGTCAAAACGCTGCGCTGCTCCTCGGGCGGCACGATGATTGAAAGAAAAGATATTCTTCGGAAAACGCCACGGTGGCTCAAAGCCAACGGACTCATCGGGTTCCTGGTGGACCAAAATTTTGCGCCAGGCGGCGCCTTCGTAGAGTTTTTTGGACGGATAGCGGCCACCACCCCCGCCCTCGCGATTCTGGCCAGGCGCACCGGCGCGACGTTCCTTCACGCCCATACCCGCTGGGAGGGAAGCCGGCTGAGGCTTTTATGGGGAAAGGCTCCCCCGTTCAGTGAGAATCCCAACATCGAAAAGGCGATCCTCGAAGACACGCAGGCCATGACCAAAGTTGTGGAAGGGTGGATCCGCGAGGACCCGGGACAATGGCTCTGGCTGCACAACCGCTGGAAACGCCAACCCCAGCCCGGCGAAACCATTTTCGGAAAACCCTCCTCAAACATGCCTTGAAGGACCCAATAACTTAATATATACTGTGTTATGAAGTTCGAATGGGATGACCGGAAAGCGGCCATCAATTTTGCGAAGCATGGTGTGTCGTTTCTGGAGGCGGCAGCCGCATTTGATGACCCCAGGGCGCTTTACCGTGATGATCCGGGTCATTCCAAGACCGAGCCCCGCCTGCATGTGATGGGGCGCTCCGGACGTAAACTCCTCGCCGTCAGTTACACCTTAAGAGGAGAAAATGTCAGACTCATCAGCGCACGCTTTGCCAGCAGACAAGAGAGGAGATGGTATGCGACAACGCAAGGATAAGAAAATGGATTTTGGTGATATTGCGGAATGGTCGGCAGAAGACTTTTCCCGTGCACGCCGCTCAAATCCAGATGAACGCAAGCGATTTCGAGCTGCATATGTTCAGACGTTCGGGCACCCTCCGCCGAAGCGTGGACCAGTACATAAGCTTGCCTCAGAGCGCTATATCCCGACCTATATCAAATTGCACCCAAAAGTCATCGAGTGGGCCAAGAGCGAAGCGAAGCGCCGCGGCATCGGCTATCAAACCGTCATCAATCAGTCACTTCTCAATCACGCAGAATAAGATCCGCAAGCGCGGTATACTTCAGCCAGCGTGCGTGCCAACGAATCAATGGCGCGCAATCCGTTCAACCCTCTCCCGGCGCAGTCGACGCCCACGACTCCACCACGGCGGGCGTCCGCCGAGTCTAGAGTGGCGGACGGGATTTGCCGCCACGACGTCTTTGGCGGGCGCGCCAACGCCTCAGTGGCGCGGAACACGCGATCTTTCCTCAAAGTGGCGGAGCGGACGGGACTCGAACCCGCGACCTCTGCCTTGACAGGGCAGCGTTCTAACCAACTGAACTACCGCTCCAAAACTGGTCCCATACAATACAAGTAATCGCTTAATTCCAAATCGTGGTGTCGTAATTGGTGTCGTAAAACACCCCCTGCGCCACCCCCTCTTTGTCGAGGGTCCTTCCAAAAAACGTTAACCGCGCTACACCACCGTTGCTTCCTATCTTTTAAGAAGCAACGGCCATCGCCAAGCGCTCGAGGGAGAGGGCCTGAGTCCCCTTATGAACCCAACCCCTGCTACTTGATGCGCTGCAGGGCCTGAGGTATGGCCATTTCAGAGAGAATGAGCTCTCGACTATCGTACACCTTCTGGACGATCATGCCCGATAGACCGATGATGAGAGATCCCGCAATCACGAGTGTCGTTAAAAACGAATACAACCGAACTTCATTTCTGTCCTTGACGTACTGCTTGACAGCGCCAAGCACATTCATGGCAATCAAGTAGCACGTCAAAATGACGATGGTCGCGTAGGCGCTTGCAAACATACTCTCTCTCCTTAATAGGCTTAGGATATATCAGGATCGCCCGCTCATGCCCTTAGGGCGGGGAACCCACGTGTAAATTTGGGCGGTGCAGGATTTGAACCTGCGACCCCTGCCTTGTAAGGGCAGTGCTCTACCGCTGAGCTAACCGCCCGACCGATTCTGCCGCAGACGTTTGGTGGACCATTTCATCGGGACTGCACAGGCCCCCATACTGCCTGTGCCTGCACTCCACGAACAGAGACCGAATTTTACCAGATTTACATGAAGGAGATTTTCGGGATCAGGCCGCTGCGCAAAGGAGGGCTGTCGTTCGGCTGTTCCCGCCAGGTCTTGGCTGATGGTCTTGGAAGGAAGGTGGGGGCGTCCCCGTGGGAGCAGGCGGCGTCATGGCTCGTTGGATGAGGTCCAGGACCGCTTGGCGGTACGCGACGCAAGGCGTAAAGAGATGCCACGTCCACCACATCGCGCCAAGGCCGATCGCGGCCAATTTCGCACGGAAGGAACGGCGGCCTTTACGATATTGCAGGATCTCAAAAGCAATCCGTACCGGCGTCATCCAGACCACACGAAGGGGAATGCCTGGACGGACTCCTTCTTCGAAAAAGTCCAAGACCGCTTGTGCCGTCAAGCGCTCCGGACCTGCATCTTTCCACCAGAAGGAGCTGCCTCCCGGGAACAGTCGCACCTCGAGGGACTTGGCTTGGTCGATATCCCAGGAGGGAATCTCGGGCAAGATCATCGCGAATAGACTCAAGTAGATGGCTGCCAGGCCGACCAAGACCTGCCCGGGAACGAAGATGATCAATAGACACAGAAACATCACCGCTTGGATGGAATAACCGAGATAGTTCGCAAACTGCTCATGTTCTGCTCGATTCCACCCAAGATTAGACCGTGAAGAGCGTCTTTGGACAAATCTCTCCCACACCAGGCCCCAGAGGGCCGCTGACAGGGCGCCGAAGACAGATCCCCTGTAGACAGGCGGTTCCCCATGCCTGTCGCGGAGCGCCGGATTGTGGGGCCGCGGCTTGCTTCCCGGCTCAGATGTCTCATCATGATTGAGCCCTGGGGGTGTATGGGGCAACTGAATGGTAAAGGTTGTTCCGATCGCAGTGCGGCGGTGTTCGCGAAGCCGTGTGTACATAGCCAGAATTCTTCGATGCATATCTATATGCTCCGACAAATGGGAAAGCACTTCCTTCGGAGGCTCTCCACCTTTCCACATCATTTGCCATAAATCAGAGGACATCAGCGTGTTGGCGTTCAGATGAGTGCTCGCATGGCCGAGGCTCGAAATCACGGGAGCTAGTGAAGGAGACGACCCGAAGGGCATTGCCATTCTGGCTATTGCAGGACTCAGGGCAGGAACCTTTTCCCTAAACTGCCGTATTATCGAGCGTGCCGTGGCAAGATCGTTAGCCTGTAACGCATTGTGCAATTCGTTCAAAACATTTCGAGATGTTTCGTAGGTCGCGATAATCAGGTCTAACACTTGTCGCGTTTCCGGGACAATCGGAATATCTTCGCTCGGGAAATGGCCGCCTTGCGGCAATTTAATCGAATCATATTCCTCGGCAGACAGAGAATCGACCCCGACGGTCGCGCCCAGACGGTCGGCGGCTTGCCGAACAATCCACAGACCGAGGCCGTGCCGATCACCTTCCGCGTCAACTCGCAGGGGCATGGCTTCCGGGGAATCGACTGAAAACAGCGCATTGATACGGTCCAGTTTTTCGCGCTCGATGCCCTGCCCGTCATCCATGACACGAATCATGATTCCCGAGTCCGGCGGGGAGGCCTCCAGTTCGATAACAATGTGTGACGCATGAGCCTTTCTGGCGTTTTTGATGAGATTCGACAACGCCCGGTAAAGCGCCGCTTCGTCAAAGGTCGCTCTGGGAAGCGGTGACCGGCTCACCACCTGCACTTTACCTTGATTTGACATCACCTGCCGGGTCCACTGTTCCAAATCCGCGTCCCGGATGATCATCGGTGATCCGGCTATCACCAACTGTGCCCTGCGAAGGCCGGATAAAAGGCTATTTCCCAAATCGTACGAAAGGCCTTGCCTGGCGGATGCGATGGAGGAGGCATTGCCTAAGCAAATCCTCTCGATCTCAAGAAGCTGATTTCTTACTCGTGTCCGCAGCTCATCCGCATCACGACGCAGGGTTCTCGTGACAGTCGGGTGTCGATACAGTTTCGAGAACGAATTCTCTGTTGCCATCTCAGCATCGACGCGGCCAGCCCATGCCCTGTTGCCCACATCGATGCTCGCGATACGATCACCCATCTCTCTTGCCTGCGTTATAAATTCGTCATCGGCAGATTCGCGTTTCTCAAGCTGCATTGCAAGCAAGGACAAGTTACCTTTGATGCTTGCAAGTTCATTTCCTAAATCATGAAGCATTTCCCTAAATTCATAGACGTTCAGCAGATCAGCGGAGGGCGACGACGTAGTCCGGGTCCAGAGATGCTGCAGCCTGTGCCAAAGGAACGCAAACAGAACCCCGAGACCCGCTCCCATGTAGGTCGGCGCTGCGCCGTTGTCGCCCGGTCCACGCGCGGCGGGGGCGCCGGTCCGGAGGCCTCTCATCACGTTCACGTGGGTGAGGGGACTCATATCGCAGCCGGAACTTATGATGAAAGGACGCTTCCCCATTGAATCTGTCAAAGCCGTCACCTTGGCCGCGGCCTGGTTGGAAGGGTCTTCTCCCAACGATTCGAGCTCCTTCGCGCTCAGATTCCCCATCACGATCTTGCCGTTAGGCCTGCCATCTGGATCCAGGGCCAGTTTGTCATAAGCCTCCGCCATCGAGATGTTTTCCGCAAGGCTGTAGCCCTGAACGTTCATCGCTTGCCAAAAAGGAAACATGAGTCCCGGCTTGGTTTCGCGCTTGCACGTGTGGATGATGACGGCGGCGCCGGCGGCGTTGATGGTGCCGGCCAGGCGATTCACCGGACCCACACAGAACCGCCGCAGACTGCTGGGTTCGCTTGGTTTGTCTTTGGGAAAGAGGGTCGAGAGAAACTCCGATGAGGGGTCGGCAATCACGATCACGTCCGCCCCAGCCGCCACGAGGGCCTTGGCATAGGCTTCCTGCACGCGGACAGCATAATCCACCAGGGCATCCATCAGGTCGGGGTCACTTTTGGCGAGGGCTGCGGCGTTGGTTTCTTCCATCACGCGCGCCGCCAATGAGAAGGGACCGATCACATAAGCCACGAGAGGTTTCCGTCGGCCGAAGCCTGTCCTGAGTTTGGCCATGGCCTTCAAAAAGACAGGCATCCGACCGGTCGTCTCTGGAGACGGGACCTGAAGCCCGCGGATCTTCTCAATCCATTCGGACCGTTGGGCATCGCTAGTAAATCAATCGGGCAAATCTTTGAAGAAATCGAAGCGGGTCTTCAGTTCCGGTACGCCCAGGTCATAAATCCATTCCAGGCTCTCGGGCCGGTGGCCGTTGGCCAAATAGACCGCTTCCTTCTCCAGAGAAAGGTCCATAGGGGTGTTGGCGGCATCGGTTTGGACATGCGTCGTCGACCAGGCCATCACCTCGGCCATCAGCTCGGCATCTTGCGTCACCTGTTCACAGGTGTAGTGGGTGCCGTGCTCCCGGTTATAGTGGGATAGCGCGCCCAGCCCCAGGACGGGGACGAAGGCCCGCCGCTCGGCGAGCGATTGCAGGAGACGCGTTCTTTCCGCTAGACCGGCAGCCAGCGGAAGAGGCGCGGCATTCTGCAACGGCACCGGATGCTGCCGGCCGCGGCGGCCGTCGGGCGCATGCCGCCCGAGAAATCCCGGTTCATGGCCCACGGCGATGCCGTCAATGGTGAAGTGCCTGCCTGACCATTGCCCCATCTTCCGCTCCTCGCCCGGTTGCTGCGACCTATGCACACCCGGGCCCATTCCCATGTCGACGTCTCCACCCTTGGCAAGGCGTGCTTGAGAGGCGCTGCTAATTCTTGTTGAACTTTCCCTCCTTTCCAGCAAGCTCCGATAGTTCTCCGCTATCTGTACTTGTTCATCCAGTTTCGCAAGCCGCCTAGATCGTTCTTTAGGGCTATTCCGGTACTCATATTGAAGGCGCTCTCGGATGCGCCGCGCGTTCAGCGGCACACCGCGCAAGTGAAACAGAGCCATCTCTTGATGCCCGAGTCGGCTCTGGACAAGGCCCAGCAGGATGCGGGCTCTGAGAACTTCTTGAATCCAGTAATAAGTACTGCGGCCGGCAAGTATGAGCGTTTGCTTCAACTCAAGGCTCACGGCATTGAGTTCATCGGGGTCATTATTCCTCAGAGCCTGTTCCGCCTGTCGGATGGAATTAACGGCCATGTCATGCACGCCGGCACGCGCGAGATGCCTCATCACACGATCCAGATTCGCCTGTCTTTCACGAACGGCCGCTGGGATATGACTGTCCGGCCTAAGACCTCTGATGACCCCCTTGAATATTTGTGAGAGGGCGTCCTGATGAGCGGGATCTGTCGTGAACGCATCAAGCGCAGCAAACACTTGTTCAAACGGCTGACCCGTCCAGTCCGCTATCCGACGGCTGATCACCCTACGCATAGTTATGCGCTTTGGATTCTCTGGTGAAGCGGACCGTACGGTTGAAGCTTGTTCCCTTCTGGAAGGAGCTTTCGGTGGCATCGCCGCTGCTGGAGCGATTGGCGCTTCAGAGATGTCCTGGGTTTCCGGGACGTGAGCGGGCCCCAACGATGGGGCGGGTTCGACGGTTTGGCGGCGAAGTTACTGAAAACTCTGACGCATGCGCTGCATGATCGAGTGGCGAGGCGAGAGCAAAAATGGCACAACCGCCTGTTCGGCATAGAGCGAGGAGGCGGTGAGGGACGCTCGAGAATCAAGCCGCCCGCCCGCCGCGGAGAATGCCGACGCGGGGACGGAACCCGGCAACAGGCAGGGGATGAGAAGCAGCGCGAAAAGCCTAAGCAGAGGTCTTGGCATGGGTGAACAACCACGGCACGGAACGATTGATACGCTTCCGCGAATACCCGTGAATCGTTGCTTCTATTTTAGGGCACGGTCATCGGAGAAGAAATGGGCTGGAGGGCTACAAAAAAGGGACTATTTGGCCTAGGCCTAAAGGCCCTCTTGGAGATTAAAAAACCGGGGTATTTCATTAGCAGTTCCGCGAGCGGGCAAGGCGCTTGGGGGTGTTTTGTCGTGCGTAGCCCGCCATAGGGGAAGGGGGACCCGCCCGATGTCTGGCGGGGGGAACCGCGGGATGGTTCCCTTAGAGGGACTGGCGGGCGGCACGACAAAACACCCCGGGCGCCCTTTTAGAAAGTCGCGAAATCACGAAAGAGATACAAAACGTGGATATTTAGAGACCCAGCCGCTTGAAGATGTCGCGGACGTGGCGCACGTAATAGGCGGGATCAAAAACCTGGTCAAGCTCCGCTTTGCTCAGCTTCCCTTTGAAGCGGGGGTCTGACGAGACCAATTGGCGGAAGCTCTCCCCCTCCTGCCACGCTTTCATCGCGTGTTCCTGGACCGTGCGATACGCCTCGTCGCGTCCCACGCCTTTGTCCACGAGCGCAAGCAAGAGCCGCTGCGAAGCGATCAGTTCGACTGTCTTGAGCATATTGCGCTTCATGTTCTGTGGGTAGACCTGCAGACCGCGCAGGACGTTGTTCAACCGCACGATCATGAAGTCGAGCAGGATCGTCGAATCCGGCAGGATCACCCGCTCCACCGACGAATGGCTGATATCGCGCTCATGCCAGAGCGCGACATTCTCCAGGGCCGCCATCGCGTTGCTGCGGACCAGGCGCGCCAAACCGCAGAGATTCTCGCAGGCGATCGGGTTGCGCTTGTGCGGCATCGCGGAGCTCCCCTTCTGGCCTTTGCTGAAGGGCTCTTCCACCTCCAGGACTTCCGTGCGCTGCAGGTGCCGGATTTCCAGCGCGATCCGTTCAATGCCGGCCGCCACGATGGCCAGTTCGGCCATGTACTCGGCATGCCGGTCCCGCGGGATGACTTGCGTGGCTGCCGGCTCGGCCTTGAGCCCCAGCTGTTTGCAGATATATTCTTCGATGGAAGGATCGAGGTGCGCGAAGGTCCCCATCGCCCCGGAGATCGATCCATAGCCCGCGACCTCGCGGGCGCGCCTTAGCCGCTCTTCGGAGCGGCGCAACTCGCTGTACCAGCCGGCGACCTTGAAACCGAAGGTGATCGGCTCGCCGTGAATGCCGTGCGAACGCCCGATCATGAGCGTTTTCTCGTGCGCCTTGGCGAGTGCGGCGACCGTCTTCTGCAGTTCGGAAAGATCTTTCAACAGCAGGTCCGCCGCTTCCACCATTTGGACCGCCAGCGCGGTGTCGAGAACGTCCGACGACGTCAGCCCAAAATGCAGGTACTGCTGGGCTTCGGGACCCACGGTCTCGGCCACCTGGGTCACAAAAGCGATGACGTCGTGCTTGACCTCTTTTTCGATCTCGCGGATGCGCGGCACATCGATGCGCGCCTTGTCGCGGATCTTCGCCAGCGCGGCGGCCGGGACCTTCTTTTGCTTCACCAGCGCCTCGGTGGAGAGCAGCTCCACTTCCAGCATCTTTTCAAAGCGGTATTCGTCCGTCCACAGACGGGTCATTTCGGGCCGGGCGTAGCGTTCAATCATTGGATTAACCTCTTCAGTCGAGTACGTCATTCCGGCGGAAGCCGTCCGCCAGACGTCTGGCGGACTGTCCCTTCCTATGATCTCTAGGGATGGGGACGGAATCTATCATGATAGACCCCGGCTTTCGCCGGGGTGACAGCCGATGATCGGCAGATTCTCACAGAACTGTCTAAGGGTTTCTGGATAGAGCTGATGTTCCTGCTCTAAAACTCTCTGCGCGAGCGTCTCCGCGGTATCGCCGGGGAGGACGGGGACTTTCGCCTGCGCGAGCGTCTTCCCATGATCATACTCCTCATCCACCACATGCACGGTACATCCCGATTCTTTCTCCCCCGCGGCGAGCACCGCCTCATGGACAAAATGGCCGTACATTCCGGGCCCGCCAAACTTCGGGAGCAGCGCGGGATGGATGTTGAGGATGCGGCCTCGAAAACCCCTGACAATCTGGGGCCCCAACTTCCGTAAGTAGCCCGCCAGGCAAATCACATCAGGCGCCGCGGCTTTTAAGCGGGTGAAGACCTCGGCCTGAAACGCTTCTTCGGTGGCGAAGGCCTTCGGTTCGACGACAGCCGTCGGGACCCCATGTTTGGCTGCCCGCTCCAGAGCGAACACCCCCGGTTTGCTTGAAAGAACGAGCACGAATTCGAGGAGCGGTATTCTGGCATCCAAGAGCGCCTGCAAGTTGGACCCACTGCCCGACACCAGGACTGCCACACGTACTGTTCTATTGCCAGACACGATTTAACTCTCCCCATGCAAAGTGACAAATCGTCACCCCGGCGCACGCCGGGGTCCAGTCGATGTTCTGGATTCCGTCCCCATCCCTAGAGATCATAGGAAGGGACAGTCCGCCAGACGTCTGGCGGACGGCTTTCGCCGGAATGACGTTTCACTACAGAGCATTGCACTAACTGAATCGGATCCCTTTGGACCCTTCCTCTATGACGCCGATGGGATAAACCGGACGGAGGTGCTCTTCCACGACGGCCACATCCTTGGGTGAGACCACCAGCACCATGCCAATGCCCATGTTGAGCGTATTGAACATCTCCTCGTCCGGGATGCCGGCGCGCCGCTGGATCTCATGGAAAAGCTCCGGCACCGGCCAGCTGCGGAGCGTGATCCGCGCCTGGACGCCTCGGGGCAGCACGCGCGGGATATTGCCGATGAAGCTCTCGCCCGTGATGTGCGCCATGGCCTTGATGAGCGGCCTCTTGCGCTCGATGAGTGGCATGAGGGCCTTCACATAAATGCGGGTGGGCTCCAGGAACTCCGCCATCCGGCGCCGGAGCTCAGGCTCCGTATAAAGTTTGCGGACCAAAGAATAGCCGTTGGAATGAAGGCCCGAGGACGGAAGACCAAGGACCACGTCCCCCGGCCGCACGCTTTTCCCGGTGATCACGCGGGGCTTATCCACCACGCCCACCGCGAAACCGGCGAGGTCGTATTCGCCTTCGGCATAGAACCCCGGCATCTCCGCGGTTTCCCCGCCCAGAAGAACACAGTTCGATTGCTCACAGCCGTGGACAATGCCGCGGACCACCTTTTCAGCCCGGTCGACATCGAGCTTGCCGCAGGCAAAGTAATCCAGGAAAAAGAGGGGTTTGGCGCCCGAACAGAGAAGGTCGTTGACGTTCATCGCGACAAGGTCAAGGCCCACCGTGTCGTGCTTGTCCGCGAGAAACGCCAGCTTGAGCTTGGTGCCCACACCGTCCGTGCAGCCGACGAGCTGCGGGCTCTTCATGCCTTTGGCTGGAAACGGAAAGAGCCCGGCAAAGCCACCGATCAAGGGGGACATCTTTTTGATGCGTTCAACGAGCGCGTCACCCGCCTCGACATCCACGCCCGCTTTTTTATAGGTGATCATGCTTTCTTCGCCGGTTCGGGCCGGCTGCCCGGTTTGACCAGCAGGAGCCCTTCCTTGCACAGGGGACAGTTGTCCGGCGCGTACGTGACCAGGGGCAACCGCAAAAGAACATGTTTCGGCGCTGAGAAGCGGGCGTCCGATTCCCCCCGCTCAGCTAAAGCCGCATAGCCTGCCACGTGAGCGCCGGCGTTTTCCACGAGTCTCGCCACTTCACGGACCGAACCGCCGGTGGTGATCACGTCTTCGGCCACGATGACCTCTTCTCCGGGAGCAAGCGCGAAACCCCGCCGCAGGACGAATTGGCCATCGACCCGCTCCGCGAAAATGGCCCTCGCGCCGAGGGCGCGGCCAATCACGTACCCCATCACAATACCGCCAATGGCGGGTGTGACAACGGCTGTCACGGGCTTGTCGATGGAGACGGCCTTGATTTTTCGCGCGAGCGCCGCTCCCAGCCGGTCCGCGTCACAGCCGTGCTGAAGAAGAAGCGCGCATTGCAAATAGCTGTCCGAGTGAAGGCCGCTCGTGAGCTTGAAATGACCCTGCAAGAGCGCTCCGCGCTCCTTGAACATCTTGAGCACATCTTCTTGTTTCATCGTTTCACCTTGAGGGATTGATAAATCTCTTGGACAGTCTCCATCGGACTCCTCGATTCTATCACGGGCCGGCCCATCACAAAAAAGTCAACACCCTGCCGGACGGCTTCGAGCGGTGTTTCCACCCGTTTCTGGTCGTCGCTGGCCTTCGCGAGGCGAATGCCGGGGGTCACAACCTGAAAGCTCTTCCCGCAGGCATTCTTAATGGCCAACGCCTCCCGCACCGAGGAGATCACGCCCTCCAGGCCACACTCGGCGGCCGCCGTCGCGAGCATGAGCGTCTGGTCCTGAATACTGCGGGTGATGCCCAAGCGTTCCAGGTCCTTCTCGTCGAGACTCGTCAGGACCGTCACGCCCCAAAGCTTCGGGCGCTTCGTGACAGCCGCGGCTTCCTTCATCATGCCCTTGCCGCCGCAGGTGTGAAGGGTGGCGCTGTAGACACCCCACTCGCCCGCCCGTGCGATGGCCTTGGCCACGACGCTCGGGATGTCATGAAACTTCATATCGAGGAAGATCTCAGCGCCCAGGGCGCGGATCTGCGAAAGAAGCGCTCCGCCGTATTTTAGGAAAAGGACCGGCCCCACCTTGAACAAATCCACCTGGGGCTTGAGCTCCCGCACCAGGCGCAGGGCCTCCTGGTCGGTCTCCACATCGAGGGCCACAATCAGCGGTTTCATACTCTCAAGCTCCCGACGAGGCTGTTGATGTCCCGGATGCCCTCGGTCCGGCAATAGTCTTCCAATCCCCGGGCGATCTGACCCGAGGCGTCCGGGTGGTAAAAGTTGGCCGTCCCCACTTGAACGGCATGCGCTCCGGCGATCATAAACTCCAGAGCATCTTCCGTACGGGCGATGCCGCCGATCCCAATCACCGGAATTTTGACCGCGCGCGAGGCTTCCCAGACCATACGCAGAGCCACCGGTTTGATGGCCGGGCCCGAAAGGCCCCCCGTGACAAATCGCAGGCGCGGGCGCCGGGTCTTGACATTGACCGCCATGCCGACGAACGTGTTCACGGCCGAAATGGCGTCGGCTCCCGCCTCTTCGCAGGCCCGGGCGAACGGGCGGATGTCCGTGACATTCGGCGAGAGCTTCACCCACAGAGGGATCTTCGGGGAGGCCTTCCTGGTTCGGGCGGTCACCTTGAACGTGTCGCGGGGGTCCTTGTTGAAGTGAAAGCCGCCGTGCTTCACATTCGGACAGGAGATGTTCAGTTCGAGCGCGGCAATCCCCGGGACATCGTTCAGGAACCGGGCCACCTCGAGATAGTCCTCGAGCGTAAACCCCACGATGTTCACGACGACCTGGGTGTCGAACTTCCGCAGGGCCGGCAGTTTCTTCGCGACAAACTCCCGGGCCCCGATGTTCTGCCAGCCGATCGCGTTGAGCATGCCGGAAGCCGTCTCATAAATGCGCGGCGGGGGGTTGCCCTCGATCGGCTTCATCGAAATCCCCTTGACCACCACGCCCCCGATCGAATGGAGATCCACGAGGTGCGTAAACTCAACCCCGTAGGCAAAGGTGCCACTGGCGGTCAAGACCGGGTTTTTAAAGCGGACTCCGCCAATCTCGACGGCCATCTTCGGATGTATGTTGGGTTTAGTCATCATGATTCACATCGGGGAAGAAGCCCAGTCGATGAGGCGGCTGTTCATGACCGGCCCTTCCATGCAGACCCGGAGGTAGCGCGCGGACGGCCGGTTGTCCTTCATCCGGACCACACATCCCAGGCACGCACCGACCGAGCATCCCATGCGCGCTTCGAGGCTCACGACACAAGGCACGTCATATTTCCGGGCCAATTGATCTGCCGCGCGCATCATCGCCCAGGGTCCGCAGGCGTACATCTGAATCCCCTGATGACGATGCTCCTTGAGAAAACGCTGGAGAGGGACGGTCACGAGGCCCTTCATGCCCTTGGAGCCGTCTTCTGTCGCGTAAAAAGTCCGGACCCCCAGGCGTTCGAAATAGTCGCGCAGGACCAAGTCCTTCGCCGTGCGGGCGCCGTAAAAAAGGACTGGGGTGGCGCCGAGCGCGGACAATTCTCTCGCCAGAAGGTAGAGGGCCGCAATGCCGACTCCGCCGGCGACGAGGCACGCGTAGCGGACCTTGCTGTTCGGGTCTTGGCGGATCTCAAAGGGACGCCCTTGTGGACCCAGAGCAAACAGTGCCTGACCGGGCTTCACCTTCGCTAACTTGTGCGTCCCAAGACCGATGTCCTTGACCAGGATCTTGATGCCGGAAGGACTCTTGGCGCGCGGGGGATGGTCGATCGCGAAGATGCTAAAGGGGCGACGCAACAGCGGACCTTCATCCACGTCTTCGGCGCATTTGATCATCAGGAACTGACCCGGCTGCACGTGGCGGGCTTGCTCAGGGGACCTGAGCGTCAGGAGGTAGTTGGCCGCGCCCAGGTTCTGAACTTTCTGGACGATGACTTTTCGGTCCATCATGGGGTCAAACCCTGCGCACGCCGACGGTCCCCAGCGCGGCCCCGACGGGCTCTTTGAGCGCAAGCGGCTCCCGTGATGTGGATGGTTCAGACATCAAATTCGTGTTAATGGAGTTCCGGCTTCTTGAGCAGGCGGCCGTTTTGCATGACGAGCTTGCCGCCCACGAGGGTCGCGACCGCTCGTCCCTGCAGCGTCCAGCCCTTAAAGGGTGAATTCTGACTCTTGGAAACAAACTGGTCGACCGTGTGCTTCGCCTTCAGGTTGATGAGGGTGAGGTCCGCGGGCGCCCCCGGCGAAAGGTGCCCGCCGGGCAGATTCAAGGCCCTGGCCGGCGCGTCCGTGAGCGCGCGCACAGCAGCGCTCAGCGACAGGACCTTGGCCTGGACCAGATGGGTCAGGACGACGCTCAGGGTGGTCTCAAGACCGATGACGCCGAAGGGCGCGAAATCAAACTCCCGCGACTTTTGGGGCATGGTATGCGGCGCGTGGTCGGAGGCGATCACCTCCAGCGTTCCGTCCGCAAGCCCCTCGAGGATCGCCTGCCGGTCTTCGGAGGTCCTGAGCGGCGGGTTCATCTTGGCATTCGTATCGTAGCCCGAGACCGCTTCCTCGGTCAGCGTGAAGTAATGGGGGCAGGTCTCCGCGGTGATGGGCAGGCCGCGCTTTTTGGCCTGGCGAACGAGCGCCACCGATTCCTTCGTCGACATGTGCGCCAGATGCAAACGCGCGCCGGTCAGCTCACAGAGCGCGATGTTGCGCCCGACCACAATATATTCGGCCTGGCGCGGGATGCCCTTGAGTCCCAGGAGCGCGGAGAGTTTCCCCTCATTCATGACGCCGCCTTTGGCGAGGTCCGCGTCCTCGCAGTGATCGATCACCGTGAGCCCGAAGGTTTTGGCATACTCCAGCGCCCGGCGAAAAAGCTTGGCGTTTGTGACGGGCTTGCCGTCATCGGAGATGGCGACGCAGCCGGCCCGGACCATGGCGCCGATCTCGGTGAGCTCCGCGCCCTCCTGGCCTTTCGTGATGGCGCCGATGGGAAAGACCCGCACATAGCCTTCGCTTTGCGCCTTCATGAGAACAAACTGGATCTGGGAAACGTTATCGAGGGGCGGCGTGGTGTTGGGCATGCAGGCCACGGAGGTGAAGCCTCCCATGGCGGCCGCCGCGGTGCCCGTGGCGATCGTCTCTTTTTCTTCCTGCCCCGGCTCGCGCAGGTGCACATGGACATCGATCAGGCCGGGCGTGATCACCAGCCCCGCCGCGTTGATGATGTCGGCGTCTTTGGAGACCTTGATCTCCTTGGCGACTTTCTGGACATGCTGGCCTTCGATCAGCACATCCATGAGCGTGTCGATGTGATTGCGCGGGTCAACGAGATGCCCGCCCCGGATCAGGAGCTGAGGCTTGTTCTCAGACGCTTTGCTCGGGGTTTGTTTTTTCGCCCAGCTTACGGTAGCGCTTTTCATAGGGTTTTCTTCTCCGCCAGAAAGTCCGCCGGTGACCCGACCGGAAGATGGCTGGTGCTGCCGGCAAGAAGGTAAAGAGAGGCCATGCGCACGGCGATACCATTGGTCACCTGCTCCAGGATGACCGACTGTGGGCCGTCCGCCACCGCGGAGGAAATTTCCACGCCGCGGTTCATGGGGCCGGGGTGCATCACGAGACAATCCTTCTTCGCCCAAGAGAGTTTCTTCGCGTCGAGGCCATAAAATTCGTGATATTCCCGCAGGCTCGGAAAGAGGTTTTCCTGCTGGCGCTCCATTTGCAGCCGCAGCACGTAAGCCACGTCCGCGCCCTCCAAGGCCTCTTTCATATTGTAGGTGACTTGAACGTGGTCTCCGAAAGCGGCCTTCATGTCCTGGGGGATCAGCGTCGCCGGGCCGCACAGCCGGACGTTGGCCCCGAGCTTTGTGAGCCCCCAGATATTCGAGCGCGCCACGCGCGAGTGGACAATGTCGCCGATGATGGTCACGGTCAGCCCCTGGATCCTCTTTTTCTTCTCGCGGATGGTAAAAAGATCGAGCAGCCCCTGGGTGGGGTGCTCGTGATTGCCATCACCGGCATTGACCACGTGGGCTTTGACACCACGCGCCAGAAGCTCCGGCGCCCCAGAGACCGAGTGGCGCAGAACGATGTAGTCCACCTTCATCGCCTCAAGGTTGCGGGCCGTATCCATAAGGGTTTCCCCTTTCTGGACGCTCGAGGAGGAGACCGACAGGCTCAAGACGTCGGCGGAAAGCCTCGTCGCGGCGAGCTCAAAGGACGTGCGCGTGCGGGTCGAAGGCTCGTAAAAGAGAAGCGCGACGGTTTTGCCGCGCAAGGGGGGCACTTTCTTGATGGAACGTGTAAAGAGTCGCTTAAAGGGGATGGCGGTATTGAGGATCAGCTCGATTTCTTCGGCGGTCAGGTGGGCAAGCCCCAGAAGATCTTTATGCCGAAGTTTCATTTGGCCTTGCGGTCCTCATATTTTCGTACACGGATGCTATCTTCTTCATCAATTTCTTTCAAGTTGACGTCCACGACATCGTCGGGCTGCGTCTTGAGGACCAGGCCCGCATAATCCGCCGAGATGGGAAGTTCGCGATGCCCCCGATCGACCAGCACCGCCAGGCGAATGCAATGAGGACGACTGTAATCGATGAGCGCGTTCATGGCGGACCGTATGGTTCGTCCGGTGAAGAGGACGTCATCGACCAAGACCAGCGGGCGTCCTTCAATATCAAAAGGCAGATCGGTTTCTTTGACTTCCGGTTGGGCCGCGATGTCGCCCACATCGTCACGGTAGAGGGTGATGTCGAGAATGCCCACGGGAATGTCCTGGCCCGCTTCTTCGCCGAGGAGCTTGGCAATTCTTCGAGCCAGGTGCGCCCCCCTTGTTTGAATGCCGACCAGCGCCAGTTTTGAAAGGTCCGCGGAAAATTCCTTTCGGATGGCCTCCACGAGCGAGCGGACCTTCTGGTCAATTTTGGCAGCGTCCATCACCAATCGGCCAGCCCCGACATTGGTGGCCGTTCGGTTCATCGTGATCCGCCCGCAACCGCCAGGGCCTTGGCCCCGATATCTTTCCGGAAGATCTTTCCCTCATAGGAGATCTTGTCCGACGCTTGATAGGCCCCGACGCGAGCGGCTTCCAGGGTCTCCGCGAGGGTCGTCACGCCCAGCACCCGCCCGCCCGCGGTGACAATGTCGCTTCCCGCTTTCTCGGTCCCGGCGTGAAAGACTTTCGTGAGGGCCGCTTGCCTGGGTTTGAGCCCGCGGATGGGCTTTCCCTTCTCATAGGCCCCGGGGTAGCCCTCGGAGGCAAGCACCACGCACAGGGAATGTTTCTTTTTCCAGCGGACGTGCTGGGAGGCCAGCCGTCTTTCGGCGACGGCCAGGAGGACATCGATGAGGTCGCTCTCGAGGAGCGGCAGAACGGCTTGAGTTTCGGGATCGCCAAAGCGCACGTTAAACTCCAGGACCCGAGGCCCGGAGGGCGTGATCATGAGACCAAAGTAGATGATGCCGCGATAATCAAAACCCTCGGCCGCGATCCCTTTGAGAAAGGGCTGAAAAATCTCTTCTTCGAGGCGGTCGGTGAGGGATGGCGAGACCATGGGCGCTGGCGCGTAAGCGCCCATACCGCCCGTATTCGGACCTTCGTCATGGTCCTGGAGGCGTTTATGGTCCTGTGAGGCGGGCATGGCGACGAGGGTCTTGCCGTCGCAGAAAGCCATGACGGTGGCCTCTTCTCCCGTGAGACACTCCTCCAGAACAGCCGTGGAGCCTGCCGAGCCGAACACTTCCTTTTCCATCACCTCAAAAAGAAACGCTTTGGCTTCCGTGGTGCCCTGGCACACTTTCACGCCTTTGCCAGCGGCCAGCCCATCGGCTTTGACCACACAGGCGCCCTTCCAGTGTTGGAGAAGATAGGAGCCCTTTTGGAGGTTCGGGACCACCTCATAGCGGGCGGTTGGAATACCGTACTTGCGCATGAATTCTTTGGCAAAGGATTTGCTGCCTTCCAGGCGCGCAGCTGTTTTGGTGGGCCCGACAATAGCAAGGCCTCCTTGACGAAAATGGTCGACGATGCCGGCCACAAGAGGCGCTTCGGGGCCGACGAGGGTGAGATCGATTTCGCGGTCCTTGGCGAATTTGAAGAGGGCCGGGATATTGCCGGCGGAAAGGGCGACGCATTCAGCTTCCTGGGCGATGCCGGCGTTGCCTGGAGCGCAGTATATTTTAGGCGCTTGGCGGCTTTGGGCCAGGGTATGGACGAGGGCATGCTCCCGCCCGCCGCCACCAATGACAAGGATTTTGATGCTCATGATTGGGGGTTTTACAGCGAACTTATTATACCAATTTGAGGCAGACGCCCCAGAGCCGATGCCCCGGGTGTTGGAGGTTGCTCAGGTCTTGTGCCCCGAGCGCCGGGGAGAGATTCTCTTACGTAGCCTGGAAGTCTAGCAGACGGGTTTGCGGTCTTTTTGGGCAAAGTCCACGAGCGGCACAGGGTACTGGTCCGTGAAGCAGCCGACGCAGAAGGTTTTCGAAGTCCCCCCGCAGCACTTGAGGAGCCCTTCCACGGAAAGATAAGCAAGACTCTCGACCCCGAGATACTCCTGGATTTCCTGGACGGAGTAGCGGGCCGCGATCAACTCTTTCTTGGTGGGCGTATCAATGCCGTAGTAACAGGACCCGACGATAGGCGGCGAGCTGACCCGCATGTGGATCGCTTGGACCCCCACCCGCCGAAGCATCCGGACGAGTTTGCGGCTGGTCGTCCCACGAACGATCGAGTCATCCACCAGCACAATGCTTTTTCCTTTTAACGCTTCCCGGACTGCGTTGTATTTGATGCGCACACCAAAATCGCGAATCGTCTGTGACGGCTCGATAAAGGTACGGCCAATGTAGTGGCTTCGAATGAGCCCCAAGCCATAAGGTATGCCGGACTCCTCAGCATAGCCCACCGCGGCGACGTTTGCGGAATCCGGAACCGCCACCACCCAGTCCGCTTTCGCAGGCGCCTCTCGGGCAAGCTGGCGGCCCAGTTCGGTCCTCACCGCATAGACGCTCTTGCCGAAAAGAAGTCCGTCAGGGCGGGCGAAATAAATGTTTTCAAAGCTGCAGAACGCGCTCTGCGAGCGTTGAGCAAACATAGTCGATTTGATGCCGCCGCCGTTCACATAGAGGAGCTCCCCGGGCTTCACCTCCCGCACAAACTTCGCGTCCACGAGGTCCAAAGCGCAGGTTTCCGAGACGATCATCGTCGCTTTGCCGAGCTTACCGAGAATCAGCGGCCTGACACCATAAGGGTCGCGCGCGGCAATCAGTTCTTTCTTGGTGCAGAACACGAGGGAATAAGCGCCCTCCACCTGCCGTAGCGCCTCCAAAATGGCCTCCCGGAGCGTCCTGGCTTTGGATCGCGCGACCAGATGCAGAATCACTTCCGTATCCGATGTGGTCTGAAAAATAGAGCCCTGACTTTCCAGCTGTTTGCGAATCGTCAGGGCGTTGGTCAGATTGCCGTTGTGCGCAAGAGCCAGCACGCCATGGGAGGTATTGGCGAGCAGTGGCTGGGCGTTTCGGAGTGTGGTGTCGCCCGCCGTCGAGTAGCGAACGTGGCCAATCGCGAGGGGACCTTTGAGAGGCTCGAGGGTCTTTTTGTTGAAGATATCGGCCGCAAGACCCATCGCCACATGGCGGGAAACCGTCGAGCCATCCGAAGCCACAATGCCCGCGGATTCCTGACCGCGGTGCTGCAGCGCGTAGAGGCTCAGGTAAGTGATACGCGCCGCCTCAGGATGATGCTGCACGCCGACGACGCCGCACTCATCGTGAAAATGATCGTCCAATGGTCTCATGAGTCTCCCTTCAATTCAAAACAGCCGCCTGGAAAAACTGCAGGCCCACCGGGACCCTGCCTTTGCCCGGCTCACGAGAGCGTGTCCATTCCGGATGCTGCAAGCGTGAGACATGCCGCTCCGGATGCGGCATGAGCCCCACGACGTTGCCATCCGCGCTGCAGATGCCGGCAATGGCATGGACCGACCCGTTCGGGTTGGGCCCCTCGTAACGAAAAACGATCTGCCTGTTTTTCTCGAGCGTGGCAAGGGTCGCGGCGTCACGCGCCACAAACTTTCCCTCCCCGTGAGCAATCGGCAGGTCCCACGCGAGGTCGGTGTTGTTCAACCATTGGCAGGCCGACTTTTCCCGTTTCATCGTGACCCACTGACATTGGAAACGACCGGAATCATTCGAGGCAAGCGTCACCACCTGCGTCCTGTCGGGCGTGCCCGGCAAGTAACCTGTTTTGACGAGAACCTGAAAACCATTGCAGATACCCATGATGCGCTTGCCCTGGGCCACAAAGGCGTCCAGAGCCTCACGCAGTTTAAAGCGCATCTCATTGGCCAGGATTTTTCCTGCCGCCACGTCATCCCCATACGAGAACCCTCCCGGGATGATCATGAGCTTATAGGGATCAAGGCTCACCTTGCGGCTGAGGAGCTGGTTGATATGAACAATGTCCGGCTCAGCCCCGGCCATGCGCAGCGCGTGGGCCGACTCCTGGTCACAGTTCGTCCCCGCTGTCCTCAAAATAATGGCTTTCACACTCATGCCTTTCTGCTCTCTGCTCTCGGCCCTCTGCTCTGCCTCATATTTCCCACGCCTTCCGAAGGGCCTCCACCGACAGTTGAACCATCGGGGCCTTGGATCGTCCACTCCGAAGAACAAGGGCCTTTGATCGGGTCACCCGGCCCAAGAGCGCCACATGCCCTTTGAGCAGGGTCTCAAAGCCTTTGCGAGCGACGGGAGGTACCTCCACGAGGAAACGGCTGGGCGTTTCAGAAAAGAGGAGCGCGAGGTCCGACACCTTCGTCGTGACGGGCGCCCGGGAGATATCGAGGCTCATGCCGAGTTCTCCCGCAAAGGCCATTTCGGCCGCGGCCACCGCGAGGCCGCCTTCAGAAAGATCATGGCAGGCACGGACGTATCCGCGCGTGATCGCCTGATGCAGAAGCGCAAAGGTTTCCGTCGCGCGCTGGACCATCACCCGAGGGACGCATCCTCGCGCGGCAAGGCCTTTCGGGGACTTCTCCAGCACCTTCCAGAGATGCGCGCCGCCCAGCTCCTCCCTTGTTTCACCCACGAGATACACCCCGTCACCGGGTTCCTTTAAATCCATGGTGACCGTGCGCCTCGCGTCTTTGAGGACGCCGATGGCAGAAATCAGCAGGCTCCGCGGGATAGACTGGAGTTTGCCAGCCGGGTCGCGCCAGGTGTTGTTCAGGCTGTCCTTGCCGGAAATAAATGGGACACCGTAGCCTTTGGCCATGTCATAGCAAGCCTGGCAGGCGCGGACCAATGCCGCGAGCTCCTGCTCATCCTCGGGATTTCCCCAACAGAAGTTATCCAAAATGGCGGCATGACGGATATCGCCCCCCACCGCCACAAGGTTCCGAAGCGCCTCATCGATCGCGCAAGCGCTCATCCAATACGGGTCGCTGTCTCCATAGGAAGGGTTAAAACCATTGCTGATCACGACCGCGCGCTCGGAATCCAACCGCGGTCGAAAGACCGCCGCGTCCGACGGCCCGCGCTGATCCAGGCCGACAAAAGGTTTGATGACGCTTCCGCCCTGCACTTCGTGATCATATTGTCGGACGATCCATCGTTTGGACGCGATGTTCGGATGGGACAGGAGGCTGATCAAAACCCGTCCGAGGTCCGACGTCCGAAGCCCCAGATCTTTGATTTTGATCTCAGACGTCGGACGTGGGACGTCGGACGACCCGTTCCAAATCGCTTTCCGGTGCACGCGGGGCATGCCGCCATGCAAAAAGTCCATCTCGATTTGGCCAGCGACTTCACCGCCGTAGCGGACCGTGAGCTTCTTGTCCTGGGTGAACACTCCGATCGCGGTCGCTTCGACATTTTCGGAGTCCGCCAGGGTTTTGAGCGCCGGCCAGTGTTCAGGCGGGACAGCGATCACCATGCGTTCTTGGCTCTCCGAGAGCCAGATTTCCCAGGGCAGAAGTCCCTCGTATTTGAGTGGCGCTTTTTCAAGGTCCACGACGACCCCCGTCTCCGATCCAAGCTCTCCCACGGCAGATGAGAAACCGCCCGCGCCGCAATCCGTCACCGCGCGATAAAGTCCCAGATCGCGCGCCTGAAGCAGCACGTCCATGGTCCTCTTTTCCATGATGGCGTGCCCAATCTGCACCACCGAGGAGGAAATCCCCTCTTCGAGCGCGGCGGATGAAAAAGTCGCGCCGTGAATGCCGTCACGGCCCGTCCTTCCACCCAGACAGACCACAAGGTCCCCGGCGTGGATTTCCTTATTGACTTTGTCCTTGGGAATGAGGCCCACGGTGCCGCAGAAGACAAGGGGATTGGCCACAAATCGATCGTCATAATAAACGGCACCGTTGGCCGTTGGAATGCCCATCCGGTTGCCGTAGTCCCGCACGCCCGCGACAACCCCTTGGATAATACGCCGGGGGTGCAGCACGCCACGGGGAATTTTTCTTGCCGGCATGTCCGGCGGCGCGAACGCGAACACGTCCGTGTTCATGACGGGTTTCGCCCCAAGCCCCACGCCCAGAATATCCCGGGTCACCCCGCCGAGCCCCGTTCCCGCGCCGCCGTAGGGCTCCAGCGCCGAAGGATGGTTGTGGGTCTCCACTTTAAAGGCCACACCCCACTCGTCATCGAACTCGATGACGCCGGCGTTGTCTTTAAAGGTGGAAAGGCACCAGGGCTTGTCGAGCTCCTGGGTGGCCTTCATGATCGTGGATTTAAGGAGATTGTCATACACACGCGAGCCGCGTCCCTTCTCCTCATACTCAATGACGCCGCTGAAGGTCTTGTGCTTGCAGTGCTCGCTCCAGGTTTGCGCGATGGTCTCCAGTTCCACGTCCGTCGGGTCCCGCCCGACGCGGTCAAAATAGGCCTGGATGGCCTTCATTTCCTGGAGGTTGAGCGAGAGGAGCCCTTTTCGGCTGATCTCAAGAAGCTGCGAATCCTCCGAAGAAAGAAGCGGAACTTGCTTGACGCGTGTGGGGTCTTTAGTCAGCATGGATCACCAAATCGTGAACGAGGGGATTGACGAGAAGTGAAAGGGCGACCTTCTCAGCGGTTTCGCGCTTCGTGATGCCTTCAAGATGATAGCGCATGCCGGTGCGAACCTCTTGCACCCCCGAAATGTCCAGGTCCTCAATCCCTTTTTTGACGCTCTCCCCCACCACGTCGGTGACACCGGCCTTGTACCAGACGTCCAGGACCATGGACCGGGTTTTCTCGAACGCCTTGTCCCGCGGTTCATGGAGGATCGGATCGCAGAGGAGGTCCCTGGCAATGCGGACCCTCTGTTCAGCGGTGAGGGTGCCGGAGATCTTGTAGAGCTGGGCACTCGCCACTTTTTTGACCTTGGCCAGGCGTAAATGCTCCAAATCAGACTTCAGACCCTCTCCGACAGGGTCTTTCACGCCCGGCTTATAGCCAATCTCAAATAAAAATGTTCGTGGCATCAGCACTCAAACGGAACACCGGTCAGGCGCTCAAAAGCCTCGATGTATTTGGCCCTCGTTTTCCGGACCACCTCCTCAGGCAGGGTGGGCACGGGGGGCTGCTTGTTCCATTGGATACGCTCAAGGTAGTCTCGGACATATTGCTTGTCGATGCTGTCTTGGGCTTTCCCTTCCTGATACTTCGATTGTTCCCAGAAACGGGAAGAATCGGGCGTTAAGACCTCATCGATGAGGATGACCTGGCCGCTCAGCTGCCCGAACTCAAACTTGGTGTCGCAGAGAATGAGCCCGCGGGCCTCCGAGATCTGGGCGGCCTTCTGATAAATGGCAAGGCTCGTGTCCTTGAGCTGGGTCGCGAGGGCCCGTCCGACGATCTGGGCCATGCGCTCGAAGGAAATATTTTCGTCGTGTTTGCCGCCTTCTTCCTTGGTCGCCGGGGTGAAGATCGGTTGAGGCAACCGACTGGATTCTTTGAGCCCCGAGGGAAGCGGCACACCGCAGACGCTTTGCGTCTTCTGGTATTCTTTCCAGCCGCTTCCGGCCAGGTACCCACGCACGACGCACTCAATCATGATCTTGTCCGTCTTCTTGACCAGCATCGTACGACCCTCCAGGGCTTCGGCATAGCCATGGAGATTTGCGGGAAAACGCTCAACGTCCGCGGTGATGAGGTGATGAGGAACAACACCTTCGAGCTGTTGGAACCACCAGGTGGAGATCTGGGTGAGGATTTTCCCCTTGTCCGGAACGGGGGTACCCAGCACGTAATCAAACGCCGAGATCCGGTCCGAGGCCACCATCAGGAGACGGTCGCCCAGATCGTAAACGTCTCGAACTTTCCCGCGGATAAAAAGCGGAAGCGGCAAGGTTTCTAATACAGACATGGTCATGTGTTCTCCTTTCTCCGTCAACCCGGCAGGTCGTCAGCCGGGACGCCACACAACAGGCGTCCGACCGCAGTGTGTCGGATCCATCATGATCGGTGCGTGATGGGCCCCGGCTAACAAGCCGCCGGGGTGAGGCCGCTCATTCCCATTCAATCGTCGCGGGCGGCTTGGACGAGATGTCATAGGCCACTCGGTTAATCCCCCGCACTTCATTGATGATGCGGTTGGACATCTTCGCCAGCACCTCATAAGGCATCTTGACCCAGTCGGCGGTCATACCATCCGTCGAGGTGACGGCTCTCACCGCGACCACGTTCTCGTAGGTCCGCTCATCGCCCATCACACCCACCGAACTCACCGGCAGCAGGACCGCAAAGGCCTGCCACATCTGGTTATAGAGCCCCGCCGCGCGAACCTCTTCTTCGACGATCGAGTCTGCTCGCCGCAGCAGATCCAGGCGTTCCGCTGTCACAGGGCCGAGGATCCGGACCCCAAGGCCAGGCCCAGGGAAGGGATGGCGCTGGAGGATTTCCTCTGGAATACCGAGCTCCTTGCCCAGAGCGCGGACTTCGTCCTTAAAGAGAAAACGGAGAGGTTCGATCAGTTTGAGCTTCATCCGCTCGGGTAAGCCTCCCACGTTGTGGTGGGTTTTGATCGTGGCGGAAGGACCTTTGACGGACACACTTTCGATCACGTCGGGATAGAGCGTCCCTTGAACCAGGAAGTCGACCGGCCCAAGCTTTTGAGCTTCATCGTCGAAAACAGAAATGAACTCGTTGCCAATGATCTTGCGTTTCTTTTCAGGATCATCCACCCCCGCGAGCTTTTGAAGGAAGCGAGCCGACGCGTCGATTATTCGCAGTTCCCCCTTGAACCTGTTCTTAAAGATTCTTTCGACCCGTTCCTTTTCCCCTTTTCGCAGGAGCCCGTTGTCGACGAAGACGCAGGTGAGCTGCTTCCCGACCGCTTTGTCGACAAGCATCGCCGCGACGGACGAATCGACCCCGCCGGACATGGCGCAGATCACATGGTCCTTTCCAACTTGAGACCGGATCTCCTTGAGCTGCCCCTGGATAAAGGACTCCATGGTCCAGATCGGCTTTTCCCTACAGACGCGGCTCAAGAAATTCTTGAGGATCTGGGGGCCACTCGGGGTATGGTGCACTTCCGGATGGAACTGAACACCGTAAAATTTTTGTTTGAGATTGGCGATGGCGGCAAATCGCGCGTTACGCGAGTGGGCCAGGCGTACAAAATCCGTCGGCATCTCGTCCGCCGCGTCCCCATGGCTCATCCAGACAGGCATTTTTTCGTCAAGGCCATGGAAAAGACCATTGGAATGATCGATTTCCAGATCCGCATGGCCATACTCGCGGTGATCGGCCTTCTTCACGCGGCCGCCGAAATGTTCGGTCATGAGCTGCATGCCGTAACAAATCCCCAGCACCGGCACGCCGAGGTTCCAAAGGGCGGCATCCGGCCGCGGGGCATCCGCCGCGTAGACACTCGAGGGCCCGCCGGAGAGAATAATGCCGGAGGGGGCCTTGCTCTTGATCTCCTGGGCGCTGGCCCGAAAGGGCAGAATTTCACAATAGACCTTGGCTTCTCTCACGCGTCTGGCGATGAGCTGCGTGTATTGGCTGCCAAAATCAAGAATGACAATCATCGAGGTCGTCCTGAGTCCCGCGTCCTGAGTCCCGCGTCATCGTAGGCAGCCTTCCGAAAGACCCGGGACACGAGACCCGGGACGCGAGACGCTGTATTCATTTGCCCATCCCAACTCTTTGCGCTTTCTGGAAGATTTTCCCCTCATGCTGAATGGCGGGCGCGATGATGAGCTCGGTCAACTGCATTTCTTTGATGTTGCGCGCGCCGACGGTGCCCATGCAGGTCCTGAGCGCTCCCACGAGATTCTGTGTTCCGTCGTCGGTACGCGCGGGCCCGTAGAGGATTTCTTCAAGCGAGCCGCTCGTGCCCACATGAATACGCGTCCCACGCGGGAGGTTGTGGTGTGGAGTCGCCATGCCCCAGTGATAGCCGCGGCCGGGAGCTTCTTTGGCCCTGGCAAAGGCGGAGCCTACCATGACGGCGTCGGCACCCGAGGCGAAGGCCTTGCAGATTTCGCCCCCCATGTTCATGCCCCCGTCGGTAATGATCGGGACATAGTGGCCGGATTTCTTGAAATGGAAGTCGCGTGCCGCTGCGCAATCAACGGTTGCGGTCACCTGCGGCACACCAATGCCCAAGACGCCCCGCGAGGTACAGGCCGCTCCCGGTCCCACACCTACGAGAACGGCTGCGCAGCCTGTTTCCATGAGTTCCAAACAGGCGGTATAGTTCACCGTATTGCCAATGACGACCGGCACTTTGAGACTTTTGACGAGCTTCGGGAGGTCCACCACTTTGTATTTCGAGGCGATGTGACGAACCGTGGCGACGGTGGATTGGACGAAGAACAGATCCGCTCCCGCTTCCTGAGCAATCGGCGCGAATTTCTCTGCGTTGGTCGGGATGCAGGAGACGGCCGCCGCGACGCCGCCTTTTTTCATTTCTTTGACCCGCTTTTCGATCAGCTCTTCTTTGACCGGTTCTTTATAGAGTTTCTGTACAAGCTCTGTAGCCATTTCCGGCGGCGCTGCAGCGATGCGTTCATAGACCTCTTCGACGTTCTCATAGCGGGAGTGGATGCCGTCCAAGTTCAGGACCGCCAGCCCCCCCTGCTTGCCCATGGCGATCGCGAATTTGGCGTCGACCACGCCATCCATGGCGCTTGCTAAAAATGGGATTTCGAGCTTGACCGAGCCGATCTTGATCGAGATATCGACTTCTTCCGGATTGACCGTGACGGCCCCCGGAACGAGCGCAATTTCATCAAACCCATAAGCGCGCCGTGCTTCACGATCACGGCCAACAAAGAATGCCATATGCCTCTCCTCCTCCGCCATTGTGCCGTTGGCGGACTCGCCAGCGACGTCGTGGCGAGCTAGACGGTGGGTGGGGTAAAAGCGGCCTGGCGCTGATACTTTCCCTTTTTATCTGCGTACGAGGTCTCACACACCTCATCCGATTCCAAAAACAAAATCTGGGCAATGCCTTCTTCGGCATACACTTTGGCCGGCAGGGCCGTGGTGTTGGTAATGGAAAAGGTGAGGCGGCCCTCCCACTCCGGCTCCAGCGGCGCGATGGACACCTGGATCCCACAGCGCGAGTAAGTGGATTTCCCATGGCAAACCACGAGAATCTCACGAGGGATTCGAAAATATTCGAGCGACTGGGCTATCGCCATGCCATGCGGCGGGAGGATACAGATATCGGTTTCGACATCTTGATAGGCGCTCGTGTCAAAGTTTTTAGGGTCCGTCAAACCCGCCTGCATGTGAGCGGGATCCAGGACTTTAAATTGCCGAGCCACCCGGATGTCATAGCCATAAGAGGAGACACCATAAGAGATCACGGGAGTGGGACCTCCCGGACGCTCGACCACTTTGACCTGTTTCGGCTCAAAGGGCTCGATCATGCCCTTTTCATTGGCCATTCGGGTGATCCAGCGGTCCGATTTCAGCATGGATCGCCTTGGCGTCTGGCGCAGGGGGAGATCATGCGATTTCTGCCTTGGACCGTTTTTCAATTTTATGGCTTTTGCGTCCGCGGCCAGGATGAAAGTCGGGCGCCAATTTCTGGGCTTCTTTTTTGCTCTTCTCGAGAGTCATCAGTTCCTCAAGGAAGGCCTGCGGATCGGCGAACTGGCGGTACACGGAAGCGAATCGGATATAGGCCACGGTATCCAAGTCCTTGAGTTTCTTCAGGACTTTCTCCCCGATCACGCGCGAGGGAACCTGCATCACGTAATCTTGGAGCTCGTACTCAATCTCCGCGATGATGCGCTCGATGACATCCGGGCCAATGGGGCGCTTTTCGCAGGCGCGCAGAATCCCTTCGCGCAGTTTATCGCGATTAAAAGGTTCTCGCCGCTCATTGGATTTGAGGACCATGAGGGGCACTTCTTCGAGACGTTCGTAGGTCGTGAATCGTTTGTGGCAGGCCTGGCACTCCCGGCGACGTCGGATAATACTCGCGCCCTCCAACGGCCTCGAATCGAGTACTCTATCCTCTTGGTGTCCACAATACGGACATTTCATGAAGGAACGGCCTCCGGGTCTCCAGTGCTTAAGGGGATACAACCTGTAGGGACTGATGAACTATAACAACTAGCTCTGGTAGGGGTCAAGCATCATACGACAGCAAGCACCGCAAAGCGCATAGCGGAAAGCTGATCGATGTTCGCTGCTCGCTTTTCGCTGTGCGCTGCCGTCAGAGAATTCGTTCCTGGGTTTCTTTGTCAAAGAGACGGATTTTCTCGAGATTAAAGAGAATTTCAATCTCCTGGTTGACTTTGGCTTCGGACTGAGGTTCGACACGGGCCACCAGGGTGTTTTTGCCGGTGTTGAGATACAGAAGCACTTCACTCCCCATCGGTTCAACGACTTCGACCGTCGAGACGGCCGTACGGCCTTCGGTCGCGATGTTGCCCGCGTAGACTTTGTCGTAGATATCTTCAGGCCGAACGCCGAGCGTCACCACTTTGCCCACATACGATGCGACGGCTTTGCCCATCGCCGGCAAAAGCTCAAGCGTAAACTTGCCTTCTTCAAGATAGAAATGGCCCGACCGACGAACCACCTGGACATCCATAAAGTTCATCGGCGGACTACCGATAAAGCTGGCCACGAATTTATTGGCCGGCTTGTTGTAGATGTCCAAGGGCTTATCCACCTGCATAATGGATCCATCCTTCATCACGCAGATCCGGTCTCCCATCGTCATCGCCTCGACCTGATCGTGCGTGACGTAGATCATGGTTGTTTGCAGACGATCATGGAGTTTGGAGAGTTCCGTACGCATCTGTACGCGGAGTTTTGCGTCCAGGTTCGAGAGGGGCTCGTCAAAGAGAAAAACTTTGGGCTTGCGCACAATCGCCCGGCCCACCGCGACCCGCTGGCGCTGGCCGCCGGAGAGGTCCTTCGGCTTTCGCTCCAGCAAGTGGGTGAGGTTGAGGATTTCCGCCGTCTCGCGCACACGCGCGTCGATTTCCTTCTTCTTATAGCCCCGGAGTTTGAGTCCAAAAGCCATGTTCTCATAGGCCGTCATGTGCGGATAGAGCGCGTAATTCTGGAACACCATGGCGATATCCCGCTCTTTGGGAGGAACACCATTGACCAGGCGATTGCCAATCCAGATCTCCCCTGACGTGAGCTCCTCAAGACCGGCGATCATGCGCAGCGTCGTGCTTTTTCCGCATCCCGAAGGGCCTACGAGTACACAGAATTCGCGGTCCGGGATCTCCAGGTTGATCCCGGTGACAATCACATGACCGTTGATCACTTTCCTGACGCTGCGTAAGACAACGTTAGCCATAAATTAGAAACAAGAGGATAGGCTTTGGACCCTAGACCTGTGCCCTGATCCCTTGGTCCTTTGTCCTTTGATAGTATTCTTGTAAAGAGGCCACGGTGACGCGGTCTTCCCGGATGCTGCGCAGACCCGCCAGCGCCGCGCGTGCGGCAGCGAGCGTCGTCACAATCGGCACGTTGTGCTGCAGGGCGGCTTGACGGATGGTAAAACCTTCGGAATGGGACCGTCTGCCTGAGGGCGTGTTGATCACAAGGGCCGCCTCCCGGTTTTTGATCACGTCCGCGACGTTGGGTCGTCCCTCATTCAGTTTTTGGACCGTCCGCACCTCAAGCCCCTGTTCACGGAGGCAAGCCGCTGTCGAGCTCGTCGCCAGAAGCTCGAAACCTAGCTTGGCCATTTCCTTGGCGATGTGTGCGCCCGCTTTCTTATCGCGGTCCGCTAAACTGAAAAGAACGCCGCCAGCTTTTGGCAACTGCGAGCCTGCCGCGGACTGGGATTTTGCGAAGGCCCTTGAGAAGTCCTGATCGATACCCATCACTTCGCCTGTCGAGCGCATCTCAGGGCCAAGCACGGCGTCGACACCCGGGAAACGCGACCAGGGAAGAACGGCTTCCTTCACCGCCACCCAGGACATCTTCGGGCCCTCCTTAAGAAGATGGGGCGACAGCAATTCCCTGAGCTTGCGACCCACCATGAGTTTCGCGGCAATCTTCGCGAGGGGCACGCCGGTGGCTTTCGAAACAAAGGGGACCGTACGGCTGGCGCGGGGATTGGCTTCCAGAATATAGATGATGCCCTCGCGGATCGCGAATTGGATATTCATAAGACCCTTCACACCCAGCCCCTTGGCTAACTGCTCGGTGTACGTTTTGATGGTGTGGAGATCTTTTGCGGAAAGAGTTCGCGGGGGAAGCACGCAAGCAGAATCCCCAGAATGGATACCGGCTTCCTCAATATGCTCCATGATCCCGCCAATGTAGATGTCCTGGCCGTCACAGAGGGCGTCGACATCCAGTTCCGTCGCATTGTCCAGAAACTTATCAATGAGAATCGGGTGTTCGGGTGAGACCCGTGTCGCTCGGGCGATATAGTCCGCCAGCATCGCGTCGTCATAGACGACTTCCATCGCGCGACCGCCGAGGACATAGCTCGGCCGGACCATCACGGGATAGGTGATGCGCTCGGCGGTCGCGCGGGCTTCTTCAAAAGAGCGCGCGGTCCCATTGGGGGCCTGAGGAATGCCCAGTTTGGTTAACAGAGCGCCAAAGCGCTTGCGATCTTCAGCCAAATCAATGGAGTCCGGGGAAGTGCCCAGGATCTGCACGCCAGCTTGTTCAAGCGGGAGGGCGAGGTTGAGCGGCGTCTGACCCCCGAATTGAACAATGACGCCTTCGGGCTTTTCTTTCTGGACGATGTTCAGCACGTCTTCCAGGGTGAGGGGCTCAAAATAGAGTTTATCGGAGGTGTCATAATCCGTCGAAACCGTCTCGGGATTACAATTGATCATCAGGGTCTCATACCCATCCTCTTTAAGCGCCATGACGGCATGGACGCAGCAGTAGTCAAACTCAATGCCTTGCCCGATGCGGTTGGGGCCGCCGCCGAGGATGATGGCCTTCTTTTGAGCGCTCGGGACGACCTCATCTTCTTCCTCATAGGTCGAATAGAAATAGGGCGTGTAAGCCTGGAACTCCGCCGCGCAGGTGTCCACCGACTTATAGGTTGGAAGGATCTTTTCGCTCATGCGCCAGGAGCGAACGTCTTTCTCGCTCACACCGCGCAGGACCGCGATCTGAACATCGGAGAATCCGTGGCGCTTGGCTTCAAGAAGCAGCTCACGCGGCAGCGGGTTCTTGGGCGCGGCGGCAATCGCTTTTTCACAAGAGAGAATGTCCTCGATCTGATGGATAAACCAGGGATCGATCCCGGACCACTCGGTGATTTGTGGGGCGGTAACACCTGCCTTCAAGGCGGCGCGAAGATAGAAGATGCGGTCACAATTGGGGACCCGGATGCGGTCATGCAAAAGGTTCATCCACTGTCCGTGTTCGATGTTTGCGGCCCCTTCCGAGCTCGACAGTTCCTCTCCCGGGCTCTTTCGATCGGCCCCTAATCCTTGCGATCCGACCTCAAGGCCTCGAAGCGCTTTCTGCAGGGCCTCCTTGAAGGTTCGGCCCAGCGCCATGACCTCGCCGACGGATTTCATCGCGGTATTTAACGTTTGATCGGCCGCTGTAAATTTCTCAAAGGCAAAGCGCGGAATCTTGACCACCGTGTAATCGATCGTGGGCTCAAAAGAGGCGGGTGTTTTCTTTGTGATGTCATTGGGGAGCTCGTCCAACCGGTAGCCCACCGCGAGCAGCGCCGCGATCTTGGCGATCGGATAGCCTGTCGCTTTGGAAGCGAGCGCCGAGCTGCGAGACACGCGCGGGTTCATCTCGATGACCACACGCTCACCCGTCGCGGGATCGACGGCAAACTGGATGTTGGACCCACCCGTGTCCACACCGATCGCCCGGATGCAGGTAAAGGCGTCATCACGCATCGCCTGGTACTCGAGATCCGTCAGAGTCTGAATGGGCGCTACCGTAATGGAGTCTCCCGTATGCACGCCCATCGGGTCAAAGTTTTCGATCGAGCAGATAATGACGCAGTTATCACGGCAGTCGCGCATCACTTCCAGCTCATACTCTTTCCAGCCCAGCACGGACTGCTCCATGAGCACCTCACCCACGGGACTTGCTTCGAGACCCCGTTGGAGGGCCTCCAACAATTCGTCCTTGGTATAAACCGTCCCCGAACCAATGCCCCCCAGCGTGAAGGATGGGCGGATGATGATCGGAAAACCAATATTACGGGCAATCTCTTCGCCTTCGGCCAGAGACTTCGCGTAACCGCTCTTGGGGACTTTGAGTCCGACATCCTGCATGGTTTTCTTAAAGAGGAGGCGGTCTTCCGCTTTTTTGATCGCGTCGAGTTTCGCTCCGATGAGCTCGACTTTGTATTTGTCCAGGACCCCTCGCGTGGCGAGTGCCACAGCGAGATTAAGCGCCGTTTGTCCCCCCAGGGTTGGCAGCAGCGCTTCGGGTTTTTCTTTGGCAATGATTTCTTCCAGAATTTCGGGGGTGAGCGGCTCCACATAGGTTGCATCGGCGAGTTCAGGGTCCGTCATGATCGTCGCTGGGTTCGAGTTGACGAGGACAATCCGGTAGCCCTCCTTGCGAAGGGCTTTGACGGCCTGGGTTCCGGAATAGTCGAACTCACAAGCCTGGCCGATGACGATCGGGCCGGAGCCGATGATCAGGATGGTTTTGATATCAGTTCGCTTGGGCATACCTTTTAGCTGTCACCCCGGCGGAAGCCGGCCCTCCACACACCCGGCGGGCCGGGTCGCCGGACTTGTGGAGACCCGGGGTCTATCATGATAGATTCCGGCTTTCGCCGGAATGACGAAATTTAGCTATTCCTTTCCTTCATTTGCTCCATAAAGCGGTCGAACAGGTAGGCCGCGTCGTGCGGGCCGGGCGCCGCTTCGGGGTGATACTGGACGGCGAAAATGGGAAGCTTCTTATGGCGGAGCCCTTCACACGTGTTGTCGTTCAAGTTGAGATGGGTCATCTCCACTTCCGAAGAAGGCAGGCTTGCGGCATCCACGGCAAATCCATGGTTCTGGGAGGTGATCTCAATTTTGCCAGTCGTGAGGTCCTTGACCGGATGGTTGCCGCCACGATGGCCAAACTTCAGCTTGAACGTCTTACCCCCAAGCGCCAGGCCCAGCAATTGGTGACCGAGGCAGATGCCCATCATCGCGAAACGCTCATTTTCCGCGCGGCCCTCCATATTCTTGATGAGGCCTTTCAAGGCCTCGATGCCGTACGTCACGGCCGAAGGATCACCAGGGCCGTTGGACACCAAAACGCCATGGGGATTCAAATCAAGGATCGCTTTGGCTGAAGAGGTCGCAGGGACCACAATCACCTGGCAGGCCCGCTGCGCGAGATTTCGCAGCGTATTAAACTTGATGCCAAAATCCATCACGACGACACGAAAGCGTTCAGCCGGAGCAAGCTCAGGGGGCCGGTCGATCGATTGTCGCAGCCAGCGGCCGCCTTCGCGGACCCATTGATAAGGCTTTTCACAGGTCACGGCTTTGGCCAAATCGGCGCCCGCCATGCTTGGACAGCCCTGGGCTTTGGCCACGAGGCTCTTCGGGTCAAGGTCTCGCGTCGAAACGACACCCCGTAAGGAGCCTGTTTCCCGCAGGTGCCTGGTGAGGGCCCGGGTATCGACATCGGTGAGTCCAACCAGGCCAAAACGCTGCATGTAGGACGGCAGGCTCTCGCGGGCCCGCCAATTAGAATGTAGGCCGCTGATTTCCCGAACGATCAGACCCGCACCGAAAGGTTTTCGGCTTTCGGCGTCCTCTTCATTGACGCCGTAGTTCCCGATATGGGGCGAGGTCATGGTAATGATCTGTCCTTCGTAGGAAGGGTCGGTCAAAATCTCCTGATAGCCCGCCATCGACGTATTGAAGACGACCTCGCCGGACGTCTCCCCCTCGGCGCCGAACGAGGAGCCGTGAAAGAGACGGCCCGATTCGAGGGCGAGGAGGGCTTTCATAACTTCCAGGGGAACTTGGAATCCATCATGATCGTTTCTTCCCGGCTGCGTCCCAAGGAAACCATCGCGATCTTGGCTCCCACGAGCGCTTCCAGGCGCTTCACGTAGTTCCGCGCGTTCAGCGGCAACTGGCTGAAGCGTGTCATGCCGCGGATTGAACCCTGAAAGCCCGGCATCTGTTCATAAATGGGTTCCGCTTCAGCTTGCGCCGAGCGGTCACTGGGGAATTCCTTGAGGACCTTTTTCCCGACTCTGTAGGCCACCGCGATCCGGATCGGATGAACACCCTCCAGAACGTCGAGCTTCGTCAGAGCAAGCCACCGGGACCCGTTGATGCGGACGGCATGGCGTACCGCGACCGCGTCAAACCAGCCGCAACGCCGAGGCCGGCCCGTGGTCGCTCCGAACTCCATCCCTTTTTGGCGCAGGGTTTCGCCAAGATTGTCAGTCAGTTCCGTTGGAAAGGGACCTTCGCCAACCCGCGTCGTATACGCTTTCAGGACGCCGAGCACATCATCAATCTTCGTTGGGGCAAGACCAGAACCCACGCAAACCCCTCCGGCCACGGGATTGGAGGAGGTCACGAAAGGATAGGTTCCGAAATCCACATCCAGCATCGTCCCTTGAGCACTCTCAAAGAGCACCTGCTTGCCATCGTCCACGCACTGGTTCACCAGCCGCGGTCCGTTGACCACCAGGGGCGCAAGAAAAGACCGGAGGGAACCGTAATTTTTGAGCACTCCCTCCCGGATGGATCTCAAGGATCCGAACTTCGCCAAGAGCGGTGCCTTCTCTTTGAGGTTGCTTTCAAGGAGCGGCAAAAAAACCCTGGGATTGACATAGTCTGCCACTCGAATCCCAACGCGTCCGACCTTGTCGGAATAGGCGGGACCGATGCCCCGGCGTGTGGTGCCGATTTTTCCCACACCGGCCCGGTCCTCATGGAGGCAATCCAAATAGCGGTGATAGGAGAGAATCACATGAGCCGCGTCAGATACAAACAGCCGGCCTCGGACGCGGACCTTGCGCTTCTCGAGGAAATGGAATTCTTCTCGCAGCGCCTCGGGGTCGACCACCACCCCATTGCCGATCAGGCACATTTTGCTCGGCTCAAGAATCCCCGAAGGAATCAGATGGAGGACAAAATGTTTCCCATCGAAAATGACCGTATGGCCGGCGTTATTGCCCCCCTGATAGCGCACCACGACATCGGCTTTTTTGCCAAGAAGATGGACAATTTTGCCTTTGCCTTCATCCCCCCATTGCACTCCCACCACCACGAGCGTCGACATTAGCCTTGAGCCCTTCCTTCCAGGACATCGAAATGCGTCTTGACACGCAAGCGTTGCCCCAGCTGACTGAGCCATTGATTGAAACCGAACATGATTTTATCGTTCCAAAGCTGATTCCGATAGAGTTCGCGGATTTCGGCGTCGGTCCTGCGCCGTTTCTTCTGGGCTTGGGCCTTGCCCGTTTTGGGGTCTTTCACATCCAGCTCTTCCTCGGCATTGGCGCGCGCAAAGTCCGAATAGCCCCCGGAAAGTTCCATCTCCTGATCCGTGATTTTCATGGACGATTGGATGAGCCAGCGAAGTTTGTAAAAACCGATGGACATGCGCTGTTCTTCCTCAAACTCCTGGGGCGTTGTTCGAAGCTGTGACCGGATCACTTGCAGGTAGCGTTGTGGGTCGAAGCGGCCCTCGGTCTGAAACGCCGGGTATTGCGTGAGGCTCACCGCCACCTGGACATCGGGCACGTAAATGCCGTAACGCTTGACTTCTTTGGCGAAGAGGACCGACTGCACAAGATCGCGGATGGTTTCATCCCGTTTTTGTGCGCGCGCCGCCTCATCCAGCGGCTTCGTCGTATCGAGGGAGCGGTAGTAATAACTCCAGTACTTGCGAAGGGGGACATCTTCGCCGTTCACTTCGACGATGGTGTCATTGAGAGACCCTTTCACAAAAAAGCTCCCTCCAAAATTCATCGCGATAGAAATGACAAAAAAGGCCAGGATCCCGGCCAGGACATGCATCTGATACTTCCGTAAGAAGTTCATCATAGGTTTTCAGGATAACTCGGGCGCAGAAAAACCAGCTCGACCAGAGCTGGTTAATGACGTCATGGATATTCTAGAAAAGGAGCCTCAGGAAGGCAACTAAATAAGGGAAGTGGGGAGAGATCTCAGGTGCGGCTTGGGCAAAAGGAAGCTCAGCCGTTCACCTTGACTTCGATCACCTTGGCTTTCTCCGAGGCCATGAGACAGGAGCCTTCAAAGATAGCGCCTTCGGCGATCAAAAGCTGCGGCGCATGCAGATCACCAAAGACCTGCGATTTGGAGAGAAGTTCAAGAGATTCTGTGGCATGGATATTACCGGTCACTTTGCCGCCTATGACGACCGTGCGGGCCGAGATATCGCCCTGGACTTCACCGCGTTCTCCCAGGATCACCCCTTCGGCGGAAATGCCACCTTCCACCTTGCCATCAATACGGATGGACCCTTTGGAGCGCAGGGTCCCCTGGAAAGAGGATTCTGTTCCGATCATGGATTCTAATTGGTTGTCAACCTTGTCCTGGCCGCTCTTTGTTCTAAACATGACGATTATTCCCCCTGCGCCTTGACGAATTTGATCGGATTGACGGCGCGACCGTTGTGCCAAACTTCATAATGCAAATGATAGCCGGTGCTGTGTCCGGAAGTGCCCATCAAAGCGATCACATCGCCACGTTTGACTCGGTCGCCGGGCCGGACCAAGATTTTGGACGTGTGCGCGTAGTAGGTTTTGTAGCCGCGACCATGATCGATGACCACCATCCGCCCATACCCGCCCTGCCATGAGGCGATGAGCACCGAACCATCTGCCGTGGCTTTGATCGGGGTCCCCAAGGCGCTGGCAATATCAAGCCCGCGGTGGTACTCCCCATCCGCCTGCTCGAACGGATCACGACGATGGCCATACCCGGAAGTGTAATGGCCGGACGCCGGAAGTCCCATGGGCGTGGCTCTGAAAAGGGCCCGCTGATCCTTGATGTAATCGGCGATTTCGGTGTAATTTGAAATCAGATCCGAGCCCGACTGCTTCACTTCGGCGAGCTGGCTGTGCATATCTTCCATCCGAAGCTCAGGCCGGCGCCCTGTCATCATGCCCAAGAGCGCACGATTGTCCGTCGGTGTCGGCCCTCCCATCGCATGGTCCGTCTCGACAATCGCTTTACGCGACTTCATCTGCAAGAGACGCTGGAGGGCAATTTCCGTTTCTTTCACGCGGTCCAGGTACTCACGTGATTTTTTCATCTCCTGAGTGAAGTACCACATCTTGGCGCGCAGGACACTTTCGTTGGTTCGCGCTCTCCAGTAGTCCACATGCCGACTGACAATAAAACCGGACCAGACCGTGAGGCCTGTCCAGCCCACGGCAAGAGAGACAAGGAATGCCACTGAAAAATTAAGCCGCACAGGACGAGATTCGCTGTGCGGGATGAGCATCACCGTCAAACGACGCCCTAAACTTTTCTTGAGTTTTGGTGAGAATTCCATGTAATTTTTGTCAAACCCGTTACATATATACCAACGCCCCAGTCGAGTGTCAAGGGGAAAAAACTCATTTAAAAATTGATTCAAAAGGCCCTTTTTGATTGAATGGCTACCCACCTTCGGCACGGCTCGCCCGAATGGCGAGCCGCTTTGCCGATGGCCATCGCAACCATAACAAGAAAGGAAGGCGAAGGTGGAACTGAACAAAGTCTATAACCCTGAAACCACAGAAGCCGATTGGTATGAGGGCTGGGGGAAAAAGGGCTATTTTAAGCCCCATCATCAGGCCAAACCCGCCTACGCCATCGTCATCCCCCCCCCTAACGTCACCGGGAGCCTCCACATGGGGCATGCACTCAACAATACCCTTCAGGACATCCTCATCCGCTGGCAAAGAATGCTCGGCCACAAGACCCTCTGGGTACCGGGGACCGATCATGGCGGGATCGCTACTCAAAATGTGGTTGAAAAATTGATGCGTTCTGAAAAGAAGACCCGTCACGATCTGGGGCGAGAGGAGTTCCTCGAGCGCATGTGGGAATGGCGCAAAGACACAGGGGACACGATCCTGATGCAGCTGAGGCGCTTGGGGGCCAGCTGTGACTGGTCGCGGACCCGATTCACCATGGATGAACAGTGCTCTAAGGCTGTACGGCATGCTTTCGTCCAACTCTTTAAGGAGGGCCTTATTTATCGGGGACCCCGTATGGTGAACTGGTGCCCTCGCTGCCATACAGCCCTCGCAGATATTGAAGTAGAGCATGAAGAACGGGCCGGCAAGCTGTGGTACATCCGCTATCTTCTCACTGACGTCCGACGTGCGACGTCCGACGTCGGACCTCGGACGTCGGACGGCCACTATGTGGTCGTTGCAACGACACGCCCCGAAACCATGCTCGGGGACACCGCCGTCGCCGTCAATCCGAAGGATGAACGCTACAAACCCTATAGAGGTAAGAAGGTCCTTCTGCCGCTCATGGGCCGGGAAATCCCTGTGATTGCCGATGAAGCGGTGATGTCCGCGTTCGGAACCGGTGCCGTCAAAGTGACGCCAGCGCATGACCCCACCGACTTTGAGATTGGAGAAAGGCACAAGCTCCCCCACGAGGTCGTCATCGGTTTCGATGGCAAGATGACCCATCGCGCGGGCCCCTACGCCGGGCTCGACCGCCTGGAAGCGCGAAAGCGCATCGTGGCCGATCTGGAAGCACAGGGGCTCCTGGAAAAGACAGAGGACTACACGCTTTCTGCCGCGGAATGCTACCGTTGCCAAACCACGATTGAACCCCTGGTCTCGGAACAATGGTTCATCAGAATGAAATCGCTCGCTGCGCCAGCCGCGAGCGCCACGCGCGATGGCCGCGTGAAGATATATCCGTCCTCTTGGGAAAAACCTTATATCGATTGGCTCGACGCTATACGGGACTGGTGCATCTCACGGCAGATCTGGTGGGGACACCGCATTCCCATCTGGTATTGCCCGTCCAACGTCCGACGTGCGACGCCCGGACAAGCACTCAGCAGCTTCCAGGACCGACAGTCCCGGCCCCCAAAGGGCGCCGTGATGTCGGACGTCGGACGTCGGACCTCGGACGATTCTTGTCCCCCCATCGCCGCCACCGAGAAGCCCGAAAAGTGCCCCTCCTGCGGATCCCAAGACCTGACCCAGGACGAGGATGTCCTGGACACATGGTTTTCGTCGGCTTTATGGCCGCTCTCTGTTTTCGGTTGGCCGGAAGAATCAACGGATCTCGACGTGTTTTACCCCACTTCGGTGCTGGTGACAGGGCACGAAATCCTGTATCTGTGGGTCGCACGCATGGTGATGATGGGCCTCCATTTTAAGAAGGACGTCCCTTTCCGTCATGTCTATATCCACGGGATCGTCCGCGATAAACAAGGAAAGAAAATGTCCAAATCCCTCGGCAATGTCATTGACCCGCTCGAAAAGATGAAACAGTTCGGCACCGATGCCCTGCGGTTTTCCCTCGCGGAGTCCAGTATCCCTGGCCGGGACCTGCACCTTTCCGATGATTCTTTTCTCAAAGCCAGGAATTTCGCGAACAAACTCTGGAACGCCAGCCGCTTTGTCCTGATGAACCTGGAAGGGTATACCCCTCAACCCCTGCCCGCGCCGGGGCATCTCGGGCTCGCCGACCGCTGGATTCTTCATGAACTGCAGCGCACCATCGAAACGGTCTCGCGGGCTCTGGCCGCCTACAACCCCGCGGAAGCTTCCAGAGCTCTCTATGAGTTTATCTGGGGCACGCTTTGCGACTGGTATCTGGAGATCTCCAAGGTCGCTCTGATGGGACAGGACGGCACGGCGCGAAAGATTAAACAGACCCTTCTGACCCATCTCTTGGACCAGGCCTTGGCACTTCTACACCCCGTCATGCCCTATGAGACGGAAGCGCTCTACCAAGCGCTCAAAGGTCATCTGGTCTCACCCGTGGAGAGCATCATGGTGCATGCGTGGCCGTCCCTGCAGAAAGAGCGGCTCGACCCGTCCTCGTATGAGAAAATGAAGCTCGTCCAGGACGTGGTGACGTCGATACGCACGCTCAGAAGCGAGTCTGTGATCCCCCCCGGAGCGCGTTTGAGCGCTTACCTGGGCAACCTGGATTCCAAGGCGAAGGAGATCCTCACGGATCCTGATGTGCAAGCGTTTATTATCTCGCTAGCCAGGCTTGAAAAGCTTGACCTGGACACGGGGGCCAAACCCAAGGAATACCTTTTCTCCGTCTTTGGCGGCGGCGAGGTGTTTGTCGCAGCGCATGGCCTCCTCGACAAAGAAAAGGAAAAAGCGAGGCTCATCAAAAATAGGCAGCAGCTCGAGCAGATGCTTCGGCGCGGCAAGGCCGCCCTGGAGAACAAGGATTTTCTGGAGCGGGCCCCCAAAGAGGAGGTCGACAACCGCCGGCAGACTTTGCTTCAGACGCAGAAGAAAATAGAATGGTTGAACAGGAACCTGGAGGGCTTATCCTAAGTGAATCGTTTACGACCCATCAAGATATCACGACGCTACTTGAAGTATCCCGAAGGTTCCTGCCTCATCCAGATGGGCCATACGAAAGTGCTTTGCACGGCGAGCATCTCCCGAGACCTCCCCGATCACGCCAAGGCACAAAACAAAGGCTGGCTGAGCGCGGAGTATTCCATGCTGCCGCGCGCGACCGCGGAACGCACCGCGCGCGGCAAGATCGCCTCGGGCGGCCGCGCCAAGGAAATCTCCCGATTGATCGGTCGTTCCCTGCGGGCCGTGATGGATTTGAGTGTCATCCCGGACCTCGGCATTCTCATTGACTGTGATGTCATCCAAGCCGATGGCGGCACTCGAACAGCCGCCATCAATGGGGGTTTCATCGCCGTCGTGGAGGCGCTCCGGCACTGGCGCAAAGAAAACAAAGCCATGCAATGGCCCATTCGCGACGCGGTGGGGGCCGTGAGCGTCGGCCTCATCGAAGGCCAGTGTGTCCTGGATCTGGATTATGAAAAGGACGTCCGCGCCGATGTCGACTTGAATGTCGTCATGACGGGCTCCGGTCATTACGTGGAAATCCAAGGGAGCGCCGAACATAAGCCCTTTGATCAAAACGACCTCCAGAGGATGCTCGCGCTCGCCAAGACAGGCATCCGAACGATTCTCGCGCTTCAGCAGAAGGCCCTGGGAAGACTCTCGTGATGAGCGATCTCCCCCCCTTCGACCCCTTCCGCGTGGTCCTCGCCACGCGCAACCCGCACAAAATCAAAGAGATCATGGCCATCTTTCATGACACCCCGATTGAATTTTTGACCCTCGACCACTTTCCGGCGGCCCCGGAAGTGGTGGAGGATGGACAATCTCTCGAAGAAAATGCCCGAAAGAAGGCCTATGAAGTCGCGAAGTTCACCAAGCACATCGCGCTCGCCGATGATTCGGGACTGGAAGTCAACTTTCTCGATGGGATGCCAGGCGTCTTTTCCGCTCGCTTTGCGGGCCCCAACTGCAGCTTTGCCGACAACAACAACAAGCTCCTCAAGCTCATGCGGGGCGTTCCCACGGAGCACCGCCGCGCGCGCTTTCGCTGCATGATCGCTCTGGCTGTTCCGAAAGGAGCCACCCAGACCGTGGAAGGTATCTTGGACGGCTTCATCACGGACCGTCCGCGTGGCGAAGAAGGCTTTGGCTATGATCCCGTGTTTCTTGTCCCCGATCAAGGAAAGACCCTTTCCGAGATGGGCCCGACTCTTAAAAACAGCCTGAGCCACCGTTATAAGGCCCTGCAGGCCATGCGCCCGATCCTGCTCAAACTCCGCGAGAACATCCTCTCCTACAAAGACAAGCCGCTGCCTGGCACCCCGACTGAAATCATCTAGTCGCCTGAGAACTCCCGTCGTCAGATTCAGAAATCAAACACACATTTTGAAGTCGGGGCCCGTCGGCCGAATCGGTTGATCCGTCTATTGGTTTGGGTTTCCAGACAGGGATTTAGGATGTGAGATTGTCGCAGGTGCGAGCGGTTCTTGGGAGGGTCCTGCAAGGTCTTCAACTCTGGCCAGAAGGAGTGTCCGGGCCGATTACCGTAGGCGCAGGTACATCGGTTCGCTCATGGGGCTTTCATGATTTTCTGCATCCAGGCTGGTCACAGCCAGCCAGACGTCCTGGATATCGGTCGCCGGGCTCCAGACAAAATGAGCATTCACGATTGGATTTTCTGTTTCCAAAACCGAATCCACCATCAAGTCCGTGGAGGAACTGTACAGGCGGTACCGATAAGAAGATCCCACCGAATCCCAACTCAGTTCGACCATGGTCGGAGAATCAATACGGGCGGCCAGGTTTTCGGGTATCGGTATCAGCTCTTCGGCGGAAACGGGTGTTTCGACCGGTCGTGCGAGGGGCGGCTCGGACACGGCTTGGGGATTGGCCACCGGTAAACGGAGGGGTCTGTTTTGTGTGGAAACCACCTGTTTTGGAACCTCCGATGGGGCGGTGAGCATCTTTTTTTGGGGGGCAGCGCGAGGGGAGGGCTCCAAGGACGCACCGGTCGGAGGCCGGCGCAGTTCGACGGAGAGCAACTTCAGTGCTAGAACCATGCCTGCGGCCACCATCATGAAGCTACCGACCCAAAACAATGCGTTCGATAGAATGGAGCGCATGTCGTCCGGTCCGGAGATGTTTTCATCCCATTGGAACGGCACAGGAGTGGCGGGAATCTTGGGTGTGAGGCGCTGGAGCCGGAGTGATTCCGAGATCTTGATCGCCGACGGGGAAGGACGTGGAAGGACTTTTTCGGCCTCTGAGGTGACCTCAGGCAAAGTGTCAATCGGCGGTGTTTGGGTGGATGGAGCCACGACCATGCCTCCTCAGTACGACGCGACAACACGGGTATTTTAGCTCTTTTTCAGACGATTTGATGAGGAATATTAGTGGCCGCCATGTTCCGCGGGCGAAGGGGTTCCCTAGAACCGAAGAGTCCGGGCTATGCAGACGTGCGCAGGCGGCGCGGACGATTAGAAAGTGGGACTTGCCCGCGGAGCCGCTCCAGCCAGCGCAGCACACTTTGGAAATTGTCCGCCGGGGGAAGTCGGCTGGCCTCGTAATATTCCGTGGGATATCCGCCTTGAGCGCTGTACACCTTAAAATCCGCCGGTAGCTCGCGGAGCCATGCCGGGGGGATGCGCAATCGTCTGGCCGTCTCGGTTTTGGAGACGTAACCAACAGGCCGTTTGGGTGGAAGATGGGCGGCGAGCGTGGCTTCCAATTCCACCGCAAGATACTGATGACGAATTCGGCCGTACTGCTCTGTTTGGACCGGCAAGCCCAATCGGTTCGCCACGGCGTGCACCTGGCGGCGGTGGTAACCGTATTTCTCGGCCAGCGCGCGCAGTGAAATCCGGCGACGATCCGGGTGAAAACGGTGCCGCAGCGCGGCCAGCTCTTCCGGTAAAACCACAAAATAAGGACGCCAGGAAAATCCGATCATCCGCGGCGCGACGCGGCCGTCATCCAGAAGATCCCGCAAGGTTTCGTAGTTGATCCCGATCGCAGCGGCCAGCTCACCTTGGGAAATGGCATGGGGGACCCGCTGGGGGCAAAAGATCTCCCGAAGCACCGGCACCCAGTCCGCCAGGAAAAAAGAATCGGTCCGTTGCCCGCGGGGAACAGGAAAATACGGCATATCTCCGGACTTTATCAGCTTCGAAATTTCGTCCGTCGTCATCTGCAGCGCTTGGGCCAATTCTCCGATGGTCAACAGGTCCCTTCGAGGATAAGGCAACGGGGAACGAACTTGCTGGACCGGTGACATTTTGAGTTGACGTTGGAAATGGCGAAGGTCCTTCGGGGACGCCACGTAATAGGGCTGGCCGGCAGGACCAATTTGTTCCGGCTGGATGATCTTCCAGGCTATGGCAAAGGCGATGAAGCGCTCCTTTCGGCCCAGCTTGGCGGCGAGCTCTTCCAGACGGTAGGCGTGCGGCACGCGCTCGGGAGCAAACCGGCGGAGGATCGCCGGCAGGTCCGACCTGAGGAAATACGGGAGGCCCCGCACGTCCTCGTGGCTCCAAAGCGTTTCGACCGGCCGGAGCGCGCCCGCCTCCACCAGATCGCGAACAACGTAAAGAGACTTTCCGAGAAACTTCGCCAGCTCTGCGATGCCCACCACCTGATCGGCGGGCGTCTGGAGAACAAACTTGCGCCGCGCGGCCACCGCGGTCTCCCAGAAGAAGAAATCCTCGCTGTATCCCTGAGACTGGCGCAAATCGGGGACAACAACCCCTCCCCGGATCGCCTCGTCCACCATCGCCAAATCCTGAAGATCCAGCACAACCCGCAATTCATTGATGGTGACTAAGGGCTTCAGCGCCACCCGCCGAGCCAAGGTCGCGTAATTAGCAGGATAGCGTATCCAGACCGTTCCCTCGGGCGCCGGTCGAGGGACATCCGTGACCAATTCCACAATAGTCTTGTTCTGATCCAGTGCATAGGAAGCCACCAGAAAGGGATCGACCTTGGGCACCGAGGAAGGGCTGGTTGCCGATCGCGCGGCCGCGCGGCCCGCGCGCGGCCGGCGTTTCTGTGAACGATCGTTGGCTGTATCTCGAATCAGAGCCGGGCCTAGAGTGAAGAGCTGACGTCGCGATGGCCGGGCCACGTCGGAACCGTTGTGCCGCATGCCGCGGCTTCCGTCATCCAGGAACGGATGCCGGCTGGACCAGAGGGACGGCAGTTGGAACGCCTCCGAAGCGAGACTCGCGCAGGAAAAAGCCTGTGCCCCACCCAAGCGGGCGTCTTTCGGCGCAAGCGGACGGGGAAGAAGGGCAACGGACAGGAGAACGGCCGTCCAGCGCATGGTTGAGATTAACTGATTCCCGACAACGCATAAAGAGGCCGAAAAGCTATAAAATCGGGACTCGTCGACCCATGGTTCTCGTGGGTCTATCGCCAAGACGGATGTCTCGGCACCCGTTTCAAGGGGCGAATCAATGGCTGCTAATACCAGCCATTGATCTCCTATTTTGGTTAGAGCAGCGGGCGAAGGCTGCGGGTTTGCTTTCTGTTTCCAACATTCAAATCCTACGCGATCTCGCTTCCCAAAATCTCACCGGCTGAGACTGATCGATTGGCATGTTGTTCTGGTCCGATAGAATCTAGTACCCTATCATTCGCTTCTTCGTGAGCCAATCCTTTCGTGGTGGCTATAGCTCAATTGGTTAGAGCGCTGCCCTGTGGCGGCAGAGGTTGCGGGTTCAAGTCCCGTTAGCCACCCCATCGCTCGCCAGACGTCTGGCGAGCGACCTCAAACCTCACATCGAGCACCTCAAATCTTAAAGATTTGCTATGTTCGTTTTGAGGTTTGAGGTGCCGTTCGAATTCCGCTTGGCCGTTAGAACCGACTGAGACAAAATGGCGACAAATTCTCCGGCTTCCTGGATCAGACCTGATAGGTCCTCGGAGACCTGAAACTCTGCCGCGCGGACGAGCTCCAACCAGTAACGCGCCTCCCTTGCCTCTTTCAGTGCAAGCTGCAACTTGTGTAGGAAATCTGCCCGACTTTCGGCGGCCCTGGCTTCTTGCAGATGAGCGCCGACAGAGGTTCCGCTTCGAAATAGCTGGTCTCCGAGATGTGCACCGACTTTATTCGCCGGCAACTGCGCCATCAACTTCAACATTGCCGCCCCAAACGCTAAATACCGCTCATCAAACTGTTTGTTCCGGTGCATGAATATGCCTCCTTGGATGAATGGCCCTACATCCCTTAGATGCGCGAACCGGAAGAATATTCACGGTGGAACTAGAATTTATACGTAAAGAAAAGAGTGTGTCCTGCCCGTCAGCCGCAAGACCGATAGCCTGATCCGGTACGAAGCCACCCTTTTGCGCCAGTTCTACCGGGCCATACACGAACTGGAGCGGCTCCCCGCCACGACATCCCGGCGGGTCCGCCGACGCCTCAGTGGCGGACAGAGCTCGCGGCGCGGGGTGGCCGTGCCGCCGCCGGTCGCGGTTGACGTAGAGGTTACGTCATCAATCCCCTGAAAATGGGTTTGTTTCGCAAAAATGATTGGGCAAATGACGATCTTCGAATTAATAGACTTATTGAAAGTTTCGCGTCTCACTCACGTTACTTCAGGCCATTAAGAAGGGCGGAAGCTCCCGATCGATGTTTCTGGCGATCAGGGCTTCCAAAGAACTCTCTCTATTTGACTTCTCCTGGACCTATGTCTCCGTGCCATCGGGCCCATGACCTCCGGACGCTCAATTTGGGCCTTCAGTTACGCAACCCTTTACTCTATACTTATTGTTGACGCGACCTTCTTATGATTCACTTCAAGCGCATCCTCGCGATGCCACTAAGCGTGGTGTTGGTATTCCCAGACGTTTCGTCTGCGTGTTCTCGAATCGCTCACAAGAATGAGGTTTCGACAATCGAATCGCTTTTATTCGATCGTGTGGCTCTCGCCCATCGGGCCGAGTGGGTTCACGTGAATGGTCGTAAACGGCACGAGCCACAAGAACTGCGCGACCTTGCTCGGAAGATTGTTTCTCCGCAAGTGTTCAATGCACCGCAGTTGCTCTTTGCGGATGCAAGCGAGCATGACAGCCGAGCGCCGTTAAGAGCCGATACCGTCTCTTGGCCGCTGAATGATATTCGTCTGGTAATAGACAGAATTAATCAACGAATAGCGGACCTTTTTCCCAAAGGCGATCCGTTGCAAAGACTACGTGAGCGATTGCCCACAATCGGTCATCCCATTTACAGGATTGCTGACAGGTCCTTTCTCCTTCACGACATGGCCGTCGCACAAGTTGTTCAAGGACATTTGGGTCCGCTCGGCGAAAGTCCATTAGTGGGGCTTTATATTGGATCCGGCGGAGATGCCGTTCACTACTATTGGTCTACGAACGCACTCAAGAACCGCTCTTCATTCACCCGGTTCGTTGATATCAAGTACCGCAACATCACATATGACGATCTTCAAGCAGCCCTATCTGATCCACAAAGATTTATCAAGGAACATCTGAGATTGCGAGATTACCGTGACTTTAAACAAGAGAACGGATTCGCGCGGCAAGAGCATCTCGAGAACTTCTACGGTGATACCCCTGGTTTAGGACGTCCGGACCGCCTTTCGATCCTGGCGGCCCTGCTTCTTGAACTCGAGACAATCGGAATTGATCTAAGAACGATTCAGCCTCTGCGCTTGAACGGCCGCGTGACACTAAGCTGGGGTTCAAATACCGATAAATCCGCTCACATTCTTCAATTATGGGGTGAAGACATTTCTAAGCTCGAAGACATTCCACCTTATGATGTCTGTTATCAACGCGCCGTCTATGGGCTTTCTAATGGTTATGTCAAGGGTGATGAAAGCTATATGCAACGGGTTGTAGATGCATTACCTCCGCACGGGCTACTGGTAACTGATGACTATGCCCTTTCGACAAACATCTCCCAAGGTTACATCGACAATGCCGCACACTTCCCCAACGTCCGGCATGGTCGTCCTCTCTCGGTCATTGAAACACCCCAAACGCGGGCTGCTGAAACGTTGGTGTTGAACGCGAAGAACAGAATCTCGGATGACCCGCTGCGGAAATATGGTTGGCACGTCCGTGTCCGTGCACGTATCGCTGCCGATGCAGGCAATGAAGGCCATGGCGGCTCCGCATTCCTGCAATTCGAGCTGCCTCCAGAGACTGGACCATGGCTCCCGGGGATAATTAGTGCTCGGAATCTAGTATGGTTCACAGTTGCCAGTGCGATCGCACTCTGGGCTGGACCCAGCCAGTTAGCATTTGGGATTTGGGCAATCGCCCTTACGATAACCTTATATGAAACCGCCGTCAGATTCGGTGTAGGCGCACCGCAGTCCCGCGAGCCAAAGGGCTCGACAAACCTGGTCGCACTTCGCAGTTCAGCGTAGTGCTCTACCGAGCATAAAGCTCACCCGAAGAGTTCTATCTTTCAACCAGTCTGGGACCCCAGATTTGGCCACCTCACACCTCACATGTAACACCTGGCACCTGAGAGATCTGGAAGGTCGGCCGTGTTCGGTCTTGCGCCACTGTGGCTTCGGAGCCCTTACACGCGAAGCGTTGTCGGGGCGGACCCGCCTATGCTGTAGTGGCGGGGAGGTGTGAGGCTCGATTAAGTGGATCCCCCTGGGCATGCCCGGAGAACTCAAGGCGTCTATTTGAGGCTTTCACCTCGTTGGTGAAAAATGCTCCACCAGACCCTGGGCGCTATCGGAAGATTAGGGTGCCGGCGAGCGTTTGACAAAAGGCCCCGCAGGGACGTACGATCACTCCCGTGAAATCGCCGAAGAAACCGTCCAAGGGACCTTCCCTTCCTTCCCAAGACGAAGCCCGACGCGCCAACGTGCTCATGGAGCAAATGCTGTCGAAGTTCGACACCTTCGGCGAGTCGCTCTCCGCCGTCCGTGAGGACGTGAATAGTATGAAACCCGATCTGCACGCCGTCAAAGAGGATGTCGCGGTTTTGAAAACAGCGGTCCGAACCAATGGCCAAGAGATACGCTCCCTGAAAGAAGCTGTTCAGGGAAATACCGTTGACATCCGCTCTCTAAAAGAGGCCGTCCAGGGGAATACTGAAGCCATCCAATCCATGCAGGCCGACCTCAAAACTATCGACCAACGACTCGAAGCGGTCGAAGCCAAATCCTAAATTCGCCTCCCTAAGCCGTCTGCAATAGACAGGTTCTAACCTCGTTCAAGATGCCACCCCAGATTTGTCCGCCTCACACCTCACCTGTGACACCTGGCACCTGAGAGATCTGGAAGGTCTGACGTGTTCGGTCTTCCGCCACTGTGGCTTCGGAGCCCTTACATGCGAAGCGTTGTCGGGGCGGACGGGTCCAAATCCCGTTTGAACCTACCCATGTTGAATCACTGCCAGGAAAGAGTGAGGCCGCTCGACCGGAGCCGGGAGCATTGACTCCACAATCAAAGCGCGCAATAATTCTGCTTAGGGAGGTCCGCTATGAATTGTCCAAAGTGTAAGACTGCCATACATGAGATGCGCTTGGAAGGGGTCGATTTCGACTTCTGCTCCTCTTGTAAAGGGATGTGGTTTGATCGGGACGAACTCGCGTTTATGATGGAGTTAAAAAAGGACATCCCTTATATCGAGAAAATCAAAGAGGCCGCGAAGAGAACGGCTTATGACTGCCCCCGCTGCGGGCAGAAGCTCGAAGAATTAAAATTCGATTCCTTGCACAACCTCTTATTCGACCGATGTCTGAGCTGCCATGGGATCTGGCTGGATAAAGGTGAATTAGCCAAGGCAGAAAATATTTCTGCTTTCATCGGTGATGCTCGCTCCAAGATCTTAATGGCTTGTCGACAACTGAGAGATAAGGGGTATCAGATTCTGGGAGTCCGGATTATCTGACCCATCAAGTTTCAACAGCAGAGACTATTCGCCACCCCATCACCGCAGCCCTTTACGAAAGCCAAGAGCCGGGGCAAATCCCGAGGATCTGCCCCGGCTTGTCATGTCTCTGGATCCCGCGGACTACTTATTACTCTTGTTTTGTTTGTTGCCTTTGCCTTGGCACATCGGGCAATCGCACCCCATAGGGCACTTGGAGCCGGGTCCTTTGGCTTTCATCTCTTCAAACTTTGCTTTTTGTTCCTCGGTTAGGATCGCCTTGATCTTTTCGTGGGTTTCCCGACGGACCTGCTGCAGTCGCTCCTGCTTTTCAGCAAGAATAGGCTTGACTTGCGCCTGCTGCTCGCTCGTCAAATTGAGCTTCTGGGTGAGACGCTCCAGTTGCTCTTCATCCCACTGAGCCATTTTTTCGGCTTTCCCCTGCTTGCCTTCGCCCATGCCGCAATGACCACAATGCGCCGAAACGAACGCAGTGCTTAACACCAATAATCCTACGATCCCCAACGATTTGCTTAGCCACTTCATCATGTCTGATCCTCCCTATTCGATGATACGAGTGTGTACACGAGCGTACTGAAATCCAAGTGCATCAAACTGTTGAACCCACGAGACCACAACATCCATCGAAGCATTTAGTTCCCATTCCAGCGCTCATAGCCGGTCCAATACCAGAAATGGTAAACTGTCGCGAATTTCGCGTTAGATTTGACCATTTGGCTTGTCTGGGTGTCAGAATTGGCCCGCTGAATCGGGGCGTCCTGAGGTGTTGTTTTGTTGTCTATCGGGGTGGCGCCGTTGGTCAACTGGCTCGGGGCGTAGCGTCCCTGACGGTCGCCTAGCGGCGACCGGAGGGACAGTCCCTACACCCGAAGGGTGTGCGGGACGCAGTTGGTGAAAATGCTGCTGCTGGGTCGGGGCGTAGCGCAGTTGGTAGCGCGCCTGCTTTGGGAGCAGGAGGTCCCGGGTTCAAATCCCGGCGCCCCGACCCAGCAGCAGCGCGGTCGCCAGACTTTTGGCGACAGGTCGCCGGTTCATCCGCCACACAACGGGCGGATGCCCGACTGTAGTGTGTCGGGCAAATCCGGCCGCCCCGAGTTTTTTTCGGGGCCGGGTTCCGCGCCACTACGTCGCTGGCGCGCCCGCCAGGATGTAGTGGCGGGAAATCCCGGCGCCCCGACCCAGTAGCGACAAAATAGCGCGGTCGCCAGGTGTCTGGCGACAGGTCGCCGGTTCATCCGCCACACATCGGGCGGATGCCCGATCGTAGTGTGTCGGGCAAATTCGGTCGCCCCGAGCCAGTTGATGGTGCGGTACCGGGTTCATCCGCCAGACAACCGGCGGATGCCCGCCTGACGTGTGGCGGGCAAATCCCGCCCGCCACTAAAACACGGCGGGCGCCCGCTGCGGTGCAGTAGCGGGCGGCGCCCCGAGCCATGGGGTAAATTTGATTATCGTCCCCGTAGTACAATGCCCGCCACATGTGCCGAGGCGGAGAGCTGTCTATGGGCCGTTATCGCGCCCTTAGCTCAATGGATAGAGCAGTAGCCTTCTAAGCTACTGATAGAGGTTCGATTCCTCTAGGGCGCAAATTTATAGAGGATCTGAAGGATAACCGATAAGGACCCCCAGGCCCGGTTGAAGGAACATCATGAAGGTGTTACTCGATCGGCTCGTCCTTATATACCCTTTGAATTAGTCTATACTCAACACTTTGAAGATGCTGCCTTGGCCCGGAAGCGAGAGAAAATCTTTAAGATTGGAAAGGGAAGGCAGATCTTAAAGAGCATTTGGCGTGAGCATCATTTTCTGGGCCGTTAGCTCAATTGGTAGAGCATTCGCCTCTTAAGCGACAGGTTGCCGGTTCGATTCCGGCACGGCCCACATTTACAGCAGAGCAGAGAGCAGAGAGCAGAAATACGGCAAACATCTTTTATAGAACGGCCGACTCTTGGAGGCCGACCTTTTCTCTGATTTCTGCTCTCTGATCTCTCATTTGCCGTTCTTGGCGCCCTTAGCTCAATTGGATAGAGCATCTGCCTTCCCCGCCACTGAGGCGTTGGCGGGTCCGCCAAAGCCATAGTGGCGGAGGAGCAGAGGGTTGGATCGTTTTGAGCGCCCTTAGCTCAACGGATAGAGTATCGGTCTTCGGAACCGATGATGAGGGTTCGAGTCCCCCAGGGCGCAATTTGTGGACCGGTGGCGCCCGCCACTACACCATGGCGGGCGTCCGCCAAGGTTTAGTGGCGGACGGAATTGGCAGACGCGTCCCGATCCTCGATATGGTTATTGTCGGGACGTACCGACCGATGAAGCTCGTGCCTGGACCGGTGGCGGAATGGCAGACGCGCAAGGCTTAGGACCTTGTGCCCGCAAGGGTATGCGAGTTCGACTCTCGCCCGGTCCAAGCACGAACTAATGCCGAGGACGGGACAGACGCGCAAGGCTTACCTTCGCCTCCTGTATTTTAAGGATGCGATGGCCATCGATAAAACGATCGGCATTCGGCCGATCGTATCGTTGGGGACCTTGTGCCCCACTTACGACTGTGGGGCCTGCGCGTTATAGGGAATTGAGGAAGCGCGGGCCCGCAAGGGCTTGCGAGTTCAACTCTCGCCCGGTCCATTGGGTATTGTTCACTCATTTACTGAATACAGCATGAAGGGATTTTATGGAAACATTGGAAAAGCCGTTAACCACTAAAGTTAAAATCATCAAGGAAGAGGAGTGCGTTATCACGCTTTCTGTCGAGCTTCCCAAGGAGGAGGTCGCCCAAGAGCTGGAACATGTGTTTCAGAAGATCCAGTCACGCGCTTCCCTCCCGGGCTTTCGCGTCGGCAAGGCGCCGCTCGAGCTGGTCCGCAAGAGCTTCGCGGACCGGGCGCGCCAATCGATGCTCGAAGACCTGATCAGCCGGGCCTCAACCCAGGTCATTCGTGAGAAAAAGCTGGAAGCCATCGACACTCCGCGTGTCGAAAAGCTGGAGTATGATCTCGGCAAACCTTTGCTTTTCCACCTGCGCGTTGAAAAAGACCCAGTCGTGAAAGTCAAAGATTACAAGGGCATCAAGGTGAACAAGCCCTCCACGGCCCTGACCGAAGAGGAACTCTCCAAAACCATGGATGAGGTCCGCGAGCGCAACGCCTCTCTGGTGGCCTCCACCGCACAGGTGGTCGGCAAATCCCATTTTGCCGTCATCGATTTCGAAGGAAAGATTGATGGCAAGCCTTTCCCGGGCGGCTCGGCGAAAAACTATCTCTTGGACATGAACCAGCCCCAGACGATCGCTGGGTTTAGCGAAGGGATCCTGGGAACCGAAGTGGGCAAGGAATGTTCCATCCAAGTCCGATTCCCAACGGACTACGCTCAGAAGCAGTGGGCGGGCAAAGAAGCCGTCTTTCAAGTGAAAGTCAATGAAATCAAAGAGAAAAAGCTGCCTCAACTCGATGATGATTTCGCCAAGGACCTGGGGCTGAGTTCGCTCGAGGAGCTCAAAAAGAAAGTCGAAGAGAATCTGCAAAAGGAAAAAGACGCGAAAGCGAAAAAAGAAGAGGAAGAGCAGCTTTTCCAAGCGCTTTTGGACAACCACAAGTTCGCCATTCCTCAGACGCTCATCGAAGAGCGCACGCAGACCCTGGCGAAGCGCATGCTCACAAATCTTCAAAGGCAAGGACTCATAGCCCAGGGCGATCAGCAGGCGGAGTCGACCGTTCGCGAGAAATGCCGGCCACAAGCGGAGCGCGATGTCCGACTCTCCTATATTCTGAAGGCGATCGCACAACAAGAAAAGCTAGAAGCCGGCCAGCCGGACGTCGAGGAGCTCAAAAAGAAGGCCTTGGCCGAGACCAAGGACAAGCCGGAGAACGTTGACAAATACTTCCAGGAGCGCGATTTGGCGATCCGGGCGTCTTTGACCGAAACAAAAGTGCTTGATTTTTTGAAAAAAAACGCCAAAATTAAGTCTAAGTAGATAGCAAGAGAGGAGCCTTACACATGGTTTCAATGATTCCCACCGTACTGGAGCGGGTAAGCCAAGGCAATCTGGTCGGCTATGACATCTTTTCCCGACTCCTGAAAGACCGCATCATTTTCGTCGGCGGCTATGAAGGGACGGTCACGACCGATTCCGCCAATCTCATCATCGCGCAGCTTCTGTATCTGGAAGCCGATGACCCGGAAAAAGAGATCAATCTCTACATCAATTCCCCCGGCGGCATGGTCAGCGCAGGGCTTGCCGTCTATGACACCATGCAGTACATCCGCTGCCCGATTACGACCATTTGCATGGGAATGGCTATGTCGTTTGGGGCCGTCCTGTTATGCGCGGGCTCGAAAGGGAAGCGCTTTGCGCTCCCTCATTCGCGCATCATGATCCACCAGCCGCTCATTTCGGGTGGTGGGATTTCCGGGCAGGCCACGGAGATTGAGATTGAGGCCAAGGAAATTGTCGATACCAAGAGGCGCCTCAATGAAATCATCGCTAAACACACGGGCCAAACGGTGGACAAGATCGCACGGGATTCGGAGCGCAACTTCTACCTGTCCGCGGAAGAGGCCAAAATTTATGGCATCATTGATGAAGTGATTGTGAGAAAAAAGTGACCCCTTCGACTCGTCTCTCTTCGATCGCCGGCGCTCAGGGTCATGGTGAGCGAAGGCCGCACCCGCGGCCGGAGTCGAAGCCATGAGCCTGCCCCCCCCACGCGACCCTAAAGACCTTTTTCACTGCATCTTCTGTGGGAAGGGTAAGCGTGAGGGCTTGCGCCTCATCGGCGGTCAAGGGATTTACGTCTGCGAAGAGTGCATCCGCAACTCCTTTCAGCTGCTCAATAAGATCACCGAAGAAGACGAGCGCCGCACCCCCAAATCAGTCCCGAAACCTGCCGAGATCAAGAGCGTCCTGGATGAATATGTGGTCGGGCAAGAGCGCGCCAAGCGCATCCTTTCGGTCGCCGTTTACAACCATTACCGAAGGATCGACACCGCCTCGCAGCAGATCTATCCCAACGATGTGGAACTGCAAAAATCCAACATCCTTCTGATCGGCCCGACCGGCACGGGCAAAACACTGCTCGCTCAAACCCTCGCGAGGCTTTTGCACGTGCCTTTTGCGATCGCGGACGCCACGACCCTCACCGAAGCGGGCTATGTGGGGGAAGACGTGGAAAATATCATCCTCCGTCTTTTGCAAAACGCCAACTATGACGTCAAACGCGCGGAGCGCGGGATTGTGTATATCGATGAAATTGACAAGATTTCCCGCAAAACGGATTCCCCCTCCATCACCCGTGACGTCTCCGGCGAGGGCGTTCAGCAGGCCCTCTTAAAGATTTTGGAAGGGACCGTCGCCTCTGTACCACCCCAAGGAGGCCGGAAGCACCCTCAGCAGGAATATATCCAGGTCAACACCACCAACATCCTCTTTATCTGCGGTGGCGCCTTCGAAGGCCTGGGCAAGCTGATTGAGTCGCGCGTGGGCAAACGCGGCCTCGGTTTTGGTGCCGACATCCGCCCGAAACAGGAGCTCAAGATTGGTGATGTACTCAAACACGTGACACCTCAAGATTTAATTCGCTCCGGCATGATCCCAGAGCTCATTGGCCGTCTTCCCATCATCGCGACGCTGGACGATTTGGATGAAGATACGCTCGTGCGGATTCTCACCACGCCGAAGAACGCCTTGATTAAACAGTTTGTGAAGATGTTCAGCCTGGAAGGTGTGGAGCTGGACGTCCGGCCGGAAGCGCTCCACGCGATTTCACAGTTGGCGCTCAAGCGGGGTTCCGGCGCCCGTGGCCTGCGCGCTATTATTGAAGAAGTGCTGCTCGACGTGATGTACGAGCTGCCCGAACAGCAGAATTTGTTGCGTTGCACCGTGGATGACAAAGTGATCAACAGGGTTTACCCGCCCATCCTGCAGTACAAGGAAGAAAAGAAGATTGCCTAACAAGTTGCCCCTGCTCCCCGTGCGGGACCTCGTGGTCTTCCCGCACATGGTGGTTCCTCTGGATGTGTCCAGATCCAAAAGCGTGAAAGCGCTTGAGGAGGCTATGACGGCACAACATCTCGTCTTCGTTGTCGCCCAAAAACAAGCGGAAGTCGATGACCCCCAGGAAAACGACCTTTATACGATCGGGACCGCCGCCAAAATTCTCGAACTCCTGAAAATGCCGAATGGCCAGCTCAAGATCCTGGTCGAAGGCCAGGCACGGGGCCGCATACGGCAGTTCCGCGTGAGCAGCAGCAAGGACTTCTTCGAGGTGGACATCGAGATCTTGGAAAAAGACGCGGCCCCCTCGCCCGAAATTCAGGCGCTCATGCGCCAGGCGGCCCAGCTCTTCGCGCAATACATCAAGCTGAACAAGCGTGTGTCGATCGAAACGTCCATCTCGCTCAACGCCATTGAGGACCCTGCCCGGTTTTCCGATCTCATCGCCGGCAACATACTGCTGCGTCTATCCGACAAGCAGCCGCTGCTGGAGATCATCGAGCCCGGCGAACGTCTCGAACGCCTTGTGGAAGTCCTCCATTCCGAAATCGAGATCCTCAACATTGAGCGCCGCATCCATAACCGTGTTCGCACGCAGATCGAAAAGACCCAAAAAGAATATTACTTGAATGAACAGATGAAGGCGATCCAAAAGGAGCTCAAGCAAAAAGATGACAGCACCAAAGAGATGGACGAGCTGCGTGAAAAGATTTTAGCGGCCCAGATGTCTCCGGAGGCCCAGGAAGCGGCTGAGAAAGAAGTGGCGCGTCTTGAGAAAATGATGCCCTATTCGCCCGAATCGACCGTGATCCGGACCTATTTGGACTGGATGATCGGTCTCCCCTGGAAGAAGACCACGGCGGATCATCTGGACCTGGATCGCTCTCAGCATATTCTTGATGAGGATCATTACGGCTTGGACAAAGCCAAAGAGCGCATCGTGGAGTATCTCGCTGTTTTACGCCTGGTCAAGAAAATAAAAGGCCCCATCCTTTGTTTTGTGGGTCCCCCGGGCGTCGGCAAGACCTCCATGGCCCGCTCCATAGCCCGCGCGATGGGTCGCGAATTCGCCAAGATGTCTCTCGGCGGCGTGCGCGATGAAGCGGAGATCCGCGGCCATCGCCGCACCTACATCGGCTCCTTGCCTGGCCGGCTCATCCAGTCCCTTCGTAAAGCGAAGACGAAAAATCCCGTCCTCCTCCTGGACGAAATCGACAAGATGGGCATGGACTGGCGCGGAGACCCCTCCGCCGCGCTCTTGGAGGTCCTGGATCCTGAGCAAAACAAGGCCTTTGTGGATCATTACCTGGATGTGGGCTTTGACTTATCCGAGGTTTTCTTCATTTGCACGGCCAACACCCTGCAAAACATCCCCCATACGCTCTTAGACCGTCTCGAGATCATTCGCTTTTCCGGATACACCGAAGAGGAGAAACTCCGCATTGCGCTGGAGCATCTCGCACCGAAACAACTGGCCGAGCATGGGCTTGATCCCCGAAACGTGAGCCTTTCGAAAGAAGGCATCCGAACCATCATCCTGGAATATACGCGCGAAGCAGGCGTCCGGTCGCTGGAGCGGTGGATCGCGACGCTCTGTCGGAAAATCGCGAGGGCCTTTGTCGAAGAAAAACTGACCATGCCCTATACCGCTCGGGAAGAAGCCGTCCGCAAGCTCCTGGGGGTGCCCGAGTTTGCCAGGAACAAGACGGTCGACAACGCCGTTGGGGTCTCCACGGGCCTCGCCTGGACCGAACACGGCGGCGAGACGCTCGCCATCGAGGTCGCGAAAATGCCAGGCAAAGGGAAGCTGCTTCTGACCGGAAAGTTAGGAGATGTCATGCAAGAGTCCGCCCAGGCGGCGCTCTCTTTCATTCGCGCGAATTCCCGGAAATGGCGCATCAAGGACTCCTTTTTTAAGTCCCTCGACTACCATATTCACGTCCCTGAAGGCGCCACCCCCAAAGACGGGCCTTCCGCCGGAACGGCGATCGCCACGGCGCTCCTGAGCGCCATGACCGGCAGACCTGTCAAAAAGAAGATCGCTATGACCGGAGAAATTACCCTCCATGGCCGCGTGCTGCCCATTGGTGGCTTGAAAGAAAAAAGCTTGGCCGCTTACCGTGAGGGCATCGACACTCTTTTGTATCCTGAAGGAAACCGGAAAGATCTCGCCGAGATCCCCGAAGACATCAAGAGTCGACTCAAGCTTGTTCCCGTCAAACATATGGAACAAGTGCTATCATTAGCCCTGGAGGGAAAATTCACGCCATGAAAAAACATTTTCTTCTGACCCCTGGACCGACACCTATCCCACCGGAAGTTTCTTCCAAAGAAGGCCTTCCGGTTATGCACCACCGAACGTCTGAATTCAGCGCGATCTTTCAGGAAGTCATTGATAACCTGAAGTATGCCTTTCAGACCAAGAACGATGTGTTCCTGATCGCCAGCTCTGGCACGGGGGCTCTGGAATCCGCGGTCTGCAACCTGCTTTCTCCTGGCGACACCGCCATCGTGGCTTCTTGCGGCGTATTCGGCGACCGGTTCATTAAAATGATTGAAGTCTACGGCGCCAAACCGATCGTCCTTCGAGAACCTGACGGGCAGGCCGTCGTCCCCGCTAAAATTGAGGAAACTCTTAAGAAAAACCCCCATGTCAAAGCCGTTTTTGCGACGCATACAGAAACTTCCACCGGGGTCGCCAACGACATCGCGGCCATCGGCAAGATAGTGGCCAAGACCGCTGCGGTCTTCGTCGTCGATGCCGTTTCGGGGCTCGTAGGACAAGAGCTCCGGACGGACGAGTGGCAGGTGGATGTGGTCTGTACGGGTTCCCAGAAGGGGCTCATGACCGCGCCTGGACTTGGCATGGTCTGCGTATCGGCGAAAGCTTGGCCTCTGGTCGAAGCCGCGAAAAGCCCACGGTTTTATTTCGATTGGCGGAAGATGAAAAAATCCGTGGCGGAAAAACAGACGCCGTTCACCCCTCCCGTCACGGTGATCACCGCACAGGCGGAAGCGCTGCGGCAGATCCGGCAGGAAGGGCTGGACAACATCTTGGCACGCCATGCCTGGCTGGCCGCCGCCACACGCGACGCTGTGCAAGCCCTGGGACTCAAACTTTTTGCGCAAACACCATGCAACGTGCTGACGTCAATCACCGTCCCCGCTGGAATCGATGGGAAGGCGATCGTCAAACGCATGCGTGAGAACTATGGCGTCTCCATTGCCGGCGGACAAGGCGAGCTTGTGGGCAAAATCGTCCGGATCGCCCATATGGGCTATATGGAGCGCTTCGACGTGATTATCGGCATCTCCGCCCTTGAAATGATGCTGCACGAGTTAGGCTACCCGGTGGAGCTTGGAAAGGGTGTCGCGGCCGCTGAGCGATCCTTTCTTTCCAGATCCAAAACGGCGCAGCCAGCGATACCCTCTACTGTTCCTGCAGGCGCGAGGTAATCCTATGTTTAAGATACTCATTGCCGACCCTATCAGTGATTCCGGAATGACCGTGTTTCAAAGCCAGAACGGCCAGTTCCAACTGGATGTCAAGACCAAGCTGGCCCCCGAGGACCTCAAGAAAGCCGCGGCTGAGGCCGATGCCATCATCGTGCGCAGCGAAACACGCATTACCGCCGACATCCTGAGCGCCTGCAAGAAAGTGAAGATCGTCGGCCGGGCAGGGGTGGGCGTGGACAATATCGACGTGGCGGCGGCAAGCAAGCAGGGCGTGATTGTCGTCAATGTTCCAGGCGGCAACACCATTTCAGCCGCTGAGCACACGGTCGCGATGCTCTTGGCACTCTCCCGCAACATCCCGCAGGCCAACGCCAGTCTAAAATCAGGGGAGTGGAAGAGATCTCAATTTACAGGCACAGAACTTCAGGGAAAGGTCCTGGGGCTCATTGGTATGGGACGTATCGGGCGCGAAGTCTCCAAGCGCTGCCAGAGCTTTGGCATGTCCGTCCTGGGCTATGACCCTTACGCCTCCGAGGAGTACGCGGCCAACCTTCAGATCAAACTCTCCTCTCTCGACGAGATTTACGCGGCCGCGGACTACATCACGGTCCATGTCCCCCTCAATGAGACCACCCGGCACATGCTCAACGCGAAGACCCTCAAGAAGCTCAAGGCCGGGGTGCGCCTGATCAACTGCGCGCGGGGCGGCATTGTCGATGAGAAAGCGCTGGCGGAAGCCATCACCTCCGGCCACGTGAAAGGGGCCGCCCTCGATGTTTTCGAAGAGGAGCCTCCCAAGAAAGACAACCCTCTCTTCGCGCTTCCCAACGTCATTGTGACGCCGCACCTGGGAGCCTCCACCGAAGAAGCGCAGGTCAAAGTGGCCCAGGAACTGGCGGAAACGTTGCGGGATTTCTTCCTCACCGGCGCAGTCCGCAATGCCGTCAACCTGCCGGCGCTCGACGCAGAACAATACAGAGAGCTCGAGCCCTATCTCATCTTGTGCGAAAAGCTCGGAAAACTTGTGACGCAGTTGTCGGAAGGGGCGACACGGGAGCTCAAAATTCAATACGCGGGAGAAATCAGCTCAAAGAACACCACCCCGCTCACGCTGGCGGTGCTCAAAGGGTTCCTCACCCCTATTTTGGGCAGCGAAGTCAACGTTGTCAACGCCCCCCATCTGGCCAAAGAGCGCGATGTGCATTGGACCGAGACCAAGACAAGCCAGACCGCGGATTATACGAACCTGATCACGCTCAAGACCGCGTCCAAGACGAGTAAGATGTCTGTCTCCGGAACCCTTCTGGCCAAGAATAGTCCACGGATCGTGGGCATTGATGGCTTGTCAGTGGACGTGATCCCGGAAGGCCCGATGGTGATCTATACCAATATCGATAAGCCCGGGGTCATTGGTTACGTCGGGACGGTCCTCGGCAATAGCCACATCAACATCGCCGCCATGCAAGTGGGACGAAAAGGGAAAAGTGGGGAAGCGGTCACCGTCGTCAATGTGGATACCGATGTCCCGGACGCGGTCCTCAAGCAAATCCGGGAATTTCAGGGCATTACCCAGGTCAAAAGCGTAAAACTCTAGGAGATCCCCCGCTCCGATGCCAGAAGTTTTCGCCGCCCAACTCGAGAACGTCAGCAAAGTCTATCGCCGCAGCCATCTCGGCAGACTCACCCTGACCCCCGGCGTTGAAAATCTGTCGCTTGAGCTCCGCGAAGGAGAAGTGTTCGGTCTGCTCGGTTTAAACGGCGCGGGTAAAACAACCACCATCAAGCTGCTTTTAGGTCTTCTTTTCCCCAATCAGGGGCGCGTTCGTCTCTTTGGTCAGGACCTTCCGAACCTGGCCATCATGAACCACGTGGGCTACCTACCGGAAATCCCGAATTTTTATAAATATCTCACGATTACGGAACTCCTCGGCCTTTATGCCACTCTCTCGGACCTCCCCCGGCGAACTCTTGAGGAGAGAATTCCGGACGTGATCAAACGGGTGGGGCTTCTGCCGCATATCCAAAAGCACCTTCGGGAGTACTCCAAGGGCATGCTCCAGCGCGCGGGACTCGCCCAGGCGCTTCTCCACGACCCCAAGCTGCTGCTGCTTGACGAGCCGGTGAGCGGGCTCGATCCGCTCGGGCTCAAGGAATTGCGCCAACTCCTGCTTGACCTGAACCAACAGGGGAAGACCATCTTTTTCTCGTCCCACATTATCTCCGAAGCCGAGAAGCTCTGTCACCGCGTGGGGGTTCTTCACCAGGGGCGGCTCGTCGGCATCATTGAGAAAGCGGAATGGGAACATTCGCCCGGGCAGCTTGAGAAAAGGTTCTTAGAGGTCATTCATGCGTAAGGTCCTGGGGATCGCGCGCTACACCTTTATCGAGATTTTGCGCAACCGCATTTGGTACGTGCTGATCTTGTTTTCGGGCATCCTCATTCTCTCGACGCTTTTGCTGGGGGATATGGCAGGAGAGCTCAGAACACGGGTGATTTCAGATTTGGGCCTGGCCGTCATTGAAATGATCGCGCTTCTGAGCACGGTCTTTGCGGCCGTAACGCTCGTTCTCGAAGAGATGGAAGCGCGCACGCTCTATCTCATTCTCACCAGGCCCGTGGCGCGCCTGTCGTTCATCCTGGGTCGATTTCTGGGGCTCTTGAGCATCATGAGCTGCGCGTTTCTCGTGATGTCCGTCGCGCACGGCGCGTTGCTCACCCTGGCTCATGGTGCCGTGGACCGTCATTACGTCCTGAGCCTCCTCTTCTCCTGGGAGAAAATCATGGTCATTACGGCCGTCGCGCTTGTCTTTTCTCTTTTTTCGACCTCGACCGCCTCCGCCGCGACGTTTACTTTTTTCTTTTGGATCATGGGTCATTTCAGCACGGAAATCTTGTTTTTGGCCAAGAAGACCTCCAAGCCCATGGTGCTCGTGCTCTGTAAGCTGTTCTATTACGTCTTCCCCAATTTCCAAACCATGAATATCCGGGACATCCCCCCCGAGATTTACTCCGCTCGCTGGCTCTGGACCGCGGGCGGTTACGGTTTGCTCTATACGATGGCCTGCCTCTTTTTGACTGCTCTTCTCTTCAGAAAGAAGGAATTCTAATTGGACCAGAGCAAGCCCTTGTGGCTGGCCTTTACGATCACGTTCGTCTTGACCCTTACGGCAGCCTCCGTCATCGCGGCGCATTATCTTCCCTCAACCCCTCGGATGGCCGTGAGCCTGGCTTCACCTGTGGCTCAAATCTCAGACTTTACCGGTATTTCTTTGGGACTTCGTAAGCTCGTGTCGGATATCGCCTGGATCCAAACACTGATTTACTACGGAACACATGAGGAAGGCATGACCGAAGAAGACGCTCACGAAGGAAGAGGCGAATACCCCCTCTTCCTTGCCTATTGTCAGAGGGTGGCCCAGATCGACCCCCACTTCAAATACATCTTCTATTACGGAGGATCTGTGCTGGGATGGAACCTGAAACGCTTCGATGAAGCGGAATCATTCATAAAAGAAGGCATCCAAGCGCATCCCAAAGAGTGGCGCTATCAACAATTCCTCGCAGCCATTGCGTTTCAAAAAAGCCATAATATGAATGACTTAGTTAATTTCTTAGAAGTATTCATTGAAGATAGAGACTGTCCAAACATTCTTCGTTCGATTCTTGCTAACATCTATAAGAAGCAAAAAGACTATATAAAGGCCCTCCGGGTCTGGATGTTCATTTACGACACGAACGATGAGTCTTATCGCGTTCGAGCCGTCTCCGAAATTGACGAAATCTCCCAATTGATCCAGAATCAGCACAAAAAATAGGCCTTTATGCCCATTGACGGACTATTTTGTCATTTGCTATGATGCTTGGAGCGTTTTCGTTCGGGAGTCGGGGTCCTCATCTAACCTCCCAATTCAGCGAAATCCCAGGCCGATACTAAGAGAAAGGTGAAATTATGGCGCGAAAAAAAGATAGATCTCTTATTGCCGCTGTCACAGATGCTACGTTTTCTCAAGTCGTTTTGAAGTCGGAATTGCCTGTTCTGGTAGGCTTTTGGGCCCCTTGGTGTGCCCCTTGCCAGACTCTTCCCCCCATGCTGCAAGAGATCATTGATGACTATTTCGGTAAGGTCAAGGTCGTTCAGGCAAAAGTCGATGAAACCCCTGATTTGGCCCATGAGTATCGCATCAGCTCCATCCCGACGCTGCTCCTCTTTGAAAACGGACGCATGGTGGGCAAGCGCACGAGCGCCGACACCAAAGAAGACATCGCGGAATGGCTTGATCGCCACATCGATGAGCCGGTAGGATTCGGATACTAAACGGGAGGATGACGATGGGACCTAATAAACCCTGCGGTTGCTAAGCATTCTTAAAACGTATCGTTTCACCCGGAGGCAGCGGCGGCGGCGTCGCTGCCTTCAGTTTTTCCCGAAGAGCAGGCATGATGTCGCAGGTGGGATGACATAATAAAGCCGGATCGGGTCTGTCCGCGGGAAGAAGGTATCTCACTTCAGTCTGACACACCACACAAGGGCCCTCGATCACATCCGCGAAATTGGACCATGACACATGCCTTCGCTTCATAGACGCCCCTTCTCCATTAAATTAAGTGCCGCCCACCGTCCACACGAATCGTCTCGCCCGTAATAAAATCGGTCTCGCATAAAAATCGTACAGCCTTCGCGAGCTCTTGCGGACCCCCCCATTTCCCAAGTGGCGTGGCCTTCAAGACCGCCTGAAATTCCTTTGACCCAAGACCTTTGGGCGCAAGCAGCGGCCCTGGCGCGATGGCGTTCACCAGGATCTGGGGCGCTAACTCCAGGGCCATGGCTTCCACCATCGCCTGGAGGGCTGCTTTGGACGTGTAATAGGCCGCATACCCTTTATACCGGGGCCTGTGACTGGCACTCGTCCAATCGGTGACATGAACGATGCGGCCCTCGTCGGAGCGGCGCAGATATGGGAGAACACTTGAGGTCACGTTTTGTGCCGCGAACACGTGAAGCCTGATATGCTTCTCCCAGGACCCTCGCTCATAGACCGACGCCATGTTCACCAGAATATTGAGGGAACCCAGCTGCGCCTCAATATGGCGAGCGGCTTTTTCGGCCTGATGAGGACGAATCAGATCGCAGGCGAGCACCATCGTTGGAGCTCCAAAGAGGCGAAGCTCTTGGGCCGTTTCCTCCGCGAGCTTGCGTGAATGGCTGTAGCTTAAAGCGACGCCACACCCCGCTTGCGCGAGAGAAAGTGCCACAGCCTTTCCCATCCGGGCACCACCCGTGATCCACGCCACTTTTCCGTTTAAATCCATGAAGATCTTCCTCTGGTTACAGTTTCAGGGGCAACGCTCCAGCTCGAGATTGGGTCCGGTGGGTTTCGAACCCACGGCCCCCGACTTAAAAGGTCGGTGCTCTACCCCTGAGCTACGGACCCAATCTCGAGCCAAATTTCGCCCCCGACTTAAAAGGTCGGTGCCCTGCCCCTGACCATCACTTTACCACGATAGCCGCAACAATTTCCCTTTGATGAAAGCAACTGTACCATCCGGAACTGCTTCTAAAGGACCCTCATTATATAAGATGTATAATGTTTCGAAATTTAGGGTCGATTCTCGTCAGAGAATGCTCACCCTTCTGTCTGGATCAGCGGCAAACCTCGTTTTCGTTTTGTGGTCTGGGCGCTGCAGGCCCCCATCGACTCGTGGTTAGGTCACAGCCCTTTTCCGCCACTAGGTCGTTGGCGGACCCGCCGCGATGGAGTGGCGGGCAAGGCTCCGCCACATGACCGGCGGATGACCAAGAGTTTGTGTAGTGCCCCCATAGACTAGTGGTTAGGTCACAGCCCTTTCAAGGCTGTAGGACGTAAGAGAAGTCTTCAGTGCGACTGGAATAGGCGTGCCCCCATAGACTAGTGGTTAGGTCACAGCCCTTTCAAGGCTGTAGGACGGGTTCGAATCCCGTTGGGGGCACGCTTATAACTCCCAGTCGCACTGAAGACTTCTTGAAGGGTTCGCCCGCCACACAATCGGCGGGCGAGCGCCTGAAGTGTGGCGCTCGAATCCCGTTGGGGGCACCACACAAACTCTTGGTCATCCACCGGCCGTGTGGCGGACGAATCCCGTCCCGCATCCTTGTAGCTAAGAGTGCGGGACTGTACCGGCTCATAAGCTCGCCCCAGCGAGCGGGTCAAAGGTTCGGTACGTTGGGGGCATATCGCTCACGAGTCAAGGATGGACATTGGATCATCATGCAACCTCACGATTCACTGATCGCCGAACACAAGAAACTGCGCGCGCAAGCAGAAACCCTCGAGGTGCTGATGCGCGACGCACCCCAAACACTGGGGGAGGGTCTCGTACGTTTCCAGACCATGCTCCGAGAGCACTTTCAGCGCGAGGATGTTTACTACCGGGTCCTGGACGGCGATCAGCGGATCGCTGATCGCGGCCTCATCCACCAACTTCGCAACGATCACGCCGCCGTTGTCTTTATCCTCGAGAGTCTGGCCATCCGGCTCCGAAAAAACGGTTGTGACGCAGATTGGCGGGGCCGGTGGCGGAACTTGATGAATGTTTTCCTGCCCCATTTAGAGAAGGAAGAGCAGACCCTTTTTCCTCTGGGATGCAAGCTCCTGTCCGAACAAGAGTCCCGCTTCATTGCCGAGCAGATGGCGCCAAGTGACTAGCATGCGCCCGGCTCCTCGTGATCCGAAGGCAGCGCCGCTTCCTCTGGCCAAGCGCATGGCGCGCATGCAGCGCTCGACCATCCGTGAAATCCTCAAGATCACGAAACGCCCGGAAATCTTATCGTTTGCGGGCGGCCTGCCTGCTCCCGAACTCTTTCCGCTCAAGGCCTTCCAGGAAGCTTTAAACGAAGCGATGCACAAGGAGGGCCCTGCTTCTCTGCAGTACGATCTCACGGAAGGCTACTTGCCGTTGAAGGAATTCCTTTGCGATTGGCTGGGCCAGCAGGGTCTCCGGTCCACGCCCGAGGAGATGCTTCTCACGCAGGGGTCTCAGCAGGCGCTGGACCTGCTCGGCAAGATCTTTCTCAACCCACAAGACACTGTTCTCGTCGAAAACCCGACCTACCTGGGCGCGATTCAAGCATTTAACGCTTACGAGGCCGATTACGCCGCTGTCCCCATGGATGCCTCGGGCCTGTTAATCCCCGAGGCTGAAGCCCTCATCAAACAAACAGGTCCTAAGATGGCGTATCTTGTCCCCACCTTCCAAAATCCCTCCGGTATCACCATGCAAAGGGACAGGCGCGAAAAGTTTTTGGAGCTTGCGGCAGCGCACCAACTCCCGGTTCTCGAGGACGATCCTTACAGTTACTTAAGGTTTTCCGGCGAGCCCCAGCCTTCCCTTTACAGCCTGGCCGGCGGCCGCGGTGTGATTTATATTTCGACGTTTTCCAAAATCCTCTCCCCGGGGATCAGGCTTGGCTTTGTGCTGGCGGAGCGCTCCATCATCCAGGCTCTCGTGCTGGCCAAACAGGCGGCGGATCTCCAAACCAACTCGCTTCTGCAGAGGGCCGTCTATTATTACGGCAAGGCCGGGCATCTGGAGCGGCATATCCCAACAATCACCGCCTCCTATCGTGAGCGTGCCGGGACGATGCTCGCCGCGATGGACACCTATTTCCCAAAGTCCATCCGGTGGATCCCTCCGGAAGGTGGAATGTTTATCTGGTGTACGCTGCCGGAAGGTCTGTCTTCCGAAAAACTCTTTGAGCGGGCGGTTGAGGCGGGTGTGGCGTATGTGACAGGAAGTGTCTTTCACGCCCAGGGGGGTGGGGACAGGACATTGCGCCTCAATTTCACCAATTCCTCCCCGGCGCAGATTGAGGAAGGGATTAGACGCCTCGGCCGAGTCTTTTCAGAAGCGCTTTCACCGTCGAAATAGGCAACCCCACCACATTGTCATAAGAACCCTTGATGACCCGCGCGATCGGGTCGTTTTTCTCCTGAATGGCGTAGGCGCCTGCCTTGTCCAGATGCTGATGCGCTAAACGCAACAGCTTTCGTGAACCCAGTTTTTTCATGCGCACCAGAGACACGGCGTGGTCCACCCACGTCTTGCCGGTCCTCGCGTTCACGAGCGCCACGCCTGTATAAACGCGATGGGTTGAACCTGAAAGGTGACCCAGCATTCGAGAGGCCCCGCGAGGGGTCTTGGGTTTGCCCAGGATCCGTCCGCCATGCACGACCACCGTATCAGCACCTAACACAAGGCCCTCGCGAAGCTCACCAGCCACGGCACGCGCCTTCCGGAGCGCCAGCTCACGCACGAGGCGCACGGGATGTTGGGTCGAGCTGGCTTCCGAGACACGGCTGAGCTTGACCCGAAAAGGAATGCCCGCACGCCGGAGCAAAGCGCGGCGCCGGGGCGAGGCGGAAGCAAGAATCAGTTTTACCGGATTGTGTCTTTGAGCCACTTGAGGTAGGAGCGACTTCCTTCGACCACCGGAACGGCCAGGATCTCCGGCTCACTGTAGGAATGGATCTCGCGGATTCTCTTTTCGACTGCTTTGTAGCGTGAGGGCGTGGTTTTGATGATGAGCAGAAGCTCTTTTCCGTACTCAAGACGACTGCCCCACCAATAGCGGGAGTAGATCTCCGGCACAATGCTCACGCAGGCAGCTTCCCGCTCTTCGACGAGCGCTTGCGCGATTTTATCGGCCTCTTTGCGGCTGGCCGCCGTCACATACACGAGAAGGGCTTGGGTCATGTTCTCTTCCTTCGATGATAGTCGCAGCTTCCCCGGACCGGACAACGATCACATCTCGGATGGCGCTTCGTGCAATAGCCTTTCGCATGCCGCACGATGAGCGCGTGGTATTCATTATACAGCCTCACTCGGCGCGGTAAACGATCGTGAAAGAACGCCTGGACCTCATCGTAATCATCGGTGGTGAACCATCCCAGCCGCTGTCCTATCCTGCGCGTATAGGCATCGACGACAAACACCGGGCGCTTGGCCGCGTAGAGGAGAATCGAGTCCGCTGTTTCGAGCCCGATGCCCTGCTGGGCGAGGAGCCGCTCACGGTGTTGGACCAGGGAGGGGTCCGCCAGATAAGCACGCGCGAACCCCTTCAACTGCTTCGCTTTTTGCCTGAAATAGCCGGAAGAGCGGATGAGCTTCTCGAGGCGCCGGCTGGACAAGCGCGCGATTTCTGTGGCGGAGAGGGCCTTGGCGCTTTTTAAGGAAGCGATGGCTTTCTCAACATTGGACCAGGACGTATTTTGCGTGAGGATGGCCCCGACCATCATTTCCCATGGAGTGTCCGCCGGCCACCAGGCCTGCGGGCCATACGAGCGCAAGAGACGCTTAAAGAGGGAGAGGACGGGACCCTGAGCGGTGCGCTTGGGCATACCGGATATAATCCTTCGGGCGACGGCGCAACAGACGCAGCTCCTTCGACCGCAAAGGCCGCTTGACGCGCGCGGGCATCCCCAGGACAAGGGAACGCGGAGGGATCTTCATATTTTCGGTGACAAGCGCCCCCGCTCCGATGAGGCATTCGTTCCCGATCACACACCCATCCAGGAGAATGGCGCCCATTCCAATGAGACAGAAATCTCCGACGCGCGCCCCGTGGACGATGGCGCCGTGTCCGACCGTGACCCCTTTCCCGAGAACAACGGGCAAGCGCGGCGAGGTGTGCAGGACCGCGGCGTCTTGCACATTGGAGCCTTGGCCTATGGTGATGGGTTCGATATCGCCACGGAGAACCACCATCGGCCAGATGGAAGACCCATTCTTCAGGACGACGCGGCCTATGATTTGGGCGGATTCATGGACAAAGGCGGTAGGGTGGATCCGGGGAACGTCCTTCCGGAAGGACCGCAGCATTAGCCCCTCATCAACTTCAGGAGGACCGCTTTTTGAATGTGCAAACGATTTTCGGCCTGCTCAAAGACGATCGATTGGGGCCCCTCAATGACCTCTTCGGTGATCTCTTCGCCACGCTTGGCCGGAAGGCAATGCAAAACGACCGCCTGTTTCTTAGCGACGCTCAGGAGCGCGCTGTTGACCTGAAAGGGCCGAAAGACCTCGCGCCGGCGGGCTTCTTCCGACTCCTGGCCCATGGACGTCCAGACGTCGGTATAGAGCACATCGGCGGCTGTGCACGCCACTTGCGGGTCGTGGACGATATCGATGCGCCCTCCGGAGGCCGTGGCCAGGACCTTGGCCTTGCGCAAGACTTCAGGATCAGGATCATACCCGTTGGGACAGGCCAGCACGAGCTGCAAGCCCATCATGCCGGAGAGCAAAAGCCAGGAATGGGAGACATTGTTGGAGTCCCCCAGAAACACAATTTTGAGCTTTCGCAGCTCTGAGAGTTTCCGGTGCGAGCGCTCCCAGAGCGTCATCAAATCCGCGAGCACCTGGCAGGGATGTTCCGTATCCGTTAAGCCGTTGATCACGGGGATCGTCGTATGCCGAGAGAATTCCTGCACATCCTTATGCTGCCGCGCGCGGATCATCACCGCGTGAACATAGCGTGTCATCACGCGGGCCATGTCCGGAATGCTCTCGCCGCGCTTCCATTGCAAGGCGTCGGACTGCAGCACGAGCGGAAACCCCCCCAGGGCTTGAATGCCGGCCGCAAAAGAGACGAGGGTGCGTGTGGAAGGTTTCTCAAAGATCAGCGCGACCGTTTTGCCGCGCAAGGCGCCGGCCTTGAGCGGTGATTTTTTTAACCGCGCGGCATCCTGAAGAAGCTGCTCCACTTCTTTCGGCGCAAGGTCGGTGATGGAGAGTAAGTCGCGTTTCATGGTCCCCAGGACGGCATCGAAGAGTCGCCCTTCAAGGTGCTCACACAGTGCGGGGAGCTGCCGTCAAACCCCATAATACAAATCTTCGACTGCCCATCCCGCTCCGAAGCATAGGCGATAAAGCGCCCGTCGGGGGACCAGCTCGGATTCTCATTGCGGACCCCCTCTTCCGAAATCACATGGTTGTTGCGGCCTGAGGAATCCATGACGTAGATATCATAACGCCCCTGGCTGCGCTGGCGCTCATAGGCGATCCAGTCCCCCTTCGGAGACCACGAGGGAGCATCCACCCATTGACCATAGCTGAGCCGCTGGACGTTGGCCCCCGCCACATCCATGACATAGATCTCCGGGTTGCCCGATCGGTCCGAAATAAACGCGATCTGCTGGCCGTTCGGAGAAAAACTGGGGCTCGTGTCCACACCGGGCGAATAGGTCAAGCGCCGCTGGATGCGACCGGAGCGCTCCAACAGGTAGAGCTCGGGGTCATGACCTTTGGAAAAGGTGATGGCAAGACTCGCTCCGTCGGGGGACCAATTGGGCGAGGTGTTGAGCCCCTGGCGCGTGGAAAGCTCGCGCAGGTTCGTCCCATCGGCATCGATGAGGTACGCATCGGGATTGCCGGCCTTATAACTGTTAAAGACAATCGATTTCCCATCGGGGGACCACTTCGGCAGGAGCGTAATGGAATGGAAACGTGTCAGTTGGCGCGTGTTGGCCCCGTCGTAATCCATGACATAGAGTTCCTTCTTGCCCGAGCGATTATTAATAAACGCGATCCTGGTATGGGCAAGGCCCGGCTGCCCCGAAAGTTGAAAGCTGATCTGGTCGGCCATGAGGTGCGCCAGGCGCCTGAGGTTATTCTTGGTGCCTGTCCCTTCTTTTGCCCAGAGCACTTTGCTGGAGGAGACATCGTAGATGCGGCACTCGAGGACCACCTGGCTCCCCTCGACTTTGACCTCACCGGTGATGAGTACTTGGGCCCCCAGAGCGCCCCAGGCCATCGCGTCAACTTTCCGGTCGGGTGTCGGACCTCCCTCCGAGAGGGAAAAGAGCCGTGTGAACAAGAGATCTTCTCTCATGACGGAGCGAATCTGTCCCGTGACGGCCTCAGCCTCCGGGTCTGTGCTGGACAAAGCCGCGAAGCTCGCAAGGCCCACCCCCAGGGGCTTTCCCGACCCGCCATAGGCCTGGAGCCCGAGATAGACTTCGGCACTTCTTACGGGAACAACAGAAAGAACGAGGGTGAGGAAAGCGAATCGAACACGCACGATAGTTATTCGCTAAGGAGTTCGCGGGCGGAGCGTGCCAGCTCACTTCGAGGATAGTCCTTGATCAAACGCTGGAGGGTTTCTTTGGCTTCGGCCTTCTTTCCAGACTGTTGGAGCGCGAGGCCGCGTTTATAGAGGGCCTTGGGCGTAAATTCGTTGTTCCCATAAAGACGCACGACCTTATCGAATTCTCTGGCAGCCTCGGCAAAGTTCTTTCTCGCCATCTCGCACTCGCCGATGTAGTATTGGGCCTGCGCGGCCAATTCCGAACGAGGGTACTGGCCAATCAGATTGCGAAAGCCCACCAGGGCCAAATCGAATTTTCCCGCCTGGTAGTCGTTATAGGCCAGCTTAAACATGTCACTGGGCGTGGAAGCGCCCTGACCGGTCGTACCGGTCACCTGGCCCGTGAGCACCGCGAAGCGCCGCTGCAGGTCGGCTTGCAGGTCATCGAGTTTTTGGGACAGCGTGCTCATGCGCTGTTGGCTGGCCTCCAGTTGGCTGTTCAGGGATTCCAAATTGCTGCTGAGCTCCGTCATTTTGGTGGACAGGTCCGCCTGGCCCTTCTGAATACGCGCCTGGTTGGCGTCGAGCTGCACCATATCTTTCTGGGTGGCGAGCATGCAGCCGTTCAACAAGAGACAAAACAGGGGAAAGAGGACAGGGGACAGAAAACGGCTCACCTTCTCGAGCTTCAAATAACGATCCTCTCTTCCCTTGAGCATGCCTTTCTCTTTCCCCTGTCCCCTATTCCCTCAATTTATTTCTTTTCGAGAGCCCTGACTTTGGTGGCCCCGCGGCGGTTTTTGGACCAGCAGGATTCGTTAGAATCCGTGCAGATGGGATTTTCCTTGCCATAGGAGATGGTGGCAATGCGGCCACCTCTCAAGCCCAGGTTCATGTAATACGTCCGCACGGCAGCGGCCCGTTTCTGCCCCAGCCCAAGGTTGTACTCGGTGGTGCCGCGCTCATCGCAGTGGCCCTCGACGAGCACCTCCCAATCCGGGTGCTTTTGGATGACTTGGTAATTGGATTGCAGGACATCCCGAGCGTCCGCGCGCAACGTGGACTGGTCCAAATCAAAATAGATGCTTTGGATCTCGGCAACCTCCTGGTAGTCTTTGCCTCGCAAAGACGGTTCTTCTTCGGGTTTGCTCGCGTCCTCCGTCACAGGTTCTTCTGTTTGGACCTGTTTTTTCGAGGAGCAAGCCGTCAGCGATAGGGACAAAGCCACAACGCCATACAGCGCTAAAGTCGTGTACCGGAATTTCATGGGAAACCTCCCTGCCTTTCTGTGGATCTGGCCGTTAGTTTAGCACGGAAATATCGAGGAATGTCAATCAAATTACCCTATTTTTCCATATCAGATCGAAAAGTTAACATGGTTGTAACAATCCATTCATTTTCCTGTAACTTAAAGAACGCATACTCTAAGCGAGGTCAACGAACCATGCTATTCACTGAAAAGAAGGGGCTGATGCATCTGCGCATTCTGGGGGCACGCGCCGTCCGTGTTGCTCTTTTGGGCCTATTCTCGATTGTTCTCCTAAATTTCGCATCCACTTCGGCTTCAGCCGTTACGTGCGAGGGCTTTCGCTGGAATGGCGACTATTGTGAGTCATATGCCGAAGAGTGCAATTGCCCTGCGAGTGGCACAGCAGGTTGCAGTACCTACCTCGATGGCGATGGCTGTCAAGCGCCATCCTGTGACTATAGTTCGTGCGGCTTCCAGGGTGCGATTACCATAGATCCAGCCAGTGGCCCCTACTCCTCAGCTCCTTCCGTCACCTACACCGTCACGGATCCGTTTGGATCTCTTACGGGCGGTTCCTGGGCGGTATATTACGTTGATGGTCCGGGATGCACGCCAGGAAGCTCTACAGCATCCGGGACGACTTCTCTAGGGGACCATACGATCACCGCTGGCGATTACTTTGACTGCGGTGACGGCTTCTATACGATCCACGTGAATGCCCAAGACTTCGGCGGCGACTCCGGAAACAAATTTCGCGATTACTATATCGGGCATTGGAACGTACATTTAAAGATCTATGTGAAGGATGCTGGCGGTGACCCTATCGTAGGCGCTAATGTCACAGTAGTGGGTGTGGACACCAAAGCAACCGATGCCAATGGATTGGCCGACTTTACCGTTTTATCGAACAACACCTTCGACTATACCGTAGCCAAGGCTGACTACAGTAGTGACCCCGGGTCGGTCTACGTGGGGCATGAGGACAAAACGGTCAACGTGATCATGAATAAGAAACCCTCGGTAGACGCCGGGGAACCCAAGACCATTACCTTACCTGATTCGGCCACGCTTGATGGAACCGTTACGGATGACGGCCTCCCCAATCCCCCGGGAAAAGTCACCTCCAGCTGGACCAAAGTTTCGGGACCCGGCACCGTGACTTTCGGTGAGAGCACCGCTGTTGACACAACGGCGACTTTCTCCGCTGCCGGCATCTACGTCTTGGGCCTGACCGCCAATGACAGTAAGCTGACTGATTACGATGAAGTCACCATCACGGTCAATCCAGCTAATGTGGCCCCCACGATTACCACACAACCTACGGATCAATCAGTGTCCGTCGGCGCGACCGCGACCTTTAGCGTGGTCGCTACCGGGGTCCCTGCTCCCAGCTATCAATGGAGGAAAAATGGGTCGCCTATTGCCGGCGCCACCTCCGCCAGCTACACTACGCCCGCCACTACTTTATTGGACAGCGGGGCCATCTTCACGGTGGTCGTTACCAATACCGCGGGTAGCGTCACCTCAGATAACGCGACCTTGACCGTCTCTGTCACTCCCGTGGCCCCCACGATTACCACACAACCAACGCCTCAAACCGTGAGTGTCGGCGCGACCGCGACCTTTAGCGTGGTCGCTACCGGGGTCCCTGCTCCCAGCTATCAGTGGAGGAGAAATGGCTCCGATATCCCTGGCGCGACCGCCGCCAGCTACACGACGCCGCCTACCGCTTTATCGGACGATGGCGCTATGTTCACGGTCTATGTCTACAATAGCCAAGGTAGCGTGACTTCGACTGCTGTACGACTGACCGTCACCTCCTCTTCCGTGGCCCCCACAATTACCACACAACCAACGCCTCAAACCGTGAGTGTCGGCGCGACCGCGACCTTTAGCGTGGTCGCTACCGGGGTCCCTGCTCCCAGCTATCAGTGGAGGAGAAATGGCTCCGATATCCCTGGCGCGACCGCCGCCAGCTACACGACGCCGCCTACCGCTTTATCGGACGATGGCGCTATGTTCACGGTCTATGTCTACAATAGCGTAGGTGGCTTGCCTTCGACTGCTGTACGACTGACCGTCACCGCCTCTTCCGTGGCGCCCACGATTACCACACAACCAACGCCTCGAACCGTGAGTGTCGGCGAGACCGCGACCTTTAGCGTGGTCGCCACAGGTGTGCCTGCTCCCAGCTATCAGTGGAGGAAAAATGGGTCGCCTATTGCCGGCGCCACCTCCGCCAGCTACACCACGCCCGCCACCGCGGCATCGGACGACGGGGCCATCTTCACGGTCGTCGTCACCAATAGTCAAGGAAGCGTGACCTCCGCTGGCGCAAGATTGACCGTCAACCCGGCACCAGCACAGGCTCCGGGGGACCTGTTGAGCAATGCCCATGCTTACCCGATCCCCTATAAGCCATCCGTGCACGGCAACGGCATCACCTTTAACAACCTCTCCAATGATGCGACCGTCGTCATTAAGATCTTCACGGTCGCGGGTGAGCTCGTGCAGGAACTTCGCAACTCGAGTGCTCAGGCCGAGGTGAACTGGCCGGTCACCAATCAAGATGGCCAGGCGGTCGCTTCCGGCGTGTACATCTATCACATCCGAAACAGCACCGGCGATGAAAAACGCGGCAAGCTGATGATCGCCAGGTGAGGCCGGCGAAAACGTATAGGAAACGGCCTCATCCCCACGAAAGTGGGGATCTCGGGATGGATCCCCGATAGAACCCTTCGGGGATGACGACCATTATCCCGAAATCTTCCTTTGGGAAAGCTTTATCGTCTGGCCCTACTGCACTTTTCTGTGCCGTCATCCCCCCCGGCCGTAAGGGGGGGATCCATCGTTCCGTTTACGACGTTGATGGACCCCGGCTGACAACCGCCGGGGTGACGACCTAACTGAACTTTCCCGGTTATCAGTGATGTTGCAGGATGGGTTTTAGGTAGCGCCCCGTGTGCGACCGGGGGCTCAAGCAGATCGTTTCAGGTGTTCCTTCCGCGACAATATCTCCACCGCCGTCCCCCCCCTCGGGCCCCAGATCGATAATCCAATCCGCTGTTTTGATCACATCGAGGTTGTGTTCAATGACCAGGACGGTATTTCCGGAATCCACGAGCCGGTGCAGACAGTCGAGCAGCTTGTGGACATCGGCGAAATGGAGCCCTGTCGTGGGCTCGTCCAGAATATAGAGCGTCCTGCCCGTCGCGCGCTTGCCAAGTTCGGAGGCCAGTTTCACCCGCTGGGCTTCACCGCCGGAGAGCGTTGTGGAAGCCTGCCCCAGAGCAATATAACCGAGTCCCACATCATGAAGGGTCCCCAGAACCCTGGCAAGCGGCGGGATATTCTCAAAGAACTTCGTGGCCTCCTCGACGGGCATCTGCAGAACCTCTGAAATGTTCTTCCCTTTGAAGCGGACCTGGAGCGTCTCCTCATTGAAACGCCTTCCTTGGCATACTTCACATTTCACATAAACATCAGGCAAAAACTGCATGGAGATCTTGAGCGTCCCATCCCCCTCGCAGTTTTCACACCGGCCCCCCTTCACATTGAAAGAAAAGCGGCCAGGCTTGTAGCCCCGGCGTTTGGCTTCCGGAAGCTGAGAAAAGAGGTCGCGGATGACGGCGTAGGCTCCTGTATAGGTGGCGGGGTTGGAGCGTGGCGTGCGGCCGATGGGAGACTGGTCCACGACAATAACCTTGTCGAGATAATCCGCGCCCTTGAGGGACTTGAATGTTCCAGGGGGCTCTTTCGATTGATAGAGCCTCTGGGCGAGCGCTTTGTAGAGGATTTCGTGGATGAGCGTCGATTTCCCTGATCCGGAAACGCCCGTGATCGCCACAAACGTACCGAGCGGAAACTTCGCATCGATGGACTTCAAGTTGAACTGCGACGCCCCGAGCACTTCCAGGTAGCGCAGTCCGTGCGGCCTGCGTGCCGTCGGGACGGGCACCATCTCCTCCCCTTTCAAGTAGCGGCCCGTGAGGGACTTGGGACTATCGAGGATGTCTTGGGGGACCCCTTCGGCCACGAGGTACCCGCCATGGGTGCCCGCGCCGGGCCCGAGGTCGATCACCCAGTCCGCGGAACGAATCGTTTCCTCATCATGCTCGACCACGATCAAGGTGTTGCCCAGGTCCCGCAGCCGCTTGAGCGTCTCAAGCAAGCGGTCGTTGTCCCGCTGATGCAGCCCGATCGTGGGCTCATCGAGAATGTACATCACCCCCACCAGGCCCGAGCCAATCTGCGTCGCCAGATAAATCCTCTGGGCCTCACCCCCTGCCAGCGTCCCGCTCTCGCGATCGAGCGTCACATAATCAAGCCCCACATTGACGAGAAAACTCAAGCGCGCGTTCACTTCTTTGAGGATCTGCCGGGCAATCGTTTTTTCTTTGTCTGACAAAGGTGTCATGCCGGCATGCTTTAAGCCGGCATCCATGGATCCCCGGCTGACACCCGCCGGGGATGACAGCATCTGAAAGAACGCGGCGGCATCCTTCACAGATAACGCACAGATCTCCGCAATCGACTTCCCGGAAATTAGCACCGAAAGGCTTTCGGGCTTGAGTCTCGCCCCTTTGCAGCCGGGGCAGAGCGAGGTCCGCATGAAGCGCTTATAGACCTCTTCTTTCACGAACTCGGATTCGCTTTCACGGTAGCGGCGCTCGAGCTGTGGAATCACGCCTTCGAAATCCTGATCGTTGGACGCCCAGTGGACCCGGTACTGGCCGCCGCCGTAGAGAATCATTTTTTGCTGGTCTTTGGAGAGGTCTTTCCAGGGTTTGTTCGCCGGGATGCGTGTGCGCCGACACACATCGAGGAGAATCTCCTCGTAATAGCCGGCCCACGACCTCTTCCAGCGATTGGTCCGTGTCGTCACGGGGTCCGACCAGGCCTGGATAGCGCCCTCTTTAATTGAGAGCGATGGGTCCGGAATGATGAGAGCCGGGTCCACCTCGAGCTTATGCCCCAAGCCGTCGCAGGACGCGCAGGCGCCGTAGGGCGAGTTGAAAGAGAACATGCGCGGCTCGATCTCAGGAAGGCTCGTGCCGCAATGCGTACAGGCATGATGTTCCGAATAAAGATGTTCCGCGTCTTGCGTCTTGCGTCTCGCGTCATTCACCGTATGTCTCGCGTCCTGAGTCCTGCGTCCCGCGTCATTGATATTTGTTCTGACGCGAGACTCGGGACCCGGGACTCGAGACGCTTGATTCAAGACACTAGACTCGGGACTCGGGACGAGGGACTCGCGACGGATCAGAACCAGCCCTCGGCTCTCACGGAGCGCCGTCTCGACGGAATCGGCCAGACGCTCGCGAACGTCCGGCGACATCACCAGGCGGTCCACCACCAGATCAATCTTTTGCTTCTTGTAGCGGTCGAGTTCAATCTTCTCTTCCAAGGAATAGATTTGCCCGTTCACCCTCACGCGGGCAAAGCCGGACTGGCGCAAACGCTGGAAGAGTTCCTGATAGGTCCCTGTTCTTCCCTGCACGAGCGGGGCGAGGACCTGGATCTTGGTGTCCGCAGGGAGCTTGAGCACTTCCTCGATGATTTGTTGGGCCGATTGGGGCTGGATGAGCCTGCCGCACTTCGGACAATGGGGCTTTCCGACACGCGCAAAGAGCAGACGAAGGTAGTCATAAATCTCCGTCACTGTCCCGACCGTGGACCGGGGATTGTGCGACGGCGCGCGCTGCTCGATCGCGATGGCGGGCGAGAGTCCCTCGATCAAGTCCACATCCGGCTTTTCCATGAGCTCCAGAAATTGCCGCGCGTAGGCGGAGAGGCTTTCCACGTAGCGCCGCTGGCCCTCGGCGTAGATGGTGTCGAACGCCAAAGACGACTTCCCGGAGCCGGAAAGGCCCGTGATCACCACGAGCTGATTGCGCGGAATTTTGAGCGTCAGGTTCTTCAGGTTGTGCTGCCTCGCGCCCCGGATGACAATATAATCCTGCGGCATCAGAGGGGGTGAGGCGCCGCCGAGTGAGGGACCGATCGTTTCTCGAGGATCGTGTCCTTGCGTCCCAAGGCGGGATCCACTTCGGGGTGATCGAGGTTGAAGTGAAGCCCTCGGCTTTCTTTTCTGGCCATCGCGGAGCGCACGACCAGCTCACCGACCATGGCGATGTTTCGCAACTCGATCAGGTCCTGGGTGATCATAAAATTCCAGTAATAGTCACGGATCTCCTCTTGGAGCAGCTGGAGACGCCGCCAGGCGCGTGCGAGCCTTTCGTCGGCACGTACTATACCGACATAATTCCACATCAATCGTCGGATCTCATCCCAGCACTGCGTGATGACGACCTGCTCATTGGGGTTACGGGCGTTGCCGGGATTCCATGATGGAACGTCGCGCGTGATACGGCCGTCCGACGTGCGACGTCCGACGTCGGACCTCGGACCTCGGACCTCGGACCGAAGTTGTTCGAAAGCGCGGTGCGCGAACACGAGGCCCTCCAGCAGGGAGTTGGAAGCGAGCCGATTGGCCCCGTGCAGTCCCGTGCAGGAGACTTCTCCGATTGCCCAGAGGCCCGGCAGCGAGGTGCGTCCGACATCGTCCGTTTGAACGCCTCCGCAGAAATAATGGGCCGCCGGGACGACCGGGATCATGTCCCGCGTGATATCAATCCCGTAGTGGAGGCACTGCTTGTAAATATTGGGAAACCTCTTTTTGATGAAGCTTGCTCCCTTGTGCCGGATGTCCAGGAAGACGTAAGGCGCGCCGCTTTTCTTGAGTTCGCTGTCGATGGCGCGGGCGACGATGTCTCTCGGCGCCAGCTCCTTGTCCGGGTGATACCGTTCCATGAACGCATCGCCCGTCTGGAGCTTCAAGATTCCTCCTTCCCCCCGCACGGCCTCCGAAATCAGGAAGGATTTCGCTTCCGGATGATAGAGGCAGGTCGGATGGAACTGGACAAACTCCAAGTTTGCGATGCGGGCCCCCGCGCGGTAAGCCATGGCGATGCCGTCGCCGCTGGCCACATCAGGGTTCGAGGTATAGAGATAGACTTTGCCAGCACCCCCGGTGGCCAAAAAAGTGCCACGTCTGCCCAGAAAGGTCTTCACCGCACCACCCCGCGTATCGAGCACATAGGCACCTAAACATCGGACTTCAGCGATGCCGTCATCCCGGCATGCCTCAAGCCGGGATCCATGAGTCCGGTCTTGATCTGATGGACCCCGGCTTTCGCCGGGGTGACGACTGGGTGGCGAGCCACCTAATTTCGCCGTCGTGATGAGATCGATGGCGATATGGTAATCATAGAATCCGATGGTCTGGCAGCTCTGAGCTTGCTTCAGAAGCGTCTTCGCAATCTCAGAACCCGTGTAGTCGCCGGCATGAAGCACGCGGCGCCTGGAATGACCGCCCTCAAGACCCAGCTCATAGGGACGCTCTTGGTCTTGATCTTCGCGCGTAAAAGCCATCCCCCAGTCGATCAGTTCGCGGACCCGAGCAGGCCCTTCCTGAACGACCCCCCGGACAATATCCTCCCGGCAAAGACCCGCCCCCGCGCGCAGCGTGTCCTGGACATGCTGCTCAATGGAATCCTCCGGAGAGGTCACGGCGGCGATCCCCCCCTGGGCGTAGAGGGTGGATCCTTCGAGAAACTCTTTTTTCGAGACCAGCGACACCGTGCCAAGCTCGGAGAGACGAATCGCGAGGCTTAGTCCCGCGATGCCGGAGCCTAGAACCAGGAAGTCAGCTTCAAGATCACTCATTAGGAGATGATGATGTTATCGATCAGCCGTGTTTTGCCAATATGAATCGCCACCGCCAAGAGCGCCGGCCGGTGGATTTTCTTCATCGGCTCAAAGGTCACGGGGTCCACCACCGCGATATAGTCCACACGACTCTGCGGGATCTTGTTGAAGATCTGCCGGAGTCTGGCGGTGAGCTGTGAGGTTCGCGTCATGATTTTTCCAGAAATGAGCTCCCGACCCAGGAAGAGTGCCTGATAGATCTTGACGGCCTCTTCCCGTTGCCGGGCCGAGAGGTACCGGTTGCGCGAAGAACAGGCGAGGCCATCCTTTTCACGGACCGTGGGACAGGCCACGACGTGCACGGGCACATTCAAGTCCCGGACCATCCGTTCAATGACCGCGAGCTGCTGGGCGTCCTTTTGTCCAAAATAGGCCCGCGTGGGCTGGGTGATATGAAACAGCTTGGCAACGACCGTCGCCACGCCTTCAAAATGTCCCGGTCGACAGGCTCCTTCAAGAGCCGTACCGAGCGCTGGAACGCGCACCGTGGTCATCGCGCCATCGGGGTACATCTCCGCCGCATTCGGGGCAAAGAGCACATCCACGCCGGCCTTCTTGAGAAGCAAGGCGTCCCGGGAGAACGTCCGGGGGTACTTCTTAAAATCCTCTTGCGGTCCAAATTGCAGCGGGTTGACGAAGAGGGAGACGATGACGGCATCATTTTCGAGACGCGCCCTGTGCACCAGGGCCGCGTGTCCCTCATGCAAGGCGCCCATCGTGGGGACAAAACCAAGGGAGTGGCCTTGTTTCCTTGCGCGCGCAGACCACGTTTGCATCTGGGCCACGGACCTCATCATTTTCATGGAAATACCCTCCTGAAGAATTGGACGATCCGGTTGTCGTAATCCTCTTTGGCGATCATCCAAGGCTCCCCGTGATCAGCCCCAGGGACAACCCATAACTCTTTCGGATCACCCGCCGCGTCCATCATGGCCTGCGTGTCAGAGGCCGGCATCCGAAGATCGCGCTCGGCGTGAATCAACAAGAAGGGTCGTGGGGCGATCTTGCCCACCTCGTCCACCGGCGCGAAGTTCCATGAGGAGACACCGAGGCGCCAGCGCGTGATGAGAAACGCCAGGTGCATGAAAGGAAACTCCGGGATGCCGTAAAAGAGTTTCGCGAAATAGGTGACCGTCTTTCTCGCACGGGTAAAGGGGCTCTCCGCCACGACGGCCGCGATTTCGGGATGCCGCGCGGCGCCCACAATGGCCACCGAAGCCCCGAGCGAATGCCCATAAAGGCCAAGCCGCCGCGCGGCTTCAGGTTTGGCGCGCTTCAGATACTCGAGCGCGCTCTCAAAATCCCGGAGCTCTAGCGGCCCGATCGACGTGAGGCGTCCCTCGCTGTCGGAGTGCCCTCGAAAATTGAATAAAAAGAGGTTCCAACTCCCCGCCCTGGCAAGACACAACACATTTAGAAGCATGTCCCCGGTGTTCGAACCCAGCCCGTGGAGGACGATGAGGGTCGTGTCGGAAGCTTCTTTTGACGGGATAAACCACCCCGTCAGCGTCAGCCCGTCGAAAGACTTAAAGGAGACGGGCTCATAAGCCAGCCCGAAATCTTGGGGCGTATAAGGCAGCGCGAGGTAGGGGACCTTGGTGATTTCGAACGACGCGTACAAAGCGACGGCCAGGATGAAAAGCACCGCCACAGCCAGGACGATGAAAAGCGCGTTCATGAAGAATAGGCGTGAAGAGAATCCGGATAACGCCCCTGGCGCACCTCTTGAGCATAGGCGCGCGCCGCTTTGACGATAGCGGCACGCAAATCCGCGTACTTCTTGACGAAACGGGGATAGGGTGGCGGTGTGAGTCCCAAGAGGTCATCGACCACAAGAATCTGACCATCACAGGCGACCCCGGCGCCGATGCCGAGGGTCGGCACTTTCAGGATTCGGGTGACCTGTCGCGCGAGGGCCGCGGGCACACATTCGAGGACCACGGCGAACACGCCTGCTTTCTCAAGGGCCCTGGCGTCGGCGATGATGCGTTTGCCGGACTCCTTCTTCTTCCCCTGCACACGATACCCGCCATAAAGATGAACGGACTGAGGGGTCATGCCGACATGGCCCATGACAGGGATTTTGGCGGCGACCAGGGCCTTCACCACAGGAACCATTTCATGGCCACCTTCGATTTTGACCGCCTGAGCTCCGGCCTTCAGCATGAGGCCGGAATTTCTGATCGCTTCAGGCGTGGAGGCTTGGTAGGAAAGATACGGCATATCGGTGACCACAAGCGCATGGCCATTGGCCCGCGCGACGATGCGTGTATGGTACACCATGTCCTCGACGGTGACGGGCAGCGTGGACGCATGGCCCAGCTTCACCATGCCGAGCGAATCGCCGACGAGGAGCAGGTCGACTCCCGCTTCATTCAACAACTGGGTCATCGTGAAGTCGTAGCTCGTGAGCGCCACGATCTTCTGGCGGCGCACTTTCATGGCCTTGATCTCCGGCACCGTCATTTTAGGCATGGGCGCCAAGCTCCTGTAATCCGGATTGCACAAAGGGACGATTCTTTATTTCAGGGTGTGGAACGGTGAGTCGAGGGTCGGAAAGGACCTGCGACCCGTAGAGGAGCACATCGAGATCAATGGTTCTTGGACCCCAGCGCACGCCCCGCGCGCGACCCAGGGCGCGCTCAATCTGTTGGCAGGATTCGAGGAGTTGCCAAGGTTTGAGCGTCGTGCCGAGGCGCGCCACGCAATTGAGATAGCGCGGCTGATCCATCACACCGACAGGTTCTGTCTCCAGCAGAGTCGAGACCGCTTTCAGGTTGATGCCGGAGGTGCTCGCGAGAAGCTGCAAAGCCTGGTCGATATGGCCTTGGCGGTCTCCGAGATTGGATCCCAAGCCGATATAGGCGCTCACTTCTTCCATGTCACTCCCTGAATACGTTGGACCGCCTCCATCAAGCGCTTTTCACTGACGGTCAGAGCGAAGCGGACATACCCCTCACCCGACGGCCCAAACCCTACGCCGGGGGTACACACAACACCGACCTCATCCAGAAGTCGTCCCGCGGTTTCGGTCGAGTTAAATCCTTTCGGGGTTCTCGCCCAGACATAAAAGGTGGCGCCTGGCTTTCGCATGCTCCAGCCCGCCAGGGTCATGGCGGAGACAAACTGGTCCATGCGCCGCTGATAGAGCTCTCGCATGTCCCTGACGAACATCTCGGAGTCCGGATGCTCCAGGGCCGTGATGGCCGTCTCTTGAATGGCTTGAAACGCTCCGGAATCCATGCTGTCTTTAATGGTCGCAAGACCCTTGATGAGTTCAGCGTTGCCACAAACCCATCCGATACGCCAGCCCGTCATGTTATAGGTCTTGGAGAGCGAGTGGAACTCGATGCCGACCTCCTTGGCCCCGGGAATTTCGAGGAAACTCAAGGCCGGCGCATGATAATACATCTCGGAATAGGCGTTATCGTAGGCAACCAAGAGATGATATTTTTTGGCGAAGCTCACCACCTCTTCAAGAAAAGCGCGAGGCGCCATGGCCGCCACGGGATTATTCGGGTAGTTCAGGAAGAGAATTTTCGCCCTCGTAAGGACATGCTCCGGGATGGACTTCAAATCCGGAAGGAAATCACGCTCCTCACGCAGAGGCATCAAATAGGGTTCCGCGCCCGCGAAGAGGGTGGCGTTCTTGTAGACAGGATAAGCAGGGTCCGGGACCAGGGCAACATCACCGGGGTTGAGGTAGGCCAACGGCAAGTGTCCCAGTCCTTCTTTCGAGCCGATCAGCGCGTAGATTTCACTCGCGGGATCCAGCGCCACCTTGAACCGCGTCTTCATCCAGGCCGAGATGGACTTGCGAAACGCGAGCAAGCCCGCGCCGAAAGGGTATTGATGGTTAGAGGCCTTCGCGAGCGCCGCCTGGCCCGCCCTCACGATATGCGGCGGCGTCGGCAAGTCAGGGTCTCCCACCCCCAAGGAAATGATGTCGACGCCACGCTCGATGGCCGCCTTCTTCTTGCGATCCATCTCGGCAAAGAGGTAAGGCGGCAATTGGTTGATACGATTAGAGTAGTTCACAGGTTTACCATTGTGTCATCCCCCACGGTTGTAAGTGGGGGATCCATCATGATAGACCCCGGCTTCCGCCGGGGTGACAGCTTTATTCCTCTTTCACAGGATTTCTCAGAATTCCGACCCCTTCGACAAACACTTCCACCACATCGCCGGCTTGAAGCGCTCCGACGCCCTGGGGGGTCCCCGTTGAAATCACGTCGCCAGGTTGAAGCGTCATGACGCGAGAGACAAACGCGATGATCTGAGGGACCGAGAAAATCATCTGACTCGTATGCCCGGCCTGCGCCACTTTCTTATTGACGCGGGACTCCACGCGTAATTGGTCCAGTGGAAGGCCCGCCGCAATCCATGGACCGAGCGGGGCAAAGGTGTCAAAGGACTTGGCCCTCGCCCACTGGCCGTCTTTTTTCTGCACGTCCCGTGCCGTCACATCATTCAGGCACGTGATGCCCAAGACACAGTCCATCGCGTCGCCCTCCGAGAGGTTCCTCGCTTTTCGGCTTAGGACCACCGCCATCTCCGCTTCGAAATCGACCCGGCCCACGCCCCTCGGAAGGACAATGGGGTCTTCCGGACCGATGAGAGCGCTTGGCGCCTTAAGAAAGATCACCGGCTCACGCGGCACTTCTGTTCGCCCAAACTCGGCGATATGGTCCTTGTAATTCAGCCCGACGGCGATTATTTTGGACGGCACGCACGGCGCAAGCAACCTCACTTCTCCCATCCCGAAAGACCTGTCCGTTCGCTCGAACGACGAAAAGATGTCGGGTGTCACCTCCCAGATCCGGTGGTCCTCCACAACACCCCAGCCAGGCGTACCTCCTGCTTCAAAACGGCAATAAATCATGTTTTCACCATCCCCTCTCCACTAGGGAGAGGGCCATGCCCCGCGGGGACACGGAAGTGAGGGGTCCCCTCATTCCAACCCCAACACATCCTTCATGCTGTAGAGCCCGGGCTTTTTCCCACAAACCCATTTCGCGGCCTGGATCGCGCCAGCGACTAAAATGTCGCGCGAGCCAGCATGATGAAAGAGCTCGATACGGTCCATCGGTCCCTGGAGGATGATCCGGTGATCACCTATGAGCTCGCCCTCACGGAATGACGCGTAGGTCACTTTTTGCTTGCTCACCTTTTCAATGAGGGCCCCTGCCTGCAGGGCTGTTCCTGAGGGAGCGTCTTTCTTATGGATGTGATGCGTCTCTTCGATATGGACCGTGTAGCCCGGCAAGGCTTTCGCCAAGAGCTGCGCGGCGCTAAAAAAGACATTGACCCCCAAACTCATATTGGAAGAGCGCACGACAGGAATAACGGAAGCCGCCTTTTGAATCGCGTCTTCTTGTTCCTTTTTAAATCCCGTGGTCCCAAGCACATACGCTTTCTTTTGTCTTGCCGCTTCCTGAAGGTGAACCAGGGAAGCTTCCGCCTGAGAAAAGTCGATCACGACTTCACCTGGCTTCATGTCCACCGGCTTGGTATCAAGATCCAAGCGAGCGGCGATCTCCAGTTCAGGATCGGCACCCGCGACCTCAGCAATTCGGGTGCCCATGCGTCCGCGAGCGCCGACGATGGCGATTTTGAGTTTAGCCACGACGTTTCCTCAGCAAGGGGCACTGCGACAGCGCCGCATGCAGCTTTTTTCTGGATTCTGGCCCGAGGGGCACAAGCGGCAGCCGTAATTCTTCGCGGCAAAGGCCGAGCGAGGCCATGGCGGCTTTGAGCGGAATAGGATTGGTCTCCAGAAAAAGCGCCCGCATCAGGGGAAACATCTGGTTATGAATTCGTCGTGCCCGCTCGGGGCTGCCTTGGTCCCAACTCTTCACGAGGTCCGACACGGCTCCAGGAAGTATGTTACCAATCACCGAGATCACCCCGGTCGCGCCCAGCGCCAGGAGCGGCAGAGTCAGAGAATCATCGCCAGACAAGACGACAAAACGTGACGAGTCCACGGAAGACATGAGCTGACTCGTATAGTCCATGTTGCCTGACGCTTCTTTTATCCCCACGATGCTCGGGCAGTTCTCCGCCAGACGCACGACCGTCTCGACCGGCATATTGATCCCGGTACGGCCGGGAATGTTGTAAAGCACAAGCGGCAGCTTGGAAGCCTTGCTGATGGCACGAAAATGCGCGTAGAGGCCTGCGGGGCTTGGCTTGTTGTAATAGGGCACGACCGACAGAGCGCCGTGCGCTCCCGCGCGTTCCGCGTGCTTGACGAGGTTAATCGCTTCGTCCGTGGAATTGGAACCCGCTCCAGCAAGCACGGGGACCCGGCCTCGGGCGGCTTTGATCACCACTTCGTTGACGTGCCGATGCTCCTCATGTGAGAGGGTCGCCGACTCTCCCGTCGATCCGCAAGGGACAAGCCCCCCCGTTCCATGGTCAAGATGGAAGTCCACCAGCCACTTCAGGCGTGCTGAATCCACTTTTCCGTTCTTAAATGGTGTGACGAGTGCGACAAAAGATCCTTTAAACATGGTATTCCCCCTTAAACGTCACGCGTACCGGCCCTGAAAGTGTGATACCCGTCGCATCCGAAGACCGTCCGAGTTCCGGAGCGCCACACAACAGGCGCCCGCCAACCGTGTGGCGGGCCCGACGCCTCAAGCTGGACTTGGCACGTCGGACGTCGGACGGACGTTGAAAATCGACCTTCAGAATAGCCCCACTGGCGACGACACAGCGGACCGGCGCTTGGACAAGACCCTTCAGCACAGCAGCGATGGCGCTCGCGACAACGCCTGTCCCGCAAGCCAACGTTTCCCCCTCCACGCCCCGCTCATAAGTACGAACACGGAGCTTGTGAGGCCCGATTTTTTGAACGAAATTGACGTTGGCCCCCTGGGGTCCAAACGCGCGATGGAACCTCAGAGACCGGCCCAGACGACCCACCAAAACCTTGTCCACATCCGCGACAAACAAGACGGCGTGCGGCACGCCCGTGTTGATGAAGTCGGGACGATAGAGATGGCCGCCGACTTGGGCGGTCACACCCGGCCTGAAGTCATAAGCATCGGCCAAGCAGATCTCGACCACCTGACCTCGGACGCAAGCGCCCACGGCATAAGCATCCGTATGAAAGCGAAACTTCTTGGGCACGAGGCCCTGCGCATGGGCGAAATAGGCCATACAACGAGCGCCATTGCCGCACATGCTGGCGCGCGAACCGTCGGCGTTGTAGTAAACCATGCGAAAGGCAGGCGTCCGACGCGTGACGTCCGACGTCGGACGTCGGACCTCGGACGGATCCTCCAGGAGCAGCAGGCCGTCGGCTCCCACGCCGAATTGGCGATGGCACAGACGCTTGGCCCAGTCGCCGTAATGGCCGGCGATGATTCGTCGGCGGTTGTCGATCACGACAAAATCATTGCCGGACCCCGACATCTTCCAAAAACGCAAGCTCTTCATAAATCTGGGGGAAAATGCTCGCCCCGCATGAGGTCATCCACCGTCTCCCGGTCGCGGATGATGGTCCACTGGCTTCCGTGAACCAGCACTTCCGGCGGCCGAGGGCGGGAATTGTATTGCGAACCCATGGAAAAACCATACGCCCCCGCGGTCGCCACCGCCAGGCCTTCTCCCTGGTCCAAGAGGCGCAGGGAGCGGTTGCGCGCGAGATAATCACTCGATTCACAAACGGGACCGACAATGTCCGCCGTGATGTGCTTTCCCCTTTTCTCCAGCAGGGGATGGACCGCGTGATAGGCATCGTAGAGCGCGGGCCTGGCCAGGTCATTCATGGCAGCGTCCACAATGAGAAAATGTTTGTGGCCCACATCCTTACGGTAGAGAACACGCGTTAAGAGGATGCCCGCGTCTCCAAGGAGATAACGGCCGGGCTCAAGCAAGAGTTGAATGTCCCTGCCGCGAAGGCACCGGCAGAGCTCCGCCGCGAGCTGCTTGGGCGTTGGCGGTGTCTCATCTCGGTAGCGGATGCCAAGACCGCCGCCCAAATCAATGTAGCGAAGCGTCATTCCTTCGTTTTCTAATTGATCCACCAGGTCCAGGACTTTGTGGAGCGCCGCGGTATAGGGCCGCGTGCTCGTGATTTGGGAGCCCACGTGCACGTGGATCCCCAGCAGATTGATCCTGGGAAGCTTGGCGGCCTGACGAAAAAGCGGCAGCGATTTCGCCATAGGAATTCCGAATTTATTCTCCTTTTTGCCGGTGGTGATATGGTCATGCGTCAAAGCATCCACATCGGGATTCACACGGATCGCGATGGGAGCCGCTTTATGAAGGGCCGCGGCCATCCGGTCGATCTCCTGCAATTCTTCTTCGGATTCGATGTTCAACATCAGGACCCCCGCTTCGAGGGCCGCCCTGATCTCATCCGGGCGTTTCCCCACACCGGAGAACACAATGCGGTCCGCGGGGATGCCGGCACGCCTGGCGCGCACGAGCTCACCCACCGAAACGATATCAGCGCCGGCTCCCGCTCGACCCAAAAGGGCGAGGAGCGCGCCGCTCGAGTTGGCCTTCATGGCAAAGAGGATTTGGTGGCTCACCGCGCGAAACGCCTCATCAAAGCGTCGGTAGTTGTCCAGGATCCTGGCGCGGCTGTAGACATAAGCCGGCGTCCCGACATCCACCATGAGGCGGTCCAAGGGCACCTCCTCGAAATGGAGATGGCGGTTCTTATAGCTCAGAAGGGGCGGGAGCGCGATGGGGCTCATGATTTTTTCCTTATCTCGCTGAGCAAGAGCTCGTTGAAATGCGACACGGCCTCGGTCGGCGAGAGCTGCTGGACCCGCAAAGCATCCTGATAGGCGGCGGCATGCTGGCCGCGCTCATAATGCAGGAGCGCCTTCACATAATGCATGAGTGGAGACTGCGGATAGGTCTCCGACAGCATTTTCAGGAGTCGGTCGGAATCCCTCTGACGACCTAATTGATCATAAAGCATCATGAGTCGCAGGCGCACATCGTCCCGCGCAGGAGCGGCCTTGAGCGATTCCTCCCAGGCGAGAGCCGCTTGTTTGAGATCACCCAGACTTTGATAGATCTCGCCGAGCCGGATGTCATAGTCCGCTCGGGGCAGCCGGGCCTTGGCCTGGCCCAGCACGGCGACTGCCTTCACCAGGTTTTTCTGGTGCGCATAACAATCAGCGATATGGAGATAGATCTGCGGCTTGGGGTCCCGCGCCAGGGCCTGCTCGTAGTAACTGATCGCCTTGTCCAAAAACCCTCTTTTCTCATAGACGACCGCGATTTCTTCGTAGGGCACCGCCTCGCGCGGGCGGAGCTCGATGCAGCGCCCATAGGACTCGATCGCGCGCGCATGGAGATCCGCCGCTGCGAAGGCCCGCGATCGGGCGAGATTGGCGTCCCAGTCCTTGGGGCTGTCGTGCAGCGCATCATCATAGGCGCTGATAGCGCGCGAAAAATCCTTCATCGCCATACGCATATCGCCAAGCCGCGTAAAGAATTTCACTCGTTCGGCGCGGCGGGGCCTTGCGGCCAAGAGCATTTCGTACTGCCGCGCAGCCAGTTCTGGGCGGCCGACACCCGCGGCAAAGCTCGCGAGGTCTTCCCGCAGCCGCTGCACGTCACTGTATTGCCCGCGCTCTGAGGCTTTATCGATCTGCGCGAGCCAGGTTGCTATCTTCTGGTCCACGCTGGGATCCGGCGCTGCGAAGCAGGGCCACGCGCAGAGAGACAACACGACCAAGCTTGCCCGCCGCCATCGTCCTGTGATCATCGGGCTATCCTCGCTTGGGAGATTCTCCCAAAGCTCTTGTCCAGAATAAGGCGTTTAATTTCAGGAACAGCCTTCCTCCCCGCAAGAATGCCAGCATCAATACTTTCATCGGAGCGGGCCAGGTCCATGGGACCGATATCGCCCATTTTGGGGCGGATCACCACCTGGGCCCGCGTGAGCTCATCCTTGGCCAGTCTCTGACTCATGATCGCGATGGACTGGTTCAATATCCCCAGGACGGTTTTAGGCTTGTTCTGGGAGATGTCGGCGGTGACGTCGATCGCGACGATGAGATCGGACTTCATCAAGCTCAGCAGGTCCGTTGGCAAATTCGTCACCAGTCCTCCGTCCACCAGATAGCGGTGACGAAATTCAACGGGTTCAAACATGCCCGGTATCGTGGCGGAAGCGCGGGCGCCCAGCGCCACCGGTCCTTCACGAAAGATGACCCGCTCGCCCGTTTGGAGGTCCGTGGCCACACAGGCAAAGGGAATCTTAAGTTGATCGAAATGAATGTCGCCAATCTGTTGGCGCAAATAGACTTCCATATTGGCTGAGGAAAGCTTCTCCTCCGTCAGAAAGAGTCGCATGAGCGAATAACGCGAGTAATTGGTCAAGGAAGACCATCCGATCTGCTCAGACATTTGTTCCATCTGGGCCGTGGTCACGCCCGCGGCGTATAAGCTGCCGATCAAAGCGCCCACCGAAGTGCCGGAAATGGCCCCGATGGGCACATCCCCTTCTTCAAAGGCCTTGAGGACCCCGATATGGGCGAGGCCTCTGGCGCCCCCTCCTCCCAGTGCGACCCCCACGCGCGTGTCATCCTTGGGATTGAGCGTGCGGTAGCGGCTCCAGAGCATATCGATCAAGAATTCGTCCTCATTGAGAACAGGGCTGGGCGCGCCCCAGGCCAGGGAGCAAGGGAAAGGGGTCAGGGGAAAGGGGCCGGAAATGAGGCAACACACAAACCCTAACAGCCAGATGCGAAATCTTACATGCATAGCAGTTTTTCTCTTTCTCCTACCCCCTGTTCTCTATCCCCTGTTTCTATCGCTCTTCGTCGAGGGGCTTGCCAACGGCACGCTCAAGAGAGGCGAGAGCGCTGAGGTGCCCATGGACGGCTTCCAGGTGACGCAACCGCGCCTCCAGCACCATACGCTCTGCCTCCACCACATGATTCGAACTGTCTCTCTGACGGATGAGTTCGTCAAGCAAAGCAGACATGCGGCGCAGGGAATCCTGTCTAGGCGCCAGCTCCTCCTGCCAGAGCTGGCACTGGTCGTAGGCTTGCCGGACCTGGAGCTGAATCTGATCGGCCACTTCTGAATGTTTGAGCGTGGCTTGGCGGTACTGCGCCCGGCGCTCACGAACTTTCGCCCACCCGTAAACGATGTCCGAGATCGAAACCGGCAGATTGATATTGAGTGTCCCGGCCCAGTTGGCAACGGGCAGCTCAAGGTCATTGCCCGTGCGCTCGTAACTCGCGCCAAAACCAACCGTCGGCCTGCGCTCCGCGAGCGACAGACCCACACCCAGAGCGTCCAGTTCCTGCTGATACTCCGTTTGCCGAAGTTCCGATCGGTACTGGGTGGACCAAGCCTGGAGCTTGGCGAGGTCAAGAGCCACTTGATGCGTCTCAAGCTTGCCTCGCAGAGCAACGGTCGTATTGAGTTCCAGATTGAGCGCCTGCAAATAGGCCCGGTGTGCGGCTTGCTCGGCCTTCGTGGCCTCCGCACTTTTTGCGCGAAGGTCAGACAACTCATGCTCAAGATGGAGCTGATCATTCACGGACGCTCGCGGTCTGGATCGCCATGCCTCGGATTTCTTCATGAGATCGATCAGCTGTCGCTTTCGCTCGCCCGCGAAAAGGAGGTCGTAAAACGCCTGCTTGGCGGTGGAGGCCACTTGGGTTTGGAGAGACTCGTTGGCGTTTCTGGCCCTCTCGTAGGAAATCTGCGCCTGACGCCAAAGGTTTTGCGACCTTCCTCCTTCATAGACCGATTGATAGATATTGGCGCGGGCCGTATAGAAATTCTGACGAGGACTCGTTGGCACAAGCGTCGGCCCCAAGGCCGGCTGCAGCATGAGCGGCGTGTTGTCATCCACGTGGAACTTGCTCCAATTCGCGTTTAAATCGAGCCGTGGGTAGAAGAGCGACTGGGCCTGCCGCACGCGCTGCAGGGCGATGTTCACGTCCTCACGCGAAGATAAAAGCGACGGCGCGTTATGGAGCGCCAACCGAACGGTGTCTTCCAGCGTGAGAACACGATCGGGCATCTCGCCGGCCTGAAGCGGTATCGGGCTGGCCCCGAGAAGAGAGAGGAAGGTTATGAGAGCCGCATGAACGTGAGGCCTTCTCCGCACGCCCTGGCCGGGGACTGCCGTGATCATTTCCGGATGAGTTTTTGGAGTTGTGAGATCTGCTCTCGAACTCTGCGGGGAGAGGTCCCCCCGTAGGAGTCTTTTACATGGACCACTTGGTCCACCGACAAAACGTTTCTTGCGCCTTCATCGAAATGGGTATCGAAGCGCCGGAGTTCCTCCAGCGTCAATTCATCCAAGCGGATGCGCTGTCCCTCACAATAGGCCACGATGCGCTTGACGACGCCATGCGCCGTGCGGAAAGGGATCCCTTTCTCCGTGAGATAATCCGCGAGTTCCGTAGCAGCGAGAAACCCTCGGTCGCAAAGCGAGCGCATGCGGTCTGCCCGGACCACCAGGGTCGCGATCATGGGACTGGAGACCGCCAGACACCCTTGCAACGTATCAACCGTGTCGAAAAAGGGAGGCTTGTCCTCCTGCAAATCGCGGTTGTAGGAGAGCGGGAGGCCCTTGAGAATCGTGAGAAGCGCCACAAGATTCCCGTAGATGCGACCGGTCTCACCGCGGATGATCTCAGCGACATCCGGGTTTCGCTTCTGCGGCATGATGGAGGACCCTGAAGTAAATTCTTTTTGGAGCCGCACCATATTGAATTCACTCGACGTCCAGAGGATGAGCTCTTCCGCCAGCCTGGAGAGGTGCGTCATCACGAGGGCCGCCGCGGAAACAAACTCGACCAGAAAGTCTCTGTCCGAGACCGTATCAATCGAATTCGACGTCACGCGGGAGAAACCCAGGAGCTTCGCGACATAGGCTCGGTCGATCGGAAAGGATGTTCCCGCAAGCGCGGCGCACCCGAGCGGAAGTTCATCCGCGCGCTTCCAGGCGTCGGCGAGTCTTCCCTTGTCTCTTTCTAACATCCAGGCATAGGCCAGGATATGATGCGCGAAAAGAATGGGTTGCGCGTGCTGCATATGCGTGTAACCCGGCATCACCACATCACTGTTTTGCTCAGCCACGAGCACGATCGCCTTTTGCAGGCGGACAATCTCCCTGCGGATGAGGTCGATTTGGTCTTTGAGGTAGAGCTTCAGATCTAGAGCGATCTGGTCATTTCGGCTCCGGGCGGTATGAAGCTTGCCTCCCACGGGACCAATCCGACGGATCAGCTCACGCTCAATGGCGAAATGAACATCCTCTTCTTGCGGAAGGCGCTTGCCCTCGGAGAGATCCTTCGCGATGGCTTCCAAGCCCTTGATGATACGTCGGGCGTCGCGGGAGGGGATGATCCGGCACTTGGCCAGCATCCGGGCATGCGCCACCGACCCTTGAATATCATAGGGCGCAAGCCGAATATCAAACGACAACGATGCGATGAAGGATTGAGGATTCATAACGACCGTCCGACGTGCGACGTCCGACGCCCAACGTATCGAAGTTTATGCCTGTGGGAAGTCTCTTGTCGGGCCATCTTGACCTCGGACTTCGGATCTCGGACGCCCTGCAGAAGGGCCTGTACTTTGATCGGCAACCCGTAGAGGTTGATAAAGCCCTCCGCGTCCCGCTGGTTATAGACCGCGTCGGCCCCGAAAGTCGCCAGGTCCTCCCAATAGAGCGAATACGGGGAGGTGCGGCCGTCTACGATCAAGTTGCCCTTATAGAGTTTGAGTCGTACACGGCCCGTGACTTTCTTTTGGGTCTCCGTGATGAACGCTGAAAGGGCCTGCCGCAGCGGCGTAAACCAGAGACCGTTGTAGATCATTTCCGCCATTTTGGGCGCAAGAACCGCTTTCGCGTGCAGCGTATCGCGGTCAAGCACAAGCGACTCCAGCTCCCGGTGGGCCGCGTAGAGAATCGTGGCACCCGGGGCCTCATAGACTCCCCGTGATTTCATTCCGACCAGACGATTTTCAACCAGGTCCACCCGGCCGATCCCGTGCTTTCCGCCTAGAATGTTGGCAGTCTCCACCAGTTTCACAGGGTCAAGCTTCCTGCCGTTGATCGCCACGGGACACCCTTTGACAAAGTCGATCGTCACAAAGGCTGCCTTGGCTGGGGCCTTCTCGGGAGACTGCGTCAGGATAAACATGTCCTCCCGCGGGGGCGTGTCCGGGTTTTCCAAAATCCCCCCTTCAAAGCTGATGTGCCAGAGGTTCCGGTCAGATGAATAGGGCTTTGATTTTGTGACGGGAACAGGGATCCCGTAGCGTTTGGCGTAGTCAATCTCATCTTCGCGTGACTTCATTTCCCACTCCCGCCAGGGCGCGATGACTTTGACGTGCGGCATGAGCGCTTTAAACGCCAGCTCAAATCGGACCTGATCATTGCCTTTGCCGGTGGCGCCATGGCAAACCGCATCCGCCCCCTCCTTCTTAGCGACCGCTATCACCTTCTCGGCGATGAGGGGCCTGGCGATCGAGGTCCCCAACAGGTATTTGCTCTCATAGACAGCCTGTGATTGGAGCGTCGGCCAGAGGTAATCCGTCACGAATTCGCGCCGGGCGTCAATCAAATAGAACTTGGAGGCACCTGTTTTGAGCGCCCGTTCCCTGAGACCGCGTGTTTCCGAAGCCTGGCCAACATCCACGGCGCAGGCGATGACTTCGCTCTGGTAATGCTCCTTCACCCAGCGGAGGATCACAGACGTATCCAGGCCGCCCGAATAGGCCACAACGACTTTCTTAAAACTCATAAATTAACCCTTTATAAGTAATTGGAAGTAACGCCCTGGGACCGCACTTGCCGTCATCCCTGCGAAAGCAGGGATCCATCATGACCTGAATTTCATGGATTCCCGCTTACGACCGCGGGAATGACAATGGGGTAAGTGTTTGAACGACGGTTTTAGGGTCGAAACTGATTATAATTTATATGGATTTATCGAGTCAAAACGAACTTATGACAGGTTGGATCGCATCAAGGGTCGCCCCGGCCCGCCTTTGCTTGAGTCAGAGCCTGTACCTGTCTACCCTTCGGTCTGTGTTTCTTGTGACGCGTGGGAGGATTTGCTCTGGTGATCAAACACTTTGGAAAGGATGCCGATCGCGAAGCGCCGCTCCGAGTCCGATAAGGCAAGCGGCGGAAGAAAGCGTAAGACATTCTCCTGGGTGCAATTGATGAGGAGACCTTTTGAACGACAGGCCTCCACCAATGGCGATCCGGGGATGGTGAGCTCCATGCCAAGCATGAGGCCCACGCCACGCAATTCTCGAACAAAAGAAAACCGGGTCAGAGGGTCGAGGTCCTTCCAGAGAGCTTGCCCTTGTTTCTTCACATTCTTCAGAAGGGTGGGCCCCAGCAGCTTGAGAACGGCAAGCGCCGCGCTCGCGCAGATCGGATTACCGCCAAAAGTGGTCCCATGATCTCCCGGTTCCAGCGTTCTCGCCACTTTCTCGCTGCCGAGCATCGCCGCGATGGGCATCCCACCTCCTAGTCCCTTGGCCAGCGTCATCACATCCGGCGTCACGCCATAGGTTTCGTAACTGAAGAGATCGCCTGTCCTTCCCAAACTGCACTGCACACTGTCAAACATCAACAGCAGGCCATGCCGGTCGGCAAGCCTTCGCAAGTCCGCAAGGAAAGACAGTTGGCTCGGGCGTATGCCTCCCTCGCCCTGGATCGGCTCAATGAGGATGGCTGTCGTGCGCGGGCTGATGAGACGCTCAACGGAATCGATCTGGTTGAATTTCGCAACAGGAAATCCCGGCGGGAGCGGTCCAAACCCCTCCTGAAACCTGGGCTGGGCCGTTGCCGCCAGTGCCCCAAGTGTCCGGCCATGGAAGGAATTCTGGAAGACGATGATTTCGTAACGTCCACCTGTCGAACCGAACTTCCGGGCAAGCTTGATGGCAGCTTCATTGGCTTCCGCTCCGGAATTACAAAGAAATACTTTTTTGGCAAAGGACCTCTTGCAGAGGGTCTCGGCCAGCCGCGCCGCGGGCTCCGTATAAAAGAGGTTGGACGCGTGCAGCAGCTTTTTCGATTGCGCCTTGATCGCGGAAACGACAGGCGGCAGGGCGTGCCCGATTCCGGAAACGGCCAGGCCGGAAAAGAAATCGAGGTACTTCTTCCCCTTTTCATCCCACACCCAGCTGCCTTGGGCGCGCTGGATCACAATCGGATTACGCCGGTAGGTGTTAAACTGGTAGAGATCGCTGAGTTTTTTTATGTCCATTAAAATCCGTCCGAGGTCCGACGTTCGACGCCAGAGACAGCTCCGGGAGCCACTTGCGCCACAGGTTCTTTCTTCAAGTATCGAATAAACGGAATGACCATCGATTTAACCCTGTCTGCCATTTGATAAAGATCTTTGAAAATGAACTCGCTTATTAATTGCCGGTCTCTGGCTGCAAACAAGTGTGATTGTAACTCAGAAGCCGACTGCCTTGAGTAGACCAAATATCGGGCAAAGTCAGAATCCGATGCGGAATCAAAGCCCTCCGCAATATTGGCCATGATTGATACCGCCGACCGATCCATTTGATCAGCCAAGCTCCGGTGTGAGTAGGGCCATAATCTCGTCGCGTCAGAAACACTCTTTGCGAGCTGACGCGCCACCTGCCAAGCTTCGATGTCTCTGAACGATCGCAGTCCCATACTCCTTAGATGCGTTGTCATCGTATTGATTCATTTTTCCGTCTTAGGACGGGTCGGAACAAAACTGGTTCCTATCGCGTGCGGAGGTAATGTCGTGGCGAGGTTCACTTGATGAGCGATCGTGACTTTGGAAACACCCCGACGGAGAGCTTCAAGACAAGCGCGAGCTTTAACAGCCATGCCCCCTGTGATCGTCCCAGCAGCGATATATGTCTCAACCTGTGGGGCGCTGATTAGTTCGATCAAGCGACCCGAATGATCTCGGACGCCCCCCGTGTCTGTCATGAAGATGAGCTGGCTGGCCTGGCACGCGATCGCAAGCTCCTGCGCGAAATCGTCTGCGTTGACATTGAGAGATTCTCCATGTTGTCCCATCGCAACGGAATAAAAGACCGGCAATCCAGGCTCTTGAAGAAGACGCGCGAAAACCCCCTGATCCACTTGGCTGGGCATACCGACAAGTCCAAGACCAGGGATTGGCCTGGCTCTCATAAGTTGGCTTGTCTTCCCACTGACAGAGTAAGCCTCCGCTCCTTCCCTCTTCAGTTGTGAAATGATCTGCTGATTGATTCGCGATAAGACTTCTTCGACAACAGCGATCGTCGCTTCATCCGTATAGCGCCTACCCTCCTCAAAACGGGCGGGAATTCTTCGGCGCTCCAATTCCTTCGTAATTTCCTTGCCCCCGCCGTGTACAAGGATTACTTTCCCTCGATTCTCTTGACATGCGGGGTCCTGTTGTATCTTCCATTCACTGGCGAGCCGTTGAAGAAATCCTTCCCGAGTCGACGCATCCTCCAGAAGACTTCCTCCAAACTTGATGATAATAGGCCTCGTCATTGTGCTCCCGTTTTAGACGTCGGACGTCGGACGTCGGACGAATCAATCTTTCGCACGTCTAAGGAACGACAAAAAGGTGTCACCATACAACTCCTGTCGATACCGATCCCAGCCTGCCGAGGGCGCCACCGGCTCTTTGGCATGATGCTGGCCCACCACGAGGCCGCCGGACTTCAGCAGCCCGAGCCGACCAATCTCTTTGAGCGTCGGGACCGTCAGCGCGAAAGCGTTCCATTTCTGGTCATGGTAGGGCGGCCCCATAAAGATGATGTCAAAGGGGCCGCCGACGGCACCCAGACCCTTGGTGATGTCGGCCCGGACGAGGCGCGCGCGATCAAAGAGCCGGAGCATGGATAAATTCTGCCGGATGATACTTAAACAATTGGGGTTCATGTCGACAAAGGTCACGAAGCGCGCGCCTCGGGAAAGCGCCTCCAGGCCCACGGCACCGGAGCCCGCGTAGAGGTCGAGAAACTCAGCCCCTTCGATGCGTGGACGCAGAATGTCAAAGAGGGATTTCTTGATCCGGGCCAGGATGGGCCTTACACCCTGCGCATGGGAAGGGCTTTTGAGGGCCCTGCGTTTTTCAGAACCTCCAATAATTCGCATAATGGTGAAGTGATTATACTCAGAACGAAGGTGGCCCTCTTATGTTGCGCGCTGCTCCCCTTGAGTGCCACGCTCGTGCAGGCAAGACCTCTTGTGACCGGGAAGAAAACCCTTCTTATTGCCATCGGCGATTCCCTCACAGCGGGAGCGCCCTTTTTTGAGTCCCCCATCGAATATCCCCCGGATGGAAAAGGAGATCCTCAGGGCCAGTATGTCTATTGGATGGCGAGCAGGATGCCCCAATGGAAGGTTCTCAATTGGGGTGTCTCAGGTGAAACGTCGGCGCAAATTCGGGCGCGCTTTGAGGAAGCTTTGAAACAGGGGCCGCGCTATATCATCATTCTGGCGGGGACGAACGATATCACACAGGGCCTACCGCCAGAAAAAGTCGCGGATAACCTTTTATGGATGTATGAGACCGCAAAAGCCCAAACCGTCATGCCGGTGGCGGTCACTCTCCCGCCGTTTGACGTGTCGACCACGCTCGAGGCCGCAAAAATCGACGTTCTCAACCGCTGGATCCGCAAGCAAGCCGATCTGATGCGCATCCCGATCGCGGATGCCGATAAGGCGCTTCGAAGCGCGGAGAATCCCCATAAGCTCAGCGGCACACTGGATGGCCGCCATCCCGACGTGGGGGGCTACCGAACCCTGGGCCTGAAGCTCATCGAGGCCATTGAACCCATCGAGAAAGCCTGGCGGTAGTCGCAAATCATTAAGAAGATAGATAGATAGATAGATAGATAGATAGATAGATAGATAGATAGATAGATAGATAGATAGATAGATAGATAGATAGATAGATAGATAGATAGATAGATAGATGGATGGATGGATGGATGGTTCCCAGGAACTTGGTGGACCGGATGGGACTTGAACCCACAGCCTCCTCCATGCCATGGAGGCGATCTCCCAATTGATCTACCGGCCCACCCAGTTCCCGATCACGCGAACTTACGGTGAAGCTCCTGTCTCCCCAATCCTGTCTTCAAATACTGCTCGCGCTGAACAGCTTGCTTACGCGTCTCAAATGCCTCTACCAGCAGTAAATCGAACGGCCTTGTGTTTCGTGTTGCAGCTGATCTCCCCTCGTTGTGTTCAGCCAGTCGCCTGTTAACATGGTCGGTAGAACCTGTATAAAACCGCCCATTTTTTCGGCTGATAAGAACATAGACATAATACATACTTCGAACTCATCAAAGTCCTGGTTGGCCTCAGACAGCCACGAACTCACCAAAATGGTGGGCGAATCGCCAGAAGCTTGGCGACCCACAGCCTGTCGCCAGACGTCTGGCGACCGATCTCCCAATTGATCTACCGGCCCACCAATGTCCCAGGAAGCGGCTAAAATAGCAAATTACGGATTCTTCCTGCCAGATGTACGAAAGAAATCAGATTCCGAATAACTGAATGGCTAAACCAGACGCAGCGACCGCAAGGCCCGCAAGCGTGTTGGCATGGACCTGGAGTCGTTGAAGAGGGAGCAAGCTCACCCCGTAGTAGCCAACCGAGACCAGAGCCACCATCGTCCCGATCGTGGTGAAGCTGAACACTCCCGCCACCTGCATCGCGGTTCCCATCCCAACCTTGAGAGCAGGTACCATGATGAGCGGAATCAGTGGCTCACAAGGGCCTAGGGCGAAAATGATGAACAGGCTCCAGGTTGTAATCAACCGCTGCGGACCGCTGGATTTAAACGCGCCATGGGTCGTCTCTGGCTCATGGACATGCAAATGGCCATCCCCGTGATCGTGCAGGTGTCTTTGTCTGCGCCTGCTCTTGGCGAAGGACCACCCGGCATAAGTCAGCCCAAAGAGAATCAGCGACCAGGCGGCTAAATGGCCTTGAATTTCTTGAAACACTCCGTATCGCTGCGCGCTGATCCCCAAGCCGACCCCGAGGAGCCCCAGCACCAGGGAAGAAACCACATGGGCGAGGCCGCATAAGAGGGTGAGCCTCAAGACCTTCCACAAGGACCAGCCTTGTGCCCGGCCAAGCACGATAAATGGCAAAGTGTGATCAAAACCCATCGCCGTGTGCACAAAGCCAACAGCAATGGCACTGGTCGCAAAGATAGGGAGGCTTGGATCCATCGGTGAGATTATTTCCCGGCTTTGGGTGCGAGCGCTTCCACCACAATCGAACTCACGGTGGTGCGGCCAATGACCTTCGTTCGCTTGTTGGCGGGGTCATTGATGATTCTTTCACCCACCGTAAAGCAATAGGCATACTCGCCAGGCGTCAGGGACGCGACATACGTCCAAGTTCCCCCGGCTTCCTTCTGCATAGGCTCTGCCTTCCACCCCGTGAAATCGGCTCGGATCGATACCTGTTTGGCGTTCGAGTTCCGGTAGGCAAACTTGATCTTTCTGAGGCCTGATTCCGTCGGCGCCGTGGGTGGAGCGGAGAGAAGCCCGCTGCCAGCGGCCCGAACAGGCGCTGTGGAGGGGCTCACGGAGCCCGGCGCAGGGGTGACGACCGTGCGCTTCACCATCGTCTTCAAAAGGGGCAGACGACCTTTCACATGTCGAAACAGTACATACGTGCCCCCTGCGATCAAGAGGAGGTCGAAGAGGATAAACAAAACAAGGAAGAATTTTTTCATTTCGGAATATTGAGACTCTTTTGCAGGATATCGACCTGCTGGATCACATTGCCAACAATTTTGAGCAGCTTATCGATGGTCTCCGGAGAAAAACCCTGCCCTACTCCCCCGGCTGGGGCAGCGCCCGGAGCGCCTGCGCCCACGGCTTGTTTTGTGAGGACCGATTGCATCTCCGCAAGACGCTGCGTCATGCTTTCCAGTCGCTCCGCCACGTCACGTGACACTCCAGCCAGAGGTGGGGAGGCGGAGGGCGTCACCGCAAGAGGTGGACGAAAGACAGGGCCGCCCAGATCGGGAGCGGTGCCGGAGAGACTATCCAAGAGAGGGTCCTCGACCGCACCGGAGGACAGCTTTCGAAGTCTGGAGACACCCCAGAAAAAGCCAATAATGCCGAAAAGAACAACACCCGCCGAAATCCATACGACGGGGTCAAAGAGAAGTGAATTCATATCGGGTTTTTACCATATTCCAAGGTCCGGTTCAACGCAGGGGCACGTCATTCAGAAGAACGCCTAATAAAATGTCTTGGCGCTCGCCTAATTTTTGAATCGATTTTCGGACCCGTTCCGGAGGCGTGCGACCGTATTGATTGATGATAATAATGCCGTCCACCTTGTCCGCCAGGGTCGTCACATCAGGATAGAGGAGGATCGGCGGACCTTCGACGAAAACCACATCATAAAGGGACCGCATCTCGGCAAGGAGTCGGTGAAAGGCGGGCGTTCCCCATTGCATTTCGGGATAGGCCACGACGGGACCCGCCGGCAAGACTCGAACACCTGTCGTTTCGGAGGCCCGGACCGCGATGGAAAGATTGATCGATCGCTGCAGGCAGCCGGACAAGCCGGGCTGTAGTTCGAGCGACAGGGCGCGACTGATGCGTGGTGAACGCGTGTGCGCCTCCACAACCAGGGTCTTGACGTTTCGACGCTGCGCGGCGATGGCCAGGTTGACGCAAGAAAGGGATGCCCCCTCGCCGGAGACAGTCCCCGCGAGCAACCACACTTTTTGTCGGCGTGTTCGCGATCGCTCCAGAATTTCCTTGACGAGCGACTCATAGGCGAGCGCGGCGGGCGAATGTTCAGGGAAGTGAATCAGAAGCCGGGAGGACCATCGCCCCTCGAGATCGATACGGCGTGTGCGGGGCCCCTGTTGGGGTTCAGTGCTTTTGCGTCGTTCCAGGTGCGGGATAATCGCGACCACGGGAAGGTGAAGCGCCGCTTCAATCTCCTCTGGAGAAACCACGCTCGGCCCGGACCATCGCCGCCAGAGCGCTCCAAGCCACGACAGGAAGTCCGTCACAAACAATGGCCCAGATAGGACTTCCCGCCACTCCGGCTTAGGCGGGCCCGCCTAGGACTTAGTGGCGGGGAACCTACACGCATACCATGGTGGCCAGAGCGGGAATCGAACCCGCATGCCCGCGAAGGGCACAGGTTTTTGAGACCTGCGCGTCTACCAGTTCCGCCATCTGGCCAAAATCTCGCCACTGGGCCATGCTGCGGATTTTACTATACCGGCCACCCGTTATTCGATTTAATAGCCGGATGGCGAAGCAGGAAATCTTCATAGGTACGTTTTCTCCTCTTTCCCTGGAGAAGGGACCTGCTCGCTCCAGCGAAATTTCCCCCTCCATGGCCCAAGCCCTGCAGGGCCACGGAGGGTCAGCGTTTTGGCTTCGGGCAGCCTGCGGAACTCGGATCCTTTCCCAAAAGGGCAGCGGTCGGTCCTCACACAGTCCTCGGCTGGGCACGCCCTCGCCAAAACGCTTGAAATTTCGAGTCGCTCGCCAGGCCCCTTCTCCAAAGAAAGAGGTTCCACCCCTTGAAAGCGTGAATCTCCTTGTTGTGGGGGAGGGAGGCAGCGAACGACTCGCGGACGGCGGCTGGGTGGTGAGCGCGTCCAGCCGAGGATGTGTGAGCCTCGACCTATGTTGTACAGGAAAGAGGCGAGTTCCGCAGGCTGCGCGAACCACCCAGCCGGGGTGTCCGGGAGCGCCGGAGTGAGACGCCTCCCTCCCCCACGGCAAGGAACTCCAAAGATTCCTTGCTCTTGCCGAATGGTGAAATGGCAAAGCGCGCTCCTGGGTTGGTACGCCAAGAACAAGCGAGATCTTCCCTGGCGAAAGAGTCAGGACCCCTATGCGATCCTCGTCTCAGAGATCATGCTGCAGCAGACCCAGGTCAAGACCGTCATTCCTTATTACCAACGCTGGATGAGCCGTTTTCCCACCTGGCGCGCGCTCGCCAGAGCCAATACGAACCACGTCTTAAAAGCGTGGGAAGGCCTGGGCTATTACGCGCGAGCGCGACGGCTGCACGCCTTGGCAAAGCATCTCATCAAGAAGTGCGGCGGAAAGCTGCCTTCCACCTATGACGCATTGATCCGCCTGCCTGGCATCGGCCGATACACCGCAGGAGCTGTTCTCAGCATCGCGTTCCATAAGGATTTCCCAGTCCTGGATGGCAACGTCATGCGCGTGCTCGCGCGGCTCTACGCCATCCGCAAAGACATCTCACTGCCTGCGGTCCAAAAAGAGTTGTGGCGGCTTTGTGAATCCCTTCTCCCTAAAGGCCGTGCAGGCGATTTCAACCAGGCGCTTATGGAACTGGGCGCGACGGTGTGCCTGCCCAAGGGGCCTGCCTGCGGGCGTTGTCCCCTGCGGTGGTCCTGCGCTGCCTTCCATGATCAGACCCAGGAACAACTGCCTCTCAAAAGGAAATCAGCGCGCGTGCCTCATCACGATATTGGAGCGGGTGTCATCTGGCGTCATGGAAAGATCTTGATCAGTCAGAGGCCGCTCCGGGGACTCTTGGGCGGCTTATGGGAATTCCCGGGAGGCAAGCGGGAATCCGGCGAAGCCTTGCCGGCGACCGTGGCCCGGGAGATCAAGGAAGAGTTGGGGATTAACGTAGCGGTGGGCCAAAAACTCGCCACCGTGCGTCACGCCTACAGCCACCTTCGAATCACGCTCCACGCGCACGAGTGTCAGTACCGCTCCGGGAAAGTGCGGGCGCTGGGCGTGCACGCCTGGCGATGGGTGCGCCCGGCCGAGCTGAAGCAATTCGCCTTTCCGGCGGCCAATCAGCCTGTTATTGCGCTCTTGCTTCAGCACCGTCCGGCGGATCTCGTTAAATGGAGACCGTGATGCCTGATGCAAGTTGGTCGTGATCGATCCTGCATCTTGCATCACTGACACCATTCGGTGGACGGCACCATTCGGTGGCAAAGACCAAAGCAGACCGATGAAAGCAAAAGAGCAGAGCAGAAATCTCAGCGTTCTGCTTTCCCTGTTTTGCTTTCGTTTCTCTGCTCTGAGAGTTTTGCGTTGATGCTTTCTCTTGTCCAAGCATCATGCGCGGGGGTGGTTATTGCGTTGTGGCTTGGTAGAGCTCGTAACGTTCGAGGGGATGGGTCGTAATCACCCAGGGAAGAGCCCCCCAGCAAGAAGCGTAAAAGCCCGCAGACGCCGGCACGTCCATCGTGCGGATAGGATTGCGGCTTTTCATCTCGACATAAGAGATCCGTTGGAACGATTTTAAAGCTTCTCGAATATCCCACCAGGAAGACTTCCGGTAGTACGCCCGCATCAAGAGATCCCCACGTTTGTATTTCTGATCCGGCAGCGCGTTCTCCCAACCCAGAGGAGCGAGGTAGTGATGTGAGCCGTCAAAGGTATCGGCCAGGTAATACCAATGGTGCTGTGGCTTTGGCGAGAGGGCCTGGAGTCCCTCCGTTTTGAGCCTCATCTGATCAGCCAGTTTGACAATGGTATTGGCTTGGAGATAATCGCCATGGGCCACGAGGAGTGCCGTGATCGCCGTCGCGACAAAGGACGCCCGCCAAAGGATCCGAGCGCCATCATGTGCAACCAATCGAGCAAAGATCCAACATAAGACGGGGACCACGCACAAAAGATAACGCCCGGCTGTCCAAGGCATCATAATAACGAGAAGAAAGATTCCAGAAACCATCCAGAAAAACAGGAAGGCCTCTGAGGGATGCGCACCGTTTGAGAGCCTCCTCGCAGCGACCACCACAAACGAAAGGCTACCCATGATAAAAACGACGAGGAGCAAGGCTTGAGCCGCTGAAAACCCTCCCTGAGGAGAGGCCAAAGCGGCCAAGAGAGCTAGGCCGATCCCTCCAAGTCCCACCAACCAGCCTTTGGAGATATTCCAGAGCAACGCATAGGCCCCAAGGACAAAGACAGTCGCTCCTCCGAGAAAGCTCCCCACCACGACCGCTTTCTGGGACCACAGGAGTGGAGAAAATGACGTCATGCCCCTGGCGAGTGACGCCAAAAAGTGCGATTGGCCGTATGTCGCGATGTTCCATTGGGCCCAGAGGAGCTGAACCAGGAGAAAAAGAGCGAAAGCGAGGTACCCCGCTTTCCAGCGCCGGCGTTGGGGATCCATGAGCTGCCAACCCAGGGCGAGCCACACCACCAAGACCCCTGGGTATTTGACGAGCATCGTCAACCCCATCAGGAAGCCGCTGAGCAGAACGAGTGGCACGCTCCGTTGTTCATGGCCCTTGATCCAGGCGAGCAGCGAAACCAGCATGAACGCCACCAGAGCGCCATCGATCAGGAGCGAATAGGAGGTCAACCAGAAAGCCGGCGTGACGGCCATCAGAGCCGCGGCGGCCAAGGGTTTGAGCGTGAATCGCTTTCCCAGAAAATACATCGCGAATAGACTCATCAGGGAAAACACGAGGTAGGACGTTCGGAGCTTCCAGGTCTCTTGTCCAAAGAGCGTGATCACACCGGCCAGGTAATAATGCAGGAGCGGCGGATTGACCATGCGCGGCAGCTGCCCGCGCTCCCAGGCCACGTTCCCAAGACCGGCGTCATCCGACGTAAAGTCGTAGGGGCGCCACGGGTGCTCCACAATCCCCTGGGCCATCTTGACGAAATAGTAATCGTCCACGAAATAGGCGCGGTGAAGAAAGGGCACAGAGGTGATCAAGGCTAATAAAGTCAACAGGACAAGGGCATGGCTGTCCCTGAATACTCCCGACAACAGCGCCTTGGCCCTCACCCTCGCCGTCCATCCTGTCCGGCTCTCCCTCTCCCGCGTGCACGCGGGAGAGGGCAAGGCCGAGCCATAGCGAGAGCCGAGGGTGAGGGCACGATGAACATTTATTTTTCTTCCTTGAACATATCTTCGGCGGGAATGAAACGGTAGCCGTTTTTCTCGAGCGTGTCGATGACGACGATGAGGGCCTCGAGAGTTTTTTCACGGCGGCGGCCGCCATCGTGAAACAGAAACACGGCGCCGGGCTTGGCGGCCGCCACGTATTCTTGCGCCATTTGCGCGGCGCTTTTCTTCAGGAGCCAGTCCGTGCCAAAGGTCCAATGAACCAGCGCGTACCCATGTTCTTCTAACGTGGGCAAGAGCCAATGGCGATTGTTTTTGTTGAGGGCGCCGTGCGGCATGCGCACCACTTTGGTTTGGACGCCGGCCGCCCTTTGGAGCGCCGCTTCCGTTTGCTGGAGCTCATGAACAAAGCGATCGGGATAAGCGTTCTTGGCGAGGCCATAATTGAAGTGCTTGTAGGTATGGTTTCCGATTTCATGCCCGGCATCGGCCACTTGTTTGGCAATCTTCGGAAAGGCTTCAATTTGGGTACCTTCCATAAAGAATGTCGCTCGGATATTGTGCGCTTTAAGGATTTCTAAAATCTTCGGCGTGAAAGGCCCCGGGCCATCGTCAAAAGTGAGAGCGATGACTTTATCTTTCGTTTGGCCTGTGTGATAGAAACGGCCGGCCTTATACGCCCACGCCAGGCGCGGAGAGATGGCCAGCCCCAAAGAGAGAAGCCCCAGAAGGATGACGTTCATTGTTTGCATCATCGTCCCAAAACCAGATTGAACGCGCTCAGGGCTGTGGCGCTTAAAAGGGGCAGCCAGAAATTGTCATGAAACGGAAGCTTTCGTGACTCGATCCAGGCCCCGGAAAGGGCCCCTGCGATCGCGACCGGCCACCGGAGAAAGAGGCTGGCCCAGAGGGCCGACACCACCACAAAGCCGGCGCTCCCCTCGAGAGTCTTGGGAGGGTTCTGGGGCCAGACCCGCTTGCCCCATTTCTTTCCACAAAGAGCCGCCGCCGCGTCGCCAAAGACGAGAAACCCCAGGGCCGGCAACACAATTCGGAAATTCGTGAAGATGAGCATCGTGCCCCAACAACCCAGCAAGGTCCAGAAGATTGATGAAGGATGCAGCACTTCGCTTTCTCGATGAAGGCCGCGGAATTTGGCGAGACACCAGGCGTTGAGCTCGGGTCTCCGGAGACGCAGGAACTCCATCACCGACAGGGCCGCCAAGAACAGTCCCAGAATCAAAAGGCCCAGCGGTCTGGGCAAGAACCAGTAGACGAGCAAGTACACGACGGCCAAATGATGGAAGGCCTTGCGCCGGAGCTCATTTCGAAGTGACATGCAGTGCTCCTCCCACGACCACCTGGGTACCTTTGGTCAGCTGTTTAACGGCCTCCAAAGTCTCCTCGCCACTGACTTTCGCAAAGCGTTTCCAAGACACCGTTCTCGGGAACAACAGTCCAAGAACGAGGATCACCGACAAAGCGTTCCCCAAATAGATCAGAACGGCTGAAAGAAATTTTCCCGCAGACTTAAGATCAGGCTGATCGATCATGAGCGCGTAAGCCGTCAGGGCCATGTGGAACCCAATCGATAAGCCTAGAACCCATAAGAAGGCATGCCCATAACGCCGCCACTCCGGCAGGAAATAACAAGCTGTGTAAAACAGAATCATCACCAGCACCGCGTAGACCGGGAGCACGTAAGGAGCCAGGGCGATAAAGGTGTTGCTTTTATCGACCGTGACCGATCCCCCCTTTTTGCTCACATGAAATCGGCGGACTTTGGCGCCGCTCACCCAGGCGGCGATCGCGTGGCTGAGTTCATGGCCAAAAACGTAGGTTCGAATCGGGCGAAAGAACACCCATTGCAAGGCAAAGTAACTCACGACGCCGGCAAAGAAATAAAAGGAGCCTTCGGGAACATCCTTGAAGGGGCGCAACACCGACCAAAGCCCCAACGTGACGCCATAACAGGCAGGAAGGAGCGCGACCGCTATGAAAAATCGCATCAATTTCTTCATAAAAGACAACGTATGATATCATGGTTGCCGCGATGAAGACCCGCACAGAAAAAGACAGCATGGGTGAATTGGAGATCCCCGAGCACGCCTATTATGGCGTTCAGACGCAACGCGCCGTCGTCAATTTTCCGATCAGCGGCTGGAAAGCTTTTCCGGAGTTGATTCTGGCCACCGCCCAACTGAAGAAGGCAGCGGCGCTGGCCAATCAAACACTCTCCCTCATAGACGCCTCAAAAGCGGACGCCATCGTAAAAGCCTGTGATGAGATGATCGCGGGCAAATTTCATGAGCATGTCGTGGTTGACGTCTTCCAGGCTGGCGCCGGGACGTCTTACCACATGAACATCAATGAGATCTTGGCCAACCGCGGCATCGAGATCCTGGGCGGAAAGCGCGGCGACCATAAACTCCTGAGCCCCAACGATCACGTCAACTACGGCCAGTCGACCAATGACGTGATCCCCACGAGCATCCGGGTCATGATCGTGATCAACAGCACCCAGTTCCTGAAGGTCCTGCGGGACCTACGTGATGCCTTCCTGAAAAAAGGCAAGGAGTTTGACGGCCTCATCAAGTCCGGGCGCACCCATCTGCAGGACGCCGTCCCCGTGCGGCTCGGGCAAGAGTTTCACGCCTGGGCCAGCATCCTCGAGACCCATATCGTGGCTTATCAGAGGGCCCTGGAGGACGTGAAAGTGCTGGGCATCGGCGGCAGCGCCGTCGGCAGCGGCTTGAACGCCCATCCTGAATATAGGTTTTTACTGGCCAAGGAGCTTTCCCAAGCGCTGCACACCGAGTTCCGCATCACGGACGACTTATTTGCCGCCATGCAGAGCATGTCCCCCTTTGTCGCCATGTCCGGGGTCTTGAGGAACTTGGCGCTGGACGTCGTGAAGATCTGCAATGACATTCGCCTGCTCAGTTCAGGCCCTAAAACGGGGCTGGCCGAGATTGAGCTTCCCGCCTGTCAGCCGGGCTCTTCCATCATGCCGGCCAAAGTGAATCCTGTGATGCCTGAGATGCTGACGATGGTCTGTTTCCAGGTGATCGGCAATGACCAGGCCATCGCCTACGCGTCCCAAGCGGGTCAGTTGGAACTCAATGTCATGATGCCGCTCATCGCCTTTGACCTCATGATGTCCCTGAAGATTCTGGAGAACGGCCTGCGGGTCTTCACCCAGAGGTGTGTGGAAGGCATCACGGCCAACGCGGAGCGCTGCCGCCATTTCGCCGAAAGAAGCGCGGCGCTCGTGACGGCCTTGAACACGCATATCGGCTATTTGAAGGCGGCAGCGGTCGCCAAGGAGGCGCTCTCCTCTCATAAAAGCATTCGCGAAATCGTTTTAGAGCAGAAGTTGATGACCCCAGAAGCTCTAGAGAAAGCCCTCGATCTGGACGCCATGACACGAGCGGCCGAAAAATAAAAACCCAGGAGGAAGTCCCATGAAACGACCTATGTTTTTCATCGCCAGCTTACTCCTCATAGGAGGAACCATGAGTCTTGAAGCGAAAACTGCTGTCCTTGAGACCACCCAAGGCACGATTGTTTGCAAACTCTTTGATAAAGAGACGCCGGTCACGGTAGCCAATTTTACCGGACTTGCTTCGGGCACGAAGGAATACACCGACGCCAAAACAGGGCAAAAGAAGAAGTCCCGTTTCTATGATGGCATCATTTTCCATCGCGTCATTCCCAGCTTCATGATCCAGGGTGGTGATCCCCTCGGCACGGGAACGGGCGGTCCGGGGTATCAGTTTCAGGATGAGATTGTATCGTCTTTGGTTTTTGACAAGGCAGGAAAATTGGCCATGGCCAACGCCGGTCCCGGGACCAATGGCAGTCAGTTTTTCATCACGGTCGCCCCCACGCCCTGGCTCAATGGCCGCCATACCATCTTCGGTGAAGTGACCCAGGGGCAGGACGTCGTCGAGGCTATCAGCAAAGTCGATCGCGACGCCAGCGACAGACCCAAAACGCCCGTCGTCATTAAGAAAATTACAATTAAGTAATCAGGTAAACTTCAGCCGGCTTAGGATACCGGAGAACATGGGCGAGAAGGTCGACCAGCTCTCGGCGGTCGCCAGGCACTGGACGATGTAAACGCCCTTCGGGGCGGCGATGTAGTAGTGAACGAACCTCTTACTCGAATCCTTGGCGTCTGTCCCGATGATCTTGATGGCTCGGTGACCATCGACCGTGGCATTGGAGCGGGCCCAATCCTCTGGGTGGCCTTCGGTCTCAAGTTCCTTGGCAGCTGCCCATTCAATATCCGTGATCTGATCGCTCTTTAAGACCCCGATCGCCGCTGTTCCCCCCGCCAAATCTTCATAATGGAAGGCGAGGGCCTTGGGAATCTTGCTCGGAGTCCAGTCCGCCGGCACCGTGATGACGAGATCGAGCAGGTTGCTCTTATAAGGAACCCATCGCACTTTATCAGCCGCAAGACAAACGCTGGACAGACCCAAGAGCATCAAGAACGCATAAGGTTTGAGATTCATGCCTATTTTCTATCTTGTATCATCGAATTTGTCCAGTCCTATTCTGATTCATCAACGAGAAATGTCCCCGACCTTGCAGGGAACCGCCTTCGGAGGCGGCTTTGATATAATCCGCGCATGATCTGCCTGGATACTTTCAAATGCCGCCAGACACTCCCGATCGACGGTAAACCCTTTGAAATCTTCAGCTTGGCGGCCTTCTCCAAAACGACGGGGATGGATCTTCACCGGCTGCCCTATTCGCTCCGGATCCTCCTCGAAAATCTCATCCGCCATGAAGACGGCCGCTTTGTCAAAGCGGACGACATCAAGGCGCTCGCGATGCGGGACAAAGATCACGAAATCGCCTTCTCTCCGGCACGCGTGCTGATGCAGGACTTTACGGGGGTTCCGGCCATCGTGGACCTGGCCGCCATGCGCGATGCCATGAAAGCGCTGGGCGGCAATCCTGAAAGAATTAATCCGCTTGTTCCGGTGGACCTGGTGATTGATCACTCGGTGCAGGTCGATCAATTCGGCGACGGAGGGTCCTTCGCCCATAACACAAGCCTGGACTATGAGCGCAACCGCGAGCGCTACGCGTTCCTGCGCTGGGGGCAGAAAGCCTTTCACGATTTCCGTGTGGTTCCTCCTGGGGCCGGCATCTGCCACCAAGTCAATTTGGAATACCTTGCCGGCGTTGTGATCGCCCGAAAAATCAACGGAGCGCTTTGGGCTTTCCCGGACACGCTCGTGGGCACAGATTCGCATACCGTCATGATCAACGGGCTGGGCGTGCTCGGCTGGGGCGTGGGCGGCATTGAAGCCGAAGCCGCCATGCTGGGCCAGCCTAGCTCGATGCTTATTCCGGAAGTGCTTGGCGTTAAGCTAAGCGGCCGTATGAGGGAGGGCACAACGGCCACCGATGCGGTCCTCACCATCACGGAGAGGCTGCGGAAAAAAGGTGTCGTAGGAAAGTTTGTCGAGTTTTTCGGGCCCGGCATGGCGGGCCTTCCTGTGGCCGACCGCGCGACCATCGGCAATATGGCGCCCGAATATGGTGCCACCATGGGATTTTTCCCGGTGGATGCTCAGACCTTGCGGTACCTGGAACTGACCCATCGGTCGGCTGAACAAATCAAGCTGATCGAGACCTATCTCAAAGCCCAAGGTCTCTTCCGGACAGACGAGTCTTTCGAGCCACAGTTCTCCGACACTCTCGAGCTTGATCTTTCCACGGTGGAACCTTCCGTGGCCGGTCCCAAGCGCCCTCAAGACCGGGTCGCTTTGAAGAACGTGAAAACCTCCTGGGCCTCTTCTCTTCCCCCACTCCTTGAGAAGAAGGCGAAGAATGACGGCACTCCCACACGGATACCCGCCGACGCCAAAGCCCATGTCTCGCATCAAGGGTTCAGCTACGACCTCACGCATGGCTCTGTCGTCATCGCGGCGATCACCAGCTGTACGAACACCTCCAATCCTTCGGTCATGATCGGAGCGGGCCTCGTCGCCAAACATGCTGTGGAAAAGGGTCTCCAGCGTAAACCTTGGGTCAAAACGAGCCTGGCGCCGGGCTCCAAAGTGGTGACGAACTACCTGGAGGCCACGGGACTCCAGAAATACTTGGACCAGCTTGGCTTTAACCTGGTGGGCTATGGATGCACCACCTGTATTGGCAACTCCGGGCCACTGCCAGAACCGGTCAGCAAAGCCGTGAAAGAAAAAGATCTTGTCGTTTCAGCCGTTCTTTCCGGAAACCGGAATTTTGAAGGGCGCGTGAATTCCCAGGTCAGAGCGAATTATTTGGCCTCCCCCCCGCTGGTGGTCGCTTATGCGCTGGCGGGTCATATGGACTTCGATCCCTACACCGATCCTCTTGGAACTGGAAAGGACGGAAAACAGCTGTATTTAAAAGATATTTGGCCTACCTCGAAAGAAGTGCAAGAAGCTGTCGGCCAGGTCAACCGGGGTATGTACGCAAAAGAATACCGTGTGATCTTTGATGGGGATGATCGGTGGAAAGCCCTCCCTTCACCTACCGGGCAGCTCTTTCACTGGGATTCCACTTCCACGTATGTCAAAAATCCCCCCTATTTTGAAAACATTCAGAAGAAACCAGCCGCTCTGCTCGACATCCAGAACGCCCGGGTGCTCGCGGTGCTGGGGGATTCGGTCACAACCGACCATATCTCGCCAGCGGGTTCGATCCCCCAAGACAGCCCAGCCGGACAATATCTCTTGGGGCGCGGCGTTGTCCCGAAGGATTTCAATTCCTACGGCGCGCGCCGCGGCAACGATGAGGTCATGGTCCGTGGGACTTTCGGCAATATCCGTTTGAAAAACCTTCTCGCTCCCGGCACCGAGGGCGGCTACACCGTCCATCTGCCAGAGAAGTCCCCCACCACGATCTTTGAGGCTTCCAGGACGTATAAGAAGGACAACGTTCCGCTTCTGGTCATCGCCGGCAAGGAATACGGTTCAGGCTCGAGCCGTGATTGGGCCGCCAAAGGTCCCGCCCTCTTGGGGGTCAAGGCCGTCATCGCAGAAAGCTACGAGAGAATTCACCGCTCGAACCTGGTGGGGATGGGCATTTTGCCTCTGCAGTTTAAGACGGGAGAGTCTCGAGAGTCGCTGGGATTAACCGGCGAAGAACTCTACGCGATCGACGGCATCGCTCGGGATCTGAAGCCGAAAAAAGAGGTCCAGGTCAAAGTGGTGGATGCGTCAGGCAAGGCCCGCACCTTCCACGCCGTCGTTCGCATTGACACCCCTGAAGAAGTGGAATATTACCGCCATGGCGGAATCTTACCCTACGTTTTACGGCAGCTGGTTTAAGGCTCGTCACCCCGGCGCGTCGTTAGCCGGGGTCCATCATGATAGATTCCGGCCCGCCACACTGCCAGGCGGGCCGTCCTCCAAAGCTACAGTGGCGGACGGAATACTTCCTTAGGTCCTAAGACAACTTCTCCCAGAATGGTCATCCCGGCATGCCGTAAGCCGGGATCCATAAATACCAACGATAGACCCCGGCTTTCGCCTATTAGACTTTTCTCGAGTCTTTGTAGACTCTAGAAGAAGACACCGACAAGAATGGAATAAGTCTAACTTTCGCCAAGGTGAAAACCATACCCCGGTAAAGACCCCATTCTTTCGTGATCCAAAGCTAGATAGAAGTGATGTCATAAAAACCCTTAATAGGCAAAGCTCGCATCACGAATGTCGGCACTTACAAAAAGGAGCCTTATGAACCCACCTCTCCATTACATAGGCGTTGATATCGCCGATCAAACCTTCAGCGCAACACATTACAGCTCAGCCGAACAAAAGTATTCCAAACATCAGACGCTCGCCAATACACCCGCCGGCTTTGAGGAATTCGAAGCCTGGTTTAAGAAACGCGGAGTCGATTCCACCAATACCGTGGTCTGCATGGAAGCCACCGGTGTTTATGCGGAGCAGCTCTGCTACTGGCTCTGTGCCAAAGGCTATCCGGTGTCGGTGGAGGCGCCGCATAAAACCAAACGCGCCTTTCACCCCCTGGGAGCCAAAAGCGACCCCATCGATAGCCGCCAGCTCGCCGAATATGCCTGGCGCTTTTTCGATCAACTCGCGTTCTGGAAACCCTCGGAAGCCTTGATCGAACAAGTCCGTGTTCTTCTGACGACGCGCGAGCAGCTGACCGGCCAGATGACCGCCAATCAAAATGCCTTGTCGGCCATCAGCCGGAAAGTCGTTCGCACGATCCTCGCCGAACAAAGCTTCCTGGACACCATCCGCCATCTCAAAGAACAGATCAAAAAAATCGATCAGGCCTTGGATCAACTGATCTCAAACCACCCCACCATTGGCCCCATGGTGAGCTTGCTGCTCACCATCCCTGGGGTGGGCCGACTCTTGACGGCCCATTTGATGGTCATCAGCCAAGGCTTTACGCGATCCCTGGAACCCCGCCGCATCGCCTCGTATTTGGGCATGTGCCCACTCGAACACTCCAGCGGAACTTCCGTGCGCAAGAATGCAAGCTCTCGCGGGATCGGTCCGGACATCATCCGCAAGCTATTGCACCTGGCAGCCCGATCCCTTCGCACACATCATCAGCAGTTCAGGCACTACTTTGAAAGAAAAGTACAAGCCGGAAAAGCCAAACGCTTGGCGCTCAACAACATTGCCAACAAACTCTTGCGCATTATCTGTGCCGTACTGCGCACAAAGTCACCGTATCTTGCTGACTATAGGTCAGTCAATCCTCGGATCCTAAAAAATGCTTGACCGAGGTCATAGAAATCGGGGTGACGGCCTAAATACTTCTCGGCTAATTCAAGTCGTTGCTGGAAGGGGCGGTTTTGGACGGGATCTGATCGAGCGCCTCGGCGTAGCGAATGTTCTTCACGGAGTAGCTGGTTGAATTGAGCATCCCACCGGAAGGCGTGTCAAACCATACGCGCTCCTCCAAGCCATCGTAATGGTTGAATTTGCCGACGAAGACTTTCCCTTTGCGTAAGGTGAGGCGAAGGGGTGCGCCTTTTTTTTGGGCCTCAAAAAACTGGACGAGCTCGGAGTGCTTGCTTTCCTTTTGCGACGCCTGCGCCTGGCCCAATTTCGCAAAAAGCGAATTCCCCTGGACAGCGGCTTTGAGCGTGATGGGGAGGTTGGGTGTTTCCTTGAGATAGATCAAGCCATCCGCCACGGTCCCCATTTGGTAGGTCGAGGGCCACAGGGACTCGGTGGCCAGGTATTGGGCGTTGGCTTCGGCATACTGAGGATCGGACGTCGCCAGCTTCCCGGTGACGCCTCGGTCGCACTGTTCCTCTGGCACCGTGATCACATTGGGGAGAAGCTCATAAGCGTCCATCGTGTCCTTGCGCTTCTTCTTCAGAGATAAAAGATGCGCCCCCTTGTCCCCGTAAAGAAAGCACATCACATCCTTCGGCGAGAGAAGGGGAAGGGCTTTGCCGGTATTTTCAAACGCGGAAAAGATCTGGGGTCCGATCTGGAGGCCCTGGTCCGTATTATTGGACAGCCGCACGCGGAGGAAAACAATCCCTTTATCGATGATGCCGGAGGCCGTCATCGCGTACGGACCTTGGAAAACAGTCACCGATTCATTGCCGGCAGCCGTCACGCCGGGCTTTTCCCATCCCGTGAGATCACAGACCGTCCCGAGGCGTGGCCTGCCTTTGTTGAGCTGCACTTTGACGTGACGGCTTTGACCGTCTTGTTGAACGATTTCAATGTCGGAGTCTTCCGGCGCTGCCGTGATGATGTCCGGCAGCAAAGAAGCGTTCTCAGGAACCTGACCGTTGACAGAGCGGAGCACTTCCCCGACCATGATTCCCGCTTTGGAGGCAGGCGAATCTTTGATGACACTGATGATCTGGCAGGTCTCGGGGGCCTTGGTGGGTTTGGAGATCGGGCTCAGGCGCCTGATTTCCGGCGCGCTCGAAGCGCAACCGGTCAGCGCTGCCAAAAAGATGAACCCTGCGAGTAAGCGAAGCACAGCGCTATTTTAGATTACTTTTGATCAGCGGTCTATTCGAGCGTGGACGTGTCCATCGGAACGCCCTTGGCTTTCAGTTCAGCGCGCCAGCGCTCTTTGGCGAGGGGCAACTTTTCCCTCGCGAGTCGACTCCATTTGGATTCTGGCGGCACGAACAAAGTCGCCGCGCTTTCGTACCACGCGTACGCGAGCTGCGCGGAAGGCGCTTTTTCCCCCTCAAGATAAGCGTGCCGGGCGCGCAGCACCACGTCCGCACAGACGATCCCGTAAACAGCCGCCGCTCCGAGAACGGCGAGGAGGATCCTTCGGCCAAGGGGGTTCACTTCTGAGGAACGCGCTTGTTTTTGTCGTTGACGAAGACGACTTTGGGCGAGAAGGCGGGAACATCCGCTTCGTCGACCATGGACGAAGAGATGATAATGAGTTTATCGCCAATGACACCCAGGCGGGCCGCGGCGCCGTTCAAACAAATCACGCCCGAGCCCTTGGGCGCCGGGATCGCATAGGTCTCGAAGCGCTGGCCGTTATGGATATTAAAGACTTGCACCATCTCATAGGGGACAATATCGGCTGCCTCGAGAAGCGCTTGGTCCACTGCAATGCTCCCCTCATAAGTGAGGTTCGCCTCGGTCACGGTGGCCCGGTGGATCTTCGATTTGCACATCCAACGCATCATGGTTGAATTATACCCTTAAAAAGGCCATCCCTCGTCCGTCTCCAGGCGAGGGATGTGTTGACGTTAGGTTCTGGCGCTTAAGGCTGTGTGATCTTGATACAGAGGACCGGGCACACGCTTTCACAAGCCGTGCAGAAGATGCAGTCCTTTTCGCGAATGGGGCGCGCCTTTTTCGCGGAAGCGGGATGGCCGGGCGTCTCCTGCCAGTCGAAAACGTTCACAGGACAGGCATCAATACAGGCTCCGTCGGCCACACAGAGGTCGTAATCAACGGCCACGGCGGTGCCGTGAATACCGAGTTTCGTCGGGGGTTCAACAGGTCCCCAAATATCGTAGGCGCCGCCTTCGCCCTTGCCAACGACTTTGCGGTTCTTCATGAAATCTGGATCGATCGGTGTCACCATGAAACAGCCTCCTGATTAGGTTGGGAAGTTACGCCGAATAACCCCGCCAAAATACTACAAATCGACCAGATGTGTCAAAGCGCGAGCATTTCAATCGATATCGATCTTAGACTGCGAAGTAGTGCGCTCGGTGTGCTTCAGCCACATTGCTGTGGCACTACAGTCCCATTTCCGTCTATGAAATATACCGATTGACTTGGTGATGTACCCATAGCGCGCGTTGCGAGGAATGATAACAAGTGATACGCTTAGACTACGATGCTGAAAGGATTGATGACTCTATCATTGTGTCTGGGTCTAGCATTGGACACTTGCCATGCGGAAGGGCAATCAAAAAACAAAAACGACTACTCGTTTGAAGGTATGGCCACGCAGGACCATGCTTTTTCCTATGAGTTTGCTGGAGGCTTAGTTTTCAATCTGATTCCCCAAGATGGAGGTTTCATAATCTCGGTTTTTCCAAAAGATCATCCGGAGCATGATTATTCTCGAGTCATAACACCACGTTCGCAACTAAACATATCAGCCAGCACGAGACTTCCCCCGCCACCCTCATTGGATCTTAATCCGCAAGTGATGCCCCGATTGTCCACCACCGTTGATAGTCAGTCTATATCTTTTCTCTTCGTCCGGGATGAAGCCGAATATGCTGATTATCTTGAGGCTGGTCGCGCACGCAAGATGAAATATGAAAAGCCATGGATGCGTCGCATGGCGTCTGCAGCGCATGGATGGCTACGGTTCGACGAACTTGATCGTGACGATCAGAGTATGCCATTGATTATCCGCCGGTTGAAATTTCACGGTGTCCTCTCGATGAACAAAAGACAGGCAATTGAGTCTTCGCCAAAATGAGCCACTGATTCTAGCCCCTAAGAAGACAATCCACTCATTTGCACCTATCTGTTATTGTCATCAACCCTCGTATTCACGCAACAAGCAACTAACAGGCTGCCGAAAAAGGGTATCAATGCTTCTATTGACGTCACCCCGGCGGAAGCCGGGGTCCAGTACACCGACAATATTCTGGATTCCGGCTTTCGCCGGAATGACGGCTTTAAGCCCTCCGGAAGGGTTTTTCGGCAGCCTGCTAGGTTTCTTGGCGAGTGGGGGCGGGTGAACTCTGAAGCGACTGGTGGATTGAGTGAGCAAAGCCCGGCTTATGGGAGCTCGTATTCCGAATCCCGTGTGTGGGTTCGGAGACGAGCGGCCGGGCTGGCGGAACGACACGCCAGAAGTCTGGCGGGGCAATCCACCCCGGAGCGGAAGAGTTCACATGCCACCGCTCGACAGAAGCAAAGAGGTCTAAAGGCTTTTGAGGTATTCGCGGTTGAGTTTCGCGATGAAGTCCACCTTGATCTCTTTCGGGCAGACCGCTTGGCATTCGGATTGGTTGGAACAGTTGCCAAAGCCCTCGTGGTCCATTTGTGCCACCATGCGACGGACGCGGTCTTGGGCCTCCATCTTCCCCTGTGGCAGGCTGGCCAGATGCGTCACCTTGGCAGCGACAAAAAGCATCGCCGAAGCGTTTTTACAGGCCGCTACACAAGCGCCGCAACCAATACACTGGGCGGCATCCATCGCCCGGTCCGCGCTCGTTTTGGCGATGGGTGTGGCGTTGGCGTCTGGCGCGCCACCCGTATTGACGGAAATAAATCCCCCCGCCTGAATGACCCGGTCGAGCGCACTGCGCTCACAAACGAGGTCTTTGATCATGGGAAAGGCTTTGGCGCGCCAGGGTTCTATCGTAATCGTGTCGCCATCCTTAAACTTGCGCATATGGAGTTGGCAGGCTGCCGTTCCCGACTGATACTGAGCGCCATGCGGCACACCATTAATAACCAGCGCGCACGTCCCGCAAATCCCCTCGCGACAATCCGAATCAAAGCTGATCGGCTCCTGGCCCGTGGAGGTGAGCTCTTCATTGACCACATCGAGCATTTCCAGGAACGACATATCCGGCGAGATGTTCTTGGCGGAATATTCCACGAGGGAACCCGATGCCTGGCCCTGCTTTTGACGCCACACCTTTAGAGTTAAATTCATCGCGAGCTTCTCTCTTTGCCGTCATCCCCCCCGGCTAACAATCCGCCGGGGTGACATCCTTATTTATAGCTCCTCGTTGCCAAATGGACCTCTTCGAACTGCAGCGGCTCTTTATGCAGGACCGCGGGCTTTCCGAGACCGGCGTACTGCCAGGCACCGACGTAGCAGTAATTCGCATCATCACGCTTGGCCTCGCCGTCCTCGGTCTGATGCTCTTCGCGAAAATGGCCGCCGCAGGATTCATTCCGGTGAAGCGCGTCCTGAACGAGGAGTTCCGCAAACTCGAGGAAATCCGCGACCCGCCCGGCGCGATCGAGCGTCCGGTTGAATTCTTTGTCCTCCCCCGGCACATGGACATTCTTCCAAAACTCTTCACGGATCTCGGGGATCCTGGCGAGGGCTTTTTCCAGGCCACTTTTGTTCCGTGCCATGCCACAGTATTCCCAAAGCAAGTGCCCGAGCTCCCGGTGGAACGAGGTCACGGTGCGCTTGCCCTTGATGGAAAGAAGCCTGCGAATACGGTCCTGGACCTCGTGTTCCGCTTTTTTGAACTCCGGATGATCGGTCGTGATCGAGGACCTCTTGAGCGTGGCTAAATAATTCCCGATCGTATTCGGGAGCACGAAATAACCATCCGCAAGGCCCTGCATCATGGCGCTGGCACCCAGGCGATTGGCTCCGTGGTCGGAGAAGTTGGCTTCGCCAATCACGTGGAGCCCTGGGAGGCTGCTCATCAGGTTGTAATCCACCCAGAGGCCGCCCATCGTGTAGTGCACGGCGGGATAGATCCGCATGGGGTTCTGATAGGGGCTCTCGCCCGTGATGCGCTCATACATGTCAAAGAGATTGCCGTAGCGGGCTTGGACCGCGGGCACCCCCAGGCGCTTGATGGCGTCGGACAAATCCAGATAGACGCCGCGCCCGCCGGGTCCCACCCCCAAGCCTTCATCGCAAACAAGCTTCGCCGCCCGTGAAGACACGTCGCGCGGCGCGAGGTTCCCATAGGTGGGATATTTTCTCTCCAGATAATAATCGCGCTCACTTTCCGGGATATCCTTCGGCAAACGCGTGTCCCCCTTTTTCTTCGGCACCCAGACGCGCCCGTCATTGCGAAGCGATTCCGACATGAGCGTGAGCTTGGACTGGTGATCGCCTGAGACTGGAATGCAGGTGGGGTGGATCTGGGTGTAACAGGGATTGGCAAAGCACGCGCCTCTCTTATAGGCCTTAAACGTCGCCGACACATTACAACCGAGAGCGTTGGTCGAAAGATAATAGGCGGCGCTGTAACCTCCCGTGGCGAGCACCACGGCGCTTGCCACATGGGATTCGATTTTCCCCGTCACCAGATTTCGTGTGACGATGCCCCGCGCCTGGCCGTCGATCACCACCAAATCCTGCATTTCCGTTTGCGGATGCATCTGGACACGGCCCAGAGAGATTTGACGCGAGAGCGCCTGATAGGCTCCCAGGAGCAACTGCTGGCCCGTTTGCCCGCGCGCGTAAAAGGTCCGGGAGACGAGCGCCCCCCCAAAGGAGCGGTTCCCCAGAAACCCGCCATACTCGCGGGCAAACGGCACCCCCTGCGCGACGCATTGGTCAATGATGTGATTGGAAACCTGGGCCAGACGATAGACGTTGGCTTCGCGCGACCGGAAGTCCCCCCCTTTGATGGTGTCAGAGAAGAGCCGGAAGACACTGTCCCCGTCATTGGGATAGTTTTTGGCAGCGTTGATGCCGCCTTGGGCTGCGATCGAGTGTGCGCGGCGCGGACTGTCCTGGAAACAGAAACAAGACACCCGGTAGCCAAGCTCAGCAAGCGACGCCGCGGCGGAGGCGCCGGCAAGGCCCGACCCCACGACAATCACACTGTAACGTCGTTTGTTGGCAGGGCTCACCAGCTTCATCTCAAATTTGTGCTTGTCCCATTTCTGGGCGATGGGACCGGAGGGAATTTTTGATTCAAGCATTAACTTGTCTCACTCTTGATGTCATCCCGGCGGATTGTAAGCCGGGATCCATCATGATAGACCCCGGGTCTCCACAAGCCCGGCGACCCTCCGCCACACGACAGGCGGAGAGCGCCGGGTGTGTGGCGCTCGGCCCGCCGGACGTCTGGAGGGCCGGCTTTCGCCGGGGTGACGCCTTTATTCACTTCACTATCCCCAGCCAGACGCTCAGTGGGATGGAAGCATAGCCAAGAAAAATGCTGTAGCCGATCGCTTGAGCCACCATTCGCCACTTGGACCGAACGCTCTCGTGAAGGATGCCGAGAGACTGCAACATGCTATAGAGACCATGCGACATATGAGCGCCCAGGAGTAGATTCGCCACGATGTAGAGCAGCGTAATGAGCGGTTGCTGGAAGCTCAACACGACCATTCGGTAGACATCGGGGCGCCCTTGGGCGTCCAGGGCATGGCTCAATTGAGGGTGAACGATGTGAAGCGTGAAGTGGGCAATATGGTAGAGCAAAAAAGCCAGGACGATGAACCCCGAAAGATACATGGTCCGTGATGCATAAGAAGCCTTGATATAAGTCCTGTTCGCGTACGCCTGTGGCCGGGCCGCGCGGTTCTCAAGGGTGAGGCTGACCGCCGTCAAGATGTGGACCCCGGTGAGCGCGATGAGCCCCAGACGGGCCGCCCAAAAGAATTCCCCAAAGGTCCGAAGAAGAGCGGCGTATCGGTTCAGCGACTCCGGACCAAAGAAAATCCGAAGATTCCCCACCAGATGCATCACGATAAAGCCGAAGAGGGCCAGGCCAGAGATGGCCATCAGGTACTTCTTACCGGTGGAAGTGAAGAAATAACGGATCACAATCGGGGCTCATTTTAAACATTTTTCCAAGCACAAGCTACTCGAGGGGTTCGATGAGCCGTGGGTCATCAATCTTGCCGGAGTTAACCTGCGGCGACACTTCATAGGCCCTCATCGGAGGGGAGGGGTAGGGAGCGAGCAGCCTGTTGTAGTCGGACGGCTTGGAAGCGGGATCCAGCCACGCCCCTTCCCGTTCCCTGGGAATGATAATCGGCATCCGGTTAAGGGAGGATTTCCTGCGTTCTCGCCTTAGCTCTCTCGCAATCTTCGCCACTTGTGCCGGACACGATGACAGCCAAGGTCGACGTGGGACTTAAGTCCCTTATTCACACCATTATGAGCCTCTAGACCCTTCCCAATTAACCTGTTCTTAACAGTGGACTGATATTTTTTATATATATTGCTCTATCAGTAGACTCGAGAGGAGACTGTGATGACGAGATATCAATGGACAGGGCTGGCCACCTTCATATGGACCTTGGTTCTCGCCGGACCGGTGCAGGCGGCGAAGACCTATGGCAGTGTGATGACCGGATACTATGGAGGGCTGGGTTTTCTGGGCACGGTGGGGATCCGGGACTTTTTGCAAGATTCCACCCTGCGAGCCGAGTTTGGGATTGGATACTCGTTCGTGGATGCTGGCGAGCCCATGGCGGCACGCCGCGTATTCATCAATAATGCGACGAACGGCACCCCGCAAGAGTCGGGATCGGTCTGGAGTTTCAATCTGGATGTGGCGTATCCTCTGAAGCTCCGTAAAGGCCCCAAAGAGTTATTGGTTTTTGGCGGTATCCGCCACGCGCGATTCAAGGGCCATTTCGATTATGTGGGTGGCAATGAAGAATTTGATGTCACCAGTAACCCCTGGGGCTTGGGGGCTGGTGTGAAGGCCCTTTTTCCTCTCAACAAAAGCGTGCAAGTCGTTGTCTCAGGCGGGCTCGACTTTTTCTTTCGAGCGGCCATCTCGGGGCACGATACCACCTACAGTCCGGATAACAATAATATCAATCCGAAGGAGAACTACACCTATTCGGATGCGACCGATGCCGTCAATGTCCCGCGTTTCCGGCCCAGCATCATGATCGGACTTCAGTTCTAGAGGGATAAGGACCCGGCACAAGGTTGCGATAGACTCGCCCGTTCGACCAGGGACTTCACGGCTCTTTCTTCACTGGTTCAAGGAGCCTTGGGTCATCGATCTTGCCGGAGTTAACCTGCGGCGACACTTCATAGGCCCTCATCGGAGGGGAGGGGTAGGGAGCGAGCAGCCTGTTGTAGTCGGACGGCTTGGAGGTGGGATCCAGCCACGCCCCTTCCCGTTCCCTGGGAATGATAACCGGCATCCGGTCGTGGACTTGGGCGACAAGCTCATTCGCCTGGGTCGTGATGAGGCAAAAGGTCCCCTCCCCGTAGACGCCGGCGATGCCGAAGAGCTCATCCTGGACCAGGAACCTGTAGGGCACTTTCCTTCCGGCGGCGCCTTTCCACTCATAGAAGCCATCCGCCGGGACAAGACACCGGGCGCCTTGCAGATATTTTTTAAAGCTCGCCCGGTTTTGAAGGGTTTCCGCTCGAAGGTTCACGAGCGTCATCTTCTTATCTTCCGTTGACCAGGGCGGGACAAAGCCCCACCTCATCCATTCCATCTGGGCCTGGGCAGGGCCCCTCCGAACGATCACGGGCACCTCTTGAGATGGCGCAATGTTGTAGCGCGGCGGAGTAATTTTCGTGGTGGGGGCTACGGCAAAGCGCTGGGCCACCTGCAGGAGATCGCGTGCCATGGTGAAGCGACCGCACATGCCTTTATTATAGGGGATAAGGGGACAAACCGGGAATCTGCAGTTGTCGTCATCCCGGTGAAAACCGGGATCCAGTCCATCGTCGATGTACTGGATACCGGGTCTCCACAAGTCCGGCGACCCGGCCCGCCGGGCGTCTGGAGGGCCGGCTTCCGCCTGTATGACGGCACTAAAAAGACCAGACATGTCAGTCGATTAACCACGGTCAACCGAACTTTTCGGGCTAACGGCAGAGGGGATAAGCAGGTGTAACGGAGTGTCGGGGTACCGGAGTATCGAGGTACCGGAGTGTCGGGGTATCGAGGTATCGGAGTAATGGCAAGAGATCGGTTGTTATGATTTCGAACAGTTTCCTTGGTGTTACACCGATACTCCGGTACTCCGTTACTCCGATACTCCGATAGAGGGCTTATGCCGCCGCGTTGAACAAGTCACGCGTCTTCGCGCGGAAAGCGCCTCCCGCAGGCTCGCGCCTATTCGTCGGGATGAGTTTCGCAAACAATGTCAAAAACTTGCTTGACGGCGGAGTGGGGACCGCTGCCGGCGTCACTTGATCCATTTTCGGGGCATCAATCTTTTCCACAGCAGGCGCCATCAGGCGCGCCGCCGCGGCTTCGGCTTGTCGGGCCGCCCGCCGTTTGATGAGTGCCCTCACGCCCAGGACCGCAGCGGTCAACAGGAGAGCCCCTGCGGCAAGCGCCAAGGCCATCGGTGCCATGCTGGAGAGGGAAAGAGCCACCGACGGCGTCTGGTCGAGCAGCGGGTTCCCATGGCTGATCATCTTCGGCACAAGGGTGGTGGCCTCCGCGCCTCGAACAAGCTGCGCGCTTGGAACAAGCTGGCTGATAAACGTCGGCAATCCCACGACAGCGAAGAAGGCGCCGACCAGTTTCCCGGCTGCAGATTTGATTGAGGGAGACCCAGTTTCCGCGTCGCGATTTTCCTGGGCGGCATCGGAGGGTGTAGCGGCCGCTTCCAGGGAGAGCGGGGATTCTGTAAGCTGGATCGGACCTGCGGATGGCTCAAAACCAACTTCTTGCAAACCTTCCAGCTTCGCAGGCTCCATACCCACTTCATAGGGCACATACCCCTTGAGTTCGTGCCATCCAGACGCCGTCATCGCTTGAACGGCGGCCTCCCGACTCATTTCAGGGTAAGCGCTGAGTTCCAGAAAGGCCTCTCGCATATGCGGCATCCCTTGAGGATCGAACAAGATCGATAGTGTTGTCGGCCCGCCAGCACCGAGAGGAAATAAGGCAATCCCCGCGTTCCTGGCTTCGGCAATCTCTGCCCCCAATGGATCGAGGGTATACAAACTCATCTCTCGCAACTTAGCTCCATGTTGAAAATAAAGGTCTCTTACCACCCTGAACTGCGCATAGAAGGGGTTATCTTCGGACTTAAAAATGCGATTAGCCCATTTTTTGGCATAAGAAGGACCTCGTCTTTTCTCATGCCAATCCAGAGCGATGTTGATCCAGTGCAAGGTATTCTCATCGCGATTTCGCACATAGTGATCCAGTGCCCGGGCTACGCCATGCCAGTCTCCCTTTCGAAAAGCTTCCACATACTCAAAGGTGAGGCGCACGTTGTCCAGATGTCTCGCTACGATGTAGGGATCGCCATCTTCAATGCCATCTGTCCACCCAATATTGGTCAGTGTCGCGAACCGGTTTTGTTCCGCTTTACCGTCCACATAGGTCTTTCCCGCCTGCAGCAGGACGGCATGCTTCGAAAACTCGGCGAGTCGGTCGGCAGGGAGCGGAATTGAGACAAACCCGTTAGGGAACTGACCCTGTTCATCGCGGAATCCCCTGAGCCAGATGTGAAGATAGCCACCTCCGAGCAGCGTCGAGATCGCTTCTTGACCGCCGGTGAGTCCCATAAAAACACTGTTCTCCAGGTAAATTCCCAGATTGACCATATCGGCTTCGGAGAGTCCGGCACCGCTTAAAGCATTGGCGGCTTCGATCAAAGCCAGGTTAAAGGCGCCAGAGGTCCCCATCCCCCCAGCCAGGGCACGTTCATCAACATCGTCCAACGTAATCCGAATTCCTCGCAGGCCAAACAAGCGGAAAATATAGTTTGCCGCATCCTTTTGAGCAATACTGCCGTCTCTATTCGGCCGCGTCGCTTCTGTATAGACCGAATGAACGTTATACTGCGATGCATCGTATTCGATAGCCTCCGGGTTATCGGATTTCTCAAAACTGACCTGAACCTTAAACGTACTGGCAAAGGTAGGCGTTGAAGAGAAACGTCCCAGGCCCTTTGCCGTCGGATTTCGCTGCTCGCGAAATTTACCTGGGAGATCATTGGAAGAACCTGCTCCATCAACACCACGCAGATAGCCGTTAAATGTAATTTTGGAATTGCCGATCATTCGAAGAGCTTCTTTCGCGCTCCGTGTAGGCTGGATTGAGCTTAAGGGCTCGCCAGCCATAAAGTCCTTTTCAGGCCAGAAAAGCTTAGTCCCCGCGGGAAGATTATCCTTATCAACACCTAAAGCTCGGAGCGTACGCTGTGCATAGGACTCTGCCCGAAGCTGATTTGTACCCCCCGCCGGGCCGGCGGTGGAGGCGTCGGAGGCGGGATTTGCTTCACCTTCCGACCCGGCCCCGCGCACGGGGCTCCGTAATTGATCGCCGCGGGGAGCTTCCAGCGTTTTTCCCCCGCCGATAAGAATCGCCAGAGCAAAGCGCAGCGGGGAAAAGACTCGTGCCAACGCCAGGCGCATGTCGCTCAGGCCGCTCAGCGAAGGAATCATTCCGACTTCAATCTTCGCGGGATCCGACTTTTTCAAGATCCGGACAAAACCGATGGCGGACCCGCGAATTTCATTCGCCTTCCAATTGGCGCCAAAGAAAGGTCGACGCCCGTTCTTTGCGCCGGCTCCCGCAACGCCTTCCATAATCTTCTGAAAATCGCCCAGATTCTGGCTGGCCCCGCCGACCAGCACGCCATCAACGTCCTGCTGGCGCATGATTCCTTCGATGTTCTCCGGCTTGACGCTCCCGCCATACAGGATGCGAATCGTGCCTGCGACCTGAGCACCGTACAGCGATTCAATTGTTCCTCTAATAAAGTTCGCCATGTCTTGAATGTCGTCTTCGCTCGCGATTCGCCCTGTGCCGATGGCCCAAATCGGCTCATAGGCAATGATGAGTTCAGCCGCATCCTCGGGAGAAATCTCGGCGAGGCCCTCTTGGAGCTGTTGACGGATCCACTCTTTTGTCTTCCCTTTGTCTCGTTTATCCAGATCCTCACCGACGGCGAGTATCTTCGTTGGGAAACCTTTCTTGCTCGCCGCGCGAAGCTGAGCGTTGACTCTCTCATCATTGTCGCTCAGATCCATCCGGGTTTCGGAATGGCCGACCAGGACACCTGTGGCCCCCCTTGCCAGGACATCGTCCGCTGATACCTGACCCGTTTTCGCGCCCGGCTTCGGCGTTATCCGTTGAGCGATGAGACCGACATGTCCAGGCCAGCTCAGCAGGCGGCTTTGCAGGGCGTAGCGCACGCGGTAGAGGTCGTTAGCCTCTTCCAAGCGATTGGGCGTCCGCGCACCTCCGAGATGCGCTGTGGCCATGATGAAGCTTTCAACAAAAACAGCCGCAAAAACAGCCACCGCCGCGTAATCGAAAGCGCCCATCCTCGCCCAATCCATGTGTCCCAAATGAATCCCTGTCGCGACGGCCAGAACCAGCCAAAAAACAGGGAATATTCCGGCCAGCACAACCGTACGCCAGGCGGTTGGCTCTTGTCGAAGCCCGGGCACTTCAACGAAGGATTCATTCGGGGAAACCACGCGTTTGGTTGGGCTGTATCCCGCGAGTTTCGCAAAGAATTCTGTGCCGATCTCTTCCAGCCAGGACGCCGGCAATGCGACGGCGCCCCAAAACCCGCGCACCGGGCTGCGAAGTCTGTCGCCAAACCCTGTGCTCGCCGCCGGGCGGGCGGCGGTGTCGCCGGTCGCGGGGGCCATGGTGCGGACGCCGGTACCGCCACGGGTCGCGACGATAAGATCAGCGAGGCGTGAAATATCGTCGCTCCTGTCTCGTTTCTTGATAATCACTCCTAATGCTTCGAGGTAGAAGGAAAGGTGTTCCAATCCCACCCGCTGGATGAAGGCCTTTCCTTCCTCGGTGAGCAAATCTTTTCCCGCTGGGGATTCCAACCTTGCCAAGTCCCGCCAAATAGCGTTTTCTTCATCACGAACTTCCGATTCACGATCGCGCATCGCGTCACGGCGGTGGCCCAGCTCATGTCCGAGAATAAGCAACAGTAATGATTCGGCAATGGCTTTGGCGCTTTCTGAAGCCGTCGGTGCGAACGCGGCTTTCAACGCCTCCAAGACCACCTCGTTGATCACCAGCTTGGTCGGTATTCCTTCCTTGCCAGGCTCAATATAGGCCGCGCTGACGCTGTAGCGCGGGGCCACGTGAAGCTCCACTGCGCGCACTCCCATCGAGATCACTTCTAGCGCTTTCGTGCCGAACGGTAACGCGTCCCAATATTCTTTCAGCGCTTGATTAAGCGCCTTCCGGAAATCTTCGTGTAGATTCCAGCGCTGTACTCCTTCAGGCCGCGGTCCTTTACGCCGTGCCAATTTAAGACCGCCTGTATAAGAAGGAGGGTTGATGTTTAATCCGGTGTCCACCGACTTAGCTTTTTGCCCGCCTCCGAACGTCCGCACGCTGCCGGCGGCAACCGTCCTTCCACCCCGGCGGAACAGTGGCCGGAACCAATTGTTTAGCCACGGTAGATTCGCCTTGACTGCCACGGATTCTTCACTAAAGTCCGGGCCGGGACCGCTCGCCAGGGCCTGCGGAGGGAGCTGGAGGTCCCGCGCGAGGTCTTCTATGTTCGCATGCTCCCCCTTCATGCGGGCTTCGTAGAGCTGGTGATAGTCCTCCGAGATCTCGTCCACGTAGGGGGTGATGACGACGTATCCCACGCCCGCCTTCTTGAACTCGCGGATCATGCCGGCGGTGTGGAAACCTCCGGCCACCAACACAACAGTATCGGTGTAACGGGGTAACGGGGTAACGGGGTAACGGCTTTGTCGTGACTCCGACACGCCGGCACTCCGATACTCCGACACGGGGCTGCGAAGCAGCGCAAGCGTGTTCTTCGCCAGCGGCTCGTCCCGCATCAGGGCGACGGCGTAAAAGTCGATGGCGGACTTCAGAACCTCTTCTATTTCAGCAAGGCGTCCCGCGTCCTGCGTTTCGCGTCCTGCGTCCTGCGTCCCGCGTCCCGCGTCCTGCTTCTTGTCGTTCAGATTCTGCACCGGATCCTTGACGCGGGACTCGGGACTCGGGACACGGGACTCAAGTCGCAACAACTGTTGCGTGATCTCCACAAAGGCCGGAAGGCGCTGCGCCACGTAGCGGACTTCTTCCAGCGTGGTCTCCTGCCGGAGAAGCTTACTCAGGAAGCTCAGGGAATGGTCGATCTCCGCGAGGTTCTGTACGAGCGCAACTTCCTTCTCGTCCTGGACGGAGGTCTTGGCGATCTCCAGCTTTCGCTTGAGAAGTTCCTCGGCAGAACGGACATCATAGGCTTCCTGCCGGTCCAGACGCTTCAAGCCGTAGGGGTAATGTTCTTTCTTCAGGATGGCAAGCTTCCTGCCGATCCCGTCGAGACTGTTTTTGAGCTGATGCCGGCTCTGGAGCGTCCCTTTATAGAGCTCCCGGTTAAGCTTGTAATAGTCGGGTTCATCCACGCCGAAAAGCCTGTGCCCCTCGCCGCGCAGGATGGAGAACGCCTCGTCGCCGGACATTTCGCCTTTGCTCAGGAAGTAGTCCACGAGCCTGGTTTTGAGCTTGCCGGACGGGTAGTTGGCGAGGATGCTCGTGTCATAGTCTCCGCTTAGGCCTTCCACGGCCACCCGGCCGGAGACGATGTTTTTGTCATAGAGATAATCCAGAATTTTGACGATGCGCTTTTGGGTGGGGTAATGGAGGTGGAGATCCTGAATTAAGATGACTGTATCGGCGTATCGGCGTGTCGGCGTGCCGGCGTCACGGCTTGGGTGTGACTCCGTTACTCCGATACTCCGATACTCCGATACTGGAGCTGGCAGCCAGTAGTCCGTAACAGAGGCGATCTTCGGCGAAAGCGAAATCTGGCTGACGATTGAGGGAACGGCGGCGGCGTGGGAAGGACTGGGGAGCGGAATCGACGTGAGGACCAGCGCCGCCGATATCAAAGTGGATAAAACTTTTCGGGTCTGTTTAATCGGTTCCATTACCAGCCTCCAGGAAGAATGTATTAGCCCCACTAGATTAGCGGAATCCACGCGAATTTTGAATAGAACGAAGGGCTAAATAATACTCGCCAATAGTCCCAGACGACCATTGGGCCCAGTATTCCCCTTGATTGAGTTACCATCAAAAGTGCTGGAAATAGGTTTTAAGGCAAGGAAGGATTTGCCTTAGGAAATAGAAACGGCGTACCCTTTCGTTGAAACACACAAACCTGTCCGTTCGAGCGGACAATAAACGAAAAGGAGACGCCGTTATGGAAACCATTGTAAACGAGAAAGGGACTCAGCACAAAGGCGAGAGCATGGTGGATTATCTGGCCCGTGAAGGAGCGCGCAAGATGCTGGTGGAGGCCCTGGAAGAAGAAGTGACGATGTATTTAGAGCGTCGGCGCTATGAACGGGCGAAGAATCTGGAGAAAGGCTATCGCAACGGAACCCGGGAGCGGAAGGTGACAGTTTTGGGAGCAGGTTTAAAGCTCTCGGTGCCGCAAGTCGACGGGGGCGAGTTTGAGTCGAGCATCTTGCGTCCGTACCAGCGGCGAACCGAGGGTGTCGAGGAGTTATTCCGGCGGCTGTACCTGGAGGGGCTCTCGAGCCGGGACTTTGAGCCGGCGATGCGAGCACTGATCGGGGATGGAGCCACCTTATCAGCCAGCACGATCCTGCGTTTATCGGCGAAGTTTCAATCGGACCTGGCCACCTTCAGCCGCCGGGACTTATCCGAAACGCGTTACGCCTATGTCTGGGCGGACGGCGTGTACTTGAAGGCCGGGCTGGAGAAAGAGAATACGGCGCTTTTAGTGTTGGTTGGCGTGAATGCCGATGGGAAGAAAGAGCTGATGGCTCTGATGGAAGGCTACCGGGAGAGCCGGGATTCCTGGAAGGAAATCTGGCGAGGGGTGGCGGAGCGTGGAATGCCCGCTCCGCTCTTGGTTATCGGCGATGGGATGGGTGGGCTCTGGGAGGCGGTGGCGGAGGTCTATCCGACCGCCAAAGATCAACGGTGCTGGAAGCACAAGATGCGCAACGTCGTGGATAAAGTGCCGAAGGCCAAGCAAGAGGAGGTGCTCAACCGTCTGCGCGTGGCGTATCAGGCGGAGCGTCGAGAAGACGCGGAGAATCACCTGGCCTTGTTAGCCGAGGACCTGGAGATTCGCTACCCGAAGGCGGCGGCTTGTATCCGGAAGGACCATGACGCCTTGCTGCGCTACTTCGACTTTCCGAAGGAGCACTGGGTGCATTTAAAGACGAGCAATCCGATCGAGTCGGTCTTCGCGGGGGTCCGATTGCGAACTCGCGTTGTGCGGCGGTTTCAGAAATCTCGCACGGGAGTAGCGTTCGTCTACAAAATCATTGAACGCCTGGCGCAATTCTGGAAGCCGATTGAGAAGCCGGAATTGGTGATGGGATTATTCGTCGAACGAGAGAAGCTGGAGGTAGCGGCCTAAGAGACTTTCGACCAAAGGGGCGCCGATCGATTTCCATCACATTTGACTAAAGCTCCTTGATTCCAGGATGGGACTGGGCTTTCCCCTCCCTTCTGGTTGAAAGCATCACCAAATCACGTCTTTCGTAGCGTTGGCGCAAAATCGGTTTCCCATGCTGGGAGCTCTCGCTCGCAACTTTATCGCTTATTTTGGCTTTGACAAAAATAATCTGTTATTTCAATCAGTTTTTGAGCAACTCCACAATGTCTTGGACCGAACTCGTATTGGGAGGAAGGGCCCATTTCGGCCAATGTTACAGGATTGTTACAGGTTCGCTATACCAGCTTTACAGCTCCAGCGCATCCTTAAAGTGGAAGCCAACGGGGGGGGGAGAAATGGGGTCCTTATGTTCTCTCCAATGCTCTCTATTAAAGCCCTCTTCCTCGTTTCTCTTATCTTCCTTTCCCCCACCTTCGCCTTCTGTGATCCCCAAGGTATCGTCGATTACTCGATTGAATGGGGTCCGGTGGTTCGATCGGACTATACGTTTGTCTTTTCTGGAATCGTTTCCCGGGAGGGCCATCCCTGCCCCAACGCGAGGGTCGAGCTTGATCTCGAGACAGCGACCGAGGGCATTGTCACCGAAAGCGCCCTGGCGGGAGATGATGGCCGCTATCAAATCGCCATCACCATTACGGCTTCACCCGAGCAGTCTTCCAATTGGAAGCTGCAGGCCCGTAGCGGCGGTATCGAACGCGCTCAAACCGGCGAAGCGGAAGGACGCGTCATTTTACTGGAAGGGCAAACCAGCATCATCGTAGACAGGCCTCTCAACCTCGTTCAGGCTTAAAGGAGCTGATTATGGAAATTTCCTATAATTCGTTCACCTTCCGATGGATGCTAAATCAATTCTTGTCCTGGGTGGCGGTCCCGGTGGCTATGCCGCGGCGCTGGAAGCAGCGCAAAAGGGTCTTTCCGTCACTCTTGTGGATCCCGGTCCCTTGGGAGGCACCTGTCTGCATCGAGGCTGTGTCCCCTCGAAGTTTTTCCTTTCCCAGGCCAGGCATGCCGCGGAGCCGGTAACTCAGCTCGAGAAACTCCTCCAGCAAAAAGACGCTATCCTCACCACCCTGCGCCAGCGCATGGAGCAGGCGGCCAAATCCGCCAACATTAAGCTCGTGAGCGGCACGGCGAGGTTTGTCTCGCCAAATACAGTTGAAATAACGTCTCCTGGATCGTCCGACGTTCGACGTCTGACGCCCATCCAGACGTCGGACCTCGGACGTCGGACGGCCGATGCCTTTATTCTGGCGACGGGTTCTTCCCCCATTTTCCCAGACGTATTCCCGAAACATCCAGCCCTCTTCACCAGCGATACTATTTTCTCGATTGATTATCTCCCAGCTCATCTCGTCGTCGTAGGCGGTGGCTACATCGGCACGGAGCTTGCCTGTGCGTTTCAGGGACTTGGCTCCAAAGTGACGCTGATCGAAAAAGAGCCGGCGCTTCTCGCCACGCAGCCGGAATTTGCGGCCGCAGCCCCTGTGCTGCAAAGATCGCTCGCCAAGCGCGGCATGAGCGTCTGGACCGGGACGGAAGTCCGATCGGTGGCCTCCGCTGGCGAGCGAAAGCTTTTGGTCACCTGCTCCAATGGCGAGGTTCTCGAGGCCAACGCCTTGCTCCTCGCGCTCGGCCGCCGCCCCAATCACGACGCCTTGAATCTGGCGGCGGCCGGCATCACGCTCACCGGTCCTCGCCTTGGGGTGAACGCCAATTTTCAGACTTCCGTCCCCACGATTTACGCGATTGGAGACCTGGTAAGCCCCTTGCCTCTGGCCCACACCGCCACGAAGGAAGCCGAGATGGCGATCGCTCACCTGACCGGTGAAAAGAAAACGCCCCTTTATTACTCTCTCATTCCGCGCGTGATCTTCACGTGGCCGGAGGTCGCCGCGGTCGGACTGACCGAGGACCAAGCCCTGGCGGCAGGCCACAAGACCCGGATCGATCGCTACCACTTTGCCGCCAATTCCAAGGCCCTTGTGGAAAGCGATTCCGAAGGTTTTTGGACGGTTCTTTCGGACGCGGATTCAAAAAAGATTTTAGGCTCGATGATCATCGGCCCGCAGGCGACCGAACTCATTCATCTGGTCGCCCTTGCCCTTCGGGCCGGTTTTACGACCGCGGATGTCGCCGATACGGTCTTTGCTCACCCCACGCTCTCCGAAGGCTTCCAAGAGGTGATGAAACGCTCTGTTTCAAAAGCCCCCTTCTCCCGTCCGCAGGATGGGAGAAGGACGGGATGAGGGCCCAGCGCATGGATGTTTTATCTCCGGTGCCCTCACCCGTTGCCCATTGGGCAACGCCCTCTCCCACCTTCGGCGGGAGAGGGAGTCCTCGTCGCTCCCTGCCGCCCGAGTATCAGCGCGAGATTCCTGTGGGCCCCCTCTTTCATCACGTGAATCAGGTGGTCGACGCCGGAAAGCTCAACACCATTTGCGTCAGCGGCAAATGCCCGAATCGCGGAGAATGTTTCTCCAGAGGAAGCCTCGCCTTTATGATCCTGGGCGACACCTGCACCCGGCATTGCAGCTTCTGTGCCGTCAAAGCCGGCAATCCGCAAGGTGTCGTGGACTGGGATGAGCCCCGGCGTGTTGCGCATGCGGTCCAGGCGCTTCACTTGAAACATGTTGTGATCACGGCGGTGGCGCGTGATGATCTGGAAGACGGCGGGGCTTGCGTCTTTGCGGCCTGCATCCGTGAAGTGCGCCAAGCGTCTCCCAAGACGATCGTTGAAGTGCTGACTTCCGATTTTGAAGGAAACACCGCCGCCATCGATACGGTCCTTGCGGCCAGGCCGGATATTTTTAATCACAACCTCGAAACCGTTGAGCGGCTCACCCCGAAAATCCGGTCGAAAGCCACCTATCAGAGATCCTTAGAGGTGCTGAGCTATATCAACAGCCAAACGATGAAATTCGCTCATTCCCGCCTCTCCCGGCGGAAGACGGGAGAGGCTATCGGTGAGGGCAAAAACTATGTGCCCTCATCCCAGCCTTCTCCCAACCTTTGGTTTGGGAGAAGGGGTCTCATAACGAAATCCGGACTGATGCTGGGTCTTGGCGAAACGCGTGAAGAAGTCCTGCAAGCGCTTATGGACCTTCGTTCGGTAGGCTGTGACTACCTGACCCTCGGCCAGTATCTGCAGCCTTCCACGAAGCACCTCACGATTCAAAACTTTGTGCCGCTCGAGCACTTCCGGTATTGGAAGGACAAAGCGCTTGAGCTGGGATTCCGCAGCGTCGCCTCAGGACCTCTCGTGCGCAGCTCCTATTTCGCGGATCGACTTTACGAAGCGTCCGACGTCCAACGTCCGACGCCGGAGGCCGTGGCATGACCCTCTCCTCACAGGACGTCGCACCTCGGACGTCGGACGGCCTTCGCAGAAGTCCTCTTCACGAATGGCATGCGCGCTCGGGTGCCAAGCTGATTGACTTCTACGGTTGGGAGCTGCCGGTCCAGTATTCCAGCATCATGGATGAGCACACCAGCGTCCGCCATGCCGCTGGACTCTTTGACATCTCCCATATGGGCCAAATCATGATCGAGGGAAACGGCGCTTTCGAGTTCATTCAGAAACTGATCACCGGTGACCTGACCCGCACCACGGAAAGGAACTTGGGAACCTATGGCCACATGTGCCTGCCCACAGGCGGCATCATCGATGACGTCCTGGTATACGGTCTGAAAGATGCCCGGCGTTATCTCATGGTGGTCAACGGCGCTACTCACGCGAAAGATCTCGTGTGGCTGATGAAACATGCCACGCGTGATGTGGTGGTCACGGATCTGGCGGGCCGCGCCGGCTTCGCGGTCCAGGGCCCAAGGGCGCTCGCGATCACGAAGGACACGATTGCCGGTATCGCCGAGCTGCCGCGCTTTGCCTTTCAACAGATTCAAGGCGGAATCCCTGATGAAACCTTCTGGGGATGCCGGACAGGTTATACGGGCGAAGACGGCGCGGAATTCTTCGGGCCGGCCAGGACCATTGTCGCACTCTGGAAACAGATGCTGGAAATTGGCGCTCCGCAGGGGCTTAAGCCGTGCGGCCTTGGCGCTCGCGACACCCTGCGCCTTGAGGCCGGCTATCCTCTCTATGGCCACGAACTCACCGAAGACCGGACGTCCCTTGAAGCGAACATGGAATGGGCCGTGAAATGGAACAAAGGAGACTTCATCGGGCGGCAGGCCCTCGAGAAACAGAAGCAAGAAGGCGTCAAAGATCAGCTCCTGGCCTACGAGCTGCTAGAGCGAGGCGTCCCCCGACAGGGAGCCAAGGTCATTCGAAATGGGGAGCCCTGGGGCCTCACCACGAGCGGCACCTTTTCCCCCACTCTGCAAAAGGGCATCGGTTTGGCCTATGCCCCCGTTTCATGGAATAATGTCGGCGCTGTGCTGGAGGTAGAGCTTCACAACAAGCGTGTTCCAGCCCGTGTCGTTGCGCTGCCCTTTTACAAAGTCCGTCCTACGTCCGACGTTCGACGTCGGACGCCGGACCTCGGACGGGAGTCCTAAGGAGATTAATGTGAGCAACCGTCGCTATACCAAAAGTCATGAATGGATTCGCCTGGAAGGCAGCACCGCTTATGTTGGAATTTCAGACCACGCCCAAAAGGAAGTGACGGACGTCGTCTATGTCGAAATGCCCCCCCTCGGCAAATCTTTAAACGCGGGGGACGAGGTCACGACTTTGGAATCGGTCAAGGCCGCCTTCAGCATTTACGCGCCCGTCGCCGGCAAGATCTCCAAGGTCAACACGGCCCTCGAAGCCGATCCCGGCCTGATCAACAAATCTCCCTATGAGAACGGCTGGATTTACGCTCTTGAAGCGCCAAATCCCGCCCCGCTCAATAGCCTGATGAGCGAAGAACAATATCAGGATTTCCTCAAAAGCGGTGCGGTCGCCCCTTCATGAGCTCGGCATGGCAAGACGCATTGACAACTTTGGGACAGGGGTCTAAAATGGGGTTGAAGGAAGAAACACCCCCAAGGAGGTCATCCATGCGAAACGACAGTTAGCCGCCACCGGAATAAATGACCGATGGCGCTCAAGCTCGAATGCAGAGGAGAGTCGCCATGAATACCGCAGCCGTTTCATACGCCGCACCATCCAACCGCCGGATCCAAAGTCGCCGTATCACCGCAGAACCCTACGCGCCTTACCATGCCATGGAAGAGGGGGTGCCCCGCTTCAAGGACCTCCGTTCCTTCGATCTGATGCCTGGCCCCATCATTGCGCTCAGAGCTCCAGGAATAGAGCGCCGGCAGCGTTTCGACAGGCGTCACAGGGTCGAAATCACCGCAAGAAGAGAGCTTGCGACAGGGTTTCATCCAACCCTTGTTGCGGCGATGGCCTTCTTGCTTGTGATGAGCTTCGCCACAACACTCTCGCGAACCCGCCGCAGCGAGATTCGGGCTCATGCTTATATTGACTTGGTTGTGCCCGTGTACGAGTGGCGAGGATTCCACCGAGTCCCGCGCACGCCGTAGCGTGAGCCAAAGACCGCTGGTTTTGGCGTCTTGAGAATCCCGACTGCCTTGTCTAGGAGAGGAAGCGATCAGCGTTGTGTCGTAGGGCCTGGCGCCCGTTACTCGGTCTCCCTCCCGCGTTCACATAGTCGCGTGACAAGAGAGCAATACCCAACGCGATAAGGACACCGAAGAAGTACCCTCCGATCACATCCGTCAGGTAGTGCACCCCAAGAGACACCCGGCTGTACCCCACCACCCCAACCCAGAGCATGGCGCCCAGGATACAGACGGGGCGCCACCCGCGGTGGCGCCGGGTGAGCAGCCAAACGAGAAGGATGCTGAAGAGGGTCACCGACAACGCATGGCCGGATGGAAAGCCGAAGGAGTCGACCAGGAAACTTCCCGGCGGACGCGGCCTGGCAAAGAGCTCTTTGAGCCACGGCGTGAGGGCCGACCCGCAGACCGTCCCGACCACGAGAACCAGGGCTTGCCTTGCTTTGCCGGAGAACATCCAGAAGAGGCCGACCAGAGCCGCCCAGAAGGTGTTGGCCCGGCCGCTGGACAAAAGCGACACAAGCTCAAGCCATCGCTGAAAATCACCCACCGCCGGATTCGACAAGCCTTAAACGATCGGAGCAGAGCAACGGTTCATCGGGCCGCCTTCCAAATGCGCTCGAACTCACCTTTCAGGTGCTTGATAATGCGCTTGTCTGAGGTGAACCCTCCGACATCTTCCCCTTCGCTGCGGAGGTCGGTGCGGTTGTAGCTGGGAGTCGCCGCTTCGATACCATCGATGATAATGCACTTTTCATGGAGCACATCGAACTGCGCAAGCGAGAGGTTGCGGAGCGCGATTTTATTTTCGCTGAGGATCTTCTCGGCGGACGATGCTTCTGAAGACCGCTGCTTGTCCAGGATGACCCGGACCCGGACTCCGCGCTGACGGGCCTCAACGAGCGCGCTGGCGATCACCTCTGAACCCACCCCATAGACCAGCACATCGATGCTCTGACGCGCGCCCTCGATATGACGGATGATCTCATCATGCAGGTCGCCTGTGGCGACGGCAGAAATCCACAAGCAACACGCCAGCACGAGGGCCCGGTAACGACTCTTCAAGATCCGAAGTGCCAAGCTCGACCCTTTCTCACGCACCGAAAGGATACCGCTTTAGAGAACGCTTGGCCAGTGTGGTGATTCCAACGTAGCTTTATTTATGCGGGAGCGCTTAAGCGCCTTCGGAGGCCAAAAAAGAGCCGAGGTGCTGAATCCATTTCGCAGGAAGACGATGCGCTTTCGCGGCGTTCATGACGGCCTGAAGGTAGGAAGACGAGAGCTGAAGCGTTTTCAAATCGGCTTTGGCGTAGAGCAGAAGTGCGGGCGTCTCTTCCCCTTGTAAAGTCTGTACGGGCGCCAGGGAGAGGCTGTACTGTGCCGCATGGCCTTCTTTGAGCGCACCAACCGAAATTGTGTCCCCGGGATGCAGTTCATACCGGACGCCGTAGACGGAACTTCCCACGTCCGGCACCACGTTGAAAATGCCGCCGCGCCAATTCTTCGAATCGATATCACAAACCAAACGGTACCCTTTTAAGACCGCGGGCTGACTCTTGGCAAAACGCATCCGCTGACGGCGCCGGCGATCCTGCTGCAGGTTCAGCTCATTCAGATCCATATCCACGCCATACGCAAAGTAATAGACTTTCATAAGGGAAACATTATACTCCGCCGCTGACACCCGCGGGGGATGACATCGCAGGAACATAGGACACCGTGTCCAGGCAAGTGTTCATTCTTGAGTCTATGCTCCGTCGGCCGTGGTCAGTGGTATGTGAACGGCGGGGCAAGAAATGGGGCCATCAGGTGCGGACCTAGGCGGCATTCCATGGCCCATGAGGAGTAGGCCCTCAACGCTTCGCTCTTCCCCCATCCAAGAGAAGGCCTTCCTCAGAATTTGAGGAAGGCCTTTCTTTTGAGGATGGGTTATGGGTTCTTAGAACCCAAAGAGCATGTCCGCGTAGGACGGCACCGGCCAGAGGTCCTTTGGCAGGAGCTGCTCCAGCGCGTCGATATCCTCGCGCAGCGCCGCTTGGGCCGTGAACACCTTGTCGCGGAAGGCGTGGGCCTTCTTCTCGGTGTTCGAGGCCGCGTCGGCGACATCGCGCGCCGCTTCCAGGGCGGCGGTTTTCTTGATCGCCGAACCCAGCAGCTCGTTCACGCGGCCGAGCAGGGCGGCCTGAGCTGAAGCATCGGCGCCCGCGCTCTTGAGCGCGTTCACGGTATCCGCCAGCTCGCCGGTATAGGCGACCACGGCCGGGATGTACTGCGTCCTGGCCATGCGGATGGCGGTCTTGGCCTCAATGTTGATGTGCTTGGCGTACATCTCCAAGTAAACCTCGAAACGGCTCTGCAACTCCCGCTTCGAAAACACCTTGTACTTGCCGAAGAGTTGGTAGGCTTCCTTCGTGTTCAGTGATTCCAGGGACTCCACCCAGGACGGGACGTTGGCCAACCCACGTTTCTTCGCTTCGTCGATCCACTCCGGGGTATAGTTGTTCCCGTTGAAAACCACGCGGCTGTGTTTCTTATAGATTTCTTTGACGATCCGCTGGGCTTCCTTGTTGACATCCTTTGCCGTCTCCAGGCGCGTCGCGATCTCGTCGAGCGCCTCGGCGGCGATGGTGTTCAGGACGACGTTCGGCCCGGAGATGGAGTTGGAGGACGCCACCGTGCGGAACTCGAACTTGTTGCCGGTAAAGGCGAACGGAGAGCTGCGGTTCCGGTCGGTGTTGTCCTTGGGCAGGGCCGGCAGGTGGTCGACTCCGATATTGAGAAAGGTCTGGCCGCGGCCTTTGTATTCCTGCCCGGCCGCGATCGATTCCATGATCTCGGTGAGCTCGGCGCCCAGGAAGATCGAGATGATCGCCGGCGGAGCCTCATTGGCCCCGAGGCGCAGATCATTGCCGGGGTTCGACGCCGCGGCGCGCAGCATGGTGGGATGCTTGTCCACCGCCATGATCAGCGCGGAGAGGAACAACAAGAACTGCTCGTTCTGGTGGGGGGTCTTGCCGGGATTGAGCAGGTTGTCCCCGTCGTCTGTCGCGAGCGACCAGTTGTTGTGCTTGCCGGAGCCGTTCACGCCGGCAAATGGCTTTTCGTAGAGCAGGCAGACCAGGCCGTGCCGGAGGGCGACCTTTTGCAGGGTCTCCATCACCAGCTGGTTGTGGTCCGCGGCGACGTTGATGGTCTCAAACATCGGGGCCATCTCGTACTGCGCCGGAGCCACTTCGTTGTGCTTGGTCTTGGACGGGATGCCCATTTTCCAGAGCTCGATGTCCAGGTCATGCATGAACCGGGAGATCCGGTCCTTGATGGCGCCGAAATACTGGTCTTCCAGTTCCTGCCCCTTGGGCGGCGGCGCCCCGAAGAGCGTGCGGCCCGTGGAAATCAGGTCCAGGCGCTGTTCAAACCACTCTTTATCGATCAGGAAGTACTCCTGTTCGGGTCCCATCGTCGCCATGACCCGTTTGGACGTCTTGTTGCCCAGGGCGCGCAGAACGCGCAACGCCTGCCTGGAAACCGCGTCCATCGAGCGCAGGAGCGGACTCTTCTTGTCCAGCGCTTCTCCGGTATAGGAAACAAAGGCGGTGGGAATGGTCAAGGTGACGTTTCCGGCATCGTCCGTTTTCAGGAACGCTGGCGAGCTGCAGTCCCAGGCGGTATAGCCACGGGCTTCAAACGTCGCGCGGATGCCGCCGGAAGGAAACGACGAGGCGTCCGGCTCACCCTTGATGAGCTGGCTGCCGGAGAATTCGGCGATGGCGGTGCCGTCCTTTTGCGGCGTCAGGAAGGAGTCATGCTTTTCGGCGGTGATCCCCGTGAGCGGCTGGAACCAGTGCGTGTAGTGCGTCGCGCCGCGCTCCATGGCCCATTTCTTCATGTCGGCGGCGACGGCGTTGGCTGTGGCGACGTCGAGGGCAAACCCCTCGTCCATCGTCTTCTTGAGGGAGGCGAAGACGGTCTTGGAGAGGCGCTTGCGCATGAGCGCCTCGTTGTAGACATTGGCGCCAAAGGTGTTCCTCAAATCATGCGTGTGATCGACACCGTTGGTATGAATTTTTGTGGAGCGGCTCAGTGTGAGTTCGGTCATTGGATGTCCCTTTCGTTTTTTCATAAAACTCAATCACAGATTCGTTGGTCCCCGACATAACACCGTTGGCGGGCCCACCCCAAAGTCTGCGGCGGGGAATCTGTGAACGCCCTTGTTCAAAGATTGGTTTAGGATTGGTGCTGCGTGAAGCAAAGAGAGTCTACCAAACCCCCAGCCGAGGGTCAAGACGACCTGGGGAGGCCCCCATCCTCTCCGGCGCGCCAGAGAAGGACGGTCACGTTGTCGCCGGTGATGCGGCGAACGGCGTCCTGGATCAGATCCTGAGCGTCTTGGCCGTTCTGGATAGCCTGCGCGATGTGCTTGAGTTGACCTTCAAAATCAAGGTCGTCCCCATCCAGAACGCCATCCGTCGCGAGAAACACCCAACTTCCCCTCCCCAGCGGCACCTTGAAGAGATCGGGTTGGCGATCCAGGATCCGTGAGAGTGTCCTATCCCCAAACGATCGGGACATCTGTAAGCCCGCGCCAGGGTCACGGGGATCCTCCAGATAGCCTCCCATGTAGCGCGCGCCGCGCTCAAGCGCCCGCGCGCGCTCTTTGAGATTACTGCGGGCGTTGTGGAGCGGCCCGATCCATAAGGGACGACCCGGCGCATGGACCACCACGGGAGAATCGCCCAGGATGGCCACATAACAAAACTCGGGATTTTCGGGGATGAAAACCGCCGACAAGGTTGAGCCGGATTCCTCGCTTTGCGTCTGGCGCTCCAGTTCCCTGAAGGTATCTTCCAGCGCGGCCAAGGGTTCCGAAGGATGAGCCAGACGTGCTCTTTCAAACAGGGGGACGATCTGTCCGGCAAGAACATCGGCGGCTTCAGGCCCGCCGTGCCCGTCCATCACGGCGCGCAGCGTTCCTGCGGGCGGCCCTGAGACCTTCGCGACAACATAACGATCCTGCTGCTCGGCCCGCATGCCTTGTGCCGTCGCTTGTGTCATACGGGGCGTGGAAGGCATGGGAGAATCCTAGCATAGAGCGAGAGAGGGACAGTCCCTCGGGCTGTCCCTGGGATGTACGCTCTTGTATAATCCCGGACGTTATGGATTTCACGCCGCACACCGACGCCGAACGAAAAGAGATGCTGGCCGCCATCGGCGTCAAGCGCTTTCAGGACCTCGTTCGGGATCTTCCTCTGTCATCCAAGGAATGCGACATTCCCAGCGGCCTCTCAGAAGGGGAAGTGGTGCGGCTCGCCCTGGAGCTGGGCTCCAGGAACCAGGCGGCGCCCCGGCTGACGTCCTATCTCGGAGCGGGAGCCTACGATCATTTCTCCCCCGCCGCGATCTCCGCGCTCATGAGCCGCGGGGAATTCCTGACGTCTTACACGCCTTATCAACCGGAAGTCAGCCAGGGAACTCTGCAGACCCTCTACGAATTTCAAAGCATGATCTGCGAGCTCATGGCGATGGACGTGACCAACGCCGGCATGTACGAAGGCGCGAGCGCCCTGGCGGAAGCCGTGCTTCTCGCGCTTCGTGAAACCGGCCGCAAGAAGGTCCTGATCCCCCAGAGCCTGCATCCGGATTACCGCGCCGTGCTTTCGACTTATACGCTTGAGTCCGGCACGGAACTCATCGATATTCCCCATCAAAATGGGCAGCTGGACATGGCGTTTGTGGCCCAAAACCTGAACGCCGAAGTGGCCGCGGTCGTCGTGCAGAATCCAAATTTCTTTGGCCTTGTTGAGAAAGCTGAACTCGTCGCGCCGCTTGCCCAGGCCGCGGGCGCGCTCTTGATCGCGAGCGTCAATCCCATCTCGCTGGGACTTCTCGCGCCGCCCGGCGACTATGGAGCCGACATCGCGGTCGCGGAAGGCCAGTCCCTGGGCATCCCTCCCGGTTTCGGAGGGCCGCTGTTAGGGCTTCTGGCCTGCAAAACCAAGTGGCTGCGCAAGATGCCGGGGCGGCTCGTCGGGCAGACGGTCGACGTGGACGGCAAGCGGGCCTTCGTGCTGACCCTTCAGGCGCGCGAGCAGCATATCCGCCGCGAAAAAGCGACCTCAAACGTCTGCACCACGACGGCCCTCATCGGCTCCTGCGCCACATTCTATTTGTCGCTCGTTGGCAAACAGGGCCTGCGCGAGGTGGCCTACCAGAATCTGGCGAAAGCCAGGTATGCTTTTGATCAGCTAACCCATGTCCCGGGCGTACGCGCACCCTTCAACGCCCCCTTCTTCAATGAATTTGTTCTCCAGACCAAAGTCCCATCCGAGGTCCTGCAGCAGCGGCTGCTTGAGCGGAACGTGATTTCGGGCCTGCCGATCAAGAAATGGTACCCGGACCTGGAAAACGCATCGCTGTGGTGTTTCACGGAGACGAAGACAAAAGCCGATATCGATTCTTTGGTGAAAGCGATGAAGGAGGTTGTCGCTTAGCCGTCACCCCGGCGAAAGCCGGGGTCTATCAAATTTTCAAATGATGGATCCCCCACTTACAGCCGTGGGGGATGACGGTTGGACAACAATATGGAAAAACTGATCTTCGAAAAATCGCAGCCCGGGCGCAAAGGCTATCAGCTGCCGGCCTTGGACGTTCCCTCCATTGATCCGGCGACGGTTCTGCCCAAGGCGTCCCTGCGCCAGCATCTGGCGGAACTGCCGGAGGTGAGCGAGCTGGACGTCGTGCGCCACTACACGCGCCTTTCGCAGCTCAACTTCAGCATCGACACGAATTTCTACCCCCTCGGCTCCTGCACCATGAAGTACAACCCCAAAGTGAACGAGCAGGTGGCGAACCTCACCGGTTTTAAAGCCCTGCATCCCCTTCAGCCGGCCTCCACCGCGCAGGGGTTCCTGCAGGTGTATTACGAGCTCGAGCGCATGCTCGCAGAGATCTGCGGCATGGCGGAATTCACGCTTCAGCCTTCGGCGGGGGCCCATGGAGAGCTCGCCGGGCTCCTGATCGCGCGCGCCTATCACAAATACAAAGGGAACCCGCGCAAGACCGTGATCGTGCCCGACTCCGCGCACGGAACAAACCCGGCTTCCGCCATGATCGCCGGCTACAACGTGGTCACCGTCAAGTCTGACGCCAAAGGCGCCGTGGACCTGGCCGCGCTCAAAGCCGCTTTAAACAGCGATACCGCCGTTTTCATGCTGACCAACCCCAGCACGCTGGGCCTTTTTGAGAAAAACGTGAAGGAAATCGCCAAAATGGTTCACGACGTGGGAGCGCTCCTCTATTTGGACGGCGCGAACATGAACGCCCTCGTCGGCCTCGTGCGACCGGGTGACCTGGGCTTTGACATCATGCACTTAAATCTCCACAAGACCTTCTCCACACCGCACGGAGGCGGCGGACCGGCGGCGGGTCCCGTGGGGGTGAGCCAGGCGCTCACGCCCTTCCTGCCGGTACCGCGCGTTCGAAAGAGCGAGCAGGGCTATTCGCTGGAAGAGGCTTCCCCCCTCTCGATCGGCAAGATGCGCGCGTTTAACGGCAACTCGCTCATCCTGTTGCGCGCCTACACCTATATCCGCTGCCTCGGCCGCGAGGGCATCCGCCGCAACACCGAAACCGCGATCTTGAACGCCAACTACCTGCGCGTGAAGCTTCGCGATGCCTATCACGTCGCGATCGACGAGCCCTGCATGCATGAATGCATTTTCACGGCGGCCAAACAGAAGCCGAAGGGTGTGCGAACGCTCGATATCGCCAAACGGATGCTCGACTACGGCTATCATCCCCCCACCATTTACTTTCCGCTCATCGTCGACGAAGCGATGATGATTGAGCCTACGGAAACAGAGTCGAAGCAAACGCTCGATCAGTTCATCGAGACCATGCGCCTCATCGCCAAAGAAGCGGAGGAGACCCCTGACAAACTCAAGCACGCTCCTTACACGACCCCCGTCCGCCGGCTCGATGAGGTCAAAGCCGCCCGTGAACCGAACTTAAGGTGGAAACCGGCTCCAGCGCACGTCCGAAGTCCGACGTCCGAGGTCCGGGGTTGATCCTTGACGTCGCGCGTCGGACGTCGGACGTCCTTCTTCGCGACTGGCGTTTCGTAACGACACCCCCACTCACGGGCCAGGACAATATGCGCTATGACGCGCAAACGCTTGAGCGCGTCGGACTTGGAGAGCTTCCTCCCACCGTCCGCTTTTTCAGATTTCGCGAACCCACCGTCACATACGGTCACCTGCAAAAGATCGGGTCCATCCGCCCGCTTGTTCCTCAAGGCTGGGACACGGCTCAGCGCCCCACGGGCGGCGGCCTCGTTTTTCACGAGCATGACCTTTGCCTTTCCTTGTGCTGGCGAAAAGGCCAATCGCCCATCCCTCCCCGTCCCCGGGAGATGTACCGCTGGATCCACGCCGTGATCCGCAAAGGGCTGGGCGGCCATTTACAAACCGCCTCCTGCGCGGATGCCTGCGCGGAAAAGAAACCTTTCGCGCTCCGGGACTGTTTCAAGGAGCCTGTGGGCTACGATCTGCTCTCCGGTTCAGAGAAAGTGGTGGGAGGAGCCCTTCGCAGCACGCGCGAAGCCGTTCTCTATCAGGGTTCGATCCAAATCCCGATGGCCGAGCCCGCCGCCGAAGCCCTCCGGCGCGCCCTGGACGAGGCGCTGACGGATCCCCATGTATAGCCTGCCGCGCCCGAAAGCCTGGTTCATGATCATGGTTCTGGGCATCACCGCTTATGTGCCGACGCTTCGCATGGGCTTTCTCTGGGACGACCACGTCGTGATTGAATCCAATCCGAGAATTCGCGAGTGGTCGCTTCAAAACCTCAAAAAAGACTTTACGAGCGATATCTTCGACCATCAGGGCGATCCCTATTTCCGACCGATGACGAGCGTCATCAACCGGATCGATTATTCCCTCTGGGGAATGCGGGCCATGGGATACCACCTGACCAACCTCTTCTTCCACCTCGGCAATGCCGTGCTCAGTTCCGAGCTTGCTCTGGTCCTTGGCATGTCCCCTTTAGCCGCTTTCATCGTTGGCAGCCTCTTCGCGGTCCATCCGATCGCGGTGGAGCAGTTGATGATCGTGGCCGGCCGCGCGGAGTTGATGGTCTTCTTTTTTTCCATGGCCGCCATACTCCTGCTCGTGCGCCCCGGGCGCCACTCGTTGGTATGGGGGTGGCTGGCTTATCTCCTGGCGCTTCTCTCAAAGGAAAACGCGGTCATGGTCCCCTTTTTACTGAGTCTCGTTCTCTACGCTCGCCAGGAGCCCCGAAAAACGTACACCCGCGGTGCGGCTCTGTGCTTGGCCTGGATACCCTATTTGTGGCTGCGCCACCGTGCCGTCGGACCGATGCTCCCGCAAACCGATCTTTGGCTCACCATCCGGTTTTTCACTCAGGAGTTTCCCCATGTCGTTTTTCGATATCTGGCCATCCTGATGATACCCTGGAATCTTCATTCACACCGCCTTCTCCCACACTTGAATCATTTCTGGCCGGCAACCCTGGCATTGCTTCTTTCCGGGTGCGTCTTTCTCATCAGGCGGTACAAACGACTGGCCGCCTTCTGTGTCCTCTGGTTCGTGTTGACGCTGCTCCCGCGAACGCCCGTCATGATCTTCGGGAATTTCATGCTCGATCACTGGGTCTATCCCGCGACGCTCAGCGTGATCATCCCTTTTGCATGGCTTGTCTCACATGTCTGGGAGAGCCAACAGAAACATCGCCTGGCGCTCGTTGGCGCTCTTTACTTTGTGGTTCTGATCGTGTGGGCCCTGTTCGTCCATCTCAACGTCGCTCTTCGAGGAACTGACGAAAAGATGTATCGCTGGGCCCTTCACTTCACCACGTCCAATCCGATTCACTACAACCTCGGCATTCTTCTGCTTCAGTCGGGGCGCGCGCAGGAAGCCATTCCCCACCTGGCGATCGTCTGTGGCTATTATCCTGAGAACCCCGATAACGCTCATGCGTTGGCGCTGGCCTATGCTCAGGCTGGACATGTGGGTGCCGCCTGTCAGATCCTGGAAGGATTACGCGAAGCTCATCCCTCGTATCAGCCGGCCGTTCAAAGCCTGCGCGCCGCCAAGGCACTTCTCCAAAGTAAGAAGAAATAAGACACTCCCCAGCCAGAACATTTTTCTTGACAGTCCTTTTATATTCTATTAGGATCTCACACGTTATCACCGATTAGGTGATTTCCTAATATGCCACATCTCAACGTGTATTTGTCAAAAGAACGGGAGAAATGGCTCCGCGAGAACCTCCAGGACCTCGCCAACCAGGACAACCGCTCACTTTCGTACATCGTGGAGGAAGCCCTTGTCCAATTCATCAAAAGCCAAGGTAAACATGTTCCACAAGATCGAAGAAAGGACCATCGCCACCGTGCATCCTAAACCAAGATTCCCCCAACATTCCTACGTGTTGATCTGCGCCACCCTGGTGGCGACCCCCCTTTTCGTCCAGGGAGCGCTGCTTCCCCTGATCAAAGACCAAGACATTAAGCGCATCACTTTTGTTGGACGGTGTGAGCAAAACCAATGGTCGACCAATAAGCATGACGTGGTCGAGATCACCATGAGCGCCGAACCCGGGGAGTCCTGCGAAGCGCGGCTTCATTTTCGCGAAAAGTACGAGCTCAAGGATCTTGGCGGGTTCCAGTTCTACGCGAAAAGCTCACGTCCTCACCAGCGCATGGCCGTCGAAATCGTAGGCACAACAGAAGGCGACCCCGAGGATAGCCTTGCACGCACGCGCCCCTTCAGCGTGACGGATGAATGGACCCCCGACGCCCTACGCTTTCAACACATGAAGCGCGGTTGGCAGCCGAAGACGATTTCAGAAATTCGATTCATCGCCATGTCCGAAACAGGCCGTTCTGCCCCCTCTCTTTCTCTTAAAGCGATCCGCTTCTTTGGCGTGACCATCGCACGCGCGGGCCAGACCGTCGATGAAATTGCCACGCCTGCCGCCGCGGATATCCCGGTCGACCGACAGCTCGTTTGTGTCGCCGCGAGCGACTTGCCAGCCTTGCAGTCGCCCATCAAACCATCCGGTGAAAGCACCATTACCTCTGAGGCAAAGCATTTGTTCAAGCTTCTCTTGGCCAAGGTCCTCTCCATCACACAAAGGCAGTACGCGACCACCTCTGTTGTTATTCTCTGGGTGGCAGGCGCCTTCTGGCTGTTACGCCGGCGAAAACCCTCCTTGGTCAGCATCGTCGCACCGCTCTATGAGATCAATGTTCGCACTTGGAAAAGTTTCCGGGACGCCGATGGCGTGCATCATCTGGGCGGCTTGAACGCATTAACACTGAGCGATCTCAAGTCGATGAAAGCCTCCGGCTTTAACAGCATTTGGCTCATGGGGCTCTGGGACATCGGCGGCAAGGTCCGCGCCATCTCCCGGCGTTATGGCCAAGATTTCATGGGCTCACCCTTTGCCATTCGGGACTACCGTGTGTCCGACGAGCTTGGAACGGACAAGGATTTTGATGCCCTTGTGGAACGCGCGCACTTGGTGGGCCTGAAAGTGATCGTGGATTTTGTTCCCAATCACATGGGCATGGACAGCGACTGGCTCAACGATCATCCGGAGTACTTTATCCACAAACTCCCCGCTCCCAGCGAGATCGGGCTGTCCGACTCGGAGCTGGAAAAACGTCATCCAGGTTATTTTGTGCACCGCACCCCCTCCTATCCTGAGGGACGTCGCCGCGTACCACGAACGATTCTGGTCGCCTATGGCAAAGACCCCTATTTCTACCCTTGGATCGATACCGCCCAACTGGACTATGCGGAACCAGCCTTGCGGCGCAAAATGACCGAGACCCTTTGCGATTTGGCCAGAAAAGTCGATGGTGTGCGCTGTGACATGGCCATGCTCGTACTCCGTGAACAAGTGAAGATCCATCGGCACCCCGAGATGTCCTGGGACAACTTTAACCGCCTCATGCCGGAAGAGTTCTGGCCGGAAGCGATCCACGCGGCCAAGCGTGTGAAACCAACCTTCACCTTCATGGCAGAAACCTACTGGGCGATGGAAGGCTACCTGCAGCAGCTCGGTTTTGACTACACCTACAACAAGCCGCTTTATGAAGCGATCTGCAGCACGCTTCAGAATGGAAATGCTGAAGGGCTCTTGAATTTCATTCGCATGTTGGGCGATGACTTCCTCAATCGAGGTGTCCATTTTATTGAAAACCACGACGAGGAGCGCGCCATGAACACCCTCGGGGATGAACGCCAGCGAGCGGCGGCTGCGGTCATCGCGACGCTGCCCGGCGTAGCTTTGATCCATCAGGGGCAAATGGAAGGAAGGCGCGAGAGGCTTCCTGTGCAACGCGTGGTCCCCATCCACCATGAACCGATTCATACGAAGCTTAGAAGTTTTTATGAGGGCCTTTTGCGGAAGACTTCCGGCAGGCTTTTCCGTGAGGGAAGGCTCAGCGTCCTTTACAGCAACAACTCCTCTTTCATTACTTTTGCCAGGACGATCGATAACCAGAAAGCGGTTATCATCATCAACACGACCGGTCATTTCCAGAAAGGAAGCGTCAGCCTCATGCCCAGTCTCCATTTAAAGTCGGATGTGGGGTATGAACTGAGCGACCTCTATTATGAGCTCAAGCCCGCGGACACGCGCCATAAGAGCACCGTCATGCCCACCTATCATTACACTGCTTCCCATCTGATCACCCAGGGGCTCTATGTGGAATTGGGGCCGTACGATGCTCATATCTTCCTGATTGAGCCGGAGACAGGATCCAAGGCGCTCGAGCGCATCAAGCACGGCCTAAGGGTCCTTCAGGACGCTCTTCCCCTTCCTCGCGCCATGCGACGTCTCGTGGGACCTACGATGATGAGGTCGGGGGATACGAAGTAGTCGAAAGCTTCTCCACAGCCCAGGCGGCATGTTCACGCACAACCAATTCCCGATCATCGCATAAAGCTTGGAGTTGAGGGAGGAGGTCTTTCCTTTGCAGATTGGCGGCCGCAACGCAGGCATTTCGGATCATCCCTGAGCGCCCCGCGCGCATGAACGCCGTGCCCGAAAAGGCTTGCGCAAAGGCATCCTCCGTCGGGATCGACAAGAGTTCGCGCAAGCCCATCTCGAAAGCCCCTGCCAGATCCAGCGCGTTGTGCGGACAGACCTCCTGACAAACATCACACCCGAACACCCAGGGCCCCATCTTCTTGCGCAGGTCTTGCGGAAGACTCCCTCCGTGTTCGATCGTCCAATAGGCAATGCAGAGCCTGGCATCCAAATGATAAGGCTCCGTGATGGCTTGCGTGGGACAGGCTGCAAGGCATAGCCGGCATTCCCCGCAAGAACGTTCATCCGACCGATCCGGAGGAAGGTCTAAAGTGGTGATCACACTGGCCAGAAAGACCCAAGAGCCAAGGCCTCGCGTGATGAGCATCGTGTTCTTTCCGATAAAGCCCAGGCCAGCCTTCTGCGCAAAAGCACGTTCGAGGAGCGGCCCTGTATCCACCAAACCTTTATAGCGCGCTTCCGGGGCAAGCGCTTCGAGGTAGCGCACAAGTGCGTCCAGCCGCTTTCGGATCACCCGGTGATAATCCTTCCCCCGTGCGTAGCGAGCCGCACGCCCTTCCTTCGTATGGGGGTATCGGGGTAACGGGGTGTCGGGGTAACGGCTGTTACTCCGATACTCCGATACTCCGTCACCAACCCTCGGATTGTCATATCTCATGGCCAGGGCGATGACGCTTTTGGCGCCTGGGAGAAGCTGGTCGGGACGCGCACGACGCGCGGGGTTCTGCTCCATGTAGTGCATCGACCCCGCGCACCCTTGGGCAAGCCACTCTTGGAGGTGATGCTCCTGCGCAGGCAGGGACACGGCGCGGGCGATGCCGACGCGCTCAAAACCGAGCGAACGAGCGTAACGCACAAGACTCGATTTAATGTCGGACGAGTTGCAGGAAGTCATCGCGGCTTTGGGCCATAAGAAAAGGGTTCGTTTTCTTTTCCTGCCCCAGCTTGTTGTGGCTTGATGCCCCATAATCATGACCGGGGTAGAAGACTGTTTCGTCATCGAGTTTCTTGATCTTTTGAAGACTATGAAAGAACCCTTGAGGATCGGAGTAGGGAAAATCACAGCGGCCGATGGTCCCGACAAAAAGCGTGTCCCCCGTCAGGAGCGCATGCGCCGCTCCGCCAGAGTTGTGACGGACCAGCATGCATCGCGACCCGGGAGTGTGTCCGGGGGTATGAATCATCTGCACATCCAGAGCGCCCACGCGTACCGCTTCGGCCGTTGACGTCTTTTTTAGGCTTGAGCGCGGGATGACCATGCCCCCCATACCTTCAAAAATGAACTCTTCGAGCTCGCCTCTTTCAGCGCAGACCGTGGCGTCCGTTTGTTCGACCAACGCCTCGACGCCGTTGATGTGGTCGTAATGCCCATGGGAGAGCAGAATATGGGTAATGCGAAAACCCTGCAGGTGGGCCTCTTTGACGATCGCCGGCACATTCCAAGCCGGATCGACGACCGCGGCTTCCTTCGTTTGTGGATCGCCCACCAGGTAGACGTAGTTTTGCATCGGCCCCAGTGCCATTTGTTTGAGAAAGATGGACATATCAGTAAAGAAGGTAGGATTGCCGGGTTTTCGCGAATCTCTCGGCACTCCGGTGGAAGACCTCCAGGATCTCCGCCGCGGGTTTGTCTTGAAGAAAGAGATGTTGAAAGTCTTGAGAACCTGTCATGCGAGCCACTTCATCCCAGCGCGGTTGGAAATCTTTCTTCCATAGCTCCCGGATCCAGCAACTCGCTTGGACAAACAGATCGATGGGACGGGCGAGTTTGGCGTCCAGAACCTGGATTCGAACACCCGAACAGAGCTGTCCTTGATAGAGATCCGCTTGAGGGGTGAACGTAACCGCCTGGAATCGAAACCCCGGCAGGCTGAGATCATTTAATTTCTGGGCCAGCTTCTCACCGTCGATCCAAGGGGCTCCGAAATACTCAAAGGGCGAGTCCGTGCCGCGTCCGACTGAAACATTGGTCGCTTCAAAAAGGCCGACCCCCGGATAGAGGAGGGCCGAGGTCACGCTCTGAATATTCGGCGATGGCGGGATAAAGTCCCTGCCCGTCTCCTGCCAGAGCATGGAACGCGACCAATTCTTGAGCGGAATCACGCTTAAGGCGACATCGAGCCGCTTGTGCTCTTTGTACCACATGGCCAGTTCCCCTGGTGTAAACCCATGCCGGACAGGTATTTCGTAATACGCGGTGAAATGGCGAAGTCGAGGATCCAAGACCTGGCCTTCCAGAATATCCCCCCCCACCGGGTTTGGACGATCCAGAACAACAAAACCAATACCCCGTTCCGAGGCCGCCTCCATCGCCATCCCCATGGTCGTAAGATAGGTGTAAAAGCGCGTGCCGACGTCTTGCATATCAAAGACGAGCACATCGATGGAGTTGAGCATATCCGGCGAAGGTTTGCGCACAGACCCGTAAAGGCTGTAGACCGGTAAGCGCAGCCTGGGATCCAGCGTATCACCGACCCATTCGCCATGGCTTTCCTTACCCCGAATGCCATGCTCGGGCGAAAATAACGCGACCAGCTTGACCCCGGGCGCTTGAGCGAGGAGATCAGCCGTACTTCTTCCCTCGCTATCGACTCCCGTATGATTGGTGATGAGGCCCACCTGTTTGCCTTGGAGCATCGCGTAACCCTGTGAAACAAGAACCTCCACCCCCACCACGACGGCGGGGGCCTTGGCCTGGGCGACGCTCAGAAGCGTGCATAAGAAGAAGACAATCGCTTGTTTCATCGTCGAGCATGATCATATAACCGAACAACGAAAAATGCTACTGTAGCGCCGATGGATGCTTCCATAAACACTTTTTTGTCGGGATCTCAACTGAGCTGGCCTGACTGGCTTGTGCTCTTGGGGCTGCTCGCCTTCATGATCGGACTGGGCTACAGGATGGGAGGCGGCCAGGCCACCACGATGGATTTTTTCCTCGCGCGGAGACAAATCCCCTGGTGGGCGGCTTGTCTTTCCTTTGTCGCCACCGAAGTGAGCGCGGTCACCATCATTTCGGTACCCGCCACCGCTTATATGGAAAACTGGGAGTACGCCCAGTTTTTTATCGGTTCGTTTGCCGCTCGGATCGCGATCGCCTATTACTTCATCCCCGCGTTTTATCAATACAACTGCACCACCATCTATGAGTTTCTACGGCACCGCTTTGGCGCGGCGACACAATACATGGCAACCATCTTCTTTTTCATTACTCGTCTGTTGGGCTCTGGCGTACGTCTCATGGCCGCCTGCCTTGCGGTGAGCGTCCTCTTCGGATGGAACATCGTCCCCACGATCCTCCTCTTTAGTTTGATCAGCGTGGCTTACATCGCCTACGGTGGAATGCGTTCGGTGGTATGGACGGGGGTGTTGCAGGCGGTCGTCTTCATCGTGGGCGGGATCGCCAGCATCCTCTTTCTTCTGACACAGATCCCCGGCGGATGGCAGGGGATGCTGGAAACGGCGGGAGCGGCCGGGCGTCTGCATGTCTTCAACTGGGGCCCCGCTCTCGACACGCCGAATTATATCCGTCAGTTTCTGAAAGATCCCAATATCCTTTGGATCGCGATTTTAAATGGGTTTTTCGGGTCGCTGGCCGCTTTTGGCACGGACCAGGAGCTCATGCAGCGCTTGCTGACCCTGGAAACCCGCGAAAAAAGCCAACGCACGATGGTGCTGACGCCTTTTGCGTCCTTTTTTGTTCTTTCGATTTACCTGGCGATCGGGGCCTGTCTTTACGCTTTCTACGCGACGCATCCGCAGCTGCCTCTTCCAGAAAAACTGGACGCCATCTTTCCCCACTTTATCGGAGGAGTCATGCCCGCGGTTTTACGCGGCCTGCTCTTGTCGGCCATCGTCATGGCGAGCATTGACTCGCCCCTGGCGTCCCTGGCGACCTCCTTTGTGACGGACATCTACAAACCACTCATCCGTTCAGGGAGGAGTGAGATGTTTTACTTAAGCCTCTCTCGCTGGTGCATCGGTGGGTTTGCCGTGCTTCTCGCCGTGATCGCCTATGCTTTTAGTTTTTTCCAGAACATCCTCTGGCTGGCCTTTAAAATCGGGGGCGTGACCTTTGGGTCCTTGCTGGGAGTGTTTCTCCTGGGGCTCCTCACTCAAAGGAAAGGAAATCGAGGCAATGTCGTGGCGATGATTGTGATGGCCGCCATCAACGCGACACTCCTGATTCTTTCCGAAACACATGTTTTAGCCATCGGTTGGACGTGGCTGGTCTTGATCGGGACGGCGGGGACGTTTATTCTGGGTTTTCTTTGGGGGCCGCGCTGGGAGTCACGCGTCTCTGCCTGAGTTCATCCATATTCTTCTTGATCAGATCCAAAATCATCGGGAATTGAGCGGCCACGGCGTCAAAGCTCGCCTTTTCAAGGGCGTAGACCAGGCAGCGTTCATTCGACTTCACGAGCGCCGAAGCGGGTGACTCTTCAAACATGGATCGCTCCCCAAAAACATCCGGGCCTTTCAGGACGGCAAGCTGTTTTTTCTCGCCTCCAAGTCGCTTCCACACGCTCACCGACCCCGAGGAGAGAATAAAGAGCGTTTTGCCAAGCTCCTGATCCATCAAAATCACTTTCCCGACAGCGACATCGCGCGCATCAAACTTGACCACCATCGCTTTGAGGGCTTCGTCGGGACAGGCCGCAAAGAGTGAAAGCCCTTTCAATATCGTGAACGCGTTTTGTTCCTGGTCGGGTTTGAGTTTCATAGGATCTTCCTCAAAAAGCCTTTCGATTGATCGAGCAACCGCCTGGCCTCAGTGTACGAAATATTCTTTCGGGCCATCACAATCGCCGTTTTGACCTGGCCCCTGGCCTGGTGGAAGAGACGACGGGCGTCGTTCCGGCTTGCCGGGCCCAATTCCTCGATCATGGCCAAGGCCCGCTCATAGAGCTTATGCGACTTGGGCTGCAAGTCCACCATACGGTTCCCATAGACTCTCCCCAATTGCACCATGCTGGCCGTGGTGATGATATTGAGTGCCATTTTACAGGCGCTCCCCGCCTTGAGACGCGTTGAGCCCTTCAGAACCTCTGGCCCCGTAGGGAAGGCGATCCTCAAGTGGGCCAGGCCCTGCGCTGTTTTGGGATTGCAAGTCAAGAGAATGGTTTTCGCCTTGCGTGACTTGGCGGCCTTTAACGCCGCATGGACATAGGGTGTCACCCCACTGGCGGCAATCCCGAGCACAACATCCTTTTTCCCAACACGGTGCTTGCGGAGAGCCGAGGTCCCGGCAGGCATGGAGTCTTCCGCCCCTTCCTGGGACCGAAATACAGCAGCGGCCCCGCCTGCCATCACCGCCTGAACCATCGAGGGAGGTGTTCCAAAGGTTGGAGGACATTCAGCGGCTTCCATGACACCGAGTCGTCCACTCGTTCCCGCACCAACCAGGATCAGACGCCCGCCAGTTCCGAGAGACGCCGATATGAGTCGAACGGCCCTGGCCATTTGGGGGGCCGCGCTGGAGATGGCCTTCAGGACATGACGGTCTTCTCTGTTCATGAGCCGAACGATCTCAAGAGGGGACAGCCGGTCCAGGTCCCGTGACCTGGGGTTCACTTTTTCCGTCGAGAGTGATGCGAAGTTCATAAACCTGTTCCCTTCAGGATATCACTTTCCTCAAATATTTCTCAAAAAAGGCCCAATTATTTTTAGACCTTTCAGGATGGGTCATTTTGCTGACATATATAGCACAAGGAGTTGGTGTGGGGTCAAACCTAGCGGAGAAGGGGAGGAAGCCATGCGAAGACCCACATCCATCATGATCGTCGAGAACAACACGGATTTACGGAATACCCTGCGGCATGTCTTTGAGGACCGTGGCTATCTGACTTGGACCTGCCCGCTGCCGGAAATCGCGATCTCCATCTTCCGAGCCATTCAGCCCAGCATGATCATCCTAGACCTCGATTATGAGGATTGTAGCGCGATCCAGTTGCTGGACGATTGGCTCACCCAAGCACCCAGCACCCGTATTATTGTTGAAAGTGTTCGTGAAGACCGGATTCAAGAAGCCAAGGACCACGGCGCTCGCGAATATCTCACCAAACCCTATACCCTTGAGCCACTCTACGAGCTGATCGATCATGATGAGGCGCCGGATCCGATAAGCCTGGGTCATGTCAACCACGCTGCTTAGCCGACGGCTTGGCTCAAGGAGGCAGAAGTCACACGCTCTCTTATTTTCGGTGAATTCCACCATTAAGTGCAACACGCGGCATTGAAGGCCTCCCGTGAGGTTTGGAATTTAAGGCATTTCCGAGGACGATCGTTGAGCCAATCTTCGATCTGTTGAAAGCGTTCCGGTCCCATGGAATCGAGTCTGGTACGCTTTGGAACAAAACGACGAATTAAGCCATTGGTGTTCTCTACGGTTCCCTTTTCCCAGCTGTGGTAAGGCTGACAAAAGTATGAGGTCATGGCGAAGTCGTCATTGAGCACCGCGTGTTCAAAGTTCTCTGAACCATTGTCATAGGTGATGCTACGCCGAAGATGATCGGGGACATTCGTCAAAAGGCCTGTCAGGGCCGCGCGGGAGACCGGGGCGGTTTTATTCGGGATACCGCGCAGCTTACTGTAGCGGCTTTGTCGTTCGACCAGGACTTGCAGGGCAGGTAAGCCCGGGCCCACGATCAGATCGGTTTCCCAATGGCCTGCTTCGGAGCGCGTATTGGCCGCTTCCGGACGTTCCAAGATCGACACGCGTCCAGGAATGCCCACATGGCGTCGATAAGGGCGATACCGTCGAGACCAGCGTTTGGGATGGGAACGGACCAAGCATCCGATCAAGTCTGGGCGTTCGCTGTAGATCCATTGATAGATCGCTTCGTACCCGATGGAACCGAGATCCTTACGGTGTTTGCTGATGCGCCCGGCAATGAGTTCGGGGGACCAGCCTTTGACCAGCATCTGTTCGACCTCGTGGCGTAAGACGTGGCTTTTGAGGCGCATCCGTTTGTGCCCGGTGCGCAAGCGAGTCTGGGATTGTTCTTGAGCATGCCGGGCGAAGTAACCGCCCTTTCCTCGGTTTCGATGGAGTTCTCGGGAGAGAGTTCCGATAGACCGGTTTAGGCGATTGCCGATGTCTCGCAAGGAGAGCCCGCGACTTCGATAAACAGCAAGCGTGTCTCGTTCTTTTTCAGTCATCTGTGTGTAGGTCATACCTGCCTATTGTAGGCCAGGCCTTCATGACATCAGAGTGTTGCACTAGCATATGGAACTTCGGGTCTTAATAAATATCTTGATTCTCAGACGGAAATCAGCTATAGTGTGATCGTTATGAACGGCAAATTCTCCATTCCGCCCGCCACTACACCGTTGGCGGGCGCCCGCCAGCGAATTAGTGGCGGGGCGATGCACCTTGGCACGTGGGTAGCGCGTCCGCCACTGAGTGTTCGGCGGACGCCCGCCAGCGCTGTAGTGGCTGGGCGTAAGTGCTACCCCCGTTGGGTGCTTTCGGATTTGGAGAGATAAGCCGGCTCGAGCAAGCAACATCCCAAACCCAAGGCACCCATCCTCCTGAGGATGGGTTTTTTGTTTTAAGCCTGCCGAGGGACGATCGGGAGCCAGAAAGTAGAGAAGACATGAACATCGAAGACGCAGCAGAAGAAGTGCTGGTGAACCAACTGGCCATCGCCAGACAGAGCATCGAAGACCGGGACGCACGCATCCTGGACTTGCAAAGAAAAGTGGAATTGCTGGAAACCATGCTGAACAGGCTGGCTTCGCAGCGCTATGGTGTGCCTTCGCCGCAGCCGCAACCTTCGCTCAGACCGGCCCCAAAAAGATGGTCGGTCCGGTGATGGACGGTTGCTTCAGAGGGGGGTGTTTCCTGAATTGGTATCATTAGCCGCTATGCCAAAAGTGCTTACGGGACTCGAGGTCTTATGCGACCGTCACCTCGGAGATCTCCGAACAGCACGTGTGGGCGTTTTGTGCCATCAAGCTTCGGTGGACACGAAGCTGCGGCACATCGTCCCCCTTCTGCAGCATCACGGGGTCAAGCTCGCGGCGCTCTTTGCGCCGGAACATGGCCTTTGGGGTGCAGCGCAGGATCAGGTGGCCATCAGCCCTCTCGAGGAAAAGCAGCTGCCCATCTACAGCCTCTATGGTGAGCGTAGGGCGCCCAACGCGGAGATGCTCAGAAACATCGACCTGCTCCTCTGTGACGTGCAGGATGTCGGCAGCCGATACTACACCTTTGTCTGGACGATGGCTCTTGCCATGCAGGCCTGCGCGAAATACGGGAAGAAATTCATCGTCCTGGACCGCCCGAATCCCATCAACGGTGTGACGATGGAAGGTCCGGTGTTGGATCCTCGTTTTGCTTCCTTCGTAGGCCTTTACCCGATCCCCGTCCGCCACGGCATGACGATCGGAGAGATCGCCCTGTGGATCAACGAGGGGCTTGGCGTTGGCGCCGATCTTCAAGTGGTCCCAATGAAGGGATGGAAACGATCGATGTATTTCGAAGAAACCGGACTCCCCTGGGTCCCGCCTTCGCCCAACATGCCAACGGTCGATACCGCCGTGGTCTACCCGGGAGCCTGCCTGATCGAAGGAACGCCTCTTTCAGAAGGCCGCGGGACCACACGCCCTTTCGAGATCCTGGGCGCTCCTTATATTGATCCTGACTTGCTGCACTTGGCCCTTCAGTCCATGAATATCGCGGGTGTCCTGTTTCGTGCCTGCCGTTTTGAACCCACCTTTCACAAATTCTGGGGAGAGTCCTGTGGAGGGATCCAGATCCACGTACTCAATCGAAGGACGTTTAAGCCTTTTCTTGTCGCACTCCAAATTATTCAAACGGTGAGAGAACTCTACCCAACGCACTTTCTTTGGCGAGACCCCCCCTATGAATACGAGACCGAAAAACTGCCTTTTGACATACTCTGTGGTACCGATCACGTGCGTCAAGCGATCGAGACCGGGCGTGCGGTCACGACCCTCGAAAGCCGTTGGCAGGACGCGTGCTCCGGCTTTGCTCGAGAGCGTCAACCCTTTCTCCTGTATAATTGACCGCAAAAATATATTTGCGGTCATCCCGGCGGATTGTTAGCCGGGATCCATCATGCCTTTTACGAAATTGATGGACCCCGGATAACGGATCTCCGGGGTGACGACATATAGAAATCTGACTTATCCGATAGGTATTTATGCAACTTGAAGAATTGATTGGGACTCGCCTTGTCTTCGGTATTCCAGGGACCCGCATCACGCCCGAGATCGTTCGCCATTTCCAGGATACACACGCGGGCGGCCTGATCCTCTACCGAATCAATTTCGAGTCCCCAGAACAGACGCGGCGGTTGATTTCAGATTTAGAAAACGCCCTGGGCCGCCGATTGCTCGTTGGCTGCGATCACGAAGGCGGCCGCGTGATCATGTTTCAAGACGGTGTCACCGTCTTTCCGTCCAACCAAGCCATCGGAATAACGGGTGATCCTCAATGGGCAAGGGTCCAAGGAACACAAGAAGCGCGTGAGCTTCGCCGTTTGGGCATTGATGTGAATTTCGCGCCCGTATTGGACGTGCTGACGGAGGCTTACAGCCCGAACATTGGCATTCGCTCCTACGGCCAAGACCCGGACATGGTGGCCAAAATGGGAGCCGCCAGGATCTCCGCCATGCAGGTGGAAGGCCTCTCGGCCTGCGCCAAGCATTTTCCCGGTCTAGGGCCAGCGACCCTGGACCCCCACTTACACCTTCCCACGATCCACGCGACCTGGGACGATCTTGAGAAAACACATGCCATTCCTTTTGCGCGGGCCATGCGTACGGCCGTTCACGCCATCATGACGTCGCATCCGCTCTACCCGCAGCTCGATCCCAAGCCCCGTACGCCGGCCACCTTCTCTCGCAAGATCGTGTATGACTATTTGCGCAAGGGCCAGGGCTATAAAGGGGTCATCTTCTCCGATGATCTGGAGATGGGTGCCATCCGAGAGCTCTGTGACATCGGGGAAGCTGCTGTTCGAACGGTCGAGGCAGGGCACGACATGGTCCTCTCCTGCCATGACGCGCGAGCTCAGAAGGAGCTCACACACGCCCTTCGAGCGGCCTATCAATCCCATCGATTGTCCAAGAAGGAGCTGGAAGAAAGCAGCCAAAGGATACAGAGTCTCATGTCCCAGCGATCCGAGCGCTTTGCCAGTCCCCCTTCGACGGAGATCCGCGCCAGGAAAGAACAAGATGAGGTCCATGGCGCAGTCCGTCAGATCACGGATCTTTCCGTGACGATCCTCCAGCCAGGCGTGATGCCGACACCGTCAGCCCGGACGGTCGTTGTTTTCCCGCAACTGTCGAAACTCGCGGGCACTATTATGATGGAGCCCGAGGAGCAGGATGAAACCGCCTTTCTGAACCGTCTTTGCGACCAGGTTGGGGTCAGGTCCTCTTCGACAGCGCTCTATGCGATTGACCTGAAACCCGAAGACGTCGCACCCCTCGTAAGCTCCGTGTCCGGCTTCGAGCAAATCCTCTTGTTCCTCTTTGACGCCCATCTCTACCCTGCACAAAAAGAGTTGTTGGACGCTTTACAAAAATCTGGGAAGAGAATCACGGTACTTCTCTTAAGAGACGTCTATGACTTGTCCTTTGTTCAGCAGGGTGTCGCCTGCCTGACCAATTACGGATTCCGAGCCTGTGACATTGCCGCACTTCTTCGTAAATTATTTTCTCCCGCGCCAGTTCCCACCCCATAAATGAGCAGCACGTCCTGGGTGGTCGGCATTGATCTTGGCGGCACCTGGATACGCCTCTGCGCGCTGAGTCCTCGACGCAAGATTGTTCTCAAGATCACACGGCCGGCTCCTTCCCTCGAACAGTTGCCCCACTTCCTCAAAAAGGTCCTCGCCCCTTATCGCCAGCGCCTCTTGCACCTCATGATCGGATCCAAAGGGGTCTGGAAACAAAACAAAAAGAAATGGCTCGCCCGTGCCCTGGAGGGAACGGCCGACCAGGTGAGCGTGATATCAGACGTTGAGGCGACCTGGGAAGCCGCCTTTGGCCATTCGGCCAGGCCTATGCGAGGGGTCGTGGTGATTGCAGGCACGGGCTCCATCGCTTATGGTCGCCGGGCGGATGGCACCTTCGCCCGGGCGGGCGGACGCGGCCCCGGGAAAGGCGATGAAGGCTCAGGGTATTGGATAGGAAAAGAGTGGTTGGCCAGAACAGGCAAGAGGAACAAGAGAAGAGGGACGACAGACGACCGACGAGGGGCGAGGCGAGCCCTGGGAAGCACATGCGATGACGTTCGGCGTGTGGCGGCACTGGCTCCCGAAATCGTCAAGAAAGCTAGAAGCAAGCACGCTCTCGCCTCCTTGATCATTCGAGAAGCTCAAGAGCATCTGGTAGACCTCTTCGCCTCCGTGTCGCATCGCCTGCGCCTCAAGGGGACAGTAAAAGTTGCTCTCCATGGGAGCGTCCTTCAAAACACGTGGTTTCAGAAGGGCTTCCTGCAAATGGCGCGCAGAAGGGGACTTCGGCTCGAGTTGAAACCTTTAACCTTCGATATCGCTTTCTCTCTTGCGTCATCCTTCTTCTCTCGTCCCTCAAGCCTCATCCCTCGTCCCGCGTCTTGTTCCGAAGTATAATGGGTCATGGTTCTGGCTGAACCAACCGCCGCTTACAGGGGCAAGACCCTTCCGGATTATCTCGCGCCGCATCTCAAACTCCTCATGGTCGGCATCAACCCCGGGACGTATTCCGCTCACACCGGGCATTATTACGCCAGGCCAGGGAACCTTTTCTGGTGGGCGCTCTCCAACTCCGGGCTTGTCCCGCATGCGATGGGACCGGAAAATGATGCGGAGCTTCTCCGCTACGGCATCGGCCTGACGGACATCGTCAAACGCCCCACGAACAGTTCAGGAGATCTCCGGCAAGCCGAATTCGATAACGGCGCCCGGTTAACTTCAAAAAAGATTGAGGCCTACCGTCCACGGGTCGTCTGTTTTGTCGGTCTTCTGGGTGCAACCGCTTTTGTGGGGAGGCACGTCACCATTGGTCCTTTGGCTGAAAGGATAGGAAACACGAAGCTCTACGCGATCCCCTCCACCAGCAGAAGAAACGCGCATTACGGGCAACAGACCATCCTCAAGCACTTCCAAGACCTTTCGGCTTACGTCAAGAACGCTTCTTGACGAGAAAATACAGCTTCCCCTGATTCCAGAGATGTGACGCAAAGGACAGCGCTTCCTCACCGCGTCCCGCAAAGATGTCGACACGGCCAGGACCCTGAATCGCGCCCCCTTCATCCTGATTGAGCACAAAGCGCTGCAGAGGACGCGGCCCTTCCACAACAATCCAAGCCAAGGCCCCTTTGGGGAAGATTTTAGGGTCTGTCGCAATCGAGCGCCCCGGTGTAAGCGGTACCTGGATATTGCCAAACGCGTAAGGGGCAGCCGTGCTCGTATCGAGGCGGAAGAAGATATAGCGCTCATTGACATTTAAGATCTTCTGGCGCTCACGCGGGTGCTCTTGAAGGTAGCGCCGCAGTGCATCGCGGGAGAACTTATGTTTGGGAATCTTGCCTGTGGAAATGAGATATTGGCCGACGGACCTGAAGCGCTTCCCATTATCACCGTCGTAACGGATCCGGCGCAGATTTCCACTGCCGAAATCAAGCCATCCCGAACCCTCGATCTGCATGTCCAGCACGTCGAAGGCATCTCTGGCCCAGGCCAACTCAAGCCCCTTCACCCTTGATTGATGGACGCCCTCCAGCTCCCCCCTCGTGTAATAAGGGACCAGCGCCCTGCCCTTCTGGCGGCCGACGATGCGGGCCCCCGGGTTGCCGGTGCCAAAAAGCGAAAGGTCCACATCGATGAGATCTGGCGGGCGCGCGTAAAGAGGAAACTTGTACTGCTCATCCGGCGCTGGACGAGCTGGAATGGTAGGCTCAAAGTAGGACGTAAACGTGACGCTGCGCTGCTCATCGGTGCCAATCGACTGATACACTGCAAACTCTGAGGCAATGCGTGCCGTCCAGTCTTGTTGATTCGGCGACTGTCTCAAGAAGCTCATCACGTCGTCCATGGAACTCGCGAGATGCTTGACCGTGTAGGTATCGTGACCCAGCACGAAGAGATCGTTCGCAGGCAGTGCCTTGTAATAGGTGTAGCTCTGGAGGACGGCACGGGCCAGGGAGGGGGAGTTGAGATCGTCCAGGAATGGCGGGTATTGCGAGGGGTCCAGGCGTACCAGGGCTTCATAGCGTGACACCCGCGGCTCAGGCGGCAAGGGACGCGGAGGGGCCGTCACGCATCCGTCAAGCAGAAGGAGAAAGGCCAAAGGCAGCAGCAACACCTGACCCAAAAACATGCGTTCAATATAGCTAATTTAAAAGAGAAGGGCGATGTTGCGTGCTGCGACGGAAAGGTAAGAAAACACGGCTGTCAGTTGCTGGGACGAAAGTGTCGAAATACCGGCCTGCGTGTCCGAGCTCATTTCACTGACAAGCTCAATATCAAAGTGGGCACTCTCGGCGCGCGCGATCACGCCGGCCAAATCCGCCAAAGCCGCCAGTGCGCCCCCACGGAAATTCGTGCTATCACGCTCGAAGACCTCCTGGAGCGAGATGCCCACGCGGACACGGCTGTCGATCTGGTTCATGAAATAGTATTTGTTCTGCCAAGTCGATTTGTTCACGCCCGTAAGCGCCTTGTTTCGAATGCGCTCGACCGTTTCTTTCCTGATGCGGTCAATATATCTCTGTGAGGCTTGCGGGTTGTCCTTTCGCTTAATAGCCTGCTCGAAAGCATCGACCGCCTCCGAGTTACGCCCCGCTTTGTAGAGTTCGAGCCCTTCTGTATAAAAACTGGTGTTCGATTTGGCGGCCTGTGCCCAGTTGAGGGTCAAGGACACCCCCGCCATGATCACCGCCGCCAAGATCCAGTTCCAGCCTCTGGCTCGTGACGCCTTCGAGACACCAGAAATCCTCAGGGTCGAACGGCTCATCGCGCCCCTCCAATCTTGAGCCAAAAGGAAACGATTTCTCCTCGAATACTGGTCGCGACGTGGTCATGCTCGATCATGCCGGGAACGAGTTTCAGATGTTTTTGGAGGGCCTCCACCAAAGCGCTTTTTCTCTGAGCCGAAAGGTCCTTATCGTCTCCCGAGATGCGCAGATGCATCTTGTTGACACCCGTTTCGCGGACACGTTCGGCAAATTTGGCGAGCATCACTTTTCCCTCTGCGGAAATGTCAGATCGGTCCTTCTCAAAGAGTCGGACCAAGGAAAATTCGACGGTTTCAGTTTCCTCGGAAGCGTAGATCATCGAAGGCAAAATGACGCTATTGCCTGAAATCGAAGTCACCTTGCCATTGAGGTCGACCAGCGTCAGCTGCGCGCTGTAGAGCCGGTCAACCACAGCAAATTTCTTTTCAGAATCTCGCCCTTCCCAGATCAGCTCGTCCGGCAAGGCGTTGGTACCACGTTGCCTGAAAATGGTCTGACCTTGCGGGTTAAACACCTCAAAGGTCCACGATTGGAGCGCGGGCTCTTTAGGATCGAGCTTCGGCGGGGTCATCCGTAGAAACGGGGGTTCCGCGATCGCCGGGATCCAGGGCACGAAGGGCAAATGGCCTTTGACTTCAGAGCGACCGTTGAATTCCGCACTCTGGGAAATAGGAAGAGGGTCCAGTAGAATCTTTTGCGACGGATCTTCCGGGAAATCCTGGAGTTTCTCAAGGTTCATGGTGATCGGAGCGACGATCTTTTTGACCATCAGTCGCCCCTTGAAGGTGCTGCGTATTTGAACTTCCATTTCATCGGGCGTCACGGACGATGGCGACGAAGCGGCAGGCTTGGTCGAAGGGGCGGCCCATAGGGCCGAAGAGAGAAGGACGATCAGGGAAGATAAGGGAATATGAAGAAAGAGGAGGGAAAGGACCCGTCGTCGATCATGCATTTCTCTGATCTTCCCTATTCTTCCCTGCTGTTCCCTGATCTTCCCTGTCCTCATTTGAGCTCCTGGATACGCAGCCGCGCCTGCTTGGCGACCTCTGGATCAGGAGTTGAGGCGGCCAGGTCCTGATAGAGCGCGCGGAGTTTTGCCGGCGGAGCGCCTTCGCTTTCATAAATCTCACTCAATTTAATCAAGGCCGCCAGACGAAATTCGCTCTTTTTGTCCGGCAAAGCGCGAAGTTCCTCGAGGAGGGCTCGGGATTGCGCAGCGCTCTTGCGCTGATCCAGGAGCATCGCCGCGCGGTAAAGCGATTCGGGATATTCGGGGGAAGACTTCGCGACTCGGGTATAAGCTCGCTGGGCCTCCGCGTGCTTGCCCTGGACTTCCAAGAGGGCGCCCATCTGCAGCCAAACCGCGTTGACCTTGGGATCGTTGGGATATTGCTCAATGACATATTTATAAGCTTGGACCGACTGGTCAAGCTGGAACGCCTTTTTATGAGCGAGCGCGATATTGAGCCAGGCTTCCTTCGCTAAAGGATGGGTGGGATATTTTGAAAGGAACACCTTAAAATCAGCCACCGCCAAGTCAAAGGCCCCTTTGCGGAACAGGCACACCGCCTTCTGGAACATGGCGTTGGGCACGCGTTCATGCTTCGGGAAGGAGAGATAGAAATTCTGATAAGCGTTCGCCGCTTCATCCCACTTTTGCATCCAGAAGAAGCAGTCGGCGTTGTAGAAGTAGGCGAGCGGCGCGTATTCATCGTTCGGATAAGAAAGCATGATTTTCTCAAAAAGCTTCTGGGCCGGCTCGTACTTACTCTCATTAAAGAGTGAAGCCCCACGCTCCCAGAGGAGTGCCGCCCCACCAGCAGAACCAGGGGCGAGTCGAAGCAGCTGTGCTTGCTGGCTGGCAGGAATCACGACTTTCTTCTGATGGAAGGCGCTCAACAAATTATCGGCGGCTTTCGCGATACGCGCATCATCCGGATACTGCTTGGCGAAAGCCAAGAGCTCGTTGGCGGCTGTCTTGAAATCTCCCTGGTTAAAGGCGCATTGGATCAGCTGGAACGCGCCCTCTTTACCCACTTCGGAACCCGCATAGCTCTTTTTAATCGTCGCAAAGGTGCTCGCCGCTTCGGACCATTGGCCAAGGCCCGCTTGTGTGATGCCGATGCGCATGAGCGCCTCCGACACCAGAGGATCGGTGCGATAGGTCTGCACGAGGGTCTTCCATCGTTTGATGGCTTCTTGGTAGAAGTCCTGACGGGTGAGCGCGTCCCCTTCACGGTAGAGGGCCTCCGCTCGAACCGCTGGCTGTGTGGAGACCGTCACGAGGTGGTTCCAGGTGGAAGCGGCCTTGGCATAATCACGTTGGTTGTAAAAGACTTTGGCGAGTTCCACCTCAATTTGTTCCGCTAAAGACTTATTACCCAAATCGAGGGCGCGCATCTGGGCTTGGTTGAGCGCAATGATCGCTTCGGCATCCCGCTTGGGTCCTTGGGCCGAGAGGGTCGCGGCCAAGTTCTCGAGGGCATAGGGGACGAGCGGGCTCTGCGGGGCCTTCAGGATAAATTCCTTATAGATTTTCTCAGCGCTCGACAAATCGTTCAATTGAAAATAGGCGTCGGCAATCCAGTAAAGGGTGTTCTGGGTCCATTCATCCACCGCAACGTTACTTCCAATGGCTTTGGACATGCGCTCATGGACTTCGTTCAGGATGCCCGCCATACGGAAGGGATCGCGGGCGGAGTGCAGGCAAAGGGTCATCAAGTACACCGCCTTGCCAGTCGCGGAACTCTCGGGGAACTTATTAAGGAGGTCTTGATAGACCTCGAGGGCCCGGTCATACTCCCCCATGCGATAGAGGGACAAACCTTTGGCGAGATAGGCATAGGCCGTCATAGGCTCTTTGGGATAACGGGTTATAAACTTATCAGCGAGGATTTTGGCTCCGTTGAAATTATTGAGCAACAGATGCGCCCATAGAATGCGGAACTCGGCGGAGAGGCGCAGCTGATATTCATCCGCCCCGTGGATGCGGGGTGCCAGCCCGCGCGAGAACTCGAGGGCCATCTTTTGCTCCTGGATGGCTTTTTTCCAGTCTTTTTTGAAGATCGGGATGGAAGCGTAGATATAGGTCCACTGCATCCGAAGCGGGTGCTTAGGGTATTCTTTTAAAAGTCCTGTGAAAATCTCATCGGCTTCATTGAATTTCTTTTCTTCGAAATAGAGACAGCCCCGGCGGTGCAGCGCCAAGGGCCTCAAGACCGCATCCGCCGCTGGCCGGGTGACAGGCTTAAAGAATTCGTGGGCTAAAGGCAGATCGTGCGCGGCATAAAAAGCCTCCCCCAAGACCATCCGCATCCGATCGACCCATTCGGAGTTAGGGCTTTTCTGAAGGATTTGCTGGTATAGCGGCAGGGCGTTCGAGATTTCTTTTTTCTGAATATAGGCAACCGCCTGATAATAGAGAGCCGAGGGCTCATCGGGATAGCGCTTCACGTAAACCAGGGCTTCATCGGGACGGTCTCGTTCCAGGGCCGCGACCCCGCGCAGTAAATTCACGGCCAGATCATTGGAATAGGCAGGGTTCGTACGGACCAGTTGGAGCATGGCCTTCTGCAGGGAAGCCCAGTCTCGCTTCACAAGATAACAGCGCGCCTGCAAGAAGAGGGCCTCTTGGGACACGTAGGGATTGATCTCCTTGGCCTGGTAGGGCGCAAGGGCCTTAAGCGCGTCGTCTGCCTTGCCTTGAAGCAGGAGGATTTCAGCCATACGCAACCCCGAGATTTGCTGAATAAAGAGCGAGGGCGATGGCTTCTTGGCTTTGAGGAGCTTCTGGAAGGCGCGCCGGCTATCGTCCAAGAGACCCATGGAGAACGCTTGCTCGGCTTGAGCGGAAATCAACTGGAAACGAATGGCTTCTTCGGTGGCCTTGTCGGAGAGTTTTTCGATGAGCGCCGCGGTCTCATTCCAATGCCCATTGGAAACGGAGACTTTTCCCACAACAGGGAAAGGCCGCGGTGCCTCCGCTAAGGCCGCTATGGACGCAAGCGGTAAGGAGAGGACCCCGGCAAGAACAATGCGAAAAAATTTACTTAATAATGATGAGCTTGCCATTCTTCTTACTTTCTGGCGATTCAATCACGTAGAAGTATACTCCGCTTGCAATGCTCTCGCCAGAAGTATTTTTGACATCCCAATCGTAGGTATCGGCGCTGACCCTGGTTTCAAACACCAGGCGCCCACTCGTACTATAAATATGGATGGATGCTTCTGAGCCCAAATTGGCGAAGGTGATGGTCCCCCGGCCCTGGCTCGCTTTATAAGGAACCGGGTAAGCCTTAGCGTTCGTGACGTCATAGCTGACCGACGTCACCAGGATAGACCCGCTGATGCCTGAGGCGGTGGCGGTCACCGTTTGGCTGGTCCCGATCTCGCCCGAACGAAACACACCCGCAGCACTAATGCTCCCGCCGCTTGTGACCGTCCAAACCACGCCTGAGAGGGGCGGCATGGATTGTCCGAATTGATCCATGCCATTGGCCACAAACTGCTGGTCCTCTGAAGCCTTGATGGTAACGCTGCTCGGACAAGATGTCGAACCGGCCGGGCAGACTTGGATCGCGGTCAAAAATTGAGCCAAATCCCTTGTAGCCGTGACACCTGAGCCGGAAATACTCGCGGGGTCTGTCACGGTACAACGGAAGGAATAGCTCCCGGCTCTTGTGAACGTAACGATGGAATTCTTGGCAGCATTCGTGCCGTTCGCGCTGTAGCTCACGGCGGCCGGTCCAGACTCGAGACTCCAGGTGTAGATTAAACTCGGTTCCGGATAGCCCGGGTCCGTCGCTGTACAACTTAAATTGCCCGTCACATGGTCCGGATTCAAAGTCAATTCGGCGGAGGTAACCACGGGACCGGAGTTGCTGACGGTGACCGGCACGATCACGCTCGTATAACCCGAACGCGAAGCCGTCAAGGTAAAGCTGCCGGCAACCGTCGCAGTTAAAATGGTGGAAGCGCCAGAAGTCGTGCTGATCTGCCCGGCGCCGCCGCTATAGAGCCAGGTGACTGTCGCGCCAGGAATCACGGCGCCAGATTCATCGGTCACCGTCGCCGTGAAGGTGAGAGGGGTGCCAGTCACAGCACTGCCGGGATTGGGCGCGACCGTAATCGCGCTCATGTTGGGCGGTGTCGTCACGAACCCAATGATCAGAAACGCACTGTCGGGCCACGTGGGCCGAGAGATGTTGCGGGTTCTCACACGGGCATAATAGGTCGTCGTCGGACTCACCGTGAAGGTCAGGGAAAAGGTTGGCTTGGCAACCGTAGCGGTCTGGCAACCGGTGGTAAAGGCAGCATCCAGACAAAGGTTCACTTCATAAGTCGACCCGTTGGGGTTGGCTGAGCCGTCCACCCAATTGACCTGGAGGCTGGTGGCCAGCACGTTCGAAAAGCTCCCAGACGTTGGTGCATATGGCGTAGTCGTAAATGAACTCGGCGTAAATGGGAGTGGCGATGAAGGGCACCCAGCTTCTCTTAGAATGATGGTCGGCGTGTATAACGTGTTAGGAGTTAAACCTGTGACGGTATGGTCCTGGTTGATATTCGAGCTATCCCCAGTCAGAACGGTACTGCCGTTCAGACGAAGATCCCAGCTTGCCAGACCCGTCACATCCACCCCCGAAATTCGGAGTGTTGCGCTCGTATAGAAGACGTTGAGCACAGTGAAGGAGCCGCCCCAGGCTAGCGTGGTGATGGGAGGACCACTGATGTTCGCACTGTCGGGCCAATTGCTAGCGCCGCGGTTCTCCGCTTGGACTCGAGGTGTATACGACGTGTTGGGACTGAGCCCCGTTATGTAAACGGTATTCGTGTCATTGAATCGACCCGTGCCACCGATAGTTTTCGTTGCACAAGCCGCTCCAAGGCAGCCCGTATAAGGAGATGAACTCGGGTTCCCTAGCACTCCGCTAAATGCACTTGCGGCATTCTGGAATGTGATCGTTGCCGCGCAGTGAGAGAAGTTGGATCCTACACTCACGTTCGCAGGATCAAGCGGAGCGGTCCACAAAGGAAAGACGGTTTGCCCAGCTGCCGGGGCCAACGTAGCATAGGGGAAGTTGACCTGTCCTTTATACCGGTAGTATGTATTTGGGCGGAACCCATTCCCGTCTGGGTTGTACTGCACGCTCGTCAAGAATGGGTAGACCTGCGGTGGGGCTCCTGAAACACCGCCCTGATTGATCCCGATCACGGTGAATCCATTATCAACATCCGTCACGGTTATGGAAGCGCGTGAAATCGTACTCGCGTCGGTACTGCCGATACTGGTGCGAACGCGAATACCTCCGGTCGTGACGTCGGCGACACCGATGGCTCCTTGCACAGGCACAGCAAAGGGATTGCTTGGATAGGCGAGTGTGGTGGTGGTGTTAGATTTGATCTTGACCCATCGCGAGCACTGCAAAGTATTGACGCCAGCGCCATTTGGACAAGCCTGTGCATACGCATAATAGGCTGAAGCACCTTTTGTAGGAGTGACAAAACCACCTGTGACAGTGCTCGCTGGGTCAGACGAGAAATTTTGGACTGATGGGCCAATAACAGTTGTGCCTGCCGCTAAGTCGGAAACGATGCTGCCATTTGCAGCGGAAGCCCCTCGATCGGTTGTCGTCAGTGCAAAATAGTAGTTACTGAATTGCTCGTTCCCATCAGAAGAACCAGAATTCAACGCCTGCATATTGTTGACCTGCGTGATGGTAATGCCCCACCCGGAGCTTGTAATCGCATTGAACGAAGGATCGACACACGGTATCCCTGTGGTGCCGCATACTGTCAAAGCATGCAATGGGCTCACGAAACCGATCAGAACTGCCGGCAACAGAAAAAGCATCGTGCGTTTCATGCGTTAATTCCCCTCCGGAATAACCGGCTTCGCACCCTGCGCTTGCGCCGATCGAGGCGTTCCCAAGTTCAGCAACTGCTCCAAATCGTCCATTTCGGGGAGGGCGGGCTTGCGAACCGCTCCTTCGGAGCCGGGCTGAAAGATCCTGCCCTGCTTGGCGAGCATCTGGGCCTGTTGGCCTTCAAGTTTCGCCAATGCGATCTTCATATACCGGCGCGCCGGCTTATAGCTTGGCTCCAGCTCAATAAGACTGTCGAAGAGAAGCGTCGCTTGCTCATAGCGTTCCTGGTTCATGGCGGTCTTGGCCTGCTGCAAAATCTTTCGTTCCTCCGCCGTAAGGATGGGGCGCGGCTCGCCAAAACGCAAGGACAATTCATACCGGTGGCTCATGCCCAGTTCGCCCTGCCCCGCATAGGCATAATCGAAGGAAACGCCTTTGACGCGCAAGCCAATACCCGCGCGCATGCCATTGCCCTCGTTCTTGGAGTTCAAGTAGCCCGCGCGCAGCGCTACAAAGGGAACGAGCCAGTACTCAAAACCGCTGGAAATGTAGCCCGTGTCTTCGGTGGGCTTCGTGTAATCGAGTGACACATTAAGCTTTTTATTCATCATCTGGACCGCCGCAAGTCCCAGCTTCCAATCCATCGGCAGAGGGTCCTTCTGCTGCTCAAATTTGATATCCGAACCCATATTGCGTAGCGCGGCGCCAAACCGAAGCGTACCGCTCAGGATCGGACGTGGGTAAATGGCATTGAAACCCAGGTCAAAGGCGGCGCCGGTGGCTTTTTCGTCCGCGAGCTTTTGCTGGATTCCTTTGACATTGAGACCGGCGGACCATTGATTGCCGAGCCAAGCCGCACCCAACGTTGCCACAGCGCTATAGGCCTCTTGATTGCCGATCGAGTTCCCGGTGGTGTCATAGCCCTCGATTTTCCCATAGCCGAGGTGGGAGAGATTGGCCCCAATGGCACCATTCTCTAAGGGGATACCGATGTTGAGGTTTTGAAACTTCAAATCTTGGTACATCTGGTTGTACATAAAGGACGCCTGGCGCTCGACCATGAGCGCAAGGCCGGCCGGGTTCCAGTATAGGGAAGACACATCGTCGGCTTGGGCCACGTAAGCTTCTCCCATCGCGATCGCTCGCGCACCGACGCCGATCTTTAAGACTTCTGCTCCCGTCGTGCCAGCGCTAGCGGCCCAAGCGAAGCCACCCATCTTTAGACCTAGGCTCGAGGCGAGGACGAGGGTGAAGATTCTTTTCATATATTTCTTAGTCACGGGATAAATATAACGCATTATTGTTACAGATTCATTGCGGCAAAGTAAATTCTGTGTTACAGAATACACGGTATTCATTAGCCCCAAATTGTGCACTCGTCAACAGCAGAGTTAACACCTCTTAACCTTCATTGAATTCTATAGTCAAAAATGCTCACTCTGACGGAGCCTGTATAATTTATGATCGGATTATAGATAGGTTTTGAAATAGACCTAAATCAACCGTTTGTAATTATTAACAGGCAGCCGCCACACCGTGACGCCACAATACCGATCGCCTTCCGGACAGAAAGGCCTCTGCCCCGCTTCTTGACGCATCCAGCAAGGTGCCCCAAAATACCCACCGATCTGGGGAAATAAGTCTTGGAGCTGGAGGACCTCTTCTTGGGACGTTTTCCAGATTTCCTCCTGGGCCGTATAGCACAGGCGGTGCGTCCACTTATGGTGGAAATTGAGAAGATCACCGGACTCCTCAAAGCGAACGGGAAAGGCGTTGGGGAGAAGGTAGCACACGTTTTCTTCTGATTCCCCCCTCTCGATCAACTGCTGCATCTGGGTCCAAAGTCCTTTCATCGTCGCACGATAGTAATCCAGAGCGGGTGGCGTTTCCTGAACAAGCTTCGGGACGATGAAGTCCGGCTCATCCCACTGGACCTGCCGTACCAGGACCGGCCGGGAGGCGGGCGTCATCCGGTGCCTTTGGTCCTGGGAATCGGCCGTATGCGAGATCTTCTTCTTAAACGTGAAATGGGGATGAACAAGGGCCCTGGTCAATTTGCCAAGAGAAGTGAGATTCAATGATTCGGAAAAATATCGATTCTTGGAAGGGTTGAGCACCAGATCGATAGCCTCGGCGTCTGTCATGGCACTCTTAGGAAGACCCAGAACCGTGCGGACACTCTGCGCGAGCACCACCTCGGAATTAGCCTTAAAATCAATAAGTTTTGAAGATAAGCCCCCCAACTCCTGATCAAACTCCTTAATAAAGGCCTTGGGGTAGAAGTGCCTGGCACTTTCATCAAAGGTTTGAAGAATTTGGTATTCGATGGTTTGCTCCAGGGGCAGCGGGTCCTCGATGTCCTTAAAGAACTCCGGGTCGAAGCGACTCACCGCCTCCACCATTTTCCCCACCACGATCTTTTGTTCGGTGGGCACATCCCATTGCTGGCAGAGTCGGTGATAGCGGTGGAGGGTAAGACCCGAGATAGTGTGATATAGGTGCGCATGCGTCGCGACGGGTAAGAGATAGCGCGACACCTCCTGGCAGCGCTTCTTGATGGCATGAATCCAGCGCTTTTCCTGCAGGTCGCGGGCCCGAAAAAGCCGTTTAAACTCTCGCGTCACAGTCGGCTCGAGGAGCTTCGCCAACTCCTGATAGGCGCTCATTTGCCCCTGGACGGCCTGTGTATAGAGGGACAGGTTCTTGTCCTGGAGAGCGGGGGTCGTAAAGTTTTCCGCTTTGATCTCCACATAGCGCTGACTGACCTGTTCAGAGTTGTAGAAGGGGTGGCTATGAAGAAAGGACCAGATCAGCTGCCGGGACACCTTGTCCAGAACGAACTGGAAGGTCGCATGCTGCAGGGTCGTGTGGTGGCCGGCTTTATAAATGGACCGGGCAATCAAGTCGCGCCGGGATCGGGAAGCCTCGTCCTTGGCCACATCCTCCGCCCGCACAACTTGGGAGGAATAGCAGGTCCGGGCGGTTGCCACCGCATTGTTATAAGGATCCTGGAAAGCGTTCTCGAGATAAACGACCGGCTCAGGTGAAAGAAGCGTTTTCGTCGTGATCATGGGAGAATGTCCGGAAGGTCATCGAGCGAGTCGATCCGGACGACGCTATTATAGGCCTTTCGGTGAGGAGCCCGCAAATGACGCCGGGAAGGGCTTCCCTGATCGAGCGAGGGATGGGCCCGGTCGATCAACACCGCACGGAGACCCGCCCGTGAGGCCCCGTGATAGTCGTCCTCCAGGCTGTCTCCGACATGCACGCTGTGCGCGGCATCCGCCTTCATCGCCGTTAGGGCCGCCTCGAAGATTTTCTTTCCTGGCTTGGCAACACCTACCGCCGAGCTTGCCGTCACATGCTCAAAGAAGCGCGAGAGTCCCAGTTGTTCGACAATCGAGAAGAGACGATGGTCCCAGTTGGAGATCATACCGAGGCGAAATCCCTGCTTTTGGAGGCTCTCCAGGGTCGGCACCGCGTCATCGAAGAGGCGCCAGCATTCCGCCCGCGCGAACTGGTCATAGAGCTCCTGGAAAAAAGCGTCAAAGTCATCAAATTGGCCCAGATTCCCAAAGACGTCCCGCACGAGGGTATACCACCACTGGCGCTCAATCTTCTCGCTGCTTAAGCCCGCAAGCGTCGTCATGCCGTTACGTTTATGCCACTCGGCGTGAAAAGCCTTCTCCACCACTTCGGCGTCGACCGTCACCCCGTGTTTTTGGGCAATGCGGGCGTAGACCGCGCCTACCGATGGGTAGGGCCGGAAGAGTGTGCCCCCTGCGTCAAAGAAGACGACCTGTGTTTTTTTACTTTTTCGCATAGCGCGTCTGATCGATAACTTGAGCGGCCCTGAAGGCCCGTCTTCGTTCGGCGCATTTATTGCACCGGCCGCAATGAAGACGTCCCCGCGGCGAGAGGCACGAAAAGCTCAAATGGAGCGGCCAGCGGCTGGCGCGCTGGATCACCTGGGCCTTGGAAAACCCACGATAAGGAGCGATCACCGAAAGGGGCTGATCCAGGCCCTTGGAAAGGGCTTTCGCCCAAAGCTTGAAAAAGTCCGGCGAGGCATCCGCAAAAGGGTTGTGATCCAGGCTTCCCAGCGCGATGAGGGGGATGCCATGCATCGCGGCAAAGATCGCGGCTTTGACCGTGAGCACCATGTTGCGGCCGGGGAGATAGACCGCCGTGTCTTTCGTGCGGGGCCCCGGCACGGCAGTTCCCCCCGTACTCCAGTGGGTCCCGTAAACGTCCCGCATCGGGACCGAAAGAAGAGTCAGAGCTTGGAGGCCCGGACCCCGGACCGCTCCCAAGTAGCGCCCGAGCCAATAAAGCTCGTAGGCTTCCCAGCGAAGCCCCTGCCGAATATAGAGAGGCCAGACGTCGTATCCTCGGGCCATCATCTCGCCGAGCAAGGCACAGCTGTCAAGACCCCCACTGGCCAAGAGACAGACTTTCTTTCTCTTCACCGCAACATTATAATCCGTGCGTGTTCAAGGTCACGAAAGAAATTCATTTCTGCTACGGCCACCGGCTCCTCCACTACGAGGGCAAGTGCCGCTACCTCCATGGCCACAACGGGAAGGTATGCCTCGAGCTCGCCGCCGACAATCTCGACGCCAAAGGCATGGTGCGGGACTTTACGGAAATCAAAACCATCCTGCAGACCTGGATCGACCAGACGCTCGACCATCGCATGATCCTCAACCGCAGGGACCCGCTGAAGGAGGCTCTGGAAAAAGCGGGAGAGCCTCTTCATCTGATGGACGACAACCCGACGGCTGAGAACATTGCGAAGTTGATCTATGAGACGGCGCGCAAGAAAGGACTGCCGGTCAGCTCGGTAATACTTTGGGAAACTCCGAATTCGTGCGCGACATACTCTGAGACACCGTGAGGAAGGCCACGTAGGCAAAACCCGAACCAAAAAATCCGATAAAGCATAGACTCACCCACTGCTTGAGCGCGATCGCCACGCCGAGCGCCGCCAAAAAATAGATCGCAAAAGCAACTTCGATCACCGCTGCCACAGGACTTCTCGTCCGATAGAACTTCGACTTCCATGGGCTGTCCTTGCTTACAACCGAGTACTTCGGCGTGCGGCGGAACTCGAACGGGCGGGACATAAAACCCTGCAGCACCGCCTTGGCGTTCGAAAGACAAACCCCGAGACCCAGAGAAAGCAGGAACGGCAAATTGCGAATCCGCACTTTCCAGTCTTTGTGCAAATCCCTCTGACAGATGGTGTAAAAGATAAAGAGCGAGACCGTCGTCGCGCCGAGCGCGAATCCCTCCAGAGCGCCGGTGAACGACCAAGAACAGCGTGAGCGAAAGTACAGACTGCAAGGCAGAAGCACAGACAGTGCCGCCGCGATCAAGTAACCGAGACAGGCCGTCAAGTGAAAGGTGGCCTCAACTTTCACTTTGAGCGGCAGCACGCTTCGCCAGATCGTGGGCAGCATTTTCCGGGCGGTTTGGATGGCCCCCATGGTCCAGCGGTTCTGTTGCGTTTTGAAAGCATTGATATCGACCGGCAGCTCCGCCGGACACACGACCTCCGGCAGATACATGAAACGCCATCCCTTCATCTGCGCCCGGTAAGAAAGATCGAGGTCTTCGGTGAGCGTGTCATGCTGCCAGCCCCCGGACGATTCGATGGCCTCACGCCGCCAGATGCCGGCGGTCCCATTAAAGTTGAAGAAAGCGCCGGAGCGGTTCCGGGCGGTATGCTCGATCAAGAAGTGACCGTCCAGGAAGATCGACTGCACCCAGGTCAGCAGCGAATGGTTTTCATTCAAATGCCCCCAGCGTGTCTGCACCATGCCGATCGCCGGGTCGCCAAACCAAGGGAGGGTCTTCTTTAAAAAGTCAGTCGGCGGAACGAAATCCGCGTCAAAGATGCAAAGGTACTGGCCACGGGCCTGCTTGAGCCCCGAAGCCAAGGCCCCGGCTTTATAGCCCGCACGGTCCTTTCGGTGAAGGTGTGCGACGTCAAAACCCTTCGCCCGCCAGGACGCGACCTGGGCCCGAAGGATCTCGGCCGTATCATCCGTGGAATCATCAAGCACTTGAATCTCCAGAAGCTCTCGCGGGTAGTCCAGCGCACAGGCCGAGGCAAGGAGTCGCTCCACCACATAACGTTCGTTATAGACCGGAAGCTGGATGGTGACGACAGGAAGTGTAGAAGGAAGATCCGGCTCAGGCGTTGGCTTGGCCCACTTGTAGTATCGGAAATAGAGGTAAAGGATCCAGTACCGATGCACTCCGTAGAGCGACAGGAGCACCATCAGCGAGAGATAGGCCGCCATCATAAGGTGGCTGAGCAACATCACAGAAGATCCTGACATCCTCCTACTGAATTATCTTTTTCCCACAAACTTCATATGCACCTTGAGCGTGTCATCCGGAAATCCATGGGGCAAGGGCGGCATGGGATTGGCAAACAAGACCGCCCGCAGCGCCAGTTGATCAAAGAGCGAATCGCGCGACGACTTCGAAATCGTAGAGCCAGAAATCTGTCCCGTGCGGTTGATGATAAAGGTCACCTGGCACTCGGTCTCCGGCTCATAGGCCTGCGGCGGCTTCCACTGTTGATCCAGCCTGTCCGCGATCGCCTTCAGGTACCAGGGGAAGGGAAAGGGCGTGCCCGTGGCCGCCATGATGCCGGGCCCGCCGCCCAAATTCGTCCCCGCTCCGTGTCCGGAGCCCTGCGAAGTCCCTGATCGTTCCCCCACGACAGGGAGTCTCGAGTCCGATTCCTCCGCCTCAAGCTTCTGCTGGGCCAAGCGTTTCTTCTTCAGCTTGGCAAGCATTCGGATGGTGTCCTGATCGGAAGCGACTTCCTCTTTCGCCACTTTCGGCGCGGTCCGCATAGCCTTTGGCAGCGAGACCTTGGGAGCCGCAGGCGCTGTAATCGCATCAGGCGAAGACGTCGAGCTGAAAGCGCCTCCTCCACCCGACGAGAGCGAACTCATCAGATCGACTGCATAATAGCTCATTGGCGCTTTGGAGAGCAAAGTGCCCATCACGAGCAGCGTCCCCAGGATCAAACCATGGATCGCGCAGGAGTAATAAAGAAAAGGCTTCATTTCTTGGGAGGTTCCACCGAGATGCCTAACTTGGAGACCTGCAGCTTTTTGGCGATATCCATGACCGAAACGACGTATTGAAGCGCAATGTCCTTGTCCGCCTGGATCATGAGCGGACGCTCACGTTTGGGTCCAAGCAAAGGCTTCAGAAGCGCTTCCAGCGTGCTGATGGAAGCCGGTTTGCCATTGAGGCTGATTTCCCCCTGTTTTTGGATCATGACGATGATCGGGCGGTCTGGCGCTTCGCTTCCCGCCACCGATTTCGGGAGGTTCACCCGGACCTGCTGCTGCACGAGAAACGGCGTCATCACCATGAAGATAATGAGCAGAACCAGGGCAACGTCAATGAGCGGGATCATGTTGATCTCCGCGATGGGACCGTGCCTCTTCCCCCTGCGCAGGGTCGCGGCCACTAGCGCGCTCCGGTGAGGTCGAGGATTTCTTGGGCGCAGAGCTCCATGTCTTCGGCGATCCGCTCCACTTTGCGGCCGTAGGCGTTATAGGCGACAATGGCGGGGATCGCCACAAAGAGGCCTAAGGCTGTCGTCACGAGGGCTTCGGCGATGCCGTTGGCGACCACGCCCGGCCCCCCACCTGCGTTTTCAGCAATCGCATGAAACGCGTGAATAATACCCACGACCGTTCCGAAAAGTCCCACGAAGGGCGAAATGCTGCCGATCGTGCCAAGGACGGTCAGGTAATGGTTCATGCGGGAGGTCTCGGTCCGGATGAGCCGCAGGGCCACGCGTTCCATATGCTCCCGGCCGGCAGCCCGGTCCTGGGCGCTCGGGCGAAGGACGTAACAAAGGATGTGTCCGACGGGGCGCTTAAGGTGTTCGCAATAGCCTATGGCCGCCTCTTTGCCGCCTTCCGCGAGGAGTTTCCGGACGCGCTCGAGCACCCCGTCCCGGTCAAAATCAAAACGCCTCAGGAAAAAAAAGCGTTCCAAAATGACAGCCCCTGAGAAAATGGAACTGGCCAGCAGGAGCGACATGACTGGCCAAGCGGTCGCCCACATTTCTTTTAAAGCACTCAGGCTGAACATAGAAAGATCCTTTCGTAGGGACTTATGATTACTTTGGATTTTAACACCTTACCGAGCTCTCAGCACGCGGACCCAGCGGCGCACCGACAGAAAGATCATCGTGATCGCGCAAGCCATCATGAGAACCGTCAGGATCGCGTTGATCGAGCCGATCAAAAACTTCCCTGGCTCTCGGGCCAGGGGCAGAAAATTGTCCCAGATATTGAGCCACCCCGCCGTGAGCGTTGTGACGGCGACAAAGACCATGGGCGCAAGCGTCACCACCATATAACGCGCCTTGCCCCTGTGCAAGATGACGGTCGTGCCGATGCAAAGCGCGATCACCGCCAACAGCTGGTTGGCGACGCCAAACATGGGCCAGATCGTGGAGATGCTTCCAGTCAGAATAAAGTAAGTCCAGGGGGCGACCACCAAGGCGCTTGCGATCACGGTCCCCGGCAACCAATCGGTCCGCGCGAAAGGAGGGTAGGCTTTGCCCAGAAATTCCTGGGCGATGAACCGGGCCACGCGTGTGCCGGTGTCGATCGTCGTGAGGATAAAGAGCGCCTCAAACATGATCGCGAAGTGATACCAGTAAGACATGAGCCCTTTCATCCCGGGCAACGATGAGAAAACCTGCGCCATCCCCACCGCAAGCGACACGGCCCCGCCTGTGCGACCCGCGATATTTTCCCCCACCTGCCGGGCGAGTTCCGGCAGATTCACGGTCCCGATCCCAAGCAGAGCGAACTTCGCGGGAGAAACATTGATGGCAAAATAATCACCCGGGTAAAGGGCGGAGCAGGCGATGAGCGCCGTCACCCCCACGAGTCCCTCCAAGAGCATCGCGCCATAGCCGATGGGGCGAATGTCCAGTTCGCTACTAATCATTTTGGGCGTCGTGCCGGAAGCCACCAGGGCATGAAACCCAGAGATCGCCCCGCAGGCGATCGTGATAAAAACAAAGGGAAAGAGCTTCCCGGGAATGATGGGGCCGCCGCCGTGAATAAAGTCGCTCACGGCAGGCAGGCGCAGCTCCGGACGAACGAGGAGCAGTCCAACAATCAGAAACCCGATGGTGCCGAGCTTCATATAGGAGCTCAGATAATCCCGCGGGCACAAGAGCATCCAGACGGGAAGAACGGAGGCGATGAAACCATAGATGGCGATGGAAAGCGTCACCTCGGTGTGGCTGAGCGTCAGAAGAGGTCCCAGGGCAGAGTCTTGAATGAACTTGCCGGCAAACACCGCTAAGAGGAGCACCGCGACTCCGATGGCAGAAGCTTCTGCGATCTTTCCTTTGCGGAAGCAGTACATGTACCAACCCATAAAAAGGGCCAGCGGTATGGTGCATCCAATCGTGAACACCCCCCAAGGGCTGTCTCGTAAGGCATTCACCACCGCCAGGCCCAGACCCGCCAGCGCGACCATGATGATGAAGAGGATGGCGATCGCGGTGACGAGACTTGCGACCGGCCCCAGCTCTTCGCGCGCGATGACGGCAAGCGACCTTCCCTCCCGTCGCGTGGAGGCAAAGAGAATGATGAAGTCCTGCACCGCGCCTGCCAGCACCACGCCGATGAGAAGCCAAAGAAAGCCCGGAAGGAACCCAAATTGCGCTGCGAGCACCGGCCCGATGAGGGGCCCCGCCCCCGTAATCGCGGCAAAATGATGTCCAAAGAGGACCCAGCGGTTCGTGGGGTGATAGTTCGACCCGTCGTTGAGCGTATGGGCCGGTGTTTGTCTTGCGGCGTCCAGACAAACAACTTTGGAGGAGAGAAACGCGCTGTAGTACCGGTAAGCCAAGGCGAGAACGCAGAGCGTCCCCACCATAAATGGAAACGAAGACATGGCGAAAATTATATCAGGATCAGTTCAGGTATTTTGCGAGCTCGGGACCGATGGCCATTTTCTTGAGCAGTGTGTCGCTCACGATCATCTCCGGGTCGCTGGCAAGTTGAAGGGCCAAAATGATAGAGGTCACTTCTCCAGGCAGGAGCGAGATCGTCGCGACAGGGCTCGTATAGTGATCGACAATCCCCGAATGACTCTTTGTACGAGCTGCATAGACGCGATAACGCCCTGGGGGGACTTGAATTGAAACTGTGGCAGAGGTTGGATAGACTCCGTAAAACTCATCACGGTCGTTGGCATAGACATACACTTGAGCGCCCGTCGCATAGGCTCCTGCATCATCGAGCACCATCGTAGAGATCGTGGCGGCAGGGACCTGCTCGGCATCCAGAGGAGCGAGCGAGCTTATCGCCAGGAAAGCAGAAATCGCGTAAAGTCCTCGGCACCTTTTCACATAATAACAGTATCGCAATTGGAGAAATTCTTCTATGGGCCTGGAAACTAAAAAAAGTGGGCCAAATGGCCCACTTTTTTTATGAGACTTTTAGCGTGATCTAGTTGAGGTGAGACGGCAAACCAAGCTTTTTCAACTCGGCCATCGTCAGACTCTGGGCCGGGGTGATCGGCATCAGCCGAAGCGTGACCACGGCATTGTCTCCCGCGACCACCTCGATATGGGCCTCATGACTCGCGAAACGATCGACATAATCACCCGTTTTCTTGACGATCGCCGAGGAGATGCGATAGGTGCCGGCGGGCATCGAAAAGGTGGTTGTTCCCGGGATATCTTTTCCTCCAATGAATTTCGTCCGATGTTCCCCAAAGATATAGACAGGGGCTTCTGGCACGATGGCGCCACTTTCATCCAGGACGCTGATATTGACTGTTCCTATATGGGTTGGTTCGGCCGCATAGGCCAGGCCGCCGCTCAGGATGGCCACCACACTCAAGATCAAGATTGCCTTTTTCATATTCAACACCCTCCCTTGGTTCGAGCATAAGGTGTCCCTCGCTTTTCAGCCATAGGTTTCAAACAGGGTTAACCCCTGTTTTCGGGGATTGAGTGTCAATATATGTAAACCTAATTAGATATTAAAATAGACTCGTTTTTAATAGAGCCCTGTTAAGGCCTTACAAGACGCCCCTTGCGCTTTTTTGTAAAAATACATGTTACGTGATAGACTCTTTCGAAGTGAGCTCTGACATCCTCCAGTCTCTCTTTTTAGGTTCGGTCCAAGGACTCACCGAGTTCCTTCCAATATCCAGTTCCGCCCACTTGATCCTCGTGCCTGCCATCATGGGTTGGCCAGATCAAGGTCTGGCCTTTGACGTCGCCCTCCACCTGGGCACCTTAGTTGGGTTGATGTCTTATTTCTGGCGGGACTTTTGGGTGATGCTCATCAAAACCGAGCAGAGAAAGACTTTGTATTACCTGATGGCAGCGACTCTTCCGGGGGCGCTGGCGGGGCTTCTCCTGGAACACAAAGTGGAAACGCTCTTTCGATCGCCCTCTCTGATTGCGCTCACCCTCATCGTGATGGGAACCGCGCTAGCCCTGGCAGACCGGTTTAGCCGTGGCAACAAAAAAGTGGGCAATCTTTCGTTTGGACAGGCCCTCCTCATCGGCGTTTCGCAAGCGCTGGCGCTCGTTCCTGGCGTATCGCGTTCCGGCATTACGATTACGACGGGGCTTGCTCTCGGGCTGGAACGCCCTGAAGCCGCAAAATTTTCGTTTCTCCTTTCAGCACCCATTATCGCGGGGGCCGGCCTCCTCAAAGCGAAAGCCATTTTTCTATCGCCGGATAAGACGGCGATCGCCGCGGGATTTGCGGCGGCGGCTCTGGCTGGATTTTTTGCCATTTGGGCGCTGCTTCGCTACGTCCAAACCCGCCGCTACACGCCCTTTGTTGTCTACCGCTGGATCCTGGGCGTCCTGATTCTTCTGAACCTCCGTCATTTTTCCTCATGAACCGGCGACGCTGGATCGTGCTCGTTCTGAGCTTGACCTCTTTGCCTGCCCTCTCGTATCCCGATCAAGTCATCATGAAAGATGGAACGGTGTACAAAGGAAAAATTCAAATCGACACCGATAAGGCGATTCTGATCGGCAACCCTCCTCTTGACCCCACAAGCTATCTGCTCAAAACCCAGGACATCGAGAAGATCATCTATGAGCCCTATCACCCCGCCCCCCCCTCTGAGACGAAGCGCGGTCTGATTTTTGAGGCTCAGCTCGGCGGAAGGACATTTTCATCGAATGAGCTGGACCTCCATCCGACCGCCGGGCTTTATCTGGGCATGGGCTTTCGCGTGCATCCTCTGGTGGAGCTCAGCGCTGGGTTTGACTGGATGCCCGCGCTCGAATCAAAAGATGACTTTGCTGTATCCAATGGCACCACCACACGGCGCTACGAGCATTTTGCACAATACGGTGCTGGCTTCTCGCTGCGCCTTTACCCCCTTTATCAGAAGCACTGGAAGACCGAACCCTATGTGACGGCCGGTTATCAGTGGGCGAGCCTCGCGCCGAACGCCTCGGGTGACAGTTTCAAGGGGGCCGGATGGAACGCGGGGGCGGGTCTCATTCATCCGCTCACGACACACCTCTATCTCGAAGCCCGCCTGAGTTATCAAAATTTGACCTTCGATCAGATCCACTTTCTGGGGCGCCAGAGCGGCATCAACCCCACGATCCAAGAGCGCATGATGTCGGTTCAGGTCGGTGCCTCCTATCGAATGTAATGTGCTAGAATTCCGCCGATGAAAAAGAAAATTTCTTTGCTTCTCGTCGCTCTTGGCGGCCTCGGTATTTGCCCTGAGCTCTCTGGTGTGACGAGTCGCGTGGGTTCGGCGGAGGACTTGGGCATGGGGATGGAATTCGGGCAGCCCATCGGCGTGACGGCAAAGTATTGGCTCAATTCGACCCTGGCCATCGATGCCGCCATGGGCTATCACTTCAACGGTAATTTTGATCTCCACACGGATGCACTCTGGCACAGTTTTTCCAGCTTCCACTTGAGCAGTGGACGATTGCCTTTTTATGCGGGCCTCGGCGGGAGGGTTCTTCTGGGAAACGATTCTCAGCTGGGGGCCCGGCTGCCGTTGGGCTTGTCCTACCTGCCTTCCACAAAGCCGATCGAGCTTTTCCTCGAAATCGCTCCTGTGCTGGAACTGGTTCCTTCCGTGGAGATGGATGTGGACGGTTTGGTGGGTTTCCGCGTTTACATCAACTATCTAAAATAAGACTCGTCCTTTGCGCCGAGGCGCCGATCTCCTCTGAGCCTTAAAGAATCGATTTGTCTCGGACCGTGATGTGGCTATAACGCCCCGTGGGTTGGACGCGTGAGGCATCGAGCAACTCCGGCTTGTCCGACTGTACGATGGCATAAAACAAGTCCTGCATATCTTCCGGCGTCTGGGCATCCGAATCGACCACAAAGCTGAAATAAAGGTTCTGGTACTTGGCGAGTAAGTCCTCAACCGTGGGCGCTTTCTTTCCTTTCCAGTGATCCAGGAGGGCCTCCGCGATGGTTTTGTCCTTCACCCAATCCGCGAAGATGACTTTGGGGTTCTGCGCCCCCTCGAAGCTCACGAGCTCATAGATGCCCGGCTTTTCAGGCGCGTGACTGTAGATGGCTTCTTCCTTAAAACGGTAGCTGCGCTCAGACTGCCAGATGCCGAATTCTCGGTAAGCCATTTATCGGAGGACCACTTCAGGGACTCGGGCAGCAACGGTTTTTTCGATGGGAGCATCGATGAGATTCCCCCATTCGGTCCATGAACCGTCGTAATTTCGGACGTCTTTATAACCCAGAAGGTATTTCAGGACAACCCAGGTGTGGCTGGAACGTTCGCCAATACGACAGTAGACGAGGATGGTCTTATTCGGGCCAATCCCTTTCCTCTGAAAGAGTGTCTTCAGTTCTTCGCTGGATCGAAAACTCCCGTCCTCTTTGACGGCTTGGACCCACGGTATATTTTTCGCGCCAGGAATATGGCCGCCCCGCTGGGCGGTTTCGCGCATGCCAGGAGGCGCGATCAATTGGCCGGCGAACTCCTCCACGGAACGAACATCGACGAGGCTATATTTTTCCGGTTGGTTCAAGGCACTCATCACCTCGTCACGAAAAACGCGTATGGAAGGATCGGGGTCCTTGGCCCGATAGTCCGTGCGACCGACGATGGTGGGGTCGGTGGTCAGGGGGCGCTGTTCCAGGATCCATTTTTTACGACCCCCGTTCAAGAGCTTGACGTGTTTGTGGCCATAATACTTGAACTGCCAAAACGCCCAGGCGGCAAACCAATTATTATTGTCCCCATAAAGAATGACGGTGGTCTCGGGTGTAATGCCGGCGGAGCTCGCCAGGGCCTCAAACTGGGATGGGGTCGCGATGGTCCTACGAAGCTGGTTCTGCAGCTGGGTTTGCCAATTCCACCCGATGGCGCCAGGGATGTGGCCCTTCCCATAGGCGGTGGTGTCCACATCGACTTCAACAAGACGCAGCCCCGGTTCGCCCGCATGCGCGGCGACCCATCCTGTTTCCACAAGGACTTCGGGATGCGTGTAATGACTCGCCATAGAGTATGTTCTGGGAAGACCCGCCTTCGTATTATCTCAAATACGGGGGACGCATCCACCAGCGAAGCGCCTCCAGGAGACTTCGCGACCAAACCAGCAGAAAGCGCAGACCTCTGGGATGGAAAGCGGCCCGGGCCTCCGGATGGCCCACATAACGCCAATGCCAGGGCTCGTAGCTGACTCCCTGCCAGTTCTCTGGCGGAAAAGAGAGCTCAAAACCATATTGACTTGCATGCTGGGTGAGCCACCGAAAGGCTCGGGTCCGCACAAAGAGAGGGTTATCATCTGCGTCAGGGTCCTGCCAGTCCCCGAGATCGAGCACCCAACCTGTTTGATGTTCCGAGTATCCCGGTGGCGCGAGCCACTGGATGCCGTGGCGGGGGCCATGTTGGCGCTTGGCCTCTTCGAACTGAACCTTTTGAAGTTCTGGATCTCGAAAGGCCCAGATGACATGCAGCTTGATCCCTTCGCTCTGCGCGGCAGAGGCCATGCTCTGAAACGCTTCGACGGTCTCGCGTCGGGCCATGTGCTGCAAAGTCCCATCCCGGGAAAACCCAAGAGGCATCATCAGCGCCCGATCCGGAAGAGGGGACCAGCGGTGGACCACCAGGCTAGGGAAAAGCCATCGCATGCCTTCATCCTACCAAAGGAAATCCGCCGACCCATCACGGCCAGGGGACGCTCACGACTCGGGGACTCTCCGCAAGCCGTCAAATTGACATCCGATAGACCGCTTGTTAAGCTACCCTCACGATGACAGCGACTTATTCACCGCGGCCCGATCTCATCCAAGTCACCTACAAGGTCCAATCCCAAAAGCTGCTCGACCCAGAGAAAAAGGCGAAGGCCATCGCGCTCGGACAAACCACCGGCACCTGGACCCCCCATGAGCTCTCAGGCAAAAAGAAACTGGCGAAACACAGCGGTGTCGTCCTTGGGCTCGACGAACGGTCCCATATCGCAGGAAAGCCTTATGAATATTATCTGACCATCGGATTCCCCCCCGACAACACCGAAGGCGATATCCCGTCCTTACTCACCATGATTTTCGGCAAGATCAGCATGGACGGGCTGATCCGATTGGACAGCATCCAATTTCCAGAGAGCTATCTGGAAAATAAAGGGCCTCGCCACGGCATCACGGGCATCCGGCAGAAAGTGTCAGAACCCGACAAACCGCTGACCATGGCGATTTTTAAACCCTGCTTGGGTCTGTCCCCCAAAGAGTTGGGTGCCATGTTCTACGAGCTGGCTTCAGGCGGGGCGCATCTGGTCAAGGATGATGAGATTCTTCCTGATTTGCCTCTGTGCCCGGCAGAAGCGCGGCTGGAGGCATGCTTGGAAGCGGCGGAGCGCGCGAAAGAGCAAACCGGACGCACGACTCTCTATGCCATGAACCTCACCGGCCAACCCAGCAAGATCGTCGCCAAAGCCAGAAGACTCAGCAAACTGGGGGCCCCGTGCTTCCTCTTCAACGTCTTAAGTTATGGGTATGGCCTTTTGGAGGAACTGACAGACGTCGGGGTGCCGATTATCGCGCATCCCGCTCTCGCGGGCGCGCTGGGGGGATCCCCGGATACAGGGATCCGCTATTCCGTTCTTCTCGGTACGCTCATGAGACTGGGCGGCGCTGATATCGTTCTTTTCCCTTCGAGCTACGGGGCTATCTCCTTGCCCGTGCAGGAAACTATGGCTATCAAAGAAGCTTTGACCTGGACCATGGGCCAACTTCCAAAATCTTTCCCAGGACCTTCTGCCGGCATTCGTCCGGGTCTAGTGCCCAAGATCCTGCAGGATTATGGCACGGATGTGATCGTGAACGCTGGCGGCGGTGTGCATGGCCACCCCAAAGGGGCACGTGCGGGAGTGAAAGCTTTTCAGCAGGCGATTTCTTGGGCGCTTCAACGAGGCAATCTCGGTGGGATTTCCCATCGCGAGTTTCCTGAGCTTTCGGAAGCGTTGAGGATCTGGGGAAAGGGCGAGATATGAAATTCAATAAAAAAGCCGCCGCGATGGACCGTGACATCCTTCTTGAGATCGGGAAACAGTTTTACGAACGCCAATGGATGTGGGGCACTTCCGGTAATTTGTCTTTACGGTTACAAAGCGATCCCTTGTCCATCGCGTTGACCCCCTCAGGACTGAACAAGGGCCATATGGAGCCCACGGACCTCATCACCATCACCGAGGGCAAGCCCATCCCGCCCCATCCCAGAGGACTTGCGCCATCGTCGGAAACACTCATCCATCAAGCGGTTTATCACGCCGTCCCCGGCGCGAAAGCTGTCTTTCACGTCCACCCTTTATACGCCACGCTCATGTCGCGTTTCCATGGCCACCCCAAGGAAAAACGGATGCTGCAGGTGGAATGGTTTGAAATGATGAGAGGTGTCGGTGTGGGAGAAGAGGAAAGTTCGGAAGTCGCGATCCTCCCCAACTGGCAGGACGCGTCCCTGATCGCGCGAGACATCACGAACTACATCAAGTCCACTGCCAAAGCGCTGCCGGTCGTTCTGATTTATAACCACGGTCTGACGGGATGGGGCACAACACCAGACCAGGCGAGAAACCACCTCGAAATTATCGAGTACGTCTGCCAGTACCTCTATCTGAAGAGTCTCACTACACGTTAAAGCGGAAGTAGGCCACGTCGCTTTCCTGCATGAGGTACTCCTTGCCTTCCAGACGAATGAGTCCTTTTTCCTTGAGGGCCGCTTCGGTTTTGTGCGTGACAATATCCGGGAAGCTGTAGATTTCCGCGCGTATAAAGCCGCGCTCAATATCCGAATGGATTTTCCCGGCCGCCTTCACCGCGGGCGTCCCCTGGGCAATGTCCCAGGCGCGTGATTCTTCGGGGCCCGCTGTAAAGAACGTCATCCTCCTCAAGAGCTTCTGCCCCGCTCGCACGAGGCGATCGAGTCCCGCTTCCTGGAGTCCCAAAGAAGTGAGGAACTCTCCACGCTCCGCCTCCGGAAGCTGAGCAATCTCGGCTTCGATCTTGGCGCAAAGCACAACGGCTTCAGCCCCCTGCCGGGTGGCGTAGCCCAGAAGCGTCTGGGTCAGAGCGCTTCGGCCTTCGACATCTCGCTCATCGACATTGGCCACATAAAGCATGGGTTTGGCGGTTAGAAAATGGTAGGAGGCAAGGACAGGCTCCCTCACGACCGGGATGTTCCTTGCCGGGACGCCTTGGTTAAACCCTTCGATGACCTGATCCAACGCTTCGACTTTGTCTTTGGCATCTTTTTGACCGGACCGGGCTGCTCCCAGAAGGCGCTCGCGGGCTTTGACGGCCACATCCAAATCGGACAAGAGGAGTTCCGTCCCAATAATCTCGGCGGAGTCAACGGGATCGACTTTCGTGCCGTAATGAACAATGTTTTCATCCTCGAAGCACCGTACCACCTGCGCGATCGCATCAACATCTCGAATGTACGACAAAAACTCGTTCCCCTTCCCTTCGCCTTTGCTTGCGCCCTTCACAAGACCCGCGATGTCCACAAAGCGAACGCCCGCGGGGGTGATTTTCTTGCTGTGAAAGATTTCCCCCAGCTTGTAGAGCCTGGGGTCACGCAGGGGCACGACCCCCACGTTGGGTTCGATGGTGGCAAATGGGAAATTAGCGGCCAGAACCGAAGCCCCGGTCAACGCATTAAAAAGCGTGGATTTTCCGACGTTAGGAAGACCGACGATTCCGATTTCCATTTAGGAGTTTGAGCCGTGAGTAGCGTGATCCTGACCGGGGCACTTTTGCCCGAGTCCGAGGCGCGAGGAGTGATGCGTACCTGAAAGGTACGTGAACGACGAGTAACGATGGAATCGGGCTAAAGAGCCCCGGCCCGCAGGGAAAGCCCATCTTGGGCCGGATGCATCGTCGCTCCTTCTTGCCGTACCGTTCAGGTACGACGTCGTCGTCGCTCCTCGCATCCGGCTCCAATCTGGGCTTTTCAGGTTCACGCTACTCACGGCTCAGACTCCTAGACTCCTCATCCATCCCAAAAGTTTCTTCGTGAAGGGGTCGTCGAGCATCTGCACCCCATGTCCTGAATCCGCTTGTTCGACCCTTTGCTTCTCACTCGGCGCGAGCATCGACAATTGTCTGACGCTGGCGAACGAATAGGCATCTCCCGGGGCGGCTGCGATAAAAACGGGGCGCCCCTTGAACTTCACGTACGGACCAGGGCTTTGGACCCCCACATACTCCAACCCTGGCGAGAGCAGCAGCAAGGCAGGCACCGCCGAGTGTTCGCTCGCATACACGAGAGCGACATTGGCACCTAAACTCGCGCCGCCCACGGCAATACGGCTTTCTTGAAGATGTCTTTGCGAAACAAGGATTTGAACGGCACCCGCTAAATCTCTCGACATGCTATCCCACGGTGTGCCAGGACCGGCATTCCTCCAATGTTGATAGTTTAGACGTTCGCCGGAGCGTGTTTGTGTGCTCTGCCCATGTCCACGGGCATCATAGACGAATACCCCAAGTCCCTGTTCTGCCATGCGATGGGCCAAAGCATCCCATTCACCACCCGTACTTCCCAGGCCGTGCAAGAGCACCCAGGTCATTGCTTCTGAGTTCGGCGATGCGTGATACTGGCCAGCCAGGACCACGCCATCCGGCGTGGTCCATTTGAGTGGCTGCCAAAAAGAATCCGCGGAGGCAGGCGCGACCCACAGGGTGACGAGGAAAAGAAATCGGGCCAACACGAGCAGTATTCTACTCGGTTTCTGCATGGAAACACTATAGGACACAGCGGTCAAGAACATCGACGGCAAACGACGCCCACCATCGAAGATGAGCGCGTGGATTGAAACGGTCTGAAAACCAGGGAGCGAAGCGTCGACTATTGGGGTAAAGTAATTTTGTTGGTCGCGCTGGTGGCCGCACGAGCGACCAAGGGGTTGGAATCCTTCATGGCCGCCGCGATGGCCCGGGATGCCGCATCGTCCGGGAGGAGCTGGCTCAGGGCCCAGACCGCACGAATTCGAACCGCATCAGGAGCGCCTGTGGTACGCTTCCAGAAGGATTTCTTCGCTTGAAGGAGCTGCACAAGGTCGGGGACCGCGCGCTTTTCTCCGAGATTACCCAAAGCGATGCACATCTCCTCTTGGACCACGGAGACCGCGCCGGAAAGCCGTCTGGCGATTTCAAGGGAGGCCAGCTTGAGTTTGAGCTCACCGATCAAGCGCACCGCCTCGGCCTGGACTTCCGGGTCCGCGTCATCCAGAAGGCCCACGAGAAGGCTCTGAACTTTAGGCTCTTTCACTTTGGCCAAGAGTTGCGCGACCTGACGCCGGACACTGGCATCCGGATGCTGCAGGAGCTGCGTCAGGGTCGGAAGGAGGGTGGCGTCAGCAAATTCTTCAAGAAGCGGGATGAGCTTGACCAGGGCGTCGCCCGCCATACCCACTGTCATCTGCTTCAAAAGGGAATCTTTCACCACCGGTCCCATACGACGCAGCGCCTGGACTGCCGCTTGCTTCGCGCGAAGGTCCACAGAGCGCTTGACCGCTTCGACCAAAGGCTCCACGGCTTCCTCGCCAAGTTCCGCCAGGACGCGATGGGCGCCATTTTGGCGGTCTTTGAGCGGCGCATTTAAATCCGCGCAGATGACTTCGAGCCCACGCGCCGAAAACTCATGGAGAGCGTTCGCCGCATGCTGCTTTTTCTTTTGACCGATAGGGCTTTCCTCGCGGCTGTGGCGCCGGAGGGTACTGAGGATCCCGGCCGACTCTTCAAAGCGCCAGTGCACGAGAAGTTCCATGGAAGCGGCTTGGAGGGCGCTCGCCACGTGCGCGTAGACTTCCGGTGCGCTCTCGGTTTCCGCCATCTTATGGAGCGTGCTCACAATCAATGAAAAGGGTTTCTCCTTTCGGTTGGCGGCCAGGATCTCCTGGAAGGAGCGAATGAGCTTCAGGGCGGTTTCTCGTGCCAAAGGCGCCTGGTTGTTGAGATTGGCCAGAAGCTTCTCCGTGAGTTTCCCCAAGGGTTCATCGAGCGCCATGCCGCAGAGGGCTTTGAGGAGCTCCGGGAGCCGCTTGCGCACCACCGGCTCAAGCAGAGCCTCATCAGGACCGTTTAAGAGGCTCTCGACTTCTGTGAGAAGCCCGGCGTTTTCACCTTTTTGAACACCTTGTGGGATCTGCTCAATGAGCCCGACATTGAGCAATTCTTCATAGAGAGCAAAAGGAACAGTTTTACTCGCTGGGGAGTGGAGGACTTTACCGAGGAAGCTCTTGAGACCACTCAGTTTTTCCACCACCTCAAATTCGGACTTGCTTTCCTGCTTGATCTGGTGGTACCACTTATTGACTTCCTCAAGAGTCTCCTCCAGCTTTTCCTTGGACATCTCTTTGACGACATTTTCCTTTAAAGCTGACTTTTCCACGCGCTCAGACAGCTTCGCCTCGAAAAGCTCTTTAAGCTGGTACGGAGGCAGGGTGGACAGATGATGGGCCACTTTCTTATGAGCCTCGTTCTTGGAAACATCGTCTGGCAGCTGGTCAATCAGGCGATAAGACTCCTCTAAGGAGCTGACCAGGCTCGGCACATCCGTGGATTGTTCCAGCAGGGAGAGGACCTGCTGAATCACGACATCGCCTTTTTTAAGCTCGACGAACTCGACCTCTTCGGCTTCAATATGGGTGACTTGGTTGGCTTTTAGAAACTCCTCCAGGTTTTTGTGTTCTCCCAGCTGTCCTTTGCGCTTACCAAGCGCATCGGTCAAGGCCGCGACTTCGCTCGCCTCGAGCCCCTTGAAGAACTTGAGGCATTGCACTTCGTGCTGGATCAGGAAGGGGCGAAAATCTTTCGCTTCGGAGGCCTCTTTGCCATTGATGCAAAGTTTTCCCTGAAAATCGGCGACGGTCATGGGCGAGCTTTCCTGGAGGCACCCCTCGAGGGCAGCGAGGGCGCCTTTGATAGCACCCTCCACCATCTGACTTCCTTTCGGATAAATACGACTGTTCACAATAGCCGAGCGCAGCATGGAGATGGCCTTGCCGGCGGTGATAGGAACTGGGGGTGACATAATCGTTTCGAGTTTACAAGGAGTTTTTCACAACTGCAAGAGAATTTCTCGGGAGCTTAGTGCTGACTTTCATAGGATCGCCGCGGGTTTGCCGGAGCCATTTTCGAGCGAGCCAAGGAGCGAGGAGCGAGCATACTCGAGCAGAGTCTGTGAGTGACGAGCGACGCTGGCGCAGCCGAAAAGGACCCGGCCCTTCGGGGACGCCGATCTTGGGCAGACACTTCGTTACTCCTCACTCACAATGCACTCCGACATTGCTCGATCGTCGTGCCTCGTCTGTGCCTCAAGCTCGGCGTCCAAACCCGCTGCGCTCCTATGAAAGGCAGCACTTAGACGGACGTTCTGGATGGGGTCAAGAGTTCTCGCGGCAAAGCAAAACTGACATCCTCTTTAATGACATCGAGCTCTTCCACCGTTGCTCCCAGCGATTGGAGATATTTCACAACATCTTCGACGAGGTATTCAGGGGCGGAGGCGCCGGCCGTGAGGCCAATGTTCGCCTTATGGAGAATCCAAGACGGCTGAATCTCAGAGGCACTATCAATCAGATGCGACTCGACGCCTTGCGCTCGGGCCACTTCGCAGAGCCGAATCGAATTGGAACTGTTTCGCGAGCCTACGACGAGCAAGAAATCAATCCCCGCTTTAATCATCCCCTTGACCGCATCCTGCCTGTTTTGGGTGGCGTAACAGATGTCGTCCTTCGCGGGGACGAGCATATTGGGAAAGCGATTTTTTATCGCCGCCGCGATACTGTGCGTTTCATCCAAACTGAGCGTCGTCTGCGTGAGACACACCACTTTATTCGGATCAGGTACTTGAAGGGACGCGACGTCTCCAACCGTGCCGACCACCTGAATCTTGTCGGGGGCTTCGCCGGTTGTGCCGACCACCTCGTCGTGCTCTTTGTGACCAATGAGAATAATGGTGTAGCCTTCGCGGACAAACTTATGGACTTCCAAATGCACCTTGGTGACGAGCGGACAGGTCGCGTCGATCACATGCACATCACGGTCCTTGGCCTCCTGCCGGACCGCTGGGGAAACACCATGGGCACTAAATATCACGAGGCTCCCACGCGGGGCCTCCTGGAGGCTGTCGATAAAGATGACGCCTCGTCGCTTAAAGTTATCGACGACGGCCCGGTTATGGACAATTTCCTTGCGCACATAGATCGGGGCAGGAAACTTCTCGAGCGCGATCTCGACAATATCGATCGCGCGCACAACCCCGGCGCAAAACCCACGCGGTCTGACCAAAATGACTTTCACAGACGGTATTATACAACAGAGGGAAGCCCCCCCGAAGTTCCATATGCTAGTGCAACACTCTGATGTCATGAAGGCCTGGCCTACAATAGGCAGGTATGACCTACACACAGATGACTGAAAAAGAACGAGACACGCTTGCTGTTTATCGAAGTCGCGGGCTCTCCTTGCGAGACATCGGCAATCGCCTAAACCGGTCTATCGGAACTCTCTCCCGAGAACTCCATCGAAACCGAGGAAAGGGCGGTTACTTCGCCCGGCATGCTCAAGAACAATCCCAGACTCGCTTGCGCACCGGGCACAAACGGATGCGCCTCAAAAGCCACGTCTTACGCCACGAGGTCGAACAGATGCTGGTCAAAGGCTGGTCCCCCGAACTCATTGCCGGGCGCATCAGCAAACACCGTAAGGATCTCGGTTCCATCGGGTACGAAGCGATCTATCAATGGATCTACAGCGAACGCCCAGACTTGATCGGATGCTTGGTCCGTTCCCATCCCAAACGCTGGTCTCGACGGTATCGCCCTTATCGACGCCATGTGGGCATTCCTGGACGCGTGTCGATCTTGGAACGTCCGGAAGCGGCCAATACGCGCTCCGAAGCAGGCCATTGGGAAACCGATCTGATCGTGGGCCCGGGCTTACCTGCCCTGCAAGTCCTGGTCGAACGACAAAGCCGCTACAGTAAGCTGCGCGGTATCCCGAATAAAACCGCCCCGGTCTCCCGCGCGGCCCTGACAGGCCTTTTGACGAATGTCCCCGATCATCTTCGGCGTAGCATCACCTATGACAATGGTTCAGAGAACTTTGAACACGCGGTGCTCAATGACGACTTCGCCATGACCTCATACTTTTGTCAGCCTTACCACAGCTGGGAAAAGGGAACCGTAGAGAACACCAATGGCTTAATTCGTCGTTTTGTTCCAAAGCGTACCAGACTCGATTCCATGGGACCGGAACGCTTTCAACAGATCGAAGATTGGCTCAACGATCGTCCTCGGAAATGCCTTAAATTCCAAACCTCACGGGAGGCCTTCAATGCCGCGTGTTGCACTTAATGGTGGAATTCACCCCCCCCTTTTTTTAGAGGAAGGGCGTTAAGGCGTCGGCCAGAGCATTGAACAGGACGTAGCCAATATAGCCGACGAGACAAGTGGCGAGCATCCCAAAGAGTCCCAGGAAGATGTTAATGGAACCGAGAAGCATACAGGCCAAGATCGCGACGACCGTGCAGGTGGTCGCCACAAGCCGTCCGAGGTACTGACAGGCCGCGATAAAACGCGCCAGGGCCGGCCGGCGAGGTGGAGAGAGCTTCTCGGGGGGTGCGGCGACCTGCAAAACGTCCCCACAGGAAGCGCAATACCAGGCGCGCAGGACATTCGCATGATGGCACCGATCACATTCTTTATAACTGACGTTCTGGATGATTTTTCTCTTGAAGACAAAAAGTTTTTCTCCCAAACCCAGCACCGCCCAGAAAACAGCTCCCAGAATGGCGCCGGTGAAGCCTTCGATCAGGCGGCGGGCTGCCCAAGTGGGTTTGGCCATATCCATGAGGCTCGCATACATCTGGTAGCCAAGCCATCCGCCCAAGGCGCCACCCAAAAAGCCGCACAAAAAGCCGGCCAGATACCGCTCACGCTTCCTTTCCATCCAGGAACTCACAAGGCCAATAGCGCCGCCCGCGCAGGCAAAGGTGGCCATCACGGCAGGGATGCCGACGTTCGGGTCATTGCTCCGAATGAGATAGGCAGCGATAAGGCTTCCGATGAGTCCTCCCAGAATACCAGCCAAGGCGCCGCGGAGGGTCTTGAGATTGGACTCTTCCATCATTCCTTCCGCAGCCCCCAGGAAGAGGCCTCCAAGGGCACCGGAGAGCATGAAGTGGCCATCCTGAGACAGGCTGTTGCCCGCCGCACGGCTTGCGGCTGCGGCCACCATCCAGCCGGCCATGCCGGAAGAAAATCCGGCAAGGCTCCGGCGTAAGACCCACGCCAGCGTATCGCGGAGTCGTGCCAGGCGAGGTCCGCTCTTGGACGCCGCAAAACCGCAGCGAATGCAGAAATCGGTGGTGGTGGGAGAGCTGTAATTACAACTGGGGCAGGTCACAGAACCTTAGAAGCCACCACCGAAGGCTTTGAAGAAATCATCGCCTCCGCCGGAATCTTTCTTCTCAAGAGGCTTGGTTTTCTTCGCACCCGGCTGCTCTTTCTTGGTTCCAGAATCCGCCAACTGCACAGGGCTTACAAAACATTTACGCAAACCTTCGGCGAAGGCGAGCACCTTGCTGCCCCGGTCGTAATAGAGACGAAAGGGCGTTTCTTTCTCCGCAGGTTCGTAGGAATTGCCGAGACTGTCCCGTTTCTGCTCCCAGTCGGGCGCGTAAACGAGCTTGTTGCGAATATCCACACGGTCCTTGGCATCAAAAGGAACGGAAAAACGGATTCGGTAGATGCCGTTGTAATTGGTCACGGTCGGATCAAACATAGAGTTTTCTTCGCCAGGATCCCCGACACGGACCAGGACCCCCTCGACTGGGTTCTCGCTTCGGTCCACCACCATCCCCCGAATAAAGCCTTCCAGATACTCGGTATAGCGCGGGGTGTTGATAAACAGAAATTTTTTTCTGCCGGTGACTTTTTTTACGATCGTGACATCCACGATGCGCTCCTCAGCGAAATCGGAGCGGACCAAGTCCGCTTTCGATTCTGCCGTGTGCACGGCGCTCGGCACCCCTAAACTCACAGCCAGAAAGGAAAACGTCCAAAACCGGCTCCTGCGCATCAGGAAGCCCTCCCCGTCGGGGCTGCATCCATGCGACCATAGAACCCGTACGTGATTTTGGCGATCGAGGCGATGAATCGCTTGGCGTTCTTGTAGGTCGCGTCGTGAGAAGTGAGGACACAGATCATGTAGTCACCATGCGGAGAAAAAACAATCCCAACATCATGGCAAGCTTTGCGTAGAAGCCCCGTCTTGTGGGCAATCTCCCAACCTTTCGGCAAGTAGCGCGGGAGACGGTCCCGGAGTTTTTGGTGCTTTAAGATCTCCAACATCGCTTCACTCGCCTGAGCGCTCACCAGCTCTCGCTTATACATTTTCTCAAGGAGATAAGCCATATCGCGCGGGCTGGTCATATTGTCTTCTGGCACACGGCGAGAGGTGAGACGGAAACCTTGGGGTGTAATGACGGTGTCCTTCAACCCCAACCGATAAAAGGTGTCTTGGAGATAATCATAGCCGAGTTGACGAATCAGAAGCTCGGTGGCCGTGTTATCGCTGTGTACGATCATGGCCTCGAGGAGCTCGCGGTTCGTATACACTCGGCCGGAGGGCGAGAATTTCAGAACGCCGGAACCGCCACGCTTATCGTGGCGAAGGAGGGTCACGGGTGCGCTCAAGGAGAACCGCCGGTCTTCGGCCGCCTGAAAAGCGGCGCACAGAATTGGGAATTTGATGAGGCTGGCGCTGGGGAAAGCCTCGGCGGAGTTGATCTCAGCCGCCCGCCCACTTGAAAAATCTTTCACGACATACCCGAGATCGCCGCGAAAGCCCTGGGCCCTCTGGCTTATGGCCTCGACCAGGGACTGCCAGTCGTCCGGGTTGATGGTCAGCACAGCCGCTTTTTGTGCCAACGGTGCCATGGATACAGAGGCGACGTGATCTCCCGCCAGAATCACGGCAATGGAAATCCCGAGCCCCAAGGCGTAGAAACGCGCTTTATGGATTCTCAGTTTCTTTGTTCGCATTACACTCATCCCTATCAGATTTCGTCAAAAAATCAAGGACTATTAGATCATTTTACGTCGTGAGATTTTTAATGCGTTTTCGTAGCGAGAAATAGATGCTTTCTTTGCGTTCTCGAAGGCGCCTCAGATAATAGGGTAACCATTGCGACCCGTAAGGAATATAGACGCTGACTTTGTAGCCCTCTCGAGCGAGCGAAGCGAAGCGAGGATTCTCAACACCGTAGAGCATTTGAAACTCCAAAGCCTCTTGCGCCACGTGGCGCTCTTTCATGAGTGAGCCGATCAAGTCAAGCATAGCGGGATCATGGGTCGCAAACGCGGGAGAAACGCCCCGGTGGAGGTGGTCAAACGCTTTCTGCGTGAGCATCCGGAAATTGCCATCGATGGCATTCCTCGTCCTATAGGCAATGCTGGGCGTTTCCTTATAGGTCCCCTTGCAGAGGCGGACGTGAAAGGGCGTCTTCGCCAACTGGTCAAAGTCGCCCCCGGTCCGAACGAGGCTTGCCTGCAGACATAACCCGACTTGTTGAAATTTCTCACGGAGCGCATCAAAGATTTCGATCGTGCTTCTCGTAAGGGCAGAGCGCTCCATATCGAGCCAGAGAAAGACCCCAACGCGCGCGGCCTCTTCCGCGATGCGTGAAAGATGCTCGAAGCACAAATCAGGGGAGAGGAGGATCCCCATCTGGCTGACTTTGAGCGTGATGGCGGCGCGCACCTTCTCCGCGGCGATACGCTTCAGCAGACGCACATACTCCTCTGCCGCGGCCCGCGCCATCCCCGCCGAGGGGACGTCCTCCCCCAGATAGTTGAGGAGGGCGCTCATCCCCTGTCCATTCACCTTGCGGGCCAGCTCAATGGCATCCACCGCTTGAGCACCGGCCACAAAACGGCTTACCAGAAACATCGCTTCTCCAAAAGAATCCGCTCCGGTCGAAAGTGCGTGAGAATCTCCATGATGGGGCTCTGTCTAGGACGTTTCACGGAATAGTATGACGCTCGCCAGCGCCTTCCCCTGGGAAAGATTCAGATCGAACATGATAAAGCTGAACCTCCGAGCTGAGATCGATCGGATCCAGTGGGAGGCTGTTCTTGACATACGAGAAGGCTTGTGGGTCAACGGCCTGCCTATAGGCTAACACATATTGGAAACGCAGGTTCGCCGCGGCATACCGGCCAAAGACGGGCTCTGCCGCCGCGTCTCCACCTTTTTCTTCGAGAGAGACGATTTTCTGGATGAACGGGTCCTCCTTGTACCTGGCGAGGACCCGTCGAGAAATTCGGCCGATGTACCCGCCTACGATCGGCTTCTGGTGAAAGGTTTGCGCCCAGAGGTGGTCCCAAGGAAATAACCATTGCCGATCCTGGCGAAGGTCGCTCCCGATCCCAATGCTTGAATCTCCGGCGTAGAACGGGAGAACAAGCACGCCAGCCCGCGGCAAGGCTTTCAGGCGTTGATAGACCTCAAGCGGCAAAGGGGGCCTCTGAAAGGGAATCCCGGGCCAGTTCTCGAGCAGAAGGAGTGCCCCGGCCACAAGACAAAGTTTGCGCAGCGACCAGGACCATCGCTCACTGAGCCGAACAAGCGCCAGCGCCAAAACAACGGACCAGGCAACCGTCCCCACCGCCATCCAGCGTTCGGGGACTCGGACATTGCCCAGCACGGGTAAGAGCCGGGCCAAGAAAAAGGGAAGCGGCAGCCAGGTGTTGTGCTCTGCCACATGCAGGTGGGTCCCCAGCGCGAGCACCGTCGCCGAGAGAGCCAGGGCAAGCCAGCGGCTCAGGACCCCTCTCTTCTGCCAGATTTTTGCAAGGAGAAGTATCGTCAAGCAAACCCAGCCTATGGAGGCCGCCTGTTCTTGGGGATTTAAGCCTCGCGAGACGAACCATTGACTCACCGCAGGTCCCCAAGCGATCTGCAGAGGGTTTGGCATAAGAAGAGAAAACAAATTGGCGCCGGTCAGGTGCGTTTTCCAAAGGATACTTTGCTGTGGATATCCACCCTGCCGGATCAGCCAAAGGCTCTCCCAAACAAGAGGACTCAGGCACAGCGCGCTCACGCCCACGAGAACCGCGTGACACACCAGGAGTCTGCGTCTCTCAAGAGGATCCGACATCCTCAGGTGAATTCTCACGCGAAGACCCGCGACCAAGAGCATGATGAGAAAGACCCACATCAAGAAGAGCGGGTTGTCCGTGCTACGAAGACTCACGCGCGCGGCGCCCAAGACGATCTCCCCCGGACGCAGGAAGATCGCGAGCGCCGCCGCGCCGGCAAGGGCCGAGAGACTAACCAACATGACGCGGACCATCTTTCCCGGCGCCCGATACGTGAAGCTCATCCCATAAGGAGACAAATCGTAGAGGGCCACCGCGCACCAAAGGAGAACGGAATAGATGAGAAAGTAATAATGGCACGCGGCTGTCCAGGCCAGGGCCATGCCGGCAAGAACCCAGGAGCCGGGCCTCTTCTTCCTTCGGGCTCGAAGCAGGCACCAGAGAAAGAGTGCGATCCCATAGAAATTGAACTGGCCCCAGTTTTGCATCGCACGGGCCAACCCATAGCTGTGCGTGATCGCATAGACCCCTGCGACGAGAGCCGGCCCTTCGGCTCGAGACTTGTCTGGGCCCAGCACTTCTCTGGCTAAGCCGTAGGTACAAAAGCCATTTAACAGCCAGCTGATCGCAAACCAAAGATTGGAGGAGGCAATGAGCGTCATTCCGGCCCTCTGTCCCAAGTCGGTGATCAGGTTCATCCAAAGAGGAAAATCATGGGAGATGAGGCTCGTTCCATAGGGGTGGAACAGGAGGTCCGTTCGAAAGGGGTTCGTATGGAGTTCCGCGAGGGCGTGATGATACCACCAGGCATTCCAGAGAAAAAGGCGCGTATCCTGGAGTCCTCCTGGAATGGCCTGGTCCCAAACGGGCCAGAGCTTCCAGAGAAAGATCCCTGTGAGAGCGCCGAAGAAAGTGAAAGCAGCAAGGGTCCTCGCAGAGAAACGAAAGCAGGATTGGAGAGAAGAATTTTGAATGTTTATCGTTTTGTTATCGTTCATCGGCTGGGGGGATCTGAAGTATTCGTGGTCAGGGGTGGTCGAAATGGCTGAGTTCTTTGAGCGTCCGTACCCGGGCCAAGAGCTGTTCTTCGGTCAGGGTTTTCAGTCGCTCAAGGCTGAAGTTCTCAACGGTAAAAGACGCCATGGCCGTCCCAAACACAACGGCACGGCGGAGCATCGGCTCCGAAATATCGCCGCCGTTTTGGGCGAGATAGCCAAAGAACCCTCCGGCGAAAGTATCGCCAGCACCGGTGGGATCATACACTTCCTCAAGAGGAAAGGCGGGTGCCGCGAAAAAGCTGTTGTTTCCAAAAAGCAAGGCGCCATGTTCCCCCTTTTTAATCACGACATACTTGGGCCCCCACGACTGGAGTAAGCGACCCGCTCGAATGAGGCTCGGGCTGTCGGCGAACTGCCTTGCTTCTCCATCATTGATAAAAAGGAAGTCAACCCTCTTGAGCACGCGCTTCAAGGCGTCCGGTTTGATCTTGATCCAAAGATTCATCGTGTCGCAGGCAACAAGTTTCGGTTTTTCCACCTGATCGAGCACGGACAGCTGCAAGTCGGGATCGATATTGGCGAGAAAGACGAAGGCGCTTTTCTTGTAGGAGGCCGGGATTTGAGGCCTAAAGGTTTCAAAAACGTTGAGTTCGGTGGCGAGCGTACGCGCTTCGTTCAGGTCATATTCATACGAGCCCGCCCAACGGAAGGTTTTCCCTCGGGCCACCTGCAGGCCCTCCGTGTGAATGCCCCGCTTCTTGAGAAGCGTGAGGTGTTCCAGAGGAAAGTCCTCCCCCACCACGCCGACCAGCCTTACGGTGGGCACGAAAAAGCTCGCGGAATAACAGGAATAGGTGGCCGACCCGCCGAGGGCTTCCTTGACTTCCCCAAAAGGTGTGCGCACCGAATCGAGCGCGACCGACCCGACGATCAACAATTCACTCATTCGTGGGGATCAGTTTAATATTTTCTGGAGGGGCAATGTTAGCGGCATTGGCAACGGAGGTCAAAAAGGCGTGCCAGCTGTAAGGCTTCTCAAAGAACCCCACCACGAGTGAGCGCTCGTGCTCGCTGAGTTGTTCGAGCCATGGCCGGCCGGGGCGTGGCCCGCGGAAGGCCCGGTTGCCCATGGCGGTGATCAGGATTACTTTGGGTTTCTCCTTGAGTCCCAACTCCCAGAGTCTGCGGATGACTTCCAGTCCGTTCATCTCATCCGCAAGCGCAATATCGAGGATCATGACATCGGAGGGGTCCTTGAGTGAGAGCTCCACGGCTTCTTTGCCGGACAGCACATGCTCTTGCGACCAGTCGGAGAAAATAAAACGCACGAAATCTGCGATCGCCCTAGCGGTCGCTGGATGATCTTCCACAATCATGACCTTTTTCACGATATATGGATATACCCCGAAATGACAGATCGTTTCAATGGGTCAAGTGATTATTTTTGTGTGGGTCGAAAGGACAGCGTCAATAGGCCTTCAAATCGCATTTAAAGGGAGGAGCGTTTTGCATGCGTGTTGAGGGGTTCATGCTTGGAAGCCCTCGCAGGCTGCTTGAGACGAGGGGGTTGGCATGCATTTCCTAGAGCCAGTCGCACTTTTCTCGGGCGCGGGAGGCGCTTGATGCCGGCTTCTCTGCGCAGAGCTGCGGCGCGGCAATAGCCTTGTTCGGAGTAAAGAAGCCGTACCGGTCGATGGGTGCGCGTGTAGGCGCCGCCGCGCCCGGCGTTATGGGCCAGGACCCGGGCTTTTAAGTCTTTGGTAATGCCCGTATAAAGCGTGCCATCCGAGCACCGAAGGATATAGACATACCAGTCCGTGCCGCCATCGTCTTTCATGCCAGCGAGCATCTTCACATAACGGGGATGCATCAGCCCTTCTTCGTCATGAGAAAACCGTTTTCAGGCGTCATCTGATGAAAAGAGCCTGACCCGGAAGGGACATCCGGCCAAGAGCTTCGCGCTTGCCTTTGTGGGAGTTCCTCTCCATCGCGTCAAAATGCGTCCAATGTTTCACCGGAAAAGAGAATCGTGACGCTTCAAGCTACCTTGCGCGACTTTCTCACCTCCAGCAAATACAGGACATTGACTGCAGGTGCCCATCCCTCTAACAAATACTCATAGGCCAGTGGCAAGTGCCTGGCCAAATATTCGAACCCCAGCCACCGATGTGGTGTTCGAAAAGTCAGATGGCGTTCCACGATTTTAAAATAAGGCTCGGTGTACCATCCCCGAAGCGGAGTGCCCTTCGCAAAGAACCGATTAAACAAGACTTGGGCCCGTGGCAAGGGAGCGTCTTCTGGTTGAGAAAAGAAATCGAAACTTCTATAGGCCATATACCGAACATGCGTCGGGTCCACAAACGCGTCCGGGTTGGAATGGTGAGGACAAACAATTCTTATTGAAGCACCTGACTTGCTGATGCGATGAAGCTCTCGACAGAAGGCTTCCAGGTCAGGCATATGTTCGGCGATGTGGCTTACGATCAGGTGATCAAAAGTATCATCGGGAAAGGGCCATGGGTAGCGGGTGAGGTCATGCACGACATCAGTCCCTTCACTTTTGACTCGGTCAATACCGATAGCCCATGGGACCTTTTTCAGAGGACCACATCCGATATCCAAGACCGACGTTCCAGCGGGAAAATGTTCAGCAGCAAAAAAGGATGCTTCTTTGTCCTGGCCCATACGTTGGTGTGAATGAAACTATGTTTTCCTGCAAAAAACAACTGTGTAATAAGGGGGAAGCGAACTCCCCTCTGCAGTTGCTCCACCATGTTGATGGGAGCCGTCCATGCCAATGGGATGGCTGTGGTTGCGCATGAGCGCACCAAAATGAAGTCCTGCATCCGATACCGCATATTGACTAGGCGGTGGAAACCCTGAGCTACCCCCGTGAGCGTGTTGTCCGTCCAATGCTATGCCGTGACTGTGCGTTGCGGACCCGCCCGTAACCCCCGAGGTCGCACCCCCCAAAGGAAACCGGGTATTGAGCTGAGTGAACGGACTCCAACCGACAGGACAGGATGAATCAAACAGCGCGATCATACCGCTGGGCACTAAGCCAAAACCACTCGTGACCTTGGAAGGCGAGACGGACCCATCTGCAATGGAACTGGCGATGTTCGCGTAGACGGTCGCGCTCACGGGCTCACGGGGAAGGAGCTGCTGCCCCTCAATCGTCACTTCAATATAGGGATCCACCGTTTCCCAGGGAACTCCTGAAGGATTCAATTGCACAGCAAAGTGGCCGTGGGAGACCTGCACCGGCAGGTTGCCGCTCGACCAGTAGACTTGCGTGCCCGCCTGATTGGTGATGCGGAATTGCATTTGCTTGGAACCGCTTGCCGGGACCCCTTTGTCTTTGAGCGCTCCCTGATAGGTGATGGTGGATGGCATGGCCCAGCCCGCCAGAGGAAACGACCAAAAATACAGGGATAGCAGTATAAGTCTCATGTTCATGAAAGATACCTCCTACCCCTTAGATGCAGAAGTCGCAAAAATATTCGCGATCATGCTAAAAAAAGGTCTAAAGTCCCGGGTCTCAGACTCAAGCGTGAGAGGACTTCTGATCATCACGTGTGGCGGTTGATCACGGTGTGAAACAGGCACTAAAATCAATGGTTTTCCGCGCGCGGCCAGCCTCGCCTGGAGCACCCGTAGGAGCCGCGCGCGGTAAGGAACAGGCAACTGAAATTCTTCTCGCAGCTCTTCCATCACTGCCTCTATCCCTTGGGACTCCAAACCCCATCGGCTCAGGGCGGCTCGTATTTCATGTTGTGCCTCATGGGGGATCTCACCCCGCTCGGCCGGCCAGACCCCAGCCGTATGATTCATGAGGATTTCCATGAGCTCCAGCTGGGCCGCTCGTTTGCTCACTCTCCACGTCTTGGGCTGTAATCTCTGGACCCACTCTCTGGCGCAGTAGAGGAGTCTCGCGTTATACGGCAGGCCTCCTCCCAGCGCCAAGAGGACGGGCACATTCGTCTTGAGTAAACGAAGGAGCTTCCAGCCGATGTGCGAAAAATCTGTGCCACGCAGGAAAAGACGCCTCTGACTCCAGGACTGTGTGGAAGGCTGGCGGTCATAGGCAAGATAGATCTGGTTCATCCAAGCGCCATAAAAGCCACCCACAGCGGCAGAGACCGTATCCAGCGCGAAAGGATCGATCGCGAGCAGACATTGGGGATGCTGATGAAAGAGGCGGCCTGGGCGGCGAGCTTCCACAAAGGCATCCGCCACCACAAGGGCCTGCCTCATCACCTCAAAGCGGAGCCATTCGAGGGGCCCCACGGTCTCCGGATGAGACAGGACGACAAGAAGTGCCGGCCACTGGCCGTTTTTGCGCTTGAGCTCTTCCGCCAGATGCAACGTCTCTTGAATTCTTTCCTCCAGATGCGGATTCGACTCCGGCGCGTGGTTTCTCATCGCGCTCACCACCCACTGGACATACGGTTTGCGCAAGCACCAAGGCAACAGAAACATCGCAGATCCCCAGAGAGTGCCCACGAGATTAAAGAAGGGCTCGATCCAAACACGTTGGAAGGGTTGAAACCGAGCGGGAGCTTGGTGGAGCGCCCGTCGCCGGATGGCATCCGCCTTGATGACCGCGTTCGTCAGGTCTTCCGGGGATGGCCTGCGCATGACGTTAAGGGAGCCAGTAGGAAAGAAGGATCGTCTTATGGCCCGAGCCAACGGCGGCAATCCAGAGTTGAGAACGGCCTTGCCCCATCGCATCAGCTACGACAAAATCCGCCAGCAACCCCGCGACAGGCAACTTCCATTGTGGTGCCATTTCGAGGCCGTTCCAAGCTAAGCTCACAAGCTCAGATTCTTTATAAATCTTGAGCCGAGCCAGTCGGATGGGGCTGGCTTGAATATTGTGAGGAACAAGCAGCTGCGATTTGCCTGGCTCTGCGCGATAGCTGAGCAGCCGTGGATAAAGGCTTCCCATTTGCTCACCTTCCCAACTAAAGTCCGCCTTCGTGCCGCCATAGACCTCACGCGAACTCCATTTGGCGTCCCGAAAGAGGGTCCGCAAGCGCTCCCCGCTTTGCAAAAACGCGAAATCTTCCACCCCGTCAGCATCCCAGTCCCCCCAGGTATAACCAAAGAGCTGATCGTCATTGAGCGCTCGGGGGAGCTTGAGCGCGGGGCCGTTCGTGAATGTCTGGTCCTTCTTGACGACCAGGGAGGGCTGCCGTACGCGCAACTCGCGAGACATCGAAAGGTCTTGCCAGACCAGGTCCCGTCTTCCGTCCATGCGGTCCATCGCTCGCACAAAACCGTCCATGCGGCCGACTTCCCGCAGAGCGCCACTGGAAAGTTCCAGGACGACGGTACGGGCGCGGCGATTGCCTTCCACAAAGAGAGAGGCAAAAATGAGCTCATGACCGACGTTTTCGAGATCCGCGGTACCCACCGCCAGGAAATTTCGATAGGAGCGAGACTGATAAACCGCCACCGACTCGAGCTTCGTGGAATTCCAGCGAAAAACCTCAAGTTGATCGCGATAGGCCACCACGACTTCCTTTTCCCCGTCTCCGTCGACATCAGCCACAGCAAGACCCATGGCTTCCTGCTTGATGGGTTCGCTTCGCCAGGTCTCTTTAGGGAGAAGGGGCACCATCACGGAGGCAAGTCCCAAAGCAGCGGGAACAACGGTCGGCTGAGCCGCTGCCGGCGCGGCGGCCTTGTGGCGCGTACGGTCACCCGCTTTAAGATCCTGCTTCGACTGGAATAATTTTCCGGTCGAGACCTTTTTCTGTATGGACTCGAGAACCCCCTGCCCCAGGACGGACTCTGAGCGGCCGAGGGACGCTCCGGTGACGGGATGCTTGAGCTCCTCTCCTTCGCGGTAAATCTCAAACTGATCACCCAGGGCAACACCGGAGGTCGCACCCCAGTCCAGATAGACCGTGGCGCTTTCAACTTTCACGACATAGCCGTCCGTGACAGAGGCCAGGGTCCAGGAGAGAGCGGACAAGAGGAAGACAGAACATAGCAGAAGGGTCAAAGCAGAAAAACGATAGCAGAGAAAGGAGAGCTGAGCTCTCTGCTTTGCAGGCATTGCTTTCGTCGGTGTGCGATGAGATTTTTGCTTTAAGTTTTTTTCCGAGGTTTGCTGTGTTAGATCGTGTATTTCCATGCGGCCTCCAGATCAGCGAAGCTTCGAAATTTAGCCGGGTAAGCATCCGAGATCGCCTGATCCACCTCCACCACGCGCAGCTCACTTAAGAATTGGGCAAAGGCGAGCGGACTTCCCTGGGCAAGAAGATAAGAGACGACGCTTTCCACCTGCTGGTACCAGACATCGGTCCGTCTCTTCTCTTCGGAGTTCGTTACGAAAAAGGTCATTTGTGAAAAAGCCATTCTGCTTTGGCGAAGCTGGGCGGTTTGGGAAGAGGAATAGGACGCGCGCTCACTCTCCGACATCCTGGAGACTTCTTCATACATCGCGAGCCCCTCGTCGAGCCATTTGAGGGTGGTGAGCTTGTCTCCGAGGTAGGCCTTGAGGAGCAGATGCGCCATAAAGTGCGCCAGTTCCGGTTCGAGGTCCTCTCTGTTGTAATAGAGGAACATGGTTTTCCCGCTTGTGACGACCTGAGATGTGGCTGGCTGCTTGGTCTTGTTCAAGTAGTCCTCACGATCCCGGTACACAACAAGGTTGAAACTTTGCGACGACAGGAACGTGTAGAGACCGATATCCGAACCAATCTTCGTGAACAGGTCCTCCGCCAGAAGGCGGAGGCTCTCAAGGTCTGCCTGCGAATAGCCCTTGAGCGTAAAGTGGGCGCTTGTGACGGTCGCGTGACCGGCATCCAAATCGGGGTAGGGGGTCTCCGGTTTGGACTCGCTTTGCACGGCGGGAACGGCCCCCGGAGGGAGCTGCTCGAGGGAGACGCAGGAGGCTAAAAAGAGCCCCGAGAGGAGCGGACAGAGGCGCGCGAAAAAACGAGAATGGCTTTTCAATCCTTCTTTTCTTTCTTGGGTGGAGCGCCGATCTCACCCAGCGCCCGGGCCGCCGCGGCGCGCACTGCGGGTTCCTGTTCACTGGCGACGATATCCGTGAGCCACTTGATGGCTTTTTTCTCACTAATCTTGCCGATCACGACCACCGATTTTGCCTTGGCGCCCGCGCCCCACGTAAACTGCGGATTCACAAGGGCCTCCATCAAGCGCTTCACCGTAGCGTCTTGGTGAGCGGCCACAAGCGCTTTGACAAGAGCCTCCTGGAGACCGGCATCGGAAGAAGCAATCAGCGCGGTTTCCAAGGGCATCACCGCTTGCTCAGCGGCATCCGGTACTTCGGAGAGCGCCCAGGCCGCGGCGCTGCTGACTTCGATATTGGCATCTTGCAAAGCCTTCACCAGGGCCTGGACCGTTGGCTTGGGAAGCCCTCCGGCATAGGCTTGGACCGTGATCCCTGCGGCGGCGACACAAACAGCGAAGGTTGATTTTTTCATGATGTCCCATGTTAGGATAGATTGATGCGTAAAATCAACGCCGGGTCGTCGGCCATCCTTTTCCTGTTGTGCCTAAGCGCCTGCAGTCCCCAGCGATATTTCTATTACCCCAACCGCGTCCTCTACGTTGATCCCGACAAGACCGGTCTCGACCCTGAACTCGTGCAGTATCCCAGCATCAACGGCAAGAAACTGACCGCCTTATTCTTTAAGACCGCCCAACGGCCAAAGGGCACGATTGTCCATTTCCATGGCAATCATGGGAATGTCTCCGGGCATTTCCCTTATGCAACCTTTTTATTGAAGTACGGGTATGATCTGCTGGCCTTTGATTACCAGGGCTACGGAGCGTCGGAGGGGAAGCCAACACCACAACATCTGGTCGAGGATGGAATCAGTTCTGTTCGCCATGCTCAGAAACATCTCCGCGATCCACAGACGGGTGTTGGCATCCTGGGACAGTCGCTTGGCGGCGCGGCCGCCTTGGTGGTGAGCGCCCAAGAGCCGCTTGTGAAAGCGGCGGTCATCGAGTCCGCCTTTTCCAGCCACGCTTCCATGGCCCGCGCCGCGCTGGGGCGACATATTCTCACTTGGCCTCTCTACCCCTTCATGCCGTTCATGATGAACCGATCTTGTGATCCTATTCGGTTTGCTGACAAAGTGGCCCCGCGACCTCTTTACTTTCTTCATGGGGATCAAGACAAGATCATTCCTGTCTCGATGAGCCGGGTGCTTTTTGAGCGGGCGCGGGAACCCAAAAAACTATGGATTGTTCCGGGCGCCGGGCATCTTGAGATCCGGAAGAAGATCGGAACGGACTACGAGAAGTCGATCGCGGCGTTCTTTGACGAGGCGCTCTCTACAGGTAATAAACCAAACTGAACAGGGCTTCCTTGTTGGAGTTTAAGCGCTCAAGCTTCACGCGAAGCTCGAAGTCCTTGGCTACCGTGAGGCTTTGCACAAGACTCCATTTCACCGTGGCAGGAGTTCCCCCCACCGCATAAGGGAAATACGCTGACGAAAGACTCATCCGCCAGAGCTTGACGGGATAGAGCAGCAGTCCTCCGGAAGGACCACCGCCGAAGCGCACCCAATTCTCGTACATGTGCCCCAACTCAAGCGTCATTTCGACCATGCCGTAAAGAAGGGCTTTGTCGCTTCCAAAAAGCCTAACGGTGTACCCGGGACCGAGATTCAAACCGTAAGAGAGACTGTGTTCGGGGTCTCGGTCGAGGTCCCCGGCTACAGCGAACCCCGAGTTCACTTTCCACGAGGGCGGGTGGATCCAGCGGTCATAGGGAACGATGGAGACCATATCGATCAAAGAAAACTGCTGAACATAAAACTCGCTCCGGTCGTTGTCCATCCGCAACTTCAGGTGAAACATCTCAAGCTTACTCCCGGGCAGATAGCCTTCTGCCGGATCTTCTTGATCGTGAATGGCCGGGCGCAGCGAAAGCTCTTCAAAATGAGACCTGTTCGAAACGCCGTAGGAGAGTCCGATCCTCCCTGATTTGTGCCCCTGGTCTGGCGGGACCACGGTCCCGAGGGCTTCTTGCCCAGCTGGCTGGGTTGGCGGCAACTGGCTTCTGGCCTGAAGGAGGAGGTGCTCCTTTTCCTTGAGACTTTCGGACTGGTCGCGCGAAAACCCGTGCTTGTATCGGAAAAGGTCATGCGCGGACTCAAGGACAAGAGCCTGCCGCTCGGGTGGTAGAGCGAGGAAGTCGGCCGTTTTGACCTCGTCTGGCTCGGCGTAGACCTGTTCCGCAAGCATCACCTCCGCTTCCTTGAGGCGAGCGCGGGCCGCGAGCATCCGCTTGGCATGCGAGGGGCGGAGCACGGAGGCTGTTCCCCCAACTTGACCAGAGGTGGCCACGCGAAGCGTGTCCGCTGGAATCGTCTTCAACAGGAAACTGCTTTTATAGTCTTTTGATGGATCCGCCACTTCAAGGAGCGGCATGAGGTAATAGGAGCAATTCTTATTGAGAAAAAAGTAGCGTAGCCGGGCATTGCCGAGCTCCCAAAGGTGATCGATGAGGCGCGCGATCGCAGGCGTAGAAAGCCGCAGATCATATTCCCAAAGGTCCCGGGACTCGAGGTTCGAGTATTCCTGGACTTTCATGTAATAGGGAAATGTCGAGAACCGGCCGTGGTAGCCTCCCAGGAGGCCTTTCACCGCAAAGAGCAGGCCGGAATCCCCCTCAAGGTCTGCGGCAAAGTTGACGACATAGTTCATCAGTTCATTTTCTTTCCCCGCCTTTTTCCTGAGCAGCAAAAAGGTATGGCCATACATGGAGGAAGGATTGCTCATGTATGAGGAAGCAAAGACGAGCGCAACCTCTTGCGGAAGCATCTGGTCTTTCCACTTCTGGTAACGCTCGCAAGCGGGGTGCGCTAGGGCGGCGGGATCGAGGCCGAGCTGCTCCCGCAGCCATTGGAAACGGGCAGGATAGCGGCAGATGGCATGCTGAAGGGTCGTGTCGGAAGGAGATGGCGCGAAAAAGGCTCCCAGCGTCGCGAAAAGCTCTGCTCGTGGATCACGCCGACCGCCGCGAGAAACAAAAAAAGAGGCATCATCAATTTCGCTCTGATAACGACCGAGCAAGTTCGTTCGGTAATGGAGAAGTCTTAACCAGTAGGGGTGGGAATCCAGACGCAACGCCAGAGCTTTCTCCTGAAGGGACTCCAGAGCGTTGGAAGCAAAAGCGGGCTGGATCATCAGGAGGACGATCCAACCCGCTCTTTGAAGCGAACGGAATGACAGGGTGACTTAGCCCAACAGTTCCGGATGCTGCGAGAGGCGCTCCGTGAGCGTTTCGAGCATCTGCGCAGACGTTGTATCTGACGTTGGGAAGAGCGTCTGATACTCGGCCTGGAAGAAGCGAACCATCTGAGGACGCGTTGTTTCTGTAGCCCCTAGAAGAGAGGCGAGCGTGTCCACATATTCGCCTTGACCGGAAGCCATTTCCAGTCGTAGGGAGTCAAAATTCACATCGACATAGACTTCTGTCGCTCGCACAATTTTGACAGCACCGTCTTGCGTGCAGCCTGATGTACCGGAGCTGATACCAAATGTTTGATTGCCAAAAGTACCATTGGTAGTGGCTCCTAATACTTGCATGACTTTGTCGTTTTCCTTACTACCAAGCAGGATATACCCTAATCCGCATCCGGCCATCGGATGATTGCCAGCCGCCAGCGCCAGGCTTGGGACAAGACCTGCAAGAACTACAAGTGCGATAATCTTCTTCATGATTCCTCCGTTATATGATTTCTGGAACACCCAGGGCCATAATACAAAAAAGTCCATGCGTCGGTGAGCTATTCACAAGCTGAAAGGGTCGCACTCCCGGGGCAGGACTCGGGCGCCACACATCAGGCGCCCGCCCGACCGTCGTGTGTCGGGCGAACCTGCAACCCTGCGAGGATGTTCTTCAATGCACGTCGGCCATTGCCGCTTTTTAGATACTTTTCACGTTTAAGCGCTTCGTGAAGAGTCGGCCAGGGTTCCTTGAAGACCAACTGATAGGTGCGCTTGTTAGTCTTGTGTTCTGCTAATCGACGAATAAGATCTTCGGTTAAACCAGTATAGAGCTTGCCCGTTTTCTGACACCGAAGGATATAGATCCAGTACATTTCAAAACACTGAAGGGTCGCACTCCCGGGGCAGGACTCGGGCGCCACACGTCAGGCGCCCGCCCGACCGTCGTGTGTCGGGCGAACCTGCAACCCTGCGAGGATGTTCTTCAATGCACGTCGGCCATTGCCAGACTTTAGATACGCTTCTCGGCGCTGTGCTTCGGATTTGCTCGTACGAGCTTCCTTGTGGACTAACTCGTAGTATGGCTTCTTGACTCTATGTTCGGCAAGACGTCGGTCTAAGTTTTCGGCGAAACCGACATACAACTTGTGAGTACCTTTACACCGAAGAATATAAACCCAGTACATTCCTAGAGTGTCTAGAGAGTAAAGGGTCGCACTCCCGGGGCAGGACTCGAACCTGCAACCCTCCCGTTAACAGCGGGATGCTCCACCATTGAGCTACCCGGGAGTGCGACCCTCATTGTCATTCTATCTTGGCAGGACTCGGGCGCCACACTACAGGCGCCCGCCCGCCTGTTGTCTGGCGGGCGAACCTGCAACCCTCCCGTTAACAGCGGGATGCTCCACCATTGTCCGCCACTACGACTATGGCGGATCCGCCGAAGCCGCAGTGGCGGAAGCTCCGCCACACTTCAGGCGGATGCGCCTGCCTTGTGGCGCATACCCGGGAGTGCGACCCTCAAAGTCATTCTATCTTGGCAGGACTCGGGCGCCAGGCGCTAACCCGTTAGGCTATGATTGTATCTTGGCTTTTAAGCTTTGAGGGGTGATTGTAGAAAAAATGTTGATTTCTCCACAAAAACCGGGGGCCCATAAATCATGGAGGCCTATTGGGAGTGGGAATTTAGCCTCTTGGTCTATAGCAAGCACGAGGAAGATAAGACATAAACATGGTATGCAAAGACAATCTTGTTTGCGGTGTCACGGACATTTACAGGCGAAAAGCGTAGAGCATCCCTACTGGAACGGCTCGAAGCTTGTGGCGCTCATTGAGGACGTTCCCTCACTCGTCTGTGAGACCTGCGGATTTCAGCACTTCGAGGAGAACGTCGAATCCAGCCTTCAGACCCTGGTCCAAGACTACATTAAAATGGGGACCCTGTTCCCCATTCCGAAAACGTCTTACCGAAATCTGTCGTCCTAAATTCCAAACCCGCGGCGATCCTATGAAAGGCAGTGCTTAGAGGGATTCGGCTTTCGTGCGGATCGCTTCGATTTGGGGGACGAGCAAGCGTCGGCCCATTTTTTCGATCACCCAATTCATCGTGCGTCCGGTGGGCACGAGGTTGACGTGGAACGCCATGCGAGATTCGGCGGTGACAGGGTCCGAGGTGATCTGAAACGAACCTCTCAGGCTCTCAAAGTCTCCGGCAATCCGCTCAAACTGAAGGGCATGTTCTTGTGGGTGCTCCATCACACGCAGATGGAGATTGACCTTGAAGACAAAGAACATGAACCGCGTCAAATAGACCGCATGCACAATGGTCGATGCCCCGTCCTGCCCTTCCCGTTCGCTCGCCAGCATATCGGGAACGAACTGCTTGAGGTGGTCATAGCCCGTAACGATTTCCCAGATCTTCTGAGGGCTGGCGCGGCTGGTGGCTTGAACCACGAAGATCCGTTGGCGGCCAGAACCCGTTTCCATCCGGCAATCGACAGCGCTCCCCTTGAGGGGCGCTCGAGCCGGCGCGGCTTTTTCATCCTTGGCAGGCGTCGCGACCTTCTTGGCTTCCGTAAGGCGCGCTGCGCTTTGGCCTGATGGGACGGTCGCGGACAATGGATCGGAACCCAGGCGCGGATCGTGGGTCAGCTTCTTGTGAACGAGCGCCAAGCCATAGGCCTGCGCCACACGCGAAAGAGCCGCCGTCGTGTAGAGCTTGGCGTATTGCCGCACCACCGTATCCAAGGCGAGAGGCGAAGCGCCCGGCTGGGCCGCCATCACCAGTTCTTCGGTGTCTTTGGCGATGGGACGGCGTTCCTCGGGAGGAATGCGGGACTCATCAAAGAACGCATGCAAGGTGTTCGAACGGACCTGGTCTTGGCCTCCTGGCTCCACCGAGCCTCGCTCAAGGTCCGCTGAAAACGCAAAGTGGAGCGGTCGTTTGGGCGCCCCATCCGGCTCACGGCCACCGGAGAAGCTTAGACGCACCTCATAGAGGGGGCCCTCCATCAAGGAAGCGCTCCAGTCGAGGTCGTTATAGAGATAGACTCTCTTCCCTGTTTCGAAAGCGGTGGAATACTCCCGGTCACGAAGGATTTGCATCAAAATCTCCGTGTTTCGATCCATGGTTCGCAGGCCGCCGTAAATGCGGTTTCGCTGGACCTGGCGAATGGCCTGTTCCTCTTGCGAGGTCCATAAACTTTTCTCCGCGCGCCGCTTGGTCGTAACCGGCGATTGAAGAGGTGCCGAGTGCCGGCGCTGCAAGGGGGCAGCCTCCGCGATCACGTGAAAGGGCACTTCTTCGGTTTTCGTGTCAAGTTCAGGTGACGGCGTGTGTGCTTCTGTCTTGGGGGCCGCGCTTGCGCCCGTCAAGGCAACTGGCGGAACAACGGACTTCGCTTTGGCGCGAGAGGCCTTCGAAGACCTCTTGCGCTTGGCCTTAAGATGGGTGGAGCTCCCCCTGGAAGGCACAGGGGACAAGGGCGGCGCCACCAGGACAGGGGTTGGTGGAACAACGTGGCGCTTCTTCCATGATCGCACTCCCAAGAAGGACCCTCCGGCCAATATCGCAAGACCCGCGACCAGCGCAATCAGTTTGGGTAGCGGGATATCCACGGTGGGGGCCCCCGGTACGCTGACATCGATCCTGCCTCGATCCTGCGATACGGGCATCGAGGCCGATGCCTTGGGTGGCTCGTGTCGTGCTTCGACCGGAGTGGCTTTTTCTTCGACAATCATGGAAGGTGGAGCACCTTTCAAAACGTCCCCACATTTCATACAGAGAGCCACATCGCGTGGGTTCCTAAAGCCGCACGCTTCACAAAGATTCCGAAGCTCAAGCTCTGGGCTGCTGGACGCCGCGCGAGCGGGTCCCGGAGAAACCGCGGGCACCTCCGGAGACGGATCACTTTTCTTGGCCTCGAGGGTTGAGCCGAGCCAGTCCAAGTTGGGCTCTGAAAGAGTCACTTCTTCGATGATGGGAACGGGCGGCGGAGGCTCCCATTGGGGGGCCGCGTTACCTGCGTCAAGAGCGAAGGAATTCGGATGCGGCGGGGAGAGCAAATAGGATTTGATCTCAATCACTTCATCCGCCATGCGCCAGACTTGAGCGCCTTCTTCGCAGACCTGTGTCAAGAGATTAAACCCTGACACTTTGCTCAAGGATGCAACGTCCATTGGACCCTGGACTTGATCGCCGATGTAGACCCAAAATCGAGGCATGTCGATTGCACCAAGTCTAGAGCGTGTTTTAGCGATTTTAAAGGGGTTTTTTACATCCCACCTCTGGACTTGACTGTCCCCTCTCCCGACGGGAGGCGGGAGAGGGCGGTCGCCAGTCGTCTAGCGACCGGGTGAGGGCTCGGCGTGCCCTCATCCTAGCCTTCTCCCACCTTCGGCGGGAGAAGGGAGATTTTTTTCTACCTCTCCCACGTTCCGCGGGAGAGGGATCACATGGGCATCCGAATCATCCAGTTGAGTCTTGCGGCAGAAGCCTTCTAGCTCAGGGAGACGGTGATATCGAGGGTGGGGCTGGCCTGAGCGGTGAGCGCGGACCTCGGGATGAGAAACTCTGCGGCGATCTCTTGGGGCAGAGGCAGGGTTTTTCCTTGCAAAAGGATGGATTCGATGCGGTACTGTCCGTAAGGCGTTTGGGCGCGCTTGAGGTAGGTCACCTTCAGGCGCTTACCGGCAAAGCCGATCTCGGCGGAGATCTGGCCTGATTTTCCAAACTGTTCGGGAACAAGCTTGGGTGCCACGAGCAAGTCTCCCCACCTGCCGCGAAGGCCCAGCACTTGGGTGATAAGGGTCAGCAAATACCAGCTGGCGGAGCCGGTGAGATAAAGGTACATGCCGCGCCCCTCACCGTTAAAATACTCCGGCATGCAGGGGTAAATTTTGGAGACATTCGTGTTGAGGCACATCCGGTAAAGGCTTGAAAAAACATCATGGCCTTCCTCGACGAAACCACGGCTATACAAAGCGTTCGCCAACATCGCCGTCATATGGCTAAAGAAAGCTCCGTTTTCCTTTTCCCCGTAGGCAAAAGAAAACGCACGGCCAAGGCTGGGTTGAGTCTCCTTAAAATCTGTATTCAACCGGTACCCGCCCAATTTTTTGTCAAAGAGATAGCGTTTGGCGGCGGCGAAGGACTGAGCGACCTGCTCGTTGGTGGCCACACCGGAAAGGATCGGAAACACCTGGCCCGTCATCGTCATGCGCACGCCCTTGGGGTGTTCCCCTTCGACCCGCTCTCCCAAATTGTTGTAATAGCCGTTAAACCAAGCGTGGCCGGAAGCGCTTTTGATCCATTCGTTTTCTCTCACATGAGACGCCAGCGTTTCGCCTTGGGCTTTGAGCTCCGCCGCTAAAGCTTTCACGGACTTCCTCGAGCGCTGCAGGGTGAGTTCCTCAAGCCCAAGCTTGTCCTTCATGACCAGCAAAGTCTCCGCCATCCGAATCAGGTTGCCGGCGTAAACCGCGGTGAAAGCCACGCTTTCCCCACGGTCACGGGCCATATCCAGGCCGTCGTTCCAATCGGCATCCAGCAATTTGCAGTGGCCATGCTCACCGAGTCTGGAGGTCGCGGCCCCATGCTGAACCAGCAGGTGCTCCAGGACCGTGCCGCGGCCGCCCTCAAAGTAGGGAACCTCTTCGAGAAGGAAGGGCAGGTCCCCGGTCTGATGAAGATAAAGCTCGGTCGTGATCCAGGGCCATGCACCGTGGTCCATCCAAGTGCGAGAAATGTTGTTGCGATCAGCCATGAACTCTCCCGGTTCTTGGCCGATGATGGTCGCGTTGGTGCCATCGGCCCGCACACCCGCAAAATTATTGAGAAGGAGTGTCCGAACGTCCGTCCGACGTTCGACGTCCGACGTCGGACTTCGGACGTCGGACGAGTTACCCCCCATGAGGAGAAGCGCGAGACAATCTTGCCACAGATCCCGCCAACCCCGCCCCCCTCGGCCATAGTCAAAGTCCGGAAGAAAAGAGCACCCAAAGATCTTGCGGAGGATGGGCTGAAGACTCACCCAGCGCACCCATCGTCCGAAGTCTGGATCGTCCGTTTTCACCTGGATGCGGTCGAGCTGTTCCTTCCAAAAGGCTTGGGTGTGTTCGAGGGCCTCTTGGGCTTTTTCGCTTGAACCGTAGGACTTCAGCCAGGACTGGGCTTCTTTCTTGTCTTTGGCGATGCCCATCAGAACGAGATAGGTGACGGATTTGCCCGGGGAGAGTTTTCGGCTCTTAAAGCGAAGGGCTCCCACCGCCTCACGTCCTTGAAGTTCGACCTCTTCCAAGTCCGGCAAATCCCAATCTTCGAGGACCGCGCGTGGAGCGTCGAAAGAACCGCCTTCGCCCAGAAAGCTGGCCACGGTGGGGAAGCTCCCCGCGGGCGGCTGACCATCGGATTCGGCGCCCAGAACACCATAGACCGTCGTATTGGGAACGTGGCCTCGTTCATCAAAGGACATTGTGGGCGTCACCAGCACCCCCTGCGGCACCTGATCGATCCGGTGCAGGAGGGACGTCACATGGCGGTGATCGCGAAGATTATCAGCCGAACGGCCAAAGAGGGGAATGGCCGCTGTCGCGGTGATCGCGACCGGTTTTTTACTGATGTTCGTGAGCTCGACTTGCATCACCTCGACCCATTCAGGGCCCGCCGGAATGAAAGACGTGATGACCGATTGGAGTCCTAGCGTCTTATTCTCCCGAGTCACACGCTGCCACAGCGCACCCGCCTGAAGAAGGAGGGATTCCTTCGGTTTCGCCGCGGTCGCTGACCAAGCCCCTTTGCCTTCGACATAGATCCAGAATTGACGCGAGGACCTCGTGTTGTGAAGATCTTGCTCTGAAACGGGCAGCGTGAGGAAATGGTTTTGCCCCGCCTTAATATCCCCATGAAGCGTCGGCGTAATCGAGGATAAAAGGCCCGCCTCATTGCAGAGCGGAAAATAGAGCCGGCTGATCTGGTCCGGGTTTCGCGCCTCAAACTCTTCGTTGGGGTCCGTAAAAGACCACCAAGATTTCGTGTTGTTTGTTTTGGCTTTTCTCATAAAGCGGCTAACAGTTTATCAGAAATCAAACGGACGATGTCCTCTGGGAGCGGCGCCTCGACACGCAGCTCCGATTTCTTGATCGGATGCAAGAAGCTGAGGGCCGCCGCGTGCAAAGCGACGCGCGGAAAGCCCAGGACTTTGCGCTCCTCGAGCGTCGCGGTGCCTTGTGTCATGTGCTGATAGACGCTTCCGTCTCCGGTGTAGAGGGGGTCGCCCAACAGAGGATGTCCTATCGCCGCGAAATGGACGCGAATCTGATGCAGTCGCCCTGTCTTGGGCATCACGCGCACGATCGAGAGCGTTGGCGCCTCTTGCCGTTCATAGATCACGCGGTAATCCGTGACAGCCAGAACGGCCTCAGGCGTATGGACCCATTGCTTGACGCGGATCTCTCCTCCCTGACGGCCGATCGGTTGGTCCAGCCTGCCTTCGCGCTTCGGCAACAGGCCCCGCACGACGGCGATGTATTCTTTTTGGATACGATGGGCTTCCATCTGACGCGTCCAGGCTTGTGCCGCTTTCGGGTTTTTAGCCAAGGCCAAGACCCCGGTGGTCTCCCGGTCAAGCCGGTGAAGCAGATGCAGTTTGCCTAAATCTTTTCGGCTATGGCGCAGCACGCCCAGGACGGTATGATCCACGATCTTATCGGTGGGGTGCGAAAGGAGGTTCGCCGGCTTGTTGACGATGAGGAGGTCCTCATCTTCGAAGAGAATGGGCAGGGACGCCTCCGGCGCGAGCGCCGGCTCCGGACGCCGGAGATAGGCGATCTGGATCTTGTCTCCGGTGTGAACGCGCGTATTGGCTTTGGCCGTTCGTTCTTCTTTTAAGACGCGGGCCTGCTCGAGGATCCTTTGCACACGGTTTCGCGAGTAACCGGCAAGCCGTTGCGATAAAAACCGATCAATCCGGTAACCGTCATATTTTTGATCGACCTCAAAGGGCACCCACACCCAGCGCTCCGTCGTCATCGTTTGACCCGCATCGCAAGCCTGTCCGCAAGTTCCGGCATCCAGCGGTGCAGACGTAACGCCCACGAGACGTACCAGGGGTAATAAAGTTCCCTTTGCCGACGCCGCAGCGCACCGAGGATCGCCCTGGCCATCTGCTCCGGAGACTTGCCAAGACGGTCTCGGAGCGTTCCCCTCTGCACGAAAGGCGAGGTCATGTCCGTTCGGATATAGCCAGGAAAAACACTCAGGACATGGATGCCGGTGCCTTGGAGTTCCTGCTGGAGGGCTTCCGAATAACCAGCCAAGGCAAACTTGGAAACGCTGTAAGAAGCCGACGTCGCGGTTCCCCATCGGCCATAAGTCGAGGAGATATTCACGATCGCGCCCTGTCGAGCCGCCCGCATCGCCGGAAGGACCGCTTGCGTGACCCGGACAGCGCTCATGACGTTGTTTTCAAAAGCCCGGGCATACTCCTCGGGCAAAGCCTCGCGCAGGGGTGTGTTGAAGTTGGAGCCCGCATTATTGATCAAAAGCGTAATGTTGCCCCAGCGTGATTGGACCTCGGCCAGGACCTCGGCGATATGCGCCGGATCGGCCGCGTTGCCTGCCCTGGCCAAAATCTTGCCGGACCCCGTCCCGGAAGCGATGGAATGGCACGTTTCTTCGAGGATCTCTTTCCGACGACCCGTCAGGAGTACGCTTGCGCCTTCGCGATAGAGCTCCTCGGCTAAGGCTCGGCCGATGCCGGTCCCCCCGCCTGTAATCCAAGCCAGCGTTATGGACATACTTTGGTCACGAGCCGAATATCTTCCAGGACCATGGCCACGGCTTCGCAATGCTCGCGGGGACCCGTGTAAACAACAGCCTTCCCACTGCGATGAACCGTGTTCGCCAGGTCCATCCCCCGCTCGTAACTGACATGGATCGCTTTCATGAGCTGGCGTGCGACCTCTTCGAACGTGTGGCAGTTGCAGTTAAAAAGGATCGTATTCCAGGGGAGGCCTCGCGTGGTGCCATCGGTGGTCTTCTCTTGCTTACGCGGTTTCTGCAGGGATAGGGTCATCCGGCACTCCTCCCGTCTGACGCAGCGCTTCGAAGAGAACGACCCCAACCGCTGTCGATAAATTGAGCGATCGCACGGAACCTTCAAGCATGGGAATCCGATAGAGCCGCTGCTCATAGCGCTGGAGGACCGCGTTGGGGAGCCCGGCCGTTTCACAACCGAAAATCAAATAGCTGTTTTCCGTAAAGTGAGCATCCCAATACCGTCGTTTTGCTTTCTTCGAAAAGAAGAACAGCTCCGCATCCGGGGGAAGCGTTTTGAGAAATTCGGCCCAATCCGTATGTTGAACCAGTTGCACCCGCTCCCAATAGTCAAGCCCTGATCTTTTGAGGTAGGGCTGATCCAGCGAAAAACCGAGTTTGCCGACCAGATGAAGCGTGGAACCCGTGGCCAAACAGCTCCGCCCGACATTGCCGGTATTTCCCGGGATATCCGGCTCATAGAGCACCACGTGCATAGGACCAATTATACCTGCCCCCCAGGCGATTCGTGCTTCGCTGATGGGCTGGCCAGAAGCGCCGCCAGCCGCGAGGCTGCTCCTGAGAAGTCGTGACGAGCGGCCCATGCCGCTCCGGCTAGTCCCATACGCTTGAGCCAAGGCCGATCCGACAAAAGGCGCCTGAGGCCCTGCAGGAGGTGCTTTGGAACAGAGGAACGGGAGACCTCAGGCAACATCTCGCCAAACTCCGGCTGGAAGATTTCACACGCCCCATGGGTGTAAGTGGTCAAGACGGGCAGCCCTGCGCGGAGAGCCTCCATCATCGTTAAACCATAACTTTCATGGATGGATGGGAAGACATAGAGGTCAGCCAGTCTAAAAAGTGCCTGTTTCTTTGCCCCAGACGTATGGCCTATGAAATGGACGCGGGTTTTTCGAAGTCTTCCCGCCATTTTTTTGAGTTTCTTTTCATAGGACTTTCCCATCATATAGGCCGCCTCCCCCGAGAGGATCACGGTCACGCCTTCCCGGGGGTAATCCAACTTTTTCTCCCAGAGCGCCAAGGCTTCCAAAAGGCCATGCTGTCCTTTTTCAGGAGCGATTCGACTGAGCAGGAGAAGGACCGGGGAGCCAGCTCGGAGGTCATACTGATATCGATAGGATTCCATCTCGCGGGTGATGTCCTCCTCCGGCAGGTTCTCCACCCTGGAGCCCCACGGGATCACGTGCACGCTCTCAGAATGAAGATCCGGATAGCAGGCGAGAAGCACAGACTTCATGCGCTGGGACGGGACCACGAGCCCCTGGGAATAAGTGACGCTGGCCTCCTGTTTCTTCCAGATGAGTTTGAGCACGTGAGGCATCAGCCACGAAAGCCCGTGTTGGCTGATCGCTCGATACGCCGCGGTGGTCCACTCGGGCCTCACGAGCCCCCTCAAATAAATTCGCGTGACGTAATCGACGACATCCACATGATAAAGGGTGAAGAGGGTGTAGCCTTTGCGGGCCAGCGTCTTAAAATCCGGCCCTTCGGACACGTCGTTGCAGAGCACGACCACCTGGCGGGGGTCGTACTGCAGAATGGCCTCCGTCACGGCTCGCTCAAACCGGCGGCAAAAGCTTGCGTACTGCAGCGCAGAATAGTGAACGAGGTCTTTGTGCCGCGGAGAGGGGATCCCCAGGACCTCGGGGCCAAGCATTCGAAACGGAAAAGGCTTGGTTTCGGTCCAGGACTGCGCCAGCGCCTGGCCAATGGCAGCCCCGCCCCCGAGAGGAACCTGACCGAGGTCGAAACCGCTGTGCGCCGCTGTGTAGAGAATGGTTTTCACCACAACATGTTATTATACGCGCATGAAATGGCTGGATTTCCTCGAGCGCCGCGTGCCGTTTCTCACGATTCCCCAGTTCCCGCTTTTTCTTGCGACAGCCAATGGTGTCTGCTACTTCTTGACCCAGGCCCAGCCGGAATTTGTGAGCAAGCTCACACTGTCCCCCACGGCCATCCGCGCGGGCGAATGGTGGAGAGTGCTGAGCTTTCTCTTCGTACCCCCGCTGATCCATCCGATTCTTCTTATCTTCTGGCTTTTTCTCCTCTATCAGTTCGCGCAATCTCTGGAAAACGCCTGGGGAGAATTCCGTTTTTTCTTTTTTTATCTCTTTGGCGCGGTGGTGACGGCGGCGGCCTCTGTTTTGATCTTGAACGGCCCGATCGGGAACGCTTACTTGAACACCACGCTCTTCTTGGCTTTTGCGACGCTCTTCCCGGATTACGAACTCCTTCTTTTCTTCTTCTTGCCCATCAGGATCAAATACCTTGCCTATCTGACCTGGTTGATGACGATCACCGCTTTTCTCTTGGGCAGCATGACGGACCGCGTGGCCATCAGCGCCTCACTGGCCAATTATTTTCTTTTCTTTGGCTCGAGCCTCTGGCGAGTGGTGGTCCTTCGGTGGGGTATCTACAAGAACCGACGACGACTCAAGCGTTAAATATCCCTGAGAACGTCCTTCGCGTTTTGCGCCAAAAAGAAGATGAGACCTGCCACGGCGATGGCGACAATCACTAAAATGGTCCAGTTGAATTCTGAGCTGGTCGCCTGCGCGATCGCATCGTATTTGGTGAGATTACCGCTGGCGATATTGTTCTCCCGCTCTTTCCACTTACTAAAAAACACACCGCATTTCGGGCATTCTTGATCGCTCTCGCTGACCATGGTCTGACACTGCGGGCAAGTTTCCATGCCTAGAACTTACCAAACTTCGGCGCAGTTCGCAATCCTTCAGACACGACGTCGCGCCTCGTCCAGCTCATGGACAACGGATTCAGGGACTGAAACGCACGCCAATGCGGAGCGCTGCGTCCTGGGCCCGTGAAAATCCGAGCCCCCGGTCGCAATCAGCCGAAGATCTTGGGCCACCTCGAGGTAGCGTTTGATGAGCCCTGAGGAATGCTCTGGATAGTAGATTTCCACCCCCATGAGCCCCAGCTGAGCCAGTCGCCCGAAGAGCTCAGGCGTCGTGTAATAGGAGGGATGCGCCAGGACGGGTATGCCTTTGGCGGACTTGATGAGACGGATGCATTCCTCGGCGCTGGGCCCGGTGCCTGGGATATAAGCGGGTCCATCCTTCTTTAAGAAGCGCTCAAAGGCCTCTTTTCTCGTTTTGACATACCCTTTTTCGACCATGGCGTCCGCCAAGTGCGGCCGGCCGACCGCCCCTCCCGCCGCAAGCGCCCTCACACGCTCATCGTCGATGTCCATCCCCAGAGCCTTGACTTTTTCAATCATGGCCGCAATCCGGCCAAGACGATTCTCCCGCAGCTTGGCCAAGGCCGACTGCAAGGCACCATCGGAGACATCGATGAAATAACCCAGCAGGTGGCAAGCCAGCTCGCCCTCGGCGCTCAATTCGATGCCTGGGATGATACGGATTTCAGGGTGTGAAGCCTCGAGCCCTGAAATCGCGCTCAGCCCTTCCGTGGAATCATGGTCGGTGATGGCAAGCACCTTGATGTGGAGCTCAAGGGCTTTGGAAAAAAGGCCCTCGGGACGCAGGGTGCCGTCCGAGGCGGTGGTATGGGTGTGAAGGTCGATCGAGCTTGGCAATCGGGAAAGGGGCTACTCTACGGACACAGAAGGGGTCTCGTTACGGGACTGGCAACCGATGCAGTACCGAGCCCAGGGCATGACTTCCAGACGCAATCGAGGAATGGCCTTCTGACAGGATTCGCAGCGGCCATAAACACCCTTCTCAATTTTTCGAAGCGCGGCCTCGACGCGATCCAGGGTCTGCTTTTCCGAATCCGCGATATCGAAGAGCAGCTCTTTTTCAACGGAACGCGTCGCGATGTCCGCCTCATCGCCAATTTCCGGCTCTTCCTGCTGAAACTCCTGTTCGGCCTTCTTCCGATGGACGATTTCGGAGAGTTCTTCTTGCTTTTCCAAGAGCATGTCGCGAAATTTTTGGATCTCGGAGGAAGAAAGGGGTCTTTCTTCGACCGCGCGCTCACGCCTGGGCGTCGGGGCCTTTTTGGTGATGATAATCAAGGGCTTTGCTTTCTTGCGCGCGGAAGCGCGTTTCTTTTTCGACGCCTTCACCCGTTTCGCTTTCGGCCGCGAAGATGATTTTGCCTTGTGGACGCGCCGGGTCTTCACTTTTTTCTTTTTCATGAGGTGATAAATTACACGATTGCCAAGGCGGAAGTCAACCACTCTTTCATTTAGCGGGTGGCGACCACTTTGATTGTGCGAAGTTCCTCGGTTTCTTGGCCGCTGATTCGGATGTCCTTTCCAGCCAAATCCATAATAAATTCGACGATTTCCTGGGTGATGCGCTCGCCCGGGATCAGCACGGGGATCCCTGGCGGGTAAGGCGTGAGGGTCTGCGCGCAGATATGACCTGCGGCGCGCGACAAAGGAACGCGCTTGGTGCGCTGCGCGAGAAAAACGTCCCGCGGCGTCATCGCCATTTCGGTCGAAAGGGAGGGAAGCTGCAAGACCCAGTTTTTCTCATGCCCTGGTTCTTTTTTGTCCAGATCTTCCAGGGCCGCGATCAAGCGTTCGACGTCCTTGCGGGTCGTGCCAACCCCCATGATGGCGATGAGATTAAAAATGTCCGCGCAATCGACCTGGATCCCATATTCCTTGGCGAGGATCTCTTCGACATCATGACCGGCGAGGCCCGTCCGGGTCACATTGATAGAGAGCTTGGTGACATCCAGGTCGTAGCCCTTGGCTCGGATTTCCCCTTGCGTGATGCAATAGAAGCGCTGCAGGCGGTTAATTCGCTCGCGCGCGTCTTCCGCCAGGCGCATGATGCGCGAGAAGATTTTTTTGCCTTGAAAGAACACCTGCCGGCGCGCTGCGTCCAGCGAAGCCATGATGAAATAGTTGGGACTGGTGGTCTGGAGGAGCGAAAGAATCTTGCGGACCCGGCTGATATCGACTTGGTCCGAATTCACATGCAGCACGGACCCCTGGGAGAGGGCCGAAAGTATTTTGTGCGTGGATTGCACGCAAAGATCAGCCCCCGCCTCGATGGCCGAGATGGGCAGGTCGGGATGGAATTTCAGGTGGGGCCCATGGGCCTCATCCACCAACAAGAGCTTCCCGCGCGCGTGGCAGAGCTCGGCGATTTTCTTCAGGTCGGTTGTAATACCGTGATAGGTCGGGCTGGTGACAAACACAGCCTTGGCTTCGGGGAACTGCTGGAGGGCCTGTTCAATCTGCGCGGCGTCCGAATCAAAGATCACGTCCAAATGCTGGTCGATCTTGGGCTGGATCCAGATGGGCCACACCCCCGACATAATGATGCCCGAGAGCGTTGACTTATGAGCGTTGCGAGAGACAATAACAGAATCCCCCGGAAGGCAGCCGGCCATGAGCATGGCCATGTTGCCGACGGAGGAGCCGTTCACAAGGAATTGGGAGTACTTGACGCCGTAGGCGGCCGCCATGAGTTGCTGGGCTTTTTTGATGGGCCCCACAGGATCGTGCAGGGAATCCACCTCAGGAAAAACGGTGACGTCGAGCTTGTAGACATTTCGGCCGGTGAAACTTCTTAAACGCTTGTCGATGCCTTGGCCGTTCTTATGCCCCGGCGTATGAAAGGACGTCACCCCGCGGCGCGCGCGGGCCAGCAAAATGTCCATGAGGGGCGTGCGTTCCTGGTTTTTCATTTTCCTCTCGGCAAGTGAGGTCTTCACAAGGCTTCCCTCCGCCTGTCCCTCATCACGCCCCAGCGATCGGGCGGGTGCTTTCGGGCCGAAGCGAATCTAACGAAGGGACATCATACTTTTCCACGGACCGCATGGCGTAAGTTTTTGTGGGAGCCGATGCAGGAAATCTTTAGGGGCCCTTGCCGTGGGGGAGGGAGGCGACTCACTCCGGCGCTCCCGGACACCCCGGCTGGGTGGATCGCGCAGCCTGCGGAACTCGCCTCTTCCCTGTACATCAAAGGTCGAGGCTCAACCATCCTCGGCTGGACGCGCTCACCACCCGGCCGCCGTCCGCGAGTCGTTCGCTGCCTCCCTCCCCCACGGCAAGAGATTTTAATGCTATCAAGATGGAGTTGCACCTCTTCCCCTGGAGCGGGAGCCTGGCAAGCGACTCGAAATTTCAAGCGTTTTGGCGAGGGCGAGTCCAGCCGAGGACTGTTTGAGGACCCACCGCTGCCCTTGTGGGAGAGGGTCCGAGTTCCGCAGGCTGCCCGAAGCCAAAACGCTGCCCCTCCGTGACCCTGCAGGGCTTGGGCCATGGAGGGGGAAATTTCGCTGGAGCGAGCAGGCTCCTGCTCCAGGGAAAGAGGAGAAAACCTACCCTCAAAGATTTCCTGCTACTTGTAAGAGCGCTTGTCTTTACCCCCAGAGCCGCAAGGAAGCGCCGCCAAAATACGTGCGTCCTGGCAGTGGATACCCCGAACGCTCGTGGTAGCGCTTGTCGGTGATGTTGTTGACGCCAAGATAGAACTCCAGCTGCCTCACTTGATAACCCAAACGCATGTCCCAGAGGAAGTGGTCTTCCAGTTTGTCGCCGCTTTCATCGTTTCCTTCGTAGCTGGCCGAGACATAACGAAGGTTGTTATCCACCGTCCAATGCGAGTCGGGCTTCCAGGTGAGGAGGTCGTTGACCGTGTGATGAGGGCTCAAGCGAAGCGTCACGTAATCCTCGTACCCTTGGGGGATGCCTTGATTGTCCAGATAGGTGTAGTTGACGCTATGCCGAAGGCCTGGCCCGGCGAAGTGAGCCACCTCAAATTCACCCCCCTGGCGTCTGGCGGTGCCGACATTGACCGTCGTGTACGTCGGGCCTATGGTTGTCTGAATGAGATCGGTGACGTTCGCCCGGAAATAGGTCACTTTGACGCTCGCGGAATCTTCATGCAGCTCGAACCCCGCGTCGTAGGTCCAGGCTTCCTCTGGATTTAGGTTGGGGTTGCCTTGATAACTGAACCCATATCCAAAATCCGTGAAGGGCGTGTACAAATCGTCGATGGTGGGCGCGCGGAAGGATTGGGCCGCGGAACCAGAAAGACGGAGCCAGGGGGTCGCATCGGCGATGGCAAGGAGGCGCGGGCTGGTGGACTCCCCCGCCTGACTATGATGATCGTAGCGGAGGCTGGGGATCAAGGTGAGTTTCTTCCATGGCAGGGTGTCTTGGAGAAATACCCCCCAATTCTCGACCGAGGCGATAAAATTATTGGCAGGCGTCGTGTGGTCCTGGCTGTCCAACCGATCGCGGATAAAAGTACCTCCCACCATGAAGCCCATGGGCAAATCCACCTGAAGCTCGCCGCCCTTGCTTTGCTCATCACGGTCCGTATCAATGGAATAGTCGGGGTCCTTGTAGGCGACCTCGCGCTCGGAGCCGAAGAGTCGCAAGGCCGCCAAGCTGTTCATGGGGAGCGGCAGGAGATACGAGGTTCTCAGGTATCGCGAGTCCGTGATTTGTCGCGCGTTGGGGCTGGCGGCTTGTTTCTCCGTTTCGCCGTCATATTGATTGACCGGAAGATCGGGATAGATTTGGCCCGGGGAGCCCGCGTTGTTGTGATAGGAGGCGACATCAAGGAGGACTTTGCCGCCCTTGCCCATGGAGAACCCCGCGTTTCCTCCTAGATTGAAGGCTTTCGCGTCCGAATTATCGCGGAATCCGCTTTCCCGCTGCTGATTTCCGAAGAAGTAATAATCCAGCGGGCCGATACGGGAACCGGCGTTGAGTCGATAGACGTCCCCGCCGAAGGAGCGGAGCTCATATCCAAAATGGGCGATCGGAAAACCCACGTGCGTCGAACGTTTGGAAATGACGTTGATCACGCCCCCCACGGCATTGGGTCCGTACAAGGCGGAGGCCCCGCCACGCACTATTTCAATCCGGTCGATCTGCTCGAGGGGTATTTCCGAGAGGTCCTGGCTCCCGCTTAAGCCCACGCCGCCGACAGGTCGACCGTCGAGAAGAACGAGGGTTTGATTGCTGGTCGCGCCGCGAATCCCGGCGAGCCGGAAGGACCCCAGCCCGCCCTGATCTTTGAGTTGGACGCTGGTTTGCCGCGTGATGGCGTCCCCCGCGTTTTGAGCGTCGAAGCCGCGGAAGAGCTCGGGTGTTACGGTCGCCGCGTAGCTCGGCAAGGCTTCGCGGCCATAGGAACTTCGGGTGAGCGTGAGAAACACACCGGCCGATGAGGCATCGGTCATGGCTTGGGGGGCCTGCACCGAAACGGACTCTCCGGTGAGCGCGGCGCTCGTGGAGAGCACGGGCGCCTCTTCCGCACAGACGGACGAAGCGCAGGCCAGGAGGAAAAGCGCCACACGTATGCCTTCAGGAAAGGCGCGCTGAGGGTGGTTCATGATGAGGTCCTTTCTCAAAATCGTTACGAATAAAAAATCCCATTCCAACGCGTAAGAGGAATGGGACGCACCCTTCATGGACATACGAAGCAAGTCCGGTCCACCCAACCTTCCCGCGAAGGCCCTTACGTTATGGTGATCCATAGTAGATCGGGCTTTTACCGTTGCGGGGCAGTCCCGGAATTCCACCGGAGTTCCATATCCGCCATGAGTCGGGCGGACGAGCCCTCTCTCTCAACAAGAAGGCACTATGGATCACAAATAAAGAACTGGCTGGATTATACCCTTGCGTTGACTTAACGTGTCAACCTGAAATTTGTAAAATGCAGCCTATGAATACAAAAACGATTTCTCTTGTTGGGCTCATACTCTTGGCCGCTGTCCTTCGCCTGCTGCCTCACCCGTGGAATTTTTCACCCATCGCCGCGATGGCGCTCTTGGGAGGCGCGTCTTTGCGGACCCGAAGCGGTGCGCTGCTCGTCCCCCTGGCGGCTCTTTTCTTGAGTGATTGGGTCCTGGGCTTCTATCCCACGATGTTCGTCACTTACGCGGCCTTCGCCGCCGTGGTCATGATCGGAAGGCTCCTGAGCGACCAAGCCAAGGCGCCCAAGATTTTCCTCGCCTCCATGGCCGGCTCCATCACTTTTTATGTGCTCAGCAATTTCGGAGTCTGGCTCTGGGATGGGCTCTATCCCCTGAACACGCAGGGCCTCGTCGCCTGCTACACCGCGGCGCTGCCCTTTTTCCAGGGGACGCTGGCTGGCGATCTGTTTTATGCCGCCGTGCTTTTTGGCGCGTTTCGTTTCGCGCAGGCCCGCTTCCCCGCCCTCCAACAGGCCTCGTCCATTTAGCACCCAATTTCGGTGATCGCCACGGAACCCTCCATCCAGGATTTTATTCTCCAAAATGAGCCGCGCCTGAGCACCCCCTACTACCTGCTGGACGAAGCACGACTGCGCCTGAATATGGAGAAGATCGCGCTGGTGCGTGAGCTCTCCGGCGCGAAATCCGTTCTGGCCCTGAAGTGCTTTTCGACTTGGGCGGCGTTCCCCCTCATGCGGCCCTACCTGGATGGCACGACCTCGAGCTCGCTCTTTGAGGCCCGCCTCGGTCATGAAAAATTCGGGAAGGAAGTCCACGCGTACAGCGTCGCCTTTCGTGAAGAGGAAGTGAAGGCGCTCCGGCCTTTTGCGACCAAGATCATTTTCAACTCCGTGTCCCAGCTGAAGCGTCTTTCCCCCCATGCCGCGGGTCTTCCCCTGGGCCTGCGGGTGAACCCCGGGGTGAGTTATTCTCATTTTGATTTGGCCGATCCCGCCCGAAAATGTTCCCGGCTAGGCGCCACGGACCCCGCGGAAATAGAAAGCGTCCTCGGCCAGATTTCGGGTGTGATGTTTCACTGCCATTGCGAAAACGATGACTTTGAAAAGTTCTGCCAGATCCTCGAGCACATCGAGAAAACGCAGGCGCGCGTCCTCCAGAAAGTCCGCTGGGTGAGCCTCGGCGGCGGGATCTATTTTACGAAGGAAGGCTATCCGCTGGAGGCTTTTGCCCGGCGCCTGGCGGATTTCGCGAAGCGCTTCGACGTGCAAGTGTATCTCGAGCCCGGTGAAAGCGCGGTCACCCGCGCGGGGTTTCTCGTGACGCGGGTCCTCGACATCGTCCACAATGAAATGGACATCGCTATTGTGGACGCGGCCGTGGAAACCCATATGCTCGATCTTTTGATTTACAGGACGGATGCTAAAATAGAACTTCCTGAAAATGGCCGGCATCGCTACATGATCGCCGGCCGCACGTGCCTTGCGGGAGACATCTTCGGAACATACAATTTCCCGGAAGCCCTGCGCGTGGGAAGCCTGGTCACGCTCTCAGACGCAGCCGGCTACACGATGGTGAAAAAGAACTGGTTTAACGGGGTCCCCATGCCCTCCATTGTCATGAGGCGCTTGGATGGTCGCGCGGAGGTCGTCAAGACATTTACGTACGACGACTACCTCCGCACTTTATCCTAAGGACGGGAGACAACAGCATCATGAAAAAGAACGTACTGATTGTCGGAGCAGGCGGCGTCGCGCATGTGGCGGCCCATAAATGCGCGATGCACAACGATGTCCTCGGCGACATCTGCATCGCCTCGCGCAAAATCGATAAATGCGAGGCCATCCTCGAGAGCATCAAGCGCAAAGGCAATCTCAAGCTCAAGTCCAAGAAACTTTACGCTCGCCAGGTGGACGCGATGGATGTGCCAGCCTTGGTCCGACTGATCCAAGACACCCGTTCCGAGATCGTCATCAATCTCGGAACGGCCTACATCAACATGTCCGTCCTGGAAGCCTGTATCAACGCGGGCGTCGCCTACCTGGACACCGCCATCCACGAGGACCCCACGAAAGTCTGCGAGGACCCGCCGTGGTACGGCAACTACGAGTGGAAGCGCCGAAGCCGCTGCAAAGCCAAAGGCATCAACGCCATCCTGGGGATTGGGTTTGATCCCGGCGTGGTGAACGCCTACGCGGCGCTTGCGGCCAAAAAATATTTCGACAAGATCGACACGATTGACATCATGGACGTGAACGCCGGTTCGCATGGGAAGTTTTTCGCGACCAACTTCGACCCCGAGATCAACTTTCGCGAGTTTAAGAAGGTCTGGACCTGGATTGACCGCAAATGGGTCAGCCGGCCTGTTCACGCGGACAAGTGGACGTGGGATTTCCCGGTGGTCGGTAAGCAGACGGTCTACCTCACGGGGCACGACGAGCTGCATTCGCTTTCCAAGAACATCGATGCGCAAAGCATCCGGTTTTGGATGGGCTTTAGCGAGCATTACATCAGCGTCTTTAATGTCCTCAAAAACGTGGGGATGCTCTCGGAAAAGCCCGTGCGCACCGCCGAAGGCGTCGACGTGATCCCCTTGAAGGTCCTCAAAGCCGTCCTGCCGGATCCCTTGTCCCTGGCGCCCAACTATAAGGGATTTACCTGCATCGGCAATCTCACGAAGGGCAAGAAAGACGGAGAGTACAGGGAGAACTTCATTTACAACACCTGCGACCATGCCGCCTGCTACAAGGAAGTCGAATCCCAGGCCATTTGCTACACCGCAGGCGTCCCACCCGTGGCCGCGGCGATCCTGGTCGCCAAAGGGACCTGGAACCCCAAAACGATGGTCAATGTCGAGGAGTTGGAACCCGAGCCGCTCTTGAAGTTGTTGGATGGGATGGGACTTCCGACGAAAGTGCTCGACAAGACGCCCGCCGCCCAGCCGGCTTAAACTTAAGCAGCTTTGTTGGAGGCGGCCGGAGCTGCGATTTTTTCCATCACAAAGAAGAATTTGCTGCCTTTGCCGACCTCAGACTCCACCTGGATCGTGCTGTTGTGGGCCTCCACAATTCCCTTGCTGAAGGATAGACCGATACCGAAGCCGACCGCGCGGTCTTCGGATTTGACCTGCTCAAATTTCCCAAAGAGTTTCTGGAGCGCCTCCGGGGGGATGCCGCGTCCATTGTCCTGAACGGCGATTTCCACGCCCGCGGGCACGGCGCGGGCGATGATCTTGACCCAGCCGCCTTCCATCGTATACTTGATGGCGTTTCCGGTGATGTTTTCCACGACACGTTCCATTAAGGAGGCGTCCGCCCGGACCCAAAGCGTCGGATCATCGCACTCCGCGGTGAGGGTAATCTTTTTGGCCAGCGCCTGGAACTTCAGGTCCCCGGCGATTTTCTTGACCATCGCCTGGACCTGCATCGGCACGGGATGGATGGCCAGCTTCCCGGCTCTTAAGCGCGCCAGGTTCAAGATGGTCTCCACGAGGCTCAAGGCCCGCTTGGCGGACTGCTTGGCGGATCCCACGAGTGTCCCCAGCTCCGCGTTGCTTTCCGGCACCTGGATTTCTCCCAATCCCAGATAGCCGATGGTCGCCGCCAGCGGCGTCCTCAAATCGTGCGTGATGCCGTTAAAGAAGTCTTCCTTCATCTTGTCCAGCTCTTTGTCCTGCGTGATGTCATGGACCACGATCATCACGCCGAGCGCTCGGCCGTCCTCGGTATGGACCTGTTGGGCGATCACGCGCGCCCACCGCGAACGCCCGTGGACAGGAAACTCAAATTCGGCGGATTCGCTCTGCTTGGCATGGGAAAGGACCGGCTCCAGAAGATCGGTCCACGGAGGGTACTCTTGCAGGGACTGCCAGGCCTTCTCAAAATCCGCTTTGCCGTGCCCTGCCACATCCATGGCCCATTGCCGGGAGGGCGCATTCGAAAAGAGAAGCTGGCCCTGGGCATCGACCATGACGATACCGTCTTGAATCGTAAAGAGGAGCGCTTCCACTTTCGACTTCTCATCGATGATCTTTTCCACCTGCATCGCGTTATAGACCTGGAGCTCCTGCGTCATCTGATTAAAGGCCTTCCCTAAGGCTCGAAACTCCTCGAGCCCAAAGTTTTCCGGCACTTTAATATGGAATTCACGCTTGGACACGTGCCCGACGCCGCTCGCCAGTTTCGTAATGGGAGAGCTGATGTGGTGCAGCCAAAAATACCCGAAGAGGCCGATGCCGAGCACGCTTACGATCACCCAAAAGTAGGCCTGCGATTTTAATTTGGCGATTTTGGCGTAGGCCTCGGCTTGAGGCTGCGCGGAGAGGATAAACCAGCCGGCGCTCTCCACCCACTGGCCGGCCCCGACCGATGGCACGCCGCTCGGATTTTCAAACTCTCCCATCCAGATCTCGCGACCTTCCAAACGCTCACGGAAGAACTTCCACGCAGGCAGGAGCGCCTGGCCCACGCGGGTGTTTTGGGAGTCTCCCGCGATGGTCCCGGCGCTATCGATGAGCCAGATATAACCCTGCTCGCCAGCTTGCTGGTCATAAAGAATTCTCTTCAAGGATTCCCAGCGGACCGACACATACAACCATTCGCCGCTCTCCAGAGGATAGAGGACGTCAAAAAAGGACCGGCCGTCCCGCTCGTAGACCGCGCCCGTATCCGCATGGCGGTCCGTGATCACGCTGAGAAATAATTTGTTAGCAGACAGGTCCAGGGGTGAACGGAACTCACGGATTTTCGTGTCGTAGGCCTTGGCGAGCTCACGGCCCCCAGCATTGAGCAAGGCGACACAAGCAAAATCATCATTGGAGAGGAGCGCATTGTTCAAGATCGCGATCTGCTCTCCCCACTGATGGCTCCTGGCGAGCAGCGGCGCAAAGGCCAAACGCATGTTGAGCTGCTGGAAATAGCTGCTCGTGTTCAAGGACAGGGCGTTGACAATGTGACGATGGAGATCGTAGATCTGCGCTTTGGATTCGCGCGTGTATTGGATGATTTTCACGCACGTCATGGTGACGGGAACGACGACGATCGCTAGGATAATGAGAAACCATCGGCTACGCACGGCGTTTCTCCTTACGGGGGTTGAGCAGCACAATTTCAATGCGGCGGTTCAGTTCCCGGTTATCCTTCGAAATATTGGGCACCTTCGGCCGATAGGGACCATAGCCGCGGGCGGAGATCCGGGAGGGGTCGATCCCGGACTGCGTTAAAAAATGGATGACGCTAAAGGAGCGCGCCACGGAAAGCTCCCAATTGGAACGGTAGGCGGACCGGCGCCCCGGCGGGAGATCGTCCGTGTGGCCTTCCACCACGAGCTCCCCGGGAAAGGCCCGCAATTCAGGGGCCAGTTTCTTGAGCAGCACCATGGCCTCGGGCTGCAGTTCCGCTCGGCCCGACGTGAACATGAGCCCGTCCGGCAGCTGAATATTGACGCGCTCCGCCTGGACGTCGAGCGCCGCCAATTTGTTCAGACGCTGCACCATGCCCACTTGAGCCTCTTGCGGGGCTCTGAGCTGCTGAAAGCGTCTTTCTTCCCAAGACACTTTTTTCGCCCAGAGCCGGTGCGCGAAGAGCATCAAAAAAAAGATCATGAGGATCGTCATGAAATCGCTAAAGGAGACGATCCAGATATGAGAGCTTTCGTCTTCGTGAGCTTCCAGGCTGCTGAAATCTTCCTCGGAATCGCGTACATTACTCATAGCGTAAGATGCCGATCTCGATACGGCGGTTGGCGGCCCGGTGCTCGGGCGTGTCATTGGGAAGCTTGGGGTGGAACTCACCAAAAGCGGCGACGCCGAGGCGCTCCGGGGGAATGCCTTCCGCCGCGATCAAGTACTGCACCACGGACATCGCCCGCGACAGCGACAACTCCCAGTTGGACGCATAGCGGCTCCCGGGCCGAAGGGGCGTGTTGTCCGTGTGCCCTTCCACAAGGACGGTGTAGGGAACGCGCTTAATGGCCGTGGCCACGGTATGCAGGACCAGCTGGCTCTCGGCCCGGAGCTGCCCGGCGCCTGTCTCAAAAAGGATTTCGTCAGGAAGCGCCATTTGCAGGCGGTCTTCCCGCGCGACGACCGGAGCGGTCTGGTCCGAGACCATCTTCAAGTCGCGCGTGATGTCGTCGTACCAGGGGGCGGCTTTCTTCGAATACTCCATGCGCGACCTCATGGAGGCGATCGCGTCCGGAATCGCGTCGGGCCCAAAAAAGGACAGCGCGTAAAGACTCAGGAAGAGCAGGAAGAGGTTCGTGATGAGATCGGAATAGATGGTCAGCCAGATAAACTGGTTGCGGCGCTCCACGAAGACAGCGGAAAGCTTATCAATCATGGTTCGACTCGTTTTTCGGCTCGCTCACCATGACCCTGAGCGACACAGGAGTCGAAGGGTCATGCGGCCCTTCTGCCAGTGGACGCCTGGGCGGTGCTCGGCGTGGTTTGGAGTTGCTCACGCTTGTGCGCGTCCGCAAACGTTCGCAGTTTACGCAGCGTGATGACGGGGACCTCGTTTTGCTGGATGCATTCCACGCCTTCAATAATGAGTTGCTTGAGATAGATCTCTTCCTGCGAATACACGTTGAGCTTGCCCGCGATCGGCAGGAAAAGAAAATTGGCGCTAAAGATTCCATAGAACGTCGCGGTCATCGCGACCGCCATCGCGGCGCCAATCGTTTTGGGGTCGGAGAGGGTCATCAAGACTTGGACCACCCCCACGAGGGTCCCGAGGAGCCCAAAGATGGGCGCGTACGAGGCGGCGCTTCGGAACACATTGGACACCATCACATGGCGGTCACGGGCAAAACGGATTTCCTTGAGCAAATTACTGCGGACAATGTCCGCCGGGACGCCGTCGAGCACCATGCGCAGGCCGTCCACGAGATAGGTGATCCTGATTTGCGCTAAATCCGCCTCCAGGCTTTCCATACCCTGACGACGGGCTTTCTCGGAGAGCGCGACGATCGTCCGGATCACGAGGGTCGTGTCCGGCCTGTCTCCCGGGAAGAGAAAGATGAGGACCGCGCGCGCGGCGGGAAAAATGATGGCGCTCGGGTAGGTGAGGAGGATCGCGCCGAGCGTCCCCCCAAAAACCAGGAGGATCGCGTGCGTGTTCAGAATGAGCCCGACAGAATTCCCCTGAACCAGGACGTATCCGACGCTCCCCAGTCCAATCAGATAGCCGAGCGGCGTCATCCAATCCATTATTTACGCTCCGGCAAGGCGATGCGGCCGTCGACGAGGAGTCTCCGGCCGGTCTCCTGCATTTTCATTTTGGCATCCGCAATGGCCGTGCGGTCCTCCGCGGCCAAATCGAGTTCCTGCTGGAGGATTTCGCGAATCGCGACCGGGAGCCTCCTTAATATAGCTTCCCGAAAATCGGGTTTCTCGTCCCGCAAGGCCAGGGCCGTGGTCGGATAACCGACTTCCTGGACCAAGAGCCTTAGCGCCCCCGCGCTGATGACCCCCAAGTCCTCAATAAAAAATGTCTTTCGCCGCAGGGCCTGGGCCAAGAGGGGCGACTCTTGATTAAGCGACCCTAAAAGGGTCCTTTGGGTCTGCGGCTGGGTGAGTTGATAGACCGATTGGATCCATTCCTCTCCCCCCACCAAGTAAGGGAGCTTGGACTTCACGTGTTCCTCCAGCTCCTTGACAACATCCGGCGGGACTTCGCGGGCCTGGCTGAGCTCCCGCATGATGGTGGTCTGAACAGAAGCGTCGAGCGAGCCGAGGACGCGGCTCGCCCACTCGGCAGGCAGGTAAGCCAAGATCAGGGCACACTGCGCCGGCGAGAGGCCGCGGCAAAGAATGGGGAGCTTGTTGAGCTGGTCCTCTCGAATAAACCGGAACGGGCGGGCGCCGGCCTCTTCGGGATCGAGAGAGCCATTGCCGTTGTTCCCCAAAGGGTACATTCCCCCGTTGGCGGCAGCGGCGGCGTTGGTTTTGCTTGGCGCGTTCGAAACCGTATAAGCGGCTTGCTCTCCCACGCGGGGCAGCACCGCGAGCAGCCTATTGAGAAAGGCGCGCATGGGGCCAAAGAGGAACGCGATAAAGAAGACAAACACCGCGACGAGCGCCCCGGCGATCATGAGGACGGGGGCGTTGGCCCGGTTCAAGAGGCTTCCCCAAAACGATTTCTCCCCGCCCGCGGCCTGGATTTTCCCTTCGGTGGTCGCCGGCTGCAGGAGGTTGGAGTTTTGAACCTGCATTTCGTCCCCGCGCAGAGGATTGAATGGGATGCTGGCCGTGATCACTTCGCGGATATTGCGGATCTGTTCCGCGGTCACGTCCCGGGCGACCAGAATCGAGATCGAGATTTTTTTAACGAGCGTCTCCGCGGAAAAAGCGCTCACCGTCGTTTCGCTCTGCTCTTCCGGATTGGCCACAAACTCCTTTTTTCCCGGCACGCCCGGCAGCACGTATTGGTTTTGGCCCAAGAGGGTGTTGCCGCCCCGCCGCGCGGTGGTGGATTGGACCGAAGGACGCTCACGGTTTTCCATCTCCACTTTGACCGTCACCAGATAACTGCTCGGCGGAAGGGTCTTGGCGAGGATCCCTTCGATCCGGTTCTGGATCTGGGTCTCAATCTGGATCTGTTCTTGTTCATACTTGGCCATGACCCAGGCCGAAGCCGCCCCGATCAGACACAAGCTCGCCACGAACCCGAAGAGGCGCGCGCTAAGTCGTCTGGACCATGGAAGATTCATGTTCATCGTCCTTTAAGGTGTCCCGATCGCTCCCGGCGGCAGGACGAGCACCTGCCCCGCGTTGAGCTGATAGGGGTTCTTCAAATAGGCCCTGTTGGCGTCATAGAGTTTCCGCCAAACATTCTTGTCCTTGTAGATGCGCTGCGCGATCGACATGAGCGTGTCGCCTTTTTGGACCTTATAGGTGAGCGCCTGGGAAGGAGCGCGGTCGGCTTCTGCGGCGGTCTGGCTCATGAAGCTCTTGAGCACGTCGTTCTTCGGATCGCGCTCCAGGGCCTGCGTCCAATACTGGCGGGCCTGCTTCACTTGGCCCATCGCGTAATAGACGGAGCCCAGACGCGTCAGGGCCAAGGGATTCTCAGGCTCGAGGTCCAAGACCTCCTGGCATTCCTTCGCGGCGACGAGGTATTCTCCCGAATAGATTTTCTCGAGGGCCTTTTGCAGCTTCTGATCGATGAGGTTGAGCCTCGCGTCGAGGATCTCGGAGGACTCGTTGGGGAAGGTCCGTTTGACCAGGTCGACGAGCTGCCCGATGACGGGGTTTTTCGTGTCTTTTTGCTGCGCGTACAAGAGGAAGTTGATCGACTTCGAGGGTTCGTTCTGCAGAAATTGTGTGACCCCCTTGATGACGAGGTCCCCGGACGCGGATTGCACTTCGCTCATCTGAGGAACGATCACCACCACCGAATCCATCTTCTGGCGGAGCTCGGTGATCGTCCGGTCGGTGGGATTGGTGCGCTCGGCTTCCCGGAACGTGTCCAAGGCCCCTTTGAAGTTGCCGGCCTGCACCGATGCAAACGCGCTCTGGAAGAGCTCCTGGGCTTTCTGGCGGGAAGCGGCGCTCACCGTCTGAACGGCCTGTTCATCCGCCAGGAGCTGGGCCCGCTCATCCTCGAGCGCCTTCGAGTCTTTCTTCCGGACCTTATGGAGTTTGATCAAGCGGTCCAAGAGCACAATGCGCTCTTGAAGGGAGATTCCCTGTTCCACCCGTTTCCTGTAATTCTCGGTTTGGATGTCGAGTTCATCTTTGGAGGCCGCTTCATCCTCGTCCCACCGCCAGGCATGCGCAGGCGGCGTGCAGGCGCTTCCCGCAAAGGACAAAAGGCAGATGAGGGTGAGCCATTTCATCCTAGACTCCATCTTAAGTGTAAGGCGCTTTTGTAAAGCTCCTATCACATCGATGTAAAGACGTTGTAAATTTATCGGTGATTTCATATCAATTCTTCCTTCCAAACCTAAACGACATGGACACCTGGTTCGTCCCGAAGGTCCCTTTTACGCCGGACAGGGGATAAATTAAAGCGTAATCGACCTGGAGGTTATCCCACCGATAAGAAAATCCAAGGGAGGTCATCTGATATTGGCGCTGGCCGAAGCCCAGGCCGCCGCGGAACCCAAAGCCTCCTTTGAGCCACCGCTCCCCGCCGATCAGGAACCGGAATTCCCGAGAGGTGAACTCGCGGGCGGAAATCTCGACATTGACCGCTGAAATCTTGGTGCGCCGCGCCAGGGCCGCTTTGTAGATGGACCCCACTTTATCCGTGTCCGAGGTGGAGAGCGCCATGTTCGGGCTGTTCAGGTTGAGGATCGCCAAGCCCAGGCCGTAAATTCTCGAAATCCGGTACTGAGCGCCCAGATCAAAGCTCGCGGCTGATTTGGAGGTCCCGTTCTGCGCGAAGAGGGGATCTGGGGCCCCCAAGGAGGCGCCTGTATCCGAGTTGATGGCGTTATCGGTATAAGCGTCGGTCCCAAAGGATTTTTTAAGAAATTTGAGGCTTCCCCCCAGGTTCCAGCGGTCCCGGACCGAATGCGCGTAATGCAAAGACATGGTGCTCTCGGAGTAGAGCCCTGCCAGGGAGAGCGACAGGTAGCTGACGCCAAAAGTGCCCCGTTTGGCCGTGGGGTGACCGTAAGCGACATACGAGCGGCTGATCGAGGAGCCATCCGTCAGGCCCGAATAGAGTTTGGAATAAGAGGCGTTCAACTCGGAACGGTTGAGCTGGGCAAGACCGGCGGGGTTGTAGTAAGAGGCCAGGACATCATCCGCGAGACCGGCAAAGCTGCCGCCGAGGCCCGCTTGACGGGCCCCCGTGGGGAGCTCTTCGAAGGACGCCCAGGCGGAACGCGAGAGGGCAACCGAGGCAAGAACGATGAAAAGGAATCGGACGACAGAGGCCGCCCTGGGCACGAATTGGCTGACTTCTCTTGTATAAGAGCCTACGCGCACGTTCCCTTGTACAGGGGGACCTTCTCAAAGGAAAGTAAATTATGTGTAACAATAGATCAGATCGATAAATCAATCCGTTTGAGAAGCTGGTGAGATTCTTGTGACGTGCGCTGTGAGGTTCTTGTGAGCGGGGTGGTTCTCTCTAAGAACGACCCCGAAAGATTCGGTTGCGCAAGATCACCCTCTCCCGCCGCGAGGCGGGAGAGGGCGATGCCCAAAGGGCAACGGGTGAGGGCACGCTCATTCCTCTCGACGAAAATCTGCCCTCATCCTTCCCTTCTCCCACCTTCGGCGGGAGAAGGAAGACTTCAGTTCCCCTCTCCCGCCGTGAGGCGGGAGAGGATTAGGGTGAGGGCCAAGTGTGCCCTCATCCTTCCCTTCTCCCACGTTCCGCGGGAGAGGGAGGAAAAGTCTTCCTTCTCCCAACTAGCGGCGGTAGAGGGGGTTACCGAGAACCAAAGATACCCGGCCGAAGAGATGACGTAAAAGGAGCACCCTCGGGGACGACGGTTTTTGTTCCATTCCAATCGACAGGTTTCGTTGATATAATCGCTCTATGTTTAAGCGAATTGTGACGGATCACCGCATTTGCCATGGGAAGGCATGCATTAAGGGCACGCGCGTCATGGTTTCCACCCTTGTCGATTGCGTGGCTGGCGGCATGACCTTTGCCGAAATTCGCGCATCTTTTCCCTCTGTGACAGACAAAGACATCCAGGCGGCTCTTTCCTACGCCGCGGCGCTCGCCCGGGAAAGTGTCTTCCCTTACCTGCAAGGCCTGAAGAAAGCTATTTAAGTGCGCTTCCTGGTGGATGAAAACCTCCCCCTGGAGATCGTCCATCTCCTGAAAAAGAATGGCCACCACGCGGTCCATGCCCTCGACCGCCTAAGACCGGGAGGATCCGACTTGGCGGTCTTCCGCCTGGCGCAGCGTGAACGCCGGATTTTGATCACCTGCGATCTTGACTTCTCCGATATCCGCCTTTTCCCTCCTGGGCGCCACGCCGGCATTTTACTCTTGCGCGTGGAGCCTCAAAGCGTCGCCAACTTTTGTCGCGTTCTCGACGGGTTTCTCCGCTCCTCTCTTGTCTCTCATGGCGCTCGAGCCATCACCATCCTGGACGAAAATGGCTTCAGGATTCGCACAGCTCACACTCCCGAATAACTCTTCCGCTCCTCGCTTGATGTCGCGCACCCTCACGGACCGCACCACAGGGGATGACGACTTACCCGAAAAGTTCGGTTGAGCGTGGTTAATCGACTGACATGTCTGGTCTTTTTAGTGCCGTCATACCGGCGGAAGCCGGTATCTAGTACATCGACGATGGACTGGGCCCCGGCTTTCGCCGGGGTGACGTCAACAGAAGATTCCCTGCTTATAAAGTTTATGGCTATTTGAAAAATCGGATCAAATCTGTCATGTGATGGATGATCCGATCAGGCCTGGACATCAATAGGTTTTGATGATCCGTAATATTCGACAGGATGCCGCACGTCCGCACTTTCGCCGCTTTTCCGGACCGCACATCATTCGGCCCGTCACCGACGACGAGGATTTTTTTCGATGGGCGTAATCCCAAAGTTCGCAAGGCATTCGTGACCGGCTCGGGATGAGGTTTCTTTCGCGGGAGGGAATCTCCCCCCACGAGGACTTGAAAATAGTGGCTGATGCGAAGCTTTTCGAGGATCAGTCCAGAGACCCGGACCGGCTTGTTTGTCACCACGGCCATTTTCTTCTCTTTGAAATGTTCGAGCGTTCTGCGCACGCCGGGATAGAGCCGCGTGCGGTCAAGACAATGCGCCCGGTAATACTTTTTAAACAGGTCGACGGCCGCGCCGAGACGCCCCGGCGCAAGCTCAGGCAAAGCGCGTCGCACGAGTTTCACGACACCATCCCCAATGAAGCGGGCCACCTCTTCATGGCTGCTGAGCTTGGCTTTGTAGCGCCGCTGGAGGAACTGCACGGAGCGCGCCAAGTCGTCCTTGGAATCGATGAGCGTTCCGTCCAGGTCAAAAAGGATGGCTTCGACGAAAATCATGCGGCGGGAAGCCCGAGTCTGGCGAGGCGGTTGTGCGCGAAGCGCCACGCGGCCGGGTCGATATTTTTCCCCAGGATGAGCACGTGGAAGGCGGCGCCGAGCCCCTCGGGATGCAGTAAATACTTCAGGGACGCGCGATGAGAAATGAGGGTCGAGAAATTTTCGAAATTTCTCTCGGGCTTTGCCGCTTCGGCCTCGCGCGGGCCTTGCCGTCTCTCCTCTCTCTTCTCTCGTCTCTCTTCTCTCGTTTCTCGTTTCTCTTCTCTGATCCCTGCCATGAGAAACGTTCCCATCTCCATAAACGCGAGGGGTTCCAGGCCCGCTTCCCTGGCGTCAAGCGCAAGGCTTGTGAAGTCGACATCGGCGGTGAGGTCCGTTTCGCCGCTTGCGCTCAGAAAATCGGCGCTGACGTGATGTCGGGAGAAGGCTCGTAGTGTCCCGCGGGTCCGCTCCGGGTGATAATACTCGTGCGCGGGACGCCCGTAATCGATCAGGACCACGAGCCCCGACGCCAAAACGCGCGAGGCTTCTTGGAGCCAGTCTCGCATCCCGAGGTTCACTTCCGTTTCGTAGCCTTCCGGCAGGGAAATCCCCAGACGCTGGAAATAAGATTCGAGTCGCGCGGTGGAGGGCTCTTTCCAAAGAGATTTTCGCCTTTTACCGTCGATCTCAGAGTAGAGCTCCTGTAGTTTCCCCTCGTGGAATCGGACACGGTGGACCGGGAAGGCGTCGAGGAGTTCATTGCCGAAGAGCACGCCGTGAAAGGGGCCAAGCTCCTGGAGTCCAGCGCGGACCTCAAAGGCGGGGTTGTGCTGCTTGAAGCGTTCCAGCTCAGCCCGGCGCGCGGGACTTTTTTCCACCGCGATGTAGCGGAAGGGCCGCGTTTCGAGGATGTCCCCGGCGAGGCGCCCTTCGCCGGCGCCGGCCTCGACCAGGCAAAAGTCTGCCTTTCCAAGCTTTTCCTTCCAGTCCCAAAAGATCATGGACAGGAGCCCGCCGAAGACTTTGCCGACATCGGGCGACGTGAAATAGTCCCCCGCTTTCCCGCTCTGCGCGGCGCCGGTCGAATAATAGCCCGCGGGGCCGTAGAGGACCTGCTCCATAAAATCGGCAAAAGTTTGCATGAAGTCGTTTTTGTGAGATTGGCGAAACACTACGCCGTCATCCCCCGCGGTCTACCCTATGTCATCCCCCGCGGTGTCTATTTTTCGTCATCCCCCCCGGTCGTAAGGGGGGGATCCATCATGTTTTGTCCGTCGATGATAGACCCCGGCTGACGACCGCCGGGGTGACGTCAACGCCGGGATGACGTCAATAACGTGATGCCGTCATCCCCGCGGTCTACCTTACGTCATCCCCCGCGGTGTCTATTTTTCGTCATCCCCCCCGGTCGTAAGGGGGGGATCCATCATGTTTTGTCCGTCGATGATAGACCCCGGCTGACGACCGCCGGGGTGACGTCAACGCCGGGATGACGTCAATAACGTGATGCCGTCATCCCCGCGGTCTACCTTACGTCATCCCCCGCGGGTGTCAGCGGGGGACGCCACACTACAGGCGTCCGACTGTAGTGTGTCGGATCCATCGTGACAGAAGCAATTCATCAGTGTCATTGTATAATGCTGCCCGTGAAAGTCATTCCCGGAAAGCCGCAGTTTGTGAGTTTCCCCATCTATAAGCTCGACGCTGCCTGGCGCCGCCTGCCGGAACGGGAGCGCGCCGCGGGGAAGCAGGAGTTTGGCGAGGTGGTCGAGTCCTACCAGGACCGCATGATCGTCCTGGCCTACAGCCTGGTGGGCATCCGGGGCGACTCCGATTTCTTCCTGTGGCGCGTGAGCTACGACCTGGAAAGTCTCGAGCAGATGTCCGCGGAGCTCATGAACACGGGACTCGGCCACTACTTGAGCCTTCCGTATTCCTATCTCTCGATGACGCGGCGCTCGACCTACGTCGAAGAACACCAGAAAGAAGATCCGGACGGCCACGGCTCGAGGCTCCAGATTGTTCCCGGGCAATCGAAATATATATTTGTCTACCCTTTCATCAAGAGCCGGGCCTGGTACGCCTTAAGCGAGCGCGCGCGCGGCGAGGCCATGAAGGAGCACATCGTGACCGGCCATAAATACCAGTCCGTGCGCATCAACACGACGTATTCGTTTGGGTTGGACGATCAGGAATTCGTGCTCGCCTTTGAAAGCGATGAACCGAAGGATTTTCTGGACCTCATGATGGATCTGCGCGAGACGCGCGCGAGCTCCTACACCGTCAAAGACACCCCCACCTTCACCGGGATTTTGCATCCCTTGCGGGACGTCCTGGATCTTCTCGACAAACAACCCATCGCCAAAAAGACTCCCGTCCAAGCGTAAAAAGCAACTTCATCATAGTCACGATCTGATTTGACGTCACCCCGGCGTAAGCCGGGGTCTATCATGATGGATCCCGGCTAACGACGCGCCGGGATGACAGCACGATATGCGCACAGTGTTAGACACAGGGCTGCAGCGGAGACTGACACCAACCGACTGGACACCGACTGAGTGCGAGTTCTAACGCTAAGAGCGATGATTGCAGAACTCCAACAGAGCGTTGGAGAATTGGGCCTCATAAGCTTAGACACCTTGGGGACAGTCCCGACAAACCTACACTCGAACGATCCGCTTACGATAGTATCGGAGTTGCGGAGTATCGGCGTATCGGAGTAACGGCATAAAAGCCTTGACGCCGTCGCTCTTACTCCGATACCCCGTTACCCCGATACTTTGATTTTGGCGGGCTATCGGGCGACGGCGAGGGTGCCTGTGGCGTGTTCGCCTTGAAATTCCAGCTGGTAAATGTAGATGCCGCCCGCGACGGTCTTGCCGTCTTCGTCTTTGCCATCCCAAAGGAGAACGTCGGGCGTGGTGCCCTGCTGGAGGCTGGCGACGCGCGCGCCGCTTAAGTCGAAGACCGAGCCCGTCACCGGCAACTGTTCGGGATTGTCGAGCTCAAAGCGCGCTTTGTCGTTAAAGCCGTCGCCGTTGGGCGTCAAGATCCGGCAGGCCACCGCCGTCAAAGTGACCGAACCCAGCGAGGCGAGCGCCTCCACGGACGAGGGACGAGCAAGCAGAGACGAGAACAACAGTATCCCTACGATGATGAGTCGCGTTGCTGAATAGATCTTCATATAGAGTCCCTCCTAAGGTTAAGCCCAGTTAAGCCTTTTGTCAACACATCAGATTCTCACGAGAATTCAGATCGATTTCGCAATCCCATTCTTACAGCCAAAAACATAGTCCCTGGGTGGAGTCCCCTCTCCCGCCGCCAGGTGGGAGAGGGCGATGCCAAAAGGGCAACGGGTGAGGGCTAGGCGTGCCCTCATCCTAGCCTTCTCCCGCCTTCGGCGGGAGAAGGAAGCTCCTACGACAAGGGAACGTCCCCAAGACGTCACCGTGCCACCACAATCGTGCCGGTTTCGGGCGTGCCGCCGACGTCGACCTGATACACATAGATCCCGCCCGGCACCGCCTTGCCGCCGCCGTCTTTGCCGTCCCAGGCGAGTGACGAATCGGGGTTCGGCCCTGCCACAAGGCTCGCGACATAGGCCCCCGTGATGTCATACACCTTGCCCGAAAGCGGCAAGAGCTCAGGGTTGTCAAACTGGAAGATGGCCTTGTCGTTCCAGCCGTCGCCGTTCGGCGTGATGATGCGCGGATAGACCCGCGTGAGCGTCACCCCCGGCGCGTGCGTCGCTGCGCGGATCTGGAAAGAGCCCGCGCGCGAGCCGGTGGCGCTCACCGTCTGATCGGCCGTGTTCACGAGGCCCGTCGTTTTCACCCACTCCAGGCCGTTAAACCAGAAGAGCGAAAGCTGCTCGGCGGCGTTCTCCGCGGTGATGACCGGCGCCCGCGCCGGTGCTCCCCAGATCGTTCGCCCCATCGCCGATTCGCCGCCTCGTCCCTCCGGGGCCCCGGCCACGACGTGCCCGCCCATCACGGTATAGCCTATCACCACGCGTAGTGACGCCGGGTTAAAGAGCAAGTCCGTCACGTCCGTGCCCGTCACGCCGTTTTCAATCGCAAAACGCACCGAGCGCAAAACGCGCCCCGTTTCTTCCGACGTCACCTCGTCCACACCCATCCAGAGGTCCGCCCCATAGTTGTTTTGGCTCCCCCGCAGAACGTTCGCCACGGCCTGCGGCATCTGCGCGTGCGTGATGTTGTCCGGCCCCATGAAGAAGTGGTGGATGTCGGAGGTGTCATCGATGATTTGGCCCCATGCGGAAACCCGGGCGCTCGTGTCGATCGCGCGCAGACAGTAATACTTGACGTCACTCGCCAGAGCCACCCCTTGCCATTCTTCGGTCGCCACCGTCGTCAGAAGCGTCCAGAGCGCCCTCGGCAAATGGACGCTCGAAGAGGTGTAGACCTGGTAACCCGCCAGGTTGATAAGGGCCGTGCCGTCTTCGCGCTGCGTCACGCGGCTCCAGCGGTACGTCATCTGATACGTCCCGCCGCCCAAATCGACGCGCTCACCCCAGAGGCCCAGCGGCCGTTTGGGAACGCTCGCCACGCCTGCGGTCATCACGAGCACCGTGTTCGTGTAAGCGGTGGGGACTCCTCCTTCGCTGATCGCGCGCACGCGGTAGACGTAAGCGGTGCCCGCGCTCACCGTGTAATCCTGATAAGCGGTCGCGCGGATGGCGCCCGCCTGCGTGAAGGTGGAGCCGTCGGTCGAGCGCTCAATGGAATAAAGCGTAACGGGTGGATTGGCCCCGCCGTTCCACGTGAGCCACACGTACGTGCTGCTCACGCCCGTCGTGGAAAGAACGGTCGGCGCTTCGGCCCAGGTGTAGGTGCTCCTGTAATTCGACCAGCCGGAGACGCGCCCGCTCGTGAGGCTGTGCGCGCGCACGCGCGCGGTGTATTGGGCGTTGACGTTTAAGCCCAGCACGGCCGTCGTCGGGCCCGCCACGACGTTCGAAGTGACATGCGTGCCGAACGGATCGGCCGGGGCGAGGTCCACGTCGTAAACGATCTGCGGGCCTCCGGTCAGGCCCCAGGCCACCGTGACGCTCGTGCGCTGAACATCGGGGAAACCCGTCAAAGTCGGAATGAGGAGCGGCGTGATGGTGCCGGTGATCGAGCTCCCAATGAAGAGATACGGACTGTCTGCGCCCGCCCAGCCGAGCGCCTGCACGCGCGCCCAGTAGGTGGTGTCTTGGTTCAAGGCGGTGAGTGTCGCCGTCACGTCCGACGTCGTGGCGGTGGCGGTGGAGGCGCCCAGCGCCGAGATGCTGGAGAGCTCCACGCGGAAGTTCGTGCCCGCGGCGTTGATCGAGCCTGACCAGCTGGCCGTGATGCTGGAGGGGCTCACGTTATCGAAGGCTCCGCCCGTGGGAACGGCCGCCACGGTGATCGTGGAAGCCGGCACGGTGTTGGCGTAGGCGGTCGTGTCGTCATAGAGACTGCCCACGCGCAGGTAATAGGTGGCGTTGGCCATGAGGCTCTGGATCGTGAGCGTGCTCAAGGCGACGTCCGTCGTGACCGAGGAGCGCGCGATCGGGGTGAAGCTTGCGCCCGTGGAGGCTTCGGCGCTGTAGCCCACGTCCGGCGTGACGCCGCCCCAAGTGAGACTGATGCTAGACGCATAGACCGCCGTAAACGTCGGGGTGGCGGGCGGCGGACCCGGCAAGGTGATCGTGCTCACCCAGGTCGTAAAGTACGGCACATCGTTCCAGTTGAGTCCGCCGACCCGCAGATACGTGAGCTTGCCGCGGCGCAACGAAAAGACGGTGAGGCTTGTTTGGAAGGTGTCCGAGGTGGCGCTCGAGCGGACCGTGCCGCTAAAGCTCGGGAGTGTCGAAGCATGCACCAAATACCCTTGGGAGCCCGCGGCGCCAAGGCCCGTCCAAGCAAGCGTCACGCTGCTTTGGCCGACGTCGGTGATCGTGACGTCCGGTACCTCATCGGTAAGCGTGGCCGCGCCGGCGTTGTTCGACAAATACCCGGTGTTGCCGGCCGCGTCCGCTCCTTTGATCGCAAAGTAGTACGTGGTGTTAAAGGCCAAGTTCCCGGCGGTCTTGGCTTCGAGGCCCCCGGGCGGAAGCGGCGACCAGGTGTTCGTGTAGATCGGCGCGCTCACGAAAGCGACTTCGTCTGCAAACGGGGTGTTCTTGTAGCGCGCCGAGTACGAAGTGGCCTGGCCGTTCGAACCGAAAGCGGTCGGCGCCGTCCACGAGAGGACCAAGGTGCCCGTGCTCGGGCCCGTGATGACGGCGAGGTCTTCGATCGAATCGGGGTGCGACACGAGGTTCGCGAAGCCCGAATAGACAAAGTAGGTGGTGCCGGTGAAGAGGCTTCCTCCCGGTTTGCCGACGGTCGAGGTGAGCTTGTAGCTCGCCGAGGTCCCGCGGGCCGATCCCGCGCTTGTCACGTCGCTGCGCCGGATGCGGTAGTTCGTCGACGACATATCGCTTCCGGCGAAAACGGGGAAAACGCAGAACGAACAAAGCAGAGACACGAGAGCAAAGAAACGAAAGCAGAGAGCTCTGCTTTGCATGCTTTGCTTTCGTCGGTCTGCTCTGCGTGCTCTGCTTTGATGGCTGAACGCAAAGATCTCAGAGCAGAAGATCCAAAGCAGAGACACGAAAGCAAAGAAACGAAAGCAGAGCTTTCTGCTCTCGTTTCTCTGCTCTCGTTTCTCTGCTCTGACCTTGGTCATTTCGTCCTCTCCGTCTCTGCGCAAAGGGTCTCGTCGCACAACAGCAGTAACGGCAGCGCAAAGCGATCAGAGAAAAGCGCAGAGCTCTCAGCTTGACGCTGTTCGCTTCTCGCTGCTCGCTGCCGTGGCTTATCCGATGATCGCTCGTCTCTCATCTCTCGTCTCTCGTTTCTCTGCTCTCGTTTCTCTGCTCTCGCTTCTCCGCTCTCGTTTCTCTGCTTTCGTTTCTCTGCTCTGACCTTTGTCATTTCGTCCTCTCCATCCCCGCCCAAAGGGTCCCAGCGCACTTTGATGAAAACTGAGAACTGAAGGACGCCTTATCCAAAAAGCGTATAATGATCTCGCTTCAAAAATATCCATAGGAGACATGATCCATGCAGAATAACATGACCGCGCGTCTTGAACACCTCGCCAAACTGCGTCACGAGCCCCCGCAACATGTGATTGCGCAGGCCATCGAGATCGGTGTGACGCGTCTCTACACAGAATCCATACTGGCGAATTATCTGAAAAAACGCCTCTCTCGGCGCCGCGCCATCCAAGCCGTTGGCCTGGAAGCCGTTCAAATCGCTGAAGCGCAGCATTCCGCCGTGCATAAGGATATTGCCTGGGGTGTAAGTGCCTAGATTTGTTGTTGATACAGGCCCTTTCATCCACTTGGAACAGATCGGCCATCTTCCACTGCTCGCCAGGCTCCCTGCTCTTCTTGTTCCTTCCGGTGTGGTATCCGAGCTCAGAGACACGCGTCTTCGCACCATCATCGAAAGCTGGCCGCACACGCAAGTCTTGACCCTCGCACCCATGGCCAAGAAGCTCTCCTCGCTCAAGCGGATGGGCTTGGACCGCGGTGAAATCGAATGCCTGAGGCTGGCGCTTGATCATGCTCCCTGCATTTTCTTGACCGATGATTTGGCCGCCAGGCGGTCTGCCGAAAGACTGTCCATCGAAGTTCATGGAACCGTCGGCCTGATTGCCTACGCCGCCAGACACCGGTGGCTGAGCCTTCCGCAAGCGGAGAAAGCCCTCCACCAGCTCTACGAAAAGAGCTCGCTCTTCATCACCTTCGAGATTATCGACAGCGCGATCCTTGCTTTGCGCCATCGGCTCTAGTCTCTCCGATTGGTTCGGTCGGCCTTCCCCAGAAAGAACGTCGGAAAGCCTCCCTCGCCATGACGGCATAAGGCTCCATTTCTGTGACGTATCTGCTAAAATGAGCTCGTTATGGGCGTTTTCAAATCGCAAATTACCCTTCGCAATCCGGTTCACCCGAAACTGAAATCTCTGACGGTTTCCGCGTTGGTCGACACTGGCGCTCTGCATTTGTGTCTTCCCGAACATGTGGCGCTCCAGCTGGAACTCCGGGAACTGGAGAAGCGCGAGGTGACGCTCGCGGATGGCAAGAAACACTTGGCCCCTTATATGGGTCCTATTGAGGTTTCTTTCGAGAACCGCCGCTGTTTCGTCGGGGCTATGATCTTGGGGGACGAACCTCTCTTGGGAGCGATCCCTTTGGAAGATATGGATCTGATCATCGATCCCGGCAAGCGTCGACTGACCGTCAACCCCGAAAATCCCAACATTCCCGGCTCGCTCGCTAAATAACATCGTTTCGTTGCGTCCTTTCCGTGCTGTCGACAACAAGGGGACGGTCGCCAGAAATTTGGAGACTGTTCCCAAGCCGTAGCGGCACGACGGCCCCGCTGTTCGGTGTCTCCGCCGCGCGCTGTCTCCGTCCCGCACACGCTTCCCGCCACTGAGACACAGGCGGGCCCGCCTTGCAGTAGTGGCGGGCGCGTGTAGGGACTGTCCCTGCCTCGGCCGCAGGCCGATGGCCGGGACGCCGTTCGGCATATCCGCTCTGAGCCCAAGATGTACCACAGGCCCTCCGAAACGTCGCGCGTTTACATGAATCGTCCTCATGACGCCGCCCGCCGTCTAAAATGGATCTCTTGACATCGCCCTTGTTTCGGCCTAATATAATGTAACACACTGTAACAAAGGAGAGAACCATGCGCACCGACCGCCTGAGCTATACGACCACCATCTCTCTGCCTCCGCCGCTCTACCGGGAAATCCTCAAGCGCGCCAAAGCGAGCGCCATGAGCACCTCCGAGCTCCTGCGGGAGGCGTTCCGGCGCTATGTCCGCGAAGAGCGTGAATGGGAAGAGCTCCTGTCCTATGGCCGTTCCAGGGCGAGGAAAAGTGGCGTCCTGACAGACCGAGACGTTGAACGGCTGATCGATGCGTCCCGAAAGTAAACGCCTTCGCGTTGTCCTCGATACGAACGTCCTCTTTTCCGCCGTCGCGTTTCGCAAAAACAGCCCGTCTTCCTTGATCTTGAAGCTGGCGCGCGCCCGTAAATTCGAGGGGTTTCTTTCACGCTTCATCTTGAGCGAACTGCTCAAGAATCTGGAACACAAGGCCTTCTGGGACGAAGAGGCGCTCTTGAGGCTCCGCAAGCGGCTGCGCATGACGTTCATCATCATCGACCCCCGCCTGCGGATCAACGTCATCCAACGCGTCGAAGCGGACAACCGTATCCTGGAATGCGCCGCAGCCGCCAAAGCCGACGTCTTAGTCACCGGAGACCTCCGTGATATCCGCCCCTTGGGCCATTCCCAGGGGACGGAAATTCTGACCCCCAAAGAATTTCTTCAAAAATATTTCCCTCACGCTTAGTGTTGGTATCGGAGCAACGGGGTATCGGGGTAACGCCCGCCACTGAATCCTGGCGGGCCCGCCAAAGATGTTGTGGCGGGGTGTAACGGAGTATCGGGGTAACGGAGTATCGGGGTAACGTCGTAACGGCGTCGACGTGACTCCGGCACTCCGAAACTCCGCTACTCCGATGCTCCGATACGGCCGTTTCGCTCTTCACTCTTTTTCCCTCACTCATCTCTCGTCTCTCATCTCTCGTTTCTCTGCTCTCGTTTCTCTGCTCTCGTTTCTCTGCTCTCGCTTCTCATCTCTGCTCGCTCTTCGCTGCTCGCTTTGCGCTGCCGTGCCGTAAGTCCATGATGTGCCACAGGCCCTCCAAAGACCGATCCATTCTCTCCTCTTTCAGTTCTCACTTCTCGCCTTTCTGCTCTCTGGTCTCTGCCCTCTTGAAAGCTTGAAAGCTCGAGGGCAGAAAGAAGAGAACTGAAAACTGAGAGACACCGTCTTCGTCCCTCATCTTTCGTCTATGGTATACTGCTTCCCATGAAGCGCATTTCCATTAATCCTCGTATTCGCTTCGGCAAGCCCTGCATCAAAGGGACGCGGATTGCCGTGGTCGATATTTTGAATCTCGTTTCTGCCGGTTACTCCGTTCATGAAATTCCGGGCCAGCTTCCCCGCCTGACGAGGAAAGACGTGCTCGCCGCCCTGGCTTTTGCCAGCCGTCTCTCCGAAGAACCCACGAAGATCTTCGCCCGCTCCAGCGCCTCGAGATAGCCGATGCGTCTTTTTGCAGATCAGTGCGTGCATGCTGATCTGGTCAAGGCGCTTCGTCAGCAGGGCCACCGCATACAGCTGGCGGCTGAAGCAGGACTCGCCCGAGCGGATGATGACGCGATCTTTCACCATGCCGTGAAAACCTCGCAGATTCTTCTGACCATGGACAAAGACTTCGGCAATATTGTGCGATTTGATGTTCGGCACTGCCGGGGCATCGTGCTGATCGACATCGATCGGATGTCCAGAAGCTTTCTGATCCGCCGTGCTCTGGATTTTTTCAGCCGGACCGCTGAAGAGCGCCTCCAGGGATCGCTCTGGATGATCGGCATCAAAGGCATCAAAAACTGGCCGCGGTAACGCACCGGTCTTCCCTTTGTGATTTGCAACACCTTGGGGACCGTCCCCAAGCCGTAAAGGGCCGTCTTTTGCTGTCTCTGCCTCATGCTGCCTCCGCCGTTCTGGCCATTCTGCCGTCCTGGCTTTTCCGCCGTTCGGCTGATCCGCTGTTTGGTACCGAAGATCCGCCGTATGGTACTGGAGATCCGTCCCACACACGCTTCCCGCCACTGAGACACAGGCGGGCCCGCCTTGCAGTAGTGGCGGGCGCGTGTAGGGACTGTCCCTGCCTCGGCCGCAGGCCGATGGCCGGGACGCCGTACGGAACCGAGGATCCGCCGTTCGCTTGATCAATCCATGATATGCCACATGCCCTCCGAAGAATGGCGGCACTGCAGAACGGCGGCATTCCAGAACGTCGGCACTCCAGAGTGGCAGCGTGTGGTAATTTCATAAGAACCTCCACTCCCCGCCGCTCGGGTCAGCCGCTGTTCTGGTAAGCCGCCGTTCGGGTTTGCCGCCTCTCGTTTCACTAATCCATGATATACCACATGCCCTCCGAGTAGCGCTCCATACAGCGGATCTTTGGCACCGTGAGGCAGATCTTTCGCACCGTGAGGCAGATCTTCAGTACCATGAGGCGGATCTTGAGTTCCGTGGGGCGGATTCGCCGTACCGTGAGGCAGATCTTTAGCACCGTAAGGCGGATCCGATGTACGGTACCGAAAATCCGCCGTACGGAACCGGAGATCCGTCCCGCACACGCTTCGCGTGTAGGGACTGTCCCTGCCTCGGCCGCAGGCCGATGGCCGGGACGCCGTACGGTACCCAGAATCCGCCGCATGGTTCCGAGGATCTGCCGTACGCCTTGTTCCCGTGCTATACTCATGACGTTATGAGCCCTCTCGTCAACCAGGTGTCGAAAGCGTTGAACATCAAACCCTCGGACTTGATTCGAAATGGTCTGCTATCGTACGTGGAGCGTGAAATTCGATTAACCGAAGAAGACATCGCGGACTTCCGGGAAAAATATCTGGTTTCTTCGCGCTCCGCGCTCCAGAAGAAAATCAAATCGGGCGCCACACCCAACCACCCAGGGTGGGAAGACGTCATCGCCTGGGAAAACCTGGAAGACCACCTCACCAAACTCCGCAAAACACTGAAGAAGCTGCATTGACACGTGCTCCCCGTATACCAGAAGCTCGCCCAGATCGCACGACGTGAATTTTCGGATATCATAGCGTCGCATGAATACCCCGGCAAGCGGAGCCTTGGCTCGATCAAGCTCCGATTGCGTCTGCGCGATAGAAGTTTTATCGACATTTGGCTAAGCCCTCGCGGCAAATATTCTTATCATTGGGACCACCGTTCGCACTCCGGCCACATCTACCGTTTTGATAACGCCCCGCACCATCCCCACCTTCCTCATCACCCTCACCATTGGCACGACGGAGAAGAGGCTTCCGTGCGATCCAGCCGCTTTCCGAAAACATCTCCGGAACAACTTCGCTTCTTCCTGAAATTCGTTCGCGACCGTTTTTAGTTTCGCCCTTCACTCTTCGCTCCTCACTCTGTTCCCCTCCCTCATCTGTCGTCTCTCATCTCTCGTTTCTCTGCTCTGACCTTTATCATCTCATCCTCTCCGTCCCCGCCTCATGTTGTCTTCGCCGCTCTTGTCATTGCGAGGAGGCCTTCCCCCGCTGTCATTGCGAGGCCCTCCTTGCAGCCGAAGCAATCTCGACGTTGACCACGACAGCCTGCTTCGTCGGCCTTTCTCAAAAAGTACGTCGGAAGGCCTCCTCGCCATGACGTCCTACGTTCTCCCGTTGTACCAGGCAGCCTGTCTGACACGTTTGATTCGGATGCATACCTTAGGTAGAATGTGTATGCATCGCTCAAGGAGGCTTTTATGCGCACCACGTTCAATTTGCCGTTCGACCTTCTCAGCAAGGCCCAGAAAGCTTGCCGGGCCAGGACCAAAACTGAGACGGTCCTGCAAGGGCTCCAGGCGCTCCTGAAGCGCGAGAAAATCGCGGCGCTCATAGCCCTGCGCGGGAGACTTCCCCTGCGGTTGGATATCGGTAAAGCCCGCCAACGCTCGTGAGGGGCAAGGTCCTGGTGGACACCTCGGTCTGGATCAGTTACTTCCGCGGCGCTTCGTCCCGGTTCACCGACCACCTCGACGAACTCCTTCGCCATGACGCTGCTTGCCTCACCGCGATCATTCGGGCGGAGCTCCTCTCCGGGACCCGCCATGAAAAGGAGTTCCTGCAGCTCTCCGATCGCCTGGGCGCTGTCGACAGGCTTCCGGAGCCCGAGGACCTTTGGGACCGCGTCGCTTATGCTCGTTTTCTTCTGGCCAGGCGCGGCGTCCAGGCATCCCTGACGGATTTGTCGATTGCCGAAATGGCGCGCCATCACCGCTGTCTCCTTCTCACCGAAGATAAGGAATTCCGACCCATAGCCCGCGTGATCTCTTTTCAATTCTTTCTCTCCTGAACACACAACACCTTGGGGCGGATCTTTAGCACCATGGGGCGGAGCTTTGGCACCGTGGGGCGGATTCGCCGTACCGTGAGGCAGATCTTTAGCACCGTAAGGCGGATCCGATGTACGGTACCGAAAATCCGCCGTACGGAACCGAGAATCCGCCGTACGGAACCGAGAATCCGCCGTTCGCTTGATCAATCCATGATATGCCACATTCCGTCCGAATACCGGCGATAACGGCAGCGCAGAGCGATCAGAGAAAAGCGCAGAGCTCTCAGCTTGCCGCTGTTCGCTTCTCGCTGCTTGCTGCCGTGACTTATCCGATGATCGCTCGTCTCTCATCGCTCGTCTCTCATCTCTCGTTTCTCTGCTCTCGTTTCTCGTCTCTCATCTCTCTGCTCTCGTTTCTCGTCTCTCATCTCTCGTTTCTCTGCTCTCGTTTCTCTGCTCTCGTTTCTCTGCTCTCGTTTCTCATCTCTGCTCGCTCTTCGCTGCTCGCTACCGCGACTTGTCTGATGAGCGCTCGTTTCTCATCTGTCGTCCCTCATCTTTCGTCTATGGTATACTGCTTCCCATGAAGCGCATTTCCATTAATCCTCGTATTCGCTTCGGCAAGCCCTGCATCAAAGGGACGCGGATTGCCGTGGTCGATATTTTGAATCTCGTTTCTGCCGGTTACTCCGTTCATGAAATTCCGGGCCAGCTTCCCCGCCTGACGAGGAAAGACGTGCTCGCCGCCCTGGCTTTTGCCAGCCGTCTCTCCGAAGAGCCCACGAAGATCTTCGCCCGCTCCAGCGCCTCGAGATAGCCGATGCGTCTTTTTGCAGATCAGTGCGTGCATGCTGATCTGGTCGAGGCGCTTCGTCAGCAGGGCCACCGCATACAGCTGGCGGCTGAAGCAGGACTCGCCCGAGCGGATGATGACGCGATCTTTCACCATGCCGTGAAAACCTCGCAGATTCTTCTGACCATGGACAAAGACTTCGGCAATATTGTGCGATTTGATGTTCGGCACTGCCGGGGCATTGTGCTGATCGACATCGATCGGATGTCCAGAAGCTTTCTGATTCGCCGTGCTCTGGATTTTTTCAGCCGGACCGCTGAAGAGCGCCTCCAGGGATCGCTCTGGATGATCGGCATCAAAGGCATCAAAAACTGGCCGCGGTAACGCACCGGTCTTCCCTTTGTGATTTGCAACACCTTGGGGACCGTCCCCAAGCCGTAAAGGGCCGTCTTTTGCTGTCTCTGCCTCATGCTGCCTCCGCCGTTCTGGCCATTCTGCCGTCCTGGCTTTTCCGCCGTTCGGCTGATCCGTCCCGCACACGCTTCCCGCCACTGAGACACAGGCGGGCCCGCCTTGCAGTAGTGGCGGGCGCGTGTAGGGACTGTCCCTGCCTCGGCCGCAGGCCGATGGCCGGGACGCCGTACGGAACCGAGGATCCGCCGTACGGAACCGAGGATCCGCCGTACGGAACCGAGAATCCGCCGTACGCTTGATCAATCCATGATATGCCACATTCCCTCCGAATATTTGTGCATTCCCCAGCGCACCTTGTTCGACGGATCGTTGCGCTCAAAGTTTTCCCCGCCCAGGATACCCGAATAGCGCTGCAGCGTCCAGAGCAGCCCGGCGTCTGATCCTACCACCGAGATATTGTAGTTCGCGCCGTTGGAGCGGCTCTTCAGAAATTCCAGAGAATTGAACGTCGCGGTCGACACCACGGCGCTTGCCGTGATATAGGTGCTCGTCGAACTGACGCCCGAGCCTGCGTAGTCAAAGGTCGCGTTGTTCAGGCTGATGCCGTCTGAGCCACTGAGCCACAAGCCATTTTCATCGACGTTGGTGAAGGTGGCATATTGGACGGTGAAGGTGCCGGAGGACACAAAGGTGTAGTAGGTGCTTGAACTATCTAACCAACTAACCAACGTTGGAGAAGTCGACACCCCCACCGCCTGGAACCCGGCGCCGGGCGCGACAGCTATTTTGGAGCGGCCGTTGTTGAAGGTCGAGCTCGAAGGTCCGAAGAGGAGCCTCTTCTGCCAATTGGCGTCGCCCGCGCCGGTGTAGGTTTCACTCGCATACGAAAGCGTGAAGGTCGCGCCCGACACTGTGTAATCACCCCAGACCCGCACGGTGCCGGTGTCAAAGCTTTGGTTGTAGGAGATCAGATAGTTGCCGGCCTTGTTGAAGCCGGTGATGGGCAGGGCGAAGGTCGGGTTGACCCGGACTGCTTTCAGGGTCAGGTTGTCCGTATAGCCTTCATGTAGATAAATTTCCGTCGTGTTAGGCCGGCTGTTCCCGAGAGCGTCGTACCCCAGACTACCGCCAGTCAGAACATTCCCGGTGGTATTTTGCACTCGAACGCCGTTGGTGTTGCCGTAAATGGTATTGGAACTGATGGTATTGCCTCCACCTGAGCCCACCTGCAAGAAAAGTCCCACTACATTCGAATAGATATTGTTAAAAGAGATGTTATTGTTGTTCGAATTGTATGACGCAATACCGCCATCGATAGCCGTTTGTTTGAAGACGTTATTGCCGCGGACCGTATGACCACCGCTGGTGCTATTCAACATGATGCCTTCCTTGCCATTGGCATAGATGTTATTGCCGGTCACGACATTCCCCGACCCGCCCGTGACCATCACGCCAATGTCGGCACAGGCGTAGATATTGTTCGACGCGAAAGTCCCGTTAGTCGACTGCGGAACGAGGCCTCGGTAGCCGTGGTGGATCGTCGAGCTGGAAACTGATCCGGTCGCGCCGGTCCTTAACCAGACGCCTTGTTGGTACCATATGTCGGCGCCCAAATATGCGAACTCACCGTAGTTGACGTCGAAGCTGGTGGTGTGCGCCGCAAGGCTGTAGAGATAGGCGGTGTTGGTGGCCGTACTCGTGCCCGAGGACCGGATGACAGCGTTACGTGAAAGATTGCCCACCCTCACGGTCATCGTTGCGTAATGAATTTGGCCCAGTCCCGGCGCGTAGCTGCTGATGGTCGTGCCGCTGATCGCCGCGATGGTGACGGCCTCGGTGTCGATCGTGATCGTATCGCCGACCTGCCACCCGGTGGCGTCCCCGACCGAGAAACTGGTCACACCCGGTCCGACGGTCCCGGCGCCGGTCACCGTGGTGAACGGCGTCTTGGTGCTGCCGCGCACGACAAAGTTGCCGCCGTTGTTCACGATGAGGCCATACTGCCCCGCGTAAGTTCCTGAAGACAAGATGAGGGTGGCCGTGGACCCCGCCACGATGGGGTTGGCCGCGGTGCCCAGGGTGAGGGTCCCGCCCGCGGCCACCGTCATGTCGCCGCCCACCATGGTGAGGGTGCTCGAGTCCACCGTGCTAAACGCCAGGGTGCCGTTAATCGTGGTGGTGGAGGCCGTGGCACTGGAAATATCGAGGGTCACCGTGTGGCCCGCGGCGATCACCACCGGGTTACAGGAAGTCGGCACATAGCCCTTGTCCCAGGTGCTCTCCAAGCCCCAGGAGCCCGTCCCCACACTGGTCACGGTTTCGCAGCCGTAGCCCCAGGTGATCTTGTTCGAGGTGTCGTTTTGTTCAAAGGCGTCGCCCGCCAGGGCCCCTTCGTAGCCGCCGTTGGCCCACTGGAGACCCGTGCTGGAACCTGCGATCGTGTAGTTGTATTTGTTCGTGAGCGCCGCATCGCCATTATTGCCGTAGTGGACGCCGATCAAGGTGACGGTGCTTTGGGTGACGTCGTTCAAGCTCAGGAGCCTTCCCGCTGTGACCCCGGCGCGTCCGCCGACATAGTCAAACGTCGAATACCGGACAAAGAAAGGCCCGGTGCCAGAAAGCTGGATGCCGTCTTCGTCCATGCGAGTGAAGGAAGCGTGCTGCACGGTGAACATCCCGGAGGAGACAAAGGTGTAGTAGGTGGCGGAGCTGTCCAGCCAATCCACGATGGTCGGGTACCCCGATACTCCGATACTCCGATACCCCGCTCCGGGCGCTATGGTGATTTTTGAGCGGCCGGTGTTGTTGTTCCATGTCGATCCAGTTGTTGCCGATTTTCCAAATAACAATTTCTTCTGGACGTTCTGGTCCTGGGAAGCGGCCAAGAGCGCGAAGTCAAGGAAGTCGCCATCAACCGGCGTCGCGCCGACCACGGTGAGATGGAACTGGGGACCCGCGGCGGGGCAGTCTGTGCTGCCGCCCGCAGCGCCCGAAATTGTGCAGAGCGTGCCCGGCGTGCTGGATCCTGTCACTTCCCAGCGCGTCAAGGCGCTGTTGTAGGTGATCGTGATGAGTTGGCTCACGGCATTGGCGTCGCTTGTCCAGGTGACGCTGGAAGTGTGCGTGCCGCCGACGGCGCGCTTGAGGCTCGGCATCGTGGCGCTCGACTGGTAGAGCCTGGACGCGTAATCCAAGGCCATGGTGGATCCGGAAACCGCGTAATTACCGTAGACGCGGACCGTGCCGGTCGCAAAGTCCTGGTTGTAGGAGAGGACGTAATTCCCGGGGTTGTTAAAACCATTCAGAAAGATGCCCGGTGAAGGGTTCACCCGGGTGTTTTTCATCAGGAGGGTTTCGGCATTGGAAGAGTTGTTGAAATAGATCTCGGCCGTCCCATTCGCGCTGGGTGCGCCGGCCGCGTCGTAGCCGAAGCGGCTGTCGATCACGACGTTGTGGGTCGAGTTCTCAACATGAATCCCGATGTTGCTATTTCCCCAGACATTGTTTCCGATCAAGGTGTTGTTCGTGACAGCGTTATAGAGCTGCAATCCGTAGCTCGTATTCCCCGACACTTGGTTGCCGATCAGGATAATGTTGCTCACCGAATCTCGAATATTGATTCCCAGGCCTTGATTCCCTACCACGTTGTTGCCGCTCAAGGTGTTGTTGGAGCCCGTAATCCTGATTGCGTCACCCCCGCTATTGCCCGACACGGTGTTTCCACTGAGGGTGTTGTTCGCCGAGGCGATGCTGATGCCTCCGTCCGTATTGCCCGACACGATGTTTCCGCTGTAGGTGTTTTGTGTGGAAGTGCCGTAGTGAGAGATTCCGGCGAGGAGGTTCCCCAGCACCCGGTTGCCGCTAAAGATGTTATGGATAGAGCTGTTGGAGACTAGAATGCCAGACGCGGCGTTTCCGGACACGATGTTGCCGCTGACGGTGTTGGTGGACGCGTTGCTGAACACTATCCCGATATACGCCATCCGATAGATCACGTTCTGGTTGATGTGGATACCTTGCGCTCCCGATCTGAGAGTGACCCCGCTGTAGCCGTCATGCACCGTGGAGCTCGAAATTGATCCCTTCGCCGCAGTCCCATCCCAGGCGAGGCCGTATCGGCGCGCGTCGAACGCTGCCCCCAGAAAGGTGAACTCGCCGTAGGTCAGACTGAAGCTCGTGGCGCTTCTTGCCAGGTTCTGGATGTAAGCCGTGTTGGCCAGGGTGTCGGTCCCCGAGGAACGCACGACGGCGTTCCGCGTGAGGTTGGCCACGATGGTCGGCGTCGAGGCGTAATGGTTGATCGTCAAGGCCGGCGTAAAGCTCAAGTTTCCGCCGTCAATCGAGGTAAGGGTCACGGCTTCGGTGTCGATGGTGATCAGGTCGCCGTTCGACCAGCCGGTGACCGGCGCGACGACGGACACGGAGGTCGCGCCGGGTCCGACGTCCGACGTCGCCGTCGTGTAGGGGGTTTTGGTACTGCCGTAAACCACGAAGTTGCCGCCGTTGTTGACGATGAGACCGTACTGCCCAGCATAAGTACCAGAAGCGAGAATTAGAGAAGCGAGAGCAGGAGAAACGAGAGGGTCGGCTGCCGTGCCCAGGGTCAGGGTCCCGCCGGCGGCCACCGTCATGCCGCCGCCCACCATCGTCAAGGTGCTCGAGTTCACCGTGCTGAATTGCAGCGTGCCGTTAATGGTGGTGGTCGAGGCCGTGGCACTGGAAATATCGAGGGTCACCGTGTGGCCCGCCGCAATCACCACCGGATTGCAGGAGGTCGGCACATACCCTTTGTCCCAGGTGCTGTCGAGTCCCCAGCTCGCGCTTGCCACTGAGGTCACGGTTTCGCAGCCGTAGCCCCAGGTGATCTTGTTCGAGGTGTCGTTTTGTTCAAAGGCGTCGCCCGCCAAGGCCCCTTCGTAGCCGCCGTTGGCCCACTGGAGACCCGTGCTGGAACCTAGGATCGTGTAGTTGTATTTGTTTGTGAGCGCCGCGTCGCCATTATTGCCGTAGTGGACGCCGATCAAGGTGACGGTGCTTTGGGTGACGTCGTTCAAGCTCAGGAGCCTTCCCGCCGTGACGCCGGCGCGTCCGCCGACATAGTCAAACGTCGAATACCGGACAAAGAAAGGCCCGGTGCCAGAAAGCTGGATGCCGTCTTCGTCCATGCGAGTGAAGGAAGCGTGCTGCACGGTGAACATCCCGGAGGAGACAAAGGTGTAGTAGGTGCTCGAACTACCCAACCAACTCACGAGCGTCGGCGCCGCAGGCACTCCCACTGCTCTGAACCCGGCTCCGGGTGCAACCGTGATCTTGGATCTCCCCGTATTGTTGTTCCAGGTCGATCCCGACGTCGCCGACTTGCCAAAGAGGAGCTTCTTCTGCACGCCGGCGTCTTGCGAAGCGGCCAGAAGCGCAAAGTCGGCCATGTCCCCCGCGGCCGGCGTGGTGTAGGTGACGGTGAGCATGAACTGCGTGGGTCCGGCCGCGGGGAAAGGCTTACTCACTCCTGAGGTGTTGTAACTCCCCATGTATCCCGTGCTGCTCCCCTGCACTTCCCATGCGAGCCCTGTCCAAGTGATGGTCACAAGCTGCGAAACGGCGGTTGTGTCCGAGGTGGAGTTCACCGCGAAGGTGGAGCCTGAACCCCACATCACTTTGAGGTTCGTGGCCGTTGAGGTGTAGAGTTGGGAAGCGTAGTCCAGCGTGAGTGTGGAACCCACAATGTTGTAGTCCCCATAGACCTGGAGAGTACCGGGGTTTGTGCTGTAGTTCACGAGGTATGAGCCGGCTGTCGTAAAGCCTGTGGTCTGAATGCCAGGGGTGGGATTGACCCATGAGTTTTTCAGGACCAGGGTCGTTGAACTGGCCCCATGCAGTTCGATTTCGGGGTTGCCATTAGGGAGAGAAACCGCCGCGCTCGAATAGCCGATGAAGCAGTCGACACAAATATTATCTTTGGAGCCACCCCAACTGTCGATTCCCGCTACGTTCGAATACAGGCTGTTGGCTATCAGGATGTTGCTGTTAACGCCTTCGAGAGCAAATCCATCGTTGTTGCCATACACTAAATTTGAAACGATCGTATTGTTGTTGGCACTTCCAACCATATAAAGCCCGCTGCTGGTATTGGAGAAGATCCGGTTGAGGGTTAGGCTGTTGTTGGTTGCCCCATTCATGCCGAATCCCCCGGCGCCGTTCCGATAGACATAGTTCGAGTTGAAGGTGTTGTAGTGAGAACCAAACCCGACATCAAAACCGCCGCCGCTACTCGCATAAACGTTGTTCGAGGTGAACGCTGTGCTTAAGGTGCTGCGGACGTAATAGCCTTGTGTGTTGTTGTAGATATTGTTCATCAACATGAGCGCGCTGTTCGCCCCATATAAATGTATTCCATAGTAACCATTTCGCACCGTTGAACTGGAAATGGAGCCCCTAGGGTACCCTAGCCCGACATAAGTCAAGGAGACGCCGCAGGTGTTATTTCCAGTACAGCTATTGCTGTTACCTAAGTAAATGAATTCTCCGTAGGTCACAACGAAACTGGTCGCGTTTTCGACTAGACTCTTGAGGTAAGCGGTGTTCGCTGATGTATTGGTACCGGAAGAGCGCACGACCGCGTTGCGCGTGAGGTTGGCCACGATGAGCGGCATGGTCGAATAATAGGCTGAGATGGTCCCCGGCGTGAAGTCGACGCCCGAGCCCGAGAAGCCGGTGATCGTGGCAGTCACCGAGTCGATCGTGATCAGGTCGCCCACGTTCCAACCGGTCATCGGTCCCACGACATCCACATGCGTGGCGGATTTCGCTACATCCGCGGTGGCCGTGGTGTAAGGTGTCTTCGTAGCTCCATAAACAACGAAGTTCCCGCCGTTGTTCACGATGAGACCGTACTGCCCAGCATAAGTACCAGAAGCGAGAATTAGAGAAGCGAGAGCAGGAGAAACGAGAGGGGCGGCTGCCGTGCCCAGCGTAAGGGTCCCACCCGCGGCGACTGTCATATTGCCGCCGACCATGGTGAGGGTGCTCGAGTTCACTGTGCTAAACGCCAGGGTGCCGTTAATCGTGGTGGTCGAGGCCGTGGCACTGGAAATATCGAGGGTCACCGTGTGGCCCGCCGCGATCACGACCGGGTTGCAGGAGGTCGGCACGTACCCTTTGTCCCAGGTGCTGTCGAGTCCCCAGCTCGCGCTTGCCACTGAGGTCACGGTTTCACAGCCTCTCCCCCACAAGATCTTGTTGGAGGTGTCGTTCTGCTCAAAGGCGTCGCCCGCCAGGGCTCCCTCGTAGCCGCCGTTGGCCCACTGGAGACCCGTGCTGGAACCTAGGATCGTGTAGTTGTATTTGTTTGTGAGCGCCGCGTCGCCATTATTGCCGTAGTGGACGCCGATCAAGGTGACGGTGCTTTGGGTGACGTCGTTCAAGCTCAGGAGCCTTCCCGCCGTGACGCCGGCGCGTCCGCCGACATAGTCAAACGTCGAATACCGGACAAAGAAAGGCCCGGTGCCAGAAAGCTGGATGCCGTCTTCGTCCATGCGAGTGAAGGAAGCGTGCTGCACGGTGAACATCCCGGAGGAGACAAAGGTGTAGTAGGTGCTTGAACTATCTAACCAACTAACCAACGTTGGAGAAGTCGACACCCCCACCGCCTGGAACCCGGCGCCAGGGGCGACTGTCAACTTAGAACGGCCGGTGTTGTTGTTCCAGGTGGAACCAGAACTGGCTGATTTCCCAAACTTGAGTTTCTTCTGGAGGTTCTGGTCCTGGGAAGCGGCCAAGAGCGCGAAGTCAAGGAAGTCGCCATCAACCGGCGTCGCGCCGACCACGGTGAGATGGAACTGGGGACCCGCGGCGGGGCAGTCTGTGCTGCCGCCCGCAGCGCCCGAAATTGTGCAGAGCGTGCCCGGAGTAGACGACCCGGAGACCTCCCAGCGCGTCAAGGCGCTGTTGTAGGTGATCGTGATGAGCTGGCTCACGGCATTGGCGTCGCTCGTCCAGGTGACGCTGGAAGTGTGCGTGCCGCCGACCGCGCGCTTTAAGCTCGGTGTCGTAGCGCTCGATAGATAGAGCCTGGAGGCATAGTCCAGCGCCAGCGTCGAGCCGGAGACCGTGTAGTCGCCATACACCCGAACGGTGCCGGTATCCAAGTCCTGGTTGTAGGAGAGGAGGTAATTGCCGGGGCGGTTAAAGCCCGTAAGGTTGATCCCCACGGTGGGGTTGACGCGCGTGTTTTTCAGGAGGAGGGTTTCGGCGTTCGCGGTGTTGAAGGAGATCTCGGCCGTGCCATCCGCGCTGGGTGCGCCGGCCGCGTCGTAGCCGAAGCGGCTGTCGATCACGACGTTGTGGGTCGAGTTCTCAACATGAATCCCGATGTTGCTATTTCCCCAGACATTGTTTCCGATCAAGGTGTTGTTCGTGACAGCGTTATAGAGCTGCAATCCGTAGCTCGTATTCCCCGACACTTGGTTGCCGATCAGGATAATGTTGCTCACCGAATCTCGAATATTGATTCCCAGGCCTTGATTCCCTACCACGTTGTTGCCGCTCAAGGTGTTGTTGGAGCCCGTAATCCTGATTGCGTCACCCCCGCTATTGCCCGACACGGTGTTTCCACTGAGGGTGTTGTTCGCCGAGGCGATGCTGATGCCTCCGTCCGTATTGCCCGACACGAGGTTTCCGCTGTAGGTGTTTTGTGTGGAAGTGCCGTAGTGAGAGATTCCGGCGAGGAGGTTCCCCAGCACCCGGTTGCCGCTAAAGATGTTATGGATAGAGCTGTTGGAGACTAGAATGCCAGACGCGGCGTTTCCGGACACGATGTTGCCGCTGACGGTGTTGGTGGACGCGTTGCTGAACACTATCCCGATATACGCCATCCGATAGATCACGTTCTGGTTGATGTGGATACCTTGCGCTCCCGATCTGAGAGTGACCCCGCTGTAGCCGTCATGCACCGTGGAGCTCGAAATTGATCCCTTCGCCGCAGTCCCATCCCAGGCGAGGCCGTATCGGCGCGCGTCGAACGCTGCCCCCAGAAAGGCGAACTCGCCGTAGGTCAGACTGAAGCTCGTGGCGCTTCTTGCCAGGTTCTGGATGTAAGCCGTGTTGGCCAGGGTGTCGGTCCCCGAGGAACGCACGACGGCGTTCCGCGTGAGGTTGGCCACGATGGTCGGCGTCGAGGCGTAATGGTTGATCGTCAAGGCCGGCGTAAAGCTCAAGTTTCCGCCGTCAATCGAGGTAAGGGTCACGGCTTCGGTGTCGATCGTGATCAGGTCGCCGTTCTGCCATCCGGTGATCGGCGCGACGACGGACACGGACGTCGCGCCGGGTCCGACGTCCGACGTCGCAGACGTGTAGGGTGTTTTGGTGGAGCCATAGACGACGAAGTTGCCGCCGTTGTTGATGGTCAGCCCGTATTGTCCTGCGGTTCCCCCATAGGCCAAGACCAAGGTCGCGGTCGAGCCCGCCGGAATCGGCGTGGCCGCGGTGCCCAGGGTGAGGGTCCCGCCCGCGGCCACCGTCATCGAGCCTTTGACCAACGTAAAGGTGCTTGACTGGACCGTGCTGAACTGCAGGGTGCCGTTCACCGTCGTCGTTGACGCCGTCCCGAGTCCCGTGTCCAGCGTCACAACGTCGCCGGCCAGGATCGTCACCGCATTGCAGGTGCCAGGCACTTTCGCCGTTTTCCAGGTGGAGGCGCTCGACCAGTTGCCGCCGCCCGTGCCGTTCGAGGTGATGGGACCGCCAAAACTCCACCAGAGATTGTTTCCGGCATTGACGCTCTCGCAATCGGTCACGATTTGAATGCCGCCCGAGGCATTGGAGTCTTTCACGTTGACGTTCTGCACCGACTGCGTAGCCCCGGTGGCCAGGACGATGAGCCACTGCGAGCTGTCCTTCACGCTCCGCAGGCCGAGCTTCGTCCCGGAGGGTGGTCCGAGCGAGAGAGAGTTGAGAGCAGAGAAACTAGAGGGGGCAACGGCAAACTGCAGCGTCGTGCCTTGGGCGAGTGCGGTGAAGGTACCGACCACCAAGCTGTCGCGGAAGCGCACGCCGCCCGCTGAGGTGTTCGTGATATCCAGCCAGGCGTACGTGCGGGTGGAGGACCAGACGTTTTGGACGGCGGAACCGCTGAGCGTCATGGTGCTGGTTCCGGCGTTAAAGACTGTGTTCGTGCTGATCGTCACGTCTCCGGCGACCGTAATGGAGGAGCTTCCGGCCGTGAACGTCCCGGAGGAAAGCGTGAGACTCCCTGCTGTTTGGAGTGCGTCCTTCAAAGTGAGGCCAGCGCCCGTCACCTGCATGTGATAGAAGGATTTTCCGGCACAGGTGGACTGCTGCACCGAAGCGCCGGCGAAGATGACGGTGCTCGTCCCGGCGTCAAAATTGCCGGAGCCGGTGAGGTCGATCCCGGAACCATTTAAGGTGACGACGGACGTCCCGAGCTGGACCACGCCGGTCTGGCGCCAAACGCCATTCACCGTGACCGAGCTTCCTTCGGGCTGGAGGCCACCAGCGATAACCAGGTTCTGGTTGGTGGTGAGCTGACCTTTGGGTTTGTAGCTGGTAGCGGGCCAAACATAGAGCGATTTTCCCGAGGCCGTGGTGAGGGCCGTGCCGGTGACGGAGTAGATCGCGGTCATGTCGGCGTTGCCGTTGTTCGCCGCGGCCAAGAGCGCGTTGGTGACCGGAGTTCCCTCCGGAACATCGGAGCGAACGATCAAGTGGTCTTGGTAGAGATCGATTTGGGCATTGGATTCACCCGAGGCCAACACGGCGGTGACCGCTTTTTCACTTGCCCCGGAGAGATACAGCGCAATGGTGGCACCAGGGGTGAGGTTTAAGCCGCTGAAAGTGAACTGGCCGCTTGTGTCGGTCGTAGCCGTGTAAGCGGGCGCGGCGCCATTCACGGAAAGCGCCACCGTGCGCCCCGAGCCCAAAGGCGTCGTGCCGGTGTCGGCGTAGGCGGTTCCGGAGATGCCCGGCAAAGAGATCATTGCAAAGAATCCCACCTGCCGTCCGCCGATGGCGCTAAAATTACCACCCACATACGCCGTTCCGCCGGAAACCACGAGGGCTTTAACCTCGCCATTCGCGTTGGGGTTCCAGGAAGTGGCGTTGCCGCTGGAGTCCAAGGCCGCAATACGATTGCGCGTCTGGCCGCCAATCGTGGTGAAATTGCCTCCCGCATAGACCACACCACCCGAAACCGCAAGGGCGTTGACACCGATGTTGACGTTGCCAACGTTCCAGGCGGTGGCGTTGCCGCTGGAGTCCAAGGCCGCAATACGATTGCGCGTCTGGCCGCCAATCGTGGTGAAATTGCCTCCCGCATAGACCACACCACCCGAAACCGCGAGGGCGCTGACGGTGTTATTGACGGTGCCAGCGTTCCAGGACGTGGCGTTGCCGCTGGAGTCCAAGGCCGCGATATAGTTGCGCGTCTGGCCGCCAATCGTGGTGAAATTGCCTCCCGCATAGACCACACCACCCGAAACCGCGAGGGCGCTGACGGTGTTATTGACGGTGCCAGCGTTCCAGGACGTGGCGTTGCCGCTGGAGTCCAAGGCCGCGATATAGTTGCGCGTCTGACCTCCGATGGTGGTGAAAGAGCCTCCCGCATACACCACACCACCCGAAACCGCAAGGGCCACGACGCTGCTGTTGACAGCGCCAGCGTTCCAGGAAGTGGCGTTGCCACTGGCGTCTAAGGCCGCGATATAGTTTCGCGTCTGACCTCCGATGGTGGTGAAATTGCCTCCCGCATAGACCACACCACCCGAAACCGCGAGGGCGCTGACGGTGTTATTGACGGTGCCAGCGTTCCAGGACGTGGCGTTGCCGCTGGAGTCCAAGGCCGCGATATAGTTGCGCGACTGGCCACCGATCGTGGTGAAAGAGCCTCCCGCATACACCACACCGCCCGAAACCGCGAGGGCGCTGACGACAGCACTGGCGTTGGGGTTCCAGGACGTGGCGTTGCCGCTGGAGTCCAAGGCGGCAATAGAGTTGCGCGTCTGGCCGCCGATCGTGGTAAAGCCCCCTCCCGCATACACCACACCATCCGAAACCGCAAGGGCCACGACGCCGCTGTTGACAGCGCCAGCGTTCCAGGAAGTGGCGTTGCCACTGGCGTCCAAGGCCGCGATGCGGTTGCGCGTCTGGCCGCCGATCGTGGTGAAGTAGCCTCCCGCATACACCACACCACCCGAAACCGCGAGGGCGTTGACGTCGTTGTTGACGGCGCCAGCGTTCCAGGAAGTAGCGTTGCCGCTGGCGTCGAGTGCGGCGATGCGGTTGCGGGTCTGGCCGCCGATCGTGGTGAAAGAGCCTCCCGCATACACCACGCCACCCGAAACCGCGACGGCGCGGACGCTGTCGTTGACGGCGCCAGCGTTCCAGGAAGTGGCGTTGCCGCTGGCGTCGAGTGCGGCGATGCGGTTGCGGGTCTGGCCGCCGATCGTGGTGAAATTGCCTCCCGCATACACCACGCCGCCCGAAACCGCAAGGGCCCTGACGAAGTTGTTGACGGCGCCAGCGTTCCAGGAAGTAGCGTTGCCGCTTAAGTCCAAGGCCGCGATACGATTGCGCGTCTGGCCGCCGATCGTGGTGAACTCACCTCCCACGTAAACTGTTCCACCGGAGAATGCAAGAGCCACTACCCCGCTGCCCTCGGCATTCGGATTCCAGGCGGGGTCCACCTGTCCGCTGGGTAGTATATGGGCGATGTTGTTGCGGGCCAGACCGCCTACGTGCGTAAACCATCCCCCGATATACCATCCACCTCTTCCATCCGGCACCGCCGCGTAGACCGCCCCTGCCACCTTGGCATAGGGCGAAACAGGCAGGCCGGTTGCCTCGGAAATCGGCACCCCTGAGCCCGTGTTGGGGCCCACCATGGTGAAAGACCCGCCAATATAGGTCGTGGTGCCGTCACGCAGCACCGCAATGACAGTACCGTTGGTCGTCCAGGCCTGGTCGTTCGGGATGTCCGACATCGGCACGATCACCCAATTGACGTTGTTGCCGGAATCCACACAGCCTTGGTTGTTGGTCGTGCAGTAAAGCGTCTGGCCGCCGGAGGCGTTGTTGTCCTTGACGTCCAAGTAGCCGAGGCTCTGCACACCCGAGGTGGACAGAGCCAGATACGCCTGCGTGCTCGGGGTGCTCGAGCGCAAGGACAAGCGCGTCGTGACCGAAGACCCCTGCAGGGTGAGCGTCCCCAAGACGGTCTGCGTGGAGTTCGCCGGCAGCGTCAAGGTGTAGGGCGAGGTGGCGATCTTGACCAAGTCGAAGAACGTGGTCGAACCCGTCAAGCTCTGGTGGGTGCCGTTGAACGTCACGGAAGAGCCGCGGGCGGTGAAGGCGCCGCCGCTTGCCGCCCAATTGGAGCTGATCGTGACGCTGTAGCTGCTCGTGGTCATGTCGAGCGTCCCGGCTGAAAGGGTGAGGTTCTCTTGGATGGTGAGTCCGCCGGTCGCATTGAAGGTGCCGCCGGAGCCATTAATAAGGAGATTGCGATAAGTCCATGTCGAGAGCACCACCGAAGCCCCGGTGGCATTGTAGGTGACGGTGGAGCCGGCGAGCGTATTGGGGGCCAGGGTGACGGTCTCGCTTCCCTTTAAGACGAGCGTGCCGGACAAGGTAAAGCTGGACGGCGTGAAGTTATACCCGGCCAGGGTCAAGGTCCCGCCGGCGTTCACGGCGGCGGTGCTGATGACGGTCGCCGCGCCCAGCGTCACGGCGTCATTGTTCAGGATCACCACCGCGTCGCAGGACCCCGGCGTACCCGAGGGACTCCAAGTCGCGGCGCTCGACCAGTTTCCACCTCCGGTGCCGTTCGAGTTGTAAGCGGTGCCGCCACCACTAAAGGTCCAATTGACCGTGTGCCCCAGATTTTGGGACGGGCAACCGGCCGCGATCGTTTGGCCGCCCGCGGCGCCGGCGTCGTTGTCGATGACTTCCACGTAGCTGACGTTGTTCGACCCCGTGTTGTTGAAGTAGGCGTAAGTCCCGGGAGCTGTGGAGCGAATCGCGACGCGTTTGCCGCTCGCGCCGTTCAAGGACAGAGTGGTGAAGGTGAACGTGGAATTGGCTTGGAAGTAAACCGTGGTGGCGCTCGAGAGTCCCGCGCCATTCAAATAGAAGGTGTTCGCGGTGAAGCTGGAGGCAAACGTCACGCCGCCGGAGGTGGTGTTGGAATCTACCAACATCGTGAAGCTCGTGCCGCTCGGTTCATTAAAGGTTTGGGCGGCGCTGCCACTGAAGGTGAGGGTGCTCGTGTTCGGGATGAACTTGCCGCCGCCGTTGGTCCAGTTACCGCCCAACACGATCGCGGCGCTCGAGGTGTCGAGTGTGCCGGCATTCAAGGCCAGGCTCCCGGTCAAGGTGATCGCGTCCTTGAGCGTGAGCCCAGCGCCACTCACCGTCACGCTGTAGAAGGACTTGCCGGCGGAGGTGGACTGCTGGACCGAAGCGCCGGCGAAGATGACGGTGCTGGTCCCCGCGTCAAAGGTGCTCGAGCTCGAAAGCACAATGCCCGAGCCGTTCAAGGTGACCACGGAGGTCCCCAAATAGACCGCGCCCGTCTGGCGCCACTCGCCGTTCACAGTCACCGAGCTGCCCTGGGGCTGTAAGATGCCGGCAATAACCAGGTTGTTGCCGGTCGTGAGCTGGCCTTTAGGTTGGTAAACGCGGTTCGACATGACATAGAGCGATTTGCCGCTTGCGGTGGTGAGTGCGTTGCCGGTGACCGAATAGATTGCGCTCATGTCGACGTTGCCGTTGTGCGCGGCGGCAAGCAGGGCGTTCGTGACCGGCGTTCCCTCCGGAACATCAGAGCGAACGATCAGGTGGTCTTGGTAGAGATCGATTTGGGCATTGGATTCACCCGAGGCCAGGACAGCGGTGACGGCTTTCTCAGACGCCCCGGAGAGGTAGAGCGCGATCGTGGTGCCGGGGGTGAGGTTCAATCCGGTGAAAGTGAACTGGCCACTCCCATTGGTTGTGGCGGTGTAGGCGGGGGCGGCGCCGTTCACGGAGAGAGCGACGGTCCGCCCCGACCCCAAAGGCGTTGTGCCGGTGTCGGCGTAAGCGGTCCCGGTGATGCCGGGGACCGAGAGCATCGCGAAACCTCTTGCCGGCCGTCCGCCGATGGCAGTGAACTGGCCTCCCACATACATTATTCCGCCGGAGACCGTCAGTGCTTTGACCTCATCATTCGCATTGGGGTTCCACGAAGTGGCGGTGCCGGTGCCACTCAGGTTTATCACCGCGAGGCGCTCGCGCGACTGTGGGCCAATCGTGTGAAAGGCTCCTCCCACATAGACCACACCACCTGAAATCTCTAGGGTCCAGACAGGGTCACTGGGATCAGGGTCCCAAGAGGTGGCAGAGCCGGTACCGCTCACGTTCAGCGCGGCAAGATGGGAGCGCGATTGACCGCCGATCCCTAGGAAGTATCCTCCCGCATACACCAAACCGCCGGAAAACGCGAAGTCGTCAATGTCGAATCCATTGATAGTGTCTGGATTCCAGGAGGTGGCGTTGCCGGAAGCGTCCAAAGCGGCAATTCGGTTGCGCGTCTGACCACCGATCGAGCTGAAGGAGCCTCCCACATAGACCAAGTTGTCCGAAACCGCTAGGGCGAGTACCGAGCTATCTCCGTCAGGATTCCAGGAGGTGGCGTTGCCGCTCCCGTCCAGCGCGGCGATACGATTGCGCGTCTGGCCGCCGATGGAATTGAAGTTTCCTCCCACATACATCAAGCCGCCAGAGAGGGCGAGGGTGTATATCGTGCTGCTGGCATTCGGGTTCCAGGAGGTGGCATTGCCGGAAGCGTCCAGAGCGGCGATGTAGTTGCGCGTCTGGCCGCCGATGGAACTGAAATTTCCTCCCGCATACACCGTTCCGCCGGAGGCGACAAGTGCCCGAACCGTGCTGTTAGCATTCGGATTCCACGCGGTGGGATTGCCCGAGGCATCCAAAGCGGCGATATAGTTGCGCGTCTGGCCGCCGATGGAACTGAAGTAACCTCCCGCATACAACACCCCGCCCGAAACCGCGAGGGCATAGACGGTGCTATCCACATTGCCAGCGTTCCAGGAAGAAGCGTTGCCGCTGGCATCAAGTGCAGCCATGCGGTTGCGCGTCTGGCCACCGATCGTGGTGAAGTAACCTCCCGCATACATCGTTCCGCCGGAGAGGGCAAGAGCCGATACCGTGTTATTGGCATTCGGATTCCACGAGGTGGCATTGCCGGAAGCGTTCAAAGCGGCTATGCGGTTGCGCGTCTGGCCACCGATCGTGATGAACTCACCTGCCACATACACCGTTCCGCCGGAGGCGACAAGAGCATGCACGTAGTAACTGGCATTCGGATTCCAGGAGGTGGCGTTGCCGGAAGCGTCCAATGCGGCGATGTAGTTTCGCGTCTGGCCGCCGATGGTGGTAAAGTGGCCTCCCGCATACACCGTTCCGCCGGAGACGGCAAGAGCGTGTACGTAGGGCCAGAAGCCTCCGGCGTTGGGGTTCCAGGAGGTGGCATTGCCGGTGGTAGTGTCCAAGGCGGCGATGCCGCTACGGGTTTGGCCGCCGATCGTGGTGAAGCTGCCTCCCGCGTAGACCAAGCTGCCGGAAACCGCCAAGGCCTGAACATAGGCAACGCCACCACTGGCGTTGGGGTTCCAGGACGTGGCGTTGCCCGTGGCGGTGTCCAGGGCGGCGATGCGGTTGCGCGTCTGGCCGCCGATGGTGGTGAAGAAGCCTCCCGCATACACCACACCACCCGAAACCGCGAGGGCGTAGACGATGCTGCTGGCGTTGGGGTTCCACGCCGGGTCCACCTGGCCGCTGGGCAGGATATGGGCGATGTTGTTGCGCGCGACGCCTCCGACATGGGTGAAGTTGCCTCCGATATACCAGCCGCCGCTTCCATCCGGCACCGCCGCCCTGATCCCTCCGTATTGCGATACTGTCACCTTGGGGTAAGGCAAAACCGGCAAACCGGTGGCCTCGGAAAGGGGCACCCCCGCGCCGATGTTCGGGCCCACCTGGGTGAAAGATCCGCCAATATAGGTGGTCGTACCGTCATGCAGGACCGCATAGACAGTGCCGTTAGTCCCCCACGCTTGTTCATTCGGAATGTCCGACATCGGCGCAAAGACCCAGTTCGTGTTGTTCCCGGAGTCCAAGCATCCCTGGTTATTCGTCGTGCAGACCAGCTGCTGACCGCCGGAGGCGTTGTTGTCCTTGACGTCCAAATAGCTCAGGCTCTGCACACCCGAAGTGGACAGCGCCAGATACGCCTGGGTGCTCGGGGTGCTCGAGCGCAAGTACAGGCGTGTGGTCGTGGACACGCCAACGAGCGTGAGCGTCCCCTGCACGGTCTGCGTGGAGTTCGCTGGGAAGGTGATCGTGTCCGTGGCCACGGCATACTTCACGAAGTCGTAGAAGGTGGTCGAGCCCGTCAGACGCTGGTACGTGCCGTTGAACGTCACGGAAGATGCGCGCGCGGTGAAGGTGCCGCCGCTTGCGATCCAGTTGGAACTGATCGTGACGCTGTAGCTGCTCGTGGTCATGTCGAGCGTCCCGGCTGAAAGGGTGAGGTTCTCTCGGATGGTGAGTCCGCCGGTCGCGCTAAACGTCCCTCCGCTCCCATTAATAAGGAGATTACGATAAGTCCAGGTAGAAAGTACCACGGAGGCCCCTGTGGCGTTGTAGGTGACGGTGGAGCCGGCGAGCGTATTGGGGGCCAGGGTCACGGTCTCGCTTCCTTTTAAGACGAGCGTTCCGGACAAGGTAAAGCTCGACGGCGTGAAGTTATACCCGGCCAGGGTCAAGGTCCCGCCGGCGTTCACGGCGGCGGTGCTGATGACGGTCGCCGCGCCCAGCGTCACGGCGTCATTGTTCAGGATCACCACCGCGTCGCAGGACCCCGGCGTACCCGAGGGACTCCAAGTCGCGGCGCTCGACCAGTTTCCACCTCCGGTGCCGTTCGAGTTGTAAGCGGTGCCGCCACCACTAAAGGTCCAATTGACCGTGTGCCCCAGATTTTGGGACGGGCAACCGGCCGCGATCGTTTGGCCGCCCGCGGCGCCGGCGTCGTTGTCGATGACTTCCACGTAGCTGACGTTGTTCGACCCCGTGTTGTTGAAGTAGGCGTAAGTCCCGGGAGCTGTGGAGCGAATCGCGACGCGTTTGCCGCTCGCGCCGTTCAAGGACAGAGTGGTGAAGGTGAACGTGGAATTGGCTTGGAAGTAAACCGTGGTGGCGCTCGAGAGTCCCGCGCCATTCAAATAGAAGGTGTTCGCGGTGAAGCTGGAGGCAAACGTCACGCCGCCGGAGGAGGTGTTGGAATCGACCAACATCGTGAAGCTTGTGCCGCTCGGTTCATTAAAGGTTTGGGTGGCGCTGCCAATGAAGGTGATGGTGCTGGTGTTAGGGATGAACTTGCCGCCGCCGTTGGTCCAGTTACCGCCCAACACGATCGCGGCGCTCGAGGTGTCCAGCGTCCCGGCGTTTAAGGCCAGGCTTCCGGTCATGGTAATCGCGTCCTTGAGTGTGAGTCCCGCACCATCAACCGTGACGCTGTAGAAAGACTTGCCGGCGGAGGTGGACTGCTGCACGGAAGCCCCGGCGAAGATGACGGTGCTTGTCCCCGCGTCAAAGGTGCTCGAGCTCGTGAGGACGATGCCGGCGCCATTTAAGGTAACCACGGAGGTCCCCAAATAGACCGCGCCGGTCTGATTCCAGAGGCCGTTCACCGTGACGGAGCTGCCTTGGGATTGGAAGGCCCCGGCGACGACGAGGTTCTGGTTGGTCGTGACCTGGCCTTGAGGTTGGTAGACCCTCCCCGGCCAAACATAGAGCGACTTGCCGGAGGCGGTCGTGAGCGAATTGCCCGAAACCGAGTAGATCGCCGTCATGTCGGCATTGCCGTTGTGTGCGGCGGCGAGCAGGGCGTTGGTGATCGGAGTCCCCTCCGGAACATCGGAGCGGACAATGAGATGGTCTTGGTAGAGATCGATCTGGGCGTTGGATTCAGCGGAGGCAAGCACAGCCGTGACCGCTTTCTCGGCGGCCCCCGAGAGATAGAGCGCGATCGTGGTGCCGGCGGTGAGGTTGAGGCCTGTGAAGTTAAACTGGCCGCTCGAGTTGGTGACGGTGGTGTAGGCGGGGGTCGCGCCGTTCACGGAAAGCGCCACCGTGCGTCCCGAGCCCAACGGCGTGGTACCGGTGTCGGCGTAAGCGGTCCCGGAGATACCCGGCACGGAGATCATGGCGAAGCCTTGCGCCGGCCGGCCGCCGATGGTCGTGAAGGAGCCTCCCACATACGCCGTCCCGCCCGAAACCGCAAGGGCGTAGACGCCGCTGCCGGCGTTGGGGTCCCAGGACGTGGCGTTGCCGCTCGCGTCTAAGGCCGCGATCCGGTTGCGCGTCTGGCCGCCGATCGTGGTAAACCAACCTCCCGCATAGACCACGCCGCCCGAAACTGCGAGGGCGTTGACGCCGCTGCCGGCGTTGGGGTCCCAGGACGTGGCGGCTCCGCCGCCGCTCGCGTCTAAGGCCGCAATACGGTTGCGCGTCTGGCCGCCGATCGTGGTAAAGAAGCCTCCCGCATAGACCACCCCACCGGAAACAGCGAGGGCGCTGACGCTGCTGCCAGCGTTGGGGTCCCAGGACGTGGCGGCTCCGCCGCCGCTCGCGTCTAAGGCCGCAATACGGTTGCGCGTCTGGCCGCCGATCGTGGTGAAGGCGCCTCCCGCATAGACCACCCCACCGGAAACAGCGAGGGCGCTGACGCCGCTGCCGGCGTTGGGGTCCCAGGACGTGGCGGCTCCGCCGCCGCTCGCGTCTAAGGCCGCGATCCGGTTGCGCGTCTGGCCGCCGATCGTGGTGAAGGAGCCTCCCGCATAGACCACACCACCCGAAACCGCGAGGGCGTTGACGGGGTTGCCAGCGTTGGGGTTCCAGGAGGTGGCGTTGCCGCTCGAGTCTAAGGCCGCGATCCGATTGCGCGTCTGGCCGCCGATCGTGGTAAAGGAGCCTCCCGCATAGACCACACCACCGGAAACAGCGAGGGCGTAGACGATGTTGTCGACGGCGCCAGCGTTCCAGGACGTGGCGTTGCCGCTCGAGTCCAGGGCGGCGATACGATTGCGCGTCTGGCCGCCGATCGTGGTGAAGTAGCCTCCCGCATAGACCACCCCGCCCGAAACCGCAAGGGCGTAGACGCTGTTGTCGACGGCGCCAGCGTTCCAGGAGGTGGCGGCTCCGCCGCCGCTGGCGTCTAAGGCCGCGATCCGGTTGCGCGTCTGGCCGCCGATGGTGGTGAAGGAGCCTCCCGCATAGACCACACCACCGGAAACAGCGAGGGCGCTGACGCTGCTGCCAGCGTTGGGGTTCCAGGAGGTGGCGTTGCCGCTCGCGTCTAAGGCCGCGATCCGGTTGCGCGTCTGGCCGCCAATCGTGTTGAAGGAGCCTCCCGCATAGACCACACCACCGGAAACAGCGAGGGCGCTGACGGGGTTGCCAGCGTTGGGGTTCCAGGACGTGGCGTTGCCGCTCGCGTCTAAGGCCGCGATATAGTTGCGGGTCTGGCCGCCGATCGTGGTGAAGGCGCCTCCCGCATAGACCACAGCACCCGAAACCGCGAGGGCGCTGACGTTGCTAACGGCGTTGGGGTTCCAGGAGGTGGCGTTGCCGCTGGCATCGAGCGCCGCGATATAGTTGCGCGCCTGGCCGCCGATCGTGGTGAAGTAGCCTCCCGCATAGACCACACCACCCGAAACCGCAAGGGCGTAGACGCTGTTGTCGACGGCGCCAGCGTTCCAGGAGGTGGCGGCTCCGCCGCCGCTGGCGTCTAAGGCCGCGATCCGGTTGCGCGTCTGGCCGCCGATGGTGGTAAAGGAGCCTCCCGCATACACCACACCACCCGAAACCGCGAGGGCGTTGACGCTGCTGCCAGCGTTGGGGTTCCAAGAAGGGTCCACCTGGCCGCTCGGCAGGATATGGGCGATGCGGTTGCGCGCGACCCCGCCAACGTGCGTGAAAGAACCGCCGATATACCAGCCGCCGCTTCCATCCGGCACCGCCGCGTTGACGGACCCTGCCACCTTAGGATAAGGCGACACCATTAGGCCGGTGGTTTCGGAAATCGGCACCCCTGAGCCTGTGTTCGGGCCCACCTGGGTGAAATCGCCTCCGATATAGGTCGTCGTGCCATCGCGCAGGATGGCGTAAACCGTGCCGTTAGTCACCCAGGCCTGGTCGTTCGGGACGTCCGACATGGAGGCGAACACCCAGTTCACGTTGTTGCCGGAGTCCGCGCAGCCCTGGTTGTTTGTGGTGCAGTAAAGCGTTTGGCCGCCCGAGGCGTTGTTGTCCTTGACGTCCAAGTAGGCGAGGCTCTGGACACCGGAGGTGGACAGAGCCAGATAGGCTTGGGTGCTCGGGGTGCTCGAGCGCAGGTACAGGCGCGTCGTCGTGGACACCCCCACCAGGGTGAGCGTGCCCTGCACCGTTTGCGTGGAGCCCGCCGGGAAGGTCACCGTGTCTGTTCCGACCGCGTATTTCACGAAGTCGTAGAAAGTGGTCGAGCCCATGAGGCGCTGGTTTGTGCCGTTGAAGGTTACGGAGGACGCTCGGGCGTTGAAGGTGCCGCCCGCAGCGATCCAGTTGGAGCTCACTGTGAGGCTGTAGCTGCTGGTCGTGACATCGAGCGTCCCCGCCGAAAGGGTCAGGTTCTCTTTGATGGTGAGTCCGCCGGTGGCGCTAAAGGTCCCGCCCGAGCCATTAATAAGGAGATTGCGATACGTCCAGGTCGAGAGCACCACCGAAGCCCCGGTGGCGTTGTAGGTGACGGTGGAGCCGGCGAGCGTCTCGGGGGCCAGGGCCACGGTCTCGCTTCCTTTTAAGACGAGTGTCCCCGAAACGGTGAAACTGGACGGGGTGAAGTTGTACCCGGCCAGGGTCAAGGTCCCGCCGGCGTTCACGGCGGCCGTGCTGATGACGGTCGCCGCGCCCAGCGTCACGGCGTCATTGTTCAGGATCACCACCGCGTCGCAGACCCCCGGCGTGCCCGAGGGACTCCAGGTGGCGGCGCTTGACCAGTTGCCGCCGCCCGTGCCGTTCGAGTTGTAGGTGCTGCCTCCCCCCGCGAACGTCCAATTGACCGTGTGCCCCAGGTTTTGGGACGGGCAGCCGGCATTGATCGTTTGGCCGCCGTTCGAGCCGGCGTCATTGTCGATCACTTCCACGTAACTGACGTTGTTCGACCCGGTGTTGTTGAAGTAGGCGTAGGTGCCGGGGACCGTTGAGCGGATCGCGACACGCTTGCCGCTGGAGCCGTTCAAGGACAGAGTGGTGAAGGTGAACGTTGAATTGGCCTGGAAGTAGACCGTGGTCGCGCTGGCAAGACCTGCGCCATTCAAATAGAAGGTGCTTGCGGTGAAGCTGGAGGCAAACGTCACGCCGCCGGAGGAGGTGTTGGAATCGACCAAAATAGTGAAGCTCGTGCCGCTGGGTTCATTAAAGGTTTGCGCGGCGCTGCCACTCAAGGTGATGGTGCTGGTGTTGGCGACGAATTTCCCACCGCCATTGGTCCAGTTGCCACCCAGGGTGATCGCGGCACTCGAGGTGTCCAGAGTTCCAGCGTTCAGGGCCATGGTGCCGGTGAGTGTCAGGGTGTCCTTCATGGTCAACCCGGCGCCGTTGACGGTGACGCTATAGAACGATTTGCCGGCAGAGGTGGACTGCTGGACCGAAGCCCCCGCGAAGATCACGGTGCTCGTCCCGGCGTCAAAATTGCCGGAGCCGGTGAGGTCGATCCCGGAACCATTTAAGGTGACGACGGACGTCCCGAGCTGGACCACGCCGGTCTGGCGCCAAATACCGTTCACCGTGACGGAACTGCCGGCCGGCTGCAAGGCTCCCGCGATGACTAAATTGTTGTTGGTTGTGATCTGACCTTTGGGTTGATAAGGGGTGCCGCCCCAGACGTAGAGCGATTTGCCAGAAGCCGTCGTGAGCGCCGTGCCGGCGACGGAGTAGATCGCGCTCATATCGGCGTTGCCGTTGTGCGCGGCGGCCAAGAGGGCGTTGGTGGCCGGGGTGCCGTCGGCAAGATCCGAGCGTACGATCAGGTGGTCCTGGTAGAGATCGATCATGGCCTTCGATTCAGCGGAGGCCAGCACGGCCGTGACCGCTTTCTCAGACGCCCCGGAGAGATAGAGCGCGATCGTGGTGCCGGCTGTTAAATTCAAACCGCTGAATGTAAACTTCCCGCTGGAATCAGTCGTGGCGGTGTAAGCCGGCGCGGCGCCGTTGACCGAGAGCGCCACCGTGCGGCCCGACCCCAACGGCGTAGTGCCGGTGTCCGCATAAGCAGTGCCCGAGATGCCGGGCACTGAAATCATCGCGAACCCTACCGCCGGCCGGCCGCCGATGGCGGTGAAGTCGCCTCCCACGTACGCCGTCCCGCCCGAAACCACCAAGGCCCTGACGGCGTTATTGGCGCTGGGGTTCCAAGAGGTGGCGTTGCCTGAGGCATCCAAGGCGGCGATCTTGTTGCGCGTCTGGCCGCCGATGGAGGTGAAGTCGCCTCCCACATACGCCGTCCCACCCGAAACCGCCAAGGCTCTGACGGTGCCGCCGGCGTTGGGGTTCCAGGAGGTCGCGTTGCCTGAGGCATCCAAGGCGGCGATTCGGTTGCGGGTCTGGCCGCCGATCGTGGCAAAGCTGCCTCCTGCGTACACCACGCCGCCTGAAACCGCCAGAGCGCTGACGGTGCCGCCGGCGTTGGGGTTCCACGAAGTGGCGTTGCCTGAGGCATCCAAGGCGGCGATGCGGCTGCGGGTCTGGCCGCCGATCGTGGCAAAGCTGCCTCCTGCGTACACCACGCCGCCTGAAACCGCAAGAGCGCTGACGGCGCTGCCGGCGACGGGGTTCCAGGAAGTGGCGTTGCCTGAGGCATTCAAGGCGGCGATGTAGCTGCGGGTCTGGCCGCCGATCGTGGTGAATTGGCCTCCCGCATAGACCACTCCGCCGGAGACGGCGAGAGCTGCGACATTATTGTCCACATTGCCGGCATCCCAGGAAGTGGCGTTGCCTGAGGCATCCAAGGCGGCGATCTTGTTGCGCGTCTGGCCGCCGATCGTGCTGAAGCTTCCTCCCGCATAGACCACTCCGCCGGAAACCGCCAAGGCTCTGACAGTGTTATTGGCGTTGGGGTTCCAGGAAATGGCGTTGCCGCTTGAGTCCAAGGCGGCGATATTGTTGCGCGTCTGGCTTCCCATCATGACAAAGTCGCCTCCCACATACGTCGTCCCGCCCGAAACCGCCAAGGCTCTGACGGTGCCGCCGGCGTTGGGGTTCCAGGAGGTCGCGTTGCCTGAGGCATCCAAGGCGGCGACGTAGTTGCGCGTCTGGCCGCCGATCGCGGTGAACAAACCGCCTGCATACACCACGCTGCCGGAAACCGCTAGGGCGCCGATGTTGCCACTGGGGTCGGGGTTCCAGGAAGTGGCGTTGCCACTTGAGTCCAAGGCGGCGATATTGTTGCGCGTCTGGCCGCCGATCGCGGCGAAGTTTCCTCCCGCATACACCACCCCGCCTGACACCACCAGGGCGGAGACGGCGCCGCTGACGTTGCCAGCGTTCCAGGAGGTGGCGTTGCCTGAGGCATCCAAGGCGGCGATACTGTTGCGCGTCTGGCCGCCAATCGAGGTGAACCAACCTCCCGCATAAATCACCCCGCCCGAAACAGCCAGGGCGTAGACGCTGGGAGGACTCTCGACGGGGTTGGGGTTCCAGGAGGTGGCGTTGCCTGAGGCATCCAAGGCGGCGATCTTGTTGCGCGTCTGGCCGCCGATGGAGGTGAAGTCTCCTCCCGCATACACCACGCCGCCCGAAATCGCCAGGGCTCTGACAGACATATTGGCGTTGGGGTTCCAGGAGGTGGCGGCTCCGCCGCCGCTTGAGTCCAGGGCGGCGATGTAGTTGCGCGTCTGGCCGCCGATGGAGGTGAAGTCTCCTCCCGCATACACCACGCCGCCCGAAACCGCAAGGGCTAAGACGGCGCTGTTGGGGTTGGGATTCCAGACCGGATCGACCTGACCACTGGGCAGGATGTGCGCGATGCGGTTGCGCGCGACACCTCCGACAGAGGTGAAGTCGCCTCCGATGTACCATCCGCCGCTTCCATCCGGCACCGCCGCGTTGACCACCGTTCCGTAGTCCGATACTGTCACCTTGGGGTAAGGCGAAACCGGCAGCCCGGTGGCCTCGGAAATCGGCACCCCAGACCCGGTGTTCGGCCCCACCTCCGTGAAAGTCCCGCCAATATAGGTCGTGGTCCCGTCGCGCAGCACGGCGTAAACACTACCGTTGGTCGTCCAGGCCTGGTTGTTCGGGACGTCCGACATCGGGGCAATCACCCAATTGACGTTGTTGCCGGAATCCGCGCAGCCTTGGTTGTTCGTGGTGCAGGTTAGCGTCTGGCCGCCCGAGGCGTTGTTGTCTTTGACGTCTAAATAGCCGAGGCTCTGGACACCAGAGGTAGACAGAGCAAGGTAGGCTTGCGTGCTCGGCGCGCTCGAGCGCAAGGACAAGCGCGTCGTGACCGAAGACCCTTGCAGGGTGAGCGTCCCCAAGACCGTCTGCGTGGAGTTCGCCGGCAGCGTCAAGGTGTAGGGTGAGGTGGCGATCTTGACTAAATCGAAGAACGTGGTCGAACCCGTCAGGTACTGGTTGGTGCCGTTCAAGGTCACCGCGTTCTGGTTCGGCACGAACACCCCGCCGCTGACCACCCAGCCGCCCGCGACCGCAATGCCGTAGTTGCCGCTCGCACTTGTGTTCAATGTTCCTGCCGTGAGCGTCATGGTGGAGGTGACCGTCATGGAATCCACGAGCGTGTAGTAGCCGCCGGAGCCGTTTAAGTGCAGGTAGCCGAAGGGTTTGCCGTTGGTCTGAAGCCGCTGGCCGGCGGAGGTGGCGGCCAGCGTAACGGTTGAAGACCTCGCCGTATAGGTGCTGGTCGTGTTGTACCAGCTCCCGCCCAGCCAGATGCCGAAATTGGAGGTGGAAGGCGTCCAGGGTGCCGGCGGTGAGCGTCATCGTGGAGGTCACGGTCATGGAATCGACCAGCGTATAGTAGCCGGTGCCGCTGAGCTGCAGGTTGGAGAAGGGATAGCCCTTTGACTTCATGCTCAGGCCCACGCGCGCGCCGGCAAGCGTCACCGTGGAGGCGCGCGCGGTGAAGACGCCGCCCGTGTTGAGCCAGCTTGAGCTCACCGTGACGCTGTAGTTCGAGGCGGAGGGATCAAGGGTCCCCGCGGTGAGGGCGAGATTCCCTCCGGCCTGGAAGTTGTCCATGAGGGTGAGGCCGGCGCCGTTTACTTCCACATGGAAGAAGGACTTGCCGGCGGAGGTGGACTGCTGGACGGAAGCGCCCTTAAAGATCACGGTGCTCGTTCCCGCGTCAAAGTTTCCGGAACCCGTCAAATCGATCCCGCCGCCGTTTAAGGTGACCACGGAAGTCCCGAGCTGGACCACACCGGTCTGGCGCCAGAGGCCGTTCACGGTGACGGAGCTGCCTTGCGGCTGCAAGGCCCCCGCGATCACTAAATTGTTGTTGGTGGTGATCTGACCTTTGGGTTGATAAGAGGTGCCGCCCCAGACATAGAGCGATTTGCCGCTGGCGGTCGTGAGCGCGGTACCAGCGACGGAGTAGATCGCGGTCATGTCGGCGTTGCCATTGTTCGCCGCGGCAAGCAAGGCGTTGGTGGCCGGGGTGCCGTCGGTAAGATCGGAGCGGACGATCAGGTGGTCCTGGTAGAGATCGATCTGGGCGTTGGATTCAGCGGAGGCCAGCACGGCCGTGACGGCTTTCTCGCTCGCTCCAGAAAGATAGAGCGCGATCGTGGTGCCGGCCGTCAAATTCAAGCCGCTGAAGGTGAACTGGCCGCTTGCATTAATGGTGGCCGTGTAGGCGGGCGCCGCGCCGTTAACGGAAAGCGCGACCGTGCGTCCCGATCCCAACGGCGTGGTGCCGGTGTCCGCGTAAGCGGTGCCGGTGATGCCGGGGACCGAAATCATCGCGAACCCTACCGCCGGCCGGCCGCTAATGGCGGTGAAGTCGCCTCCCACATACGCCGTCCCGCCCGAAACCACCAGGGCCCTGACGGAGCCATTGGCACTGGGATTCCAGGCGGAGGCGATGCCATTGGCGTCCAAGGCGGCGATATAGTTGCGGCTCTGGCCGCCGATCGTGGTGAAGGTGCCTCCCGCATAGACCAAGCCGCCGGATACGAAAAGGGATCGTACGTCGCGAGATGTTGGCGTCGCGTCAGGGTTCCAGGTGGTGGCGTTTCCGCTCGAGTCCAAGGCTGCGATATTATTGCGCGTTTGACCGCCGATCGTGTCGAAGTCGCCTCCCGCATACACCACACCACCCGAAACCGCGAGGGCGTTGACGCTGTTGTTCACGTTGCCAGCGTTCCAGGACGTGGCGTTGCCGCTTGCGTCCAGAGCGGCAAGAAAGTTGCGCGCCTGGCCGCCGATCGTCGTGAAGTCACCTCCCGCATAGACCACACCACCCGAAAGAGCGAGCGCCCGAACACTATCACTCGCATTGGGATTCCAACTCGTGGCGTTGCCGCTGGCGTCGAGTGCGGCGATAAAATTGCGGTCCTGGCCGCCGATCCAGGTGAATTGGCCTCCCGCATAGACCAGTCCTCCCGACACCGCCAAACCGGCGACGGTAGAATCTGCCATGGGATTCCAGGGAGTCGCGTTACCGCTTGAGTCTAACGCGGCGATATAGAAACGGGTCTGGCCGCCGATCGTGGTGAAGTAGCCTCCCGCATAGACCACCCCCCCCGAAACCGCGAGGGATTCAACAGAACTACTTGCGTTGGGATTCCAGGATGTGACGTTGCCGCTTGCGTCTAAGGCCGCAATACGATTGCGCGTCTGGCCGCCAATCATGGTGAAGGAACCTCCCGCGTAGACCAGGCCCCCCGAAGCCGCGAGGGCATAAACATAATTATTTGCGATGGGGTTCCAGGACGTGACGTTGCCGGTGGCGGTGTCGAGCGCTGCAATGCTGCTGCGCGTCTGGCCGCCGATCGCAGTGAAGTTGCCTCCCGCATAGACTACACCGCCCGATACCGCGAGAGCGAAGACGTTGGCGCTCACGGCACCAGCGGTCCAGGAGGTGGCGTTGCCGCTCGCGTCGAGTGCGGCAATAGCGTCGCGCGTCTGGCCGCCGATCGTGCCGAACTCGCCTCCCGCATACACTACGCCACCCGAAAGCGCGAGGGCATTGACGTTGTTATCGGCGTTGGGGTTCCAGGACGTGGCGTTGCCGCTGGCATCCAGGGCGGCGATCTTGTTACGCGTCTGGCCGCCGATCGTGGTGAAGGCTCCTCCCGCATACACCACGCCGCCCGAAACCGCGAGGGCGAAGACATTGCCGTTGACGTTGCCGGCGGTCCAGGAGGTGGCGGTGCCGGTGCCGCTTGCGTTCAGTGCCGCGATGCGGTTGCGGGACTGGCCGCCGATCGTCGTGAATCGTCCTCCCGCATACACCAAGCCGCCCGAAACTGCGAGGGCCTCTATGGTCGCCGAAGTGCCGCTGGGACTAGGGTTCCAGGAAGTGGCGGCTCCGCTGCCGCTCGAGTCTAAGGCCGCGAGTAAACTTCGGCTCTGGCCGCCGATGGTGGTGAAGCTGCCTCCCGCATAAACCACACCACCCGAAACCGCGAGGGCTTGGACCGTGTTATTGGCGTTCGGGTTCCACGCCGGGTCCACCTGGCCGCTGGGCAGGATGTGCGCGATGCGGTTGCGCGCGACCCCGCCAACGTGCGTGAAAGTACCTCCGATATACCAGCCTCCCGAGCCGTCCGGCACCGCTGCGTTGATCGTCCCTGCGACTTTAGGATAAGGCGACACCGGCAGCCCGGTGGTTTCGGAAATCGGCACCCCGTTCCCTGTATTCGGGCCCACCCGGGTGAAATTGCCTCCGATATAGGTCGTGGTGCCATCGCGCAGGATGGCGAAAACCGAACCGTCAGTCGCCCAAGCCTGGTCATTCGGGATGTCCGACATCGGGACAATCACCCAGTTTGTGTTGTTGCCGGAGTCCGCGCAGCCTTGGTTGTTCGTCGTGCAGTAAAGCGTCTGTCCGCCGGAGGCGTTGTTGTCCTGGACGTCCAAATAGCCGAGGCTCTGGACACCGGAGGTGGACAGAGCCAGATACGCCTGTGTGCTCGGGATGCTCGAGCGCAAGGACAGGCGTGTCGTGACCGATGACCCCTGCAGGGTGAGCGTCCCCAAGACCGTCTGCGTGGAGTTCGCCGGCAGCGTCAAGGTGTAGGGTGAGGTGGCGATCTTGACCAAGTCGAAGAACGTGGTCGAACCCGTCAAGCTCTGGTGAGTGCCGTTGAACGTCACGGAAGAGCCGCGGGCGGTGAAGGCGCCGCCGCTTGCCGCCCAATTGGAGCTGATCGTGATGCTGTAGCTGCTCGTGGTCATGTCGAGCGTCCCGGCTGAAAGGGTGAGGTTCTCTTTGATGGTGAGTCCGCCGGTCGCGCTAAAGGTACCTCCGCTCCCATTCACATGGAGATTGCGATACGTCCAGGTGGACAAGAGCGGCAGCGTCGAGGTGATGCCGTTGTAAGTGACGCTTGATCCAACAAGGTTGTTCGGAGGCGTCGAGACTCGCTCGCTGCCTTTCAAATAGAAATTACCGGCGTTGGTGAAGCTCGAGAGCGTGAGGTGATAGCCGTCGAGCGTGACCGTCGCTGTTCCGCTGTTGATGGTGAGGCTCGAGATCGTCACGTCCTGCGTGAGAATGGGCATCACGGTGGCGGTCGTCACGATGAGCGCGCTGTCGGAGGCCCCCGGACCGGAATAGCCGCAAGCCAGGCTCGGGTTCCAGTTCGAAGCGTTCGACCAGTTGTTGTTGGCGGTCCCCCGCCAGGTGTAGAGCGTTCCCGAACCCAAGCCACTATTAGCACTCCAAGTGACTTTATCGAGACCGGGATCTTCCCGTTCAGAACAGGAACCGCCGCGCGTGCCCGACCAGCCAGTGAAGTACCAGGCGAGATTCGTCTCGGTACTTGCCCAAACGTTGTAGTTGGCATAAGGCGCCGATGACCAGCTGTTCATGAAGGTCATGCCGTAGAAGGTGGCATTCGACGTCAGGCTGATGGCGGAAATATAGGTCGACGTGGAACTGCCGCCGCCCGTCCCGGCAAAATCGAACACGGAGCTCGACATCGTCACGCCGCCCGTGCCGGAGAGCCAGAGACCCTTTTCATCCGCGCGCGTCACCGAGCTGTAGACGAGCCTAAAGGTCCCGGAAGAGACAAAGGTGTAGAAGGTGGAGGAGCTGTCCAGCCAATCGATGATCGTGGGGGCGGTGGACACGCCGACGGCGCTAAACCCGGCGCCGGGGGCGACCCGCAGGCGCGAACGTCCGGTGTTGCCGTTCCAGGTGGAGCTGGCCGACGCCGCCTTCCCGAACCGGAGCTGCTTTTGGAACTCGGTGTCTTGGGACGCCGCCATCAAAACAAAATCCGCGCTGTCGCCTGAGGCCGGGGTGGTGTAGGTGATCTTGAGCATGAATTGGGTGGGGCCGGAGCTGGGGAAGGGCTTCGAGACATCCGACGTGTTGTAAGCGCCCATGTTTCCGCTCGAGGACCCCACCACCTGCCACGCCGAGCCGTCCCAGGTCATGGTAATGAGCTGCGTGACGGCCGTCGTGTCGGAGGTCGAGTTCACGGTGAAGGTCGCCGCGGTGCCCACCTGCCGCATCACCTTGGGGGTGGTGGCGGTGGAGACGTAGAGCCGGGAAGCGTAATCGAGCGAGAGCGTCGATCCGGAAACGGCGTAATCCCCATAGATCCGGACGGTGCCGGTATCAAAATCCTGGTGGTAGGAAACCAGGTAATTGTCCACGCGGTTAAAGCCGGTCAGGTTGATCCCCGGCGAAGGGTTCACCCGGGTGTTTTTCATGACGAGGCTGGCGGGGTTGCCGGCGTCGAAGAGGATCTCGGCCGTGCCATTGGCGTGGGGCGTGCCGGCGGCGTCATAGCCCAGGCGGCTCTCGACCAGGGTGGTGTTGACGGCGGCACTGAGATAGATCCCGCGGTCCTGATTGCCCGACACCTGGTTGCCGATCAAGACGTTGTTGTTGGCGCCGTTCAAATAGATCCCCATGCTGACATTGCCCGTCACTGTATTGCCGCTCACCGTGTTGTTGTTGGAACCGCCGGTGAAATAGAGCGCGTAACTACTATGGCCCGACACCGTATTGCCGCTCAGAGTGTTGTTCAGAGAACCGGTGAGATAGATCCCACTGCTGGCGCTCTTCAACACCCTGTTGCCGCTCAAGGTGTTGGCGGAGGCGTTGGATAAATGGATGGCTGTCGTGGCCATTTTATAGACCACGTTCTGGTCGAAGGTGTTGCCGCCCGCCGAGTTCAGATAGATCCCGTTATAGCCGTCACGCACGGTGGAGCTTGAAATCGATCCCTTCACCGCCGACCCGTCCCATTCGAGGCCGTATTTGCCCGCGAGGGTGGACCCGAGATAGGCGAACTCCCCGTAGGTGAGACTGAAGCTCGTGGCGTTTCTCGCCAGGTCCTGGACATAAGCCGTGTTGCCGGGCGAACAACCGGACCCGGTGCAGGTGCCGGAAGAGCGCACGACGGCGTTCCGGGAGAGGTTGGCGACCGTCACCGGCGAGGTGGAAGAGTGGTTGAGCGTAAGCGCCGGCGTGAAGCTCACGTTTCCGCCGGAGATCGAGGTGATGGTCACGGCTTCGGTGTCGATGGTGATCAAGTCGCCGTTCGACCAGCCGGTGATCGGGGTGTTCACGCTCACGGAGGTTGCGCCGGCGCTGGCGTCGGCGGTCGCGGTGGTGTAGGGCGTTTTGGTTGTACCGTAGACGACGAAGTTGCCGCCGTTACTGATCGTCAGCCCGTATTGTCCTGCGGTTCCCCCATAGGCCAAGACCAAGGTCGCGGTCGAGCCTGCGGGAATCGGCGTGGCCGCGGTGCCCAAGGTGAGCGTCCCGCCCGCGGCCACCGTCATCGAGCCTTGGACCAAGGTAAAGGTGCTGGAGTTCACCGTGCTAAACGCCAGCGTCCCGCGGACCGTCGTGGTGGAGGCGGTCGCGGTCGTGATGTCCACCGTCACCGTGTCCCCCGCCACGATGGTGACGGAATCGGTGCTGGTGGGAACGGCGGCAGGTGACCAGGTGGCGGCCGAGGACCAATTACCACCGCCCGTGCCGTTGGAGGTGCTGGCGCGCGCGGGCATGGCGCCGAAGGCGAGAAGAGCGAGGAGGAGGCCGAACCGGCGAAGCGGCGAATCGGCGAATCGGCGAATCGGCGAATCGGCGGATCGGCGAAGCATTGTGTTCTGTGGACTGCTTTCGGTTTCGCCGGCTCGCTGGGTCGCCGGTTCGTCCCATCGCCGGCTCGCCGGCACGCCGGTTCCCCAGTTCAGCGCTGCGCCAGGTCCCCGATTCCCCGGTTCCCCGTTTCGGACAGTCTCCGGTACTCCGGTACTCCCCGCCATTCCATCGTTGGCGGGGCCGCCAAGATTCAGTGGCGGACGGTACTCCGATACTGACACCGAGGGCATGCATACTTATTAAAGGGAAGCAGGCTCATTGCAAGTATAAGAGTTGTAAATTTAGTGAGCGTTTCTTTAGATCTATTTCTAGAGGTGTTTTATGTTAAGAACGCACTTGCTTGTGAGATTATGGTGAGGACAGATTGCGAACGCTACGCATAGGCCCAAAAAACCATAAAAATCGAGGCTTGGGCGCCCGCCAAAGAAGCGATGGCGGGCGCGGCAATCTCGGTGTTTCCGGAACGACAATGTTAACGACGAGATGGCTTCGGCTGCACGGATGGCCTCGCCATGACGGCAGGTGAGATCGCGAGCGTCCCCGAGTCGTTTAGCTGAGGCTAAAGGGAGAGACTTCGATCTTATCTTCCCACAAGAGGACCAGCATCCCGACGTAACGGTCATGGGACGATCGGGTCTTGAGCAGCTCCAGAACCGCCTTCCGGAAGAGCTCAAAGCGGCGAGTGGAGATACGCACGAGCACGACCCCGGGATGTCCGGAGGCCAGAGGTTTTTTGGAAAAGTCTGTGTCATGAGTGAAGAGAATCCGTCCCTCAAAAACGGCCATCTTCAGCAGGTCGCCGTTGGCAATGCCTTTCGGACAGACGACGATGTCATGCCCCAGTTCGCGCAACACGGGAACGAGGCCCTGGTGAATCTTCTCGTCGAGAAGAAAGCGCACGGACTTATTGCAGAAACGCCGGATGGAGTTCGCGCTCTTCCAAAACACGCGCGGCGTAATGGAGGGCCGCTTTAATGTGTTCGGCGCTCAGAGAAGGATAAGCCTGCAGGATTTCAGCCGTTGGAGCGCCCTCCTCCAGCATTTCCAACACGAGGTAAACCATGATACGTGTCCCTTTGAAGCACGGTTTGCCGTGGCAAACAGCCGGATCGACGGAGATAAACTGCTCAATGACATTCATCGCAGATATTATTATAGCACTGGGCGCGGTCCGCCGGCTCACTCCTTGGGGACGCGATGACAGCAGTGGGTTGTCATGGCGAGCCCGCCACGGTGTACTGGCGGGCGAAGCAATCTCGTTGTTAGAAAGCGCAGAGGGACGATGAAGCAGGAACAAATGGCGGAATCAGACAGACTGAACGCGCAGGCCTTTGATGGCGCGGAAATCCTTCAAGTTGCGCGTCACCAGCACGGCATTTCGCAGCTTGGCCGTTGCCGCGATCAGGGCGTCAGCGATGTCGGTGCGGTAGCGCCGTCGGAACTCGGCCGCCATTCGGGCCACTCTGGAGGTGACGGCCAAGGAGGGCATCAGAGCCAGCAAGCGGGAAATTTCCCGCGCCTCATGCGCGCTCAACTGCGGGACCGAAAGCAATTCGTATTCGGTCAGGACCGAAAGGCAAGCTTGGACTCGTCCGGTTTCGATCAGAAGGAGAAATTCCGTGGCGGCGCGGTCTCCGCCCCGCAGATGGTCAATAAAAATATTGGTGTCGACCAGATAGGTCACGCGACGCGTCGGCGGGAAGACCGCTCCCATGAACGCCGTGTTTGCTTCTCGTATACGGTGCCGGGTGCAACGCGGTGTCCTAAGAGTCCGAGAGTGGATTGGACGACGCTGGTGGGGCGCAAAACCATGGGGCCGGAGAACGGCCCCGACGCCGCTTTCATCGCCTCCAAGCGCTCCTCAAATGCTTCCACTTCATTCAGCCACGATTTGCGTGTTGCTGATTTTCCCATGGATCACCTCTGTTCCGACGACAGTATACCATACCAAAGGCGGCGCGGCTCCCGTGAACGGAGCGACGCCACACGCTGTCATTGCGAGGTCGCCAGCTGTTTGGCGACCGAAGCAATCTCGTCGTTGAACGTCGAGATCGCTTCGTCCCCCATACAACCGGGGGACTGCCCCTCCCATTACTTTCAAAGGAAGGGGGCGCCAGAACAACGGGGCTCGCGATGACGGCTAACGGCTGTCATTGCGAGGTCGCCGGCTGTTTGGCGACCGAAGCAATCTCGTCGTTGTCACTGGTAACACCGAGATTGCTTCGGCTATACAGAAGGCCTCGCAATGACGGCTGAAGGCCTCGCCATGACAGCTGAGGGCCTCGCCATGACAGCTGAGGGCCTCGCCATGACGGCGAACAACTGTCAGAAGGCCTCGCCATGACGGCAGGGGAGATCGAGTGGAAGGAGCGTTCCTATGATGTTTAAAACTTGGCGAGCTTGCGGACTTCTTTTTCGAAAAACCCTTTGACCTCGTTCCAGGGTAGAGGTGTGATCAGTTTAGGGGAAGGTTCGGCATCGGCATCTGAAAAATAGACCAGAGACCGCATGGCAAGCGTCAGGATATCGGACCGACCCCGGAATTTCTTAAGAACCAAACGCATCAATTGGGTCAAGCGAAGCTCCTTCTGGAGAATGTAATAAAGGTCAATATAATCCTTTCGACTTCCACGTCCAATGATCGCGGCAACTTTCATCAAGCCGATGTCGATGGGATGAGCGATGGCGATGCCTTGCCAAAAGCGCGTTTTCCGCAAGAGAGGATGTCTGTATTTAAAAAAGCTGACCTGCGTCATCCCATGGCGCGCATGCACCGTTCCTTCCCTCTCTGCTTCGATCGTCACGGAGCATTTCTGCAGCCTCTCAAGGAGCGCCTCCTTGGCGGGAAAGTCAAGCGCATGGGAGGAAGAGAAAAAATCAAGATCAACAGAGATGCGGTGCCCGTACATCAGAGCAAGCGCCGTCCCCCCGGCAAGATAAAAGTCCTTAAGAAGCGAGCTTTTGGCCAAGAGACCCGCCGTCTGGCGGCAACCGGGGGTGAGAGCCTCGGGATGCCACTTCATGCGGCCCTTCCCAAGGTGCGGCCGGGCGCGCGCCAATCGCGGTGCGGTGCGGGGGGTACTTTCCACAGCCAGCACCAGAAATGATAGGTGCGCTCTGACAAAAGTCGCGCGCCCGGCCCTGCCAGACACTCTTTAATGAGCCGCAGGCCATAGTGCGCGCGCGCCCAGCGCAGGGCCTTTCGGTCACCGCGCTCTAAAATCCTGGACAGGATGAGATTCGCGTCGCGCCTGGGTTCCAGTGCGCGAGCGTCATATTCCGGAAAGAGATAAGCCAGCCGCTGGGGCACAGACGCGGCACGCGCGCGATGGCGCACCACCAGAGCCTGCACTTCACTCAGATCCAGAAAATGCTGGTTCGCAAAGAAGGCGACGGGACGCAGCCACCCTCGCTCCATGAGACGATAAAGATGCCGTTGGGACCGGCCCAAGAGCTTGACCGCCTCGATGACCGAAATCACCCGCCGCGGCCCTGAACGGCGCCCTGTTTTGGCATCCTCTTCCTGAAACAGGACGGCCCCGCTTGGCTCGATCATGAATATTCTTCTCATTAGTGTGTCCTATTATATGACATATAAGAGACGAAAGATCAATAGTCAAGGTGAGCGCAAGACTTCGCCGTTGGTCAAGAAGTCGGCGTAGTCTCTGCCGTTCGGACCCGGTAAAAGAGAGAACAGAAGCGTAAGGCTGCCGATCAAACAAATCCCGCTCTTCCTTCAGCCACCGCAGCACGATCAACCCGTCGCTCGGCAAATCCTTGCTCCCAAACGCATGCACCGTCTCGGCCAGTTCCGTAGCGCGATTCGGATATGCCGGACTCGCGTAAGGCCGCCAGTCCACGGTTTCCAACGAACGGATCGTTTCCACCACCGCATCGTCTTTCCGTGCTGTAATCGTGAAATGGACCTTCCGGCCATGACACACCCGCACCACGCCGGCTTGCTACGCCGCACTGTCCGAACGAACTTGAATCTCCAACTCCGGCAGCGTCTGCTTCAGCCCGTTGATCACCCGCTCCAAAAGCCAAATTTGCTGCACAGACGATGGATCCCCCGCTGACGGCCGCGGGGGATGACGTCAGGGGTGGCTGATCGGATGATTTGGGAGGGGACGCTCATTCCTCGCAAACCCACAAACTCAGGCACTCACGCGAGTTGGGATCACCGAGTTTGTGGGATGATGAGGAACGCCCCAAAACCTATTTTAAAAGGTATTCTTATCGCATGAGAAAATTCCTTTTCCTCCCGATCTTTCTGTTGGTGGGGCCTGTTTGCGGAGACGTTTACTTGTTGAAGAACCATCTGATGTCGGGCGATCCGGACCGGATGAGCCTGGCCGCTCAAAAGGCGGCGACGCTCAGTGCTTCCGAACAGCGGCTCCTGGTGCTCAGTTTGATCGTGCCGCTGCGCCAGGACTCGCGGTCCGCGGCCGCGGCCGCCCGCGCGCTCGGGTATTGCGGCCGGCCCGCCGAAGAAGCCTTGCCTGATTTGATCGAAGCGCTCAGGCAGGATGATCCGGCCGTCGTTCAAGCCGTCGGTGAAACGCTCGTGAAGATCGGGCCGGCGGCGCTCCCCCCTTTGCGCAAAGCGCTCGAAGACCCCAATTTTCAGGTTCGTCAGCGTGCCGCGCAAATTGCCGGCGCTTTCGGGCCAAACGCCCGGCGGCTCTCTGGGGAACTGGCCGCCTTGACCCTGGATTCCAATCTCGAGGTGCGCTCCGCCGCGGAATCCGCGATCTTACAGATTGGGGAACCTGCGATCCCGGAAGTCGCCCGCCTCTTGCGCCAAAAGAACGTGGCCACCCGGCAGTCCGCCGCGAGTTTGCTCGGCCGCTTGGGTGTGCCAGCCTCCCCGGCGCTCGTGCGGGCCCTGCGCCAAGATGAAAACGGAAGCGTCCGGGCCGCCGCCGCGACCGCTTTGGGGACCATCCGCCCCCCGAAAACGGGCACGGTTCAAGCCCTGATTGACACCTTGAAGGATTTTGATGATACCGCCCGGACCGCCGCCATCGTGGCGCTGGGGAGCCTCGGACCGGAGGCCAAGGCGGCCATCGCTCCTTTGATCCAGGTGGCACTGAAGGACTCCGAGCCCCTCATCAAACAACGCGCGGCCCAGGCGCTCGAGGCCATCGGCCCAGGCAGCCAAGAATCTCTGCCCGGCCTGGTGGACAATATGAAGTCACCGGATGGTGGGATACGTCGGGCAAGCGTCCTCGCGATCGGAGCCGCCCAGATGGGACCGGAGGACACCTCCGCGGCGATGGCGCTCGCGCTCAAGGACCTGGACTCGGCTGTGAAACTCTCGGCCATCGAGGTCACGGCGTCTTATGCGCCCACTTATGCGCCCGCGGTCTCCCTGCTTCGGCCTGTTCTTTATGACCCTGATAAATCCGTGCGCCTGGCGGCCATTGCCGCCATGGGCCGGGCCACAGCCGCGCCAGATGCCGCGGCGCTCACCCTCCAGGAACTCTTAAAGGATGCCGATCCTCTCGTGCGCGACCATACGGTAGACGCCTTGAGCTCCTTAGGCCCCGAGGCGGTGCCGGCGCTCCTCGTCGCCTCCAAAGATTCTTATGACACGATCGCGCAAAAGGCGCAGGCCGCGATCGTCTCGATGGGTCCGGCCGCGCTGCCGGCCCTGGAAAAGGCGAGCGCTTCGGGTGATCTTGTTTCGCAGAAAGAGATTCAGGCGCTCATGGCCCAGATCCAGAAGAAGCCAGCTCCCCGCCGCTCTCGAAAGCCCCGCTGATGGCCGCATCAACATCCACAGAATGCCCTGCTGGTTCTTGAATATTTTTCCCTTGAATTTTGATGCCCAGGAAGGCATAAGAGCTCATCCCGAAGCTCATGAATAGGAGAAACCCTTAACGTGACCACTCTCTTTGTGATGTGGGATTGGAAATACAAGTTGAAGACGGATGGGATCAACGAGCAGCACAAGAAACTCTTTGCCCTCCTCAACCAGGCCCACGATGTTCTGGCCTCAGGCAAGAACGTGGACGCTTTGGAACCTGTCCTCAAAGGTCTGGAGGAGTATTCCAGGGTCCATTTCACCTATGAAGAGAAGCTGATGGACAAATACAAATTTCCGCAGATCCAGGCCCACCGTCAGCAGCATCAGATCTTTATTCGTCATATCGACAACGCAAGGCGGAGTGTCCGGATGGGAGAAGCGGCCGTCAAGATGGAACTGGTCCGGTTTCTCCGGGATTGGCTGCTGGACCACATTTTGGTTGAAGACAGAAAATACGACCAGTTCTTCATTGGGCAACGGGCGCCCGAAGCGGTCCGCCACGCGGACCGCCTGTATTAGCCCGAAATCTTTCTTTGGGAACGTTTTATCGTCCGGTCCTGCCGCACTTTTCTGTGCCGTCATCCCCCCCGGCCGTAAGGGGGGGATCCATCATTCCGTTTACAACGGTGATGGACCCCGGCTGACAACCGCCGGGGTGACGACCTAACTGAACTTTCCCGGTTAGCAGGCTGCCGAAAAAGTGCATCAACGTCTCTTTTGACGTCACCCCGGCGGAAGCCGGGGTCCAGTTCACCGACGATGTTCTGGATTCCGGCTTTCGCCGGAATGACGGCTGTAAGACCTTCGGAAGGTTGTTTCGGCAGCCTGTTAGCCCGGAATCTTCTGTCGAGCTCACCCCGGCGGATGGCTCGCCGCCATGACGGCACAAAAAGTCCATGCTTGAAAGTTTCGCTGGCCCCAACCCCGCACATATGCTTTATTTCTCCCGTACGACACGCGAAGTCAAGCAACGGGAATGGACTGTACGATTGACTCAAGGAGGTTTTTATGAGCGACGCAAGTTTTGATCCGATGAAGTTTTATTTATCGATCGAGGGGCGGGTGGGTCGGCAAGATTACTGGATGAAGCTCTTCGTGCCGATTCTGGTTGTGGCGATCATTCTGGGCATCGTTGCCAGGGGCAATACGGCCGTATCGATTGTCTTCAATCTGCTGGTCTTATGGCCTTCCCTCGCCGTGAGCATCAAGCGCTGGCACGACCGGGACAAGACCGGGTGGTGGGTGCTCATCAATCTGATCCCGATCATCGGCTGGATTTGGGCCTTGGTTGAAAACGGGTTCCTCAAAGGAACCGAAGGCGACAACCGCTTCGGCCCCTCGCCCGTCTAGCGAAACCCGCTCGGCAGAACCATGACCGATCAAGCTCCCGCTTCCTACGCCGGTTTCTGGGTGCGGGCGGGAGCAGCCTTGATCGATACCGTCGTCCTCTTCCTTCCCATCGGGCTCGCCGGCGCGGCGCTCGCGATCGCCGCGCCGGCTCTGGCCAGAAATCCCGTCATCTCGTTTGTCATGCACTTCCTTCTTCCGGCCGCCGTCACGCTTTTCTTCTGGCGCCGGAAAGGCGCCACGCCCGGCAAAGCGTGGATGGGACTCAGGATCGTCCGCGCCTCAGGTCTTACCCCGCCCAGCCTGGGGGCTCTCATCGGCCGCTATCTTGCGTACTGGCTCTGCCTCATTCCGCTTGGACTGGGCTATATCTGGGTCGCCTGGGACAAGCGCAAGCAGGGGTTCCACGACAAGCTGGCGGGGACGCTCGTGGTGCGCGTGCATTCCGTCTCAGAAGGACACCGTCGCCGCGTCTGGGGCGTGATCCTGGCTGCGCTTCTTGTGCTCGCGCTTCTCGTCGGGCTTGGCATGACGGGCGGCCTGAGGTGGCTCCACCGGAACAAAGCGCGCCTGGCCCAAGAAGGCCTCCAGACGCGCAAACATGCTCTTGCCTTCGCGAAGAACCGGGACCAGCAGGCCTGTCTCACGGAAGCGCTCCGGCGTGAGGCGGCCTGCGATTCTTTCCTTTGTCACATCTCGAACAACATCTTTTTGAAGGAAGCGCTCCAGGCGAGCGCCTCGACGCCTGGCTTCTGCGACGGCGTTCCGCGCAACACCGAAATCTTAAAATCGGCCGCTTGGCGGGTCGAGCGCTGCCGGTCCATCGGGCGCGAAGACCCCTATTGCAATGAGCTTTTCGGAACCGTGCAGAAGTTCTGCAACGGCCCTGCGGACAAGAAAAGCGCTGCCCCGACCAACAAGTAATCCAGAGATCAGTCGCACGCCGCGCGACCCTTCACGGCTGGGGGATGGTCTCCAAACTCCCGGCGACCGCCCGCCGGATGTCTGGGCGGGCATTCCTCACGATGTTCACCCGCTGTAAGCGCTCCCAAGGCTCCCGCGAAATAGCCCATGGCTGCAGTTCCCCTTCCGAATAAGACGGTCCAGGAGACCCTTTTCCCAAAGCCCCGTGAATATTTTGGCGAGTTCTGCATCTAAGGGAATGAGAGCAGGACTGAGAAAGCTCAAAAAGAGCCTTGAAAGAGTGTGATTTATAAGTAACATATGAAGACTCAAGCCAGGTGTAATCTTTATCGATACAGCAAATGAAGCCAATGATTTCCCATGAAGACGCTCAGATCGAGCGCTTCCGGAAAGATCCGGACCGCGCGGTCGCCTATTTGAACGCTTGCCTGGAGGTCGCGTTCAAGGAAGACGATCCCGGGCTTGTCCTTTTGGCCCTTTCGACCGTCGCGCGAGCTTTTGGCATGTCACGTTTGGCCAAGGAAACGGAACTTCGACGCGAAAGTTTGCACCGGATGCTCTCCAAGAAAGGAAACCCCGAATGGAGCAGCGTTTTTCGGGTGTTTCGCGCCCTCCACTTAAGGCCGCGCCTTGACCGCGTCGCAGCCTAAGCCGTGAGTGTGCATTGAATAAATGATGTATTGAAAAACGAGTCAATTTCGATTAAAATCGAAATGAGATCAAGAGTTAAGAGCGGAAATCGAAATGAAGAAACTAGAGCTTATTTACAGACATATACTGCATTTGCACTTTACCGAGAAAAAGCACAACTTCACACAAAAAGAATTGGCGGAAACGCTGAAATGCTCGGTGAGCACGGTCTTTCACGCCTTGCAGAAACCCAGGCGCATGGGCGCCGTACGGGTTACAGGGCGGGACTTTGTTTTGGCTGACGCGGAAAAACTCCTGACCTATTGGGCGACGCTGCGCAGGTCGGATCGGGACGTGTTGTACAAAACCCACGCCGAGGGGACCGCGCTCCGTCGCGAGGCGCTCATGCCGCCAGGCGTGATTTTTGGAGCCTACAGCGCTTATCGTTTCTGTTATGGCGAAACACCTGCGGATTACGACACGGTCGTCGTTTATGCCCCTTCTTCCGAGCTGGTCCAACGCCGATTCCCCTCCCAAAAAGGACCCGTCAATCTCTGGGTGTTCAAGGCCGATCCTTTTCTTGCCGCCTATGGCCCTTTCACGCCGCCGGTTCAAATCTACGTTGATTTATGGAATTCCCCGCAATGGTACGCGCAAGACTTCCGTAAAGCGCTCCACCAGAGGCTTTTCACATGAGCCAGGGAGAATTCTGGCATGAGCTCGTCACGGAAAAAAGCTGGCAAATTCTCCAAGAGATCCACCGCCAGTTCCCCTTTGTCTTGATCGGCGGGTGGGCGGTGTATCTGTATGCGCGAAGTTTGAAATCGAAGGACATCGACATCGTCATCGATTACGACACCCTGGCCAAAATCCGTGACGCTTATCCCCTGACCAAAAATGACCGCTTGAAGAAATACGAGATTCGACTCGGGGAAGTCGATGTGGACATCTACGTCCCTCACTTTTCCAATCCTGGCCTGCCGGCCGAAATCCTCCTGGAGGGCGCCTCCACCCAGGAAGGGTTTCGTGTGCCACGTCTTGATGAACTCTTGCTGATGAAAGAAAACGCACGGAACGAGCGTCGAGGATCCGCCAAGGGAGAAAAAGACGGCCTGGATTTGCTCAGTCTTTTGAAAACGGAAGCGCTTGATTGGGCGCGCTACCTGGCGCTCGCCAAACGCCACAACCCTGAATCACCCGCGCGCTTGAAGCAATTTCTCGAAACGACGGCGGATGCCCTCCCCCTTGGCCTCAATCGCCACCAACTCTCGCGCCTCAAGAAGAGATGGCTTGCCCATCTCGATGAATTCGATCAGCCGCCTCCATCCCCTCAACCGTAACGCGCGCTTGTCGTATTGATTTTGAGATTGGCGGATTCGTCTCACTGCGTCATGGTCGGGCTTGTGCCGCTGCAAGAAACCCAGTCCGAACACGGCCACAAATATCACCAGTACAATACCACCCGTTTTTGGAACAGTCGACCCAACCACCACCCCCCTCATCAACTCAGAAATGAAAGGATTCCCGTCGATTAAGTACAATTGGCTCCATGAAAGACATCCTTCATTTGGTCCAAGACGCAGCGGCAAAGAAGCTGCTCTTTCTACCTCATGCGATTGATCAAATGAACCGGCCGGAGCGGCTGATTACGCCTAAGGAAGTCCGTGAAGTTGTCACGGGAGGTCAAGCCATTGAGGATTACCCGACTGATTCGAGGGGCCATAGCTGTCTTATGATGGGAATAACCTCTGCCGAGCGTACCGTTCACGTTGTATGCAGCCCGAAAGAAGATTATTTGGCGATCATCACAGCGTATCTGCCGTCCAGGGAAGAATGGGACCGAGATCTAAGAACGAGGAAGAAACCATGAAATGCATTTATTGCCAGGGAAAAATGAAAGAGGGATTGGCGTCCTATAACGTCAATCGAAAGGGTTATCACCTTTTGCTGGACAAGGTCCGTGCCTGGATCTGCGATCAATGCGGTGAACCGTATTTTGAAGAGACGGAAGTCCAATCCATTCAGGACGTCGTGCGAGCCCTTGATCAGCAGGTGTCAAAACTCCCCAAATCCGCCTAATTTATTTCCTCAGACCGACTCTATCATAGAAGTCGACGATCGCCCTTGATCGGGTTGAGCATGAAGCGTCGCAGATCTGCAGCGACGCGCAACCGTCGTCCGCAGTAAAATCGTTCATTAAGACGCAGAGGTGTCCGGCAGAGGTGCCAGAGCAACGTTGTTCTGGCAAGAGAAGTCCCCTACGTTGCTGCGCCGAACCAGAATGAGAACTCCCGTGATGGTCTTTCGGGGAATGGAGGGCCCTGGACCGCGACGCGTCAGGCGGTCCCCCTTCTTGGGGACGAACTGCTTATCAGGGAACGGGCAGATCTTGATGAGATGACACTCCCAGCAGCGGGGGGCCTTGGCCAGGCAGATGTAGCGGCCATGGAGCACCATCGACTGCGAAAAATAGACCCAGTGCTTCTTCGGAACCACCTTCATGAGGTCCTGCTCAATCTTGATGGGATCATCGCCTTTGGAGAGGTGAAAGCGGTTGGCGAGGCGGATCATGTGGGTGTCGACCACAATCCCGGCAGCGATGCCGTGGACAGCTCCCAGGAGGACGTTCGCGCTTTTGCGACCGATCCCGGGAAGCTGGGTCAGGTCCTCCATCGTCTTGGGCAATTCCCCCCCAAACTTCTCCACGATCATGCGGCAGGCGCCAAGGATGCTTTTCGTTTTCGCTCGGAAGAAGCCGCAGCGGAAGACCATTTTTTCGACGTCCAGGGGATTGGCCCGGGCGAAGGCCTGGACCGTGGGGTACTTTTTGAAGAGGGCGAGCGTCACTTCGTTCACGGTCTTGTCGGTCGACTGAGCGGAAAGGACGACACCCACCATGAGTTCCAGAGCATTTCGATGGTTGACCTCACACCGCGGCCGCGGCCAATGCTTTCGTAAAAGAGGTAGGAGACGGTTACTAAAATTCATGCCAAGATGATCATGCTCTCATAACACGCTCGTCATCGGGTATTGGGGGCTTCCCCGCGCGAGGGAATTCATGGCGCCAGTCGCCACACGTCAGGCGACTGCCCGCCTGATGGTTTGGCGGGCAGCTCGGCTGGCCGTCCCCCCACCCCCCATTCGCGGACGAATGGGGGAGTGGTCCAGCAGTCGCAGGCCTTGCGAATTCCACGCGCGGATCCAGCCCCCAATACCCGCCGACGGCTCGAGCTAACAATCGATCGAACTCACATGCAAGATCCCCAAGACAGTCTCCAATCGAGAAAGTGGGCTGGCTGGAACCGGAAGTGGCGCGCGGAGTGCGCGTAAGCTTCGACAAGTCAACGATGGATGGGCGCGATACCTCCCGCCGAAGGCGGGGGATGGGGGGCCCCGCCCATCCGAGTTGACGCCAGGAAGCGCCAGCGCACGTCGAGCGCCACTTCCGGTTCCCCCCTTTAAGGATCATGTGGAATATCTTCAGCTTCATTTGAGGTCGCCGGTCATCGGGACAAAAGAGACCGGGATGATGGAGCGTTTCTCCAGTTGGCCGCCTCGTTTGGTCATTTGGTAGAGCGTCTGTCCCTTCGACCAGACGCCGACAGGGATCACCAAGCGCCCGCCCTCCCGAAGTTGATCGGCCAGCGCCGGAGGGACGTCCTCGGGCGAGCAGGTGACGATGATCGCGTCAAAGGGGGCCTCTTCCGGCCAGCCCCGGTAACCATCCCCCTGGCGCGTGTGGACATTCTTGTAACCCAAACTCTCCAGCCGCGCTTTCGACAGGACGGCCAATTCCGGGACGATTTCGATGGAGTAGACCTCCTTCGCGAGTTCCCCCAGAATGGCCGCCTGGTAGCCGGAGCCGGTCCCGATTTCGAGGACTTTTTCTGTCCCCTTGAGCTCCAGCAACTCGCTCATCAGCGCCACCACATAAGGCTGAGAGATCGTTTGATCGTAGCCAATGGGGAGCGCGCCGTCGTCATAGGCCCGGTCTTTGATCTCCTCAGGAACAAAGAGCTCCCGTTCCACGCGGCGCATGGCGTCAAGGACCCGTGGATCTTGGATCCCGCGCAAATGAAGTTGTTTCTCAACCATCACGGACCTGGATCTGTATAGATCTCCTTGGCGGCTTGGACGAATTCCGCCGTGCGCGCCGTGGTGTGCAAGACCAGGGAGCACAAGAGCACAAGCAATCCAAAATAAACCGTGAAGACGAGACGATTTCTGTCTTCGAGAAATTTCCGGAACCCGTAGAGCGCGTTCGGAATGACGAGACATGCGACGAGCAGAACCACCGTGCCATAAATCCATAACATACCCTCTATCTCCTTCGCGTCTTGAGCCAAGACGAGATCTTGGACAGCGGAAGCGTATTGAGGACATCCGCCTGCGTGAGCCATCCTTTACGAGCGATCCCCACACCATAGCGTACCACTTGGAGCCCTCCCACGCTGTGCGCATCGGGATTGATGCTGATTTTCACGCCCAGTTCCCGGGCTTTCGGGAGCTCCCGCCAATCGATGTCCAACCGTTGGGGATGGGCGTTGAGCTCAAGGGCCACCCCCTCGCCGGCTGCCGCGCGCAGCACTTCGTCGTGCCGCACCGCGTAACCGTCACGTTCCAGCAGGAGCCGGCCGGTCATGTGGCCGAGAAAAGTGACATATTGATTCTTGAGCGCGCGCACGATACGGGCCGTCATCTCCGCTTCGGAAAGGTTGTAGTTCGAATGCACGGAAGCGATCACGAAATCGTAGCCCTCGAGGATGGCGTCGGGGTAATCCAGGGAACCGTCTTTGAGGACATCGCATTCCGTCCCCCAGAAAATATGGATTTTGAATTTCTCCCGAAGCTTCTCGATTTCCTTCCTTTGCTGGGACACCCGTTCGGGAGTTAACCCCTTGGCATAGACCGCGGACCGGGAATGGTCCGAGATGCCGACATACGCCCAGCCCAGACCCTGGGCTCCCGCGATCATCTCTTCCAGGGAGGCGCGGCCGTCGGACCAGGTGCTGTGGACGTGAAACACGCCGCGGATGTCCTCGAGTTCAATCAAAGCGGGCAGTTTTCCCTTTTCAGCCGCCTCGATTTCCCCGCGATCTTCCCGCAGCTCCGGTGGGATGTAAGCCAGTCCGAGTTTTTTGAAAAGTTCCGCTTCATCCTTACACTTCACGGATGTCACCCCGGCGGACGCCGGGGTCCAGTCCTCGGACAATGTTCTGGATTCCGGCCCTCCACTTTGGCTCGGCGGGCCGTCCGCCAAGGTTGTAGTGGTGGACGGCTTTCGCCGGAATGACGAAGAGATCTTAAAAAGCCCATACTCGTTCAGTCTCATTCCTCTGTCTTGCGCGCGCTGGCGCATCGCGATGTTGTGCTCCTTGGAACCGGTGAAATAATGCAGGGCGCAGGGATACTGATGGTCGCTCACCACCCGGACATCGACCTGGATTCCTTCTTTAAGGAGCACGCTCGCCTTCGTTTCCCCCTGCCCCAGCACGCGCTCCACGGCGGGCAACTGGACAAACCGCTCCAGAATAGCGGCCGTCCGACGTCCGACGTTCGACGTCGCACCAGCCTTAGGAAGTCGGGATTGTCCGCGCTGTTCGCCTTTGGCGACCTGCCCTGACGTCGGACGTCGCGCGTCGGACGATGGGACGCTGACCAGAATATCCACATCCCGAATGACTTCTTTATGACGGCGAAGGCTGCCGCAGATCGAGGACCTCCGGACGCCCGGGACTTGGTTGATTTCAGCCAGGATACGCTCGCCTGCCGCGAGGGCCTCGTCCAAGCGGTGCTCTTCGGCATGTTGGCCCAGGAACGCGAGCCCTTGGAGGATATTCTCTTGCAACTTCTCACCGAAGCCTTCCAGCTTCGCGACTTTTCCGTCCTTGCAGGCTTTTTTGAGCCCGGGGATGTCCTTGATTTTGAGCTTGTCGTAGAGAAGCTTGGCGCGCTTGGGACCGACCCCCTGCACGCGGATCATGTCGAGGAGCCCGGGAGGCAAAGACTGGCGCAACTCCTCCAGGTAAGGGAGTTTGCCGGTGTTCCAGAGCGTCTCGATCTTTTCAGCAAGGGCCTCACCGATCCCTTTCAGGGTGGTGAGTTTGCTGTCCCGGACGAGCTCCTCAAGATGGTCGATGGTGAGGATGAGGCGCGAGGCGTTCTGATAGGCGCGGGATTTAAAGGGGTTCTCGCCTTTGAGTTCGAGGAGCGTCCCGATTTCTTCGAGGATTTCAGAAATTTTGGCTTTGTCCATATACACGTTCCCCCTCTCCCACGGTACGTGGGAGAGGGCCTTGGGTGAGGGCCAAACGTGCCCTCATCCTCCCCTTCTCCCACCTTCGGTGGGAGAAGGAAGGTTTCAGTCCCCCTCTCCCACGTACCGTGGGAGAGGGCCTTGGGTGAGGGCCAAACGTGCCCTCATCCTCCCCTTCTCCCACCTTCGGTGGGAGAAGGAAGGTTTCAGTCCCCCTCTCCCACGGTACGTGGGAGAGGGCCTTGGGTGAGGGCACGGTAAACATGGGCAACGACATCATCCGGTTTCAGCAGAATTTCATTGTCCCAAAAGCGGACAACCTTAAAACCATGATTTTTCAACGATTCTGTGCGCACTTGATCATAGTCCTTAGCATCCTGGTGCTGGCCACCATCAAGTTCGACAATTAGTTTTGGTGCAAGGCAGCAGAAATCAACAATATAGGAGCCGATCACTCTTTGTCGCCGGAATTTAAAGCCTTCCAGTTGGCGCGAGCGCAATAATTTCCACAGTTTTCTCTCTGCATCGGTTTGTTCTTTACGCAATTTTCTTGCAAAGGAAAGCTTCTGAGAAGAAATGCGTGCCATAAACAGAAAAAGACTGTGCCCTCATCCCAGCCTTCTCCCGCTTTCCAGCGGGAGAAGGAAGACTTCAGTCCCCCTCTCCCGCGGAACGCGGGAGAGGGCGGTCGCCAGTCGTCTGGCGAACGGGTGAGGGCTCCTTTTGCCCTCATCCCAACCTTCTCCCGCTTTCCAGCGGGAGAAGGGGTATTTTCAATTTGTAACAGCCCCTAACGACGCCGAAGAAACATCCCGCGCGTATTTGGCCATCACGCCGGAGGTGTAGTGCGGCTTGGGCGCTTTCCATTTCTTGAGCCGCTTTTTGAGTTCGGGGCTGGGGATGTCCAGCGTGAGCGTGCGTTTGGCAACGTCGATGGTGATGCGGTCGCCGTTCTTCACAACCGCGATGGGTCCCCCCACAAAGGCTTCGGGAGCGACGTGGCCGATGACGACGCCGTGCGAGGCGCCGGAGAAGCGGCCGTCCGTCATGAGCGCGACCAAATCCCCCAGCCCCTCGCCCACGATGGCGGCCGTGACGCCCAGCATTTCGCGCATGCCGGGACCGCCCTTGGGACCCTCGTAGCGGATCACCACGACATCGCCGGGCTTGATCTGATGCTCTTTCACAGCTTTAAAAGCATCCTCTTCCCTATTAAAGACTTTGGCGGTCCCGGAAAACGTCTTATAGCTGTGGCCGGCCACCTTCAGCACGCAGCCTTCCGGCGCGAGGTTCCCCTTGAGGATGACAAGCCCGCCTGTTTCCTTAAGCGGCTTATCCATAGGGCGGATGACGTCCTGGCCGGGAGTTTCTTTCACAAGGGCCGCTTCTTGGGCAAGCGTGCGCCCCGTGACGGTCAGGCAGTCTCCTTTAAGCTTGCCGGCTTCCACCAGCCGCTTGACGAGGACACCGATGCCGCCTGCCCGGAAGAGGTCGTTGGCCACATAACGTCCTCCAGGTTTCAGGTCCGCGATAAACGGGGTCTTCGCGCTCACGCGGTCAAAATCATCGATGGAGAGTTTGACCCCCATCTCATGGGCACAGGCCAAGAGGTGCAGAACGGCGTTCGTGGAGCCGCCCGAAGCGACGACACCCGTAATGGCGTTATAGAAAGCGTCTTTCGTCATGATTTGCTTGGGCGTGATGTTCTTTCGCAAAAGCTCCATGACGAGTTCGCCCGCGCGGTATCCGACAGCATCCTTGCCGGGGTCGACCGCGGGGACGCTATTGGCGTTTAAGGGCGAGACCCCCAGGAATTCGAAGGCCATCGCCATCGTATTGGCCGTAAATTGCCCACCGCAGGCGCCCGCTCCGGGGCAGGCGCTCGCTTCAAGCTCCAAGAGATCGTGCTCCGACATTTTTCCGGCGGCAACAGCGCCCACGCCTTCAAATACGTCCTGGATCGTGACATCCCGCCCCTTGAATTTTCCGGGCAGGATGGAACCGCCGTAAATCATGAGCGACGGACGGTTGAGCCGCGCCATCGCCATGACGGTCCCCGGGATCGTCTTGTCGCAGCCGGAAAGGCACACGAGGCCGTCGAAACAGTAGCCCCGGGCGGTGAGCTCAATGGAATCGGCGATCACTTCCCGGCTGATGAGGGAGGTCTTCATCCCTTCTGTCCCCATGGTGGTGCCGTCGGAGATCGCGATCGTGTTGAACTCGAAAGGCACGCCCCCCGCGGCGCGAATACCTTCTTTGACCTTGGCAGCGAGCTCCCGGAGATTAAAATTGCACGGCATGGTCTCGATCCAGGTGTTGGCCACGCCGATGAAAGGCTTGTGCATGTCTTCTTCGGTGAAGCCGATGCCTTTAAGCATCGCGCGCGCCGGGGCCCGATCGAGCCCTTCTGAGACAACATGACTATAGGGTTTGGAATGAAATGCGGATTTCATGGAAGTCTCCTCTAGAAGAGTGTTCGGACAAGTCCCATTTTACTACACCCTCGCTCACGAAAAGTCTTTACGAAACGGCGGTGGGATTTGTTCCTTCAGTGAGGGGTCCTGACGTAAAGCCTTTTGGATCTGCCTTCGTCCTCCCTTGGACCGGCCGGCTGCCATAAGGCAGACGCCGTGATGAAAACGGAGGAGCGCCGATTCCGGACGCATCTGCCACGCTTCTGCAGAGAGCATCACAGCGTCGTTATAGCGCGACTCATGCAGAGCGTCATTGGCTCCCGCTGTCGCGGCGGCGATGAGATTGTCCCGTATGGCGCTGTCGTGCGGCCATAAGTCCCTCGCCGACAAGAGCGCCGCTCGGGCCGACAAGGGATCCCCGTGTCTCAGATATGCGGTTCCCTGGTTGTAAAGCGCCAGCGCGCTCTCCGGTTCGACGGCCACCGCGTGGCTCCATAGCAGCACGTCGTTCTTCCATAAGCGGCTGTAACGAAAAGTCAGACTCCCCAAGAGGATCACCCCCACAAGACCCGCCGCACCAACGAGAGGAGATCGGTAGCGCCGCAAGAGATCCGCCAGGACAACGCTCAGTGGAAGAAAGGAAAGGTAGGTGTAGCGATCGGCCGCGAGCTGCCTGCCATGCTGCGTGAGCCCCGACACCGGCAAGAGGATCAGGTGAAACGCCCACCAGGCTTTCCAGAGAAGAGGAGAGGAGTGGCGGGCCCGGAAACAGACAGCGCAAAGCGTGACCCAGGTCAAGCCTCGAACAAAGAATTCTGGCCGCATCCGCGTGACGTCCAGCGGCATCGCGTAGAGCGGCGACAGGGCCTCAGGCCACAGAGCTTTCTGGAGATAGAAAGTAGCAGAGTAGAAGAAGAAGCCAAGACGGTCGATGAGCGCATACGACCTGAAGAAAACACCCTGCTGTTCAAGACCCCACACGCCGATAGCGGCAAAGACGGCCGCCAATCCAATAAAAAAGCTTTTCCCGCGAACCCAAGCCAGGCACTGTCGTGGCGTGAGTATTTTCTCCAGAAAATCCCCCAGCAGCATGACCCAGACCAACCCTGCGGCCGTTGCTTTGGACAGGAGACCGAACAGGAAAGCGGTTAAAACGCCTTTTCGCTGATGCAGGTAGAGGTGCCATGCGACCAAGACAAAAAAACCGGATAGGACATCGCGCCGTTCGGTTGCCCATGCCACGGATTCAACACGCAAAGGATGAATGGCCCAGAAAAGGGTGGCCATGCCCAGGACATAGACCGAAGACTTCTCCAAGAGTTTGCGAAGGCATAAAAGGAGAAGAACGGAACTGCCGGTGTGCCACAGAAGAGACGTGAGATGGAAACCCGCGGCGCGCGGTCCCCAAATACGGTAATCCACCGCCAGGCTCATCCACGCCAACGGCTGGTAAGGCCCCATGTGAAAGGTCGTCCACATCCATCGAAGATTCTCGAGCGAAAGCGATTGCAGGTGGGGGTTCTTCAGGATTGCATCCGCATCATCCCAACCCAAAAAACCATTCCAGAGAACTGGCGAAAAACTGGCCAGGACAGCGACCGAGACGGCAAGAATGATCAAAAGCAAGGGCACAGAGCCGTATTATAGGTGAAAAGGAGAGAGGCGAAATTGGAGCGGGTGATGGGAATCGCCGGACAGACGACAGTCGGGCGCCCGCCGGACTTCTGGCGGGCGAACCCACCATCGCTACCTCTATAAAACAGACGGCGATGGCGTCTCAAGCTTGGGAAGCGGTTGGTGTCGAAAATAATTCTGGCTTTCCCTACCAGTCCGATAGATCCTGGAAAAGATCTATTTTTTCACGACCGATGTTTCGGGAAACGGAACCGACAATATCGTTGAGCGTGCCACGGGCAATCTCTCTATGCATCGGTACGGTAATGGCATGCGTCCCCGACGCCGCTCTACGCTCCAATCGGACATGGCTTCCCTTTTGGCGGTCCACAACTTAACCAAGTGAATCCAGCCAGCGAATCAGCGTGCGCCCCGAGACAACGGGCAGGCGACTCATGCGGCGGAGAGTTCGACGAGGCTGACGATGGTAGGTTGAAATTCTTTAGAGCTTTTGCCGATGTGTAGACTCACGGCTTCCCTCAAGTTCTTCACCAATTTATCGAGAGTTTTCCCCTGCGTAAAGACGTCAATATCCAGACAGCGAGCGCACCAAAATTTGCCGTCGAAATATATATCAGCTTTGACTGGATGTTTCATAGGATCCTCTCTGTTGATGCATGTCCTTTTGTACCCAGAAGGGGCATCACATGATCTGCCGAATGATCAATACGCTCCGAAAGTAAATCTGGAGCGGGTGAAGGGAATCGAGCGCCACACATCAGGCGCTCGCCCGACCGATGTGTGTCGGGCGAACCCACGTCTCAATAAAACAGCGGGTGATGGGAATCGCCCGACAGACTACAGTCGGGCGGGCGCCTGCTGTGTGGCGCCCGAACCCACGTCTCAATAAAACAGCGGGTGATGGGAATCGAACCCACGTCTCAAGCTTGGGAAGCTCGCATTCTACCATTGAACCACACCCGCTTCGCTGGGTCCGGGTGTAGACCGTCTGCAGCCGTCATCCCGGCGGATCGTTAGCCGGGATCCATCATACACTTCACATCGTTGATAGACCCCGGCTGACAACATGCCGGGGTGACGACATTCGTTTGTTCCCCTACACCCTCTTGGGTCGTCCTAAATATACCAAAATGGATTGAGGTATAATTCGGCGTGCGTCAGAGTCCACACAAAGTCCTTTCTGCTGGTTTGATCTTGTCTGCCTTCCTGCTTCTCACGCGGTCCGCGCATGGTGAGCGCCCCATGCTCCAGCACGCGCCCGAGGTCCCACCGAACGTCGACTTTGTGCGCTCCTTCGATGTCGATCTTTGGGCCGAGAGGACCAATTACGGCCCAGGGGCCCAAAGCGGGCGAATGCGCTTGCGCTACCTGGACCCCGACGTCAACGCCCTGGTGGGGATGGTCGCCGGCGTGAATCACTTCAATGATGACGTGCTCATCGGAGAGGGTGAAACCATGAATAGGGCAGCTTACCTGGTGAACTGGGGTGCTGTGTTTGGCCTTGTGCGAGGCCGCCACCTCTGGGAGCTCGACGTGATGGGGGCGAACATGAGCTCAAGGCTGGGGTTTGCCGCGGCCTTGGTGGGCGAGCACCAGCTCGCCAAGCGCCTTCTCCTCTACCACCGGACGGAACTGAACATCTTCTCCAATGACACGATCTTAGATGCCGACCAAGGCTTTTATTGGATGTGGAGGCCTTCCTTGGGGCTCTCGCTGGGCTACCGGTGGTTCACGTCCATGCACTCCGACCGCAGCGGCCCGCACGTCGGCTTCCGGCTCTACTTCCAAAGCCCCAAAATTCCCTTTATCTTCCCGAGCCTGGGTTAGTCCGAAATCCCATCCTGACGCTGGCTGATCTCGAATTGGGCGAGAAGACGCGCGGCGTCATCCCCTTTGCGCTGGAGGTGAGCCTTATCAATTTGGACCATGTGGGCGGAGCCATGAATCTGATCGATGAACTTGCCCAGAGCGCCCGAGTCGGATTCTGTCCAAAGCAGGAGCGTGGCGACCTGAGCGCTCCTGCCTTCGACGCGTTGAGGACGAATGTCACTGATCTTGACACCGGTCTTCCGGGCCAAAGACGCCAGTTCCCGCAGAACACCGGTGGATCCCAACCTTTCGGCGTCCGACCGTTTTGAGGAAGTAGGAACATACCGCGCATATTCCGTTTTGACGCGTTCGCTCTCTGCCAACAGACGCTCATCTTCCGCGAGTTGGGCGCGGAGGGCCGCCACCGACGCGTCGAGCCGCGTCCACGCGGCGCGTACCGGAGACCAGACGCAGCGGTCTGCAACAGCGCCCCCGAAGGCCGCCAGGGTCAGAACGAAAATGACCCGTTCGCGCCGGCTAAGATCTCGCATGATCCCCCCTTCCTGTCTGCCGCAATGGCTCAGACACCAGCCGGCCGGAGAGCGTAAAGCCCACCACATCCTGATTTTGAACGCGCTGGGCCTCCGAGGACCGCAGCTCGACTGAGGAAAAAATAGGTGACCTCTGGAGCGTTTCGACCAGCCGGAGCGCGTCCGCCAAAGACAGGCAGGTCCCCTGGATCAGGACCGATCTCCCCCGCTCGAAATCCAGGGCCTGGAGCGAAATGCCGGAGGGAACGATGTGTCGAAGTTCCGCCAGCACCAACACGAGCGACCCCCCGGCATCCATCTTGCCTTTGGCCGCGTTGATCCGCCGTTCCATGCGGCGCAGTTCACGAATCTGGGGCGAGGGCGTCGCGATCCTTCGCGTCAATGTCTCGAGTTCGGCGCGCCGGGCGGAAAAGCGCTGCCCCAGCGCGGCGCTCAACAGGAGCCCGAACAGCACCGCGAAAACGAGCGTCCCCATCCGTTCCTGGAGGCGGCGTCGCCGCGTCCTGGCCGCCAGATCCTCCGGTGATAACAAATTCAGTGATGGAGGATCGGAAAAAAACGGCCGCAGGCTCGCCGCGAGGACCGACGCATAGGCCCCCGCCACCGAATACAGCCGTTCGTCCTGAAACGTCAAGCGCCGCCAGGGGCGCAGCGTCTTGATCAAGCATCCCGGGACTTTCCGCAGGGCTTCTTCCGATGCCGCAAGATCCTTTTCCTCACCCGAAAGCCCAACCACCTGCGGGCCGGCGGCTGGAGAGACCGCTGTCTGCCCCAAGGTGGTCCTCTGGAGTTCCAACCGTAGCGTCTCGGGCCAGCACGCGGGCGTTGTCCTCTGTCCTTTGGGAAGTGCAACGCAGCGCGTCAAGCCGAGCGACGATCCTTCAAACAGCCCGAAGACGGCTGACGATCCGCGGATCGCCAGGACCAGCGGTCGCCGGTCCTCCTCTAAACCCGCACGGATCCAAGGGAGCACCATCCAGGCATCCAGCACGAAGCGGTCCGGCTTCAAACCGGCTTCTTCAAAAACGGCCAGCGTGCGGTCCACATCATCCCGGGGCGCGATCGCCATCATGACCCGGGAGTAGCCCGCGGGAGAACCCTCCACACGTTGCCAGGCGAGCGCCACGTTGTCCGAAGGCAAAGGCGTCTGTCTCGCGGCTTGCAGGCGGACGATGGCGTCGATCTGCTGGGTATCCACCGCCGGCAAGGTCATTGTTTTCACAATGGCCTGCAGGTGCGGAAACCCCAGAACAATATCCTCCGTGGCCAGTCCTTTCTGGATCCACCCCGCTTGGAGCGCCCGCGCCCTCTCGGAAATTGTTCCGTGCGGCAGAGTCCATTCCACGAGCTTTTCCACAACCGTGCGCCCTTGTCGGTGCGCCGTCTGTGCCGCGCGAACCGTTTCGCCGTCCAGTTCGACACCCACCACGCGATAGCGCTGGCAGGCCAAACGGCCCAGCGAACTCCGCAGAAAGGATCCCCAGTCCATCAATCCATCTCCCGCCAATACAAAATCCGCGCCGGTATCGACTGGGCCGACGCCACCACCTGAAACTGGCGCACGCTCCGGCTGTCTTTCAGGCGCGCTGTCAGATGAAGGCGCAAGGTCGACGATTGCACGCCCACCGGCTCGCTGCGCAGAACAGCCGCGAACTCACGGCTTTCCCGTTCGCTGAGATACAGATGGTGCCGCAAGGCTTGAACCGCGCTGTCCAGGTCCTGGAAAACGCCATCGTCCTCCGTACCTTCCCGCCCGTCACGGCCCTGCCGGAAAATCAGGATTTTGCCGGCCAGGCCGACAGAGAGCCCCAACGCCTCCAGCACACGGCGGGAGGCCGTATTGAGATTGACGTTCCCGGGGCCGTAAGTCGTCAGATAAGCGGCCGCGTCCTCAAATCGTTCTGGCGTCATGCCTCTAACCAGCAACAGTTCCTCCACGCTTCGGAACGGCCCCCGGCGCGGCGCATAGCCGGCGCGGGCATAACCGTCCGCCCCGACTCCAGAGGCGCGCCATTCCAGAATGGCCGGGACCACCTCGGCGTTGGATCCCAGCAGGCGGCGGAGCACCGCCTCGGAGGCGACATTCAAATGGACCCGCGCGGATTCGTCGTCGGCGCCATAGAAACCCTCGTGGAGCGCGCTGAAGGAGCCTTCAGGGAGCGCGTGGTCTTTGAAAAATGCGGGGTCGTTGTTCCAGCGCTGAGAGCGTGCGGTGTAGACGACGCCGCACCGGCGCCACAGGGCGGCGGTCTCCTGCACGGCCCGCCGGGCTGTTTGCGCGAGCCGCAGTTCGTCCCAGGGATAGTGGCTCAAGCGGAGCTCGATCCGGACGCGGCTCGACAGGCTGACCGACAAGAGCGACAGCAGTGCCAAAATCCAGATTGAAAGGATCAGGACGGACCCGCGAATGTCGTTCCTCCTCAAAACACCCATGGCAGTTTGCTCCTCGAAGGCACACTTACCGTACGGATGAACGTCTCCGTCCCCCCGGCGTCATCCCGCAGCGTCAGGCGGACTCGGACGGCGGAAGGCATCGGCCCCGCCGGCGTTGATTTCCACTCCGGCCGCCACTCCAGGAGGGCTTGGGACGAAGCAAAGGCGTATTCCCACTCCAGGGTGGTGGCCCGCCGCGTCAGAGAGGTTTCAACCGCTTCCTCCGTCCCCTGCGGGGACAATCGTTGCTGGGATCTCTTCAAGACAAGTCCATGGCCTGAGGGTTCCAATCGATACATCACCTTCATAATCGCTTCCTCCGAATGCGAGCGCGCCGGCGTACGGCTCAGACACTGGAAGACCGCAAAACTTGTTGTTCCTTCGAATGTGAACCATCCGACACCCGGGACGTCGATGGAACGGCGTACGTCGGCAGCAATGTGCTCCAGCGCCACCCGCGCTTCCTGGCGAAAGTCCGATCGTGCTTCCAGCCGGATCCAGAGCCCTGCGCCGCTCCGGAGCACGCCCGCCAGACTTACGGCGGTCAGGGCGGCCAAGGCTATCCCGATCGCCATCTCGATCAGGGTGAAGCCCGCGCCGCGACCCTTAGTACTGCCTTTCATAGGATCGCAGCGGGTTTGGACGCCGAGCTTGCGGCGGAGGCAAGGCGCGGCGAGCGAGGATACCCGCAGCGGTATCTGAGCGAGCCGCAACGAAGCATCCGCCAAAGATCGGCGTCCCCGACGGGCCGAAGCGCTTTGGGGCTGCGACGGCGTCATTCGTCGCTCACAGACCTTCCAGGTATGCTCGCTCCTCATTCCTTGTCTCGCTCCCAAATCGCTCCGGCAAACCCGCGGCGATCCTATGAAAGTCAGTACTTAGTGCCGCGTGTAGATCGATTGTTCGATCGTATGGCCATGTCGTCCTTCACCCCACGTCAAACTCACCCGGTGTTCTTGTCCCAGGTGCGGGTCACTGCCGAGCGTCGCGTCATTCCACGAGAGCCGTCCGAGACCTGAACCCGCCCCGAGATCGGCATTAAGCTGGCCCGTGTAGTCCATTTCCACCAGCTGGCTTTCCATCAACAAGGTCGCTTCCAATCTCGTTGCGCTTTCTTCATCGACTCTCAAGGAGGTCCGATAGGACCGCAGAACCGCCACCAGGCCCGTGATCAGGATCACCAGAGACAGCATGATTTCCATGAGGATGAATCCGGCGTTGCCGACCGCCGCCGCGGAGCTATGATTCCGCATGAAGAAGCCCCCTCCCGGTCACGGGGTCAACGGAAAGGATGACGCGGTGATCGCGTGTCCGCACCTGCAGGGAAGCGGGCGTCGCCGTCCCGTTGGGGTAAAACACAATCAGAGAACCGCCCTGGAATTGCGCGTCGCCGGGCAACCGGCGAACGGTCCCCCGGGACCCTGGAACTCTCTCGAACTCCGCCCCATCGACACCGCTCTGACGCCGCACCAGCCAGAAGCGGTTATCCCCCGAAGCGATCCGCACCCCATACTCGACACGCTCCATCACGGCGCGACCACGGGCGACGTTCATGGCGTCGAGTACATCGCGCGCCGCCACCTCCTGAGTCCAGGCGCCAAATGACCTGCGAAACACAGGCAGGGAGAATCCCGCCATCATGAGAAACAAACCAACAACGAACATCAGTTCGATCAGGGTGAACCCGTTTTCAGGATTTCCCGGCATCTTCCCAGTTGGTGATGTTGTCATGGCCTTCCTCAGACCCATCGGGCCCCAGAGAATAGAGATCGAAATCTTCCCGATTATGAACGCCGGGCGAGCGGTAGACGTAGGGGTTCCCCCATGGGTCTTTGATCGCGCCCCGCTTCTTCAGATACGGGCCCCGCCAGCGCTTGGCGGCCGGCGGCAGCGTGGGCGCTTCCAGGAGCGCCGCGATCCCTTGTTCCGTGGTGGGATAGGCGCCGTTGTCCACTTCGTAGAGATCCAGCGCGCTGGCGAGATTGGCCTGGATGTCCGCGGTCGCGGCGGCGATCTTGGCTTCCTTGGCCCGCCCCGTAAAGCGCGGCACCACCATCGCGGCCAGCGTCGTGATGATCATGACCACCAGGAGCATCTCGACCAGGGTGAAACCGTATTCCTGCCTCTTGTCTTTCATAAGACCTCCCATCCCGATCCGCCTATGGCGTCATTTCACAAACGTTGAGATTTCGAAAATCGGCAGCAGCATCGCGACCACGATGACGCCGATCACCGATCCCACACCCAGAATCATCACCGGCTCTAGAAGAGAGGTCGCCAGCTTCATCGCCCGGTCCGTTTCCCGCTCATAGGCAGCGGCGATCTTCTCCAGAGCCCTTTCCAGCGTGTTGGCTTCCTCGCCTATCGCGATCATTTGACACACCAAGGCGGGAAAAAGACCCGTGCGCTTCAAGCTTTCGGAAAGCGCGCTGCCTTGTTCCACCGCTTCGAGCGCCTGGCGCATCGGGCAGCGGAACCCCGGGTGATCCAGCACATGGGACACCACCTCGAGCGCCCGCAGAATCGGGACCCCGCCCTCTAGGAGCATGGAGAGCGTTCGCGCGAAACGAGCGATCATTCCCTTTTTCAAGACGGACCCCCAGAGCGGAGCGCGCAAGAGAGCGTGCGCGATCCACGCACGCACGCTCTGCGGCGCCTGGATGAGGGCCCATCCTGATGCTCCCAGACCCAGCGCCAGAGCGGCCGCGCCGGTCACCGATGTCAGACTCTGGCTCACGGCCTGGAGCGCGCGCGCGATCCAAGGCATCCCCTGCCCCGAGTCGAGAAACATCGATGTCAGACGCGGCACGACAAACACCATCAAAAACAGGACGCTCAGCCCCCCCACCGCCAGGATCAGGGCCGGATAGGCCAGCGCCGCCGCGAGGCGCGACCGGAACTCTTCCTCCTGTTCGAGAAACATCGCCAGGCGGCCAAGCGTCTGATTGAGCACGCCTCCCACCTCCCCGGCATAGATCAAGTTCACGTACAGCGGCGAAAAGGACCGCGGGAATTTCTTCAGCGCTTCAGACAACGAGGACCCGCCGCGCACCTGGTCTTGAAGGACATCGATCATCCGGGCGAGCGCGGGTCTTTCGGACTGTTCACGGGTGAGCTGGAGCGCGCGCAGCAGGGGGACGTTGGACTCCAAGAGGTCCGCCATCTGCCGGGTGAAGAACCCGAGATCCTTTTTGGTGATGGACGCCCGAAACGCCCAGGGGGAGCGTCCGGACTCCGCATATTCCCGCAGTTCGAGCGGAAAGTAGCCTCGCTGGGAGAGCTTCTCCAGCGCCTCGCCTCGGGTTTCCGCTTCAACCAGACCGGCCGTCGCTTCGTCCGGTCCTTTTTTCGCCTTGTATTGATAGGTCGCCATGATCAGGGGCCTGGTCTCACGCGCCCTCCTGCAGGGTCGCGCGGATCACTTCTTCCAGCGTGGTGATTCCAAGCAGAACTTTTTCCCACCCGCATTGCCGCAGGGTACGCATCCCTTCCGCCAGCGCCTGTTCACGGATGGCATGGGCGGGCGCGCGCGAACCGATCGCCGCTTGCAGGGCCGGCGTCACCGGCAGGATCTCATAGATCACGGTCCTTCCGCGAAAGCCGGTCTGTTTGCAGGCGTCACAACCCGCGCCTTCAAAAACCGTCACCGGTCCGCCGGGGTCCGGAAACCCGAATTCCTGCCGCCCTTGCGGCGGCAGGGGCCGCGGGCGCCTGCATTCCCGGCAGATCACGCGAACCAGCCGCTGACCAATGACGCAAAGCACCGAGGTTGCGATCAGATAGGGTTCGACGCCGATATCCTCCAGCCGGGTGATTGCCCCGGAGGCGTCGTTGGTATGCAGCGTGCTGAAGACCAGGTGCCCCGTCAGCGCCACGCGGATGGCGACTTCCGCCGTTTCCGAATCGCGCACTTCGCCAACCATCATCACATCGGGATCATGGCGCAGCATCGCGCGCAGGCCCTGGGCGAAGCTCAGTCCGATCTTCGGCTGCACCTGGACCTGGGTGATGCCTTTCATCTGGTACTCGATCGGATCCTCCAGCGTGATGATCTTCTTATCGGCCAGATTGATCTGTTTGAGAAACGCGTAAAGGGTGGTGGTCTTGCCGCTGCCGGTGGGGCCGGTCAGAAAGACAATCCCGTGCGGCTTCTGCAGATACGCCTGCACCCGGCACAAATCCTGGTCCGCGAATCCCAGATGCGGCAGGTCGAGGAACTGCCGGCTGGTCAAAAAGCGGATCCCGACGCTTTCGCCAAACGGGGTGGGCAGGGTGGATACGCGGAGGTCCATTTCCTGGCTTCCCACCCGGACCATGATGCGGCCGTCTTGGGGAAGGCGTTTTTCTGATATGGAGAGATCGGCCATGATCTTGATGCGGGAAATGATCGAAGCCTGAAAGCGTTTCAGCGAATCCGAGATCTTGGCTTCGTAAAGAACTCCGTCAATCCGGTAGCGCACCCGGAGGTCATCGGCGTAAGGTTCGAGATGGATGTCCGTGGCGCGGCTCTGGAAGGCTTCCAGAAGCATCTGGTTGACGAACCGCGCCACGGAGGCTTCCTGGGCCGCTTCCAGATCGTTGCCGCCGCGAACCTCCGGCGCAGCCTGCGCGGCGCGGTCATCCGCCAGGCGTTCCAGGGTGTCGGCGCCGATCCCGTAGAGCGCTTTCATGGCTTCCCCGATCTCCTGTTCCGTCGCCAGAACAACGCGCAGGTCCTTTTTCAAAACCACACGCAGTTCATCGAGCGTCTGCACGTCCATCGCGCAGCCCGCGGCCAGTTTCAAAGCGCCGTTGTCCCAGCCCATCGGGAGGCAGCGGTAATGCGCCGCTACCTTCGCGGGAACCTCTTGGGTCAGCGCGGGATCAAGCCGCATCCCCTGCAGCGAGACCCGCGGCAGATGCAGTTGGGCGGACAACAAATCGAGCAGCGCGTTCTCGGACAGCGCGCCGCGCTTCACCAGCAGGCGGCCCAGCGGCTGGCTGCTCCGCTCGTGATCCTGCAGGCATTCCTGCAGGATTTTGGCGTCCACGGCATCATGCTGCAGCAGCAGGGTGTCTAACATGAAAACGATGCCTCTTCTGGCTCAATCCGGCATCCTGAGCTCACAGGGCGGGGCTCTTCTTTCCGAACAAGCGCCGGAAGAACCCCTTTTTCTTCGGGGTCCCGTCCGGCTGCACCTCGAGCCGGGTCTGCACTTCCGGCGAAAACTGATCGCCGGTAACGATATGGGGCGTGAGGAAAATGACCAATTCCGTCTTTTGCTCCGTTTTGGCGCGGCTCCGGAACAGCATGCCGATGACCGGGATGCGGCCAAACCAGGGCACCTCGGTGTCTGTTTTCGCGCGGACCTCTTCGATCAGGCCGCCGATGACCACCGTGACGCCGTCTTTGACCACAAGACTCGCTTCCGCCGCCGAGGTGCGGATGATCGGGATCGAGCTCCCTTCGCTCGTGGTGATCGTGCTTTCCACGGAGCTCACCTCGGGTTTCACCTTTAACGTCACGATCCCGTCATCTCCGACGGATGGCGTCACCGACAACTTGACGCCGGTATCCAGGAACTCGACGTTCTCGGTCGTGACCGGGTTCGACGTGGTACTGCCGACGTTGAGCACCGTCTTGGTGATTTTGGCCGCCTTGCTGCCGACATGGATCTTGGCCTCCTGATTGTTGAGCGCCATGATGCGCGGGGAGGAGAGGAGCTTGGTGGTCCCGATGGAACCCAGGAGGTTGATCACCGTTCGAAAATCTGGCTTCTCCAAAATTCCGACCGAGGCGGTGATGCCGGGCGCCGTGATGTTGCCCGGAGTCAGGGACGTCGGCGGGACCAGCTGAAGGTTCTGGACCATGGTGCCGGCCAGGTGGTAGCCGTTGAGGTTGTTCATGATGTGCGTCCAGTCGATGCCCTGCCAGTTGACGCCGGATTGGAAGCTCTTGTTGAGTATGACCTGCATGATTTTCGCCTCGATCAGCACGCAGCGGTGGCGCACATCGAAGGCCTTGATCAGCTCGGTGATGTCCTTCATCCGCGCCGCGTTGTCCCGGACCACGAGCGTGTTGGAACGTTTGTCGATTTGAAGACTGCCGAAGTCCTTGCTCACGAGCGGACTGATCTTGGGTTCCAATTCGTCCGCGGTCGCGTAGTTAAGCCGGAAAATCTGCATTTCCTCGGGGACGTCAAACGTTTCGACGCGCTGGCGCATCTCCGCCAGGTCCCCGGGGTTGTCGTCGATAATTAAGGAATTGGTGACTTCGTCGACCGCGATCGATCCGATCTTGCTCTTGATCGACTCCAGCATCTCTTTGGCCGTCTTCGCTTTGGCGTGGCGCAGCGGCAGAACCAGCCGCTGCGTCTTCTTGGAAAAGGGAACACCGTAGACCCGTTCGAAATCCGGGGCGGACATGACTTCGACGAGGTTGCCCTCGCGGGCATAGGCCAGGTCCCGGCTGTTCAGGATCGCTTTCATCGCCTCCCAGAATTCCACATTATTGAGAAGAAGGGTGACGCGTCCGGACACGTTTCGGTCCACCACGACATTAATGCCGTTCTGCTTGCAGAGCATCTTCACCACTTCGACCACGTCCATGTCCTTGAGGTCGAGCGACACCGGCTTGGTCACCGGAGCATAAACAGCCGGCCCCGCGATGGCCCGCGCAACCTCCAGGGATCCGGGGGGCACCGCAGCAGACGCCACCGGTTCCGGTGCGGGGGCTGTTTGCGCCGGCGTGGGGACGGCTTCCTCTGGCACGGGGGCTGCCGCCGCCGGCGTGGGAACCGCTTCCCCTGGCACGGAAGCTGCCGCCGCCGGTACGGAAGCGGCGGCGGCAGCTTCAGCCGGAGCGGGGACCGCTGCCGGATCCGACACGGCGCCGTGGGTCGATATGACCACCGGAAAAGACGGAAATCCTGGCTGCGAAGCCGGGGATTGTTCTCCAGACGCCGGATTCGAAGCCCATCCTCCCCCGACAACCAGACAGAGCCACAGAACGTGTAATTGAACTCTCTTCATATCGGACTCCCCATGAGCGTCAAAGGGTCAACGCGAGCCGCTCCGTTTCCGAAGTCAAGATCACCTGATCGTTCAGGACGCTTTCTACCTGGACGTCACCTACGGATTGCCCGGCTGACACATAAATCGTTTTCTGGTTTCTCTGGTCTTCGAGGATCGCCTGGAGCGGCGTCGTGCTCATAATCCCCACCAGACGCAGGTGCACCAGCCGCTCGCTCAGCGGGACCTTCGCAACCACGGGTTCCGGGGGCGCGACGTACCGGGGCGCAGCAGGGGGCGGCGCGACCAGGGGTTTGAATAGATTGCGCTGCGTCAGGCTCGCGAGCGGAAGTGCTGTTCGGACGTCGGCGCGCCCCCTTGAACGGGGGGATCCGGCCGGACGCAGGGCGCCCGAGGGATCCGGCAGGCGAGAAGAAACGAGACCGGCCAGCGCCGCCATCAGACAGACCGAAACAGCCGCCAGGAGCAAACGGTTGATGTGCTGCAGCGGCGTCAGGTGCGCGGCGCGCTCCGCGAACCTCCGGGCGCGCGCGCGCAGTTTGGCCGCAGCGTTTTTCACCCAAGCGCCCGCCTGGTTGCGGACGATCGCCGCCGGCGACCGGGCGGACGAACCTTTCTTGATGAGCTCCAGCAGTTTAGCTTCGGGCGTCATGCTCATATTCGATTGCCCCCTCCTGCGAGAGGATCTCCTCCACCAGGCGCTTCTGCGCCACTGACTGTCCCTGAGCGGCCAGCGCTTCCATCGCTTTCTGGCAGACAAAATTGATGCGGCGCGGATAGCCCTGGGTTGCCTGATGAAGGACGCGCAGGGCTTCATCGGTAAACGGCAGAGGCCGCGCGTCCCATCCCGCCTGCTTCAGGCGGAATTCGATCATTCGTCGGGTGTCGGCTTCATCCAGCGGGTTCATCACATATTTGAGCGCGACCCGATCCATCACATTGCGCGTCCGCGCGAACCGCGGCAGCGCCTCCAGTTGGGCCAGGATCACCAGCTGGAGCAGCTTGTGCTGGCTGGTCTCGTAGTTGAGCAGGGAGCGCAGGATTTCCAGGAGCGGCAGGGACAGGTTCTGTCCCTCGTCAATCAGGAGCACGGTCGTACGGCCTTCCACCACCCCGCGCTGGTACAGGTGATGCTCCAGCGCCTCCAGGCAGTCCATCGTGGACCGGAATGGCCCCTGGACCCCGACCATGACGCAGAGCTTTTCCAGGAACTGGAATTCCGAGGGGTACAGCGGGTTTAAGATCAGGTGAAGATCGATGTCGGTCTCCGGCGCCAGCGCCTGTGCCAGCACGCGGCCGAGCGTGGTCTTGCCGGTGCCGACGTCCCCGAGGATCAGGTTGAGTCCCCGCTTGAGCCGGATGTTGATTTCCAGCCGCTGGAGCGCCGAAAGATGCGCGGGCGAGCGGTAGAAGAACACCGGATCCGGGCTGATCGAGAACGGCTCTGCGCGCAAGCCCAGCGCTTCGAAATAGCTCATTGCTCCTCACTCTCCAACGGGATAGTGAACACCCTGACCAAAAAAAATCGAGCCTAGGCAGCCCCCACCAGCGAACGGATCTCTTCCAAATTCTTCCCCTGCTTGCGAAGCTGACGAATCCGCTTCAGTTGGTCCAACGCGCTTGTCTCGAAGAACCGGTAGTGCGTATAGGGACTGCGGCCGAATTCCTCAATCAACCCTTCCCTCAGATAATGTTCGATCGTATACACCGAATGACCAGTGGCCCGGGCCAGATCTTTAACGAGATAAATCGTCTTCATCTGTGGAAGTTCCATTCTTCATGCTTTCCGGGCTGACCCCTAAGCCGTCAGTACTTAATGATGAAATTGAGGACTGTCGACGGCTGCATGAGGTTGTGTGCCACTCCTGCGCCGGTGTTATTGATCACGGGCGTTTGGCTGTCGGATGTAAAGTTCCCTGATCGTCCAGGACCCCCTGACACAGACGCGATAGGTCCTGCATTCGTCGCCGTCCCACTAAATCCGGTGAAGTTGCCGCCTCCGGCCGGAACGACGGCATGGTTATGGGACGCTTGCGTGTGGTTATGAGGGGGCATTTCGGCAATGGTCAGAAGGTGCGCTTCTTCGCCGAGCTTTTGCGCCAGCACCCGGTCCGTGAGACCGGGCCCCTGACCGGTTCCTACCGGCACCCTGCCGCGCAAATCGGGGACGTTAAACGTCGTGCTCCCATCACCGGCGCCCCAACTCGTTCCAATGGCGCTGAATAAATCGGCATAAGTAATTCGGCTGAGCGCCGAGCCATCGCAAAGAAGGAAACCCTTAGGGACGTTCAAGCCGGCAAAGGGAAGAAGCGCTCCGGACGGAAGCAGATTGCCTCCGACATCCTTCCCCCCTACGGTCATAGAACTGGCCGACACACTTCCGGTCGCGGCCACATTGCCTTGCACGTCGAAGTTCCCCAAGCTGCCGAGCGCATACCCGGATGCTCCAAGCATCTGCCGCGGCGCCATTTCATTGGCATCGCCCGCAACCTGGATCCCGAGGTAGTAAGGCTTGTTGAATGGCACAGCATTCAAGCTGCTGGATGTCCCGAGCGTGGCCTGAAAGAGCCCGGTCGAGACAAAGACGCTTTTCGATTCTGTCCACATAGCGCTCGTGACAGGAGCGGTGCTGTTGGTGTAGAGGCGGAAGCTCAGAGTGTACGTGCCGTGAAGGACCGCATACGAACTGTTGGTCAATTTCCCCTGGATGTTGACCAGCTTATCCCCCGCGAAGCCGGGTTGGCCGATGACGGACAAGAAGACCGCCAGCGCGGAGGACTTTCGCGCGAACAAACACACCAGCTTTGCGATGGATGTACCGGCCTTGATCATGATTCCCTCTTGATGGGGTGTCCACACCCGTTCATAGTCGATCGCTGTCTGTATTTAGCAACAGGATGGAGACGCGGAATAGGCCTTTAGGCCTTTTTTAACGGCGAGAGTTCAAGGGGATGAGCTGACGCGGAGTTCTTGACTGGTCGTCAATTCGCTGCGGCCAAGTCGTTTGAGGCCGTTCCACAGGCTTTATGCACTCCAAATGGAAATGTGAACACGGGCACCCTTCAGAGTTTGGAGGGCAATTTCAATAGCCTCAAAGTGTCAGGCACTATCTAGGAGAAGAAGTGGTGCTTTATATCGGAGAGGGTATTTCGAACACCCAGTTTATCCAGTGATAGGACGCTCAAGGAGAGACACGCCAACCACCAAGGATCCCGCCAACATCGCCAACCCGAGCGACACCCCGCCACCAACTCCCGCAACAGACCCACCGTAATGAAGACCGACCCAACCACCAGGAAAAGATACTGTCTGTGGGTGAAGAATACACCTTTCCAACGAGTAATGAAGTAAACCAGCGGAGAGATAATGAACCAACCAAGGATCGTCATATCAAGGCAAAGTCCCGATGCGTCTTTTCGCTTGTAGTCGCGGAAGGCCAGAAAGATTCCACCGAGCATCAGCCACTTGTAGCGAAGCCAGAATTGAAAGAATCCCTCCCATGTCCCCCATTCGGGCCCTGTATATCCCCAGGATGATCCATGAAGCGCATAATACAGTGCTGTAAGAAAACCGAGGGTGATTGGTAACAAGGTGGCCCATCTCCATGCAGGACGGACCTTAAACAGAAGATTCACCGATACCAGGGAGACCCCCAACGTCATAAATTGGAACAATGAAACTGTTGCGGTGGCGCCCAATAGAACGCAAGCAAGATTCCAGTACCACTCACGGTAAAGAGAATACACGCCCATCAACAAGAAAAAAGACGTGATCATCCAAAATCCATAAGGTCGAGCCTCAGTCGAATAATAGAAGGTCCTCTGGGCGTAAAGGAAGAGGAAGACAGCGACACCCGCCCACGCCAAGGAGATCGTCCGAGGTCGAAACCACAGGAACAATAGACATCCCAAAAACAAAGGACCCAGTGATGACCATCGCCAATAAATCGTCTTCGGAATACCCAGCTGTTCTAACCAAGGATGGGTCTTTTTGAAAACCTTGAATAATAGGTAAAACATCGGAGAAGGACTGCCTTGGTGCGGCGCACCGTTCATCAATAACTGCCCGTAAGTCGGAGCCGTGACGCTGCTATTGACCCCCGCCGTCTCATCACCCCAGAATGGTTTTGACCGCGCAAAGTCCGTGGAAGCAAAGAGATAAAAACCCAATACGATTGAAATTAGGATCACGACCATACGACTCCGATAGGAAAGGAAGAGTGTCATTGGAATGTTGCGCGCATTGTATATATTCTGCGGTTTAAAAGTGGATTGATGTCCTCGGTCCGCAGAGTTTCATCGTAAGCCATTTCAACTACGCTTCCTCGAGGAAACCACCCATGAAGATTCCCCTCGGTTTGCCAAAGGGCGTGTACTGGATCAAGCTTACCGGGGCTTGACTCGTGTCCAAGAGCAGGGCGGTGCTGCCCAAGTGATCCGGCAGGAAGTAGGCGACCCCGACGGGGGTTTTTGTCGCCGCGCGGCTCGTCCCCTCCGAAATGGACGGCGTGGAGCCGGCGTCGTTCAACTCGTAAATCTGGCCGATGTAAAGAGTGATCGCGGTGAAAGTGTCCTGGGACCCCAGCCTCAAGGTGCCAGACACTATCCAACTCGCAATCTCATTTGGATCCTTCCTTTTCATCCACCCGCTGTTCAGCAGGTAAGATGTGATTTTTCTGACGGTTGATTTGCAGTTGTTTATATATCGTATAGGGAAGTGCTACCGTGTCAGCTGCGAAGCTGAGCGGCAAATCGAATAATGCAAGAATTCCAACATTGTCTGCCTTTAGCCCCCTTATGTCACAAGTGGCGCCGCTGTATAGCCGGGGTATCGGTTTATTGCCACCACATCGCTCGTTTGGATCCCGCAGAGTCACGACTGTCAAGCATCCTTGCAGAAGCAAGAGAGTTAAAGATAGGCAAAGGTGTGATGGAATATTCATGGCAATCTTCTAGCTTTCCAATGATTGATTCCTGTTCATCTTTCTAGTTGAGTGGACAAATAGGACCAATCGTTGCTCAACAAGGCGGCACCCGAAAAACCTGCCGCAACCCCCATGCCGGGAACGTTAAGCCAATTTCTTGTTGCCGTGCCTATATTCTGAAGTGATATTTGAAATTTATCATGAAGATGCGCTGTCGCATTCCCCCCGGGAAAAGCATTAACGAGTCGACCTGCCTCTCCGCCTTGTTGAAAGAATCCGCTACCGCCATTGGTGTTTGTGCCAGCTATGTTTGTATTTAGATCGGCAATATTCTTCTTTACACCTTCTGCTGATTCAGGATACGAGTGATCCACGCTGTCGACTTCATTTTGCGCGCTAGCAGCTGTCGCATTACCCCCCACATAAGCCTTATATCCGGCGTTTGCCGCTGCGAAACCAGCCGTCATGGCAAACCCTCGCACAAAACTTCCGCCCTGAATTTCCGACATCACACCTCCAACGGTCCCTTTCGCAAGGACTTGTCCTACTGAATTTAAACCAGAAGCCTCTATACCGTGCATGGCCCCGGCAGAAACGGCAGCTTGAGCCCCTTGGATAACGGTGCCCAATAAAACATCCTGTCCACTTCCCCCGTTCAATCCGGCGGACACCCCTCCCGAGACTTCACCCACCAAGGCACCGTTTAGCACGGCGGCTTGCCATGAAGTCGCGGCAAAACCTGACGCGGCACCGTAGGTTCCCACCGTTATGGCAGCTGCGGCGATATAATAACGGTTTTGATAGCTAAAATCCCACACCTGAGGCACTGCCATAATAATCCCAAACGCCTGAACCTTTCCGATCGTCGCAAAGAAATTCTTTGCAGATCCCCAGAACGAATGCCCACTTGGGTCCGTATATATGACCGGATTATTCCGGCAGTAGGCGTAGCGGTTAAGGGTCTGGGGGTCGTAGGGGCTCTGGATAAGGGTGTCGGGCGTGATGAAGCGCCTCAACTGTGGGTCGTAGTACCGGGCGTTGTAGTAGTAGAGCCCGGTCGAGTCGTCCAGGCGCTGGCCGGTGAACTTATAGTCCGAATCCCGGCTGCCGGAAGTCGCGTGGGTCGTGCCGAAGGGGGCGTACTGGTTGCGGCGGACCACCACCGCCTGCGCCGCGTCCACCAGTTGATTCGTGCTGCCCAGGTGATCGGGCAGGAGGTAGGTGACAGGGCCCGCTCCCTCCACCATCGCCACCCGGAGGGAACCGGCCGTCACGTATTGAAGTGTTTTGACCGGGGTGACCTCGTAGATATGGCCGATATAGAAGCTCGTTTGTCTTTCATTCCCCCGGATGATGGTCTTTTGGACGCGATGGCCTTCAAAGTCATAGACGAAGTCGGTGAGGGATCCATCGGACTGAATGATCCGGACGGGGCGGTTCTCGTAGTCGTACTTGATCCAGCGGCCTCCGCCCACCTGGAGGTTGCCGTTCGCATCCTTCCATTCGGCATAGCCGTTTTGCCGCAAGCCGGTCACGATGGTCCGGATGTCCGCCGGGGAGGTCCCCGCAAGGTCCGCGAAGGAGGCGGGCGCCAGGATGGCGGGCGGCGCGGCGTCCGCGCCGCCGAGGGCCTCCTGGCCCAGGGCGAGCTCCCTCCAGGGACTACCGTTGGTCATGGGCCCTTGATAGCCGAACACGACCCGATATTGTGAGGAGGCGCTCGCGCTCACCAGCCACTCGCCGCTCGTGAGTTCAAGCGTGTGGGAGGAGCTTTGCAGAACGCCCCCCGAGGGACCGATGAGCGGCGGGCCCGCCAGGCGCGCGCCCGCCGCTTGTCCGATGCTGAGCTGATAGACGGGACTCCAGGGTGATACAGCCCCCGTTCCGTATTCCACCGCCTGCATCCGTATCGCGTAGGGGTCCGTTCTGGCCGCAACCCAACTATACGTGGCGATCACCACCGCGCCGGAAGGCACGTATCCCGTTTCGGGAAGGACCGCGGCGCCTGTTCCCCAATCGATGCGATACTTGAGCTTGCTCCCGTTTAAATCCCAGGCGGCAAATTGAAACCCGTAAGGGGTATGGGTCTGTCCGGAAAGCTGCGCCGGCTGCGTCGGCAGGGGGGACAGAGGCTCGTTTGGCGGCATCGGGGGGATGGATCGAAAGCTGAAGAGCACTTCCTGCGCGGACAAAGCCCGCGGGTGAAAGGTCAAAGAATCGAGAACACCTTTATAACCCGACCCCAGGGTGAGCGCGCTCTGGCTGCCGGCCAGGGGCCCTGCCACCGGCGCCGCCCCTGCCAGCGCGCCATTCACATAGATTTTGGCCAGCGCGCCGTCATAGGTCAGGGCGACATGCGACCAGATGTTCGTGCGGAGCCCACCGGACGCGTGGACCAGCGTCGAAGTGGAAGCGTTCCAGAGCCGCGCGTCCAGACTTCCATCGGCGTTGAGCTGCGGAAAGGCAAAGACGCCGGCCTTGGATAGAAGAAAGCCTGTCGTGCCGAGCGCCAGAGGCCGCACCCAAAGTTCGATGGTGAGCGCCGGAGCGGGAGAGAGCGACTCCGTTCCCGAAAGCTTCGCGATCGCCCCCCCATCAAAATAGAGCCCGTTCCCGACCCGCCCGTAGGAGGAGTAAACAGAGCCCTGCAGCGCGCTCAGCTGCTCAAGACCTTCAAAAGACCAGGCCCCCTGCGCGGCGTCGCTGCCCGGCAAGAAATTGCCGAGGCTGTCATACCGGTACATCTTCTGGCCGTATGGCCCCGACGCCTCCTTGAGGCGGTCCAGCTCATCATAGGCGAAGGTCTGCGTCCCCTGCCCCGCGGCATCGTCAATGCGGGTGATATTGCCCACGTTGTCGTACGTGTACCTGAAATTTTGCAGGACCTCTCCCCCGGGTTTGCCCGCGCTCAAGGCACTCAGGTAGAAGTTCTTGGGCTGATACGCGTAGCTGGCGGTGACGCCGTTTCCGTACGTCACGCCCGCGAGCTTGCCGACAGCATGGCTGTCGTAGTGGAGCGCGGCAAAGGTGGTCTTGGACTGGGGATCGTACACGGACTTGAGATACGCGCCGTCGTAACGATTTTCGATGACTTTCTGGTTGGGATAGGTCACCGTGATTTCCCGCCCGAGGTTGTCGTAGCTCATGCCCGTCACATAGGTGGCCCCTCCGATGACTCTCGTTTTGGCCGTCACGCGCCCTGTTTTGTCATACGTGAAGGCGCTTGAGCCGGACAGATCCTCCACGCTGGAGAGCCGCCCTTTGCCATAGGTCCCGGTGTCATAGCGATAGGTGAGCGCGGTCTCGTTCGGGTAGGTTTTGGTCTTGACGCGGCCAAGCGTGTCGTAGGCCATACGAATCGTCTGGTTCCGGGCGTCTGTTTGCGCGATCAAACGGCCGTTCGCGTCATACTGGTAAGCCCAGGCCCCCATCTGCGGATCGCTGATGCCCGTTTTCCTGCCCAGCGTATCGTAGACCAGTGACGTGACCTGTCCGAGGGAGTTCGTGATTCGAGCAAGATTGCCCATCGCATCGTACCCGTACGTCGTGATATGGGTCTGACCTTCATTGCGCTCCCGGACTTCGACGATTTTTCCATAAGCGTCTTTGACGGACTCTTTCGTATGGCCGTTCGCGTCCGTCGCCGTGACGATCCAGTCGCTGTAGGATGTGGAGGATGTCGTGCCGTCGGGATGGGTCACCTGGACCACGCGGCCCAGGGCGTCGTAGACCGTCGTGGCGTAGGGCTTGGACACATCCTCCGGCACGTACCCGGAGGTAACCCCGGACACTGAATAAGGAAGGTAGGCTTTCGCCGCCAGGCCCCTGGCGTCGTAGACGACACCCCCGGAGAGGATCTGCGTCGCGCCGGTTTCGGGAGCTTTGGTTTGCCGTTTGCGGCCGATGCCGTCCATGAATTCATACGTGACAAGGGTCGTCGTCGACCCCGATGTCACCCGCGCGCTGGAGACGATCGCGTGGGGCGGCGTGGCGTTGAGCACGTACTGATACTCCGACGTTGGAAAAGCCGTGGAATCCGTGGGGCCGATGACGGTGGTCAGGCGACCGAAGGCGTCATAGCGATACTGCGTGAGCTGGTTGTTGGCATCCGTCCGGGTGAGCCTTTGGCCGGTCGCGGGATCGAAGGTCATGGATTCCTGCAGGTTGAGCGATCCGGCGGCTTGCGTGATCTTGGACGGGAATTGGTGATAGGCGGACTCATACTCGTAATGGGTGCGGCCGCCCTGGGCGTCGCCCGGCGCGCTCGCGGCGCAGGCGACGTTTCCGGCCGCCTGGTTCCAGAGCGCGTCACACTGGTCCGTCAGGTTTCCGTAAGCGTCATAGGCCATGCTCACGACCGGGTTGTTGCCGCCGGAAAGCCACTGTTCCTCTTTCGTCAGGAGCCCCTTCACGGGCGGATCTGTAACGGAGACCGCGGCGTCGTAAAAGAACCTGCTCTGTGTGGCCGTGCTGCCGTCGGCCTTGAGCAGCCGCTTGTGGCTGGGATAGCCGACCAGATAGGCTGTCGCGTTCGGCGCGTACTCCACCAGGCTCGCGCGCTCATCGCCCGTCACATCAACATCCCCCTCTTGAATCTCCTTGGTGAGATTCCCGTAACAACCCGCGGGGACCAGCGTACAGTCGTATTCGTACTTCGTCCGCGCGTGTTTCGATCCGACGTAGGTATCCACTTGAGAGAGGTAAGGAAAAGTCACACCGTCAAAGGGCGCCGCGTAAGCGTAGGTATTGACCGTCCTGGTCAGCAAGGCGCCGGAGACCCCATAGGCCGCCTGCTCGAAGATCTTGCCTTTATAGAGGTTGACGCCGAGAACGGCGTGATCGTCCTGCAGGAATTTGGTGAGCGTGTAATGGCCCTCGGCATCCGTCGTTCTCACTTCGCGGAAACCAAGAAATTCGCGTTTGTCCCAAGGGAGTTTTTGATAGAAACCCCCCGCGTACCCGTAGAGCGTCGTCACCGATGACCCCATGCCGTCGAAGACCGTCATCGTGCTCACCACGATCACGGGGAACGGCAATTGGGCGGCGCTCTCCGAGCGATGCGCCTGATAAGAAATCTGGATCGTGCCGCCCAGCGGCGTCCGAATGGAGTTCATCAGGTGGGCCGTGGGCCCTTCGCTGAGGCCGAGCCATGTCTGGAGATCGGAGTTCATGACGCCCACATCCCCCTTCCCATCGCCGTTAAAATCGCCGGGCAACAGGCTCGCTTCGGCAACCCCGGCAGGAAACACGATGTCGTTCGGCAGGGAGTCCAGCGTAAAACCGGATCCATGGTTGAGGGCGATATAGATCCTGGTCCCACTCAGGTACATCAGATCCGGAAGACCGTCCCCATTGACATCCAGGACGCGCAGCGTCTTCTTGGCCGCGTCGCTGATGGCCGCGGTAAGCCAGGGTCTCATGGCAAACGACTTGCCCGTGCTTAGCCCGACCTGGATGACCCCATTGCGATAAACGGCGATATCACCAAGGCCGTCCCCGTTGAAATCGCCCGACAGCACCGGCGTATACCCGTCTCCCGAAATGGAGCCGGCCCAACTGGTGAACGCGAAAGGGCTCCCATTGCTCAGCGCCACCCACAGGTTGCCGGTGTTGCTTTCATAAAGAAGGAGATCAGATTTTCCATCGTTATTGAAGTCGCTGGTACGGAATATGCAGTTATTCGGATTGGCCCATCGATCACCGCAGGTAATGGACGCGGGACTTTGAGCATCCCACGGCTGATAACGAAAGGAGTGATTGCCTAAATTGAAATCTACATTTAAGCCTTGATAGTTCATCAAGATATTCTCTGGCAAGCCATCCCCCGTGATATCGGCCACGCCCACCAGATAGCGCCAACCTAAGGGCACAGGTGTCCAGGGTCTAAAACTAAAACTACTTCCGTTGGACAGTCCGACGGCGTCCTCGTAGGGGCCGCCGCTCTTCGAGCTGAAGTAGCCAAGAGCGTCTGTCTTTCCATCCTGGTCATAGTCGGCGGCGGAGGTCATATCCGTCCTAAAGAATGACCAGCTGTCTAAAATGACGCCCCCGCGGCCATTGCTCAGCATCACGCGATGCGTCGTTCCGTTTGGGGAATGTCCTTGGTAGGGATAGTAATAGAGGTCTGATAAACCATCGCCGTTGAAGTCTCCGACACTCAAGCTTCCATACCCTATTTGGCCGCTGACCACGGGCGACTTGGCCAAACGGAAGCTGAAGGACGCCCCGTCCTGATAACTGAAACTCGTCGTATGGATTTCCGGCGTCGTTGAGGGACAGCCCATGTCGGAACCATGGGCGGCGCATTCTTTAACCGCTTCCATCCGAGAAACGGGACCGGCTCCGTACGCCAGCTCATAATTTCTCACCACATAGCCGTTGGTCAGCATCTGGATGTACTTCAGGCGGGTGTGAATGCGCTCCTCAAAACCTGCTGCATAGGATGTCAACAGGTCCGGCCGACCTTCGATTTTGAACTGGATTTCATGAGGTCCATACTGGATAGAGGAGGGAATGTAGCTCGTCACGCCTCCCACGCCACCCGAAGCGCGCGGCGCGCTAGGTGGCGCCCCAAAACCCGGCGCACCAGCAGGCGACTGAAGGCTAGGGTAGACAATCTTCATGGAATTCCCATGGGGATCCGTTGCTTGTGATAAACCCCAGGAGGAATACGGGCTGCCTGAAACGGACGAAGTCCGCGCGAGACCTGTAAAGAGATACCGCTTGCCATCCTTCGACCAGGCCCGCCAAATATCGGGAGCGCAATATCGTATCCGCAGAAACGCGGATTCAATTTGGACCCTGTATTCTCTATACGACCCATCGCTATCCGAGCCTGACCCCACGGGCACAAGCTGCTGGGTCTGCCCCTGAAAAGTGAGATTGAACGTATCGGACGCGTCGTTGTAGGTAGGCAATCCATTCTTGGTGCTGCGATGGATGGACCCGACACTCAAATCCCAGCCAATACCGAGCCAGCCATTGCCCGCCTGCGAATTGTACGTGAGCTGCAAACCAGGCTGGACCCCCTGACGGCCCGGGGGGACCGAAAGCGGGTAGGCATACGTGAACGCTCCCGTGAAAAGTGAAACGTTAGGAGACCCCGTCGGCGTCAAGTTGGACGGATTAGCTCCGGAGCGCTCCGCCGAATGGGTCGATACGGAAACGACGGCGCTGATGAACAGCCCGGCAACGAGCGCCCTGCTGGATTTCATATACAGCATGTAGCAATCCTGGAGCCGCACGAAATAGGACTAAAGAACCATTTCCGTTTCGCACAACTCGCGAAGTCTCGCCAAGGCCCGTCGCTTGAGCTGCCTGACTCGGGCGGGCGTGACGCCCAGCTCCCGAGAGAGCTCAGAAGCCTCGGTGATCTCTTCTTGCTCACAGAGTCCGAAGAGCCTCTCAATCACATAGCGTTGGCGCGGCGGGAGTTGACTCACCAGCGCTTGCACCGCGGAAGAGCGTTTCTCCTCATCCATATGGCGCTCCATCTCTTGCATGTCCACGCTGGCGACGGCCAACGTCGATTCGCGGTAGAGGGATTCCCCGGATGAGCTGTCCAGCGAAACAGGCCGGAAACGCGCCACACACACGGATTCCCAACGCTTCTGAGAAAGGTCGAGGCTTTCGGCGATCTCCTCCTCTCTCATCTCCGCAAGCCCTTCCGCGCGGCGGTCACCGCGGGCCTGGTCGAGCTTCCGGAGATCGCGCTGCACGCTGATGGGGATCGCCACCGTCCTGGAGCGATTTTGGATGGACCGCCGGATAAAGTGCTGAATCCAATAGGTGGCATAGGTGCTAAAACTCGCGCGTGGCCCCTGCGGAACATAGAGCGGATCGTACTTATCAATGGCTCGCAGGACCCCCAGACAGCCGTATTGGACAAGGTCATGGTGGTCAAGAAACTGTCCTGAATCATGGTAGCGTCCCGCAAGACTCTGGACGGCTCTCATTTGAGACTCAAGAAGCGCAAGGCGCGCAGCAGGCTCGCCCGTTTTAGCGCGGGCAACCAGCACGTCTTCTCTGGAATCGTCAACCGACGGACATTCCTCAACCACACAGGCGCAATGCGACATGGGGGTGCTCCTTCCTTATAGAGGATGGGCGCGATCATGAAACCTGTGAAAGGACAACTAGATACAAGCTCGCAACAAGATGAGAATAATGAACGAAGCTGAAGATTGGCTTAAGGGAAGATGAAGATTTGCTGAAGAAATCGACAGGATGGGGAGCTTCGTCCTGTCTTTCGGTGGATAGGAAGCCCGGTCAGAAGTGTCGGCGAGCCGGGATTTATAAGTTGCCACCTCCGCGTTCGCGGGGATGACAGTCAAATAAGCGCGCAGGTTGAGACGTCAGGACCTGGTCAACAGAACGTTTCGGACTAGAGGGTAAAGAACTCGAGGGTCAGCGTGGAGGTCTTGTAGGAGCGTGAGCCCACGCTCTGGCCAAAATTGGCCTCCAGGAACAAAAAGTTGGGCGGGTTTTCCGAGCCGATATCTGTATCGCGCTGCCCGTAATGGATGCCGATTTGGTTGCGCACTGTCACGGGAAGCTCTCCCGGAACAAAAGCGGTCGTCTTCTCGAGCGGGATGTCGGGCGTGGAGGCGTCTTTCATGAAAAGCCATTGAAAGGAGAAGTCATCGGATTCGTTGTTCGGGTCGGCCGCGACCGGTGTGACCTCCGCGACGGGCCGAGTCCCTGCCTTGATGCTCCAAGCCAACGAAATCGTCCTGGAAGGATCCGACGTGTTGACGAGGCCCGCGGGATTGGCGACACCCTCCTTCTCGAACTTGGGGGTCGCGTGGGAAGCCTTGTTGTCGGTGTAGATCTGCACCCCCCACGACGTGGTGTTGGCGTCGACGGCGATCTGGAAATACTGGTCCGCTATTTTCCACGCGGAACTGGTCGTCGCGCCTGTCCAGGTGATCTCCGTAGGGGAGCTGACACAGGCGGTATCGCCGAGGGCACACAACTTGACCGAGTAGATCGGAGAGGAAGCCGAGGACGGAGGATCCACATAACGCACCTGGTCGATATAAAAGGTCGCTGGCGAGAGGGCCGTAAAAATGAAAGGGAGCTGCACGGAACTTAAATTCGTCCCTGGCAGGAAGGAAGTGAGGGGGATCCTCACCAGGGACCAGCGGTTGGCCATGTCCGCGGTCCAGACTCCGGCGCCATAGAGCGTACGCTGATAGATGTAGGTGGAATCGTTTTTCTTGATGGCGATCTCAATGTTGCCATGGGGCGAGTGGATCCAGAACCGCAGTTCACCGTTCGTGAAGCGAGAGAGGTTTTGCGGGGTCGTCGCTCCATAATCGAAACCCCACCCCGCCCATCCCGGGCCGCTCAGGGTTGTGCGATGAGTGGAGGTACCCTCCGGAGCGGCATAATCGGTGGACAGGGAGTCGAAACTGCACGGGGCACCGCAGAAACGGATCTCATTAAAGACTGCCGTCGAAGGCGGAAAACCTTTATCGGAAAAGGTGGTGTAAATTTCCGCCATCAAGGGTCGGACGGGCAGACTCAAGAGGGCCCCGACCATGAGGTATCTCCTCCATCGGCGCTGCGTCACGCACTCAGACCCCGGTATCCTCATTTGGCGACTCCGATCACACCGGACACGCGGTCATCGCTGGTCGTGTACTGATAAATGTACACACCGCTTTCGACGATCACGCCAGAATCGTCCGTGCCGTCCCATTCGGGGGTGGGACCCGGGATGGACCTGACGCGACGGCCGCGGATATCAAAGATTTTGACTTCATCGATCCCTGAACCAAAGACAGCTTTATCGTTGATCCCATCGCCGTTCGGCGTGATGATGCGCTCCGCGGGGCGCAAGTCCGCGGACCCAATCGCACCCGCCGGGAAAAGGCCGAAGATCGAAAAGTGCCCGGTCTGGCCGGTGAGGGTATGAAGGGTGGTATCGAGCGTCGCGCGGCTGATGGGACGCCAGTCGCCCTGAAGGCGCTTCTCATCCAGCCAATAGATGCCCAAAGACTTGGGATCATCACCGGTCCCGAGCACCTTGCCGGAAAGGTCCGCCGGATAACTCAGGATCAGTTCCGCCGGGGCGACCAGGGAGGTCTCTTCCAGCCTGACCGAGTAAATGACGGCCGCGCGCGTACCGAGAGGGCCCACGCTCCATGGGCTGTTTTGCTCCGCTTTGATGCAAAGCTTGCCCGACGAAAGAACAGCGCCCCGAGACAGGACGACCGCTGTTCGGCCGTCGACATCCGACAAATCGGGCGCGCTCACGCGGGCCCCGGCGGGCCCCACTTCGCTGCAAACCTGATCGATGATCGAAATTTGGAAAGGCGAAGCCAGAACACTTCCGCCGGGAGGGACCTCGACCTGGCCTCCAGAGCCTAAAACCGTGTCCGAAGCGCCCTGCCGGGCCCTGAATTCGTAACGGATATTGCCCCCCGTCTGGATCGCGCTGAGGTCTGTTCGGTAGATGATGGCAGTCCCTTGGAGCGTGTCGCCCACAGCGGGTCCTGGGACAAAGGGGATGGGAACACTGACCGGCGGGCCCAAGGGGCTGCCGCTCGCGTCCACCAGCTGATAAACAATGTCCACACGAAGATGCGATGGATCGATCGGAGCGCCGGACTTGCTCCTGATCGTGACCGGGATCATCATGTTCTTACCAAAGAAAGCCTCGCTGCCTAAGGGAGTCGCTTCAATGTCGAGCGCGGTCGCGCCAGGCCCCACGGTCACTTCCGCCGTCAAGACCTCAAGTTTCTGGGACGTGAAAGACCCTCCCACGACGGGCAGGAACATCACCATGCCCGTGAGCGCGGTAAAAACAGCTCGATGAAGGAGCTTGGTCTCCATTAGTTCACTTTCCCCATCTCCACCTGTCCGTCTTTGAGCACCTTAAACGCACGTCCTTGTTTTAGAACAAGATCCTTGTCCCGGAGGTCCACATGAAGGACATATTTGCCGGGTTTGATGGTGAGGCCGCCCGGGGTCTGCCCCGTGTAGAGAGACTCCTGGCCGGGGTAGGTCGGCTGTCCTTCGAGAATCGGCATGCGCGCGATTTCCCTCCCCTTACGGTCCACGATCAGGAAATATCCGCTGGGCCTCATATGAACGTTGCCCGTGGACCGTACCTTCGCGCTCAGGCTCAGGCGTCCGGACCAGGCTTTGGCATAAAGATCGTTTATAGAACCGTCAATTTTTTCCGACCCAGCGCCAATCAAGTACATCGACACGCTGATCATGGGCGTGACCATGGAAGGTGGCCGCGTCCGGTAGACAAAAGACACCATCCCGACCACTTCGCCGTCCATCGTCTTGGGACATCGGACCATGAGATCCACTTTTCGCCGCTCGGCCGGTTTGAGCACAAAAGCCGCCTCACCGAGGTTCTTCAACCACTTGTCGACCGTCCACTCCTTATAGGCTTCCGGAATGAACCAGTCTTTTTGAGAGACCTCGATATCCAAGTCCATCTGGTCATCATTGGTCACCGTGAGCGACACCTGGGTGCTCGTCCCCGGCGTCAGACGCACTTCCGTCCGTGCCGGAACCACCTGGAGCGCCATGGCCGGAAGGGCTCTGAGGCCCGGTACCGCAAGACAGAGGATCAAGAGATACGGTTTCATAAATCGTCGCTATGCCCTCTCACCCGCCCTCCCCGCACTCTCTTCCGCGGTCGCGGAAGAGAGTGGAGAAGAACAGTCTGGCTTCAAGCCAGTGGGTCCGCTCATCAGGGTGTAAACAATTCCAGCGTGAGCGTGGAGGTCTTGTATGTCGTGCCGCCGCTTGCGCCCGTGAAGAGCGATTCCAGATACAAGTGATTGATTCCACTCGGAGCTCCATCGCCGAAGGAGGTCTGAGCGAATTGTATCTGCGGCACTCCGCCATCCCGTATGGGCTGGATGTAGGAGTTCGCGGGAGCATTGGGCATGAGGCCTCCCGCGCGGTCGGCATAGTAGAACCATGCCCAGCCCGTGCGTCCAATGCCGGTTTGGTTAGGATCATCAACGGCTTCTGGAGTTGCCCCTGCGGCTCGGATCTGCCAAGCCAAAGGAATCACCCTCGTTGTATCAGACGTGTTGATGAGCCCTGCTGCCGCCGTGGAACTGGCCGCAAGCCCGTACCGCGGGCTCGCGCTGGCGATCGTATTGTTCGTATAGGTCTGGATACCAGAACCTGCGATCGATACGGTCGAGACGATGCGGATATACTGATTCGCCAACACCCACGAAGCGCCAGCCGCAGCCGTCCAGCCGACGGCGGGTGCCACTGCGCTGTCGGAGATGTTCCGAATCGTTGCGGCCATGCTGACCGCGCCGCCCGTCACCGTGACCGAAGCGGTCGAGGCGATCGTGCCTTGCGAGGTAAAAGCATGACTTGCAACGGGTACTGCCATGGCCAGCCCCAAACTCCACAGGGCCGTCATGTATTTCTTGGTGTACGTCATTGTTGTGTCCTCCTTTTTTATCATGAGTACTTAAAAATAGACCGTGATCTGCAGCCGGTGGCTGCCGGATGCGTCCGATACGAAATAGGGGATCGTGATTCCGTAATCGAAGCGGAATCCAAATTTCTTCCCCAAAAGCTGATAGTAACTGAGCCCCATCGCGCCTTCACTTCGGTTCGCGCCTAAGCGTAAGCCAAGGGTGTCATGGAAAAGCCAGCTCTCAGCGCCCCCGTAGATCCCCGTTTCGCCATCGCGCCTTGAGAGATCCAGCGCAGGAACAAGCCAGGGTATCCGTCGGCTCTGGTAGGCAGCCCCCAGACGCCATTCGACCGGCACGCGGTCTGTCTCCCGGAAACCCACATCCGGCTGATTTAAATTTTTGACGGACAAGCCGACCCGGCAACCCTCGCAGGCACCCGCGTCCGGCTTCCAAAGCAAACCGAGGTCCGCGCCGAATGCGCTCTGGCTGTTGCCGCCGGAAAAGGTCGGGTCCGCCGAAGCCGCCGCGTCCAGCGAGAAACTGCGCCGCAAGTACTTGAGATTCACACCCATCGACACTTGATTATCGAGAGCGGGAATGAGGCCTCCCAGATAGTGGGCGTAGGAGAGCGTCACGGTATCTTCCCGGTAGAGGCTGGTGGTGTTGAAGTCCGCCCAGGAAATCCCCCAGGAACCATAGCGCATGGCACGCGAAGCATAAGCAAGGTAGCTCTGGTCCAGGTGGACGGTATCGCCACCGGTGGAGGCACTGCCGCTATAAAGCGTCAGCCCGGAAAATAGACGGGAATACATGGCCGTGATTTCATTCCATTGGATTTGAACGAGTCCCGCGGGGTTGTAGAGGGAGGCACTGGAGTCGTCAGAGATCGCGGTATAAGCCCCCCCCATTCCGACGGGGCGGGCACCCCAGCCGCTGTCCTGAAAAGCTGCAAAAAGCGAAGAGGGCACAAGCAGCTGGAACGAAAGAATCGTGACGAGGAGTCGCGTCGATTTCATTCTAACCATGTTATACCACTGTCCGGAAAGAGAAGAAATCGGCCCTTCGGGCAATAACTTGGTCCTCTTAGACCCAAGAAAAAATGAGGTCCGGAACACGGCGCATCACGATGAGCCATTCGCCAATTCATTCGATCTTCCTCAGCGGCAGTAACGCTGTTCAGGAATATCTTCCAAATTGATGGTTACAACAATGTTTCAAACATGTTAACAATGTGCATCAAAATGCTGGAGGACAAGCAGGGTACAACAGCGGCAGTATAACAAAATGAGGTCGACGACTACCTCCTTTGGAAACGACCCGAAGCAGGAAATCATTAGGGGGGCCCTTTCTTTCCCTGGAGCAGGGGCCTGCTCGTCCCGGCCACCCCGTTGGGGTGCAGGGACAGCCCCTACTGCCAGCCCCAGGCTGGCTGTCGGGGCGCTCCGGCGAAATTTCCCCCTCCATATCCGAAGACATGCATGGTGTGAAGGGTCAGCGTTTTGCCTTCGGGCAGCCTGCGGAACTCGGGACTTCCCTAGAAATGTGCTAAGGATGCCCTCACACAGTCCTCCGCCACTGGGTCTCTGGCGGACGCCAACGTCGTAGTGGCGTCGGCTGGGCACGCCCTCGCCAAAACGCTTGAAATTTCGAGTCGCTCACCAGGCCCCTGCTCCAGAGAAAGAAGTTCTACCCATACAATTATGCGAACACTTCTTGCCGCGGGGGAGGGAGGCAGCGAACGACTCGCGGACGGCGGCGGGGCGACGAGAGCGTTTTGCCGAGGATGTTTGAGCCTCGCCCTCTAGTCTACAGGGAGGAGGCGAGTTCCGCAGGCAGCTCGAGACGCACCGCCGGGTTGTCCGGGAGCGCCGGAGTGAGATACCTCCCTCCCCCGCGGAAAGGACCCCCAAAGATTTCCTGCTACTGAAACGACCTCACCCCCGCGAAAGCGGGGAACCAGAAGGAAAATCAATCATGGATCCCCCACCTACAACCGTGGGGGATGACAATTAATTGGCTTATATTTTAGAGGGGATTTCGAAGGAGTACTGCCGGATGCGGTTGCGGCCGTGGGATTTGATCCAGTAGAGGGCCTCATCCGCCCGTTTGATCAGTTCATCGATGGTCGCCGCGTGGGTGGGATAGGTGGCGACTCCGATGCTGACGGTGAGATTGACGGAATTCTTATTGGTCAAAACGATGGGCTCGTGGGAGACGGCGAGATGCAAGCGCTCAGCGAGGAGCAAGGCTTCGTCCGCGGAGGTGTCGGGCAAAAGAATGACAAACTCATCCCCCCCGTAGCGAGCCGTCAAGTCCACCTTTCTCGCGTTGGCCAAGATCCGCTCGGCCACCTGGGTCAGAATGGTATCACCCGCCTGATGCCCATACGTATCGTTAAACCGCTTAAAGTGGTCGATGTCCAGGATCATGAGCGAGAGCTGCCCATGGGTACGCTCCGCCCGGTAAAATTCTTCTTTTAATCGCTGCCGGAAGTAGCGCAGGAGGTAAAGTCCCGTGAGGCTGTCGGTGATCGAAAGTTCCTCCACCCCCTGAAAGAGTCGCGCGTTCTTGATCGCCATGCCCAACTGGCCCGCCATCGCGGTCAAAACGGGGATCTGTTCGGGCGGGATTTCCTGCTGGCTGAGGAGATTGTCCACCATGAGGATCCCCATGTTTTCATCCCTCGTACGCAAGGGAAGGTAGAGAATCGTACGGCGATAGCGTTCGAGGCGCTCGTCCTCTGTCTTGCCGAGCAGGAGGTCCACCATGGGGTGCACGTCACGCTTCAGAGGAAAGCGTTCCTTCTCATTCATTTCTTGCCCGCGCTGGTCCATGGTGAGCGTGCTTTCCAAATGTTCGCCGTCTTTGTTCACCAGATAAATCCTGACCCGGTCAAATCCCAGCTCTTGGATGAGACTTTGCGCAACGGACTTGATCATCTCATCGAGCCGCAGAGAACGGAAGATGGCGCTCGAGACCTGCTGCATGGCCCGCATCTGGGACACTTTTTCGCGTTCGGATGCGGCCAGCTCAAGGCCATGCATGGCGCTCGCCAGTTCGTGGGCAAAGTCATTGAGAAGCGGGATGTCGGCCTCGGTCAAGGGACGTTTGCCGTGCACGTTCTCCACCCGAAGCACGCCAAAAATGACGCCAAAGGACCGCAGCGCGATGTAGGCGATGCGATGGGGGTCTTGAAGAATGAGGTACGTCTTCTTGCCGGACAAGAGCTGGTTGAGGGGAGAGTCGGGGAGGATCGCGATTTCTTCTTCGCCAGGAAGGATGTCCGCGCGGTCCACGAGCTGCCGCGCCACCAGGGTCTGCCTCGCCTCATCGTGCAGAAAAACCGCCGCGCGGTCGATCCGCATAAACTCGCAGAGATACCGCAGGGCATGCGCCAGGAGCTCATTTTTGTCCCGCGGGAGCATGGCCCAGTAGCGGCCGCCCCCCAGCGGTTTCTGCAGGGAAAACTTGTGGAATTCTTCGCGAATTTTCAGCAACGCGCGCTTGTCCTTCATATCAAAAACCGTCCGACGTGCGACGTCCGACGCCAGAAACAATAATCGCATTGATCCAGCACCGTCTCCGGGGCCTGGTACGTGCCTCTGGACGTCGGACCCGCCACACGGCTGGCGGGCGCCTGTTGTGTGGCGCCTCGGACCTCGGACGGTCGTTCATTCTATTCATAGAGCGACAAAATGTAATTCGCCTCTTTGGCGGCGCCGGAGAGCTCCTGCGCCAGCGCTGCCTGATCATACCGGTTCTCCCGGACAGCGCTCATGAGGTTCTGCGTCGCGCGCCCCACAATCCTTTCAATGGTCCCCAGGGTGGCCGCGCACGGGAGCGTGCGGGCCACGCGGAGCGAGTGCCTGAACACCTCTGCCACTTTGACGGGCGCCGTGCTCAGGAGCTCTTCCAAAGCGGAGTAGCGGCTGGGCAGCATCCCGATCTGCCGGGAGTGGCGTACCTGCGCGTTCGGGGAGGTCAAGAATTTGATGAGCTTCCATGACGCGTGCGGATGTTGAGAAGCCATCACGATCGCGAGGTTCGATCCGCCCAGGTAGGTCACCTGACCCGCGGGGCCGGAAGGGAAGACGGAAATGCCGTAATTCCGGGCGACGTCCGGCTCATAGTAAGGATACTTGGGGTTGAGAAAGGAGTTGACGGGCCATACCCCTGAAATCTGGAAGGCAAACTGGCCAGAAAAGAAGTCCCCTGTGTAAAGCCGGTCCCGCCCCAAGAGTGGGATCAAGTGATCGACCATCATTCGGAAATAGAAATCAATGCCTTTCACCGAAGCGGGCTCCTGAAACTGGGACAAATGTCGATCGGAACTCAGGAAATTCCCCCCAGCGCCCCAAATCCAGGGCGCCAAATCGTGGATCAGGATCCCTTCCTTCTGGCCTTGTAACGGGAGCGCAAAGAATTTTTTGCCCAGTTTGGAATTGTGCAGAAGTTCACAGGCTTCGCGGAACCCCTTCCACGTGCCCAGATCCTCAGGGCTCAGGCCCAGTCCGGAGAGAATGTCCTGGCGATAATAGAGAACACGGGTATCCAGAAACCAGGGCATGGAATAGATTTTGGTGCGCGTGGGCTCATAACAGTAATTCCAGATGGGCCGGACGATATCGGTACGGTCCATGTCGTCCACGAAGTCGGTCAGGTCGGTGAGTGCGCCCAGGGCCGCCAGAGTCGAATTCCATGTTCCGCCGATCTGGATGACGTCCGGAGGCTCAAGATAATCGCTGCGCTTGGCAACGGCGATCAGCCGGTCCCAGGCAAAGTGCCAGGGATGGACCGTGAGTTTGACCTCATAGCCGGGGTTTTCCCGGTGGAAATGGGCCAACTCTTTCTGCATGATGCGCTGGGTGTCAAAGCCCGCGTTGGGCATGACCCACAAATTAAGCCGTATGGGGTTCGCCATTACATAGTCCCGCTAAAGCTTGTTCTTCTCTGTCATGCCTTGCTCGGCGGGGCTGTCTCCTGTGATCACGTGCTTTTCGGTACTGCGCCCTGCCGAGGGAAGCTTGAGCTGAAGCGTCAAGCCTTTGCCCACTTCGCTTTCCACCCAGACTTGACCCCCATGACTTTCGACGGTTTCTTTGACCATGGTGAGGCCCAATCCCACACCCGGGACCTGCCCGCAGAAGGCTTTTTCCACCTGGTAGAAACGCTCAAAGACACGCTCGCGGTCCTCGGGCGGGATGCCGGGCCCGTTGTCTTTAAGACTGAGGATGACAAACCCGCTTTCCTCGCGGGCGTCAATCCAGAGGTCGCTGGCGCCAAACTTAAAAGCGTTTTCCATGACGTTCCGAATGGCGTGCTGCAGGAGGGTCGGGTCGACTTGGACAAAGTGTTGGGCCAAGGCGGGTGAGAGATGCACGTGGGAGTGCTTGCCCGTCAACTCCTCCAAAGCGAACTTGAGCGCCTCGCTCGCCAGCTCGGCGCAACTGAGGCGCTGGCATAAAAGCTGCTCCGGGTCCAGGCTCGTGAAGGCGATCAGTTGATTGACCATGGCTTCCATCTGCCGGCATTGTTTCTGAATCGTTTCCAGGGCGTTGCGCTGGAAATCGTTGAGGGGGGTCGTCGAGTTTTCCGAGAGAAGCAGCTTGGGATAGGCCCGGATGGTCACAAGCGGCGTTCGCAGCTTGTGGCTGATGAGGGACACAAAGCGGTGCATGGCGGTGTCCGACTTGCGTTCCATGGTGACATCGCGGAATATGGCCAGATAGCCAAAGTGCTCCTTCTTGGGTGAGGTGATGGGGTTAATGCGGCACTCGAGGATAAACAATCTCGGCTCCTCGCGGGTCAAATCAAAGGGCTCGCCCTTTTCCTGCTCCAGGCACGCCAGGCGTCCCTGGGGTTCGGTCTGGAAAGAGTCAAAGACTTTTTGGGCGGTGAGGCCCGCAGGGTCCTTGGGAAGGCCGAGCATGGAACAGGCGGAGGGATTGGCCATAAAAACGAGACCGTTGGTGTCAAAAAGGATGACGCCTTCCTGGGTTTGGGCAAAGAGGAGCTCCACTTTTTCTCTCTCGATCGCCAGGTCCGCGGAGGTGGCGCGCAGCTCATAGAAAAGCTGCTTGTGCAGCTTGTCCATCACCTCTCCCGAAAGATATTCGAGGGTGAAAGGCTTGGTCACGTAATCATCGGCGCCGAGGACTCTCGCCTGGCGCATCAGCTCGTCTTCCGTTTGGCCGGTAATCATGATGACACGCAAAGAAGGGTCCATCTGCTTCACTTCTTTGAGCACGTCAATTCCTGACATCCCGGGCAACCCGATATCGAGAAACATGAGGTGCGGGCGGAACTCCCTGGCTTTCGCGACAGCGGAAGGACCGTCGTCGGCGGTTTCAATCTGATATTTCCGCCGCTCAAAGAATGTGCTCAAATGCCGTGTGAGGTTGGTATCGTCGTCGACAATCAATAAGCGTAAAATCATGTTGGGTTAACCCCTCAGCTCGATCTCTTTCCGTTTTGCTTTGCGCTGTGCTGCCTGGCCCCTCGTCCTCGATCCGAATACATCGGCATTCCAGAACTTCGGCTCTCCAGAACATCGGCTATCCAGTGAGGCAGCGCGTGGTTCTCTTTCATAAAAGGACCTCTCCCCGACTCTCCGGCTTGCCGCCCTTCGGGAGTGCCGCTGCTTGATGGCTCCGCCGTTTTTCCTTCTTCGCCGTCTGTCGTCTTAGCCGGAAATCTTCTGTTGACGTCACCCCGGCGAAAGCCGGGGCCCAGTCCATCGTCGATGTACTGGATACCGGCTTCCGCCGGTATGACGGCACTAAAAAGTCCCGACATGTCAGTCGATTAACCACGGTCAACCGAACTTTTCGGGTTAGCTCTCTGGCCCTTCACATATATACCCTGAAAACACTCTAAAAAACAGGGGTATTCTTGTTTTTTTCTGGCCGGGCAACTATGACGAGGCTTTGGGCAGGCGCACCGTGAAGGTGGTTCCCTTTCCGGGATCGCTTGCGACCTCGATCGTCCCGCCGTGCTCGCGGATGATTTTATGGCATAAATACAGGCCAAGCCCGTGCCCCCTGGCTCCCTTGGTCGTGAAATTGGGGTCAAACAAATGCTCCTGCGCTTCGCGCGTCATACCGGGTCCGGAGTCCCGAACCGAGATCACAACCCACTTTGGATCTTCAGAGGCGGTAATGTGAATGGGCCCCCTCGTTCCCTCTTCCATGGCCTCCGCGGCGTTTTTGACGAGATTGGCGAAGACGAGCTCAAGCTGCTTCGCTGACCCGCGCACAGGGGCAAGGATTTCCGGGATGTCGACCGACAGGGGCAAGGCTTGCTGATCGAGGGCGCTTTCTGCGGCGGAGATCCCGTTTCGAATGACACCGCTCATGGCGACCGGGACCAGCGCCGCGCCTTGGGCCCCGGCCAGCTCATCCAAAGCCTCGATGCGCTCGGCAACTTCGCTGGTCTTTTTCAAGATCACCCGCATGCGTTCCTTCAAGGCAGGCAACAGCTGTTGAAATTTCTTCTTCCCCCGCTCGATATCCTCCAGGTCCATGAGCGTGAGCTCCGCCGGCAAGCTGATGCTCGCCAGGGGACTCTTCACCTCGTGCACTACCCCTCGGCTCATGTCCCGCAGCCAATCGCCAAAGAAGCGCCGGTCCATCAACGACCTCACCCGGTTGAGCAAGGGGTTAAACAGCAGGGCGACGGCGGCCGCGGCCACCGCCGCCGGCCAGAACCCCGCCTGGCCTCCAACCCCTTCCAGCACTTTCGCCAACTGGGTCGTAATCAGGAGGTATACCGCGGTCAGCGCTCCGGTGACGACCGAGTAGATCGCGGTCTTCCGAATGATGACATCGATGTCCATCAACCGGTGCGCCAAAATGGCATAGCTCACGATGAGGATGTACACCACCTGGAAGTAATAGAACAACGTCGAATAGTGCTTCGTATAGACGGTATAGAAAAATAGGGGGCCCTCGAGCAGTGCGAAGAACAGGGCCACAAACATATATTTCATCTGAATTCTTGCATGGCCTTGCGAGACTTGATACGCCTCGAACAATTGAAAGAGGGCATACCCGAGTGTTCCCAAAAGAAAAACGATAAACAAAGGATAGAGAGAGCCGGGGAGATCCATGGGATAGACTGACTCATTAAGACCGCTGATGATCAGCGGGGACATCATGAGAAGACTCATCGCCCCGCATATCCATTTCAATGACGAGAGCACCCGCTGAAACCGCTTCATATCAACACCGGCAAATGTCAGGATGAAATTAAAAAAGTACCATACCAATATCACACCCGCCACATAGCCCAGTCGATAGACCATCACTTTTGCCGCCGGGTTGATTGGCATGAACTGAACCAAATCATTCAAATTCCAGACCGCGAGCCAGAGGTTGGACGCCGCGAACAGACGCGTCAGCCTGTCTCGCCGGTAATAATAAGGAATGCAGCCTATCAGGGTCGCCAAGATCCCTGTGGTCACGCCGTTGATGATCCCCTCCGGCATGGTTAGACCGAGACCGTATTCTGGGGATTGGCGCCGGAGACACAGGCCTGCAATGTCACCCGGAACTCCGTGCCTTTCCCTTCTTCACTCTTCACTTCCATCAACCCTCCATGCGCTTTGACGATCTGCTGCGACAGATACAGACCCATCCCAGTTCCTTTGCGTCCCTTGGTCGTGTGGTAAGGCTCAAAGAGGTGCCCCACGTCTTTCGGGGGGATCCCTGGTCCGGTATCGCTCACCGTCACCAACACGGATCCCCCTTCCACTTTGGCTCCCAGAAGAAGCCGGCGCGGCCGTTCCAGCGGCTCTTCCTCCATCGCTTCCAACGCGTTTTTCATCAGATTGATGAACACAATCTCCAACTGCTTGGGATCGCTTCGGACCAGAGCCAAATCACCGGGGATGCTCTTGGACACTTCCGCCCCCACCCGCGCCACCAGGGGCCCCAGGATCACCAGGCTGGACGCCAACACCTCGGGCACACTCACAGCGACCAATGTCCCCCCTGCCGGCTCGGCCACCCCGCGCACCGCCTCAATGCGCCGGGCGGCATCCATGGTCTTGTCCAGAAGTGAGCTCAGGTCCTGCCGGATCTTAGGCAAAACCTGCCGCATCGAGCCGCGTCCGCTTTCCAGATCTTCCAGCTCCACAAGGGTCTGCTGGACCTGAAGGCTCAGTCCCGCCAGCGGCGACTTCAGCTCGTGCGAAAAGCCCGCCGCCACTTCCCGGACGGTTTCACGGTCCGCCCAATCCCGGAAGAAATAACGATCCACCAGATTCTGGATTCGCTCGCGAAGCGGAAGGAAGATGGCGCTAATAAAGCACGCCACGATGATCGACACCGTCAAAGTCGATCCTCCAAAATAGTTTTGCAGGATGTGGCCCCCCTGCGTGATTGCAATCAGGTAAACAGAGCTCAAAATGCCTGTCATCAGAGAATAGATTAAGCTCTTCCGAAGAACCAGCTGAATATCCATCAACTGATGCTTGTACATGGCATAGGAGACGGCGATGATGTAAATGGCTACCAGATAGCAACCTGTTGGGAAGATGGGGATGTCAAAGCAAAGTGGAAAAGACATAGAGCCGCCGAGAAAACCAACGGCAGTTCCAATAAAGACATATTGAATCTGAGTTTTTCTTTTCCCTTCCGTCGTTTTCATGCGGTCGAATAATAGCCAATGCGCATAGACGGTGAGGGCTAAGAAAAACATGGCGAAAGCATGGAAGAATGGAAAGATAGCCTCCGCATAGAATTGAAACGGAGGTTTGATTCGGAGGGTGACCAAGTTGCCGCTGGCATTTGCGATCGCAAAAAGAGTCGCGATTCCATAGCCGACGGGCAGGATTCCCGTTCTGTGGTCTTCGACCAGATGCTTCACAAAATGCACATAGACAATCGGAATAAAAATGGCTCCTGGATACAACACCCATTTTTGCCAGGCCATCGCTGCGGCAAAACTCTGAGCTTTAATCAGCATTCCAAATCCAAAGCTCCATGAACCGACAACAACGCACGTCAATGCCCACAGAACCGCAAGAGTTCTTTTGGGGGATCTGACGATTGTAAAAAGCGCCATACCAAAGCTTAGAATTCCTGTCAAAATTAAGAAGTTGGCCAACGGCATGACGCCGTAAGGCGTGTAATGAATCACAGATATTTTATAGACCACAAACGCTATCAGCAGACCCAACGCCGATAAAGCGATTTGTTTTATGCGGGGGATTTTCCCCTGAGGTGAAGTGGTGTATCTCATTTAAGCGACGTGGGTGCCCGTACGGTTCTCCTTTGAGAACGTTGGCAGACGCACGATGAACTCTGTTCCTTTGCCTTCTTCGCTCTTCACTTCCATCAACCCTCCATGCGCTTTGACGATCTGCTGCGACAGATAGAGGCCCATTCCAGTCCCTTTGCGTCCCTTGGTCGTGTGGTAGGGCTCAAAGAGGCGCCCGACATCTTTCGGGGGGATCCCTGGTCCGGTGTCTCCCACCGTCACCAACACGGATCCCCCTTCCACTTTGGCTCCCAGAAGAAGCCGGCGCGACCGTTCCAGCGGCTCTTCCTCCATCGCTTCCAACGCGTTTTTCATCAGATTGATGAACACAATCTCCAACTGCTTGGGATCGCTTCGGACCAGAGCCAAATCACCGGGGATGCTCTTGGACACTTCCGCCCCCACCCGCGCCACCAGGGGCCCCAGGATCACCAGGCTCGACGCTAATACCTCGGGCACACTCACAGCGACCAACGTCCCCCCTGCCGGCTCGGCCACCCCGCGCACCGCCTCAATGCGCCGGGCGGCATCCATCGCTTGGTTCATGATGTAGCGAAGCTCCTCTTTGATCTTGGGCAGCACCTCGCGCAATGACTTCTCCCCCTTCTCCAGTTCTTCCAGATCGGAGAGGGTCATCTCGGCCCTGAGGCTCAGACCCGCCAGCGGCGACTTCAGCTCGTGCGAAAACCCTGCCGCCACTTCCCGGACAGTTTCACGGTCCGCCCACCCCTTGAAAAGGTATCGGTCTACTGTCGCCTGCACTTTCCGCTGCAACGGATGAAATATCACCGCAATCACGAGCGCTGCGCCTCCGGCTGGATAAATGGTCCGAAAATCCATGTGGCCTTCATTAAAATGAGCTACGACCACACCCAGGAAAATCATGATCGCGGCGAGGATACCGGAGACCAGTGAATAAACGACCGTTTTCCGAATAAGAACCTGAATATCCAGCAACTGATGCTTCAAGATGGCGTAGGACATAATCCCGCAAAAGATGGGGACTGTAAAGTTTCCCCAAGGATAGACATCAATACGGAACATCGGCAGAAAACAAAGACTTCCACCACTAAATCCTATCGCTGTCGCACAAAAGAAGTACTTAATCTGGTTTTTCTTATGCTCTGAACTTAAATGGTAACTTCGCAGCAACTCGATATGTGAATAGAGAATACTCAGGAACCACCACAGCGCATATCCTGGATACCACGATCCAATGGTAGACCAGTAAAAAGAATCAAACGCCCAGCGAACATTTTCTACAAATAATCTCGTGGGCGAAAACACCAAAAAAGCTGACATTACGACGTAATGCAGAATGAGAAGTTTTTTTCTGCGGATTTCACAGAAAATGCACACAAAATGGAAGAAAAGAGCCGGCATGGTGACGACGCTGAAAATGCCCGCGAACCGCCAAATCCATAACGATACTATTGGTGATACACTTAGTGTAAATCCAACTATCCCGAAACCCCAAAGAGCCACGGAATGGGCAAACAACAGCCATATCCAGCCCAGACGCCGGTTTGGAGATTTATTCCAAACAAGAATCCCCAAAGCGGACGAAGATATCCCGGTGAGGAGCCCGGACCACCCGAATGGATTCATTTAGGCGACTCCTTGTACGCCGGACGTGCCTTCGGCAGAGCCTCTGGGCAGACGCACGATGAACTCTGTTCCTTTGCCTTCTTCGCTCTTCACTTCCATCAACCCTCCATGCGCTTTGACGATCTGCTGCGACAGATACAGACCCATCCCGGTTCCTTTGCGTCCCTTGGTCGTGTGGTACGGCTCAAAGAGCTGCCCCACGTCTTTCGGGGGGATCCCTGGTCCGGTGTCTCCCACCGTCACCACCACCGTTCCCCCCTCCGCCTTCGCTGCCAGAGCCAGCCGGCGCGGCCGTTCCAGCGGCTCTTCCTCCATCGCTTCCAACGCGTTTTTCATCAGATTGATGAACACAATCTCCAACTGCTTGGGATCGCTTCGGACCAGAGCCAAATCACCGGGGATGCTTTTGGACACTTCCGCCCCCACCCGCGCCACCAGGGGCCCCAGGATCACCAGGCTCGACGCTAATACCTCGGGCACACTCACAGCGACCAACGTCCCCCCTGCCGGCTCGGCCACCCCGCGCACCGCCTCAATGCGCCGGGCGGCATCCATGGTCTTGTCCAGAAGTGAGCTCAGGTCCTGCCGGATCTTAGGCAAAGCCTGCCGCAACGACCCGCGCCCCTTATCCAGATCTTCCAATTCCACAAGGGTCTGCTGGACCTGAAGGCTCAGTCCCGCCAGCGGCGACTTCAGCTCGTGCGAAAACCCTGCCGCCACTTCCCGGACGGTTTCACGGTCCGCCCACCCCTTGAAAAGGTATCGGTCGAGAAATCTTTGGATCTTGATCTGAAGCGGATGGAACGTCAGTGTAATCAAGCAGGCGGATAGCACCAGGGGAAACCAACTCCCGTGCTCAAAGACCCCTCCCGCGAAATGCGTGGACAAAACCGCCACCATGACCATGATCAGCGACAAAACACCCGTCACCAGGGAATAAATCAGTGTTTTTCGGATCACCAAGGAGATATTGAGCCACTGGTGCTTGAGAATCGCGTAAGCCATAAACAAGGGATAAAGACAGATGGCGAAATTTCCCCATGGGTAGACATCAATTCCAAAAACCGGCAAAAGGCCATGCTCCCGCCGCCAAAACCTATTGTTGTCCCCACGATGAGGCACCGCGTCTGACTTCTTTCCAAGTCCCCAGCCCTCTTATAGAATCGGATCAGTTGAATATGACTGTAGACGCAGATTCCCATCCACCACAAGAAAAATGGCGTGTAAAGCACTCCACTTTGAATGAAGAACATCGAATCAAAGGCCCATTCCACTCCGGATATGAAAAGCGACGTCGGCATTAGCGCCAAATACAATAGAGCGACCATATAGTTCATTGCCAATATGCGGTTGGCTCGAGTCTCACAATACCGCGACACAAAATGATGAAAGAATACGGGCATCCATACGACGCCTAGGGCATAAGTGGTTTTTAGAAACAGGAGGGAGTGTTTGGGGCCTTGCTTGCTAATCAAAGGGAGCAGAGTACACGAAAAGCCCCAAACGGCGACGGACAATGAAAACAGGAACCAAATTAACCCAAGTTTTCTACTCCGACTCTTGAGAAGGACCAGCGAGCCAAAACCCAGCGATGAGACCCCAGCCAGGAGCCCGGACCATGCGAATGGGTTCACTTCTATGCTGCCTCGTGAACTCCGGAGCGGTTTTCCGAGATATGTTTTGGCAGACGGATGAGAAATTCGGTTCCTCTTCCTTCTTCGCTTTTCACATCAATCGATCCACCATGGGCTTTTATCACCTGGCGGGATAAAAAGAGCCCCATGCCCGTTCCGCCAGAGCCTTTGGTTGTGAAATAGGCCTCAAAGAGATGAGAGAATTCGGTTTTCTTAATGCCGGGTCCGGCATCTTTCACCGAGACCACGACCCAATTCCCGTCCTCATAGCCTTTTAGCCAGATTTCACGCGCCAGCCCTGGCGATACGTTGTGCGACATGGCCTCCGCCGCGTTTTTAATGAGATTCACAAACACGATCTCAAGCTGCTTGGCATCCCCTCGGATAGGATTCATCATGACGGGAAAGTCTAGACGGACTTTCGCTCCCATTTTTCTGAGCATGTGGTCAAGCAACCCAAGACTGTTCTGGAGAACGGAGGACAAATCGACGGAAGCAAGCTGGACCTGGCCAGGTTTTGAAAACTGCCTTATGGCTTCAATCTTTTCACTCGCTTTAAAGGTCTGCTGCATGATGTCTTTTAAGCGACTTTTAAGCTCAGGGAGAATGTCCCCAAACTTCTTCTGTCCTTTTTCGACGTCTGTAAGATCCATGATGGAAAGTTCTGCCGGAAGGCTGATGTTCGCCAACGGAGTCTTAATCTCGTGAGCAAAACCTCCAGCGATTTCGCCCAGCATTTCCGTGCGGGCGCCATGGACCGCCATTTCCAGATAGCGCACGCGTTGATAGGCAAGTGCCGCCTGGTTGGCGATGATGCGAAGCAAAAGAAGGTCTTCTTTTGTGTAGGTCTCCTCCGACATCTTTTCTCCCAGCAAGAGATACCCCAAGACCTCGCCTTGGCTCACCAAGGGAAAAGCAACGGACATGCCAAGATTTGTCATTTCCAGAGTGAAACTCATGCGCCGAGAATGGTCCTCTTCATTATGATGCGGAATTGCGATGGACAAAAAGTCGTACCTAAAGATGGCATACGTAAAGAGGAAAAACGCGACCCCGGTAAACAGAGAACTAATAGGGAACACAGATATCCCATAATTTGACAGCAGATCGAGTATGCCTAGAGAATTGGTGCCCAGGGCAGCCAAGACGAGAATCGCTTGATGGCGACGGTGCTTGGGAAGCTCGCGCTTCACAATCAGCGCGAGTAACAAATAGGCCATTCGCCCGACCGTGGTGATGATGAGGACTAAGAAGATCGGATGGAGTCGGCCAGCCTTCGCCGCCAGCCCCCAAGAGAACGCATGGACACCACTAATGCAGAGAATCCCTGTCCAAATCAGAATCGCTAAAACAGAGGAGGTGAGATAGGAGAGGAAGAGCCACGCTTTATCCTTTTTGACCGAAGCAAACTCGAGGACAAAGTTGTAGAAGATGGAAGGGATAAAGACAATGCCGGTGTAGCCTATGCGGATACCCAGGTCCATCGCCTGGGAAGGCAGTTCAGAAAAAGCAAGGACCCAAATCCCCTGCCATAAACAGATAGCCACGCATAAGGCTCCGTAGAGTCGTTGTGCTCGGTTCTTATTCTTGACGAAAATGGCGATGCCCAGAAAAAGATAGGTCAAGGAGCTGAGCAAAAATGGAATCGCTTTAAGAGGGATGGAAGGGTCCATCAAGCCGCATCCTCATTTCGATGAGGTCCCCGCGTATCCAAGGGCTCCCCGATCTCCGCCGGAAAGCCCTGCACAAAGGGTTGCGGGTGATCAACGAAATAATCGGATATCGGGTTATTTTCGGCCATCGTGGCCGGCAAGGCAGTGCCACTGGGCTCTGAGATTTTGAAAAATCCAGTCCCGCCCTGCGATCTCAGATAGAGTGCCGCTGATTTGGGATGCAGGGTGTCGCGCAGTACCCGAATGAGCGAATTCGCCATGGCTTCGGGCGTCGTGTGCGTGATGACTTCGCGCGAAAGTTCATAAAGCTTTTGTTCGCGATCGACGTATTCGCGGAAGAACTTGGCATCGACCCACGCCTGGACTCTTTTTCGTAACGGCTGGAATCCTAACGTAATAAGCGCCGCCACCAAGGCAGGCGAAAACACAGTCTGCAAACCCGCAATGCCCTGGAAGAGCCGGGCAAAAAGTGTAATCACGACAAGATAAACCGATGTGAGCAGGCCAATGACAACCGAATAAATGATCGTCTTGCGGACAATGAGCGCGATGTCCAAAAGGTGATGCTTCGTAATGGCGTAGGCCACCATACAAAGGCAGGTGAGCGTGAACACGAAGCCAATCGGATAAAGGTCCAGCCCATAATTGACGAGGAAATCCAAGGAAGCGATACCGTAGGCACCCAGCGCATACGCAACCCATTTCGCTTGGTTACGTCGCAACGAGAATTCCTTGGCCCGCAATAGCTCTTGAGCCAACAAATATACGGCATGACAAAAGAGCAGCAAGAGAAACGCTAGGAATACAGGATGTAGAGGGCCGGCCTTCGGATAATACCCCCATGTCCTGAGATACAACCCATTGACAAAGAGCGAATCAATCCATACGGAAGAGCACAGCAGGGCGGCGATGACATAGGCGCCTTGAACCTTGGGGCGGTGCTCATGGCGATCTAGGAAGGCAATGATGAAGTGGTAAAAGGTGGCGGGGATGAAAATGATGCCAGAGTAGCCTGCTCGAACGAGAAATAACGCCAAGTCCAAACTTCGAATCGAAAATAGGATGGTCCAACACAATTGCCAATAGCCCGTCGAGAAACACCAAAGGGAATAAGGAGCCCAGTCTTTACCCATCCGCCGCCGCTGGGTGAGCACATACACCCCCAGCAAGAAAAACGCCAAAGATGTTAGGAACGGCAGGATCGAGTATTTGGACACAGATTTAGACGGCCAGGTCCTTGATCACATTCTTTGCGGCCGCAATCAATTGATCCGGGACTGGGATAAAGCGACCGTTCGCTGTGGCGAAGGCGATCTTTTGTCTGCCCTCGCTCAGCACTTTCCCCGTCTTATCGTTTATGAAGGTAAATAAAAGCTCAACGCTCGTCTTCTTAAGCTCCCCAATTTTCATCTTGATCAGGATGTCATCAAAGAGCATGGATTCGTAGTAATAACGCATCGACGCTTCCAGGGTGATCAGTTTGATGCCTGTTTCAAAAAAGGCTTTGTAGTCGGGCATGATGTAACGGACAAAGTCTTCCCTAATCATGCCCTGCCAATCAAAATAATTAGCGAAATAAGTGTTTCCAGTCGCATTCGTATCCGTTAGAAAGACGGTCTTCCTAAAGAGAAATTCTTTCTCGCGACGGTTAAATTGTCTCCTGTCGAATGATATCGTATTGGTTCGACGATCACCCTCACGGTCTTTCATTTTTCATTCCCCTTCATATTGGATTCGATGCACCGGACCACGTCTTCGACTCTCACCAGTTTCATTAATTGTTCATCTGGGATCTGGACTTTGAATTTCTCCTGCAATTCGTGCGTTAACTCAAACATGCCAAACGAGTCGACCCCCAACCCTTTGGATAGCTCCGAATCTATTCGAATCTCGGAAATCGGGATTTTCAAGTGTCGCGCAAGAGCTTCGCGGACCTCTTGTTGTATTGTGATTTCGCTCTTCGTCTCATTCATATCATAGTCTCCTTAAAATGAGGCAAGCATTGTTGCTGCCGAACCCGAATGCGTTAACCATCGCCACCTGGGTCGCCATTTTCCTCGCTGTATTGGGGGTAACGTCTAAGGCGCAGTCCGGATCCACCGTCGAAAAGTTAATCGTTGGAGGAATAATCCCTTTGCACAGAGGCAAAAGGCTTGCCAAGACACCAAACGCTCCGGCCGCGCCCACCGTATGCCCTATCATGGATTTGGTGCAACTGAGAGCCAGCTTTCCCAAGCTGTTTTTGAACACCGTCCGGATGGCAGCGCCTTCGGCTCTATCATTGAGCTGTGTCGCGGTTGCATGAGCATTCACATAATCGACATCACTCACGTCAAGCTTGGCATCCTCCAGCGCATGCCTCATCACCTCGATAATATCCTTCGCTGAAGGATCGGGTGCCACGTGGTGATACGCGCCACAGTTTGAACCGTATCCGAGGATTTCGCCGTAGAGAGGGACCTTCCGCGTTTTCGCGTGATTCCATTCCTCCAAGACCAAGATCGCGGCCCCATCGCCCAGGACCATGCCATCCCGATTCAAATCAAACGGCCGGCAAGCCGCTGCCGGATTCGAGTTGTTCCGGGATGACATTACGCGCATCGCATCGAAGGCGGCAAAGGTCAATGGCATCAGCGGCGCCTCAGCCCCTCCGGCCAGAATCATTTTGGCTCTCCCATGCCGAATCATTTCAAAAGCATGTCCTATCGAGTGCAAAGAAGAGGTACAAGCCGTGGAAATGGTGATATTGGGCCCACGCAATTTCATGGAAATGGCCATATTGGCAGAGACCGAATTCGGCATCGAGTTGGCGACGGCGTTGGGATGAACGCCTCGAGGCCCGTTTTCATGCAACAACTCAAAATTCTTTTCATAACACATCATGCCCCCAAGCCCGGATCCCATATAAACGCCAGGGTTTTCTTCCAATTCGCGCTCGCTCAAGCGTGAATCTTGGAACGCCATTTTACCAGCCGCCACGCCCAGGTGGGCATAGCGGTCCATGCGATCGGCTTCCTTGGGATCGATATAATTCGTGGGCTCAAAGTCTTCAATCACACCGCCCACTTGGCAGCGGGATCCGGAGACATCAAAGGATGTGATGTTCTTGATGCCGGATTTCCCCGCTTCCAGAGCATTCCAGAATTCCTGAAGACCAATCCCGATGGATGAAACAACACCCAGACCGGAAATGACCACACGATTCAGATTTGTCATTTTCTCACCTGTGGCTGACCCATCGACCTTTGAAACGGCGAATCATCCTTCTATTTCCTCCCGAACCGATAGGTCAGATTCAGAGCAACAAGATTTGCGTAGTCTTTATAGGTTCCATCGATATCCGGGCTGGGAACACCGAAGGCAGGGATGCCGCCATCAGGAATGCCGCTGGTCGTTGAACCCACCGAATTATGGATCGAGCGGTTGTGAAAGAACACCGCCGAATAGGCAGCATCTAATGTCAGATTTTGAGTTAATTGGTATCCCGTCCCAAACGATAGGCCGTAACGCGTCAAATCATTGAATGCCGGACTGAAATTGACCTCCGGAGTGGCCCAGGGTTCATACCACAAGCCGCTTCTTAATTGCCATCGGTCGGAGACCTTATAATTGGCCCCCGCGGCAACACTCCAGACATCGCGCAGATCAAATACTGTGGGATTTCCAGTGTCTAATAGCGCAAGGCGGTTCGGATCGGTTTCCGAGTAACGGACATTGAGATCTGTTCCTTGCGACCAATTAAACCAGGCTGCATCGGCTTCCAACAGCCATTTTTCATTCGGCTTATAGGCATACCCGAATTGGACATTTTGCGGCAATATCAAGTCCGTATAGGCCGAGGTGGAATAGTCGCTCCCGCCAAAAAGTGTTTCGACCGTACCATCAAGGCCCCGAATGGTCACATTTCCATTAATTCGCAGATTGATCTTGCTGTGATAAGTAACCCCGACCGAATGCTTTTCATAAGGCTGAAAGACCATCCCCGCATGATAACCCCAGTCGGTAGCCTGGCCGCGCAGACTGGAGACAGCGTCCGGCGCACCCGTCGGCGGAGCAGATAGTCCCAAATTCATAGCATCCACATTCAGATGGCGGTCCATTTGCGCGTTGAACAAATTTACGTATTTAATCCCCGCGCCAATCGAGATTTTGGGGTGAACCTGATAGGCCACTGCTGGCATGATTTCAACAATCCCCAGACGCGTATCCGTCGCCGTATAGCGCAACGGGCTGTTTCCGGGCCAGTGCGTCTCCAGCCCAAAAGGGCTTTGAACGCTTAACCCGGCGCCCAGTTTTCCATCCAAGAAATTCTGCGTCAGCGACAAGTTGGGAACAGCGATGTTCGTCACTTTGGCTTTGGTGACAGCGCCCGCATCGCTCTCATAGGATCCATGAATATTTTCCCAGTGAGCTCCTACGGTGATCTGGGTGCCCTTGAGACTCGTCATAGCGGCAGGATTTTGATACACCACCGAAGGGTCCTCATTTTGACCAGCGACTCCCACATATCCCTGCCCGGCAGCCCTTGCGCTCGGAACTTCATTCCCAATATTGGCTCCTCCCACCGCCTCGCTTAGCGTCGCGGCGAAAATGGACAGCATGATCGCGGCCATGACTTGCAGCGTCTTCGTTGGCATGTTCGTTCCCCTCTCTTGGTGGTGTGGCGTCTTAGATGGCAGGCTGGCAGCTGTGGAGGTAGAAGAAATGAGCGGTCCTCGGCAGGCAAACCGCAAACCATATTCTCTTGGTGGTTGCTCAGTTCTCATAGCCCAGCCCTCCCGTTCTGTCTTAAGTGGCAGTTGGTTCCCCTGTGGTGCTGGTTCCGTTTGTGCTTGCGATTGCGACTTTTTGGCTACAGATGGCTTCAATGTCATCCCTGCAAAACAGGAGCGCTGAGTTGGAGCCTGTGCCGACGCGCTTCCAGACCTTGAGCTTTCCTTTGCGGATCCAGGAAATAAGCGTCTGGCGCGAAATTCCCAGGATTTTGCAGGTCTCGGTTCGATCCAATATTTCTTCCGGTTGCATTTGGGTCCTCTTTCCCCCGTCCCCTATGTCCTGCCCTCTGCCGTTAACAGAGTTGTAACGAATCTCATGAACCTTCCGTAATCTCAGCTCTTTTGGAACGACTCGCAGTATGTAACAGGACTTGTCAGTTCTGTCAAGCCCCCCCCAAAGATTTTTCGTATCGGCGTGTCGGCGTGTCGGAGTTTGGGGTGATAGGAAGGAACGGTGGACCGGCGTACCAAAGCATCAACTTATCGGAATACTCGGATGCTGTTACGCCGATACCCCGATACGCCGATACGAAGCCTTATGCATCGAGGGAGTAGCCGCAGCCGCGGACGGTTCGGATCAGGCTCAGGCCTCGTTTGGCGTCGAGCTTGGCGCGGAGGTTTTTAATGTGGACTTCGATGGTGTTCGTCTGGGACTCATGTTCGATCCCGGTGAGGTGCTGGGCCAGGTCTTCCTGGGAGTGGACTTGCTTGGGCCGGCGCATGAGGTATTCTAAAAGGTCAAATTCTTTCTTGGTCAGGGCGATGGGCTTATTGCCTTTGCGGACCTCCCGCTTGAGCAGGTCCATCTCCAGAGGCCCTACCTTGATGGTGGCGCCTTGGAGGACGGTGCCGCGGGCGGGGGTCGTCCTTCGTAGGATGGCCCGGATCCGGGCGACAAGCTCCGTGAGCAGAAAGGGTTTGACGATGTAGTCGTCCGCGCCGCTGTTTAAACCCTGCAGTTTGTCTCTTTCCTGACCCCTGGAGGTGACGAGGAGCACCACACCTTTATAACCACGGCAGCGAAGAGTCTTAAGGACCTCAAACCCGTCCCGTTTGGGCATGACGACGTCCAGAAGCACCACATCGTACGCCCGCTCCGAGGCCAGATCCACCGCCTCCTGGCCATCCTTGGCCGCATCCACAGCAAAACCCGCCCGGGTGAGACCTTCCAGGACAAAGGTTCTCAGGTCCGCATCGTCTTCAGCGATCAAGAGCCGCATATCGATGGTAAGGGTACCTTCCTTTTAAGGATGAATCAAGAACAAATCCATGGGTCGAAGAAGGAAAACGTTAGAGGTAGGTTTTCTCCTCTTTCCCTGTAGCAGGAGCCCGCTTGCTCCAGCGAAATTTCCCCCTCCATGACCCAGGTCATGCAGGGCTACGGAGGGGTATCTCTTTAGTGATTCCGCGACTTTCTAAAGGGGCGCCCGGGGTATTTTGCCGTGCCGCCCGCCAGTCCCTATAAGGGAACCATCCCGCGGTTCCCCCCGCCAGACATCTGGCGGGTCCCCTCTCCCCTATGGCGGGCTACGCACGACAAAACACCCCGAGCGCCCCTTCAACGTTCGAGAAACTGTAAAGACGTTGGGAGGTTCAGGGCTGATATGAACATGTCGCAAAAGAATGGCTGAATCATGGCACCTTGATCAGCGATGAGCTTTTGCAGGTGGACAAAAGGGCGTTGGGGCAAGGGCAGAATCCGCATAGCGGAGGGGAGGCCGGCTGCACGGTCGGCCGGGGAACCACGGGAGGGTTCCCCTTATCAAGTCCTGCGGATGACGCCCTTGCCCCAGCGCCCTGCTCGCTCGCGGAACTGCTAAAGAGATACACCGAGGGTCAGCGTTTTGGCTTCGGACAGGCTGCGCGAACCACCCAGCCGGGGTGTCCGGGAGCGCCGGAGTGAGTCGCCTCCCTGCCCCACGGCAAGGTCCCCAAAGATTTCCTGCTTCTTCCATGGGTTCTTCAGCAAATCTTCATCAAATCCTCAGACAATCTTCAGATTCGTTGCCTAAGCTTGTCCTGTCACTCAAACCCACGCCAGTCTCTGGAAGATCGCCATACGCTTGCCTGGGGCCTGGCACGACCGAGAGAGGAGACCCTCGTGAACGCGATCATCTCATGCCCCATTTGCTACGGCCAAGGCCACATCGATATCACCGATTACATCAACCACGCCGTCCAGGACCGTCGGCCGCTACCTTGTCCGCTCTGTGCAGGACTCGGCTTTATCAAAACCGCCAGAAAGACCGCTCCCTCATGGAGCTAACGGGCTGGGACAGAGACGACCTGGAGGCGATACGGCTTAAAACAGCGGAAATGCTCTCCTGGAGCGAAATGGAATACAGCCAGGACGGGTATCTCGTGGGCCATGGCCCCGGCCGCAAGGACTTGAAAGTGGTGCCGTCCTATGCGCGCGACATCAAGGCGGCCTGGGATGTGGTGGAAACGCTCAACCGGAAAGGCGCGGACATTCGTATCTCAAACCCTCGCAAGGGCATTCCAGAGTTCGCGGTCGAGATCCGCTTGGCGGATGGACCTACGAGCCGGGCCGTGCACGAAAAAGCGGCGACGGCGATCTGCCTGGCGTTTTTGGAGTCGACGAAGAAGGCGATCTATGCAGCCAGCGCCCGGAAGTAGCTGCGGCGGTCCGGCGTGGTGACGACCACCCACAAGCATGCTCACACTTCGTACCCTGTCTCACCATCAACATATCCGGTACAAGTCGGGCGCAGTGCCCGTTTAGAATTTGATTTCTAAATGGTCGGATATTAAAGATCTGCTATACTTGACGCAGTGATTAAAAGGCTCGCAGACCAACAACTCAGACAAGCCTTGACCCAGTTTCCTGCGGTAGCGCTGATCGGTCCACGGCAAGTCGGGAAAACCACGCTCGCCAAATCGCTTGGCTCCCGGTATTTTGATCTGGAACAGGAGATCGACCGGCAGCGGCTTGATGGCAACTGGACCGAGGTCGCGGGATCCGCGGACTTGGTCATTCTGGATGAAGCACAAAGTGAGCCTCGTCTCTTTCCGCGCCTGCGCGGTGCAATCGACGCAGACCGCAAGCGCAAGGGTCGATTTTTACTGCTGGGATCCATCAGCCCCTCTCTGATGCGGAACGTCTCGGAATCCCTGGCGGGGCGTCTGGGTGTATGCGAATTGACACCTATTGGAATTCGGGAATTACCGGTGGAAATTGCGCCGGACCACCTCTGGCTTTCGGGAGGCTATCCGGACGGAGGGCTGTTGAACCCCAAGGACTTCCCTAAATGGCAGGAGGCTTATCTGTTTGCTCTTGCGCACCGCGACCTCCCTCTCTGGGGGCTATCGGCCAAACCGCCCTCCACGGAGCGATTGTTTCGCATGCTCTCCCACGCGCACGGTCAGTTGTGGAACGCCTCTCAAATCGGACAAAGCCTTGGTTTGACCTATCACACGGCCCAGTCGTATGCGGATTACCTTGTTCACAGCTTTCTCATCCGCTTTCTCCCGCCGTTTCATGGGAATCCCCGGAAGCGCCTGCTGAAAAGTCCCAAACTGTACTGGCGGGATTCCGGCCTTCTTCACGCGCTCTGGGGCGTCAGAAATCTGGAAGACCTTCAGTCTCGGCCCCAAATGGGAGCCAGCTGGGAGGGCTGGGTGATCGAGCAGATCCTTATCCACCTGCGGCAGAATGGAATTCATCACGACGCGGCCTTTTTGAGAACAAAAGACGGTGTTGAAGCGGATCTGGTGCTTGACATCGGCCGCCAACGCTGGGCGATTGAAATTAAATTTTCCTCGGAGCCGTCGTCGGACGCGTTGAGAACGCTTGAACGCGCGGCCACGATCGCAGGCGCAACGCGACAGGCCATCATCTGCCGTAGCCCAGTGGCGACACAGGCCGGTCATCTGCTGATCAGTCCGCTTAAGGATTTTCTTCCTCTCCTTCATTAGCCCGGAATCTTCGTGCGCCAGGACAAACTGCACTGAACCCAGTGGATGAAAGATCCACGGCCCAAGGCCTAGCCAGCCAGGGCATAGCTCGTCTTGCATCGACGGCCGTGAGGTCGGAGGCGAAGCGTAGACAAGCGACAACGTAGGCCGCAAGGTGATAAACCGATGGAGCCCCGAAAAGAACGGTAATGTTGTGGAAGCCGAGGCTGTGAAGATCGCCGAAGGCAACAAGGTTCCAGCCAAGACGGCAGGGAGGGAGCCTTTCCGCCGGGGTCGTACGAGGGCGGCATGTGTTGAAGGGACAGTGACGGGACCTGGGAGGCCTGCCGGGAGTCTGGGAGACTGGACACCGCCAACCCGAGGGACAACCAAAGGGAAACGGACCGGCAGGAGTCAGAGAACCCCATAGTACCTGAGAAGCGGGTAACGACCGTGGAGGGAAGGGGGCGACAGGAGGAGGAAGCGATGGAGGGACAGGGAGCTGATTCACAGAAGTCAGAGACTTCCTTAACGAAACTCCGGCGCGTAGCGGAGCAAGCGAAGCAGAATCAGAAGATGCGCTGGATATCGGTCAATCACCTCATGGACACCGACCTGTTGCGGGACAGTTGGAAACGGATCCGCAAGAGCGGAGCCAGCGGGGTGGATGGCCAGACAGCGCAGGCATACGGACAAGACCTAGAGAAGCGGTTGGAAGAGCTTCATGAGCGACTGAAGGCGGGGACGTACCGGGCACCGCCGGTAAGGCGGGTGTGGATTCCCAAGGCGGACGGCAGGCAACGGCCGATCGGGATACCGACGTTGGAGGATAAGATCGTCCACCGGGCGGTGGCCACGATCATGGAAGCGGTGATGGAGCCGTTGTTTCTGGAGAGTTCGTACGGGTACCGGCCTGGGCGGAACGCCCATCAGGCGCTGTGGTCCATACAACGGACGCTGATGTATCAGCCGATCCACTGGGTGCTGGAGATCGACCTGGAGTCGTTCTTTGACACCTTGGATCACGGATGGCTGAGACGGATGGTGGACGTACGGATGGGCGATGGGGTGATCCAGCGGCTGATCGGGAAATGGCTGAGTGCGGGAGTGATGGAGGAAGGAAGGGTGACGCGAACGGATCAAGGGAGCCCGCAAGGCGGTGTGATTTCGCCGATGTTGGCGAATATTTATCTGCACTACGGGATAGACCTGTGGTTTGCGAAGGTCATCCAACCGAAACTCAAGGGAGAATCGTACGCGTGGCGATATGCGGACGATATCCTGATGGCGTTCGAGCATGAAGCGGAGGCGCGCGAGGTCCAAAGGCAGCTTGGGGAGCGTTTGGCGAAGTTTGGCCTTAAGCTCAACCCAAGCAAGACACGCCTGATCCGGTTTGAGAGGCCACGAGACACAAACGGGGACGATCCGCCGGATCGGAGCGCGTTCGACTTTCTGGGGTTCACGCATTACTGGGCGAGGAGTCGACGAGGGATGTGGGTGGTGAAGCGGAAGACCGCCGGGAAGCGATTACGGCGGGCGATGAGTGCGGTGACGCAGTGGTGTAAAGCACACCGGCACTGGAAGCTCCGCGAACAGCACCAACACCTGAATGCGATTCTTCGAGGGCATTACCAGTATTACGGGATGACCTGGAACTGGGTTGGACTGAGCGTCTTTCACCTGCATGTGGTCAGAACGTGGCAGAGATGGTTGAGCCGCCGGAGTCAGACGGCTTACATTCACTGGGATCGGATGGAACAGATCCTGGAGAACTATCCCTTGCTACCTCCAATCATTATTCATCCTGATCCATGGCGCATGGCACGTGAGTCCTTTTCTTGAAGAGCGTCGTGCGGGAAATCCGCACGCGGCGTTCTGTGAGGGGGCGGGAGGGCGACCTCCCGCTCTACTCGATCATTGGCCAGATACTACCGTCTGAACCCACCGCACTTTTTTGTCCCCTCTCCCGCCGCTAGGTGGGAGAGGGTGAAGGGTGAGGGCAAAACCTCACCTTTCGACGTAGACCTGCCCTCACCCCGGCCCTCTCCCGCGTTCCGCGGGCGAGGGGGTTCCATTGAACCGAAGATTTCCTGTTAGCCCGAAACCTGCGGTTGACCAGGTCCTGCCGTCTGAACCCACCGCACTTTTTTGTGCCGTCACCCCGGCGAAAGCCGGCCCTCCACACAACCGGCGCCCGCCACACGGCTGGCGAGGCCTCGCCGGAAGTTTGGCGGGGGCCGTCCGCCCTGCCATGTGGCGGACGGGGTCTATCATCGTCGTAAACGGAATGATGGATCCGACACACTACGGTCGGACGCCTGTCGTGCGGCGTCCCCCCCTTACGACCGGGGGGGATGACGGTACAAAAAAGTCCCGACGTCTCAGTCGATAAAGAACGTTCAACAGAACTTTTCCGGTTAGTGGCGGGGTTCAACCGACGTAAGTCGAACGGAGGATCGGGTAAGGGTGTCGGCTACGCGGCGAGTGCCCGGAAGTAGCTGCGGCGGTCGGGTGTGGTGACCAGAACGCCGAGTTCGCAGGTCTGGCCCTTTTTGCCAGCTTTGACCCACTGAACGCGGCCACGCATGGGTTTGGTGCCATGATCATCGTAGACGAGGCCGTCCAGAAGCACCACCGAACCTTTCTTCAGGATGTCTGACGGCGAGCGGACGGAAAGTCTCCTGGGCAAAGGGCGCTCATCCATGTCCTTAAAATCCGGTGAATAATCCCGGCTCGCCCAGGCCTGCGACCAGACCAGGCGCACGCCGTCCTCGCCCAAATCCCGGGCCCACATCTCCCAGCCATGCGTCTCATGGCCGTTTCGGCTGCGGGGCGTGCCCGGCGGCAGGCAATTGACCAGGACGCGAATGGGGAACCGCTTGGTATGTCTTCTGTCATGTTTCATGACCGCCTCCTCAGCCCACCCTACTCGTATCGAATGTCGTCGAGATAGAACACGGCGCCATCAGGGTTGCCGTCACGGTTGGCCGTCCAGCAAAAACCACCGCTGATGCTGGAAAGCTCCTGCCCCTCAAGCGGAATCTCATAGGTTTTCCAGGCCTTGGTGAGCGTGATCGGCCCAATCGACGAGGACCCGGAATCCGAATAGTCCCCCGTTAGCCCTCCGACCTTAAATTCCTCAATACGTTCTCCACCCTTTTCCCCCCGGGCCTTGAAAAGGAGCTTCTTCCTGCCGTTCAGGTTGTAACCGCCCGGACGATTGCCCCAATTGTTGGCGGGGTTCTGCCAGTAAATCCCGGCCCACCCATTGTTTTGCTTACCGGCAGCGCTGTAGGAGATCTGGATGACGGTTTTGGACTTTGAATCACCGGCTGGACGCCAGTGGTCATTGAGCCGCACATCCCCGTAGTCCCCCATCCAGCCGGAAGGGGCGAAGTGATTGTCGCGTGAATGGAACTCTCGGTAAATATAGAAAGGATCGTCGGCGTATGCTGCGGATGAGACAAAGACCAGAAGAGCCAACAGTGAAGCGCGAAGGATGGTATTAGGGTTCATACTGAATTTGATCGACGTAGATCGTTCCTCCTTGCCCCGGAACGGTATTGCCCGGGAACGGGTCGTTAAAGACATATGTTACTTTAAAAAAATCTTTGATGGACGCGAGCGCCGCGGGGAGATTGGCGATAGGAACGGTGAATTGTTTCCAGTCCGAGCTCAGCGAGTCTTTCCGTCCGCAGGCGAAAGACCCTGGATTCACACCGTCATCGAGAGTCCCATTAGGCGAAAGGCTCACGCATGAAAGATTGACGGTAGCATCGGTCCCATCGTCGGCCACTTCGATCTTGGCCAGCGTATTCGTGGACAAGGTGCCGCGCGCATAAAACTTCACCTTTGTATAGCCCGCTTGACGGAGGTCACGCCCCGGCGTGGAGTCATATTCCGGTTGCGTTGCCGTGTGCATGAGCGTAAACCCACAAAAATTATGCTGACCATCGACCCTTTCGCCCGTCCAGCTGTAGCGTATGGACCTTTGGCTGATGGGATTGGAACGATCCTTAAACGTCAGGCTCTGGCCCGTGTCTAAGGGATATAAGAACGCGCCGCCTCCGCTGATGAGTTCGCTGGAAAAGATCACATAGGCCGGTGCTGCCCCGAATGAGCCCGTTCCGCCGGAGCCCACACTTTTGACCCTCTCGGAGGGAGACTTGTCGCAGCCCGCCAGAAGCACAAGCAACAAGGGAAACACAAGGGAGATCATGGGTTTACGCTCTTCAAAATGGTCACTTCCACCCGGCGGTTGAGCGATCGACCCGCGCGCGTCTTATTATCCGCCACAGGCTTTGTAACGCCATAGCCCGTCACGCTAAAACGACTGCTTTCGTAGCCGCCACGCTTAATGAGGTAATCGCGAACGGCCTTGGCACGAAGCTCCGAGAGCTTGAGGTTATAGGTCTTGTCCCCCGTACTGTCGGTATGGCCCTCAACAAGCACCCGGTTTTTCGGATAGGCGGCCAGAAGTGCAATCAGCTGATCGAGTACTTTGCCGCTGGGCGCCTCCAGGACGGATTTCCCCGACGCAAACAAGAGGCTCGAGCTGAAGCTCACCTTCAGCCCTGTATCGACCTCTTTAATTTCGAGATCCTTCGCTTGCGCGGCCCTCGCTTTTTCCTGTGCGGCGGCCAATGAGAGCTCCGGTGCGGGGGGTACGGGTGGCTGGCCAACCGGGGGCGCTCCTGCCTCCTGAGTCAGTGCGGTCTGGGCCAGAGAGCCCTCAAAAACGATGTCATCTATATATAGGATGGCGCCTCCGCCATTTTCAGCCTTGTTCAGGGACAAGCCGAAACCTCCGATGATATGCCTTAAATCCTTGCCGGTGAGATCGATCTCGTAGCGCTTCCATTCTTTGGTCAGGCGAACATTGGTGATCTGGGCCACATCGGAATCCGGGTATCGCCCTACGATGCCGCCCACTCTAAATTTTTGCACTCTCTCCCCGCCCGCTTCCCCCCTGGCGCGGAAACTCAAGCGGGCGGCTCCACGAAGATCATAACCAGCCCGACCGGGCCGCTCTCCCCAATTGTTGGCGGGGTCCTGCCAGTAGAGGCCCGCCCACCCCTTGGGACCCGTGCCCCTGTAATTGACTTTCAGGCAAACATCTTCTTTGTCGTCCGCCTTGAGGGTCGTGGCCGATAAAACAAGATCACTGTCCCCCATGTAACCAGAGGGTACGTAATGAGGCTTCTTTCCAGGCTGGTGGGAATAGACCGCAAACGTCTGAAAAACGGTGGGACTGGAGCTTGAGACCGCCGGGGAAGGCGCTGTCATGACGGGTTGCGCAGCCAGGACAGTCCATCCTAGCATCAGCATTCCGACGACTGTTGTGACGAAGAAATAGCTCACAGCGTCCTTCCCCTGGCGGTCAGGCTTTATTCGAAGCGAATCTCGTCCAGATACACGACGAACCCATTCGGGTTGTCGTCGCGGCTGGCCGACCAGCAGAAACCGCCCACGATATGGGACAGGTTCTTGTCCGCGAGGTCAATGGAGTACTTCTTCCAATCCTTGGTGAGGGTAATGGGACCGACGGACCCGGAGTCAGAATCTCCGTGCTCGCCCGTAATGCCGCCCACTTTAAACTCCGCGATCCGTTCCCCGCCTTCCTGGCCTTTGGCCCAGAACGTCAAGCGCTTATAGGCAGAAAGATCATAGCCCCCTGGCTTTTCGCCCCAGTTGTTGGCAGGATGCTGCCAGAAAATACCTGTCCAGTTGGCGCCCTGGGCGGCCTTCCCACTATAGGTGATTTTGATGGCTGTTTTGCCGTCAGCCGGATCAGTCGTGTTCCCATCTTCGATCTTGAGATCGCCATAATCCCCCATCCACCCCGATGGAATGTAATGATTGACCCTTGCCCCTTTGTCCGAGTACACATAGAAGACGTTTTTCACGGCGGAATCCGTGGCAGACGCCTTTTTCTTGGCGGCGGCAATCGCGTTGACGGCGATCATCGCCAGTGCCAGAGCCATCACAGCCCTGCAAGCTACTTTTATGCTCATGTTCATCTCCTTTTGGTTTGCTTACTTCAAGATGTCGATTTCGACACGCCTGTTTTGCTGGCGCCCCTCTTCCGTGACATTCGTGGAGACCGGTCTGGACTTCCCGTAGCCGACCACACGCAGACGAGAACGGTCCACCCCACGCTGCACGAGAAAATTTGCCACCGCCTGGGCACGCCTCTCAGACAGTTCTTGATTATACGATGAACTCCCTGTCGAATCCGTATGCCCACTGATGCGCAACGCATTGGTGGGATAGGCCTTCAGAAGATTCTGTACCTGGTTCAGACCTTCTTCCGAGGATGCCTTCAAATCATACTTATTGACGTCAAAGAGTACACGTGAGCTGAGCGTGACCCGCAAGCCTTCCGCCGTCGTTTTCAGAATGTAAAGCTTCCCGGAAACCGCGGTTTCTGGAGACATGGGGGGCGTTTGCAGCTCGAAACGGCGAGCGGGGCTCGTGACCTCGTTGCCATAGAGGTCGACCGCCCAAAGCGCAGCGTTGTAGCTTCCTGAGGACAAAGCTTTTCCGTCGGCGTCCAAACCGTCCCACTGAATCACCTTGCGCGGCACACCATTGCCCTCCCAGGTACGGACAGTTTTCCCCTGCGCGTCGCGAACGATGAGTTTCCACGAAAGCACGCCCGCGGGGGCCTCGGCCTGGGGATAGAACGTCAAGGTGCGGTCTGCGCCGGCCCCTCCTGGCCTGAAGGAATCCGCGCTGAGCTCCACCTTCGCCTCCGGCAAAGCTTGCGGCAAAGGTCGTCCCATGGATTTAAATTTCTGTTCAAAGTTTTTCTCGAAAGTAAAATGATAGGTGAGATAGAGCCGGTATTCGTTGAACGCCGCTGTATCCGCTCCGATATAGTCGTTGGTCATACGCGTGCCGGTGTAGCGAAAGCCCGCTTCGAAGCTCTTAAGAAAATTATAGGAGAGCCCCGCCTGATACACCCTGTGATAGGCCCAGCCCATCTGGACGTGATAATCCAGCGGCCCCCAAACGTCTTGGCCGTACCGGAAATACCCTTTGATCGCGTCATACTGCACGCGCAGTCCACCTGAGAGAAAGACCGTCGTCGGCTTATAAAAATTCGACCCCGGTGTGTAGGCGAGGCCCGTCCCCGCGAGCGCTTCCCCGCCAGAAAGGTCCGCGATCACGCGCCACTGGTCACGCCGGAAGCGGACGAGGCCTGTGGCCGAGCTGAACGGATGATCGGTCGCAAGTGCTCCCGAGAGCTGGTAAGACACGGGGTCATACAGGAGATTTCGGTCCTCATCCCAATAATAAATTCGGTCGGTGTTGGTGGGGTATTGAACCACCCGGTACTGCAAGGCTCCGGTCCAGGTGGGTTCGAGGTCCGGATTGATGTTCCAGTCTTCTACAACGTTCCTTTGAAACTGGAAAAAAGGTGTGCCTGGCGTCGGGTTCCACACGAGCGTGAGGCTCCCGACATGAGCCTTGCGGTTCTCCCAAGCGACACGGAAGGGATCATCCGGACCGCGCGGAATCTGGAGGAACGCGCCCGGGTTGGAAGACGTGCCCTCATACACCGTCGGAACGGGACTCTCCAGGGGCTGCCGGTAAACATAGGCAGCCGATACGGACCAATCGCGGAAGGTGCGGTTGCCATCCAAGTCCACTTGGTGCTTGTTGCCTGCGGCAAGACCCGCGTAGGTATAACCCAGTCCCACATGGTCCACCCATTGGGTGGGATGGATCTCCGTGCGGGTCGTAAACCCAAAGGCCTGCGACGTTTTGAGCGTCTTGACGTCGGAAAGGGAAGTGGAATCCGCCGTCTGATAGGTGTAGCCCACCCGGAAGGGCTGGTAAAGAAGACCTGCGTGCCATTGGAGGCGCTCGCTGTGCTGGCCGCTCGCGTTGTACGAGAGCCCCCATCGCCGCTCGTTGGGGTCCTCTAAGCCAAAAGGGACGTTTTCGTTTCGGTAGACGATGGATTGTTCCACGTTGCCAAAGGTTGGAGCGTCATATTTCACAAAAGCGCTGGAACCATACCCCCATCGGAATTCAGTACCGCCAAGGGCGGTCAGAGTCCCCAGGGGGGTGGTCGCGCGCATCTCACCTCCACGGGGGGTGAGGGTCCCGGCCAGGCGCCGGTAGTATTCAACATCGTACTGAGGCGGGAGGAGTTGAAAGAGATCGTTCTGGGAGGTCCAGCCATAATGAGGAACGCCCTCAAAACCGCGGATCATAAAAGGCTTTGTGTCGTATTTAATTTCGCCCCGAACGATCTTGGCGTGCACATCGTCCTTGTACATGCGGAGCTCATCGTTGACGGGGAACCAATAGCGTTGGTCATAATTGCCCACGAACTCCGCGCCCAAGTCTGCCGAGAGGGCTTCGATAGGGTGGGCTCCGAAATTGAGATAAGCGTTCTGCCCCATTCGCGCGGACGCGTCTTCCTGGAAAGTACTGCCCGGCGTAAACGTGTAGACATTGTTGATGCCGGTCGGCGAGGCTTCCACGTCCCAACTCTTCTTGGTGCGGTGAGCGGTCAACTCCGCATCGAGCGCAGCATCCAACCGGATCGATCCCACCGCGAGCTTGGAGGCGCTATAGTCCGTGATGGGGTTCGCCACTCTGCCCTGCCACCAGGGCACATAGAGATCTTCCAGCCAAGCGGAAGATCCGGTTGGTCTTGCGTAAATCGGATGATTCAACCAACTCAACTCATCCATCCATGGCGGATTATAGGCTTCGGAGGAAGAGGCCCTAACAGACGCGCAAGGAAGAAGAAGGAAGATCAGGGAACAGAAGAGAATATGAGGAAGCGATTGTTTTCTGGTCATTTCAGGCATCGCCCGTGTCGATCTTCGATCCATGGGTCTTTCTTGAGATCCCTCTATTCCCTGATGATGTTTCAACTTCTCTTTTCTCACGGCAGTCCTCGTTCCGCCCATGCCCGTGGGTTCCAAAGCTCATTCTGGAAAAGAAAGTAGGCCTTACGCAACTGTCTCTCATAAGGACTGTGCTGCCCGCTTCCTTGACCGGCAATCCCGTACCATTCTTCATAGCTCCAACCATCGGGGAAAGGACCTGCAAACTGACCGGTCGTATCTTGAACGGCAGGATCAAAGGTAGGAGGCGTTCCAGCTTTCCACCATTCGTCGATCCACTCGAAGATCACGCCTCCCAAGGCGTTCCCGACGCCGGCGCCTCCCGCCAAGTTCCATTCGATATCGAGCCAGTTCTGGCGTAAATAGTCCGCTTGGAGCTGTTCCGCTTCTTCCTGGGACTTGTTGCGGTGATACGCGGGACAACCGAATTCCGAGATAAAGACCGGCTTGCCCCATTCATCCTGAACGTCTTGCCAAAAACTATCGCCTGCGCCTTGCGCGCCGCGGTAGGCGTTCGCCCCAAAGATATCCACGTCCGGACAGAGTGTTTTTGCTTTATCGATAAAAACAAGGTCGCCGTTGGAGAGCGCCACGGGGTGGTGCGGATCAATCGATTTGATGAGCTGCGCGGCTTTGTTGAGAAAGGCGTAGTAGACGTCGGGAAACTGCCGGCTATTGTTCGCGTTACCATAGTTGTTCTCGTTGCCCAACACCCAAAAAAGAATGTAGGGCTCATCCTTGTACCCTTCGACCATACGACGCACGGAGGCGAGCATTTTCTCCTGCTGCCCGCTATCACGATAATCGGTCCCCTCACCCCACTCCGCGTCAGACCCAATCGTATAAGCGCCCAGGAAATCGCCCATGATGACTCGTAAACCGTAGGTGAGATAGGCGTCCCGCAGCAGTTCCTTATTATGACCGTGATGATAAATTCTCAGGGTATTGACCCCCATGTCCTTCAGCAATTTAAAATCCCCAACCACGGCTCCTTTCTTACTGAGTTTCCCGTTCTTGTATTTGCCGACCCAAGCATCGTAGGGGCCATCAATTCGGCCGTTCTTGTTTTGGTCCGAGATCATCCAATCACGATGGACCACCAACGTACCGTTATCAGGGGATGTCCCGATAGGGCTCACGCTGTAGGTGATACCCCGGACAACAAAGGGACGACCCTTGACGATGAGTTTCCAGTGCCCATTGGCGTACTGGTTTAAGCGGACTTTCCCCTTGCCGAGAGTTTGTCGAACCTCCAGTTTCGTCAAGTCGATCCGTGAAGGTTCTTGGCGTTTTGGAGGGGCCGATACCATTCGGCCGGGATGGATCTCGAAGCCGTCATTAAGAGGATCTTCATCGTAGCGTCGGTGAATCCGGATCCTGGCTCCCTCTAGGCGAATCCCGAGCTCCGGATATTTTCGAGTCAAAAAAGCGACATGGTCCAGGGCCGTGGGGCCAACGTACCAGGGCGTTTTCCAGGAGGTGCTGCCCGAGGCTCTGGGGAAGTGGACGACCGCGGCGTAATAGGCCTTGAGCGCATGCTTGTAGAGTCCCGCCTTTTCGAGCATCATCGCCGCATAGAATTGCTTGAGTCCTCCTGGCTGGCCATGGGTCGAGGACCATTTGAAGAAATTAGCCTGCACATCATCGGAGGTCACAAAGTCCCACTCGCTGCCTGCGAGTTTCTTTTCATAATGCATTTTCTGATAGGCCGGGTCCTTCAGCAGGCCGTTGACGTTCGGATAAATCCCTTCCCCCGCCGCGCGCGCGAGACCCTCTCGGTCGTGGATATAGTAACGGTAGCTCGCGGTTCCCAAACCCTTGAACGCGCCGTATTGATCGTAGTTGACAATGTCTTCGGTGCCCGGATCATGCAGCACAAACAACGCGCTTGCTTCGGCATGCGCACCAGCTGCCATCAGAAGGACGAGCGTTGCAGCGATAGAGGAGGATCCGATTCGGCTCATTTTAGATGCTCATTCTGGCAAATTTGTAATCGCGAGGCCATAGGCTTCTTAGGTCATCTTGTCGGCCCGGAAGGCCTATGGAAAATGTGAGCCCTGCACGCGGCCTCACCGCCGGAGGAGGATCATTGACAAATTGCGTGACCTTATGTTTTGATGCTTCGTTCTTATTCTCGCTCTAAGGGAGAGGGTTTTCTCATGAGTCCATCCGTCCAAAATCAAACCGCCGAAAAAGATCGTGTCCCGCTTTTCCAGAAAATCGCCTATGGCATGGGCGCCTTGGCCAATAACCTCGTGCCGGCAAGTCTCGGCTGCATGGTCATCGTTCTCAATCTTGGACTCGGAATGGACCCGGGGAAGATCGGCTTGATTCTGGCCATATCCAAACTTGTCGACGCTATTGCCGATCCCGTGATCGGGTATATCTCCGATCACACATCGTTTCGCTGGGGGAGGCGCCGGCCTTACATTCTCATCGGCGTTCTGCTCACGGGCCTCATTTACGCCCTGATGTGGCAACTGCCGGCCGGCCACAGCCAGCGTTTCTACTTCTGGTTCTTTCTGATCGGGACCAGCGCCCTCTTCATCATCTATCCGTTTTTCTCGGTCCCCTTTATTGGTCTCGGGTACGAAATGACAGCGGATTACCATGAGCGGACGAGGATCCAGGGCTTTTCGAACTTCATTGGCCAGGCCGCCTGGACGGCCGCACCCTGGTTTTGGTGGGTGATGAGCAACAAAGATTACTTTCCTGATAGCCCCACCGGCGCGCGGGCACTCGCCATCGGAGTCGGTGTTTCGATTGCGATCCTGGGCCTTTTGCCTGGCCTGTTCTGCAAGGAGCCCTTCTTTAAGATTGCCGTGAAAGAACAAGAGCAGAAGAAGAGAGACTTAATCGAAGGGCTGAAGCATCACGTGACCGGCTTTTTCCGGGGTTTCTGGATCACCCTGAGAAATCGACGGTTCCTTCAGTTGGCGGCGGCGACGTTTCTGATTTTTAACGGTTTCCAGATGATCGCCGGCCTGGGGAACTACACGATCATCTATTACCTTTTCGGGGGAGATCAGAGCGCGCAGACCTCCGGGAAATATATTGGAATGTTTGGCAGCCTGTCGTCCGCCTTCACCTACGTCATCATCTTTTTCATCACCTGGATGGCGACGAAAATCGGGAAGAAAAAGGCTTTCATCATATCTACCACCATCGCGATCATCGGGTACGCGATCAAATGGCCCTTCTACAGGCCGGGCTCGCCGGAATTGATCTTGTTCGCCGCGCCGCTCATTGCTTTCGGATTGGGCGGCCTCTTCACCACGATCGCCGCCATGGTCGCCGACGTTTGTGATGAAGACGAATTGGAGACGGGCCAGCGCCGCGAGGCCACCTTTGGCGCCATCTTCTGGTGGATGGTGAAATTAGGCATGGCTGTTGCGCTCGCCGCTTCGGGCTACTTGCTGAACTTGACGGGCTTTCATCAGGAGCTCGGTGGGAACCAAACGGCCCGGACCCTCTTTCTCTTGAGGGCTTTCGAGATTGGAATTCCGATCGTGGCCTATCTCTTGGCCATTGTGATCATGTGGCGCTACGATCTGACTCAGGAGAAGGCCCAGGAAATCCGGAAGGAATTGGAACGTCGTCGCGGCCAAGCCACGGCCTAACCCCTTCTTCGCAGGGTTCTACATCTTCAGCGCGCCAGCGGTAATCCCCGCCACAATTGAGCGCTGCATGACAAAATAAAGAGAAACAATCGGAACAATGGAGATGGCAATTCCCGCCATGAGCAGCGGGTACTCCGTGATGTGCGATCCCTGGAACACCATCAGTCCCCGCTGCAGAGGCATGAGCGAGCGATCAGAGAGCACCAGCATCGCCAAGAGATACTCGTTCCAAACCGCCAGCGCATTAAAGACGGCAAGCACCGCCACCGCCGGCCGAGCCAGCGGCATCGCGACGTGCCAGTACACTTGAAACTTGTTGCACCCGTCGATGCGCGCCGCATCCTCCAAATCCGGGGGCAGCTTGTCGAAGAAAGTCTTGAGCAGAAAAACACCGAGCGCCAACCCCCCATTGATCTGGGGAAGGATGTATCCCAGACGCGTATCGACCAAGCCCAGTTTGGTGAGCACGACATAGAGCGCGATGAAGGAGCCCGGGATCGGGATCATCATGGTGGAGATAATAATGATGAACAGGACATTCCGGCCCGGGAATTTGAGGCGTGAGAAGGCGTAGGCCGCAAGTGACGAGACCACGATCACTCCGAAGACTACGACCGTGGTGTAGAAAATGCTGTTGAAAAAATATTGCCCGAAATGGCCGCGCGTCCAGGCCTCGGCATAGTTCTCCCAATGGGGATGGCGGACCCAGAGGCTCATGTCGGAAAAAACCGTGCTCTGCGTCTTGAGGCTGGAAGCCAACATCCAAACGAGCGGGAACAGGCACGCCGCGGCCACCGCCAGGCACACCACGTGGGCCGCGGCGTGCCGCATCCAGTGCTGCATCTTATAGACCCAGACGTGGAACTGAAATTTCTTCGTGGGTCGCGCCGGGATTGTCTCCTCGCTCATGTTAGACACCGCGGGAGGACCATTTCGAAAGACGCATCTGAACGAGGGACACCGCCAATAACACCAGGCCAAACAAAATCCCGAGCGAGCAGGCGTAGCCAAACCGCGAAGAACCGACCATGGCCACCAAAATCCTCGTAATCGGCACTTCCGTATGATAGCCGGGCCCCCCATTGGTGGTGGACACGATAATGTCGAAAATCTGCATCGTTCCCAGGATGGTCAAGATCGAGACCAAAAAGAAGACGGGCATCATGAGGGGCACGGTGATCTTCGAAAAGACCGTCCATTCCCCTGCACCGTCCACTTTGGCAGCCTCGTTGAGTTCCCGGGGAATGGCTTGAAGGCCGGCGAGCAAAATGACAAAGCCCCACCCGAACCCCTTCCACATGTGGATCACGGACACCGCGTAGAGCGCCGTCTTGGGATCGGCGAGCCATGCGCGGACCCACGAGCCAAGACCCAAAGCTTGCAGGGCATGGTTCAAGAGGCCATGCGTCCCATTGAAAATCCAGTTCCAGACGAGGCCCACCACAATCCCGGAGAGGACCGGCGGCAGATAAAACACGACACGATAGAAATTTTTCCCCTCAATTTCACGGTCCACGATGAGCGCCAGAATTAAGGCCAGTGTGTTCTGGAGCGTGAGCGCCAGGAGCGTCAGCACGGCCGCGTTGCGCATCGAGATCCACCAGGGCTCATCATGGAAGAGTGCTCCCACAAAGTTCGACAGCCCCACAAAATTCATGTGCGTGGAGATGCCATCCCACTCGAAGACGCTTAACTGGAAGACCTTGAAAAATGGAAATACCGAAAAGACGACGAAGAGCAGCACCGCCGGCAGCACGAAGAGATAATTAGCGAGAAGATCTTTGAGCCTGTTCACGCTTGAGTTTTTCAAGGGCTTCGGCCACCTGAAGGGGTGTTTTTTCGCCGATCAAAATCGATTGGATGCCTTTCCCCAACGCCTCGCTGACGGTCGGGTTCTCGGTGACGGGCCATTGGGAAGGATGTGTCGTGTGGTCCATGCCTCGGGCAAACGCGGACAAAAGTGGGCTCAGCTGCCCGAGGCTGGCGCGGTTGGCTGGCAGGTTCAACGTCGCCTGGGACAGGTAGACCTGCTGCGGCTCCGCGGTCAGCCAACGCAGGAACTGGATCGCTTGTTCTTTTTTGGGTGAGTTGGCATTCACCATGAAAGAGGACCCGCCGCCGCCCCATATTTTCATGGGGTAACGGCTCGAAACCCGCGGTGGGACCATTGGCGCGTAAGACAGGTTCGGGTTCATGCCCCGGAAGGGGTTGACACACCAGGAGCCGTTGAAGGCAAAGGCCGCCTGGCCGTTGGCGAAGGCCTGCTCGGCCGATTTATTGATCATGGTCACGGCACCGCTCGCCAAAAGCCCCTCACGGCGGATTTCATCAAAAAGGGAGAAAACGCGGATCCAGTCAGGATCCGTGTAGGGCACCTTCCCACGATAGGTGTCGAACACCTTCGAGTCTCCCATGACATTGAAGGCGTAGTTGGAAGCAAAGCAGTTGATGAGCCAGGCTTCGCCCCATCCACTCACCAAACCCGCGATTCCGGCGGCTTTGAGCTTGCGCCAGACGCCGAGAAATTCTTCCCAGGTGCGTGGCGGTCTTTCGGGGTCAAGCCCTGCCTTCCGGAAAAGATCTTTGTTGTAGAGCATCTGGATGTTGGTCACGTCGATGGGCACCCCGTAGATGCCGGGTTTCACCTCATAGGGATTGCCCGCGTGAAAGGCATTGGTCGCGAGGGCCTTTGGAAAGATTTCCTTTTTCCAGGCACCCCCATCGGCCGACATCTCGGGCTCAAGATTCGCGATATGGCCCGCCTTGATGTAGCTGGCGAGGTCCCAGGGCTCCCCCAGCACGCCGAAGATCTCGGGAAGCGTGTGGGTTTGGGCGGAGGCACGGATGCGGGACGAGAAGACATCCGAGGGGGCATAAAGCTCCACACGAATGCTCACCCCCGTCGCTTGCCGATATTGGTCTGCCAGCTTCTGCAGGGCTTCATCGCGATCGGTCATCCAGTGCCAGAGGACAACATCCTGATTGGATCTCGCCTGCTGCGAGCAGCCCTGGAATGCGGCCAGTCCAAAGGCAGCGCAGAGAAGAAGCTTCCGTCGATGAACACGAAAACGCATAGGAAAATCAGCGCGGATTATACTTGATCGATCACTTGGCATTCCATATCTCTTTGAGTCGGTAATAGGAGGGGCGCAAAATGCGCGCAAAAGGGCCGTCCTTCCCTGAGCCGAGACTCACGATACCGAACCATTCCTCGTAACTCCATCCATCTAAAAACGGGCCGCCGAACTGCGGTACAGTGTCCTGGTGCGTGGGTTGGAGATTTTTATAGATCGCGGATTTGGGGGCATACCATTCGGCGCGCTCTTTTTGGATTTTCGTTGGCAAATCGCTGTTGGCTTTCCACCATTCGTCAATAAACTCGAAGAGGACGCCCCCCAGTGCATTCCCAACACCGCGCCCGGCCCTATGAGCTTCCAGATCCTCCCAATTGTTCGCGAGATACATCGCCTGGTAGGCTTGCGCCTCCTCCTGGGAATAGCCTTCCGCGTAAGCGGGAGCGCCGTATTCGCTTACAAAGACCGCTTTGTCCAATTGTTCGCGCACATCCTGAAACAAACTCCGTCCGAACCCTTGCTCTCCGCGGTACACATTGGCACCAAAGACGTCGACATGGGGCGCGTATTCCTTAAAGAGGTCTAAATACATGACATCGCCATTGGCAATGGCCACGGGCCTGGTCGGGTCCAGTTGGTGCACGAGTTGAGCCGCACGATCGACGAGCGTGTAAAACGCCTTGGGCTCCTTCCCGGAATTGTTTCCAACCCCGTAAACATTCTCATTGCCCAGCACCCACATTAGAATATAGGGCTCGTCCTTATATTCCTCGACCATCTTTCGTACGCCCTCCAGCATGCGCGTTTGCTGGTCGGGGTTATTGTAATCCGTCCCTTGCGTCCACGTCGCTCCGGAACCTACCGCATACCCCCCCAGCACATCGCCGCAGAGCACATAAAATCCATAGTCCCGATAGAGCCTTCGAAAAAGCTCTCGGTCGTAGAGATGATGATAGGCCCTGAGCGTGTTCACTCCCAGATCCTTGAGCAAAGCGGCGTCTCCCACCACGGGTTCATCAGCATCCCGGCTCCCATTGGCGTTGGCATCAATGTAGGATTCAAAGAAGCCATCGTGAAGGCCATTCTGGTTGGTGTCGACCAACTGCCAATCACGGGAGACATTCCAGGTACCGCGGTCGGGGCTCAAACCTGGAGGGGTCACCGAATAGGTGATCGCTTTCATCGTAAAGGGCTTGCCCTCGACGAAGAGCTGCCAGTGGTGGTTCGCAAATTGTTTAAGCTGAACACGCGGCCCACCAATGGTCCGAATCACTCGAGCATCAGATCCCTTCCAAGATTTACGCGAGGATTTCACTTTCGCGGCCTTGAGACGGCCAGGATCAGGATAAAAGACGTCATTATTGGTTTGGGTGTCGAATTTGTTGGCCACCCGAATCGTCCCAGGATCCCATGTCATCCCAAGCTTAGGATGACGGCGCAGGAGTTGCTCGAGCCGGTCCAGCGAGGCAGGTCCCATGTACCAAGGCGTATTGAAATACGTGTACCCGAGGGATTTGGGGAAGTGAACCGCGACGGCGTAGAAGCCTTTGGCCGCTTCCGGCAAAAGCCCCAGACGCTCAAACATCAACGCCGTATAGAACTGTTTGACACCTGGATCCTCGGCGGCTGTAGCCCATTTATAAAAGCTTCGCGCCGCTGTCCGGGTATCCACGTAGCTCCAATGATTGCCCTGAAGTTGACCTTCCTTGAAGAGACGATGGTAGGTGGGATCCCGCGTGACGTCGGTATTGGGATAGATGCCCTCGCCTAAGAATTTGGCCAACCCTTTACGATCTCGAATGAGATAGCGGTAGCTCGCCGTGCCCAATTCCTTAAACTGACCGTATTGGGAGTAATCTGCCGGACCCTGTTGCCCCGGGAAAGCCAGCTGCAGCGTGTCCTGGCTCGGAACGACCTCGGAGCGCACGAGCGCTCTCGGCTCAGGTGCGGCCGGGGCCGCCTGAGGAACGAAAAAGAGAAACACAATAAAAGCGTATCGTGATGTGTTCAGAATTGAAAGGATCATACTATAGTGAAAAGACTCGATGCCGGGCGAGAGACTTACTTGGGTTCCAGCATGGGGGAGAAGTTCAGGCTCCGCCTCTTCGCCTGGGTGCGCTCAGCGACCGTCATCTCCTTCCAAACAACATCTCGCATTCGCTTGGCCTCTCGATCTCCGCTACGGGTCGCGCGTTCAAACCAACAGTACGCCACAATAAGATTTTTCGGAGTGCCGCGTCCACTCCGGTACATTTCCGCCAACGCGCGTTCGGCCTCGATGAGATGGCGCAGCGCCGCCGCCTGATAAAGCTTGAAGACTTGCGCCTCATCACGCATCCCAACGAACCCCTGTTGGGCGAGGCGAGCCAAGTTCAATTGGTGAGCAGGGTCCCCGCGCTGCGCACCCCGCTGGATGCGCGCAATCCACGTTTTGGCTTGCTCGGTGTCTTTGGCGGTACCCTGCCCATAGGCCAGCCTCGTGGCGATGTAAAAAAATGAAGGCGCGAAAAACAAATCTGCCGCCTTCCGGTAATGCCGATAGGCGAGCTTGTCGTCTTTGTTGACACCTTCACCCTTGGCATACATGTGTGCCAACTGATAGTGCGCTTGCCCGACACCATTGCGTGCGGCATGCTCAAAGAGCCGAAGGGCTTGCGTATCGCTCTTGGGAAGGACGATGCCGTTACGATAGAGATCCCCCAGGCAGTAGCTGGCCCGGGGATCGCCGCGAGAGGCAGACAGTCGAAGAAAAGCCAGGTAGTGCTGTGATTTTTGCAGGTCCCGAGGCACCTCGATGCCATTCTGGTACCAATGAATCAGGGTTTGCATGGCACTGGGATTGACTTGGGCAGAGATTTGATACGCCTGCAGTGCGGCTGCAGGATCACGCTTTCCGGCCAGGGCGTAGGATAAATAGTCGCCCTTTGAATGAAGGGCGTCGGGATAGCCTTTGATGGCGGATTCGGCGATCCAAGTCCATGCTTCCTGAACGTCGGACGGACCCATCAGACCCTTCTCCTGTACGAGGGCCCAGTACCACTGAGAGGCCGCACGGCCGGTTTGTGCTCCGCGCTGAAGGGCTTGTCCCCACCAACGGACCGTGTGAGGAGCAGGAGCGCCGTCAATACCTTCTGCCTTAAGCCACATGAAGAGATATTGAGCTTCGGGAATATTTCCTTTGGCTGCTTCGTAAAGATACTGCGTCGCCCGGCCGGATGGAGGAGCATTTTGAGCGCTGATCAGGGTCAAAATCCCCAGCTTGGTCTTCGCGGCGGCGGACCCCGCCTCGGCTGCCTTGGTATACAACATCCTCCCCTCCTGCTCATCTGGCGGCACGCCATTGCCTGTGAGATAGAGATCCGCCAGTCCCCCATACCCCAGCGGAGATCCTCCTTCGATCGCTTCACGATAGAACTGGAGAGCCTTCTGCGCATTCCAATTGACGCCGCGACCATGAGCATGCAGCCACCCCATCATCGCTTTCGCATCTGCATTTCCAGCTTTGGCCGCTAACGTGTAGAGACGCGCCGCCTCCGTGGGATTGATCGGCATGCCATTTCCCTCGAAGTACATATTCCCGAGAGCGAGTTGCGCCTCTGCGTGGTTGTGTTCGGACGACTTGGTCAACCAGAGGAAGGCTTGACGGGACGCCTCTTCATGGTGTGCACCGTTGGCCGGCTTGTTTGCCAAGAACTCCAGACCGAGGTCGTACTGGGCCTGCGCATCGCCTTTCTCCGCCAGCAAACGCATGTTTCGAACATCGGGTTGGTTCGAGGTTGGATCACCCTTCTGCTTGGCGACCGATGCTTCGAAATGCCAAAGGTTCTCAAAAAAGGAGCTCTGAGAGGAACTTTCGGAGCTTTTCTTCACCTGACTGACATCGACAAAGAATTTAGGTATCACGAGGAGAATGTAAGCAAATGTCCACACCGAAAGAGCATCCTGCCAGGAAAGTTTTGAGACGAAACGCAAAGCGAGCACGATGAGAAGAATCTTCAGCACTTCTGTCAACCACATCGCGCCCGCTCGTGCCAAAGACGGTTGAAGTAATGCGACAACAGCTAAGATGAGAACAAAAGCCGTCAGGAACGGTCGGAAGGAAATGCTTTCGCCTATGTGTCGGGCTGCCAGGAGACAAACAAACGACGCCAGCGCGCCCAGCGACAGGTCCCCGAGGACACAGACAAAACGCAGGACTTGAGGATGTTCCGTCAGATATCGAATTTTAAGAACAAAACTGAGAATGCTCAGTTCATTGGGCAAGACATAGACTTGCAGCGTGATATACAGGGCCATGGCCCCCACCCACCCATATTGGGAGAAAACATCCGCCACACGAAGCTGGGGGTTATCCAAAGGGCTTGGAGAAGTGAAGGGTGAAGATGCCATGCCTGAGAGTTCTGACAGAATCACATCCGAAAATCGCACAACAAAGCCATTCGAGGAAAAAATTCTGTTCGCGAGATCATCTCAAATTTCGGTAACGGATGCCAGCGCCTGCGCTCGGAGAGGAGGGACGGCCTTTACAATTAATTTACAGGTTAGTAATCTACTCGTTACAGCAGGTCGGTACACTTGATTATAGAGGCGCTATGAAGATATTAGTGGTCGAAGATGATCGATCCATCCAGATGGTGCTCGAGCTCGTCTTTGGCAGGATGGCGAAGTGTCAGGTTATCGTCGCCTCGAACGGCATCGAGGGTCTTGCTGCGATACAAAAGGAAAAACCAGACCTCGTCCTTTTGGACCTCATGATGCCCGGAATGGACGGATTTGAAGTATGCGCGCGGTCGAAGGCTAACCATGAGACGCGACATATTCCGATTATTTTCCTGACCGCACAACCTCAACCCCCCGCTGTGGCCAAGGCGATGGCCCTGGGAGCTGCGGGCTATCTTGTGAAGCCTTTTGACCCCATCAAAATTATCGATCAAGTCAACGAGGCCCTGTCTCGCGTCCAGGCCCCGCTCATCACAAAATAATCAAATGTTGTAAAAAAAGGTTGTTTTGGCGCAGGATTCGTGCTAGTAAAAAGCGAGATGTCAGAGCCTATTTTAGATTTAAGTGAAATCATAGGCCTCTACAAAGAGGACGCACAAAAGACCGTGCAAAAGATGTGCGAAGCCTTTGCGAGATGGGACGAGATCAGGCAGGGCGGCCCGGCCAGAGCTGATTTACGCCGAATGTCGCATCAGCTCCGGGGCTCCGGAAGGACCTATGGCTTTCGTCATGTGACACGCATTTCTAAGGCCATCGAGAACATCACGATCAAAATGGAAAAAGCTGATTTAACATTAGACGAGCGCGTGCGGGAGTCCCTGCGCAGCAAACTGAATCGTCTGGTTGCTGCTTTCGAGGTCACCTAAGAGAGATCCTATGGCGACGGAACGCAAACCACAAACCGTTTTGATTTGCGAGGATGATCGCGCCATGGTGCGCATTTTCCAATTTTTGCTGCGCCAGCATGGTGTTGGTAATGTTATAACCAGCGAGCGTGGAGAGAGCGTGCTGAAATTGGCCAAAGATCATCAGCCGGCCTTAATCTTACTGGATCTTATGCTTCCTGGGAAAGACGGTGTTTCCGTGTTGCGCGAGCTCAAATCCAACAGCGAGACACAAGGAATCGCTGTGATCGTTGTTTCCGGGAAGGAATCCCATCAGCAAATCAAGGAAGCGATGGCTGCTGGCGCCATCGATTATGTGATCAAGCCCTTTGAACCCATGGAGCTAGGGGCACGGATTAAGAACTTTCTCGATTCGATTTACAATCCACCCATAACCCCTGTCTATCAAAATCCCCCCCCCTCCACGGGTCTCGGTGGTATCCGCCTATGAGCACCCCCCCGTTTGGAACATCCACCCAGACCAGCCACGGCGTAAGACGCTCGAACCTCGGGGAAATTCTTGTCGAGGTGGGCGTGATCTCGCAGGAGCAGCTCAACCAAGCCATCGCGGCAGCGGGGGGACCTGAACGAGACTTGTCCAAATGGCTTATTGATCTGGGATTCACGACCGAAGAAAAGATCATGAAGGCGATCGGCATTAAGGCGCGTGTCCCTTATTTCACGAGTCTCGAGGGGCTCTATACCCGAGATTCCGAGAAGATCCTCTCGGAAGAGCTGGCCCGACGACTGCAGGTCGTCCCACTTTTTCGTATCGATAACGTCGCCACGGTGGCCATGGTGAACCCCCTCGATGTCTTCGTGATTGACACGCTGGTGAAGACGACAGGCCTGCGAATCGATCCCCTCGTTTGCATGCGATCGGTCATTTTCGAAACCATTAACAAAGTTTACGGCGGGTATGAAAGCTCAGGGGAGTATCCACCCCCCGAGCAGCAGGCCCCCCACTCCCTCACGCAAAGCGATGCGCCGCTCGGTGAAGCGGGCCAGATCGCCGTAACCAATGGCGTCGAAACTTTCTTCATTGATCCGAAGGATGAGGCTGCGGCGGCTCAGGATGGCTTCAGGAGGGTCTCTTGAGCTGGAAAGACAGAGCGACCCGCCCGGATCTTCCCCCGACCACCCCTCCCGGTGGGAGTGCTTTTATTCCGATTCCCAGCTCCACACCCACTCCCGTTAAACCCAGTTGGAGAGATCGCGCAGCGCCCTCTTCGGGCATTCCCATGGAAGTGAACGTGCCCCCTTCTCCCTCTCGAATGCCGCCTCCCGCACTGCCCAAGGATGCTTCTTCTCGTGAGGATCCCTTTACGCAACTCGTGGAGAATCTTCGCTCGAGAATGCCCATCGATCAGCACGGCGCTCAGGCTGAACACCTTCGGCGCGATATTCAAAAGTCGAGTGACGACATGCCGATTGTCCAGCTGGTGGATGCCATTTTCAGACAATCGCTCGCGAAAAAAGCAAGCGATATTCACATTGAGCCTTACACGGACCACGTGGAGGTCCGTTTTCGGGTGGACGGTGTGATGTGTCCTGTGATGACTGTTCCCAAGGATTTTGAGGCCGCTATCACGTCGCGCATCAAAGTCATGGCCAACCTGGACATCACGGAGACGCGCCAGCCTCAGGATGGGCGCATCATGACTGAAGTGAGCGGTCGCCCCGTGGACCTCCGTATCTCGACCCTCCCTATCGTCCATGGCGAAAAAACAGTGATTCGTATTCTCGACAAAGCCGCCGTCCAGTTCGACCTTAAAAAACTGGGTTTCCCAGACAGAGCCTATCAGCTTTTCACCGAGTCCCTTCAGAAACCCAATGGAATCATTCTTGTCACGGGACCCACAGGGAGTGGAAAATCCACCACCCTGTATACAGGTCTGACCATCCTGAATGAGCCCGACACCAATATTGTGACCATGGAAGACCCCGTAGAAATTCAGATCCCCCGTGTAAACCAAGTGCAGGTGAACAACAAAGTCGGTTTGACCTTCGCCAAAGGGTTAAGGTCCATTCTTCGCCAAGATCCTGACGTCATTATGCTGGGCGAGATTCGAGATCAGGAAACAGCTGAAATCGCTATCCAGGCCGCGCTCACGGGACATCTGGTCCTTTCCACGCTCCATACCAACGATGCCCCCAGTGCGATCACGCGACTGCGCTACATGCGTGTTGAACCTTTTCTGATCAGCGCATCCGTTTTGATGATTATTGCTCAGCGCCTCGTCCGTGTCTTGTGCCCGAATTGCAAGGAACCCTGTGAATTGCCTGGGGCGACGCGCGAAATGATCGAGAAGGCCAGCGCGTTTTATACTGGCCCGCGGACCTACTTTAAAGCCAAGGGGTGTGATGCCTGCAGTCAGACAGGTTATCGAGGAAGAAAAGGGATCTATGAGACCTTCAAGATGACCGACAAGTTGCGCGAAATGACGGTCGATCCCAAAAGCAGTCTCGAGGAGATACGAGCGGTCGTCAGAGATGACGGCATGACGACGCTTTTTGAAGAAGGGGCTATTAACGTCTCCATGGGCCATACCACGGTAGAAGAGATGCTGCGCGTCTGCTCCCTCGATGGCTAATTAACAAACAGGCCAAGGAAATACTTTGCCCAATTTCAACTACATTGCATCCAATAGCTCAGGGGAGACCAAACGGGGCGTCTTCGCTGCGTCCAGCAAGTCGGAGCTGGCCCAGAAATTGAAAGCGCAGGGGCTCTTTCTTGTTTCCTGCAGGTCCGATGATGAAAAGTCCGCCGCTGCTGGAGCGCCCGATCCGCGCTCCCTTAAGACAACGCAAACGGCAGCACCTTTAGCGCGCTCCAGCGCGCCAACGCCCTCCAACCATGCGTCGGCCAAGATCCATAGTCTTTTCAGCTCATTACGGAAGACCGACCCCAGCAAATCCCCAACGAATAGTGTCTCTCTTAAAGAACTGGTCGTGCTGACACGTCAGCTTTCGATCAGTATTAACGCGGGCATGTCGTTTGTGGAGTCTCTCCAGGGGCTGGTCACCAATACCAAGAACCCCCGTTTGTCCTGGGTCATGAGAAAAGTTCTCAATGATGTGCTCGCGGGCAAACGATTTTCCGATGCCTTGGCCGCCCATCCGGTCGTGTTCACGCCGGTCTACGTCAGCATGACCGCGGCGGGAGAAGCCGGCGGGTTCATGCCCGAGGCGCTCAACCGAGTTGCGGAATTCCTTGAGAAAGACATCGAGCTGCAATCTAAAATTAAGTCAGCCATGATTTATCCGGTCGTGATCGGAATTGTTGCAACCTTGGTCGTTACGGGCATGATGCTCTTTATCGTACCCACTTTCATCAAGGTCTTTCAGGATATGAATGCGCCACTGCCCGGCCCCACTCGGGCCTTAATTGCGACCAGCAACTTTACGCGAAATGGGGGATTTCTCTTGCCGTTCGTGTTTGTCGCCTTATTCTTCTACATGAAGCGTCTTCGAAAAACGAACGAGGCGTTCCGGGCCTTTTGGGATGAGAGGGTATTAGGAGTCCCCGTGTTTGGCAAACTCATCACGCTTGAAATCATCACCCGGTTTATTCGCACACTTGCGAGTCTCGTTTCCAACGGCGTCGTCGCCTTACAAGCCATCGGTGTGGCGAGACAAGTCGTTGAAAACCGCACCATTGAGCGCGTGGTCGACGAGATTTTTACTAGCATTCAACAAGGCAATGGCATTTCGCCTGTCCTCTATCGAAGCAAGCACTTTCCAGTTCTGGTCGCCAATATGGTCTCGACAGGCGAGAAAACGGGCGCCATTCCGGAGGTCCTCAATAAGATGGCAGACTACTATGATGCTGAAGTCTCAGCGGCCGTCGGCGGCCTGCTGGCCCTGCTGGAACCCCTTCTCATTGTGGTCATGGCGAGCATCGTAGGATTTGTCATCCTTGGCCTCATGTTGCCGGTTCTCACGATGTCCAGTCTGGTTGGAAATTAGCCCCCTTAGAAAATCCTTGTATTCCCGTTCTTTATAGGCTATTAAACGAGAGCTATGAGGGTCCTCGTTGTAGAAGACGATCCAGATATCCAGGTCATTCTCAAAATGGTCCTCACCCGCCTGGGAAAGTGTGATGTTGTGATGACTTACCAGGGGAATGAGGTCCTTCCCCTCGCCAAAACCCAAAAACCTGATCTCATCCTTCTGGACGTGATGCTGCCCGATAAAAGTGGGCTTGAGATCTGTTCAGAGCTCAAACTCGATGCGGCGACCCAATCAATTCCCGTGATCTTTTTAACCGCACGGGCTTTGCCTATGGATATCAAAGAGGCTCTCACGCGTGGTGCTGTCGGCTATCTTGCGAAGCCCTTTGATCCGATGACGCTGGTCAAACAAATCAATGAACTACTATCTCCGCTGGGCACTTCGATAGGAGCATGACGATGGAAAAGAATCAAATCAGCTTCGAACAGATCCTCAATGCGACATTGAGCATGCTTCGACAAACCTGGAACACCACAACCTGTCTTTTCTTTCAGATCGATGATGCCGGCAACCTGCGAATACGGGGGGGCGATGGCCTGAAGGCGGAAGATGTTGTTACGGTTACGCTCGACTCCTCTCGGGGAGCCGCGAGCCGATGTTGTGCTGAAAATAAGATCATCGAAGTCCATGATCTCGCCGAGCTCGGACCCTTGGAAACACCTTTAAGATCCCTCGCTAAAAAGAATGAGAAATTTATCTTGGCCCCTGTTTCGGGCGAGGCCCGCGTGATTGGCATCTTGTTCCTCGGTCCGTTCCCCCACGATGCCGACCTTCACAAGCGGGAAGCCGAACTACGCTCTGCCGGCGCCCTCTGTGCGGTTCTCTCGGCCCATTGGCGCCTCTATGAATGGATGGAAAGTATCGTCCCGCAGCTCAATCATTCCCTGCGCACGCCTCTGACAGCCATCCAGGGATCCATCGGGATGGTGCTCGGTGGCGTCTTTGGACAGGTCGGGCATGAAGTGAAAGAAATGCTGGAGATGGCCCAGAAAGGCTGCGAACGCACTGTCCGCACCATTGAAGATTACCTCAACAGTCAGACTCCGTCGAAAGACTAGTTTTTATACGAATGGTTGAAGCTTGGGCCAGGCCCGGTCCCAATCGATGGGCTTAAGTAAATAGGCGCGGGCTCCCGAAGCGTACCCCTTCTCAACATCGGCCACCTTGTCAGAAGCCGTCAGCATGACCAAGGGTATTTCACTCGTCGCTTTGTTGGCTTTGAGATTGCGCAACAACGTAAATCCATCGACACCTGGCATCGCCACATCCGAGATAATGAGGTCTGGTTTATTCTTTTCAGCCCAGAAATAGGCTTTCTCAGGATCGGTCATGGTGATGACCTTGAGACCTTTGATCATGAGAAATTTCTCAACAACCTTCAGAATAAAGGGGTCGTCATCAATAGCCAGGACAGTTTTGGGCATCAGGCACTCTTTTGAAGCAACGGTTCTAACTTAGGCCAGGCCGTATCCCAGTCAAAAGGTTTGAGCAGGTAAGCGCGTGCTCCCACGGTGTAGCCTTTCTCGACGTCCGTGACTTTGTCGCTGCCCGTCAGCAGGACCAGCGGTATGCTGGATGTGATCTTGTTGTGCTTAAGGCCGGAGAAGAGAGTGAATCCGTCCAGCGCTGGCATGGCAACATCAGAAATGATCAGATCGGGCCTCTCCCGTTCAGCCATCGTATAGGCCGTTTCAGGATCTGTCGTCTGAAGTACTCGAAAACCCTTCGATTGAAGCACCCGTGAGACCAGATCGATCAGATAGGGGTCATCATCCACAACGAGTATCGTTTGTTGCGTCTTTTCCATAGGATTCGTACTTTCTACGCCATATTTATCTCCTCCTCCCTGAAATTTCAAGAGATATTCTTGAACATGAAGAAAGTTGAGAATTCCCTGAGAATACCCTTGAAAATGCTCAATTTTCAGTCTAAATTTGCATTGGCATGATTGATAGCTCCCTACAAACAAAAGTCACGAAAGTTCTGATCGTTGAAGACGAGCCTGGCCAAATGCAATTGACCCGACAGGCGTTGGAGAGCCACGGCACGTTTCATTTGAGTTTTGCCCAATCAGCCCAGGAAGCTTTTCAAAAACTCACACAAGAGATCCCGGATCTGATTCTAATGGACCTGGGACTCCCGGATGGCGATGGCCTCGATGTGACAAGGCGCCTCAGAGAAGAGGAGCGTACGAGATGGGTCCCCGTGATCATCTTGACCGGCAGGTCCACGGTGGTAGATAAAATCACCGGGTTAGAAGTCGGGGCCGATGATTACCTCACGAAACCTTTTGACCCGGGCGAACTCGTGGCTCGTGTGAGAGCTGTCCTGCGACGCAAACAGTCCCTCGGGCCTGTCACCGATTTTGAGAGCAATGGATTTAAGATCAGCGCCGATCGACGCCAGGTGTGGCTCAACAACAACGCCGTGGCCATGACCCCCAAGGAATTTGATCTCTTATTGATGATGGTTTCCAAACGCGGGGCTGTGATTACCCGAGAGGAGATTGGACAAGTCATCTGGGGAAAATCGGCGGAGGAGTCCGCCCGAACGCTGGACACCCACATTTGGCGCTTACGTTCGAAACTGGGTGATTTCGCTGACCGGATTGAGACGGTCGGCAAGAACGGGTACCGCTTTACCTCTTAAGCTTCCTTTTCGCAAACGCCAAAGCCTCTTTCACCGATCGAACTTTCCCTTCCGCTTGAGCGTCCTGAATGGTCCCTAAGAGTTGACCGATCAGCGGCCCGGGTTTGAGGCGAAGGGCCTTCATGAGTCGATGCCCGTCGACGAGCTTTTCTGGGAGGATCTTGGAGCGCTCAAGAAAATAGCTATCCAAGAGCCGCAGCCCCATTTTTTCAACGGGATCGCGTCCTTTCCCCCAGAGCGAGCGGCGTAAATAGGTGTAGTGATCGGCAAGCGAGAGAAGCACCATCCCCACACCGTCCTCACCCAGATCCCGAAAAAAACGCGACACGGCCTTGTCCGTAATCCTCGGAGCGGCAGCGAGGCTTCCCGCCCGCATATGATGCCGCACCCACAACCCCAAAAGATGCACTTCTTGCCGGCTCAGTCTGAGCCGATGGCCCAGTTTCATGACGAGATCCGCCCCAACCTGTTCATGCTCGAAAAAACGAAGCCTGCCTTTGATCATTTTTGCGGTCGCTGGTTTCCCAATATCATGGAGAAAAGCCGCCCATTTGAGCCAGGCGACTCGCGGGTAGCCCCCCACAAGGGTCTGCACATAGGCCGCGATCTCCGGACGACGGTTGCGGGTCAGGATCCATTCAAGATTGGCGACGGTCTCGACGGAATGGCGGAGCACGCCTCCCGTTCCGTAATAGCGCACGGCCGTTCTTCGACAGGCATCCATTTCAGGAAATACGTGCGAAAGCAGGCCCGTTTGATCCATCAGCTTCAGGACCTGGCATGTCGCGGGCTGTTTCCAGAACCGCAAGAGCTCTTCACGGATTCTTTCCGCAGAAACCCTGTCCAGCCCTTCACGATGTTTCCGGATCCACTGGAGTGTACGCGCTTCAATTTTAAAGTTCAACTGAACCGCGAACCGGAAAGCCCGCAAAGTCCGCAAAGGGTCCTCCAGGAAGGCTCGCTCGGAAACACCACGGATGAGCTTTCGCTGGAGGTCGCGCTGGCCACCAAAGGGATCCAGGAGCGGTCCATCCGGAAAGAGGCGGGCCATGGCGTTGATCGAAAAATCGCGTCTTCGGAGGTCCCTTTCAATCGATTGACCCTGGAGCTCCGCGAAATCGAGCGTTTGATGATCAGAGAGGACCACCCGATAGATCCGGTTCTGCTCATCCAGGACGATAAACTTCGCCCGCAGCGCCTGCGCGACCTGGAGGGCCAGCGGACGGGCCTTCCGGCACGCAAAATCCCAATCTTGGCATGCCAAACCGAGTAAGCTGTCTCGAACGGGGCCGCCGACAAACCACAGGGGCTCTCGACGACGTCGGACGACGCTCAGGAGAGCCTCATGAAGAAGAGGGTTCACGACTGGCGGAGCTCTCTCTTTAAAATCTTACCGAGGGTGTTCTTGGGAAGTTCTTTTCTGATCTCAAGATCCTTGGGACATTTGTAGGTGGCAAGCTTCGAGCGACAAAGTTTAAGCAGTTCCTGACGATCGGCTTGTGCGCCCTCTTTCAAGGTCACAAAAGCCCGAATGATCTCATCCCCTGATTTATCCGGTATACCGACCACCGCCGCCTCTTGTACGGCGGGGTGCGCCTGGAGGAGGTCTTCGATTTCTTTCGGATAGACATTAAGCCCTTTGGAGATAATCAAATCCTTTTTGCGGTCCGAAATATAGAGATAGCCCCCCGTGTCAACATAACCGAGATCGCCTGTGCGCAACCATCGGTGTTCCCGGTCTAAAAAGGCCTCCTGGCTCGCGGCTTCTTGGCGAAAGTATCCTTTCATGACATTCTCGCCCTGGACACAGATCTCCCCCACCTCTCCTGTGGGGAGATCCTCTCCAGAGTCGCCCAGAATACGTATCTGAATACCCGGAAGCGCCTGACCGATGGAGCCGGGGACACGTTTGGTTTCGGGATTCAGGGTCACGACGGGACTCGCTTCCGTGAGGCCGTATCCCTCCAGCAGCGGCACACCGAATTTCTTTTCAAATTTCTGCTGGACAGCAATCGGCAGGGCCGAGGCTCCAGCAATACAGAGGCGCAGCGGATTGATCCACCGCATGGGCCACCAAAAAGGAACACGAAGAAGGGCGGCATAGATGGGCGGCACCGCCACAAAAATGCTCACTTGTTCTTGAAAGATCTGCTTGATGACGTCGCTAAAAGGGTGGAGAGACTCGGAGATCACGATCTTGCAGCCAAGATAAAGCGGGATAATCACACAAACCGTCCAAGCGAAAGTATGAAACATGGGAAGCAGGCAGAAAAAGTTATCCTGGCGGCTCAGCGATGGAACCATGCCCAAGCACTGTTCAGCATTGGCGAGGAAATTACGATGCGACAGCATGACCCCCTTCGGTTTGCCGGTGGTGCCGGAGGTGTAGATGAGCACGGCGACTTCGTCAGAACCGCGCGAGGAGGGCCGAAACAGGAGGGACGTGTCCATCGAGGCGAATGCGTCGCTGTCTGACATCAATGCATCGAAGGAATGGACTCCTGTGCTGGACTCCTCATTTCCTTTTTCTCGTCCGTCACCTCGCATCCCTGTCACGATGATATCGCGCAACTTCGGGAGCTTTTTTTTCGCCTCCAGGACATTCTTCAGAAAGGCTGGCTGCGTCATGACCCCAACCACTCCCGCGTCCTCAAAGATATAGGAGATTTCGTCCGCCTTGAGAAGGAAATTGACGGGGACGACCTTTGCTCCCAGCCGCATGAGCGCGAAAAACGCGATGACAAACTCGGTCGAATTCTTGGTGACAAGCCCATACGCATCACCCGCCCGGATCCCCCGTGAAGCCAAAATCAGCGCCCAACGCTCAATTTTCTTCTGGAGTTCCCCGTAGGGGGTGACACGACCCTGAAAGACGAGCGCTTTGGCCTTGGGTCGTTCCTTGGCCTGTTTTTCGATGAGTTCGTGGAGCATTACCATGGGAACTTGGGAATGGCCTCCACGAGAGCCTTCGTGTAGGGATGCTGAGGGATCGCCAGGACGCTCGCCACAGCTCCTTGCTCCACGACCCTCCCCTCTTTCAGGACGATGATACGGTCCGCGAAGGCGTGCGCGACGGCGAGATCGTGTGTGATGAAAAAGACCGTTAACCCGAAGTCTTGACGAAGTTGACCAAACAACTCAAGGATTTGCGCCTGCGTGGTGACATCCAGCGCTGAAAGGGGCTCGTCTGCAACGAGGAGTTCAGGCTTCATGGCCAGAGCACGAGCGATGGCGATCCGTTGGCGTTGTCCGCCGGAGAATTGGAAGGGATAATGCGTCAAAGCCTCTCCCGAGAGTCCCACCGACTCCAGGAGTTCTCGGCACCGTTCTGCAACGCCATCCCGGCCAGAGTCGGCGCCCCCGGTTGCAAGGGGGACGGCCTTCGCCGCCATGACACCAGACGTGAGGCGCAAAACCTCGCCTAATTGCGTACCAATCGAGAGCTTGGGATTGAGTGACGCATAGGGATCTTGAAAGATCATCTGGATTTTTTGTGCACGCTCCAGACGTGTCCATGAATCGGTGGACTCTCCTTTCCAGAGGAGAGATCCGGCATCCATGGCAAGCAAACCCGTCAGGATCTTGGCCAAAGTCGACTTGCCGCACCCGGACCCTCCGACCAAAGCCACATTCTCTCCGGTGTGAACCTCGAAGGACACGTCGGATAAGGCCTGAACCAGACCGATGGGAGTGCGAAAAATCCCCCCCTCCACAGGGTAGGCCTTGGACACCCCGCGCACCTCCAAGAGCAAATTAGAGTCGCGTGGCGGCACGGTTGAAGGATTCTGCCAATTCAGCACAGGCTTTTCGAACGAAACCAGGTTCCAAGCGTCCAGGTCGATAGAGTTCCTGTTGGGTCGAGCGTGTGTAGAGAGGCTTCAAGCATCGTGCCACCGAAGCCGGAAGCGGCAGCGTTTCGAGAACCCCCATAAGCTCACGCGCCCTCTCATAACAACGACGTACATTTCCCTCATGAGCGTGACGGTTCGAGGCGCGACCGAATTCTGAGGCGACCATGAGCGCAATGGCGGCTGCCCCTTTTTGAACGAGGTGAAGACGTGTGATGCCGGGGTGGGCTTTCATCGGGCAGACTCAAAGTAATGAAGGGCGATCTCCCGGACAGAACGCCGCAGCGCTTCAGACTGGACTTCTTGTGAAGGATTTCCATCCGAGGGGCGCAGATTAATCATGGAGGTATATTCAAGACGGCTTTCCGAGCGGTCTTGCCAATAGTAGTTGCCTCCCCACAGGTCCGATTGCTCTGAACCGTCCTGCAAAAGGAGCAGTTCTTCATCGCTGTGCAGCCCACCGCCAGCCGCCATGATTTTCCGTTTGAGGTCGACGACAAATTTGATCATATCGCCAAATTCATCCTGAGCCAACCGTTCAATCCTGTTCACGGAAAGGGGGGCTCGAAAGATCTCGGGATCGGTCATAATTGATTATACCTGCTCAGGGAAGGTGTCCTCGAACCAGGGGTGGAAGGGCCGAAAGGAGGGCCCGGGTGTACGGATGTTGGGGTGATTGGAAGGTGTCATGCGAAAGTCCCTCTTCAACAATACGTCCTTCGCTCATCACCGCCACTTTCGACGTGTACGTTGCCACCAGGCCCAGGTTGTGTGAAATAAAAAGGATCGCCATTTTCAGTTCCTTCTGCAATCGGAAGAGCAATTCCAGAATATCCTTTTGAACGAGGACGTCCAGAGCGGTCGTCGGCTCATCGGCCAGGATGAGATCTGGCTTCAACAGGAGCGCCATGGCGATCATCACCCGCTGGCGCTGGCCGCCGGAGAGCTGGTGGGGGTAGGCCTGCATCACACGGAGGGGGTCTAACTGGACGCGGACGAGCGCCTCCTCCGCCTGCTGAGGGTTGATTCCCCCCATCTCAAGCATTTGCTCCCTGATTCGCATCACCGGATTGAGGGAGGTAAAGGGGTCCTGGAAGATCATACCGATACGCCGGCCACGCACGGACTGGATCACTTTTTCTGAAACGGAGAGCAGGTCTTGGCCGTGCAGAAGGATGCGGCCAGACACGATACGGCCCTCTTGGGGCCGTATCAGTCGTAAAACAGCCTGGGCAACCGTGCTTTTACCGGAGCCAGATTCTCCGACAAGGCCGACGGTCTCTCCTGGATTGACCGTGAGCGAGAAATTCCTCACCGCATGGACAGTTTTGCCCTTTCGAAAATAGTCCACCGATAAATTCTCGATCGCCAAGACGCTCGAGCTCATGGTCGAGGATCCAACACGTCACGCAATCCCTCGCCCAGCAGATTAAAGGCAAGCACCGTGACGAGGATCGCCATCGCTGGAAAAAGAGAAAGCCACCAAGCCATATGGAGATAATCCCTGCCGATCGTCAAAATATTCCCCCAAGAAGGCGCCGGGGGTTGAACCCCAAGCCCGAGGAAAGACAGGGCCGACTCGGTGAGGATGGCCCCTGCAACACCTAGGGTCGCGCTCACCAGGACCGGCGCGACCACATTGGGGAGGAGATGGACAAAAAGAAGCCGACCACGGCCGACACCGGCGATTCTGACGGCCTGCATGTAGTCCCGTTCACGAATGGACAGACATTCTCCTCGCACCAGTCGCGCAAGCCCAGGCCAGGAGGTCAAGCCAATCACCGCCATCACGTTGTAGATATGGGGACCGAGGAAGGCCAGCACAGCCAGAATCAGGAAGATGGTCGGGATCGAAAGCATGATATCGACCAGGCGCATGATCGCACTATCCAGCTTTCCGCCGAAATACCCCGCGCACAGACCCAGTGTGACGCCAATGAGAAGTTGAAGGCCCACCGCGACAAACCCAACCGAGAGCGAGATCCTGGCGCCCATCATCAGCCGCGAAAAAACATCGCGGCCCAAATCATCCGTCCCCATCCAATGGTCCCAGGAAGGCGCTTGAAGCCTGGATAAGAGGCTCTGGACATTCGGATCATGTGGACGCACCCAGGGGGCAATGAGCGCACAAGCCGTCAGGAAAAGAACAAGACCGAGCCCGAGCATGGCGAGTCGATTGGATTGAAGCCGATCCAGGTAAATGCGTATCATCGGTACCGGATCCTTGGGTCAGCATAAGCGTAGAGAAGATCGGCCAGGAAGTTGCCCAAAACGGTCAGACCGGCAGAGATGACGGTAATCGCCATGATCAGGTTATAGTCCCGCGTCATGATGGCTTCATAGCCCAGGCGTCCCATACCCGGATAGGCAAAGATGGTTTCAATGATGACCCCGCCACCGATCAAATCCGGGAGCATGAGGCCGAGGAGCGTGATCAGAGGAATCAGGGCATTGCGCAGGGCATGGACACCGAAGACCCTCCAAAAACCAAGGCCGCGCGCCTGGGCGGCGCGAATAAAGTCTTGATGGATCACCTCCAGCATGCTCGATCTCATGTAGCGTGATAACCCCGCAAGCGACGTCAACCCCAACACGAGCGTCGGAAGAACAAGATGATGGAGCACGTCCAACGTCTTCATCCACAAGGGAACAGGCGCCCAACTGAGTGAGGAAAGGCCTGAAATGGGCAGCCAACCAAGCTCCAAGCCAAAGACGATCATGGCGAGCAGCGCGACAGCATACGTGGGCACCGAAAACCCGAGAAACACGAAGATTGTCATACAGCGGTCAAAGAGAGACCGGGCCTTAATCGCGGCAAAAAAACCGATCGGGATGGCGAGGAGGACCATCAGCAGAATCGACAGGGTATTCAAGAGAAGCGTCGCGGGAAGTCGCTCCATGATCTTCTGTATGACCGGGCGGTTATCCTTCAAGGAGACGCCAAAATCAAGTTTCGCAAGGCGAACGAGCCACCGGCCATACTGCACAAGGATCGGTTGGTCGAGGCCCAGATCTTTGCGAATTCTCTCCTTAACTTCCGGTGTGACTTTGGGATTTAAATCCGCGATTTGGTCGATCGGCCCGCCAGGAGCCAGCTGCATCAAAAAGAAGCTGATGAGCGAAATCCCAACCAACGTCGGGATCAGATGGAGCGAACGCTGCCAGATGTACTTAACCACACAGGCCTCTCATGGCACTCTCACGCTATAGCGCTGCTCACGCTCCGGAACCCACCACTCCCGGAAATTCCATCCTAGCCCCAGGGGCGCCACCTCGGGACCACGAAATCGCTTATGAATCGCGAGGAGCTCATCCGGACCATAGAGGAAAATGTACGGCAGGTCCTCAGCGATTCGTTTGTGGATCTTGTGATAGAGCGCGCGGCGCTTCTGGAGATCGAAAGTTTCACGAGCTTCCACAAGCCAACGATCGACCTCGGGGCTCTCGTAACCACAGAAGTTATATTGACCTTCCTTTTGTTGGGAGGAATGCCACATCGCATAGTTGTCCGGGTCACGCCCCAACTGCCAGCCCAGGACAATCGCCTCGAAGTTTTTCTTGTCGATATACTGATGAATCAAGGTCGACCACTCCATGATGCGGATGGACACATCAATCCCGACTTTCTTCAGATGATCTTGAATGACGACCGCACAGAGCTCCCGAACTTTGTTGCCCTGGTTGGTCATGAGCGTAAAGGCGAAGGGCTTTCCATGTTTCATGAGACGACCTGTGGCGTCCGGCTTCCATCCGCATTCGGCCAAAAGAGCCTTGGCGCGCGCAGGATCAAAGGGCAAAGGCTGCACAGCGTTGTTATAGGCCCACGAAGAAACGGGAAAGGGACCTGAAAGGGGCTGTCCGAGTCCTAACACAATCCCCTCCACCATGCTCTGTCGATCCATGGCGTAGGCCAGCGCTTGGCGCACGCGCTTGTCTCTAAACAAGTCGTTTTTCAGATTGAACCCGAAGTAGATGTATTTGAATGCCGGATAGCGGTACCGGGTGTGATGCTCAAAGATGGCATCGTACGCTTTAAATTGATCCGGCGTCAGCGAGATGGCATCAATGGACTGGTTGCGCATCTCCATGAACTGTACGGAAGAGTCCGGAATAATGCGATAGACATAGCGTTGCAGGTAGGGTCTTCCTTCAAAGTAATCGGGATTCGCTTCAAGGAGGATGTGCTGGTCGGTTTTCCACTCCTTAAACTTGTAGGGCCCGGTCCCAATGGGTCGACGATTAGCGGGATGGGTATTGAGGTCTGTCGTCCCATAGACATGTCGTGGAAGTATCCCCATCCCCCAGGAAGCGAGGCTGGGCGCAAAGACCTTTTTGTAGAGGACGCGGACCGTATAGGGATCGGGCACACGCAATTGAGCGATGTCCTCATAGTCGCTTACGAAAGGCGTATGGACTTGAGGGTCCCTCAACTTCTGGTAGGTAAAAAGCACATCGTCTGCTGTGAATGGCTTTCCATCATGCCAGCGCACCCCCTTGCGGAGATGAAACGTGATCTCGAGTCCTCCTCGGCCGATCTCCCAAGATTCGGCAAGATCGCCAACCAGCTGGATGTTTTGATCGTATTTGACCAGACCGTTGAAGACGAGCCCGACGATATTATTAGAGGCGCTGTCCGAAGACAGGACAGGATTCAGGATACTGGCATCGCCAAGGGAAGAATCGACGTAGGCGTCGCCGTAGACCCCTTCTCCCGCCGTAAGGTGGGGGAAGGTCAGGAGGAGGGCGCAAGCAACAACCAGGAGTTTTGCCCTCACCCATGACTGGCGCGCCCTCTGCCGCCTTCCGCCGGGAGAAGGGAAGAGGAGGCCGCTCACTTCGGGACCACTTTCACAGTCACCCGCGGCTTGCCGAGGATTTTTCGTAAGAGCTCCCGTACCGCGAGGGCTGAAACGGAATCCATGGACCTGAGAAATTCGTCCCCGTAATCCTCCCCCCGGCCGAGGAATTCCCACCAAGCGTTGTACCACCCTTGGCGACGGCGGCTTTGGCGATCCATCAAAAACGCGCCACGAATCATGGCTTTGGCCTGCCGCAGTTCTCCATCGCGCGGACCTTGTTCCGCGAGGGCCTCGAGGAGCTCGAAGAGCCTCTTGGAGGCGAGTAAGAGTCTTTCCGCAGGCAGTCCAAGATAGATCACCCACTGACTTAAGTCGAGGCGTGACGGATAAAACGAGGACACCTCATAGGCGAGGCCAAGCTCCTCGCGGAGGACCATAAAAAGCCGAGAGCTCATGCCACCACCGAGAATCGTATTCAAGACTTTGAGCGCGAGCTGGTCCTGATCGAACGCGGTGGGCGCTTGCCAGCCGGTCATGAGATACGCTTGTTTAAAAGAGGACTTGACCTCTTCTGTTCGTGACTTGGGGAGAGGTCTGACGCTTGGCATCGGTTCGTGTGCGGAGTCTCTCGGGGGCGCATGCCGCCAGGTCTCGACCGTCCTGTGAAGGAGACCCCGCATGAAAGCGGGTGGATGCGGAGCCACCATGGAAAGGATGGCTCCCATGGAATGGTGCTTTGTTTTATTCCAGGCTTTAAAATCCATGCGCCCGAAGCGGGCAACCGTTTGGGCCCTGCCTTCAAGGGGCCGGCCGTAAGGGTGGTCACCATAGAGCGCCTGGTTCAAACGATCGTGAGCGAGTTGAAAGATGGCGTCTTTGCGGGTATCGAGCGCAGCGAGGACGTGGGATTTCTCTTTGATGATTTCTTCCTGGGGAAACGATGGTTCCCGAAGCACCTCCGTCATCAGACCCAGGGCGCGTTGGGCCTCGGAAGCCGGCACGACAAAGCCAATTTCAGCGTAGTCTTCGTGTCCTTGGGTGCCCATCGAAGCCCCGACTGATTCCATCACGCGTGCGATGGCCCTGGCACTGCGCTTTCGGGTGCCCTGCATCAAGAGATCCAAGGTCATACTGGAAAGCCCCGCCTCCGAACGGGACTCCGCTCGACTGCCAGCGCCCAGAAGGAGGGTCGCGGTCGCCAAAGGAAAACGATGGTCCCGCTGATAGAGGACTTTTAAACCGCTCGGCAGTATCCAGCGCTCGAGCCGCTTCATGGTTCCACCACGGCACTGGAGAGCTCTTGTAAAAAGTAGCGGTCAATGACACGCTCCAGTTCCGCCGCCTCGAGAGAAAGAATCCGAGGCAAATATTGTCGAAGTCGTTCGAGATGTCCTTCCAGAGCGTAAGCACCGATGACGGAGGCCTGGTTGTGGAATGTTTCATACCCTTGCAGCCAAGAGGTTTGCATGAGGTTTTTGGCCCGTTGAATTTCCTCTTCCGAGGGGACGCGCTTTTTGAGTCCGGTGAGCACCTGCCTGAGCGCCGGCCCCACTTTCGGCCTCTTTTGGATATCCGACTCCGTGAAGACAGCAAAGATGCCGAGGCCTTCCTGCGTGATATTGGAACTTCCGACGGACCACACGAGCTCCTTCTCCTCGCGCAGCGTATGGACAAGACGGCTGTTCCGGCCATCGCCCAGCATGACCGACAAAAGATCCAGCGCCTCCTGATCGGCGTGAGACGCCGGCGGAGTCGGAAAACCAAAGACAGCATAGGCTTGGCGAACGGATTGGGTCAGCCTTTTGTGCACCGGACTTGGATGTGTGAGCGGCTGTGGCCGCGGAGGGCGGCGCCCCCCTTTGGATAACGATCCCATCTCTCGCGCCAGCAAACGGAGGATCTCTTTCGATTGAAAATCCCCCACGATGACCATCACGGTGTTGGCCGCCGTGTAATGCGTCTCGTAAAAACGACGTACGGTCTGGGCCGTAAACGTTGAAACGGTCTCTTCAGAGCCAATCACAGGTCGCGCGTGAGCAGGGTCTGCGAAGAGGGCTTGTTGGAGGAGTTCCCAAGCCATGGTTTCCGCATCGTCATGACGGCGCTTCATCTCCTCCAGGATGACCAGGCGCTCGCGCTCCCACTCCTTGGGCTCAAGCGTTGCCCGACAGAGAAGCTCGGCCATCAAATGAACGGCACGGGACACCCCTGAAGAGGGGACATCGATGTAATAGTGCGTGTACTCTTTGGAGGTTTCGGCGTTGAGCGCGCCGCCCTGGGCCTCCACCCAACGAGAGATTTCGGAAGGGGCGCGGCGGGCGGTCCCTTTAAAGACCATATGCTCCAGGACATGAGCGAGCCCCGCCTCCGATTCTGCTTCATCCACGGAACCGACACGGACCCAGGACTGAACAGACGTAAGCGGCCAACTGTGGTCCTCTTTGAGAAGGACGCGCAGACCGTTGGGCAGCTGGTGGGGAGTAACGCGCTCGAGAGGCCGGAACAAATGCTTCAGATGGCGGTGGTAACCAGTGTTTCCGTTGAGGAAACACCTGGAATAGCGCGGATTTTGCCGACCACCACACTGGTCATAGTCGGAAGGTCCGCCGCCTCGATGTCCGCCACAAGGTCCCAGCGACCGAATACGGCTGACAAATGGGAGACACCTTTGACTTCTTTAAGCTTCGCCATCGTGAGCTTTTCCCGGCCTGAGGCTAGACGAATCAGCACAAGTCCTGTAACCATTTATAGAGCCCCCCTCTTTCGTTGAGCTGAGCGATACGCATCGACCATACCATAGATCCATAAGACGCTGAGGAGCGCCTGGAAGGCAGCCAAGACTTTGCCATTTTTGGAGCTGATTTGCCCCGCCGCGTTCATCATCAACTGCTGGAGTGCTTGAGGATCGACACTGGTGATATCCGCAGGGATGAACGGTTGCAAAGTCTTGTAGTACCAGACGCCCGCAACGATCAAAACGGCGAGGCTCGCGACAATGAGAAGAACGCCCTTTCGATAGTCCTTATTATAAAGTTGGCCCACGCCTGGCCCGAGGAGAAAACAAAGAAGAACAGGGATAATGACGGATGCCATGGCGGCTATTCTAACTTAAAAGACATATCGAAGTGCGGTGCCCGAATCGAAAGAAACACCTGCCCTCAGCCAGAATGGTCCGCCACACAACAGGCGGACGCCCGACTGGCGTGTGTCGGGCGAACCTGTACCAAAACTTGCCCTCGGCCAGAATCGAACTGGCATCCTCAGCTCCGGAGGCTGGTACACTATCCGTTGTGCTACGAGGGCAAAAAGTTAACGGGATTTCACAGCCAAATGCTTCAGAATCTCTTCGACTTCCGCGAGCGTCTTGTCGAGCGCGGCGACATCCTTTCCCCCGCCTTGCGCGAAGTCCGGGCGGCCGCCCCCAGAACCGGAAATCCGGGTCGCGATTTCCCGAGCGATGTGGCCGGCGTTCCAGCCGCGCTCCGTGAGCGCTTTCTGAACCGACACGACAAAGCTGACCTTCTCGTCCGTCACACAGGCCAGCACCACCACACCCGCCGCAGAGCTGTCCTTTAAACGGTCCGCGACTTCTCGAAGATGTTTGTCATCGACACCCTCCAGACGCTTGCTGATGAGCTGCGTCCCCGCGATGGGAATGGCACTCTTGGCGATATCGTCAAACTGTGACCTTACGACACTGGATTTCAATGATTCGATTTCTTTCTGGAGGGTCTTTTCCTGTGCGAGCATTTTCTCCAACCGGGTGGGAAGGTCTTCCGGCGTCGTTTTCAGGCTCTCCGCCACGGTTTGCAGCTGTTCTTCCATTCGGCGAACCGTTTTGACCGCTGCCAGGCCCGCCACCGCCTCCAGGCGCCGCACCCCCGCGGAAACGGGAGACTGACTGATGATTTTAAAGAGTCCGATTTTTCCTGTCTCGTCGACATGGGTCCCACCACAGAGCTCCAAGCTCCAGGCTTGCTCCGGCTGCTTACAGTCATACTTGGAAACCATGATGGCGCGAACGTTTTCCCCATATTTTTCGCCGAAGAGCATCATCGCCCCGACTTTGTGGGCCTCCTCTTTGGTCATCAGGCATTCTTGAATGGGAATGTTGTTCAAAATCTGCCGGTTGATGATGTCTTCAACCCGTTCACGCTCCTCGCGCGAAAGTGGTGCTGTGTGATTAAAGTCAAAACGCAACCGATCCGGCGCGACGAGAGATCCCGCCTGTGTCACGTGCGGGCCAAGGACCTCCCTGAGCGCCTTATGAAGCATGTGTGTGGCGGTGTGGTGTCGCCGGGTGGCATCACGTTTTTCGCGATTCACTTTCGCCGTGATGCTATCCCCCGCTTTGAGAACTCCGCGCTTGACGTTCACATGGTGCACAATCATGGCCTCGACCGGCGTTTGCGTGTCCACGACCTCCACCAGGGTCGTGGCTGATTCAAGCGTTCCCGTGTCCCCGACCTGGCCGCCGCCTTCGGGATAGAAGGTCGTCTGATCCAAGACCACCTCACCTTCTTCACCACTTTTGAGCTCCTCCACCCAGCCGGCCGGCTTATGGCGATAGATGGGCCCAATCACTTTGGCTTCAAGGTCCAAATGCCAATAGCCCTGAAAAGAAGAGCCTGTGCTTTTTAGCTTCGCTTTCCAGTCGTGATAGAGGTCAACATTTTGCGCGCCGGAACCTTTCCAGCCCTGTCTGGCAAGTTCCACGGCCTGGGCCTGCGCCTTCTTAAATCCTTCTTCATCGACGCCAAAGCCCATGCCCACCACCATTTCCTTGGTGAGCTCAAACGGGAAACCGTAGGTATCGTAGAGATGGAAGACATCTTTGCCGGGAAGAGTCTTGACGTTTTGCGCTTTGGAAACTGAAATCAGTTCCTCGAGCTTGCGAGTCCCGGTATCGAGCGTCTCAAGAAACTTTTGCTCTTCGATCTTAACGATGGAAGCGATCGTTTGAAGTCGCTGGAGCGTGTCAGGGTAGGCCTGCTTCATGAGCTCGACCACGCTCCCGGAGAGCTTGTAAAGAAAGGGCTCCTGGATACCCAGGGTCTTCCCGGCGCGAACGGCTTGGCGCAGGAGCCTGCGCAGCACATAACCGCGTCCTTCATTGGAGGGCAAAATACCATCTGAAATCATGAACGTGACCGCGCGTGCGTGATCAGAAATCCTTCGGAACGCCACCTGATGGGTCTGGACTTTCGGGTCTTTGTCACTGATCTGGCCAAGGTCTTTAAAGAGGGGTTGGAAAGCATCGGTCTCAAAAGGGCTTGCGACGCCCTGGGAAAGGAGCGAGAGCCTCTCAAGGCCCATGCCGGTGTCGATATTTTTTCTGGGAAGTGGGGTGAGCTTGCCCCCTGCAGAGCGGTCGAACTGCGTGAACACGAGGTTCCAGACTTCGAGGTACCTTTCACAGTCACAGGCCGGGCTACAGGCGGCTTTGCCGCAGCTCCACTCCTTGCCACGGTCCCATAGGATTTCCGAGCAGGGACCGCAGGGTCCGGTAGGCCCCATGGTCCAGAAATTGGTGTCATCGTCCATCCTGAAAATTCTTTCCCCGGGAACAAGTTTCTTCCAAATGTCCGCTGCCTCGTCGTCGCTTTTATGAACGGAAACAACCAAGCGGTCCGCGGGCAGGCCCATGGTCTTCGTGAGGAATTCCCATCCCCAACCGATCGAGTCGTTCTTAAAGTAATCACCGAAGGAGAAGTTGCCCAGCATCTCAAAGAAGGTGAGGTGTCGTAGCGTCGTGCCAACACGCTCAATGTCGGAGGTGCGAAGGCATTTTTGGCAGGAAGCGGCACGTCGGTAGGGACTGCTGTCCGGATTTTGGAAGCCAGGTTTAAACTGCACCATCCCCGCGCTCGTAAAGAGGAGCGTGGGATCCGTGGAAGGAACTAACGAGTCAGAGGCGACAACTTTGTGGCTACGTCCCTCAAAAAACTGGAGGAACGACTGACGAATGTCGGCTAGCTTCATTCAGTACGACAATCGCACTGACGCAGGGGGGTCTTAAACCAGCGACCATCGGAGGCGCGCATACGCGCGGCCAGCGTGTGACGGCCTTTGGATATATTGGACCAGTCATACCACCAGAAACCGGAGTTGAGGCGGCAGGGGAGCCATGGGCCCTTGTCGATTGAGATTTCGACTAAATCCGCGCCTCCCACGCCGAGTCTCACGACGTATTCAGAGGAGGAAAAATTCTCTGACTGAGTCGGGAAATCAATCCAGATGAAAGGCGGCTCCGGCGCTCGGTAGGGATTGGGTTCCTGAGTGAAAAGGATTTCGACAGGGACGCGAGAGCGTACGGTTGAAGCCTTCGACGTCGTAGACGAACGGGCAGAGGAAACTGTTTTTTTTGCAGCTTTCTTTTTCGAGACCTGCTCATTGCCTGAAACGACGATCGAATTATTGGATATTGCCATAGGTGTCCTCCTCTTGATCCGCTGTTTTTGAGTTTCTGCGGCCATTATAGCACCGCCGCTGTGTCACGCTGCTGGGCATTGCGAAAGATCCTGTAATCCAATTGCGGGAAGATGTTGTCCCGTCGCTCCATCTCGGCGAGGGAGCCCTCATGGATATCCCCACGCCGAATTTGCTCGTTGAGCTTAAGGAAACGATAGAGATGGTCGCGTGTGCGCTTGTTGGCATAGGAGGAAGCCGTTCCCACCGTCATCAAGAAAGCCCAATCTGAGGATTGGGCAAGATAGAGCTCTCGAGCCGCTTGATTAAGCGCGCGCTCCCGGACTTCAGAGGCGGTTGGATTCTGCTCCGCCAGCTCAATCATGAGTTCAGAGGCCTTGTGGAGATGACGGTAAATCCAGTCGTTAGCGCCGTTGAGCCAGACTTCGTGATAACCCTTGTCACCCCACGATGACATTTCGGGCTGAATAATCTGATTATTGGGGTTTTCCGCGAGATACTCGCTCGGCGTAACCAGGCGTAGGTCTTTCTGGTCGTAATGGATTTTCCGGAAAAGGAATTCCAGAAAGTCAGGCCCTTCATACCACCAGTGACCAAAGAGCTCCGCATCGTACATGGCGACCACAATGGGTTTCTTCTGGAGAAGCCCACTTAAGTGTTCCACCTGTTTCTGGCGGTTAAACATGAAATTTCCGGCATGCTGTGCGGCAATTTCAAGCGCCTCGTGAGGGTTGTAGGGCTCCTTGGCATGCAGGGGTACCTTGCCCGTGATTTTGTAGTACTTTAGGCCTACATTGCGCCGCACCCCATCGGCATGGAGGTAGGGCTTCATGTATTCGTAATCGAGATCATATCCGACGTCACGGTAGAACTCCCGATAACGCCAATCACCAGGATAACCGGTATCACCAGACCAAACTTGATGGGCAGATTCCATATCTCGTCCGAAGGCCGCCACACCCGAGGGGCAGTAGACCGGTGCATAAACACCATATTGGGGACGAGGGGTCCCAAAAAGGAGCCCATGGGACTCCATAAAAAAGAATCGGATGCCCTGCTCTTGGAGGAGGATATCGTCCCCGATGTTGTAGGCACATTCGGGAAGCCACATGCCGCGCGGACGCCTGCCGAAGTAGCGCTGGTAATCGTCTGTCGCAAGGCGAACTTGGGCTCGCGCCGCTTGACGCTGATTCATTAACGGCAAATACCCATGCGTCGCGGCGCAGGTAATGATTTCCAGCATCCCTTGGTCCTGGAACTGGCGGAACGCCAGCAAGAGGTTCCCCCTGTACCAGTCCTCATAGATCTGCCTGCAGCGTTTGAGTTTGCGCTCATACATCTGAGCTGAGCTATGGTAAGCCGGCATCTCACGGGTCCGGTGGACTTCTCGCTCTGATAACTCGATTAAGCGGGAAAGATAGCGTCTGAAGCGCGACTGAAGCAGTGGATCCGACATCATGGCGCACAGGGGCGGGGTCAGCGACATGGTGAGGCGGAAATGGACACGTTCGGTCGCTAGCCGCGACATCATGTCCAAGAGCGGCAGATAGGTTTCGGTGACCGCCTCGAAGAACCAGTCTTCCTCGAGAAAATCATCATACTCCGGATGGCGCACAAAGGGCAGGTGCGCGTGGAGCACAAGAGCGAAGTAACCTTTTTCCGTCATGACTTAGGCTCCTGCAAGCGCCAAGAGGAAAGGGAAGAGGAAGAAACGGACCCAAATCCAGCAGAAACAGATCCGGAGAACACCGATCGCAGGTATTCCCATCGTAATTCCATTCCCTTCACAACCTCCCCACCAGAAGCTCCTTTGGAGCTCCCCACGCCCAAGGCCATCATGGCCATTCTCTCCCAAATGCGTGTATCAAGGCCAACGGACATCCATTGGCTGTCGATACGATCCGAAACCCGCCCCCTGGGCTGGCGAATGATGTTGGAACGGAAGAGCACGACAAATTTGCCATCTGGCCAGCGAAGCCCCAAGTCCACGACATAGAAATGCCCGGCTTGCGGCACTTGCACATACCACTGGCGGGCAAACTTTTGCAGGTCCACGTCAAAAGAGGAGCAACTGTCGAGCGGGGTATGGGGGGATTCCCCCAAGTCATACACACGCAGGACCAGTGTGGCCACTTCCCAGCAGTTTCTGCCGTGTTCAAGGCGCACGGCTTCCGCTTTTTCAGGTGTGATTTCCCAGTAGCCAAAAAACCAGTAGGGGTCCCGTGTCATGATCACAAGACGATTGTCACCGTAGCCCTCGGGGAGGATGGCGCCATTCTCGAAGGACTGTTCGGGCCCACCGGGCTCAAACTTCCCTCGTTCGACATCTTGCTCCGAATGATGATGCGTATGACTATTCGCCATAAAGGCTAATCCTTTAAGCTAACACTGGGTAACATCTCTGGGCTAATTGACAAGGGCAGGCACTCGACCTAGTCGAGTCCTATCTAACCAAAATCATTCCAAGTGAGTCAAGGAGTGTTTTTGTGGATTTATCGCATTAAAACCGAAAAAGCCTGCAAACATTTAGATCGTACGTCCGACAGCCAACGCGACGGCACGTAGCTCTCCCATGAGTTTTGCAAACTGATCCGGCAACAGAGACTGCGGGCCGTCCGAGAGAGCCTCCTCCGGCTTGGGGTGCACTTCAAGAATCAGCCCGTCGGCTCCGACCGCCACAGAAGCTTTGGCCAGCGCCGGGATGTATTCACGAATTCCTACGCCATGCGAGGGATCGACGATGATGGGCAAGTGGGTCAGGTGCCGGAGTACAGGCACCGCGTTCAGGTCGAGCGTGAAGCGGGTCGCTGTCTCAAAAGTGCGTATGCCGCGCTCACAAAGGATGACGTTGTAGTTGCCGTTGGCCATGATGTACTCAGCGCTCAGGAGCCATTCCTGGATAGTGGTCGACATTCCCCGCTTGAGCATGACGGGTTTTCTCGTTTTCCCCACGACTTTGAGCAGGTCAAAATTCTGTACGTTGCGCGCGCCAATTTGAATGATATCCGCGTATTCTTCCACGAGCTTGACGTCGTTTAAATTCATCACTTCGGTCACGATGGGCAGGTTGGTTTTCTTCCTGGCCTCAGCGAGAAACCGTAACGCCTTTTCCCCATGTCCCTGAAATGCGTAGGGAGACGTCCTGGGCTTAAAGGCCCCTCCGCGCAACATATGCGCGCCCGCCTCTTTCACAGCATCGGCCGTAAGCAGAAGGCGCTCTTTCGTATCAACAGAACAAGGGCCCGCCATGATAATGACACGCTCTCCGCCAATGGAGACACCGCGGCCCACATCAATGATGGTGTTTTCTTTCTTCAACTCCCGACTGACCAGCTTATAGGGCTTGGAAATGGCGGTGATGCTCTCAATCCCTTCCATCGCCTCAAAAGCATCACGTGTGCGGATCGCGTTTTCACCGATCACGCCAATAATCGTGACTTCCTTGCCGTGAGTCGTGTGAGGGGTAAATCCAAGAACTTTGATTTTCTTGGCGATCGCGTCGATCTGCGATTTGGTCGCGTTGGGCTTGAGCGTTAAAATCATCGACCTAAAACCTCCTTGATGGCCCGCAAAAATTGGCGGTTCTCATCGGGCAAACCGTAGCTCACCCGGATACGTTCCGGATAGCCGTATTCGTCCATCGAGCGCACAATGATACCACGAGACAGGAGCGATTCGAACACCTCCCGGCCGCGGCGCGGTGAAACGTCCACGAGCACGAAGTTGCAGGCTGAGGGAAGTGTCGAAAGACCGAGCCTGGCCAGTCCCGAAAGCACGATCTTACGTTCTTTGACGACATGCTGCACCGCTTTTCGGATGCGTGCTGTATCGGAAAGGCTGGCTTCCGCGCCCGCCTGAGCCAGAGCGCTCACGTTGAACGGCGGGCGTGCCCGGTCCAACGCCGCGATAATGTCACGATCAGCAAAACTGTATCCCACGCGCAGCCCCGCCAGGGCGTGCGCTTTTGAAAACGTCCGCAGAACCACAAGGTTTTGATACTCCTTTTGGAGGGAGAGTGTGTCGGGGTAATCGGCAGCGAAAGCCTTGGCGTATTCATAGTAGGCTTCGTCCACCACCACCAGAATGGGCATGGCACGACGCGCATTGGCCGCGGCCACTCTCTTGAGGAGCCCGAGGAGTTCCGCTTGGGGATTGTACGTCCCAGTCGGGTTGTTCGGATTGGCAATAAAGATCAGTTTGGTGCTCTCACGAACAGCCTCCGCCATGGCGGTCAAATCGTGGGTGTCACAGCGCATGGGGACCGTGATCACATCGGCTCCCATGAGCTCCGCCGCCATACGGTAACGAATAAAAGCATGATCAGAAACGACAATCGAATCGCCAGGATTTAAAAACGTCTTGCCCAGAAGTTCGATCAGCTCATCAGAGCCTGCGCCCACCATCACCCGTTCGGGCTCTGTGTTGGCTTGGCGGGCAAGCGCGGCGCGCAGCGACGTGCTTGCTCCATCAGGATAGAGAAAGAGATTCTTCCCTAGTCTTTGCATGGCAGCCAAGGCTTTGGGCGAAGGTCCTAGGGGATTTTCATTGGAGGCGAGTTTAATGATGCGTGAAAGTTTTCGCTCACGCTTCACGCTTTCGATAGACCGGCCAGGCAAATAAGGCTCAAAGCCCCGCACTTGGGGGCGGATCAGCTTGCTTGTATCCATTATTCTCCGCGAGGGTAGGAGCCGAGTATTTTAAGAACCACACACGACCGCTCAAGAATGGCGAGAGCTTTTTGAACCCGGGCTTCCGAGCGGTGGCCAAGAAAATCGACAAAGAAGATATATTCCCAGGCCTTTTGTCGCGTGGGACGGGACTCGATCTTGGTGAGGTTGAGTCCACCCTTTTTGAAAGGCACCAGCATGTCGAAAAGCGCACCGGGGCGATCTTTTATCGAAAACATAATGGACGTTTTGTCCCTGCCTGTCGGCTCAGGCTCGGCCGTTCCAATGACAAGAAAGCGGGTGCTGTTTTGGTGGGAATCCTCAATGCGCGACGCCAGAACCCGCAAACCGTATTGGTCTGCGGCAAGCTTGGAGGCGATCGCGGCGCTGCCGCGCCGTCGGGCCGCCCGAATCGCCGCCTCGGATGTCGAGGTGGCCTCCTCGATCCGGACCGAGGGCATGTGTTCATCCACCCACATCCGGCACTGGGTCAGGGCCTGGTAATGCGAATAAAGGACTTTTATTCGTCCGACGTCCGAGGCGCCACACATCAGGCGCCCGCCAGCCGTGTGGCGGATCCGACGTCGCACGTCGGACGTAGAACGGCCTAATAAATAGTGATGAATGGGGAGCTCGAGCTCCGCGCAGATGGAGAGCGGAGAGTCAATGAACATATCCAGCGTATGGAAGACGCCTCCTCCGAGAGAATTTTCGATAGGCACCACACCAAAATCGGCCCGGCCCTTGTCGACTTCCGTGAAAACATCCGTAATGGTCCGAGCGGGAAGAAGCGTTGCCCCCCGTCCGAAGCACTGGAGCGCGGCGGCATGCGAAAAGGAGGCTTCTGGCCCAAAATAAGCGACCGCCATTTGTTTCTGAAGATTTCGGCAGGCATGCACAATTTCACGGAAGAGATTTTCAATCGCCTCATTGGGCAAAGGCCCGGGGTTTTGCGCCTGCAGTTCCTGCAAGAGCTTGCGTTCTCGCCCGGGGACAAAAATGGATTGGCCCTTCTGGATCTTGAGCGACCCAATCGCTTGGACAAGCTTCGCGCGCTTGGAGAGGAGCCCCAAAAGCGCCTGATCCAGTTGGTCAATCTGCTGGCGGAACCGTGGAATGGAATTCATCGATGATCTCGCTTCATGATTAAGGATACCTGCCGTTTGGACGTCCCGTCCCGTCTATAGGAAAAGAAACGGGACCCGTGCATTGTACATCCCTCAAAGGGTCTTTTGCGCACCCAACGGATGCCCAAACGCTGGGCCTGTGCTTGAAGCTCGCCAGCAAGGTCGATTCTCCAGTGATGATCCCATCGCGTGCGCGTCCGTGGGAAATGCTGGGCCACGTCCCATCGAACCTTATAACAGCAGGATTGGATATGGGGCCCCAGCCAAACGACCACATCTTGAGGAGGAACGCCCCAATACCGCTTGATTTGTCTGAGCGCCTGACTGAGAATCCGCTTGGAAATACCACGCCATCCCGCATGCAACAAGCCAACCACCCGGCCTTGGCAAGCCTGAAGAAATACGGGTACGCAATCCGCTGTAAAAATCGCCAGCGGCTGAGCCGCCCTATCAGTCAAGAGCCCATCGGCGCCGGGGAATCGGGTCGATCGAGAAAGTTTAGCCACCCGGCGCACCACAGAGCCATGCCGCTGTTCGGCTGTCGCCACTCGGGAAGGCCAGTGGGCTGATTTTAGGATTTTAGAAAGCACGCCGGGCGATCGGGCATCGCCATGGCGAATTCCCGTTACAAGCGCGACAAAACTCAAGTTTGCTGGAAGGCGCCGCTGTTCTCGTTGCCGGATTGGATGCCGCGTACAGCCATCATGATCTCTTCGGGGTTGGAGGAGGCCTCAAGAGCTGTCTCAAGATTGATCTCGCCCTTATGGATCAGGCCGACCAAGGCCTGGTGAAAGGTCTGCATGCCATAATAGGAACCTTGTTTCATCACCGTCGTAATTTCAGAGAGGGTGTTTTCAAGGATGTGTTTACGTATGAGCGGCGTCACGACCATGATCTCGACAGCAGGCACGCGGCCCGATCCGGAGGCATGCGGCAAGAGACGCTGAGAAATGACCCCTCGCAAACAGTCTCCGAGCTGGAAACGAATCTGGTTTTGTTGATGGGGCGGAAAGATATCGATAATACGATTGACCGTTTGTGAAGCGTCGATCGTATGAATGGTGGAGAGGACCAAATGGCCTGTCTGAGCAGCGGTCAGAGCAGCGGCCATCGTCTCCAAATCACGCATTTCCCCCAGGAACACCACATCGGGATCTTGCCGAACAGAGTGCTTGAGAGCTTCGGGGTAGCTGAGCGTATCCTGTTCGAGCTCCCTCTGCGAAAGGATCGACTGTTTGTCTTCATGGATATATTCGATCGGATCTTCAATGGTAATGATGTGGCGGCTTCGCGAGGAATTGATGTAATGGATGATCGCGGCCAGTGTGGTTGACTTTCCACTCCCTGTTGTTCCTGTCACCAGCACCAGGCCTCGGGGCTCATCCGCGATTTTCCTGACCGCGGGTGGAAGCTTGAGTTGTTCAAAGGTCGGAACGGTCATCGGAATGGCACGAAAAGCAACATTGACCACATTGCGCTGCCGATAAATATTGACGCGAAAACGGCCAAGCTTCTCCACCGATAAAGCGATATCACACTCCATACGCTCTTCAAAAAGCCGCAGCTGCTTCTCATTGAGAATGCTCTTGATCCACCGATCCACGGTCTCTGAGGGAATGGACTCGGGGGTCCTGAAGGCAAGGTTCCCGTCGACACGGAATGCGGCCGGCTTATTGGAACGTAAATGGAGGTCCGAGGCCCCTTTTTCCGCCATGATCTGTAAAAGCAAGCGAAGTTCCATAGAGGATTTAGTTGCGCAAACGACCCGGGCGAAGGCGAAGGAAGGCTGGACGTTGGAGCTCTTCTTCGGCAGCTTTCTTTTTGAGCGTCCCAATTTCGGTGCTATCCATCAGGGGGTCCGCGGAATCTCCAGGAGTCGGTCGGGAACCCACGCGACGCTCGTAACCAACGCGCGAGGCTCTGGCGCTCACTTTCTTGCTCATGGCCCCCACGCGCACCGCTGGGAAACCGGTCGCGATGACCGTGATCTGAATACGGTCTTCCAAGGACTCATCGAAGGCGTGCCCATAGAAGACATGGGCCTCAGGACAGGCGCTATAGATGTAATTCATGGCCTCGCCAACCTCATGCAGGGTGATATCGCGGTTCCCCACGATGTTGGTAATCACCCCTTTGGCGCCATCGATGGAAACATCTTCGAGAAGAGGATTTTTGACCGCCAGCTGAGCCGCGCGAAGGGCGCGGTCCGGGCCGCGCGCCTCACCGATGCCCATCAGGGCCTCTCCGGCGCCCGTCATGACCGTACGCACGTTGGCAAAGTCCATGTTGATCTCGCCGGGGTGGGTGATAACGTTCGAGATCGCCTGCACGGCCTGGCGCAACACGTCGTCGGCGATACGAAAAGCGTCTTCAAAACGCGTCGTGGGCTCGACAATGGACAACAACCGGTCGTTGGGGATGACGATCAGCGTATCACAATATTGTTTAAGCTCCTTGAGCCCGCTTTCCGCCTGTCCGGACTTCACGCGTCCTTCAAATTGGAAGGGACGTGTGACCACGCCAACCGTTAGGGCCTTGCAGTCCTCTTTCGCAACGCGTGCGACAAGGGGAGCGCCTCCGGTTCCTGTACCGCCCCCCATCCCGGCCGTCACAAAGACCATATCAGAACCGTAGAGGACCTCTTTGATTTTTTCTGTGCTTTCCTCTGCGGCCTGTCTTCCGACGCTCGGATTTCCCCCCGCCCCGAGGCCTCGCGTCAAACGCTCGCCGAGCTGGAGCATCAGCGGAGCTTTTGACCTGCGTAGGGCTTGTGCATCCGTGTTGGCCGCACAGAATTCGACATGACGCAGACCTGACTCGATCATTCGGTTGACGGCATTGCCTCCGCCGCCACCGACTCCGATCACCCGAATGATCGCAGGCTGTTCGCGAACGTCTTCGGCCAGTTTAATGCGCATCAGAATGTCTCCTCGACCCAATCGCGCACACGCTGGGCAATCGATCCGGCACGCGGGGTGCGACGCCGGCCTGTGGTCGCGGTCGCCCACTGCGATTCTCCGCGATAGGGAAAGCCGAGAAGCCCGATCGCCGTGGCGTAGCTGGGGTGACCGACGATTTCACTCTTGCCGACGACCCCTTGAGGAAGTCCTACGCGGCTCGAAAGCTGCAGAATCTTTTCAGCAGCCAGCTCAATACCTTTCAGCAGAGAGCCGCCCCCCGTGAGCACCGCACCCCCGGGCACCACCCGGTCGGAATAGCCGGAATCTTGCAACTTCTCAGAGATCATCGTGAAGATTTCCTCGACGCGGGGCTCGATAATGTCAATGAGGGTGCGCCGGCCGACTTTGCGGAAGGTGCGGCCGTCCATCGCTGTAAAATTGACCTCGCCATCGTTTTGGTCCAGCAGGCTCGACATGGCGACACCAAAGTTTTCCTTGATCTGCTGCGCCTGCGACAAAGAGGTCCTCAGTCCATAGGCAAGATCACGTGTGATGGAATCAGCGCCGATGGAAAGCTTCTCCGTGAAATGGATGCTCCCATCGAAATACACCGCGATATCGGTGGTTTGCCCCCCAATATCAATGAGGAGCGACCCCAGATCACGCTCTTCCTGCGTGACCACGACCTCCCCTGCCGCCAGAAGCCCGTAAATGGGCTCTGTGACGGAGAAACCGGCCATGTTGATCGCCTTAAAGATGTTGCTCAAGTGAGAGCGGGAAGCGGTGACGATTTGCACATCCACCTCCAGCAGAGAGCCTTCCATCCCAACAGGGTTGGGGACGCCTTGCTGCCGGTCCAGTGTAAAGCCTTGCGGGATCGTGTGGATGATTTCGCGGTCAGAGGAGAGATGAATGGCTTGCGCGCTTTCGATCGCTTTCTCAACGTCATCGGCTGTAATTTCTTTGTCTGTGCGAGCGATGTTGAGAGCCCCGTGATTGTTAAAGGTCTGCAGGTGGCCCCCTCGAACGGCGATGGTGACATCTTTCACCATTTCCTTGGCCGCGTCCTCGGCTTCCTCACATATACGCGTCACAGCACGAGCGGTTTCGTTAATATTGATGACGACCCCACCCTTGAGACCTCCCGGGCAGGCGCTGCGTGATCCACTTAAGATTTCAATCTGCCCGGTCTGAGCATCCCGCCGACCAATCACACAGGCCACCTGGGCGCTGCCAATGTCGAGGCCTGCGATAATATCCGTTTTTGACATGATGTCCCCGCCTCTCTAACCCCTAAAAGATGATTTCATGGTGAGCGTGACGATTTCGGTAACACTATTATGCGTCCCTGATCGAAAAAGCGCAAATCCGCCCACGCTGTTCCCCCCGAATGTGCGTGCATATCGTCGAGAACGCGGAGAAGGGCCTGCACTTTTTTGCCGATCGATTCTTTTTCCGGCTGGCCCCACAAGATGACCGTGCCGGATTTGGTCGTGAGTTCAAGCGCTCCATACATATCCTGTTTGAGCGCGATCACTCTGGACCAGAAGGGGTAGTAAGAGGCTAATCGCATAAGCCAACGTCCGAGGTCGACGCGTCCCGTCGAAGCTGTAAAGCTTGCTTGAGGAAGATCTTTCCAGGCACCAGGCCTGGCGGGAAACGACACGCCTTCGCGATCGAACCCCTGGTTGTTCCAGAGGACCAGGGGAACACGAGGTTCGAGTTGGATGAGAACGGAATTCGTACGCCAAGACTTCGCCAAACGCACCCTTCGCACAGCAACGTACTTACGGCGAAGTTTCTTGTCTAACCAAAAAGGCACGCCGGGAAGCCAGAGGAGAAAGGCATTTTGAGGAAGCTCGGCCAAAACAGGCAAACCCGCAAGCGCATTCGGAAGAACGACCCGGATTTGGGGCGTATGCTGTCGCACAAACCTGGACAAAATGGAATCTCGGCCGGCGACCACGCCCACGCCGAAGCCAACAACAAGAGCCACGACGATACTGCGCCGCAAGGCGGTGTGAATACGAAACCGCAGTTGTTCGCGCCGTTTAAAACGAAGCGCAACGCGCTGCTTACGAAGCCGACTAGCCACCCGATTCCTCGGCCAGCTTGACGACAAGGGCGTCAAAATCCAGCCCTGCCGCGCGCGCGGCCTCAGGCAGGAGCGAGGTCTCGGTCATGCCGGGGATCGTGTTGACTTCCAAAAGACAAGGGCCGCACAGGCGGTCGACAATCATATCGACCCGTGCGGCACCTCGCGTGCCGAGCAACCCACAAGCCTTTACCGCCAAGGCTTGGCACCGGGTTTGGACCAGTTCCGAGACACGCGCTGGCACGATATGCCGAGAGCCCCCGGGAGCGTATTTGGCATGAAAGTCGTAAAAGGACCTGTTGTGCTGCGGCAAAATCTCAATGACGGGCAGCGCCTTCCGACCGAGAACCCCCACCGTGACTTCTGGCCCCTCCAAGTACGTTTCGACCATGGCCGGTGCGCCATAAGAGAGCGCAAGGCGCAACGCCCGCTTCCACTGCGAGGCCCGCTTGACGATCGAAACCCCGACGGCAGATCCTTGTGAGACGGGTTTTAGGACGACCGGTAATGGAAATGGCGAGCGGGGAGTCGGTTTTGAAATCAGGGCGAAGGCCGCGGTTGGAAGCTTCGCCGCCTGGAAAAGGTCTTTGCTGCGAGCTTTATCCATGGCCATCGCAGAAGCAAGAACGCGTGAACCGGTATAGGGGATCCTGAGCCACTCGAGCAAGCCCTGGACTTGGCCATCCTCACCGCCAGTCCCATGCAGTGCGATATAGGCAAACTGAATTCGTTTCCTTCTCAGGGATCCAACGAGATCTTGGGCAGCGTCGATGGCCGCCACCCGAAACCCCTGACGTTTCAGGGAGGCATAGATGGCGCGTCCCGTTTTAAGTGAAATCTCCCGCTCGGTGGAAGTCCCCCCCATGAGCACGCCGATGCGTTGCTTTTTCAGCCAACTTCTAAAATCCCTCACCATGCCCCCACAAGCTTCACTTCAGTCTCCAAACGAACACCGGATTGCTTTTGGACGGTCTCCTGAATGTGTCGAATAAGGTCATAGACATCCTGGGCCTTTGCTGTTTCATTCGTCACGATAAAATTGGCGTGGCGCTCCGACACCCTAGCTCCTCCCCTCATCATCCCCTTCAGACCCGCCTTTTCGATCCATTGAGCAGCAGGGCCTTCCGGGGGATTCTTAAAAACGGACCCACAATTAGCTGTCGTAAGAGGCTGCGTGCGTGTGCGGTATTGGAGCAGCTCATCAAGGCGCTTCATTATAGAAGCCGGCTCGTCGGATTTCAAAATGAGCCTGGCGCCGACCACCCACTCCCCTTCTAAATTGGAATGCCGATAAGCGAAATGGCACGCACCCTGGGCGCGTTCCTCAATTTGGTCGTCACGACCGAGAACCTGAACGGACTGAACGACGTCTCCGATCCAGCCTTCGCGGGTACCCGCGTTCATGACAAGCCCGCCACCGACCGTGCCCGGCACTCCGATCAGGGACTCGACACCGCTCAGACCCTTTTCAGCGGCCTGTTTGGCGAGCGTCGGCAACAGAACCCCTGCCCCGACTTGAACCGCCGTCCCGTGAAACTCCATGTTTCGGAAATCTCCCAGCAAGTGGACCACCAGCCCGCGCACGCCTGCATCCGAAACGAGCAGGTTCGACCCGGCTCCCAGGAAAAAAACGGGGATTCGCTGCGACTGGCTAAAATGCCGAAGAGCAAGGAGTTCTGCAAGCGTATGCACTTCGGCATAATAATCGGCCGGTCCACCCACGCGGAGGGTGGTGTGCTCAGAGAGGGGTTCCTGAGTCTTTAGCCCGGGAACGGCGCTACGAAAATCGTCAGCGAGGGACATCTACCTTTCCCATCAACTGCTCACCGCACTTCCAGACATCACCGGCACCCAGTGTCAGCACGACATCCCCCGGCAAAAGTTCCGCCCGAAACATATCCGCGGCAAAAGGCTTGGGAGCCATGGTCACCTTGGTGTGGACTTGCGGCATGGCTTTTACGATCAGATCCGCTGTCACACCCGGAATGGGATCTTCGCCCGCGGGGTAGATGTCCATGACATAGACGCGGTCCGCTTGATCAAAAGAGTGAGCAAACTCGTTCCACAGCGCTTGGGTGCGGCTGAACCGATGGGGCTGGAACAACACCACGAGGCGCCGCTGGGGATAGCGATCACGAAGGGCGGAAAGGGTCGCACGGATCTCCGTGGGGTGGTGACCGTAGTCATCGATCACCGTCCAGCCGTCGCGTTCACCTTTCAATTCAAGACGCCGGCCCACTCCTTCAAAGGTCCCGAGACCTTCCGCAATCTGCTTAAAAGCGATCCCCACCTCAAGCCCTACAGCCACGGCAGCAAGGGCGTTCAGGATGTTGTGGCGCCCGGGCACTTGAAGCCGAACCTTGCCGAGAGACGTACCCTTTTCCAGGACCTCAAACTCGGAACAACCCTCAGGGAAACAGACGTTGGCGGCCTGGAGCCGGGCCGCCTGACCGAAACCATAGGTCACGATGCGACGGCTCATGCGCGCCAGATGCGCGCGCACATGCGGATCATCCAGGCACGCGATCACACACCCGTAAAACGGCACGCGCCCCGCGTATTCCACAAAGGCGTCCGCGATCTTATCGAACGTCCCATAAAAATCGAGATGATCATTGTCGATGTTGGTGATGACCGCCAAGGCCGGCGAAAGTTTAAGGAATGAGCCGTCTGATTCGTCCGCTTCGGCCACGAGATACTCACCTTTGCCAAGACGCGCGCCAGAATCGAGATGCTTGAGCCTTCCCCCCACCACCACCGTGGGATCAAAACCGCCCGCTTGCAGAACGGAGGCAACCATGGAGGTCGTGGTTGTTTTGCCATGCGTGCCGGCAATCGCGATGGTGTACTTGAGACGCGCGATCTCCGCGAGCATCTCGATGCGGGGAATGACCGGAATACTTTTGGTTTTGGCCGCCATCACTTCGGGGTTCTGAGAGGAAACGGCCGTCGAGGTCACGACGACGTGAGCGCCCTCGATGTTCTGGGGGCGGTGCCCGATGGCAATCAGGACACCCAATTTTTCCAGACGATCGGTGACAGAGGTGGCTTTTAAATCGGATCCGGAGACTTTATAGCCCAGGTTGAGGAGCACCTCCGCGATCCCGGACATGCCCGACCCGCCGATCCCGACAAAGTGAATGTGCTGAATTTTCTTAAACATATTGTTAGCCGCCATCCCGATCCCGGCATGCTGTCTGCGGGGATGAGATCATCACTCCTAGACGATCTGTAGTATTGCAAATTTCAAATATTCTGTCTCTGGCATCGCCAAAAGGATGGGATGGTCCTTGGCTTGCGAGCGCAGCTCCACGAGCCGTATTTGGCGTCCCGCCTTCCTGGCTGCATGACGTAACATTTCGAGAAAGAGTTCCCGGCTCATGTGGTGAGAGCAAGAAGAGGTGGCCAGGAGCCCTCCTCGAGGCAAAGCCTTCATGGCAAGCGTATTCAGCTTCTCATAGGCTTTCAGGGCCAAGGGTAAATGCTTTTTCGAACGGGCATAGGCCGGTGGATCAATCGAGATCACGTCAAAGGGTCCGCCCGGATTTTCATGCGCGAGCAGCGCCAGGGCATCGCCCTCCACGCAGGTGGCGCGCGCCGAGAGCCCGTTGAGTTCCGCATTCGCCTGAGCAAGCTCGAGCGCCGCGTGCGCACTCTCCACGAAAACAACCTCGCGTGCGCCGGCGCGTCCTGCCGCAATCCCAAAGCCGCCCGAATAAGAGAAAGCGTCCAGCACCCTTCTGCCCGCACAAAAAGCAGCGAGCGCTTGCCGGTTATCCCGCTGGTCAAAATAAAATCCGGTCTTCTGCCCCGCGAGCGGATCGACCCAAAACTTTCCATTTTCGGTTTCAATCTGAACCCGGCCCGTGAGTGACCCGTGGACCACGCGGGGCACTTCCATGGCAAGGCCTTCCAGTTCCCGCAGGGAAGAGTCCGCCCGCCAAACAATCGTTTCGACGCGGAGGACCTTTTGCAGGGCCGCCACGATCCAATCGCGGCACGACTCCATCCCGGCAGCGATCGCTTGAACGACAACGCAGGCCCCAAAACGGTCGACAATCAGACCAGGCAGCCGGTCTCCTTCACCAAAAATCAGCCGGTAGGCTTGTGTTCCCGGGTAAAGCTTTTCTCTCCAGGTGAGCGCCTCCTGAAAGCGCTTTGCAAAGAAAGATTCATTGATTTCCTCTTTTTGGCTCGAAAGAATCCGGAATGCTATCAACGCATGAGGATGGTAGAAACCGCGACCCAGAAAGCCGGAGCGCGCATGAAGAAGGTCCGCGATCATGCCCGCGGAGGCGTTCTCGGGCCGTTTTTCAATTTCATTGGAGAAAGCCCAGAGGTGGCCTGCCAGCAGACGGCCCTCTTCCTTGGGCTTTAAGACAACGGAAGGTAAATCAGAGATGTGCGTCAAGCCACTTGCGGACTTGCTGCTTGACCTGCTGATAGTTCGCCTTGGTCAGCACGATCGTCTCCGTATCCGAGAGTTTCTTGACCTGATCGGAGAAGGGCTGCGACTCCGCGCGGATCGTGGCGAGCACGGGCTTGGTCGAGGTCAGACATTCCAGGAGCGTCTGGCGGAAACGCTCAGACATCATTTCCATGGCTCCGATCTCATCGATCACCACCAGGTCCTTGGTCATGAGAGCGAGCTTGAGCGCCGGGATGCCGACATTTTCAAGCGCGTTGATGTCCACCCCATATTTGCCCAGCTGGTGAGGACTCTTCATGCCCTTGGTGGCCAAGACGCGTTCCTGCCCGTCAAAGGTGCGCATCATGAAACCCTTGCGCATGCGCCCCGCAAGAATGTGTTCCGTATAAAACCCTCCGATTCGGTGGCGCTTGGCGAGCGACACTTCACGCAGAAGCATGGTTTTCCCCACACCGGGGGTCCCTGCGATAAAGAGGTTCTTGGTCACGGTATCGCCCATAATCGATGCACTTGAGGAAGAATGCGCACGTCGCAGAGCTGCCGCGTCGCCAGGGCCCACCAGGACGCCAAGCGCCCCAGAGGAATGGCCTGCACGCGATTCCACGGAGTGGCCGGCTGGAGCACCAGGGGAATATCGCGCCGCACGCCACTGATCAAATCCACGACGTGCCGCAACTCCTCTTCCCTCGTGTTTGCGGTGAGAACCATTTTGGTGAAGATTTTGTTTTCGCCCATTCTGAGAAACCATCGATGTGCCTCCCATAAGTCGCGGCCAACCGCGCTTTCCGGCTTGACGTCCATCGCGATCCAGTCGCACCCCTCGACAATGCGTTCCAACGCCTGGGGCAAGGTACCGTTGGTTTCTAAATAAACTTGGCGTCCCTGCTTGCGGAGTTCGGGGAGCAACTGCTCCAGAAACCCGACTTGCAGGAGAGGCTCCCCCCCTGTCAGGGAAACCGCTCGGGTCCGCCTCTCGGGATCCAGCTGGGAGATCCGTTCCAAAAGGCTTCTCGGGTCCCACCTGTGGCCCACGTCCAAAGGGATGCTTTCGGGCGTATCACAGTAATCGCAAACGAGATTACAGCCGCCAAAACGCACAAACAGATGAGGGTCGCCGACACAGATGCCTTCCCCCTGACGGCTTATAAAAAGATCCAGGACCGGCGCTTCCACATCCACGGCCAAGGCTGTTGCGGCGCTCACTGAATAATCCGGGCGGCCGCTTCCGGGGTCTCCCAAACCGTCACCGACACCAGTCTCACGCCTGGTTCACGCCAGCGGCGCTTCAGTTCTTGGCTAATGTAGAGGGCGATATTTTCCGCGCTGGGATTTTCCTTCGTGAAAGGCGGAACCTCGTTTAGATTGCCTAAATCGAACCGCGCAACCGTCGCCCGCAAGGCCTTGCGCAAAGCAACGAAATCCGTGACATATTTTACCTTGTTTTGAAGTCTTTTTGCCTCCACGACGATTTGGACACGGTAGTTATGCCCGTGGAGCGGCTCGGTTTTCCCATGGTAATGGCGCAGGGCGTGGGCACTCGAAAAGTGATCCTCGACGATAACCTGATAGCGGATCATCACCATTGGCTGATGTCAACCCGCCGAACCCCCGGCAGGCCCTGCCCCAAAAAGCGTTGCCCAATCTTCTCGAACTTTTCCGGGGAGTCACTGACAAAGAACCGCCTCACGGGTGCCCCTGCCTCCGATGTCCCCAGATGAAGGCGATGGAGCTCCTGGCCGACTTGACGAGCCGTTTCCTCAGCGGAATCAATCAAGCGCACCTGAGGGCCCGCCACCTTCGACAGGAGAGATTTTAAAAGTGGGTAATGGGTGCAGCCCAGAACCATGGTGTCAATCTGGTTCTTGAGCAAGGGGTCAAGATATTCTTTGACAATCTCAAGCGCAACAGGCTTCTCAAGCCATCCTTCTTCAACGAGAGGCACGATCAGCGGACAGGCCTGCCCAAACACATGAGCATCGACTTTGAGCTGGTGGATCGCCTCGGTATAGGCTTGGCTTTCGATGGTGCCTTCCGTCCCGATGACGCCAATGCGTCCCGTATGCGTGGCGCCCAGCGCGGCCTGAGCTCCCGGCTCGATCACGCCGACGATCGGAATGTCAAAACGGGACCGCAGGGCCGGCAAAGCGAAGGCGCTCGCTGTATTGCAGGCGACGATAATCATTTTCACTTTCTCCTGCAACAAGAACTGAGCGATCTGGAGAGAAAAGCGGGTAATCACATCCCTTGATTTGGATCCATAGGGCACACGGGCGGTATCCCCAAAGTAGAGGGTGGACTCCTGCGGCAGCTGCCGGACAACCTCGCGCAACACCGTCAGTCCTCCAACCCCCGAATCAAAGAGCCCGATGGGCCATAAACGATTCATGTGCGCTCCTTCTGCTTGCGTACGTCATAAGCGGCAATTCCCGCGGCAAGCCCTTCCACCATTTTCTTTCTGAAGCTGGATGATTGGAGAAGACGTTCTTCATGACGATTGGAGACAAACGCCATTTCAACGAGTACCGCGGGCATCTCCGCGCCGCGAAGAACGTAAAAGGCGGCCTGTTTGACCCCCAGGGAAGGGACGGAGAGCCTTTCCGACAGATGCCGATCCAGAAGGGAACCCGCCGCGGACGCTTCGTTGATGTTGGCTGTAATCTGAAGAGATCGGAGCACTTGTTTCAACCGACTGGGCGTTGGAAGCTCCTTGCCTTCCAGAGCCAGCACGGCGTTCTCCAGGCGGGCAACAGCGTCCGCGTGCGAATCCGAAGCGCGTTCGGAAAGAAAATAAACCTCAAAACCTTTACGGCGCGGGGAGGAGGAGGCGTTGCAGTGCAGGGAAATAAAGAGGTCCGCATGATGCTTGTTGGCGAGGCGCGCGCGTTCTTCAAGTGGGACAAACGAGTCGTCCATGCGCGTCAGAAGCACCTCATACCCATAGGCTTCGCGCAAAGAGTCCGCCAGATCAAGCGCCATGCGGAGGTTAATGTCTTTCTCAAGGGAGCCCTCCGGGCCTATCGCACCGGGGTCCTTGCCACCGTGTCCCGGATCAATCGCGATGCGCCGAAGGGCCTTGGCTTGCCGGGGAGGATCCACCTTGACGGCCGCTGCGGCTGGAGGACTGGAGATTTTCAAATTCGCAGAGTTGTTTCGATCAATGGGCCGACGCGAGGCCTCCTGCTCTTCGTCGGAAAGTGGCCCGATGAGCCGCGCCTTAGTCCGTTGAGTAAAAGTGGGTGACGAAAAGAAGTTGAGCGGGACCCAAAAGCCGTCTTCATTTTTGAGAGCCGGCGCCTCCATCAAGAACTCGCGCCCCGTCAACACAACTTTCGGCGAATCCGCTGTAAAACGAAAAATTTGTCTCGGAGTGGACAATTGAGCGCTTTTCGATGGAGGGAGGGGTTCAAGACGTCCATTTAAAATCGCGGCGACCTGGACCAGAAGGACATACGCGGTACCGCTATAGTCCTGGACCCGAAGGAAAGTTCTCCATTCCGGGACGGAATTCGGGGTCGCTTGGGGCCCCTCTTGAACAACCGTCACCAACTCTTGGCGGTAGGCACCCTGGACGAAACAGGCCATTCCAAGAAGGAGCATGAAGGCACGAAAAACACACATATCCGTGCAATTTTAGCATTTCGCTTCGAGGCGGCTAACGGAGCTCGATATCGACGCGCAGGTATTGACCGTCGCGAAGCGCGCGCGCTTGACGATCCGGAAGGAACCGGCCCTCATGGGTCGTGATGCGACCCTCTTGGGAATGTAATTTGAAACGAATGACTTTTAAACCGCGTCCGGCAAAAGTATCTTGGCGGGAGGGATTGTGATAGACGATCCAGGTCTGACTGAAGAGCCGGAAGGCGAAAGTCCCCTTGTCAAAGGACTCGTGAGCGCGTCCGCTAAAAAACCTTCCCGGAAGTGTCGGCTGTGGTTCAAAGCGAAGAGCGCCGTCCGTACACTTGAAGGGTTCAGCTCCAAGACCCATGAACAGGATCATGCTGAGCCATTCCGCTGTTGAACCGGAGAGCCTGGCAACAAATCCTGTTCCATGCAGGCGAGCATCCGGGAAGGAACTGGATGCGATAAAAGAGGAATTTTCGAAAGTTGATCGGCCATAGACCGCCGGATTCATAAAGGCCACAATGCCGTGCTTCATTTCCTGAAAGAATTCCTCGACGAGACCCGCGCGAAGGAGTTCCAGCATAAACTTGTAATGCATATGGAGGAAGATGGACTCATTTTCAAGCCACCCTGGTGTGAAGATCTTGTTTCGGCCGATTTCGTAGGTCTCCCGAACCAAGGGAACGTTGAGCTTGTACATCTTCAGTTTTCGGTCAAAAAGCTCTGAAGCGCGCACGGCTTTATAGATCTTGCGAGCGTGCTGCACGTCACGGGCCAGGCGCATGGCATGCATAGGCCCTTCGAGAAACGGGCTCAAGGGGATTTGCTTAAAACGCAACGCTTTCACGTGCTGGAGGGGAGCGCCGTCGGCATCATCGGATCGTTGAGGAAGCGGCAGTTTTTCGTATTCCGTGACCTCGTTGATGAAATATGTAATGCAGAGCCCATCTGCGCCCACGGCCCGGCCCAGACCCGTGGACAGGACTGCGTCCACTTGCTTGAGAAAGGCTTCGATATCCCCACGTGCAAGGGATTGTTCCTGGCCGCTCACGCCCATCCAGGTCTTTTGGCGGAACCTTTCTTTCAAGGAAGCCAGTGTGTCCCAGGTACGGTAAAAATCATCCTGTCGCGCAAGCGCAAGCGCTTCTTGCACGGCTTTAAGGAGTTCCGCCACTTCTTCTGCCAGCTGAAGCCTATCGGACTCCATCATGCAGGCCGGCAAATGGCGTCTCACAAAGGCGATCCAGCGCCTCAATTCGAGGGCTTCATTCACGGAAGAACCCAAGAGCCCCGGCAAGCCGTTGAGCGCGTCACACCAGCCCGGTCGGTCTGCTTCCATCTCAATGCCGACCCCAAAGGGGTCCAGGGACGCCGCTTTGATCGCTAAGAGCCCCAGGATTTTCGCCAGCAGGGTGGTGTGGTAGACAGGACCCGTGCCACCTTTGGTACGCACCTTATGCGGCTCCTCTTTACGCCCGCGTAAGAGGTGGGTCTTTGCCGGATCGCGCCAGACCGCGTGCATCTGTCGGACAGCGCCGTCCTGACGCAGCACATATTTTTTCTCGCGCGGCCGCACCGCGTGGTCGTTATCGTAAAAAGTGAAATCGTTTTTCTCGACCAGCAAGGCCTTCAGTTGATCCGGATAGATCGCAGCAAAACTCTCCAGGTGGTCGAGGTTGTACGTCCAGTGATCGACCCAGAAGCCCTCGCCGTGCGAAGCGTCCTGGACCCTGGGGGCCGATGCTAATTGTCGCTCCAGTTCCTGGAAGGCTTGCTCGCGGGATGGGGTGCTCTCCAAAAGTTTCTCAAAGAGCTCGCTCGGCCGCACGTACTTCCCTTTGACAAGGTATCGTTCATACTGGAAGAGCAGTGGATTAAACCCATCGAGCTGAAGCAAATTAAAAAATGTCTCGACGTTGCTGGATCCCACACCCGCATGGAGGTAAGTCTCTGAACGACGATTCTGATTGACATCGCGGAAACTCCCATTGCCTTGAGAAAAGTAGCTCGGAGCGACCTCAAAGAAATTGTAATCCCTCTCCATATCCCCGTGTTTCCGGGAATACGCGTGATAGATCTGAGTTTTATTTCCATCCCGGAAGAGGATGGGCTGACCGCCACGAAGGACGTTGTCGAGGTAGGTCTGCCGGCTATAAGCGTCCAGGGCCGGCGAACCGGTATGAATGGCAAAGGCGTCTGTGATCTGGGACAAGACCGATGCGTTTTCCTCTCGTTTCAACTCTCCATACTTCGGGCTGGCTTGGACGCGCTGGCGAAAAGCCAGAGCCGCAGGCCAGGCACCCGCCTGACCGTAATAAGAGAACAGCTTTGCGGACTCACCGGGCTTGATCGAGAGCGGTGTATAGGAAAACGCCGAGGCAAAGCAGGATTCCGTGCGCTGCCCTCGAAAGGAGAGCGCCCTGCCTGCGGCAAAGACCGTCGGAGTCTGAAAGCTCGTCTCCTGGCCAAAGAGGGTGCCAGGGTCAACCAGGATGTCCAAACTTCGACCTTTCATGATCGAGAAGGAAAAGAAACCGCCTTCAATCCATTGCACTTCGGGTTTGTCTGAAGGTTCGGTTTTTAACTTGAAAAAAGGAAGTTTCTCATCCACGTGCGGGACTTCGGCAAAGGCCTCCATCGTCCGGGACATATGCTTGAGGAGGTAGTCGTTGAGACCGAACGGCACGATCTGCGGCAGGCCGTCGACCATTTCCCCTTGAAAGCTTTGGCCTCTGAGATTGTCCACCTGGACCTCACGCAGAAGCACGGGCAACGCCTCATTCGGCGCATTGAAAAACACCACCCTCACACGCAGGCCGAAATCCTGGTGGGTCTCTTCGAGCTCGATTTCATGGGGACGAATCGTGAGAGACTGTTTGACCTTGGGACCGGCATTGACCCTAAACGGCTCATACAACACCGTTTGAGTGCCTTTTTTAAAACGAACAAACGTCCGAAACCCAAGGAGCGGTGTCATCGCATAAGCCTTATTGGCGGGATAGAACTCAAGCATGGCGCCATTTTTATTGTGCACGCCAAAACTCGAAATACACTGTCCGCGGTTGGTGTAAAACACCCACATCGGCTTGCCAAAAAGGCATGAGATTCCTGGCAGAAAACTCGAGAAAGGGCGCGCCTGATGATAATCTTCAATGACAAACGCGTTCTGTTGGATGGAATATTTGGGACTCATTTTGGGCGCTATTGTACCAGAAAGTGTCACGACCCCTTATAGAAATGGCCGGGCGATGTCGATGCTATCGTGATAGGGAGACGTTGTTTTTCTGTAAGGGAGGATCCGCAGATTCTGCTCGGGCAGAAGAAGAGGCCCCCAGCTCCTCCTTCAGAACGCGCAGGATTTCACCAACAGACCAAGCCTGAGCAATACAACCTCGCGGATCATGAGGCATATCACCATCAAAAACCTCTGAGACTGTTCCCAAGCCTGACTCCCAGAGATGGGTGAGGAGGAGGGCCAGATGGGCGCGGATATGCGAGTGCACTTTCGCCGATTTGCCGTAGACCTTTTGATAGGCCGTCAGAAAAGGACCCATCAGCCAAGGCCATACCGTCCCTTGGTGATAGGCCGAGTCTCGGTCCGCGGGTTTCCCCTTGTAATACGGAAGATACCTCGAGTCTCGGGGATCCAAGGTTCTTAAACCAAAAGGCGTCAAGAGCCTCTCTTCGAGAATGGCCACAATACGCGACGCCCTATCGGGAGTCACGCTCTCAAAAGGAAGGCTCACGGCGAAAATTTGATTGGGACGAAGACTGGCATCTTTTTCCTGGCCGTTAATGCAATCGTAGAGATAACCGCCCTCTTCATACCAGAAATGTTGATTGATCGTAGACCACACTTTTTCGGCAAGCCCCATCCATTTCTTGGCATGGTTCTTCTCACCGAGCCGACCTCCGATTTGCTCCATGACACGCAGCGCGTTGTACCAGAGGGCTTGAATTTCGATGGCCTTGCCCGCGCGCGGGGTCACGGCACTCTCACCCACTTTCGCATCCATCCACGTGAGCGGCGTGCTGGATTGTCCAGAGTAAATGAGACCGTCAAGATCCATATGGATGTGATACCTCGTGCCATTCTGGTAATGCGCAATGATCTCCTTCATGACGGTCCAGAGCCTCTCATGGACAAAATCAAAGTCTTTCGTGTAGCGGACATAGTGAAAAACTCCGAGGATAAACCAGAGGCTTGCGTCCACAGAATTGTATTCCGGTGTGCCCTCCCGGTCTGGGAAAAGATTCGGCACCAACCCGTCTTTCATCGAACCCGCGTAGGTTTCGAGGATCTCGCGCGCCTCTGTGAAGCGCCCAGGCGTCAGGAGCAATCCCGGCAGGGCGATCAGGCTGTCCCGGCCCCAGTCTTCAAACCAAGGATAACCGGCGATGATGCTCTTGTGCCGAGCATGACTCGGGTCCGGGCGGTTCTGGACAATAAATTGGTCAGCCGCCAGGAGGAGGTGATGGGTCACATCATCCGAGGCTTCCCAGCCCACCAGGAGCGACTGGCGGCGCTTGCGCTCCGCAGACAACAGATAGGAAGCGTCAAAGTAACCAGACCCTTCTGTCGTGATCACTATAACGGCTTCCTGACCCGGCGTCAGGAGGAATTTGAAATGACCAGGCGACCAACAATCCTCGTGAGCCTCAAGACCGCGTTCCTCTTCGCCTGCGTAGGCGACTTGTCGATACCAATTGAAGCCCTGCACATACGCCTCGGCATTATGATGGAAGTAAACGCACGGCACACCCGGATAGGGGGTGAAAGAGCAGACGCCCTGAGCGAGCTCCGGTTGAGCGCTCAATTGTCGGTTTTCTTTGTGCAACGCATGGAAATCACGTCCCGTCAAAAGCGGTCGAAGAATCAACTCCGCGCGAGGTTCATCTTTACGAATTTTATAGGTGAGGATCGCGGTGTTTTGACCGTGAATCATCGTGAGCGACTTTTCCAAAATAAGGGGCCCAATCCGATAGGTCCACAAAGGCCAGGGATCGAGGCGAAAACCCATGAGATTTTCGTGGCCGCGCGGGTGCACGACCCCGGGGTATTGGTGGCAGGATAAATCGTACCGGGCATCGCCCATCACGACCCATTCGTCGAGGCCGTTGACCAGCATCATGCGCCCGCCTGGCGGGCGCGTCGCGGCGACGAGGAGGCCGTGGTAGCGGCGTGTGTTGCAGTTGATGAGCGTCGAGGAGGCAAAGCCCCCCAGGCCGTTGGTCTCGAGCCATTCCTTGGACAGCGCTGTCTCAAAATCAGAACAGGTGTCCTTATCGAAGGCGATCACCCCGCCACCTCTTTGTGAAGGTCCACCACTTGTGGACGGTCGCCAGAACCCTGGCGACCTTTCGCTCGCGACGGGAGCGAAAATTCACAAAGAAGTGTTGGGGTCACAGAGGAAAGTCTACAATAATTTTCTTTCGACGCAAAAAGAGCGGGCCGGCCCGCGAGGGCCGGCCCGCTGCCAACAGCAGCGCGTCGAGGATCGTCAGAAGAACAGGAACCAGTCCGCGCTGATCGTGTTCTGAACCCGCACGGCGGATCCATCATGGCGGACAAAGTAAGCCTGATTGGACCAGTCATGCCGGTATTCACCGCGCACACCCATATTCGAGGTGAGCATATACTTTTGTGTGAGGGTGATGTCTTTTACGGTCTGGTTGGTTGACCCATCAGCAAAGGCCGTTGCCCCAAACCGATTGGCCCCGTGCTGATCCGCCAAAACTTCGAAACGGACGCTGGTCGAAGTCTTCGCCGTCTCGGCAAAAGTCGCCCAGAGGCCTGCGCCAGACCAATGGGTCGTGCCAGAGGTGTTCGGATCAACCGTTTGCTGGCCCCAATCGAGCTGCCCAGCGAAGCTCAACTTCTCAGTGGCCGCCAACGTGACCACCGTGTCCAACGAGAGTCGAGTGGAGTTCGTCGGATCCGGGAGTTCCTTGCCATAGAGGCCCTGGAAGAACCAAGCAACCTTCTTCGTTGGCGTCACAACGGTTTGCCAAAGAAGAGTCTTGGCCGTATTGTTGTCTGGATTGGTCGTATCCCAGCCATTGACCACACCCAGCGTCGCGTTCACCTTCTCGGAGAAGACATAGTTGGCTTTGAGCCCCGTATGCGTAACAGGCTCTGCGAACGTGTAGAGCAAGCCTTCCGAGAAGTTCGGATTGCTGACACTGTCGACCAGTTCGTACCCGAAAGGCGTCACAAACTTTCCACCGATGACCGAGAGTTTCGAAGTCGCGGCATAGGTCAGATACGCTTCCTGGACCCAGAAGTTCGAGCTATTCCCGGAGACAACGGTGGCATCCTGCCCGGTGCGGAACCGGGTGGTAAAGCCAACTTTGTCTTCACCCACCGGCTTCGCGATTTGCAACAGGAAGGTGTTGAAGTTGAAGCCGTTGGAATCCGTGTCGAACAGACGCCCGACATTGTTGACTTTGCCGCCACTGCCGTCGGTTGGCTTATTCAGATTGCCAACATAGGATGCTTGAAGATAACCACTCATCGTAACGGCGTCATACCATTTCGTATCGGCGCAAGTTGCACTTACGGCAAGCGTTCCGACCAGCCCCTGCGAAAGAACCCATCTTGACAACATCCTGCTTTTCATTGTGTCCTCCTTTTGATTTCAGGAAAAAGCGAAGGCGTTACCACCCACTTCACGAACGCCTGCGTTCGGTTCGACCGGTACTCCTTTGTACCCTCCCCCGCCCATGTGAGCTTGCCACTTAGAAGACGGCCTTAGCCCCTTTTTCTCCTGTCCGTATTCGAACCACTTCATCGACGGGAAGTACCGCGATTTTCCCGTCGCCAAACTTGCCCTGACGAGTAACTTTTAAAATGGTCGCGATGAGGCGTTCGATTTCGATATCCAGGGCAAAGACTTCAAGCTTCATCTTCGGCATCAGGATCGCCTTCCCTTTGCCCTGCTGCTTTCCGAAACCTTGAACGGCATAAGCGCTCAGGCCACCCACCCCGGCCTTGGCCAATGCCTTGATGAGATCTTCCATAGATGATTCACGCACAAAACATTCAATTTTTTTCATTTCCACTCCAGAACAACAAAAAAGGCGACCGCCACGATCGTGGCTGCCGCCGTCATTGGATGCCTCTACACTTCACTGTGCTGGTCGTAACTTTAGCAGATCACGAAAAGATCGGTCAAGAAGTAAATGAAGTAAAATAAGGGACGATGAACAAAGAATCGGCGTTTATCGAGGCGTTTAGGACCACCCGCATTATCCGACCGCCGACGCATACGATCGCGACGTTCGGGACCACCACGCTGCGCTACGTCCTCTTATCCAGGATCGCGGAGCAGCCGGACTTCTGCCGGCTGCGCGAAGGTGAAGTGACGGCCGAACGCCCCAAGATTTTGACACCGGACTTTTGGAAAAAGCGCTTCGAAGGCTTCGGGGAGGACGAAGCGTATTACGGTGAAGAATTGGCCAAAGCCTATGGCGAGGCGCTGAAAGGTCTTGAATACAGCTTTCGGAACAACCTCAAAAACACATCGCTCGAGCATGCCTCTCTGCCCGAGGTTTCCGACCGAACGCGGAAAATCATGGAACAGGAAAACGCGCCGCGCACTTCTCTTTTGGAAGGACCAGACGGTCAGTGGTCGTTATCCATCATGAAATTTATTGTCGATATGAGCCTTCGCTCGTTTCCGATGAACTTTCGGGAACTGGAGGATCGCGGCCTCTTTGATCCAGGCAAACGACAGGAGAACCGTGAGCGGCTGGAAATCGAGAAGCTCTTTGGGCAGGCGCAGGTGGACCGCTCGAAAGTGAGCGGGCTGGGCGATTATCTTCGACGTTCAGGTTATTTCAACGATTACGAGGACAGGTTCTTTTCACTGATTCAGCGTTGAAGTCCCTTGGGCTCTTGGGAGAGCTCGCTCTCCGGGATGTCGTAGATCTGAACAAGACGGACAACCCCAAAAGGCTGAAGGAGCCTCTGGCTGGCAACACGAATGGTCTCGGGAGATTCTGAAACATCCAATAAGCGGGCGTTGAGCTCATGGCTTGTCCCGAGGAGCGCCCGAAAGGGGTAAGTCAGCGTCTCGCCCCACGATCCCGGCATCGAGACCACAAAATAGGCGGCCAGAAAAACGACGAAGGCAAAGCAGAGCGTCAGAAAAAGAGGACGTTTCACGGAGTTATTCTATGAAAATCTATACCAAAACGGGTGACGATGGCAACACGGGGCTCCTTGGGAACGTGCGCGTCGGCAAGGACTCTTCTCGCCTTGAAGCCTGTGGGTCCGTGGATGAGACCAATGCTGCCCTGGGCGTGATCCTCGCCTTCCTGCCCGAACAAGTGCAGGAAGCCCGAGCATGGCTTGGCGGCATCCAAAGTGATCTTTTCATCCTGGGAACGCTTCTCGCGACCCCGCCTTCCGACACAAAAAAGCACGCGGAACTGCCCCCCCAGCGTCTCCAGGCGCTGGAGACCCATATCGATCAGATGGAGTCGGAGCTCAAAGAGCTCACGCAATTTGTTTTGCCGCAAGGCACGCCTGGCGCAAGCTTGGCTCATCTGGCGCGCGCCATCTGTCGGCGCGCCGAGCGACGCGTGGTGAAACTGGCGCGCGAGGAACGTGTCGACAAAGTGATCCTGGCGTATTTGAACCGCCTCTCTGACTTTTTATTTGTCCTGGCGCGCTGGATCAACGCTCAAGAAGGCGGCGCGGAGGTGAGCTGGTCATACTCCACAGCCGACGGTGCAAAGACCACGAGCGAAACCGCTCGCCCGGCTGACCGCTTGGGTTCGACTCTCAAGAAGCTTGAGACCGAGAAAGAAAATCGAAAAACGCTTTTTGAGAAGACGACCTCGCAGATCCAGAAGAAGAAAGAGATCGCCGACAAGCTTTTTCGCCAGAACATCGATCAGATTAACAAAGAAGGCGGAAAAGTCGAGAAACCCCTCCGAGACTTTGATCTCGAATAAACCTATATTTTGACGATTTGGGGCAGTGGGACTTTGGGTGTGCAGATCACCAGTTGTCTCTGTTGCACGGCAATCCAAGCTCCCGTCAGTTCAGGAAGCGGCTCTGAGGCGATGACGACGCTGGTGGGCAGTGTCGCGTAATAGAGCGTGTAGTAGGCGGCTCGATCATCGACCGTTTCCCCCTTCTCCAGGCGCCGGTCCCCGTACTCGCGATAGGCCCAGAGACGTTTGCCATCACTTAAAAAAAAGCTCAGCGATGTGAAGACGAGTTCCTGCCGGACCTTTTTGAGAATGTCCACCAGCGCGCGTGTCGGGTCAATTTCTGGTTGGATTTGTTCATAGAGCCAGTGGAAAAATCGTTCACTGTCCGTGCTGCCAAAGGGCTGCGCGGAGATGAGCGGAAACGACCCCACAGCGCCAAAGACGGTGCCGTTGTGGGCGAAGACCCAGTCCTGGTAGTGGAAGGGATGCGTATTGGCAATCGATCTTTCCCCTTCCGAGGCTTTTCGAAGATGCGTGATGAGGATGGGCGACGATGATTTCACGGCCCGCGCGGCTGCCTCTTGATAGGCAACATCGCATTCTGCGGCTGATCGCGCATCCCGTCCAAAATAAACCGCGCGACCTGAGCTAAAACCCGAGATCCCCCACCCATCGAAATGCCCTGGCGTCATTCCCTTTTTGACGCCACCCTTTTGGCAAAGGGGATAAAAGGAGCTCAGCGCCTGTTCAAGCGGTAAGGGCGGGGGCCCCGCGATAGCCATCATCCGACACATGCGATGTGGAATGAAAGCAAATTCAGCTTGATCCCGGCAACAAGGAAGGTCATACTGGGCTATGCGCGTCCTTCAAACCTTCTTCTTGTTGGCACTCTGTGGCGCGACCGCCTGGGGTCGCACCGGGCCCGTGATCATCAAAACCTATACGGGCCAGCACCAGGATCACTTCATCTCCCAGTATGACCGTGTGCGGCTTCTCACACGCCAGGCACAGTTGCAAGCCTCGGCACGACTAGGCCTGCTTCAGTATCGTGAAGGATTCTCCTTTCCACTGACGATTCGCTTTGCGGATGGGGCCCCCCAGGGCATCCAGAATGCCGCTGCCTATGTTCGTTTGCTCTCTGGCCCTGAAGGATTTTCTCAGGAACTCGTGGTGAACCTGGATGCGGCTAGTCAGCTGGACATGGAGTTCGATTCTCTTTTCCTGCACGAGATGACCCATGCCGTCCTGAACGATGCCGTGGGGGGCCAAGCGGCCACGAAGATCCCTCATTGGGTCCAGGAAGGGTTGGCACAATTGATCTCCGAAGAAGGGATGAACCGGGTCAAGAAAGCAGCGGGAGCTTACAGAAAATCGCAGGTTAAGGCCCTCCTCTATGACCTGGACGGCCCCTATTCCAGCCACGCCTATCCCCAGTACTATCTGGCCATCGAAGCGATGGAGGCGCGGCACAGCATCAACGCCGTTCAGGCTCTGGTGAGGAACCTGATCGAGGGAAAAACCGTGATCGAGTCCGTGGAGGACGCCGCCGGCTGCCCCTGGACAGAATTTGAGAAGGAAGTTCGTGACTATAGCCTCAAAGTGCTGATCGAGCACGCCCGCCCTGATCTCTAGTAATAACAAGCGATCCTAAGACGCCTCCCTTTCGTATCGGTTAGACCGCATCAGGTTCAGGGTTCTTCCGGGCTCCGATATGCCGATTCCAGCTGTCCTACCTACACCCAGGGAGGGGATCCGTCCTCTTTCTTGCGCGAGAGGATTTCTGCCGCCGGTTCGGATGGACGAACCCCCCATCCCCCGTCTGCGACGGGGAGTAAGCACGTCCATCCTTCACCGGCCTGGCAAATCCTACGCGCAAATCCAGAGGCCGGATCCCCTTATCCAGAATTCATCAGGTCATCACCCCCGCGGAAGCGAGGATTCATCATGCCGAAAGACGGTCCTTTGTCCATACTCGATTTTCCCCGGGAAACTTCAGTTAAACCGATTTGGATTTCTCAGACAAAGCGCCTTGTGATGAATGTCTCAAGGCGCTCTTGCCGAGTGGATCGGCGATCCAAGGAGACAATGGAATTAGTATTCAAGGCAAGAATGATCAGGTTCAGGATTCTGGAGGGCGACTGTGCGGCTTTAGCGACGAGAGTCGGAACGTTCTGGATGGCGCCAGACGTCATAAAGCCATCCAGGTCCGACTGAGGAGCGATCCAGCCGCCGCGGCTGGAAAAGGCGCACCGGAGCCCGGAAGAATCCTGAACCTGATCCGGCCTGGATAAAGCTACGACAATCAGGTTGCCCATGAAAATGGGCGATGGACCGAAGGAGAAGAACCGCTATAATAAGGCGTAGATCTTTGATTTGGGGCTGAATAGGATCGACAGGGTTAGACGGAGCGGATGGTCGCAAGCCGTGGTTGGTCAGACCCACGTTAAAATCCGGCCAAAAACCAACTGGCGAACCTGAACTCGCCCTCGCTGCCTAAACCGTAGCGAGTCCGGGGCTTTGCTCCGGCGCTCACCCTCGACCTCGCCTGTGGGCGGGGCGTGAGTGTCATGATGCAGGCTAGGCCGCCAAGCGCGCCTTCGCGAAACGGCCGAAACGCAGCAAGGCTGGGCCGGGAGAATGCGGTACGCAGCTACCTCCAGGCCGAGACTCAAGAGCGCACTAAGCTTGTAGTGACGCCGCCAGGCTGATCTTGGACCCGGGTGCAATTCCCGGCAGCTCCACCAGTGGTGATAGAGAAAAGGCCCTCGGTCGTTACAGCGACCGAGGGCCTTCCTTATTGTGCACTGGTGGAGCTGCCTGTCCCCGAAGGTCGCAATTCGTATAGCGACCGGAGTGGGACGGCAGCGAGACCGCTATTTACGCTGGTGGAGCTGCCTGTCCCCCGTAGCCTGCTGGCGTCGTGTGCCAGCGCCCAGGCGAAGGGGGGCGGCAGCGAACAGAATGGTTGAGTGTCAGGTAAAAGCAAAAGTCTTTTTTTCTTACAGACTGTAAGAGATTGGGCAGGCGCGGGTTTCATGCGTCTGTGCCTTCGTTGTGAGTCCACTCGAGAAGTCTCCGTTGCAGGTCTTCTTTGGAGGGCAGGTAGAGCTGGTATCGGGAGGCAAAGATATTGGCGTTCTTCGGTAGCGTCAACCGGACAAGCGCTTCCTTCTTGCGCTTGCAGAGGAGAATTCCGATGGTGGGGTTTTCGCCGGTTGTTCTGACATGACGGTCAAAATGATTGACATACATCTGCATCTGACCCAGGTCCTGATGCGTGAGCTTATCGAGCTTTAAATCCACGAGGACATAGCAGCGTAGAAGGCGGTTGTAAAAGACCAAGTCCACGAAAAAATGGTCTTCATCAAAAGTGAACCGCTTTTGCCGGGCCTCGAACAAAAAACCTTTGCCGAGTTCCAGCAGGAAGTGCTGGAGCTTGTCGATGATGGCGGATTCGAGGTCGCTTTCGGAATAGGAAGGTTTTTCTTCGAGGCCGAGGAATTCGAGAACAAGGGGTTCTTTCATCAAATCTACGGGACGGCTGACTCTGTGTCCTTCCTCTGCGAGCTTCCTCATACGTGTTTTGTTTCGGCTGAGGGCAAGGCGTTCGTAGAGACCCGAGCCCAGTTGGCGCTTGAATTCGGGGATCGACCAACCGGATTCCGCGGCCTCGATCTCGTAGAAGCGGCGCTCTTTCTCGTCTTTGATGCCAAGAAGTGTGACGTAATGCGACCATCCCAAGGTGAAGGGATACGTCAGGACCGAGGGGTCAGACAGCTTCTGACGTATGAGGTCAGATTTCCTAGAAGGCTTCTCGGAAATGGCGGCGGATTTTTCAGAAGGCTTCTGAAGAATTGGTACGCGATCACGCCACAGAAGATAGAACTTGCGCATGTGAGATAGGTTATCTTCAGAAAATCCTCGCCCGAATTCCGATGTCAGGCTGGCAGACAAATGAAGGAGTGTTTCTGCGCCATAGGCCGCTCGGGCAATGCCCGTCTGCTCGTGCTCCACAATGAGACGGCCGATTTCAAAATTGGTGCGAACCTGCAGGATATTGATGCTGCTGGCAGCAGCCCGGCGCGCGGCTTGCACCAGAGTGCGGACCCGTTCGATCAGTGGCGAAAGACCGCGGTCGACTCCTGCGACTTTGATGGGTCTGCTTAGCTCCATATCCCTTAGATGTAAATCTCGGGAGAATATTCACATTAATTTTTTCTCCGTCGGGGGAGCACATGCCGGGTGTTTGGCGAGGTTGAGGGGGTGGCCCCCTCTCCGCCACTACACCTTGGCGGATTCGCTAAAGCCTCAGTGGCGCAAAGGAGCACCGGAGCGCGCAGACTACCTCTCGGGCTCCGGCTTCAGCACGAGAAGCCGAAGGCAACCGGAGTGGGGCGGCTCTCCAACACCCATGATAGAGCAAAAGCCGGCATATTCTCAAAAGAGGATATGCCGGCTTTCCTTTTTGTCGGGTGGTGGAGCTGCCTGTCCCCCGTAGCCTGCTGGCGTCGTGTGCCAGCGCCCAGGCGAAGGGGGGCGGCAGCGACCCCCTGTCGGGTGGTGGAGCTGCCTGCCCCACGAAGCGCGCTAGCGTTGAAGGGGGGGCAGCCGCAAGCGAGTGCCGGGCGGTTCATCGGCCGGACATTTCTGAAAATTCTCCTTCAAAGATTCAACATTTTGCTCGAAGATTTAGCAGCTGGCAGGAGAAATCGAGCAGCTTCCTCGAAAAGTGAGCAGGTTGGCCTTCCAAAACGAGCAGCTTCAACTGTAAAAGTGAGCAGCTTCCTCGAAAAGTGAGCAGCTTGGCCTTCCAAAACGAGCAGCTTCAACTGCAAAAGTGAGCAGCTTCCTCGAAAAGTGAGCAGCTTGGCCTTCCAGAACGAGCAGCTTCAACTGTAAAAGTGAGCAGCTTCCTCAAAAAGTGAGCAGCTTTTGCCGGGCCTCGAACAAAAAACCTTTGCCGAGTTCCAGCAGGAAGTGCTGGAGCTTGTCGATGATGGCGGATTCGAGGTCGCTTTCGGAATAGGAAGGTTTTTCTTCGAGGCCGAGGAATTCGAGAACAAGGGGTTCTTTCATCAAATCTACGGGACGGCTGACTCTGTGTCCTTCCTCTGCGAGCTTCCTCATACGTGTTTTGTTTCGGCTGAGGGCAAGGCGTTCGTAGAGACCCGAGCCCAGTTGGCGCTTGAATTCGGGGATCGACCAACCGGATTCCGCGGCCTCGATCTCGTAGAAGCGGCGCTCTTTCTCGTCTTTGATGCCAAGAAGTGTGACGTAATGCGACCATCCCAAGGTGAAGGGATACGTCAGGACCGAGGGGTCAGACAGCTTCTGACGTATGAGGTCAGATTTCCTAGAAGGCTTCTCGGAAATGGCGGCGGATTTTTCAGAAGGCTTCTGAAGAATTGGTACGCGATCACGCCACAGAAGATAGAACTTGCGCATGTGAGATAGGTTATCTTCAGAAAATCCTCGCCCGAATTCCGATGTCAGGCTGGCAGACAAATGAAGGAGTGTTTCTGCGCCATAGGCCGCTCGGGCAATGCCCGTCTGCTCGTGCTCCACAATGAGACGGCCGATTTCAAAATTGGTGCGAACCTGCAGGATATTGATGCTGCTGGCAGCAGCCCGGCGCGCGGCTTGCACCAGAGTGCGGACCCGTTCGATCAGTGGCGAAAGACCGCGGTCGACTCCTGCGACTTTGATGGGTCTGCTTAGCTCCATATCCCTTAGATGTAAATCTCGGGAGAATATTCACATTAATTTTTTCTCCGTCGGGGGAGCACATGCCGGGTGTTTGGCGAGGTTGAGGGGGTGGCCCCCTCTCCGCCACTACACCTTGGCGGATTCGCTAAAGCCTCAGTGGCGCAAAGGAGCACCGGAGCGCGCAGACTACCTCTCGGGCTCCGGCTTCAGCACGAGAAGCCGAAGGCAACCGGAGTGGGGCGGCTCTCCAACACCCATGATAGAGCAAAAGCCGGCATATTCTCAAAAGAGGATATGCCGGCTTTCCTTTTTGTCGGGTGGTGGAGCTGCCTGTCCCCCGTAGCCTGCTGGCGTCGTGTGCCAGCGCCCAGGCGAAGGGGGGCGGCAGCGACCCCCTGTCGGGTGGTGGAGCTGCCTGCCCCACGAAGCGCGCTAGCGTTGAAGGGGGGGCAGCCGCAAGCGAGTGCCGGGCGGTTCATCGGCCGGGCATTTCTGAAAATTCTCCTTCAAAGATTCAACATTTTGCTCGAAGATTTAGCAGCTGGCAGGAGAAATCGAGCAGCTTCCTCGAAAAGTGAGCAGGTTGGCCTTCCAAAACGAGCAGCTTCAACTGTAAAAGTGAGCAGCTTCCTCGAAAAGTGAGCAGCTTGGCCTTCCAAAACGAGCAGCTTCAACTGCAAAAGTGAGCAGCTTCCTCGAAAAGTGAGCAGCTTGGCCTTCCAGAACGAGCAGCTTCAACTGTAAAAGTGAGCAGCTTCCTCAAAAAGTGAGCAGCTTTTGCCGGGCCTCGAACAAAAAGCCTTTGCCGAGTTCCAGCAGGAAGTGCTGGAGCTTGTCGATGATGGCGGATTCGAGGTCGCTTTCGGAATAGGAAGGTTTTTCTTCGAGGCCGAGGAATTCGAGAACAAGGGGTTCTTTCATCAAATCTACGGGACGGCTGACTCGGTGTCCTTCCTCTGCGAGCTTCCTCATACGTGTTTTGTTTCGGCTGAGGGCAAGGCGTTCGTAGAGACCCGAGCTCAGTTGGCGCTTGAATTCGGGGATCGACCAATCAGATTCCGCGGCCTCGATCTCGTAGAAGCGGCGCTCTTTTTCGTCTTCGATGCCAAGAAGCGTGACGTAATGCGACCATCCCAAGGTGAAGGGATACGACAGGACCGATGGGTCAGACGGCTTCTGACGAATGAGGTCAGATTTCCTAGAAGGCTTCTCGGAAATGGCGGCGGATTTTTCAGAAGGCTTCTGAAGAATTGGTACGCGATCCCGCCACAAAAGATAGAACTTGCGCATATGGGACAGGTTTACCGCGGAGAATCCCCTCCCGAACTCCGCTGTCAGGCTGGCAGACAAATGAAGGAGTGTTTCTGCGCCATAGGCCGCTCGGGCAATGCCCGTCTGCTCGTTCTCCACAATGAGACGGCCGATTTCAAAATTGGTGCGAACCTGCAGGAGATTGATGCTGCTGGCAGCAGCCCGGCGCGCGGCTTGCACCAGAGTGCGAACCCGTTCGATCAGTGGCGAAAGACCGCGGTCGACTCCTGCGACTTTGATGGGTCTGCTTAGCTCCATATCCCTTAGATGCAAAACTCGGGAGAATATTCACATTAATTTTTTCTCCGTCGGGGGAGCACATGCCGGGTGTTTGGCGGGGTTGAGGGGGTGTCCCCCTCTCCGCGATAGAGCAAAAGCCGGCATATTCTCGTATGAGGATATGCCGGCTTTTCTTTTTGTCGGGTGGTGGAGCTGCCTGTCCCTCAACGCGCGACGAGCGCGATCGAGATACAACAGCCGTGAAACGAGAGCGTGGAGAGGCGGAATCTCCTGTTTTCGAGAGGGAACGTTACCGAGTGCCTCGACTCATTCGCCGAGTACGGATGCAGGACAACGATAGACCGTACCTGTTAGTGTGACATTCGTTTGTGACGAATGTCCCGTACCTTCATTGACAGAGCCCGTTTGTCCAGCACGGTTGGTGAGCAGGACGATGACATTCCCACCCATTTCGGTTGCTTTATTTTTAAGACGATTACGAGCACCAGTTTCTAAATTAGCATTGCTCGTCCAGGGCCCTGTGAAGAAATTCCCCTGGTTGCCAGTGGCTTCGCCAAGATACTTGCATCCCTTAGGTTCTGATTGCAGAAAACGCACCGTCTGCGCTTCTGGTTTCAAGGGAACCGCTGCACATCCAGAAAGAACCGCGATCACCGACAGAATTAGGAATGCCCTCATAAAAATCCTCCTTAGGACTTGAACCTGTAAACTTCAGCTCCGCATACGAATCAGTGCGACGTTAGCAAACTTATGAACTACGGTCTAGATGTAAGTCAAAGCCACACATGTGCCCGGCAGGCCCTCGCCTTCGGATTCGTCACTGAAAAGAAGAAGCCCCGTGTGTGCCCGCGCCCGCCACTACAACGCGGCGGGCGTCCGCCCCGAGCACGCTTCGCGTGTAGGGGCAGCCCTAACAGCTCGCTTCAGCGAGCTGTCCGGGCGCCAACGCTGGAGTCCTTGGTTAGACGATTTTAGAACTTGCCTAGTCCGTGGGCCTCCGATGGCCATTGCAGAGAAAGCTTTTCCTGGAGCGACGCTTGTTGAAACAGATTAAAGCGTGCTATTGAGAGCGGGTGGGAAGAAATCCATTAGAACACCGATCTTTAATCATTCAACCGTCACAACCTTCCACAACAGTTCCTGCCCCTTCATCGCGCCGTAAGCCAACGTCTTGCCATCCGGGCTAAAAGTGAGGCTTCCCACCCAATCAAAGGGCGCAAGTTTTCTTTCATTCACCACCACATGATGTTGTCCCGTCTTCTTATCTTCAGCTATGTAGGCAAGCTGCTTGCCATCCGAGCTATAAACGAGGTCCCTCGTGGCGTCGCATTCCTTCCCTTCTTTGCCGTTTGCAACAACAACAACTCTTCCTTTCCGCTTCGCCGCATAGGCGATCTCTTTGCTGTCCGGACTAAAAACGTAGGATGCCAAATAATTATCATAGGTTTCCAATATCATATCGTCGACAACAAGACAGGGTTTTGCCTTCATCACGAGGTATGCGATGCGTTTCCCGTCGGGAGAGAAAAGAGGGTGGAAAACATTTGTAAAACTCTTCCCGGGCCTCCCATCGCGCACCATGAAACATTCGCCTTTGGCTCTGCAGGCCGGATAGGCCACGTGTTGACCATCGGGACTGAAGCCAATGAAGGAGACGTCATAAAAAGCCTCTCCTCTCTGATTATTGATCACAGCAAACCAGAGTCCTTTCTCCTTTGCTGTATACGCTGTTGTCCTGCCGTCCGGACTGAACCGATAGCCTTTAACGGCGTCGAACCCTCCGCTTCGTTTCCCGTCCAATACGAGAAACCAGCGCGGGCCCTTTTTGGCTGGATATGCCAAACGGGTGCCGTCCGGACTGAAAAAGGGGTCACCTACTTCATCGAAAGCTTCTTGCGGTTTCTCATTAACAACGACGAACCAATGACGACCCTTCCTGGCCGTATAAGCCAGTCTCGTGCCATCCGGACTGAAAATGGGGTCACCTACTTCATCGAAAGCTTCTTGCGGTTTCTCATTAACAACGACGAACCGATGACGACCCTTCCTGGCCGTATAAGCCAGTCTCGTGCCATCCGGGCTGAACACGGTGCCGTGTCCAGCCTTCACGAAACCGCCCTTCCGCTCACCAATAAAGACGATCTGGTTATCAAGGGCATCCCATCCGCGCCTCCAGGCCTCCGATGCATGGCATGCCACGTGTTTCCCATCAGGAGTAAATACTGGCCAAAGAGCGACATAGTCGGACGGGATAGTAGCCAAGAGCCTCTCCTGATATAGACTTTCTTCAAGCCCAAACACTCCCGAGCAAGAGACAAAGATCAGGGCCGACGTAAGCAATGTGCTTTTCATTGGTATCCTCATTTCGACGTTTGATCCATCAAGCGACTTTCAATTACCCTTAAAGACGCGGAAACAAACGATTTTCCAGCCATGAGATAGCATAATAAAGAATGAAAACATTCGTTATATGGCCGAGGGAGAGCAGCGATAGCAGTATTGAATCTGAAAAATGGATGGGAATTACAACGAGCAAATAAGGCCATGGCCAAGCAAGAAAGAAAAGACATATGTCTGCCAAAAGGTCTAAGTAGCCCCGCGATAACCATATGATCAGTGTCACGAGAGCATACACACAGGTGATGCCAACGGCAAAGATTGATCTCATGTCTCAAATCACATTCAGCGAGCCAGTGCTCGCTCGGGGAGTTCCCTTTACGCCATACTCCAGGTTACGTGTGAGATGGTGAAAGCTGGAGTGGCGGACGGGATTTCCCGCCACTGAGTCTTCGTCCGCCACTACGGCTTAGGCGGATCCGCCAACGTCTTAGTGGCGGAGAGGGCGTCCGCCCCGACGACGCTTCGCGTGTAGGGGCAGCCCTAACAGCTCGCTTCAGCGAGCTGTCCGGGCGCCAACGCTGGAGTGGCGGACGGGATTTGAAGCGAGTGGCGAATGTGCCCGGCGGGATTTGAACTCGCGACCTTCCGCCAGAAGTCTGGCGGACGCTCTATCCTGGGAAATAAGTCACCCCTGTGCCCGGCGGGATTTGAACTCGCGACCTCTTCCTTCGCAGGGAAGCGCTCTATCCAGCTGAGCTACGGGCACAGGGGTGACTCGAATCAACTTACCGCTGAGCTACGGGCACATTCGCCACTCGATGATCCGCGACCTGTCGCCAGATCCGACACACTTCAGTCGGACCCGCCTGCTTTGTGGCGGGCGTCTGGCGACCGCTCTATCCAGCTGCCTGCCCGCCAACGTCGTAGTGGCGGGAGCTACGGGCACACTAACCGCAAATCTTCTATTGACGTCACCCCGGCATGTCGTAAGCCGGGGTCTATCATGTTTCGACGGAAATGATGGATCCCGGCGTCCGCCGGGATGACGGCACAGAAATGTCCACTAACCTCAGACGACAAAACCGGCCAACAGAAGATTCTTGGTCAGCCAGGAATCGGGTGCATTGTATCAAACGGTAAGGATTTGCATTGTGCGTGATTAAGTGATTGGGTGATTAGGTGATTCAGGGATGCAATGCCGTAGGCTACTCCCCTAATTACTCAATCACTTAATCACCTAATCACGCCCAACTAAGAAAGCAGGCCGCGCGCCGTAAGGCCCAAGAGGACCACGGCCATGTTGCCAATGATGAGATGCACCCAAGTGCGTTCTTGGGATCTGTAGAAGGATAAGTAGGCGATCCAACCCAACCAACCGAAGGCGAGCAGAAAAAGTGGCCCCGGCAAGAGAAAGAGACTGGCGCCGATGAGGCGCTCGCCGATAAAACGATATTTTTTGTCCCCCATCATCTCCGAACGACCCCAGAGATCGCTCTCAATAAAATAGATCAGGACCGACACAAAATGTGAAAGGACCACGACGCAAAGCACAGGAAAGATCCACATCGAGACCGCCGTCTCGTTGGTCGTGGGCGAGAGCGCCAGGATCATGACGATATGCACCACCTGGTCCCAGAGAAAAAACCCGGTGCTGTCGGGGCTTCCCGTCTCCTGAATGGACCAGACCCGCCACTCGTCCTCAAGCCAGTGGAAGAGCGTGATCACGGCGATACAAACCCAGCCATTCATCCGGAGGAGCGGCGCGTCCACCCAGGTTTGTCCGAGATAGGGCCAGCAAAGCGCGTAAGAAACAAGGGGGTGCGTGAGAGTGTGGATCAGCATGCCCAGCCGGCTTTCGCGCTTCCAAGAGGCGACCTTATTGGTTTGAAGCGTGAAATCAGCCACAAAATGCGCCAGGATGAGGCGCCAGAAGATTTCCATTATTTGCTTTTCACCTCAAAAACACCATCCCAATCGTCCGCCGGTGGTGTCTCCATAAACATTTCGGCTCTTTGAATATAGGCCATACTGGCCTTATCTTGTCCCAAGATTTGTGTGACTTCAAGGAATTTCTTTTTAGCTAAATCGAATTGTTTTTCCGTGAAAAGTTGTATGGCCTCATGGTGAATGGGAAGGGCCTTTTGCCAGACGGGATCAAGCCCCCCTTTCTCCGCCAGGAGCTCGTAGACCTTCACAGGTTTGGCCTTGCCGGGAACCCGGATCTTGTCCAGAAAGCGCACCTCAAATTGGTCATGGACCATTTCATAAGTAAATTCGCTGATCATGATGGAGGAGCCAAAAGCCTTATTGGCCCCTTCCAGGCGCGATCCCAGATTCACATTATCCCCCATCACCGTGAACTGTTTCTTTTGGGCGGACCCCATATAGCCCGCCGCCATGATCCCGGTGTTGATGCCGATCCGCGCGCCGAGCGCCACAATGCCACCCCTCTTTTTAAGATCTTCGTTCAAATCCTTCAGGCGCTTAGCGCTGCCAAGCGCGCAGCGACACGCGCGCTCGGCGTGGTCGGGCTGTTTGAGCAGTCCATTCCAGAACGCCATGATGCCGTCGCCCATGTACTTGTCGACGTAGCCGCCGTTTTCAAAGATCACGTCCGTCATCGACGTAAGATAGTGATTGAGCAAGTCCACCAACTCTTCCGGTTGAAGCCTCTCCGAAATCGAGGTGAAGCCCGCCAAATCCGAAAAAAACACGGTCATCTCGCGGCGCTCCCCTGTTTTTTTCAAGATCTCCGGGTTCTCCATAAGAACGTCAAGAAGTTCGCCAGAGACTTGCTGGCTGAAAAACGATTTCACCAGGCGCTTCTCGCGTTCCTCCGTAAAGAATCGATAAATGACAATGGCGCCATACGAGGTGAGAAGTGTCAGAAGAGGCCCCGCCATGTCCATGACGACTTGCCGGCTCGTAAAGAGCCATTGCGCGTATCCGACGAAGGCCGCTCCCGCCAAAAGCGCCCACAGAGCCCCCGCCCACGCCGATGCTCGAACAAGAAGCAGTCCCGCCAAAAGCGCGAACATCGCGATCCCCACATAGGTCCATTTCACTTTTTCCAGGCGGAGTGCGTTGAGCCTCAGCAGGTTGTCAATGACGTTGGCGTGGAACTCCACGCCAGGCATGAAACTGGAAGTTGGCGTCGGATAATGGTCAAAGGTTCCTGTGGCGCTTGAGCCGACCAGCAGCACTTTCCCCGCCAGGTTCTTCGCCGGAAACTGGCCGCGGAGCACATCCGCGTAGGGGATGTAGGGAAACGTATAGTCTTTCCCCACAAAATTTAAAAGCATACGGCCCTTCTCGTCACGCGGCACCAGGCGCAGGACCTCACTCGGTTCCTTGCCCAAATAGAGCGCCGCGGCTTCCACCGATAGGAGCGCGATCTCTTGGCCTTGGACAGTGACTTGTCCACGGGCACTGCGAAGCACACCATCTTCATCGATAAAGGCGTTGACGTAGCCGGCCCTCCCGATCGCGTCCAGGAGGGCGGAGAAAGGGAGTTGAACCTGAACGATTTCATCTCCCTCGCTTTGGAAAAAGTAGGAATGGACCACCCAGGGATATCGCTGGGTGGCGCGAACCAGCATGCGGTCCCCCACCGTATCCAACGAGAAGGGCTCAAGGAAGAGTACATCAAAGGCGAGAGCCTTGGGAGGATTCTTGGCAAGGCGATCGATCAGATTCGCATGGATGCGCCGTGGCCATGGCCACTGATGAAGTTCTTTGAGAGATTTTTCATCGATCGCGATGATGGCGACGTCCGGGTGGGGTTTTCGATCCCCTTGAATCTTAAATCGCCAATCGAGACAGGCCCACTCCAGGCGCTGCATGAGATAGGCAGCGTTGTAATCGGCAGGATGTTTGTGGGTTGCCTCCGCCTTGAGAAAGTAATGCTCGCGGCGCGCTTCCAGGAAAGCCCAGAAGGCAGCGACGACGAGCGCTAGAAGAAGACTTATCCAGTGACTTTTTCGCATCTTTATAGTTTAAGACTTACGCTGCATTGCGGTCACCCCGGTGAAAACCGGGGTCCATCATTATTCAAGTGATGGATTCCGGCTTTCGCCGGAATGACGATCGGTTTTCGCAAGTTTTACGCTGTCTCTAAGGAATAAAGATGCGAGATTAAGAGCGATTTTTCAATGGTTTTTTGTGTTCCGGTGGAAAAAGTTTTGAACGTCACCTTGCCTTGCTTGACTTCGTCTTCGCCTAGAATGACCGCGTGACCGGCGCCGATCCGGTCCGCGATCGTGAGTTGAGCGCTCAGTTTCTTCTCAAAGAAGCCTCCATCGAACCTGATGTCTCTGGCCGCAAGCGTCTTGTCCTGCCGAAGCTGTTCAAGGAGAACGAACGCTTCCTGGGAAGCTTTCTCCCCCATCGCCGCCACAAATATGATGTCCCGGCGTCCCGGCGTCCCGGCGTCTTTCCCTCCAGCCGCCTGCATCGCCTGAATCGCTCGCTCCACCCCCATCGCAAACCCAAGCGCCGGCACATCAGGTCCCCCCAGCTCTTGAACCAATTGGTCGTACCGGCCACCGGCCGCCAACGCGTCTTGAGCACCCAGCACCGAAGTCGTCACTTCGAAAATCGTGCGACTGTAGTAATCGAGCCCTCGCACCAGTCCAGGCACAACCTCAAAGGCGACCCGGGCTGCTTGGAGATATCGTACGACGTCGTCAAAATGTGTCCGGCAAGGCGCGCACCAGAACTTGTCGATCGTCGGCGCGTCTTGGAGCTTCGGGCCATCCACTTTGCAATCCAGGGCTCGGAGTGGGTTCTTGTCGTAGCGCGTCTGGCAGTCCTCACAAAGCGTAGAGAGTTTGCTCTTCAAATACGCTCGCAGGGCCTGTAAATAGGGGGGACGGCATTGCGCGTCGCCGAGGCTGTTGATCTTAAGACGCGCGTCCTGGATGCCGACACCCAGGAAGAGCTTCTCGATCAGGCTCAAGAGCTCCGCATCAGCGACGGGAGAGGCATTGGCAAAATACTCCGCGCCAATCTGCCAAAACTCCCGGTAGCGCCCCGCCTGGGGACGCTCGGCGCGGAACATTGGCCCTATGTAAAACAGCTTGCAAAATGGAGCATTTTGAGATAAATGATGCTCGATTAAAGCCCGCACGACGCCGGCGGTCCCTTCCGGTCTTAGCGCGAGCTTGCGGCCGCCGCGGTCCTCGAAAACGTACATCTCCTTTTGTACGACATCGGTGGTTTCACCGAGGGACCTTTGAAAGAGATCGACGGACTCAAAGGTGGGCGTGCGAATTTCTTGGTAGCCGTAGCATTTGAAAAGGTCCCGCGCGTGGACCTCGAGGCGCTCAAACTGAGCGGCATCTTGCGGGAGGATATCCTTGGTGCCACGAATCGCTTGGTACTTGGGCATGGTGAGATTATAGACAAAGTGGAGAATATCTTGAATTTATTCCACGAACTTGGAGCAGTAATTTGAGCATTGATGCTCGACTGAAGAGTCTTGTCTTTTTTGCCGTCATACCGGCGAACGCCGGTATCCATCATTTCCATCGGAGCATGATAGACCCCGTCCGCCACACGGCAGGGCGGACGGCCCCCGCCAAACTTCCGGCGAGGCCTCGCCAGCCGTGTGGCGGGCGCCGGATGTGTGGAGGGCCGGCTTTCGCCGGGGTGACGCCCAAATTGAATATTTTTGGCTAAGCCCATGGATTCTCAAATCAAAACAGATGGACTCTTTTTCTTAAGGCGGAACTCGCTCTTTGGTCAATTGGGCGATGATGTCCTGGAGGAGCTCGTCGCCAAACTCCGAGTTGTCCAAATGGAAAAAGGGAGAGTGATCCTTCAAGCGGAGGAGCCTTGCGACATTCTCTATCTCATCCGCAACGGACACGTCAGAATCTCGTCCAAGGCCAGCGTCACGGACAACGAAAAAACTCTCGATTACCTGGGCCGGGGCGACGCGCTGGGTGAACTCTCCCTTCTCACAGGAGAGCCTCAGGTTTTCCAGGTCATCACCGCGACGCCCTGCGAGTTTCTCACGCTCTCAAAATCTGACTTTGACGATGTTCTGGAACACCACCCGCTCGTCGGGATGCAGCTCTCACGAGCGCTGTCCAAACGCCTTGCCGTGTCCATTAACCCTCGGGAGGAGAAGCCCAGCCAGCCTCAGGTGATTTCTCTGGTTGCCGCGCTGCCCCATGAGGCCATGATGATCTTGACGATTAACCTGGCGATCGCTTTCGTCGAGCAAACGCGGCGCCGCGTCCTGGTGCTGGATGCTGGGCTGCGCTCAGGCGACATGGCACGCGCCTTGGGGCTGACTTCGCCTCCGGCTCAAGAAGCCTTGCACAGGGCCGAGGACCTTCTGGATCTTCAAATTCTTCACAAACTGCTCGCGATCCACCCTTCCGGCTTAGAATTCCTCTCCTTGCCGCCGAAGCTCCTCAAGGAAAGCCTCTTCAACGCGGTCCCTTCGTTTATGAGCTTTCTCAAAGACCATTATGATTTCGTTTTGACCCTGGCCCCCGTCGAGAAGGACCCTTTGAGCCAGATGCTGCTTCAGGAGTCGGACCATATTTTCTTCATCTCCTGGGACCAAGCGGACGATCTCGTGACACCCTCTCACGAAACGCTGCAGAACAATATGAAGGACCCGACGATCCCCGTGCAAACCGTCCGTCTGCTCCATCCCAGCCGCGCCCTGGCAGGCACGGCAACGGCTGATTTTCGTGTCCCCTGGAGCGAACTGTATCATCAACCCTTTCGCGAGAGCGGGTCCCCTTATCTTCCGATGGCCATCGCGAAGCCAGCGGTGGCGGCGCTTGAGCGCATCGCCCGCACCTTGGCGCATCTTCAGGTGGGCCTGGCGATGGGCTCCGGCGCGGCTTATGGTTATGCCTTGATCGGGATTCTCAAGGTCTTCGAAAGAGAGGGCATCCCGATCGACATGGTGGCCGGCACCTCGATGGGAGCCTTGCTGGGTAGTTTTTACTGCGCGGGGAAATCCCCTGAGGAGATCCGCGAGATCGCAAAAACCATAACCAAACATTGGTTGCGCCACAACATCTTGGGTGATCTCACTTTTCCTCATGGAGGGTTCCTCGCAGGACAAACCTTAAGCGCCTTCTTGCGCAGCGTTCTGGGTCATGTGGAATTTAGCCAATTGCATCGGCCTTTCGCCGCCATTGCGACCGACATCCGCTACGGTGAAGAGGTGGTGATCCGGGAAGGGCGTGTCGCCGACGCCGTCCGCGCCTCCACGTCCCTCCCCATTATTTTCAGGCCCTTCCTCCACAGAGGGCACTATTTGGTCGATGGCGGTCTCACGAACCCCGTGCCGACGTCCGTGGTCGCCAAGATGGGCGCTGATATTCTGGTTTCGGTAAACCTGACGGCAAAGCCTTCCGTCCGTCGAGGTCTTGCCAGCGAAAAAAAGATATTCCCCCTTGCCCCACGCTCCCCCGGCATGGCGGAGGTGTTCTTCAAGATGCTCTACACCATGCAGTACGAGATCGCTCAAGCCAGGACCGAAATCGCTCATGTGGTGATCGCGCCGGACATGCACGACTTTCTCTGGACGGAATTTCATAGGTCAGAGGAGATTTCGAAGGTGGGCGAAGCGGCCGCAGAGGAGGCGGTCGCCAAGGTCAAAGCCCACCTGCCTTTCTTCTCGGACTACTGTAAAGTTCCTCTCGGGATTTCTCTTCGGGCTTACTAACCATAAATCTTCGATTCTACGTACCCCCCCTCTCCCGGCGTAAGACGGGAGAGGGCGGGGGTGAGGGCTAATCGTGCCCTCATCCTAGCCTTCTCCCGCCTTCGGCGGGAGAAGGAACAATAAAGGACGGGTTTGTCCATCGGTCATAAGGGGAACGACATGCCGGGATGACAGCCTAAAACCTACTTCGTGTCGGGATGGGTGTCCGGTTCGTTGTGTTTGAGCGCGGCTTTTCGGCGGGCCATTTCTTCATTGGCGGTGCGCCGGAGTCCTGATTCCAGCTGTTTGAGGGACGTCCGGAGTGCTTCTTCTTCTCTTCGAAAACGGGCCGAGAGCTCCGCCTCACGCCTGGCCGCTTGCTGTTCCAACTCAAGGCGCTTGACCTCCAGCGCCCCTTCTTTTGCTTGCAGATCGGCCAAATACTTTTCGCGAAGGGCGGTTTCCTTTTCCTGAAAGAGAGTCTCAAGGGCCTTTTCTTTTTCGGCGCGCGCTGCCTCGAGACCCTGCAGTTTTTGTTCATACATGGACTGAAGTTCCAGCCGTTCCTGATGGAGCGACCCCAGGCGGGACTGGTATTGCGCCTGCCATGTTGATTCGGTTTGCGCGCGCGCCTGCTCCATCTGCTTCCAGGCTTCTTCCTCGCGCGCGCGCCAGAGCGCTTCCAGCTCCTGCCGTTTGCGATGGAATTCTGTTTGCCATGTTTCTTCTCGCGCCGCTCGCTCCACCTCGGTGCGCTGCAGAGCATCTTTCAATTCTGTCTTCTCTTTAGCCCACTGCGCTTTGAGCTCCCGAACCTCTCGATCTTTTTCACTTTGAGCGACCTCGAGGGCTTCTTGGAGGGTATGCCTGGACCGCTCTAAGATGGAGATGATCTCCGACTGGGCCCTGTGCTCAAAGGCGATTTTTTCCTGCTCAAGCCTCTGCACATCGCGCTCTCGGTCATCATGCATCTCTTTGACCCTGGCCAGTTCCGCTTCCCTGAGCTCGCGCGCCTTTTGCCACTCTTGCAGAAGGGTTTGCAGTTTTGTGATCTGGGCTTGCCACTTCTCATGCTCTTCGGCCGCGATCTCCTGTCGCAGTTGCGAGGAGAGCTCGGACTTATACTCCTGAAGAAGCGTCTGACTCTCTTGCCAACGGTCGTGGATCTCGGAGAGGCGCTGTTCCATCGTTTCGACGCGCGCCTTCCAGGCTTTTTCGCGCACGACCAGTTCCTGATTCTCCGATTTGAGGCTGGTCATCATGTCCTGAAGGTTTCGTAAAGACGCGACGGCTCCGCGCAGGGCGAGCCTTGCCGTATCAAGGTCAGACACGTCGTGAGAAGAGGAGGGCTCTTCGCTAGCGCTCATTAGAAATTTGCGGCGGGACGCAGTTGCCGTTGGAGGCGGGCCTTCTGCTTCTGCATGACCTTCTCGAACCGATCAATTTCACGCAACACCTTGGAGAGGGGCTCCAGTGTCCTGCCCTGTGCGATGTTATGCCATGTTTCGAGCTTGTATTCATCCATCCCAATCAGAATCTCTTCGACCATCGCCAAAAGGGCCGGTGCCAGACCTGGGATCCGCCGCAAGAGAACCGCGGAGAGACGTCCCACCTCTGAGCCGACCTCCTCCTGCTGGGCGGCGGGACGAGGAACGACCGCTAAATCATGGAAGAGTGCCGCCAAGGCCATGGCATAACGGTGCTCGGGTGAGGCACCGGCTTCCTCAGCGCCGGTCAGGGCCATCAAGACCGTCCGCGCGACATGGGCCGGGAGATTCCCGGGCTCCACGGACCTCGCGAGGTAGCGCGCGAGCACATCATGGCCCTCGGGTAGAAACTCACTCGACTCCTGCAAAAGCGGGCTGACCGATTCCAACACCCCTTCCGGCGCCTGCAGGGCAGGCGAGTAAAGAAGTTTGGCGACTTCCACCCATCGCTCATAGAGGGAGGCCGCCTTTTGCGTCAAGGGATCGGCAGGGAGCTCCGGCGTGACCACTTCGAGCGCGACCGCGCTCGGAGGCGGTTCCGGGACGGAGGACGCCGTTGGTTGAGCCGATGGGACTTTCCACAAGCCATCGAGAGGCAAAGGTTCGGAGACGATCTTCTTCGACTTTTTGGCGCGCCTCATCACGACACCCAGAAGGGCCACCGCCAGAACGCCTCCGGCCAGAACAGGCCAGCCCTCCACCCGCCGGGGCCATGTCGGCTTCTGGAACGGACGCGCTAAGGTCCATAAGGATTTGGCTTGTTTCTCTTCCTTCGCCAGCGCCTCTGCGCGGCGGCCGAGGTAGCCCATCCAGACTTTGGTCTCATTGATCTGACGATCATAAATCGAGAGTTTCTCGGTCAATCGGGTGGATCGGCGCCCTGTTTTTCCAAGCAATTCTTTAATTTGTTGACCCAACTGAGCGATATCGGTGTGCGTCGGGTAATTTTCAATCAAGAGGTTCCTGCGGGCTTTTAAGGACTCAATTTGGGCGATGAGCTGCGCGTTCGGCGTGGTCGGGACGGGGCCCATGAGGAGCGCCTTGCGTTCAAGAGCAAGCTGCTTCAAATTTGTCTCGAGGTTCTGTTGCTGTTTCTGGAACGTTACCACCTTCTTGTGGAGGGCGTCCTTTTCTCGGGCCAGAGAAGACGCGATGACCGCTTGGACGACCCTGCTTAAGCGCTCCATCAGCTTGCCTGGCATGGACGCCGTGCCACGGACGAGTATCTGAGGCGGCTCGCCAGGGACCTTTTCGAGGGTCGCCTCCGCCAATGGAATGGAAGGGTCCGCACGAAGTTGTCCCACTTCTTCTTCCAGATTCTTGGGGTCCCCCCCATAAACGAGGGTGGCTTCTGATTCAAACCTCAACCGTGGAAGGCGCAGATATTGAGGTTTCAAGAAGGAGTGGAAATCGATCGATTTTTTGGCGGGGGCCTGGGCTTGCGTGCGGGCCAACTCCAGCTTCTGGTTCAGTGCCGTGTATTCCGCTTCCAGTTGCGGCAGTTTCTCGAGCGCCGTGCGCATGGTGGCAATTTGCTCATCCAGGATTTTGATGTCCGGGTGCCCGTTGGGATAATGGCGAAGGAGCTGGTTTTTTCGTCCTTCAAGATCGATCATACGACCCGCGAGAGATCCGCCGGGACGCAGCTGCTTAATACGAACGATAAATTCTTGCTTTTGAGCGGAAAGGCGCTCGACTTCAGGGCTCGTCGCGGCTCGTGCATGGGCTTCCTTAATAATAAATGGGGAGTAGCTGGGCCACCACCGGACCCCAAGAATTCCGACGATCACCACCAGGACAACGAAAATTAGGATTTTCTTCATAAAACCTCCTGCCTTAGCCTAGCTGGATTAGCGCTATTTTCAACCTTAATTTGCACTCTGAAGCTCTTCATCAAAGGTGGCCTCAAACTCCTGATAAGCCAGCCTGCAATCGAGATTGGCCTGCTGGCAGCTGGCGAGGATTTTCTTTAACAGCTTGATGCGTTCGGCGATCGTAGCGCCTGCAGCGACCTTGCGGGAGTACTGCAACAACGCCTTTTCATAGCGAATTTGCGACTCGGAGCGCATTTCTTGGGCCTTTTGGGCGGTCGGCGGTTTTGGCGCCACCTCGGGCACCGTGACGACTGGTTTTGGCGCAGGCGCTGCCTTCGCAGGACCTGCGGTTCGGATAGGTTCTGGCGGCTCATGCTCATAGCGGATCGCTTTGTTCACAATCCGTTGGAGGGACGCGATTCCATCATTCATCGACATCCCCTGTGCGGGCAAGGACCGCTGGTAGTTCCAGGCCAGGTGCAGCCAAGCCATGTAACGCAAGTCCCGCGCGTCTTGGAGGTTCCAGGGACGATTCACCAGGATGTTTTCCAGATACTTCTCCAGGGTGCGCATCAGATAATTCACGCGCTCAGGCTCTGAGGCTTGGCGCGATCGCAAGTGCGCGTAATAATTCTTTGTGTTCTGCAGTTCATCTTCCAGGTCCATAAACTCCGTGAGTTCCTTCTGAGAGCTCTCGAAGTAGCTCTTCCAAAGATCGAACTGGGCCTCAAAAGCACCGACACGATGCGCGGACGGCGCCATGAGCAGCGAAGAAACACGCACCAGGAGCTCCTCGATGTTTTTCACTTGGGGCACGGGCGACACTCCCAGCGGTCGCGCAGCCGTCAGAGGCACCTGAAGATCTTCCAAAGTCACCGTGGGTGTCGTGGTTGTTGGGTCCTCCATGATCCCCTTCATCGCTTTGTCCGAAGGCGGCTCTATCTTGGGCGCTTCTTTTGCGAGATGCCCGAGCATCATCTCTGCAGTGACCTGTTCTTCGGAAGGCGTTCCCGCTCCGGCGCTTGGAGGAATGATGACGATGACGGCAGATCCCGGCTGAGCGGATTTTTGGGCTTGAGCAATCAGCTTCGAAACGTCTGACACGGATTGAGGCGCCGCGGCTTTTGCCCCTGATGAACCGCGTTGGGGCTGTCCCTGGATCAGCTGTTCCATCTCATTCAGTTCCTGGGCATAGGCCGAAGACGGCGTCTTGCGAGGTTTTTGCGTCACAGACTTTGGCGTGGCTTTCTTTGCGACAAGTAATTCACCAAGCACGACTGACTCTTCTTTCTTGGGCTCTTCTTTTTTGGTCTCTTTTTGCCTTGCTTTCAGGATGGGCTGGGCCGGCGCCTCGGGCACACCAAAGCGATAGCTCATCGAGAACCGATGTGTCCCGGAGGTATCGCCCAGCGTGATGCCGCCCAGATTAAAGACGAACGTATAGTCAAAACCGAGGGCCCCCATCTCATAGCCGCCTCCGAGCGCAAGCTGACGATACTGGCGACTTCCGGCGGCCAAAGACCCGCGGACCGCGACGCGGTCCCCGCCGATCAAACTCCACTTGCGTTCCGCGGCACCGGTCGCGATCGTGTCGCTCTGGTTGGAGAGTGTTTGCCGTCTTTGCAGGGCACCGGCAAAGCTCAGGTAGCGATTGCGGGCGTAGGAGATGGCCAGTCTTGTCGTGCGCGGGACAATTTCATGATCAGCGCTTGAGAGCGCGATATTGGGCTCATTGATGTCCTGGAGCGAGAGCGCCAGCGTCGTCTTATCCGTCCACCGGTACAGGGCGCCCAGGTCCGCGGAGTAGGCGGTGTTCGAGTGGCCGTTTTGCGTGAAGAAGTCGGGCGTGCCGGATTGAACGTTGCCGTTGTTGTCGACGATGATCTGGGGCACGCCAAAGGAGTGATAAAGCTGCTTGAGGGCCCCGCCAATGGCAATCTTGGACGTCAGCCACTCCCCGTAGCCTAAGGAGAGCGTGCGCTCCTTATAGAGGTCGTCGAGCCCGAACTGTTTCCAACTTACGGCCAGCGTCCCACCCCAGGACACGGGCTGGCCGTAAGCCAGATAGGTCTGTGATAAATTGGAGCCGTCGGAGAGGCCCGCGAAGAGTTTCGCGTACTCGGACGTGACTTCTTTCTGCCGGACGCGGGCCAAGGCCGCCGGGTTGTAGGCGAGAGACAGCACGTCATCGCCCATCACCACATAGGTGTCACCCAGCGCGGTGCCGCGGGCGCCCGTCCCCTTATCCTCAAACGCCGCGTGGACGGGTACGGCAAACAGCGTAAATAGTGAATAGAAAATAGGAAGCGCAAGCGCTTGAACTATTGACCATTTACCATTCACGATGTTTGCCTTTGCTGTCATCATCGGGCGACGACCACGGTTCCCGTGGCACTCTCCTTTCCGGCCTGGATCTTGTAGAGGTAGACGCCGCTCGGCACGACAGCGCCGTTTCCGTCTCTTCCATCCCAGACCAGGGAGTTGGAAGTCGGCGAGAGACTGCTGAAGGTGATGTCTCGGACCACGGCACCGCGGATGTCGTAAATCGTTCCGGTCACGGGGTCACCCGACGGGTTGTCGAAGAACCAGAAGACGCGGTTGTTCTGCGACGGATCGTTGGGCGTGATCACGCGCGGGTAAGGCGAGTTCTGTGAGAGTTTGAAGACGGTTCCAATTTGGGTGGCGCGGACCTGGTAGATTCCGATGTTCCGAACGCTCACGGCGATCTGCTGGGCCGAGGTCAGGACAGGATCGCTCAGCCGGATGTAAGCGGCGCCGTTGTACCAGTAGACCGAGACGATTTGAGCGATCGAACCCGGGCCAGGGTCAAGAAATTTCGTGCGGTAGTGGCCAGTTCCTAAAATTGCTCCAAGGCCCAGCTGGACCTGCATGTCGTTTCGCGAGAAGGCGAAGTTCGGCAACGGCCTGCCGGACTGAGCCAAATAGGCTTCAACGCGGTAGGACCGCAGGGTGACATCCACTTCGTCCTGGGCTCGGCGCACAATGACCAGCTCAACATCCTCGCCATAGCCGTTGAACCCAGCGTTCAGTTCATGAAGGAGCGCCGCAGGGACCACCACGCGCGTTGTCGGATCATCGGCGGCCACGACAATGCGGTTCTCAAGGGTGTCCACATAATCAGAGGCCGCCGATGTGAAGCCGCCCACACCAACAGCAAAGACGCGGTAGTAATAGGTCTGTGCCCCCACCGCCTCGGAGTAGCTCAAGGTGTCGGCCCCTAAGGTCCCTACGAGCGTCGGAGTGGATTCAATCGCGTCGTACCGGTAGACCGAATAGTGGTCAAGAGTGATCGGCAGGTAATCTGTCGCGAGGGTGACGGAACTCCAGCTCACGGTAAAGAGACCCCCCGCATTGGAAGCGACAAGTCCATTGGGCCGCAAGGGTGTCCGGATGATCTGCAGACGTTCGGCAACGACTTCTGAAGAGGGCGGGCTCTCCCAGGCCGTGCCAGGATAGGTCGGCGCCCCTCGATCAAGGGCCGTGATGATGTAGTAGTAGGAGGTCCCTAGGACAACCGAGTTGTCGCTATAAGAGGTCCCCGTTGACGAACTGAGCAGAACGTAGCCGGTCCCGCTCTCTGTGGACCGATAAATTTGGTAGGCATCAAAATCAGGCCCTTTCTGGACCGTAGTGAGGTCGGTCCAGGCAAGGTCAATGGACGAGAGAGTGCCGGTCGCGCTGAGCCCGCTCGGCGTTCCAGGCACCAGATCAACAGGACTCGCTTGGGCAACCCCAGCGATATCGGACCAGAAATCGAGCGAGACGCCCACATCATCGGCGGAACGGACGGCGATGTAATACGTGGCCCCAGGGAACAGTGCCAAGGTGTGGTCGGACCCGGTGCCGGGTGGCCCCAAGGTCCTTGTGACGGCATCCCCTGGAGACTCTCCGTAAAATCCTTGGGCTGTGAAACCGCCAGCGGTATTCCACCAGGCGGTCGTGCTCCCGCCAACGCTGGCCAGTGAAATCGTTTGGATCCTGACTTGGTAGGCCTCAAGCGTACTCCCGGGGAATACGGTCGGCGCTGTCCAATCAAGGCGTAGTTGTCCTTCAACGGCCACAGGCGTGGTCGAAAGGTCAACAATCGTGGCTGGAGGAACTCCAGCAAACGGCCTGACGCTCAGAGAGGCGTCAACGAATGAAGCGGCATAAACCGGTCCGGGCGGGCCGAGTAAACACAAAGCTCCCCCGACGAGCACCAGGTGCCGTATCCAACGCGTTACACGCGCGATGAAATTGTTCTCGCTCGTAAGTGCTCCTTTAACTTCCTTCCATAACTCCTCCACAAAGGGACATGATTACCCCATGGGGCGATCTTTCCCCTTCCAAGGACAGCGTGGCGGACCCTCCCGAACTTTCGGGTGATCACGCGGCAATGGCCAATGAACCTGCCGTGGCCTTAATGCACTCGTAGCAGCCCTCCTTGAAGGCGTCTCCTTACTGCGCCGTTCCGGTGAAACGTACTGTGATTTCCCGTGCGCTGTTGTCGGCGACACTCGTCGGCATATCCAGCCGGAACCACAGATCAACACTCGGCAATGAGCCGCCGGATGTTGTGACCACCGGACTACTTCCTCCCAACCCTCGCAGGGGGTTGGCTCCTGTTCCATCGAACAAGTGACTGGCCACGCTAAACGCACCACTGGCTGGACGAACGGCTGCCGTCGCCACGTAGAGCGCGTACGTATTCGCCGCATTGTTCGGTGAAGCGATCGTAGAGGCGAACCAGCCCGCAGGACTTGATTGCGTCTGGATTCGCTTATCGACCGTCACATCCACTGAACCGTTATTCGACAAGCTCAGCGCAGAGGCCGTCACGGTTGTGACACCCACATCCAGCGACCCGAACGCATAAGTGGTCGGCGACAACGTCAGATCCACCGTCGCGACAGGCGTGACTGTGATGGTGCCATCAACAGGGTTTGAGGCCCTTGCTTGACTGCTGGCCAGCGTTACGAAGACTCCGCATAGCGCAAGCCATTTGTGTGAATTACGCATGCATACTCACCCCCCTATTCACATGGTTGTCCTCTCATCGAGGAGTCCTTTTCCATCTGGACTCCCTCTTACAGTGCCGATCCAGTGAAGCGCACCGTGATTTCACGTGCGGTCTGCGCGCTGACTGCGCTCGGCATCGCCAGCTTGAACCACAGGCTCACGTTCGGCGTCGCTCCGCCTGAAGTCGTGATGGTGGGATCTCCACCGCCCAAGCCCTTCAAGCCGTTGGCTCCGGTCCCGTTGAACAGGTGGTCCGCGTCAACGAAGTCCCCTGTCGCAGGGCGTGCCGCCGCTGTCGCCACGTAGAGCGCGTACTTGTTCAGCGCTACTGCCGGCGAGCCGATCGTCGCGGCCGTCCAGCCCGCGGGACTTGACTCGGTCTGGATGTTCTTCTGGACGGTCACGTCCACACTGCCCGAGTTCGACAGCGTGATGGCTGTCGCCGCCACAGACGACGTATTGACGGTGAGCGGCCCGTAGGCGTAGGTGGTCGGTGACAAGGTCAAGTCCACCGTCGCCACGGGTGTCACCGTGATCGTGCCGTCTACGGGGTTGGCGGCTTGCGCCGTCCCCAGTCCCAACAACCCAATGCCCAACATCCCAAGCACAACCTTCCATCTTGTTCTGGTGTTCATGTGTGTAGACCCTCCTTAAAGGTCGTTTGTCTGTTCGTCCTTGATGTCATCCCGGCGGTCCGTTCGCCATTCCTCCTGCCCACAAGGGACGGTCCCTCCCCTTGGAGCTTCCAGGACGGCAGCCGAGACCCGTGGCGTTCATAAGCGCCACAGACATCCCGATAACGTCTCGGGGATGACGGTCTCTTTACAGTGCCGATCCAGTGAAGCGCACCGTGATTTCACGTGCGGTCTGCGCGCTGACTGCGCTCGGCATCGCCAGCTTGAACCACAGGCTCACGTTCGGCGTCGCTCCGCCTGAAGTCGTGATGGTGGGATCTCCACCGCCCAAGCCCTTCAAGCCGTTGGCTCCGGTCCCGTTGAACAGGTGGTCCGCGTCAACGAAGTCCCCTGTCGCAGGGCGTGCCGCCGCTGTCGCCACGTAGAGCGCGTACTTGTTCAGCGCTACTGCCGGCGAGCCGATCGTCGCGGCCGTCCAGCCCGCGGGACTTGACTCGGTCTGGATGTTCTTCTGGACGGTCACGTCCACACTGCCCGAGTTCGACAGCGTGATGGCTGTCGCCGCCACAGACGACGTATTGACGGTGAGCGGCCCGTAGGCGTAGGTGGTCGGTGACAAGGTCAAGTCCACCGTCGCCACGGGTGTCACCGTGATCGTGCCGTCTACGGGGTTGGCGGCTTGCGCCGTCCCCAGTCCCAACAACCCAATGCCCAACATCCCAAGCACAACCTTCCATCTTGTTCTGGTGTTCATGTGTGTAGACCCTCCTTAAAGGTCGTTTGTCTGTTCGTCCTTGATGTCATCCCGGCGGTCCGTTCGCCATTCCTCCTGCCCACAAGGGACGGTCCCTCCCCTTGGAGCTTCCAGGACGGCAGCCGAGACCCGTGGCGTTCATAAGCGCCACAGACATCCCGATAACGTCTCGGGGATGACGGTCTCTTTACAGTGCCGATCCAGTGAAGCGCACCGTGATTTCACGTGCCGTCTGCGCGCTGACCGCGCTCGGCATGTTCAGCTTGAACCACAGGCTCACGTTCGGCGTCGCTCCGCCTGAAGTCGTGATGGTGGGATCTCCACCGCCCAAGCCCTTCAAGCCGTTGGCTCCGGTCCCGTTGAACAGGTGGTCCGCGTCAACGAAGTCCCCTGTCGCAGGGCGTGCCGCCGCTGTCGCCACGTAGAGCGCGTACTTGTTCAGCGCTACCGCCGGCGAGCCGATCGTCGCGGCTGTCCAGCCCGCGGGACTTGACTCGGTCTGGATCCTCTTCGTGCAGGTCACGTCCACACTGCCCGAGTTCGACAGCGTGATGGCTGTCGCCGCCACAGACGACGTATTGACGGTGAGCGGCCCGTAGGCGTAGGTGGTCGGTGACAAGGTCAAGTCCACCGTCGCCACGGGTGTCACCGTGATCGTGCCGTCTACGGGGTTGGCCGCCTGCGCCGTCCCCAGTCCCAACAACCCAATGCCCAACATCCCAAGCACAACCTTCCATCTTGTTCTGGTGTTCATGTGTGTAGACCCTCCTTAAAGGTCGTTTGTCTGTTCGTCCTCGATGTCATCCCGGCGGTCCGTTCGCCATTCCTCCTGCCCACAAGGGACGGTCCCTCCCCTTGCAGCGTCCAGGACGGCAGCCGAGACCCGTGGCGTTCATAAGCGCCACAGACATCCCGATAACGTCTCGGGGATGACGGTCTCTTTACAGTGCCGATCCAGTGAAGCGCACCGTGATTTCGCGTGCCGTCTGCGCGCTGACCGCGCTCGGCATCGCCAGCTTGAACCACAGGCTCACGTTCGGCGTCGCTCCGCCTGAAGTCGTGATGGTGGGATCTCCACCGCCCAAGCCCTTCAAGCCGTTGGCTCCGGTCCCGTTGAACAGGTGGTCCGCGTCAACGAAGTCCCCTGTCGCAGGGCGTGCCGCCGCTGTCGCCACGTAGAGCGCGTACTTGTTCAGCGCTACCGCCGGCGAGCCGATCGTCGCGGCTGTCCAGCCCGCGGGACTTGACTCGGTCTGGATCCTCTTCGTGCAGGTCACGTCCACACTGCCCGAGTTCGACAGCGTGATGGCTGTCGCCGCCACAGACGACGTATTGACGGTGAGCGGCCCGTAGGCGTAGGTGGTCGGTGACAAGGTCAAGTCCACCGTCGCCACGGGTGTCACCGTGATCGTGCCGTCTACGGGGTTGGCCGCCTGCGCCGTCCCCAGTCCCAACAACCCAATGCCCAACATCCCAAGCACAACCTTCCATCTTGTTCTGGTGTTCATGTGTGTAGACCCTCCTTAAAGGTCGTTTGTCTGTTCGTCCGTGATGTCATCCCCGTCCAACCGGGGATCCATTCTTTCCATTCGTTTTTCCTCTTGGATCCCGGCTTGCGATCCGCCGGGATGACAAAAGGGTTACAGTGCCGTTCCAGTGAAGCGCACCGTGATTTCGCGTGCCGTCTGCGCGCTGACTGCGCTCGGCATGTTCAGCTTGAACCACAGGCTCACGTTCGGCGTCGCTCCGCCTGAAGTCGTGATGGTGGGATCTCCACCGCCCAAGCCCTTCAAGCCGTTGGCTCCGGTCCCGTTGAACAGGTGGTCCGCGTCAACGAAGTCCCCTGTCGCAGGGCGTGCCGCCGCTGTCGCCACGTAGAGCGCGTACTTGTTCAGCGCTACCGCCGGCGAGCCGATCGTCGCGGCCGTCCAGCCCGCGGGACTTGACTCGGTCTGGATCCTCTTCGTGCAGGTCACGTCCACGGTCCCGGTATTGCTCAACGTGACCGCTGTTGCCGATACCGAAGACGCGCTCACGGCGAGCGGCCCAAAGGCGTAAGTGGTGGGTGCAAGCGTCAAGTCCACCGTCGCCACGGGTGTCACCGTGATCGTGCCGTCCACGGGGTTAGCGGCTTGCGCCGTCCCCAGTCCCAAAAACCCGAAGCCCAACACCCACGTCATGATTCTTTTCATGTTCGTATGCATAAGTTCTCCCTTTCCTTACTTCGCCACGCTGATATAGACGCGGCTGTAGACTTCCACCGGAATATCCCGTCCCTGCAGGCCGCCCTGGATGACAAACATGAAGCGTTTCCCGCGTATGGCTGGGTCATCGGGAAGTTCCAGGGTGATGGAGGTGCTCTTGATACTGTCACCGGGGACTTTGAGGTCCGTGTGTTTGACTTTGATCCACTCCGGCTTTCCGTACTCGTACCCGGACGCCGCGGCCATTCCGCCTGGCGCTGGCACCGAGGCAACCTTGAAGTTCAAGGTTTGAGGGCTGCGATTGATGAGGCTGAGTCGAACCCCCATCTCGGAGAGGTCCACCTTCTTCCCTGGCACCATAAAGCCGGGGACATACTGAAGGTCCGGCTCAAGGGTAAAGTTGAGCATCTGGTAGATGCCCTGTTTCTGCAGGCGGCGAATTTCTTCGGGGCCCGCCGAGCCGACGCTAAAACGCAATCGGCTCGACAACGCAATCCCGAAGGACAACGCTGTGACCTGCCCAGGCGGTGGTTCCGGTGTGGTCGCTGTCAGATGGGCCTGGAAATGCCGTCCCACATACTCTTCACCCGGCGGGACTTGAAGAATGACATCCACGAGACCCTCTTCGCCGGCGGCCAGCTTGAGGCGGCCAGGGACCAATTTGATCCAGGACGGATCGACAATCGCCTCATAACCAGGCTTGAGCTGCTCTTTGCTGGGGATTTCGACTTCCACCTGGAGTTCGACTTCGCCGTTGGAGCGGTTCTCCACACGGTAAGGCAGGTTCCGCATGGTCCGGAGGTTGTAGATTTTGCCCGGCTGGACATGCTCCATGATGACGTCGGCGAACTTGGTGCCCACGTTGTAGCCGGCTTCCGCTGGCGTCGCGGAAAAGCCCAACGCGCCTGCGAGCAGCACGGCGATGAGCCCTTTCCAGAAACGACCGGTGTCGGAAGGGTAATCACCGCCTCGTTCGGCAAGCGCAACGGCCTCGAGGGTCTTACGAATACCCCGGAAACGCGCCTGTCCATACCATGGCCGGAAGGGCGTGGTCTTGGGAGCTGGCGTGGAGGCCGCTTTGACCACATCCAAGGCGTACATCTCTTCCGCTGGAGTGGCCAACTGGTAGCGGTGAGGCTTCTCTTCGATGAGAAGCCCACCGGAGGTGAGGTTTTCCAGGATCGCGACGCAAGAGTCGAAGGGGACCCCCTGTTCGCGGCTGATGTCATGAGCGGAGCGCCATGACGTGCTCTTGTCCTTGAAGGCGCGCAGGCACATCAAGGCATACTGAATGCTTTGCTGATTATTCACGTGTGACTCCTTATGATGTTGGTAGGGCGTCTTCGCCTGAGGGAGCGGCGATCATCACCGCTGGTTGCGACGGGTGTTTCGGTAGGTACGGCCGGGGTGGGCCCTAAAAAGAAATAAGGCTTATCCCGTTATCCCCTTCTTCGAGGACAAGGACAAGCCCCATGCTTGTCATGCGGCGGCCTTCTTGGCCGCCAGGTCTATGTTAAGCGGCTCTCTTGGCTTTTGTCTTTCCGCCTAAAACCATCCGGACCTGAATCAAGGAACGACACAGTTCCTTGAGTGTGATGCCCTGATCTTGGGCCATTTTTTGAAGCGTCCGGTGCGCTTCATCTTCCGTGTAGCCTTGCTGATCCATCAAAATCCCTTTGGCTTTTTCGAGAAGTTTGCGTGTTTCCAAAGTTTCGGAAAGCGTCTTCATTTCTTCTTTGAGGGATTTGATCGTTAGGAAACGGTGCCAGGCGCCCTCGATCATCGGAACGACTTGGGAGGTTTCGATGGGCTTGGCCATATAGGCGCTAGCGCCCAAATCCAAGGCTTGACGGCCGATCTTCGCTGATCCGTCTGCCGTCAAGATGACCACAGCGGTCGTTTGAAGGGGCACGATTTGCGCAAGCGCCTCGAGGCCACTCGACTGTGGCATGTGAACATCCATCACGATAACGTCTGGCTTTTTTTCTTTCACAAGCGCCACAGCTTCCAGGCCGTTGTTGGCGATCCCGAGGATTTGATATTGGGATTGGCAGACGAGTTGCAGAACATTCAGAATGTCCAGTTGATCATCAGCAAACGCTACAGTTTTAACTCGTTCCATCGGCTCAAGTCTATGGTGAATCCGTAGTGATTTCAATGTTTTTTATTGTTAAAAAGTAAATTAAACAGTTTGATATTTAGATCTATTTCTCTATGGTAAAGCGCAGTCTCGAAAGTAGTCCGGGACTCACGGACACAGCTGCATCGCTCATCGGTGCTCCTCGAGTCCAGATCATGATTTGGTAGGGTTGCTCATGACGTTTCACAGAACGTGGGACGATGAGGGTGATCTGGAAGATGCCTTCCCCCCGCGCCGGGAGAATTAATTCGTCAGGATCCAGGCGTACCCAAGCCGTCTCAGAAATGGGGATCGCCCCATCCTTCAGCTGGGCCTGGGTTGGAACGAGAGCTTGGACTTTGACACGGATGGGCGTGTTTCCTAAGTTTTTGAGCACCAAGCCTTTGCCGCTAGGCCCGCTCACGACATAAGGCTGCCCGCTTGGAACTCCCCGAACGAAGACATCACTGAAAGACGTGGATAGACCTTCGGCACACTCACCAAGCGGAGAAAGCGCCCCTAGCATGACACCCAAGATCAAAAAGCAACGTATTCTTATCATGGCGCGGTCGCCGTCACCGTCAGAATCATTTGCTGCTGATTGGTCGTGCTCGTGGTCGGAGGCGTATCCAGGCGAAGCCAAAGATTGCGGCTAGCGCTCACAGGAACAGACACGCCTGTCTGGTTGGCTCCGTAAATGCCCGGCGTCGATGCGGTCGGAGTGCTGATGATGATGTCGGTCGAAGAAAAGATATCGCTCAGAGGCTGGACCGAATTGAACTTACCGAACATGGCAAAGGTGTTGCGCGACGTGGGGAGAGCAGTCCCTACCCCCCACACCGTTGTCGGGCCTGAGGTTGTAATCGAAAGGGAAAATGTCTCTGCGACATTGCCCGTATTGGTGACGGCGATGGCAGATCCTGAGACGACGGTGCTGGCGACAGGAACGGAACCAAAGTCATAACTCGAGGGGGACAAGCTCAGCGACAGGATAACGAAGGTCCAATTGGTGTTATTTTCAGAATCGATGGAATCGGGCCCCGCGGCGATCACGACACCCGCGCTCGCGCTGGAATAAGCGACATCGACATACGATACCGTATTTGTGGACGTGTTGTTCAAATACCACATTTGGTCCGGAGGCGTCGGCCGGATCCACACGGTGTTGCCACTCGACCCCCTCAGGACGAGATTGGCAATCGTAAACGTGGAATGGGCGTTGAAGTAGACCGTCGTCGCGCTGGCCAGGCCGGCGCCATCGACGGTAAGTTTGGTGGCGGTGAAGCTCGAAGCAAACGTCACGCCGCCGCTGGAGGTGTTCGAATCAATTAAGACCCAGAAGGGCAGGCCGGCATTCGTGATGGTTTGGGCCGAGGAGCCCGTCAGGGCCACGGTGCTCCGGTTGACCGTAAAGGCCCCGCTGTTGAGCTGCATGTCGCCGCCCAAATCCACCCGGTAGGAATTGGCGTTGGTGTTCATGGTCCCACCGCTAATGATGAAATCACCGTCAATCGCGATATCGGAACCCAGCGTCCACACCATACTTCCCCCCAAGGTGAGGTTCCCCACAATGGGAGAGGTAAAGGTCGTGCAGGTCTTGGCGCCGCTGCCGCTAAAGGTCAGGTTGTAGTATTGGGCGTTCTTGCAGGTTTGCGCGCCCGCCAAGGCGTAGTTCACCGTGTTGGAACTCGACACAAAGTCGACGGTGGTGACGGCCATGGCGTTGGTCGTGGCGCCGCTGGCGTTTAGGACAGAATCCAACCCTTGCGTCCAAGACCCGCCGCCGGTCAAGGTGCTCGAGGCGTTGACCGTGCCGTTGTTCGTGACTGACCCTGTCACGGTGAAGACGCCCGGGGTGGTGAGCGTCCCGTTGTTGGTCAAGGTCATGCCGGCTGCTACGGTGAGCGTCGTGATGCTCATGGTACCGCTGAGCGCTTGATTGTTGGTGTTGAAGGTGGCCGTACCAGTGATGGCGATGCTTCCGGAAGTCCGGGTGAGGCCGCCTCGAAACACGATCCCGGTGCTGGCGCCGCTGAGCGTTCCGCCGCTCACCGTGACCAGTCCCGCGAAGAGTTTTGAGCCTGTGTCGCTGGTGAGCGATACCGTTCCCCCTGAGAGCGTCGAAGCCCCTGTCACCCAGAACTGAAACGCGCCGGTGGTGAGCGTGCCGCCGGAAGCAAGAATCCCGCCATTGACCGTTACGGATGAGCCCAGCGTCCAGGCGGCGGTCCCGCCCATTTCGATATTCCCTAAGATCGGAGACGTAAAGGTGGTGCAAGTCTTGACGCCGCTGCCTCCGAAGGCGAGGTTGTAGTACTGGATATTCCTGCAGGTCTGGATGCCGGCGAAATTGTAGCGGACGGTGTTGCCACTGGCATTCGCTGTCAGCGTCGTGATTCCGGGCGTGCCGGTGAAGTTGAGGTTGAGCGTGCCGCCGGCGGCGTTGGTGAACCCACCTGTTCCGTTGAGCGCGGTGTTGACCGTAATCGTGCCTTGGTTGGTGAGCGTGGTTCCCGTAATCGTCAAGGTGGCCAGGTTGAGACTGGCGGTGTTGGTGTAGGCGGTGGTGAACGTGGGGCTGCCAAAGTCTGTGGCGCCCGCTGTGCCGCTGATGGTGCCCCCACCCACCTTGGCAAAGGCCGGCAGGAACGTCGTGGCGGCAGCGCCGGAGGTCGTACCGTTCATCACCAGATTTCCGTTGATATTGACCGTTTCAGCCGCTGTCACATTGAAATCACCATCCACGGTGAGTGTGTCGTTAAAGGTCTTGGAGCCGGTCGTGCTGGGAATCTGAAGCGTCCCGCCAGCATCCACTTGAACATCCACAAATATGGAAGTGCCTGTATCCGTGTTGAGTATTCCACCGTTTCCGATCGTCACGGTCTTATTAAACGTCTTGTTGCCCGTCGCGTTGGTGAGCGTCAAGGTCCCGTAGACATCGACGCTGCCGTTGGCGGTAAAGTCGAATCCGGCCGTGGTCAGTGTGCTGCCGCTGCGAACCGTAAGACTGGAGATCGTCACAGCCGCCGTGGGGACAGGCATGAAGGTGGCCGTGGACACGATCAACACGGAATCCTGGGACGTGGGATACCCCTCATCCCAGTTGGACCAGTTCCACCAGTTGGTGTCGACAGCTCCCCACCAGGTCCGGATTTGTCCGGTGAGAAAACTCCAAAAGAAATTGTTCCCTGAATTGACGCTCGTGCCGTCATTGGCCACGATCGCTCTTCCCGAACGAGCGTCGGAATCCCGCACGTCCACATACACCCCGGAACTCGTCCCCGTATTGTTCAAATACCAGTTGGTGTCATCGATCGTAGACCTCAGCCAGATCTTTTTGCCGCTGGCACCTACCAGAGACAGGGTCGTGATGGTAAAAGTTGAATTGGCATTGAAGTAGACCGTCGTTTCGTTCGCCAAGTCGGCGCGGTTGATCATGAGCTTGGTGGCGGTGAAGCTCGAAGCAAACGTCACACCGCCGCTGGAGGTGTTCGAATCAATCAAGACCCAGAAGGGCAGGCCGGCATTCGTGATGGTTTGGGCCGAGGAGCCCGTCAGGGCCACGGTGCTCCGGTTGACCGTAAAGGCCCCGCTGTTGAGCTGCATGTCGCCGCCCAAATCCACCCGGTAGGAATTGGCGTTGGTGTTCATGGTCCCGCCGCTAATCACAAAATCCCCGGAAATCGCGATATCGGAACCCAGCGTCCACACCATACTTCCCCCCAGCGTGAGGTTCCCCACAATGGGAGAGGTAAAGGTCGTGCAGGTCTTGGCGCCGCTGCCGCTAAAGGTCAGGTTGTAATACTGGGCGTTCTTACAGGTCTGAGCGCCCGCCAAGGCGTAGTTCACGGTGTTGGAGCTCGACACAAAGTCGACGGTCGTGACGGCCATGGCGTTGGTCGTGGCGCCGCTGGCGTTTAGGACAGAATCCAACCCTTGCGTCCAAGACCCGACACCGGTCAAGGTGCTCGAGGCGTTGACCGTGCCGTTGTTGATGACGGCTCCGGTGACCGTGACCACGCCGCTTGCTGTGAGACTCCCGTTGTTCGTTAGGGTTTTTGTGCCAGCGATGTTGATCGTGGCCGCCGAGATAACGCCGGCACTGTCATTAACAAAATCCTCGTTGATGGTGAGGGTCCCACCGACCGAGAGCGTTGCGACGCTATTGGTATAGGCGGTGGAAAAAGTCGCATTGGTGATCGCAACGCTTGTTGCAGTGCCTGAGAGACTTCCCCCGCCCCCCACTTTGTTGAACGTCCAAAGCCCGGTATTGGACGTGATGCTGCCAGTCCCGTCCACCTGCAGGTCGCCGCTCACGCTTGTGGGCTCGGCGGCCGTGAAATTCACAAGCCCTCCGTTATTGACCGTGATCGTGCCAAAGACAACCGAACCCAGTGTCGTGGTGACCGAGAGCGTGCCACTCACATCGACCGCTCCGAAATTCACAGCGGCGTTGTTGCCCTTGGTCACGGTGGTCCCATTGCCAACAGTCAGGGTGCCGGAAATGGTGCTGGCGGCACTTAGCGACCAGGACGCGGTCCCGCTTAAGGTAATGTTTTGAACATTGTTGGCGCCCCCCACGAGAGCACATGTCTTGGCCCCACTATTGCCCAGCTCGAGCGTGTCATAGTTGGTCAGCCTACAGGTTTGTACTCCGGCGAAATTGTAGCGGACGGTGTTGCCACTGGCATTCGCTGTCAGCGTCGTGATTCCGGGCGTGCCGGTGAAGTTGAGGTTGAGCGTGCCGCCGGCGGCGTTGGTGAAGCCGCCGGTCCCGCTGAGCGCGGTGTTCACCGTGACGGTCCCTTGGTTGGTGAGGGTCGTCCCCGTGATCGTCAAGGTCGCCAGGTTGAGACTGGCGGTGTTGGTGTAGGCGGTGGTGAACGTGGGGCTGCCAAAGTCTGTGGCGCCCGCTGTGCCGCTGATGGTGCCCCCACCCACCTTGGCAAAGGCCGGCAGGAACGTCGTGGCGGCAGCGCCGGAGGTCGTACCGTTCATCACCAGATTTCCGTTGATATTGACCGTTTCAGCCGCTGTCACATTGAAATCACCATCCACGGTGAGTGTGTCGTTAAAGGTCTTGGAGCCGGTCGTGCTGGGAATCTGAAGCGTCCCGCCAGCATCCACTTGAACATCCACAAATATGGAAGTGCCTGTATCCGTGTTGAGTATTCCACCGTTTCCGATCGTCACGGTCTTATTAAACGTCTTGTTGCCCGTCGCGTTGGTGAGCGTCAAGGTCCCGTAGACATCGACGCTGCCGTTGGCGGTAAAGTCGAATCCGGCCGTGGTCAGTGTGCTGCCGCTGCGAACCGTAAGACTGGAGATCGTCACAGCCGCCGTGGGGACAGGCATGAAGGTGGCCGTGGACACGATCAACACGGAATCCTGGGACGTGGGATACCCCTCATCCCAGTTGGACCAGTTCCACCAGTTGGTGTCGACAGCTCCCCACCAGGTCCGGATTTGTCCGGTGAGAAAACTCCAAAAGAAATTGTTCCCTGAATTGACGCTCGTGCCGTCATTGGCCACGATCGCTCTTCCCGAACGAGCGTCGGAATCCCGCACGTCCACATACACCCCGGAACTCGTCCCCGTATTGTTCAAATACCAGTTGGTGTCATCGATCGTAGACCTCAGCCAGATCTTTTTGCCGCTGGCACCTACCAGAGACAGGGTCGTGATGGTAAAAGTTGAATTCGCATTAAAGTAGACCGTCGTTTCGTTCGCCAAGTCGGCGCGGTTGATCATGAGTTTGGTGGCGGTGAAGCTCGAAGCAAACGTCACACCGCCGCTGGAGGTGTTCGAATCAATCAAGACCCAGAAGGGCAGGCCGGCATTCGTGATGGTTTGGGCCGAGGAGCCCGTCAGGGCCACGGTGCTCCGGTTGACCGTAAAGGCCCCGCTGTTGAGCTGCATGTCGCCGCCCAAATCCACCCGGTAGGAATTGGCGTTGGTGTTCATGGTCCCGCCGCTAATCACAAAATCCCCGGAAATCGCGATATCGGAACCCAGCGTCCACACCATACTTCCCCCCAAGGTGAGGTTCCCCACAATGGGAGAGGTAAAGGTCGTGCAGGTCTTGGCGCCGCTGCCGCTAAAGGTCAGGTTGTAGTATTGGGCGTTCTTGCAGGTTTGCGCGCCCGCCAAGGCGTAGTTCACCGTGTTGGAACTCGACACAAAGTCGACGGTGGTGACGGCCATGGCGTTGGTCGTGGCGCCGCTGGCGTTTAGGACAGAATCCAACCCTTGCGTCCAAGACCCGCCGCCGGTCAAGGTGCTCGAGGCGTTGACCGTGCCGTTGTTCGTGACTGACCCTGTCACGGTGAAGACGCCCGGGGTGGTGAGCGTCCCGTTGTTGGTCAAGGTCATGCCGGCTGCTACGGTGAGCGTCGTGATGCTCATGGTACCGCTGAGCGCTTGATTGTTGGTGTTGAAGGTGGCCGTACCAGTGATGGCGATGCTTCCGGAAGTCCGGGTGAGGCCGCCTCGAAACACGATCCCGGTGCTGGCGCCGCTGAGCGTTCCGCCGCTCACCGTGACCAGTCCCGCGAAGAGTTTTGAGCCTGTGTCGCTGGTGAGCGATACCGTTCCCCCTGAGAGCGTCGAAGCCCCTGTCACCCAGAACTGAAACGCGCCGGTGGTGAGCGTGCCGCCGGAAGCAAGAATCCCGCCATTGACCGTTACGGATGAGCCCAGCGTCCAGGCGGCGGTCCCGCCCATTTCGATATTCCCTAAGATCGGAGACGTAAAGGTGGTGCAAGTCTTGACGCCGCTGCCTCCGAAGGCGAGGTTGTAGTACTGGATATTCCTGCAGGTCTGGATGCCGGCGAAATTGTAGCGGACGGTGTTGCCACTGGCATTCGCTGTCAGCGTCGTGATTCCGGGCGTGCCGGTGAAGTTGAGGTTGAGCGTGCCGCCGGCGGCGTTGGTGAACCCACCTGTTCCGTTGAGCGCGGTGTTGACCGTAATCGTGCCTTGGTTGGTGAGCGTGGTTCCCGTAATCGTCAAGGTGGCCAGGTTGAGACTGGCGGTGTTCGTGTAGGCGGTGGTGAACGTGGGGCTGCCAAAGTCTGTGGCGCCCGCTGTGCCGCTGATGGTGCCCCCACCCACCTTGGCAAAGGCCGGCAGGAACGTCGTGTCGGCAGCGCCGGAGGTCGTGCCGTTCATCACCAGATCAGCATTGATCGCGACCGTTTCAGCCGCCGTCACATTCAAGTCGCCATCCACGGTGAGTGTGCCGTTAAAGGTCTTGGAGCCGGTGGTGTTGGAGATTCGCAGCACTCCGCCGCTATTGACCGTAACCGCATCATTAAAAACAACGGTGCCGGTGTCGGTGTTGAGTATTCCACCGTTTCCGACCGTCACGGTCCCATTAAACGTTTTGTTGCCCGTCGCGTTGGTGAGGGTCAAGGTCCCCGAAAGAGACGTGGGACCGTAGACCGTGAAATTGTACCCTGCAGTGGTTAATGATCCCGTGATCGTAAGGCCGGCCATGGAGAGGTGGCTGGTCGGCACGGGCATCACCAAGGCCGTTGACACAATCAGCACGTAATCATCCGTACTGGGAACACCCGATTCCCAGTTCGAAGGGTTCCACCAATTGGTATCGACCGTCCCCCACCAGGTTCGTGTTTGCCCCCCGCTACCGAAATACCAGTTATAGTTGTTCCCTGAATTCTGGCTGCCTCCGTCATTGGCTTGTATGATAGACCCGGCGCGGGCATCGGAGTCCCGCACGTCGACATACGTGATGGAATTCGTCCCCGTATTATTCAAATACCAGTTGGTGTCATCGACTGTAGACCGGAGCCATATCTTTTTGCCGCTGGCGCCTGCCAGAGACAGGGTCGTGATGGTAAAAGTTGAATTCGCATTAAAGTAGACCGTCGTTTCGTTCGCCAAGTCGGCGCGGTTGATCATGAGTTTGGTGGCGGTGAAGCTCGAAGCAAACGTCACACCGCCGCTGGAGGTGTTCGAATCAATCAAGACCCAGAAGGGCAGGCCGGCATTCGTGATGGTTTGGGCCGAGGAGCCCGTCAGGGCCACGGTACTCCGGTTGACCGTAAAGGCCCCGCTGTTGAGCTGCATGTCGCCGCCCAAATCCACCCGGTAGGAATTGGCGTTGGTGTTCATGGTCCCACCGCTAATGATGAAATCACCGTCAATCGCGATATCGGAACCCAGCGTCCACACCATACTTCCCCCCAGCGTGAGGTTCCCCACAATGGGAGAGGTAAAGGTGGTGCAGGTCTTAGTACCGCTGCCAGTCATACGGAGGTTGTAATATTGAGCGTTCTTGCACGTTTGGTTGCCGCCCAGGGCATAGTTCACCGTGTTGGAACTGGCGGAGAAATTGACGGTGGTCACCGCCATGGCGTTGGTCGTGGCGCCGCTGGCGTTCAGGACAGAATCCAACCCTTGCGTCCAAGACCCGCCGCCGGTCAAGGTGCTCGAGGCGTTGACCGTGCCGTTGTTCGTCACAGACCCCGTCACCGTGAAGACGCCCGGGGTCGTGAGCGTCCCGTTGTTGGTGAGCGTGATGCCGGCTGCTACGGTGAGCGTCGTGATGCTCATGGTACCGCTGAGCGCTTGGTTGTTCGTGTTGAAGGTGGCCGTACCAGTGATGGCGACGCTTCCGGAAGTCCGGGTGAGGCCGCCGCGAAAGACGATCAGGGCGCTGGCGCCGCTCAGCGTCCCTCCACTCACTGTAACCAAGCCGACCATGACTTTCGACCCTGTGTCGCTGGTGAGCGATACCGTTCCCCCTGAGAGTGTCGAAGCCCCTGTCACCCAGAACTGAAACGCGCCGGTGGTGAGCGTGCCGCCGGAGGCAAGAATCCCGCCATTGACCGTCACCGAAGAAGCTAAGGTCCAGGCGGCGGTCCCTCCCATTTCGATATTCCCTAAGATCGGTGAGGTAAAGGTGGTGCAGGTCTTAGTACCGCTGCCAGTCATACGGAGGTTGTAATATTGAGCGTTCTTGCACGTTTGGTTGCCGCCCAGGGCATAGTTCACCGTGTTGGAACTGGCGGAGAAATTGACGGTGGTCACCGCCATGGCGTTGGTCGTGGCGCCGCTGGCGTTCAGGACAGAATCCAACCCTTGCGTCCAAGACCCGCCGCCGGTCAAGGTGCTCGAGGTGTTGACCGTGCCGTTGTTCGTCACAGACCCCGTCACCGTGAAGACGCCCGGGGTCGTGAGCGTCCCGTTGTTGGTGAGCGTGATGCCGGCTGCTACGGTGAGCGTCGTGATGCTCATGGTACCGCTGAGCGCTTGGTTGTTCGTGTTGAAGGTCGCCGTGCCGGTGATCGACACGCTCCCCGAAGTCCGGGTGAGGCCGCCCCGAAAGACGATCGCTGTGCTGGCGCCGCTCAATGTGCCGCCGCTCACCGTGACCAGTCCCGCGAAGAGTTTTGAGCCTGTGTCGCTGGTGAGCGATACCGTTCCCCCTGAGAGCGTCGAAGCCCCTGTCACCCAGAACTGAAACGCGCCGGTGGTGAGCGTGCCGCCGGAGGCAAGAATCCCGCCATTGACCGTCACCGAAGAAGCTAAGGTCCAGGCGGCGGTCCCTCCCATTTCGATATTCCCTAAGATCGGTGAGGTAAAGGTGGTGCAGGTCTTAGTACCGCTGCCAGTCATACGGAGGTTGTAATATTGAGCGTTCTTGCACGTTTGGTTGCCGCCCAGGGCATAGTTCACCGTGTTGGAACTGGCGGAGAAATTGACGGTGGTCACCGCCATGGCGTTGGTCGTGGCGCCGCTGGCGTTCAGGACAGAATCCAACCCTTGCGTCCAAGACCCGCCGCCGGTCAAGGTGCTCGAGGCGTTGACCGTGCCGTTGTTCGTCACAGACCCCGTCACCGTGAAGACGCCCGGGGTCGTGAGCGTCCCGTTGTTGGTGAGCGTGATGCCGGCTGCTACGGTGAGCGTCGTGATGCTCATGGTACCGCTGAGCGCTTGGTTGTTCGTGTTGAAGGTGGCCGTACCAGTGATGGCGACGCTTCCGGAAGTCCGGGTGAGGCCGCCCCGAAAGACGATCGCTGTGCTGGCGCCGCTCAATGTGCCGCCGCTCACCGTGACCAGTCCCGCGAAGAGTTTTGAGCCTGTGTCGCTGGTGAGCGATACCGTTCCCCCTGAGAGCGTCGAAGCCCCTGTCACCCAGAACTGAAACGCGCCGGTGGTGAGCGTGCCGCCGGAGGCAAGAATCCCGCCATTGACCGTCACCGAAGAAGCTAAGGTCCAGGCGGCGGTCCCTCCCATTTCGATATTCCCTAAGATCGGTGAGGTAAAGGTGGTGCAGGTCTTAGTACCGCTGCCAGTCATACGGAGGTTGTAATATTGAGCGTTCTTGCACGTTTGGTTGCCGCCCAGGGCATAGTTCACCGTGTTGGAACTGGCGGAGAAATTGACGGTGGTCACCGCCATGGCGTTGGTCGTGGCGCCGCTGGCGTTCAGGACAGAATCCAACCCTTGCGTCCAAGACCCGCCGCCGGTCAAGGTGCTCGAGGCGTTGACCGTGCCGTTGTTCGTCACAGACCCCGTCACCGTGAAGACGCCCGGGGTCGTGAGCGTCCCGTTGTTGGTGAGCGTGATGCCGGCTGCTACGGTGAGCGTCGTGATGCTCATGGTACCGCTGAGCGCTTGGTTGTTCGTGTTGAAGGTCGCCGTGCCGGTGATCGACACGCTCCCCGAAGTCCGGGTGAGGCCGCCCCGAAAGACGATCGCTGTGCTGGCGCCGCTCAGCGTCCCTCCACTCACTGTAACCAAGCCGACCATGACTTTCGACCCTGTGTCGCTGGTGAGCGATACCGTTCCCCCTGAGAGCGTCGAAGCCCCTGTCACCCAGAACTGAAACGCGCCGGTGGTGAGCGTGCCGCCGGAGGCAAGAATCCCGCCATTGACCGTCACCGAAGAAGCTAAGGTCCAGGCGGCGGTCCCTCCCATTTCGATATTCCCTAAGATCGGTGAGGTAAAGGTGGTGCAGGTCTTAGTACCGCTGCCAGTCATACGGAGGTTGTAATACTGAGCGTTCTTGCACGTTTGGTTGCCGCCCAGGGCATAGTTCACCGTGTTGGAACTGGCGGAGAAATTGACGGTGGTCACCGCCATGGCGTTGGTCGTGGCGCCGCTGGCGTTCAAAATGGAATTGGCTCCTTGGTTCCACGTGCCAGCTCCCGTCAGTGTCCCCAGGGTTGACGCGGTGCCGTTATTGGTCATAGTGCCGGTCACGGTCATGGTGCCGGCCACCGAGATCGTCCCGTTATTCGTCACCGTCCCAGCCGATATCGTAAGCGCTCCCGCAAAAGAGAGGTTCGCCGTGCCCTGAATGGTTTTGTTGTTGGTTAAGGTGGTCAGGCCGGTGAGGGTGTTGGATCCAGTTCCGTCAATCGTCGTCCCGGCGCCCGTGAGCGTGAGGGCACCGCCACCGCTGTTGGTGCCGTTGTTGGTGTAATTGCCGGTGCCTGTCAGAGTGAATGTGTTATTGATGGTGAGTATCCCCCCATTGTTAATGGTGATCGCTGTAACAGCTTGAGCGGGGGTGGCGGTCACCGTGACGGTATGGCCATTGGCAACGGTCATACTGTCGGCCGTTCCGGGAAAATCAACTCCTTGCGTGCAGGCCGCCGCGCAGGCGCCGCCCCACGTCGTGCCGATATTGAAATTCCCGGACTGCGATGAAGTGAAAGCGGCTGCCTGGGCGGGAGTCTGCATGAGAAAAAATGCAGCCGCACTAGCACCGCAAAGGAGCGCTAATCTTTGAATCCGTAACATCGATCAAGCCTAGGGGGAATTGATCGATATTTCAATCACTTTTTAAGTTTTTTGAGATGTGGGACGCGATGAATTTCAGTGGCTGATTTTATGAAGCGATGCCGCCGACTACGACACCCTTGGGAATGCGCAGCGTAGGGAGTCCATCGGACACGGGGGCGCCCTGGCCATCTTTGCCGCAGGTTCCTACAGACCAGCCCATATCGGAACCCACGAGATCAATGGCTTTGAGCACATCCGGGCCGTTGCCGAGGAGATTGGCGGATCGGATGAGCGGACCCGCCTTCCCGTCTTTGATCAAAAATCCTTCTTCCACTTCAAAAACAAAATCGCCGGTCGCGGGCTCCACCTGCCCGCCGCCCATCTTGGTCACGAGAAGCCCATTCTCGACGGAGCGTAAGATCATGGCGGGATCATCTGGCCCTGAGGCGACAAAGGTATTGGCCATGCGCGGAATGGGCCGATGACGGTACGACTCGCGCCTTCCGTGACCGTTGGAAGCAACGCCGTCCTTTTTTGATGTTTGCCTGTCGTAAATGTAGGTCTTAAGCACCCCGTGATCGACGAGAACAGAGCGTTGCGAGGGAGTTCCTTCGTCATCAAAAGCGTAAAAGCCGCGCTGGCCAGGCATCGTGGGATCTTCGAGGACGCTCACCTTTTCGTTTCCGATCACCTTTCCGACGGCGCCCCTATACATCGGCGACACACCTTTTTGCACAGCATCGGCCTCAAGGGGATGGCCAATCGCTTCATGAATGAGGGTCCCCCCCGCTTCGGCCGCGATGATGATCGGCATCTCACCCAAGGGCGCGTCGGGTGCGGTTAAACGATCGACCGCCCGCTGTGCCACTTTTTGGGAGAGTCGGGCAACATCCACGCGACTCAAGAACTCAAAACCTGACGAGCCGCTCACCGCGTCATAGGCGGTTTGGAGGAGGCCGTCCTTTTCGGCAACGACCGAAATGGAGAAGGTGAGAACAGCCCGCCATTCTTCCGTCGATGATCCTTCTGAAGTCCAAATCCGGACGTGTTTGTCAGTCTCCCCGTAAGAAATGGAAATCTGGCGGACCCGGGGGAGCTTGGCCGCCTGGTAGCACTGCTGCAACAACTTTACTTTTTCGTCAACCGCAACCTGGGAGGCCTCGCGGAGGACTTGGGGTTGATAGGACCTGGGGGCCATGAGGAATTTGCTCCTGAGAAGCTCTTTCGCCCATCGGTCAAGATCCTCGGAGGAGGGGTGGTCGACGCTGGCGTAACGACATTCTTCACCCTGGAGAGCGCGAAGTCCCGCCCCACATTCTTGGTTCTGGGTCAGGCGCTCGATCTTGCCTTCTTCCCAACGAAGCGTGAAGGATCGCGCGTCTTCCCAGTAGAGGTCGGCGTAATCGCCAAATCGCAGTATGGACGAAAGGTCTGATGGCATCTGACGGATGGCAGTCATAGAACGGGCATGATTGTAACTTATCAGAGAGAATCGCCTGCGGGCATCAAGCGCCCTCACCCTCGGCGCTCGCTGCGCTCGGCCTCTCCCTCTCCCGCGTGCACGCGGGAGAGGTCGCCAAGACTGCCGGCGACTCGCCGGACGTCTGGCGAGGTGGGGTGAGGGCACCCCCGTTTAGCTGAGATTTCTACGACCCGTTGCCAGGCTTGTTGTTCTTGAGAATAGAGATGGAAACGCCGGTTTCTGAGATTACGGCAGAGGCAGACTGACGACGAAGGTGCTCCCTTGTCCGAGCTCGGACTCCACGCGGACGCGCCCGCCATGTTCTTCGACAACGCGCTTCACGAGGGCGAGCCCCAGGCCCATTCCCTGGACCTGGCCGGTGAAGCTGCCTTCGATCTGATAAAACTTATTAAAGATCTTTTCCCATTCCTCGTGCGGGATGCCGGGGCCATTATCCTTGAAAAGAATCTCCAGCGTACGCTCTTTCACTCGGGCGGAAAGCGCGAGCTGCCTTGGCGTCCGTGGATTAAACTTGACGGCGTTCTCAATCAGGTTTCGGAAGACTTCTTTCATCCAGATCTTATCAAGGCTCAGCACAGGCGCGCTGTTGAGGCTCTCGTCGCGCACAATGTCCGCCTCGGTGGTGCGCAAATAGGAAGCCAGATCGGAGAGCGCCATATCAAAGAGCGAAAGGATCGAATAGGGTTTTACGGTGAGCTCCATCTTTTCACCTTCCAGTGCCGCAAACCACACAATCTTTTCGACGAGGTTCGCGAGCTGCTGGCTGTTCCGGTCGATCGTCTCCAGTGCCGTCTTCTGGAAGGACGTGAGCTCTTCAGGCTTTTCCAGAAGCATGGGCGTAAAACCGCGAATCGCGACGAGCGGAGTCTTCAGTTTGTGCGACACAAGAGCTAAAAAGTTTTTCTTCAGCTGCGCTTCGCGACGCTCTTCGGTCACGTTGGAAAACACCACGAGATAGCCGCTGACCTTGCCTCGGTCATTGCAGACCTGATTGATGACCCCTGCCAGGATGAGAGGTGGTTCGCCTTGACGGAGAAGCTCCACACCGCAGGCTCCTCCGAGGGTCGGCACTTCCGACCAAGGAGGTTTGACCTCAAAGGAAGATTCGATGTCCTTCCAGGTCATGCCCTCGAGCCTTTCCCTGCCCAAGAGGTGATGAGCGGCAGGATTTCCGAGGACCACTTTTCCGCATGGCTCCAGCAACAAGGCCCCTTCGGCCATCTCCCCCAGGATGGTCGACATCTTCTCTCGTTCCTGGCGGATGGATTCGAAAAGCCTGGCATTTTCGATGGCAATCGCGGCCTGGGCGGCAAACGTCTCGAGCATCTGAACATCGTGTTCGATAAACGGTGAGCCATCTGCCCGATTGATGGCTTCCATCACGCCAATGAGCTTGTCTTTCATGAGCATGGGAACAGCCAGAATCGCTTTGGTTTGAAATTGGGTTTGCTTGTCGGCTTTTTGCGTCCAGCGAGGGTCATGGGCCACATCATTGACCACGGCAGGCTTCTTGTTTTCCGCGACCCAACCAGCGATCCCCTCCCCTTTCTTGAGCCGGACCTGCTGAAGGGCCTCGCCCTTTTCACCCAGCGCCACATCGAAATAGAGTTCGCCGGTGGCGTGGTCCATCAGAAGAAGGGACCCCGCCTCGGCCCGGACGACTTCACTGGCGAGTTTCACAACGGTGGCTAAGAGCTCGGATAATCGGAGGGTCGACGCGATCGCGCGTGTCGCTTCAAAGATTCTGACGAGATCCTGTTCCGCAAGCAGCATAGACTGTTTGGAGTTTAGAAGGATCGAGCTGAATTTTCAATAGGAATTTTGCTGCTGTGTCCTAGGGCGCCGGCGGGGTGGTCGGGGTTTGTGTGCCGGATGACGAGAAGGCGGCACGACAAACTTTTTTCGGAGGTCTTTGCGGACCGTCGGGGTAAAGGCTGTCCATGTCCGTTGGATGGCCTGATGACGCTCTCGAAGTCGCCCGCGCTTGCCCGCATAGACGCGCATCGGCCCTGAGGGCTCTTTGAGCCGGCGCAGGGGTTTTCCACGCGCCGCAAGCACTTCCTCGCCGGAATTCACCCGCATCGCTTGGCCAGGTCCTTGCGCACTTTCGGCGGGTTGCATTTCAACCGTCCCTTCAAAAACTCCCAAGCGCGAGCCTTCCGAGCGAGAAAAGGTTAACGCAAATGCCGTCCCGCGGACGGCCACCACCGCCACCGGCGTGTTGAGCTCCCAGCGTTGAGCTCTGCCCACAGCGCGCGCGGAATCCACAATACCCAGAAGTGTCCCGGAAGTGAGATGAAATCGGCCGGCACTCATCTCCAGGTGGTCTATGACCAGTTCTGTTTCTGGTTCGAGCATCCAAAGCGCGGTCTCTCCTGCCACCAGCTCCACACGCCCATCCTCGCCAGTGCGGAGTTGGTCCCCCGGCTCAAGCGGCAGCCCGTCATGAGGCACAATCCATTCCGCAGCGCCCTGCGTGAGCAACCCGACATCGCCGGAGAGCGCGCCAAGGCGGGCCTGGTTATCGGACAAATCCTCTGCATCAAGTGGACCCATGAGCGATCCCATCATGAAAATGAGCACCAGACCGAAGTTCCTTCTCCCGACCGGAGTGTCGGGAGACCCGCGCTTCCACAATTTTCCTATAGCGCGTCCCGTCCACCCTGCGGGTGAAGGGACAGTCCCTACAGTCGCCTCAGGCGACCTGTCGGGACGCAGGTCCCACGGTCGTAAGTGGGAAGGTTGGGATGAGGGCACGTCAGACTTGCCCTCACCCGTGGCCCTGTGGGCCACGCCCTCTCCCGTCTTACGCCGGGAGAAGGGACTGGACCACTTCCGATCAGCGTTTCTTCTTGGCATTCAAGTGTTCCTTGTAGTACCGGGAGAAGCGGTGTGTGCCCTGCCCATCTGAAACAAAAAAAAGCATCTCCGTCACCGCCGGATGCGCGGCCGCCTCGAGCGAAGCCAGGCCTGGATTGCAAATCGGCCCAGGAGGAAGTCCAGGATGCCGATACGTATTGTAGGGAGAATCCACTTGGAGATCTTTGTAGAGGAGACGGGGCTTCCAAGTGCCCAAGGCGTACTCGACCGTCGCACAGGACTCGAGGTACATCCGTTTCTTAAGCCTGTTGTGGAAAACTCCCGCGATGAGAGCGCGCTCGTCCGGGACACGCGCCTCTTTCTCAATGATCGAGGCGAGCGTCACGAGCTGCTTCGTGGTGAGCTTGAGCGCTTGGGCCTGCTGAGCAAAGTCTTGGGGCTCATTCTCCTGAAATCGCTCTCGAAGTCGGGTCACCACGCGATGGGCAGGTGTCGCCTGCTCAAAGAAATAAGTGTCGGGGAAAAGAAAACCTTCCAGTTTCTCGCGCTGCACAATCTCGAGAAATTCTTTAGCGCTTGTGACACCTTTGGACTCGAGGAGCGCTGCCATTTGCTTGGCCATCCAGCCTTCCGGGAACGTCACGCGAACAAGAGGTGGCCCTTTTTCAAACTGGCGGTAGAAGGCGAGCCCTGACGAACGAGGAGACAGCTCATAAATTCCGGGCCGTATCCGATGCGCTCCCAAGAACTTGGCCCAGACCCAAAATGTGGAGGGATGATACAGGAGCCCTTGTTCATAGAGGTCGCGGGCAATCTCCTGTCCGGAAAGACCCTTGCGAAGCTCAAAAGGAACGACGCCCGCGGAGGTCCCAGGTCGACGTGATAAAGAAAGCGCAAGAAGCAGGACCAGCGCAAACGAAAGGCTGAGGAGGAGAACCTTAAATCGACTACCTGGAAACAAGAGGGAAGGTGTTGTCCATCGGCGATAGCGGCAGAGGACCGTCCTGCGCTTGCTCGATGCCCAAGAGCTGAGAGACCGTCACAAAATGGTATCCCTGACGTCGCAAATCAGCGATCACGCGGGGCATCATCGCGATGGTATTGGGAATTCCAGAATGCATGAGAACGATGCCCCCATCCGAAATATGACGATGGATTTTTCGCTCCATGACGCTGATCGCGGTGCCGTTCACATCCTTCGTCAGGACCGTCCATAGCACCATGCGATAGCCGGCGGCGGAGGCCGCCTTAAACGTCTTTCGTGAGTAGACACCCCCGGGGGGCCGATAGAGATACGTGTCCTGACCGGACAGTTTCTCAATGACGGCCCGAGTCTGCGCCAGCTCATTGAGCATGGCACCGGGTTTGACATGAGAAAGATTGGGGTGGCTGAAGGTGTGATTGGCGAGTTCATGGCCTTGTCGCGCGATCTCGCGGACGATGTCAGGATAGCGCACGGCCATCTTTCCGACCACAAAAAATGTGGCTGGGACGCCTTCGCGTTTAAGTACCTCCATGAGGCGCTCGGTCAGGACGGGGTGTGGGCCATCATCAAAGGTCAGGGCAACCCAGGGGCGGCTCGGCATTTCCCCCACCAAGGGTCTTGGATAGCGATAGCGCAGGGGCTCATGACTGGAATAACTGACAGCCCCGCTCAGCAGGGTGGCAGCTCCGAAAAGGATGGCGTGGTAACGGCGTATAATCACGACGCTTAAGACTACAGGAAACGGATGCCGATTACAAGTCCAATTCCCGGAGCATATTGAGCATGCCCAGGACGGCCTTGGCGCGGACCGTGTCTCGGGATCCTCGAAACTGAACACGCATGCTTCTTGTATAGCCAGGACCAGCCACGGCGAGGAAGACAAGACCCACAGGTTTGCCGGTGGTCCCGCCGGATGGACCAGCGATCCCCGTAATCGCCGCACCCCAGGTGCTCCCCAAGGACGCCCTCACACCTCTGGCCATGGCAATCGCGGTTTCCTTGGATACCGCACCATGAGTCCGTAAGGTGGCTTGGGCAACGCCTAAGAGAGACTGCTTGGCGCGGTTGTGATAGGTGACATAGCCACCCAAAAAATACTTGGAACTCCCTGGAACACTGGTCAGCCGTCCTGCCAAAGTCCCTCCTGTGCAGGATTCCGCGACGGCAAGTGTGGCGCTGCTGGTCACGAACTTATCCATAATGACCTTCTCAAGCGGGAAATCGGCGTCCCGGCCGTAAAACGCAGGCCCTGTGCTCTTGCGCACAGAGCGTACGATGCGATCCAGGCGCGCCGCCGCCAGCTGTCGCGTTTTCGCATGGACAAATATATCGAGATCGACCAGTCCAGGGTGGGCCAAGATCGTAAAGTCCACACCCGCCTCTTTCTGGATCATGGGGCGGATCTTATGATCAATGACGGACTCCGGCACACCGACAAAATGCAAATGCGCTTCTGAATGGGCGCCTCTCTCAAACAGGCGCGCGAGCCTGGGGATCACAAACCGGTCCAACATCGGCTCCATCTCCGAGGGTGGACCAGGCAGCAAGATCAACAAGGAGGGGATAGGGGACAGAGCACAGGCGACAGGGAACGGCTGAGGCGTGATCGGTGTGACTTCAAAGAGGCTCTCCCGATCACGTTCCCCTTTCCCCTTTCCCCTTTCCTTTCGGCCTTGAATCCATTGTCCAGGCGCCGTACCCACGGAGTTCGAGATGGCCTTCGCCCCGTCGAGTAAATAGGCTTGACGCTTGTTGGCGGGAGGCATCTTTCGGTGTCCCGCCCGGCGAAATTTCTTTTTTATCCCCTGAAGCAGGAGGGAAGACAGAACGAGCGGCCGTCCGGAAGCCTCGGAGGCCGCCTCACGGGTCAGATCATCAAAGGTGGGGCCAAGCCCACCGGTCACGATCACAACTTCATAAGAAAAGAGAGCTCTGCGAATGCACCGGGTGAGTGACTCGAGATCATCGCCCGCCGTCTGTTCCGAAGAAAGGGTCAGCCCAATCGCCCCCAGGTGACGCGCGATGATCGAGGCATGGGTGTTGATTTTGCCGCGCAGCAGTTCACTCCCGACGCAAATCAAGCAGAGTTTTGGATTTTGGATTTTGGATTTTGGATTCGTGATGATCAGCCTCATACTCACAGTCGTTTCCGGAGCGTTTTCATGGATGCCACTATCATGGCCACAATTTCGTTAGCTTCCTGTAATACAAGAGATACATCCGAGACATCCAGGATTTCGGAATCCACAAGAACTTCAAGCCAGAATTGACTCTCGTCCGCCTCTTCTTCGACGATAGCGAGTTTTGCCAGCATGTCGGGCACTGATTTCGCGCGGCATACAGCCCGATAATTGGCCCCCACAGAACCCGCTGCACGGACCAGTTGGCGGCCGATAACCTGTGCAGCGATCGTCTTGGGTAGTCTGCCCACAAGTCGCACAATCAATACAGTAAAACGTTTGGTTCGTGCTTTGAACTCTTCTTCGTTCATCTTAACCCAAAATCCAAAAATCTAAAATCCAAAATCACTGTACCCCGAGATACGCTTGCTTCACCTGCGCGTGGTTCATGAGGTCGCGGGCATTTCCCTCCAGCACGATTTTTCCTGTTTCAAGAACGTAGGCGCGCTGGGCGACTTCGAGCGCCTTGTACGCATTCTGCTCGACCATCAGAATGGTCATCCCCTGCCGATGGATCTCTTGGATAATCGTAAATATTTTCTCGACCAGCATGGGGGCCAGGCCCATCGAAGGTTCATCGAGCATCAGGACTTTGGGCCGGGCCATAAGAGCCCGCGCGATCGCGAGCATCTGCTGTTCGCCCCCGGACAGTGTTGAGCCCGGCTGCTTCTGACGATCACGAAGGATGGGGAAGAGGCTCATCATGCGCTCCTGGTCTCCGACGATGCTGGATCGGTCGCGACGGAGGTAGGCCCCCATCATGAGGTTTTCCAGAACCGTTAAGCGTGGGAACACCCGTCGCCCCTCCGGCACATAGACGATGCCAAGGGCCGCCACGTGATGCGGGGCTTTGCCTTTGATCGACTGGCCTTCAAAAGTGATTTCGCCGCCATCGGGAGGCAGGAGCCCGGCGATGGACTTGAGCAGCGTGCTTTTCCCGGCGCCGTTGGCGCCAATGAGCGTCACGATTTCCCCGGGGAAAAGCTTGAGGCTCACCCCTTTGAGGGCTTCGATCTGGCGGCCATGCAAGGTGCGCAGGTCCTGAACTTCAAGCATGTTGTGTCCCCAAATAAGCTTCGATCACGGCAGGGTTCTTTTGGACTTCCTCGGGCGCATCATCCGCGATCTTTTCCCCATAGTCGAGCACGACCACACGATGGCAGAGATTCATCACAATGCGCATCTGGTGCTCAATCAAAAGGACCGAAACCCCGCGCTTTTGGATGCGCTCAACCAGGCGCATGAGCTCCTGGCTTTCGGCGGGGTTCATGCCGGCGGTGGGCTCATCCAAAAGAAGAAGCCGAGGCTCCAGCGCCAGCGCCCGGGCAATCTCGAGCTTCCGCTGTTCCCCGTAGGGAAGATTTTTCGCCAGGGCGTTACCCCTTTCCAGGAGTCCCACCTCCGCCAGAAGGTCGCGTGCCGAGCGCTGAATCGCTTGTTCTTCCATGCGAAAAGAAGAGCTGAGCAAGATGGCGCTCAAAAAGTCCGACCGAGTTCGACAGTGACGGGCCACCATCACATTTTCCATCGCGGTCATGTTCGTAAAAAGCCGGATGTTTTGAAAGGTCCTGGCAATTCCGAGGGCTGAAATCTGGTGCGGCTCAAGGCCATCAATGCGTTGATCACGAAAGAGAATCTCTCCTTTGTCTGGCTTGTAGAGCCCGCTCAGGACATTAAAGAAAGTCGTCTTTCCCGCCCCATTGGGCCCAATGAGTCCCAGGATTTCGCCCTCTTTGATGGAAAGATCAATGTGATCCAGGGCAGCGATCCCACCAAAGACCTTCGAGATCGATAAAGCCTCTAAAAAACTCATAAACGGTTCGTCCGACGTTCTACGTCCGACGTCAAACAGGCTGATCTGCCTTGGACCTCGGACGTCGGACGCCGGACGGCAGTCATTTTCTTTCCTCGTCGTAGAGCGTTTCGTGGTCGGCCTCCTCATTCGACTCGTGGGGCGTGAGCTCAAGGGTCCTTCGCTTGCTGGGCCAGAGCCCTTGCGGCCGATAAATCGCCATCAGGATGAGCGACAGCCCAAAGAGAAGATAGCGGGTGTTGGCAAACGAGCTTCCCAAAACGCTACGGAGAATTTCAGGCACAAGCACAATACAGAGGGCTCCCAGGATGACACCTGGGACGCTCCCCATTCCCCCCAGCACCACCGCGCACACCAGGAGCACCGACTCCCAAAATGTGAAGGACTCGGGGGTCACAAAACCTTCCCAGTGAACAAAGATCGCGCCCGCCAAGCCCGCGAAGGCGGCAGAGAGGCCAAACGCCACCACTTTCTGCCGGGTCACTTCCACCCCCATGAGTTCTGCGGCCACTTCGTCCTCGCGAATGGCCACCCAGGCCCGCCCGACACGCGAGTGCTTGAGACGTTGCGAGACCCACACCGCGGCCAGCACACACGCAAGGATCAGATAATAGTAATGAAGGTTCGTGGAGAGGGTGATCCCGAGCACGGACGCCGGTGGGATCGATTCCCCGACGCGTGGAAGTCCCTTCGGACCGTTGGTGAGCGTATCCCAGTTTGAAACGACGAGGCGTACCACCTCTCCGAAACCAAGCGTCACGATCGCCAAGTAATCACCGCGCAGACGAAGCGCGGGAAATCCCATCAGGACTCGGACCAAACACGCCACCAGGACCGCGGCAAGAACGCAGAGCACAAACGGAACATGGTGAATGGAAAGGACCGCCGCCGTATAAGCGCCAATGGCATAGAAGGCCATAAAGCCAAGGTCCAGGAGTCCAACAAACCCAATCACAACATTGAGCCCCAGCGCCAGGAGCATATAGAGGCCTGCGATCCCGGCAAGGCGAATCGAGAACGCGGCAGAGGTCGACTGCAGAACGTAAGGAAGGAAAACGAGAAGCACGAGTCCCGCCGCCCACAACAGGAGCCTGGCCGACTTAGAACCCATGGCGACGGTGGGTCTGGAAAGGAATTCTCGCCATATCAAACCTTATCCGGAACGTGTTTTCCGAAGAGGCCGTCTGGCCGGAAGAGCAGGATAAAAAGAAGGACCACGAACGCGATCACATCTTTCCAGTCGGAACCGTTGGGGATGAAGCCGGCGACCAAGGCTTCCAGGACGCCTAAGATGATCCCGCCCCACATCGCTCCAGGGATGTTGCCAATCCCTCCCAAAACAGCCGCTGTAAAGGCCTTGGTGCCTGGAACAAAACCCATGTTGTACTTGATGGAGCCGTAATACATGCCGTTCAAGGCCCCCGCGACGCCCCCCAGGGCGCCTCCAATAAAAAAAGTGATCGCGATGATCGCGTTGACCGGAATGCCCATCAGGGAGGCTGTCGCCGGGTCCTGGGCGGTCGCGCGGATGGCCGTGCCTAAACGCGTTCGGTTCACGAAGAAATGCAGCGCGAGCATGAGGGCGAGTGAGACGCCGAGGATCAACAGCTGAAGGGTGTTGATTTGCGCGCCCATAAACTCCAGATGTCTCACCTCAAAGGCTTGGGGATACGCCAAGGATTGATCCGAGACCCATAAAAAAACAGCGTTCTGCAAGAGGATGGAGACGCCAATCGCGGAGATCAAAGGGGTAAGCCGTGCCGCGCGTCTGAGCGGCCGGTAGGCGATGCGCTCGATCAGGAGGGCCAAGAGTGCGCAGACAACAAAGGAGAGAACGATCCCCGCCAGAAAGGCCTCCACCGGAGGCATGAACGCGCTGAATCGGCTGTAGCTGAGAAGACTGACCACCGCTCCGCACATGAAAATCTCGGAATGAGCGAAATTGATCATGAGGAGCACACCATAGACCATGGTATAGCCTAGGGCAATCAGCGCGTAGAGCGAACCGAGCGTGAGACCGTTCACCAGTTGTTGAAGGATCATGGTTCGGCGACGCTCACCATGACCTGGTTCGACAAGCTCACCACCCTGAGCATCGTCGAAGGGCTGAGCGAGCACGCTATGCGTGTCGAACGGGTCACTTCAGCGGGACAAACTTCCCGTTTTGAACCTGGAAGATGGTGATCGTTTTGTTGAGAGTATCGCCCTTCCGATCAAATTGTGTTACCCCCAGAACACCCTCATGCTTGATATGGGGAAGGGCCGTCAGGATTTTCTCCCGGTCTGGTCCTTCCTGACGGATGAGATCCAGAACAATGCTCATGGCTTCGTACCCCCAGTGGTCATAGGCTTTGAGCTCATCATCGGGGTAGCGCGCCTGATAGCGCTTCACAAAGTCGCGGGCGGAGGCCAGCTCCGAAGCCGGCGCTCCAAGAAAGGTGATGAAAGTTCCTTCCGCGCTGGACCCTGCGACACGGAGATATTCGGGGTCGAGGTTCGCCTCCGAAAGGATGACCGGAACCCGAAGGCCCGCGCCGCGAGCCTGGCGGACAACAAGACCTCCCCCCGCGTAATCACCTCCCCAGTAAAGGAGTTGGGGACGCTCGTTCTGGATCCTGGTCAGAAGGGCATTGAAATCCTTGTCTGCGACACTCACACCATCGAAAGAAAGGGCTTGCCCGCCGAGCGCTTCAAGGCGTTTCTTGAATTCCTCCGCTACACCTTGGCCGTAGGCCGTCTTATCATGAATGATAGCGACTCGCTTGGCTTTGATCGTCTTGATGGCATAGTCGGCCGCGAAGGGGCCTTGGACATCATCGGTCGTGTTGACACGGAAGATGTTGCGAGGATATTTCCAGTCGGGCTCCAGTTGTTGGAGCGTCAGTTTGGGATTCGAAGCGGCTGGCGAAATCATGGGCATTCGCGCCCGCGCGTAAACCTGTGAGGCGGGGATGGAACAGCCGGAGTTAAAGTGGCCAACGACCGCCACGATGGAGGGATCGGACACGATGCGGTTCGCGACGCTGACCGCCTCTCTCGGGTCGCTCCGGTCATCAAAGACCTTGGCCTCGACTTGATAGCCCTTGAAGTGACCCTGTGCATGGGCTTCTTCAAGCGCCAGGAGACAGGCCCGTCGCAGGCCCTGTCCGAGAGCGGCGATATCCCCCGTGACGGGAATGGCGACCGCAACTCTTGCGACTTTCTCTTTTGGCGCGCAACCGCTCAGCAGAAAGGTCCAAGCGATAAGCGTCAGCCGAGGAAACACCAGCTTGGTTCTGGACCGGGTCGCCACTACAGCCCGATCGCTTTCAGGACAGCCGACTTCTCTGGCGGAATGGGGGCCGTCACCTTCATGATCTGGGTCGCCGTATCGGGATCCTTCAAGCCATGGCCCGTCAGGGTACAGACGATGATCTGACCTTCCTTGAGCAGCCCCTTTTGGGCCTGCTTGATCAATCCGGCGATCGAAGCGGCGCTGGCCGGCTCGGCGAAAATTCCTTCCTGGCTCGCCAGATACCGATAAGCCTCCAGTATCTCCTCATCGGTGACCTCGTCCACGAGGCCGCCGGACTCTTCGATCGCCATCGTCGCAAGTTTCCACGAGGCCGGATTGCCAACCCGAATAGCGGTTGCCAGGGTCTCGGGTTTTTCGATGGCATGGCCGCGCACCAGAGGCGCGGCGCCAGAGGCCTGAAATCCCCACATGCGAGGCACGCGCGTGCAGCGGCCGTGGGCTTTGTATTCCTGATAGCCTTTCCAGTAAGCCGAAATGTTGCCCGCGTTGCCGACGGGTATACAGTGAAGATCAGGCGAGTCTCCCAGGACGTCGACAATCTCAAAGGCCGCTGTTTTTTGGCCTTCGAGACGATCGGGATTTAAGGAGTTCACAAGCGTAATGGGATGGGACTGACAAACCTCGCGCGCCAGGCGCAGGGCGACGTCGAAATTTCCTGAGATCTGAATGACCCGGGCCCCGTGGATGAGCGCCTGGGCGAGTTTCCCCAGCGCGATTTTCCCGTCCGGAATGAGTACCGCGCAATGGAGGCCGCCTCGCACGGCGTAGGCCGCCGCGGACGCTGAGGTGTTGCCCGTGGAGGCGCAAAGGACAGCCTTCGCACCTCTTTCGATGGCCTTCGAAACCGCGACGGTCATGCCCCGATCCTTAAAAGAGGCCGTGGGGTTTAATCCTTCATATTTGAAGTAGATCTGGACTTTGACCCCCAGACGATCCGCAAGATACTTCGCCGGGATTAAGGGCGTGTCACCTTCCAGGAGCGTGATGACGGGCGTGCTGGGCGTGACGGGAAGGAAGGAACGGTAATGCTCGATGACGCCGTAATGGGCGCGGCCCGTGGCGGATGATTTCACTCTTCGATCCTGTAGAGCACGGTGCGCGCGCGGATATAGGACTTCCCGCCGATTTCCTTGAGCGCCCGTTCCATGACGGACTCGGCCACCGGATGGGTCAAAATCATAATGGGCACGCCTTTAATGTTTTTAAAACCGTGTTCCGGCTGATAGACGCCCGAAATCGACACGCCGAGCTTGCTCAAGATGCCGGAGATGCTGGCGAGCACCCCGGGGTGGTCCGAAACGGTGAAGCGCAAGTAAAATCGCGAAATCATCGCCTCTTTGGGCACCGCGCTCAAGTGCCGCCGGAAATCGCCTGAAATATAGGGGAGGCGGCCAGCCGTTCCCGCGGCGACTTGGCGGGCCAGGCACGCGATATCCGATACGATGGCGGAGGCCGCCGCCATTTGCCCGGCCCCTTTGCCGTAGAGCATGACATCCCCCACGGCATCGCCGTGAATCTCAATCGCGTTATACTCGTTTTGGACATTCGCGAAAGGATGATTTTCGGGGATGAGCGTCGGATGAACGCGGACCTCAACGGAATTCTCCGAGAGTCTTGCGATTCCCAGCAGCTTGATCACATAGCCAAACTCACGGCGCACAAAACTCATGTCCCTGGGATCAACACGGGTGATCCCCTCCGTCACCACATCCCCCAGTCTCACCCAAGTCCCCGATGCAATGGAAGCAAGGATCGCGATTTTATGGGCGGCATCAACCCCTTCGACATCAAAAGTCGGATCGGCTTCCGCAAAACCCGCTTTCTGAGCTTCCTTAAGCGCCGCGAGGTAGCTGAAACCTGCCTGGCTCATGCGGGTGAGGACGTAATTGGTCGTGCCGTTCAAAATCCCCGTGATTTTAGAGATGCGGTTGCCAGCCAGGCCCTCGTTTAAAGCCTGGATGACCGGAATGCCTCCTCCGACAGAAGCCTCAAAATAGACCAGGCGCCGGTACATGCGGGTGTGCTCAAAGACATCCCCCCAATACTTGGCGAGCAGGGCCTTGTTGGCGGTCACCACGTGTTTGCCGGCACGGAGTGCTTTGAGGACCAAGGTGCGTGCCGGCTCATAGCCGCCAATGAGCTCGATAAAGATATCGATGTCGGGGTGGAGGATGACATCGTCCGCCTTGCGGGTGAAGATATTGTCCAGGCCTAATTTCCGGACCTCGGCCTTTGGCGTGCGTTTATCGCAAACCAAGGAAAGAATCACAGGCGCACCCACTTTAGCTTCAATCAGCGCGCGGCTTTTCTGAAGCATCTGAACGACGCCCGTCCCCACCGTCCCCAGCCCCACCAGGCCTAATCGTACGGGGTGTTTCATGACGAAACCTTCGTTTTGATGGAAGCCATAAGTTTTTTAAAACGTAAAAGGACGTCGTGAAACCGGTTATCATGGGTCACCAAAGACATTCGGATAAACCCTTCCCCTCCCGCGCCAAAACCCACGCCTGGCGCGACGGCGACGCCGGTTTCCCGCAACAATTTTTCAGCAAAGGCCAGCGACCCCATCGCACGAAAGGGCTCCGGCAGCGGCGCCCAAACGTACATGGTCGCCTTGGCTTTGGGGACTTGCCATCCCATCTTATTGAGACCCTCCACCAGATGGTCCCGCCGCTTGCGATACACGTCGAGCGTCGGGCGTACATTGGACGGCCATCCTTCCAGGGCCGCGACGGCGGAGAGCTGAATAAAAGTGGGGGCGCCATAATCCAGAAAGGACTTAAACTTTTCTACGGCAGCCACGACGCGGGCGTTGCCGCACATCCAGCCGATACGCCACCCCGCCATGTTGTAAGTCTTGGAGCAAGAGTGGACTTCCAGACCCACCTGCATGGCGCCTTCGACTTCGAGGAAGCTGGGCGCCACGTAGTCATCAAACGTGACTTCCGAATAGGCATTATCGTGGCAGACGATCAGATCGTACTTCTTCGCGAAGGCCACCCACTCTTTAAACACAGCCTTGTCCGGTACGACAGCGGCGGTGGGGTTGTTGGGATAATTCAAGAAAAGGAGTTTTGATTTCCTGGCAACGCTTTCTGGAATTTTTTCAAGCTCAGGCAAATATTGGTTCTCGGGCTTCAGGGGAATCGAATACACCTCTCCCCCCGCAAGGATCACGCCGTTGAAATGAGCGGGGTAAGCAGGGTCTCCCACGAGCACCGTGTCCCCGGGATTTAAGACCGCCATCGCCAGGTGCGCGATGCCCTCCTTGGAGCCGATGAGCGCCGTCACTTCCTGTTCCGGATCCAGTGACACCCCAAAACGCTTCTGCATCCAGGCCGCAATGGTCTTGCGAAACTTGGGGATCCCTTTGGCCTGCGGATACCGATGTGTGGAAGGATGATGCTGAACGGTGTCGCAAAGACGATGCACGATCGGGGCAGGGGTCGGTTGATCAGGGTTTCCCATGCCCAGGTCGATCACGTCCAATTTCTTGGCGTAGGCCTCCTTCTTAAGCTGCGTGATACGAGTGAATAAATAAGGAGGAAGCCGATTCAAACGATCGGAAAAATCCGGCATATAACGCCGTTATCCTATCAAATATCGAGATTCGGTAACGAAGTCTACTAGGCGGCCTGCGTTGGCGGCGGATTGGACGGCGCCACGACAGGGGCTGTGGACAGGCGAACCAGCTTCTTCAGCGAAAAGCTTGGCTTGAAAGAAACCTTCCGCCCGACGGGGATCTGAATGGTCTCACCCGTTTTGGGATTGCGCCCTTTGCGCGCCTTGCGGGATTTCACCTTGAAAGTGCCAAGACCAGAGAGCGAGACTTTATCGCCCACGCGCAGAGCTTCCCGGATCGTCTTGACGAGAGCTTTGACCGATCTTGAAGCCTGGGACTTTTTGACTCGTGCCTCTTTGGATACACGCTGGATTAACTGTACTTTATTCATCTCTGCTCCCCTCCTCCTAACACACCTTTAAAAATTGACCTTAAATACATATCGATTCTTCACTACTCTTGCCAGTCGATTTCTAACAGATTTAATTTTGACTGTCAATGGCTATTTTTCAATACGAAAAAGAAGCCCCGATGATGGAGATCGGGGCCTTCCTTAATAGGACGTACATAAATGAGGCTAAATTTAGCGTTTGGAGTACTGGAAGCGTTTGCGAGCTTTTGGACGCCCTGGTTTTTTGCGCTCTACCATACGAGAATCGCGGGTCAAAAGGCCTTCTTTTCGCATAGCGATTCGCATTGAATTATCAAGCCGTGAAAATGCCCTGGCCACGCCGTGTGCAATAGCACCTGCCTGCCCTGTGACGCCGCCGCCAAGAACATCCACCCAAATATCATATTGCTGGCCGACTTTGGCGACTTCGAAGGGCCGCATGACGCCCCATTTCGCTCGGGTATGACCGCCAAAATACTCTTCCAAGTTCTTGTCATTGATCACAAGCTTTCCGCTGCCCGGCACAAGCCGCACACGTGCCGTCGCGTTCTTCCGACGACCGGTAGCCCAAACGGGATAAGCGATATTGGCGGGTGACATAAATTTTAAGAGAGCGCGTACGCCTGCGGCTGCTGAGCGGCATGGGGGTGCTTGGCATCCCGGTAGACCTTGAGGCGGGTCATCATCCGTTCTCGGAGCTTGCTTTTGGTGAGCATCGTGCTCACGGCTTTTTCGACGGCTCGTTCAGGATTTTCAACCATCAACCGGCTATAGGGAACGAGTTTGAGCCCTCCTGGATACAGGGAGTGGCTGTAGGCGACTTTCTGTTCCAGCTTTTTGCCGGTCAATTTCACGTCGGCGGCATTAATCACGACGACAAAATCACCCTCGTCAAGATACGGCGTAAAGGTTGGCTTCCCCTTACCGCGTAAAAGTTGCGCCACACGAGTCGCTAAACGTCCAAGCACCTGGCCTTTGGCGTCAATCATATGCCACTGGCGCGTGGGCGCGTGGCCTTGCTTGGGAAAATAGGTGGTTTTCATGAAGCGGCAATTGTATCAAAGGTGCTGATAATGGGCAAGGCCAAAGGGCTGGTTCAAAGCGGCCTGCGACAGACGCAAAAGGAAGAAGGTAAAGGCCTTCAAGGCTTCCGGGCCTGAGCGCTCTGAGACGAACGGGACCTTTTCGGGGTTGCCGTAGAGACCGAGCGAGTTGCGCAGGATGAAGTGATGGCCGAGACAAAGGACCCCGTCAACAGCCTGGCCGGAGGAAGCCCCTAGAAAGGAAGTCAGTTCTGACAGAGAAATAGGCTCAAAGCTGACGGCCAGGCACGCGATCTCCGACTTGCGCTTCTTGTCGAGCTTTTTAAGCTGCTTCACGAGCGCCCCATACTGCGTCAGGTCATGTTCCGACCAGTTCTTAATTTGTAGCGTAAAGACGACTCCATCAGCCAAGAAGCTGCTCGCGTTTCCCTGCCCAAAAGGCGGAAAATTATCCGTTGTGGCGATGGCGTCAAAGGGACCCGCCTGCCTCTCTTTGAGATCAATAATCGTGCCGGGGCCCATTCGGATGGAGGTGGGAAGCAAGTTCCGGATTTGCCCAGCGAAGAAGCCGACGGCGGCCGACGGCTTTTTCGCTTTTTTATACTCCCCGAGAAGATGCTCGGTCAAATTGGAAAAACTCTCGGTGATCGCTCCCATAAGCTCCTTTTTAGCAAAGTTCCGCGAACGTCGCCAGCGAAATACACCGCTTTTGAAGTTCCTCTCGAATGGCGGTGGAGGTGCAATGGGAAAGCTCTTTTTCCCTCCAAGGTTCCCCTTGTCCTGGATGCACCATCAGTTCTGCCGTTTCGAACGGAAGCGACAAATCCAAATAGCGATAGCCGGGAAGACTGGACTCGACCGCTTCCCAGCCTGCGAAAAAAGTGTCGACGCAACACAAACCAAAACGAGACAGCAAATCTTTGACCCAGGCTGTCGGCAGGCCTGGGTAGAGGCCCTCATAATAACCCTCGAAATACCGGATCATGGGAATCTTGTGTTTTGCGGCCAGCGCCGCAATCGTCGCGATGAGCTCTGGCCTGAGGTGGACGTGATGGTGGCCATCCAAATGATGGACCGGCAGACCGGTTGATCGTGCTGCGTTGATTTGCGCTTCCGTCTCTGTGGCGATCGCCTCCAGGGGTAGTCCAGGGTCCTTATAAGCGACCAGCCGTCCCGCGCCGTGTTCCACCTCAAAAAAAGAGTCGAGATCCAGATGCAGCCCAATCCCCAATCTCGGGTTGGCTTTGGCGAAGTTCACGGCTTCCTCAAACCCCTCGCGCGTGGTCATGAGACTGGCGCTGGTCACGATCCCCTTTTGGTGCGCTTCGATGATGCCCTGGTTGATCGAGGAGGAACGACCGAAATCATCAGCGTTTACGACCAGTTTCTTGGTCAAAGAAAGCCTTTTTCAATCATCACTTCGGCGATCTGCACACCGTTGAGCGCAGCCCCTTTGAGCAGCTGATCTCCGGCCACAAAGAGTGCAATGGATTTCCCGGAAGGGTCACTCCAGTCCTGGCGTATCCGCCCGACGAGCACCTCCCCTTGCCCCGTCGCATCCTTGGGCATTGGAAAATAGTTTTTCTCGGGATCGTCCACCACTTTCACACCAGGCGCGCTTTGAAGAAGAGATTTCACCTCCGCTGGACTGATGGGGCGCTCACACTCAAGGGTCAAGGCCTCGGAGTGCGCGCGCAGAACGGGGACGCGCACACAGGTGGCGCTCACCCGGATGTCAGGGTCGCCAAATATCTTTCGCGTTTCGTTGGCCATCTTGATTTCCTCTTCGTTGTAGCCGGTCGCTGGATCCACTTTGGAATTGTGGCTGAAGAGATTAAACGCATAGGGGTGTGGAAGGACCGTGTGCTGATACTCTTTCTTGTCCAAATGCGCGCGTGTGGACTCCATGAGCTCCTTCATAGCCGCCGCCCCGGCACCGGAGGCGGCCTGGTAGGTGGCAGCGATCAGCCTGCGGATGCGATTTTTCTTATGGATCGGCCAGAGCGGCGTGATCGCGATAATGGTGGAGCAATTGGGATTAGCGATAATGCCCGGATGGCCAAGGATGGCCTCTGGATTAATCTCCGGAATCACGAGAGGTACTTTCGGATCCATACGAAAAGCGGAAGAATTATCAATGACCACCGTACCCGACTGCACCGCAAGGGGAGCAAATTTCTTGGAAATTGACCCGCCCGCGCTAAAAAACGCCAGGTCGATCCCAACAAAACTCTTCTCCGTCAATTCATCGACGGTGATCTTCTTCCCGCAAAAAACCATCTGTTTGCCTTTGGAGCGAGCGGAAGCCAGGAGCGTCATCTCCGCTATGGGGAACTTGCGGTCCTCAAGGCATCGTAGAAACTCCACCCCAACGGCTCCGGTGGCGCCAACAACGGCTACGTGATACTTTCGAGTTGCCATAGAAGCGGCTATTTTAGCAGGCCCTTCCTTTATAGTGCAATTCTCGCAGAGGCATCCTGTTTGCCCGGCCCGACGACGTAAGAATTAACTTACGCGTAACACAATCGTCATATTGCTGTAACTTCACCGGGATACCATTGGGGTCGACAGTATCGAGGTTTGTTGGGGGGGTGGAATTTCCCCTTGACCATCAAAAAAGCCTCTGTTAAACTGGCCATGGACAAATGGGGTCAAAATGCTCATCGATATTGCCGCTTAAAATCAACCTACAATGAAAAGGTCATTAACATCTTTTGAGAGGCCAAGGTTTCTGCGCGTTATCTGCGCGGGAATCCTGACTTGGTGTTCAACCTTCAATCTGGGACTTGAGGCCCAGGAGAAAAAAGTTTTCTCCCATGTCGCTGATGTGAAGCTTGGCAATGACGATGCCCTTCTCGATGTTTACAAATCCCTCTCGGAGCGCTTTGAGGACGAATATCGCGCCATTGGGACCGCCTATACGGTTGGCGAAAATCTTTATATGCAAAAACGATTCGATGATGCCATCAAGAATTTTGACATGGTCATCGCACGGGCCAGCAAGAAGCACGCTTTTCTGGCCGACGCAGCTCGACTGCGCCTCGCCCAATCTTATCTTATGAACGGCGCGTCCTCCATGGCTCTTGTGAAAGCACGCGACGTGGCGAATTCTTCGAATAAATTCCTCGCCGCGGAGGCGTGGTACGCGTTGTCTCGGGGGTATCTGGCCAGCGGCAAAATCGACCGCGCCGAAGACGCCTATAAAAACATTCTGACCGTCAACCCTGTCTATGGGGGTCGTCTGAAGGTCGATCTCCTTTCCGGGCTTTTGGCCTACGAGAAGGGAGCTTATTTGGACGCCGCGATCCACTTTCAAAAACATTCGGACAATATTCCATCGCTCTACTATTCCATCGCGTGTTTCTGCCAGATGAAGGACATCGCCAAGGCCGTTTCGGCCTATCAAAATCTTCTCGCCAGGGCTAAGAAGGGCACCTGGGTCGACCGCGCGCGCATCCTGATCGGCGAAGCCATCTACCAGACCAAAGATTATGACCTCGCGATGACCTTCTTTGGTCCAGTCAGCCGTCGGGACGCTCCAGTCCATTTGCGCGTGCTGGCCCTGTATCGCCTGGCCTGCATCGACTTTCAAAAGAAAAACTACACGCGCTGTGAGCTCACCTTGCAAAACCTTCTTAAAGATTTTCCCAACCACGCCCTGCGGACCGATTGGCTCTATCTGATCGCGACCATTCCGGTCTATCAGCGCGACTGGAACCGCACGATCAAGGAAGAAGGACGCTTTGCTTCCAGCGGCAAAGGCTCAACGCCAGCCCCGCGTTCGATTCCCCAAGACCAGCTCGCCCCCGAAGCTCAGTTCCGCGTCATTTGGGCGACCATGGCCCTTGGAAAATACGCCGACGTCACACGACTTACGGACAAGTTCTACCGAAAGTATGAGCAGAACCCCTTAAGCGGCTACGCCTTGCTCTTGCAAGGGGTCGCTTACGATCAACTGAATAACACGGACAAGGCCATTGACGCCTATCAGACCATTGTCGACCTCTATCCTCATAGTCCAGCCGCTGGCAAAGCCGTCTACCTCATGACGCTAAGCCTCCACAAAGCGAAGGAACCGACCAGGATCGTGAGCGCCTTGAACCATCTCAATGAAAACCTGCAGCGCCAAGAAGAGATCAAGTCCGACGCGTGGCGCAAGATCACCCTCTATTGGATCGCGGAGGGGTATTACTCCATTCAGGACTATGTTCATGCGGAACAAACCTATCAACGGTTTGTGGATCTTGCACCCGATCATCCGATGACCCCCTACGCCCTTCAAGGCCTTGCGGCAAGCCTTGCCTCTCAGGGGCCTGAGAAAATCGACAAAGCCAAGGTCTATATGCAACAAGCCATGCAGCGCGCCCAGGAGCTGGGCAACGGCCCTGTGGCGGCTGACGCGAAACTCCAGTACGGCAAGATCCTCTTTAATCAGAAGAACTATGATCTCGCCCTGGCCCAATTTGACAGCTATGTGCAGGAATCGACCAGCACCGCCCGCGTCGCGGAAGCGCTCTTTGCGGCCGGCAAAACGTTGTACAACCAGCAGTATTTCACGGAGGCCATCGCGCGGTGGAAGCAGCTGATCGATGGCTATCGCTTCTCCCCCCTACGCATTGAATCTTATCTGAAAACGGGCCAGACCCGGTTTGGACTGGGCCAGTACGATCAAGCGATCGCCGCTTATCAGTCGCTTGTGGCCAACTATCCCAACACCCCCCAAGCGCAGGAGGCCCAGTTCCAGATTATTCAGTGCTACTACAACAAAGGGGACCTGCGGAGCGCCTATCAGCAATTCTCCGCGTTTAAAAACAGTTTTCCTGCGGATGAGCGGATCCGGGGAGTTTGCGAAAACCTTCTGGCCTCCTACCAAAACCAGGCTGGCGCCTCCTCGACGCTCCACTCCGCGGAACTCAGCGATCTCTTGAGGTCCTGTCAGGGCTCGGGCACGGCTTCCGCGATCCTCTGGGAGCGCGGGGCGAATCTTTTCAACAAGAAGGATTATGCCGCCGCGCAAAAATATTTCCAACGCATCATGCTATCGTACCCCAACGATGATTACGCCGGCCAAGCTTACTATTACAACGCGGAATGCTATTTCTTCCTGAACGACATGGACCAGGCGGCTGGCGCCTACAAGAGCTTTTTCATCAACTACCCCAATGACAAAATGGTTCCGCAGGCCATGTACCAGGTGGGCGTGAGCTTCTTTAAGAAATCCGACTTTAAAAAAGCGGCAGAGGCTTTCGATGAGTTCGTCAAGCGCTACCCGCAGCATTCGCTGGCCAAAGACGCCGCCATCAATGTGGCGCTGTGCTACAAAAAGGCCTTCCGCTTAGATGAGGCGATCACGTCCTATCGCAACTATCTGCTGCTTTATCCGAACGACCCCAAAGTGCCCTTCGTCCGCATGCAAATCGGGTCGCTCAAAGCCACCAAAGGAAATTTCAAAGAGGCCATCGCTGAATACGAGTCCGTGCCCTCCGGCACCGCCGAACGGGCCGAGGCCCAGTACCGAATAGGTGAGGCTTACCAAAACCTCCATCAGACGGACCAGGCCCTGGCCGCATGGCAAAGACTTTTGACCATCGGGCCTCGTGACAACGAATTTCGTATCGCAGGGCTTCTCGAGGCTGCTAAAATCCTCGAAGCCAAAGGGTCTTCGCAAGGGTTGGCCACGATTTACTCGGATATTGCCGGATCGAGCAAGAACCAGCAGATCGTGCTCCACGCCCGGCAACAATTGAAGCAGCTAAAAGGAGGAGCACAATAAATGGAACACATGACATTGATCGGTATTCTCAAAATCAGTCTGGTCATTCCCGTCCTGATGGTCTGTTCGGTCATTATGGTGGCGTACTTCTTCGAGCGTTTCTGGGCGTTCATGAGAGTCGGAAGCTTGGACGGCGTCGTCGCCGAGCGCATCAAACAGTGCGTTCGCCAGGGACAAATCAAGGAAGCGATCGCGCATTGTGCGAAGAACCCGGGCTTCATCACCCACGCGCTGGAAGTCGCCCTCAATGCCGCCCACTTCCCGAGAGAAGAGATGGAGAGCATTCTTTCGCTCTACCACATGAAACTCCAGGGCCTCTTGAACAAGCACCTGGCGGTTTTCGGGACCTTCGCCTTCATCGGGCCTCTCCTGGGGCTTTTGGGGACCGTCCTCGGCGTGATCCGCGCCTTCCGTGACCTTGCTCTGTCGGGGTCCGGTGGTCCGACCATCGTCGCTGCAGGGATCGCAGAAGCCTTGATCGCAACGGCGGTCGGAATCGCTGTGGCGGTCACGTCTTCACTGATCTACAACTACTTCACGGCACGCGTGCGCACCATTGTCACGCAGTTTGACCTCTTAAGCCAAGAAGTTGCGATTCTCGTTTATACAGGAAGCGAGAAAGGGCATAGGTGATTTATGTCTGACGTCAGGCAGACGGATTCGGGGGACCCCCTCAACGAAGTGAACGTCATTCCGCTGGCGGATCTTTCGCTGGTGCTGCTCATTATCTTGATGGTGATTTCCCCCATGATCATGCAGTCCATGATCAAGGTGCAGTCGAGCCGCGCGACGATCGCCCGATCGGCGGCAGAGAAGGACCAGGAGCCTCCGCTCATCCTCGCGCTGAACAAATCAGGAGTTTCGCTCAACACCGTTGTGATGAAAGACGATGTCGACCTGGCCTCCAGGCTCGCTGCGGCCCTCGGAAACCGTGAGGACAAGACCGTTCTTATCACGGCGGACCCCGCGGTGGAGCATGGCCGCTTTGTGCGGGTGTTGGACCTCGTCAAACAGCAAGGGGCAGAAAAGATCGCGCTCCTGAAGAAGGCAAAATCATGAAATATAAACCACGCTCGGAAGACTTCGAGTCGCTTTCGGGGGTCAACATCATCCCGGTGATTGATGTGTCGCTGGTGCTCCTGATCATTCTTCTGGCCACCTCTCCCATCCTCAATCTGCCGGGTTTTGAGGTCAAACTCCCGAAAGCGGTCACGGCCGAAAGCAAAGAAAAAAACATCAGCATCAGCCTCTCTCTCCAAGGATACATGGCCGTCAACGAACAGAGCGTCGATGAAACAACGCTCGTGCGCGTTCTGCGCAAGGAACTCAAAGATAAACCTGAATTTTTAGTCATCATCCGGGCCGACCAGGGTGCCCCGTATGGGAAGGTGGAACGCATGATGGACCTCGCCAAACAAGCCGGGGCCCGTCGAATCGCGATCGCCACACAGCAAGAACAGGAAAAGGTGGTGAAAACCCAATGATCCTCGCTATCGACACGCGCCTGAGTTCCACCAAAACGCAGGAAACGGTCAGCATGACGCTGGCGATCCTCTTGCACGCGCTCCTGCTGTATTGGGATCCCACGCTCCTGACCAGCCATTACAAACCCATCCACGATTTCGTCACGATCGATATCGTGGAGCAAGCGGCACCCGGCGGTTTTGAGCAGCCGGCGCCCAAAAAGATGAGCCTGATGGACACTTTGAAGGACATGCTCATGAAGCCTCGCGAGGAGCAAATCGCGCATGTGGCGCCACAGCAGCCCTTCGTGAACAAAGTGGCCGCCCCGGTGCAGCCTGCTCTTCAAAACAAGAACATGCCGAAACCCATCGCCACGAGCTTTCAGCCCAAGAGCCAGATGGAAGACCTCGCCTCGGCGAGCTCTCCGAATGCCATTAAAACGGATTCCAAGAATTTCAATATTCCTACGCCCGGCCCTACCCTCACGACAAAGAGCTATGGCGGGATCAAAGCCAAGGACCTTCCGTTCCAAGTGGGGACCGACCAGCAGTTGGCAGGCGGCTCAGCCGTTATACCCATCGCGGTTGGCAATTCGTCCGCCAAAGGCGCTCTGGGCTACAGCAATCCCTCCTTGAAGGATGCGGGTAAAAGCAAAGGGATCAGCGTGTCCAGTCTTGGATCAGGCCCTTCCCGTGATATCAGTTCGATCGGTGGCGGAGCATCTTCCACCATCGAGATTTCAGGCACCGGCGGCACGGGCAACGCTCCGACCGGAGCCACCCATGGGCAAGTTCTCAGCGATCGATCCGGTGGACCGGGAGGCGGCGGGCGCGTGGCAGGGAGCTGGTTCGGATCGGGACGCAGTGGCGGCGGTTTTGGGGCAGGTGTTCAAGGCATCCCCAGCGCGGCAGCGGACTTGGACGCGCAACTCGCAGCTTCCGCCAGCGGCTCAGGCCGCGGCATGAAATCGAAGAAAGGCTTTGAGATTGCCGGCCCCCTCAACAACCGAACGATTGTGAGAAAAGTAATCCCACAATATCCGGCTTGGGCCGAAGAACAGGGCATTATCGGCTCTGTTCGTATATGGTTCATGGTCACAGGCGATGGGCAGGTGCGCTCCAATATGCGTCTGACCAAGACCACGGGATACCCCGAGCTGGACAAATTGGCTCTGGACGCCCTCCGACAATGGCGATTTGCCAGCTTCAGCTCGGGGGATGAAGCCGGCCAATGGGGCATCATCACCTTCACGTTCTCGCTGTCCTCTTAAGGAGAAAACGGATGTCGAACAGGCCTTATCCATCGAAGCATGGGAGCGCGAACCAGGGACTCTCGGTCCTGGTGCTCTTCACGCTTCTGTCCTCGGCAGGGTCCACTCCTGTCTGGAGCGCCAAGCCGGCCAAGACGGGATCCGCCACCAAGAAGGCGGCGCCCGCTCCGGCGGCAGCCCCTGCTGACACACACGCGCCAGCGCCGAAGGCGGTCCCGACTTCGACGGTCAAGCAAGTCAAAGAAGGAGAACTTAACGTCAGTATCACAGGCGAGCTCAAAGACAAGATGACAATTGGGAAAATCGATCCACCCGCGGCCTTCAACCTGGAGGACATCCAGAACTTCCCTCAGGAGAGGCTGCAGCCCGTGCTGAACAATCCCATTACCTTTGAAGAAGGGCGAGACTTCTCAAGCATGATGGACTCCCTCGATGATAAAGTGGTCCACCCGTGGCTCCCCGAGATCCCCCGAGAGCCCTTTTTGACCATGAAGGTGCAGTTGGAGAAGCCCACCAAGGACTGGCGCTTCTCCGTGATCGACCAGGGCGGCACGCCCGTGTCCTCCCAGGAGGGAAAAGGCTCTCCCCCCGACACGTTCACCTGGTCGGGTGAAGACAAGAGCCGCGGCCATATGGCGGTGGATACCGTCTACATCCCCCAGCTTTCGACCACCGACAAAGAAGGCTACCGGCACACGTATATGGGCCATCCGGCGCAATTTGCCACTTTTCTATTGAATGACAAGGGCCGTTCTACGATCGAGATCTCAAGTAAAAGGCTCTTTTTAGAAAACAAAGCAGAGTTCACCAAAGAAGCGCCGGTCCTTCTTGAGAAGGTCTGCGATTTCATCCGTGAAGAAGCGCGCATCCCTTTCGCGATCCAGGTCTTTGACATGAATCTGGAGTTGGGCAAGTCCCGCCAAGACACGCTTGCGAAATATCTCAGCGAAAATCTCATGATTTCCCCTTCCCAAATCACGCTCCTTGGCACGGCTGCCGCGGATAAGCGTGGACAGGCGATCGCGCTCACGTTGAATAACACGCCGGGAGGCTCCGAATGAAAACCTCAAGGATTCTTCTCCGTTGGTCCGTGCTCCTGGCAGCGTTTTGTGTTCTATCTCCGGGTGCGCAAGCGGAAGACCGGACGGGCTCTGCCGATCAGAGCGACAGTAACTATTACTGGCAGGGAACGCAGCTCTACAACCTCGGACGGCTGGGGGAGGCCTTTGAGAGCTTTGAGAAGGCGATCCAGCGTAAACAAAACTCCAAAGAAGCGGAAGCCTATTTGCTCCAGATCCGTCAAGAAATCGTGACCAACGCCAAGAAACGCTCGAACGAGAGCAGGGCTCTGGAATATGGCGGCAACAGCCCCGACACGGCGCTCAACATCGCTTATGTCGAGAAAGGTTTTATTCGCGTGACGGTGCTGGCGAAGTTCCTCTTCGATGAAAACACCACGTCACTGAAGACCGGCGCGATGGAAGTGATCAACAAACTGGCGAACGTCCTGCAGAACAAAGAAGGCCAGCGCGTGCAGGTGACACTTGTGAATGAACTCGATAATATTGTGAATGCTCGCGACGTCGACGCGGAACGGGCGCTGCTCGTCTTTTCACTTCTGAACCTTAAGCGCCTGGCCCCTGAAAACCCCGCCTAAAGCTCGAAGCTCCCCTCAAGCAAGACGTTTTTTCACAAAGGGCATCAGTCCGCCCGCGCGGATCAGTTCCTGCATAAAGGGTGGGAAGGCTTGCGCCTGGTAGGTTTTCCCCTTCGTGCTGTTTCGGATGAGGCCTTTGTCGAGATCGACCTCGAGCTGGTCACCGGACTCCGCCTCGCGAGCGGCCTCCGGGCATTCCAGGATCGGCATGCCGATGTTGATGCAATTACGGAAGAAGATCCGTGCAAAAGACTCGGCGATCACCAGCCCCAGACCCATCCCTTTGATGGCCAGCGGCGCATGCTCACGGCTTGAGCCGCAACCGAAATTGCGTCCGGCCACAAGAATATCTCCGGCCTTGGCCTTGCGTGGAAAGTCCGCGTCTGCGATTTCCATGCAATGCTGAGCGAGTTCCTTGGGATCCGTCGTGACCAGATACTTGGCAGGGATAATTTGATCAGTGTCGACATTATCGCCGAACTTATAAGCAGTTCCCTTCATCATATGGCCACCTTCCTCTTTCCAACGATCTCCTCCGGATGACAGACGTAGCCCGCGATGGCGCTCGCGGTCACCACGGCGGGGTTGGCGAGATAAACTTTGGAATCCCGGTGGCCCATACGGCCGGGGAAGTTCCTGTTCGAGGACGAAATACAGACTTCATCGGGCCCCAAGACGCCCATATGGCCCCCCAGGCACGGCCCGCAAGTGGCGGCCGATACAATGGCCTCCGACTCCATAAAGATATCGATGAGACCCTCCTTGAGGGCCTGCCGGTAGATGTTCTGTGTGGCCGGGATCACCATGAAGCGGATCCCCTTGGCCACTTTCTTGCCTTGAAGGATTTTGGCCGCGATACGCAGGTCCTCGATGCGACCATTGGTGCAAGAACCCAGGAATGCGGAATGGATTTTTGCGCCTGAGACTTTGCTCACACCTGCCACCTTGTCGGGCAGATTCGGTTGGGCGACCTGCGGTTCCATGCCGGTCATGTCCCAGTCATAGGAGGCGCAGAATTTGGCGTCTGGGTCACTTTTGACGATCGTATAAGGGCGTTTGGCGCGTCCTTTGAGATAGGCCTCCGTGACCTCATCGGCTTCAATGAAACCGCTTTTACCACCAGCCTCAATCACCATATTGGTGATGGTGAGGCGCGCCTCCATGGAGAGACCCCGGACCGCGGGTCCCGTAAATTCCATGTTGCGGTAGAGAGCGCCATCAAACGTGATTTGGCCAATGGTGTAGAGAATGAGATCTTTCCCTGTCACCCAAGGATCGAGCTTCCCGCGGTAGTGAAAGCGCATCGTCTCCGGCACCTTGAGCCAGATCTCGCCGGTGGCCATGACGGCGGCCAGGTCCGTTGAACCCACCCCTGTGGAAAAGAGTCCCAGTCCGCCGTAGGTACAGGAATGAGAATCCGCGCCAATCACGACATCCCCCGGAACGACGAGCCCCAGTTCCGGCAAAAGCGAATGTTCGACGCCGCCGCGCCCCTCGTCAAAGAAGAGTGGGAGGTCGTAGTGTGTCGCGAAAGCCCGCGCGACCGCGGCCTGGGCCGCCGATTGGATATCCTTGGCCGGCACGAAGTGCGAAAAGACGATGGCGATCCGTTCTTTGTTCCAGAGCTTGTGAATGCCGTGCTGTTCCAGCGCCTTAATCGCGATGGGAGCGGTCACATCATTGGCCATGGCCAGATCCGCTTTGGCCAGAATAAATTCCCCTGGCTCCACCGATTTCTTCCCCGCGTGAGACGCGAGGATCTTCTGCATCGCTGTCTGTCCCATAACTACCCTTTCACTTCGTCACCCCGGCGTAAGCCGGGGTCTATCATGATGGATCCGACACACTGCAGTCGGACGCCTGTTGTGTGGCGTCCCGGCTTACGACGCGCCGGGATGACGTTTTTTATCTCTTCTTCTTTTTGCTTGACTTAGCTTGTTGATCGCGTTGAGATAGGCCTTGGCGCTGGCTTCAATGATATCCGTGGAGGCTCCGCGTCCGAGGATCGTGAGGCCGCCGTCTTCGATACGGATCGTGACCTCGCCCTGAGCGTCTTTGCCGCTGGTAATGGCATGCAGGTTGTAGTCCACGAGCTTCGGTTTGAGTCCCACCACCTTATCAATCGCCTTGGTGGTCGCATCGACTGGGCCGTCCCCTTGGGCTGTGCCTTCCAAAACCTCGCCATCCGCTTTGCGGATACGGACAATGGCCGTCGGGGTCGCGTCCGATCGGGAAGAGGCCTCGAAAAATTCCAGAACATAGTCTTCCTTCACGTCCGTCACTTCTTGCTCGACCAGGGCCAGCAAATCATCGTCAAAGACATAGCGCTTTTTGTCCGCGAGGGCCTTAAAACGAATAAACATATCATCCAGCTGCTTCTTGTTGAGCTTATAACCCAGGTGTTTGAGGCGGTTTCCTAAAGCGTGACGACCGCTCCGCGAGGTGAGCAGAAGCTGGGACTCTTCCACTCCGACATCCTCCGGGTTCATGATTTCATAGGTTTGCCGGTATTTCAGGATGCCGTCCTGGTGGATGCCGGAAGAGTGAGCAAAGGCATTGGCGCCCACAATCGCCTTATTCGGAGGGACCACGACCCCCGTCAGCGAGGAGACCAGCCGGCTGGTTTTCGCAATCTCCTTAGTATGAATGCCGGTCGTAACACCAAAAAGGGAGGACCGCGTTTTGAGCGCCATCACCACTTCTTCAAGGCTCGTGTTGCCCGCGCGCTCGCCAAGACCATTGATCGTACACTCCACCTGACGCACACCCGCCTGCACAGCCGCCAGGGAATTGGCGACCGAAAGCCCGAGATCATCCTGGCAATGGGTGGACATGATGGTTTGATGGATATTCGGTACCATTTCAAAGATTTTCCGGAACATGTTCCCGTACTCCCAGGGAATCGCAAAGCCGGTTGTGTCCGGTAGGTTGACGGTCGTGGCCCCGGCGGCAATAACGGCCTCGACCACTTTGGCCAAGAAGTGAATGTCGGTCCGCGTCGAGTCTTCCGCGGAAAACTCGACGGAATCCGCGTACTTGCGAGCCAGTTTCACCGATTCCACGGCGCGCGCCAAGACCTGATCGCGCGTCATATGCAGCTTGTGTTCCAAGTGGATATCGGAGGTCGCGATAAAGACGTGGACGCGCGGTCGTTTGGCGGGCTTGACCGCTTCCGCGCAGGCCTCAATGTCACCCTTGACGCAACGGGCAAGGCCGCAGATCTCCGGGGCATTGGGTGCTCGCCCTACGGATTTGGCGATATTTTTTACCGCTTCGAGATCTCCCAAAGAGGATACTGGAAACCCCCCTTCAATGACGTCGACACCCAAACGGTAGAGCTGCTCCGCCACCTGCAATTTCTGCTCCGGCCCCAGGCTACAGCCCGGCGCCTGCTCCCCGTCCCTTAAGGTTGTGTCAAAAATGATGATTCGGTTCTTGTCCATCGTTATCTCCCTGTTGTGCTCGTCCACTCGTCCTTGGAGCCCACGTCCGTCTTGCGCCGGCCGTAGAGGCTATCGCCGGCCATGCTTTTGGCTCGCTGGGCACGATAGAACCGCCAAGCGAGCGAGAAAAGCCCGGCCAGCACATACAGAGAAAAGACAATAAAGATCATGTTCTGCGGGTACGTAAAAATGAGCAGGATCCCGACGAGAAGAAACGCGAGATTTTGCAGGGACTTGGGACGACCCAGTTTCATCTGTTTAAAATTGCTGTATTGGACCGTGGAAACCATGAGAAACGAAAGCATGATCATCGCCAGCGGCACGAACTTGAAAAAGAACGGCATCCTTTTCATGAGGATCGGAATCGTCTTGAACGTGATGATCCCCTCCCCAAAGAGCTCATAGCTTAGGACAAAGGATGCCAAGAGAACGGCCGCCGCTGGCACCGGTAGTCCCACGAAATAAGCGGAGGTTTCCCCGGCCTGGGCACGGAGGTTGAAACGCGCCAGGCGCACGGCTGCCATCATGACGAAAAAGACCGCGATCATGTACCCTGGGCGTCCCAAGGGCTGCAGCGCGACCTGGTACATTAAAAAGGCTGGAGCCACACCAAAGGTGACGACATCGCACAGAGAATCAAGCTCCACGCCAAACTGGCTTGTGGCACCGGCCCATCGCGCCACACGACCGTCCAGAATGTCCAGGATGACGCCCGCGATGATGCACCAAGCCGCGGATGACAAGTGATCCCCGGCCGCGTAGATGATCGACATCACGCCCGCGGCGAGGTTGCCTAAGGTGAGGAGGCTCGGGAATAAGTAGATGCCTTTTTTCATCGCCTTGCCAAAATGGTATCCCCCGCCGTGACCCGATCGCCCGCTTTCACTCGGACCTCGCACGCCTTGGGCAACACCACGTCCACCTGGGAACCAAACCGGATGAGCCCGATCCGCTCGCCAGCCTTCACGGACTGGCCCTCACGGACCCAGCAGACGATTCGCCGCGCGATCAGCCCCGCAATCTGGGTCACAACAAGCCGCATCGGTCCGTGGGTGGCTTCGATGACCACGCGGTTTTGCTCATTTTCAAACGCCGCACGGGGGTCTCGCGCGTCCAGGAACTTCCCCCTTTTATAGTCGATTTTCTGCACACGGCCAGAGACCGGGGAGCGCTGAAGATGCGGGTCGAAAACCGATAAAAAAATCCGGATGATCCAAACCGGCCCAGACAAGGTCGGGTCGGTCCCTTCGATGACTTCCAGAACTTTGCCGTCCGCGGGACAAAGCACGAGCGACTCGTCCTGGGGGATGACCCGCAGTGGATCGCGAAAGAAATAGACACAAAACGCGGTGAGAAGAAAGAAGACCACGGCCAACGCGAGGAAGGAGCGGAGCATCAGAAAGATGCTGCTCAGAAGAAAGAAATGACTGACGAGCAGGCATCCGATGATGAACGGCCAACCTTCGCGAACGATACGCATGCGCGTGTGGGGCTAGTGGGAGGCCACGGGTTTGCGTGCTGGGGCGTTCCGGTCCATGCCCTTTTTCTGAAGCCAGGGCATCATGGAGCGCAGCACAGCGCCGACCTTTTCGATGGGGTGTGAAGCGTAGGCCTCTTTCATACGGGTAAAGTTTTTCCGTCCCGCTTTGTCTTCGGCGATCCACTCCTTCGCGAAGGCGCCGGATTGGATTTCACCCAGAATCTTTTTCATCTCTTCTTTGGTCTTGGGTGTAATGATGCGCGGCCCGCGTGTAAATTCCCCGTATTTGGCGGTATCGGAGATCGAGTGGTTCATCCAGTCAAGGCCGCCCTCGTAGATGAGGTCGACAATGAGCTTCACTTCATGGAGACATTCAAAATACGCGGATTCCGGCTGATAGCCGGCCTCGATGAGGGTCTCATACCCGTTTTTGATAAGCTCCACGAGACCCCCGCACAGAACCACCTGCTCGCCGAAGAGATCCGTCTCCGTCTCTTCCTTGAAAGTGGTCTCCAGGGTCCCCGCTTTGGTGCAGCCAATGCCCTTCGCGTAGGCGAGCGCCATGGCTTTGGCATCACCTGTCGCGTCTTGGAAGATGGCGACCAGGCCCGGTGTGCCTCCCCCCTCCTCAAACGTGCGGCGCACGAGGTGCCCAGGACCTTTGGGAGCGACCATCACCACATCCAAGTGATTCGGCGGAAGGATCGTTTTAAAGTGAATATTAAAGCCATGGGAAAAACCCAGCACGGCGCCTTTCCGGATATGGGGAGCGACGTCTTGGGCCCAAACCTCCGCTTGCGCGGTATCCGGAAGGAGCATCTGCACGTAATCAGCGCCTTTGACGGCATCCGCGACGGTTTGCACGTTCCAGCCATGGCTCGCCGCCAAGTCCCACGTTTTGCCGCCAGGGCGGGTCCCAATGACAACCTGGGCGCCCGAATCGCGAAGATTGAGCGCATGGGCGTGCCCTTGAGAGCCGTAGCCCAGCATGGCGATCTTTTTGTGCTTGAGTAAATTAAAATCCGCGTCTTTGTCGTAATAGACCGTAGCCATCAGTTCTCTCCGTCTTTCTTTTTTCCCCCGCGCGCCATCGCGATGATGCCGGTGCGAACCATCTCTTTGATCCCGAAAGGCTTGAGCAGGGTTTCCAGGGCCTCGATTTTATCCTCGCCGCCCGTGATTTCCACAATCAGGGAATCTCCGGCGACGTCGACGATGCGGGCGCGGAAGATATCGACAATCTGGAAAATCTCACTTTTCGTGCTCTTGTCCGCCTTGACTTTGATGAGGGCCAGATCGCGCTCAATATGCGCTTGGCCCTCGTAGTTCTGGACTTTGATGACATCGATGAGCTTGTTGAGCTGCTTTTCCACCTGTTCCAGGACCGCTTCGGAGCCACTGGCGACAATCGTCATCCGCGAGACCGCGGGATCCTCGGTTTCACCGACCGCCAGGCTGTCGATATTAAACCCCCGCGCGGCGAAGAGCGTGGCGATGCGGGCCAGCACCCCGAATTTATTTTCGACCGTGACCGAAATCGTGCGCTTCAGAATCGGCGATAGGGTGGCTTCTGTTCCGTTCATTTTTGAGTTCTCTCGATCAGTTCGTTAATGAGTTCCGCCAAATGCACGAGCGGATCTCCATCGCGTAAATTCAATTTATGCCGGGGGTTCGCCCCATGCAGCAGGGCGTCCAAATCCTTCTCGATGCGGTACAGGGGCCCCGCGATTTTGCGTGACACCAAGATGGACGCGATCGCGCCAAAGCCAATCGCTGGCGCGATACGCCATACCCAGTCTTTGATCCACAGTGAGAGCCAAGCCGTTGCCCCCAAAGAAAAAAAGACCCCTGCGGCAACCAGCCAGAGGATTCTCATTTGCGTTTCTTTCGTAACGATAAGACGCAGCGGATTGCGCCGCTCGGAAGTGCCAGACACTGAGAGGCATTATAGCAAGAACTCTTGACTCGGGGACGTCTCCCGTCTGTCTCAGCGGCGGGTTTTGACGTTATCTTTGAGGAATTTGTATTCGACGGCGTCGACCAGGGCGAGCCACGAGGCTTCGATGAGGTTGGTGGAGACCCCCATCGTCGTCCATTCGTCCCGATGATCACGGGACTCGATGAGGACACGGACTTTAGCGGCCGTACCCGCGGAAGCGTTCACGACACGGACCTTGTAATCGGTCAGGATCATGTCCTTCAAAGAGGGATAAAACTTTTCAAGGGATTTGCGGAGCGCTTTGTCCAGGGCATTGACCGGACCGTCGCCTTCGCCGACCGTGTGATCGGCTTTGTCGCCCACGTGGAGTTTGACGGTCGCTTCGGTGCTGACCTTACCGGCACCAGAACTCTCCACCTCAACACGGAAATGGTCCAGTTGAAACGCGGGCTTGTGTTTGCCCAAGGCGCGTTGCACCAAGAGCTCAAAAGAAGCCTCCGCGCCTTCGAAATGATAGCCTTCCAGCTCCTTGTTCTTCAGGAGGTTCAGGACCGCCGCGCTTGCTTTTTCATTTCCTTCCAGCAAGTGCGTCTTCATCAGGAGATTGCTTTTCCCGGAAAGCTCCGAGACGAGGATGCGCCTCGTGTTGCCCACCCGCATTGGATCGATATGCTCGTAGGTGGCGGCATGGCGAGAGACAGCCGAGACATGCACGCCGCCCTTGTGAGCAAAAGCGGAGTGCCCCACGTAGGGCTGCCGGTCGTTCGGCACCATGTTGGCGATTTCCGAGATCACCCGTGAGGCTTCGGTGAGAGACCGGAGTTGTTCGTCAGAGACGACGTTGTAGTTCATCTTGAGCTTGAGATTGGCGATGATCGTGGTGAGGTCCGCGTTGCCGCAGCGCTCCCCGAAACCATTCACGACGCCCTGGACGAGCGTGCACCCGGCCTCAACGGCCGCCAGGGCATTGGCCACCGCGCAGCCGGAATCGTTGTGGGTATGGATCCCGAGCTCGGCCTGCGGCAAGGCCCGCTGGACGGAGAGAATGGCTTCGGAGATCTGCCGAGGGATGGAGCCGCCATTGGTATCACAGAGCGTCAGGTTGATCGCTCCGGCCTCCAGGGCCGCTTTGAGCGTTTGAATCGCGTAGGACGGGTTCGCACGGTAGCCATCAAAGAAATGCTCGGCGTCATAAATGACATCCAGTTTCTTTGAGCGAAGGAAGCGGACCGAGTCCCGGATCATATTCAGATTTTCATCGAGCGAGGCACGCAAAGCCTGCGTGACCTGCATGTCCCAGGATTTGCCAAAAATGCAGGCGACAGGAGCTTGGGAGGCCACAAGGGCTTTGAGGTTGGGGTCCTCCGAAGCGCGAATTCCCTTGCGGCGCGTGGAACCGAAGGCGACCAAGCGCGCTGTTTTGAATTTGATCTTGCGCGCATCACGAAAGAACTGGTTGTCCTTGGGGTTGGACCCCGGCCAGCCGCCTTCAATGAAGTTCACCCCCAGGCGGTCGAGTTCCTGGGCAATGCGAAGCTTGTCATGCGGAGAGAAGGAAATCCCCTCCGCCTGAGAACCGTCCCGCAAGGTGGTGTCGAAGAGTTTGATCACTATTTTTTATCGAGCCCGAACGCCTTGTGCAGCACCCGCACGGCATCATCCACGTGGTCTCGAGAGATGACACAAGAGATCTTGATCTCGGAAGTCGAGATCATCTGAATGTTGATTTTGGCCTCGGCGAGCGCCTCAAACATCTTGGAGGCCACCCCCGCATGGCTGCGCATCCCCACACCCACGACGGCAACTTTGCCGATGTTGGCCGTATGCACGAGGTCCTCGGCCTCGAGCGCGACTTTCACGGGGCGCAACGCCCGGAGCGCCTTTTTGAGGTCGCCTTCGCTCACCGTAAAGGAGATATCGTTTTTCCTGTCGACCGCTTCTGACTGAATGATCATGTCGACGTTAATGCCCGCCTTGCCGAGCGCGCCAAAGATCTTGGCCGCCACGCCGGGCCGATCGGGAATTTCCACGATCGAAATTTTGGCCTGCTTGCGATCAAAGGCCACGCCTGAGACCACCACATTTTCCATGTGCCTCACCTCCTTGTGCACCCGGGTCCCGGGCGCCTGTGAAAAAGTTGACCGAACCTCAAAGACCACATCATATTTTTTCGCGACTTCCACGGATCTTCCCTGCATGACCTGGGCGCCCGCGCCGGCTAGCTCCAGCATCTCATCGTAGGAAATCTCATCAAGCTTGCGGGCTGCCGGCACCACCCGCGGGTCGGTCGTGTAAATGCCTTCCACATCCGTATAAATCTCGCAGAGATCGGCCTTGAGCGCCGCGGCCAGGGCGATCGCGGTCAGATCCGAGCCGCCGCGGCCGAGCGTCGCGATATCATCGTTGGGGTTGAGGCCCTGAAAACCCGCCACGACGACGACGCGCCGTTTGGCGAGTTCGGACCATATCTTTTTGGGCAGGATGTGCGTGATGCGCGCGCGCGTGTGGCTGGCATCGGCAAAGATGCCCGCCTGGGGACCGGTGAGCGAAATCGCCGCCTGCCCTTTGGCATGGAGCGCCATGCAAAGAAGCGCAATGGAGGCCTGCTCGCCGGTCGCCAAGAGCATATCCATCTCGCGCGGCGGGGCGCTCCGGGTAATGCCTTCCGCCATCTCGATCAAGTCATCCGTCATGTCGCCAGGGGCGGAGACGACCACGACGACCCTGTAGCCCTCTTTTTTCTTGGCGATGATCCGCCCCGCGACATGCTTGACTTTCTGGGCATCCGCGACGGAAGATCCCCCAAACTTCATGACCACAAGCTTCATGGTTCGAGTCTCCTGACCATGACCCTGAGCGAAGTCGAACGGGTCATTGGTAGCGCACTCCTTTGTTATCAAGCAAGAGTTCCTGGAAAAGGCTTGTGACGCCGCGCGCGCCAAAAGCTTTTTGCATCGCAAACCCGACTTTTTTGGCGACCGGTCCCGGTTTGACGAGCGCGATGACAGACGAGCCGGCGCCCGAAAGCGCGGCGCCGTAAGCGCCCGCTTTGGACGCTTCGGAGATCGCGTCCCGGAGTCCCGGGATAAGACGCGCTCGGGCAGGCTGGTGCAAGACGTCTTCCATGGCGAAATCGAGCCAGTCATAGCGCTTCTGCAGGAGGGCACCCAACAGGAACGCGACGCGCGAGGAGGTAAAGACAGCCGCTGAAAACGGGATACGGCTGGGAAGAACGCGCCGGGCGTCCCGGGTCTCGAGCGGCCTGTCCGGAGAACAAACCACAGCGCGGAGCTCCTGCGGTGCGGGAAAACGAAGATAACGAACCTCTTCCTTGATGACTCCGGCGATACAGAGCCCCCCTACAAAAGCCGGAACAACGTTGTCCGGATGTCCTTCGACACTGACCGCCATCTCCAGCAGGACGGACAACGGCAGGCGTCCGCCCGTTAAGGCGTTGGCCGCGCAGAGGCCGCCGACAATCGCCGAGGAACTTGAGCCAAGTCCGCGCGCCAGTGGTATGCGGTTGATGGTCTTGAGCCGGATCATGCCACGGGGCCAACGTTTGGCTTTCTCAAAAACTTTGAGCGCCATCTGAAGAACGAGATTGGAATTGTCCGTCGGAAGGCGACCCGCACCTTCCCCCTCAATGGTGACGCTCATGATCGGATTCTGGCGAAACGAACTGAATTGAGCGTCATCGGTTTCCAGATGCACTTCGTTGTAAAGCGAAAGAGCCATGCCCAAGACGTCAAAACCAGGCCCCAAATTGGCACTGGTGGCGGGAACTTGTACGACCACTTTCTTGCTCATAACTCCCCTGACGTCATCCCCCGCGGACGTAAGCGGGGGACGCCTGTCGTGTGGCGTCCCGGCTAACAACATGCCGGGATGACGACAAAACCTCCTCAATCCTTCTTTTCAATTGTCTTGCCGCTCCTGCAATGTCCTCTTGGCCACAAACGGCACGCACCACCGCCACGCGCTTAGCACCTGCTGAGAGCACCTCCGACACGTTGGAGGCATCGATGCCGCCAATGGCAACGTGGGGTGTGGAGACCCGGCTTGTGACCGCACGGACGAGCTCAAGGCCCACGGGATTATACGTTGGTTTGGTGGGTGTGGCGAACACCGGGCCGATGCCCATGTAATCCGCTCCCTGTCGCTCCGCTTCGAGAGCCTGTTCCAGGCTGTGTGTGGAGCATCCCACAAGAAAGTTCTTGACCCCCATGAGGCGGAGGAGTTTTTTCGCTTGGACGACGGGCAAATCCTCTTGGCCCAAATGAACACCATCGGCTTCGACCGTCAAGGCCACTTCGAGGGCGTCATTGACGATGAAAAGGACCCCTGCCTCCGCGCAGATTTTTTTCAGGCGCTGGGCCACTTTGTAGCGCTCCCGGCCGGTAATCAGTTTGTCCCGAAACTGCAGGATCTCCGCGCCGCCTTCGCAAGCGGCCTTGACCATCGGCTCATAACCGTCCGGTCCGCTTTTCGGCGGACAGGTGATCACATACAGGCGCGCTTGTTGAAACCGTTCGATAAGAGTCTGGCTTCCCATTGATAAATTTTAAACCTGAGCATCTGCGCTCTTCTGATCGCGCGGGGGGAGATCACGCGCCCATATTCTTCAAAAACCCGGAAGGCCTCTTCGCAACGCTTGAAATTGGCCGCCAGGAGCGCCCGGACTCCCCCTCGATAAGGTTTGGCCGGGTTCGAACGCCCGGGGTCACGAGCCACATTTCGCGCGGCAAGGAGATATCGGTAATGGCCTCGGACGAGTTCGTCGAGACCATGGCGCAGACCTCGTAGGGCCTCTGCCGCCGCCGCGTCTTCGATAACGAAACGTGCGGTGTCTTCGATGATCCGCAGGCCCTCACGCGCCCGGTTGACGTTGGCATCGAGCACGCGCCATATGGCCGAAGAGCGAGAAAAGACAGAAGAAGTGTGCAAAGGCCGTTTCGCTTGTCGCTTGTTGTTCTTCTTCCTTCGGTTACGTCCCATACGCCTTCATGATTTTCCGAATGATCGCTGTGCTCGAGCGTCCCCGGACCAGGGGGATCCGCACGACTTTCTTCACCAAGTCGCTCCCGACGATTTCGCCGTGCGCGTAATCGCCTCCTTTGACCAGGACATCGGGCCGGAGCTTTTTGATGAGCTCATAGGGCGTGTCTTCATCAAAAAAAGTCACGTAATCGACCGCTTCCAGACCTGCAAGGACCTTGGCCCGGTCTCGTTCGGTCGCGATCGGTCGAAAGGGACCTTTCAGGCGCTTCACGGACGCGTCCGTATTGATCCCCACGACCAGCACATCGCCTAAGCGCGCGGCCTTTTCTAAGAGCGTCACGTGCCCTGCATGGAGAAGGTCGTAGACACCATTCGTGAAAACAATGGTCTTTTTCTCCCGTTTCTTGCGGGCTAAAAGAGAGGCCAAGCCAGACGCCTTCGTGATCTTTCGTATTTTCATAAAGGGGGGATGCGCGCGTTAAACGCGCGCCGTCATGAACGCGGCATCGACAGCAGCGCAGATCGCATGGATGAGAGCGATATGGCATTCCTGGATATGCGCGGTGCGGTCCGAAGGGACCGTCACGCAACAATCGACGATCCCTTTGAGCTGGCCTCCAGTCTTGCCAGTGAGTCCCGCGGTCCAGGCCTTTTGCTTTTTCGCCTCTTCCAGACCTTTTAAAACGTTCCGCGCGTTGCCGCTCGTTGAAATGCCAATCACCACGTCCCCCGCCGTCACAAGTGCCTTGACTTGGAGGGAAAAGACCTCTTCGTAGCCAAAATCATTGGCGATCGCCGTGAGCGCCGAGGTATCGGTGGTGAGCGCCATCGCTGGGAGCCCTGGACGCTCTTTCTCAAAACGACCAACGAGTTCAGCCGCAAAATGTTGAGCGTCAGCCGCGGAACCACCGTTACCAAAGATCACCAGCTTCTTGCCGGCGCGAAATGCCCGGATAATTTCGGACGCGACGCGCTCGGCCTCCGCCGTTTGCGCGGCGGCCTGTTCCTTCACGCGGCAGCTGTCTTTTAAATGCTGGGAGATGGACATTTTTATTTGACTCCGTTATTCATCATGTACTTCGCGATAAAATCGGTATTGGCCTCCCCCTTCTTGAACACCTCATGCTCCATGATGCGTTGAAAGAGCGGGATCGTCGTCTTCACGCCTACAATCTGGAATTCCGACAAGGCGCGCTGCATCCGACGAATGGCTTGCTCGCGGTTTGTGCCATGAACAATGAGCTTGGCTAAGAGGGAGTCGTAGTAAGTGGGGATCGTATAGCCTGTGTAGAGGTGCGTGTCGACGCGAACACCCGGAGGCCCTGGAAGAATCAGTTGCTCAATCGTCCCAGGGCATGGTCGAAAGTCATGGTCCGGGTCTTCGGCGTTGATGCGGCACTCCAGGGCATGTCCTCGCGCCGGATAGTCATCCCGGTCGTAATCAATCCGCTCGCCCGCGGCCAGGCGGATCTGCTCCTGGACAAGATCGAGCCCCGTGACCATCTCGGTCACCGTATGCTCCACCTGGATGCGGGTGTTCATCTCAAGGAAATAAAACTCGCCCTTGGGATCCACGAGGAACTCCACGGTCCCCACCGTCACATAATCAACGGCCTCCGCCGCGCGGCGTGCGGCTTTGCCCATCTTGCGACGAAGCGACGAATCCACGAACGGTGAGGGACTTTCCTCAATCAGCTTCTGGTGACGGCGCTGTACAGAGCACTCACGCTCCGGCAAATAGATCACGCGGCCTTTGGAATCAGCGACGATCTGAAATTCGATGTGACGGGGCTTTTCAATGTACTTTTCGAGATAGACGTCGCCGTTGCCGAAGGCCTTTTTGGCTTCCGTTTGGGCCACTTCGATCGCCGCGCGAAGCTCAGACTCGCTGTTGACAATCCGCATGCCGCGCCCACCGCCGCCCGCCACGGCTTTGACAATGACGGGGTAACCAATTTTTCGAGCGAGCTTCGGAAGCCCAGCGTCATCCGGTGACACGGGGCCCTCCGAACCCGGAACGATCGGAACATCGGCCTTGCGCATGGTCTCCCGCGCGGCCGCTTTGTCCCCCATGCGCTCAATGGCCTCTTTGGACGGCCCGATGAAATGGATATGGCAGGACTCGCACACATCGGCAAAATAGGTGTTCTCGGAGAGGAAGCCGTAGCCCGGGTGGATCGCGTCGGCGCCCGAGATCTCCGCGGCAGAGATGATATTGGGAATATTGAGGTAGCTTTCCGCGGTGGGCCCCGGCCCGATACAGACCGACTCCTCCGCAAGCTTCACATGCAGGCTTTCACGGTCGACCTCCGAATGGACCGCGACCGTCTTGAGGCCCATCTCGCGGCAAGCCCTGATGATGCGCACGGCAATTTCACCACGGTTGGCAATCAGGACTTTCTTAAACATCGAGGGTCGCCTCCCCGTTCGGTTCGATTTCAAAGAGCGGCTGGCCGTATTCGACGGGGTGTCCGTTGGCAACCAGAGCTTTGACGATCCGGCATGCTCCTGGGGCGAGCACATCTTTCATGATCTTCATGGCTTCAATGGCTGCGACCGGTTGGCCGGAGGTCACTTTCGTTCCCTCCACCACCAGCGGCGGGCGGTTCGGTGAATCGGACCGATAAAATGTTCCGACCATGGTGGACTTGATGGTCATGGGCTCCGCGGCTTTGGCGGGGGCCTCTTGGGCCGGCGCGCCCTGCTCCAAGGAGGCGATGGCCGGGGCTTGCGCGTGAGGAAAGACCGACCTGCGAAAGCTGATGGAGGACCCTTTTTTCTCCCACATCACTTCCTGAAGGTCGGTTGATTCGACAAACTCCAGAAGATCGTTTAAGCGTTTATCCACCATCATGAAAGCCTCGACAAATACTCTCCGGTACGGGTGTCGACTTTCACGACATCCCCTTCCTTCACAAAAAGAGGAACGTTGATCTCGATTCCCGTTTCCAGCGTCGCCGGCTTCATCATGTTCGAAACGGAGTCTCCTTTGATGCCGGGGACAGTCTGCGCCACCTTAAGCTCCACCGTCGTAGGAAGAGCAATGGAGAGAAACTTGTCATCCAAATAGAGCGCTTCCACTTCGAGATTCTCCGTCAAATAGTGGGCGAGGTCTCCCATTTTCTCCTTGGGGTAGCTCAGCTGCTCAAAGGATTCCATATCCATGAAGTGGTAGCCTTCTGTATCGGAGTAGAGAAATTGCTTCTTTCGCTTGGTGGGAATGATCTCCTTGAAGCGGTCCGCCTGCTTGAAGGTGCGCTCCAGAATCGACCCTGTATAGAGATTCTTGAATTTCACACGCATGATGGCGTGCGACATCGCCGTCTTGTGGTTTTGGAACCACAGGATCTGATACGGCGCGTTTTCGAATTCGATGATTAGTCCGTTGCGAAAGTCAACTGGCTCGATCATAAAATCTTCCTCTCGTCATCCCCGCATGATGTCAGCGGGGATCCAGCGATGTTGACGATAAAGTCTCTGGACCCCGGCTTACGGATTGCCGGGGTGACTCCCTTTGGGAGTCATTTCGTTAGAATTTCATATCCACGACGGGTTACGAGCAGCGTGTCCTCAATGCGCACGCCGCCCCAGCCCTGCAAATAAATACCCGGCTCAACCGTAATGATCATGCCGGGTTCTAAAACATCCTGGCCTGTCGGGCCCACCCAGGGCGCTTCGTGGATCTCCACTCCCACGCCGTGGCCCGTGCTGTGTATAAAACGGTTCCCGTAACCGGCTCGCTCAATTTCTTCGCGAGCGATTTGGTCAATCCGGGAAGTCTTGACACCTGGTTTTACGGCTTGGATGGCGAGCATTTGGGCGCGGGCTACTGTATCGTAAACCTTGCGGCCAAGTGACGACATTTTACCCAAAAAGAAGGTCCTACTCAAGTCGGAGCAGTAGCCATCCACGAGGGCTCCGATATCGCACAAAACGACCTCATTTTTTCGCAAAACCCGGTTTCCGGTAATGTAGTGCGGATAGGCTGCGTTTTCCCCAGAGGCCACAATGGAATCAAAGGACGCTTTGGTGGCCCCGTGCTTGCGGATATAGGATTCGAACTCCGCCGCCAGGTCACATTCACGCATGCCGGGCCTGGCGATCTTTTTGATGTGCTGGTATCCCTTTGCCGCGGCATGACCGGCGGCGCGTAGAGCCTTGATCTCCTTGGCGTCCTTCTTGCAGCGCAGCGGGGTGGTCGCGCCGGGAACGGGAACCCACTTGAGTTTAGAGCCGGCAGCTTTGCGCATCCCCATCGCGTAAGCTTCAGCGATGCGGTAGGGATCATAACCGATGGTTTTCCAGCCGGCTTTCACGGCATAATCGACCATCGTCCCATAACCGTCCGAGAGCTTCTTGAGCGGAACAACTTCATAGCCACCGGCAAGCGCCTTGGCTTGGTCGACCGCGAGCATGGGAACAAACATCGCCGCCTTGGATTTGCCGATCAAAGCCCAACAGCCTTCCGCTCCATATCCGGAAAGATAAAAGAGATCTGGAATATGTGTGACCCAGTAGCCGTCGACTTTGAAACGGGACAGGCGGGCTTGGAACGCGCTGGAGTGGGGACTGGCCTTTCTCATCATAAACGCGCGGTCATCATTTTGGCTTGTCGGGTCTGGAAATCCTGGTCATAGCGCGGATAAAGCGCGCGGATGCGTTCCTGGAGCTCGCGATAAGGGAGCTGGCCGCTCGCCGTTGGGGTCCCGATAAACCCATAAATGAGACAGGCGTCAAAAAGGGGAGCCGCGTAGCGCGAGAGGCTTCCCAAGGGCCCCATGCCCATGACCGTCATGAGTTTTTTGGGGCTAAACCTCTGGTTGAGATCCAAGAGTGTTCGAACATCGGTCTCGGATTTAACGCGCGTGGCAATTTTGAAAATATCCGCTTTTTTGCTGTAAGCCGCGCGCGCGATTTTCACGAGGTGTTGGGCGGAGGGAGTCGCCTGGTAATCGTGACAGGAGATCACCAGTCCCAGGTTCAACTTCTTGACGTTCTTGATGATCTCGCGCCACGGGTATTTCGGGTTCCACTCCACATCCACGAGAGAGGCGTGCGCCAGGGCCCGCCAATGCACCGGTTGCCACCAGTTCGGAAAAGGGTGGCCGCCACGGAAGCTGACCAGCATCGGGATGCCCACTTTTTCTTTGAACCGGGCCATTTTCTCGAGCATATCCTCCCGGAAGAAATTTCCCCAGATATCGAGGCGAATCTCGACCATATCAGCCCTGTCCGTTCGGGCCTGTTCCAAAAGATAAGGCAAATCATCCCCATCGAGTGAGGCCACCAGGAACGGCCGTGTCTTCTTTAAAGCTTCCAGAACGTCATTCTTCATGATTGGATTTCTCGTTTTCCCCTCCCCCAACCGCGGAGATGGCTTCCGTTACAAACCTGCAGACTGCAAGGCGACACTGAGAATTTCCGGCGGCACCTCTTGACCTGAGATGGCCTTCCCAATTTCCTTAAGGAGAACAAAACCGACTTTTCCTCCCAGGGATTTTTTATCACGCGCCAGATACTGCAAGAGGTGCGCGCGTGGAATTTTTCGGCTCACACGGGAGGGAAGTCCTGCCCGGCTGAGGAGGTTCCCGATCCTGATCCTGCTTTGACCGTCCAAGCCCGTCATTTGCTCGGAAAGCACACCCGCCACCCACATCCCAATCGAAATGGCCTCCCCGTGGAGGTAGTGGCGGTACCCCATGGCCCCCTCAATGGCATGGCCGACCGTATGGCCAAAATTCAGGAGCGCCCGAAGGCCCGTCCGCTCCGTGGGATCCTTCTTCACGATCTCCTCCTTGATCCTGGCGCAACGCGCGATGATCGCGTCCCATTCTGGAGAATACCCCTGGCACAGGACATCCATTTTGCTCTCGAGCTGCTCAAAGAGCGCTGCGTCCGCGATGGCCCCATACTTAATCACTTCGGCAAGCCCGTTCCGCCAATGGCGGACCGGAAGTGTCTTCAAGAGTGCGGGCGTGATCCATATGAGGCGGGGATGATAGAAAGAGCCCACCAGGTTTTTCCCCTCCGGAATATCGATACCTGTCTTTCCTCCAATGGACGCGTCCACCTGGGCGAGAAGGGTCGTCGGCACCTGCGCGTAGGACAGTCCGCGCAGGAAGGTGGCCGCGATAAATCCTGTCAGGTCCCCCACAACACCGCCCCCCAGCGCCAGGAGCCAGGATTTCCTCTCGTATTTCTTCCTGGCCAATGTTCGGTAGAGGCTACGCGCCTGAGACAAGGTTTTGGACCTCTCCCCGCTCGGAACACGCGTTAGAGAAACGTCGAAACCGGCACGGGACAAAGCGTTCTTAAGACCTTGTCCGTAGCGGCTGGCGACGGCCGAATCGGCCACAACCATGACCTTCGACCCGGACTTGGCGACTTGCGCAAGAACTCCGGGAAGCTCCGCGAGGGTCCTTCCGATGATCAGTTCACTCATCCATGCCATGGCGGCGATACTTTTTGTGTGATTTCCTCGACTACTTGAGAAAGGGTCTTGTTGTCCGTGTCCACTTGGACAGGGCAGAGATCGTAGATGGCTTTTCGCTCTTTCAGCAAGCGCTCCAGCTTCTGCTCCAGATGTTCTCCCGCCAAAAGCGGCCTTGTGCGGTCCTCTTTGATGCGACCGAGGAGCGTATCGGTACGGGCGCGAAGACAGACGAGAACAGCGTTCTTTTCTAAGGCTTTGCGGTTGACCTCATCCAAGAGAGCGCCGCCACCGGTCGCGATCACCATTCTGTCTTTCTGAGCGATTTCCGTGATGGCGGCAGACTCCAGTTTCCGAAAGGCGGCCTCCCCCTCCTGAGCGAAGAGATCGGGAATCGACTTGCCTGCCTTCTTTGAAATTTCAACATCGAGGTCCACAAACGGCACGCGCAATCGGTCCGCCAACTGCCGACCAACAGCCGTTTTACCGGTCCCCATGAAACCCGTCAGGACAATATTCATGGTTCCATCCTCGCCCTGACCCTCCCGTCGCAGCCAGGGGTCATCTCGCGCGAACGTCCTCCACGTAACGGATGAAGTTATCTTTCATTTCGCGCAAGCTATCGCCGCCAAATTTTTCCCGCATGGCGAGCGCAATCTCAAAAGCGGCAATCGCCTCGGCGGCCACACCCGCCGCCGGGACCGCGATGACGTCGGAGCGGATCGTCTCCGCCGTGATGGGCTCTTTCGTCTCCATATGGACGGTTTTGAGCGGCTTCATCAGGGTCGAGATTGGTTTTTTCGCGACGGACAGGACAATGGGCTCTCCCGTGGTCATGCCGCCCTCAAACCCTCCCGCGTTGTTGGAACCACGGTAGAAGCCTCTGTCCTGGGAATAGAAAATCTCATCATGGACTTGGCTGCCGAACTTGCGTGAAGCGTCAAAGCCCAGGCCGAACTCCACGCCTTTCATGGCTTGTAACGACATCATGGCCCAGGCGAGTCGCCCTTCCAGCTTCCTGTCCCATTGCACATGGCTCCCCAGACCGACCGGGCATCCGGTGATGACCACCGTGAAGACACCGCCGAGCGTATCGCCGCCCGCTTTGGCCTGATCGATGAATCCGATCATGGCCTTTTCCGCTTCCGGGTCCGGACAGCGGACCGGCGAGGCTTCCGTTTTAGAGATGATTTCCGCCGCTGTCTTGGGAATATTTCGAGCGCGTACGGATCCAATTTCCCGCACATAGGAAAAGATATTGATCCCAAAAGGTTCGAGCATCTTGCGGCAGACCGCGCCGACCGCCACCCGCATGGCGGTTTCCCGAGCGGAGGCGCGCTCAAGGATGTCTTGCGCGTCTTGGCGTCCATATTTGAGCATCCCCACGAGGTCCGCGTGGCCGGGGCGCGGCTTCAGGATTCGCTTGGATTCGTCGCGGTCTTGTGGATCGACCGAGAGAAGCTTCTGCCACTTCTCCCATTCCTTATTGAAAATGGTCATCGCGATGGGCGCGCCCGTGGTTTCGCCCCAACGAAGGCCGCCCGAGACTTGCACCTGGTCTGTTTCGATCGCCATGCGAGCGCCGCGGCCATAGCCTTTTTGCCGACGGGCTAATTCCTGGTTAATATCATGCTCGGTGACGGCGACGCCCGCTGGCATCCCGTCCAGGATAGCGCTCAGGGCGAGCCCGTGTGATTCACCGGCGGTCAGATATCGTAAGGCGCTCATTTGATGAATTTCAGCGCGTGTTCCACCGCGTTTTTCATGACACGGAAGGGCGCGCGCTTCCCCGTGAAAATTTCAAAGGACCTGGCCCCCTGGGACACGAGCATCCCCAGGCCGTCCAGATGCTTCAGTCCCCGGCGGCGCGCCATGGCGAGCAGCGCCGTATCGCTATACACCAGGTCATACACAAAGAGTTTCGGGTGAAGACAGTTGGGATTCAGGGTGAGCCGTTCGCTGCCCTTGAGGCCCACCGAGGTGGCATTGACGAGAAGATCGGACTCTCGAATCAGCCAATAAAGCGCTCGCGATTCATCAAGCGCGACCGCCAGGGTCTCCCGGTCGGTGTGCCGCTGCACACGCTTGGCAAGAACCTGCGCTCGGTTCTTGCTGCGATTGGCGATCACGAGGCGCCGAACCCCTGCTCCCGCAAGGGCCATGGCGACAGCGCTGGCGGCTCCACCGGCACCCAAGATCACGACCTTTTTCCCGGAGGGCTCAAAATGACCGTCCTTGTGGAGCGAAAGCAAAAAGCCGGAACCGTCTGTGTTATAGCCGTAGAGCTTACCGGCCTTCTGGACAATCGTATTGACGGCGCCGACCTGCTTGGCGGAAGCGTCTAACTCGTCGAGAAATTCAATCACGCCCCCCTTGTGAGGCACCGTGATATTCACACCGGAGATTCCCAGCGCGCGCAGAGAAAGGGTCGCTTTCCCCAGATCCTCCGGCTTCACCGCAAAAGGCACATAGACCGCATGGATGCCCAGCGCTTCAAAGGCCGCGTTATGCATGATGGGGGAAAGCGAATGCTCCACCGGATATCCCATAATGCCGAAGATTTGTGTATTCCCGAATACTTTCATATCCCCCCCCATTCAGCGCGTCATCCCAAAGAACCCGGCTAACGGCATGCCGGGGTGACAGCGTAAAGTCTATGTCCCGCCGACCGAAATCCCTTTAATCCACAGGGTCGGAGACCCTACGGATCCGTAAAAAACAAGATCATTTCCTACGGCTTCGATGTTTCGAAACAAATCGAGCAAGTTCCCCGCAATGGTCACCCCGCGCACGCCATGCGAGCGCTTGCCGCCCTCAATCTTTTCTCCCATGATGCCCAGGGAATAATCCCCAGAGACGGTATCGACGGTATGCAGCCCCATGACATTTCGAACATAAATGGCTGTGCCCGCCCCTTTCAGCAGATCGTCAGGCGCATGGTTCCCCGGCTTGACGAAGAAATTCGTCGATTCAGGCTCAGGCAGTCCTTTATACGAAGACCGGCCCGCGTTGCCAGTGGAGACTTGACCCACTTTGCGGGCGGAAGCCGAATCATAGAGAAATCCCTTCAGCACCCCGTCTTGGATGACGGTGGTGGTTTGGGTGGGCATCCCCTCCGCATCAAAGGGAGAACTCCCCAAGCCTCTCTTCAGACAACCATCGTCCAGGAGGGTCACACACGCTGAGGCGATGCGTTCTCCCACCTTCATCCCCAGGAAAGACCTCCCTTTGAGCACTTGATCCGCCCGCAAGGCGCTCGCCAAGAGCTCGAGCATCTCCGCGGAAACAAGCGGATCCAAGAGGAGATTGTACCGCCCGGAAGGCACTTGTTGACCGCCCAAAAGCGAAAGCGTGTGATCGAGGGTCCGATCGATCACTCGATCGATGCGGAGATCTTCGTAGTGACGAACCGCCTGAAATCCATAACCGACCTGGGTTTCAGCCCCTTGGGTCGCGACACAAGCCAGCGAAAAACTCAGGGAGGTGCCGCAAGTCCATGCCGTGACTCCCGTGGAGCTGGTGATCGCTGAATCAGAGCAGCCTTCGCGGTAGCTCGCGCGGAGGACTTTCCTCAGACGACTGTCCCGCTTTTTGACCTTTTCCTCAAGGGAGCTCAGGAACTCTGAGCGCTCCTCAAAAGTTTGGCTTCGCAGGGTTTCATCGACAAGGTCAAGATCTTCTCCCTTCCCTAGCGTCTGAGGTTTGGGCAGTTCCAGCTGCGAATCGGCACCCGTCACGTGGCTGGCGTCCACAGCCGCTTCCGCTAGCCAGGAGAGTCCCTCCGGGTCCAAACGATTGGTCGAAGCAAATCCCAATTTGCCTTGATCCACCACGCGAAGACCCATCCCTCGGCTTTTGGAGATCGATAAATTTTCCGGGCGCCCCTCGCTCCATTCCTGGGTACGATGTTCGGAACGGATGAAAAAGGCCTCCGACTGCGCGGAGGGGGCGAGATGGCGAAGCACCTCCAGAACTTGGTCGCCCAAAGTCGAAGGCGTCATCGAACTGGAGTCGTGTAGCCGAGGACAAGCAAGATAAAGCCAATCAAAAGAAGCCAAGCCCCCACTTTTTTCCCCTTCAGGAGAACCAACGAATCTTTGAAGAAAGTCTCGCGCATAAAGGCATTCAGGCGCACGATCTGTTGAGGATCCAGAAGGTAGCCCAGGCCTATGAAAACAAGCAAGAAACCCAAGGAGAGCCGGAGCAGGAACATGGTTCGACTCACTTCCATTCGCTCACTACTGGTTCGACCCATCACGGACGGTGAGCGAGCTAATTATCGCGAGTCGAACCGCGACGAGGAATCTATCAAAATCCGTCGAGAATAGTCAATCAATTGGAAGAAATGAATAAGGTTGCCGAAGAGGGTGACTGATGGGCCAGAAGGCCCATTCATGGGCGTAATGGCCTCCAGTATGACAAAGGGATGTAACACTCCTGTAATATTGCCCAAGTACACTTGACGACAGACTTCTCATGAACATCCTCGGGGTTGCTTCTTTGGTTTCGATCGATCGCCTGCCGGGTAAGCGTGGGCTGCGTTATCTCTGCACCTTGTTCCTCCTTAGCGGGCTCCCGTGTTTTCTATCAGCGGTGCAGTCTCGTGATACCTGTGAGCTCTACAGCTGGGAGAAAGGCAATGAATGGTATTACACTCTCGTCGCAGGCCAAGACCGCTCTCGCGATGCCCTTGAGATTCGCTGGTCGGCCGGGCGCGTAAGAGGTATTTATCCCCTCAAAGAAAAGATTTTTGACTTGCCCGCGGGGACCAAGGTGCATTGGCGCGAAATGGACGATCGTGGCCTGGTCCTGCCTCCCCCTCCCATCGTCGCGGACCTGACGAAGTACGCGGCCAGTGTCGGCGTGGCTATCGTGGTGCATCCCTCGCCACCGTCCTCCCACCCACATCCCAAGAAAGACTGACTGAAAGCGGCACTTGGCGTTGCCTCTCTTCTGAAATCCATCACGGCACCTTTATATGATAGTGGCCTCTGACCAATCTCCGATGAAGCTCACGATCAAACACAAAGAGCGCTTCAAGAAAGTGGTCCGACGCTATCAGGGCCGTGCCATTGGGTTTCGGATGGATGAAATTTTCCTCCACGATGGCCGTGTCCGCACCCGGGAATACCTGACCCACCCCGGGGCCGTAGGAGTTCTTGCGTTGGAATCGCCCGAAACGATCATCCTCGTCAAGCAATACCGGTACCCGATCGCCCAATTCACCTATGAGATTCCAGCGGGGAAGCTTTCCAAAGGTGAAAATCCACTGGCTTGCGTGAAGAGGGAACTGCAAGAGGAGACTGGCTTTGTCGCGAAAAAAATACGGAAATTGCTTTCCTACTGGCCGAGCGCGGCCTTTTCGCAGGAAGTCATCCACCTCTATGTTGCCGAAGGTCTCAAACCCGCGCGCATGAACCCCGATGAGGATGAGTTCTTGGAACTGGTGCGCCTGAGCCCGCAAAAACTTCAGTGGATGATCCAGCGAGGGACCATCCAGGATTCGAAAACCCTGATTGCTTATCTCGCCTGGAAAGCATTCTGCTAGAGGACTTGGGCCAGGGGTCTCCGCCAGCCCACCTGCAAGCCTGTTGCGCAAACTTTCGACATAGCTCCCCGCTCAGGACGATGCCTTCCGAGAGTCACCCTGCAAGATCCCTCCCTGGCTCGCAGGACCTCGCAGCGTGAGGATCGCCCAAATAATCCGATAAGCCACCCCTGACGTCATCCCCCGCGGCCGTCAGCGGGGGATCCATCGACGGCCTTGGTGTAGGTGTTGGTGGCGGGATCGAAGACGAAGGGTTTCACTTATTGGGTGAAAAATGAGGGGTCAACACAGGAGGCTTTGAAAAAGGGTGCAGCGCGTGATTTTACAGCGACGCGCAGAGGCAATAAAATACCTCGCAAGCCAGAGTGGAATCTGAACTGCGAGGTGCTTTTATGTTACTGAAGAACTTGGACGTATACAAGGTCTCGACGACGGATCAAGCGGTGACGAGTTTTGCAGGGCTGCCGTTGTTGTTGGGGACGGCACGGAGCCTGGGGTTGGAGGAGCGGCTCAATGCGCTGCCGGTGAAGGAGCGGGCGCGGGGATACGATCCTGCCGAGAGTATTTTGGGGTTGATGGGATCGATCCAGGCGGGCGGGGAAGCGCTCGAAGACATCGGGCTGCTGCAAGGGGACGAGGGGATACGGCGCTTGCTGGGGGATTTTCCGGCAGCGAACACGTTGGGCGAATTTCTTCGGCGTTTTGGGCGCAAGACGATTCATGGGTTGGGATGGGTCCAGCTCAAGACGGCGGCGAAGGTGATCCGGGCCTGCGAGCTGTCTATTGTGACGATCGATATCGACGCTTATTTTTTGGAGTCACAGAAGGAAGGCGTCTTGATGAATTACGATGGACTGGAAGGGTATTGTCCGGTGATGGTCAGTTGCGCGGAGCTGAAGATGCCGCTGGCCGGGGCGTTTCGGGCAGGCAATGCGAGCCCGATGGCGAACCTGGCGAGTTTGTTGCGGCGGGTCTTGCGGCAGTTTTCCGGTTTGCGGATGAGGGCGCGCTCAGACAGCGCGGGGTATCAGGCGAAGGTGGTTCGGGAATTGGATCGGGCCGGGGTGGACTTCACCATCACGGCGCGCAAGGATGATGCCGTTTTGGAAGCGATTCGGTCGATTCCGGAGAAGGCCTGGAAGAAGTACAACTCGCCGGTCTATCCCCATAAGGGATCTGAGATTGCCGAGACGGTGCATGCTTTTGGGGAGGCGGACAAGGATATCGCCGCATTTCGGTTGGTCGTGGTGCGCTGGCAGCAGGAGCCGCAAGGCGAGCTTTTCGATAAGGAGCACTTTGAATACCATGCGGTGGCGACGCGGTTCACATGGGAACCGGGATTGGTTCTGCAATTTCACCGTAACCGGCAGGATGGGTCGGAGAACGTGAACCGGGAGATGAAGAGCGAGGGTGGGTTTGGATTATCCAAGCTGCCGTGCCGGGATTTTATGGCCAATGCCGCCTATTTCCAGATCGCGATGTTGGCGTCGGTGGTCACGGCAGCCTTCAAGCATTTGGTTCTGCCGAAAGCCTGGCAGAGCTTCACGATCCAGACGCTGCGGCACCGGCTGATCCGCTTGGCCGGGACAGTGTGCCGGAAGTCGCGCTATCTGTGGTTAAAGATTCCGGAAAACTACCCGTTCCGGCGGGTTTTTGAAGAGGCGCGCTATGGCGTGTTGGGGCTGTCTGTGGTGATCGCGTCTACCGGTTGATTGACGGGACGGCGACACCGAAGGCATCGACGGAGGGAAAGAACCGAACAGAGGGTCGGAGCGGCGAAAACTGCCGCAAAAGGCCGACAATTGATCAGACGGTAGTCTGAACCGCCTCCGAGGGAAGCCAAGGGTACCCGAAGCAGGCGAGAAACCTGGTCGCCGCGGCGACCGAGCGGTGAAAAATTGGGACCTATGTGTGGCCTACGTCAAAACGCAGCGCTGCAGAAAATTACCGGAGCTTTTGGGAGGATCGGGTCTTCGATGCCCATGGGATCGAGAGAAGTTATAATCGTGCGAGTGCTGAATAAGAGATCTTTCCCGTTCCCTCTCCTGACTCAAGTTCTTCTGATCTTCCTGATCTTTGGGAGCCTGTACTATCTCACCCGCAGCTGGCTGTTTAGTTATGACAGCATCACCAATGCCCTGGAAATTGAAAGGGTCGGCTGGGACGATGTCAGGACCCCGGCGCATATGCTTCCGACGCTTGTGGCTGTCTTGTTCTACAAGACGTTTGCGCTTCTTGGGCACCCCCTGCGCGCGCTCTACATTGCTCAACAACTCAATGTCCTTTGGGGGGCCCTTTCGGTCGCCGTCTTCTATGGGGTCCTGGCCCCGCGGTTCGGCGGGCGCGTGGCGGCCCTTACGAGCGCTGCGATGGGGGTGAGTTACGCCTACTGGTCCGAAGCTATTGATCCAGGGGTTTATCCCTTAGCAGGACTCGGTGCAGCCCTAGCCGTCGGCTCAATTCTCTATCGAGACAAGATTCCTTCCTGGCTGGCTGGCGCCTTCGGCGGATTTCTTCTGCTTATTCACCAAATGTTTCTCTTTGCCTTGCCCGCTTTAGCGTACAGTCAGTGGACGAAAAAGACACATGAATCTCAGAAGTTGCGGGATTTCTTGATCGGCCTTTCGCTCACAGGCGCCTTGCCGTATCTGATCTTCATGTTTCGGCATAGCCGTTCTGGCAAAGAAATGATCCATTGGCTTTTGTCCCCCCCCGGGCAGCGCGCGCATGACTCGATCCTGCATCATCAATTCTGGAGCCGGGACTTCGTCGCAAGCGCCAAGCTCCTATGGCACAGCACCATCGAAGCGATCATGGGCCCCGCCATGGCTTCACATGAGACATGGTTTCGGCTTGGGTATATTTTCTGGGAGATCGTCCTCATCTTGAGCATCGGTGTTCTGCTCTTCAGCCTGTTGAAAAAGAGTCGGCTGGGGTTCTCTCCGGTTGAAATCAAAGCTCTTGTCCTTTGGATTGGTCTCATGAACCTCTTTCAAGCTGTTTTCGCCGTAGGGATCGTCCGCTACAAGATCCTGTTCCTCCCGGCGGCGCTTACGCTCTTGGCCGCCGGGCTGGCACATTGGCTCAGGCCGTACCTCTGGCTGGGTGGGGTTCTCATCGTCTGCGTGGGATCCGTCAATTTGTCACGCGCTCTTCCCCCGTCGCGATCGATGAGCGTCAACCGCGATTTGCGGCGCGCGGCCTGGCTGACAAGCGTCGTCACACCCAAGGACTTCTTTCTCTTTACGGGAGCAGGAGAAACATCGATTATGAATGTTGCTCTGTTGTATTTCGCCCCTCAGGTCAGGGCCCGTTCAATTTCAGGCTTCTTATACGAACATTACGACCAGGCTGATTTCAAGCCCTTGGAGGAAGTGATGCGGCATGCTTGGTCCCTGGGTGGACAGGTTTATATCGAGAGCGCCTTATGGTCCAATGCGCGTCTCCAGGAGAGCCTGAGCGGGCAAGAAAACCCGTTGGGAAAATGGTTGAGGAATTTTGTCACCCTCGAAACCAAGGTGGGTCCCGACCGCTACAGCGTCGAGAAAGTGATTCTCCGATGAGGGCCGAGGATGGAGAAGCATCCATCGTCAACACCGCTTCGGATCAATGCGCGCAGGCCAAGCGCTCAAAACCTTCAGGGCTGTGGAGTCTCGTGGTTTTTGGCTCTTGCTCGATCCGATCAGCGATCTTCGCTCACATAGGCCGCGAGCGCTTCCTTCAGGCGACGCCTGGCGATTCGGCTCTTTTTCCACAGTCGAAAAGCGAGAGGCCATCCAAGCGGGTTCCATAATCTTGGCGTCATGATCATCCCGGGACGTGCGCCCTCTTGGACCGAACAAGGGGGCAAGATTGTCTGAATACTCGTCGCAAATGACACGCAGCATGCGGATGGGAACACCGTGCCGTGTTCCGACTTCGACGATGGCCCTGGTTTCCATGTCGACGGCGACGGCCCCCGCGCGCTCGGTAAGTTTTTGACGTTCTGTCGGGGTCCTCGCTGGCTGGTCGACGGTGATGATCCGTTGGGTCACAAGGTCCCCCGCCCGCAACTCGGGCACCAGGGCCCCACAAAAGCCGACCGAGACAAGCTCCTGGGCTCCTTGATCAACCAGCGTCTCTGCAGCGATCCTCGCAGCGGTACGTCCCATGCCGGAGATGACGGCAAGAACAGTCCTGCCACCCATGGTGGCGGCATAAATCCTATCTCTCTGACGTAAGAAATGGAAATGTTTCAATATCGGGGATGCTTCCCATCGCGTTGGAATGACAAGGCCAATCACACCCCTTCTCCCGGCGCTTGCGATGGGAGAGGAGGGCACCGTTGGACCTGAAGAGCTTGAATCAGCGAACATAGCCGTTGGCCTTAAACCAGGCGACCGCTTTTTGGAGGGCACTCTCGATGGGGGCTTGAGCAAGGCCCAGCTCACGGACCGCTTTGGATGCATCGTAATACATGGGTTCGTGAGACATCCGCACGCCGTCCAAAGGAATCGCTGGATCCAGACCCGTCACGTAGGACAATCCCGTGCTCAGGGCACCGGCCAGGTATGCGATGGGGTAGGGAATTCTGATTCTGGGAGCGGGCCTGCCCGCGATTTTGGCCAGCGTTCCCAAAAAGTCTTTGAGGCTCATATTTTGGTGTCCCAAAATGTAACGCTCACCGATTTTCCCCCTCTCGGCGGCCAGCCAATGACCGAGCGCGACATCTTCGACATCAATGAAATTGAGCCCCGTCTCGACATAACCGGGCATTTTACCGTTGAGGAAATCGACGATCATTTTCCCGGTGGGTGTAGGCTTGATGTCGCGCGAGCCGACCGGGGTGGAAGGATTGACCAGGACGATCGGAAGCCCCTGCCGAGCAAATTCCCGGGCCAGCTGATCGGAGGCGAACTTCGAACGTTTGTACGGACCGATCAGCTCCTCCGGCCGAGGGTCCAACTCTTCACGGCCGATACCCAAATGCCCATGTTCATGCGGCCGGCCGACCGCGGAGACGCTCGAGGTATAGACGATCTTCGTCAGCTTCGCATCGGCGGCCGCTTGGAGGAGCGCCCGAGTCCCTTCGACATTGGTCCGTATCATCTCTTCGGGGTGTCTCGCCCATAAACGATAGTCGGCGGCCACATGAAAGAGCGCATCGCAATCCCGCAGGGCCACTCGAAGCGACGGAGTATCGCGAAGGTCCCCGATGACATAGTCCACATCAAGACCCGCAAGATTGGCGCGCTCAGAGCCCGCGCGAAGGAGGCAGCGCACCTTGATTTTTCGGGCCAACAGGACCCGTACCACATGGCTCCCAATGAAACCTGTGCCACCGGTGACGAGCGTTTTCATGGAAAAAGGCTAGACCGCTTCAGGCTGGAGTGCGGGCGACATGGATTTTCGGCGGGGTCGTGCGGCCCGATGGAGCCGCTGGAACATCCCTAAAGCAAGAAGCGGAAAATAATGACGGTAGAAGGTGTACTCAAGATAGAACACTTTGGGGAATCCAGTGCCTGTAAACTCCGTTTCATCCCATGTGCCGTCTTCTTTTTGTGTTGCCAAGAGATAGCGAATGGCGCGTTCCACCGCAGGGTCCCCCAAGAGGCCGCAAGAAAGAAACGCCATCAGCGCCCATGCCGTTTGGCTGGGCGTGGAAGGACCCTTCCCCTTGCGCTTGGGGTCTTCATAGGTGTCACAGCGCTCCCCCCAGCCGCCGTCCGATTGCTGCACGCTCCTTAACCAGGCGAGCGCGTTCTGAAGATAGGGCTCGTTGGGGCTTTCACCAATGCAGGTGAGGCCCCTGACCGCCTGCCAGGTGCCGTAGAGGTAATTCACACCCCATCGGCCATACCACGAACCATCCGCTTCCTGCTCCTGCTTGAGGAACGCAATCGCCCGCTGCACGGGGGGATAGGTCTTGTCATAGCCGACGAGGCCCAGCGTTTCCAGAACGCGCGCTGTGATATCCGCCGTCGGTGGATCGATCATCGCGTTGTGATCGGCAAAAGGGATGTAGGTAAAGATGGCCTTGGTATTGTCCACATCGAAGGCCGCCCAGCCGCCGTTGGAGCTCTGCATGGACATCAGCCAATTGAGTCCTCGTAAGAAAGCTTTCTCCCGCGCCTGGCTGAAAGGGTCCTCGAGTTTGACATGACGCAGCGCCAAAAGCACCATGGCCGTATCGTCAATATCGGGATACCAGGCGTTTTCATTCTCAAACGCCCAACCGCCCACAGGCCCGGTGGTATTCTTAACGCGCCAATCTCCCGCAATTTTGATTTCTTTGTCGATGATCCAGCGCGTCGCTCGCACAAGCGCCGGGTGATCGGCCCTCAAGCCGGACTCCGCCAACGCGAGCACCGATATCGCCGTGTCCCATATGGGAGACACGCAGGGCTGCATCTCCAGCCCCTGCTCGCCGCGATCGAGATAGAATTTCTCGAGCTCCGTCAGATTCTTTCGGAGAACGGGGTGATCCTCACGGTGCCCCAGCGCTTTGAGCGCCAAGATCGTGTTGAGCATCGCCGGAAAAATGGCGGCCAGACCTTCCGAATGTTCGTTGTGCTCGAGCATCCATTTTTCCGCGCGCTTCAGGGCCCAGTTGCGCAGGAAGTAAGGACCCTGGCCTTCGAAATCCTTTAAGAAAGAATCGACTTCAAGGAAAAATTTACGCCAGGAAAAAAACCCTTCTGGGGGATTGAACTGTTCCCCCCCCACGGGCACCCAGGCTGGCGTGCCTTCCGGAAAAAGCTCATCAATTCGGCCGTTATCGTGCAGCCTGTAACGTGGACGTTTCGACCAGACAATCGACAGGGGAATGACGATGGCTCGCGTCCAGGAAGACATTTCGAAAATATTGAAATAAAACCAGCTCGGGAAGAACATGAGTTCGGGCACAATCGCGGGCACCCCGCCCCAATCATAAAGACCAAAAAGGGCCAAATAGAACTTGGTGTAGGAGTTGACTTTGTGGATGCCGCCGTGGTTAAAAATGCATTGGCGTGCGCGCGCCAGCGGTTCTTCCTCGGCCCGGTGTCCAGCAAGTTTGAGCGCCCAATACGACTTAAACGTTGCGGAAATATCACTGGGACCATGGCGGTAAATGGGCCAGCCCCCATCCGGATTCTGGCCGCTTAAGATAAACCTGGCCATCCTCTGGATTTTTTCCTTGTAAGCTGGGCGGTCTTGCCAGCCCAGAATAATGTAGAGCATGATCATGTCGCTCTCAAGCGTCGTGTCCGCGCGCAAATGGGCCGACCAGAAACCTTCCAGTGGATGCTGCTTCTGGAGAAGCCACTTCTGGGCTTTCTCAATCGTCTGTCTTAATTGATAGGTGGTGGGCTCATCTTCGGCTTGAACACCGGGGTTACGGGCTGGAAAGATTTTGTCCCAGTGACGAGGTTTCTTGAAAAGCTCTTTCCGGGAAAGACCCGGAATGAAGCGGGCGGCGTTCCTTTCCAGGATGTCGCCATTGACATAGGAAACGATCTCGGAAACGACCTTTCGAACCATACTTTATTGTGTCACTCCGGGACTAGCCGCGTCCAGCGCCTACGACTTCATGTTCCTCTTCCGTCTTTTTGGACGATTGGGCCGGCGAGGGCGAGTCGTGGCTTAAAACCGGCAGAGTCCGCATTGGGGCGCGGGGATTCGCGCTCGATTTGGGTTTGGACCATCCGAGGGTGTCCATGAAAGACTTCCACATGTTCCGGACGCTCGCCGTGGAATCCAGGACTGCGGTCGGCTCATAGCCGCAATGCACCATGCAGTCAGCGCAGCGTGGGTCACGGCCCGTGCCGTACTGGTCCCAGTCGACTGTTTCCATGAGCTCTTGGAAGGTTTTGGCATAGCCATCGGACATCAGATAGCAGGGCTTCTGCCAGCCAAAAACGTTGCGGGTGGGATTGCCCCAGGGGGTGCACTGATAGTCCTTGTCCCCGCTCAAAAAATCGAGGAAGAAGGAGGAGTGATTAAACTTCCAGCTCTTACGCCGCTGGGGGCTGACCTGGTCCGTCGAGGGCTGCAGGATCTGGCGGAAAAGCTCCTTCGTACGCCGGCGCTGCAGGAAGTGTTCCTGGTCTGGGGCCTTCTGATAGGGATAGCCCGGAGAGACCATGATGCCGTCGATTTCAAGCTCGTGGGTGAGGAAGTCAAAAAACTCGTGAAATTCTTCCGGCTGTTCACCTTCAAAGACGGTGCTGTTGGTCGTGACACGGAAGCCTTTGGCCTTGGCGGCCCTGATGGCGCTCACCGCGGTCTTAAACACCCCTTGGCGGCAGACGAGACGGTCGTGCGTCGCTTCCAAACCGTCCAGGTGAATGCTTAAAGTCAGATAGGGTGACGGCGTAAACTCGTGCAGACGCTTCTCCAGAAGGATGGCGTTGGTGCAAAGATAAACGAACTTTCGGCGCTTGACGAGTTCCGCCACAATCGTGGGCATCTCAGGATGGATGAGGGGCTCCCCTCCAGGGATGGAAACGACGGGAACACCGCACTCTTCGACCGCCTCAAGGCATTCCTGGACCGAGAGCCGCTTCTTGAGAATCTCTTCGGGAAACTGGATCTTGCCGCAGCCGGCGCATTCGAGGTTGCAGCGGAAAAGGGGCTCGAGCATCAGCACGAGGGGATAACGCTTCGTCCCCAAGAGGCGATGCTTCATGACATAGGCCCCCACTTTAAGGCTTTGCAAGGCTGAAAGTCCCATGGTTTCTCCTCAAAATAAAGGAACCGCAAGCCAAGTCGCCAGCGGTTCAATTCGGCTGATATGATACTCTGATATGGCCCGCAAGTCAAGCCAGGAACATATTGATATATAGAGTCGTTTTGACTAAACTCGATGCTTACGTATTCTTGACGAGGATGTCGGAGAGGATGTCGGCGGCCTCGTCCCCGCGGTCGGCCGCGTTGGAGAGATGGCGGTAGATCTCGCGCATCTTGATGATCATGACGACATCGGTGGTTTTGAAGAGCTTCGCCAGGGCCTCGCGGTAGAGGTGCTCGATGTGGTTCTCGGACTTCTTGGCCAGGATAATGTGCTCCTGCATCCCGCCGGGCATGCGCCGGAGGCATTCCACCGCCATCGCGATTTCGCGCGCGCCGTCGTAGAGGGCTTCCGCCATCTGGACGAGGTAAGGGTTGGTGGGGGCGCCAAAGAGCATCATTTCCTCCACCGTGCTGTTGGCATAATCGATCATGTCATCGATGCTACGCGACAAGGCAAAGATGTCTTCGCGATCCAGGGGAGTCACCAGGGTGCGGTTGAGCGCGTCAATGAGCCGGCGCCGGAGTTCATCGGCGTCTTTTTCCGCCTTCTTCACCTGATTTCCCGACTCATCGCCAGGCAGGCGCACAAAATCGCAAAGAAGTTTCAGCCCCTGCTCGCTCATGCGGGCCTGGTCCAAAAGCATCTGGTAAAAGTCAAAACGCTTTCGAAACCACATAAGAAATGGAAGCCGACAAAGCCCCCGCCATGGGAATGGTCAAGACCCAGGCCAGGCCAATCCCTCCCGCCAAATCCCAGCGTATGCCGCGAGGACGCACGGCCGCCCCCGCCCCGATCACCGAACCGGACATGACGTGGGTCGTGGACATCGGAAAACCGATCAGGGAACTCACGCCCACCAGGACCATCGACACACTTTCCGCGCAGAGCCCCTGTAATTCCTGCATCTTATAAAACCCCCTGCCCACGGTACGGACCGTCGGGCGCGATCCGAAAACGACACCCAGACCCAGCGTCATCCCGCAAAGAAGCGCGATCCAAACCGGGAGCGTCGCGTGCGTGACGGCCTGTCCTGAGGCCAAGAGCGCCAACACCACCAGGGCCAGGCTCTTTTGCCCGTCGTTGCTGCCGTGAACGAGGGAAATACCGGTCAGCGCCACCACGTGCAGGACACGCAAGAGTCCCGCGGCGGCGGGCGTCGCATACTGCCCGCTCCAGTACAGCAGCCGGCAAAGAAGGTACCCCGCAACCATCGACACGAGCGGCACAACCGCCAGCGCGATGAGAACTTTGACCAGGACGGGCAGGCTCACTGCTTCCAGGCCGAAGCTCTGCCAAACGGCCCCGACGAGCCCCCCGAGGAGCGCGTGGCTCGACGAGCTGGGGAGCGACAGGCGCCACATCATCAAATTCCAGATGAGCGTCCCGAGCATCGCCGCCAGGAGCGTCCCCAACATCGTCGCGGCAGAAGCGGACGCGGGAAAGGCCATCATGCTGAAGCCCAGGACTCTCACCACGGCACTGCCGAAGAGGAAGATCCCGACCACCTGACAAGCGGCCACCAGGCACAAGGCTGGAAAAGGTTCCATGACGCGTGTGATGACGACCGTGGAAACGATGCTTCCTCCGTCGAGGAAACCGTTGGTCAACACAAAGATGAAGATCAGCGTCAGGACCGCAATGAAAAGAGCCGTCGTCATACAACGGAGGCCGCATCCACAATGCAGTTGCGGCCGGCGGCTTTGGCCGCGTAGAGCGCGCGGTCCGCCGCCGCGAGGATCGCCTCGGGCGAATCCCCGTCACCGGGGAAATGCGCGATGCCGATGGAGATGGTGACCGTCACGTTTTCCAGGCCGATCACGAAGGATTCGTTCGCGACGCGCTGACGGATTTGCTCCGCCTTCACTTTCAGGCCGGCCGGCTGCGAGCGCGGCAAAAGACACACAAATTCTTCCCCGCCAAAGCGTGCGATGACGTCCGTTTCATAGAGCCCCTGCTGCAGGCGCTCGGCAACGGTTTTGAGGACTTCATCGCCGACCTGGTGGCCGTAGTGATCGTTCAGACGCTTGAAAAAGTCGATATCAATCATCAAAAGGGAAAAGGTGGTGCGGAAGGAACGGGCCCGGGCCACTTCTTCTTTGAGACGCTCCTCGAACGGAGCGCGCCGGGAGAGACCGGTCAGGCCGTCCGTGCGTGAGCGGATGTCCAACTCACGATAAAGTTTGGCTTTGGCCATCGCAAAGATCAGCTGAACGGAGAAATTGGCCGCCTCCGACATCAAGGCGGGCTGCTGATCGGGGGCGATATCCGAAATACGAAGGATCAATAATCCGATCCTTTCATGAAGCCGCCATAGCGGGATCCCCAACGCCCAGACGCTTCGGCCAGCATCCGTACCCGTCTGAGGGATAAACGTATGCAAGTAAGGTTCTTTTTTAGGAAGGTCTTCCGCACGCGGATCCGAGGTCACACCACGCCTCTGCACGAGCTGGAGGTCCCCTGTTTCATCGGTTAAGTACAAGGTCCAACCCTCGGCCCGGAAAAAGTGCTTGATGGCCTTATCCAGGCTGGGAAACATCTCCTCCCAGGAGGTGGATTCGGCCAGACGCTTGACGAGTTCATACTGTTTGAGCCCCTGGTCGACCTCCGTCACTTTGACGGCAATGCGGCTTTTAAGGTCTTCCACGACTCCTTTAATCTGCTGGTGCTTTTCCTCCGCCTCCGCGCGATCTTTCGCAATGCGATTCTGCCACTCCCGTTGCGCAAATACCCAGCGCAAAGATATACCCAGCGTCGCCATCGCCGCCAGGGCCTCGACGGCAAGCACCCCAGCGTCTGCGGCCCGCAGGATCAGAATGAACACCCAGCCACCCAGGAGCAAAAAGACGCTGAGGATCCACCCCATCATCCCGCCCGCGTAGACGATGCCCAGGGTGAGCACAATTCCGACCGCAAAGAGGCATGAAGAGAGTCCGCTCACCCCACCACCTCATTTTGGCGCAGAGCGTCGTATGGCGGCAGCGAACAGGCGTCAAGAGGTGGCGGGGTCATCCGATCACCCTATTGCGACCGCTCTCCTTCGCCTGGTAGAGCCTGTAATCCGCAACCCGTAAGAGTTGACTCGCAATCGTCGCTTCCTGTGGAAAGTGGGAGAGTCCAATGGAGATCGTGACCCTTTCCTGCGTCGCGGGGTCCGAGCCGAATTGGAAAACCTCCATTTGAATCGCTTGACGGATCCCTTCTGCGATCTCTCGTGCCTGAACCAAATTCACCTGAGGAACAATCAGGACGAACTCTTCCCCCCCATAACGCGCCAGGATGTCGACAGGACGCGAGAGCCTCCCCAACAGCTGGGCAAAACGCACGAGGACCTGGTCGCCCGCCGCATGACCGTAGGTGTCGTTGTAGCGCTTGAAATGATCGATATCCATCATCAAGAGACAAAATTCGGTCTGGTAGCGTCCGGCTCGCAGAATTTCCTCCGCGAGGCGTTCATCAAAGAACTTTCTGGTATAGAGCGCCGTCAGATTGTCTCGGACAGCCCCTTCCTGGAGCTTCGCGAGCAATTGAAGGTTCTCCAGCGCGAGGGACGCCATGAGGGAGAGCGCTTCCAGGATGCGCAGGTCCCCCACGGAAAACATCTGGGGTTCAAAGCCGTTCAGTCGTACGATCCCCACGAGTTGCCGAGCAACCATAATCGGGGCGGCCAGAATGGAACGCACCTCATTGCCAGCGCGGACCGTCTTGAACCGGCCATCCTGCGCAAGGTCTGTCACCAGGAGCGCCAGTTTTCGCTCCATGAGCCACCGGTCCATGGGGTCACGGGGCGATGCTCCTGCGAAATAGTGGATGGTCCCCTTGCCAATAATGGAACGGACAAACTCCATGAGACGCTGGCGCACCATGATGGGGTCCAAGAGACTTGCCAGCTGTTGAACGGCGTCGAAAAGATGACGCCTCAAGGCCGCCTGCTTGCCAAGGTCCGTCAGGCGTTTATCGAGGCTTTCTCTTTCCTTGTGAAGGGCCAGCGTCGCATTTTGCCTTTCGTTGACCACTTCATTGAAGGTGCGCTCATTTTCCGCCGCCCGTGAGTTAAAACGCTGGATCATGTAGACCGCGGCCCATAAGAGAACGATGTGCACGGCGATCCAAGGTTTATCGCGGCTTTCGACCACCCCCACACCACCGAACTCGATGAGCGTGACGAGCATCCCAAAGACCGCCGCCATTTCCATCGAGACCAGCACCGCCGTCGTGAGCACGAACGTGAAAAAGAGGAGAGCGATTAAGGGATATTGATTGGGAAGTGTGAAAAGGAGAATGGACAGGCCAAAAAACAGCAAAAGGCCCGGGACAAGAAACATCGCGCTTTTTCGCTGGACATGCACGTGTTGCGTTTAACATGAACAGGCTTAGAAATCAACAGGAATTTGTATTCGTCCGAGGTCCGACGTCCGGGACCTTGGTCCTAAACCAGCATGGATTTTTTCGGATGCTGCCGTTGGGTCGCAGGACGTCGAACGTCGGACGACTATGAGGCGGTTTTCTGAAGATGCTGGCGGACGAAGGTTTCGAAGGCCTGGGCCGGTAAGGGATTGGTCAGGTGATAGCCTTGGATGATGTCGCATTGATTCGCGCGGAGAAGATTTTCCTGCTCTTTCGTCTCGACACCCTCCGCGACCACGCTTAACTTTAAGCTGTGCGCGAGCACAATCACCGTATTGGCGATGGCAGCGGCACTGGGATCGGTGGTCATGTCCCGGACAAACGATTGATCAATCTTAAGCGTCTGGATTGGAAACTTCTTAAGGTAGCTCAAGGAGGAATAGCCCGTGCCAAAGTCATCCAGAGCGACCCGGACACCCATCTCTTTCAAATGACGCAGAACGACATTCGTGTAATCCGCGTTTTGCATGACCGCCCCTTCGGTGATCTCGAGCTCCAGCCACCTCGGATCGAGGCCCGTTTCCTTTAAAATGCGCGCGACCACATCGGCCAACCCGGGCGTTTGGAACTGGCGCGCTGAGATATTGACCGCCACGCTCATGGGTGGCAGTCCCGCTTTCTGCCACGCCTTATTCTGGGCGCAGGCCGTCCTCAAGACCCAGTCGCCCAACTGCGTAATCAGGCCGATCTCTTCGGCAATCCCGACAAACTCATCCGGATACACGATGCCCAGGTCCGGATGCTGCCAGCGCAGAAGGGCTTCGGTTCCCACAATGGAAGACTGACGGATATCCATTTGGGGCTGGTAATGAATAAGGAATTCTTTTCGTTCGACGCCCTTGCGCAGGCTGTTTTCGAGGGCGAGCCTTTCAAAGGCCCGAGAATTCATCGCGGGCGTGTAAAGCTGATAATTGTTTCTCCCCTGCTCCTTGGCGCGGTAGAGCGCCGTGTCCGCATTGCGCAGAAGCGTATCGGCATCCTCGCCGTCATAGGGGTAGAGCGTGATGCCAATACTCATCGTGACATGCAGCTCATTGTTCCCAAAGTGAAAGGGCGGTTTGATGGCATCAATGACCCGCTGGGCCACCCGCACGGCCCGGTCGGCGCGATTGATCTGGGGCAACAAGATGACAAACTCATCACCGCCCAGCCTCGCCAACGTGTCTCCTTCCTCTAAGCTGGCTTGAAGACGTTCCGCCACGCCTCGCAACAGTTGGTCCCCCATCGTGTGCCCGAGCGTGTCCACGATGGTCTTAAAGCGGTCCAGGTCCACAAAAAGCACCGCCAGCATCTTGCGGTTGCGTCCCGCCTGCGCGAGCGCGACGCTCAGCCGGTCACGGAAGGTGGTCCGGTTCGGGAGGTCCGTCAGGAGATCGTAATGGGCCTGGCGTTCGATGGTGACTTCGGCCCGTTTGTGGTCTCGCCGCACCTCCGCTTCGCGCAGCTCGCGGAAAATCGCGGGACAAAGGCGCGTCAGGTTGTCTTTCATCACATAATCCTGGACGCCCGCTTGCATCGCGGCGGCCGCAAGATGCTCGGAGATCTTTCGCGAGACGATGAAAAACGGGATGTCATACCCGTTCTCCCTCATCAAGTCATAGGCTTCCAGACCTGCGAAATGAGGCAGTTGGTATTCCGCAACAACGATATCCCAGGGTTGCCGGGCCAGGGACATCTCCATCTCAGACCCTGTGGTCACGCGTTCAAAAACAGGATCGAAGCCACCCTTCTTCAGTTCCTGAAGAAGCTGTTGCGTATCGTCTTCAGAATCTTCCACAAGGAGCAAGCGCAGTGGGGTAGCCATAGAGGGTACAACCGTATTATAGAGTTTTGCCGGTCCGAAGGAGCGCCTCAAAATCAGGCACGGGGATGGGGCGGCTGAAGTAGTAGCCTTGCATTTTGTCGCAGTGATGTTTCTTGAGGATGGAAAGTTCGGAAGCCGTCTCGACGCCTTCGGCCACGACATCCATGCGGAGGCTGTGGGCCAGCACAATGACGGCCGAGACAATGGCCTCCTCTTTCGCATCCGATGCCAAATCCTTCACAAACGAGCGGTCGATCTTGAGCGTATCGATGGGGAAGTGCTTCAAATGGCTCAAGGAGGAATAGCCTGTGCCGAAATCATCCAGCGAGATGTGCACGCCGAGACTTTTGAGCTCTCTCAAGATCGCCAGTGTGAAATCGGCGTCCTGCATGGCGTAGGTTTCCGTGATTTCCAGGTCCAGACATTGCGGGTCAAGTTTTGCTGCCTCTAAGGCGTCGGCCACCTTTTCCACCAAATCCTGATGATGGAACTGCCGCCCGCTCAAATTGACAGCGACTGTCAAACGCGGCAATCCGAGGTTTTGCCAGGCTTTGTTCTGGGCGCATGCGGTGTTTAACACCCATTCCCCCAGCGGCACAATGAGGCCGCTTTCTTCCGCGACGGGAATAAATTCCGACGGTGGCATCATCCCGAGGTCGGAGACCTCCCACCGCAGGAGCGCCTCCATCCCCACAATTTTGCCTGTTCCTAGGTCTACTGTGGGTTGATAAAAGAGTTTGAATTCTTGGTTTTCGATCGCACGCTTCAGGCGGCCGGTCAGCGCGAACTGATGTGCCGCTTCAAGACCCTCTTCGGCTTTGGACAGGGGTTTGCTCATGACAGTTTAGTTTTACGTTGATTTTTCAACTTCGCAAGGCTTTTTTTACCACCCGGGATTTGATTTGATATGCGCATGAGCGTCAAACGGTTTCTGGCCGCGTCCCTCCTGGTCGCGCTTCCCCTGGTGGTTCTTCGGTACGCCAAAAAGACCCACTGGGGTCAACTGCAAAATTCTCCGCCGGCGCGTCAGAAGGGCGATCCCTCCGCGAAGGTCCTGATCGTCCAGTTTTCCGATTTCCAGTGCCCCAGTTGCGCCACGGTGGAGCCGGCCGTTCATCAGTTTTTGGACGTCTACAAAGGAAAAATCAAGGTGCTCTACAAGTACTATCCCCTGACACGCATCCATAAAAATGCGATGCCGGCCGCCCATGCGGCGGAATGCGCCGCCAGACAGAATCAATTCTGGCCTTATCACGACAAACTTTATGAAACCCAACGCCAGTGGGCACTTCTCGCGGACCCGACCACGACCTTTATGTCCTACGGCAAAGCTCTGGAATTGGACATGGATCAATTCCGCACTTGTTATGCGGACCCGACCCCCTTGGTCTCGATCGAAGCCGATGCCAGGGAGGCCGTGGAACGAGAAGTCCGCGCCACGCCGACCTTTTTTGTTGGCGAAGAACGTCTGGTCGGCAACGTGTTTATGACGGATGGAGCACGGGCGATCGAAAAGGCCTTAAGGCAATGAGTGACGACCGAAAACCTCCCCTCGACGTGGGCCCGGAGAAAGCGCTCCTTCCCTTGCCCGTCATATCGTCTTCTTGGATCCTCCTGCTTTCTTTGGTCTTTCGGATGTTGATCGGCGGCGTCCTGATCTATGCGGGTTTCATGAAGGCGATCAGGCCGACCGCTGAGTTTGCCGCCGTCCTGTCCGCCTATCAAATTGTGCCGCCCTGGGCCATTCCGCACCTTGCCCTCGCTGTTCCTTATCTTGAGATGTGGATTGGGCTTTTCGTCTTTTTGGGTCTTTACGCTCGGTTGGCGCCCCTGGCGGCTTGTGGGATTTTTAGCGTCTTCGTGGTGGTGCTTACAGCCGCGCTTGCACGCGGGATCGATCTGGCCTCCTGTGGCTGCTTTGGTCCGGGGGTTCTTTCTCCTCGCAAGACTCTCCTGTTGGACATCGTGCTCCTGCTTATGTCGTTTTGGCTCTATAGGATCAATAAATATCCACAAAGCCTGACGCTGGATGACCTGCTGAGTTAAACCAGAGGGATACGATTAATTTCTTGGAAGTTGGCGGATTGAGGCACGCCGTATTGCGCGCGGTACCAGGGAAGCAGGACCTCCAGAAGCACTTTCACCATGCTGGCCACTGGAATGGCGAAGAGAATCCCCCAAAAACCGAACAGTTTGGCTCCAGCCATCAGGGAGAAGATGATGAGGACGGGATGCAGACGGACGGCTTTGCGCATCACCAGCGGCTGAATGAACCAATCTTCGATAAAACGAACGGTCCCGCACACGGCGAGGACTTTGAGCACTCCCAGGAACGTTCCCCACTGAAACAAGGCAACCCCGCTGCCCAGGATAGCGCCGACGACCGGCCCTAAATACGGAACGATGTTCACAAATCCTACGAGCATCGCAATCTGGACAGCATAATCGAGCTCGATCACCCAGAACCCGGCAAGGGCGATCGACCCCACCAAGAGAGCTTCTAGGCAGACGCCGCGGACATACTTCCCCAGTGAATTATCAATCTCCACCAGAAGCCCAAGAACCATTTCCACATAAGCGGACGGGACCCACTTCAGGACCAGGTCGCGAAAGCGGGGTCCCTCCTGGATCAAAAAGAAGCCGATAAAGGGAACAAGAAAAACAATTTCAAGAATAGGAAAGATCCCCATCGCGAACGATGGCATGCGGCCCAAAATCTGACCCGGCCATTGTCTGCCATGAAGAGCCACATAGTCCACCAGCGTGCGATCGAGCTTGGTGTTGGCCTGCCAATGCGCGAAGGCCTCGCTGCCTTTCTGGACATAGAGCGGCATATTGCGCGTAGCCTTTTCCGCTTCAAGGCCCGCCACCGTCGCGAGTTTGTAGGCAAAAAGCGCGAAAAGTGTCATCAGCGTCACATACAGCACGATGACCACAGGCTGGCGCCGCAGACCCCGCACTTCAAAAAAACGAACGAGCGGGTTTAAGAGATAGGCGAGCACCGCGGCCAGAATAAAGGGCAACAAGATTGCTTGCACGCGGTAAAGAAGGTAGCCCAGGAAGGCAAAGGTGATGGCGGGCAACGCTGTTCGTCCGGACCAACTCAAAGCGCTTCCTTCACCTTCACGGTGGAGACAATCGAGATCGGCGTGGTGTTCGTCATCGCCCGGAGGCGCGCGACCAAGAGCATCCCGAGATGCATCATAATGGCCGCGCCGACATGCGGCACGTGTTTGATCAGCTTTTCAAGCTCTGTTTTATAGAGCAGATGAACCTTCACGGGTTCCATCGCGGCGGCGGTGGCGCTGCGCGCGCACTCATCCAAGAGGGACATTTCGCCAAAATAGTCCCCCGGCTCAAGGACCGCAAGCACAAGGAGATCTCCGGTGGGTGATTTCCTGGAGAGCTCCACACGTCCGGATTCCAGAATATAGAGCGCGCGGCCGATATCCCCCTCATGAAAGAGTATTTCACCTGGAGCGTACGTCCGGACCACCAGCGCCTGGAAGAGATGGCCAAATTCTCGGCGTGAAATGCCGTCGAAGAGAGAGACCCGCTGCAGGAACTTCCTTTTCCGGTTAAATTCGGGGTCGAGCCACGCGTCGCGTAACCACCTGATCATGGTTCGAGCTCCAGAAATCCGGCGCTCGTCCGCCTGGCCGTGTGGCGGACGACACTGCTCACCATGACCCTGAGCGCTAACGAGGGTACCGAGTTAGCCGGGAATCTTCTGTTGACGTCACCCCGGAGGTCCGTTATCCGGGGTCCATCATCGACGGCAAAGAATTGATGGATCCCCCCCTTACGACCGGGGGGGATGACGGTACAAAAAAGTCCCGACGTCTCAGTCGATAAAGAACGTTCAACAGAACTTTTCCGGTTAGTCGAATGGGTCATTTGTAGCCAGTATAACGGAGTTCCGGACAACGTCAATGAGAAAGGCAAGCTCCTTCGGGGTGATGGCCAAGGGGGGCATGATCACGATCACATCGCCCAAGGGACGGAGCCAGACCCCCCTCCGAATCGCCTCTTCACAGACCTTGAGGCCCATGCGCGCGCCCGGCGGGTAAGGACCGAGCTCGATGCCCGCCATGAGGCCCACCTGCCGGATGGCGCGCACGGGAGTGTGTCTCGTGAGCGGAGCCAGCCCTTCTGCAAGCTGCCGGGCGCGCGCCCTGACGTTCTGAAGAAGTCCCTTTTTCTGATACAGATCCAGGCTCGCCAGGGCCACCGCGCACGCCAGGGGGTTGGCCGTATACGTATGGCCATGGAAAAACGTTTTAAACTCATCATAACGGCCCAGGAACGCCCGGTAGATCTTTTCTTTCGCCAGGGTCGCCGCGAGTGGCAAATAGCCTCCCGTGAGGCTTTTGGCGACACAGAGAAAATCCGGCGCGACATCCTCCTGCTCACAAGCAAACATCGTTCCCGTGCGGCCAAAACCCGTCGCGACTTCATCCAGGATGAGGAGAACGTCGTATTTTTTGCACAGGCGCGCGACATGCGCGAGATACCCGCGGGGCGCAAGGAGCATCCCGGAAGCGCCCTGAATGAGGGGCTCCATCACGACCGCGGCGATATGAGAGTGGTGGCGGCGAAGGATGTTTTCCATCTCATCCCCCTCTCCCGGCGCAAGACGGGAGAGGGCGGTCGCCAGACGCCCGCCAACATACCCGGCGGGCGGTCGCCAGAAGTTTGGAGACCGTCTGGCGACTGGGTGAGGGCTCCTCTTGCCCTCATCCCTTCCTTCTCCCGCCTCCCGGCGGGAGAAGGGGTCCACCTGCCACCCCTGAAATAACAACTTCTTAAACCGGTTGTGGAACAGATCAATCCCCCCCACGCTCACCGAACCGATCGTGTCGCCGTGATAGCCCTCCTTGAGGGAGACGAAGCGCGTCTTCTTTTTCTGACCCACCAGCTGCCAGTACTGATAGGCCATTTTCAGGGCGACTTCGACAGCCGTTGATCCGTTATCGGAGTAGAACACCCGGGAGAGTCCTGGAGGAGCCAGTTCGACCAGCTTTTTAGCGAGCCGTATAGCGGGCTCGTGGGTCAGCCCCAGAAACGTGGAATGGGAGATTTTGTCGATCTGATTCTTAAGCGCCTTGTCCAGCACGGGGTGACGGTGCCCCCAGACATTGACCCAAAGGGAAGAATTGCCATCCAGAAGCTTTCGTCCCTTGTGATCGCGCAGCCAAACACCCTGGCCGGAGGTAATGAGGATGGGATCGCGCGCCGCCCACTCGGCCTGTTGCGTGAAAGGATGCCAGAGGTAGGTTTTATCCCAACGAGCGAGGGCTAGGGTTGGCATTCTCGCTTGATCGCTTGAGCCAACAATTCCATTTTCGCCATGGCTTTGGCGGTCGCGCCCGGGTCTTTCTCAAAACGAGCATTGGCCTTTAAGTGCCCCAGCACCTGCTCCGTGGTATGGTCCTGCAGGACCTCAGGGTTCGTTTGTTCCGAGAGTGATTTGCCCTGGCCGCCGCTCAAGAGGACGCCGATCACGGGAATGTGTTGTCTCCCCAAGACATCCAGGGTGAGCAGGGTGTGATTGAGGGTCCCCAGCCCCGCGCGCGCCACAAGCAGCACGGGCAGCCTCAAGGCCTCGATCAAATCAAGCATATAAGTGGATTCCGCCAGGGGCACTTTGACTCCGCCAGCCCCCTCCACGATCATCACGTCATGCTTTTTACTCAGCGCCCAGAAAGCCTTATAGATCTGCTCCATGTCCACTTCTTTGCCTTCGACTTGCGCGGCCACACAAGGAGCCAGGGGAGCCTTAAAAAATTGAGGATTGACATAAGCGATCTCATCCTCGACACGGGCCGCCTTGATCAAACGCTGGACGTCCTTCTGGTCCCCCGTGCAGACCGGCTTCATGACGCCGACGTTGCAACCCCGGGACTTGAGCCACCGCGCGATGCCACAGGCCACGATCGTCTTCCCGACGCCCGTGTCCGTTCCTGTTACGAATATTCCTTTGTTCACCTGATCGTTCCCCTCATCGTCGTTTGATGACGTTGCCAACCGGGAGCAGGATATCACTTTCCCCACAGGCCCCACAAAAGGGCGACCCCGGGAGGCAACAGCACGAATAGGGGCCCACGGACGTTTCGCATCATTTCGTTCGTAAATTCAGCCTAAATCACTCCGCCTTTACACCCTCCCCGTTGACTTTCCTATCATGGACAAGTTGCGCTGATTTCACTTCATCGTCATTGGTCTGTAACACGCGTCCGCTATGCTTCATACCAGAAGCAAAAGTTGGATGCGGGATCACACATTGGACATGGACGGCATCCAAGTCATATAATCTCTCGCTAAATAATAGTTTGAATGACTGGGCATAGATAGCATGCAAGAAATCTAAAAATACAAAAAGGAGATATTCATGAAAAGATTCCTTCGAGTCCTGGCCGTGTTGTCACTGATTGTCACAATGGGTGGTGTTGGCATTAGCTCCGCGGATACCTGTGATGAATTACAAGCGGCGGTTCAGGAGACAGAGACTGAGTATTGGGCCTGTATGGCGATATGGGGTTCATGGAGCGCTTGCATTAACCAAGATTATGCGAGGATAATGGCCAAGCAAGCATATAATAATAGTCCGTGCATGTATTGAAGAGTTAACCTGGTAAACGGTTGGCTTAGCCCCTCGGGTTTGCCTAAGGCATCCTCGAGGGGCTGGTTTGTGCGAGAGTTTGATGGCCGTGCCGTAAGCTGGAGAAGGACCTCGTGTGGTGATTCCAACGTAGCTTTATTTATACGGGAGCGATTTTGGCCAGCGTCAAGGCGCGACGAGCGAGTCCGCCACCGATTCAATGGCGGATAAGCTCAGCACCTGTAAATCACAAGAACCCTCCTTCGAAGAAATTGTAAAATCCTTCAGCTATGGCTTCGAAGGCGAATCCGTTTCAGATGGATAGAACTGCCTTTTCTGTGGCATCGCTTGAGAACCCATCGGACGAACCCTCGTACTGGTTCTCACGGTCACCTTTGGAACGCCTGGCCGTCGTGGAATTTCTACGACAATTAAACTATGGACCTTCATCTACCTCCCGACTTCAAAGAATTTTTGAGATTGTTCAACGCCCACCGCGTTGACTATCTGCTCATTGGCGGTTATGCGGTCGCTTATCATGGGTATCCGCGAGCGACGGCGGATATGGATATTTGGATCGCTGTAAATTCTCGAAACGCGCAGCAGGTCGTTAGTGCCCTAAAGGAATTTGGATTTCATCCTCCGGAATTGTCCGCCGACACCTTCTTAAAAGAGGGCCAGGTGATTCGAATGGGCGTTCCACCCGTTCGCATCGAATTGCTGACAAGCATTTCAGGCGTTCGTTTCCAGGAATGTTTCGCCGCCAAAACCCTGGCCAACGTAGAGGGGATAGACATTCCGATTATTAATCTCGCCCATTTAAAAGCCAACAAAAAGAAAGCCGCTCGACATAAAGACCTGAACGACCTGGAAAATCTTCCTCCCTGACTTTAGAACTTACAGAGTAGCTCGTGGGGTGATTCCCATCAAATAACTCGACGAAATATGGGGGGGTTTGGGGACGATGCTTCCTTTCTTCCTCTCAAGACCGTTGTGAGAGAAACTCCCTCCCCCTCCCCGCCCAAACTCATTGCTTGTTGTTCAGGGTACCTTCCGCGGAATTTTCCTATACTTTCTCCCACGTCCATGTTCCGAATCCGAGAAACATACGGGGCAGTCTCTTGAACGATCCCTTTGACATCCTGGTCATCGGCGGCGGGATCGTGGGTGTTGCCACAGCGCGCGCGATCCTGCAGCGCAAGCCCAAAATCCGTCTTGCCCTCCTCGAGAAAGAGCCGCGCCTGGCCGAGCACACGAGCGGCCGCAACAGTGGCGTCCTCCATGCCGGATACAACCAAAAGCCCGCGACCCTGAAGGCGCGGCTTTGCGTGACGGGCAACCGCCTGATGCAGGACTTCTGTCGAACCCACCACCTGCCCCTCCTGAACAACGGCATCCTCGTGGTCGCGCGAAAACCCGAAGAGATCGAGACGCTCCAAGAGCTTCATGCGCGCGGCGTCGCAAACGCTGTCCCGGGACTGGAGCTCATCGACCGGAAGGAACTCGAACACCGGGAGCCCCGTGTCACGGGACTTCGGGCGCTCTGGGCGCCGAGCGGCGCGTCCATTGACGCGCCGGCCGTCGTGCGGCGTCTGGCCGAAGACGTACGGGCCCGCGGCGGGGTGATCTTCCTTAAGGAAGAGGCCCGTGACATCGCGCGAACTTCGAGCGGATTCATCGTTGAGACCACCACGGGGACCTTCGCCAGCACCTTCATCGTGAACTGCGCCGGCTTGCAGGCGGACAGGATCGCGCACAAGATGGGGGCGGGCCGGGACTTTATGATCGTACCGTTCCGGGGCGAATACTACCTCCTCAAGGACGCTCTGAAAAGCCCCGTGGACGCCATGATTTACCCTGTGCCGGACCTGCGATTTCCCTTCCTCGGCATCCATTGGACCAAGACGGTCCATGGCGAATTCAAGGTGGGGCCCAACGCGATCCTTGCATTTGGCAGGGAGTCTTATCGATTCAGCGATATCCGCCCGCTGGACTGTCTGGAATGGTTCAGGCGGCCGGCCTTTTGGAGAATGCTCGGCCAGCCGGAGTTCCGGCGCCTCTTGCGCGAGCAGGCGGGAACATCGCTGAGCCCGCGGCGCTTTCTCGAAAAGGCGGCCGCTTTTGTCGAGGGCGTCACCTGGCGTGATTTTCAGCGCGGGCCCGCCGGGATTCGCGCGCAGCTCGTGGACCGCCAAGGCCGCATGGTCGATGACCTCCTCATCGAAGAGCAAAACAGCGCTCTCCACGTGTTGAACGCCGTCTCTCCCGGCCTCACCTGCTCGCTCGCGTTTGCGGAGTACTTAGCTGAAAAAGTGGCCGTCTAAGTACGAATAGAAGAGGCGTGCCACGCCGCCGTTGTCCTGAGCAAAATCTGAAGATCCTCTTCATGATGGTCCGAACTGACGCTGAAGCGGAGGCGGCATTGGCCGGCGCGCACGGTCGGTGGCCTAATCGCCGGAGCATACATCCCATGTTCCTTCAGGTGTGCCGCAAAGCGGAGCGCCCTCTCCGGACTCCCGAGAAGAATCGGGACAATCTGGCTTTTTGAAGAAAGCGTGTCCCAGCCCTGTTCGCGCAGGCCATCGCGGAGTTTCTTTGAAAGCTCATACAGCTTGCGCCGCGGCGCCGGGTCCTCCTGCGCGATGATCAAAGCGGTCCGAGCGGCCGCGGCGCAGACGGGCGAGAGCCCGGTGGTGTAGATGAACGATCGCGCTTTGTTGACGAGGAGCTCAATCGTGCTCTTGGAAGCAGCCACAAAGCCCCCCTGGCTGCCGAGCGCCTTGGAGAGAGTGCCGACGACGATGACCGTATCGGAGTGTCGGAGTATCGGGGTAACGGGGTGTCGGGGTATCGGGGTAACGGCGTGGATGTTACTCCGGTACTCCGGTACTCCGGTACTCCGATACTCCGATACACCTATGCGCCGGTTCGCTGGCTCGTGCATTTGACATGTCGCCGGTTCTCCGGTTCGCCGGTGCGCCGGTTCGAACAGTAGACCCCTCCCGTCCTCGCCCCACACGGCAATCGCGTGCGCTTCATCGATGAGCGAGATGGCGTTGTATGTTTTGGCCACGGTTAGAAGCTCATTCAACGGCGCGAAGTCCCCGTCCATCGAAAAGAGGCTTTCGGTGACCAGAAGCCGGCGCCGGTAGGATGCCGCGCGCATGAGCGCCGCCTCCGCGGATGCTGGATCGGCGTGCTTATAGACGAAGAGGCGGGCCCCGGAGAGCAGCGCGGCGTCGATGAGGGAGGCGTGGCAAAGCCGGTCCATGACGATGGCGTCTCCCGGACCCACGAGGGAGCTCACCACGCCGACGTTCGCCTGGTAGCCCGTGGGAAAGAGGAGCGCCGCTTCCGTGCCGAGATAAGCAGCGAGCTCATTTTCGAGGTCCTGATGCAGAAGGGTCGTGCCGCTGATGAGGCGCGAGGAGGTCGCGCCGACTCCCCAATGATCGAGCGCCGCCTTGGCCGCTTCCACCACTCGAGGATGGCGGGCGAGTCCCAGGTAATTGTTGGAGGAGAAATTGACGTAAGTTTTGCCGTCGATCGTGACGCGGCTGCCTTCCGCCCGGCTCACGGGATGAAGCTCTCGCCTTAAAGATTGTTCATCGAGCGTGGCAAGTTCTTGCTCAAAGGTTGTCATGGGCGCGAGACCACGAGCGCCCCGATCGGTCCCCCGAAACCAAAGGAGAGAGAAAGAGCGTGTTGAAAGGCGGCCGCGTGGCCATGCCGAGGCGTGTAATCGAGCGGGCAATCGGGGTCCGGATCTTCCAACGTCGCGGTGGGCGGGACAAATTGCTCCTGGAGTGCAAGGACCGTGAAGATGAGCTCGACCGCGCCCGAAGCGCCCAGCAAGTGGCCGGTGCTCGCCTTGGTTGCGGAGATCATCAGCTTGGAAGCATGCGGTCCAAAGGACTTCGTTAGCGCCTGGGTCTCAATCCAGTCGTTATGGCGGGTCGCGGTGCCGTGGGCGTTCACGTGCAGAATATCCCGGGGCAAGAGCTCCGCGGCTTGAACAGCCTGCTCAATCACGCCGGAGATTTTCCCCCCCTGCGAGTTGAAGGCGAAAGCGCTGTGACTGTCCGATCCCAGAGCTCGACCGGAAAGGACAGCCTGGGGACGCGCGCCCCGGTTCCGGGCATGCTGTTCCGATTCCAGAACGAGGATTCCCGCGCCTTCTCCAAAGGTGAAGCCGGACCGGCGCCGGTCAAAGGGGCGGGTCACGCCATCGGAGCTCATGACCCCCATTTGATGGAAGCCCGCTTCGACGAGCGGGTGCGGATAAGGTTCGACAGAGCCGGCCAGCACAAGATCACAGAGCCCCTGTTCAATCCAGGAGGCGGCAATGGCGACCGAATAAACACCAGTCGCGCAGGCAGCGATCACATTGCGGCTTTCGCCCCGCAGGCCAAACCTTTGGCGAACAAAATCATTGATCACGTCCGGCGACTCGGGGATGTCTCCTCGAAAGAGCGGCTTGGAGGCGCTCACAGTCGAGCCAAAGCGATCTGGGTCAAGGCATGAAGACAGCCCTGGGGACTGTCCCTCGGACGAAAGAAGTCCTGCCTCTCGAAGCGCTTCGAGACTCGCCTGTTCCGAAAGCCCTGTGGCGCGGAGCAACCCATTCACGCCCCTTCTCCCGACCAGCGTGTCGGGAGAAGGTTGGGATGAGGGCACATTGGACTTGTCCTCACCCGGTCGCCAGACCTCTGGCGACCGCCCTCTTCCATGCTTCGCACGGGAGAGGGAAGGTGCTTGAGTCAGGCTTTCCCAATTCGCCTGGACGCCTTCCCCCAGCGAGGTGGAGAGCCCCATCCCCGTGATGAGGAAACGCGGCTTCACCTACACCACCCGGGAATCGACGTTGAAGACCTGCCCCGAAACGCTGGGATTTTGTGCGAGCTCCAGGACCACGCGGCAAAGGTCTTCGATCCGGGTGCTTTCTCCCAGGACATGCTCTTCGATCACCTGTTGCTTATGTTCCTTGGGAAGGGCCGCGGACATATCGGTCTCATGATAGCCGGGGAGAACGGCGTTCACCGTGATGTGGAAACGCCCCAGCTCTCGGGCGGCCGCCTTGGTGAGCGCGATGAGCCCCGCCTTGGAGGCCGCGTAGTTCGCGTTTCCAAACCCGGGCTTAAGCGCCATGAGGGAGGCGATATTGATAATGTGGCCCGCGTGCTCCTTGGACATGAGGCGCGCCGCCTCGCGCAGGCACCAGAAGGCGCCGGAGAGATTGACCTCGATCACATCGTTCCACTCGGCGTTCGTCATTTTGAGGATCGTGCGGTCCCTCGTGAGACCGGCGTTATTCACCAGGACATCCAGGCGCTTCCACCGCACGACCATGGCGTCCACCATCTGGCGGACCTTGATGGAGTCGCGAACGTCGCAAATGAAAACTTCCGCTTCCTTGTTCCCCATCTCGAAGATTTCCTGGACGACGGCCTCCGCCTTGGCCTTCTCCTTATGACAATGGACTCCCACAGCGTAGCCCGCTTTGGCGAAGGCGAGTGCCAGCGCCCGGCCGATGCCACGGGAAGCTCCTGTGATCAGGGCCGTCCGACGTGCGACGTCCGACGTCTTCATTTCAATTGGACCTCCGGCACTTGACTCGCGGCCTCGGACCTCGGACGTCGGACGGAGTCGCTTTCTATCTCAAACCCCATATCTCTGATCATTTGAAGGTCCTCCTCTGCTGATTGTCCTTTGGTGGTCAGGTAATCACCGATAAAGATCGAATTGGCCACGTAGAGCCCCAGGCTTTGGAGCGATCGCAAATGCAGCTCGCGGCCGCCGGAAATGCGCAGAGACGCTTGAGGACTCAGGAAGCGGTACAGGCACAGAACATTCAGGCAGCGCGTGGGCGAGAGCTCATAGCGATCCGCGAGCGGCGTTCCGGGGATGGGCATCAAGAAATTCACCGGCAAAGATTCCACCTTCATGTCCCGCAGGGCGTACCCCAGGTCGATGATGTCCTCCTGAGACTGTCCCATGCCGATGAGCGCGCCGCTGCAGGCGGACAGACCCGCCTGCTGGGCTTTTTCCACCGTCTTCATGCGGTCTTCGTAGGTATGCGTCGCGCAGATCTCGCCGTAGTGTCGCTTACTCGTATTGAGATTGTGGTTCATGGCAAAGACACCGGCAGCTTGGAGCTTTTCGGCTTGACCCTCCGACAACAGCCCCAGACAGGCGCAGATTTCAAGCTGAGGAAACTTGATGCGGACCGCGCGGACGTTCGTCACGAACTGGTCGAGCTCCTGGTCCGTGGGGCCGCGTCCCGAAGCGACCATGCAGAAACGTCCTGCGTGGGCAGCGATCGCTCGCTCGGCCATTTTCAGGGTTTCTTCAACAGACTTCATCGGGTACTTTTCGATCGGGGCGCTTGAGACTTTGGACTGGGAGCAGTAGTGGCAGTCTTCGGAGCATAGGCCGCTTTTCGCATTAAAGAGGTAGTTCAGGCGCACCCGGTTGCCGAAATAATGCCGCCGCACCTCATAGGCCGCCGCCACGAGCCGTATCGTTTCGGACGCCGGCGCTTCTAAGACCGCGCGGCATTCTTCGCGGTTGAGGACTTCGCCTTCGAGCGTCTTCGCGGAAAGCAGATTCCAATTCATGAGAGTTGCCCTTTCTTGGATGGCCTGATTTGGTTAACCCATTATAGGTCTTCTCGGTTGACAGCACCAACCTGGGGATGTCCCCAAGACATAATGTCACTGAATGGCTAGAACCCTGATACACTGTCATGTATGAAGAGCAAGATGGGAAGACCCCGCCTGACGAAATCCGCCAGTCCCAAACCGACATTGAATTCCGCCCTCGATCAGGACTACCCGGCGCGCCTAGCAGAATTGGAAGCGGAGCTCCGGCTCCATGCAGCACGCCAACACACAGAACAACCGCTCAAAGCCATCGGGGACTTGGAGGAGGCGGTGATTGATCGGGAAAAAGTCCTTCAATTCGTACTCGGGCCCTCAGTCTATGCCGCTGGACATGCCGACGTGATCTATGCCGGTTCCAACCACGCCCGCGGTGTGCGTCATATCCGGTTTTATGCAGCCGGAAAGACGGTTCTCGACATCGAAGGCGATTTCGAGAATCAGCAGTTCGGGACCAACTTCCGCTTCCAGAACATGGACCTCTACCTCCCAGGGGAATGGGAAAGGGATTTCCGGGTGCTCACAGACCAGCTGCGCCAGCATACCGCCCGGCGGAGACAGGCCTTCAGGAAGCGGCGCGACGCTGAGCACGCCCGCCTCCGCCGCCGATAAATTCGCATGGCTGTTGGTGCTTGTGTTGAACACAGGCGACAAACCAGGACCCGACCACCACAACATTCATAAGCTATACTCAAATCGATATGATTTGCCTGCATTCACGCGCAAGCTTTCATGTTGCATCGAAGCGTCTTTACATATTCATAGGCGTATTGATCGTCTTTGCAATTGCTCTGCATGTGCGTTTTTCTTGGGCCATTCCGGACCCTATTTTTACACCAGACAGCGCCGCCTATCTACATCCCGTTTTTAGCTTGATGTCGGGTGGCGCATGGGACATGCCTTTTCACAGAACCATGGGATATCCCGCCTTTTTATTCGTTCTCCTACGAACCTTTTCACATTTTCTCATTGTATTGATTATTCAACATGCCCTTTGGTTAGCGATGGCCGCTATCACAGCACTCATCTATTACCGGCATTTCCATGCGAAACTTCTACACGCAAGCATCGTTTTCTTTCTCGTGGCCATTCTGCCGCGTGGTGTTGTTTACTCTCACACGATCTTGACAGAAGTTCTTTTCACGTTTGTAGCGATCCTCGCTGTCGAGAGGTTTTTGTCGGCAACCAGACATCCAGCACTTGATCGGTGGATCACGGCCGGCACCCTGCTCGGCATTGCGGTTCTCATTCGGCCGACCGGGCGCGCGTGGGTCGCGGGTCTCTTTTTCTGCTTATTGATTTATCTGAAAGGTCGTCGTCCATACTTGCGGGGCGGCTTCGCATGTCTGACGACCTTCCTGCTGACCCTGACCCCTGTATGTCTCTATCACTATCATACGCATGGGTTTTTTGGCACTGAAAAGACGGCGGGCGCCTACCTGTTCATTAATGCGGCGCAATTTCTGAACATCGCCAATGTCAAAGATAAGTCTGTGAAAAGCATTCTGGATCCATTTTATTCCACTCCAGAAGATCTGGCTCGCTTAAGGGAAACACGCTGGGTCTATGCGGATCCGGCTGGGCCAATGAACACGCTCACCGGTGCTTTACCCCGCGGAACGGATGTCGATCAAGTATTTCTCACGCTTTCGCTGCAAGCGATGACCGATCATCCATTGAGATTTATTCTCCAACAAGCCAGACTCTTTTTCAAGTTTCAACGAACCTCCTCACAAAGGCCTGCCTATCTTTTTCCGAAAGAAGTTCCTTTTTTTCGAGGCATGGAAATCTTCGGAAACGCAACACGCGCCTTTCCTGAAGCACGACGTTTTGTATTTTTTCAACCTGCCTTCGCTCGGCCCTATGAAGCCCGGATGCTTCGTCACCCATCCTATCCGCATCAGCCGGGGCCTTTTCCTCTTAACTTCGTCTGGCCGTATGTTTGGGCGGTGGGTGCCTTGCCAAGCCTGGCTGTGTTACTCTCTTTGTTTCTCTGGAAGGACAGGAACCTAAGATTTCCGATGGTCATGCTCTGGTCGGTCATCGTAGCCCATATTCTCATCACGAATCTTGCGACTGGACCAGACATTCAGATTCGCTATGGAATTCCTATCGAGCCCCTCTACCTTGTGCTTGCCATGGCAGGCGTCACCCAGGCATGCCAATCCATACACTGGAAAGAAAGACTGCTACGCCTTCGAGGGAAAGCGGTGCAATGCCTCCAAGCATAAGGCCATGAGCGGCAGGCAACTGAAAAAGGGAGGAGAAACTTGGCGACGGCAGGGGCTTCTCATAGAGGCCGGCATCAGAACGAGCACGCTTACAACGTTTCTCGGCCAGTTTCTGTTCGAGCAAACTTCAAAAAGGAGACGGTCATGCACACTCTCGATATCATCATTCCTGTTTACAATGAAGCTCCTGTTCTCAAAGAGCTGGCTCGACAATTGGACGCCGTCTTTCACCCCGATGCGCTCAAGAAAGTGGGCCTTAAGTCCGTCCGTTACCTTTTCGTCGATGACGGTAGTGCTGATGAAACAGCATCCATCCTGGCTGACAAGATTCATCAAGGCTGGCACGCGAGCTTAATCTGCCTCTCCCGAAATTTTGGTCACCAGGCTGCTCTTGTCGCGGGACTCGATCATGCGACAGCCGATTTCGTCGGCATCATTGATGCCGATCTGCAAGACCCCCCGGAAACCCTACTTGAAATGCTTGACAGTATGAAAAACGGATACGACGTGGTCTATGGGCAACGTCGTTCGCGGCAGGAACCCTTTTATCTGCGCGTCCTTTATGCGGCGTTCTACCGGCTTTGCAGCTTTCTCTCCGAAGTCCATTTCCCGGTCGATGTCGGCGACTTCTGCGTCATGCGCCAAGAAGTCGTCATGGCGCTCCACAAACTGCCTGAAAAGTTGCGTTTTATCCGGGGGCTTCGTAGTTGGGTGGGCTTTCGGCAACATTGTGTACCCTACGACCGTCCCGCACGACACTTAGGGACCAGTAAATACACACTTCACAAACTCTATGCCCTGGCGACGGACGGGATTGCTTCGCTCAGCGTTCGGCCCCTTCGTGTGACGCAGCTTCTATTATTTCTATCGATTCTCGGCACTTTGGCATTCGTGGGCACCGCTGTCTATCTCTATGTGCGCCAAAGCATGAGCACTCCTTATATGGTGTGGTTTCTGGCCACTCAAGGATTAATCGCCTTTACGGCTTCGCTTCAACTCTTAAGCTTCTACATTCTAGGAGGCTATATTGGCCGTATGTACTTGGAAGTCAAGGCTCGCCCCACGTATGTCGTGATGCGCACCATCGGAATTCCTTCCGACAAATAATGTGACTTACGAAAAGATCTCCTCTCCCCTCGGTTCTGATTTTCCCCAGGAGTGGTACGCCCATTCGGAGCATCATTTCTGGTTCTCGTGGCGCAAGCGCGTTTTGGATCGGATGATGCGAGATTTCGCCTTGCCCCGAAAGGACCCCTTGAACGTTTTTGAAATAGGCTGTGGCGCAGGGATTCTCCGAAAGCAGATCGAAGACTTGACTGCATGGACCATCGATGGGGCAGAACTCAATGACATCGCGCTCAAAATGGCATGCCCCAGCCGCGGCCGGACGATGCTCTATAACATCCACGAGCGACTTCCTTCCTTAAAAGAGCGCTATGAGGTCGTGGTGCTCTTTGATGTTCTCGAGCACATTGAAAATCAGAGCGAGTTTTTGAAATCGGCGCTATGGCATTTAAAACCACGCGGCTGGGTGATCGTCAACGTTCCCGCGCTGCAATGTTTATACTCGCATTACGACAAATTGGTGGGGCATTACCGGCGCTATGAAAAGGCGCCGTTAGGCGATTTGCTGGCCGGCGTAGGACTTGAAGTCGTCGATCTCCGGTATTGGGGATTTTCTCTTTTGCCGATCGCGGCACTGAGGAAGCTCATCATGAAACAGGCCAAGACACCGCAAAACGCTATCGAGCGCGGATTCGATGTCTCCCCACCCATCAATATTCTCCTTAAAACGGCCATGGTCGCCGAAACAGCTATTCTCGACCATCCGCCGTACGGGATATCCCTCATGGCGCTAGCCCGGAATCTTCCGTTGCCGTCACCCCGGCGTCCGCCGGGATGACGGCACAAAAAAGCATACTGGCCTCGGACCACAACATCGAACCAACAGAAGTCTAGGTTAATCAATGATGAGTCTTGTAGGTTGACAGAGAAAGAAGATAGATGGATGGATGGATGGATAGATGGATGGATGGATGGATGGATGGATGGATGGAAAAGCGACTGATGGGGTAATTTGCCCGGGAGTACCAACCAATACCAGCCAATGAACTTACTATCTATCCTTCCATCTATCTATCAATCTTTTGCTGGCCGATAACCGATCTGGCGGTAGAGGTCCGGGGAAGCTTTGAGGTAGCGGTCCTGGGCGGTTTCCTCAAGCCACAGGCGAAGAATTTCCGGATGGGCCTGCATGCGCGTGTCGCCCCATTTCTCATGCTTGAATTGCGCGAGGCTGTCCCAGTCGCAGCTGATATAGCAGATGGCTTTGATGCCGTGGGCCTGGACAAACTTCAGGTAGGGTTTGAACCAGAGGTTCCAGGAATTGGCGTGGCGGGTCTGAAATTTAATAGGACAGCTTTCCGCGATCATGAGCGGCTTATGGCGCGCTTTCGCAAATTGGACGACGGGCATCATGAAGGACTGCGGCTGGTCAAAGTAGGTGGTACCAACCCAATCCACATAATCGTCTCCCGGATACCAGTCTTCGAGGGGCCTGGAGATCTTGCTGGCGTAGGAATGCCAGACATAGGCCACATTCCGGACACCCGCTTTGCGAAGCCGATCCACCATGCGGCGATAGGCGCGCACATAATCCTCCGGCGGGTAGTGATTATGGGGACCGTCGAACTCATAACCGATCCTCAGGAAGATGGGCTGGCGTCTTGCCCGCATCCACTCCCCAAGCCGGTCCATGCGGTCGTCCAGTTTTCCTTCGGCCATGTCCGCGCACTGGTCCACGAGGTACAGGCCGATTTGAAGGGCAACCTCCGGATAATCCTGTGAGAGTTTTTGAAGGTGCTGGGTCCCGTCGCCCTGGTTGAAAGGCTCCGTCAGCCCCTCCAGTCGCCGCAAGGACGTATAAGACGTGAAGCCGGCGGGAAGCACCTTCGCCGCGTCCAGGTAAGAGGCGATGGCCTCCTGGTCCTGTCCCACAATCAGCAGAACCTTTCCATCGGGAGGCTCAAAGAGCGCTCGCTTGGCATACGCGTTTTTGGAGACGATTCCGACCATGATCAAACTCACCAGTCCTCGCGCAACAATCTTCGGCGCCACACCAGCATTATAGTTGGAGCCGGCCGCTTATTCTTTGTGAATCGGCGCCCCGGAACAGCGGCAACCCAAAACGGCGGCAGACCAGAACAACGGCAAGCCGGAGCGGCAGAGTGCTGGCATTCTACGAAAGCGAATCCGCGGCGGAGGGGCCTGAGGCAAGCGTACCTGCCCTTGGCTGTCACAACAGTGAGCTGACCGTGCCTGAGCTGACCTTGACTGTCACAACGGCGCATCAGGCCTGCGCATTGTGACAGACACCTCATGACGGACACCTCATGACGTTCGTTATCCAAGTGGTACAATTCTTGCCGTGAAATGCCATCTGCTCACCTGCGTCTCCCAGATGAAGGCGGCCGATGACCGGCAGATGGTGCGGCTGAGCCAAAATGCGAGCCCGAGCATCGAGAGATTCGTTCTCATCTCTAAGAGATTTCCCTTTATTGTCCTGCTCGGCTTAATCGGGCTGGCACAGATCGGAAGCGCCGCCACCTTTGAACTTGTGCCCCGGGTGGGCTACCGGTTCAACGGCAGTCGGGATCTTGCCTACCCCTATGATCACATGGACATCACCAACGACGGCGCAATCGGCTTGTCCCTGGGGTATTTGACCCAAGACAATGGAGAAATCGAGCTCTCCTGGACACGCTCCGACACCGAGGTCATCGGGGATCGCTCAGACGGATCGCCGGCTGAACACCTGGATGTCCGACTCGAACAGTACCACATCAACTTTATCCATATGCTTGATCCCGAGCCAACCCAGCGCTTCATATTGATCGGCCTGGGGGCCACGCGGTTCAACCCCACAGGCGACCGGGAATCGGCGCTTCGTTTCTCCTTTGCAATCGGGTGCGGAATGAAATGGCTCTGGACCGACAACCTCGGCTTCCGTGTGGACGGACAAATGTCACCCTCTTTCACACCCAACGGCAGCACCTTCTTTTGCCAGGAAGACGGGGGTGGCGGGTGCTACACCACCGAATCCAACAGTTACTTCCACCGGACGTTTCCTTTCATTAACAGTTTCCAATTCACGGCGGGACTCCTCTTGCGCGTTTGACACGGTTTTTCCGTATGTCATAATTTCAAGGGGTTTTCCGATGCGAATTTCAGTTCCTCTCACAACGGCTTACCACCTCATCAATCATGGGGCTTGTCCGGTCATCACCACCGGAGACGGCAAGCGTCGCGACGCCGCGCCCATCAATTGGACGATGCCGGTCTGCGATGATCCGTTTCTGGTCGCAATCGCAGTCGAAGACGGTATTTTTACGGATGAGCTCATCAAGGCGAACGGCGAGTTCGCGGTCAACGTCGTAGGCGAAGAGATGGCTGCCGAGGTGCTCGCGCTCGGGAAATGCTCCGGACGCAAGAAGGACAAATTCGAGGCCCTCCACATCGAACCGGCGGCTTGTCATACGATCAAGCCGCCGCGCCTCGCCCAGGCCAAGGCCCACGTGGAATGCCAGGTGATCGAAAAACACCCTCTCCCTGGGGTTAATCTCTACATCGGAAAGGCCACCCATGCGGAGATCGAAGAGGACTGCTGGGACGGCCGGCAAGTCATTTTAGAGAAACTGCGCACGCTGCACCATATCGGTGGCGGGGTTTTCGCAGTGACGGATAAGGCGAAGAAGTACTCCTAACGTCGAAAAGAGAGTTAAGGGGCGAAGGGAGAAGCGGCAATTACGGCAAAGCAGGCTTGCCGCAGGCTAACTCATAGGCGATGCGAGCGGCGTCAGCCCGGTCAGAAAAATGGATGTCTGCCTCTCGAAGCGCTTGCATGAGAAGCGCGTGCAGATCGGCCCGCAAGAGCGCTATATCTTCGGAGAGGGCGGGCGTTAAGCTCCCAGCGCGTTCGTCAATCTCCACGCACCGTAAATAGGCTCTGGCAATTTCTTCCAACTTCACCATAACTCCTTTGCGATATAGACAGCTAGACGGGTGAAGAGAGGTGTTACATCGACTCCGGGGCGCTGACGCCCAAAAGGGCTAGACCCAGCTTCAGGATGGAGCGCGCCGCGGCGAGCAGCGCCAGGCGGGCCTGCGTGAGCCGGGGATCGTCCCCCAAGACCCGGTGGTGATCGTAAAAGAAATGGAATTGTTTGGACACCTGCATCAGGTAATTCGCCAAAGGATGCGGTGAGTCTTCCTGGGCGCAGACGAGCAGCGCCTGCGGGAAGAGCGCTAGCCGTTTCATCAACTCCCGCTCTTCCTTTTCTTTCAATAACGTCAGAATAGCCAGAACGTCGGAATAGACAGACGTCGGAATAAACGGAAGGCGGAAGGAACGCAGATCGGATCCGCCTTCTGTCGTTTCTGGCTTCTGTCTATTCTGCCTTCTGTCTATTCCGCCTTCTGTCTTTTCCGCCGTCTGTCTATTCTGCTGTCCGTCTACTCCGCCGCCCGTTTTTTCCGCCGCCTGCCTGAAGATCGAACAAATCCTCGCGTGAGCATACTGGAGGTAATAGACCGGGTTTTCGACCGTGTGCTTCTTGGCGAGCTCGAGGTCAAAATCGAGGGCGCTGTTCGGGCCCCGCATGGCGAAGAAAAACCGGCAGGCGTCTTTTCCTACTTCATCCAAGACGTCTCGCAGCGTAACAAATTCCCCCGCGCGCTTGGACATCATGACCGGCACGCCGTTTCGGGTGAGCGCCACCATCTGATTGAGGATCACATGAAGCTTGGAGGCGTCATAGCCCAGGGCCTGGACCGAGCCTTTGACGCGCGGCACGTAGCCGTGGTGATCGGCGCCCCATACATCGATGAGCAGGTCATAGCCCCGCTCGTACTTGTCAGCGTGATAGGCGATGTCCGTCGCGAAATACGTCCAGCGCCCGTCGCGCTTCCTTAAAACCCGATCTTTGTCTTTGGTTTCCTCATCGCCTGTGGCCACAAACCACAAGGCGCCATCTTCTTCTTTCACGTGTCCGCGATCCGCGAGCACCTGGAGATGTTTTTCGACAAGCCCCTTTTGGACGAGACTGGACTCGCTAAACCACGAATCAAAATGGACCCCAAAGGCCTCCAGGTCCTCTTTGAGCTTCTCCGTCATTGTCCTGACCGCAAACAGAACGGCCTTCTCCAAGACCCGATCTCGAGCCGGCGCCTGAGCCACAAATTCCTTCGCGAGGTCCTTGACGTAATCCCCGCGGTAGCCGTTTTCAGGGAAAGGAACGGACTTGCCTTCAAGTTCCGCACAGCGGGCGAGGAGCGACTCCCCCAACATCTGGACTTGGTTGCCGGCATCGTTGATGTAGTACTCCCGCGTGACCCCGTAGCCCAGGTGAGACAAGATGAGCGCCAGGGAATCCCCGAGGGCCGCTCCTCGGCCGTGGCCCACATGGAGCGGCCCGGTCGGGTTGGCGGAGACAAATTCAATGAGGATTTTTTGCCCCGCGGCGGCGCCGACGCGGCCGTAGCGCTGGTCCTCCTTGAGCAAGAGGGCCATCTCCTGCTGAAGAGCGGCGAGCGTCCAGCGAAAATTGATAAAGCCAGCCCCCGCGACGCTCACGCCTTCGATCATCGGCAGGGCCTTCTCAAAGAGCCCCTTGAGCTCTTCCGCCAGAGCACGCGGGGACTTCTTGAGCGGCTTGGCCAGAAGAAGCGGCAGGTTACAGGCGACATCGGCGTCAATGCCGGCCGGCGGCTCCTCGAGCGTGTAGGCCGGAAGCGCCGTCAAACCTTGGCTTCTGGCCCAGGGCTCCAGTTTCGCGTCTAACGCTTGGCGCAAGGCATCGAGCATCATCGGCGTCTCCAGGTGATGGGCTTGGCTTTTCCCCACAGTTTTTCCAGACGATAAAAGTGCCTCGCGTCCGGCAAAAGGAGATGGACAATGAAGCCGCCGTAATCGAGCACGATCCAGCGGCCCGCGGCGTGCCCTTCCTGATGGACCGGATCAAGGCCTTTGCGCTTTAAGGCGTCCAGGATGCTTGAGCGTATGGCCTTCATCTGGACCGTGCTCTCGGCGCCCGCCACCACGACATAGTCCGCCACATCGCTTTCTTTGCGAATGTCGAGGACGATCACATCCTGCGCCTTTTTCTCAAGCGCAGCTTCCGCGGCGTCTTTGGCCGCTTTCCGAAAATCAATACGCTTCATGAAACACCCACGTCACCATTTCCATTTCTTTTCCTGATGCCGAAAGTCGTTGCCAAGGATGACATCCACATCCACGTGCAGCGAAGGCATGGGACGGCTCACGATTTCCGCGGCGACGTTTTCCTTCATCGCGTCGGCAACCGCCTGGGCGGGACGAAGGTCTCCCGAGCGGTCCACAATGAGGGTTTGGGACTGCCGGGTGGAGAAGTTTCCGATTTTAACAACATCAAAGCCGCTTTGACGAAGCAGGACCATCACATCCTTGGCCGCTTGGGGCCGGTCCGACGCGTTCCACACCTGAATGGTCGCCCTTCCCCGCCAGGACGCTCCCCCGGTGCCCGGCTCGGACACGCTCATCGATTCCATCGGAGACTGCATGATGGAGACGATGCGCTGCGTCGCATCGGGATCCATCTTCAGGAGCTGGCCCTTCGGCACGCCGGGCACTGACATCAAGCGAATATTCTTTCGGCTCACGCGCCGGCTCTCCAAAAGGAGCATCGCCATGTCCCAAGGCTGAAGATTGGTGTGAAAGCCCTTCATCACCTCCCCGGCATGCCGGGGCAACCGCCAGAGGACAGCCGGCCTCTTTAAGCGCTTGATCACCTCACGTAAAAAAATCTGTTGCCTGCGAATGCGGCCTTGGTCGGCGCTCTTCCCTCGGAAGCGCACGAATTCGAGCGCCTGCTTGCCGTTCATGAGGTACGTTCCTGTGTCAAAGTGAATGTGGAGGTTGCCCCAGTTGTCATCGTAGTGCATGGGTTCGGTCACTTTCATCGGGACCCCTCCGATGGCGTCGATCAAGGAGCGAAATCCGCCGTAGTCAATCGTGAAGTAGTAAGGAATCTCAAACCCCCGAGCGTTGCCCGAGGACAAGAGCGTCTCCACCACTTCCTTAACGGAAAGCGACGCAATCGCAAAATTCTTTCCGGAATGGCGGAACTCGTAGGTAAACACCTCGTTGATTCGCCGGACGGAAGGCATCTGCGGGATCGAGACCATGGTGTCACGCGGAACCGAGAGCACATCCAAAAACCTTGATTTCGGGTCGTAGGAAATGACGATGAGCGTATCAGAATGTCTGGCGTAATCCTCGTAATCGCTGCCGATGAGGACCCCCCGGATGGGTTGTTCTTCGATCAGGGCCCGGCCCACAGGACTCTGCCAGGCCAGGACCGCGGTGATCAGGCACAGAAGGGTGCAGACGTACAGAAGGACGCGGTCGAGCTTCATTCGGGGCGTCGATACAAATGATGTTTCCGAATATAGCGTTCGACGGCCTCCGGCACCCGGTAGCGGATCGATCGGTGCCTGCGGACCCTGGAACGAATCTCGGAGCTGGCGTAGGAAGGAAGTCGCCCAGCCGGTATCAAGCGGCAGACGGCCTTGATCCGTTCGGGATGACGCCAGTTTCGGAGGGACCTCATGGCATCGGCGCCCAAGAGCAAGTAGAGGGAGGCCTTGGGATAACGCGCCTGAAAGTGTTCGGCCGTCTCATACGTATAGACCACCCGCCCGGCGCGAACTTCCCAGTCACTGAGGCCAAAGGCAGGATTTCCCCGAAGAGAAAGCCGCAGCATCGCCAGGCGATGAGCGGGGGAGGTGAGGAGTGCCTTTTTGTGCGGAGGCCGCCCGGAGGGCACAAAAATGACTCGGTCCAGACGATAAGCCTCACGGGCGGCCTCCGCGATGATCAGGTGGCCGTTGTGGACGGGGTTAAAGGTGCCGCCAAAAAGCGCCAAGCGTATTTTGGATTTTGGAATTTTGATTTTGGATTGTTGGCGCAGAGGGTTCAAAATCCAAAATCCAAATTCCGAATTCTGAATTCCCGAATCCGAAATCCAAAATTCCAGACTTCATATTCAAAATCCAAAATCCAAAATCCAAAATCCAAAATCGACATCATTCGCGGATTTGGCCCGTTCCGTGGACCACGTATTTCGTGGTCGTGAGTTCGCGGGCGCCCATCGTGCCGCGGGCGTGGAATTTACGCGTGGAAATGCCGATTTCCGCGCCAAGGCCGAAGACACCTCCGTCATGCATACGGGTCGAAGCGTTATGAAGGACGGCCGCCGAATCCACCTCCGCCAAAAAACGTCGGGCATGGGCCTCGTTCTGCGTGACAATGGCGTCCGTATGACCGGAGCCGTACCGATGAATATGCTCGATGGCTTTTTCCAGAGAGTCCACCACGCGAAGGGAGACCGTCAAATCGAGATATTCGGCGGCCCAATCTTCCTCGGTCGCGGGTCGAGCGTGGGAGATCCATTTTTGTGTTTCTTCATCGCCGCGAATTTCAACCTTGGCCTCCGTATAGGCTTTGCCGATCACAGGAAGGAACGAAGACGCCACTTTGGAATGGACGAGCAAGGTTTCCATGGCATTGCAAACACCAGGACGCTGGACTTTGGCGTTCATGGCGATTTTTTCTGCCATCGCCAAATCGGCCTCGTCGTCCACGTACACATGGCAGACCCCTTTGCCGTGGCCCAAAACGGGGACTGTCGCGTTTTTCACGACGTGCTGGATCATCTCTTCGGAGCCTCGCGCGATCACAAGATCCACGAGTTGCGGCAGGCGAATGAGCTCCATGATGCTTTCCCGGTTGGTATCTTCCAAAAGCTGGACGGCGCCTTCCGGAGCGCCCGCCGACTGCAAGGCCTTATGGATTTGAGCGATCAGGCCACGGTTGGAATTGATCGCTTCCGAGCCCCCGCGCAAGATCACGGCATTGCCGGATTTCAGGCACAGGGCCGCGGCGTCGACCGTGACATTCGGACGGGACTCGAAAATCATCGCGACCACCCCGAGGGGCACGCGCACTTTCTCAATTCGCAGGCCGTTGGGACGTGTCCAGGACTGAAGCACCTCCCCGACCGGATCCGGCTGGTCGGCAATTTCCCGAACGCCCTGGGCCATGGCGTGGAGGCCCTTCTCGCTGATCTGCAAGCGGTCGATCAGGGTTTCCCCCAGGCCGGACTCCCGGGCTGCCTCGACATCGATCTCATTCCGGAAGAGGACGTCCTGGCCACCGGACTCCAGCGCCTGCGCGATGGCCAAAAGGATCTTGTTTTTTTCGGCACAAGACAGAAGAGCCAGGCGGCGGCTGGCCGCTTTGGCGAGATAAGCTTGACGCGCGACTTGTTCCGTGGTCGATGAAACAACCATTGGAAATGTATTTTACTATAATGGCTCCATCAAGGAGGTCGTATGAAAAACACCATGGTCTCGCTCAGTCTTGCATTCCCCATCCTTTTGGCGCTGTCGCAGGTGGCCCGCGCGGAAGAAGCCGCAAAGGCACCAACTCCGATCGCGAAAATCGGTACCACCATTTTGACCGAAGAAGATTTACGCAAAGATATGGGCATGAGCCTCTATGAGGCCGAAAATCAGCTTTATCAGATCAAGAAGAACTGGGTCGACCAAAAAGCGAAGGTGCTCCTGATGACCCAAGCCGCCAAGGACGCGAAACTCTCACTTCAGGAATGGACCAAAAAAGAAATTGATGAGAAAGTGACCCCGCCCACCCAGCAAGAGATTGATCAATGGGCGCCGCGCTTTGGTGTGCAAGGCAGCACCAAACAGCCAACGGAAGCGGACTATACCGCGATGAAGGAAAAAGCCAAGCAATACCTGCAGCAGCAACGGCGCTCCGCAAAAGAAACGGAGGTCTATCAGCGGCTGGTGGCCCAAAGCGGTGCTGTCGAGCTCTTATTTGCCAAGCCGGACGCTCCCCATATTGACGTTTCGTATACCGCCGATGATCCCGTACGCGGCCCCAAATCAGCCCCGATCACCATCATCGAATTTACGGATTTCCAGTGCCCCTATTGCAAGCGCTCGCAGGACACGCTCAAAAAAGTCCTGGAAGTCTATGGCGACCAGGTCAAAATCGTTGAAAAGCAGTTTCCCCTGTCCTTCCACAACAGGGCCAAGCCCGCTGCTGAAGCGGTGCTCTGCGCCAAAGAACAAGGAAAGTTCTGGGAGATGCACAGCAAGGTGTTCCCAAGTCAATCCCTGGAAGACGCTGATTTTACGCGCTTCGCCACCGAGATCGGCCTCAACATGAAAAAGTTCAACAAGTGCTACACCGAGCACCGGATGGCGCCTCGCATCGACGCGGACATGGCCGAAGGACAGCGCGTCGGCGTCCGGGGCACGCCGCATTTCTTCATCAATGGCAGACCGATCAATGGCGCTCAGCCTTTTGAGGCGTTCAAGGCCATTATTGATGAAGAGCTAAGTAAGAAGAAGTAAGAAACGAGACAGGCCTAATAAAGACGGCGGGCTCCGGCGTAGTGAAGCTGGTAGTAGGGGTCCGATAAGCGTGTGATGGAGACGCGCTTGCGATCGCCAGGGGCGTGAATGAATTTATTACTTCCCGCATAGACACCGACGTGTGATATTCCTTTCTTGTAGGTATTCTTAAAAAATACGAGGTCGCCTTCCTTGAGTTCAGCGAGGCGTACAGGCTTTCCCGAATTGTAGAGGTCACGGCTGGCTCGAGGCACTTTCTTGAGTTGTAAATCCGACCACACGCGCACCACGAGCCCCGAACAATCCAATCCTTTCGTTTTCGACGTGCCCCCATACCGATAAGGCGCACCATAATACTGGATGGCCTGTTGGGCGATCTGTGTCCCCGTCGGGTTGGTCTTTGTCGCCGGCCGTCTCACCGTTTGTTTTGGGCGCGATGACTTTCGCGGGACCGCAACGGTCTTTTGGGTGTGGTTTTTCTGGGCGCTGAACCATGGCCGGCGCGAAGCTCTCGCGGCGTACAAGGGAGATGAAAATCCTGTCTCAAGAAGAAGGAAAAAGCTTAAGAGGACGGCGATTTTTCTCATGGGTGCACTAATGTAACGCCTGAAACTGCAAAAGTCAATCAAAAATACGCCACTTCTTATGCTTCGGGCCTCAAGACCAGATCACCAAAAGAACCGGAAACACCTTTGGGGACGTCCACCAGGAGGGTCGCGCCTTCTGTGATCTTCCCGCTGACCATGAGTTTGGCCAGCGGATCCAGCACCCGCTTCTGGAGAACACGTTTGAGCGGGCGCGCGCCGTAAGCTGGATCATACCCTTCTTTCATCAGCGCCGTGCGCGCGCCTGGCGTGAGCTTGAGATGAATATTCTTTTCCGCGAGACGCTTGGCCAGCTGCGCCAGCTGCAGATCGATGATCCGGGAGAGCTCTTTCTCATCCAGCCGCTGAAAGATCACGGTTTCATCGATCCGGTTCAGAAATTCCGGCCGGAAATGCGCCCGCAAGGCTTCCTGAATGCGGGGTTTGACGGTTTCAAGATCGGCGACGTCCTGGATCCAGTTAGACCCGATATTGGAGGTCATGATGATGATCGTGTTGCGAAAGTCGACGGTCCTCCCCTGGCCGTCGGTGAGCCGCCCGTCATCAAGAATTTGGAGGAACAGGTTAAAGACCTCCGGCGCGGCCTTTTCAATTTCGTCAAAGAGAATCACCGAGTAGGGCCTTCTCCGCACCGCCTCGGTCAGCTGTCCCCCTTCTTCAAATCCCACATAACCCGGAGGCGCTCCGACGAGACGCGCCACAGCATGCTTTTCCATATACTCGGACATGTCGATGCGCACCATGGCGCGCTCATCATCAAACAAATAGGAGGCGAGCGCCTTGGCGAGTTCTGTTTTGCCGACGCCGGTCGGCCCCAGGAAAATAAAGCTGCCGATCGGCCGGTGGGGGTCGGAGAGCCCGGAACGGGAGCGACGGATGGCGTTGGCCACCGCCCCAATCGCTTCCTCCTGACCGATCACGCGCTCATGCAGGCGTTCTTCGATCTTGAGAAGTTTCTGCATCTCGGTTTCCATCATTCGCGAGACCGGCACACCGGTCCACTTCGACACGACTTGGGCGATGTCCTCCTCGTCCACTTCTTCCCGCAGCATGCGCTTGTTCTTCTGCAAATCGCCGAGTTTTTTGTTGAGCCCCTCCAGCGATTTTTGAAGCTCTGGTATCTTGCCGTACCGAATTTCCGAAGCAGCCCCCAGATCGCCGGAACGTTCCGCGCGCCGTTCTTCCTCGCGCAGGGATTCCACCTGCTCTTTGGTTTTACGAAGGGCCGAGATGACCTCCCGCTCTTTTTCCCAGTGGGAGCGCAGGGACGTCGATTGTTCCTTCAAATCGGCGAGTTCTTTCTCCAGCTTGCGTAATTTGTCATTCCCCCCGGCCACCCTCGTGCCGTCATCCCCGGCAGCCTCTAGCCGGGGATCCATGGATCCCCCCCTTACAGCCGGGGGGGATGACGTAGGGTAGACCGCGGGGGATGACGGCAGAGAAGCTTCTTTTTTGAGGGCCTGCCGTTCGATCTCAAGCTGGCGGATACGACGTTCCACCGTGTCGAGCTCCACAGGCAGGGAATCGATCTCCATACGAAGGCGGCTGGCCGCCTCATCAATCAGGTCAATCGCTTTGTCCGGCAGGAAGCGGTCGGCGATGTACCGGTTGGAAAGGACGGAAGCCGCGATTATCGCGCTGTCTTTGATGCGGACGCCGTGGTGGACTTCATAACGTTCTTTGAGGCCGCGTAAAATCGCGATCGTGTCTTCGACGCTCGGCTGGCCCACGTGGACCGGCTGGAAGCGTCTTTCGAGGGCCGCGTCCTTCTCGATATGTTGGCGATACTCATCGAGCGTCGTGGCCCCGACACAACGGAGTTCGCCGCGTGAGAGCATCGGCTTCAGAAGATTGGCCGCATCCATCGCGCCTTCGGTCGCACCCGCGCCGACGAGCGTATGGAGCTCGTCAATAAAGAGAATAATCGCGCCCTGGGCCGAAACGATCTCTTTCAGAACGGCTTTCAAGCGCTCTTCAAACTCACCTCGGTACTTGGCTCCGGCGATGAGCGCGCCAAGATCGAGACCAATCACTTTTTTGTTCTTGAGCGTCTCCGGCACGTCCCCGGCCACGATGCGCTGGGCAAGCCCTTCCACGATGGCCGTTTTGCCCACGCCCGGCTCGCCAATCAAAACAGGATTGTTTTTGGTGCGACGCGCCAGGACCTGCACCACGCGCCGGATCTCCTCATCCCGGCCGATCACGGGATCGAGCTTATTCTGGCGGGCCATGGCCGTGAGGTCCCGGCCGTAGCGCTCCAAAGCCTGGTATTTCGATTCAGGATCGGGATCGCTGACCCTCTGCGAGCCTCGGATCCCGGCAAGCGCCTCGAGCACCCCTTGCGACGTGACACCGGCGTCTTGGAGGATCTTCGCAGCTTCCGATGGGACTTTGAGAAGAGCCAGCAACAAATGTTCGGTCGAAATATAGTCGTCCTGGAGGGCCTTGGCGGCTTCTTCAGCAGCTCCCAAGACCTCATGCATGTCGCGCCCCATATAGAGCTGCCCCCCGGATACCGCGGGTTTTCGGGCAATCGCCTGTTCCGCCTGTCGGCGAATCGAAGGCAGGGCCGCCTGGCTCTTTTGGAGAACAGCCGCAACGACCCCCTCGGGCTGATCCAAGAGTGCGACCAACAGGTGTTCCGGATCCATTGCCTGTTGACCTTTTGATTGGACGAGGCTCTGAGCGCCCTGAAGCGCTTCCTGAGCCTTGGTGGTGAGTTTATTGATGTTCATAGAAGCTATAACAGAACTTTAGCCGGAATTGTTCCGTTCCCGTGAGATGTTCATCTGAGTTGGCCGCCCTTTTGAGTGCCGTCATCCCCCCCGGTCGTCAGGGGGGGATCCATCAAATCTAGAGCAACCATGATGGACCCCGGATAACGGATCTCCGGGGTGACGTCAACAACAGATTTCCAGTTAGCTTTTCGGTTCCACCCATTTGCCGTGCGCTTGAATAAGCTGGATCAGACGATGGTCTGCTTCTTCGGTGGGAATTCCTTTTTCCACGCACTCTTTGCCGACATACAGATTGATTTTGCCGGGGGCACCCCCGACATAGCCGAAATCCGCGTCCGCCATTTCCCCGGGACCATTCACAATGCACCCCATAATGGCGATTTTCACGCCTTTTAAATGGCCGGTCTGCTTTTTGATTCTCTCGGTGGTGCTTTGCAAATCGAAAAGCGTGCGGCCGCAGGAAGGGCAAGAGACAAACTCTGCCTTGGTGATGCGCACGCCCGCTCCCTGAAGAATGTTGTAGAGGAGCTCTAATTCCTTCCTTGGAGCGATCCCTTGGCCGGTCTGGACGCTGTCGCCGATGCCATCGGCCAAGAGCGCCCCAAAGGCGATCGAGGCCTCGATCCTTTGGTCCTCAAAAAACTCCCGGCCTGGATAGCGCAAGTGCAAAGGATAAGAGGGCCGCGCCGATTTTTTCCTGAGAAGAGCGACCGCGAGGCGCACATTGGCGATGAGCTGATGCAGCGTGGGCAACTGGAAGGAAAGGAGGAGGTCTTGGACCCCTGCCGCTTCCGCATGTTCAATGCCACGCATGAGGTTGCGGGCGGGTTCGAGATACCCCTGGCGGCAGGGACCGGACTCGAGCATCACCGGGACCCGGGCCGCCACGGAAGCGCGTAAAAATTCCCGAAACTGCCCCTTCCGCTCCGAATCCGAGATCGTAGGGGGAGCGGCGAAAGAAGCCAGGTGGACGCTGGAAATGCCGACCTTCGCGAGTTCTAAATCGGAGAATCGCCCAAAGAACGCGACGCGGGAAGTCTCAGGGCCAAGGACTTTTCGGCAGTGGAGAAAGCGCTCAAGATCGGAGGCGCTGGCGATCTCCCAATCGAGGACCTCGGGCACCGTATCGCGACCGGACTTGAGCTCCGCTTCCAGGAACTCGAGGATCATCTGCGCGGCGTCCTCACCAGAAGCCGCTTGCTTGAGCCAGGGACGAAAGTCGTTGACCACGCGGACAGGGTGGTCCGCCCCGATCTTGAACGGTCCGATCGACAGCTCGCGCGTCGGGCGCCGCGCGTACTGATAGAAGTTGTCGACATGACGGAGTCCCGCGTCTCGCGTCTCGCGTCCCGCGTCCGATTCAAGCGCAGGACTCGGGACTCGGGACTCGGGACGTTGTTCTAGACAGGCTTTGACGATCTGCTGCGCCACCGGCATCTCGAACTCCGGATCCTCGGTGAGAGAGACGCGCACGGTATCGCCGAGGCCGTCGTGGAGCAGACTCCCGATGCCGATGGCGGACTTGATGCGGCCGTCTTCTCCGTAGCCGGCTTCGGTCACCCCGAGGTGGAGCGGATAATCCATGGCTTCCTCATCCATCCGCGCCACGAGGAGCCGGTAAGCTTCAATCATCACCTTGGCATTGGACGCTTTCATCGAGAGGATGAGGTCGAAATAGCTGTTTTTCTGGCAAATCCGCACAAACTCAAGGGCCGCCTCGACCATCCCGAGAGGGGTGTCCCCATACCGGTTCATGATCCGGTCTGAAAGGGAACCGTGGTTGCAGCCAATGCGCATGGACCGGCCCAGCTTCTTGCACTTGAGGACCAGGGGCGTGAAACGTTCTTCGATGCGGGTGAGCTCCTCCGCATAGTCGTCATCCGAGTACTCGAGTGTTTTAAAGGCTTTTGAATCAGCATAGTTGCCTGGGTTGACCCTGATTTTTTCCACGTGCTGGGCCGCTTCCATCGCGCAATCAGGATTAAAGTGGATATCGGCCACCAGAGGAATTTTGGAAAAGCCTTTGGCGTTCAAGGATTTGCGAATCTCCTTCAGGGCACGGGCATCCGCCATTTTGGGGGCTGTGATGCGAACAATTTCGCACCCCGCCTCAATCATGCGGATAGACTGAGCAACGGTGGCGTCCACGTCCGTCGTCGGGGTGGTCGTCATCGATTGAAGACGGATAGGATTTTCCCCGCCCACACCGACCTGCCCGACTTGAACAACGCGGGTCTTCCTTCGGTGATAGAGGAAAAGATTGCGGCTATATGATCGCGTTATAGGAAGTGTTGTGGTCATCAATTGATTCGCCTGTACTAAGACGTCACCCCGGTGAAAACCGGCCCTCCACACATCCGGCGGGCCGTCCGCCCTGCCGTGTGGCGGACGGGGTCTATCCTATTTTCTTGATGGATCCCGGCTTTCGCCGGGATGACAACACAAGAAAGGAACGGTTTCTCAGTCGATCTACAGGATTATCAGGTCAAAAGCCGAATCGATCCTTCGACGGTAATTATATCAAAGCCTCGTCCAGTGAAGCGTCCAACGATCCTTTTTAGGCCCGTCGGCCCAGACCACCGCCGCTTGGCCGGGCGCCAGGGGAATGACTTGCGGACGGGAAGGTTTCGAAAGGCGGTCCACGAGAAGCCTCCCCTTCGGACCAAAGATCCGATGACCCTTTTGATCAATTTTCTGAGCGTAGAGGCCAACGGTCGCCCTACGATTATCCACCCAAGCCGCCCACACGCTCCGGTCTTGATCAAGGGCTAAAGCGATCTTGCCTTGGTCTCCGGCCGCGGGCGCGATCGCGATTTCCCCGCCACCCCAGGCCGGCGTTCCATCCCCCTTGAGGTGATGGAGCTGGGCTTGATAGTGCTTCTCGTCACGATAGTCTTCCCAAGCGATCCAGGTGCCGCCTTCGGCGTCGCCGGCGAGCACGGGGTTCCATTGGTTCGACGCGTTGGGCGGGCCAGAAGCCAACTTCCCATTCTCCCACTGAAGAACGCCCTTGGGCCCAACCTTCTGGAGAAAGGTTTGCATGACTTGTCGCTGGGGCGCAGTCCAAGTCAGAACGGCTTCGCCCGTTCCGAGCGGGACCATCATCGGAAATTCTGATGTCCCGACGGGCGCGAAGACTTTGACACCCTCCAAGCCCCAAAGAAGGTTCCCTTCAAAATCAATCCGCTGAACGCGCATTTCGGAAGCCTGGTTCACTTCATCCCGCCAAGCGATGATCAGGCCCGACATGTTGTCGAAAATGACACGGGGGTTGGTTTGGTGCGACGCGCGCAAGCTGATCCGGAGGCCGCCGCTCGCCCAGACGGGATCTCCCTTGACCGAGAGTCGCTGCGCTTTCAACACAGAGCGGCCAGAAGGATGTTTTTCCCCCCAAACGACCAGAGTCCCGCCCTGAGCATCATTGGTCGCGTCCGGCTGTGAAACAGTCATGCTGGATAAGTGGAGAGCTTTCGGAGTTTTCTTGAGCCCATCCGGGCCAAAGCGCTGAAAATGAATACCATCGGGCTCATCCCAAAAAAGCAAAAGCCCCCCGCGGCCATCCGCCAGGCCGCTCCAGTCCTTGGGGGAAAGAAGGTGCTCAGCGGCCAGGATCCCGGACGGCGAGCCCCAGGCAGGTTGTCCGCCTGACGAAAGATGTTGGGCGTAAAGGGAAGTTCCCCGGCCCACCTTGTCTTCGGCCCACACCAGATAAAAACCTCCGGCATCATCTTCAAACCCTCGGAATGAGATGATCTTCCCTTGAACATGGATCGGTGGCGGCGGGGCGGACCAAAGAGGCGGCACAAGGCTGACGAGAATCAAAACCAGAAACTTGGTCATAAGGGCTGTTTCCATTTTATAATCTACAGGCACCCCGCACTATGCCAAATCAATCGTTCATCACCCGCAAGGGCTACGACAAGCTTCAGAAAGACCTTGAGGGGCTCAAGAAGAAGCGTCCTCTCATCGCGAAGACGATTCAGGAAGCGCGCGAAAAGGGCGATCTCAAGGAGAACGCGGAGTACCATGCCGCCAAAGAAGAGGCGGCCCATAATCAGCGCCGCATTCATGAGATTGAAGTGAAGCTCAGCGGGGCGCGGATCCTGGAGGACCAGGGCGAGATCCCTTCGGACAAAGCCTACATCGGGGCGACCGTCGCGGTGAAAGACGATGCCGGTGAAGAGATGCTCTTTACCCTGGTCGATACCGCGGAGTCTGATCCGTCCAGCGGAATGATTTCCATTTCTTCGCCGATTGGCCAGGCTTTGCTCGGCCAGCCCGAGGGAGTCAAGGTGAAAGTTCCCGTCGGCAAAGCCGGCTACTTCCTTCACATCCTCAAGATTACACGCGACTAACCGAATCCACAGCGGCGGCAGACTACAGTAACGGGGTATCGGGGTATCGGTGTAATGGCTGTGACTCCGTTACTCCGTTACTCCGGTACTCCGATACCCCGGTACTCCGATACGGGACTATACCAGTGCCAACGCTCCGGAGTGCCGACGTTCTATCTCAGGGGTGACGACCTAACGAATGACGGCTAGCGGGCGCCCGTGCGGTAAAGATCAATGCGGTCCTGGGCGACTTTGGCGTGTTGGCCCTCGGGGTACTTCTCGAGATAGGCCTGGTAGCCTTCAATCAAGATTTCCCTCGACACGCCGGGCGTATCCTGGAGGCATTGCAGGTAAGAAAAATAAGATTTTTCCGCGAGGGGATGCTGGGGATAGTTCTGGGCAACCCGAAGAAAATAGGTCGTCGCCTCCTGAAGATTCTGCATGAGGTAATAGCCTTGGCCGATATAATACGTGGCCCGCATCACGCCTTTTTCCTTCCGGTGCCGGTCCAGATAAGACAAAACCTTCCCGTTCTGGAGGACATCGTTGAAATAAATCATGCCTCCCATGAGGAGCGCGAAAAAAAGTGCAATGCTTTTCACGTGGTTTGTACTTTAGCAAACTTCGAAAAGTAAATACAGACGACCAGAAGCCCCAACATACACGCCATGCCCAAGAGCGCCCAGGGGACGCCCCAGAGCCAGGCGAGCCACCCCCCTAAGAGGTTCCCGACAGGCATCAACCCCCCAAAGGCGAAAACAAAAAGACCCATCGCGCTTCCCCGCATATGCTCCAGGACTGTGCTTTGAATCAGGCCGTTGACCACCGAGGCAAAGCTCACCATGGAAAACCCGGCAAGGAACAGAAACACCATACATAGGAGCGTGTCCCTTGAAAACGAGAATCCCATGAGAGAGACGATGAAAAGCAGCACGCCTTTGATCGCGAAGCGCTCCTTGCCAGGGAACTCCCCGAGGTAGGCCACCAAAAAGCCGCCGGCCACAGCCCCGACTCCGAAAGAAGCCATCAGCGCCCCGAGACCCGAAGGATCAAGGTGTAACACCTGGCGCGCGAAAGCGGGAAGAAGGGTGACCATCGGCACGCCGAAGATACTCGTTAAGCCGAGGATCACAAGCAGCCAGAACAAATGCTTTTGGGCCTTCATGTAGGAGAGGGCCTCCCGGAAGTGCAGAAGGAACCCTCGTTCAGGCATCTCAGGGCTTCGGCGGTTGATCGGGACATGAATGCTCGCCAAGGCTACCAGGACCGCTAGAAAGCTGAGCGCGTTCACGTAAAAACAGCCGGCTGTACCAAAATATTTCAGCCCCAGGGCCCCCACGACAGGGCCGATGGTGCGGGCAAGGTTGAATTGGGCGGAATTTAAGGCAATCGCGTTGGAGAGGTGTTCACGTTCGGCGACGTTCGCCATGACGGCCTGGTAAACCGGCCAGGCGACCGACTGCGCGACCCCGCCCAGAAAGGCGAGCAAAATGATGTGCCACACTTTTATGAGGTGGAACTGCGTCAAGGCTCCCAACACCAGAGCCAGGACCAGCATCACCCACTGCGTGAGGACGAGCATTCGCTTGCGGTCCATGCGGTCCGCCACAACACCGCCAAAGAAAGAAAGAAAGGAAAGCGGGATGGTGTTGGCAAAAGCCTCGAGGCCCAGATAGAAAGGAGAATGGGTGAGGTCCAGGATCAGCCAGGAAAGCGCCAGCGCCTGCATCCAACTGCCGATGTTCGAAAGGAAGGCGCCGGCGATGAAATACCGGAATTGCTTGTGGTGGAGCGCCGCGAAAAGTCGAGAACTCATCTCAAAACCGAGAAAGGAGTTCGATCCAGATTTATTCGAACTTCTGAGCGGGATCGACCTTAATGCCGGGGCCCATGGTCGAGCAAAGCGTGACACTTTGCATGTAGTGGCCTTTGGCGGCCGCGGGCTTGGCGTGCAGGATGGCATGAAGGACGGCCTTGGCGTTGTCTGCGATTTTTTCAGGGGCAAAACTGGCTTTCCCCAGCGCCACGTGCGTGATGCCGGTCGCGTCGAGCTTAAACTCCACGCGGCCCGCCTTGAGTTCTTTCACCGTGCGGCTGATATCAAACGTCACGGTCCCGGCTTTGGGGTTGGGCATGAGGCCTTTGGGGCCAAGCACCTTCCCGAGCTTCGAGAGGTCCTTCATCGCGTCGGGCGTGGCAACCAAAACATCAAAATCGAGCCACCCTTTGGAAATTTTCTCGATCACGTCCGCGTCCCCGGCGAGGTCCGCCCCCGCCGCCTGGGCTTCTTTGAGTTTCTCGCCCTTGGCCACCACCACCACGCGCTTGGATTGGCCTGAACCATGCGGCAGCACCACTGTCCCGCGCACATTTTGGTCCGATTGCTTGGGGTCGACGCCCAGCTTCACATGGATTTCGATCGTTTCATCAAATTTGGCCGTGGCCGTTTTCTTCACCACAGCGGCCGCCTCCGCGACGTCATAGAGCTTGGCGCGGTCGTAGAGTTTCTGTTTTTCGAGGGCAGCGAGTCTTTTACCCATAAAGGTATCCCTTACCCGATCTCAATGCCCATGCTGCGGGCGGTCCCTTTGACCATGCGAACGGCGGCCTCAAGGCTATTGGCGTTCAAGTCCGGCATTTTCTGTTTGGCCACTTCTTCGGCCTGTTTCAGAGTGATCTTGGCGACCTTGTTGCGGTTCGGTTCCCCAGACCCTTTGGCCAGCCCTGCGGCTTTCTTCAGGAGCGCCGACACCGGCGGCATTTTGGTGATAAACGTGAACGAACGGTCCTCAAAGATGGTGATGACCGCCGGAATGATCATCCCCGGCTCGCTCGACTTGGTCTTCTCATTGAACTGTTTGCAGAAATCCATGATGTTCACACCGTGCTGGCCGAGCGCGGGGCCCACCGGCGGCGCGGGATTGGCGGCGCCCGCGGGAATTTGAAGCTTAATGACGGTTTTAACTTTTTTAGGCGGCATTACAGTTTCTCCACTTGCAAGAAATCAAGCTCAACAGGAGTGGGCCGGCCGAAAATCGACACCATGACCTTGAGTTTCCCGCGTTCCTCGTTGACCTCTTCGACAATCCCAATGAAGTGCCGGAACGGGCCATCGATAATTCGCACGTTTTCTTCTTTGCCGAAGGTCACGGCGGGTCGTGGCTTATGTTGCGGCTGGGCGGTGGCCAGGTCCAAAAGGTTTTGGATCTCCGCCTCGGGAAGCGGGATGGGCTTATTTCCCCCCAGAAAACCCGTCACGCCCGGCGTATTTCGAATGGTCCAGTAGGTCTCGTTGTCGACCATCATGTCCACCATGACGTAGCCCGGGAAAAACTTGCGCTTCTTGACCTGTTTCTTGTTGCGCTTGATCTCCATCACTTCTTCGGTGGGGATCAAAACCTTATGGATCTTCCCTTGGAGACCGAGGTTCTCGATGGTCTTTTCCAAAGAGGCCTTCACCCGGTCCTCATGGCCGGAATAGGTATGGATGACGTACCAACCGCGATCACTCATCGTTTGTACCTGACTCAATTTCTTTATCCAATTCGAAACAAAATACCGGCCAGAAAAAGCAACACCCGGTCAATCACCGAGACAAAAGCGGCCATGATCAGCGTCAGAATGATCACGATCACCGTCGAGCCGATCATCTGCTGACGGGAGAGCCAAGTCGAGAGCTTGAGCTCTTGGAAGGCATCCTGAAAAAACCGAATTAACTTGTTCATAATCACAACTCAGAGATCTCAACTCAGAGCTCAGAGACCCCTCTGCGCTCCTCTTTCTGCTCTCTGCTTTCTGCTTTCTGCCCGCGCTTCCACAATTCCTATAACGCGCAGGCACCGCAGGTCGTTAGCGGTGCTCTGCCGTAAATGGCGGGGGAAGAGGGACTTGAACCCCCAGTCCAGGTTTTGGAGACCCGTGGTTTACCAATTAACCGATTCCCCCAAAACGCCCCAGCTCAGAACTCAGGACTCAGAGCTCAGAGAGTGCCTTCAAAACAATATTTCTGAGCTCTGAGTTGAGTCGTACCAAAAAAAACGCCCCCTCTTCAGGGAGCGAGGGACATGGTACCAAATCAAAAATCAGAAAGCAAAGAGCAAAAAGGGGCCCAAAAGCTCCGGTAATTTTCTGCAGCGCTGCGTTTTGACGTAGGCCACACATAGGTCCCAATTTTTCACCGCTCGGTCGCCGCGGCGACCAGGTTTCTCGCCTGCTTCGGGTACCCTTGGCTTCCCTCGGAGGCGGTTCAGACTACCGTCTGATCAATTGTCGGCCTTTTGCGGCAGTTTTCGCCGCTCCGACCCTCTGTTCGGTTCTTTCCCTCCGTCGATGCCTTCGGTGTCGCCGTCCCGTCAATCAACCGGTAGACGCGATCACCACAGACAGCCCCAACACGCCATAGCGCGCCTCTTCAAAAACCCGCCGGAACGGGTAGTTTTCCGGAATCTTTAACCACAGATAGCGCGACTTCCGGCACACTGTCCCGGCCAAGCGGATCAGCCGGTGCCGCAGCGTCTGGATCGTGAAGCTCTGCCAGGCTTTCGGCAGAACCAAATGCTTGAAGGCTGCCGTGACCACCGACGCCAACATCGCGATCTGGAAATAGGCGGCATTGGCCATAAAATCCCGGCACGGCAGCTTGGATAATCCAAACCCACCCTCGCTCTTCATCTCCCGGTTCACGTTCTCCGACCCATCCTGCCGGTTACGGTGAAATTGCAGAACCAATCCCGGTTCCCATGTGAACCGCGTCGCCACCGCATGGTATTCAAAGTGCTCCTTATCGAAAAGCTCGCCTTGCGGCTCCTGCTGCCAGCGCACCACGACCAACCGAAATGCGGCGATATCCTTGTCCGCCTCCCCAAAAGCATGCACCGTCTCGGCAATCTCAGATCCCTTATGGGGATAGACCGGCGAGTTGTACTTCTTCCAGGCCTTCTCCGGAATCGACCGAATCGCTTCCAAAACGGCATCATCCTTGCGCGCCGTGATGGTGAAGTCCACCCCGGCCCGATCCAATTCCCGAACCACCTTCGCCTGATACCCCGCGCTGTCTGAGCGCGCCCTCATCCGCAAACCGGAAAACTGCCGCAAGACCCGCCGCAACAAACTCGCCAGGTTCGCCATCGGGCTCGCATTGCCTGCCCGAAACGCCCCGGCCAGCGGCATCTTCAGCTCCGCGCAACTGACCATCACCGGACAATACCCTTCCAGTCCATCGTAATTCATCAAGACGCCTTCCTTCTGTGACTCCAAAAAATAAGCGTCGATATCGATCGTCACAATAGACAGCTCGCAGGCCCGGATCACCTTCGCCGCCGTCTTGAGCTGGACCCATCCCAACCCATGAATCGTCTTGCGCCCAAAACGCCGAAGAAATTCGCCCAACGTGTTCGCTGCCGGAAAATCCCCCAGCAAGCGCCGTATCCCCTCGTCCCCTTGCAGCAGCCCGATGTCTTCGAGCGCTTCCCCGCCCGCCTGGATCGATCCCATCAACCCCAAAATACTCTCGGCAGGATCGTATCCCCGCGCCCGCTCCTTCACCGGCAGCGCATTGAGCCGCTCCTCCAACCCCAGGCTCCGTGCCGTCCCCAACAACAACGGCAGCCCTGCAAAACTCGTCACCGCTTGATCCGTCGTCGAGACCTTGTATACGTCCAAGTTCTTCAGTAACATAAAAGCACCTCGCAGTTCAGATTCCACTCTGGCTTGCGAGGTATTTTATTGCCTCTGCGCGTCGCTGTAAAATCACGCGCTGCACCCTTTTTCAAAGCCTCCTGTGTTGACCCCTCATTTTTCACCCAATAAGTGAAACCCTTCGTCTTCGATCCCGCCACCAACACCTACACCAAGGCCGTCGATGGATCCCCCGCTGACGGCCGCGGGGGATGACGTCAGGGGTGGCTTATCGGATTATTTGGGAAGGGGCAAACAAGGAGAGCCGGAGACAGGATCCTTCACACTGCTGTCATCCCGGCATGTCGTTAGCCGGGATCCATCATGTCTTTCAAGCCGATGATAGACCCCGTCCGCCACACGGCAGGGCGGACGGCCCGCCGGGTGTCTGGAGGGCCGGCTTACGACCGCCGGGGTGACGGCCTAACTGAATTTTTCCTGCGAATCCAGTTGTTTCTCCGCGTCAGTTCTTAAGAAGACGACTTCGTCTCTTTATGGACGGTATGCTTCCCGCAAGCGCGGCAGAATTTCTTGACTTCCACCTTATACTCTTTACGCTTGCCGCGCGAAAAGTGGTAGTTCTTGTTCTTACAGTCTGCGCAAGCCACGATAATCGATATTCTCTCAGCCATAAATTCAGTTCCTAGTTCCTAGTTCCTGGTTCCTGGTTTTAAATGCCCAGTTCCCTGTCTTTGCACCATTCGCATTGAACTAGGAACCAGAAACTAGAAACTTATCTTAAGCAATGACTTCTGTAACGACTCCGGCGCCGACGGTGTGGCCGCCTTCACGAATCGCAAAGCGCACGCCCTTCTCCATCGCGATCGGCGTGATCAGCTCCGCGTCAAACTCAATGTTGTCCCCCGGCATCACCATCTCCACCCCGGGCTTCAAGGTGACGTTACCCGTGATGTCCGAGGTCCGAAAGTAAAACTGCGGCCGGTACCCTTTGAAAAAGGGCGTGTGACGCCCCCCTTCTTCCTTCGTCAGGATGTAGACGCTCGCCTTGAACTTCTTGTGCGGCGTGATCGACCCAGGCGCCGCCAGCACCTGCCCGCGCTCAATCTGGTCCTTCTCAATGCCCCGCAAGAGAATCCCCACGTTGTCCCCCGCGATGCACTCGTCCATCACCTTCCGAAACATCTCAATACCCGTGATCACGCTCTTCTTCGTGTCCTGAATCCCAATAATCTCCACGTTCTCGCCCACTTTGGCCTTGCCGCGCTCCACGCGCCCCGTCGCCACCGTCCCGCGGCCCGTGATCGAAAACACGTCCTCGACCGCCATCAAAAACGGCTTGTCCACCTCGCGCTTGGGCTCCGGGATGTTCGTGTCCAGGGCGTCAATGAGCTTCTTGATCGAGGCTTCCCCATACTCCCCTGCGTCGCCCGTCATGGCCTTGGTCGCGCTCCCCCGAATGACCGGTATCTTGTCCCCCGGAAACTCATACTTCGTGAGGAGCTCTCTGACTTCCATCTCCACCAAATCCAAGAGCTCCTTGTCTTCCACCAAATCACACTTGTTCATGTACACCACCAACGCCGGCACGTTCACCTGCCGCGCCAAGAGCACATGCTCCCGCGTCTGCGGCATCGGCCCATCGGCCGCGCTCACCACCAGGACCGCCCCGTCCATCTGCGCGGCGCCTGTGATCATGTTCTTGATGTAGTCGGCGTGGCCCGGGCAGTCGATGTGCGCGTAGTGGCGCTTCGCCGACTGGTACTCCACGTGGGAGACCGCCACCGTCAAAATCTTCGAATCGTCCCGCACCACCCCGCCCTTGGCGATATCAGCATACGACTTGATCTCCGCCAGACCCTGCTTCGACAACACCTTCAAAATCGCCGTGGTGAGCGTCGTCTTCCCGTGGTCCACGTGCCCAATCGTCCCGACGTTCACGTGCGGCTTCGTGCGCTCAAATTTAGGTTTGGACATACTTACTCTCCTTGTTCGATGTCAGTGGTTGCCTGCCCAGCGTCAGGCAGGCGTTTATCCTACACAATTTACAGCCCAATTTTTACTTCAACAAAAATCAGCTGGGGATCGGGATCGTCCGCCACACATCCGGCGGACGAGCGCCTGATGTCTGGCGCTCGAACCGACGACCTGTCGCCAGACACCTGGCGACTGCTCTACCAACTGTCCCGTCCTCTATACTCGTCCGCCAGACGTCTGGCGAAAATATGGAGCTGGGGATCGGGATTGAACCGACGACCTCCTCCTTACCAAGGAGGTGCTCTACCAACTGAGCTACCCCAGCAAAAACGGCAAAGCAGAAATCAGCCCCACCCGCTTGTTAAGCTCGCGAATGCGAGCGAGAATGATGGGGCAGTCCCGACGATTATGCACTCGCTTTGCGAGTGTTATGCAGAGGACGGGACAGAGAGCAGAAAGCAGAAATTTGGCATTGAGTCTCGTTTATAAAACAGCCGAGTCTTCGAGGCCGGCCCCATCTCTGTACTCTGCATTCTGCTCTCTGCTCTCTGCTCTCTGCTCTGCCTCAAAGTGGAGCGGGTGATGGGAATCGTCCGCCACACACCTGGCGGACGAGCGCCCGTTGTGTGGCGCTCGAACCCGCTATGCGCTTAAGCGGGTGACCGGAATCGAACCGGCGTGTGCAGCTTGGAAGGCTGCCGTTCTACCATTGAACTACACCCGCACCCGCTTAAGCGCATGCAGCTTGGAAGGCTGCCATTCTACCATTGAATTACTCCCGCTCAAGCGCGCCGAAGCAGCTTGCTCACCACCGAGACTCTGGCGGGGCCACCATCGCCCCCGCTAAAAAACAGGAGAGCGAAGGTCGGTCCAGTGACGCACCATACGCACCCCTGAGGGGCTTGCGTATGGCCATCATCCAGAGGAACAGGAACTGATGGTCGGACCGATGGTACCATTGAACTACACCCGCAAAATCGAATGAAACCTACCACGACGGCATGGCTTTGAAAACGAATAGAAGAAGTTCCCTGCCGGCGGGTGAAACTATATCAAATCAGAAGGACGGCGCTCACGAGTCGAATGGGAGTATCGGGGTATCGGGGTCACGGCCAACGGCGTGAATGGTCAATGGTCAATAGTGAATGGTTGAGAAAACTATTGACCATTCACTATTTACGACGTCTGCCGTTCACTTGATAACCACCACCTGCCCCGTCTTTTTGGCTCCACCTTCGGCCTTCAGTTGATACACGTAGACCCCGGAGGCCACCCGGTCGCCGCTCTCATTGGTCAGGTCCCAGGTGACGGAGTCGCTTGATCTGGGCAGCGTCTTTACGTGATGCCCCGAGACCGTGAAGATCTTGAGCTCGGTATCGACCGTGAACTGGTCAAAAGTGATCGACCTGGCGGCGTGCCGGTCGCTCCGCCAGGGGTTGGGATAGACCCGGACCTGATCGAGAGCGGAAGCATGGCTCTGGTCGACAGAGTAGCTGTTGGCAACGAGGGGATGAGGGTAAGTATAGGGGGTGTAATAGACGGTCCACACGCCTCCAATATACTTGTAGAGCCGACCGGCCTGAATGATGGCTGGATCGACCGTTGGTGTGGCGGGCGAGGCAACCCAATAGGCATCCCCACCCACCTGCTGTCCATTGGCATCCGCTCGCGGTAGATTGGTGCAGCTGAAGTCCGGAACTCCTGTGCCTCGTCCAACCCCATGTTGCGTCGTGCCATTGAAGTTGTCGTTCAGATTGTAGAACTGTGTATTTTCCGTCAGGGGATTGGGTTCGCAGGCCGTGCTGCCAGACCGAATCTCCGCCTTCTTCTCCGTCCTGTTCCCGGTGTTATTCCAGAAGTACACGTTGTCCGCTTGGCCGGGATGCCCCGTCTGGCTGTCACATCCCTGCAGATTCACGATTTCAATGCCCGGTGCGGATGTGCCTGTCCAGATATTGTTGAAGAAAAGTCCCCAGCCGCCACGCATATTCGCCCACCGATACCCTCGCCCGCCGGATATCGTGTTCCCGTAGTACTCAACGATCATCGTGCCGGTCTGTCCTGGCGTTGGCGGATAGCTTTCCCAGTTCTGCATCCCGTGAATGTCCCACTCTGGACACGTCCCGCTTCCTGCGGCATTCGTCATGTCCCACGAGTTGTATCGCATGACCACCCGAGCGGATTGTCCGATTTCCGTCCAGCCTGCATCAGGAATCGAGTACGTGGACGAATAGTGAATCGTGTTGTCCTCGAAGAACAGTTGATCCGCCGTGCCGTAAGCGCGCTCCGGGCCGAACTCGTCCCACTCGCTCCACATCGTGTCATGGCCCATCACGGACAGGATGAAGCGGCAGCGGTCGAAGTCATTTTTGGCGATGACGCCGCGGACCTGGCCCTTAACCTTGATCGCAAACGTGCCGCTCCCCGGAACCGAACCATCGTTCTGAATGCGATTGTTCAGGATGATCAAGTGTTTGAGGATGGGTGCGGTGGTGGGTCCGTAGACGTAGATCGCCGCGGAGTTGGTCATCGTCGCCATGTTCAGGTCAAACGTGAACCCGCTGACCTTGAACAACTCATGGTTGGCGAGTGCCGTTGGGCTGGGGTGAATGTCAATGATCGCGTCACCGCGCGTAATCGTGAGCTTGTCCCGCCCCGGCCCCTGGAGGTGAATTCCCCGAGTCAGTCTCAATGTGTTGATCCATGTAGCCGCTCCACGTCCCTTGGGGACTATGACCGTATCTCCCGGACTGGCGGTCGCTACGGCTGCTGCGACATCTTCATAAGAGGGGCTGGTCGCGGTAATCGTGGCCGCCTGCGCTGCAGGGACAGCCAGGAGCAAGAGAAGGCTGTATCGGAGTAACGGAGTAACGGTGTATCGGGGTAACACCTCTAAGAGCGTAATGTGTTTACGTTGCCGTGACTCCGATACTCCGATACCCCGATACGCCGATACGAAGTTCACTTGATCACCACCACTTTCCCCGTCTTTTTGGCTCCGCCGTCCGCCTTCAGGTGATACACGTAGACCCCGGAGGCCACCCGGTCGCCGCTTTCGTTCGTCAGGTCCCAACTCACGGAGCTGCTTGATCTCGGCAGCGTCTTCACGTGATGCCCCGAGACCGTGAAGATCTTGATCTCGGTATCGACCGTGAGCTGGTCAAAGGTGATCGACCTCGCCGCGTGCCGGTCGCTCCGCCAGGGGTTGGGATAGACCCGGACAGGCGGAGGGTCGGAGGTTCTGGCGGCATAGTCCGGGCCTGGCCCGCAGAGTGTTGGGTAACGGACACAGTCAGTCCGGATCGGGTGCGGGTAGGTGAAGGGCGTGTAATATGCCATCCAGGTGTCGGGCGCGGCGCATTTGTAGAAAGTCCCCGCAATCGGGCGGGCTGGATTGACGCCCACCATGCCGGTCATGTCCGAGCAGGATTGATCCGTTGCCCAGTAGCCAACACCGGGCGTGCAGGTTGCCGGGCGCGCGGCCAGCGTGCCGCACCCAACACCTCCACCGGCCGTTCCGGTGCCGTCAAAGGACCCCGCTTTTTGCGAAAAGAAATCTTTGTTTTCGGCAATCGGCGATCCCGCTCCCATGTTCAGCCAATTGATATCACCATCCCTCACCGTGAATCGAGGTGCGACGCCGGCCCAATTGGGCTCGATGGATCCACTCCGATAGGGAGGGACCATGGGAGTCGTGTATTGTGATTTCTTCCAGCAATTCCCATAAGGATCGCCTGTGAATTTCTGGCAGTAAATGTCACTCGTTTCGCCGACTGATCCATACAGATGATTGGGCTGCCAGGGAGATGCTGCGTCACTGCAGCAATTTTCACTACCTAACTCCAACGGTATTAACACGACCCCGTCGGATCTGGTGTTCCAATTGCCCCAGTAATAGGACTCGGTCGCATGCTGGACATAGTTTGAATTGACAGGCCAGAGCCTGTCTGCACACTCTTCTCTCACAGACGTGCCCGACTTGCCTGTTGTTGTCGTCAACAGGCTATTCATAAAGACCAAGACCATGCCGCCCCGTTGATCGATCAGATTGTTCAGATATCCGGGAGTTGTCCTGTTCCATTTATTTCCATAGATTTCAATGACCATCATGGACGCATTGCCGCAGGTTGAACTCCCAATGCATCCGGCACCGCCCGGCTGATTGCCATGAATGTCGTAAACGTATCCAAAATTGCCATTAAAGGTGTTATAGCGTGAGGCATACCTTCCACCCTGCCCCCCACTATTCATCATTCCATTGGTGGATGTGTTATAAACGTTATCCTCGAAATACAGATTATTCCCATCACCGAACGCGCGAGAAGCTCCAAACGCATCCCATTGGACATGGTCGTTCCCGTAAGCCGATGTACTGCCGCCGTTAATCACATTATTATCAACGACACCGTAAAACGTCCCACTCACGTAGATCGTCCGCGACCCTTTTGCTGTGATTTGGCAGTGGTCGATCCGGACGAACACGGGGATTGCTGTGTTTTGAAAGAGGGTAACAACTCCAACATTCGAAGCTGCGGGAGCGTCTAAAGTGAAGCCCGATATTCGAAACCGATCGGAACTGTCCGGGACGCTGGGCGCAAACGTGATCAGCGGCGCGATCGTTCCTGTAATCTTTGTCGCCAACGCGGATGCACCTCGGAGAACGATGCCTTTGGTGATGGTGAGCGTTTTGTTCCAGGTCGCCGCGCAGGCGGGAACTTGGACGGTGTCCTGAGACTGGGCCGCGCTCACGGCCGCCTGCACGTCCGCCTGCGAACAGCTGGTGGCATTGATCGTGGCCGCTTGCGCCGCCGGAGCAGCCAGCAGCAAGAGAAGGCTGTATCGGAGTAACGGGGTAACGGGGTATCGGAGTAACGGAGTAACGGTGTATCGGGGTAACACCTCTAAGAGCGTAATGTGTTTACGTCGCCGTGACTCCGGTACTCCGATACTCCGATACCCCGTTACGAAAATCATTTGATCACCACCACTTTCCCCGTCATTTTGGCTCCGCCTTCGGCCTTCAGGTGATAGACGTAGATCCCGGAGGCCACCCGGTCCCCGCTCTCATTGGTCAGGTCCCAGGTGACCTGGCTGCTTGAGGTAGGCAGCGTCTTCACGTGGTGCCCCGAGACCGTGAAGATCTTGATCTCGGTGTTGACTGTGAGACTGTCAAACGTGACGGACCTCGTACTGTGACGGTCGCTGCGCCAAGGGTTGGGATAAACCCGCACGCTGTCCAAATTCGCCGAAACCAGCCTCACCCAGGCACTCGCCCAGGCGCTGGTGCCGTACGCATTGGTCGCCTGCACGCGCAGCGTGTAGTCTCCCGGAGCAAGATTGAGCGCTCCCAATTGGAAGCGCGGCGCGGTCGTCGCCATAGGGGCTCCGTGGACGATTCCCTGAGCAGCAACTTGACCCGCCATGGATTGGAAGATAGGCGCTCCCCCCGCGCGCGGGACGAGCTCCCACTGAAATCCGGTCGCTCTGGCAACCTCAGGGATGGCGATCTCACCGCTGATCCGAAAGTAACGGCCTTCGACCCCGCGAAGGTCCGGCACGGCCGGCGGCGTGTTGCCGCCACCAGGCGGAGGGGGTGGCAGACCCGTTCTAAGCGGGTGGGGATAAGGATAAGGCGTATAGGAGGTTGACCAGGTGTTGGGCGCGGTGCATTGGTAGAGCGTGCCGGAAATCGGACTTGCCGGACTGGCACCGACCCTGCCGGTGAGATCCGTGCAGGATTGGTCCGTGGCCCAATAACCAACACCGGGCGTGCAGGTCGCCGGGCGCGCGGCCAGCGTGCCGCACCCCATCCCCACAGTCCCATTGAAACCCGCCTGATGATTCCAATAATCAACATTTTCCGTAATGGTGTAAGGCGATCCGACCGCGGCATCGGCGCAGTAGTCCGAGCCTTTGGTCATGGGGCGGAGAATTCCCCCACCGTAGTTCGCCCATACATACGAATTTTGAACATGCTGGGAGTACGCCGGGGAAGCGGGGCTTTGACAAGAATCACATGAATACTGTGCATAGTACGGCTTGGCATAAGAAGAATCACTGGAGTTGTAAAACATTAACTGCCAACTACCCCTATGCGCCATCCAGGTGGAAAAATCCGGGCTATTGACGATCTTATTCCCGTAGTACTCGGATTTGATCGTGGACCATTGCTCACAAGAATCCTGATTAGGGTTGCAAGAACCGGCCACCGAAGGGCTGCAATTGGAATTCCCGCATCCGCTGGGGCAGGTATAGCCCGGGCTTGTCGCCATGCTCTGCAATCCGTGATTGACCCACAGGCCCGAAAGGCCGGCGGCATTGGCCAAATCCGTGGTGTTGTACCGATAGACATAACCCGGCGCGCCCTGCCCGCTGTCGGTCAGTCCGCCCTCCATGGCCCGGGTAAAACTGATGGTGTTGTCCTCGATGAAGAAATTCGTCCCGGTCCCATACTCCCTCGGAACCAGCGCCCAGGAGACCGCGTCTCTCCCCATCGTTCTGAGAGAGTACACGACATTGATGAAATGATTCAAATAGGCCACGCCATAAACCGGCCCATTAATACTCACACCTGTGTGATCGGAATTTCGGAACGTGTTGTGATGGATTTTGATATTGGAAATGACTTTCGAGGAACTCCCGTTTTCGATATAGAGCAGGCCCCGGTGTTTCGATAGCGAATGGCCATCCAAGGTAAAACCCGTGATTTCGAATTCCTCATCATTGTTTTGGGCCGTCTCATCCGGAACATAAGCGATCTGGCCATGGTCGGAGGGTCCGTTCAGGGTAATCGTGGTGGGCCCCCCGATGCCACCCTGCAACTTGATGCCTTGGGTGAGGCAAAGCAATGTATTCCTTCCACCACAGCTCGTCTCGTTGGACCATGTGCATGAACCGGCCGGGACGCTGATCGTGTCCCCTCGTTCCGCACGGCTCACAGCGGCCTGGACATCCGCCTGCGAACAGCTGGCGGCGGTGATCGGGGGCCGAACAAATTCATGGGCTCCTATGTCCGGCGCAGAACCATAGAGCACCTGCCGGCCGCCGGAATCCCGATAGAGCCAAATGGGTGCGCCATCTTCCCACGACAGGGGCGCCGCGAGCGTCACGCGGTTCGTGGCGTAATCGATCGAGCGGATCTGCGCCACATTCGTCACACGGCCAACAGCGATCCAGTCGGGGAATAACGTGACGCCTTGGGCCATCGCGGCACCCCAGGTGCCATCCTGAAAGTATTGGGCGTCACGGACCACGAGCGTCACGGAGTTGGAACCCGCGCCGTTGGCTTGGGTGAGGAACGTTCCGCTATCAATAGCCGGTGAATTGGTCCGAAGCTGAAGATCCGGAAGGGTCAAGCTGGAGGGTTGGGTCAGATCTGGGCTGACAAAGAGCGGATCGCCGTTGGGGGTCAGCCAGTTCGAAACGACCGTATTCCCGACGGAGTCCTGGATATCGAGTCCACCATAAAGAACGGCCCGGGCGTTGCCATACACGATGTTGTTCTTGATCACATTCCCTGTGTTCAAGCTCGGATAATAGAAATGGATTCCCATCTGCGGTTCCGGGCAGGTGGAATGCGTGCAGGTGTGGTAATACGGGTAACCATACCCGTTTTTGTAAACGGTATTGCTGAAAATCCGGTTATTGAGACCGCCGATCGAACCATGCCCGGTCGGCCCGTACTTCGGCATCAGCCCGTTGTTCATGCTGCCGTAAAAAGCGTTGTACCGGACAATGTTCCTGGAGGACGCCAGCGCCAAACTGTCCGCCCCGTCATTGTTCGGATTGGGCCCTGCGAAACCCAGTCTGTTGTTCTCCACCAAGTTATAGAGTCCGTCTCTGCCAAAACTATCGGTGATCTGCCAAACCCGGTGGCTGTACGACCCGTTGTAGGCGGGGTTGTCGTATTGGGTGGCGGGCCATGTCACGCTGCAGGCGCCATTGTCCGCCGGGTACCACGGCTCGTTATGCGCGACGTTGTTTTTGATGACTTGCCGGGTGCCATAGGTGTCCATGACGGCATGCCCGGCATAGGCCATGTAATTGTCTTCGATGGTGATGTGGTGGTTGGCCCCTGTGGTGCAGTTGACACCAGCGCCGCCGCCACAGCTTCCGTTGGGATAGCCCACACGCACCGCGTCGCCGCCTTCGGAAATGGATGTTCCATTACATCCGCCGCCGGCCGCTAACTTATAGAAGGTATTGTGATGCACCCAAAGGTCGCTGACATAGCACCGGAAGTCCGTTCCGCCAATGCAGGCCTCCGCCATCGTAAAGTTCCCGCCGCGGAAGGGAGAGGTGACATTGCGAAAAGTGCATCTGGCGACTTCAACATGATGAGCGCCGTTGCGAATTAAGTAGTCGGAAAAGTCGGTGAAAAGGAGGCCGTCGATTCGGATATAGCTCTGATTAATCTGCAACCCCCACATGCGCGTCCCGTAAGTCCCTTTGAGTTCGGGGGTTTCGCCGGGAGCGTTTTTGAAGGTGATCCAGGCGCTCGATGTCCCCGAACGAGCGGGGAGCAGCGCAGTTGCGTATAGGGTGGAGAAGGAATACGTACCTCCTTTCAAATAAACCCAATCGCCTGCGCTGGCATTGGAATTGGCGGTCCCCAACGAACAATAGTTGCTCGCGGGATCGCTGGCGCTCTGGCAGCTCGCCCAAGAGGATGTCCCCGTTGGGCTCACCCAGTAGGTGGCCGCCTGAACGGCCAACGGCGAAAATAGAAAATAGACAATAGCAGCAACATACAGACGCGGCGACGCGGTGACGCGGTGACTCGGTGATGTAGCTGTTTCTCCGTATCGGACGCTCCCCGTGTCTGCGTGTCCCCGTGTCCCCGTGTCGCTTCTCATTTAATCACCACCACTTGCCCCGTCTTTTTGGCTCCGCCTTCCGCCTTCAGGTGATAGACGTAGATCCCCGACGCCACCCGGTCCCCGCTTTCATTCGTCAGGTCCCAGATGACGGAGCTGCTTGAGCTCGGCAGCGTCTTCACATGATGCCCCGAGACCGTGAAAATCTTGATCTCGGTATCGACGGTGAGGCTGTCAAAAGTGACCGACCTCGCCGCGTGCCGGTCGCTCCGCCAGGGGTTGGGATAGACGCGGACAGCGGAAAGGTCCGCTGGCACCAGGGTCACGTTGGCGCTCGCGGGGATCGAAACGCGACCGGCAGTATCGGTCGCGGTGACGGTAATCTGATAGTTCCCGGGGACCAGACCATAGGGCGCAAGGTTTGCCACTCCGCTGCTTGTGCTGAAATTGGCCGTCGGTGCTCGGGCGATTGTCCCCGCGGACGTTCCGGGCGCCGGCAGCGCGCCTGCCGGGAGCGGGGTGACCGACCAGCTGAAGCTGCGAATCTCATGCCCCGGAGCGCTCGCGGTGATCTGAGCGTTCACGGGCAGAACCGTCCTCCCCCCTAAATCCAACGAGACATAGATTAAGGGCGCCTCACAAACCAGGGGCTTTCCGCCTGGGCCCAAAGTGTTGAAAGCAATGGAGAACGGCGTTGTGGTCGAATGATTGTAATAGGCGTCAATGCACTTGACGTAGTAGGTGTAGACCCTATTACTCGCTAGCCCTGTAAGGGTTGTCGAGTGAGACGTGCCTCCCGATGTTCCAAAAATCGTTGTATAACGATGAAAATCAAGGGCTGGATAGGCATCATATTTGCATGCCGCGGGCTCGTCGGTCACCACTGAAATCGTGGCGTAAGCATCCCCGATACACGTCGCGGTCCCTGATACAACCACGGGCGGTGTCACATCTTCGGGAGGCCCCAAGACCCCCGGAGCAGAAGGCGGCAGCGGTGTGGCAGGGTAAGGACAATTGGCCCCCTGGATAAACCCGCCTCGAACGCTGCCGCTGAAATCAATCCGTGTTTCATCCAGGGTGGCCAATTCCAACATTAAGGTATTAAACCACCAACTGAGTTTTCTCTGGGGCGTGGAGGGATAGGACGGAAATCCAGCTCTCACGCTTTCGGTGATCCACGTCGTTTGAGCGGCAAGATCTCCGCCGAAGTATCCTGGGGCGAGTTTCTCGCTGGTAAAGGTCCTGGGGTCCCGATTCGTCCTGTGCCATCCGATAAAACCATACTTCGCGCACCGAGAAAATTCATGAAACAAAGCCACAAAGGATTCGCCCTCGGTTCGAAAGGGCCCTTTCACAAAAGGACTTGAAAATTGATCGTTTTGTATTAAACCGTGAATTCCAAAAGCCACGAGGGCGGACACATCGGCGCAATGATTGAAATCATCGTATTCGATCGTTTGGTCTCTCAGACCAGAGGCATTAATCCCCGCGCCATAAGAGGGGGTCAGGCTTCTGGCATATTCAGAACTGTCACCCGCAAAATCACAGGAACTGTCATAGTCCGTTGGAGAAAGGAAGGATGAATCATAGCCAATCGTTCTCCTCCTATAAGTTGCGCCAACATCTCGGAGCGATCGGGTCAGTCTGATAAAGACCTCATGGACGCGGCGGCCGTCTCCCGTGATAGCCTTGTACCGCAATAAAGGGGCCACAGCGAGTTCGGCCATCCAGCTGGAACACCAGGCATCCGTCCCTCCTTCCGAATGTTGTCCGGAGGAGTGGACAAAACAATTCTGCGGTGGGAAATTTTGCAAATTGATCGCTGTTAATTCCGCTTGATTGGTCGTGGTGATGTGCCGATACGCCGTGTTAAACATCTCCATGGCGGCTGTTCTGTATTCCGGCCTTTCGGTGAGCTCAAACCCATAAACCAGCCCTTCCATGCTGGTCGCCAGAAGCCGCTCGGTCCATAATCTATCGACTCCCCTCAAATGGCCCTGCCTGTAGGGCGTGACAAAATAAGGGTCCTCATACCACATTTGGGCCATATTCGACCCTGCTTCAAAAGCCGTCTCGTCCCCCGTCAACGCGTAATACTCGGCCACTCCCCTTAAATGGGAGTATTTGCTGTCTTGGGACGGCTTCCCTGTGAAATATCCCTTCCACACCCCCGTGGTGCCAATATGTTCTGCGAAATAGGAGCAGGCCCGCAGGGCATGACGGTAATAGCGAACATCGTCCAAATGAGAGTAGCCTGCGAGATAGGTGTCACACATATCGTAGAGCCAGCCCTCGTAGTTCGAAGCATCGTAGACGCTCCCAGGGTCTGGATTCATTTTATAGCCATCGCCATAGATCGAAGAATTTAGGAAGAGATCGAATTCATCAGAAATAAATCGGAGACCGGCGAGGTTGGATTTGCTGAGTAATTGTTGCCTGGACATTTGAGGCCCGAATATCCCCGAGGAGGCAAGATACCCTTCCGGATAGGTGGCCAGGACTTTCGGCTCGCGGCCGGTCCATAAGGTCTTCTCTCTGACATTATTTTCCACAAAAGAATACGCAGTCCCATCAAAGGCGATGCTCCGGTCCACCACCTCGGCTTTTTCATCAGAAACAAAAGAGGTCTCACGAAATGGGGCCATCGTTGAACTGGTCGTTCCACCCGAATTCGGATTAATCACGACCATGACGGTGACACTGTCCGAGCGCATTTGCGCCGCGGGGAATTGCAGCAAGAGCGACTTGATGCTGGTTCTATTCCCCGAAGCGTTAAAGTGATAGAGAATGGCTTTGGAGGAAACGTTCGTGATGGGGTCCCCGGAGGGATGCGCTTTGATTTTAACCTTGGCGGCGTCAAACAGGAGCCCTTCCTTGACTGGCAAACCAAACGATACGGTCGTCGCATCGCTTTGTAATTTCGTAAGACCGATTAAGACTTCTGTTTCGAAAGCGTAGACTGGGCTGCACAACAAAAAGCTTGCCGCGACGATGAGATGCCGAGCAACGGAGGGGTGCTTCGCTAAAAGAGGTCTGTTCATGGAATGGTTCATCCTTTCGAGAATTATTCTGTTAGTCTCATGCAACTACTAACGACCAGGGCACGTCCCCCTGGTCGTCTCACCGGATCACCACCACTTGCCCCGTCTTTTTGGCTCCGCCGTCCGCCTTCAGGTGATAGACGTAAATCCCCGAGGCCACCCGGTCGCCGCTTTCATTGGTCAGGTCCCAGGTGACCGAGCTGCTTGAGGTGGGCAGCGTCTTCACGTGGTGCCCCGAGACTGTAAAGATCTTGATCTCGGTATCGATCGTGAGACTGTCAAAAGTGACCGACCTCGCCGCGTGCCGGTCGCTCCGCCAAGGGTTGGGATAGACCCGGACCTGATCGAGATTGGCTGACACCAGCGTTACCTGCGCCGAAGCCGGCGAAGAGGCGCTGCCGGAGGCGTCATGGGCCGTGACGGTCACGAGGTATGTTCCCAGGTCAAGGTTCTGCGCGGCGAGGCTTGCGACCGTAGAAGCCGTGGTGAAAGAGGCGCTTGGAGCATGTCCCGCACTTAGCGTCCCGTGTCTCGCGTCTTGCGTCTCGCGTCCGACGTCAACCGCTGTCGGTGCTGGACTCGGGACCCGGAACCCGGGACTCGAGACTTGTGACGCGGGACTCGAGACTCGAGACTCGGGACTCGAGACTTGCGACGCGGGACTCGAGACTCGGGACGCGGGACCCACCATCGACGTAAACGTCCAACTGAAATACGCCGGCGCCACAGACCCGCCGTAGCCGGCGCGCACTTCGGCGTTCACCGGCAGATAAGCCGGCAGGTTCAAGGTCGGGGTGGCCAGGCCGCCGGGAGGTGGAGGGGGTGGAGGAGGAGGCGGGGGTGGTGGCACGACGATCGGACAGCTGCCGGAGGGGCAATACTCATAGGCTCCGATGTCCCAGGCGGTACCTTGAGGCCGCGACACACCCTCCTTGTCGGTGGCGAACTCGCTTTGCACGCTTCCCGCATCGATCACCGGTGAGCCGGCCAGAGGCTTATACGATCCATCCAAACGAGGATCGACGTTCAGGCCATGGGCATCGAACCCCAGCGCGCGCCACTCGGACCAGGTCTTGTCGGCATCTCGGTAGCGAACGAGTGCGCTCGCACCCTCATGATGGTTGTAGTCCAGCGATACAACGTTAACCCCTCCGGATAAATCGATGCTATACCGCCCATTTTTGGAGAGGATATTATTCTGCAACTTTGAAATCGTGATGGTTCGGCCGCCTGACGCGGACGCCCTGAAACCGGTTCGCGTGTTGGAAACAATCGTGTTGTTGAGTATTTGTAGGTTTGAGATCGTGGCCCCCGCCGCCGTCGCGAAGACCTGGATGCCTTGCTGGGCATTGCCATGGATCAGATTGTTGTAGACGAGAATGTTATTGAGCGTTTTGCCGTTCCCTGCTCCGTCGCCGTCCGCGTTAATCATGATGCCGTGCCCGCCGTCACCCACATCGCGAGGTTGGAGGCTGTAGAGCTCGTTCCCGTAGACTTGCACATCGCTTGCCGCCACAACGATCCCTGCCAGGACGCCCCCCGTAGCCCCCGCATAGACGATGTTGTTGCGAACAATCGCTCCAAAGTTTCCCGGTTTGATGTCAATGTCCCCTTCCCCTGCCGTGCCCGCATTGATGACCGTATTGCCTTCTACCACAGTCCCCGTGATGGTGTCCGCCAGATAGTTGTAATGCCCCATGTAGATACCTTCCAGCGGGGTATTGCTGATCACGTTATCGCGGACCGTAATGTTGTAACAGCCGTCTTCGGCGTAGCCAAACCAGATCCCGTGATTGTTGACCGGGGTGTCCACAATGTTGTTCTCCACCAGCACATCGTAGATGTTGCGAGTCGGATTCGCGGTACCAAGCGCGACACCGCCCCACGACGGCCTGATGAGCTGGAACCCCCGTATAGTTATGAAGGCGTTGTCGTTGTGGACAGAGATCGTGCCGCCCCCCCCGCCTGCATGGGTCAGCGTGGCTCGATTGCCCGGTACCGTCTCCGTCTGCCACACCGCCGTGCCGCTGATCGCGGTGTTGTACTTTGATTGCCCGTCAAGTCGAAGGGGGCGCTCGGCGTTAGCGCTGGTGCCGACCGGGATGGTGAGGTACTGATCGTCGTTCCACGTGGCGCGGCTTGAGAAGTAGAGGGTGACCGGCCCAACTTGTAAGGCGCTCTTGATCAGTGTCCAATTGATGTCGCCGCGCCGCTTCCAAGGATTGGCGGCGGAACCGTCCCCCGAAGTAGTGCGGGCATAATCAATAAAGTATTCGGTGCCCTCTGTAGCGGTAGATCCGAAAGTCGTAGCGCTCGCCGCGGCCGACAGCGCCGAGACATTCCCGGCCGCATCGTAAGCGGTCACGCGGTAGCTGTAGGACGTCGAAGGCACAAGGCCCGTGCTTATATAGGAAGTCCCACTGGTGACGCTCGAGATCCAGACCCCATTGCGATAAATACCGTAGCCTGCCACCCCGACCGCATCAGTCGAGGCGGTCCAAGAAAGATTGATCGCTGTCGAAGAAACGGCCACCGCCGCGAGGCCCGTCGGCACCGAAGGGGGGGTCGTGTCCGGCGGAGGGGGTGCTCCACTTGTTGCGGCGACGTAGAGGGTTTTGCTCGCGTAAAGCGGGTAAACCCTCACGCCGAGCGCTCCGCCGCCCACAGAGCAAGTGTAAGGACTTGCGTTGTCGACCGTGGTCGGGATGCCATCCTCGTAACAAACGACAAAACGAACAAGCTCCGTGTCCGAGGGCGTTACAGTAACAAGCCCGCCCGACTGAGAATAGGTCGCGCTCAAGGTGTAGCCGCCCGCCTTGTAGGGATACGCCCCGATGTCGGGTGTGGCATCGTGACCGAAGTACACCGCCTCCCCGTTGGCCCATGTGAAGGACGGCGTAACGGTGATGGCGTTTCCTGAGATACTCACCACGGTCACGACGTCGGTGCCGACCGTGATCGTATCGCCCACCACCACATTGCCGCCATATTGCGTGATGGTCGTATCATCATCAGAAAAGTAGCTGGCGTCACCCACCATGAACGTCGTGCCCGTATTGTTGGCGGACGTGACCGTCGTGAGCGGACCACCTGCATTTCGTGCGGGTGAGCCAGACTGAAGCGTAAAATCTCGAGTTGCCGCATTGGTCACTAATGGATTCGTATTCCGGAGAGAATGCGCTTCGGCGTTGATTGTACTCGCGTAATTGATCGATCCGCCTATATCGTAAAAAATATTGTAGTCATGCACGGCGGGAGTATCATCATAGACACCGACTGGATTCGTCCCTGGCCACCACGCTTGGTGCCAGATATTGTTCAAGACCCCTCGGCCAGCCGCGACGTTACTACCACGGTCATAAGTGACATAATGCGAGGCATATGCGATGGTTTCGTGATAAATTTTGAGGAAAGCCTGTCCGTCCGCAAGCCCAAAACACTGCCCGCCTGCGTTGCCATTACTGGACCAGACGTTTCGCCGGAATATCGTATAGGCGTCCAAGCTGGCTGAATTGGTTTCGATATTGGTACAGTGATGTTCACTTCCGGACTCATCGGCGTAGAAATTCCCCTCATACAGTGAGTGGCCCAAGCCAATAGAATCCTGACCGGATTGAATGAAATCGGTATGAGATGAAGGAGCCGCATTCACATTATGGCTATAGTTGTTCAGTAGCCTATTTCTTTGCCCAAAGAGATAGATGAAGTCAACCTCGGGGGTGTCGGATTCGTTATAGGCAATGACGTTGCTGTTGCCACGAACCTGAAAATCTTTGAATGCGGAATGCTTAATCACATTGCCGATAAAGAGACAGTTGTTGGATTGGTATAGCCTAGCTCCGTTGTCCGTTCTTATGGAATCTCCTTCAAAGTTCTGTATGGTGTTATTCCATATCTCAACATAATCAGCATTTTGCAGGTAGATCCCATCGTTTCTGGTATTTCCGCCTTCGACGATAAAACCTATCACTCGAATCCAATCGCCAGTAATGACCCATCCGAAATTCGTCACAGACCCATCAGCCACGAAGGTGATGTAGTTTCCGGCAGACCCCGAGCTACTGGCCGTGACTACCTCTGCGTAAGTGCCCGCCTGCACCCGGATCACATCTCCCGCCGCGACGTGATCGGCCGCCCAGTCGATGGTCCGCCACGCCCCGCCCGAGGTGTTCGTCAATCCGGTGTTGGTGTTGTTCCCATCGGCGCGGACATAATAGGTGGCCGCTTGCGCCGCCGGAGCAGCCAGCATCAAGAGAAGGACGTATCGGAGTAACGGGGTAACGGTGTATCGGAGTAACGGCACGACGGCAGCGAGCAGCACAAAGCGAACAGCGCACAGAGCACAGCGTGCGGCATCACGTTCTCCGCTGTTCGCTCTTCTCTGTTCGCTCTGCGCTGCCGTTGTGTTGATGCGCTGATAACGACTCACTTAATCACCACCACTTTCCCCGTCTTTTTGGCTCCGCCTTCCGCCTTCAGGTGATAGACATAGATCCCCGAGGCCACCCGGTCGCCGCTCTCATTGGTCAGGTCCCAGGTGATGGAGCTGCTTGAGGTGGGCAGCGTCTTCACGTGATGCCCCGAGACCGTGAAGATCTTGATCTCGGTATCGACCGTGAGTTGGTCAAAGGTGACTGACCTTGTGCTGTGCCGGTCGCTGCGCCAGGGGTTGGGATAAACACGGACCTGATCGAGATTGGCCGAGACGAGCGTCACCTGCGCCGATGCCGGTGAAGAGGCGCTGCCAGAGGCGTCATGGGCCGTGACGGTCACAAGGTATGTTCCCAGGTCAAGGTTCTGCGCGGCGAGGCTTGCGACCGTTGAAGCCGTGGTGAAAGAGGCGCTTGGAGCATGTCCCGCACTTAGCGTCCCGTGTCTCGCGTCTGGCGTCTCGCGTCCGACGTCAACCGCTGTCGGTGCTGGACTCGGGACCCGGGACCCGGGACTCGAGACTTGTGACGCGGGACTCGAGACTCGGGACTCGGGACTCGAGACTTGCGACGCGGGACTCGAGACTCGGGACGCGGGACCCACCATCGACGTAAACGTCCAACTGAAATACGCCGGCGCCACAGACCCGCCGTAGCCGGCGCGCACTTCGGCGTTGACCGGCAGATAGTCAGGAAGATTGAGCGTCGGCCTGGACAGGCCGCTGGGTGGAGGAGGCGAAGACGGCGCCTGCGTCGTAGCGCTTGCCGCGACCGACAGCGCCGAGACATTCCCGGCCGCATCATAAGCCGTCACGCGGTAGCTGTAAGACGTCGAAGACACAAGGCCCGTGCTTATATAGGAAGTCCCACTGGTGACGCTCGAGATCCAGACCCCATTGCGATAAATACCGTAGCCTGCCACCCCGACCGCATCAGTCGAGGCGGTCCAAGAAAGATTGATCGCTGTCGAAGAAACGGCCACCGCCGCGAGGCCCGTCGGCACCGATGGCGGGGTCGTGTCCGGAGGCGGGGTGCTGGTCGTGTATTCATAGGCTCCGACGTCAGGAGCACTGCCGTAAAGCACCCTCATGCCATCTGATTTCCTGTAGAGCCACACAGAATCGCCGTCATTGCGGCTGATGCTGTTGGCCAGGGTCAGCGTATGGGTGAGATAGTCTATGGCTAAAATCTGCCCTGTATTGGCCGCCGATCCTACAGCGATCCAGTCCGCGTTCGTGCCTGCCCAGCCCGGCTGAAAATACCCGGCATCCTGGAGGATCAGCGTCGTTCCCGATCCGCCGTCCGAAGTGGCCACCGTCGTGAGGGCAGCTCCGGCATCAATGGCGGGGGAAGTCGCTTGGAGAGTGCCGTTCGAAGGATAGTTGGCGAGGAGAGGGTTCCTGTTCTTCAAGGTGTTATAGGTCGCTTCCATGCTGATCGGACCCATCCACTCCCCAGTGTACCCGTCCGCATACGGGAGATTGCCGTTGGATTCCTGAGTTCCTGACCCCCCGGTGTAGATCGGCCAGCGATTCAGCGTGCTGATCGTGTTGTAGCAGAGGTTGTTCTTGGCACGGCTGTAAGGCGAGTTCGCGGGCATCATCATGCAGCTGAGGTCCGAGGAGGATGGCCCACCGGCCGAAATGGTGTTGCTGAAGAGATAGTACCGGCTCTGATTGGTGCATGGCACACAGATCCCCGGCGCGGCGAGATCTTGGACGTTGTGGGTGTAGTTGTATCGCATGATGATGTTCCGTTGCGCCCCATAACTCCCAGACTCCAGCCACGTAAAATGGGAGTTGCCGGTCGGATCGAGCGCGTTCCGAAAGACATTGCCCTCGATCAGACTCTCAATGATCTCCGTCGGCCCATTGTGGATGCCATCCATGTGCGCGGGGGACTGAACGCCGGTTTCGTCCGCGTCCATGTCATGCAGGACATTATTCCGGATGACGGAGTGGTTCCCACCCCAGTTGATGGCGTCATCGGTCGTATGCGAGATGTCGTTCCCTTCAATCAGCGTGTTGTCGCCATAGCTCGCAATCCCCCAGGCTGTCCCATTGGACTCCAGGAGATAGTACCACCCGCATCGTGTGATGACGTTGTTTCGGATGATGGCGTGATGCGAACGGGAGCCGCTCGCCGGATTGAAGCGGACGCAGGTGTTGCGCTCCGCCGTGATGGAGTTATTCTCCACCGTGACACCGATGGCAGAATTCACGTCCACGCCGATGGATGACGTACTGCCGGTGTGGATCGTGAACCCCGAAATCGTGAGGTAGGGATGGGTGATGGAGAACCCCCGCACCGTGGGCCTCTGTCCCGTTGCCGCGGCGATGCTGATGCGAGCGCTGTTCGAGGTGCCGCCGCGCACTGAAGACACGCGCTCGTTGTAAGTCCCGTCATAAACCTCGCAGGTCTGCCCCGCTTGTGCCGCGTTCACGCAGGCCTGAATCGTCGTGAAGTGGCCGGAGCCATCGGGTTTAACCGTATAGGTGTCCGGTGGCGGGGACACCCCAGGCGTTGCGGCGACGTAGAGAGTTTTGCTCGCGTAAAGCGGGTAAACCCTCACCTCGAGCGCTCCGCCGCCCACAGGGCAAGCATAAGGACTGGTGTGATCGACCGTGGTCGGTATGCCGTCTTCATAGCACACCACAAAACGAACCAGCCCCGCGTCGGAAGGCGTGACGGTCACGACCCCGCCGGATTGAGAATAGGTCGCGCTCAGCGTGTACCCGCCCGCCTTGTAGGGATAGGCTCCAATGTCCGGAGTCGTTGTAGAACCATAGTAGACAGGTTCGCCGTTGGCCCAGGTAAACGGCGACGTGACGGTGATGGCATCCCCGGCAACGCTGGCGATGGTGACGACATCGTTGCCAACCGTGATGGTGTCGCCGACAATGAGGTTCCCACCGTACTGGGAGAGGTTCGTGTTGTCACCCCGGAAGAACCCCCCTCCAGGGGTCGCTACGTTGAAGGTCGTCCCCGTTCCGCTGCCGCTCACCGTTGTAAGCGGTCCGGCCTTGCCGATGGCCCCGGAACCAGCGCCCAGGGTGAAGTCATCCGTGGCGAAATTGACGAATCGCGGGTTGACGTTCGACTGTTCATGGGCTTGCATCGTCCACATCGACGCAAAAGAAACAGGGCCATCGGGGTCATACGCAAGGTTGTAGTCGGACGTCAGCCCGCCCGTCACATAAAAGACTTCTAAGTTGGAGGTGGCACTGTCCCCCCAGCTTTGATATTCGAGATTGTTCAAGATGAAGCCGTCGGACGTCATCGGTCCGTACCAGCACACCCCGTATCGCGTCGTGGGGGAGTTGCGGGAAGCGCCAGCGGTCGTGTTGTTGTAATAGCGCGTGAAACTGACGGGTCCAACACTGGTTTGATTAATACCCACCGTTGCTTGGCTGACGTTATGCCAGACGTTGCGGCGGAAGATATTTTCCGTCATAGGGCCGCAGGCACCGGTGCAATTCCCTGGTTGGCCGTGACTGATCTGGGCCGTATGTTCATCCCCGGCGTTGCCGACACCCACTTGGAAGTGGCCCTCAATCAAACTGTTGCTCCAGCCCCGATTGTTTGAGCCGGTCTGAAAAACATCGGAATGACCACCCGAGGCTTCACTGAAATCGTGCGTATAATTTCCAATCCATCGGTTATGGGAGCCCATGATCAAGAATCCATCAGGGTGGGAATTATAAACTTCGTTATAGGCGATGAAATTATTGTCACCCCAGGTGCCGACGGCCATGCCGGAACCGTTGCCGATGCCAAAATTCGCGAAGGTGTTGCCGATGATGAGGCTATTATTAATCACTCCGCTGCAGCCGTAGCCGCATCGGATGCCATTACCTAGCCCATTTCTGATGGTGTTGTTCCAAAACTCTAAATAGCTTACGGTACCGCATATCAAAACAACCCCACTTTGGAGACTGCACGAGCCTGCATCCGAATCCATGGAAAAGCCAATGACGCGAATGAAATTGTTGCCGGTAAAATCAAACCCGCAGACCGTGACGGCTCCGTCAGCCATGAACGTAACGGTGTTCGACACGGATGTCCCATTCACCCCCGGCGTAACGCGCTCTTCATACGTGCCAGGCTGAACGCGGACGACATCGCCCGCTCTGACGTGATCCGCCGCCCAGTCGATGCTACGCCACGCCCCGCCAGTTGTGTTCGACGTCCCGGGGTTGCCATTGTTCCCGTCGGTCCGGACATAGTAGGTCGCCGCCTGCGCCTTGGATAGGACTAAAATAAAGACTAAAATCAGACCTAATATAGTCTTGAAATAAGACCTCTTGTAGTCTATAATCGGTTCAGGAGGTCTCATGAGAATCATCCAATTCGCAAAAGACATTGTCCCAATCGGAGCCTTCAAGGCGCAGGCCGCGGCGTGGCTGAGTCGTCTTCGGGAAACCGGACATTTGGTCGTCATCACACAGAATGGTAAACCGGCAGGGATTCTTCTTTCCCCGTCGGAGTTTGATCGGATCCAGGAGAAAGAGCGATTTTTAGAGTCTGTGGCCAAAGGCCTTGCAGACGCTGAAGCCAACCGGGTCATGAGCAGCTCAGAGCTCAAGCGACGACTTGGCGCGTGGCGGCAAGCGAAAAAGGCTTCGTGAGGGTTGTTTGGACGGAGCAGGCGCTGGAGCGGCTCCAGGAAATTGAAGATTTTATCTCTCAAGATTCTCCCGAACGAGCGGACCGTTTTATCACCCGCTTGATCGAACGCGGCGATGCCGTCGCCTCTTTTCCCAGCACGGGACGCCAAGTCCCTGAGTTGGGATTGGGCTCGATCAGAGAAGTTCTCGAAGGCAACTACCGCCTTGTGTATCGCATCACTCCGGTGCGCATTGAAGTCCTGACTGTTTTCGAGGGCCACCGGCAGCTGCCGCTCAGCGACATCACGCCGCAAACGTAACCCGCTCATCACTTTACGGTTGTCTCGCATTTATTTGATCACCACCACTTTCCCCGTCTTTTTGGCTCCGCCTTCCGCCTTCAGGTGATAGACGTAGATCCCCGAGGCCACCCGGTCGCCGCTTTCATTCGTCAGGTCCCAGATGACGGAGCTGCTTGAGCTCGGAAGCGTCTTCACGTGGTGCCCCGAGACCGTGAAGATCTTGATCTCGGTATCGATCGTGAGACTGTCAAAAGTGACCGACCTCGCCGCGTGCCGGTCGCTCCGCCAAGGGTTGGGATAGACCCGGACCTGATCGAGATTGGCTGACACCAGCGTTACCTGCGCCGAAGCCGGCGAAGAGGCGCTGCCGGAGGCGTCATGGGCCGTGACGGTCACGAGGTATGTTCCCAGGTCAAGGTTCTGCGCGGCGAGGCTTGCGACCGTAGAAGCCGTGGTGAAAGAGGCGCTTGGAGCATGTCCCGCACTTAGCGTCCCGTGTCTCGCGTCTTGCGTCTCGCGTCCGACGTCAACCGCTGTCGGTGCTGGACTCGGGACCCGGGACTCGGGACTCGAGACTTGTGACGCGGGACTCGAGACTCGGGACTCGGGACGGTTCACCTGAACAAACGTCCAACTGAAATACGCCGGCGCCACAGACCCGCCGTAGCCGGCGCGCACTTCGGCGTTCACCGGCAAATACGCGGGCAAATTCAGTGTCGGTGTGGAGAGGCTCCCGGGCGGGGGAGGTGACGGCGGAGGGGGTGGCGGCAGCACGATCGGACAGCTACCCGAGGGGCAATACTCATAGGCACCTGCCTCCGGGGCACTCCCATCGTAGGCCAGAGACACCCCTTGTCCGCTCGTCCAGCTCAGAGAACGATCCACGGTCAAGGTCTTGGAAGTATAGTCAACCGCCAACACACGCGCGCGCTGCGCACTTCCCAGCAATTGGATCAGATCTCCCTCCACGATGCCCCATCCATCCATAAAGTAATTCGCGTTTTCCACGACGAAGGAGGTGCCCGACCCGGATGCGGAAGTGACGCTCGTCAGCGCTCCGCCCGCATCGATACAAGGACTGGTGCTCTGGAGATGCAGGTCGGGGGTCGTGTGGTCGGCGGGATCGCCCAGCGTGAGGCTCGCGCTGACAAACTTCGGATCCCCTTGAACGTCGCCATTCCAGTTATGGGCGAAGATCTGCACAGCCATGATCCCTTTGCGATCGGGCGTGTTGATGTTGTACTCGCCGAAGGGAATGCGGTGCCCATAGAGCAGATTGTTCTTGAGCACATTGTCTCGAATCACGAGGCTCCCGCTATAGATGCCAAACCCGATGCCGGAACTCATGTGATCGGTGGGGTCATAGGGGTTGAAGCCGTTGTGGAAAAAAGTGTTGTTGTACACCGCATTGGAGAAAATGCTCTGCAGGTAACTCGAGGTGAGGCTCATGCTCAAGCCGGCGCTGATGTTGTGGTAGAAACGGTTGAACCGCACAATATTGTGGCTTGAATTGAGTGCCGCACCGGAGGCTCCGTTGTTGTCGGAAGGATCGGCGGAATAGGCGATCTGATTATTTTCTAAGAGATTGCGGCCGCCGTTCTCACTGTAGCCGCCAAACGAGAGATTGCGATTGCCGTAGAGGACCGCCCCGCGGTCGGACGCCGCCGTCCCCATCGACCAGGGCTCATTATGGACATAGTTGCGGCGCAACACGTTGTACATCCCGTAAACACCCACGACATGGTGTCCGCCGTGGAAGAAGGTGTTGTCCTCGATCAGGTTATAGCGAGTTGCATCGGTTCTCCCCTCTTCGCTGCCGATGTCGAGCACACAGCCATGGTCATCGGCGTCATAGTAACCGTATTTGGAGAATCGGCAGTGATGGATCCAGTTATGCTGGGAGCTCAGCGAAATTCTGGAACCGCTCCAGGCACCGGCGCTCGAGCCTTGATCAAAATTACAGTAGGCGATGATGTTGTGATTGGCCCCGTTTTGCAAAAACATGAAGCGGTAAAGAGAATGAAAGTTGATGCCCTGGACGGTAATGTAGGACTTGCCGTTGAGAGAAATGCCGTCCATGATGCCCGCAATCGTGACGACATCGGTGCCAAAATTTCGGTACGTGATTCTCTGGGTCGAGGTGCCCGAACGCGCCGGAACAATGGCGTTGCTGTAGGTCCCTGCCTTGATGTAGACCGTGTCGCCCGCCAGCAGGGTTTGATTGGCTTTGGTGATGGTTTTCCACGGCTGGCTGAGCGTGCCGGGATTTGCATCGTTCCCGGTGGCCTGGTCGACATAGTAAACCCCGCCTTCCAAGGTCAGCGGATGAGGATAGGGATAGGGGGTGTAATAGGCCGTCCAGGTGTTGGGGGCCGTGCACTTATACAATGTTCCGGAGATTGGCTGGGCAGGATGAGTACCGATATTCGCGGATTCGACCACGGAGCAGTTCTGATGGGTTGCCCAGTAACCAACTCCGGTGGTGCAGGTCGCGGGAAGTTTGTCAAAGCTGCCGCATCCAATCCCCGTTGAGCCGTCAAAGGAGGAGGCATAATTAAAGAATTCTGAATTTTCTTTTATGACATTGCAGCAATCGTTGACCACTTGGTACTGCGAAGTGTGGTCAGGAATAACATCCCAGTTTAATTTTGTTGTCAGGCGTGTGTTCGTGATGCTATCAAGCTGGCGAAATTGTCCTGTGCCGGTTCCGCTCAGTATTTTGACACCGAAAGCATAACAGCCGGCCGAGCAAAAAGAAAAATTCGCGGCGCTGTCATCGAGATAATTGGTTCCGCCACCTGTTGCCGTGCCGGCAGTATTGATGTTGACGGCATTAAAAACAGTGTCGTTTTTTCGATTGTTCCAATAATAAGAATCCGAAACATGTTGCGGCTGGCCGTCGGGCGATGTGACGGGTGGCGAAATGGAATCGTCATATTCTTCTGAAATGCGAGAGTAAACACTGCCGCTGGTCAGAACCTTGTTCCAAAAGACAAGCGCCCTTCCACCACGCTGACCCAGGAAAGGGGAAGCTGCATACGAACCTCCATTGACGAGATTACCGTAAACCTCAACCCCCATGGTGGCGCTGACCCCGGAAGGTTGATTCCCATGTTCATCAAATAACGGGAAAACGCTTTTAGAGAGATTGTAAGTATTGTATCGATTGGCATATCTCCCTCCGTGACCACCCGTATCCATGGTCTGCGAGGTGTTAAAGACGTTGTCCTCGTAATATAAATTGTCCGCGGTTCCATATTTAAACGTGAGGTTCGTCCAAGCTGCTGACTGCAACCCCAGGTTGTCAAAATGCACCGCTCCAGTGAAGGTATTGTGATCCACCACGCCATAGACAGGCCCTGAGATCATCATCGTCGCAAGAGGAGTCCATTGGCAGTTCACAAAATTATTATGGTCAATTCTGACTTTATTGACCGGAAAGAATACATTCGTGTTGGCTAAGAGCAAGGCGGGCGAGGTGTTGTTCAGATCAAAAGTAAAACCAGTTACTCTGAAGGGTTCATTCGATGCCGGGTTCGTGGGAAGATAAGAAATCAAATACGAAGTATTTGGCATGTTCGATCGAATGAGTGTATGGCCTATGCCTGTGCCTTGAAAGATGACACCCTTCTTAATCTCAAGAGTGCTAGTCCATACGCATGAACCGGCGGGCACGAGCACCGTGTCCCCAGATGCTGCTGCCGTAATCGCCGCCTGCACGTCGGTCTGAGAACAACTGGCGGCGGTGACCGTGGCCGCCTGAACGGCCAACGGCGAAAATAGAAAATAGACAATAGACAGACCAGATAATCCATTTGCTATTGTCCATTGTCGCCTTTGGCCGTTGACGTTCACTTAATCACCACCACTTGCCCCGTCTTTTTGGCTCCGCCGTCGGCCTTCAGGACATACACGTAAATCCCGGAAGCCACCCGGTCGCCGCTCTCATTGGTCAGGTCCCAGGTGATGGAGCTGCTTGAGGTGGGCAGCGTCTTCACGTGATGCCCCGAGACCGTGAAGATCTTGATCTCGGTATCGATCGTGAGACTGTCAAAAGTGACGGACCTCGCCGCGTGCCGGTCGCTCCGCCAAGGGTTGGGATAGACCCGGACCTGATCGAGATTGGCTGACACCAGCGTTACCTGCGCCGAAGCCGGCGCCGAGGCCGTGCCCGCCGCGTCATAGGCGGTGACCGTCACTACGTAAGGACCAAGGTCCAGTCCCGCCGTGGCGAGATTCGCCTGCGGGGTCTGGGTGGTGAAGGAAGCGGAGCGGGCTGCGCTCGGTGCATGAACCGGCGAGCCGGCGACAGGGCGAGCCGGCGTCTGTGATGTTTCGCCGATTCCCCGATTCGCCGGTGCGCCGATTCGGTCAATGGGATTGAACGTCCACCCAAAATACGCCGCCGGTGTCGAACCGGTGTAGCCAGCCGAGACTTGAGCGTTCACCGGCAGATAAGCAGGCAGATCGAGCGTCGGCGTGGCGAGCCCCCCCGGCGGAGGAGGTGGAGGCGGCGGGGGCGGCGGCAGGACGGGGCCATAACAGTTGTTGGCATTAAAGTTCAGGACACCATTGGTTCTGGATGTGGTCTCAAAGCACACGCGTGCTGGAATTTTATAGACATGACCGCCCACGCCGCTCACATTGCCACCGGTCACGTCTGGCCCAATCGAGGGCCAGGGGATCGCGGTGGGCCACCAGCTCGGCTTGGCCGAAAGATAAAGCGAGGCCGGTAGATCGTTTGTTGATGGAACAGGGTTGGAGAACTGGCTGAGTCCCGAGGGGACTTCGCTGGCGAGAAAGCGGGAGGTCCCGTTCACAGTGTCGTAGTTCCCCCAGCGAAGCAGTGTGGATTTGACGAGCGGATCTTCGAAGGAAGCGGGCAAGTTCCCAGAATCCCCCAACCGGAAAATCGACGTCTCGGGGCTCGTGAAGGAGGGGGTGACCGACTCGTAATTGGTGTGGTAGCCCGATCTTCCCAGCACATTACCGATGATGTTGAAAAAGCGGGTGAAGGAGTAGAGATTCACCGGCACGGTCTGAGCGGTCTTACCGGTCTCCCAGCCAATGAAATAATTTCGGAAGGCTGTAATGAAATGGTGGGTGCCGTGGATCACGTCCGCCGTGAAACCGGGCCCTTCATTGCCTTCATGCAGAATATATTCCGTGCCCGCCGCATGGGCGTAATTGCTGCCCTGCATCCAGTTGGCGGAGGCTGCGTAGTAATCATCGAACGCATAGTTGTAGGCTTCCACCAGGCCCGAGGCGGAGCCGCCCACCATCAAGGGCCCTGCGATATGATGGAAAATGTTGTTCTCCACCAAATTGTCGGACCCCATATACGATTCAACCCCATAGCTTTGCGAGGCGGCATGCCGGGTGCCGTAGAAATAGCTATCACGCACCGTACAGTGCGCCGACTCGTAGAGCCAGACGTGATTGCGGTCAGAGTTCAAATCTCGGACATTCTTGACCCAGCAGTCGTAGCACCAGATGAGGTAGATGTCTGAGCGGTTCCCGGACGTGTTGAAGGTGTTATCCACAGACAGGTCTTCCACGCCGTTGCCGGAGGAGAACCCGCTCGAGTTCCCCCACCAGGCATGCGGGCTCTGTGACGCTCGCCAGTTCGGCATATAGAGACCCGGCGAGATGGTGACCAAGTTCCCGGCGATCGCGCTGACCTTGGTGAACTGCTGCTGAGCTCGATTGGGTTGGGCCCCGCCAGCCGGTCCTTGGTCCGCGCAGACACCTCCGGTGTCGCAGGCAAACACAGCTCCGGTATCCGCCGGATCATTGAGCTGGTCCAGAACGATCACCATCCCCACCGATAAACCGGTCGTATGGCTGAGCGTGATTTGGGTGGTTCCCTTGGCATAACCCGCTGTCCAGTTCGCGGTGTAGCGGGGGCTTTCCACGTAGTAGCTGTTGTCGGATGCTGCAACGCAGATATTGGCGCCCATCCCGCGGCACCGCGAACCGGACAGGAAGTTCAAGTAGGTTTTATCCGCCCCCGCCCCGCGTAGGGTCACGTTGTTCTTGCCGTTGAAATCAATGCCTTCCGAAAGGGTATAGGTCCCCGCAGGGATGTAAACGACCTGACCACTGGGGCAGGCTTGGATGGCGCTGTTGATCTCGGCGGCGCTGGCAAACGGAGGCAGGGTCGCGCAGATCGTGGTGCGGTTGGGAATCCCTCCGACCACGCCCGCCTGGCTCCAGTCGATGGCCCGGGCGGGATCGAGGATGCCGGACCAAGGGATACCCGGCGGCGAAGTGGGCGCCTGCGTCGTAGCGCTGGCCGCGGCCGAGAGCGCCGAGACATTGCCGGCCGCATCATAAGCCGTCACGCGGTAGCTGTAAGACGTCGAAGACACAAGGCCCGTGCTTATATAGGAAGTCCCACTGGTGACGCTCGAGATCCAGACCCCATTGCGATAAATCCCGTAGCCTGCCACCCCGACCGCATCGGTCGAGGCGGTCCAGGAAAGATTGATCGCTGTCGAAGAGACAGCCACCGCCGCAAGGCCCGTCGGCACGGATGGTGGGGTCGTGTCTGGCGGAGGGGGTGCTCCACTTGTTGCGGCGACGTAGAGGGTTTTGCTTGCGTAAAGCGGGTAAACCCTCACGTCCAGCGATCCGCCGCCCACAGAGCAAGTGTAAGGACTTGCGTTGTCGACCGTGGTCGGGATGCGGTCTTCATAGCAAACCACGAACCGGACAAGCTCCGCATCGGAAGGCGTTACGGTCACCACCCCGCCCGACTGAGAATACGTCGCTGAGAGATCGTAGCCGCCAGGCCTATAGGAATACGCTCCGATGTCCGGTGCCGCGTTAGAACCATAGTAGACAGGTTCCCCGTTGGCCCAGGTAAACGGCGCCATAACCGTAATGGCATCACCGGAGATGGCAGATATTCTGACGGTGTCGTCGCCCACCGTGATGACATCGCCCACCACAAGATTGCCGCCATACTGAGTTAAATTAAGGTTATCCGCTCTGAAAAATCCGCCGCCATTGGCAAGCACGTTAAAGGTGGTTCCTGTGCCGCCGCCACTGGTCGCGGTGAGCGGCCCCCCTCTCCCTCTGGCGCCGGAATGACTTTGCAGATGAAAGTCATCGTTGGCGTAATCCACAAACTGGGGGTTGGCGTTCCATTGGCCGTGCAGTTGAGTAGAAAATGGAGGAGCGAAGGTGACCGCTCCCTGCGGATCGTATCCCAAGTTGTAATCTATTTGATAGGTCATGCCCGCGCGATTACAACTGTTGTCTAAACTTAAACAGTACACCTCAAGATTGGACGCAGCACTATTTCCCCAACTCTCATATTCCAGGTTGTTGAGGATATAGGCATGATTCACCAAGGTGCCATACCAAGCCAGCCCATAGCGAACAGTGGGGTTGTACTCTTGTAAGTCAGCAGCCGTATTATTGTAATACCGTATGTGGGTAATCGGCCCGACGGTGACCTGATTGATTCCCACGCCGCCGCTGCTCACATTGTGCCAGACGTTGCGGCGGAAGATATTTTCCGTCATGGGGCCGCAGGCACCGGTGCAATTCCCGGGTTGGCCGTGACTGATCTGGGCCGTATGTTCATCCCCGGCGTTGCCGACACCCACTTGGAAGTGGCTCTCAATCAAACTGTTGCTCCAGCCCCGATTGTTTGAGCCGGTCTGAAAAACATCGGAATGACCACCCGAAGCTTCACTGAAATCGTGCGTGTAATTTCCAATCCATCGGTTATGGGAGCCCATGATCAAGAATCCGTCGGGATGGGAATTATAAACTTCGTTATAGGCGATCAAACTATTGTCTCCAACAGTGCCGACAGCCATGCCGGAACCGTTGCCGATGCCGAAATTCGCTAAGGTGTTGCCGATGATGAGGCTATTATTAATCACTCCGGTGCAGCCGTAGCCGCATCGGATGCCATTACCTATCCCATTTCGAATGGTGTTGTTCCAAAACTCTAAATAGCTAACGGTACCGCATATCAAAACAACCCCACTTTGCATGTTGCAGGATCCTTGATCCGAATCCATGACAAAGCCTATGACACGAATGAAGCTGTTGCCGGTAAAATCAAACCCGCAGACCGTGACGGCTCCGTCAGCCATGAACGTAACGGTGTTCGCCACGGATGTGCCATTCACCGCCGGTGTAACGCGCTCTTCATACGTTCCGGGCTGAACGCGGACCACATCGCCCGCGCTGACGTGATCGGCCGCCCAGTCGATGGTCCGCCACGCCCCGCCCGAGGTGTTCGTCAATCCGGTGTTGGTGTTGTTCCCATCGGTGCGGACATAATAGGTGGCCGCCTGCGCCGCCGGAGCAGCCAGCAGCAAGAGAAGGCTGTATCGGAGTAACGGGGTAACGGTGTATCGGAGTAACGGAGTAACGGTGTATCGGGGTAACACCTCTAAGAGCGTAATGTGTTTACGTTGCTGTGACTCCGATACTCCGATACGCCCCGCCATCACATCGTTGGCGGGCCCGCCGTGATGTAGTGGCGGGCGATACGCCGATACGAAGTTCACTTAATCACCACCACCTTCCCTGTCTTTTTGGCTCCGCCTTCCGCCTTCAGGTGATAGACATAGATCCCCGAGGCCACCCGGTCGCCGCTTTCATTGGTCAGGTCCCAGGTGACGGAGCTGCTTGAGCTCGGCAGCGTCTTCACATGGTGCCCCGAAACCGTGAAGATCTTGATCTCGGTATCGATCGTGAGACTGTCAAAAGTGACGGATCTCGCCGCGTGGCGGTCGCTCCGCCAAGGGTTGGGATAGACCCGCACCTGATCGAGATTGGCTGACACCAGCGTCACCTGCGCCGATGCCGGTGAAGAGGCGCTGCCGGAGGCGTCATGGGCGGTGACGGTCACGAGGTATGTTCCCAGGTCAAGGTTCTGCGCGGCGAGGCTTGCGACCGTTGAAGCGGTGGTGAAAGAGGCGCTGGGAGCATGTCCTGCGCCCAGCGTCCCGCGTCCCGCGTCTGGCGTCTCGCGTCCGACGTCAACCGCTGTCGGTGCTGGACTCGGGACCCGGGACTCGGGACTCGAGACTTGCGACGCGGGACTCGAGACTCGGGACTCGGGACTCGAGACTTGCGACGCGGGACTCGAGACTCGGGACGCGGGACCCACCATCGACGTGAACGTCCAACTGAAATACGCCGGCGCCACAGACCCGCCGTAGCCGGCGCGCACTTCGGCGTTCACCGGCAAATACGCGGGCAAATTCAGTGTCGGTGTAGCCAGGCTGCCGCCGGGCGGAGGCGGCGGAGGCGGCGGCGGTGGAGCGACTGTTGGGCAGTTACCGGAAGGGCAATACTCATAGGCTCCGATGTCCCAGGCACTCCCTTGTGGGCGGACGATGTTATCCTTGTCGTAGTTAAAACCAGCCTGAGGAACACCCACATTGATCGCAGGACTCACGGACTGAAGATGAAAATCGAAACGCGCAGGATCAACGAAGGCTGGGTCCTGATTGATGAGATCGGTAGGAGCGTAACGATTGGGGTAACCAAGCCGGTTTAAGAGGTTATGGCCGGACGAAATAATGACACCACCCGTCGCGCCGTCAGCCCAGTAGTTGGATCCAGCGTTGTAAAAGATATTGTTCTCAACGATGCCGCTCGCGCCATCACTATAACCTATGCCGTGATACATGAGTTCAGCAAAGACATTGTTGTAGGCGTCGACATGGGTCACTTGCTCGACGCAGAGTCCCCACGCTCCTCCGGGCTGGCCGTCGGCAAAGGTTCCATGGAAGATGTTGTTGCGGAAGGTGAGGTGGGAGGAGTTGTGGTGGAAGGACGCTTCTGCCATGAGTCCCTGATGGAAACTGGAACAGAAGTTCCCCTCAAAAATGATATTTCTGGCGTATTCCCCGTTGTTGTCGTACGTCTGGAAACAATCCACATGCGCCGCGGCGATCTCGGTTTGCAGGGTTCCGTGGAAATAGTTGTTTCGAAAGAGGATGTTTTCGCCAAAAAACCGCGAATAGTCCGAGTCCCCACTGCCCGGATTAATTAAACGCTCGACTTCATTGTTTTCGATCACCCAATCCACCCCGCTGGCGACAATGCCCATCCCCGGTCGATAAATGCGGTTGTTGGCGATTTTGACTCCTCTTTTGTAAGGCGGACTCCAAGCCCCCACAATCCCAGAACCGCTGTCATAAATGTAATTGTCCATCACTTCGACATAATCGCTGCCAACATAGACGCCTTGCGTCTCATCCCAACCGGTGAGACCAAGAGTCGAAATGTTGAAGCCCTCAAGGCGCAGATAATTCGCGTTACGCGTGTTGAAGCCCTTCAGAGTGACCGATCGCCTCGGCTCGGCCCGGAAGGAAATACGAGCCCCTTCCTGCCCCGAGGCGCCGGACGGGAACCGAATTCGCTCCGGATAATTCCCCGCTTTGACCACGACTGTTTCACCCGCCTTGACGGTATTGGCGGCCTTTTGAATGGTTTTCCAGGGCAAGACATCGGTCCCAGGATTGCTGTCGCTGGCGGAAGCATGGTTCTGGTCGACATAGTAGGTGTTGGCAACGAGGGGGTGGGGGTAGGTGTAGGGGGTGTAGTAAGCAATCCAGGTGTTCGGCGCGGTGCATTGGTAGAGTGTGCCGGAAATCAGACTTGCCGGATTGGCACCGACCCTGCCGGTGAGATCCGTGCAGGATTGGTCCGTGGCCCAATAGCCGACACCGGGAGCGCAGGTTGCGGGGCGAGAGGCCAGCGTGCCGCACCCGACACCGGTGGCTCCATCGAATCCCGATTCCACGAACTTAAACCAATGGACATTTTCTGTTACTGTATAACCGCAAGATGAATTGCAGTCTTTCATCCCCCTGCTATAGAGATTCGTTACTGCGCCTGTCATGCTGCCTTTTCGATTATTCCACGCATAGGTATCACTGATGTGTTGCGGCTGGGTGTTCGTTGAAGGGCAATAAACACATTCACAGGATTCAATGGGATTTGTCGATGATCCCTCGGAATCCCTGATCCCCCAGCCGCTAAAACCGCTGGAGGTATAATTATTGAAAATAAGATGTTTGCCGCCTCTGAAATCGGTGTAACCATCAACTAAGGTAATATGATTGCCGTACATCTCTGACCCAAAACAAGACCGATAAGAACAAATACCGCTGCTCCCTGCGGCATCCCCATGCTGGTCAAACAACGGGTAACTTCCAGGGGAAGTGGCAACGATGGTGTTGTAGCGAAAAGCGTACCGATTCCCATATTGGCAATCGGCAACAACTTGACTGGCCTGAATATTGTTATCTTCCAGATAGAAATTGTCTGCTGTGCCGAACGTCAAACCTGGCCAATTATCCCACCAATCCTGATCATCACCGCTGGAGAATCGGATGGGATAGCTGGTCCCGCTAAAGGTGTTGTGATCGGCGACGCCCCGATAACCGTTGATCGTGAGGGCCTGATCATGGGAATTGAGAAAAACATTATGATCGATTCGGATCTTGTTCTGAATGGTGAGACCAGAGCTTGAATAAGCCAGGACGATTCCACCGGTCTTATAATTAAAGTTAAAGGTAAAACTGGATAGCCTGAAGGCCCAATTTTGTGAAAAATCCGATGGCCGATAAAAAATTAATATAGGGCCTGTCCAGTCATAAATACCCGTGTAATCAGCAGTGATTGTAATATTGCCCGCCCCCGGCCCTACGATGTTCAGTCCTTTACTTATACACAGAGCAGCCCTTGTATTAGAGCCTGCGCAAGTACGGTAGGTGCTCCAGGTGGCACTGCCTGCCGGGATGATGACGGTATCTTCCGGCGCCGCCGCGTCAACGGCCGCCTGCACGTCCGCCTGACTGCAGCTGGCGGCATTGATCGTGGCCGCCTGCGCCGCCGGAGCAGCCAGCAGCAAGAGAAGGCTGTATCGGAGTAACGGGGTAACGGTGTATCGGAGTAACGTAGTAACGGTGTATCGGAGTAACGGAGTAACGGTGTATCGGGGTAACACCTCTAACAGCGTACTGTGTTCACGTTGCCGTGACTCCGGTACCCCGATACTCCGATACCCCGTTACGGAAATCATTTTATCACCACTACTTTTCCAGTCTTCTTGGCTCCGCCTTCCGCCTTCAGGTGATAGACATAGATCCCCGAGGCCACCCGGTCGCCGCTTTCATTCGTCAGGTCCCAGGTGATGGAGCTGCTTGAGGTGGGCAGCGTCTTCACGTGATGCCCCGAGACCGTGAAGATCTTGATCTCGGTATCGATCGTGAGACTGTCAAAAGTGACGGACCTCGCCGCGTGCCGGTCGCTCCGCCAAGGGTTGGGATAGACCCGGACCTGATCGAGATTGGCTGACACCAGCGTTACCTGCGCCGATGCCGGTGAAGAGGCGCTGCCGGAGGCGTCATGGGCCGTGACGGTCACGAGGTATGTTCCCAGGTCAAGGTTCTGCGCGGCGAGGCTTGCGACCGTAGAAGCCGTGGTGAAAGAGGCGCTTGGAGCATGTCCCGCACTTAGCGTCCCGTGTCTCGCGTCTGGCGTCTCGCGTCCGACGTCAACCGCTGTCGGTGCTGGACTCGGGACCCGGGACCCGGGACTCGAGACTTGTGACGCGGGACTCGAGACTCGGGACGCGGGACTCGAGACTTGCGACGCGGGACTCGAGACTCGGGACGCGGGACCCACCATCGACGTAAACGTCCAACTGAAATACGCCGGCGCGACGGTGCCGCTGTAGCCGGCGCGCACTTCGGCGTTCACCGGCAAATACGCGGGCAAATTTAGTGTCGGCGTGGAGAGGCTCCCGGGCGGGGGAGGTGACGGCGGAGGGGGTGGCGGCAGCACGATCGGACAGCTGCCGGAGGGGCAATATTCATGCGCCCCTATGTCTGGAGCGGCCCCCCAAAGCACAAGGCGACCGCTAGAATCTCTAGAAAGATGAACCGGATCGCCACGACGGCGGGAGAGCGGAGATGAGAGCGTGATCAGGTTGGAGGCATAGTCGATGGAAGCGATTTGGGCCGCATTGCCCACCGAGCCCACAGCAATCCAATCCGGGTTCACAAGGCCGCCTTGACCATCCTGAAACATTCCAGCGTCATCCACCCGCAGGGAAACGCCGCTCTCAGGATCGTCGGCCGCCACATGGGTCAGGGGCCCACCTCGGTCCTTCGCGGGAGATTCCTCTTGAAGATTGAAATCGCCGCTCCCCGAATTCACAAACAAAGGATTTTGATTCAGGACCACATTGGGTTCGCTCCGAATGGGATTTTGCCAGCCACACCCCGCACCACAGGAGGAGTTAAAGGCTAAATTGTTGGAGGCATAGAAACCTGGCTGTGAAGTCGTATCAAAGTTATAAACCTGGGCGTAATCACGGATGGTATCGGCATAAAGGTTGTTGATGATCTTGCCACCGGTCGAGCTATTCCAGCGGCCGGTCACGACCCATTCGGACGTCGCCGTATGCAAGGCCTGAAAGACCGTGTTGTTGTATTCCTTGATATTGTCGAATCCCGAATTCGCCACCATAAAATAGCTTCCGATGGTGTCAACCGTATTGTGTCGAACGATCACGTTCTTGGCACCACAGGCCTGGCTATCCTGAAGCAGCAAAAAGTGGGCGTGACCGACCGGGGAGTTCCTCAAGATGTTGTTTTCATACAGGGCGTATTGCAGCGGGTTGGGGTAATAGGACGCGGCACAGGAGCTTTCGATCCCGTCAATGTGCAGGTGGTTGGAGGTTCCAGGGAAATCCGTCTCATAGGCGTCGTGGAGGACATTTTGGCGGACGACGTTAAACCGTCCCTCGAGCGCGATAAAATCGGTCACATGCGAAATGTCGTTGCCATCGATCAAGGTATGGTCACTAAAGGCGCCGATTCCGCGTGCTCCGTTGTTGGGAGCGGGCGTTTCGGAGCCACAATAGGAAATCGTATTGCTTTGGATCGTGATGTAGGAAGGCGGAGCGCTCTCATGCAAGCGGACGCAATTGCCCTGCGTGTGGTGGATCAAGTTGCGGAGGATCCGGGAACCGGTCGAACTCTTGAAGTAGACAGCACCCCACGAATAGGAAGCACCGGCATGCTGCGTAAAACCCTGATCCGTAATTTCAAACCCCTGGATCACGATGTAATTCTTTCCAATCACCCCAAATCCCGGCATTTTCACGCTGCCTTCCGCGAGAAAGGTGATCAGCTGCCCGGCTGAGCCGGAATGGGCAGGCCGAACATATTCATCGTAAGACCCCGCGGCCACCCAGCAGGTGTCCCCCGCCACGGCGGCATTCGCACAGGCCTGGATCGTGGTGAAGTCTCCTGTTCCGTCGGGATGAACTCGGTAGGCATGCCCACCCAGCGTCACGCTCTGCAGCGGATGCGGATAGGGGTAGGGGGTGTAGCCGGAATAGGCATTGGGACCCGAAGCGGTGAAGACCATGGTGCCAACGCTTGGATAGGTCGTTCCGTCCGTCGGATAACTGCCGGAAGCTCCGTTGCATTGCGTGATTCCCGCCTGGCAGACAAAGGTCTCTCTGCCCCCCGTTGCCTGCGGGGCATGCAAGAAATAGTCCCTGTCTTTACGGATAAACGGATTAGAGACAGGATTTGCATTATCACCACAGGTTCCTGTTCCAGGCCCCGTGCAACAGAACATCGGAGTTCTACTCGCGATGCAATCGTAATTGGTAGGAGAGGTCTCTACAGAACCATAAGTCCCATCATTAAAGTCGTGCCCACGGTACGTATTATTCCAGACAAACGTATTGTGAATCTGATCTTCAGCCGGCCACGCAACCCTGTGAACCGACCAATTATCGCTCGTATATTCTTCCTCGACCAACATGATTCTGGGATTGTTGCTCACCGTGCCGGTGATGACATTGTTGTAAATAAGGTTTGCAGATCCGCGAGAGATGTACATAAAGTCGATTCGCTTTCCGGATTCTGTATTGTTGTAAAACTCGATGACCGACTGCCCTCTCCGTTGACATGAAGATGCTTGCCAGTAGCCGGCTCCCCCGCATCCGCCATCGGCGCTGCCGTGAGCCATGAAAGGAGTATAGGTACCCAGTGTATCGGGCACATCAGTGGCAGTAAAATCATTAAACCGAACCACCAGTTTCCCGCCGTTATGAGTCCCTATCTGTTCCTGGGTATAAGGCAATGTGTAACTTGCATTTGTAATGAAATGATTATCTTCAATGAAGAGAGCCTCGACCGTTCCGGCATCAAGGGATGCCCATGAGGCGTCGGCGTTAGCCCGGCTTCCGGCACTAAAACCTATACTTTGTATCCCGTTGTAAAAATAATTATGGTCGATCAATCCTTTCATATGGTCAAAGGTGATAGGCACGTTTCCAAAATGAAACGTGTTGTGATCAATTCTGATTTGCCCGCCGTGAACGCCTCCCGCCATATCATGAACGCGGATGGCCGCCGCGGGAGTCCAGTTTGTCATCTGGAAAGTGAATCCGCTGACCCTGACAAGGCTGCTTGCGGTGAATCCCGTAATATTGAAGAACCCATCGGGCATACCACCGCTTGCCGTTAATATCGTGTTGCCAGAACCTGCGCCCATGATGCTGAGCGGCTTGCTTACGTTCACCGCCGAAGTCCAAGTGCAGTTCCGTGAGGGGATCATCAGCACATCTCCAGCAGAGGCGCTGTTGATTGCCGCCTGCACGTCCGCCTGCGAACAGCTGGCGGCATTGATCGTGGCCGCCTGCGCCGGCGGAGCAGCCAGCAGCAAGAGAAGGCTGTATCGGAGTAACGGGGTAACGGGGTGTCGGAGTAACGGAGTAACGGTGTATCGGAGTAACGGAGTAACGGTGTATCGGGGTAACACCTCTAACAGCGTACTGTGTTCACGTTGCCGTGACTCCGGTACCCCGATACTCCGATACCCCGTTACGGAAATCATTTTATCACCACCACTTTCCCCGTCTTTTTGGCTCCGCCTTCGGCCTTCAGGTGATACACGTAGATCCCCGAGGCCACACGGTCGCCGCTTTCGTTCGTCAGGTCCCAGGTGACCGAGCTGCTTGAGGTGGGCAGCGTCTTCACGTGGTGCCCCGAGACTGTAAAGATCTTGATCTCGGTATCGATCGTGAGACTGTCAAAAGTGATGGATCTCGCCGCATGCCGGTCACTCCGCCAGGGGTTGGGATAGACCCGCACCTGATCGAGATTCGCCGAGACGAGCGTCACTTGGGCTGAAGCAGGCGAGGAAGCATTGCCCGCCGCGTCAAAGGCTGTGACCGTCACCACGTAAGGCCCGAGGTCCAGTCCCGCCGTGGCGAGATTGGCCTGGGGGGTGCGGGTGGTGAAGGAAGCCGAAGGTGCCGGCTGCGCTCTAGGCTCTAGGCTCGAGGCTCCAGGGGAAGAAGAAGTGCTGTTGCCTAGAGCTTGGAGCCTGGAGCCTGGAGCGACACTTACAGGGGTGAAGGTCCAACTGAAATAGGCCGCGGGCGTCGCGCCGGTGTAACCTGCCGTGATCTGGGCGTTGACCGGCAGATACTCCGGCAGATTGAGCGTCGGCGTGGAGAGGCTCCCAGGCGGTGGAGGCGGTGGAGGGGGTGGAGGAGGTGGAGGAGGCGGCGAAGTCGCCGCCTGGGTCGTCGCGCTGGCCGCGGCCGAGAGCGCCGAGATATTCCCGGCCGCATCATAAGCGGTCACGCGGTAGCTGTAGGTGGTCGAAGCCGAAAGGCCCGTGCTCGCATAGGACGTGCCCGAGCTGACGCTCGAGATCCAGACCCCATTGCGATAAATGCCGTAGCCTGCCACCCCGACCGCATCGGTCGAGGCGGCCCAGCTAAGATTGATCGTAGTGGAAGAAACGGCCACCGCCACCAGGCCCGTCGGCACCGAAGGGGGGGTCGTGTCCGGCGGAGGGGGTGCTCCACTTGTTGCGGCGACGTAGAGGGTTTTGCTCGCGTAAAGCGGGTAAACCCTCACGCCGAGCGCTCCGCCGCCCACAGAGCAAGTGTAAGGACTTGCGTTGTCGACCGTGGTCGGGATGCGGTCTTCATAGCAAACCACGAACCGGACAAGCTCCGCATCGGAAGGCGTTACGGTCACCACCCCGCCCGACTGAGAATAGGTCGCGCTCAAGGTGTAGCCGCCCGCCTTGTAGGGATACGCCCCGATGTCGGGTGTGGCATCGTGACCGAAGTACACCGCCTCCCCGTTGGCCCATGTGAAGGACGGCGTAACGGTGATGGCGTTTCCTGAGATACTCACCACGGTCACGACGTCGGTGCCGACCGTGATCGTATCGCCCACCACCACATTGCCGCCATATTGCGTGATGGTCGTATCATCATCAGAAAAGTAGCTGGCGTCACCCACCATGAACGTCGTGCCCGTATTGTTGGCGGACGTGACCGTCGTGAGCGGACCACCTGCATTTCGTGCGGGTGAGCCAGACTGAAGCGTAAAATCTCGAGTTGCCGCATTGGTCACTAATGGATTCGTATTCCGGAGAGAATGCGCTTCGGCGTTGATTGTACTCGCGTAATTGATCGATCCGCCTATATCGTAAAAAATATTGTAGTCATGCACGGCGGGAGTATCATCATAGACACCGACTGGATTCGTCCCTGGCCACCACGCTTGGTGCCAGATATTGTTCAAGACCCCTCGGCCAGCCGCGACGTTACTACCACGGTCATAAGTGACATAATGCGAGGCATATGCGATGGTTTCGTGATAAATTTTGAGGAAAGCCTGTCCGTCCGCAAGCCCAAAACACTGCCCGCCTGCGTTGCCATTACTGGACCAGACGTTTCGCCGGAATATCGTATAGGCGTCCAAGCTGGCTGAATTGGTTTCGATATTGGTACAGTGATGTTCACTTCCGGACTCATCGGCGTAGAAATTCCCCTCATACAGTGAGTGGCCCAAGCCAATAGAATCCTGACCGGATTGAATGAAATCGGTATGAGATGAAGGAGCCGCATTCACATTATGGCTATAGTTGTTCAGTAGCCTATTTCTTTGCCCAAAGAGATAGATGAAGTCAACCTCGGGGGTGTCGGATTCGTTATAGGCAATGACGTTGCTGTTGCCACGAACCTGAAAATCTTTGAATGCGGAATGCTTAATCACATTGCCGATAAAGAGACAGTTGTTGGATTGGTATAGCCTAGCTCCGTTGTCCGTTCTTATGGAATCTCCTTCAAAGTTCTGTATGGTGTTATTCCATATCTCAACATAATCAGCATTTTGCAGGTAGATCCCATCGTTTCTGGTATTTCCGCCTTCGACGATAAAACCTATCACTCGAATCCAATCGCCAGTAATGACCCATCCGAAATTCGTCACAGACCCATCAGCCACGAAGGTGATGTAGTTTCCGGCAGACCCCGAGCTACTGGCCGTGACTACCTCTGCGTAAGTGCCCGCCTGCACCCGGATCACATCTCCCGCCGCGACGTGATCGGCCGCCCAGTCGATGGTCCGCCACGCCCCGCCCGAGGTGTTCGTCAATCCGGTGTTGGTGTTGTTCCCATCGGTGCGGACATAATAGGTCGCCGCCTGCGCCGCCGGAGCAGCCAGCAGCAAGAGAAGGCTGTATCGGAGTAACGGGGTAACGGTGTATCGGAGTAACGTAGTAACGGTGTATCGGAGTAACGGAGTAACGGTGTATCGGGGTAACACCTCTAAGAGCGTAATGTGTTTACGTTGCTGTGACTCCGATACTCCGATACGCCCCGCCATCACATCGTTGGCGGGCCCGCCGTGATGTAGTGGCGGGCGATACGCCGATACGAAGTTCACTTAATCACCACCACTTTCCCCGTCTTCTTGGCTCCGCCTTCCGCCTTCAGGTGATAGACATAGATCCCCGAAGCCACCCGGTCGCCGCTTTCGTTCGTCAGGTCCCAGGTCACTGAGCTGCTTGAGCTCGGTAGCGTCTTCACGTGGTGTCCCGAGACCGTGAAGATCTTAATCTCGGTATCGATCGTGAGACTGTCAAAAGTGACGGACCTCGCCGCGTGCCGGTCGCTCCGCCAGGGATTGGGATAGACCCGGACCTGATCGAGATTGGCTGACACCAGCGTCACCTGCGCCGATGCCGGTGAAGAGGCGCTGCCGGAGGCGTCATGGGCCGTGACGGTCACGAGGTATGTTCCCAGGTCAAGATTCTGCGCGGCAAGGCTTGCGACCGTTGAAGCGGTGGTGAAAGAGGCGGAGGGAGCTCCGAAAGCGCGTCCGACGTCCGACGTGCGACGTCCAACGTCAACTCCAGACGTTTCATATGAGCCGCTTAGACGTCGGACCCGCCACACATCGGGCGGGCGCCTGTCGTGTGGAGCCTCGGACGTCGGACGGCTCACCGGTTCGCCGGTTCGGCCCACCTGAGTGAACGTCCAACTGAAATACGCCGGCGCCACAGACCCGCCGTAGCCGGCGCGGATCTCGGCGTTCACCGGCAGATAAGCCGGCAAGTTCAAGGTCGGGGTGGCCAGGCCGCCTGGTGGCGGAGGGGGCGGCGGAGGCGGAGGGGGTGGCAGGCCCGTTCTGAGCGGGTGGGGATAAGGATAAGGCGTATAGGAGGTTGACCAGGTGTTGGGCGCGGTGCATTGGTAGAGCGTGCCGGAAATCGGACTTGCCGGATTGGTACCGACCCGACCGGTGAGATCCGTGCAGGCTTGATCCGTGGCCCAATAGGCAACACCGGGCGTGCAGGTCGCCGGACGCGCGGCCAGCGTGCCGCACCCCATCCCCACAGTCCCATTGAAACCCGCCTGATGATTCCAATAATCAACATTTTCCGTAATGGTGTAAGGCGATCCGACCGCGGCATCGGCGCAGAAGTCCAAGCCTTTGGTCATGGGGCGGAGAATTCCCCCACCGTAGTTCGCCCATACATACGAATTTTGAACATGCTGGGAGTACGCCGGGGAAGCGGGGCTTTGACAAGAATCACATGAATACTGTGCATAGTACGGCTTGGCATAAGAAGAATCACTGGAGTTGTAAAACATTAACTGCCAACTACCCCTATGCGCCATCCAGGTGGAAAAATCCGGGCTATTGACGATCTTATTCCCGTAGTACTCGGATTTGATCGTGGACCATTGCTCACAAGAATCCTGATTAGGGTTGCAAGAACCGGCCACCGAGGGGCTGCAATTGGAATACCCGCAACAGCTATAACCCGGGCTCACTGACATGCTTTGCAATCCGTGATTGACCCACAGGCCCGAAAGGCCGGTGGCATTGGCCAGATCCGTGGTGTTGTACCGATAGACATAACCCGGCGCGCCCTGCCCGTGGTCGGTCAGTCCGCCCTCTATGGCCTGGGTAAAACGGATGGTGTTGTCCTCGATGAAGAAATTCGTCCCGGTCCCATACTCCCTCGGAACTAGCGCCCAGGAGACCGCGTCTCTCCCAAACGTTCTGATCACGTAGCCGACATTGATGAAATGATTCAAATAGGCCACGCCATAAACCGGCCCGCTCACAACCACACCCGTATGTAAGGAATTCTGAAACGTGTTGTGGTGGATTTTGATATTGGACATGACTTTGGAGGTGCTTCCATTCCCTACGTAGAGAAGGCCTTGGTGCTTCGAAAGTGACTGGCCGTCCAAGGTAAATCCCGTGATTTCAAACGCCTCATTATGGGTCTGTGCCGTTGCATCCGGAATATAAGCGATCTGACCATGGTCGGAGGGTCCGTTCAGGGTAATCGTGGTGGGCCCCCCGATGCCACCCTGCAATTTGATGCCTTGGGTGAGGGAAAGCAATCGATTATACCCGCCGTAAGAAGTCTCGTTTGACCAGGTGCATGAACCGGCCGGAACGATGATCGTGTCCCCTCGTTCCGCAAGGTTCACAGCGGCCTGGACATCCGCCTGCGAACAGCTGGCAGCGCTGATCGGAGGCCGAACAAATTCATGGGCTCCCATATCCGGCGCCGTACCATTAAGCACCTCCCGGCCGCTCGAATCCTTATACAACCACACCGGCGCGTTGGCCGCCCAGCTGAGCGGGGATTTCAGCGTGATCGTGTTGGCCGCATAGTTGATCGAGGCGATTGGCGCGCGATTGCCCGCACTCCCCACGGCAATCCAGTCCGCGAAGAAATTCACGTTCCGCGCCAGGTCGGACCCCCACGACCCATCCTGAAAATATAACGCATCGTTCACTTTCACGGTGATCGAGTTGCTTCCGGAGCCTACGGTGGTCGTTAAAGGGGCGCCCTGATCGATCGCAGGCGAATCCGATTGAAGGCGTAAATCGGGCAGGGTCTTGCTGGTGGGATCGTCGAGAGAAGGATTGAGGAATTTAGGGTTGCCTTTGACGGTTGTCCAGTTATTTTCGATGGTCGCGATCCCCGGATAATCGGCTGGATTCAGTCCCGTGTCGACCGTGATATCAAGGCCCGTGTAGAGAGTCCCGGGATAGAGGTCCGGCAAACTCAGGTAGTACGAAAAATTATCGTAGACCAGATTGTTTTTGAGGACATTTTCGAGGGTCGCCGAATAAAGGGTGATCCCGGCGAGCTTCCCGGGGCATGTCGAGCATCCCGGCTGCGTCTTCTGCATGTAAGGGTAGGTCCACCCGTTGTGGAAAAAGGTGTTGTTGTAGACCCGGTTGTTGGTCGAGCCGGTCCCGCCCGCGCCAATCTTGCCGTAGGAGGCGTACTTAAAATAGAGTCCCGCCTGCTGGCCATTGTAAATGGAGTTGAACCGGACGATGTTTTTCGGCGCCGCCAGAGACAACACAGCCTCCCCCGGATTGTTCGGGTTGGCGGAAGAATGGCCCATTCGATTACTCTCCATCAACACATAAGTCCCGTCGCGTCCGAAATCTTCCGACAACTGCATGCCTCGGTGACCGTATTTCCCGTTCGGCATGGGCGGATAGCCGCAGGTGCCGCCAGAAGTGTCCGGTATCCAGCCTTCGTTGTGTAGCACGTTGTTGCGGAATACGGTGAAGGCGCCGTAATTGTCAAAGAGCGCGTGCCCCGCGTACTCCAGCATATTGTCTTCGATCGTGTTGAAGTTGTTATCACCGGTATAGGGTGGGTACGACGGATTCGGCGGGTCCCCGATGCGCACCAGATCACGCCCTTCATAGCATTGGGTTGGATCATTCGCGGTGCGGTGGGCCTTGGAAAACGTATTGTGGTGGACCCAGTTGTGGGTGCTGTAACAACTCATCACGCTCCCGCCGCTGCACCAGCTGCCGATGAAAAAGCCTTGGACAACATCCTCGCCGGTCTCGCTCCGGAAAACGCAGCGGGCGACTTCGTTATAGCTGGACGAATGGATGATCATGGCCCAGCGCGCGAGGTTGAGAAACGTGATCCCATCGACCTTGATGTATCGATTTTTCGAAAGCACCAGACCCCAGCCGCAGTCAAGGCATCCAGTCCCTTTGATCACCGGCGTTTCACCCGGAGCGGCGGCGAAGGTAATGCGGGAATTCTTGTCCGCGCCGGAATTCGCCGGTGAAATGCCGGCCTGGCCCGGAGTGGACAATAAATACGTGCCTCCTTTGAGGTAAACCAGATCGCCCGCAACCGCCTTGGCATTGGCGGTGGGCAGTGAACAATAGTTGCTTCCCGGATCGCTCTCGCTCTGGCAGCTCGCCCAGGAGGATGTCCCCGTTGGGCTCACCCAATAGGTCGCCGCTCTAAGCTCACGGCTGCCCGCAAACAACAGCCCCGCGCATAAAGCGGCGCCGAACACCCAACGGGTGCCTGACCTATGAGATTGAGATGTCAATTGGCGCATTATTATTAAGTATGTCTCTCCTCTGTTAAGACCATATTACGAACCTGTAAGGCTACTCTGGCAACTCCGTTTCTATACCGACATTGAATGAAAGTAAAGAATAATTAAGAAATTAAACGTCTCTAAATATATGCTTGATATATAGAGGCGATTTAGTGTCCTTTTTTGCATGATTTGGACAATTGGAAGCTCATCATTTTGATCCTTTGGGCCTATCATTCCCAGGATCTCCGAAAAGACGACATGACCTATCAAGGGGCGCTTACATCTCTGTAAATACAAATCGAAACGAATTCTAGATAGTTATTCTAATTGGCCTAAAATTAATAACAGGCTGTTTACCAAGATTAACAATCCTGTTACTTAGTTACAGTTCAAATGAATTTTGCATGGCTGACTTCAGACTGTAACTTTCGCTCGTTACCCTCAAGTAGCATGCGCTTCTTACTAAGGACGAAAGAATCGCTCCTGTGCCTTGTGCTGCTTTTGGGAGGCGTCCCCCTTTTGGCTTCGGGCCCAACCGATGCCAAGGGGCTCAAGCGGCCCGATTGGAGCCGCCGCCCCCGTACGGTCCTCTACGAACCGAGCCCGAACGCGACACCCGCTCAAAGACAAGCGCTTCGAAATGTTTTGAAACGTCACGGGCTGGCTCGAAAACGGTCATTCGCCGGCGGCAAAATGGAGCATGCCGAAGCCCCGGTGACGATCACCCAACCCGAGGAATCAATCGCCCGCGAACTGGAAGCCACGGGGGCGGTCCTTTTTGCCGAACCCGATTATGCCCTGAGCCCCCAACAAATCCCCAATGACCCTCTCTACACGCAGCAATGGCACCATGGAGCCATCCGCTCGCCTGAAGCGTGGGACATCACGCGCGGCGCCGACACCGTGCTTGTGGCGCTCTGCGATACGGGAGTGGATGCCCATCACCCGGATTTAGTTGAAAACCTGCAGCTGCCAGGCTTGAACAGCGCCGATCTCTCCAGCAATACCGACGACGCGGTGGGTCACGGGACCGCGGTCGCGGGCCTCTTGGGCGCTCAAGGAAACAATCTACAAGGTGTCGCTGGCGTGGCCTGGAACGTGAAGATCGTTCCGGTGCGTGTCACCAATGACACGGTCTCCGGCAGCGCCTATCTCTCGGACATCGCCGAAGGCATCCGCTGGGCAGCGGGCCAGGGTGCAAGGGTCATCAATTTAAGCTACGGCGCCGGCGGAAGCGCCACGATCGCCTCCGCGGCAGGTGAGGCGCGCCACCAGGGAGCTCTGACTTTTGTCGCGGCCGGCAATGACGGCCTCGAGATGGACATCCCGAATTACCCTTCGCTGATCCTTGTGGGCGCGACGGACCCTGCGGACAGCCGCGCGTCATGGTCCAATTACGGGAACGCGGTGGATCTGGTGGCGCCCGGGCTGAATTTAGAAACCACGCTGCGGCGCCGGCTCTACGGCCCCGTGAGCGGGACCTCCGGCGCTGCTCCGATCGCGGCCGGCGCCGCAGCCTTGATCTTATCTGCCAACCCCTCGCTCGACCCAGATCAGGTGGAAGAAGCGCTCGGGTCGACCGCCAAGGATCTCGGGGCGCCCGGCACGGACACCGTTTATGGTCAGGGACTGGTCGATGTCGGCGCTGCCGTCGCGCTGGCCAAGACCCTATCGGGCGGGATCGGAGGCTCCGGCGCTGGGGGTGGAGCGTCCGGACCGGGCTCCGGAGGCGGAGGAACGGGGTCCAATGCTGCCATCGAAGGAACGCTCGAGGTCTTGGTGGAGGAAGATTTTGTCCAATACGTTCGATATCGATATTTCTTGAAGACGCGATCGGAGCGTCTCGAGATACAATTTTCTCCAGGGAGTGACCTCTCCCATCTGAAGACGGGCATGAGCGTTCGATTGCGCGGTGCCGAGCGTTCGGGCAGCATGCTTTCGGTTCCCCCTATCAGTCCCTCGAACTTGGAGGTGATTTCGGCCCCCGCCATGCTCACGACCGGCGAACACAAAGTGGCGGTGCTCCTCGTCAACTTCCAAAATGACACGCGTCAGCCCTGGACGCCGACCCAAGCCTATAACACCGTGATTGTCTCCGGAGGCAATTACTACAAGAGCGCTTCTTACGATCTCACGTGGTTGACGGGGAACGTCTTTGGCTATTACACCTTGCCCATCAATGTTCCTTCCACATGCGATCCCGACCAAATTCAAAACCTTGCCGACGCTGCCGCCGCAGCGGCGGGCGTCAATCTTTCGGGATATACGCATGTGATGTATGCCTTCCCGCGAGTGAGCGCCTGCAGCTGGGCGGGTCTTGCCAGCATCGGAGGCCCCGCGTCCTGGATCAACGGGTATCTGGACACGCGGGTCGTCCCCCATGAATTAGGCCACAATTACGGGATGCGCCATTCCCACTCCACCGACTGCGGCTCTGTCCCTTACACGCCCGGTCGCAGCGGCTGCGCGCAGGATGAATACGGGGACCTCTATGCCACCATGGGGAGCGGGTATCCTTTTGGCCACCATTTTAACGCTCCTCATAAGGAACTGATGAAATGGACCACCATCCAAAATGTCACCGCAAGCGGCGTTTACACCTTAACACCGATCAATTCGGCCGCCTCCGGCACGAAGGGCATCAAAGTGACGGCGACGGGTGCGACGTCAGAGACCTACTACTTGGAGTACAACACGCAATTTACGAACGCCCAATATGTTCCCGGCGCGGTACTCCGTTTAGGGAAGACCGAAACGTGGCTCTTGGACATGACCCCCGGCAGCTTATCGTCGGATTTCTACGACCCGGTCCTGCCTGTCGGCCGGTTCTACACCGAGCCGGTCCAAGGAATCACCTTTACCCCGATCCGTGCCGATGCTTCCGCGCTGCAGATTCAAATCAACTTCGAAGGGACGCCCAATACGCCCCCGACGATCAGCGTGGCGCCAGCCGCCACGCCCAATCCCGTGACCAGCACCACGACCCTTTTGTCCGTTCTGGGGGCCGATGACGGCGGGGAAGCGGGTCTCCTCTACAGCTGGTCGACGACCGGCACGCCGCCGGCCGCAGTCACCTTCACCGCCAATGGCTCGAACGCCGCCAAGAACACGACCGCGCGCTTCACGAAGGCCGGCAGCTACAGTTTCCTCGTCACGATCCGCGATCCGGGCGGCCTCACCGTCACAAGTCCTGTGAATGTCACGGTGAACCAGACGCTCACCATCGTGACGGTGAGCCCGGCCGACGTCAGCGTACAGGTCGGCCGCACACAAACCTTTAGCGCAAGCGGCTTGGATCAATTTGGGCAGCTCTTGTCCAGTCCCCCCACCTTTGTCTGGGCGGTTTCGGGGGGCGGGACTATTTCAACCACGGGGCTTTTCACCGCGGGCGCGGTCGCGGGGGGTCCTTTCACCGTGACGGCCTCCGCGGGCGGAATATCCGGCAGCGCGACGGTGCGTGTTGAAGAGATCGCGCCGCCGCCGCCTCCTCCGCCTCCCCCTCCTCCTCCGGAAGTGCTGCCGGCCCCGGTTCTGCGTCTACCCGAATACATGACCGTAGACGGCACCTTGAGCGTAGAATACGACCCGGCGCTTGCCAGCATCAGCTTTATCTGGGAGATCGAGTGGCTGAGCGGCAGCTTAGGAGGAGCGGCCCCACGGCCTGGGGCAAGTTCTGCTCTGGGGAGAGCCTTGCGTGCCGGTTTTCGCACGACGAGCCCCGTCGCGAGCCTGGCGAGCTACCACTTGGATCCGGGCTACTATCAGATCACGGTGCAGGCCACCGATGGCGGGAGTCGGGTCTCTACGCCGGCTCAAGGCTATGTCACCTTGGTCGCGTCCAATTTGGACCATGTGCGCGCGTTTCCGAACCCCTGGCGGAGCGATCGCCATACGGGCGGCGTGACGCTCGATGGGCTCACCCTTCAGTCGACCGTCAAGATCTTTTCCGTATCGGGCCATGCGGTCAAAGAGTTGACCGTGACGGGAAGCGCTGCCTCCTGGGATCTCACCAATGACCAGGGCGAGAAAGTGGCCTCCGGCCTGTACCTCTACCTCATCCAAGATCCTCAAGGCGCGAAGAAAACGGGCCAACTCGTGATCATCCGCTAACCGGGAATCTTTTCTGAAAGCGGGCGCAAGTAAATTCTTTAATGACAAAAGGTCTCTCCTTGCCTTTGAAGTAGGCCGTGGTGCGACTAGCTATTTGAGCGTTTTTCTTACCGTCGCCTCGTCTTGATGCTTAAGCTGTACTCACACTTTTCTTCGTCCACGACGTCTGGACACTGTAATGGTTCGAGGCCGGGTCCCTTACGCTGCAGTTAAACGCGGCTTCCGTTAAGATTTCGCCAAGGCGACTCGACCAAATCGATACATCTTTTCCTTATACTTCCTCTTGTTCTTCAGGCATACCCACATGATCTCTGCCATCTTTCTGGCCACTGCCACAATAGCGACCGATGACAGCTTTCGAATTCTTCGTTGCTGATAAAAGGCTTTAAAGTACGGTGATACAGATACAGCCGTCCAACAGGCCTCGATTAATGCGTAGCGTAAATAGCGGTTACAAGACGGGATCAATCCTCCGTGATACGTCTTACCCCCTGAACTGTAGGTACTACACACCACGCCACAGTACGATGCAAACCGCGCAGCCGTCGGAAACCGTTCAATGGTGTCAATTTCCAAGGCCATCAGAGCACTTAAGATCTTGCCGACCCCAGGAAATGAATCGACAAGCTCGCGCAAAGGGTGATCCCTTAAAACCCGATCAATCCATTCTTCTGTCGCTCGAATTTGGACGCGAATCTCATCGAGCAATGCCATGTGGGATCTCAATAAATGCTGGTGCATCTCCGGAAGCTCCAAAGCCTTCAGCCACGCCCGGCCATGCGCTCCAAACAAGTCGCTTCGTTCGGGAACGTCAACATGAAGTCGGTCGAGTAAATCATGAACTCGATTCTTGATCACCGTTTGTCCCTTCACTAGCCATAGTCGGTGCCGCAATAGCGCTTTCTGTTCCCGCCGATCTCGACTCGGCACGTGGATTGTTGGGGTCACCCCCAAACGTAGCAGCAGGGCATGTGCCGTTGCATCGATTTTGTCTGTTTTGATAAACGAGTCGGCGATCAATCGTGATCTATAAGGATTGGCCAACACCGGATTCATCCCGAGATCTTCCAGAATGTCATAGGCAATGCCCCAGCTCCGTCCAGATTCCAATACACTTTGCACCGGTTCTCCTGGAGGAATCGCCTCTTTAACTTGTGCAAGACCTTCTCGCCGTGTGGGGACTTGACCTTCCCATACAATCTCGCCAGACTCCCTCATAGCCACAACCTGACAATACTTCTTGTGATGATCAATGCCGATGGATATCATGATTTTGGGCCTCCTGGGGTTATTAAGGTGTCTTTACCGACAGCCTTGTTTATAACTCTCTTGAGGCCCGCTTTCATATTACGCTGCAGTTGTCGTCATCCCGGTGAAAACCGGGATCCAGTCCATCGGATTCCAAGGTGTTACACTTGACACAGGCCCCCGCAGCCGCCAGACTTGAGCATGTCCGAAAGATCACTCAAGTCCCTGTTCGCCGTCGCGCTCTTGATTCTGGTGGCGCTTTATTGGCACAGCCATCGCCCCTCTCCTGCCCGCTCCGGGCCGCTCGTCCGGGAGGTGCCGGAAATCGGCTCACCTGCCGCGCCGCCCTTTCCCTACAAGAAGCACACGATCACGCCCATCGCGTCGATCAAGTTCCGCGCGCGGGTTCTGTCCACCGAGCGCTATTACGCCGACCGTGGCGCGAAGCTCTCCCCGATGGACCTGGCCATCGGCTGGCGCGGGATGTCCGACTCGGCCTATCTCAAAGACCTCAAAATCTCGCAGTTCATGCGCTGGTACTATTTCCGCTACAAAGAAGCGCCGCTCTCGGATGACACCATCTACCAGCAGAGCAAGAATGTCCACCTAATCCCTGCCCAGCGCCAGACGTGGAAGCGCCTGCAGTCTGTTCGTACGGGACATGTGGTCCGCGCGCGGGGCTCGCTCGTCAATATCACGGGGCCCAACGGCTTCACCTGGAACAGCCATCCCACCCTTGGCGGCTCCGGCCAGGGATCGTGCTGGCTGATGTGGGTGGAGGACGTTCAGATCGAGAATTAAAGTATCGGGGTAACGGAGTACCGGGGTATCGGAGTCACAACTTGTTTCTTGTGCCGTTGCGCCGTTACTCCGTTACTCCGGCACCCCGTTCCTCCGATACGGACTTATTGAATCTGCAGGCTGCGCATGATCTTCTCGCAGTCGACGACGTACTGCAGGTAGAGCTCGCCCGGCATCTGGCACATGAGGGCGTATCCGGCGCGCTCACGCACGAGAAGCAAGGTCCGGAACCGCATGTAGTCCCCGCCATATTGCCACAGAAGCCCGTGGCCGGCCGGATAATCCACATCACGGACGTTGGCTTCCTGGACGCCCCACTGGCGGGCGACTTGCTTGGCGAAATCTTGGACGCCCATTTCCTCCGGCAGCCGGAAGCGCTGCAGGATTCCCCTCACTTCGGCTTCGGGCCCATTAAAAGACACCAGGGTCTGCAGTCGCCGGTTGTCGAGCTTCCACCCTTGGGGCACCTTGACCGAGAGGCCAAATGACTTGTTCTCGTAGGTGTTCCCGGTGATGATGCCGCGCTCCGGGGAATCGCCGCGGGGGAGCTTGGCCACCATGGCCTGGTATTTGTCGCGGTTGTAGCCAAGCGGCAGCCCGGATTGATTGATCGCTCCAATCCACCGGTGGGATTTCGCGCGGCGGTCCGTTGTGTCCGGGTGAGTTTTCCAATAGGGGCTGATGCGCTGGGCGGCTTGTTCCTCCTTTTCGATCTTGTCCAGGCGCTCAAAAAAGGTGTAAGAGGCTTCCGGGTCGTAGCCGGCCCGGGCGGCGTACACCACGCCGTAGCGGTCCGCCTCGATCTCGTTCTTTCGGCCATAGCCGAGGAGGTAGAGGTTTTCGTAGACGCTCGCCGCCTGGGCCAGGGCGAGTGCAGCTTCGCCGGCGCCGGCCACCATCCCTCCCACAACGCCCAGCGCGGTGAGCGTCCCCAGGAGCCCCGCGGTTTGGAGCATCTCAATGCCGTGCCAGGCGGCGATATGCGTGATTTCGTGGCCCAGCACGATCGCGAGTTCCGCCTCGTCGGCAATTTCCATCAGCAGGCCCCGCGTGACAAACACGAAGCCGCCGGGCACGGCGAAGGCGTTCAGGATATCGGTATCGAGGATTGTGAAATCATAGGGGAGGTCCGGCCGGTCGGAGGCTTTGGCCACGCGCTGGCCGATCTGGTCGAGATAAATCTGCCACTCGAGGTCTTTGTAGCTGCCATACTCCTTGACGATCTGCTCTTTGGTCTTGCGGCCGATTTCAAGTTCTGTCTTTTGGGAGATGAACTTCACCTGGCGCTGCTTCGTCACATAATTTTTGGCGCAGGCGGACAGGCCGCAGCAAAGGACAACCAGCAGCAACAGCTTGGGGGCGTTCCTCACAAATTCAGTCCTCACACACTCACAAACTCGGGTGTCATCCCCCCCGGCTGTAAGGGGGGGATCCATCATGTTGTCTAAGGGCACCTGTGGATCCCGGCTTTCGCCGGGATGACAGCTCAAAGAGTCTATAAGTTTGTGAGCGTCCCTTGTGTGTAGGTTAATCTTCGAGGGAGATTTCGATGCCACCCAGGCGGGACGCGACGAGGTTGTAGATATAGGCCATAAGCGCATTCACGAGGGCTCCGACCACACCATACAAAATTGGGGCGAGGACGAGCGTCACCACACCTTCTAGGAATTTCTTATCGAGGACCGACGCGATCATAAGGACAAAGCCGACCAAAAGACCGGCAACAGCCCCCAGCACGAGCGACATTTTGAACACCGACATCACGCCAATTGAGCTTAACGATTTCATGAGTTCCTCCTTCGCGTTTCGCAAGATTTTGGATAGTTTACACATTTTGTGCCGCAACTGCCAGACGGCTTGGGGACGTTCCTCACGGTCTCACGCCAGTTGTCATCCCGGCGAAAGCCGGCCCTCCACACAACCGGCGGGCCGTCCGCCCTGCCGTGTGGCGGACGGGATCCATCAATCCGATTTGATGCTCTGATGGATCCCCCCCTTACAACCGGGGGGGATGACACTCAAGGAAGTGCGTGAGATCGTGAGGAACGTCCCCAAGCCGTTAGGTTTTGTGAAGCCCGCCTGAAGGAGCCATCGGGGCCGGGATCGCGGGAGCGCAGCGGAGAAAGCTCGCGTGTGGCGCACTCAGAGCGGACGAGCATACGACGCAGAACGAAAAAAGGATACGGCCTGAAAACTGGTGAGGACGAACCGGAAGCGATTCCAACTTCCGCATTTCTTCATCGCACATATTCCTTGGAATCGATCTGAAGGTCAAAGTTCGAGGTGCGGATTTTGTGGTTGACCACGTCGTTATAAAAAACATAGAGCGTCGTGCCGTTGTCCATGACGAAGTTGCCGTCCACCCGCGCCGCTCCTAAGAGCGTCCAGTTGTTATCGCCGGCAGGAGGCCCGCTCGTATTGAGATGCAGGCCTCCGGCGACATAGAGGAAACCACGAAAGTCGATATGGCGGTCCACGGCGGACCCGGAACAGACAGCACCACCGCTGCAGGTGGAATACGGATCTTCCTTCCCGATAGTCGGAGGAATATAGACGGCCGTCGCCGGGGCGAAGCTCGCGGGCTGGGTGTTGTTTCCCAGCGTGAGCTTTCCGGAGACATAAAAGGTGCCGCTTCCGAGATCCACCGCGAAACGGTGAAATTCCGCGTTGCCATTGATATAGATGAACTTGTCCGTGCCGTCCCCGAGAGTGAAATTGTCGAATATGGCCGCGCCGGCGCTCGTGTCCGGAAAGTAACATTTGTCCGCATAGGCAGCGGGCCTGGGGCAGGGCGCGCCTCCGCACTGAGGAGGCGTGGGACAGGTCGAATTTTGGGCTTGGATCACATAATACCGCCGGTCAATCGTCGAGGGCGTGCCGGCGGAGGTGTAAGCCCAGTATGCTTTCTGATCGCTGGGTGCGTGCGGATCGTCCGTTCGGGGCAGGATAGCGCCCCCCGCAAACTTCCGAGGCCTCTGGGTAGCGGCGTTGTGCGCGTCGAGGGTCCAGGTCGCCGTGCTACGGACCACAATTGGCCCCATTTCGACACGAAGCGTAGACCCTCCCGCGCTCTGATTGGGAGGGTAAGCCAAGTCGAGCGCCGCGGAGGCGCTGTAGCTGGAAGGAAGTTTCGCCCCCACCGTCTGCTGGCTCACGACCGCGTAAATCGAAGCGCCGGGGATGGCCGTTCCGTCACGCTCCACCGCCCGAGAGAAAATGCCGACCTGATAGCGCTGCAGACCGCCCACCCCCGGGCTGGTGACGGAACTATAGCTGACGGAAAAGTACCCCCCTTGCGCGCTTGAGACAATCTCCGGGGCCGGGAGCCCGCCGCCCGCCAGATAGGGCCAATTCGGGGGATTGCCGGGCATGGTTTGCACGCGAACGGTGAGATTCTTCGAATACTCTCCAAAGCCACTGACGTAAGCCGCTGCTGAATTTTGCATCCCCCATTGAAATTGATACTCACCGAACGCCGAGGGCGCATGAATATTAAATGTAAAGGTCACGGTTGAACGGCACAATACAGTTTCCGCCAGCGGCACTTCACCATCATCATCCCAAATTATGTTGGGTAATGGATTGACGGCGATCAGTTTATAGCCGCCAGCGGCGGTCCAAGTGGTCTGGCCCACGTTCTGGAAGGTGACCTTGACGGGCATGCTGTCGTCTTTAGCCATGGCCAGAGGCACGACTTGAGAGATGAAGCGGGCGTTCTCGACGTTCGGATGTAAGCCCTGGAGGTCCGGGCTGATGGCCCCCGCCGCCTGCGCAGGGTTAGAGGGCACGGTGGACGACGACAACTGCTGGATCGCGTAGGAAAGGCCCTCTTCGGCCACCATCTGGGACTTGGTTTGCTTGTGGGATATGCCACTATGCTTGACGGTGGACCTGTTCACAAAGACCATAATGGGAATGGCGACCAGAAGCATGACAAAGAGGAGCGCCGCGATCAACAGGGCCTGGCCGGACTCATTCATCAATCGGCGTTGGGTCCTCATAGGGATTCCACCATTTGAACGCGGTAATTGGGAATGAGGATCGAGGAGGACCGGGAAAGGTCCTTCGTGTCGTCCCAAAACGCGTCGATTTGAAGGGAGACGGACACAACCGCCGGATCCATCGAATTCCCTGTGAAGATCAGTGCCGTGACGTTTTTCGCAAGCACCTGGGGAGCTTGGATAAAGTTATTCCCGTAGACCGTGTGCGTCACCGGATCCAGATAAACGGAATAAGCCGTTGTGCCGTTCGGCAGTGGCGTTTGCAGCTCAAAATTGACCTTCGAATTGGGCACGGTGGACCCCGCGGGCGTCGAGATGACCAGGGTCTCCGCTCTGCCTTTGCGGATCATCTGCTGGATGCGCTCAAGGCCGACCCGGCTGTCCTGGTTGACCATTTGACGGACCGCCATGCGCTTAAAAAACGTCACATTGCTGAACAGGATCTTCGCCACCACCGCGAGGATAGCGGTCGCCATGGCCGCCACGATCAGCGTTTCCACAAGCGTGAAGCCTCGATCCGCTGGAAGGATCCGCCTCATCGGAACGCCATGCTTTCCATGTTCACTTGGTAGAGGTGGCCGCGACTGGACCATGTGACATTGATATGGATTTTTTTCAGCCCCTTATCGGCTCCTCTTTCCCCCATGGTCCCGTTGGAGCAAGTGGACTGCCAGGCCGCTCCCACCCGTTCGACGAGGTGAATGCATTCATGTCTGGTGTAGACGATAGTGGCTTCCTGAAAGAAGGCGTTCGTGTAGCGGGCGTGCGTCAGGTCTTCCCGGCTGCAGTCGCACCCCCCCATGGTTGGAAAGAGCGCGATGCCGGAAATGGGAAAATTGGAGTCGACTCCGGTCTCCCGGGGTGTGGTGTCCAAGAGCGCATAAGGTTGCGCTTTGAGGTCCTGCATCCTGGCCGCCGCAAAACTCATCGCCAAGGACCGGCGGCGGCTGTTGGTGAGCGCTTCCGAGGCTTTGGGCAGCGTGAGCGAGAGTATCGCGACCGAGCCGGCCACCAGCACCGAGACCATCAGCAGCTCAATCATGGTGGTTCCTGTCTGGCTCATCATGGGCAATTTTCCGGGGGCACGTCCGACTGGGGCTCGATCGTCGCGCCGGACTCGACATCCTTACTTCCCGTCGCCGGCGCGCGCACATACGTCCTTTGCCCGTCAGCGCCGACCACAGACTTCCAGCAGGTCAGGTAGTATCTCCCATGGGTGACCTCGAGGTCAAGACTTCCGTTTGGCCCCACCACGCCCGAGATAATCTTCGGCCGCGCCACCGCCGAAGCGCTGATCTGGGGAGGCATCGCCGCCCCGGCCCATGTAATCGTACTCAGCATCACAAAGCTCCCCGAGGGGGCCCGCACCTGCACCCTCGACGTCGCCCCCCGTAACGTAAACGTGTAGCTGCTCAAGGGGACCGCTTCCAAAGAAGCCGGTGAGGCCGTCTGCTTCCGGTCAGTGACCACATTCAAGGAGAAGGAGGCGCCCTCAAGCGTGGGCCCAAAGTTGAACCAGCCCGTCGGGTCGGTGTTCTGCACCATGTACGGGCGCCCATCCGAGGTGCGAAGCTCCACAGGAACACCCTTGAGCTCCAGGACGGTGGGCCAGACCTCGTCCGCAAGGACCCGGCCGCAAACCCCTCCTGCCGCGCAAGCGCAGACCGGCGGCGGAGGAAAGGTGCAGTTCCCATCGCAAGCCCATCCGCCGCTGCCACACATAGGGACCGCCCCGCAGGCGCCACCTATAGGTCTTGTCATATGAAAAGCGCAGACGCCGGAACTGCACAGACCGCTCGAGCACTGGTTACCGCAATCGCAGGTCGCGCAAGGAGCGCGCCCTGAGCTGGTGCAGACGAAGCCGCAACAAGAGACACTGCAACAGTCGCCGTTCACGGCACAGGGGTCTCCATCGGGGGCACAACAAACCTGGGCCCCGGGACAGCTCCCTCCGCAACCATCATCGCAGGTGCTTCCAATGCATGTCGAGTCTCTGCAGGAGCAATCGGGGCCCTTGATCCCGGCACAGTTCCCTCCGCAACCATCATCGCAGGTGCTTCCAATGCATGTCGAGTCTCTGCAGGAGCAATCAGGGGTACAAGCACTGCAATCTTTGATCCCAGCGCAGGTCCCTCCGCAACCATCATCGCAGGTGCTTCCAATGCATGTCGAGTCTCTGCAGGAGCAATCGGGGCCCTTGATCCCGGCACAGTTCCCTCCGCAACCATCATCGCAGGTGCTTCCAATGCATGTCGAGTCTCTGCAGGAGCAATCAGGGGTACAAGCACTGCAATCTTTGATCCCAGCGCAAGTACCTCCGCAACCATCATCGCAGGTGCTTCCAATGCATGTCGAGTCTCTGCAGGAGCAATCATAGGTGCCTGGCTTGGAGCATGTGCCGTCGCACTCGATCTTCCCGCCCGGGCATCCGCAATCAGCTTTCCAGTTAGCGTGGCAAGTGCAATCACAGGTTCCGTCACAGAGAATAGAAGGGTTGCTATTGAAGCAGCCCGGCGCAATCCAGCCGGGGGTCGAGGAGGTACACGGTAGCGCCTCTTCCACCACGCAGGCGCAGTAGCACGAACCGACTGCCACTTCGCAGCGGGGCGAGCTTGACGGGCAATCATCGTCTCCGTCGCAAATTACTAAGGCGGGGTTGCAGCATGAACTCCCGCAGTCGGTGCATTCGCCCACACCGCTCAACATGTCACAAAACTGACATGTCTCATTTGTCTCGCATTCCCCATCCGCTTCGCTGCACGAAAAGCTCACGGGGCCGCAGGCCGCGGAGCTGACGGTCCCAGGCAGGAAAACAAGCGCCGCCAGCGCCAGAACCAGGGAAAGCGGGAGGGAGGCAAGCACGCTCGCTATGAAATGATCGATTCTTTTTCTCATCTCACTTGTCCGCGCCGCGCGATTTTCCAGGCGCAAGCGCCCCGGCCCATTCCGGGTCAATCCACACCTTCTCCGATTGGCGCGCTTTGCTCACCGCGCGGGTCCACCGCCCCTGGGAAATCCGTCGGTAAAGATCCTCCCGTTTCGATTCATACGGGGGCGACTTGGCGCTCAGGACCATTCCACGGTTGCCTTTCCTGGCAGCTTTGGCCGGCGTTTCGGGGTATTGCGACCGGTAAAGGGCTAGAACCTCCTCCTCCCTGACGGGCTCCTCCGCCTCCAGGCGCTCGCGCAGCAGGCCCACCAGCGTCACGCGGCGCGCCACGGCCAGCGGCGCATAAGACGTTGCTTCACGGTCAAGCCCGCGCCTCTCGGCGAGGACGATCAGGGATTGCTGATTGATAAGCGTCTCAAGAAGCCGCCGCTTGCCGTCCGGTCCTGCCAGCTGCGCCGGCGGATTGCGCTGGGTGAAGGTTTTGTAAGCTTCGTCCAAATCGGAGAGTCTGATGCTGCGGTGCCCCACGCGCGCCAGAACCGGCTGATGGACTTCATACCACCAGATCCTGGTCTCGGTCGCCAGAGCCCGCAGGAGCTGCGCGGCGTCGTGACGATCGACCTGGGACGCCCGGCATCCTCCGCCCGCAAGCAAGAGGAGTGCCGCCAAATACGGACAGATTTGGTTGAAGTTCATCGGAGCTTCCTATTTATATCATAAGACTGTTACGCTGCTGTTAACGAATTCTCAACGATTTGTAACATTTTCGATAAGGCTAGATGAGCCACCAGAGGGAGTCCATAACGGGCCCAAGGACTCTGGGCTGTTATCGGTTTTGGGTGGGAAATGAAGGGTGTGAGTAGTTGAGCCGCCGCGTAATATCAATGCAATCGTGAAGCAGTAGGGTCTCTAAATCCACCCGATGGGTGGAAAAGGAGGCCCGCCATGACACCCGAATGTCCGCGCTGTGGCAGCAGCCACACACACCGTCACGATTTTCGGACGTACCGGAAGATCAGTTTGTCAGGAGTGGAATCGAAAGGATACCAACGATGGTTCTGCGTCGCGTGCAACAAGCCATTTATTCCAGTCGAGCAAAAGCGCGACTCGATGACGTCCTACGACCAGGAGGTCAAAGAACAATCAACGATTCTCTATATCGATACCGGAGGCTCCTACCGGGCGGTGATGCGGCAACTGCATCAATGGGGACTGCCGCATGTGCAGACCTACCAGGTCTGGCTGTGGATTCAAGACATGGGGCACCGCTGCGCCGATCCTTTTACCGTGAGCCAACGGCTGGATCCGAAATGGTCCGGCTGGCTGCAGGTCGATGGCGACCGGATTCCGGTGGAAGGGATGGATGTCTCCATTCTGGCGGCCTTCGATGCCAACACACGGGACGTTCCGGGCGTGATTCTGGGGCGCGAAACGGAGGTCAATTATCGGGAATTATTCGGGCAACTCAAGGAGCTGAACTATCCGCTCAAGGGGCTGACTTCCGACGGAGACAGCGCCATCCTTCTCGCCTACAAGAGCGTCTATCCGAAAGGCATCCATCAGCGTTGCACGGTTCATTTTCAGCGCAACTTAGACGCGTTGCTCGAGCCTCGCTTCGCGACCTACCCGCAGTTGCCCACCGAATACGAACGCTTTCAAAAAGCCTATCACCAGTTTGTCAGCGCGGCGCACTGGTACCAGGCCAAGGAGTGGGTGCGGTTCTTTCTGCACTATCCTTCGTTCCAAAGGCTGATGTTCAAGCCGGCACGGGATTTGTTTCTTCGTACGCTCCCACAAATCATTCCGGCGTTCTTTCATCCCGGCATGCCGCGAACCAACAACTTGATCGAAAACCTCTTCCGCTTTATGGACCGGCGCTTAACGCCCATGGACCGCTTTCATGCGCGCGAGGCCGCCTGGGCGATCGTCAAGCTGCTCGTCTTATTCTATCGATTTCATCAATTCGACAACCCGTCCAAAGCGTATCGGCACATCAAAGGCAAGTCGCCGCTTCAACTGGCCGGTGTCGACACCAGCAAGCTGTTCTGGCTGGACATGGGCACAAAAGGATGATTTTTCCACCCAAAGGAGTTACCATCAAAAGTGCTGGAAATAGGTTCTGAGGCAAGGAAGGATTTGCCTTAGGAATAGATAACGGCGTACCCTTTCGTTGAACCAAACAAACCTGTCCGTTCAAGCGGACAATAAACGAAAAGGAGACGCCGTTATGAAGACCATTGTAAACGTGAAAGGCTGCGAACACAAAGAGAGCATGCTGGATTATCTGGCCCGAGAGGGAGCGCGCAAAATGCTGGTGGAAGCCCTGGAGGAAGAAGTGACGATGTATCTGGAGCGGCGGCGCTATGAGCGGGCGAAGAGCCTGGAGAAAGGCTATCGCAACGGAACCCGGGAGCGGAAGGTGACAGTTTTGGGAGCAGGTTTAAAGCTCTCGGTGCCGCAAGTCGACGGGGGCGAGTTTGAGTCGAGCATCTTGCGTCCGTACCAGCGGCGAACCGAGGGTGTCGAGGAGTTATTCCGGCGGCTGTACCTGGAGGGGCTCTCGAGCCGGGACTTTGAGCCGGCGATGCGAGCACTGATCGGGGATGGAGCCACCTTATCAGCCAGCACGATCCTGCGTTTATCGGCGAAGTTTCAATCGGACCTGGCCACCTTCAGCCGCCGGGACTTATCCGAAACGCGTTACGCCTATGTCTGGGCGGACGGCGTGTACTTGAAGGCCGGGCTGGAGAAAGAGAATACGGCGCTTTTAGTGTTGGTTGGCGTGAATGCCGATGGGAAGAAAGAGCTGATTGCTCTGATGGAAGGCTACCGGGAGAGCCGGGATTCCTGGAAGGAAATCTGGCGAGGGGTGGCGGAGCGTGGAATGCCCGCTCCGCTCTTGGTTATCGGCGATGGGATGGGTGGGCTCTGGGAGGCGGTGGCGGAGGTCTATCCGACCGCCAAAGATCAACGGTGCTGGAAGCACAAGATGCGCAACGTCGTGGATAAAGTGCCGAAGGCCAAGCAAGAGGAGGTGCTCAACCGTCTGCGCGTAGCGTATCAGGCGGAGCGTCGAGAAGACGCGGAGAATCACCTGGCCTTGTTAGCCGAGGACCTGGAGATTCGCTACCCGAAGGCGGCGGCTTGTATCCGGAAGGACCATGACGCCTTGCTGCGCTACTTCGACTTTCCGAAGGAGCACTGGGTGCATTTAAAGACGAGCAATCCGATCGAGTCGGTCTTCGCGGGGGTCCGATTGCGAACTCGCGTTGTGCGGCGGTTTCAGAAATCTCGCACGGGAGTAGCGTTCGTCTACAAAATCATTGAACGCCTGGCGCAATTCTGGAAGCCGATTGAGAAGCCGGAATTGGTGATGGGATTATTCGTCGAACGAGAGAAGCTGGAGGTAGCGGCCTAAGAGACTTTCGACCAAAGGGGCGCCGATCGATTTCCATCACATTTGACTAAAGCTCACCCAAAGTCAATAACGGGCCCAAGGACTCCATAGGCCTATTGGGACGGAATATTTGGACGTTTGTTCTATTCCCTCCATCAGGGAAGCTTGCTATCCTGAGCTCTGTGAAGAACGGTCCCCGCACCATGCTCCTCGTCCTCATGGCGGCATTTGCAACGAGCGCCTGCAATGACAAGAACGACTCGGCACAAGAGCCCCCTCCTGGCACTCCGAGCAACCCGCAAACCCCCGAGTATAAGATATACTCCTGTACCGTGCCCGGCACGAATGGAAGCCAGACAATCCAAGTCATTTACGATATCAATCAGCCTCCTATCGACCCGGATTTGATGGTCAAAAGGATAGGTTCATTCCCCTCCAAGCATCTGGCTGGCCTCAGCACCGTGCACTACTCGACCATCATTGATGAGGTGGCGATGAATGTCTATCCCGGCCTGAACTCAGCGCAGATGGACGAGTGGCAAGTGATCGCAGCCGGCAAGGAAAGCCCGAAGGATGAGTTCCGAGCCTTTTACGCCAAATGGTTCACGAGCAAGCCGGACGCGCTGCTCAGCCAATTCTTATCAGCTTTAAGGTCCGGAGCCAGCCAATTCGCTTCGGAATACCTCTATATGGCAGGGCTATTTGCTGATCCCCTCAAGCAAATGATTATCGCTTACGCCGGTTTGTTTAGCGACGGCACTCCTACCTTTACGCGCACGAATTATCTGTACTATAGCTTCACGGGTAACATCTTCAAGCTGGCAGGTATAAGTTTCAGGATGCAGATTGTCTCTGGAAGACTCAGCATTGTGGACATCGACGGCGCTCCCGTCGTGCCGCTGGCTGTGCCAAACATGTTCATCGAACAAGTGCTTCTGGCGCCGGTGAGTGCCTCGTCTGTCAGCAGCACGCCTCCTTCCGCGCCCGGCGGAGCGTCGCTGGCCCCAGACCGCCAGGAAGCAGCGAGTACGGCGATCGTCTCACCAACAGCGGCGCGTTCCGTCTACGTCAGCCCGAGAAGACCGAACGAGTACCGCAGCACTCTCGACACGGGCGCCCGCCAGGAGATCCTCCGCGAGATCGACAACTTGACATCCGATCCTTCCTACATCCTCGATCACGCTCCCGGCACCATTCCCCACGGGTTCTCCATCGACTCCCGCCAAGCGAAATAGCGCCAAAGAACGATACAGCAACGACGAGGGGACGTTCCATCACAAACGTCACAAACTCTAAAGCGCAGGTGCCAGCACCGGGAGCCTAGGGAGTTTGTGACGTTTGTGATGGAACGTCCCCAAGTAGTTGAGTCATTTGTGACCGCCCCAGAGCTCGTCGAACTCATCTGGTTGAGGGTTGAGCCGCCCATTCAGGTGTTCGTGGAGGAGAGGAGCGCCCCGGCGCCGCCAGAGACGCCCCGCGTCGGGGCGGCAGGGCAAGAAGCGGGACAATCGATGAATCGCTCCATTTGATCTTGGGCAAGCTGGCAGCCTCCCAAAAGAAGGGCACTCCCCAAAAACGTGCCGAGAAATGGAAATGAAAAATGCTTCATTGATTCGTTTGGATATAGCAAACGGAGGCTGGGTCGACAAGAAAACGAACCTCAGCCAAGACAAACGATAAGGGGATGTTCTTCAGGAACGAAAGGACGCGGTTTAGGGACAGACGACCGAGCCGGCCACCAGCACCGAGACCATCAGCAGCTCAATCATGGTGGTTCCTGTCTGGCTCATCATGGGCAATTTTCCGGGGGCACGTCCGACTGGGGCTCGATCGTCGCGCCGGACTCGACATCCTTACTTCCCGTCGCCGGCGCGCGCACATACGTCCTTTGCCCGTCAGCGCCGACCACAGACTTCCAGCAGGTCAGGTAGTATCTCCCATGGGTGACCTCGAGGTCAAGACTTCCGTTTGGCCCCACCACGCCCGAGATAATCTTCGGCCGCGCCACCGCCGAAGCGCTGATCTGGGGAGGCATCGCCGCCCCGGCCCATGTAATCGTACTCAGCATCACAAAGCTCCCCGAGGGGGCCCGCACCTGCACCCTCGACGTCGCCCCCCGTAACGTAAACGTGTAGCTGCTCAAGGGGACCGCTTCCAAAGAAGCCGGTGAGGCCGTCTGCTTCCGGTCAGTGACCACATTCAAGGAGAAGGAGGCGCCCTCAAGCGTGGGCCCAAAGTTGAACCAGCCCGTCGGGTCGGTGTTCTGCACCATGTACGGGCGCCCATCCGAGGTGCGAAGCTCCACAGGAACACCCTTGAGCTCCAGGACGGTGGGCCAGACCTCGTCCGCAAGGACCCGGCCGCAAACCCCTCCTGCCGCGCAAGCGCAGACCGGCGGCGGAGGAAAGGTGCAGTTCCCATCGCAAGCCCATCCGCCGCTGCCACACATAGGGACCCCCCCGCAGGCGCCACCTATAGGTCTTGTCATATGAAAAGCGCAGACGCCGGAACTGCACAGACCGCTCGAGCACTGGTTACCGCAGACGCAGGTCGCGCAAGGAGCGCGCCCTGAGCTGGTGCAGACAAAGCCGCAACAAGAGACACTGCAACAGTCGCCGTTCACGGCACAGGGGTCTCCATCGGGGGCGCAACAAACCTGGGCCCCGGGACAGCTCCCGCCGCATCCATCAGGGCAGGTGCTTCCAACGCAGGTCGTGGCGGCGCAGGAGCAATCGGGGCCCTTGGTCCCAGCGCAATTACCTCCGCAACCATCAGGGCAGGTGTTTCCAACGCATGTCGTGGCGGCGCAGGCGCAATTGGGGCCCTTGGTCCCAGCGCAATTACCTCCGCAACCATCAGGGCAGGTGCTTCCAACGCAGGTCGTGGCGGCGCAGGAGCAATCGGCGGCGCAACAAAACTGGGTCCCGGCACAGTTCCCTCCGCAACCATCAGGGCAGGTGCTTCCAACGCAGGTCGTGGCGGCGCAGGAGCAATCGGGGCCCTTGGTCCCAGCGCAATTACCTCCGCAACCATCAGGGCAGGTGCTTCCAACGCATGTCGTGGCGGCGCAGGCGCAATTGGGGGCGCAACAACCCAGGGTCCCGGCACAGTTCCCGCCGCAACCATCAGGGCAGGTGCTTCCAACACATGTCGTGGCGGCGCAGGAGCAATCGGGAGCGCAACAACCCAGGGTCCCGGCACAGTTCCCTCCGCAACCATCACTGCAGGTGCTTCCAACGCAGGTCGTGGCGGCGCAGGAGCAATCGGGAGCGCAACAACCCAGGGTCCCGGCACAGTTCCCGCCGCAACCATCACTGCAGGTGCTTCCAACGCAGGTCGTGGCGGCGCAGGAGCAATCGGGGGCGCAACAACCCAGGGTCCCGGCACAGCTCCCGCCGCATCCATCAGCGCAGGTGCTTCCAACGCATGTCGTGGCGGCGCAGGAGCAATCGGGGCCCTTGGTCCCAGCGCAATTACCTCCGCATCCATCGGGGCAGGTGCTTCCAGCGCATGTCGTGGCGGCGCAGGAGCAATCAGGGGCGCAGGGGGGTGTGCAGGTATCGGTCATGCAATCCTCAACACAACAACCGTGGGCGGCGCAATCTGGCTCAGCCAGCTTGGCTTCGCAATAGGCAACACCGGACCAACCCGCCGGACACGAGCAATCTAACAAACCGATGGGGTGGCAAGCACCGGCATCCCAATAGTCAGATCGGCATATATCATCAAGAGCCGAGCTTGTGACAACCTCAATGCAAACGACAGCAAAGGACACGAGCGCCAGCCGCGCGGCGGCCGCCAGGCGTTTTCGGAGCAACAGCAAGCATCCCCTCTTTGTTAATTCAGGAGTCATTCTTTGAGCGGTACCCTTTAGAGGCTATCGCATCGCATGAACGAAATCAAGACCCATTCTTCCAGGGTGAATTCCGTCCTTAAGCAAAACACGCGTTATGGCTGCCGAAAAATGCTATTTATTACGTATGAAGTTGATCTCATTTGCCCTGGTGCTTCTACCCGTCGGCTTGGTCTGGCTGGCGGGGTGTCAGAGGCGCGATCTTCCGGCTTGGTCGGAACTTTTTCAGGACCAATACCTCCGCCAAGAGGAAGGCCGTACTGTGGCCCGCGTGGATGGACTGCCCATTACCGAGGCGGAGATCCTGTCGTGGGCGGAGAGCGCGCCCCATGTCTTTGAGGCTGCCCTGGCCAGCCGTGCAGGGCGCCAGCAATTTATGGACTCCCTCATCCGACAAAGAATCTGGGTACAGTGGGCCCGGCGCAGCGGTGCTGACGATCTGCACTACCGCTTGGGCATTCGCCGACACCGCTATACGATGCTGGCGCGAGCACTTCGCGAAAAACTCGCCAAAAATGCTGTTGCAGGAAACGCCGCTCAAGCAGGCGATGGAACAGAGGACACCGCACCAGAGCTGACCGAAGTCGAGGCGAGCCTGCTCCATGTGCGGAGTCTCCAGGATGCAAAACGCTTGCAGAGCCTTCTTCAGCAGGGCATGCGCCCTGAGTCGGTGAAGCACCTCTCCGTCAACGGAAAACCGCTTCCGACACCTGCCGCGGCGCCCTTTGATCTCGACGCAGCCCTTAAAAAATTGAAGGATGGCCAGGCTTCCTCGCCCATCAAGCTTGGCAAGGGTTATGCCATCCTTCGGCGCAACAACACGCGCCGATTGCCCGCCCCGATGGCTCTAAGGGAACCAACACGCCAGATCAAAGAAGAAGATTTCGGAGCACAATTTAACCAAGTCAAAGCAGACATGAAAATCGAAATTGACGAATCTGTTTTGGATGCCGTTCTCCCCTTAAAAAAACCTGCCGCTTCGACGAAAGAACCTTAAGGCAAAACCTTTTCAGCCTGATACTTTGGGGGCCAGGAAAGAAGAGTTCTTGTCAAATGTACTGGAAATAGGGCAACGCCCCTTTCGTTGAATGTCTCTTAGGCCGCGACCTCCAGCTTCTCTCTTTCCACAAATAGTACTTCAACCAATTCCGGCTTTGCGATCGGCTTCCAGAACTGCGCTAAACGCTCAATGACCTTGTAGACGAATGCCACGCCTGTTCGGGATTTCTGGAACCGGCGCACGACTCGCGTCCGCAACCGCACTCCCGCGAAGACCGACTCAATCGGATTGCTCGTCTTCAAATGGACCCAGTGCTCCTTCGGAAAGTCGAAGTACCTCAGCAACGTGTCATGATCCTTGCGCACACAAGCCGCAGCCTTCGGATAGCGAATTTCAAGATCCTCAGCCAACAAGGCCAACTGGTTCTCCGCGTCTTCGCGGCGCTCCGCCTGATAGGCCACCCGCAGGCGATTGAGGACTTCATCCTGCTTAGCCTTCGGCACTTTATCCACGACGTTGCGCATCTTGTGCTTCCAACACCGTTGATCCTTCGCCGAGGGATACACCTCTGCCACCGCCTCCCAGAGCCCTCCGATCCCGTCGCCGATGACCAACAGCGGAGCAGGCATACCGCGCTCCGCGACCCCTCTCCAGATTTCCTTCCAGGAATCCCGGCTCTCCCGGTAGCCTTCCATCAGCGCGATCAGTTCCTTCTGGCCTTTCGCGTTGACGCCCACCAGAACCAGAAGCGCTGTGTTCTCTTTTTCCAGCCCCGCTTTTAAATACACGCCGTCTGCCCAGACATAGGCGTAACGCGTCTCCGATAGGTCCCGGCGACTGAACGTAGCCAGGTCCGACTGAAACTTCGCCGATAGACGCAGGATCGTGCTGGCTGATAAGGTGGCTCCATCCCCGATCAGTGCTCGCAACGCCGGCTCAAAGTCCCGACTCGAGAGTCCCTCCAGGTACAGCCGCCGGAATAACTCCTCGACCCCTTCCGTCCGCCGCTGGTAGGGCCGCAAGATGCTCGACTCAAACTCGCCTCCGTCCACCTGGGGCACCGATAGCTTCAGCCCCGCCCCCAACACCGTCACCTTCCGCTCCCGCGTTCCGTTCCGATAGCCTTTCTCCAGATTCTTCGCCCGTTCATAGCGCCGACGCTCTAAATACATCGTCACTTCTTCTTCCAGGGCCTCCACCAGCATCTTGCGCGCTCCTTCACGGGCCAGATAATCCACCATGCTCTCGCCTTTGTGCTGAGTCCCTTTCTCGTTTACAATGGTTTCCATAACGGCGTCTCCTTTTCGTTTATTGTCCGCTCGAACGGACAGGTTTGTGTGTTTCAACGAAAGGGTACGCCGTTTCTATTTCCTAAGGCAAATCCTTCCTTGCCTTAAAACCTATTTCCAGCACTTTTGATGGTAACTCGGAAAGAAGCTTTGCAAGACCCAGCTGGATCATGGGTCTTTTAGCGTAGTTTTTTAGACAAAAGTTCGATTCACTTCATCCAGCTCATTGATATAGAGTTAAGCCATGCTTACACTCAAACACCGCACGGTCTGGAGCATCACCTTGGTGCTCGGCCATGCGTTGATGACGGGCTGCAAAGAGGAGACATCGTCAACGACGCCTCCTCCTCCACCCTTTGTCGACTCCTCGTTCACCTATGTCGTTCCGGGCACCTCCCATCAGATCAATATCATCGACGATGTGGCCAGCGCCACTCCCTCCAAAGAGGACATGACGCAGGCGCTTGATGTCATTCCGGCAGCTCACTTGACCAGCCTGACAACGCTGCATTTCAGCAGCTACGCCAACGACATTGCGACCAGCCTCTATGACAGGTTGACGCCGGCGCAGCGCGACGAGTGGGCGAGCTTTCAAGTGGCCTCCGATGCCAAGAAGGAGTTCTCCAACTACTATTACCGGTGGCTGAACACCAACGGCGGGGCGCTCATGAAGGAAGATGTATTAAGTGCGCTTCCGGCCAATAACCCCAAGTCGGCTTCCAAGTGGCTTTTCATGGCAGCCCTCTTTGCCGACCAGAGCAGCAGCCAGATCATTATCTTTACGGGCCTGACCGCATTGCCCTCGAAACGGGCCTATTTCCCCTATTCCATGTCAGGGAATACCCTTACGATTGTTGGCCACAAATTTCTGCTGGCCGTGGTCGACGGAAAATTGTCGGTCGTTGGACTCGACGGTACGCCCGTGACGCCTGCGTCTGTTCCAAGCATCTTTGTGGAACGCGTGATCCTGAATCCCCGCCCGGCCATCCTATCCAACACGCTCAGCTCCCAGACCTCCGAGAGGCCGCTTGACGCGGGGTTATCTTCACAAGGTGCAGGGGCTCTCAACTATATCAGCCCTCAGAGTCCCGATGTCTATCGACCAGTGACCGACTCCGCCGCCCAGGACGAACTTGCAAAAGAAATCCAGCGGCTGCGGGCCGATCCCCGCTACATCCTCGATCACGCTCCCGGCACCATTCCCCACGGGTTCTCCATCGACTCCCGCCAAGCGAAATAGCGCCAAAGAACGATACAGCAACGACGAGGGGACGTTCCATCACAAACGTCACAAACTCTAAAGCGCAGGTGCCAGCACCGGGAGCCTAGGGAGTTTGTGACGTTTGTGATGGAACGTCCCCTAGTAGTTGAGGGTGTAGGCGAGATTGTCGTAGGTCGAATCGACGTCGTTGAAGATGAAAGCCATGTAATCCGTCTTGTTGCCCGCGCTGGAGAGGACAGGATAGGCCCCACCCGGGAAGCGGATGGTCCCCGGCCAATTGATGTTGCGGCCGCCCGTCGCGTCTTGCTTCACCATGAGCACATACTTGCGGCCCGAAATTCCATTGGCGAAGGTGAGCGTGGGGTTGCCGGTGAGCACCACATGCTGCGTGTTGCCGTTGGACCAGTCGATTTCAACAGAACCCGAGCCGGTCGAACCCTTCTGATTAATGGTCGAGCCAAATTGGCCGTTCGTGATGGCAAGCGACGCGTTGTTCACCACCACCATCGAGCTAAACGTGACGCTCGACACATAGGTTTGCCCCGCCGTCCAGGTATTCGTGGAACTGAGGAGGCCCGTGGCGCCTGCCCCCCACGTCGGCGCCGCACCGGGGCCGTTCGATTGAAGCACCTGGCTGGCCGTCCCTGCGCTGCCGCTCAAAACGAGTGCGCCGTTTAAGGCCAGCTGCGTCTGGACCGTGCCGCTGGACACATAGAACGTCGATCCCGTCTGGAGACTCTGCGTGAGCTGGATGTAGCTCGTCGCGCCGCCCGGTAGGTCCCCCGCCACAAGCCCGGCACTCACGAGCTTTTTGCTGCCGTCAGTCTTGACGAATTGGCTGGCCGAAAGGTCATTGGCGGTCACACTGCCCGCCACCACGCCGTAGGTGACGCCCACGCCGCCCGCACTGGTCACGGTGAGACTGGAGGTCAGGGTCTTGACGCCTGAAATCGTTTGGTTGGTGTCGGTGTAGACGACGTTCGCCGGCAGGTCGCCCGAGGCGATGGTGGCGCTCACGAGCTTCTTGTTCCCATCGGTCTTGACGAACTGGCTGGCGCTCAAGTCGTTGGCCGTGACGCTGCCGGCCACCACGCCGTAGGTCACGCTCACGCCGCTTGGCGAAGCGATGGTCTGGCCGCCGGTCCAGGTGTTGGTGGAGCTCAAGTACGCCACGGTCGACGGCAGCACCGTGCTGGCAATGCCCGTCACAATGTTGGCGCCGGTGAGATTCGTCAGTCCCGTTCCAAGGCCCGTAAAGCTGCCCGCTGCCACACCGTAGGTGACGCCCACGCCGCCCGCACTGGTCACGGTGAGACTGGAGGTCAGGGTCTTGACGCCTGAAATCGTTTGGTTGGTGTCGGTGTAGACGACGTTCGCCGGCAGGTCGCCTGAAGCGATGGTGGCGCTCACGAGTTTTTTGCTGCTGTCGGTTTTCACAAACTGGCTGGCCGTTAGGGGGTTGAGTTGCAGGCTGCCGGCGTTGACGATGAGGTTGGTGCTCACCGTCACATCGTTCTGGAACGTCTGCCAGGCCGTCCAGGTATTGGTGGAATTGAGCAAGGCGCTTGCGCTGGCCGGGCTCACCCACGTGGGCGCGGCACCAGGACCCTGGCTCTGCAGCACCTGCCCGCTCGTCCCCGAATTGTTGCTCGCAAGCACGGCTCCGGAGACGACCAAGTTGGACGAGATCGTGACCGCCTGCCCGGAGGCTCCGAAGAGCGCGGCGTTCGCTACGGTGATGCTGGAGCCATAGGTCTGCGGCGCGCTCCAAAGCTGGTTTTTGTCCACATAGGCCACGGTCGACGGCAGCACCGTGCTGGCAATGCCCGTCACAATGTTGGCGCCGGTGAGATTCGTCAGTCCCGTTCCAAGACCCGTAAAGCTTCCCGCTGCCACACCGTAGGTGACGCCCACGCCGCCCGCACTGGTCACGGTGAGACTGGAGGTCAGGGTCTTGACGCCTGAAATCGTTTGGTTGGTGTCGGTGTAGACGACGTTCGCCGGCAGGTCGCCTGAAGCGATGGTGGCGCTCACGAGTTTTTTGCTGCTGTCGGTTTTCACAAACTGGCTGGCCGTTAGGGGGTTGAGTTGCAGGCTGCCGGCGTTCACGATCAAGTTCGTGCTCACCGTCACATCGTTCTGGAACGTCTGCCAGGCCGTCCAGGTGTTGGTGGAGTTGAGCAAGGCGCTTGCGCTGGCCGGGCTCACCCACGTGGGCGCGGCACCAGGACCCTGGCTCTGCAGCACCTGCCCGCTCGTCCCCGAATTGTTGCTCGCAAGCACGGCTCCGGAGACGACCAAGTTGGACGAGATCGTGACCGCCTGCCCAGAAGCACCGAGTAATGCGGCATTGGTCACCGTGACGCTCGACCCATACGTCTGCGGCGCGCTCCAAAGCTGGTTTTTGTCCACATAGGCCACAGTCGACGGCAGCACCGTGCTGGCAATGCCCGTCACAATGTTGGCGCCGGTGAGATTCGTCAGTCCCGTTCCAAGACCCGTAAAGCTTCCCGCTGCCACGCCGTAGGTGACGCCCACGCCGCCCGCACTGGTCACGGTGAGACTGGAGGTCAGGGTCTTGACGCCTGAAATCGTTTGGTTGGTGTCGGTGTAGACGACGTTCGCCGGCAGGTCGCCTGAAGCGATGGTGGCGCTCACGAGTTTTTTGCTGCTGTCGGTTTTCACAAACTGGCTGGCCGTTAGGGGGTTGAGTTGCAGGCTGCCGGCGTTGACGATGAGGTTGGTGCTCACCGTCACATCGTTCTGGAACGTCTGCCAGGCCGTCCAGGTATTGGTGGAATTGAGCAAGGCGCTTGCGCTGGCCGGGCTCACCCACGTGGGCGCGGCACCAGGACCCTGGCTCTGCAGCACCTGCCCGCTCGTCCCCGAATTGTTGCTCGCAAGCACGGCTCCGGAGACGACCAAGTTGGACGAGATCGTGACCGCCTGCCCGGAGGCTCCGAAGAGCGCGGCGTTCGCTACGGTGATGCTGGAGCCATAGGTCTGCGGCGCGCTCCAAAGCTGGTTTTTGTCCACATAGGCCACGGTCGACGGCAGCACCGTGCTGGCAATGCCCGTCACAATGTTGGCGCCGGTGAGATTCGTCAGTCCCGTTCCAAGACCCGTAAAGCTTCCCGCTGCCACACCGTAGGTGACGCCCACGCCGCCCGCACTGGTCACGGTGAGACTGGAGGTCAGGGTCTTGACGCCTGAAATCGTTTGGTTGGTGTCCGTGTAGACGACGTTCGCCGGCAGGTCGCCTGAAGCGATGGTGGCGCTCACGAGTTTTTTGCTGCTGTCGGTTTTCACAAACTGGCTGGCCGTTAGGGGGTTGAGTTGCAGGCTGCCGGCGTTCACGATCAAGTTCGTGCTCACCGTCACATCGTTCTGGAACGTCTGCCAGGCCGTCCAGGTGTTGGTGGAGTTGAGCAAGGCGCTCGCGCTCGCCGGGTCCACCCACGTCGGAACGCTTCCTGCTCCGTTGGACTGCAGGACTTGACCGGAGCTGCCGCTTGCACCCGCAAGCTTCAGCGTGTTCTGGATATTGAGATCAAGAACCGTGCCGCTTGACACATAGAAGGTTGCCCCGGCTTGGAGGGTCTCCCGGATCAAAATGACGTCCGTGGCGGCATTGGTGATGAGATCACTCCATGCGCCGTTTTGGTAGCCGCGGAATTTAGCGCCGCTGGCGTTATAGTAGATCATGCCGTTGACCCCGACCGCCGGGTCCCCGGCGTCAGACTTGCGCGGCACAAGGATACTTCCCCCATCCCCTGTGATGTCCAAAAGCGCCTGGGGATTCGCTGTGCCGATGCCCACCAGGCCCCCCAACATCGCCAGATAAGCGTTCGAGGAGATGCTCACCGCCTGCCCGGAGGCTCCGAAGAGCGCGGCGTTCGCTACGGTGATGCTGGAGCCATAGGTCTGCGGCGCGCTCCAGAGCTGGTTTTTGTCCACATAGGCCACGGTTGACGGCAGCACCGTGCTGGCAATGCCCGTCACAATGTTGGCGCCGGTGAGATTCGTCAGTCCCGTTCCAAGGCCCGTAAAGCTTCCCGCTGCCACGCCGTAGGTGACGCCCACGCCGCCCGCACTGGTCACGGTGAGACTGGAGGTCAGGGTCTTGACGCCTGAAATCGTTTGGTTGGTGTCGGTGTAGACGACGTTCGCCGGCAGGTCGCCTGAAGCGATGGTGGCGCTCACGAGTTTTTTGCTGCTGTCGGTTTTCACAAACTGGCTGGCCGTTAGAGGGTTGAGTTGCAGGCTGCCGGCGTTGACGATGAGGTTGGTGCTCACCGTCACATCGTTCTGGAACGTCTGCCAGGCCGTCCAGGTGTTGGTGGAATTGAGCAAGGCGCTTGCGCTGGCCGGGCTCACCCACGTGGGCGCGGCACCAGGACCCTGGCTCTGCAGCACCTGCCCGCTCGTCCCCGAATTGTTGCTCGCAAGCACGGCTCCGGAGACGACCAAGTTGGACGAGATCGTGACCGCCTGCCCAGAAGCACCGAGTAATGCGGCATTGGTCACCGTGACGCTCGACCCATACGTCTGCGGCGCGCTCCAAAGCTGGTTTTTGTCCACATAGGCCACAGTCGACGGCAGCACCGTGCTGGCAATGCCCGTCACAATGTTGGCGCCGGTGAGATTCGTCAGTCCCGTTCCAAGGCCCGTAAAGCTGCCCGCTGCCACACCGTAGGTGACGCCCACGCCGCCCGCACTGGTCACGGTGAGACTGGAGGTCAGGGTCTTGACGCCTGAAATCGTTTGGTTGGTGTCGGTGTAGACGACGTTCGCCGGCAGGTCGCCTGAAGCGATGGTGGCGCTCACGAGTTTTTTGCTGCTGTCGGTTTTCACAAACTGGCTGGCCGTTAGGGGGTTGAGTTGCAGGCTGCCGGCGTTCACGATCAAGTTCGTGCTCACCGTCACATCGTTCTGGAACGTCTGCCAGGCCGTCCAGGTGTTGGTGGAGTTGAGCAAGGCGCTCGCGCTCGCCGGGTCCACCCACGTCGGCGCGGCGCTCGCGCCACCCGACTGCAGAATCTGACCGCTTGATCCCACGCTGCCGTTGATCGAAAGCGGGGCGTTGGCGGTTAAGGTCAGGGTCCCGGCTGTCACACCGTAGCTCACCGCCGCGCCGCCGATGCTCGTCACCGTGACGCTTGAGCCATAGGTCTGCGGCGCGCTCCAAAGCTGGTTTTTGTCCACATAGGCCACGGTCGACGGCAGCACCGTGCTGGCAATGCCCGTCACAATGTTGGCGCCGGTGAGATTCGTCAGTCCCGTTCCAAGGCCCGTAAAGCTGCCCGCTGCCACACCGTAGGTGACGCCCACGCCGCCCGCACTGGTCACGGTGAGACTGGAGGTCAGGGTCTTGACGCCTGAAATCGTTTGGTTGGTGTCGGTGTAGACGACGTTCGCCGGCAGGTCGCCTGAGGCGATGGTGGCGCTCACGAGCTTCTTGTTCCCATCGGTCTTGACGAACTGGCTGGCGCTCAAGTCGTTGGCCGTGACGCTGCCGGCCACCACGCCGTAGGTCACGCTCACGCCGCTTGGCGAAGCGATGGTCTGGCCGCCGGTCCAGGTGTTGGTGGAGCTCAAGTACGCCACGGTCGACGGCAGCACCGTGCTGGCAATGCCCGTCACAATGTTGGCGCCGGTGAGATTCGTCAGTCCCGTTCCAAGACCCGTAAAGCTTCCCGCTGCCACGCCGTAGGTGACGCCCACGCCGCCCGCACTGGTCACGGTGAGACTGGAGGTCAGGGTCTTGACGCCTGAAATCGTTTGGTTGGTGTCCGTGTAGACGACGTTCGCCGGCAGGTCGCCTGAAGCGATGGTGGCGCTCACCAGCTTCTTGTCGGCATCGGTCTTCACAAATTGGCTGGCGGTGAGGGGGTTGAGTCGGACGCTGCCGGCGTTCACGATCAAGTTCGTGCTCACCGTCACATCGTTCTGGAACGTCTGCCAGGCCGTCCAGGTGTTGGTGGAGTTGAGCAAGGCGCTCGCGCTCGCCGGGTCCACCCACGTCGGCGCGGCGCTCGCGCCACCCGACTGCAGAATCTGACCGCTTGATCCCACGCTGCCGTTGATCGAAAGCGGGGCGTTGGCCGTCAAGGTCAAAGTCCCGGCTGTCACACCGTAGCTCACCGCCGCGCCGCCGATGCTCGTCACCGTGACGCTTGAGCCATAGGTCTGCGGCGCGCTCCAAAGCTGGTTTTTGTCCACATAGGCCACGGTCGACGGCAGCACCGTGCTGGCAATGCCCGTCACAATGTTGGCGCCGGTGAGATTCGTCAGTCCCGTTCCAAGGCCCGTAAAGCTGCCCGCTGCCACACCGTAGGTGACGCCCACGCCGCCCGCACTGGTCACGGTGAGACTGGAGGTCAGGGTCTTGACGCCTGAAATCGTTTGGTTGGTGTCGGTGTAGACGACGTTCGCCGGCAGGTCGCCTGAGGCGATGGTGGCGCTCACGAGCTTCTTGTTCCCATCGGTCTTGACGAACTGGCTGGCGCTCAAGTCGTTGGCCGTGACGCTGCCGGCCACCACGCCGTAGGTCACATTCAATCCACCGGAAGAGGTCATGATCTGGTTGGCCGTCCAGGTGTTGGTCGAGGCGAGTAGGGCGCTGGCCTGTGCCGGGTCCACCCACGTCGGAACGCTTCCTGCTCCGTTGGACTGCAGGACTTGACCGGAGCTGCCGCTTGCACCCGCAAGCTTCAGCGTGTTCTGGATATTGAGATCAAGAACCGTGCCGCTTGACACATAGAAGGTTGCCCCGGCTTGGAGGGTCTCCCGGATCAAAATGACGTCCGTGGCGGCATTGGTGATGAGATCACTCCATGCGCCGTTTTGGTAGCCGCGGAATTTCGCGCCGCTGGCGTTATAGTAGATCATGCCGTTGACCCCGACCGCCGGGTCCCCGGCGTCAGACTTGCGCGGCACAAGGATACTTCCCCCATCCCCTGTGATGTCCAAAAGCGCCTGGGGATTCGCCGTGCCGATGCCCACCAGGCCCCCCAACATCGCCAGATAAGCGTTCGAGGAGATGCTCACCGCCTGCCCGGAGGCTCCGAAGAGCGCGGCGTTCGCTACGGTGACGCTTGAGCCATAGGTCTGCGGCGCGCTCCAAAGCTGGTTTTTGTCCACATAGGCCACAGTCGACGGCAGCACCGTGCTGGCAATGCCCGTCACAATGTTGGCGCCGGTGAGATTCGTCAGTCCCGTTCCAAGGCCCGTAAAGCTGCCCGCTGCCACACCGTAGGTGACGCCCACGCCGCCCGCACTGGTCACGGTGAGACTGGAGGTCAGGGTCTTGACGCCTGAAATCGTTTGGTTGGTGTCGGTGTAGACGACGTTCGCCGGCAGGTCGCCTGAAGCGATGGTGGCGCTCACGAGTTTTTTGCTGCTGTCGGTTTTCACAAACTGGCTGGCCGTTAGAGGGTTGAGTTGCAGGCTGCCGGCGTTGACGATGAGGTTGGTGCTCACCGTCACATCGTTCTGGAACGTCTGCCAGGCCGTCCAGGTGTTGGTCGAGGCCAGCAAGACGTCCGCTGAGCCAGGATTGACCCACGTCGGAACGGCGCCCGGGCCATTGGATTGCAGCACCTGCCCGGAGGAGCCGACGCCATTACCCGCCACCACCATGCTCGAGAACGTCACGCTCGACACGAAGGTCTGGCCCGCTGTCCAGGTGTTGGTAGATGAAAGGAGGCTGCTCGCGCCAGGGACAGCCACCCAGGTAGGAGCGGCCCCGGGCCCGTTACTTTGAAGGGTGTAACCACTGGAGCCCGCGCTTCCACCGGCGACGAGTTCCCCATTTAAGGTCAGGCTCCCCGCGACGACGCCATAAATGGCCCGAAGACCGCCAGGTCCCAAGACCGTGGCGCTCGACCCTACATAAAGGAAGTCCGGATAAGCGGTCGAACCTGCCTGCAAGGTATTGGTGTTCAAAATGTATTCGCCGGCACCGGCTGGTGCCCACGTGAGTCCGCCCGCGCCGTTATTGCTCAGAACACCGACGGTGTGGGCCGCTGGCCAGTTGTAGCTCAGCCCTTTGACGTTCACATCGCCTGTGGTGGTGACGCTGCCCGCCACCAAACCGTAAGTCAGACCGATGCCGCCGGGCGCGCTCACGGCGATCGAAGAGACGTACATCTGCGTCGCCGTCCAGGTGTTGGTGGAATTGAGCAAGGCGCTCGCGCTCGCCGGGTCCACCCACGTCGGAACGCTTCCTGCTCCGTTGGACTGCAGGACTTGACCGGAGCTGCCGCTTGCACCCGCAAGCTTCAGCGTGTTCTGGATATTGAGATCAAGAACCGTGCCGCTTGACACATAGAAGGTTGCCCCGGCTTGGAGGGTCTCCCGGATCAAAATGACGTCCGTGGCGGCATTGGTGATGAGATCACTCCATGCGCCGTTTTGGTAGCCGCGGAATTTAGCGCCGCTGGCGTTATAGTAGATCATGCCGTTGACCCCGACCGCCGGGTCCCCGGCGTCAGACTTGCGCGGCACAAGGATACTTCCCCCATCCCCTGTGATGTCCAAAAGCGCCTGGGGATTCGCTGTGCCGATGCCCACCAGGCCCCCCAACATCGCCAGATAAGCGTTCGAGGAGATGCTCACCGCCTGCCCGGAGGCTCCGAAGAGCGCGGCGTTCGCTACGGTGATGCTGGAGCCATAGGTCTGCGGCGCGCTCCAAAGCTGGTTTTTGTCCACATAGGCCACGGTTGACGGCAGCACCGTGCTGGCAATGCCCGTCACAATGTTGGCGCCGGTGAGATTCGTCAGTCCCGTTCCAAGGCCCGTAAAGCTTCCCGCTGCCACGCCGTAGGTGACGCCCACGCCGCCCGCACTGGTCACGGTGAGACTGGAGGTCAGGGTCTTGACGCCTGAAATCGTTTGGTTGGTGTCGGTGTAGACGACGTTCGCCGGCAGGTCGCCTGAGGCGATGGTGGCGCTCACGAGCTTCTTGTCGGCATCGGTCTTGACGAACTGGCTGGCGCTCAAGTCGTTGGCCGTGACGCTGCCGGCCACCACGCCGTAGGTCACATTCAATCCACCGGAAGAGGTCATGATCTGGTTGGCCGTCCAGGTGTTGGTCGAGGCGAGTAGGGCGCTGGCCTGTGCCGGGTCCACCCACGTCGGAACGCTTCCTGCTCCGTTGGACTGCAGGACTTGACCGGAGCTGCCGCTTGCACCCGCAAGCTTCAGCGTGTTCTGGATATTGAGATCAAGAACCGTGCCGCTCGAGACATAGAACGTCGCCCCGGCTTGGAGGGTCTCCCGGATCAAAATGACGTCCGTGGCGGCATTGGTGATGAGATCACTCCATGCGCCGTTTTGGTAGCCGCGGAATTTCGCGCCGCTGGCGTTATAGTAGATCATGCCGTTGACCCCGACCGCCGGGTCCCCGGCGTCAGACTTGCGCGGCACAAGGATACTTCCCCCATCCCCTGTGATGTCCAAAAGCGCCTGGGGATTCGCCGTGCCGATGCCCACCAGGCCCCCCAACATCGCCAGATAAGCGTTCGAGGAGATGCTCACCGCCTGCCCGGAGGCTCCGAAGAGCGCGGCGTTCGCTACGGTGACGCTTGAGCCATAGGTCTGCGGCGCGCTCCAAAGCTGGTTTTTGTCCACATAGGCCACCGTCGACGGCAGCACCGTGCTCGGGATGCCGCTCGCGATACTCGAGCCGGTGAGGCCCGTGAGCCCGGAGCCGAGACCCGTAAAGCTTCCCGCTGCCACACCGTAGGTGACGCCCACGCCGCCCGCACTGGTCACGGTGAGACTGGAGGTCAGGGTCTTGACGCCTGAAATCGTTTGGTTGGTGTCGGTGTAGACGACGTTCGCCGGCAGGTCGCCTGAAGCGATGGTGGCGCTCACGAGTTTTTTGCTGCTGTCGGTTTTCACAAACTGGCTGGCCGTTAGAGGGTTGAGTTGCAGGCTGCCGGCGTTGACGATGAGGTTGGTGCTCACCGTCACATCGTTCTGGAACGTCTGCCAGGCCGTCCAGGTGTTGGTCGAGGCCAGCAAGACGTCCGCTGAGCCAGGATTGACCCACGTCGGAACGGCGCCCGGGCCATTGGATTGCAGCACCTGCCCGGAGGAGCCGACGCCATTACCCGCCACCACCATGCTCGAGAACGTCACGCTCGACACGAAGGTCTGGCCCGCTGTCCAGGTGTTGGTAGATGAAAGGAGGCTGCTCGCGCCAGGGACAGCCACCCAGGTAGGAGCGGCCCCGGGCCCGTTACTTTGAAGGGTGTAACCACTGGAGCCCGCGCTTCCACCGGCGACGAGTTCCCCATTTAAGGTCAGGCTCCCCGCGACGACGCCATAAATGGCCCGAAGACCGCCAGGTCCCAAGACCGTGGCGCTCGACCCTACATAAAGGAAGTCCGGATAAGCGGTCGAACCTGCCTGCAAGGTATTGGTGTTCAAAATGTATTCGCCGGCACCGGCTGGTGCCCACGTGAGTCCGCCCGCGCCGTTATTGCTCAGAACACCGACGGTGTGGGCCGCTGGCCAGTTGTAGCTCAGCCCTTTGACGTTCACATCGCCTGTGGTGGTGACGCTGCCCGCCACCAAACCGTAAGTCAGACCGATGCCGCCGGGCGCGCTCACGGCGATCGAAGAGACGTACATCTGCGTCGCCGTCCAGGTGTTGGTGGAATTGAGCAAGGCACTCGCGCTCGCCGGGTCCACCCACGTCGGTGCGGCGCTCGCGCCACCCGACTGCAGAATCTGACCGCTTGATCCCACGCTGCCGTTGATCGAAAGCGGGGCGTTGGCCGTCAAGGTCAAAGTCCCGGCTGTCACACCGTAGCTCACCGCCGCGCCGCCGATGCTCGTCACCGTGACGCTTGAGCCATAGGTCTGCGGCGCGCTCCAAAGCTGATTTTTGTCCACATAGGCCACGGTCGACGGCAGCACCGTGCTGGCAATGCCCGTCACAATGTTGGCGCCGGTGAGATTCGTCAGTCCCGTTCCAAGACCCGTAAAGCTTCCCGCTGCCACGCCGTAGGTGACGCCCACGCCGCCCGCACTGGTCACGGTGAGACTGGAGGTCAGGGTCTTGACGCCTGAAATCGTTTGGTTGGTGTCGGTGTAGACGACGTTCGCCGGCAGGTCGCCTGAAGCGATAGTGGCGCTCACGAGCTTCTTGTCGGCATCGGTCTTCACAAATTGGCTGGCGGTGAGGGGGTTGAGTCGGACGCTGCCGGCATTGACAATCAAGTTCGTGCTCACCGTCACATCGTTCTGGAACGTCTGCCAGGCCGTCCAGGTGTTGGTGGAGTTGAGCAAGGCGCTCGCGCTCGCCGGGTCGACCCACGTCGGAACGCTTCCTGCTCCGTTGGACTGCAGGACTTGACCGGAGCTGCCGCTTGCACCTGCAAGCTTCAGCGTGTTCTGGATATTGAGATCAAGAACCGTGCCGCTTGACACATAGAACGTTGAACCGGGCTGCAGCGATTCCTTCACATGGATGTAATTGGTGTTGCCGTAGACCAACACATCCACATAAACTTTGGTCGCCGCATCGTAGGGCCCGGTGGGGTCGAGCAAGTTGTTGATCTGATGGCTGTTCATGCTCAAGGATTGGCTTTGGGCGCCGACACCTGTGATGTTCGGATAGATGCTGCTTTGCACGGCCGCCGGATAGACCGAAAGGGGCGTGATGGAGGAGGCAACGACCGTGTTGGGCAGGGTGCCGTTTGCCAGGGCAGCCAGCGCCACGGACTGCGCCGGGAGGGCAATGGAGCTGCCCACCCGCAAGGCTTGGACGGTACCGCTCGAGACAAAGAAGGTCGCGCCGCTCTGGAGGCTGTCGCTCAAAAGGATGAAGGTGGTGGCCCCGCCGGCGAGGCTGCCGGCCGAGCCGGCGGAGGTGGCGTAAGAAGCGGTCGCGGCGTTGCCCGTGATGTCGATGCCGGCCGTTCCCGCGCTGATGTTCGCGGGGGTGAGGGCCGTCAGGCCTGAGCCCACGCCCGTGAAGCTGCCCGCGACGACACCGTAGGTGACGTTCAGGCCGCCGGAGGAGGTCATGATTTGGTTCGCCGTCCAGGTGTTGGTGGTGGCGAGCAGGGTGCTCGCGCTTGCCGGGTCGACCCAGGTCGGAACGCTTCCTGCTCCGTTGGACTGCAGGACTTGACCGGAGCTGCCGCTTGCACCCGCAAGCTTCAGCGTGTTCTGGATATTGAGATCAAGAACCGTGCCGCTTGACACATAGAAGGTTGCCCCGGCTTGGAGGGTCTCCCGGATGAGAATGACGTCCGTGGCGGCATTGGTGATGAGATCGCTCCATGCACCGTTTTGGTAGCCGCGGAATTTCGCGCCGCTGGCGTTATAGTAGATCATGCCGTTGACCCCGACCGCCGGGTCCCCGGCGTCGGACTTGCGCGGCACAAGGATACTTCCCCCATCCCCTGTGATGTCCAAAAGCGCCTGGGGATTCGCTGTGCCGATGCCCACCAGGCCCCCCAACATCGCCAGATAAGCGTTCGAGGAGATGCTCACCGCCTGCCCGGAGGCTCCGAAGAGCGCGGCGTTCGCTACGGTGATGCTGGAGCCATAGGTCTGCGGCGCGCTCCAAAGCTGGTTTTTGTCCACATAGGCCACGGTCGAGGGCAGCACAGCGCTGGCGATACCGCTCGCAATGTTGGCACCGGTGAGACCTGTCAGGCCTGAACCGAGACCCGTAAAGCTGCCCGCCACCACGCCGTAGGTGACGTTCAAACCGCCGGAAGAAGTCACGATCTGGTTGGCCGTCCAGGTGTTGGTGGTAGAAAGCAGGGCGCTGGCCTGCGCCGGGTCCACCCACGTCGGCGCGGCGCTCGCGCCACCCGACTGCAGGACCTGGCCGGAGGAACCCACGCTGCCGTTGATCGAAAGCGGGGCGTTCGCGGTGAGGGTCAAAGTCCCGGCCGTCACGCCATAAGTGACCGCCGCGCCGCCAGCACTCGTCACCGTGATGCTCGACCCATACGTCTGCGGCGCGCTCCAAAGCTGGTTCTTGTCCACATAGGCCACCGTCGACGGCAGTACCGCGCTCGGGATGCCCGTCACGATGTTGGCGCCGGTGAGGCTCGTGAGGTTGGTGCCCAGGCCCGTAAAGCTCCCCGCCACCACACCATAAGTCACGTTCAGCCCGCCGGAAGAGGTCATGATCTGGTTGGCCGTCCAGGTGTTGGTCGTCGAAAGAAGCGCGCTGGCGCTGGCCGCCGGGACCCACGTCGGGGCCGATCCGGCCCCGTTTGATTGGAGCACCTCGCCGCTTGAGCCTGCGCTGCCGTTGATCGAAAGCGGGGCATTCGCCAAGAGGGTGAGGCTCCCCGCCACCACGCCGTAAGTGGCGCTCATGCCGCCGGCATGCGTCACCGTGATGCTCGAAGCAAAGGTCTTGTTGCCCGTGATGTTCTGGTCGGTGTCCGTGTAGACCACATTGGCCGGCAAATCACCTCCGGCGATGGTCGCGCTCACGAGCTTCTTGTTCCCATCGGTCTTGACGAACTGGCTCGCGCTCAGATCATTGGCCGTCACGCTGCCCGCCACGATGCCGTAGATCACGTTCAGCCCGCCGGCGTTCGTCACGGTGAGACTCGAGATCATGGTCACAGGGTTCTGGAACGTCTGATCGGCCGTCCAGGTGTTGGTTGAGTTGAGCAAGCCGTCGCCGGCAATGAGACCGTCGACGTACTCCTTCGTGGTCAGTTCGGAATCGACCGTCGGCGTGAGTGATCCGCTCTTGCGCGGGAAGGTGGAAAAGGTCTTCAGGCCGTCGATGGATTGGGCCGTGAAGGTATCGATAAAGGCGTCATAGGTCCGGCCGGAGAGCATGTGCGTGTTGAAGGAAAAAGGCGCGCTCAAAAGCGTTTCGCGCGGCGTAAGGGCTTCCCCTTCGACCTCGATCTGCAAATAGACGGACGTGCTGTCAAAGACCGAAAAGGGGATGGGCGTCCCCGATCCGATCGAGGCGTTGAAGACGCCGTTGGTGACCGTGAGGGTCTGGGATTCGGACCAGGGGCTGGCCGCGGGGAGCTGCGTGCCTCCGGAGAGATCGCTATAAAACTTGAAAACGAAATCGATATTGCCGCTCGTGGGATTGTTGCTCGTGTCGGTGAGGCGCCCCTGGAAATTGATCACCTGGGGGACATCGGCCGCATAAGACAGGCCGATCGAAAATACCACTAAACTCACGAGCCGTATGAGGTGGCGTGCGTTCCGGGTCACGTGACCTTTCTATAGGAGAAGAGCCCAGACCTCAAGTATCAAACTTGTAAATTTTTTGAGGATGGAACAGTTCTAGATCTCGGCATGTTTTTAGGAGGGCGTGAGAGTTCGTTGAGATTTTGGTGAGCCGCTACACGCCTTAACAAAAGGTTTGGGCCGGGCGAGCTCCGCTCGCTCCATGGCGTTTTCTCCTCCTTCGCCAAGGATACGGAGGAGCGCCGTTTCCCTTCGGACAGGCCTCACAACTCCCGTTCGCCTGTTCCTCTTCGACGGGACCAGCGGCGATCAACTCATCCGCCGCAGGTCCTCGTCCCCCAGGCCCCCTATCTTCAGAGGATGGGGGACTTCGTCGGACCCCGTCCTCTTGGTAAGCGCGACTGCGCGATATCGTCGGGGCCGCCCCATCCTTATACCGGTATAGGAAAGTGGGGCGGACAGTTCGGCCTCGGCGTCCTCAGGGATCCGGCTGAAAACGCCAAGTCGCTCGCCAGAGCTCGCCCGGCCCTCGTTGGCTGCAGGTGGTCACTTCTCAATAAAATCTGACAAGCATTCCACTATCAAATGCGCCCGCGGCAGAGCATGGGACGAGCGAGTGACTTGAGGCTTGAGCCCCGAAGGCGGAGACGATGCTCCGAGCACTGTCCGCCCCGCTTCCTCCAGAAGTTTTCATGGCTGGGGTGGCCCCGGCATTACACGCGCCTACGGCGCTTATAAAGTGGGCGGGGCCGACGAAGTCCCCCGTCCTCTTGAACGAGGGGGTCCGGGGGACGAGGAGTTGTGCGAGGAGTCGGAACCTGAGGGGCGCCCCCCCAGACTTCTGGGGGGCAAGCCGAACGGAACGAGCTGTCCCATGCTCTGCCGAGGGAGCTAGCGCGCGACGACGACCGTCCCCGAGGCCGAGGTGCCTCCCTGCTCGATCTGGTAGAGGTAGATGCCGCCGGGGACGGCTTTGCCTCCGTCGTCTTTGCCATCCCAGGCCAGCGTCGAATCGGAGGCAGGTCCGGGCGCAAGCTCCGCCACAAAAGCATCCGAGAGGTCATACATTTTCCCGGAGAGCGGCAGGAGCTGCGGGTTGTCAAACTCGAAAATCACTTTGTCATTCCAACCGTCGCCATTCGGCGAAAAGATCCGCGGGTAGACGCGCGTGAGGACGAGTCCCGACGCGTGGGAGGCGGCCCGGATCTGGAAGTGCCCGATTCTTGGCGCCGTAAAGGAGACCGTGTTGTCGGTCGTATTGATGACGGCCGAGGTTTTGACCCACTCGTTGCCGTTAAACCAGAAGAGCGAGAGCTCCTCGGCCGCCTGCGCGGAATCGATGAGCGGGATCCTGAACGGTCGGCTCGCCGCAGGTGCCCCGGGAACAACGACGCCGCCTGAGACGCTGTAGGCGAGCGTCCCCCGGAGGACCGGCAAAGCAAACGTGGGGGCGGCAATCTCCTCCCCCGTATCGTAGTTGAAGAGCTTCACCGACATGGACCGGGCGACGCGGCCGGTCTCTTCCGAGGAAACTTCCGTCAAGGTGAGCTCGAGGTCTGATCCATAGGTGGTTTGGCCGCGCAAGAAGACATTGGCGGAGTTCTGCGGGAGCTGGATCCGTGAGACGAAATCGGATGCCACAAAATAATGGTTCAGGTCGCTCGAGTCATCCAAGACCCTGCTCCAGTCGGAGGTCTGGCCGTCCGTGTCGATAGTTTTAAGCGCGTAATAGGTCACCGTGCCGTCCGTGGTCGTCGTCCAACTCGCCGCCGCGGGCGTCGACACAACCACCCACTGACTGCGCGCTTGGAGGAGGCTGGTCGAGGTGTAAATCTGATAGCCGAAGAGGTTCGTCATGGCGCTGCCATCGGTGCGCTCGGTGACGGCGTGCCACTGGAAATCGATCTGATAGGCGCTGGGACCTGTTTGTGTGCGCGTCAGCGAAAATCCCGTCGGCATGCGGGGCAGGCTCGCCGTGCCGGGGATCGTCACCGTGATGCTGTTGCTGGTGGCGCTCGGCACATTCAGGTCATTGAGCGCCAAGACCCTGTACTCGTAGGTGGCCCCCGGCGTGACGCTTGCGTCCGTCGAGGTCGTGGCGGTTTCGCTGGCGATCGCCGAAAACGAAAGGCCGTCGGAGCTGCGCTCAACCACAAAGACCGTCCCGTCGGGATTGCCGTTGCCGTCCCAGGAGAGCCCCACGGCGATGAAGCTCACCGAGGTCGTCGTCAGGGCGAGCGGCGGATTGGCCAGGGTGCAGGTGCTCACCGAAGCGGTCCAGCTTGACGAGCTGTCTTCGACCGTGTCATAGGCGATCACGCGGGTGAAATAGACGGCGTTCACGTCGAGCGCCGTGAAGGTCGAGCTCAGGACCAGCGTGCTCGAAGAGTGCGGCTCGACGAAGGCGCTCGAGGCGAGCTCCACCGTATACTGGACCGTGGTTCCGGCGAGTCCTTGCCAGTCCACCGCGAGCGTCGTGGCCGTAACGCTCGAGAAAACGACCGCGGTCGGGTCGGGCGGCGCCGCCTCAAGGCGCGCGGCCACCAGCAGAGGCGCGAGGACGCCCCCCAGAAATAGCGATAGTCTTCTGGCCATACACACCCATATAGAGTGGAATAGTCCTTCCGACAAGTATTTTTGTTGTAAAGAATTTGAGGTTAATACAGACTGATTTTTAGACTATTTTTGAAACCGGCCGTCTGTTTCGTGAGATTTTGGTGAGCTGCAACAGCTTGGGGACGGTCTCCAGACTTCCGGCGACCGCCCGCCGGATGTCTTGGCGGACGTTCCTCACGATCTCACGGTTGCGAGCAGCGAGACAAGATAGGCAACACCGTGAGATCGTGAGGAACGTCCCCAAGGCGTAAGGCCAAGAGTGCTGGGGGTAGGACGTGAGCTCGTCGAAGCGAGCTCACGCCTACGTAGGGCGAAGCCCGCCAGATTTATCCGCCTTCGCTCGGCATGCTGCCGCGCAGCTTCGGCGGACAAGCAGTTTACGCACGAGAGGCCAAGAGTGCTGGGGGTAGGATTTGAACCTACGTAGGGCGTAGCCCGCCAGATTTACAGTCTGGTGCATTTGACCGCTCTGCCACCCCAGCACTCTTGGCCCAAAGAGCATTCTGCATTTGCTTGTCCCCCGCAGCCTTGGCGAAGGGGGAACCGCTCTGCCACCCCAGCACCCTTGGCCCAACACGGTTCTGGTTTTCAACTGCGCGGGCGTTATTATACAACGCCCTACGAAGGCGTGAGCTTGTCGCTTTTTTCGTGTCGCCCTCCCCCTCCTTCAACGAACAACGGAAGCCCAGAAGAGCGGCAGCCCTGAACAGCGGCAGACCCGAGGGGCAGCGAGTGGCCCTTCTCTTTGAAAGTACCTCTCATCGCCATTCCGGCATGCCGACGTTCGGGTTTGCCGCCGCTCTTGTCCCCATGCAGTGGGTCCCCCAACCCTTCACAAGGCCTCCCTGCGTCCGAGATATCCTTCCTTTCATGGAAAGTTAACAAGCCTGTAACAATGCGTTAATCGTGCTGTAACCTTCGAGGGTCATACTTATCGCGACAGGGCTATAGTTATGAAAACAATCCATAGAGTCTATCACGGGAAGGCCGGCCGTTTTCGCCCCGTTCGACGGTTCACAAGGGCGTCGTGGGCCGTTCTTTTGTCTTTTTCCATCGCGATCTCCACGCTTCTTCCCGTCTCAAGTTTCGCGGCAGGCCCGGGGACAACGAGCGGCGATCTCCTCAAGGTCCCGGTCAGCGCCCGCGCGATCGGCATGGGCGAAGCCTACACGGCGCTCGCCAACGATTCGTCCGCCCTCGACTGGAACCCCGCGGGCATGTCCTTTATGCAGCAGAAGGAAGCGGCCTTCATGCACTCATCGCTCTACGAAGGCATCCATTATGAGCGCCTGGCCTTTGCCGCCCCTGGCGACAGCTATTCTTACGGAGCGTCCATGTCCTATCTGGGATATGGCTCGATGGAAGGCTTCGACAACAACGGAATCCCCATCGGCGATCAGTCCGCCTACTCGTATCTTTTGACCGGCGGCCTGGCCTCGATGGTGCACGACCGCCTGTCCCTGGGCGTGACCGCCTCTTACCTCCGTCAAAAACTGGCGGACACCTCCGCCGGTACCGCGGTCTTTAATACCGGTATCCTCTACGAGCTCGCCTCGCGCCCGTGGGGCGGAGCCTACCGGCTGGGATTTTCGGCCTTGAACCTGGGACCGGGCCTCGAATTTGTCTCCGAGTCGAACCCGCTCCCTCGCAAATACAGGTTCGGCGCTTCGGCCCTGCATCTCAAGGATTTGCCCCTGAATCTGGCGGCGGACGTTCTCATGCCCAATGACAACTCGACGACGTTTTCCATGGGTTCGGAATATTGGTTTAAAGAGATGATCGCGCTGCGCTTGGGCTACGCGGGCTCGCGCGATGAGGGGAGCGGTCTGCGCCTGGGCTTCGGCTTTCGTCACCGGGATATTCTCTTCGACTATGCCTTTAGTGACCAGGGGGACCTGGGATCGGCGCATCGCTTCGAGATGATGTTCCGCTGGGGGGACCGGATGCATCCGCTCAACCGCGAACAGCGCGCGATCCTCAAGGAAGCCAAGCGCGCGGGGACGGAGCAGGATTTTGTGCAGGAGATCCTCACGCTCAACGAGATCTTAAACACGGACCCGACCAATGACCGGATTTTGCGAAAGATGATTCTAGCGCATGAAGCGATGCTCAAGAACGAGCTCCAGGACGTGATGACGGCCGACGGCCGACCAGCCCCTCCGGAAGAGGAGATTCCATCGCCTGAGGAATTCGCGCTGCAGGACATGGTGCCCGGGCAGCAGGCGATCGTGAGCAACACCGTGCCTGCCAATTTTGACCCTGCCGACCCGCTCGGGCTCGGGAACCTCCCCGACACCCTCAGCCATCAAGCCCCCGCGGCGACGCCCGGCGTTGTGAGCGCGCCTTCGGCCGTGCCGGCCGTCGAGAAGGCCGCCGCGAGCTTCGATGCAGACATCTCCGCCGGTCCGGAATCCGACGGGATCCTGCTCAAACCCAGCGACATCTACAACTAAGGGACGTTCCATCACAAACGTCACAAACTCCTGCATCTTTGCGCTTGGTGCTCTGAAGTTTGTGACGTTTGTGATGGAACGTCCCTTCGTCGTATGGACTATGAGGGATGCGGGCTTTTAGCCGACGATAGGACTCGAACCTACAACCTGCTGTTTACAAAACAGCTGCTCTACCAATTGAGCTACGTCGGCTAAAAGCCCGCCACCACTAAACCTGCTGCATACAAAACAGCTGCTCTACCCATTCCCGCCACACGACGATCGGGCCCGCCATAGCTCGCCACTCTTCTGGCGAGCGCCGGCGGGAGCTACGTCGGCAAAATCTTCAAATACCAAGAACTTATGCATGGCTCTTGAAACGACTGAGATCAAGAATATGCTTGTCATAATCAATGATAGTTCGGCAACGCCGTAGAAAATTTAACCCAATGAAACCGCTGATCTCAGGAATCTCTGGAATATCTTGGCAGGTGACAGCAACGTGATGTGCATAAGCACTTCCAATCCGCATCTCAAGAACAAGGACGGACGGAATTTTAATGCTGCCATTGGCCGTGATAATCGTCACCTTTCGATGTGACCCACTTAATTTATAGCCCAGGCTAATAGCGAGTTCAGTGGAAATTGAACAGTATTCTGCTCCTGTATCAAGCAAGAGGTCGGCTTTCTGAACGGTTTTCGGCCCCGTGATAACCGATGGAAGAATGATAGGCCCTGCAGGTTGAAGCGGAAATCTCAAAAGAAGAAACCTACGCCACGCGGGACAACCGGCCCGTTAAACGTAATGTAAACGTTATTCAACCCCTTGCGATCAATAAAATCATGAATGGATTTTCTTGTCTTCGCAGTGCCCAACACATCTCCTTCAACAGCGGGTTTCTCTCTTCGAATCTTGAAAACCATCCACTGATTTTTAAACTTGCGACGGGCGGTAGCGAGTTTCATGCTCTTCTCCTTCTTAAACGAATTTTACCAAAGCCATAAACCCAGGATCTATTCAAGCTTTCCGCGAAAAGTGATGCAGAAAGATCGCGGCGGCGGCGCTGACGTTGAGGGAACTCACTTTTCCACTTCCGAGGACCTTCAGTAGTTTATCACACCTTTCGCGCACGAGGCGCCGCAGGCCCGATCCTTCACTGCCAAAAATGATCGCGGTCTTGCGCCCCGGCACGTAATCCTCGAGCGGGGAACCTCCCATGTCGGCCCCGATCACCTCAAAGCCCGCCTCTTGAAGGGCGAGGACCGCCTCTGCCAAATTGCGCACGCGAATGAGCGGAACATGTTCAATGCCGCCCGACGAGACCCGGGCGGCCGTTTCGCCTACGGGCCCCGATCGCCAGCGCGGGACGATGGCGCCTCGGACCCCGAAGTACGCCGCGCTCCTTAAGATCGCGCCAATATTGTGAGGGTCCTGGATCTCATCCAAGGCGATGACCACCACATCCTGAGCGTCCTTCACCTTCTGCAAAAAATCTTCCAGCTCCAGGTAACCCGCGGCGCTCGCCTGGGCCACGATCCCCTGGTGATGCCCCCCGCCCGCGCGATGGTCGAGGTCCCTGCGGTGAGCGCGCTCAACCGGCACGCCGCGTTCGCGGGCCATTTGATGAATTTCTTCCGTGCCGTGCGTGCCATCGGCGATCCAGATCTTGTGAAGCGAGCGAGTTTGCGCTTTGAGGGCCTCGAGGACCGGCCGGCGGCCGTAAATGACGTCAGAGGGAGGAGGAGTTGAATCGGCGAATCGGGGAGTCGGCGAAACGGGGAATCGGTGAGTCGAGGAGTTGCCGAATCGGCGAGACGGGGAATCGGCGTGGCGGCGATGCGACGCGAAGTGTCGCCGGTTCGCCGGTTCGCCGGTTCGCTGGTTCGCCGATTTGCCAGTTCGCCGATTCGCCGGGTGGCCAGGACGCCGGTTCGCCGGTTCGCCGGTTCGCCGGTTCGCCGACTCATCCATTAAATGCCAGCCTTCGGCAAGAGCCGGAACCCTTGCGCGGAGTCCTCGACGACATAGCCGGCGTTCGAGATGTCCTGGCGCAGGCGGTCCGCCTCTTTCCAATCCTTGCGCTGGCGGGCCTCTTCGCGCGCGCGCGCCAGCGCCGTCACCTCAGGCGGAATCAAAATCCCCTGCAGGAAGGAAAAGAGGTCGAGCCCCAAGAGCTCCGCGCAGGATCGGACCCACTGCAAAATATAGCGGACCGACCCGCGGGAGATGGTGTTGGAGGCGAACTGCTTCTCCAGGAGCCGCACGAACTGATGGAGGACCCCCAGGGCTTCCGGCGTGTTGAAATCGTCCTGGAGCGCTTCGCGGAATTCACGAACGAGTAACGCGCTGGTCGAGGCAACCTCCGGAAGGATCTCGTCCGACTGGTCTACGCCGAATTCCTGCTTTTGGAGGACGCGGGTGGCCCTGGCGATCGCATCCCGAAGGCCCGAGAGCGCCTGGCGGCTTTGCTCGAGAATCTCCTCGGAGAAATCGAGCGGCGACCGGTAATGGACGGTGAGGAGCATATAGCGCACCACCGAAGGGTGATACTTGGCGAAGACTTCGGAAAGCGTGAAGAAATTCCCCAGGGACTTGGACATCTTTTCGCGGCTCACGGTCACAAAGCCGTTGTGCATCCAGAGCTGGACGAAGGGCTTTTGCGTGGCCGCTTCCGATTGGGCGATCTCGTTTTCATGGTGCGGAAAGATGAGGTCAAGCCCCCCCCCGTGAATGTCAAAAGGAACGCCTAAATGTTTCATCGACATCACGGAGCACTCGATGTGCCAGCCGGGACGGCCCTTGCCCCACGGCGAATCCCACGAGACCTCCGGGGGGTCCTCGGGCTTGGAAGCTTTCCATAAGGCAAAATCCAAGGGGTCCTTCTTGTCCTGGTTCACCTCGACACGGGCGCCCGCTTGCAGCTCCTGGAGCGGTTTCTTCGAGAGCTTGCCGTAGGAAGGAAAGGCCTTCACCGAATAATAGACATCGCCTCCCAAACGATAGGCCACTTTCTTGTCGAGAAGATCGCGGATGAGCGTGAGGATCTCCGGGATGTGTTCCGTCACTTTGGGGTAGGCGTCGGCCCTGGCGACGCCCAGAGCGTCCATTTTGCTAAAGAAATCCTCGATATTTTCACGGACCAGATCAGCCGCGCGGACCCCCCGCTCGCGCGCGCGAGCGATGATCTTGTCATCGACATCCGTAAAGTTCTGGACATAGCGGACGTGGTAACCGTTGGCCACGAGCACCCGGCGCACCACGTCAAAGACCACGTAGCAGCGCGCGTGGCCCACATGGCAGACGTCATAAGGGGTGATGCCGCACACATACATCCGCACCGCCCCCGGCTCCAGCGGCTGGAAAGGGACGGTTTGGCCCGTTAAGGTGTTGTGAATTTGAATGGTCATAAATTACTCATGCTCGTTCCTGGCAGAGTCTCGGAAAAGCCGAAAAGCTGTCATCGCGAGTCCGCCAGACGTCTGGCGGACGTGGCGATCTGTCATGGTCGTCGGAGATGACAGATTGCTTCGTCGGCCTTGCCCCATGAAGACAGCGGAAGGCCTCCTCGCAATGACACCCTTGAGTCGTTATACGTCACCTTGCGTAGAACTTGAAAGCAAAACGACGGCGTGGGCGGCAATGGCTTTGCCTTGTCCGATGTCGCCCAGGCCCTCGTTCGTTTTTCCTTTAATTTGGACGCTCGAGACAGGGATCGACAGGGCCTCGGCGATCGCCTCGCGCATCTTTTCGCGATAAGGAGAGATTTTCGGCTCTTCCGTGATGATGACGGAATCGACATTCACCACCCGGTAGCCGGCTCGGGTGATCTCCTCCACGGCCTTGGCGAGCATCGCGCGGCTCTTGATCCCTTGGAGGGAGGGATCCGACGGCGGAAAGTAATGGCCAATGTCCGGCAAGGCCGCCGCGCCTAAGAGCGCGTCGATCACGGCATGCAGCAAAGCGTCCGCGTCGGAATGGCCGTCTAAGCCCTTCTCGAATGGAATTTGGACGCCTCCCAGCCAGAGCGCCCGGCCTTTTTTCAAGCGGTGAATGTCATAACCGATCCCGACGCGAAAACTCATCAGCGACCCTCCAAAATAAGCCGTGCCAAGGCCAAATCCATGGGGACCGTGACCTTGAGATTGTCCGGCGATGATTCCACAAGCTTCACCCTCACCCCAAAACGCTCCACCAGCATTGCGTCGTCAGTAATCACATCATTTCGGCGAATGCCAGCCCGCCGGGATGACGGCCGTGACGCGTGGGCCCGATCCAATAAGGATCTCCTAAACACCTGCGGCGTTTGCGCCAGCCACACACGCTGTCTGGGCGGCGAGCCGATCACCGTATGGCCTTTCCCAGCAAGTTTCACCGTGTCCCTGCTGGGGCAGGCGGCGAGCGCCGCGCCGCAGCGGCGTGCCGCGGCGATCACCGACTCAATGAGCGCCGGCCGCGCGAGCGGCCGCACGGCATCATGGACCGCGACATACCGGCACGCCTGTGGCACGGCCGAGAGGCCCTCGCGGACAGAATCCGCTCGAGACTTTCCGCCCGGGACAACCACAAAAATCTTTTTGAATTTCCAAGCCCGGACGAGCCTGCCGATCTGCCCCACATCCCCCCGCGGCACCACGAGCACCACGAGCACCACCGACGGACATTTCTCGAAAGCCGCCGCCGACCACCACAAGAGCGGCCGCCCCTTCAAGCGAAGGTACTGCTTGCGAATCCTGCCACCGTAGCGGAGGCCCTTGCCGCCCGCCACGATGATGGCGGCGGTATCTTTCATTCTTTCTCTTTGATTTTGGTGAAGATCATGCGGCCCGCGGACGTCTGAAGCACGGAGCTTACCAGGACTTCCACTTTCTTTCCGACCATCCTGCGGCCCTCTTCGACGACGACCATGGTGCCATCGTCGAGATACCCCACGCCCTGCTCGCGTTCCTTGCCCTCTTTGGCGATAAAGATCACCATGTTCTCGCCGGGGAGCACGGCGGGCTTCAAAGCGTTGGCCAGGTCGTTGACGTTCAAGACCGTGACCCCCTGCAGCGAAGCGACCTTGTTGAGATTGAAATCCGTCGTGATGATCTTGGCGTCGAGCTCGCGCGCCATCACCACGAGCTTGCCGTCCACGTCCTTCACCTCGGGATAGTCTTTCTCATAGATCTTGAGCTGGATCTCAGGATGGTCCTGGAGCCTTTGCAGAATCTCCAGCCCCCGACGGCCCCTTGCGCGCTTCATGGCGTCGGAAGTATCGGCGATGTTCTGGAGCTCTTTGAGGATGAAGCGGCCCACGATGAGCGGCCCCGAGAGGAACTTCGTTTCGAAGACATCGGCCACGCGGCCGTCAATGATCGCCGAGGTGTCGATCACTTTGATCTCCACGCCCTTGCGCCGGCCGCCTTTCATGGGAAAGTCCCCCTTGTCCAGATCCTCCACTTCCTCCTGACGCCTGACCGCCAGAACGGCCCCTAAGTAGGTGAGCACGATAAAAACATACGGAGCAGCCTTCCCCATCCAGAGCGTGAGGCTGGGCTCGTTGACACGCGTGATGACCTCATTGACAAGAACAGCAAAGATAAACCCAAGCCCGCCGCCCAAGGCCCCATAGAGAAAATGGCTCAAGGGAACATGCTCCATCAGGATTTCGACGCCGATCACAAAGAGCGCCGCGACAACACCCGCGGCGATCCCGCGCCAGTCGGAAGAAACCTTAAACCAGCCGATCACAGGAGAAATAATGATGACCGTCAACCTAAAAAACCATAACGTCATGATACAGTCCTTTCATCCCCCGCGACGGGGGGATCTTGAAGTGCTTCGGAAAGCCAGCGGACGCCCTGGATATCAAGGTGCAAGGAATGGAGCTCCCGTCCGGATTCCCGAAGGTTGGTTTGCGGAACCACAGCGCGCTTAAAACCCAACTGTGCGGCCTCGGCGAGGCGCAGCGGCAGTCCTGCGACGGAACGAACTTCTCCGCCGAGGCCTACCTCGCCGATCCACACGGTCGCGGGATCGAGCGTCTGGTTGCGATGCGCGCTCGCCACGGCGAGCGCGACGCCCAAATCGATGGCGGGTTCTTTGATTTTGACCCCGCCCACAAGATTCACGAAAACATCCTCATTCTCAAGATGGAGGCCCAGGCGCTTCTCGAGAACGGAAATAAGAAGCAGCGCCCGGTTGGCGTCCAAGCCCGTCACCATGCGCTTGGGAAAACCAAAATGCGTCCGCGAGACCAGGGACTGGACTTCCACCATGAGCGGACGCGTCCCCTCCAGGCTCGCCACCACAACGGAGCCGGGGGTCTTCGTTCGCTCGCTCAGGAAAAGTTCAGACGGGCTTTTGACACCCTCGAGGCCTCTGCCGGTCATGCGAAAGACCCCCACTTCATGGGTCGGCCCAAACCGGTTCTTGTAGGAGCGCAAGAGCCGGAAGACTTGCTCGCGTTCCGACTCAAAATAGAGCACGGTGTCCACCATGTGTTCCAGGACCCGAGGACCCGCGAGGTCTCCTTCCTTGGTGACGTGGCCCAGCACAAAGACGGCGATGCCGCGGGACTTGGCGAGGCGCAAGACCTCAGCCGTGCATTCCCGGACCTGGCCCACGGACCCCGGGGCGCTCACCATATCCTCGCGGTAGGTCGTTTGAATGGAATCGATGACGCAAAAGGACGGGGCGACTTTGTCGATGGCCTCAATGATTCTCGAAAGCTCCGTCTCGGACATGAGCGAAAGCGCAGGCGCCTGAAGCCCCAACCGATGCGCTCGGTCTTTGATTTGCTCGAGTGATTCTTCCCCTGAAATATAGAGCCCCCGGCCTTTCGTGCGGCAAAGGCCTTCCGCGATCTGAAGCATCAGGGTGGACTTGCCGATGCCGGGGGGGCCCCCAAGGAGAATCAAAGACCCCGGCACGACCCCGCCGCCCAGGACGCGGTCAAATTCCGCCATACCGCTTGACGCGCGGGCGATGGGCGCGAGCGCCACGTCCTCTAAGCGAACGATCTCGGATGAAAACGAGGTGAGCGCGCGGTTGCGGATGCCGGCGGAGGTCCTGGCGGAGGGCGCTTCTTCCTCTTCCACGAAGGTATTCCACTGTTCGCACTCGGGGCACCGCCCGAGCCACCGGGCGCTGGAGTGTCCGCACTCCTGGCAACGAAAAGAGGTTTTGGTTTTCGTCTTCATAAAACCTTATCGGGCGAAGGTGACAAAGCCGAGGAGATAGGCGACGTCCTTATCCTCGAAGGCGACATTGACGACGCCATGGAGGTTCGTTGTTTCCGCGATATCATCCGACGTGATGCCGGCCGTGAGCCACTGGTTCAGTTTCACACGCGCCCCCGCGCTGTAATTGGGGTTGGTAAAGTGCCGGCCTTTAATGATGGCGTCGCGGCCAAAGTCCGACCCCTGCCCCAAAAGCTCCAGGCGATTGAGGACCGGCACCTCGGTATTCTGGAAGGGGCGGTAGCGGGCCTCGACGCCTCCGCGCGATTTGATCATCCCGACGGCCCCCGTGAAGGACCCCCAATGCTGACCGATGAGCGCCGTAATGGTATTGGTCCTCTCGTAATCCTGGTCGTCCTCGCGCGTGCTGCCCGAGAAGGACAGGTGCTGCCCCATAATCTCATAAAACTTGTTGGGCCGTGGCTCAAGCCTCAGTCCCACATCTCCTTTGGACTGGCCCACACGGAAATCCTGTCGTCCCTGCACGATCCAGAACGCCCTCACCTTGGTGAAGCGCGCCAGGACCTCTTTGGCGGATTCGCTGGTCTGCTTGAGGTTGGTCACCGTGTCCTTGATGTCCTCACCCGTCTTTTTATCATTCAGGAGCACGCCGAGCGTGCCTTCCCCGCGCTGCACGCCGGCCAGGATCGTGTTGGACTTATCCAGGGTTTCCTTGAGGTTGCGAATGGCGGATTTGATTTCCTCTTTGCTCGATTTCAAGATCTCATCCAGGTGGCTGGCCACCGACTTGGCGTGCTCAGAGAAGGACTCGACATTCTTCACAATCGTGACCAGGGCCTGGCGCTGCTGGCCGACCGCGGCATTGAGCGAATCGGTGATCTGACGGAGGTTTTCCATGGTCGCGTTGAGGTTCGACCCCAGCTTTCCTCCGCCGGTAATGTCATCGAGGGATTTGGCCACGCGTTCCATGAGCTCGTCAATGGAGAGCGTATCCTGGCCGCGCAGCGTCTCGCCGCCCTGAAGTTGCTGGTCCTGCGGCGACAGGTTCGGGTCGGGCCTGCCGGGATCCAGCGCAATAAATTTGGTGCCGATAATGCCGGTGCTGCGAATACGCACCGCGGCGTTCTTATAAATCGGGATCCCCTTTTGGAGCGCCATCGTGATGTGCGCGCGCCCGTCCTCAAGCTCCACGGCCTTGACGGACCCCACCTCGACGCCAAAAATCTTCACGGGGGACTTGTCCGTGATGCCTTCGATGCTGTTAAAGGTGGCGTGGAAATAGTTCTGCGGACGAAACCGGATGTCTCCCAACATGAGGATGCTGATCATCAGGACCGCAACACCCATCAGGACAAAAAGACCGACCTTGCTTTCGGCGGAAAGCCGCGGGGTGTTCTCCGGGTCAAGCTCACTCATAGGCTCTCACCTTCATCTGAATGGGACCCTGGGCGGAACCGGTGACAAACTGCTGCACGACGGGGTTGGTTGAATTCTTGATATTGTCCGGCGTGTCAATTTGAATAATTCTCCCTTCGTAAAGCATCGCGATACGACTGGATATTTTATAAGCGGACCGCATGTCGTGCGTGATCACGACCCCCGTTTGGCCCAGTTTCGTGTGCAAATCGACGATCAGATCATTGATGACGTCGGACATGATCGGATCAAGCCCCGTCGTCGGCTCATCATAGAATAAATATTTGGGGCCCATGGCGATGGAACGGGCGATTGAAACACGCTTGCGCATGCCGCCGGAGAGCTCCGAAGGTTTCAGGCGCTCAATACCGTGAAGTCCGACGAGCGCGAGCTTCTCCTCAACGGTGCTGCGGAGCTCCTTGTCCGTCACCTGTCCCAGCTGTCTCAGACCAAAGGCGACGTTTTCTCCGACCGTGAGCGAATCAAACAAGGCGCCTCCCTGAAAGACGTAGGAGAATTGGCGCTGCGTTCCAGAGAGCTCCTCCTCGCGCATCTGTGTGATGTCCTGGCCGTCCACGACAATACGCCCCCGATCGGCTTTGAGCAACCCTAGCATGAGCTTGAGCGTCACGCTTTTACCCGTGCCGGAGCCTCCGATGATCGTGAGGGTCTCGCCGTCACGAACGTCGAGCGTACAGCCCCGCAGGACCCGGTTGCGTCCAAACGCCTTATGAACATTCTCGAATAGAATCACACCATTAACCCGAAATCTTCCTTTGGAATAGCTTTATCGTCCGGCCCTGATGCACTTTTCTGTGCCGTCATCCCCCCCGGCCGTAAGGGGGGGATCCATCATTTCGTTGACGAAGATGATAGACCCCGGCTAACGGCCGCCGGGGTGACGGCTCTACTATCGAGTACGAACTTCCCCGGTTAACCGATTCCAAACGAGACCAGGATCGCCGACAAGAAGTAGTCGAGCACCAGCACCAGCACCATCGAGATCACCACGGCGCTCGTCGTGGCCTTGCCGACGCCCTCGGCGCCTCCCTCACAGGTAAACCCCTTGTAGCAGGAGACCACGACGATAATGACCGCAAAGAACACGGACTTCGTAAGGCCGTGCACGCATTCTCGCCACCCTATTTCTTTAATTTCGTTCAGATAGACCGTCATGGGGATGCCCAGACGATAGATGGAGACGATCTCTCCGCCGATGATGCCGATAAAGATGGCGAACATCGTCAAAAGCGGAATGCTCAAAAGGCATGCGATAAAGCGCGGGACCGCGAGATACTTCACGGGGTTGGTCCCCAGCGTATAGAGCGCGTCAATTTGCTCCGTCACCTTCATGGTCCCCAGTTCCGCCGCAATGGCCGCGCCCACGCGCCCCGACACCACGACCGCCGTGAGGACCGGGCCCAGCTCCTTGGTGAGCGAAAGCCCCACCACGGTCCCGACGTAGAGCGGTTCGTTGAAAACTTTGCGGAAGGAATAGCCCGTTTGAAGGGCAAGCACCATCCCCGTGAAGAGGCTGGTGAGCGCCGTGACCGGAAACGATTCCACGCCGATTGCCACGATCTGCTCGTAGACCGCGCCGCGCTGGGCGGATTTGAGCCAATAAATCGTTTGGCGGGTGAGGATCACCATCCTGCCCATGGCTTCCGCGATCGAGACGAGCGTCCCTCCTAAAAGCTGAAGGAGCTTCTGCTCAAAAGGCGATTCGACGACTTCTTCTTCACTCATGCGTCATCACCCTTGGGACACGATCCGCAAGTCCGCAAAGAATCTCATAGGCGTTGGTTTGCGCCCACTCCGCCATCTCGAGCGCCGTGATCGTTTGCGTTCCCTGAGTCCCCAGGAGCACCACCTCATCCCCCACGCGACAGGGGTCGATGTCCGTAACGTCGACCATGGTCATGTCCATCGTCACGCGCCCCAGGACCGGAGCGCGCCGGCCCTGCAGGAGGACCTGTCCCTTGTTGGAAAGCAGGCGCGGCAGGCCGTCCGCGTAACCCACGGCGAGCGTCGCCACAAGCGTCTTGCGCCGGGCGGTCCAGGTCCGGGCATAGCTGATGCTTGAACCCGCCGGGACCGTCTTCAAGAAAATGATCCGCGATTTCCAGGTCATCGCTTGTTTTAACGAAATCTTCTGGCTGGCGCCAAGGAAAGGATCGACACCATAAAACGCGATACCGGGACGAACCAGGTTCCCGTGCGTTTCGGCAAAACGCAACATCGCTGACGAGTTGGCCATATGGACCCACCGGGGAGAAATGCCGGCCTCACGGGCGGCCTGAATGACGGATCTAAACGCGGATGCCTGCTCGCGCGTGTAGACAGGGTCGACATCGGAACTTGCGAAATGGGTGTAGAGGCCTTCCAGCTCCAGGCCCCGCATCGCGGCGACCTGCGTAATGAAACCCAGCGCATTCAGAGTGGAAACACCGATGCGCCCGAAACCGGTATCGATCTTCAGGTGGACCGGCAGGGATCTTCCTTTTTGCGTCGCCATACGGTCCAGCGCCTGAGCGGCCTCGAGGCTTGCGACCGTGGGGGTGAGCCGGTAGTCAAAAAGAGGGGCAAAACTCTCGAACGGGAATAGGCTCCCCAGGATGAGAACCGGGACCTGGAAACCGGCCTTGCGTAGCTGGATCCCCTCCTCCACGCTTGAAACCCCCAGGTAGGCCGCCCCCTCTTCCACCGCGACCTTGGCGACAGAAAGAATCCCGAGACCATAACCGTTGGCTTTCACCACCGCCAGCATCTGGACGTCGGGGGCGAGTTGGGAGCGCAGGGCACGCCAATTCGCGCGCAGGGCGCCCTCGTGGACTTCAAGCCAACAGGGTCTGAAAAAAGAGGAGGTCGTGGAGGGAGTCGAGCTCAGGCTGGCCGCGGCGCTCACGCCACCGGCTCCGGAATGCCCGTCGGCGCGAGGTTTTCAAATTTGGTGAATTCCCGAAGGAAAGCAAGCTCTATTTCACCCGTAGGGCCGTTGCGCTGTTTGGCGATGATGATCTTCGCTTTGCCCTGATGGTCGAGCTCCTGCGGCTTATAGACTTCCTCGCGAAAGATAAAAGCGACGAGGTCGGCGTCTTGTTCGATCGCGCCCGATTCGCGCAGGTCCGAAAGCTGAGGGCGGCCCTCCCGGCCTTTTTCCTCCGGGCGGCGGGAAAGCTGCGAGAGGGCCATCACGGGGACCCGCAGGTCGCGGGCCAGGGCCTTCAGGTTACGGGAAATTTCGGAGATTTCCTGCTGGCGGCTCTCCACGCGGCCCATCCCCCGCATGAGCTGCAGATAGTCCACCATGATCAGGGCCAGCGGCGTCCCCTTGGCGGAGAGTTCCGCGGCCAGGCGCCTCGCGCGAGCGCGCATTTCAAGAACGGAAAGTGCGGAGCTGTCATCGATATAAATGGGGGCTTGCGCAATCTGGCTGGCGGCGGAGGTCAGGGTGTTCCAGTAGCGCTTTTCAAGATAGCCGCGGCGCACCTTGTGGCTGTCCACCCGGGACTGGGAACAAAGCAGGCGAAGCATCAGCTCTTCCCGGGACATTTCCAGCGAAAAGATCGCCACGGGCTTTTTTTCATGGATGGCGACGTGCTCCGCGATGTTGAGGGCGAGGCTTGTCTTCCCCATCGAAGGGCGTCCGGCGATGATGATGAGGTTCGAAGGCTGAAAGCCCGCCGTCATGGTGTCGATCTCGGAAAAGCCGGTCGGGACCCCAGTGACGTGCGCCTTTCTCTGGTAAAGCTTTTCGACCGTTTCGATCACGTCATGGACAAGCTCCGAGACCGACACAAACCCTTTTTCCGCTTTGGCCTGCGCGATATTAAAGATCTCGCGCTCGGCGGCGTCCAAGAGGTCCGAAACGTCCCCCTCCTGGTTGAACGCCGAGGTGACGATTTGCGTCGACACCTCGATGAGACGCCGCAGGACCGCCTTATCTTTGACGATGCGGGCATAGTAATCGACGTTGGCTGCCGTGGGCAACACATTGGCGAGGTCGGTCAGGTACGAGGATCCCCCGATCTCGGTGAGGAGCTTCTGGTTTTTGAGATGCTCGCCCACCGTCACCACATCGACCGCCGCGCCCTCGGAGAACAGATGCGCGATGGTCCGGAAGATATGTTGATGGGCGGGCTTGTAAAAGGAGTGTTCGTCGAGGAGGTCGAGGACCTTCGCCTGGGCTTCGCGCTCAATGAGCATGGCGCCCAGGACAGCCATTTCCGCCTCCAAGGCTTGAGGCGGGGTTTTGTCAATCAGATAAGAACTCATTTGGAAATCACTCTTCAATCTGACCAGAACTTTTTAGCCCTGGACGGAGGCGCGCCGGAGCGCCGCGCGCTCAACGGCCGCGCGTGGCGTTCTAGCCGTTCTCTCCGACGATCGTGATTTTAAGTTGTGCCGCAATGCCATTGCCCAAATGCACGAGGACGCTCACGGGCCCCGTCTGCTTGAGAGGCCCCCGCAGCTCGATCATGCGACGGTCCACCGTGATACTTTCTTTGGAAAGGGCGTCCTTGATCTCCTGCCGCGTGACCGAACCGAAGAGGCGCCCCTCGTCGCTCGCTTTGGCCGCAATCGTCAGGGTGAGGGCCTCGATTCTCTGAGCGACGGACTCCGCGCCCTGACGGAGCTTCTCGGCTTTGGCGAGCGTCCCCTGGCGTTCAGTTTCCCATTGGCGCAGGGCGCCCTCGGAAGCGGGAAACGCCAGCTTGCGCGGGAAAAGATAATTCCGGGCGTATCCTGAGGCCACTTTTTTTACGTCGCCTGCGTGCGCGATGCCGCGCACGTCACTTCGAAACACCACTTTCATCGCATGGGGCATGAGATCCTCCTAAACCACCAAATAAGGCAGGAGCGCGATGTTGCGCGCCCGCTTGATCGCGCGCGTCAGCATCCGGTGGTGCTTGGCGCAGTTGCCTGTGGAACGGCCGGAAATGAGCTTGCCGCGTTCGGTGATGAAATTGCGCAGAAGCGTCATGTTCTTGTAATCGATCTCCACGACGCGGTCGACGCAAAAACGGCAGGCTTTGCGGCGAGGCGGCCCCCATCGCCGGGGGCGGCCGCCGCCTTCCTCCGAGCGGGGCCCGCCGGGTTTCATGCCTCCTCTGCGACGTGGTGCTGCGGTGATAGGTGCCATCATAAGGTCCTTTCTCGTTTAAAACGGGATCTCGTCGCCCGCTGTGCTGGACGCGGAGCTTGAAGCCCCAACGGTAGCCGGTTCCGAAAACGACGCGCTGGAGGAAGCTTCGGCGGCGCCTTCTGTCTCTTCTGAATCCTGAGTGGACGGGGCTCCCTCGCCCGTCATCTTGGCCAAGAATTGGAGCCGGTAGGCTTCGACTTCCATGCCGGAGCGCTTTTGACCCTCCTTGGTTTCCCAACTTGTACTCCGCAGACGGCCTTCGACATAGAGCGGGCTGCCCTTTTTGAGACGTTCTTTGCAGCGCTCGGCCGCGTCCCGCCAAACCGTCACGGGAACAAAGGTGGTGTCATCGCGCCATTCGCCGGTGGAATCCTTATAACGCCTGTTCACCGCCATGTCCAGGCGGGCCACGGCTTGGCCCTTGGACGTGTAGCGGACTTCAGGGTCACGCGTGAGCCGGCCAACCAGCCGGACATCATTCATCTGCAACAGTCGAAGGACGGTAGGGGTCATGCGAGAGTTCCTCCTTGAGATGTTTCAGCGGCCGGGACGGCCGCGGGCGCGCTTTCCGGCGCCTTGGCCGCGGGCGCGCTTTCCGGCGCCTTGGCCGCGGGCGCGCTTTCCGGCGCCTTGGCCGCGGGCGCGCTTTCCGGGCGGGAGCGGCCGCTACCCGAAGGACGCGAGCTATGGCGCGCTCCTTCGGCTTGTCCCGCGGGGCGTTCTCGCCTGGGCGGGAAAGACTTGTGTTTCTTGATCACCCGGGTGGTCAGGTGGCGAATGACGATATCGGTCACATTGTAGAGATGCTCGATCGCCTGGACAGCGCCGGCTTCCGCCGTAAAACTGATCACGGTATAGAACCCTTCCCGGTGGCCCCCAATCGAATAGGCCATGCGGCGTTTTCCCCAACGATCTTCGGATGTGATGCTCCCCTGGTTGGAGGTGATCGCTTGCTTGATCTTGGCGATCAACTGGTCGACCTGGTCGTTGGAGATATCCGGCTCTGCGATAAAGACTGTTTCGTACGTAGTTGAGGACACGAGTTGTGTCTCCTTTCTGGTTGATGCCCAGCTTGTTTCGCGGGAGGCCCCGAGAATGCCGAGCAAAGGAGTCTTGCTTAGTGATTTACGAGCGAGATGATACCAAAATCCGGTACTCGACTTCTCCCTTTTTCACATAGCCGAGGTGCTTGCGGATGAGGTATTCCGTGTAGGCGGGGTCCTTCTGGAGGCGCGCCCATTCCGCTTCCAGCGCCGTATGCTCCGCCCGGAGGCGCGTCAGCAAGCGTTCCAACTTGCGCTTTTCGCGCGTCCTGACGACAAGATTGCGAAATCCCTCATTGGCAAAGAGGAAAAACGCCGCCGCGGCCACCCCGCCCCACCAATAAAGTCTCTTCTTATTAATGGTGTCTCTCCCTCATCCTTAATTCACGCGGCGGGTGTATGCCTCGCCTTCCCCGCGCGGGCGGTTCCTGTACACCCGCTTCGGATGGGACCACTCCCCCCATCCCCCAGCTCCGCTGGTGGCTCTCCGCCCATCCTCGCGGGTTTGTCGAACCTTACGCGCGGATTCAGGCATCGGCATACACCATCCGTTGACCCATCACTATTCCCAAGGCATCTGGACTCATCGCCCGTTTGTATGGGCAACTATAGCACCCGAGCCTTATCCAGACCGCATCGGGTCCAGGGGTCAGGAGGGCGACTGTGCGGCTTTAGCGACGAAGGCCGGAGCGTCATGGATGGCGCCGGACGTCATAAAGCCATCCAGGTCCGGCCGAGGAGTGGTCCAATCGCTGCGATTGGAAAAGACGCACCGGAGCCCGGATGAACCCTGGACCCGATGCGGGCGGACCTACACATAGGGCGATGCTCGTTACTAATGGAGCACCCCGGGGAAGAGATTCGCTCCAGGATAAGTGGCCTTCTTCCCCAATTCTTGCTCGATCCGCAGGAGCTGGTTGTATTTGCAAATGCGGTCGGTACGACTCGCCGAACCGGTCTTGATCTGACCGGTGTTGAGCGCGACCGCAAGATCAGCGATCGTCGTATCTTCCGTCTCGCCGGAGCGGTGAGACATGATGCAGGTATATCCCGCTTTTTGTGCCGTGAGCACGGTTTCGACCGTCTCCGTGAGGCTCCCGATTTGGTTGACCTTGATCAGGATGGAGTTCGCGACCTTCTCCGCGATCCCTTTGCGCAGGATCTCCACATTGGTGACAAAGAGGTCATCGCCGACCAGCTGCACGCGCTCCCCCAGCTCCGAGGTGAGCGCCTTCCAGCCGTTCCAGTCAAACTCGGAGAGGCCGTCCTCGATGGACACGATGGGATAGCGCGTCGTCCAATCCTTCCAGAACGCGACCATTTGAGAGGGACTCTTGCGCTGGTTCGAAGGTTCGCCTTCGAGCACATACGTGCCGTTCTCATAGAATTCGCTGGCCGCAGGATCAAGCGCGATCACCACATCCCGGCCCAATTGGTAGCCGGCCTTGGCGACGGCTTCCGCGATCGCGGTGAGCGCCTCTTCATTGGAGCGCAGATTAGGCGCGAAGCCCCCCTCATCTCCCACCGCGGTGCTCATGCCTTTGCCCTGCAAGACTTTCTTGAGGGCATGAAAGACTTCCGCGCCCATACGGATTCCTTCGGCGAAGGACCTCGCCCCGACGGGCATGACCATAAATTCCTGCATGTCCACGTTGTTGTCCGAATGCGCGCCCCCGTTGATGATGTTCATCATGGGCACGGGCAGGACATAGGTTTTCGTCTTGAGACGGTAGAGATCCCGAACATACTGGTAAAGCGGCTTCTTAGCGCTGGCGGCACCGGCCCGGGCGCTCGCCAGGGAGACGCCCAGGATGGCGTTAGCACCCAGTGTCCCCTTATTGGGTGTGCCATCCAGCTCCAGCATCAGGCGGTCGAGTTCCGGTGTGTCGCAGACCCGGCCTTTCAGTTTCTTGGCGATGGGGCCGTTCACATGGGCCACCGCTTTTTGAACACCTTTGCCGAGATAGCGCTTGGGGTCACCGTCACGCAGCTCAAGGGCCTCTTTGGAGCCTGTCGAAGCGCCCGAAGGCACCGCGGCGCGTCCCATTTTCCCGTCGCCGAGGATCACGTCCACTTCCACCGTGGGGTTGCCGCGGGAATCCAGAATTTCACGTCCAACGATCTTTGCGATTTTTGCCATACCGTCTCCTTTTGTAATTAATGAAATCTCCTTCTCCCGCCGAAGGTGGGAGAAGGCGGGGATGAGGGCACGTCTCTTGCCCTCACCCGTCGACTAACGGACCACGCCCTCTCCCACGTTCCGCGGGAGAGGGTATAAGCGCTGTTACTCTTGAATGAGTTTTGTTCCGATTTTTTCGAGTTCTTTGAGTTTCCGCGGCGAGTCCGACTCCAGATACAGGCGAACCACAGGCTCCGTCCCGGAAAGCCGAACTCCCATCCAGCTCTCATCCTGAAACACAAATTTGAAGCCGTCCATACGGACGATTTTTTTCACGGAGAGGCCCTCGATCTCATTGGGGGTAAAGGTCTCAAACCGTTTGCGCACCCCTTGCATGGTGTCCGTGGATAAGTGGAGGTTCACGCGCTTAGAATAATAGGGACCGACCCTGGCTCGGAGCTCCTTCAAAATCTCGCGGAAAGGCTTCCTTTCAAGCGCTCGCACTTCGGCCATGAGCAGACAGGCCAGCACTCCATCTTTTTCAGGGACATGCCCGCGGATGGTCAGGCCGCCGGACTCTTCGCCTCCCATCAGAAAGCCGCCGGCCAGCATCGCTTCGGCTATGTACTTAAAGCCAACGGGAGTCTCTTTGAGCTCAAGGCCAAAGTGCCGGGCCACGGCATCGAGAAAATGGGAGGTCATGACGCTTCGTACGACCAGGCCTTTCCAACGCCTGGTTTTGACCAAATGCTGAAGGACAATCGGCAAGATTTCGTTGGGCGAAAGGAGTGTGCCGTCCTCGTCCATCACCCCAAAACGGTCCGCGTCGCCATCGGTGCCAAAGCCCGCGACGAGTTTCTCCTTTTTCATCACGCGAACCATTTCCGCGAGCTGTTCCTGGGCGGGTTCAGGGGGACGGCCGCCAAAGTTGACGTCACGCCAGTCGTGCAGGACCACCGTCCGGCAGCCGGCCGCTTTCAAAAAGGCATCCAGATACCCCTGCCCAGTGCCGTAAAGGACGTCCGCGGCGACCTTCAGTTTGGCTTTTTTAAGCAAGGAGACGTCGATGATGTTCTTCAGCCGCGCCAAATAGGCTGGGCGCGGGTCCAAGAGTCGTATCGGGGTAACGGGGTAACGGGGTAACGGAGTTGAGCCTTGGTGTGACTCCGATACTCCGGTACTCCGATACTCCGTTACCGAATTGGCGAGGCGTTCAATCTCGTGGGTCACCTCCGGAGAGGACGGGGCGCCATTGGCCATATTGAATTTAATGCCGTTGTACTCGGCCGGGTTGTGGCTGGCCGTGAAATTAATGCCGCCCGCCGCTTTTTGATGGATCACCTGGAAGGACACGACAGGCGTCGGAACGGGATCTTTGGACAAGAGCACCGGAAACCCATAGGACGAAACGATGTCCGCGGACATCTTGGCGAGCTCCGGAGAGAGGAAGCGTGTGTCGTAACCGATCACGACTGGCGAATCGGCGATTCCCCGGTTCCCCGATTCGCCGGTTCCCTGGTTCGATCCATCACGCTGATTGGAAAGGTGCTGACTGATCGCATGCACGACGCGACGGACATTCTCGAAGGTAAACTCTTCCGCGATGACCGCGCGCCAGCCGGAGGTTCCAAAACGAATGCTCATGGGTTTTTCCTGCCTAAGATTTGGGTCACGACTTTGATCACGTCCTTCGCTTGAAAGGGCTTGATCAGATAATCCTGCGCGCCGAGGGCCAGGGCCTTCCCCCAGGCGGCCTCCTCCCCGTAGACGCTCATCATGAGCGAAGGCAGCGAGAGATGGTTTTCTTTGAGCTTTTCCAAGAGCTCAAGCCCCCCGAGGCGCGGCATCACCCTGTCGGTAATGAGCAGGTCAGGTTTTCGTTTTTGGATCACGTCCAGCGCCGCGAGCCCGTCAGCGGCTTCCCACACCTCAAAACCGGCCTCGGTCAGGATGTCCCGGAGGAAGGTGCGGCTGTTGAGTTCGTCTTCCGCGATGAGAACCGTCTTTTTTAATTCTGCCACTGCTTCACTTTCAGAGCGTATTCCTTTAAGAGCGAGCGGGCCTGCGCGTTGTCTGCGGACTCCGCCCAAACATGAAAGGTCGCCTCATCGGGGTCCGGCAGGAGCAACACCCAGCCGCCCTCGACAAATATTTTGACGCCATCCACCAATTCGTGCGAGCACTTTTCCACGGCCTCAATGGCTTTCCTCATCACGAGCCCCTTTTTGTCCCAGGGACAAGGGACTTTTTGGTGCAGCGTTTCAAAGGCCGGTATTTCTTTTTCCAGAGCGCTCAAGCTCACCTCGTGGCGCGCGAGCAGCTCGGCAATTTTAGCAATCGCAAACATCGCGTCAAAGCAAGGCTGAAATTCCGGGAAGATGAAGCCGCCAATACCATCGCCGACCAAATCCATGCCTTTCTCGCGGCTCGCGTCCATAATATAGCGAGGCGCTGTCCGCAGACGCTGCACGCTGGCGTGGCTGGGTTCCGCCAGGCGCTCCAGGACGCTGGAGAGATTCACCGGAACACCCAGGCGCACTCCTTTGCGGGTCATCATCATGAGCTTGGCGGCCATAAAAAGCGCCAACTCATTGGGGATGCGTTTGCCTTTATCATCAACGAGAAAGATCTTTTCGGCCCCCGTATCGACCAGGAAACCGGCGTCCGCCTGGAGCGTGAGGACAATCGTGGAGAGACGGTCGAGGGACGATTGAAATTCTTCCGTCGTTTTGGTCACCCGTTGGGCACTGAGGTAAGCGTTTAAACTGATGACCTCAATGCCCAGGCGGCCCAAAATGTCCGGCAGGATCATGGAGGCCGATGAGAAGGCGTAGTCGATCGCGATTTTAAGCTTGGTTTTTTGAAAAATGGTGGCGTCGATCGCCTTCAAAAATCCGGAGCGGTAGTATTGCTGGGCCTGGGGCGGCGTGATGATCTCCCCGACCCGGTCAGGCGTGGCCCTCTGGAAATCTTCGCGCAGGAAAAGCTGCTCGATCGAGCGTTCCTGGCCGCTGGAAAGGTCCACGCCCGTCCGGTCCAGCAGCTTGATGTCCACCAAATGGGGGTCGAAGGGAGATTGCCGAACGTGGATGCCGCCGACTTCCCCCTCCTGTCCCATTTCATAACGCACCACCGGTATAGGCGAGGTGCGCAAATCCCCCACTTTGACCCCCGTGGACAATAAGCCTGAAATGATCGCCCGTTTGATCATGCGGCTGGCCATATGCGCGTCGCGGGAGGTGATGACGTAAGCGCCCTGTCCCAAATAGGCGCCATAGGCGGCGCCAATCCGGGTGGCGAGCTCCGGCGTGATCTCGCGGTTGCAGAGCCCCGTAATGCCGTAGGCCCCAAAGAGACGCCTCGACCACACGTCCCCCCAGACGAGGCTCGTGGAAAGAACGGCCCCGTCTTCAATGCGCTTGTTGGGCCAGACTTTGACGTTGGCATGGACCGACGACGCGTGGCCAATCTCACAGTCATCGCCCACAATGGCCCCTTCGCCGAGATGCGATTTTTCCGCCAGTCGCGTATGCGAGCCGACCACCGCCTCTTGGAGCGTCGCGTCCTGCCCCACCTCGACATTGTCCCAAAGGACGCAGCCGGTCAGGTCCGCGCCAGCCCGGATTTTCACCCCAGGTCCCAGAACGCAGTTCGTGAGTTTCACGCGCTCTTCGATCCGGCAGCCGTCGCCCAGGAGGTTCACGCCTTCGAGCAACGCCTTCGGGCTAATGGAACAGCCCGTCCCGATATGCGTGCTGTTGCCTCGCTTGCCTGACTTGACTTTACGTCCGGGGAACGGGATTTTGACCAGTTGCTCGAGAATTTCCACATGGGCGAGGCGATACTCCATGAGGTCTCCCACGTCTTTCCAATAGCCTTCGGCGATATGGCCGTAAAGGGCCGCCTTCGTTTCGAGAAGCAGCGGAAAAAGGTTCTTGGAGAAATCAAAGTTTCGGTCGGAGGGGATATCGCGCAGCACGGAGGGCTCCAAGAGATAAATGCCGGTGTTGATCGTGTCGGAGAAGACTTCGCCCCAGGAAGGCTTCTCGAGGAAGCGCTGGATTCGGCCCTGCTCATTGACGATCACCACCCCATAGGCCAGGGGGTTCGACGAACGGGTCAAGACGAGGGTGGCCGCCGCTTGGTTCTTGCGGTGGCACGCGAGCGCCGCCTTGAGGTCAAAATCGGTCAACAGATCACCGGAGATGACGAGAAACGTATCGGTCAGATACTTCTCCGCGAATTTCACGCAACCCGCCGTGCCCAGGTCAGACTGAGGGCGGAGATATTCGATTTTGACGCCAAAGGCGGCCCCATCCCCAAAGTGCCGAATGATCACTTCCGGCTGGTAATAGAGCATGACCAAGAGTTCATTAAAACCGTTGTCCTTGAGGAGGTGCACAATGTGCTCCATCATGGGCTTGTTCGCCATGGGGACCATCGGCTTGGGGATATTGACGGTGAGCGGCCGCAGCCGCGTACCGAAACCACCCGCCATGATGATTGCGCGCATATCGTTTGTCCTTTAGGAGAAGTTGTTGTTTGAGATGCGCCGGACGTGGCGCCAGTTTTCGACGAAGATCAGAATACAAAATTGAGGTCCGCTACGACAATTCATACACCAGAATAGCCAGAACATCAGAATATCCAGGACAGCGGAATATGCACCAGAACGGCAGAAAACGCTCCATGACGGCGGTTCACAGCCGAAGAGATCCGCTGTCTGGCGATTCTGTCGTCCAGATTATTCTGCTGTTCTGGCTCTTCTGACGTTCGACGTTTGTGAATTTGTGAAGAACGTCCCCAAGCCGGAGCAGTATAATGCGCCCATGCTGCTGCCTGCGCTGGAACGTTTAGGGACGGTCAAAAAGCGCTATGCCCTCGGAGCGCTTCTGCTTATGGCGTGGCTGCTCGGGATGGCCGTCCTGCATATTCTGCTTGCGGACCTTCCGGACATTGACGCCCTCCAGCACTACACACCGCCGCTCGTGACGAAGATTTACGACCGCCACAACCAGATCATCAGCGAGCTCTATACCGAACGCCGCACCATCCTTCCCTTGAACGAAATTCCCGTGAATATTCAAAATGCTTTTCTGGCCACCGAAGACCAGAATTTCTTTGCCCATTGGGGGATTGATGTCAAAGGGATCAGCCGCGCGGCCATCGCGAACCTCCGGCACGGGCGCGTCGTCGAGGGCGGCTCGACCATCACGCAGCAACTTTCGAAAGTCCTCTTCTTCTCCCAGAAAAAGACGCTCACCCGAAAAATCAGAGAGCTCCTCTTGGCTTTGCAGCTGGAGCGCCAATACTCCAAGGAAGAGATTTTCCAGATGTACCTGAACCAGATTTATTTTGGCCACGGCGCCTACGGGGTGGAAGCGGCCGCCCGAACGTTCTTCGGCAAACACGCCAAAGAGCTGACGCTGGCCGAATGTGCCCTGCTGGGAGGGCTCCCCAAGTCCCCCCGGACGTACTCTCCTTTTGTCAATCCGAAGAACGCCCAGCGCCGAAGGGCCTGGGTGCTCTCGCGGATGCGTCGCTCAGGCTACGTCACGAACCGGGAAGAAACAGAAGCGAATCTTGTCCCTTTGAGGACCGAGAAAGTACCGCTCGCGCCTCCGGTCGGGGCCTACTTTGTGGAATACCTGCGTCAAATCCTCGATCCGAAGTATGGAGACAACGCCCTCTATCGAGGGGGCTTTTCCATCTTCACAACACTGGATCTCAAGATGCAGCAGGCGGCCGAAGACGTGATGGGCCGACATCTGGCTGAATTTGATATTGAAAAGCAAAAGGAATTGGACGAAGCCGTCAAAGCGGCGAAAAAATCCAGGAAACCCCTCGTGGAGACCTCTACGACCGTCGCGAAAGTCCAGGGGGCGCTCGTGGCGCTCGACACGCGTTCCGGAGAGATCCGGGCTCTGGTGGGCGGCAGGGACTTCAAGGAATCCCAGTTTAACCGCGTCGTGCAGGCCCAAAGGCAGCCCGGGTCGGCCTTTAAACCTTTTGTGTGGAGCGTGGCGATGGATCAAGAGATGACGCAAGCCACCGTCGTCGACGACGATCTGGTCGGCTTCTTTAACGACGGCTCGGACTGGAAGCTCCTCGATAGCGCCACCGACGCCTATTCGGTGGCCTTGGCCACGGCACCTTTCCCGCCCGACCAGGCCTGGGTCCCCCAAAATTGGGATCATAAGTACTTCGGACCGGTGACGCTTCGCACCGGCCTCTCACTTTCCCGAAACCTCGTCTCCATCCGGCTCACAAACCATTTCGGGCCCAAGGCCGTGGTCGACTACGCCAGGAGGTGCGGCATCAAAAGCAAGCTTTCGGCCGTGCTCTCGATTGGTTTGGGCACGGAGCAAGTCAACCTTCTGGAGCTCACGGGCGCTTTCTCGACGTTTGCCAATGGCGGCATACGGCCTGAGCCGTACGGCGTACGCCGCATTGAAGACAAAAACGGGAAGGTGCTGGAAGAGAATTCGCCGAGATCAACCGTTGAGCTTTCCGCCCAGACGGCCTATCTGATGGTGGATCTCATGCGTTCGGTGGTGACCAGCGGCACCGGCCGCCGGGCCCTGGAGCTGGCGCGGCCCGCCGGAGGAAAAACCGGTACGAACCAGGACTTGAGAGACCTCTGGTTTGTCGGTTTTACGCCGGACATCAGTTGCGGTGTTTGGATGGGCTATGACGATTTCGTTTCGATGGGAAAACACTTTACCGCCGCGACGAAGGTCCTCCCCTGGTGGACGGAATTCATGAAGAAAGCTCACGCGGGGCTTCCGGTGAGAAACTTTGACGTGCCGCCCGACATCGTCTTTGCCAAGATCGATGCCGTGACCGGGATGCTGGCACTTCCCACCTGCCCCAAGGTGGCGCTGGCCGCCTTCAAAAAGGGGACTGACCCCAAGGAACCTTGCCCGGTCGACCATATCAGCCAGACCGCGCCCGTCGTGGAAACTGAAGAATGACGGGCCCTTCGTCATCCCCCACGGTCGTAAGTGGGGGATCCATCAATGAATCCTTATGATGGATCCCGGGTCTCCACAAGAACCGGCGACCCTCCGCCACACGACAGGCGGAGAGCGCCGGGTGTGTGGCGCTCGGCCCGCCGGCAGTTTGGAGGGCCGGCTTTCGCCGGGATGACGGCACTCATTTGAACCGTTCAAAAGAAAACCCCCCACCACCCGATTTCCAGGGCGGTGGGGGGCTCGTTACTTCCGTGAACTATTTCGAGGTGTAAGCCGATTTGCCTTTGGACTTGCCTTCGATCACCGCTTGTGCAGCGGCCAACCGGGCGATCGGCACCCGGTAGGGCGAGCAGGAGACGTAGTTCAAGCCCGTGCGGTGACAGAACTTCACCGAGGCGGGATCGCCCCCATGTTCGCCACAGATGCCGCACTTGAGGTCTTTCTTCACCTTGCGGCCCTTTTGAACCGACATCTGCATCAGCTGGCCGACGCCGCTTTGGTCCAGCGTCTGGAACGGATCATCCTTAAAGATCTTCTTGTCCAGATAGACCTTGATGAACTTGCCCGCGTCATCGCGCGAAAATCCCAGCGCCATTTGCGTGAGGTCGTTGGTCCCGAAGCTGAAGAAGTCCGCTTCCTGGGCGATCTCGTCGGCCGTCAAGGCCGCGCGCGGGACTTCGATCATCGTCCCCACCATGTACTGGAGCTTCACGCCCGCTTCTTTGATTGTTTCTTCGGCGACGCGAACAATGATCTCTTTTTGATCGCGGAGTTCGCTGACGTTGCCCACCAGTGGAATCATGATCTCGGGAACGACTTTGATCTTTTCGGCGGCGAGCTCGCAGGCCGCGCTGATGATGGCCTTGGTCTGCATTTCGGTGATTTCGGGATACGTGATGCCCAAACGGCACCCGCGGTGACCGAGCATCGGGTTGAACTCATGGAGCTCCTGCGCGGCCTGCATGATCTTGGAAGTCGGCACACCGATTTTCTTGGAAAGGATGTCCGCATCCGCCTGCGTCTTCGGCAGGAACTCGTGCAGCGGCGGATCGATCAAGCGGATCGTGACGGGGTACCCTTTCATTTCCCGGAAAAGACCTTTGAAGTCCTCCTTTTGGAACGGAAGGAGTTTGGCGAGCGCCACTTTTCGCGCTTCCACGTCCGTGGCCACGATCATTTCCTGCATGAAGGGCAGGCGATCTTCGGCAAAGAACATGTGCTCCGTCCGGCAAAGCCCAATGCCCTGCGCGCCGAACTCGCGGGCGACTTTGGCGTCGCGCGGAATATCGGCGTTGGCGCGGACTCTGAGCACGCGAAGGGCGTCCGCCCATCCCATAAAGATGCCGAACTCTCCTGAGATGGTGGGTTCGATCAAGGGAGCAGAACCCATGATGACGCGGCCGGTGGAGCCATCGATCGTGATCCATTCGTTTTCTTTGACGGTCGTGCCATTCGCGCTGAATTGTTTGTTCTGTTCGGAAACGCGGATCTCTTCGCAGCCTGCAACGCAGGATTTGCCCATGCCGCGGGCGACCACGGCCGCATGAGAAGTCATGCCACCGCGCGCCGTGAGGATCCCCTGGGCGGCATCCATGCCGTGGATATCGTCGGGGTTGGTTTCCTGGCGGACGAGAATGACTTTCTCGCCTTTGCCGCCGCGCTCGGCCGCGGTGTCGGCGTCAAAAACCGCCTGGCCGGTGGCCGCGCCGGGAGAAGCCGGCAGACCCTTGGCGATCACCTTGAGCGCCGCTTTGGGATCGATGACGGGATGCAGGAGTTGGTCGAGCTGCTCCGGCTCCACGCGCATGAGCGCTTCGTCTTTGGAAATGAGCTTTTCTTTCACCATATCGACAGCGATTTTGACGGCGGCTGCCGCCGTGCGCTTGCCGGTCCGGGTTTGCAGCATGAAGAGACGGCCCTTTTCGATGGTGAACTCAAAGTCCTGCACGTCCCGGTAGTGTTTCTCGAGGCGCGTCGTGATCTCACGAAGCTGCTTGTAAACGACTGGCATATCCTCGCCGAGCTTGACAATGGGTTTGGGCGTGCGGATCCCAGCAACCACATCTTCCCCTTGAGCGTTGGTGAGATATTCCCCGTAGAACTCTTTTGTGCCGGTGGAGGGATTGCGGGTAAAGCCCACGCCCGTACCTGAGTCATCACCCATATTGCCGAAGACCATGGACTGGACATTGACGGCTGTCCCTAAATCTTCAGAGATTTTATTTTGCTTGCGGTAGTAGATCGCGCGGGGGTTGTTCCAAGACTTGAAGACCGCATTGCGCGCGCCTTCCACCTGCTTCCAGGGGTCCTGGGGGAACGCCTCGCCGCACTTCGCCTGATAAACGTCCTTGAACTTCGCCACAATGTCCCGGAGGTCCTTCACATTGAGATCCGTATCCAGCTTGACGCCGCGCTTCTGTTTCTGGGATTCGAGGAGATGCTCAAACTCGCTCTTTTCAATACCCCCCACCACGTTGCCGTACATGGCGATAAAACGGCGATAGGCGTCCCACGCGAAGCGCGGGTTGGACGTGAGGCGGGAGAGTCCTTCCACCACCTGGTCGTTGATGCCAAGGTTCAAGATCGTGTCCATCATGCCGGGCATGGAAAACTTCGCGCCGGAGCGGACGGAGACGAGCAGCGGATTGTCCGCGTTGCCAAAGCCCTTGTCCATGATCTTCTGGAGCTTTTCCATGGCGGCTTTTTGCTGGGCTTCGAGCTCCTTGGGGAGCCTCTGTTTATTGGCGTAGTAGTAGCGGCAAACATCCGTCGTGATAGTAAATCCAGCGGGGACGGGGACCCCGGCGTTGGTCATTTCGGCAAGACCCGCTCCTTTGCCGCCTAACAAATCTTTCATCGTGCCTTTGCCGTCAGCACGGCCTGCGCCAAAGAAATAAACATACTTCGTAGCCATGGATAATCTCCTTTATGTGATTCAGGTTGCTGTTCGATCAGGGCGTTCGGAATGCCTGAGGCAACGAAGGGGATTTTACAATATCAGGGGACGTTCCATCACAAACGTCACAAACTCCAGAAAGCCAAGAACAAGACGTTGGAGTTTGTGACGTTTGTGATGGAACGTCCCCTGGATTTATTCGTCTTGGACTTGGACGGGCACGGGCAGCGCCTCGTCAATGGCAGGTTCTTCCTCGACCGCCTCCGCCCCTTGCTCCTCGGGCGCGTCTGCGGTTGAGGGCGCGTCTGCGGTTGAGGGCGCGTCTGCGGTTGAGGGCGCGTCTGCGGGCGCGGTCGCTTCGACGACGGTGGAGTTTTGGGCTGCTCGCTCGGGCGAGACGTCTTCTTTGTTGTCCTTGTTGAAGTTGGGCGGCTTGTTCTTCACAAAGAAGACGACACGGCGATTTTTGGCGCGATTTTCATCGCTGTCATTGGCGACCAGCGGATGGAATTCCCCATAACCAATAGCCGCCATATGAGCGGGCGGCATGCCGAGGCCGCGAATCATGTACTGCACAACGCGCGTCGCCCGCGCGGCGGAGAGCTCCCAGTTGGAAGAGAAATGGGCGTTGTGGATGGGAATATTGTCCGTATGCCCTTCCACCACGATATCATGATCTTCTTTGGCAAGCTTCAGAAGAGACGGCGTGATTTTCGACAGGATCTCCTTCATCCGGGGGGAAAGATCCGCGGACCCGCTTCCAAAAAAAATGTTTTCACCGCTTTCTTGAAGCGTGATTTGCATTCCTTCTTTGGTCACTTTGACCTCGGTCGCCACACCCTCTTGCTGCATGGCGACGGAGACATCCTTTTTGATCTGCTGGATGTCCTTGCTCAGGGCCGCCGAGAGCGCATAGAGAATAATGAAAAAGCACACGAGCTCCGTCATGAGATCGGCGTAATTGACGAGCCACGGAGGAGCGGGATGGCCGATCTGCGACACCCTCGGGTCGTGAATCGAAATCATGTTTTTCAGTTTTTTGGCCATGGCGTTTCCTCGGCGCCTTCCCCTAGGCGGCCTTCTGGATCAGGGCGCGTTTCGAGGGTTCCAGATAAGCCTTCAAATTGGCCTCCATGATGGAGGGGCTCACACCGCTTTGCAGAAGAAGCACTCCCCGAATAATGATTTCCTTGATCAGGAGCTCCTCTTCCGATCGGCGGCGAAGCTTACCGGCCATGGGGAGGAAGAGCATGTAGCCGGAGCCCAAACCGAAAAAGGCGGCGGCCAGACACAGCGCCATCCGGCGCGGAACTTCTTCGACATTGGAAATCGTGTTGAGCATGAGGATCATCCCCAGAACGGTGCCGATAATCCCAAAAGCCGGACTATAGGTTCCCAGCGAATTGAAAATCTCTTGCCCCACCTGATGGCGCTCACGAATAAAGCCGAGCTCCGTCTCCATCATGTTGCGGATAAATTCCTGGTCTGATCCATCGATCACCAGCTGCACGCCACGCTTAAGAAAGTCATTTTTGAGGAGCTTGACGTCGCCTTCGAGCGCCAAAAATCCTTCGGTACGGCCCTTCTTGGCAAAGTTCACAAAGGTCGTGACGATTTCGGAGGTGTCCTCGCCGCTGGCGGCCATCACTTTTTTGAGAACCCTAAAGAGACCGAAGACTTGCCCAATGGGATAATTGACCAGAATCGCACAAAAGGTCCCTCCCATCACAATGAGAAAGGCCTCATAGTTGAGAAATGGCTTAAAACCCGCGACGCCCTCCCCCAAAAAGACGGAGATAATCACGAGCCCAGCTCCCACCACAATTCCTAACAGTGTCGCGATGTCCATCTCAACCTCCCGGAATCAGGGACGCGTCACGGTCGATGAAGGACGAGACATGCGCTGCCTGTTCCTATCGTCTCACTCACCTTCATGGCCCTCTTGTCCCTTATCTCTTTTCTCTCATCTCACTCTTTTAGGCGGCTTTACGTCTTGGGCTGACGATTCTTTTCCTTATGGTTCTGCCGTGCCTGCTGCGCGTTTCATGGACGACCCTCTGGGGCTTCGCGTCTTCCATCAAGAATCCAATCACAAGGCAAAGAAATCCCACGAGAATCCCCGTCATGGCAATCAGTGTTAGCGACATGGTGTACTCCTTTCGGATTCCCCCCGCAAATACTGGGGAAGGTACGTCGATCCCGCAAAGACCGTCTTCTTGTATTCGATCGCTTTCTGGACCACTTCCGTCACTGGCTCACGAACAACAATTTTGTTCCCTGTCGCCATGGCGAGCACCGTTTCGATGCCATGGCTTTCGATGGACTCGATCAGCTCGGCGTTCACCACCGTTTCCTGGCCGTTGAGTCGGTGGAGTTTAATCATGCGGCCGCTCCCGATTGCAGCTTCCACTGCTCAAACCAGCTCTTGAGCGACGGGTCTTTATTGATCTCACACATTCTTTCGTAGGCCCCGGCGGCCTCGTTGACCATGCCCTGGGCCGCGTAAGAACTCCCCAAATACTGATAGGCCTGCCAATGGTCAGGCTGGGCCTGGATGGCCTCATGAAAGCTGCGAATGGCTTCCGCCAAGAGGCCCTGCGCGAAGAAGGCGGTGCCCGCTTGGAATCTCGCCTCCGCCTCGGCGGGATCCACCTTGGCTGGAGGGGGGGCGGCTTTGCCAAGACTCAAATGCAGAGGCTCCGTATCATCAGCCGCCTCCTCGCCTTCGAGGATGCCCATCTTTTGTTTCTTGCGGATGCTGATTTTGTTTTCTTTTTCGAGCTTGGTGATGATGTCCATGAGCTTTTTACGCTCATCCTCAATCTGCTCCATGGAAAGCGGTCGGCCATAATCCATGGATTCCTTGAGCAGTGCGGCGGCGCCCGCCGACATATTGTTGAAGAACTTGTTGATGTAATCCACCGGCGCTTCGCGCAGCGCCCGCGCGAGCTGCTCCGTACCGATTTCGCGAACGATGCCCTGGACCGCCTGGTCCGGGAATTTGAGAATGTCCTCAAAGAGGATGACTTCTTCTCGGACGCGCTCATAGAGCTGCGGTTTCTCATTGCGGAGGTAATCCAGAATATTTTCCCGGGTGGTCTTATCAGCCTCATTGAGGATCTTCACGAGGTTTTCAATGCCGCCTAAGACGAAATCGACTTTTTTCTTAACGTATTCATCGATCGACATCACCTGTTCCAGGGAGGTTTGGCGGATGGTGGCCGTCTCCACAGCGACGCGCGCCTGAAGCTCCGGTGGAAACGAGGAAAAGATCTCTTTGGCGAACTCCGGTTTGAGGTACGACAGGACGAGCGACACGATCCACGGTTCTTCCTTACGAAGGAGGTAGGCCAGCCCTTTGAGATTTTGTTCCGAAACATATTTGAACGGCTCAAACTTTTTCATGGCTGCCTCCTCCTCCTCTAACTTCTGCTGTTCTTCTTCGGTGAGCACCCCATCCCCTTCTCCGCTGCCCCCTCCTCCACCCCCTTCTTGCTTACCTTCATTTTCATTGGCCATCTCCTGTTCGCTTTCCTCTTTCATCGTGGTCATCTGCTCAATGCGTTGCGTCTTGTCTTCGAGGGCGGCGTTGAGCCGGCGGAAAAAGCTTGCCAGAGGCCCCCAGAGGAAGAGTAAGAGCCACAAGGTCAGGGCGATGGGAATGATCCATTTGGGCGCGAGCAATTGCTGCCAGGCCGTCTCGCTAAAGGTCGTGGGGGTGAAGACCATCTGATTTTCCGTGACTTTCAGAAGCGCGATGATGGCTTGCTTGACTGCCAGAAGCTTATCTCCAGGAACTTTGTTGTCATAGAGCACCGTCACCAGCAGTTTTTTGATGGTCGTCCGGACTTCGACGCGCTTCTGAAGCATTTGCCCTCCGGATTCTTGAGAGGAGCCGCCACGATCCTCCTCCTGCTGAAACGGAGACTTGGGCATGGGAACGCCAGGGACAAGGACTTTGGCTTGCGGGAGGGGCAGGGCTTCGCCCGTGTCTGTCTCGCTCTTTTTTTTGTCGCTCTTTTTCTTTTCCATCCCCAATTCAGAGGCCCGCGATTCAAGACCCATCTCCACATCCACGATCACGACCGCTTTTCCCGGGCCTAAGATTTTGTCCAGGACGTTTTCCTGCAGGTATTCCGTCTTTTCCTTCTCAAATTTGGATTCTTGCTCGAGGAGCATCATATCGGGGGAGAGCCCGGAGGACGCCGCTGGCGAGGCCGACTGCCCCACGGCCGCCCAGACGATCCCGCTGGTCAGCAGGAACGATGCAAAAAGTAAATGGATTCGCATTCTTGTGACAAGTCTAGCCTGCCCCTTTGGGAGTTTCAATGACGTAAAGAAAGTTTTACAGCTAAAAACGAGCTGTTAAGTAGACGTGTTTTTATGGGTCTAGAAGTGCAGCTGGGTTGGCGAGATTAACCGTATTTGTAAGACACGCCGAAACCGCCACGCGGCGGCTCCCATGCGATGTTATTGAAAGGGCAGAGCATGCGCGCCGCTCCGCATTCAATACAGTTTTCGTAGGCGAGGATGATCTTCTGCTTGTCCTGGTCCCAGGTGTAGACCCCGGCGGGGCAAGCGCTCACGCAGGGCTTGTTGGGACATCCAAGGCAGACCTGCGGGTCGATAATCTTGATGTGGGTTTGGTGATCGTTCTTATACGTGAGAAGCCCTAATTTGGCTTCAAGCGTCATGGGTTTTGGATTTTCTGCCATCTTAGCCAATCGCCTTTCTAAGACTCAGCGCGTCCTTCACCATACGGAAGAGCCCACGTTCCTTGCGGAAGAGGCGGAAAATGCGCCGCTGGTGGTCCCGCTTGGGATGGCCGTCGACAAGAAAATATTCTTTGGCCGCCTCCGTGACCAAGCGCGGATAGACGGTGAGCATATCGCGGTTTTCACGCACTTTTTCTTCGATGTCCTTGTGGTCTTTCATATCAATGAGGACAAAGGAGCGGTCCAGTTTTTTGCGGTAGAGCGAAAGCATCTTGGAAGTGAAATCATTTTTTTTCTTCGCTTCGATGGCTGTTTCGGCCGCCAACTTCCCGGCAGCCATGGCAAGGTTGGAGCCTTCCCGGTGTGTGGGGTTGATCATTTGCGCGGCATCCCCAGCGATGAGCATCCCATCCGTATACAAGGGAGGCATGACGTTGTAGCCCCCTTCCGGAATCAGATGGGCCGAGTATTCCAGAGGCGTGGCGCCCTGGAGATAGCGTCGCAGGAGCGGATGACGTTTGAGTTCCTCAAGCAAGTCATAAGGTTTGATGTTCGTTTTTTGAAAATCGTCCAGGGCGCACCCGATCCCTAAGGAGATGGATTCTTTGTTGGTATACATGAAAGCGTATCCCAGCATGCCCTTGGTGATATCCCCGACCATCTCGAAGGTCGAACCCTGATCCCCTTCGAGGCAGAAGCGGTCTTCGATCTTCTCCCGCGCCAGTCCCAGGACTTCCTTCACGGCAAGGGCCACTTCCGTCGGCTTCCATTCGCGCGCAAGTCCCGCTTTTTGGGCGAGGATCGAATTCACCCCATCGCAAGCGATGACCACGCTTCCGTAGAGCTCATCGCCTTCGGTGGATTTCACTCCGACCACCGCGCCTTCTTTCTTGAGGACGTCCTGAATCGTGACGCCGGTCAGAAGAGTGACACCCGCTTCCTCCGCTTTCTTGGAATACCACCGGTCAAACTCGGTACGGATAATGGTGTAGCTGTTGGCGGGCGGCTGGTCATAATCGGCGGACTTATAAGCCACTTGAAGGCTTGAGGTGGCGGTCATGACCATCGCGCGCTCTTCGATGATGGCCCGCTCCAGGGGGCAGTCCTTCCAGAATTCAGGAATGACATCGGCGAGCATCTTGGAGTAGAGAACAGCCCCTTGGACATTTTTAGCCCCAGGATAGTCCCCTCGCTCAAGGAGCGCAACGGAGAGCCCGCCTCGGGCCGCCGTGATGGCAGCGGAAACCCCTGCGGGCCCCGCTCCTACAACGATACAGTCAAAGTTGTCGTCTGCCATAGGTGATATCCACTGAAGAAATTTGAACAGCCCGGGAAATTGGAAAATCTGAGCATACAGAATTCACCATTCAACGTCAAACAAACTCAGGGGACCCTGGGCAGGGGGCAGGGCATCGGGGACAGAAAAAAACCGTTGGGGCATTTTTTACCCCTAACACCTATGCTCGGATGGCGCTATTTGGAGCGGGAAACGACGAATTCGACAGGCGTGGTGACAACAATCGGCGTGGCTTCAGAATAATCTTCTTCCTCTTGCACGATACGACGGCCCGAAAGCTCGAGCTTCTTGAACTCGGGGCTAAAGGCCTCCATGTGCCAATCCACAGGAGCGCCATCGGCAGCCAGAACCGGGAACTCGATCGTGTAGGTTCCGTCCTGGCGCGTGATGCCGCCGCGCGCAAAAGTCTGGTGACCCGAAATCACGCGAATAAGAACGCTGGCCTTGGGACATGGCACACCGTGATAAGAAGCTTGCCCTTCAAAGCGGTAGGTATAACGGCGCATGGCGACATGGGTGTTGAGGCGCATGCTATTGGGGGATTCAGGAACGGCTTTCGCGATCCGCGCTGCCGGTGTCATCGGCCGAAAAGGTGCAAAGTGCGGGAGCGATGACGGTGGCGTTACCGGCGAGGCAAGTCCGAGAAAAACGAGGAGGAGGCGAACCATATGCCTGGCGAGGTGCTGGGCCGATTGAAGGAGCGTTTGCGAATGTCCAGGTGAACCGACCAGGAAGAGGAGCATCGCCCCGAGCAGGCTCCAAAACTCCCGTCGATCAGCACCGCCTGACGAGGCTCCGTGCTGACTTTTAAACAACATGCGCGCGTCGAAGTGATTAGGGGCTATCCTCATGGCTATTAAAGGATAGTACACCCAGGTTACGGGAATGTTTCTGGCCTGTTACATCTCTGTAAATCTATTTCGCTGAGGGACGACCCTGGCCATGCAGGGCTATGATAACTTTGCGCTGATAAATCAAGCTGAAATCCACTCCCAGGCGGAATGGTGAGCCTCGCAGCGTTCGGCGTATTCCAGAAACCGGGCGTAAAAGGGGTGACGGGCGAGCGTCGTGGAATCTCCCAGAACAATTAAAAGGCGGCGGGCGCGGGTCATGCCGACATTCATCCGACGCGTGTCTCCTAAAAAACCAACTTCTCCTTTGTCGTTGGAGCGAACGAGCGATAAGATAATGGCTTCTTTTTCCCTCCCCTGGTAACCGTCTATGGATCCAATTTCTATCCCCTCCTCCATCCCGGCCAACTGCCGCAAGAGCCGGGCCTGAGCGACGTAGGGGGTCAGAAGCGCCATCGATTTGGCTGGCACCCCTGAGCCGCGAAGTTCTTGATAGAGAGACAACGCCAAGCGTGCTTCTCCTTCATTCTCTCGACTTTCCAAGAGCTCGTTCCAGGTTTCGTCATAGCCCGCGCCCGCGGTATCGATGAACATCAGGGGTTTCGACGTGAGGGTCGAGGGGGTAATGCCGGGCAATTCTTCGATGGTGTGATCGCGCACAGACTCGTCCGCCACGAGTTTCCCCTCATAGAGCTGTTGCGAAGGAAAACCCATGATCGTCTCGTGCATCCGGTATTGCACCCGAAGCAACGTCTGAACCTCTCGGGGGACAAGGCCCTGCAGACGTTCAAAGAGCGTGAGGCCCAGTCCTTGCTTTTTGGCCTCCTCCGAGTAGATGGTGGGCGGCAGCTGCAGGGAATCCCCCGCAAAGACAACCTTCTTCGCTTGCGTGATGGGGATCCAGGAGAGCGGTTCGGTGGCTTGCGAGGCTTCATCCATAATCAGGAGATCAAAAGGCTTCTTGGAGAGCGTCTTCGCAAGGCCCCCATGGGTGACGAGCACCACATCCGCCGAAGCCACGATCCCTTTGCCGATGCCGTATTCCATATCACGCGCTTCCTGCCAGAGCGCGTTGATCTCTTTTTGCAGGGCGTGACGCTCATCCCAACTGAGCCGGCGATCATGCGCGCGCTGGAGCTGCCGAACGAGATGCGCCCGCTGGACGTCCAACTCATCGATGAATTTTTGGTCCGGATGTTCAGCGACCTGGGCCGAGAGCGTCGCGTGCCGCAAGGAGTCGAGGATGCGGGCGGGGTGGCCCATTCGCACAACCTTAAGATCCGTGTCGAGCAGTTTCTCGAGCATGTTGTCGACCGCGATGTTCGAAGGGGCGGAGGCGAGGACCCGAGCCCCTCCCGCGATCGCATGACGGATGATTTCCACCAAAACCGTGGTTTTCCCTGTCCCGGGGGGACCATGCACGAGGGCGACGTCATGGGCGGCCAGGGCTTTCGCGACGGCTTCGCGCTGATACTGATTAAGCTTCTGGTTGAAGTATGTGCCCTCACCCGCACCAGCAGTTCGCCCTCTCCCGCCTTCGGCGGGAGAGGGTGGGGGTGAGGGCAAATCAAAAGTTGCGGGTTCGGCCCCCATGAAGATTTCTCTTAAGTGTGCGACTTCCTTCTTCTGAGCATGCTGGACGCTCGCGAGCACCTTCTTCATGCGCTTGTAGGTGGCCTCACTGCCCAGAACGTCCAGCTGGCATTTCCCTTGTGGCGGGGTCTCGAGGGCGGGAAGGCCCTCCAGCGCGACCGTGATCTCAAATTGGTCGACGTCATAGAGCGTCCCCTTGAACTTGGGCACTTCAGGATCCTGGAAAGAGAGACTGACCAGATCTCCCTGGTTGAGTGCCTGAAACGGGGAATACTCCTCCCCATGGGAGGGCCGGGAGAGCACCCAGAGGACGTGGCTGCCGACGCCGTAGTCCTCGCGTGTGATCACGAGGCGGGTCACGGTCTTGCCCAGCGCCTCGCGTGCTTGCACGGGGAGCTTCTCCAGTTTTCTCTCGTTTTCCGAGCGCTCGGCTTCCCGTTCGATATCGATGAGCCTCAGAAGCTTTTCAAAATGTTCATCGTGCACGACCATATCTTACCAGACTCGTCCGACGTGCGACGTCCGACGTCGGACGTCGGACCCGCCACACTGCTGGCGGGCGCCTGTTGTGTGGCGCCTCGGACGCATGGACCCAAATAATCCGATAAGCCACCCCTGACGTCATCCCCCGCGGCCGTCAGCGGGGGATCCATCGACGGCCTTGGTGTAGGTGTTGGTGGCGGGATCGAAGACGAAGGGTTTCACTTATTGGGTGAAAAATGAGGGGTCAACACAGGAGGCTTTGAAAAAGGGTGCAGCGCGTGATTTTACAGCGACGCGCAGAGGCAATAAAATACCTCGCAAGCCAGAGTGGAATCTGAACTGCGAGGTGCTTTTATGTTACTGAAGAACTTGGACGTATACAAGGTCTCGACGACGGATCAAGCGGTGACGAGTTTTGCAGGGCTGCCGTTGTTGTTGGGGACGGCACGGAGCCTGGGGTTGGAGGAGCGGCTCAATGCGCTGCCGGTGAAGGAGCGGGCGCGGGGATACGATCCTGCCGAGAGTATTTTGGGGTTGATGGGATCGATCCAGGCGGGCGGGGAAGCGCTCGAAGACATCGGGCTGCTGCAAGGGGACGAGGGGATACGGCGCTTGCTGGGGGATTTTCCGGCAGCGAACACGTTGGGCGAATTTCTTCGGCGTTTTGGGCGCAAGACGATTCATGGGTTGGGATGGGTCCAGCTCAAGACGGCGGCGAAGGTGATCCGGGCCTGCGAGCTGTCTATTGTGACGATCGATATCGACGCTTATTTTTTGGAGTCACAGAAGGAAGGCGTCTTGATGAATTACGATGGACTGGAAGGGTATTGTCCGGTGATGGTCAGTTGCGCGGAGCTGAAGATGCCGCTGGCCGGGGCGTTTCGGGCAGGCAATGCGAGCCCGATGGCGAACCTGGCGAGTTTGTTGCGGCGGGTCTTGCGGCAGTTTTCCGGTTTGCGGATGAGGGCGCGCTCAGACAGCGCGGGGTATCAGGCGAAGGTGGTTCGGGAATTGGATCGGGCCGGGGTGGACTTCACCATCACGGCGCGCAAGGATGATGCCGTTTTGGAAGCGATTCGGTCGATTCCGGAGAAGGCCTGGAAGAAGTACAACTCGCCGGTCTATCCCCATAAGGGATCTGAGATTGCCGAGACGGTGCATGCTTTTGGGGAGGCGGACAAGGATATCGCCGCATTTCGGTTGGTCGTGGTGCGCTGGCAGCAGGAGCCGCAAGGCGAGCTTTTCGATAAGGAGCACTTTGAATACCATGCGGTGGCGACGCGGTTCACATGGGAACCGGGATTGGTTCTGCAATTTCACCGTAACCGGCAGGATGGGTCGGAGAACGTGAACCGGGAGATGAAGAGCGAGGGTGGGTTTGGATTATCCAAGCTGCCGTGCCGGGATTTTATGGCCAATGCCGCCTATTTCCAGATCGCGATGTTGGCGTCGGTGGTCACGGCAGCCTTCAAGCATTTGGTTCTGCCGAAAGCCTGGCAGAGCTTCACGATCCAGACGCTGCGGCACCGGCTGATCCGCTTGGCCGGGACAGTGTGCCGGAAGTCGCGCTATCTGTGGTTAAAGATTCCGGAAAACTACCCGTTCCGGCGGGTTTTTGAAGAGGCGCGCTATGGCGTGTTGGGGCTGTCTGTGGTGATCGCGTCTACCGGTTGATTGACGGGACGGCGACACCGAAGGCATCGACGGAGGGAAAGAACCGAACAGAGGGTCGGAGCGGCGAAAACTGCCGCAAAAGGCCGACAATTGATCAGACGGTAGTCTGAACCGCCTCCGAGGGAAGCCAAGGGTACCCGAAGCAGGCGAGAAACCTGGTCGCCGCGGCGACCGAGCGGTGAAAAATTGGGACCTATGTGTGGCCTACGTCAAAACGCAGCGCTGCAGAAAATTACCGGAGCTTTTGGGGCATGGAAAAAACCGTTGCAATCGACCTTTTATGTAGTATCCTTACGGCGGTGCGTCGCAATTGCTGCCACCCCGGAACGCCTGTCTGCAGACGGGCTGACGGAATCTAAAAACAGTAGAGGTACATAAACAAGTGAGTACAAAAGGTAAAGTGAAGTGGTTCAATGATGCAAAAGGGTTTGGTTTCATAACCCCTGAAGATGGGTCAGCGGACGTGTTCGTGCACTTCTCCGCGATTCAGGCTGAAGGATTCAAGAGCCTCGCCGAGAATGACACGGTCGAATTCGATATCGTGCCATCCGATAAAGGACCCAAAGCCGCAAACGTGAAGAAAGCCTAAAAACACACTTCCGCTACGGCACAACAGAGACCCCGGGACAACCTCCCGGGGTTTTCTGCGTCCAGGGGACGTTCCTCACGATCTCACGGTGTTGAACATCTGGTGCCGGTGCCCGCAACACCGTGAGATCGTGAGGAACGTCCCCTAGACGTTGCGGCGAAAGTGGGAGAAGAGGAGCTTTCGAAAGTCCGCGGACACACCCAAGAGAAGAACAAACACGCTCAAGGTCAAGGCCCCGACGGTGAAGAGGACTTGGGCGGGATTGAGATGGAGAAGGCTGCTCATGATCCACAGGGCGCCGCTCGCCCAAAGGATGGCGGCAAAGGAAACGAAATTCTGGGTGGCCAGGACCCTGGCGCGCTCGCCCGGAGGACTCCGCCACTGGATCATGGCGTTCAAGGGGATTTCGTAAAAACCTCCGCTCATGCCCAGCATGAAACAATCGAACAGCGTTCTCGTATAGGACGGATAGGACCAAAGGAGGTCCATCGCGAAAAGCCCCATACCGAACGCCCCCACCGGGACCCATTTCAAGTCAATCCCCTCCCGCGACCACCGCCCCGCCAAATAACTCCCCAAGGCAATGCCGACGGTGACCGAAACCAGGAGCGATCCCGACACTTGAGGGGTGGCATTCATCATTTCTTTGGCATAGAGGAAGATCACGAGCTGCAACAGCGCTCCCATAAACCAGAAATAGTTCACCGCAATGAGCCCCAGCTTCAAGGCTCTATCTTGACAGATCAAACTCCAATTGGCCCACAAATCCTTGAGGGGGTTCCAGGCCCAGGGCTCCTCCGGTTTGGCCGCCGGCAGGGGAGTGATAAAAAGACTTCCCAAGAGCCCCCCGACGCTCCCTGCAATGAGCAACGCGCTCGCGACAGGAAGGTGCGTGGAAAGGAAACTCCCGGCGACGGTCCCGCCGAGAATCGCGACAAACGTCGCCATGTTGAGGATCCCGTTCCCGTAAGAAAGCTCACGCTCGCCCATGAGCTCAGGCATGATCCCGTATTTGGCCGGGCTAAAAAAAGCCGCCTGCATCGAAAGACAAAAAAGAGAGATCATCATCCAGGGGATATGCTTCGACAAGAGGCTCACGGTCGCCACGGACACCACCACGAGTTGCCAGATCTGGACCCCGTAAATCACGCGCGGCTTACCGATCCGGTCCGAAAGGCGTCCGGCCATCATGGAAAAGAGGAGAAACGGGGCCACAAAAACTGCGCCGCACAAGTTCACCATGGCCGAGCGCTGATCCGGATCATCGATCAGCTCGACGATGAGAAGCGTCACGAGTATTTTGAGCAGGTTGTCGTTAAACGCCCCAAAGAACTGGGTGACGATGAGCGCCCAAAATGATTTCTTCTGAATTTTTTCCATGTCCAGCGGCTTCGGGGTGTACTGTACTCCTTTTTTAAACCTTCGCGCCAGCGGGCGGCGGGAAATGTTCCCTTGCGAAGAAGCGGACTTTCGCTAAATCGAGCTTCCCCGTCCCCAAATACGGCAGGCTCTCGATCGTAACGAATCGGTCTTTGGCGGGGACCCATAATTTCGGGAGCTCACTCTGGTTCAACTTCTCCCATAGATCCTCGAACGACCCCTCGTAGCCCGCACCGAGCACGACGAGTTGTTCCCCCTTCTTTTCATCGGGGACCGCCGTGACAACAAAGGTGGGATCGGTCCGGCCGGCCACGGCGTGGAGCTTTTCCTCGACCAGCACATGCGGCACCATCTCGCCCGCGATTTTGGAAAAGCGGCTCAAGCGGTCCGTGATCTGAATAAATCCGTCTTGGTCGATGGAGGCAATATCGCCCGTCACGTACCAGCCGTCGCGCATGACCTCGCGTGTCTTCTCCGGGTCCTTCCAATAGCCCTGCATCACGTTGGGGCCTTTGACGAGCAACAGACCCGCTTGCCCTTGCGGGAGGAGTTGGAACGTTTCAGGATCCACAACGCGCACGGAGACGCCGGGAATGGGATGTCCGATTTTCCCCGGTTTACGTCCCACTTGAACGACCTCTCCCATCGACACATCGGGAATGTTCGCGCTCACGACGGGCGAAAGCTCGGTACAACCATAACCTTCCAGCGGCGCCTTGCCGAACTTTTCCTCAAAGGCTTTGGCGATCGCCTCGCGCAAGCGCTCGGCGCCCGTGATCACAAACCGAAGGGATTGGAACTGCTCCGGCGCGCATTTGCGGATGTAGGCCGCGAGAAACGTCGGGGTCGCCATCAGCATGGTGGCCTTGTGCTTGTGGGTGAGCTCTCCCACCGTTTTGGCATCCAGGGGATTCGTGTGATAAACCGCGCTGAAGCCATGGACCAAGGGAAACCACAAGGTGGCCGTAAACCCGAAGGAATGAAAGAAGGGCAGAACACCCAGGATGCGGTCTTTTTTCCCGAGGTCGAAGACCTGCGCCAGCCCCAGGATGTTCGACAAGATGTTGGAATGCGAAAGCGTCACCCCCTTGGGGATGCCGGTGGATCCGCTGGAAAACAGAATGGCGGCGGTGGCCGAAAGGGGAACGTTCGCCGCGGCCCCCCAGCGCTTCATCAGGACAGCCCTTGGCAGGAGAGACAACAGAACACGCTCCAACACCACCTGCCATTTGGGGAGGGTCGCCAAGAGGTCCTCGAGATAAATCATCTCCGGCTTGGCCGGCAGCGCTGTTTTCTCGAGAAGCTTGCGGCTCGTGAGGACCCGTGTGATCTCGGCCTTCTTGATACATTGCGCCAGGACTTCGGGCCCCGCCGTGTAGTTCAAGTTGACGGCAATTCGTCCCAGAAGCGAAACCGCGACGTTGGCCAGCGCCCCGCCGACAGAAGGCGGCAGCATGATGCCGACACAGGTTCCTACAACATCGTCATTCCGGCGAAAGCCGGAATCCAGCACATTGGCCTGGACCCCGGCTTCCGCCGGGGTGACGTCTTGGGGAGGGGTTTCGCTTGGCTGTAAAAGAAGTTTTTTTAATTGTCTCGCCAATATAACGCTTGCTGCTGCGAGCTGTCCGAAGGAAAGCTTTTTTCCGGTGGAATCAGCGACCGCCATCAGGGTCGGATGACGTTTGGCCCTCCGCAAGAATTCGAGGGGCAGCGATTTCGTTTCTTCCATACGGTGAACAAAGGACTCCGCACCCAGGTCGAGGACGGCATGGCGCACGTCCTCGGCACTCACGGGCGGCTTGATCGGCTGACCAAAGGTGAGCGTCACGGGGTAGGGAATGCGTCGCGGTTTCTTCCAGAGGACGGATCCCCGCTCAAAGCTGAAGATGCTCCCCCACACGCGGTCCAGGAACACGGGAATGACCGGGACGTCCAGACCTTTCACGATCACTTCGAAGCCGCGCTTAAATTCCAGCAGGTTCCCGGTCCGGCTGATTTCCCCTTCCGCAAAGATGCAGACCAGGTGCCCTTCCTCCAAGGCTTTGCGCGCCGTCATCAAGGAGCGCAGGATTTCCCTGGGCGGGTCAGTCTCCGAAATGGGAATGGCGTTCATCGTTTTCACAAGCCAATGAAGGCGCGGGTCGTCGTAATAGGTGCGCCACATCACAAAACGTACGAGGCGCGGCAGCGCCGCCCCCACAAGAAACCCGTCAGCCAGCGAGAGGTGGTTCACGACGAGGAGCGCCGGCCCTTTTACGGGAACATGATTCAGGCCACTCACCCGGATGCGGTAGATGGTGTTCGTGAGCACGTAAAGGACAAGCCGCAAAAGCGAGTCCGGAACGTACCGGCAAACGGCATAGGTTTCCAGGAGCGCCAGAACACCCAGAGCGAGAAAGACCTGGGCCGAATCGAGATGGAAGACTTTTCCGAATACCCAGAGCGCCAGGGCCGCCAGGGCAATGGCGACAAAGCTCAGGAAATTCGTCATGGCCATGACCCGGCCGCGTTCGGCCGCGGGGCTGCGCCACTGGATGAGTGACACAAGAGGAATATAGTAGAGGCCGGCAAAGGCCCCCAGCATGAAGAAGTCCACAAAGGTCCGGGGCACGGAGGCATGGGCCCAGAAGAGATCCGCCGCGAAAATACTCATCCCCAGGGAGCCAACGGGGACAAGTCCCACTTCCACTTTCTCTTTGGAAAGACGCGCCGCCAGATAGCTCCCCGCTCCGACGCCCACGGCGATCACCACGATCAGGTAACCGGTTGTTTCGGGTGAGGCCTTCATGATGTCTTTCACATAGAGGAAGATGTTGGTCTGAAAGGCCGCCCCCATAAACCAGAAAAAGTTCACGGCAATGACGGAAAGATAAAGCGCGCGGTCCGTACGCAAAAGCGCCCAATTGGAAACGAGGTCGGACAAGGGGTTCCACACCATCGGGGACTGGGGCTTCGCGGCAGGAAGCGGTCTCATGAAGAGACTGGCGATGAGTCCCAGAACAGCTGTAGCTCCCATCAGGGCCGCGGCTGTCATGCGCTGGGCCGCGAGATGACTGGCCACAAGCGTCCCGATGAGAATGGCGGAGAAGGTGCCGATGTTCACCCAGGCGTTGCCGAGCGAGAGTTCCGACTCTTCCATCATTTCAGGCAAGATGCCGTACTTGGCCGGCCCAAAGAAAGTCGCCTGCATCGATAGCACAAAGAGACAAAGGAGCATCATCGGAATGCTTTTTTGCCAAAGGGCGACCGCGGCGGCCGCCATGACCAGGAGTTCCCAGACTTTGGTCGCCACGATGAGTTTGGGCTTGGGGAGACGGTCCGCCAGGCGCCCGGCGACCATGGAGAAGAGGATAAAAGGGGCGGCAAAGATCGCGGTCCCCAAGGAGACGAGCTGGCTGCGCGCATCAGGGTCTGCCACCCACTCCACGACGAGCAGGCTGATCAGGACTTTGAGAACATTGTCATTGAACGCCCCGAAGAACTGGGTGACGATCAGCGCCCAAAACGATCGATTGTTATTCTCATTCATAGTTTCGCACTCTTACTTTCTCCCCTCTCCCGCGGACCGCGGGAGAGGGCGGTCGCCACACTTCTGGTGACTGGGTGAGGGCACAGCCTTGCCCTCATCCCAACCTTCTCCCGTCGCAAGCGCCGGGAGAAGGAGTATCTAAAGGATGATTGCTTCCGGGCTCATGCCCGTAATTTCCAACAGCCTGTAATGCCGGTCAAACGGATTTGTCGTTTTAAGGAGTTCCCCATAACCCTTCCATTGCCCAGCCAGCAGCGCCGGATAGGCGAAGCAGGCGAGCGGATAATCGGTCCCGAAGAGCATTCGGCCGTGAAGTTCCGGATGCCGCCGGAGCCGCAGGAGCATCCCGACGCGGTTCGGCAGGCTGAGCGCGGAAGCGTCCCAATAGAAATTCGGATAGCGTCGCACGTACTCCAACAGCGTGGGCCAATATTTCTCGTAAAAGAAGAGACCGAAGCTCGCGCCATGCGCCGCGATCACCTTGACGCCCGCTTCCAGTGCGTTTCGAAGCCGTGCCGGATCTCCCGCCGATTGGTCTTTTCCCCACAGGCTGAATTCGTACCCCACATGACAGAGGAGCGGGATCTTACGCTGAGACATCGCTTTCCAAAACGGCACAAAGGCAGGATCGGCCGGGTCGAATTGTTTGCTGTTGGGAAGCACCTTGATGAGCGCCGCGCCGCGGTCCGCCACCCGGTGAAGTTCCTCCACCGCCCCCTGTCGGCGCGGGTTGATGGAACAGCCCGGCAAGAGTTGATCGGGGAAGCGCTTGGCGACTTCCAGCACGTAGTCATTGGGAATCAGAAAGTGGGTTTCTTTCTTGTTGAGGCGGCCGCTGGCGTCGTAAACACCATCCATCGCCAGAACGACCGCGCGCTTCACATACTTCGCTTCCTTGAGCAGGCCCACGAGCTTCTGAATATACAGCTCGTTGGTGCGCAGAGGATCATCCGGTGATAGCCCCATCTTCTTCAACAACGACCGGAAGAGAATGCCGTTGAGCATCTTCGGCGAGATATAACAGCCGTTCTGGCCGTCCGGCAGCGCCGCCAGATGCGAGTGGACGTCGATCATAATTCCCCCTGAATAATGGCCAAGACACCCTGCGCGGCCTGGGCCATGCGCTCATAGTCGAGTTTGTCAGCGGTATCTTGCGGCGTGTGGTAATGGGGATTCCTGTAAGAGGACGTGTCGGTGAGCATCACGGCGGGATAGCCGTGACGCCAAAAGTTGCGGTGGTCGGAGAAGTCGACACCGGGCAGAAAGGAGGGCGCCGTCAGGATGCGCACGGGAAGAGGAGACGCCTCACGCATGCGCTTCTTCAAAGCCCAGCACCGTCCGAGAGAGCCGACCCTGCCGATCAGAGCAAGATAATTCCCCCGCGAAGGGTAGAGCGCCTTCATGATAGGGACAGGGTACTTCTGGCTTCCGGGTTCGTCGCTAAAATAGCCCAGCATTTCGAGCGACACCATCAGGCGCACCCGAACACCTTCCTTCGCCAGGCTTGCCGCATGGACAGCGCTGCCCATCTCCTCCTGGCCAAAATAGGGAGGCTCTTCCAGCGTATAGGCCACGAGATCCGTCCTTAAAGACGGAGGTCTCTCTTTGAGAAGTCTCGCGAGCTCCAGGAGCGCGGCCACCCCGCTCGCGTTATCATCAGCCCCTGGATAGGGGCCGTCCGCGTCATAGTGGGCCCCGATGATGAGCCGTTCGCCAGCCTCTGGCCCAAAGCTTGCGATCACATTCCTGTACGGACCCTTGGCGACTTGCTGATTTCTCTGGTTCCACTCCTTGATCGTATAAGACTGTTCCGTGAGGCGCCCGCCTGACTCTTCTAGGTGACCGCGGATGTAATCGGCCGCCCGGTCCAGGTTTTGGATGTGATCTCCGTCCCGCGGGATCATTTTTTCCGATAGGGTGCGGACATGTTCTTCGAGTCTCTCCGGGGAGGCTTCACCGCTTGTCTGTATTGCTCTCGAAGGCCCCTTCTCCCGCCCTTCGGGCGGGAGAAGGCTGGGATGAGGGCTAAATTGTGCCCTCACCCGGTCGCCCGAAGTATGGCGACCGCCCTCTCCCACGCTTCGCATGGGAGAAGGACTCTCATCGAGAGATAAAACAAACTTTCTAATCGCATCAACATAGGCCTTGCCAGTGACTTCAAAACCATCGTTGTGGCCCCCTGTAAGCTCGAATAATTTCTTTGGGCCGGGAGCCGCCGCAAAGAGCGCTTGCGCCATCCAGAATGGAACGATTTCGTCCTGCGGGCTATGCAGGATGAGGAGTGGGGCCTTCAGACGCGGGATCTTGGCCAGATTGTCATAGCGATAGCGCACGAGCCACCGGACCGGAAGCCAGGGGTAGACGAGCTTTCCCATCGCGAGCGTGGAGGTAAACGCGCTTTCCAGGATCAGCGCGGCGGAGGGGTGCCTTACAGCCATCTCCAGCGCCACGGCAGACCCCAGGGACTCGCCATAGAAAATGATCTTGCCCTGTGGAATCTTTTGGGTTTCGACCAGATAGCGGTAAGCGGCCTCCGCGTCCTGGTAGGTTCCCTGCTCGGTGGGCTTGCCTTCGCTCTTCCCGTATCCGCGATAGTCAAAGAGGAGAACATTCAGCCCCAGATCGTGAAACAAGCGAAGCTTGTCCAGCCGGTGACTGATATTGCCGGCGTTGCCATGGCAGAAGAGCAGGGTAAGTCCCATTTTGGATTTTGGATTTTGGATTTTGGATGGGCGGCTCGGGACAAACCAAGCATGGATTTTCGTCCCGTCGCTCGCCTTGAGCGAGAGATCCTCATACACAAGCCTATAGACGCTGGGGGTCGCCGCCATGTCGCGCTCCGGATAGTAGAGCGTCCGCGGCTCAAGAGACCTCAAGCCCAGCCACATCAAGACGAGCAGAACAACGAGAACCATGATTTTCATAGAGGCCCCATCTCGCGATCATGTCTCTTGCTCAAGAAGAGCAAGGCCGCCGCTGCGCCGATCAGCGCCGTCGCCATGTCCCATTGGGTGTCCCAGGGATCGCCTTGCGTGCCGAGGAAGGAGTCGGCCTTCTCTCCCGTCCAGACTGCTGCCTGCCATTCAATGAGTTCGTAACTCGCGCTGATCGCGAGGCAAATACAGATGACCATGAAGATGAGCCAGCCTCCGCGCTGAAGCACCCCTTTGCGCAAGAGGATCTCCCGGCTGATCATGGCCGGCACAAAGCCCTGCAGGAAATGCCCCACCCGATCGTAGTAATTCCGGTCCAGGTGAAACGTGTCCCGGATCCAATTGAAGAGCGGCACCTCCGCGTAGGTGTAGTGACCGCCGACCATCAACACGATAGCGTGAAGCGCCAGCAACCAGCACACGAGACGCGAAAACCTCCAACGGGAGTAGACAATCAGCAGAATGGCCGATCCAAGAAGAACCGGAAAGACTTCCATGAGCCAAGTGAACTGGTCATGACAGCCCACAAAAGACCAGGCCATCACAGCCCCCGCGATGAGCCAAAGCGCCAGGTGTAGCTGTCGGTCAGGATTAGGGGTCAGAATCACTCGTGTCCGGTTAAAAATGCGAAATCCCCCTGGTTCGGTAGAATGATTGCGACCAAGCAAACCATTCTGTCCGAGGGAGGATTTCGCTCATGCATTCTAACACCATAATGAACCAACTGCTTCTCCTTTTACCACGACATCAGTTCGACCAAGCCGTTTCTGGCTTCGGCGGCGACGCCTACGTTAAAAAATTCTCGACTTGGAACCAGCTCACGACACTCCTCTATGCTCAGGCCAGCGGTAAAACAAGCCTGCGTGACATCCAGACGGCTTTAGGCACGCAACAACCCAAGCTCTATCACTTGGGGCTGCCGCCAGTGAAACGTTCTACCCTGGCTGACGCTAACGCTGGGCGCGACTGGCGCATCATGGAAAAGCTCTTCTATCACCTGCTGGATCGGTGCCAAGCCATCGCGCCTAAGCATCAGTTCCGTTTTAAACACAAAGTGACCTGCTTCGATTCCACGAACATGGAACTGTGCCTGAACCTTTTCCCTTGGGCCACCTTTAAACAGGCCAAAGGAGCGATCAAACTGCATTGCCAACTGGACTTGCGTGGCCAAATCCCTTCCTTTGCCGTCATCACCGATGGAAAGTGCTTCGACCATGCCGCCAAACGTCTTTTTCCCTTAGAACCGGACAGCATCTATGTCTTCGACCGCGGCTACATGGATTACGGCTGGTACCGTCAGATCGACGATCTCGGCTCTTTCTTCGTCACCCGTGCCAAAGACAACCTCACCTGCCGCATCACCGGACAGCAAGAAATTCCCTTAAAAAACGGCCTGTTGTACGATCGCACCATTGAGCTTACAGGCCCACGCACCAAGACGAAATACAAGAAACCTTTACGACTCATCGGCTACTACGATGCCGACACCGCCATCACTTACCAGTTTATGACCAATAACTTCAAACTGGCCGCTTTCACCATTGCCCAAATCTATAAGGCCCGTTGGCAGATCGAGCTGTTCTTCAAGTGGCTCAAGCAGCATCTCAAAATCAAAACGTTCCTCGGCACTTCCAAAAATGCCGTCTTTACCCAAATCTGGGTGGCCTTGTGCTATTTCCTGCTCCTGGCCTACATCAAGTTCCAGACACGATTCCAGCGTTCGCTGTTCTTGCTGCACCGGTTGGTTCAGAATACCCTTCTCGACCGGCTCAGTCTCATCGATCTATTGCGTATGCCCGAAAAGAATCTTTCAAAAGTTCGAACTATGGAGCCTCAGCTATGGCTAAGCTTCGGCTAACTTTTACCGGACACCAGTGGGTCAGAATCATAAAGATACGTTTGCGGCCTCGGCGATCGTGATGTCCATCAATATTAGGGCCCTAATATTCCTAATGGGCACTAAGTCCTACCCCCAGAGCTATGCAGAACCAATTCTCTTTGCCCTGAATCATTTTTCCTCCGGCAACAGTTTGGCAATCACCATCAAAAGACCAAGGACCACCAGGCCCATCACCGCCCAGAAGGCATACTTCATGCTGCCGGAGGGGATGGGCGCTTCCCACCAGGGTTTGACCTTAAGAACTTCTTCCGCGCCCAGACTCGCTTCGAACGGTGGAGTGGCCAGCAGTTCGCCGGCGATCAGGGCCAAGTCATACTGAGGCGCCGCGACGTCGTCATTGCCATAGTAGAGATAGATTTCCTTGCCGGGTGCCGCTTTGAACAGCAGGCGGGATGTTGTGTAGTAGCCTTTGGCGCTCGTGAGATGAATGGGCGGATTGTCCCGGTTGTCCGTTTCCAAGAGCAGCTTCTTGGACATGGGGTAGCGGGATAAGGCGAAATGAAATCCCTCGTTTGATTCTCCATGCGTTCGCACCCAAGTGGCCTGACCCAGCGGACGGTGTTGCGTATCCCCCCGCTCGTCGAGAACATCTTCATACAGCGACACCGTGCGCTGAAAAAGTGGTTCCTGAACCCTAAAACGCAGTCCATTCAAGGGCAGGTTCGCATCAGGCAGGGTCAGTGTCCATTGGCTCACGGACCCTTTGGAGGGGACGGATTCGATCGTGACCTCGAGGTCCCGGATAAGACCCCCGTAATCCAGCACGTAAGGCAGTTGCTTCCCCTCCTGCACAATCCTTAAGGCGGACAGACGCTGGCGGTTATGCGAAAGCACCTCCAAGTCGGGCTCCACACGCTGGATGCCGGCCTGGCTCAGGGTCACCTTCTTCCGAAAGTGCCAGAGCGACAGATCGATATCGGTCCCGTGATCACTCACTTGCGGCAGTGTCGCGGGAGCGGCATAGGAGGGGTTCATGTTCAGCGGGCCGAGCTCAGCGGACAAAAAGGCAGCGGTGGCAAGACTCTCCCGAAGGCTGGCGACATCATAATTTTTTGGAGTGGCGACTGGGTTTCCTGACCAGAGGGAGTAAACTCCCGGAGCCGGCGCATGAAACACCAGATACGTGGGAACCACTTGGCAGGTGACCTGGGTGATGGACAAAGGCCGGCTATCGCCGTTTTCGATGCGCAGGGTTAATTGCCGGCCCGGCAGCCGGTGGCCCAAGGCTATGTCGAGCCCTTCTGCAGCTTTCGCGTCCAAGGCCACGCGGTAAATATACCCTTCGCCTAAGATTATCCCCTGAAGCTCCCCGCTGGAAAACTGTTTCATGCCGGCGGTCACGCGGCGACGGAACGTTCCCTCGGGTGTTTGCAGCCGAATTGAGTCCACCGTTAAGTTGTTCGCGGGAAGCAAGAGACGCAGTTCGGTCTGGCGCGTGTCATGGAACGTCTCGAGCACTTGGACCGTCAGCGTGGACAGGTTCCCCACCTTCTTCGGCGCGCTATAGAGCGATACGCCCTGGATCCGGATCGGTGGTGTGGCTTTGTCGTCTAAGGTGATCCGAAGGTAGGGCCAGTGGGTTCGGGCGAATTCGACCGGCGTGCTCGTGGCCCCGTCCGGTTGTCGGAAGACCGGATAGGAATTCACCAAGGTGACCCAGTGGGTTTTATCTTTGGACCCCTCCAAGGTCACGGGCTTCAGGAAATCCTGGGTCGCGGTGTGAAGATAAACCAGATCGTATCCATCCGAGGCCCAGGCGGCGGGGACCTGCCCGGTCATGACGGTTTTCCCATTCGCCATGACGATCGTCATATTGGCGAGCTGGGTCTGGCGCGCGCTTTCGATCACCGGCTGGTCCATCAGGATAGACACTTCCTGACCCGATGGATCCATCAAGCGCAGGTCGGCTCTCGATGGCTGCGCGTTGGACAGTGTTTCCAAAGGCAACTGGACTTTGATGAAGCCCTGCTGGGCGACCTGGACATCCTGCGAAAACTGCCACTCCGATGGAACCGGCACCGCAGAAACGGCACACCTCAAGAACAATATAGATAGCACTCCCGCCTTCGCGGGGGTGACGGTGAAATATTTAATCACGGCGCGCCTCCTTGGTCTTGTCCTTGGCGACATACTTCTGATAGAGAAACGAAACAAGCATGAGGATGACCGCCAGCCCCACAAAGGAAGCCACACGAAAGAGCTGCCCCAGCCGCCAGAGGTCGTGCAAGAAGACCTTCACGATCGTGAGGGTGAGCAAGCCCAGGCTGGCGTAGCGCGCCCCCTTGGAGGCCTCGCGAATACCCACCAAGAGCAGGCCAATCGCAAACATCGCCCAAGCCAGGGAGTAGGTGAGATCCTGGCCAAAACTGCTGGAGAAGTTAAAGGTGATCGTCGCTCCGGTGCTGAAGTAATCAGCGATCTCAATGTTCAGCAAGAGGAAGAGCAAGATCGCCCCAAGGCTCTTGAGGAAGGGCGGCATGTCCGTGTTCATGAACATGTTTTTCGGAGATCTTAACCAAAACGCCGCGGCAAAGTAGCACAGCGCCGACACACCGTACACCCACAAATACCAATTGAGGAGCGGCGTGTCCGTGCGCGGGTGGTAGGAGAAGACCGCCGGGTTGATCGCCAGGCGGACGAAGGCGATGGTCAACAGTCCGACGGCCCATCCTTTAAGTCCTTCATGGGGTACTCGCTGGAACAACCACAGGAGCGCCGCTCCTTCCAGCGCCAACCCCAAGGTCAGCCATTCTTTATCGAACTGTATGGGCAGAATCAGCGTGATAAAGAAGAGGGCGACACCTCCGAACCAGGCAAGCAACGAGGTGCGCCGGGTGTCTGAGACCGGCACGGTCTGCACAATCAGGTAAAGCTGCAGCAGGCAGACCGCAGCAAACATAGCAGGGACTGTCCCGATCGATCCTTTCCCCATGGCCTGGGTGGTGGCGTTATACACCAGCCAGAAATGGACCGGTCCCGAGAGGGCGGAAGCGATCCAGGGGAATGTCCCCCGGAGCCGTTTTTGACAGAGAAATGGGAAAACCGCATATACCCCATAGAAGAACAGATACCAAGCGGCTGCCATAGGCTCCTGCGGATGAAAGCTCTGCCGATGCCAGACGTATTCCACCAAGGCCGTGGAAAACAGTGCGACGAGCGCCACCGAGTCAACGGCCCGGTAGCGCACCAACCCCAACAAGAGTATTCCTAAAAGCAGCATCAATCCGAACACAGCGGAAGGATCGGGCATGTTCATTTTGAGACAGACCATGGCCAGCAGCGCAAACGGCATGAGTGCCGAAAAAACCGGCAATTGGGCGGCTTGTTCCGGGGGGATTCCACACGCCAGGGAGACTTTGGCGTTTCCTGGGAAGAGCGAAGCTCTCCTTGTCACGAGAAGACTCCACGCGAAGAAGGCGCAGGCAAAAAAAGCTAAGAGAATGAGAATCCCTGGCAAGCCAGCTGCGTCCGGCAGGCGAAAGAGCCAAACACCGAAACTGGCCATGACAAGTGCCAGGGTGGCCCCAGCCGCGAGGATCGACCCAGCGAGCCATGCCACCGCGACAGCGAGCATTCCGATCAGGAAGACCACCGGCCACATGACAAAGGAAAGGATGTCGCAGAACACCATCGCAAAGAGAATCAGAAGCAACATCAGGATCGGCGCCATATACCCCCATTGAAATGGGGAGGCAGAGGGTTTGATCCGTTGCAGCAAGATCGGCAGCGCGGCGTGAACGACAGCAAAGGCCATGTAATACCCCAACCCCCAATACAAGAGATCAGACTTCAAGTGCGCCGTGGTCCAGATCATGAGCAAGACAAAGGCAACCAGCCCTCCCACCACATACGCCGGTCGCATTTCGTCAAAACGGACCGCGACATAGGCCAAGAGCAGGCTCAAGACAAGCAGTAATGTCAGAACCAGACCGGGACGCATCGCCAACGCCTGAAAGGTGAGCATGTATCCCACAAATCCCATCGATGCGAGCGGCAGGACCGCGCCGGGAGCGATAAAAGCCTGGCCTTTCGCCTGTTTCGAAGAGGCCCACTCGGAGGCGATCAGATAGAGGAGAGAGTTCGCCAGATAGATACCAAAGGCGATCTCGGCTTTAGCGGGAATGAAAAATTTGCCAGTCCAGCCGATCTCCATGAGGAAAGTCGCCGCGGCGGAGAGGCCCACCAGGAAGCCCCAACGTTTTTTCACGGCCACCGCGATCAAGCCGGCGTCCAGAAGCGCGATATAGGAAAAGAGCGTAATCGGGTGATCGACCCCGGTCGACAGCAAGATCGGCGTGAGAAACCCGCCCACAAGCCCCAAGACCGCCACGTAGCGGGAGTCTAATCGCACGGCCAGAAAGAAGGACGCCACCGTAACGAGAATCATCAGTGGGAAGGCCGCTTCCGGGCTCAAGAAGTTATAGAACGACCGGCATGCGAAGAGATCGGCATAAAGGATCGAGATGCCCGCCGCACAAAGTGTTTGGACCGTCACCGCATACCCTTTGGGACGCAAGCCCAGACCAGCGATGATCACACCGATGCCTACCGCAAAACCCATCATCACCCGCATCAAGGGACTGATCAGGTTGTGGTCAATCGAATATTTGACAAAAAAGGCCATTCCCAGAAAGAGCGCGAAGCCGCCTAACCAAGCGAAAAGTTTCACACCCATAAAGCTTTCCCAATCGATCGCAGGCTTCATGAACGAAGGGTGGGCCGGCTGAGATCGCACGACAGCCCCTGGCAATGAAAACTTTTTAGGTTGTTCAGGAAAATCGCTCAAGACAGGGAAGACCGGCTTGGACTGGGCAGCAGGCTCAACCGGAGGAGGAGGCTGAACAGGACCCGTCGGAGTCAACTCAGAAGCAATGCCTGGGCTTTTGGGAGTTTCTTCCAGAAAACCTGGTAGTTGGTTGACGATCTTGACATGGAGCCGGCGGAGATTTTCTTCGAGCTCTTTGAGGCGGGTACGCATCAGCTTCACGTCCACACTCATGTCCTGGGTCTTAATCACCAAATAGATGACGCCGCAAAGAAGAATGAAAACGATAAATCCCATGAGAAAGCTCCTCCTTTAGTTTGCCCTTCTCAGCATCGTCCAGATCATCTCCGACACCAAAGCTACAGAGTTTTGCAGGTTTTCCGTGATCGCGCCATACATTTTGACGACGGCGACCCGGATGACGCCCCCGACAAAAAGCGATCCCAACACATAGGGGTCTCCCGAACGAATTTCCCCGCTCTTTTGTCCCTCTTTGACAATGCGCAGCACCACGTGACCCGGGTGAATATAGGCTTCCGCGAACTTCTCGAGCTCGCTGTGCTCGCGCAGAATAAGGTAAGTGTAGAGCTCAGGGTCAGACTCGAAAGCGGAAAAAGACTCGGATACAAAGGCCCGGATGCGCTTTTCGGCCCCCTCCTCCGCAAACACTTTGGCTTCGAGCTCTTTTGTAAAAGCATCCAGGTGGGTGCTGAAGAGGCTCCAGGCCAACTCGTCCTTGCTCTTGAAGTGACGGTAGAGCGCTCCTTCCGCGACTCCAGCCTCCCGGGCAATATCTTTAATGGTTGTTCCATCAATGCCCTTCTTCACAAACAGCTTAATCGCTGCCCGCATGACCATGGGCAGCTTTGTAGTTTCCTTGTTCTTTTCAATTATGAAATTCATGTGAGTGAGTATTCACATATATAACAGACCATCGAAGATTTGTCAAATTAATTTTTGGTTAATTACTATTTATGTCTATATTTAGATTTGATTTTATCCGCGGCGTAGGGTGCGGACAGGTTGCGTGTTTCGAATGGTGAGATGTTGGGTGTTGCCAGGGCAACTGAGCTCCGAGCTGGCACAACTGTATTGGCGGGAACCGATGCCCTGTGGGATATTGATGCAGCATACGGATGGGTGACTAAAAAATCCGGATTTACATTCTTGATTGCCACACCAGAAGGACGGGCATTTTTGTCCAGCGGGAACACACTCCCCCTTAATGTAGGGAGGAGCCGAGGTATGGTCCCCCGTAAACGTCGCGATCGCATGCTCACAGCAGAGCTCTTGGTCCAGGCACGTCAGCCCCTCATCTCCGCAGGGAGCATCGGCCATCGCGCCGAGGGGCACGAGAAGCAAAGCCAGTCCAAGCGAGAATGCCAACGGTTTCATGACACCCCAGAACTACACCAGGAAGAGTCGAAAAGCAATGGAAAAATTGAGGGACCAGAATCAGAACACGAAGAGGAGTGAGCTAGCAAAATAGGTCTATTATTATACACGTTTTGTTTTCCGTGCTCTTTTCTCGTTCCTCTGCCCTCTCTCTCCTGAGTTCATGGTTCGTCGTCTTTCGATCGACGCTGCTCAGCGCTCAGGTCCTTCTGGCGACGGCGGACAGGTCCGCTTTAGCAACCCAATTTACTCGTCATCCTTCGAACGTCGATGGTCAGCGGTTAAGTCTTTTTTGCGGAGGCGGATGCTTTTGGGGGTAACCTCCACGAGCTCGTCATCAGCGATGAACTCGATGGCCTGCTCGAGTGAGAGGACCCGCGGCGGGGCAAGGAGAATCAAATCATCGGAGCCCGTCGCGCGCATGTTGGAGAGCTTCTTGGCCTTGCAGGGGTTGACGACCGTGTCATTATCGCGGGAATGCTCTCCAATAATCATCCCCTGGTACACAGAAACGCCCGCTCCCAGGAAGAGCACACCTCGTTCCTGGAGGTTGTCGAGCGCGTAGGCGGTTGTGTCACCCGGTTCCTTGGCCACCATCACACCGTTTAAGCGCTTGGCCACCGAAGCGACTTTGGGAATGTAGCCGTGAAAGCTGTGGTGCATGATGCCCGTGCCGCGCGTGCGCGTGAGGAGCTCGTTCTTAAATCCAATGAGCGCGCGCGCGGTGATGATGTACTCGAGGCGCAGCCGGTCTTCCCCCTCCACCACCATGTTTTTCATTTCCGCGCCGCGGCGTCCGAGGCTCTCCAAAACCGCCCCTTGATAGTCTTTTTGCACATCCACAATCAAATACTCCGCCGGCTCAAGGGTTTTGCCGCCCTCTTCTTTGTAAATCACCTGCGGCCGTGAAACAGAAAGTTCAAAGCCCTCGCGCCGCATGGTCTCAATCAAGATGGCCAGATGAAGCTCTCCCCGCCCAGACACCTTAAACACGCCGGTATTGCCCATTTCTTCGATCAGAAGCCCGACATTGGTTTCCCTTTCGCGCTCCAGACGATCCCGGAGCTGCCGGGAGGTGAGAAAGATTCCCCCGTCTTTTCCGGCAAAGGGACTGTCATTGACCAAAAAGTCCATCGAAAGCGTCGGTTCGTCGACGGTCAGCGGGGGCAGCGCAACGGGATGGGCCATGTCCGCAAAGGTGAGCCCCACCGTCACTTCGGAGCAGCCCGCAATGGCCACAATGTCGCCGGCCTGGGCCGAGTCGACGTCCTGCCGGCTAAGACCCACAAAGCCTTGGAGTTGTGTCACACGGAACGGGACATTCCCCTCCGGTCGTACGAGAACCACAGCTTGCCCTTTCGAGATTTTGCCATTCGAGATACGGCCAATCCCGATGCGCCCGACGAAATCATTGTAGTCGAGCATCGTAATCAGCATCTGCAGCGGCGCTTCTGCGTGCGCGAGCGGCGCCGGTACGTGTTTGACGATCGTCTCAAACAACGGCTCCATGCTCATCGTCCGACGTGCGACGTCCGACGTCGGGCCTCGGACCTCGGACGGTTTGTAGTCGAGGGTCGCCCACCCTTCGCGTCCCGAAGCGTAGAGGATCGGGAAGTCCAACTGGGGGTCTGAAGCGCCCAGGTTGACGAAAAGATCAAAGGTGTGGTTCAAGGCCTGCTCCGGCACCGCCGCGGGGACGTCCACTTTGTTGATCACCACAATCGGGCAAAGCCCGAGATCGAGCGACTTCTTGAGCACGAAACGGGTCTGCGGCATCGGGCCGTCTTTGGCGTCCACCAGCAGCAGGACGCCGTCGACCATCTTCAAGATGCGTTCGACTTCGCTGCCGAAGTCGGCGTGGCCCGGGGTGTCCACGATATTGATCGTGATGCCTTGATAAGGGACCGAGGTGCACTTCGCCAGGATCGTAATGCCGCGCTCGCGCTCCAGAGGATTGGAGTCGAGGACTGTCTCTTGGGCCTCGTCCGCCTTCACCTTGAACTCGCCCGTTTGCTGCAAAAGGGCGTCGACTAAGGTGGTCTTCCCGTGGTCGACATGCGCAATGATGGCGATATTTCGGACGTTTTGACGGCGTTGTTCGGTCATAAGGAGGTGGGATTATAGATGATTTCTACAACATGGGGACGTTCCATCACAAACGTCACAAACTCTAGAGAGCCAAGAACAAGACGTCGGGAGTTTGTGACGTTTGTGATGGAACGTCCCCAAGCCTTATAACGCGAGGAGTTGTTCGAGGGCGGAGCTGTCAGCGTCCTTGGGAGCCGAGGGGTTGTCATCCATGCCCGCCGCGGCCGAGGCTTGCTTCATTTGCGCGTGACCAGGCACATCGAGATTTTCTCCGACAGGTCCAAACTTCACATGCAAGCTAAAGCGGTAAGCGTTGCCGAGTTCGCCGAAGGGAACCCAGGCAAAATCGATGATGCCCCGACCGAGGGACAGACCCGATCCGATCGAAAGACCTTTCAATCCATCCACGTCGCTATCGGTCCGATATCCCGCTCGCACCGCATAGCCGAGATCGCTCGTCACCCGCCCGCGATATTCGGTTCCGAAAGCCGCTCCGATCTCGTGATCCCGCGGCATGATCAAGTCACTCGACACGAGCATCTTCCGTTCAAGCAGCGGCGCGCTCGCGCCGAGACGGTAGGTGAGCGGAAGGGGGTCGGACTCATCGATGAATTTCACCTTCGAACCCAGGTTTTGGAACGAAGCTCCCAGGCGAACATCGTGCCAGTCCGTGAGGTAGAGCAAGCCACCGTCAGCTGCAAAGGCATCGGCCTTGACCGAATCGAGCGTCTGCCGGATGTATTTGGCGCTCGCACCGAGGGAGAACCGCGAGGTCAGGCTCTTGCCATAGCTCAGACCATAAGCGCTGTCCGAAGCACTGAAGTCGCCGATGGGAGCGTCTGTGTCCTCGGTTCTTCGCTCCAGGTCGCTCATGTGCAAATTGGTGATGGCCACGGCCCAGGTGCCGTGAGAAGTGGTCGGCACGGCAAAAGCCGCAAACTCGTAGGCCATGTTTTGGAAATACTGCATATGCATGCCCGTGATTTCTGAATGCTTGAGCAGACCAAGTCCCGCCGGGTTCCAATAGAGGGCGTGAATGTCATCGGCGACACCCGTAAAGGCCTCGCCCATGCCGACCGGACGCGCGCCGGGGGCAATCTTGAGGAAGGCGGCGCCGGAGGTCCCCGCATTGTCCTTGCCGAACGCAGCAACGGCTGACGGCGAAAATAGAGAATAGAAAATAGTTAGAGCCATCAAGACTCTATTGTCTATTCTCCATTTTCGCTGTTGGCCGTAACCGGTCATTTGATCACCGCCATCTTCCATGTCTTTTTGTGGTCGCCCACTTTGAGCAGCCCGACATAGACGCCCGACGCCACGTTGTTGCCGGAATCGTTTTTCCCGTCCCAAGCCACATAGTGATAGATGTCTTCGGAGGCGTTGCCCAAGTCAATCGAGCGGACCTTCTCGCCGACGACGTTAAAGATGTCGAGATGTGCGCGCCCCCCTTTGCCCGCCGGAAGGAGGTAACGGACGATGGTGCCGGTTGTGTCCATCGTGCTCGTCGAGCCGCCGTGATTGAGCGTCTTGGTCTTCGCGGTCAGATCAAAGGGGTTCGGGAAATTGAAGACTTTGATATCGGCGGCGGAGCCGCTGTCGCCGTCGGTGATGACCACGGGGAGGCTGTTTTGAAGAACGACAAAGGTGGAAAAGTGGCTGACGTTCACTGTGATCGTGCGGTTGACGGCATCGATGGTACGGTTGGCGTTCTCGATCAGATACTTGGAGCCATCAAAATAGTAGATGTTGATCGCGCTCGGGTCCGCTCCTGTGTCGTATTGAAGCGTGAGCGTCGCCGACTGGTTGAGCGTGTGGGAGAGCCCCGCCGGCAAGAGCACGCTGTAGAACGAGCTCAAGGGGTTGATCGTGGCTGAGGCATGCGCCGCTTTCATGGCTTGATAGGCCTCGGGGACATAAGCCGCTTCGCCGCGGGCGAGCTGGACCCCGAGCGCCGCCGCGCGCGCGCCGCGGCCGGCGCGCATGCCCGGCGCCTGCGCGGGCAAATCGGCGGCATCTTCCGTTGCCGTGAAACTGATGCCATAACTCGCATCGGCGTCGACGGCAGCCCCCTCCTCATCCAACAAGGCATTGGCCGGCAAATCGACGCCGGAGGGATCACCGGCGGATTCCGCCAGCGTCACTTCGCCGCCCAACACAGGGTTAATATTTTGTTCCGCGGACGCTCTCTGACCAAAGCGCAGGATGACGGATTTGGTGATCGGAAATTCATTGCCGGTGCTGGGATCGATGTCGACGGCAGAGCCGCTTAAACGCAGCGTGGCGGTCTGCTCCTCCGCCGGCGGCGTATAGAGAACACTCATGGTGCGGCGGTCGCCCCCGATCGCAAACGAGCTCAAGGCCCCATTGCCTGCGGTCACCGTGAGGAGGCTCGCCATGTCGTTATCCGCGGGCAGGACATTCCTCAACGCCCGGCTGAGATAGAACGTGGCCTCCACCGCGCTGCCGACCTTCTTTACCTGGACGTAGGCTGTCGGCGCGGAGGGCTGGTAGGTGAGCGTGAGGTTCTTCTCTTCTGAATCGCTCGAGAAAGCCAGGTTTCTGCCTTCGTTGGGCGAGGTGATGTTGTCACGATTATCGAAGAGAAGCACCGAGTAGCGCTTCGTGGAATCAAAACCGGAGAACCGGATCGACCGGATGGTCCGCGTGTGCTCGTCTTTCGAGATCTGGCCGAAGATGATCGTGCCAAGATCGGCCGTGACGGCGACGGCAAATTCAACATCCTCCGAGCTGACGTCCGAGCCGTCTGTTTTCTGCAATGTGGTGTTGAGGATGGCCCCTACCTGCAGCGTGATGGTGCCGGCGTTGTTGGATCCGGCTTCGATGGTGAAAGCGAATTTATGGGGTTTGTAGTTGAGCGAGACGACCTGCACGTCATACCGGCCCGGAACGAGGCTCGTGATGGAGAAGCTCCCGTCGAGATTGCTCGCCGCCTGGATGTCGCCCAGGGGATTGTCGCCGGCCGTCGGCACACCCTGCTTTTGCAGATAGATCGCCGCCGCAGGATAACCCTGCTCTTTGTCTCCGTCGGGATAACCCAGAGGCCCGCTGTCCATGGTCAGGACCTGTCCGGAGAGCGACGCGTTGGCCCCCTCCAGCGTGAACGCCACCGTGGGCAGGGGGGTCTGCGTCACGTCGACGGCTTTTTTGATGACCTGGCCGTAGGCGGAGGGCGGGGTGGTGTCGCCGATCCAGGGACGCGGGGCGGCGATGATGTCATAGGACTTCAGGTCAGGGTTGATGCCGCTCAGCGTAAACTGACCCGCCGTGTCCGTAAAGGTTTCGGCCTCGTTAGAGTAGTCGTGTTTGCCTGACGGGCGCGCGCGGACCCGGATGTTCGGCAGAGCGTTGCCGCTTGTATCCTCGACCGTACCGGTCAGGGAGAGCCCCTGTTTGAGCTCGATCGTGCCGAGGTCCGTCACCTGCCCTTCCGTCACGATGAGCTGCCCTTTGACATACGACGCCAGGCTCACGCTGCCCTCTCCCACGAAAGCGGCACCGAAGGAATCCTGCCGGAACTGCACATCGTAGGTGCCCGGAACGAGCCCGTCGATGTGGAACTGGTTGCTGGCGTTGATATCGACATGGAACCCCGTGGAGCTCGTCGACATGGAAGCTTCCTGATAGCCTCCCTCCACCCAGGGATTGGCCATCGCCGCGATGCGGAAGTTGTTGGGCAGGACCGTGATGTTATTGGGCGTCACCAGGGTTGAGACCGGCTCCCCGTCGGGAGTTTTCCCGAGGATGGAGAGTTTCCCAATAATGCGGCTCGCGCGCGCCAGGGTGATGTTCAGAGCGGGGATATCAGCCCCATCAATTTCGAAAGTGGCGGGTTTGGCCGAATACTTGCGCGTCATCTGCATCAGGCTGGGGTCCCATGTCCCAGGATCACGGATGATCAGGGCGTAATTTCCCGAGGGCAGGTTCTTGAAGAGATAGGCGACGGAGGACGCGGGACTGCCCGCGGAGCCAATTTGAAGTGAAGAGGATTGCACATAATCCCCCCGATCCGTGACGATGATGACTTCAAAAGTCCTGTGATCGGTGGCTCCCCCCGGCAGCGAGATCGTGCCGCCCACGCTGTTGCCCGCCGTCAGGCCGAAGTCGATGTCGGTTTTGTTGCCCGCGGTGATGGTCAGCGTCTGCCGGGTGACCGCCATGCTCGGCACCGTGCCGCCATCCAGGTACGGGAAGACGCTGACTTCCCACAAACCGGGCGTGATGCCCGGGATGACGTAACTGCCGTCCGCCTGGATCGCACCGTATTTGATGTCGGCGCCAAAAAAGGAGCTGTCGAATCCTCTCCGGCTGGCCCCGCCATACGAATGGAACTGCTTCGGGAAAGCTTCCACGCGCGCGGTGGGAACGATCACGGGAATGCCGTTGATATAGAAATATTGTGTGGTCGCGTTCGACAGGAGCTCACTGATCGTATTGATCGTGACGGGTGTTCCGCTGGTCGGGGTGACGGTGAACGGCGACTGGATCGTCACGCTGCCGCTGATCACATAGGTCGGCGCGCTCAGATCAAGCTCCAGGGTGCTCGTCTGGCCATTCACGACCGCGATGGAGCGCCGCATGTGGGCGCCTGTTGTTCCATAAACGGCCGTGACATCGAAGAATCCGCTCCCAAGACGTGGAAGGGCGTAGGTCGCGCCGGCGGCCGCCACGCTGGTGCTGATCATCGGTCCGTTGACGGAGATGAACACCTGGTTGTAATCCACGCTGCCGCCGGGCAGCGTGATCGAACCGCCGATTTGGCCCGTATTTTCAGTGAGGAGCAAGTTCAATGTTCCAACACCGCCTGTGACGGTCGCGGATTTGGGGCCTGGGGGCGTCAGTTCAAAACCAGACACATAGGGTGGGTAGACCTGGTAGGTGCCGTCCGCCAGGCCGCCAATCTGATAAGAGCCGCTGGTGGAGGTGGCGCTCGTCGCGAGCGTCACCTGCGCGAATTCGCCGGAACCCAGCGACGGCGAATAAGCGTTGATCCAGAGGGACAGGCTTGGGGAGGCCGAGGTATCACCTTGCACCGTGATGGTGCCCGAGATCTTGCCTCCCGTACTGAAGCTCGTGCTGGGGATGTCGAGACCACCGTTGATGAAATCGCCGATATCACTTCCGGTGACCGTGGTGGAAACGACGACGGGCAGGTACCCCTGGGCACGGATTTTGAACGAATAGTTGCCGGCGGGCACGTTATAAACCTGAAAGATGGCCGTGGATTGGCCGATCTCAAAATACGCGCCGCCCCATACCATCGGGGAGGTTTGGCCGGAGAGGATGCCTTCGACTGGAACCCACATGGAGTGATCGGTTGCCGCGGGCAGGGTGATCAGGCCAAAGACGTTGGCGGGACGCGTCAGGTTAAACACGGGCACATCGACCGTTTCCCCGGCGCTGACCGTCACCGTTTGCTGCATCGGCGGGAAGCTCGGCATGTGGAGCCGCACCGTATAGGAGCCGGGCTGCGCGGCGATGATCGTCCACGTCGACGGATTGAAATAGTCCCCGTTGTCCGAGGTTGTGGAGCTCATCTGGAAACGGATGGAGCTCCAATAATTTTGTGAATAGTCCGCCGTATACGCATTCACCTGGCCAAAGAGCTGGAAGGGAGCGGCCTGGCTCAAGGTTGCCGCGACGCGGATTTTGGCCGGCCGGCTCACCGTGATATCCGCCGTGGCGGACGGCGCGGTGATGTTGAAAAGAGAGCCGGATACGGCGCTCATCGTATTCGGGTCGTAGAAGGAGACTTGAAGGTGATAAGCTTGTCCGCTGGTCAGACCGTTGATCGAATAATTACCATTTCCATCGGTCATGGCCCCGCCAAAACCATAGCCGGATGTCGCATTGGCATTGACCCAGACGTTCGCCATGGGGGTGGCGCCCAGTCGCACTTTCCCTGAGATGCTCGCACCCGAAACCGTGATGGACAAGCTGGTGTCCGGCGGCATGCCGGGGACCTCCATTCGCACCTGGTAGACGCCATTCGGAACAATCGCACTTCCAGACGGGCCAAACATGTTTCGGCCATCCCACTGCATGGTCCCGAACGGATCCCCCGTCCCCCAGCGCTCATAGACCCGGGTCACGAAGTTGTCGCTGGAGATTCGCACGCGCCAGGAGATGTCGTCGTCCGACGGCGTAAAGCGGATGAAGACATAGTCGTTCTCGCCGTCATTGTTGGGAGTGAGTGTAAAGGTGCTGGTCCCGGACCCCGCCATGCCGCTGTCCAGCGACGCGTCGGAGAACGTGACAGCAGAGCTGAACACATGGACTTGCCTGGAAACGGAGGTGGGATGGCCGAACTGGATATCCAGATAGCTGGCGCGGATCGAAAGGTTGGTGCCCACCGTGTTGGTCCGGTAGAAGAAGGAGCTTTGCGTGGCTCCCGTGGACAAGGTGACGGACGTGATCAGCGCCGAAAAGTCCGACGTTGCGGAAAACTCCGCGTTCGGATCGGTCGTGATATAGTCCGGCAGCAGTCCACTCAAGTCCATGACCACCGACCCCGCCACGGGAGCGATACTCCAGCAGCTTGACCGGCCTGTGACGGTAATCGTGGAGGAAGCCAGCCCGCTCACCACCGACAGGGGTTCCTGAGGCGTGAAGGAAATGCTGGCGGCGGTCGATACGATGATGGATTGCGCCGGCTGCGTGACGATATTCTGGAATGAGGCGCCCCCGGCCGAACGGCTGGACACTGTCCAATAGACCGTCGACTGCCCTGGAAGAGGGCACGGGCTCCACAACCTGGAAATGAAGACCTGAATCGTGGCGCCGGCGGCGAGGGTCTGTCCGCTGTCCAGGGTCACCGCGACCGAAGCATCCGACATGGAGGGGGTCAGGGCGAGCGTTCTGGAAGGATTGCTCGCGGCCGCGACATGGCCCGGCATTCCCGGACTGGTCGTCTGTAAATACGGCCCCCATCCAAAGGGAAGCTGCACTTGGACCCCGCCACCCGGGAAATAGTTGCCGCTGGGCACAATAAAGGTCATGGTCGCCGTTTGAACCATCGCGCCTTCCGCAAGGCTGGCCGGTACAAGGGTGGCCGCACCCTCTCCGGCGGAAATGCCGCCGGGGGATAACGTCCTCGTGCTGGCGATCGTTAGAAAATTCGTGGGGATACCATCTCCATTCCTGGCCCGAACACGGACGTAATAGGTGGTGAGCGGCGACAAATTGGTCAGCGTCGTCGTATTGGCCGTAAGCGCGGCGGCGAAGGTTACGGGCGTGCTCAGGCCCACCGTAAAGGAGCTATCAAGGGCCATGGAAATCTCATAGGGCGTATGATCGGGGTTGCTGCTCGTGCTCCACTTCACCGTGAAGGAGCTGGATCCGACGTCGGAAACGGGAGTCATCGCCACCGCAGGCGTGTTCGCAAGCGTATAGACGGTCTTGCTGCTGGAAGGGCCCGTCTCCGTCCCGCCCGACCAGGCGGTGACCACGCGGCTATGGGACGAGTTGGAGACCAGACTGTTCTCCATATAGATCAGCGCGGCAAGATCGGTCGCAACGATCGTCGGGCTGGTCGCGTAGTACAGGGTATAGCCGGTGGCGCTCGGAGAGAGGTTCCAGGACCATTGGATGGAGGTCACGGCATTCGACACGCCCGTCAGGCCGGACGGAGGCGGCAGGCCGGCGCTCCACTGAATAAGGTTCGCCGTATCAAACCGTTCATTCGCATCCCCCGCGAGTGAGCCATTGGCGATGTAGTGGGTCCAGGACAACCCGACGCTCGATCCTAGGATGGTAAAGTTGTAATTGGCATCGTTGAGCCGGGAGTTGCGATACGTGACGTTATCGAGGGTGATGGTGGACTCCGTGACATCCATCAGGGTGATCAAGGTGCTGGTGGACGATTGACCGGTTCCACTGAAGTCAAACGTGCTGTGCTCAATGGCGAAGGGGCCTGAACCGGACAACCAGATCCCCTGCTCGTCCATATTGGTGATGCTGGCGTAGCGCACGATAAAGGTGCCCGAATCGACGAAGCTGTAGTAGGTGCTGCCGGCGTCCAGGCCCCCCATGACGGAGGGATTGCTCATGGTGCCCGAGAGCTCAAAGGAGCCCGTTGGATCAATGGTGATTTTTGAGCGGCCGTTATTGAGTGAAGGCGCCACCGGCCCGAAAGTCATTTTTTTGCCGATGCCTGGATCGCTGGAGGCGCCCACCAGCAGAAATTCAACGCGGTCGTTGGCTTGGGGCGTGCCGGGGGTGAAGCTCAAGTAAAACTGCGGGTTCGCCGAAGGGATGGGCAGGCCGGATTGAGTACCCATGAAACTTCGCATGAAGCCGCTGATGCTTCCGGACACATTCCAAACGGCGCCCGTGTAGACGATGGTGATCCACTGCGTCGTCGCGGTCAAGTCCTCCGTGGTGTCGATGCTCGCGGTGTGAATGCCTTGCGTGGCGATGGGATAGAAGGCGAACGAGCCATAGGTGGGTGAGGATGCGGCGACGGTGAGGGTCTCGCCGGAGATTTTTCGATAGCCCTGGAAACGGATGTTGCCATTGGAGCCATTCTGGTTGAACGACGTGATCCAGCTGTCTGGAATAGACAGGCCGGAAGAGTCAATCCCCGAGGCGGGATTGATCTTGGCCCCATGGAGTGTAAGACGTGAAGAAGACGAATTGCCAAAGCTGATTTCGGCCAGCGCATTCGCCGAGGCTGTTTCAATGGGCGTATAACCCAGCTTTCCCCCGACCCAGTCAATCGTTTGACCTCCGTCACTATAGAACCCGTACCCCGAATTCCCATAGACCGCGTTATTCCAGAACCCGTTTTGATTTCCAGAGATAAGCTTGATGCCGTCCGTGACCTTTGTGATGTCGTTGGAGGTCACGATATTCCGGACCGCCGTCTCCAGATGAAGGCCGTCCTGCGTCATCACGCGGATGGTATTGGAAGAAACGAGATTATCGCCTGCGCCAAAAAGACCGATTCCGCCCTCGCCGGCATAGATGTCGTTATCTCGCACGGTGTTGTTGTCAGAATAATTCGCCGCCTGATTCGTCAGCCCGATACCGTAAAAGCCATGGTGCTGCATGACGTTGCCAAGGATCTGGTTAAAGTCAGACGCTTGAAGCAGGATGGCGCCGTCAGGGTGAGAGAAGAAATGATTGTTGATCAGCCGGTTGTTGTCAGAATTTGGCAGCAGTTCAATGCCCGAACTCTGCTGGTCATAGAAGACATTGCCGTTGATGAGACACCCGTCCGCGTTATCCAGCTGCAGCCCATCATCACCACCGCGGAACGTGGAACTCGAAATGTCCGCCCGGGATCCCGCGCCGCTGATTGTGAGGCCCTGTTTGCCTGTCATGCCGGTGCCGAGGTCCTTGAACTCCGTGGAAAAAGCGACAAAGTCTACCGGATTGGTGACGTAGCTGATCAGATAGGAAACATCGGCCGCGGGATTCGTCCCGGAGGAAGTGACCACCACGTTGCGGGTGAGATTGCCTATCGAAAGCGGGAAGTCGGAGTTGGGATAGCTGGCGGTGAGGGCCGGGGAGAAATCAATGGAACCCGCCGCCATGGATACGATGGTCACGGCTTCCGTACCAATGACGATGGTGTCCCCAACAGACCAGTTCAAACCGGTGGTGTTCACGCTGATGGTGGTGTTGCCCGCCGAGACGCCGGCCAAGGCGATCGCCGCGGGCGCTTTGCTCGCGCCATAGGAGGTGAATTTTCCGCCCGTGTTGACGATCAGGCCGAATTGCCCGGCGGTGGTTCCCGCCGCCAGCACCAACTTCGCTTGATAGGCTGCGCTAATGGGCATCGCGCTGTATCCCATATCGAGCCATCCGCCTGAATTGACGGTGAGATCTCCGCCCACCAGGGTTAAAGAACTGCTTTGGATCCGGCTGAATGAAAGCCTGCCTTCCACCGTCATCGTGCTGGCCGTCGCGGTATTGATGTCCACGGTGACGGTATGACCGGCATTGATGATGACCTGATCGGATGCGGTTGGCACCGTGGCGGGAGTCCACGTGCCGGGACTCGACCAGTTGCCGCTGGCATCGCTGGAAATCGCGGCCGAGGCGTTCCCGCACACAAGGACCAGGATCAAGAGGAGGAGCGCGCCCATGGCGGCCGCTCTGTTTCCCCTGTTCTCTATCCCCTGTCCCCTGTTTTTAATACGCATAGCTGAATCCCATCAAATAGTTCTGTGAGTTAAAGTGATACTGATACAGTTGGCTGTACGTGTTGTTGGAATCACTCCACCCAAAGCCCGAGGTCGCCTTGACCTGGAAGTTCCGAGCGATGGGGTATGACACCGTGAGCCCCGCGCTCACGTAATCCACGTCAGTCGTGTCGGTCCCATAGGCCCCGGAACTGTCTTGCACGAGCCTGTCCGTATAGCTTTGACGTGAGACCGCGCCGCTCACGTTCACCGTCAACGGAGCAGGCCCAAGCAGAAGAGTCCAGTCATTCTTCAGAGCGTTGGTCACGTAGGAGTAATAATTCGGGTTGTAGAACGTGCGTGAGGCGTCATAGTGGTTCTGATTGGAGAAGAGGTGTGTGCGGCTGTACCCCAGCGAAGAGAAGATCCGGAACCCCAGGCCGTCCAAGATCGGCCACGTTCCCATGAGGGAGAGCGTCTCGATGCGGTCATCCCGAAGATCCGCGACGAGGCTTCCGGAGGCATCCACGAGGTGTTGGTCAGGAAACGACGTCCAGGTATTCGAAAACGCCGCCTCAAGCAACCCATTTCCAGGAACGGTGAATTGGGACCCCAAGGTGAGCATGTGGTTTTGGGTGTTGTGCACGTCCGGCGCGTTGAATTCCCTCCCCTGACCCACAGAAGCCGCCTCTGAGGAAAGGCTCTGATAATTGGGGAAATCAATCCTAAAGTAGTCATAAGCGAAGCGGACGAAATTGTCTTTCTTCCAGAACCACTCGGATTCGGCGCCTGCGGAGAGGCGCCGGTTGTCATAGAGACCGTCTCCCCAGTCTTCATCCTCTGTTTCGCGTAAGAATTCGGAACCATAGCCGGTGACGGCCTTGAGCCTTAGGCCATTCTCGAAAGAACGGATCCCCTTCACCGATATATTGTGGTTCTGAGAATCTTGGAACAGGGTTCCTCCACCGATCAAGTCCTGGACTTGCTTGGTTCCCTGATACACGCCGCTGTATAAAGGAACGAGACTCCACTGGTCGTTGAATTTCATGAAGGGAGAGGCGATCAGCGACGCGAAGCCGCCAAAGGAGCTCTCGGCCCCTTGGTAAAAGTCCTGCCCGCCTAAAAGTTGCGCCTGAACCACCGGTTTCACCTCAACGGCCATGGCCGCATTTGCGAACACAAAGACACTGGCTGTCACCCCGGCGAACGCCGGGGTCCATCGATTACATCTATGATGGATTCCGTCCCCATCCTTAGATCTCAGAGGAAGGGACAGTCCCCCGGACGTAAGGGGGACGGCTTTCGCCGGAATGACGTCACGACTCATCATTGAATCAATCCGCTCTTGATGAAGATCTTGGGTTCGACCACCAGGTCGATTTTCCGTCCCTCAAATTCTGTCGCCGTGATTTGCTGCTCGTAATTCCACTTCAAAAGCTCTTCCTTATATTGGGCCCCGGTGGAGGCGCCCGAAAAAGCGCTCAAGGGGGCGATGGCCCCGCTGTCGTCAATGAGGACCGTGCGGTAGCTCTCGAACGTTCCATCGCCGTAATAATGGGTGACCGTCGCGTCGATATTGTTCGCGTCGACCGAGACCACCGGCAGGACAAAGCCGCCGGCGTAATTCCAGGTCGCATCCAGGGGGTTCGCCAGGGTGTTGGCCGCACCGGACTTCGTGTAGTTGATCTTGGTGACGTCATTGATCGCGTGGGTGTAGCTGTTGAACCGGCCCTTCCAGAATGTGTCGCCACTCGAAAGATTTTTGAAACTGTCACTCTCGGGCACAAAGACCCCAATCTGGGTGGCGCTGGGCAACTGGGCCTCCGTCACGGTGGAGAAGCTGTCCGCGAGAGGGTGATAAACCTTGTAGGTCCCATCGAGCTGGAGCTCCGAAGCGGCGACGGTCCTCGTATTGGTCGGATCCGCGGCATCGGTGAGAACGTAATTGCCGGAGCCGTCGACCTCAATTTTCACAAGATGCCCGCCCGTCGCTGTATCGTGGATGGAATCACGGGTATTGGACTGCCCCATCTCATAGGAGGTGAGGAAGTAGTCGGGAGCGGTCTCGCCGAGTTTTCCGGACAGGTCTTTGAGGGCAACCGAGAGATCCACGGGCAGGGGTTGATTGAACGTTCCTTTATAGAAGTAATAATCGAGCTGGTCATTGCGCTCGTTCAGAACAACAAATTTGAAAGAGTCCGGCGTGGTCCGGACGATGTACTCATCGAGCCTGACGCGGCGGCCTTCCACGTCGACGAGGCTTTTCCCCTCCGTATAGTCCGCGTAGCGCCGCTCCATCGCCGCGGCCGCGATCACGGCATTGCGGTCCATGTCGAGCCCGACTTCATGCCTGGCCTCATGGGCGAGCGCATTGTCAGTCTTTTTCCGCGTGTCCTGCGGGATGGGCCGAGGCCGTTCAATTGATCCGTTCCTGACGCTGGTCATTTGGCCCGCGGGAACCCTGATTTCATCCTGCGTTCCCGGGATGGCGACCCCCACCACCCCGTGATAAACAGAGACCAGAGTCCCCCCGTCCCCTGTTACCGTGTCAAATTCGGTCCCGCGCACGGCGCAAACGGCGGTCGGCGTTTGGACGGAGAATTTCTCCAGACCTTTTAGTGTTTTGACCTTGGAGATGAGGCGGCCTTTGTCCAGATAGGCTTTCGTATCTCCGTCTTGCAGTGACTTGAATTGAAGGCTGGAGTCCGCTTTGACGACGAAATGATGACCTTCCGCCGTCACGATGTCGACGGTTGAGTGAGATCCCGTGCGGAAGATGGACCCCTCTTCCACCCGTTCTCCGGGGGAAACCACGCGCCACTGAAGAGCGCCCGGCGCGCGCATGTCGACCGTGCCCCGCACATCATCCACTTTGGCGGAGGCCGCAAAGCTCGCCGCCGCGGGGGATAAGCCCAGACATAAAAAAAGCAAGCGCTTCACCCAAAAAGCGGCGAATCGCTTGCGCCGAACTTCCGATACCTTTAAAGATGCCCTCATACTGATTTGGCAGCCCCACTATCCCCGATCCAGGGACTGGAAGCTTTGCGTACACACCCTTGTTGCCAACCCGCCGTGACTGCACCGGAGGGCCCGCCAGCGTCTCCATGGCGGGGGGGTAGCCTTTAACAATCAGTGGGACATGTTTAGCGCGGAATCAGAGGTTCGTCAACGAAGAACTTTTCACGTAAATTCGTGTTAAAAGTGATTTCCCCACCCTTGTCGAGAGAAGCGGTTCTACGCCTTAAAATAAGGGGGTTTATCGAAACTCGAAGCGCAGTCCAAAGGCGGCGGCCATGTTATTGTGGTTAGCGAACTCACCATGAAGGCCCAGCTTCAGGAAGGGTAAAACGGTGATCTCAAGCCCGACTAGCGCGCGCAGGTCCGTATCTTCCACATCGCGGCTCGCCGTCCCAACCGTGTCCAGGGTCGTACTGGTGGGCGTCCCAGCGACAGAGGTAATCGTCCCAGTATTGGTGATGGAAGTACTCACTGACCCAAAATTCATATTCGCCGATGCGCCCACGTAGGGATTGAAGATCGTGATCTTCTTATTCAGAACGGCCTGGAGGCCGAAGCTCGTCGTATCCCATTGCGAACGCGTGGACCCCTCAGCATTCGATAAGACCACGTCCGACGGGATCGTTGGATCATAGGGGGTCGTCGCGTCAAGATGACCCTTGGCATGAGTGAAATTGGCTCCCAGGGTTAGCCCAAAAGGGCGGGTGATGCCTTCCTCGATGAGATTCTTGCGGACATCCACCCCGAAAATAGTGTTTCCAATACTCGTATGGGTCGTCCCTTCATCGTGGCTGTAGGAGGGAATGCCGCCAAAGCGCACGCCCGTATCAAGCCCCCAAGGTAAGCCGATTTTAGCGTGGCCGATGATGGCGGGCATAGGGAAACGGTCTTGGACATCAATCAGGCCTGTGTCGACTACGGAGGTGCCAAGATTTCGCAGACCATCGATGTCCGCTTTCGTCCCTGATACAACGGCTTCCACGCCGAATTCAAAACCCAACATTTTGAGCTGCGTCGGCATGACATTGCCGGAGGTGGAATTAAAAGGAACGGCAACTTTGAGCTGATCGCTGATCCAGCCGCTCAGGAGCACGGAATCCGCCGTAATCGCGTCAATGGCCTCTTCTGGCGTGGTCGGAGGAGCGGCAAGGGCGCTTCCTGATAAGAGACTCGCGACACATCCTAGGGCAAATAATTTTTCCAGTCTCATGGTGATCCTCCCTATGCGTTTCTTTCCCAGAGTATCCGAAGGCCCTCCAAGGTCAAATCCGGGACGATACGGGGCCGGGCCTTCAAGTGGGGGCCGATGACCGAGGAAAGCCCTCCAGTGACAAGGACGAGCGGCCGACTGCCCATTTCCGCTGTTAAGCGTTGTAAAAGACCCTCAATGAGGGAAATATAGCCCCAAAAAAGACCACTCTGCAAGCTTTCTTTTGTGGTCCTGCCGATCGCCCTCATGGGAACTGCCTGGAAGGTGACGCGCGGCAGCTTCGCCGTATGCGTCGCCAGCCATTCGCCAGCGAGTTCCAGCCCTGGACAAATCGCGCCGCCCAGGTATTCTCCCTTGGCCGTGATGCAGTCGAATGTTGTCGCTGTTCCAAAATCAACCACAATGGCCGGCTTCCTATATAAGGCATGCACCGCAACGGCATTGACAAGACGATCGGCCCCCACTTCTTCTGGGTATCGATACAGGTTCTTAATGCCGAGATGGGTCTTGGGCCCAACGACCAGGGGCGTTTGACGAAGGTAGGTCCGCGACATCACGCGAAAAGGCTCATCCAAGGAAGGAACAACGCTCGCCATGCTCACACCCTGGATTTTGGAAACGTCGAGGTTGCGGGTCGCCAGAAGACTCAAGAAATGCACGCCCAACTCATCGGAGGTGTAATGACGGTTTGTGTTGAGGCGCCAGGTGTGTCGGAGCGCTCTCTTTTGAAAGAAACCGACGGTGATGTGGGTGTTGCCGATGTCAACCGCCAGCAGTGTCATAAAGCCGTGTCGGGGTAACGGTGTAACGGGGTGTCGGGGTCACAGCCTTGACTCCGATACTCCGATCCCCCGATACTCCGATACATACCTTAGAGTCCCGTCAGGGACTGCAGCTCCCGAACGGATTCCGCCGACTTCTTGAGGGCGGCGAGCTCTTCCGTCTGGAGTTTCAGAGGAATGATTTGCTCCAGGCCCTTGGCTCCGAGCTTCACAGGCACGCCAACATAAACGTCTTTTAGCCCAAATTCTCCCTCGAGCCAGACCGCACAGGGGAGAATTTGCTTCTTGTCGTAGAGAATCGCTTCGGCCATTTGCACGGCGGCGGCGCTCGGAGCGTAGAACGCGCTGCCGGTTTTCAAGAGCCCCACAATCTCCGCTCCGCCATTGGCTGTTCGCTTCACGATCGCGTCGATTTTTTCCTTGGGGAGGATCTCCGTAATCGGCACGCCGCTCACCGTCGTATAGCGCGGCAGCGGCACCATGGTGTCCCCGTGGCCGCCCAGCACAAAAGCATTCACGTTTTTCACGGAAGTCTTGAGTTCCTGGGCGATGAACGTCGCCATGCGGGCGGAATCAAGCACCCCGGCCATGCCGATCACGCGCTCCCGGGGAAAACCCGTGACCTGTTTCATGACATAACACATGGCATCCAGCGGGTTGGACACGACGATCACCAAGGCGTCGGGGGAGGTCTTTTTGATTTGTTCCGCTACCGCTTTGACGATGCCGGTGTTGGTTTTCAGTAAATCGTCACGGCTCATTCCGGGTTTCCTGGCAATGCCGGCGGTCACAATAAAGAGGTCAGAGCCTGCGGTGGGTCCGTAGTCGTTGGCTCCGGTGATCTGGGCATCCGAGCCCACGATCGGACCCACCTGCATCAAATCGAGAGCTTTGCCCTGGGGCATCCCCTCCAGCACGTCGACCAAAACAACATCGAAGCTTCCCTTTGGGGCAAGCCACGCAGCCGCGCTCGCGCCGACATGGCCGGCGCCCACAACGGTAATTTTCTTTTTCACGTACAGGGATTATATCAGGCGTTCGAGACGGATTTAAGCGGCTTTGGCTTCCTCGATGCGAAGGATATCGAGGTAGGCTTTGGCCACCTCGGGATGGAACTTCCTGCCGGACTGTTCGCCGAGGATCGCCTGGATTTGCTCGGGAGCGTAGCCGTTCATGCGCATCTCTTCACTCTGCTCGATAATCGAGAGAATGTGGCCGCCCAGAGGGATCTCCTCCCCCTTGAGCCCTCTGGGAAATCCCGAGCCATCAAAACATTCATGATGAAACTGGATGAGGCCAGCGGCGCCCTTTAAAATATCGATGCCTTTGATCATGTCTGCGCCAATCATGGGGTGTGTTTGCTCCATATGGGGTGTTTCCATGATCAGGATTCGGGACATGTTCCATTCCCCCGTGACCTTCAGGAACCCGACATCATGCAGAAGCGCGGAGTAGTAGAGGTCCTTGAGGACTTGCCCCTCAAGACCCAGCTTGCGTCCAAGCGTCGTGGCTCTTTGGGCAAAGCGCCAGCAGTGGCCCGCCATGCGCGAGTCGCGGGCCTCAATAGCGCTGATTAAGATCTCGATGGTGTTGGAATAAAAGTTGCGGAATCCTCCGACCACGCGCGCGTTGGCGATGGCGAGGGCCGCCAAGCTCGCCAAGCTCTCGAGAAGCGCTTTGTCCGCTTCCGAAAAGCCGTCCGTGGACTTTTTATTGAGGACTTCCACGACGCCCACCAGGTCCCCCCCCGCCATCATGGGAACGCACAAGAGCGATCTCGTTTTAAATCCGGAGGACTGATCGTGTTGCCCGGTAAAGCGGGGGTCTTGGGTGACGTCATTGACGAGCACGGTGTCCCGGTTTTGAGCGACCCATCCCGCGATGCCCTCCCCGACCTTAATGCGGAACTTGGTGACCATTCCTCCTCGTTCCCCCGTGGCCACTTTGAAGAAGAGATGATGCTGGTCTTCATCGAGGAGCATAATGGAGGAGGCTTCACACAAAAACATTTGTTCCGCGGACTGTCCGATCCGCTTGAGGAGCGCATCGACATCCAGGGTGGAGGCCAGGCCCTTCGCCAGGGCAAAGAGCTCCTTCACAAAGTTTTCTTCCCCTGTCGCCGACCAACCCTCCGCGCCTGAAGGAGCCCCGCAACGATGGCAGAACCGCGCTTCCGGCGCGAGCTCCTTTTTACAGTGATTGCAGCTGATGAGGGCGTGGTCCATGAGCTTATTCTCCGGAGGTTGCCACCGAAAACACCTCTTCGAGCGTCGTGACGCCCAGGGTGACTTTCATCAGACCATCCTGGAAGAGGCCGCGCATGCCGCCCTTGAGCCCGAGTTCACGAAGGGGGCCCGCCGCCACCTCCGTCAAACAGAGAGCCCGTATTTCGTTATTGACCACGAGCAGCTCATGCAGAGCCGCTCTCCCTTTATAGCCAGTCAGATTGCATGTGCCGCATCCCCTCCCTTTAAAAAACGTAGCTTTGGAAATATCGATTTTATTGTCCTCAAAGACTTTCAACATTTCGGGGGGGGCCTTCAGGGGCTCCTTGCAGTCTTTGCAAACGCGCCGCACGAGGCGCTGCGCGAGCACCGCCTCGATGGCGGAGGCGACCAAAAAGTTGGGAACACCCATCTCATGAAGCCGCGCCACGGCGCTTGGCGCATCATTGGTGTGAATCGTGGAAAAGACGAGGTGGCCGGTCATGGCCGCCTCCATGGCGATCTGCGCTGTCTCTTTGTCTCGAATTTCACCGACCATCACGATATCAGGGTCTTGTCTCAAAAACGCACGCAGGGCGATGGCAAAATCAAAACCAATTTCTTGATTAACGTTGACCTGCACAATTCCCGGCAAGTTATATTCGACCGGGTTTTCCGCCGTGAGGATTTTCATGTCCGGCGTATTGATGGAGTTGAGCGCCGCGTAGAGCGTCGTGGATTTGCCGGACCCGGTGGGACCGCACACCAGGACCAGCCCATAGGGCCTCTGCAGGATTTCCTTGAAGCGGTTCAACGTATCGGGGAGGAACCCCATCTTGCCCATGTCCACCTGGATGGAGCTGCGATCAAGGACGCGCATGACGCAGGCTTCTCCAAAAACGGTGGGGACCATGTTGACTCGAAATTCAATAGGATTTCCTCTGGCCGTGACCTGGATGCGACCGTCCTGGGGTTTGCGCCTTTCCGTAATGTCCATCTGGTTGGTCATGATCTTGATTTTCGCGATCAGTGCATTGCGATAGGGGTAGGGGAGCGCGAACGGCGCCTCTCGCAGGGACCCGTCAATGCGATACCGAAGGACAAGCTTCTTCTCAAAGGGTTCGATGTGAATGTCGGAGGCCTTCTGCTGCAGCGCGCCCAAGATAATCGCGTTGACGAGCTTCTCGACCTCCGGCGCGTCTGCGGAGACTTCTGCGACATCCGCGAGTTCCTCTTGGATGCCGCCGACGGTCAGCTCATCCGAACCCGATCCGCTTGCGCCTGCAGCGACGCCCTTAATAATGTCCTCGACACTGACATCCGCGGTGGCCGCCGAGGTCGAGACGCCATACGCCTTGTCCAAAAGAGCTCCAATGTCGTCCGGGAGGGCCAAATACGGCTGGACCTCAAAGCCGGTCCTGAGCTGGATGTCCTCGACGGCAAAGAAATCGCGGGGATCCACCATGGCCACAAAAAGGACATTTTCTTCCTTGGCAAAAGGGGTCGCCTTGTGGCGCCTGGCGGTCGCCTCGGGAATGACTTTGACCACATCCAAATCGACCTCGATATCCGTGAGATTGACCGCCTTGATGCGCCATTCCTCGGAGAGCGCCTTGAGGACAACCGTCTTATCCAGTATTTTTCGTTTCACCACCGCCTGCTGAAGGGTGATATCGCCTTTGCGACACTCTTCCACCGCCGGCTGAAGCTGGCTTTCTGTCACGAGCTTCCGACTGAGGAGGATCTCGATGACGCCTTTCGGGTTCGAGGCGCCTTTGGGAGAGGGCAGAGACATCTTAATTCACGTCCTTCATTTCAATTCGGTCGCCCACTCGGGTGCCTGTGCGCGCGAGGCTTCCTTCCGGCAACTCGAGGGCTCCCGCGCTCCTCCAGTAGACGCGGGAGAGCCGCCAGGGACGGTGCGTTTGTCCTCCTAGCACGGTCCCTTGCCGGTCTAAAAACAACACATCGATGGCATAACGCATGAGGAAGGTATGGACGGATTTACACGGACTTACATACATCCCTTCGCCTTCACCCAGCGATGGGGTGGACAAGAGACCGATCGCGCGCTCCAGAAGAGAAGTCGCGACACGTATGTTCCGCCCAAGATCGACATTCCGGGTGGCATTCCGAACGGAGATATGCCTCATACAGGGCCTAGTTTACAGGGGTAGAGGGCAAATGCAATGGTTTTTTCGCGATAAATGAATGTGTTATTACAGCAGAATAGGCAGACCAGCAGAAAAGCCAAGACAGCAGAATAGCCACCATCTCTCCATGCAGGAGCAACTTTTTGTCATTGAGCATCTTCCGCCGTGATGGTATCTCCGCTGTCTAGGCTATTCTGCCTTACTGGCTATTCTGATGTTATGGCTTTTCTGATGTTCTGGATTGTCTGTCGTTGGTTCTTACTGGGAGTGTTCGCTGACCTGAACGTCTTTTCGCAAAGGGAGGCTCAAGCTCACCGCCTCGAGGAGCCCGGACGCCAGGGCCCCCCCGTAATAGATCCACCACTGGTTCGGGACCTTAAAGAAGACCAGCACGCCTGTGAGCAGCATGGACACCGGAAAGGCGAAGACGGCGGCGGACAAATAATAGAGCTTCCGGGGCATGTTATCGTAGACGGCCCCTTTTTCTTCCGGATAATGGCGGGCATGGCGATAGACAATCACCCCAGCGAGGAGCAATAAGAAGACCGGGTCAATAAAGCGTAGTACAAAAACGATCGACATGAGCGCTTTGGCGTGAGGGTCTTCCGCTTTAAACCAGACCCCATCGTACGCGGGATAATTGCCCAGGCGGAAAATCTCCACCGCCCCTCCCATGGCACGGGCGTTCAGGGTGACAAAGACGATTCCCAAGATAAATCCGAGGGTGAAGATCCCCGCGACGAATTTACGAGGAACGCGCTCGGAGCCGAAGCAGAGGCTGATCATGGCGACGAAAACCGCCGGGGCAAAGAGCGCCATCATGCAGAACTCCCGCAAACTGTTGATGACCAGCGGCATCGGGTGCGGTCCCAGCAGGATCTGAAGGGGACGGCTGATGAGGTAGGCGCCAAAAAAAGCGAAGCCCCAAGACGCTCCCTTGTAGGTTTTTTCTCCCGTCACAAGGATCCGCATCGGAGCGATGTGAGAAGTGTAGCGCGCCAGCCCAAAGAAGGTGATGCCCGCGCTGATCGGAAGCGCGACATTGGCCAGGACCAGCCAAAAATCTCTCATGCCTCGACCTTCATTCCTGATTGTTGTAATTTGGAAAAATCCGCGATCTGGCTGAAGAGGCCCACCAGGCGCTTCATGAGCGCTAAGCGATTGGCGCGCAGGGCCGGGTCATCGGCCATGACCATGACGCCATTAAAAAATCCATCCAGAGGGTCCCGCAAGGGCACCATGGTCTCCAGCGCCTGCCGGTAAGCTTGCTGCGCGAGGTGCCGGGACACTTCCTCTCCTGCAAACTCCATGGCCTCGTACAGCGATTGCTCGCACGGCTCCCGAAAGAGACTGGGTTGGATGGGAACACTTTCCGCGCGCTCCCCGCCCTTAAAAGCTTGACGGACGATGTTCATGCCCCGCTTAAACGAAACCGATAAAGGCTCAAACTCTTTTTTCTTGCGAAGTTCATGTAGAGCCTCCAGCCGCGCGATGGCTTCGGGCACGAGACCCACGCTCGTGGAGAGCACCGCGTCAATCTCATCACTCTTAAAGCCCCGCTCTTCCAGAAGGGCAGAAAAACGCTGGAGCATGAAGATTTTCAGTTTTTGTTGGGTATCGTCCGATTGGCTTTGGGCATGGGCTGGCTGCAAACCGACGCTCTGCTCCACCAACCATTCCAAACGCCAGGGCCAGCGGGAAGCTTCCAAGATCCTGAGCACCCCCACGGCTGCTCTTCTCAATCCATAAGGATCCGCCGATCCAGAAGGGATGAGTCCAACGGCAAAGTCGCCTGCCAGAGTGTCCAGCTTATCCGCCAAGGCCACGAGCGAAGCGATGGGAGACGAGGGCAGCTGGCTGGTGAGCGTCATCGGATGGTAATGTTCCTCGAGCGCCCGGGAGACCGCCGCGTCTTCACCATCGGCCTCCGCGTAGAGCCTTGCGACAACGCCCTGAAGCTCGGGGAACTCGCGCACCATATCGGTCACCAGATCCGCCTTGCAGAGGTCCGCCGCCCGAAGGGCCTTCGCCAGGTCCTCCAGCCCGCCCGCCGCTGAGGAGAACGCCTCGATGAGTTTTTTAACTCTTTCTTTTTTGTCGAAGAGATGCCCTAATTTTTCCTGGAAGATGACGCCTTTCAAAGCTTCCACGCGGGACGCGAGCGTCTGGCGCCGGTCATGGTCATAGAAAAAGCGGGCGTCGGCGAGCCGTGCAGCCAGCACCCGCTCATAGCCCTCACGGACCATCTCCTGGTGGACGGACATCCCGTTACGGATCCCGACAAAGTGCGGCAGAAGATGGCCGCCCGAGGCCTCTTCGACAGGAAAATACTTTTGGTGGTGTTCGAGACACGTCACGAGAACTTCCTTGGGAAGCTTTAAATAACCCGCTTCGAAATTGCCGAGGATGGCCACAGGATGCTCGACCAATTGGGTGACCAGCTCAAGCAGGGGCTGCGACATATGGACCTTCCCGTGGATACGCTTCACCGTCTGATCCGCCAAGCGACGGATGGTCTCCCGGCGCGTTTCGGATTCTACGAGAACACACTGGTTTTTGAGAGTCATGACATATTTGGACGCTTGCGTGACTTGCACCTTCTTGGGGGCCCAGGGCCCAAGGCCGAGCGTCCAGCGTGCTGAACGTACGCCCGCGAGCGCAAACGACACAAGATCGGGTCCATAGAGGGCGCAAATCCAACGGATGGGACGCGGGTATCGGAAATTCGAGGGTTCCCAGACCATGGACTTCGGAAATTCGAGTTTCGTGATCCATTGGGGAAAAAGATCAGCGAGGAGCTGCCTGGCGGGAACTCCTTTAAGGTGGAGCACGGCACTCACTTTGCCATTTTCGATTTGGAGCTCGGAAGGTTTGAGTCCCTGCTTGCGCGCAAAACCGAGAGCGGCCGGCGACCATTGTCCCTGCGCGTCCTGCGCAACCTGAACCGGCGGTCCGGAGACACGCTTTTCTTGGTCCGGCGAGCGATCGGGAAGGCCATGAAGAACGACCGCAAGACGCCGCGGTGTCCCAAAAACTTCAACGCGGTCATACTTCATCCCGCTTGCCTTCAGGGACTCTTCTGCGAGTCGCGAAAGTTGCTCAAGGGCCGGCGCGATAAAGGAAGCGGGGAGCTCTTCGGAACCAATCTCCAATAGGGCATCCGACGTGCGACGTCCGAGGTCTGGAGCCTTGGTCATGGGGCGAGGGCCTCGGACGTCGGACGTTGGACATCGGACGATTGGACGTAAGCCTGAGCGACGGCGCAGGCGAGCGCCCGCACGCGCGCGATATAAGTGACACGCTCTGAAACGGAGATGGCCCCGCGCGCGTCGAGCAAATTAAACGTATGGGAGCATTTCATGACCTGCTCATAGGCAGGCTTCACAAGACCCGCAGCCAGCAGGCGTTTGGACTCCCGCTCATAATTCGTAAAGCTCTGGCGCAGGAGGTCCACATCCGCCAGCTCAAAGTTGTATTTCGAAAACTGTTTTTCATCTTCCAGGTGCATTTCCCCATAGGTGGTTTTGGCCGTCCAGAGCACGTCAAAGACGTTATTTTTCTTTTGGGAGTACATGGCGAGGCGCTCCAGGCCATAGGTGAGCTCCACTGAAATCGGGTCAAGCTTGACTCCCCCGATTTCTTGAAAATAGGTGAACTGCGTGATCTCCATGCCGTCCAGCCAAACCTCCCAGCCCAACCCCCAGGCGCCCAGTGTCGGAGATTCCCAGTCGTCTTCCACAAAGCGGATGTCGTGCTGTTTGGGGTCGATGCCGATCGCCCGCAAAGAGGCCAGGTAGAGCGCCTGGACATTTGAAGGAGAGGGCTTCAGGATCACCTGGTACTGGTAATAATGCTGGAGGCGATTAGGGTTGTCGCCATAACGGCCATCGGTGGGACGCCGGCTGGGCTCGACATAGGCCACTTTCCAGGGTTTGGGGGTCAGGCACTCGAGGAACGTCGCGGGGTTGAAGGTCCCGGCGCCTTTTTCGATGTCGTAAGGCTGCCACAGAAGGCATCCCTGCTTCGCCCAGTATTTATGAAGGGTCAGGATGATGTCTTGAAAGGTCACCCCACCACCTCTTTTCCAACCCTTGATCGCGCAAGCGAGCAAGGCCCGGTCGCGACGGCGACCGGGATTCGCTCCCGCGAATGTTGCAAAAGAGGTGGTGGGGTCATATTTCAACTCCTGCCAGCTGTCTAAAACGGTTCACGTGCAAAGGTCGGGCCAGATGATCCGTGACGGTTGCCCCGGCCAGATGCTCTACGGCCGTGAGCGCGGGGCCCTTCCAATTTTCCCGGGCCAGCACTTCCAAGGGAGCGTTTTTGAGCGCGCCCGCCCAGATCGGGTGCTTTTCCTCCAAATCCATCCAGGAGTCCCGGTGATCTAAACCCAGTCCCGCCGCCGCCAGAAACCGTACCGCAAAGGCCAGGCGCAGAACCCCCAGATAAGGCGCCGTCGTCAAAGCGTTCAATGTCTCTTTCAAGAGCGCAAACTTATCCGGACTGGGCTGTTCTTCGGGGGTGAGCCGCTGGACCACTTCGCAGACCCAGGACGCCGCCGTCGTGCGCGCCACTTCCGTACGAAGAGCGGGGTAGCTGGAGACCATGCGGCCCCCGGTGATTTTCCCCCACCCTCGTCCAGGCACAAGATAAAGCGCGAGATCGCTTTCCACAAAAGGCTCTGTGAGCGCAGAGAACTTGGCGGTGGCGCGCGCAGCACTGGTCGCCTTGGCCGTCAAGCGGCCCATTTCACGCGTAAAAAGCCCGACGATTTTATCCGCCTCGCGACTTCGCCGGGACCACAACACGACCGCACGCACATTATGAATCATACTCTTGAGAGAGAGTGTGCCATATCTGGCCCTTGCCCTTCCAGCCCATCCAGCCAATCCCCGATTGACTTCCAGAAAGTTATGCGCCACGCTCATGCCTGTGAATCGCATTTCCCTTAGCTTTGTCTTCGGTTTAGGGATCGTTTTTCAGGACGGTCTTGATCGGATGAATGATCGTTTCGGCTGGCTCCCCTCGTCGGCCATGGCAAACCTCAGCTTCATTGCTCTGCAGTATGTCTTTCTTCTCATCTCAGGCTTCAACAGACTCCAAAATTCTCCCGCTTCTTAATCCCCAAGGAAGGTCGAAAGGGGTCTGACCCCAAGCGATATTCCCCTACCAAAACGACACCCGTCGATTGCGCGAACGGGGGTGTTCGGGGGATGTTCCTAGGTTGGTCGAAGGGCCTATTCAAGACAACAAAAGACCCATATCTTTTTGGCCAAAAGGCATCTGGAAAGCGTCTCATAATCCGCCTAAAATTAAGTACCTCGAACGCGCGCGCATTACGCGCGTTCGATGTATCTATGCAAAGATCGCTCCTACAGTTTGTGGCCCTGGTGCTCGTTCAGTGTTTCCTGCTCGATCCTGCCTTGGCGCAGGTCTCGCCTCTAACTCCGGGCGTCTCACTGTCCATGCCCCAAGAGCTTTCGGTGATTGAGCACCAAGCGATTACCGCGCCCTTTGCCTTTTTTTTCCGTCGAAATAGGCTCAACGAACCAGCGGCTATCTCGCTCGTGGCTCAATTTCGAACCTACTGCGCGTCCGCCGTTACGCGAATTCGTCATTCTCCGAAACCGCGGACATCAGCTCCAGCGGAAGATCCTAGAGCCCGCCTGCATACGGCGTTTGACACGCAGGACGAAGCGCTCTTTAAGCAGGCGCGGCGGGATTTCGACGAGCGGGGAGAGGGGCAATTGACGGTTTTTTCACTCCACCCGATTACCACCTGGGGAGGCTCCTCGGTTTTGACCGGAGCCGCCCTTAAGGATCAGCTGGAATCGATTTGCCAGCTCATTCCGGCCACCAATCCATACAACCGCTTGCTGCTGCGTAAACTCCTGATCTCCATTCAGTTCTGGTCCGGCACCTTTGGGGGTCCGAAAAACGTGGGCGGGTTTATCATTCAGAAGGGCCAGTTCATGAACTCCAACGGGATGAACGAAGAGTCTCTGCGCCTTACGGTGCTCGGACCGATCCATCGATTTGTGCCGATTTATTTGTTTAGCGGCGGAAACAGCGGGTATCAGCCGGCTTTTCAATCCCACTCTTCAGGGATTGAAGTTATCATCCCCCTGGCCCACGATATTCGCGGGTCCAGGCCTCCGGACTGGGGCGCCGACGTGATCGACGTGTTCAGCGGCATCGGCGGATCGCGCAACCGGGTCGAGAGAATTTCCCTCCCCGATGGCCGGACCGCGATCCGGAAGACGACTCGGCTGGACGAAGAAGTGGTCCCTTCGAAACTCCGTGATGAAATCTCCTACATCCAACGGCTGCGGGCGGAAGGACTGACCACCCTGCCGGAGATCTACAGCGTCTCAGAATCCGAAGGCACGCTCAGTGTCGTGATGGAGGACTTTGAGCCAGAGGGATATTTTTCGGTCACCAACCTCTCCTACTTGAATTCTGATCTGGAAACGCTCGCGATTTCAAGTTTGGCAATTTGGGATTTCGGGATGCATGTGTACAGAAGTCTATTGGACCCGCTCTATCGCCAGAACGTCGGCGAAACCCCGAGCGACTTTGTCGAGCGCTATCACCTTCGCAAGATTGATGAGCGCCTCGCGCAGGCTAGACAAAAAGCGCCAGTCCTGGACGAAATGATCGATGCGCCGGTCGTCAGGGCACCGGGTATGTCGGGGGAAGAAGCCTATCTTCCCGGGTGGGCCGCGCTGCGCCCCTTTCTTGTCGCGATCGCGGGCACCGGGCTATTGTCCCCGCCTTATCTTGCGCGGGATCATGGCGATCTCAATTTCGGTGATATCCTGATGGATCCTCTGGAGTATGCCCGCGATGGGAAATTCCAAACCTTTCGGCTGATCGATCCGAAGTATTACCCCGAAGGCAATGACTATCTTTACGATTTTGCCAAGCTCCTGCATCACTTTGTGTCACTATATGATCTCGGCCGATTTGATCCGGTTTTTGAGATGCGGGCCATGAACCGCGGGCAGTCAGGGCGCGTCCCTCATTTTAGGATCGAAGTGGATGACGAGGGCTCCATGGTTCCCTTCCGCCTGAGCATGGAAATGCGCCAGCACTTTATTCGCTGGCTCGAGGGATCGCCTGACTTCTTTGGGTTGGAGCAGGGCGCCGACTGGAAAATTCGTCTCCTGTTCACGGTCGGCCTTCAAATGGCAGGTTTGCCTCCTTTTCACCTGCGGCATAACGGCATGGAATCGCCTGCACGAACGTTCTATCTGATCTCGCTCGCGTTCCTTTATCCGCTGGTCGATCTCATCCTGACGGGCGACTATGATCAGACCGTGCTGCGAAAGATCGACCCGGCCATCCGCTCCGCGTGGGTTCAACTGAAGATGCAGGTGGAAGAGGCCCGTGATGCGGATACACTAGACGATATCTTATCCTCCAAAAACCCGGTCCCCGCGCTGCGGGAGTTTCTGTCGAAACAGCGCCGCGCTCCCATGTTCATGCCGGCCTATCTGGGCCGCCTGGCGAGAGCTCTCTCGCCTGAACAGGTCGATGTTTTGAGCCGCTGTCTGTTCGAAATCGTGACCGGTCAATCACCAAGCGATTATGCCGCCGCCCTACCCGCTCCAGGAACGAGGCCCGCGAACCAATCGGTCTCGGAGGAGGGACTTCCCCGCATCGCCACGTTGACCCCCAATCCCGTCCTTGTCCTAACCGTTGATTTCAATCATTTCCCAGGCTCCGGTGCGTCGCGCGATACCAGGCCCATACTTCTTGAACCCAGCGGCAAAGCCCTCAATATGTCTGTGGAATTACACCAATGGGGCGTATGCCCGATAACTGTGGCGCCCGTTGGAGGGGCCATGGGTCAGATCATCAGGACGCTCCTGGAATTCCAAGGGGTCGATACACGGGGGCTTGTACCGATTGAGGGCGAATCCCGGCTTTACCTGATCTTAGAGGCAAGCCCCGGAAATCATGTTGAGATCTTCGGAGCAGGGCCTCGCGTTCCCTCGGAGGTGCTCCAGCAGATGCGGGAGACACTCTGGGAATCCTTACAGCCGGGCGATTTCCTTTTGCTGGGAGGAAGCCTACCGAAGGGCGCTCCCGACGACTATTATGCGACGGTGATCCAGGAAGCCAAAGCGCGTGGCATAAAGACCTATCTCGATACGCGGGGGGCGGCCCTGCGGCCCGCGATCGAGGCCGCGCCCCATTTTATCGGCGTCAACCTCCTTGAGTTTTCAAGCTACCTGGGTCATCCCTTGACGTCCTTGGAGGAAAACAAAGAGGAAATTCTTGCCGCGCTCAAACGGCTGGTGGCCCGCGGTACGGATATCGTGGTCATCAGTCATGAAAGCGAGGGGATGATCATGGCCACACGGGACGGCGCCTGGATCGCTCATCCGCCCGCGGTGACGCTCGTTTCTCACACCGGAGCGGGGGACACTATTAAGGTCGCTTTCAGCTACAGTGAGCGCCAGGGGGCCACGATCCTTGACGCCTTGCGGCTAGCTGCGGCCGCCAGCGCCATCTCTGTGACGAAGCCCGGGACGGGCCTTGCCGGCCTGGAAGAAGCCCAGCAGAAGCTGGGCGAGGTGACGATCGAAGCCCTTGAACAGGGACCCCCAAGTAAACGGGTGGCGATCATCGGCGCCTCCGCGTTCCTGGGAAAGAAGATCGATGCGACACTGCGCCGTCGGGGTATGGACGTTATCGGCACCGCATTTACAAAGCGAGGGGATGTTCAACTCGATGTGACGCAAGCCGCTGATGTAAAGGCATTCCTGGACAAGGAACAACCCGATGTCGTGATTTATGTGGCCGGAGAGACTGATCCTGAAAAAGCCGAGGCCAATCGGCAAAGGGCACACCTGCTCAACGCCGGAGCGCTCGATCACTTTTCCAATTTTAAAGGACAGTTTATTTACATCTCTTCCAATTACATCTTTGATGGGATAAACCCGCCCTATGCCGCGGGAGATCCGCCTCGTCCTCTGAATATTTACGGGGAAACAAAATGGGAAGGTGAACAAGCTGCTCAGCGGCTATTTCCGGGCCGCTGCACCATTGTCCGATCGGATTTCCTTTATGGCCATAATGATGCCTCAGACAAACAAACGTTTATCCACCAGCTCGTCGCCGCTTTTCAGGAAGGCCGCCCGGTGGAGACGGACAACGTCCAGGTCCGATCGCCGGTCCTGATTGACGATGTCTCCCGTGTGGTAGCGGATGCCATCGAAGAAGAGCGTTTAGGAGTGATCCAGGTCAGTGGTCCCGACTCCTTGACCAAATTCCAAATGGCCCAAATCGTCCGCGTGGTTTTTGATCGCCTTTACCCGCACGCCAAAGCCAGCACGATTTCCGATGGCGCTTCGGTCGATCTAACGCATCGTCCCCGCGATGCCAGAATGACGACCTCCTGGGCTTCCACGTCGTTTCGAGAAGCGCTTGAAACTTTGATCCCGCTCATCGCCGGGGGCATCGCGGGAGGCCCAACGACGGACGCTCTCCTTGAGATCCTCGACCACCGCGGCGATGCCCCGCCGGGCCATGCCAAGCTCAGCCGAGCTGCCTGATTCATTCGATTGAAAGACGCCTTAACAGCTGCTTTGCGGAGTTCGTAACTTAGTTGCCAGCGTCCCCTAGGGTGTATTTGCTGACGAAAGCTTCGGAGAGTTTGTGGCGGCGGAGCTTGCGGACTGAGATTTGGAGCCCTTCTGCGCGCAGGGTTTCACCCTTGGCGATGAGGCGCCCCATGATTTGGTTGCACCAATCGGCCAGACGAAGGTTTTTGGGGGCAGCAAAGGTGGGAGACCAAGGCACTCCGAGGCGTGAAGCCACGGCGGTGATCGGCACCCCTCCGCCCATAATCCAGCCCCCCGAGGTGGGATGGGTATGCAGGGGCAGCGAGTCCTCTTCGTCCTCAATATCGCCGACCAGCTCTTCGATAATATCCTCAAGCGTCACCAGGCCCAGCACCTTTTCGTCTTCGCTGATGACCAGTGCGATATGGAGTTTTTCCCGCATCATCTGCTCGAGCACCTGCGAGATGGGCAGGTCGGCCCGTAGGCGCTTGATGGGGCGGGCAATCCCCTGGACCGTGGGGGTCGCGGCATGCATTTTAAGAGCGCTGACCAAATCTTTGAAGGTGATGTAGCCTTCAATCGTCTGGGCGTCATTTTCGACTGAGCAAATGGGGAAGCGCGTGTGAAGATCCATGTGCGCTCGGAGAAGGCCCTCGGTTAAACTGAGATGGGATGGCACCATGGAGATTTCCGACGCAGGGATGGTGATGGCTTTGATGGGGCGGCGTGAGAGCTGGGCGGCCGCGAGCACAATTTTCTCCTCTTGAGCGCCCATGAGCCGCTGCGTCCTGGCCAGGGACGCCGCCGCCTCCAGTTCATGGAGGCCATGGAGATCGCCAAGCTCGCGTTCCTTCGCCTTAAAGAAAAATCGTTCCAGTCTCAGGAAGAATTTGACGCACGCCTCGAAGAGATACGCGACAGGCCAAATCGCCCATGCCACGACACGCATGACGGGCGCAAGGCGCAAACAGACCCATTCCCTATTTTCCACGGCGAACACCTTCGGGATGAGCTCTGCGAAGATGATGGTGAACGCGCTCAAGGGAATAACAATGCCGACAATCGCGACCGCGCGGGCCAGGCCATGGGAAAAGCCTAAAGCCTCCTTGAGCCATGGCGCGACCACCTCCTGGACACCCGCCCCTCCTGTGGCGGCGGCAACAGCCCCCGCCACGGTAATCCCAATCTGGATCACCGCGAGGCTCGCCTCGAAACGTTCTTTCATGTAGAGCGCCGACGCTGCGCCGGCTCGCTTGTGGTTGGCCAGCACTTGAAGACGGGCCGTGGAAATAGACGCCAGGGCCATCTCAAAGGCGGCGAGCAGCGCATTGAGAGCGAGCATCGCCCCGATCACGAGGACTTCGTAGCTGTAATTCATGAAGGGTGTTTCGCCTCCCATTGTCTGAGGATAGCATTCTGGCGTTTAAACATGCGCCTCCGGGGGCGTGGTTGATAGTCTGTATAGCCAAGAAGATGGAGAACGCCATGGATCAGCAAGAGTCGCATCTCGCGCTTTAAGGAATGGCGCATTTTTTTCGCTTGAAGCGCTGCCTGGTGAACGTTGATGGCAAGGTCGCCAAAAAGGCCGTCCGACGTCCTACGTCCGACGCCATTCCCTTGATCTTCGACGTCGGACGTCGCACGTCGGACGACAAAGGGATCATTCCTAAACGAAATTACGTCTGTCGTACGGTCAACCCCACGAAACCGACGATTCAACTCTTGGATTCTCTTGTGGCCTGTCACATCAACCGCGAGTTCCGCAGGACCACGAAAGCCTTCCTGCTGGAGGACATAGGCAGCCAGGCACTTGTAATCGCTCGCCCGCAAGGCCCCGGAAGGCACGCGCGCGGACTTAAGAAGAGTGATGCTGGTCAAGTGGGGAGGGAGGGGTTTCGGCTTCGGGCATCTCGGGATATTCGATCCGGACATGATAAATGGCGGACAGTGACGTCGCGAAACTGTCGATGATCTTGCGAAGGTCTCGCAGCGTAATGGGCGCCTCATCAAACTGGCCATCCATGAATTTTGCATTGACGATTTTTTCGACCAGGGTCTTCAGGCGCTCATAGGTCGGCTCTTCCATCGAGCGGCTGGCCGCCTCCACCGAGTCCGCCAGCATCCCGATCACGGTCTCCCGCGAATGCGGCTTGGGCCCAGGGTACCGGAAAACCTCCGCGGGAGGGGTTTCCTCATCGCTTTGTTCCAGCGCCTGCATATAAAAATACTTGATGAGGCTGGTCCCGTGATGTTCCGGAATAAACCGTATCACCTCTTCCGGGACACCATAGGTCCTGGCGAGGGCCACGCCGTCTTTGACATGAGAAAGAATGACGAGGCTTGAGATCGAGGGATTCAACTTATCGTGGAGCTCGGCCTTGTCCCGAACGCTGCGACGCATGGTCTGGTTTTCAATAAAGTAGTCAGAATGCTCGAGTTTTCCCACGTCGTGGTAATACATCCCGACGCGGCACAGAAGCGAGTTGGCCCCAATGGCTTCGGCCGCCTGCTCCGCGAGTGCGGCGACCAAAAGCGTGTGGTGATAAGTGCCTGGCGCTTCCATCATGAGGCGCCGAAGCAGCGGATGGTTGAAATCTCCAACCTCCAGAAGCGTAATCGGCGTCACTCGGGAGAAGAAGGACTCCAGGATCGGCAAAAGGGCCAGCACCAGGATCACGCAGAGCGCCGCGTTGGCGCCCGCCCAAGCAAAACGATTCAGCGTCAGCGCCTTTCCCCAGTCATGAAAGAGGCTCAGACCATAGATACAAAGGCAGGTGACCCACACGATATGGAAACCGGTGCGCAGGACATCGGAGCGGTGACGGACGTTCTGTGCCGCCAAAAGCGCCGTCATGCTGGAAAAGAACGCGACAAACATGGCATTGAAGGACAGGTTGTAGAGAACGCCGCAAAAGATGGAAAGCATGACGCCAATCAGGAAGGCCAGCCGAACGTGCAACAGGAGGGCCACCAGAATCGTGATTCCGCCGATGGGCACCCCGTATTGGGAAAAGCGCGGGATACGCTGACAAAGCTCGATGAGCCCGACGCCCAGGACCATGCAGAGGCCCATGAGGAAGACAGCTTCATCATCGTCGGCGAATTGCGGCAGGTCGACGCGGATATAGATCACAAAAAAGAGCGTGAGAACGGAAATGAGCCCGGCAAGCGCCAGCACCCGGGGCAGCGTGATCTCAATCTGGGGCAAGAGCAGCGCGAAGAGCACAAGCGCAGACCCCACCGTGACGATCGGCGTGGGGACATGCACTTGCCGAGCCAGAAGCGAGGAGGCCTCCTGGCGAGGATTTTTGTCCTGGGCGCGATTCACCCAGTCCAGGAGCGACTGGAGGATTCGTCGGAAGCCGTTCAACCACCATTTGACCATATCAGTGTGAGGGGAGGTCCTGTTGTTTTTCCCAATGCTCGTACGCTTGAAGAATGTCCTTGACGAGTGCGTGCCGCACAACGTCTTCCTGGGTCAAGTAAATGAACGCGATGCCAGGCACCCCGCGAAGAATATCGGGCAGACGGAGAAGCCCGGAGAGCTTCTTGGGTGTAAGATCGATCTGCGTGACATCGCCGTTGACCAGCATTTTGGAATTGTGTCCCATGCGCGTGAGCAGCATCTTCATTTGCTCCGGGGTTGCGTTTTGGCCTTCGTCCAAAATAATGAAAGCGTTGTCCAGCGTTCGTCCGCGCATGTAAGCCAGCGGCGCGATCTCAATGGTCTCCTCGTCCCGGTAGAGCCTGAAGCGGTCCGGTCCCAGCATCGAATAAAAAGCGTCGTAGAGGGGCCTCAAATAGGGGTTCACTTTTTCGTAAAAATCTCCTGGCAAAAAACCCAACTTTTCCCCCGCTTCCACCACAGGCCGTGTGAGAACAATCTTGGAAACACGGCCCTCGCGCAGGGCGGCTAAAGCGCAGGCGACCGCAAGATACGTTTTCCCCGTTCCCGCCGGACCGATCGCGATCACCATGTCCTTCTGATCAATAGCCTCCACATATTCTTTCTGCATGGGGGTGCGGGGACGAACGGCTTTGCCGAGGCTGCTCGTAAAGGCGCTGGGGGCGTTGTCGGCTGAGACGCCGCTCAGGAGGGATCCTCCTCCACCATCGCCCTCCCGAATCTGCTCACGCATCTCATCGAGGGCGATGAGCGCCTTGTCGACTTTGCCGGGAGAACCGCGAATGGAGAGCACCTCGCCCCGTCCAAAGATTTGAACCCCGTAGTTTTTCTCAAGGGACCTGAGGGTGTGGTCATTTTGACCAAAGAGCCTTAACGCTTCGTCCGCACCCTTCAGGTGGACTTTCTTCGTGACCATTAAGGTAATTTAATGCCTAATTCACGCAGTTGTAAAGGGGAAACTGGAGAGGGGGCTCCGGACATGACATCCTGCCCTTTTTGGGTTTTGGGGAAGGCGATCACGTCCCGAATGGTGGGTTCGCCAGAGAGCAGCGCGACGAATCGGTCCAGTCCGAGGGCAAATCCTCCATGCGGAGGCGCCCCAAACTCAAGGGCCTCCAGGAGGAAACCAAACTGGAGCTGGGCGGTCTCCGGCGGGATCTGGAGGAGCTTAAAGATGAGTGCCTGGTCCTCCCTCCGGTGGATACGGATGCTGCCGCCGCCGATTTCTGTGCCGTTTAAGACAAGGTCATAGGCCCGCGCCCGGGCCTGGCCCAGATCCCTGCCCTCTCGAAGCGCCGGCCAATCCTCCGGGCGCGGGGCGGTGAAGGGATGATGCACGGCATTCCAGCGCTTGGCCTCTTCATCCCATTCAAAGGAAGGAAACTTTTCGACCCACAGGAATTTCCATTGCCCCTGGGGGATGAGCTTCTGCGTCTCCGCCATCCGCCGCCGCAAGAGCCCCAGGACCTTCAAGACAAGCGCAGGTTGGTCCGCGACAAAAAAGGTAATGTCTCCCTCCTGGGCTTTGGCTTTCTGTCGAATGGCGGAAAGCTCTTCCGGCTGAAAAAATTTGACAATAGGGGATTCCGGCGCCCCTGCGGTCCATTTGACCCAGGCAAGTCCCCGGGCGCCCACGGTATTGGCCCATTGCGTGAGATCGTCCGTCTCTTTCCGGGAGAAGGAGGCGCCCTTGGGCACGGTGATGCCGCGCACCGTTCCACCCTCCGTCACCATTTTGGAAAAAACCTGAAAACCGCAGGCCTTCACGATCTCAGAAAAATCGGTCAATTCAAGGCCATACCGGACATCCGGGGCATCCGATCCGTAGCGTGCCATCGCTTCGTCATAGCTCATATGAGGAACAGGCCCGGGAAAGGGTTGGCCGGTCGCGGCCTGGAAGGCCTCCGCCATAAAGCCTTCGATCACGTTTTGGACGTCTGCTTCATCGACAAAGGACATCTCCAGGTCGACTTGGGTAAACTCCGGCTGGCGGTCCGCTCGAAGGTCCTCATCACGAAAGCAGCGCACGATTTGGAAATACTTGTCATAGCCTCCCACCATCAGAATCTGCTTAAAGAGCTGCGGACTTTGCGGCAGTGCGTAGAAATGACCGATCGCAAGGCGTGAGGGAACGAGAAAGTCACGGGCCCCTTCGGGCGTCGACTTCGTGAGGAAGGGTGTTTCGATCTCGATAAAACCTTCTTTCGTCAGGTGGTTCCGGACCGCTTGCGCGATTTGGTGCCGCCGCAAGATATTTTTCTGGAGGGGCGGACGGCGCAGGTCCAGGTAACGGTAGCGCAGCCGGACTTCTTCCCCCGCCTCGGAATAGTCCGAGATCTCAAAAGGAGGCGGCTTGGAGCTGTTGAGCACCTCCAGATCCACCGCTTCAAGCTCGACATCGCCGGTCGCGATGTTGGCGTTGCGAGTGCCGGCGGGCCGCTCCGTGACTTTCGCGCGGACCTGTACCACGAACTCATTTCCCAGATTCTGGGCTTTTTCAAAAAGATCCTTGTTCTCCGGCCGAAAGACGACCTGGACCAGCCCCGTTCGGTCACGCAGGTCGCAGAAAATGACCCCTCCATGATCCCGGCGGCTATGGATCCAACCGCAAACCGTGGACGTCTGCCCGACATGGTTTTTCCGCAAATTCCCGCAATAAATGGTTCGTTTCATGAGAGAACGGATTATACCCCGTTTCGAAGGCCCGGGACAGCCCCCGTCCAGCTCAGGGTATAATAAGGCAGGCTATGAAAATTCAGCTCTTTCTCATTCCTTTGCTCTGCCTCACTCTGGCAAGGGCGGAAAATGACATTTCCGCGCTAGAGACGGGGGTGGAGCGCGAAGACGATACCACCTCGGCCATGGAATCCGAAGCCCACGGCATCATTCCTGAAGGCGTGGTGGCCGTCTCCACGCCCCCCCTGACTCCGATTAGCGTGGTGCTGGAAAAAAAGCCATATGAGCAAGCCTTGGAGGAACTGGCTCTCGCCCAGGAGCTCTGGAAAAAAGGCAAGGCCGAGGCCGCCTCGGACGTCGCCTTGCAGGCCTATGACGACCTCATGGGCATCCATGTCCCCAAAAAGAAAACCCAGCAACGCCAGAAACTGCGCCTTGAGCGCCGGCAAGCGGCGACGCTTTACATCGACGCCAGCGTCGCTTACATTCAGGAATACATCAACATGAAAGGCAGCACGCCGGCTGCTATTAAGGAAGGACGTGCCCGCTTGGGCGATTTGTGGGACGTGGCGGTGAACTATCCAGAACTCCAGAAGAAACTTCGTCGCACCCTGGATGCTTACGACACGACGCTCTCAAGCTCGACCCGCTGACCTTGAAGACGCAGGAACACCGGCTTTCGGCGCAGTGCCCGCTGGATTCAAAAGTTGACGCCTTTCCTCAGGACTGGTATACCTTCCTCGTGTTGATCGCGCTTGCGCTTCTTGTCCTATCACTCCCAGCTTTGGCTTCGCCCAGTTCACTTAAGGCTCTCGTGATGGTGCCCGCCGCTGATGTCTGGAGCCGGCTTCCACAGGACCGCGCGGCCCCCGCCGATGAAGAGAGGGAAACGCAGGTGCTCTTCGGCGAAGAAGTCGTGGTTCATGAAACCCAGGGCGATTGGGTCAAAATTGAAGCGCTCGAGCAGCCGGAATTTACCCACCGGCAAGCCTGGGAAGGCTACCCCGGTTGGGTGCACAAGAGCGCGCTTCGGATCGACGCGCTACGAAACGAAACGGGCGCTGTGGTTATCTCCAGCTGGACGTCGATTACAGAGCCAGAGTCGGCGCCCCATCTCTGGATCCCTCTGGGGAGCCTGATCCGTCCGATGGCGAGGACCCGTGATTGGTACGTCGTGTCGACGTTCTTAGGTGATCGCTGCGTCGTCATGGACCAAACCCGCTCCACCAAGCCCTCCAAAGGCCCTCTTCGCCACCAGATCCTCTCCGCTGCCACCGTTTTCTTGGGTGTTCCATATCTTTGGGGCGGTCTCACGGCGGGGGACCCACCCCCGCCACAGACACCGAGCGTCTCAACGAAGCATGGCGTGGATTGCTCCGGTCTCGTCCATCTCGCCTACCGGGCTTGCGGCCTGAAGATCCCGCGAGATTCCCATGAACAATGGATGAGGGCCATACCCCTCGAAAGGAAGGACCTTCGGCCCGCGGACCTCATTTTTTACGCCCAGGCGGACAAGCCCAAAAAGATCACCCATGTCGCGCTTTATACGGGTTATGACGGGATTCTGGAGTCCCCCCACACAGGATTAACGGTCAGAAAAATTTCTTTTAAAGAAAAATTCGGTGAGGACATGATCAAAGTCCGCTCGGGCGATCGTCTGGGCGAGCGGGTGATCTACTTTGGGCGTCTGGTGAAAGACTAATGCCTTCTATTCGCTCCCTCCAGGCAAGTCCCATCCAATACCGCCTCAAGAGTCCCTTAGTGACCGCCGCGGGCAAGAAGAAAGAAACCCATAATGTGCTGGTCATGCTTACGCTCGAGGATGGCACGAGGGGCCTGGCGGAGGCCTCCTCTTCGATCGCCATGCCGCAGGAGTCGCAGAGCAACATGCTGGACGCCATCAAACTTCTTAGGCCTGAGCTCCGCGGCAAACCCATTGAAGAGTATCGTGATCTCATCCAAAGGGTGTGGCGCCTCGCCGTCTATCACCCTACCGCCGCGGCGGCCGTGGAATGTGCGCTCCTGGATGCCTATACGCGCTACCTCAAGCAACCCCTGGCGGCCTTCTTCGGAGGAAAGATCTCCACGATCGAAACAGATCTCACGATCTCTCTCGGCAAACCCGTGCTCATGCATCAACAGGCCAAGGATGCCGTTCGAAAAGGTTTTCGCAGGCTCAAAATCAAGCTTTCCGGGGCGCTCCCCGCGCTGGATCTTGAGCGCATGCGGGCTGTCCGGAAAGCGGCGCCGCGCGCGCTCCTGGTGGCCGATGGCAATCAGGGCTTTCGGCTATCGCACGCGTGCGATTTTCTCCATCGCCTGAAGCGTGAGGGGATTGCCATCCACTTTTTTGAGCAGCCCTTGCCGAAGCACGATCTGCGGTCCATGCGACTTCTTCGCCAAAGAACACATGTCCCCTTGTTTGTGGATGAATCCGTGCTGAGTCCGGCAGACGCCATTCGCGTTTTTGAAGCGGAGGCGGCCGACGGCATCATCATCAAGGTCGCGAAAAGCGGGCTGCTGGGGGCGCTGGACATCCTCCACATCACCCAGCGCTTCAAGAAGAGACTGGGCATCGGCTGTATGGAAGAGTCGAAGCTGGGCCTTGCGGCGAGCGTCCACCTGGCCTGCGGCACGGGGGCCTTTGAATGGGTGGACCTCGATTCCGTGTTCCTGCTCGCTGAACACCCGCGCCGTGGCGGCTTCCACATTCGCGGGTCGCGACTCTCCGTCACTGGAATACGATCAGGAATTGGAATTTGAAAAAAGCCAGCGGATCGAAGCAGATCGTTGACAGCAAGAACAGTCAGCAGACCACTCACATTTCATTTCTTGACGATCCCTCTTCGGCGATGTCCTTTCCGCTTTCGGGTCTGGATTTTTCTTCATGATTTCCAATTCCGTCGCTGTCTCTGTGGTTCTGCTGGGGATCGTGCTGACACTGCTTCAACTGAACCAAAAACGAGTCTTCCCGAAACTCTTTCATTACCTGCCGCCCGCTTTCTGGTGCTATTTTCTACCCATGGTCCTTGCCACCTTCGGGATCTTACCCGAGAGATCTCCTGTCTATGACTTTCTCACCACCTATGTTTTATCAGCGTGTCTGGTGCTCTTGCTCCTGGACATCCGGCTTCCCTCCATCCTCAAACTGGGTCCGACCGCTTTGGGAACGATGGTGGTGGGGGCTCTGGGCATCGGTCTTGGAGCGGTCGCGTCCTACGCTCTGTTTGCGAAGTCACTTCCACCCGAAACCTGGAAGGGAGTGGGCGCCCTCTCGGCCAGCTGGATTGGAGGAAGCGCGAATATGCTTGCGGTCAAAGAAGGCCTCCAAGCGCCGGACGCTGTGTTTGCTCCGATGGTGATCGTCGATACCGTGATCACCTATTCCTGGATGGGGATCCTCGTCGCCCTTGCCCCCTGGCAGGGCGCTTGGGACCGTTGGGTGGGAGCCGACCGTACGACACTCGAGCATGTCGTTGAGCGCCTGCAGTTCATGTCCTCCCCCTTGGTCGGGGAGGAAGCGGCTGGGGGTGTCCCCCCATCCTCGCCTTCCCCCACAAGGGGGGAAGGGCCAGCGGTCTGGCACGCGGTGTGGCTCCTCGGGTTGGGGATGATCGGCGGTGCGGTGTGCATGAAACTGGGAGCCAGCCTCCCCAAAACCTCCTGGCTCTCAGGCTCCGGCTGGGCTTTTCTCCTCGTGACCCTTTTGGGCATCTTGCTTTCGCTCACCCCCGCGGCAAAACTGGAGCGCTATGGAGCCTCCCGCTGGGGTTATTTTTGCCTGTATCTTTTACTTGCCGCCATAGGATCCAAAGCGCGACTTCAATACATTTTCCAGGCACCGCGGCTCTTGCTCATGGCCTCGACTTGGGTGGTGATCCATGCTCTGATTCTGGTTGGCTACGGCTATATTCGCCACGTCCCCATGTTTTTCCTCGTGACCTCCAGCCAAGCGAACATCGGCGGGACCGCTTCAACCCCCATCGTGGCCGGTGTCTACCAGCCGAGGCTGGCCAGCCTGGGACTCTTCCTCGCCATTACGGGCAACGTGATCGGCACCTACGCCGGGATTCTGATCGCCCAAGCCTGCCGCTGGACCGGCTAAACACCCCGGGGACGTAGACAGTTAACCGGAAAAGTTCTATTGGACGTGGTTGATCGACTGACACGTCGGGACTTTTTTGTGCCGTCATCCCGGCATGCCGTCAGCCGGGATCCATCATGTCTTTTATGTCGATGATGGACCCCGGATAACGGATCTCCGGGGTGACGTCAACTGCAGGTTTTCAGTTAACACTTGTAAATTCTTCCGCCTGAGAATACTTTCTCCTTGAATATCGCCTGAATTCCCGTTAAACCCTTTCCGTCATCGCTATCCTTTCTGATTGGATAAAGGAGAAAGATTTCATGCGTTGTCCGCACAAGGTACAAACGATATTTTCATGCCTGGTCGCCTCCTGCCTCGTGTCCCAGCCGCTCTTGGCGGATGTGCCCAGGCTCATCACACCGGACCACGCGCAAGCCATCTACCGGCAGCTGGTGGAGTTTCACTATACGCCGCAGACAGGGCTCTTCCGCAGTTTTCCCGATTCCACCGATTTAAAGCTTTCTCAACAAGCCTCGACCTATGAACAAGCGGCGATGGGGCTCCTCGCGATTCGTTTTGGAGACAAAGAGCGCGCAGAGGGTCTCTACCAATTCTTCAAGCGTGCCTGGGAGGCGGGGCCGCAGGCCCAGGGTCCGCGCTACGGGGTTCGAGGCCTCGCGAATTTCTACAACGCCTATTTTGGTTCGGAAGGAATTGAGAAAACGATTCACGCGGGGCCGAATGCCTGGGTGGGCCTCTTTGCCGCCAAGTACGCCAACACGACGAAAGACCGCCAAGCCCTCCAGTTCGCGCTGGATATCCAGTATTGGATGGCGATGGTCCTGCCGCACGACCGCGGCGGGATCGCCATGGGACTGCGCAACGACCCTTATGGCGCCTCCTGGAACCGCATCTATTCGACAGAAAACAACCTGAGTTACTTCGCTTTCCTCACCGAGATTCTCCGAAGCCCCGCGCTGGAGAAAAGCAAACGCATCGCCATCACGCAGGAGCGCGACGGCCTTGAGCGCTGGCTTTTCAAAATCGCTTACGACCCCAAGAAGCGCTCGATGCTGCGCGGCCTCAATCAGCATGGCCATGACATGATCCGCGCGCTGGACACCTTTACCTGGCTGATCTCGACCCTGGGCCCTCGGCGTCTCGATGAAAAGGGCCTTGATCCTTTTGCGCTCATGCGTCAGGCCGAACAAGAGTTTGAAGTCACCGTGAGCGGACTCCGCGGCGTGGACGCCACCGATGAGACGGAAGCCGCCCGTGTCTTTGTCGATCTGAGAAACCACCTGGAAGAAATCAATCGTCCTTTCGACGATGGCCATCGCGTCATTTGGTACGAAGGACTGGGCCAGTATATCCTGGCCTGGAGCAAGCTGGCGGATTACGCCTCCCATATCGGTGATCAAGAGAGGGCGGCAGCCTGCAGGCAAAAAGCCCAGCGGATGACCGAAGAATTTGACAAGGCGGCGCTCGCCCGGTTCAGCGGCCTGCGGGCCTATCCGTATGCGACGCCGGGTAAATTTTTCCGCTACGGCTGGGGTGCCCCGCGCGAAGCGGAGGGAGGCCCTGCTGCCTCCCTGATTGCGGGGATTTGGCGGTGTTTTGCCGGCCTTGGCCTGGATCCACTCTCCGGGCAATCGGCAGGATACGCAAAATCTCTCAAGGTCTCTCTTCCGCAAAACATCCAGCTGGCACAGAGCAAAGGGGCCGTCCTCTACGGCACATCGGAAGATATGACGACGGAGGCCTGGCGCGCTCTCAACGCGGGGGACTATCCGCACGCGATCCGCCAGGCGCGCGCGACCGTTGAGGAATGGTCAAGCGCCGCAAAGTATCTTCAAAGGATGAAAAAGGCCGAGGTGGGCGCTCTGGTGGAGTATGCGGGCGATCCAAAAGACAAAATCAGGGTCTTTAAGTATTGGGCACTCAACGATGTCGCAGCGGCTTATTTTGTCCTCGGAAAAGCGCTCGACCACGAGAAAGATTTCATCGGCGCCTCTCATGCGTTTTCGCAAGTTGTGACGCAGTATCCTCTCGCCCAGATCTGGGACCCTCAAGGATGGTTCTGGTCCCCGGTTCAAGCCATCACCGATGACTATGTGCTGGCCGACCGTAAACACTACGGCTGGGTCCTGCCTCGCGCGTTCGCCGAAGGCTCCCGTACCGGCAAAACCCCCTACTAACCGCTCAGAGCGGTCGGGTTCCGTTCGCTCCATGGCGTTTTCTCCTCCTTCGCCAAGGCTACGGAGTACCGCCGTCTCCCTTCGGACAGGCCTCACAACTCCTCGTCCCCCAGCCCCCCTATCTTTAGCGGATGGGGGACTTCGTCGGACCCCGTCCTCCTGATAAGCGCGACTGCGCGATATCGTCGGGGCCGCCCCATCCTTATACCGGTATAGGAAAGTGGGGCGGACAGTTCGGCCTCGGCGTCCTCAGGGAGCCGGCTGAAAACGCCAAGTCGCTCACAGGAACCCGACCTGCCCTTCGCCCCTCCTTTTATCACGCTAAACGAGCGAAGACCAGCCAGGCTCTGGGAGCGAATGGTGTACTGAGCGAACAGAGCTCCGCGGTCCTGAGTGAGTGATTATTCTTCTTCGCGCAGACGCGCTTTGTACGCCTCGTCCTGATCCAGGACTTTGACTTGGGGGGTGATCACCAGGTAGGGAATGTTTTTCTTCTTGAGTTGCTCCGCCATTTCCTGCGTATGAAATCCGCCGCTGATGAGCGCTGTGTAGCCGGGCGTTTTCCCCATGCGAGCGAGGAGATTCTTCACCATGGCCGTGCTGCGGGCCTCGGCAGCCTCATAATAAGTCTCAGCGGCCTTGATTGTGGCCTGATAATCGCGTGATCCCTGCGGCGTAAGGGAGCGGTATTTGAGATAGTCCAGATACTCCTTCGGCTGAAGACGCAGAAGGAGGAGCTTGACCACATTGTCCAAGTGCGCTTTCATCACGGGCGAGGCGCCCCCGGAAAGGAATTCTCGCGTCGACTTAATTTCCGTGAGGGCTTTGTTGCGGTTGCGGTCGACGTATTTGGCCGCCCGCCAGTTTTTCCGGTAGAGCTCCGGGTCATCGATGCCCCAGAGAAGAATAGGGGAGAGGGAGACAGGTCCCGGCTGCCGGCTGGGTCGAAACCAGGATTTGACGCGGTCCCACAAAACGACGTACGACTGCTCCCACTGGGCCGCCGCTTCGGTCGCGGCGAGCTCCGCCCCCGTCAGATACGCGCGGCGCAGAAGCATCGCCTCAAAAGCACGACGGATAAAGCGCGGCAAACTGCGAAGGAGCGACACATCTCCCTCCCCTGAGGCCCCCTCCACGCAGACAATGAGGGCGGGGACCTTATTGATCTCGAGGAGCCTGTAGAGAATGGCCGCGATGTTCTTTTGGACGCCCACATTCGCATGGAGGTCTTGAATCATGACCACCATCTGCTGGGCCGAGGCTTCTGTTCCGGGGTAGAAATCGGTGATGGCTCCGTGTCGCTCGGGGACCGAAAAAGGCGGCCGGCGGGATTTGGCTGCCTGTCCTGAGGACGTTAGCATCAGCAGACAGATCAGGGCTGTGAACGGACGTTTCATGCCACGAAAGTCTAGCAAAATCGGGAGCCTTCAAGGACACGCGAAGACCGCCCCATTAGAATGCGAGGGACTCGAAGCGGACGCCGTACGAGCGTGCGGCGGCCCTCGCGAGGATTGTCCATCAGCAGGTGTATCCGAAGGCAGTAATTTGCTTTGATATTTGCTGTGGAAAGTCGAAAAGGTTTTACTTTGATTGAGCTGATGATCGTGATTCTGATCATCGGAATTCTGGCCGCGATCGGGACAGCCCAGTACCAAAGCATGATTCGCAAATCAGCGGACGGGCTCACCAAAGGCAATCTCGGCACCATGCGGTCCTCCTTGTCCATCTACTACGGGGATAATGAAGTCATGTACCCTCGGGATAACCTGAATTGCCTCATTCAGAACAGGAAATACCTCGAAGCGATGCCCTTCACTCGCATCTTGCCGACCCACGTCGATACCACGCTGGTCACCGGCGAAACCACGCCGACGGAAACGGGCGGATGGTCCTACAACAACGATGACACAAGCACCGCCTGGGGACTCCTCAAAGTGGGCTGTTTTCACCAGGACAGCCGCAGCGAGATTTGGTCGACTTATTAAGTTCTTGAGCCAAGAGTCCGCGCCAACGCATCGCAGCAAACCTTAATAACCCGGAAACTGCAGTTGCCGTCACCCCGGCGGCTGTCAGCCGGGGTCTATCATCGTCGTAAACGGATTGATGGATCCCCCACTTACAGCCATGGGGGATGACGGCACAAATATGTCCCGACCTCTCAGTCGATAAAGAACGTTCAACAGAACTTTTCCGGATAATTCAGAACAGGCCCCCTGGATGAGGAACTCCCTGTTATTTCTTGGAAGAGGGGCGATTCGATTCGGCAACGATCTGGAGAAGGTCCTGGATGTCGTCGATTTGGTAATCGGCGATGACGTTTTGCTGGTTTTGGAGGTCGCCGTAGCGGGCAAAGACCGTGGTGAGACCCACCTTTTTGGCGCCGACCATGTCGCGCTCGGCCCAATCCCCAATCATGATGGCTTCCTCCGGCTTCATTTTGAGGTGCGAAAGCGCCGTGAGAAAAGGCTTGGGATCGGGCTTGCGCACCCCGGTATCATCATAGGTGATGACAACGTCGAAATAATGCTGCAGTCCCAAGCCGCAGATCCGCAGCCACACGGGAAGCCGCGGCGCGTCCGAGACCACGGCCATGCGGATCCCCCGCCGGACGAGGCCCGTAAGGGTGAGCTGCACATGGGGATAGAGGGCCAGCGTCCCTTCTTTGGCGCGGCGGTAGCCGATAATGCCCGCGGCGAGGATCTTGTAGTCGATCTTGCCGAACTCTTTGAGCAGCACTTTGTCGAAGATTTGCTGGTCTTCGATGCCTTCGGCGGTGTAGACCTTGTAGATCTTTTCGATCATGGCCTCTTTCTTAAATGGAAGGCCCGCGTCGATCATGGCGTCCACCGCGGCCTCCACCGCGGCCTTCTTCATCCGCATGAAGTCCATCAGGGTGTTGTCAAAATCAAAAATCACTGCCTTAATCATAAAGAGGTCCCTAGATGTGCGTGCGGGACCCTCACGTCCACTCCGCTCCAGCGCATCCGGACAGCCCGTCTTGTCCGCTCTCGCAGCCTGCGGAACTCGGGCTCTCCCAAGACATAGCAAGTCGGTAGCCCTCGCACAGTCCTCGGCTTGACGCGCTCAAGCGGACAATCCGCCGGATGCGAGTCGCTGCGTGGACGTGAGGGTCCCGCACCGCTACAAAACATTTCCATCCAAACGAGCCCTGACTGATATCTGAAGTGCGCATTAGCTTCCCCCAGCCGACGACGGATGGTCCGAAATAACTCCCCGCCGAAGACGGGGGATGGGGGGTAGGACCATCCTAGGAGGCGCCAGGAAGCGCCTGCGCACGGAAGATAGCAGGCAGGGCTCGCTCAGCATGATATGTATTTGTTGATGAGGGGCTTCAATTTCTTCTTAGTTGCTGAGGCGATTTTTTGACGATCGGTAAGAATGGCGTACTGCAAGGCGCTCGCACATTCGCAGTGGCGCTCGCGCGTGACTTTCGCCACCACCGAACCCAGCAACTTCTTGACGTTGGCGGTGTTGGCGTTTAAATTTCCGATGACCATCTCGATGGTCACCGGCTCTTCGTGCCAGACATCATAATCGGTCACCAGCGCCACGGAGGCGTAACAGATCTCCGCTTCCCGGGCGAGTTTGCACTCGGGCACATTCGTCATCCCAATGACCGAAAACCCGAGCGAACGGTAAACCCTGGATTCCGCTTTGGTCGAGAATTGCGGGCCTTCGATACAAACGTAAGTCCCGCCGGGGTGAGTTTGAAACCCTAACGCGGTCGCCTGCCGGCACAATATGTTGGAGAGCTCGGGGCAGTAGGGGTTGGCCATGCCGACATGCGCCACGATCCCTTTCTCAAAGAATGTCGAGGGACGCGACTTCGTCCGATCAAAGATCTGGTCCGGAAAGACCATGTCCCGGGGCTTGAGTTCTTTCTTCAAACTGCCGCAAGCCGAAACGGAAATGATTTGCTCCACCCCCAGCGTCTTCAAAGCATAAATATTGGCCCTGTGATTGACTTCGCTCGGGTTGAGGCGGTGCCCTCGGCCGTGCCGGGGAAGAAAAACAACAGGCGTGCCACTGAGCTTGCCGAGGAGGAGCGCGTCCGAGGCAGGGCCAAAAGGCGTGCGGACCTTCACGGTCCGAACACCCTCCAGCCCCTCCATGTGATAGAGACCGCTGCCTCCGATGACGGCGAGTTTTACGTTGGTTGGATGGCCCATAGAAAAGGGAACTCCTCTCGGGGTGTGGCTTGGGGGATGGCGACCAAGGTCTTGGGCACCTCGCCGGAGGGTGGAAGCGCCGCCGGCCAGGAAAAACCGCCGCGCTTCAGCATCACCTTCGTCGGGCTGCGCTTGCCGCGAGGCAGGATGCCTTCCACATGCCGGATTTCAAAAGCCGGCATATCAAATCCTTCCCCAAAAGGCTCCATCCGCACAAGCGCCTCCCACCAGGAGGCGTCGGCCTCCTCAAGGCTGAGGGTCGCTTCCGGGGCGCGAGCGCATGAGGTTTTGCCAACATTTTGTTCCTCCGCCATCTTCATGAGCCCCTCGCGCAGCGCGGGAAAGTCTGACTTGCGGACGGTGAGCCCCACAGCGCCTTGGTGCCCGCCAAATTTAACCAGAAGGTCTTCGTGGCGCACGATCCACTGGAAGAGGTCCGTGTGGGCTGTCCCACGGCCGGACCCGACCAGATCATCTCCCTGCTCGACAAAGAGAAAGGCCGGCCGGCCGTACTTTTGGACAAGCGACTGGGCCGCCAAACCCGTCACAGACGGTTCCAGGTCGCGCGCCGTGGCCACGAGAACGGGGTCTTGGTCCGGAACACATTGTTCCAGTACCGTGCGCTCAAAATGACTCAGGCTCTGGTCCTGGGCGCGACGGCGCGCGCTGTTCAACCCCAGAAGCGCGTCGATCGCTTCCTTGGCCGCGAAGGGATCTTCGGTCAGGAGAAGCTGGACCGCCCATTGCGGCTGCCCTAAACGGCCGGCAGCGTTCAGGAGCGGGATGATCTGCCAGCTGGCCTGACGCACGGTGACCGGGTTGCCTTTGATACGGAAGAAGCGCATGAGCGCCGCCAGGCCGGTCTTGGAGGTTTTGGCCAGGCGCCGCAGTCCATGCCAAACCATGGCACGGTTCGCGCCCGTCAGAGGCACTCGGTCCGCCAGGATCCCCAGCGCCACAAGGTCCAAATGGCTGTAAAGGAAATAATCCAGCCGATCATGATCGGATGGATCGATGTAGGTGCGCCACAGGGCTTCGGCCAGATGAAAGGCCATGACGCTCCCGCAGGGTTTCTCGTCATGATCTTCGGTCGCCACGCCGGGATGGATCCAGGCAAAGGCCTCCGGCCGGGCCTCCTGCATGCGGTGGTGGTCCGCCACGATGACTTCGATGCCCTCTCGGGCGAGCCAGGCGAGCTCTTCCTTTTCGCCCGTGCCGCAATCCACCAGAACCAGGACTCGGGCCCCGGTACGCACCAGCGTTTCCAGCACGGGACGTTCCAGACCCCTGCCTTGAAGGGGGCTTCCCCAATGGACCGGGGCACCCAACGTCTTCAGGGAACGGGCAAGGATCGCAAGCCCGCTCAGGCCATCCACATCTCGGTCAGCATAAATCGCCACCGGCTCCTGGCTCTCGACAGCCGCACGCAAACGTCCCACAGCTTTTGCCATATCCGGCAGCGTATAGGCCCGCTGCGGCAGTTCGGGCTCAAGCAGCGTCGCAAGACTCTCCGCTGTCCGATAGCCACGTTGGTGCAGGAATTGGAGCAAGGAAGGAGGAATATCGTTCACGGCTTGTTTTCCACCGCGATCTCGGGCCGCGCCCGCGGGAGAATAAAGCGAAATTCGGACCCTTTTCCGCGCTCGGAATCCACCCAGACTTTTCCACGATGGCTTTCGATGATCGATTTCACGATCGCGAGCCCCAGCCCAGTCCCTTTGTGGGGGTAGCCGCTCCCCACTTTAACCTGGTAGAACTTATCAAAGATTCTTTCCTGCTCCTCCTTGGCAATACCGGAGCCTGTGTCCTTCATGGAAACCATCACATAGTCTCCTTTATCGAGCGCGCTGATCGTAATGCCCCCCTGGACCGTGAACTTGAGGGCATTGGCGAGGAGATTATCCAACACTTGTGTGAGGCGATCCGGGTCTGCCAGGACCCTCGGCAGGTCTTTCGGGAGGTGGAGCGCAAGCGTGAGATTCTGGGCCTTGACCTGAGGCGCGAAACTGATCGCGAGCCGCTCGCACACGTCTTGAAGGTGGATGGGCCTCAGCTGCATTTTAATTTGCCCCGCCTCGATTCGCGATATGTCCAATAAGTCCGACACCAGAAGCGTCAGCCGATTGATGGCCTTGTCCGAGGTTTCAAGGAAATGGCGCTGCTGGGAATTGAGCGGGCCGGTTTCTTCATTGAGAACGATCGAGGAAAAACCCTTGATGGTCGTCAGCGGCGTGCGCAGTTCGTGGCTCACCATGGTGATGAACTCATTTTTGAGCCGGTTGATGTGCTCCAGCTTCTCGTTGGCGGCCTTTAACCGGTCATAGAGGATGGATCTCTCGATGGGGATGGCCGCCTGGTTGGCGAGCAGCACGGCTTGACGCTTTTTTTCCTGGGAAAAAGACCGGGGAGGGAACAACCCCAGGGCCAGAATACCGACACATCGCTGCTCGACTTTGAGTGGTAAATACAGGGCCTGTCCCAGTTTCAAAGCGCGGACCAGATCGTCTTTTTCCCATGCCGTGGTCGCGGAAGCGCGTTCATAAAAAAACTGTTCTTGCTCGTTAAAGGCCGTGGCCAGGGGCACTTTTTCGGATACCCCCAGCGTCAAGGCCTGAGGATCAAAAGAAAGCGACGAATCCCAATCCCCCCCCATCATGACCAGCGTTTCATTTTCGATGTGATGCACAAAGAAAAAGCAGAGATCCGCCGACAGGGCCCTGCGGATCACGCGACCCAAGGCACCCACGGTATCCGACAAGACCGGCGGGCTGGGCAGCTGGGCCCCCATCTCTTGAAGAATGCTCAAGTCATAAACACGCTTGCGAAGTTCCTCATCCAGGCTAATGCGCTGCATCATATCGGTCACCCGGCCGATCAAAAGGGACACGAGGCGCACGTCGTCCTGATGGAAGAGTCCGTTCAGCTTGTTGATCGCACAAAACATGCCTTGGACGGAACCTTCGCGAAGGAGGGGCAAGGCCAAGAGCGATCGCACGCCAAGCTCACGCCAGGCCGCAGGGAGACTCTCGCTGGAATCCAGAAGGTTGAGGATTTGGGGTTGCTTGGTGACCATGAGTTCGGCGAGCCACGGACTCCCCTCGACTTTACACGCAAGACCTTGGGCCACCACCGGATCCAGGTCAAAGGCGGGCAGAACAGGCTCGAGCGTATCGATGGAACCCCTGAGAAAGAAGAAAGCGGCCCCTTGCACCCCCACCAGATCCTTCACACAGGACGTCATTAAGCGAACCACCTCGTCCACCGTGGTGGCCGCCGTTGTCGCCATCGCCAGTTCATAGATCGATTTGAGCTCGCGTACTTTTTGGACGAGGTGCGTATTCGTACGGGAGAGTTCCTGGACCGTTGAGGCGACCTGGGCCTGGAGTCCTTTGTTGAAGGCCTCCAGGTCTGCCACTTTCTTATTGTTGTAAAGCGCAAGCGCGAGGCGCTCGGTGAGCGTGGAAAGTTCTTGGATCCGGTCCTCGGGGAGGCGTTTCGCTTGCTGCGAGCCAAAGAGGGCGGTTCCGATCACCCGCCCCTCCGCTTTCAATGGAAGAAGGATCGCGGACTTGAGGCGCTGGCGCTCAAACAACGATTTCAGGACTTCCTTGTCCTCCAATTCTTCTCCTGAAGCGATCACGCGCGCTAAAGCGGAGGCATACGCCACTCCGATGGCGCCTTCCCCTTTCGCGATGCGGACGGATTGCGTGAAGGTCTGGGAAACGCCCAGCGCGTATTCGGCACGAAGAAAACCATCGTTGTTTTCAACCAAGAGGATGCACGTGGAGAACCCGTAATGATGGAAGGCGCCGGTGAGCAAACTATCGAGGCCATTTTTTAAATGGAGCGGCGCGCCCAGGAGTTTGGACGCCTCGTAAAGAAGGAGAGAAGACGTCTCGGGCGTGCTCACTGGCTGCCCATTTGCGGAATCACTCGACTGAGCGAGCGCACGAGCGAGCCCACCGTGCCCTGAAGGGCGCTCTGAAGGTCCAGGCCCTCATAGCTCATACTGTCCGCCCATACGGTATTGCCTGTCGCCGAGTCCACCAGGCGCACGATCGCGCCGACCGTGGCGCTCACCGAGACCACCTGCGCGTTGGGAACTCCCATCGCGGGCCCCTGCGGCGTCACCTCGCTTCCGCTGAGCGAGACAATCGGATTGTTCATGATGATGGTTTGTCCACCGGGGGCCATCAAGGCCGTGTCGCCCAAAAAAACCATGAGCTTGTCGCTGGGTCGGTACTCCGTCACAGAGCCCATTAGGGTGGCGTCGCCAGGGTGCTTCGCATCCGTAATTTCAAGCCTTGACCCCACCAGAATTCGAACAAACTCATCCGAGACGGCCGCGCCGCCTATCCCGGTGAAGGGGGCCACCGAGATGCGCTTGATCTTTGAAAAATCATAGCCTTTTTTAACGGTCATACGGGGCGAAGCGCAAGCGCCGAAAAGGAAAAGAGAAAAGAGCAAAGAGAAAAGAGAGAACGCGAGCCCCCTCCTCGAAACCCCTTCTCCCAGCGCTGACGATGGGAGAAGGCGGGGAGGAGGGCACCGGCGTTTGGCCCTCACCCGTTGCCCTTTGGGCAACGCCCTCTCTCGTCTTACGCCGGGAGAGGAGATTGGTTTCAAGCGTTCCGTCAAGGTATCTCCAAGTACTGGATATGTTTTTTCGCCACGGCTTTCAGGGATTCATCCTGGCTCAAGGAAAGGAAACGGTGCCAGGCGTCCAGCGCGCGGTCTTTGCTCCCGTTCTTTTCATAAATGAGCGCCAAGTGATAATAAGAAGCCACCGAGCTGGGGTTGACAGAGATCGATCGTTCCAGGGCCCGCAAGGCGACTTCGAGGTTGCCCATGCGGCTGGCGACCAGGCCCAGCGCCAAGGCCAATTCGGCATTGTTCTGGTCGAGGGCATAAGCGAGTTGGAGTTCCGTATAGGCTTCGTTATAGCGCCCCAGGCGCTCATAAGCGAGACCGGTCTGGTAGTGTTGGGCGGCGGAATCAGCCGCCCACGCGAGCGGAAGAGCTGAAAACAGAAGGGTGAAGAGCGTAGAACGCAGCACCAGGAAAATCTTTGCTCCCTTCGCCCTTCGCCCCTCTCTTTTCAAATTGGCCATCTTGGTTCAGCGCTCCATCTCGAGAATTTTCTTGACGCGGCGCGCGTGGCGGCCAGAGCCAAAACGCGTTTTGAGGAAAGCGCGGACGGATTGCCTCGCTTTCGGAAAGCTCATGAAACGCGCGGGCAAACAGACAATATTGGCCCCATTGTGCTCAGAAGCAAGTGCCGCGACCCGAGGGTTCCAGGCCACCGCTGCTCGGACTCCAGGGCATTTATTCGCCGCAATGGACATGCCAATACCTGTCCCACAAAGGAGGATCCCTTTGGACACGCGCTGTTTTGAAACGGCTTCGGCGACTTCCCGCGCGAAATCCGGATAGTCCACCGAGTCCTCAGAATCAGTCCCGACATCCAGGACCTTGTGCCTGCCTCCGCGGGGCGCCCTGAGCCACTGGATCAACTGCGATTTCAACTTCAATCCAGCGTGATCGGCGCCAATGGCCAGCTTCATTTTGTGGGAACCGGAACTTGGCCGTAGAGGACGATCTTCGCAAAGGAATCCGCCTCCAGGCTTGCCCCGCCGACAAGACCGCCATCGATGTCGGCTTCCTTCATGAGGCTCGCCATGTTGTCGGGCTTGACGGACCCTCCATAGAGAATGCGTACGGCCGCGGCGGCCGCTTCGCCGTAGAGTTTGGCGAATTCCTTGCGGATAAAAGCGTGCGCTTCCTGGGCTTGGGCAGGGGTCGCTGTCTTTCCCGTCCCAATCGCCCAAACCGGCTCGTAGGCGATCACAAGGGTGGCGGGACTCGACAGGCCTTTGAGGCCTTCACGGATCTGGCGCTCGAGGACCTTGAAAGTTTGATGGGCCTCGCGCTCCTGGAGTGTCTCGCCAATGCAGCTAATCGAAGTCAGCCCCGCTGCCTGGACCGCCAGCGTTCTTTTATTGACGGCGGTATCCGTCTCGCCGAAATACTGGCGCCTTTCGGAGTGGCCGATGACCACGTGCGTCACGCCGATTTCCTTGAGCATCCCCACGGCGACTTCGCCCGTATAGGCGCCCTTCTCTTCCCAATGCGCGTTCTGGGCGCCCGCGCGGATGGAGCTTCCCTTCAGCTCTTCCGCCAGCGTCCAAAGCGCCGTAAAGGGCGCGCAGAGGACGATGTCACGGTCTTTCGCTGATTCGACGAGGGATTTGAAGGCTCTGACAAACGCGCGGGTGTCCGAAGCGGTCTTAAACATCTTCCAATTGCCAGCAATAAGGGGTATTCGCATGGTCGAATTTTACTTTATCGGCAGCCCGCGAGTATGGTGTTGACGTATCGGGGTACCGGAGTGTCGGGGTAACGGGGTATCGGAGTCACGACGTGGATATGAAGTTGTTACTCCGTTACTCCGTTACTCCGATACGATGGAAACACCCGGCGGCTAACGCGCTACGGGCGGGGAGACCGGTACCGGTACGGTCTCTTTGAGCGGGAGGCGGAACGTGAAGACGCTTCCTTCTTTAGGCTGGCTGTAGAGCTGGATGTGGCCGTGGTGGGCTTCCACCACCATTTTGCAGAAGGTGAGGCCAAGACCCGTGCCCGTTCTCACTTTGGCTTTCTGGCTTTCCCCCTGCACAAATTTGTCAAAGATATGAGGCTGTTCGTCCAGAGGAATTCCCTCTCCATTGTCCCGCACCTCCACCGCCAAATGCTTGCCATCGCGAAAGAGCGAGACGACCACTTCCCCGGAGGCGCGGGGCACGTAACGGAGGGCGTTCGACACCAAATTTCCCAGGACTCTCCCCAGAAGGGCCGGGTCGCCCTCCACGGGCGGAAGATCAACCGCCAGCATCAGCTTGAGGGACTTGCTCGCTGAATCGGCCAGCGGCCGGAAATTGGAGATGACGCTCGTCGCCCAATCGGTCGGCGTGAAGAGCTCGGGGTGGAGCTTGAGCTTTCCATCTTCCATGCGGGCCACGTCCAAGAGATTCTGAATGAGCATGAGCATCTCCTGGGCGGAGCGCCGGGCCATCTGCACAAAGGACACCTGCTGCTCCGATAAGTTTCCCATCTCCCCCATGAGCAGGTTCTCCAGGCTTGGCAGGATGGTCGAGAGGGGCATTTTTAAATCATGCACGATCATGCTGATCAGATCGCGCCGCATGCGCTCGAGGTCCCCAAGCGATCGCGTCATCTTCTCAAACGTCGCCGCCAGGTCCTCAAGCTCGTCCTGGGTGTGGATTTCGAGATGCACCTCGCGCTTGCCTTGGCCCACTTCTTCGACAGCCTCCCGCAGGAGTCGCAAGGGCTTGAGAATCCGCCAGGAAATAAACATCGCCAGGAGAAGAAAGACAACCACGGACACCAGGGTCCAGAGAATGAATTGTCGCCGCATCCGCTCCAGGGGCGCGTAAACGTGCTTTTGGGGCTGCTGAATGACGACAGCGCTCTTGAGAAGCGGAATGGGATAAGCGAGTGAGAGATACGTGTGATCTTCGTCGTCTTGGCTCGGCGTGAGCCCGGTGGGGGCCTTGGGGTTGATCATCCACTCCCGCACCACAGGCAGGGCCGCCCAGTTGGCATGGGCAAAGACCAGTTCTTCCTTCGGATGAGCGAGGAGCATCCCCTTGCCGTCCACAATAAAGGCATCTCCTGGCATGCCCGAGGAAGCCTGAGCAAGGAGCTCCCCCAGCTTGGTGAAGCTCATTTTGACCACGATCGCTCCCGATCGCTTCGGGTTTGCAAACGAACGGATCGGCACACCCAGCAAAATGGTTGGGGCCCTGTTTCCGGCAAAAAAGGCCGCCCCGACGTAGGGCTGTCGGAAATCCTCCGGCCGACGGACCAGGCGCGGAGGAGGACCGGTACGGCTCACCTTGAGCAGTTCCTGGCCCGAAGCATGGACATACATGGTTTCTTGAAAATCAGACGATTGCCGGAGCAGGTTGCGCAAGGCCTCATACTGATCCACGCGGGAGCCCGCGGAAAAGAAGGAACTGTTGGCCACCAAGGCCGCGAGGTCCTGGGCATGAGCGATTTCGCTGTTGACCTCCTCCGCCAGCCGGCGCGCGAGTTCGGTCTGATGCTGCGTGATATTGTTGAGAAGCACCCGGGAACTGATGGAGCGGTAGAGGGCCGAAATGAGGAGCGCCGGCAAGACCACCGCGGCGATGGACAAGAGCATGAGGCGAACAATCAGGGAATGGCGCCGAAGCTTCATCGTGGGGGGAGGCTCGAACCGGGCGCAAAGGGTTCCGAAGGAACAATCGTGCCCGGAGGGAGTTTCTTGGAGGGCGCCGATTTCTTATGGAGCGCGATCGGCGGCGGCTTGGGGCCAGGACCGGGGAGGTCTTTCACCATCGCGTATTCCACGCAGCGTTCTGGAAAATAGACGCAGCGCACGCACTCCGTCCAAACCTTGTGCGGCAGGTGATCTTTGGACACATGATGGAATCCAAAACGTTCAAAAAAACCGGATCGGAGGGTCAGGGTGAAAAGCCTTCGCACGTGGAGAGACGCCGCGGTCTGGGTCACCGCCTCCAGGAGTCTCTTCCCGAGGCCCCGCCCCTGATACTTTTCGTCGACCGCCAAGGCCTTCACTTCCGCGAGGTTGTCCCAGGTGACATAGAGCGCGCAAGTCCCGATCACCTTGCCTCGGGCTTCCGCGACAAAAAACTGCTGGAGGTTCTCATAGATTTCCGCGATGGACCGCGGAAGGAGCTCGCGCTTGTCCGCGAAGCGGTTGAGGAGCTGGTGCATCGCCTGGGCATCTTCCATCCGGGCTTTACGGATGAAAACGCCCTTTTTCTTCATCTTACTTGCGGACCCCGAGGCAGAAAACGGACAGACGGTGTGAGAGGTCCGGGCTGGACATCGCGGCCAGCTGATCGACCCAGGCGCTCGCCTGCCGCCGCGCTTCACGCATTTTGGGCAGGCGCACCTCGCGGTAACCGCGGACCTGCTCGGGACAGGACAGAATGTTCACCCAATAAGCATAGGCTTTTTGGCTCTCCGGTTCGAAATGCGCCACAAGGTCAAGGTACCAGTCCCGGAAGTCCCTCTCCGCCTGATGCCACCCCGGCAGGAGCTTTCGTAGGAACTTCATGCGCTTCACGAGATTCAACTGCCAATCTTTCGTCACCATGTCCCAGCGCACACTCCGACCGAAGAACGTCAATTCAGGCCGGTTGAGGTGCCGGTACTTCAGGCGGTCGCCGCGCGCGGGGTCCAGCCGGTAGCGCGCGAGGTCCCGCGCGCGCTTTTCCGGGCTTGTTAAAAGATGCGCCACATAGACCTCATCCTTGATGGCCATGACCTTGAATGCGTTTTGAATGACCGCGCGTGTGGCGGCATGCTTCCACTCTTTGCGGTCTTTCGCCGCGACGGCGCGCACAAGGGCCGCGTAGCGCGCCATCAAAGCATACCCCTCATAGTGGACGAGCTCATAGGCGCGAAGCGCGAAATCCCGGTGGGCCGCCTCATCGATATCGATCTCAAGGACCGTCTCCCCAACGAGGACGCGCCAGGCTTCCGCGAGGGCATGTCCATAGGACTTGGACAAGATGCTGTGCTTTTCCTTGAGGAACGTTGGATAGCCAGGAGGGGCTGAAGTGATGCGCACGCTTTCCGGCCAGACCGCCAGCGCCCGCCCCAAATGAAAAGCGTTGAGGTTGACCGCCCGGTCATCTTTCGGGACAGAAGCGGCCAGGCAGGACTCCATGGTTTCCAGCGAAAAGGGCAGGCGGCCCAGCTGAAGCGCCGCGCCCAGAAGCATAATGTTGGCGTAGAGCTTGGAGCCGAAATAGGCTTCGGAAATGAGCGCCAGATCTTCCCCCCAGAAGCCGTCGGGGCGGACGTTGGAGCGCAGCATCCGTTCATAGACCGAAAGATCGGCTTCCTCCGTCCCCAGCAGCATTCGGATCGTGGGGGTGCTCGCCGTGTTGACAACGGCAAAGGTTTTCCCGGTGCTGCCCACGCGCCAATGCGCCGCCGAATCAAGCCCGCGGGCGGCTTCCAGCAGATCAATGCCCAGGATCAAATCCGCCTTGCCGTAGGACATGAGCGGCGAGCGCACGCCCCCGGAGCGGCTCACGAGAAGCTCGGCGAAAACGCTGCCGTTTCGGACGGCCAGCCCCTTCTTCTCAGAGAAAAGAACGCGGTACCCCTGGCGGTGCGCGGCCAGGACCAGGATCGCGGTGACCACACCGGTGCCCTGTCCGCCGACGCCCGCCGTGAAGGCGGCCCAATCGTTTTCGATCTCCAGCACGCGCGGGGCCGGCAGCTTCTCGAAAGAAGGCAAGGGGCGGAAGGGCGAAGCGGCGCGTCGGCGCTGAACGATCACTTCCTCAAAAGCCGGGCAAGCTTTGACTTTCGCGCAGGCGCCATCCGACACGCAGTGGGTGAGGTCCGTCGCGATCTTGGGACCATAGGGCGTCTGTTCGATCGTCAGGCCGGGACATCCCGTGGTCTTCGTGCACTCCAAGCAGAATTCGCAGGCTTCCGGGGTCACATTGATGTGCCGCTCGACCGGCAAATACCCTTTGCTCCGCAGAATCTTCTTTTTTTCCCGTCGTTCACGACGCTGATAGGTGAGACCGCATTCCTTGTCGGCGATGACGATCTTCACGCCATCCTGAAGGATGGTTTCTTCCAGGAGCTCACGGTAGCTGTCCCGATAGCCGGGGTTCGTGCGATAGATCGGAAGTTGATGGCCCGCCATGCCGCGGACAATGGATTCAATATTTTGCGCGAAGGTTTTCTCCCCCATCAGGTTGAGCTCGGTGCCGGGGGTGGGCTGGTGACCGGTCATGGCCGTTGTTTTGTTGTCCAAAATGACGTACGTGATGTCCTGGCCCGCCTTGATGGAGTCCGAGATGGCCAGCATCCCGGAATGGAAGAAGGTGGAGTCCCCCAGGAAGACCACTTGCTTGTTCGTGATGAAGGGGTCCGCCCCGGCGCCGGTCCCGCCACCCAGGCCCATCCCAGAATAGTTATGCATCAGGCCCTGATTGGGCTCGAACATGAGCATGGTGAAACACCCGGTTTCGCCGTGAAAAATGAGGTCGGTCGGCGCGCGGCGATGGACCCGCCGCATGTAAGCGGCATCAAGGAAATCTTTTTTGATGTCAAGGAAAACAGAAGAGGAATCGCGGTGCGGGCAGCCCGGGCAAAAAGCCGGCGTGCGAACAGGCAAGCGCGTGGCTGCGGCAGAGGTGGCTTCGAGAATCGCCTGTTCTGCGCGAAGCTTGGCCACGATGCCGTCATCCCCTGCGGCCTTAAGCAGGGGATCCATCATGGAAGTATTCATGGATCCCCCGGTAACGGCCAGGGGGGATGACGTCGAGAACAAGCGAACAAAAACGGGTATCAACCTTTCCATGATCACCGAAGGGTTGAGCCCCCGCGCCTCGGGAATCCCCGCCAGACCATCCGGGAATTTCTTTCCCCAGAGAGATGGCTTTGCCCCGGCGTCATGAAGGATTTTGAGCACTTGGGCTTCGATAAAACCGCGTTTTTCTTCGATCACCAGGATGGCGTCGACCCCGCCCGCAAGCTCCAGCACGGCCTGAGGATCGACGGGATAGGTCAGTCCCAGTTTGAGAATGGGAAAATGTCCGTTTAAGCCCAGCTCGGAAAGCGCGTGCTCCAGGTAACAGTAGGCGAGACCCGAGGCGATGAAACCCAAAGACGTCATCCCGGCATGACGTAAGCCGTCCCCTTCCTCTGATTTTATAGGAAGGGACAGTCCCCCGGTTGTTAGGGGGACGGGATCCATCGTGTTGTTAAACTTATGGATCCCCCCCTTACGACCGGGGGGGATGACGACATTCACTTTGAGACGGCGCGCCTCGCTGAGGAGCCGTTCAAAGCGTTCCGGCAAGCTCGCTTCCCGATGCCAGGTGCGCGGGGGAAGGAGGACCTGGGTGTCAAGGTTGATCTTGGAGGAATCCAACGTGACGGGGTTCAGCAGATTGGGTACGGCAGGCCTGTTACGGCGCACCCACACGGTGCCTCCCCCATCCGCCTGATGGGTCGTGATCAGATAAGTCAGATAGAGGTCCGAATGGCTGGAAAGCTCAAAGGCCGTGTGGATCCAGTCTTTGACCTCCTGAAAGGTGGCGGGCTCCAGCACCGGCATGTGCAGGTGTTGGGCGAGGAACCGGGAGTCGTTATTGATTTGCGTGGAATCGATCCAGGGGTCGTCCCCGACCACCACGATGCTGCCGCCGGCGTTCCGCGGCTCGGAAAGATTGCCAAGGGCAAGGCCGTCCGCCGCCACATGAAGGCCTACGCTCTTCATCACCGCCATGGCGCGCGCGCCGGCCATGCGCGCGCCGTTGAGCCGCGCCACCGAGAGGGCCTCGTTGTTGGCCATTTCGGCGAGAACCCCGCGCTTCTTCAGAAGCTCCTGGTTGGCGCTCGCCGCGTCAAAAACCTCGGAGACCGGCGAGCCGGGGTAGCCGGTGATGAGCGAACAGCCCGCTTCGAGCGCCCCTTTGAGCAGGAGCTCGTTGCCGGTGAAGACTTCTGTTCCCTCTTCTTTTAGGAATCTCTCGTCCATAGTTAAAAGCTGTTCTGACGCGCCACCGGCGGAAGTCCGCCCCACAAGAGGCCCCCTAGGACGCGCGCACAGGAGTATGCCGGAGAGCGCCGTACGAAGGGCTGGATGACGAATTATAACAAGTCAGGCGAATACTTGGGGAGAAGAGGTCACGGCCCCTTTATTCAACCCACTGATCTCTAAGGAGCAGGTCTTCCAGGGTGAGCCCGCGGACGTGAGAAGTTTCGAAGCGCTGCTTATTCACAACAAGCAGGCGGCCTTTAGGAAAGGAACGCGCAAACCAGGAAAACTCAAGAGGCGAAGCACTCCCGCGTTTAACTTCAATAAAGCAGTTTGGTTCAAACATATAATCCAGTTCATGCTCCTTGGTTTGCCAAAACGTTAAGAGTTCCGGCGTTTGGTCTCCAGCGATGGCACGCCGGCGCCAAATTTCCTGGGCCACAGCCCATTCAAGAAACATCCCTTGGACCGTTTCTGGCAAACGCTCATATTCCCCTACAGACCAGGGACGCATCGGGTGCCATGCCGCCGCGACCAGGAGATTGAGAAAGGGATATTTCGCCTGCTTCCTCGGGAGGCGAATGTGTTTGGCGCTGTCCCAGACCTGGCTCTGTCCGACACACAAAAGATCTGCCAAAAACTCTATGTAGCCGGCCGCGACCGTGTTGTTGGCGAGCGCTGCTTCCCGGGCGAGCTTGGCCTGTCCAATGGCATCTCCTCCGTGACGGGTCAAATAATCCAATACAGCAACGACCGCCGAACGCGAACGCCCGGCCGCAGCACATTCTCCATACACCCAATCACGCACAAGCTCAATCAGGTAAGGAGGGAGATTTCCTTGGGTGGCCAATTCCGTCAGCGCAATGGGGGAGCCTCCTGAAATCAGGTAGGCAGGTATCAGTTGATCTCCCATCTGATCGCCGCACTTGTCCTTGAAGGCCCGAAAGGAGATTGGCGTAAACAGGTAGGCCGTTCGGTCAAGCCGCCCTTTGCGGCCGGGGAGACGCTCAATTCCACGGCGCAGGTCATGCGCCCTAGAACCTGTTGTGACCACCAGCACCTCTCTCAACACCCCGCTGTCCAGGAGCCTCTTTAGAACTCCTGTCCATCCCTCGATAGCCGTGACTTCATCAATAAAAAGCCGTTTGACCGGAGCCTCTTTCGCAAAAAGAGGTAATAGGGATTGAAGGGCTTCCAAAAAGTCCCGTGCGCGGGGGATCTCGTCCCCATTCAAATAGAAACAGCTCCCAGCACCAAATGCCTGGATGGTGTGACAGATTTGTTGCTCAAGCCAGGTGCTTTTTCCATACTGGCGCGCGCCGCGGATGGTGAGCATACCCGGCTCGCGCGGGAGCTCCGGCAGGCCGAAATCAACCGTGAAGACATGCGGCGCGCGCCCCAGCTGCTCCACATGCGGAAATAGTCCCGGAACGTCCAGCCGACCTTCAGCCAAGGCTTGGTTGATCTGATTAACGTTCATGACGTTATGGTACCTAACGTCTTGGACGTTAGCAATGGTTTTCTATTCGCCGAGGGTGTGATGCCTTTGCGCCGACTCGCCGGCTCTCCAATTCGCCGGCTCGCCTGTTCGATCCAGAAACAGCCTCAGGCGTTGGTAAGGAAGGCTTCGCGGAAGGAATTGAGTTCCTTGGAGAGCGAGAGGGCTTTCTTGTCGCCGGCTAGATCCGGGCGGTTGACCATGCGTTCGGCCACATGGACAAGGTCGTTGATCGTCGCGCGGCGGCGGCCCGCGCTTTGAGCGGCCTCCACGGTGCTTCCAACCGCTGCGGGCAGCTTAGCGACCTGTTCACTTCTGGCAGCCACATAGATCTCGGCGATCTTGATGATCCTCGACTCGTCTTCTTCGTTCGGGTTTAAGAGGTGCGCGAGCTCATGGCTTGCGGTCAACAACTTCATCCCGCTCGGCAGGAAAATATTAACTCTGCCCATGCGCCTAGCGGCAGCGGCATCCCCGAAATGGGTGAGTATTTTCCACCATGAAGCGGTCCGAGAGTCGCCCTCCCGATCCTCGTAGCCGTAGGGAAGCAGGGAGATGGGATCCTGCCCCCGATCTTTCAAAATATGATTCAATCCCGCTTCAACGGCCCGCAGTTCCTTAAAAAGATGCTTCCGATGTTTCGGGGAAAGCGCCGCGCGCGCCATATTCACGGCCATCCCGGCCCAGCCCTTGACGGCCTGCCACAACCGAAAATGATCCAGAAGTTCTCCGGCGCTCAGGTGCTGGACTTCAGGCCTTGAGGAAGACGCCGCATCGTCTTGGACTGGAAGGTCGGCATCAAGATACGCGTTGACCTTGTCCAAAACCCGCTCCGCGAATTGATCCGCAGGGATCGTATTTCCTGTCGGAGGCGAACCGTCAGTAGGATAAATAACGTTATGGATGAGCCGCTGAAGCTGTCCGCTGACTCTGGGTGCAGCTTCTCTGAGGCTCTCGCCATAGCTATCACTTCCAATGGCTCTTACAAATACGTCTTCCCAGTAATGAGAATCCTTTCCTACAAACGCGTTACGATGAAAGCGGGAGTGACCAGATGGATCACTAAGATGTGTTCTAGCGACATCCCATAAAATGTTCTCTTCCTGGGTGCGAGTGTCAGTGCGGGTGCCTGTCACGGCAGATGCGCTAGGTTTCGCCTTGGTGTCTGACACAACAGAGGCGCTAGGTTTCACCGTTGTGTCAGACGCCGGAGCAGATAGAGATCCTTTGTGATTAATCAATAAATACCCGCCTTCCACCAGCTCTATGACCTTAAATCCATTTTGCTCAAATGCGGGAAGAAGCCCTGGATGAGCATCTAGCATTCCGGTGGTCATCAGGAACCTGCCGCCATTGACTAAAATCCGCCGAATTTCTGTAGCGGCCGCTTGGTAAAAAGCCTCCGGTCCCTGATCGGCACCTCTTTGCAAGTCAAAGTATTCGTTGTTGAAAAGGGCAATGCTGATGGCAATATCGAATGAATTATCGCTAAATGGCATTTTCTGCACCTCGCCCTGAACATATGAGCTATCTCCTCCTTTGGTTCGCCGCACGATAGGATCCAATCCAACAACCTTCACGCCAAGGCGATGCAAATAGGAGACGAGGTTCCCATCTGTTCGTGGTCCTGAGCCGATGTTCAAGATCCTGCTTTGGCGAAGACCATCGAGAGTCAATCTATTTTCTCCTGAGCTTTCGAACATGAGTTCTTCGAAAATGTCGATCTCTGTTGATTCTTCTCCAGTTTGGCGCGGCGGCAAACCGCCAAACGAGGGAGTGTCAATTCTGTCCCGATCCCCCGAACCCACTCTCGTTGTGCCAAGCACCGGTGCTTGAATCCGTCGGACGGCTGCCGGGGGGACGGTGTGGGTTGGAGTTGGCGGTTGAGTCGAAAACGCTATCATGGCAATGACGTCGTGGAGGTTCTTCCATTCCTCCCGGGTCAAGGACTGCCCTTGCGTGGCCATGCCCACGATATCGGACAACCAAAGTTGATCCACTTCGCATGCCAATCCTCCAATTCCGAGGAAGGATGGCAGATGCTCAAAAGGTGCGGAATGATAGAGAGCAGCTGGATCAATTTTCTCAGCAGAAAATTCCTCTACCTTTATCTCAAAACCATGGGCCTTAACATCCGCCCTTATTTTGTGGATAAGACTTTCGATGTCCCTTCTCGCGGATTTGTCCTTGGAGTTCGAACTTCTCACCAAAATCCGTTTAGGGGGGTGCTGGTCAAAAAAGATCGCGCGATAGACACGACCGTCAGAGAAGGTCTGGCCAATTTGAGGGGATGAAACTTTAAGGGCGTCCAATCGCGGGGAATCATTATCAGGAAATTCAAAAACAATGTCTCCTGACTGGGAACCGAAGAGATCAAGAGGGAGCACTTCCCTTTGCGAAAAACGGATTAACCAGTCCTTATCGATTTGTGAAATTGGGCTGAATTTCATTAGACGTTTCGCCGCGTGCTTCATATTTTTCCAATCCCGTATGGCTTTCTGTGTTGTGAAGTCGATCTCGCGGAATATTTTTTCCCATCCCCTATCGCCAATGTTCTCAAGTACACTGGCCTGTTTGATCCAGGCGGCACGCAGCTGGTTCATCAAGGCGTTGTGACGTAGTACCCGTTTTGGTACAGGGACGGCGTCTCCCGACGCGGTCAGGTAGGCGGGAGTTTCGCCGCGGCGCTCACGCTCGGCTTCGGCCCGTTGATGGTCCTTGTGCGTGAGGACCTGCGCGAAATAACCAAGGGTCAGGACGGCGAGCGCGTTCGCGAGGCCGCCGAGCAGCCCCACCCAAAAACTTGAGGGGTCGGCATAGAGCCAACCGATCACGCTCAGAACAGCCGTAGGGAGCATGATGGACCAGATGGCGATGAAGATCCTTTCTGCACCGTCACCTAGCCGTTCAGCTGCTTTTGGATATTGATTTTGAGGAACGAACTTCTTCTCTTTCTCGTCGTAGATCTGGTGCTCGGCGACAAAGAGAAACGGCCGGACCATGAAGTTCCAGAACTCGGGAAGATAGTAAGGGGCAAAGTGGTGGTGGATCCAGTCGAGTTCATGATCCTTCAGCTCATTGCCCTTCCGCGTCATGTCCAGATACTTCTGATAGGTTTCAGTTGCTTCCAGCTTCGGGCGGTTCAGGCTGAAGAACCATCGCAAAAACGCCAGTCGCCCCATCCGCTTTCGGATCAATCCAGCCTTGTAGGTGTTGGGGTGCGTCAGGAAGGCAAGGCCGGGCTGCTTAGGGCCAAAGACAAGTCTCATATTTTCAAGCGGGGGACCGATGACCTTCTCATAAGCCGAACCCGCTGCCTTACGGATGTCAGCATCGGGCACGTGGGCTCTTCGCAGCGCCGTGAAAAACCGGGCGGCATCATGGATGCTCACAGGACCCGCAGACTGCGCAATCTCCCGGGCACCTAAAATGTCACGGAGACCATCTTCACGAGCCAGAAGGCGAAAGACGGCGCTTGCGACATCGATGTGCTCTTGTTTGGCATCCGGCCCCCCGGCCTTTTTCAAGTCCTCCAGGTGCCGCAGGAGATCCCAATAAGGATTGTCCGCAAATGCCAAGCCTCCCAAATAAGCGTCCAATTCGCTTGGCAGAGAGTCGCCAGGGGCGGTTGGTCTCAAGCTTCCGACCCGATCGAGCATGTTACGCCAGAAATGGAGAAACTCATGCTCACGGACGGTTTCCCAGTGTTTTCTGGCGGCCTCACTTTGGGTGATGCCGCCAAAGGTTTCCAACAGGACATCGCGAGCGATCTTGCTATCGACGCCAAACTTGTCTTTCAGCTCCGCATCGGGCGTATCAAGCAATCTACGGTGAGTGGTAGCCGCTACGGGAACGACCCCTTCGTCAATAATGACGGCTTGTTGGTACTGAAGCAAGAAGCCGGTGACATTTCTGCGCTGTCCACTCACCAGGCGAGCTGGAATAACCTGCACCAGCCATCGCATGTCATCTCCGCTGATCTCAAAGAACTGGATGCGGCTCTTCTGGAACGAGTAGTAATTGACCCTCAGCGGTCCTCCCGAATTTTGCCACTCGCATACAAATCCCATACGTTCAAGGTCGTCATTCAACTGAGACATCGCCTTCCCAATCAACGTGGTTCCTTCTTTGCTATGTTTTTCCGCCCAGGCTTTCACAATATCTTTGGCGTTTTTCGGCAGCTCCTTCGCGTCTTCCAGAATTATTTTCATGTCGAAAATTCCGGTCGTATCCGGGATTCGCTCGCTGGCTGCCGGAGGACGACCAGCCGCGGGAGCGCCATGAAACGCGTCTTGAACCGGCGACGCCGCAATCAGGAACATGCCCAGAACCACCGGCTGCAGCAATCCCAAGAAGACCCTTGGGATGGTTCTTCTCTTGGCCTTTGGCCCGGCCGAGCCTAAAGCCGCGCTGACCGCTTGCCGCATCGTGTCGAGAGAGCAAGGTTTTTCAACCAGCTTGATGTCAGGGTGCGTGAGTGCGAATTCCACATCCTTGAGGATGTCGTTGTTCCCGGTAAATAAGATGGCGCGCATCCCCGGCTGGATGCTTCGAACCTGTTGAATGAGTTCTTCCCCGACCATGGCTGGTTGGCCTTGAGCTGAGAGATCCCTGTCGGTGATGATGAGAGAAAAATATCCCGGTCCAAAGTCTTTGAGCTTTCTTAAAGCATCTTCAGCGCTGTTGGCTGTGACGACTTCGTACCCCTGGTCCGACAGATCTTCCCCATACGAATCAAGGTTGCCCTTCTCATTATCCACGAGCAGAATTCTTCCCTGGGTTGCGGCCTGGGTGGTCGGGGCCGGGGCCTCACCCGGCGAAGCCGTAGAGTCAGAGGCGACGATGCTTGCTACGACTGGTGTGTTAACATCCCTTCCAATGCCCTCCCCGCTTTGAATGGGGACGATGTAAGGTCTGCGAACCAAACTTAAGACGTGATCCTGATTCTCCGGATTCACCCAGCTCACTAGACCTTGGCGAACAAAATCCGGCGGATGGGGATCAAAGAGAGGGTCACCCACGAACCAGGCTGGCGGTTTTGGCAAAGACGATCGGTAGCGTTCGAACTGGTCAAAAATAGCGGGCACTTCTTCTTTCGCCCTGACTCCTGCATCGGACAGCTTGGTGTCGAAGCTCAGCAGAGCTCCGATCATATCGCAGCGGACTTCGATCTCGTTCCTCAAGCGATCCGACAGCCCTTTATCGACGAGCAGAATGGATGTGAATGCCGCGTCCCCTTGCAGAATATGCCCCAGTTCATGGCCAATAATGAAGGCCCGCTGCGGCGGTGTCAGCGTCTTCAGAAAACCCGTGTTCAACAGAATGACCGGCATCTCGGACAACGAGGCATCATCAAACAAAACGGATCCAAAGGTTGGCGCGTCATCCGCTACGATAATGGTCGTCCTTAAAAGACGTTCCCTGATATGGGGTGGTATGTCCTGCATCTCAGCCCAGCGATCGCAAGCTCGCTTGAAAATGGCTTCCGCTTCCGCTGTCGCCGCTGGGTTGCGGCGCAGCCCGTGTAAAAACTTTCGGGCATCCGGCGGCGTGTTGTCCGCCGGCGCACTCTGGGGGGTTGCGGCGCCGGCCGGCGCGATAGCGGTAGCGACTGTTTCGGGGTTGTCCGGTTTGGTGGCGCGGAGCAGGTAGTAATCCGGGTGCGTGCCGTAGGCGGAGAGCGGGATAAGACGCACGTTCTCGAGGCCGACTTGGCGCAGATCTTCACTCACATCTTCGGGCTGATCCCCGCGATACTCATAGAACCACCCCAGCGACGAGACAGACAAGATGGAGCGCGTGCCATAGCTCGCGATAAAGATCCGGCCGCCTGGCTTTAAGACGCGCGCAGCCTCGCGCAAGGCCTGCTGGCGGTCCGGCATATGGCCGAGGCTTTCAAAGAGAAAGACCGCGTCAAATGTGTTATCACCAAAGGGTGCCTCCCTGCCATCAGCCCGCGCAAGTCTCCCCTGCATACCATTCTTCTTTGCTTTTTGGAGCTGATGCTCTGACAGGTCAATGCCAAAGAAGGAAGACACGATTCCTTTTCGCTGAAGGAATTTTTTAATGAACAACTCTTTTCGACCCGTACCAACGCCGATCGAGAGCACTTTTGAGTTTGGACCGATCGACCCCCCGATGTGCGAAGCCATTTCTTCGTACTGAGACATTCGTCCTGCGAGCCGGTTGAGAAGTCCGAAGGATATGCCGTCGAGTGTGCTGAATATGAGGGTAAGACGATGCCACGGGGATGAATAGGCTCGCTGGATGCGTGCCGGAGTGCTGTCGCGGAATGGGGTGCTATGCGCGTCAGATGCTCTTGGGTTCTCCTCACTGGAGCCGCCGGACGCGGGGCTTCTGCTCCGAGTTCTCTCCCGGATATTGCGCCAACCCCGGCGGATGATCTCGGTCATTCTCGTGATTTCAGTATCAGTCAGCATATAGACTCTCTGTACATCTGCTATTTCTTGCTTCGTCAAATCCCCGCCCCGCTGCAGAGTCTCAAGCCATCCGAGGAGCGTCCCAAGCAGTTGGCCGTATTGATCCATGAACTGCTTAAAGCAAAGTTCAATGTTCTGTCTATCTTCAGGAGAGAGGTCGTATGCTTGCAGTGTTGTTTTGACATTGGTGAGGATTCGAGCTGTCGTCGATTTTTCGCCTTGATAGGGTTTTTTAATCTCATCGGCTAAAACGCCAGCAATCGACCTTCCTTGAACTTGGATTCTGGGGTACAAGCGAGCATCAGTAAGCGCTCGCTGAATTCTTCTTTCGAGCTCAACATTCGCCGCCTCCGCTACCGCATCAAGAAGATCCCGCATTTCAAGTTTGATCGCGCTTGGCTCCCTCGCCTCAGGCTCCGGCAGGCTCCGGCGGGCGATGGCTTCAGCGCGCTTCCGGTCACTTATGATCGCGGCCTGCTTGTTTTGTTCAAGGATTGCCTTGTGGACGAGATCCTGCTTATCGCTGGGCTTCTTGTCGGGTTCAATGAGTTTAAATCCAACACCTTGACCTTGCGCGTGAGCAATGTTCTCCTCCTGCCACGCTTGAACCACATCAAGTTGATCGAGGGCGGTATTGACGCCTTCGTCGGTATAGACCTTCACCGCCGCGTTCAGGTGGACTTGAATGCCTTCCAGGAGCAGGGAGGGAGTTGGGTTGGGGGTGTTGGGTGCGCCATTGAGCGTGGTTTGAGCTTTTACGACGGCGGCCTTAAGCTGCTCTCGCAAATCAGTAAGTTGATTTTCCGAAAGCTCGTGTCCCTTGGCAGGCACGATCGCGAAGAACACGGTATCTGGAGGACCGCGGGCGAACCAGAGTTCTCCTTGAAAATCGGGCAGTTTTTCGAAGGCTTCCGCCAAGGCCTGATGGGTCACGGTGCGATCGGCGAGGATGACCTGGTCAAAGGCATGCGCTTTGCCCCAACTGGCGATGCTTTTGCCTCCCATCCACACGGGCCCCTGCGGATCGGATCGGTCGATATGAACGCGCCGTCCAGTATCTGCCGGCACCCCGAGGGAGTCTCTCAGGGAATAGTTGAATTGAATCGAGCCGATGACGAAGGGAGCCTTATAAAGGCCAAAAAAGCTCCACAGACGAATAACGATCTGCCGAAAGGGCTCCGGCAGGTACGATTTATCCCGATGCGCGAGTTCCTGGTGGAGCTCTTCCTTAGTTCCGAAATGCACGATGCGGCCTTTTGCGGGCTGAAGCAAGGGGATCGCGGCGTTGGTCCCTTTTTGAGCCAGCAGCTCATCAATCTGATCCGCCTGCGGGTGATGGCGATTGAGGGCATCTTTCGACCCCTTTGCCGAGGGAAGCTGATCAACTTTGGGGTCATAGACGACCACGGCATCTTTGATATTGTTCTGGATAGTCTTTGCTCTTTCCAGAGCAAGTCCGGCGAGGTCGCGCGCGTGCTTGAATCGCGCTCGCGGATGATTGAGATCTTCGCGTTCGGATTCAGGTGTATTTTTTTGTCGCTCCCGAATCTCAATTTCGTAAGTACGGACATGGTTTGCCGACACAATCCCCGCCGAAACGGTCATGGGGGTCAGGTCCGGGTGGGGGTTGTTCTCATTTGAACCAAATATTCTCCGTACTTGGTTGACCTTTTTCTCTATCTCCTGAGGGGTTCCGCGGATCACGAACGCCCGTTCATCGCCACCCACCCGTCCACCCACGGCTTTCCCAAGCTCCTGCATGAGCAAGCGCTCAAAACGATCGTAATAATCTTGGTTCACGACTGGTTTGGTCAGGAGGTCGTTTTTCTCCCTCCCAAAGTCAAAATCGAAAATGACGAAGGACCAAGAGGCCGGCTCGGGAGTCATCGCTTCCCCCAGGCGTGCTTCCATGCTCGGCGTTCGGGTCATCGCCCACACGTCGTAGCCGAGATGGATGAGACCAGCAAAGAAAGCGGCAATTACGTAAAGGAGGGGGTACTGGCCGGGAACGAAGGAAATCGCGAAATAGGGCAGGAGAAAGACAAATTGCCTGGCAAACTGCTTCAGATTTTCGCCAAGCGTCCCGCGCGGCCGGTGGGGTTCAAACTGTTGGAGAATGAGATGCAAGGCCACCCAGCCCGCCAGGACCCCCAGGAGAGCCACATGCATTGGCCCTTGATCGAACTGGATGCTGGCGGCGAACAAGAGAGGGATCTCCGCCACCAGCCCCAACAACCCCATCTTGCGGGCGGTGGATTCCCGAACCCGGAACACCGATTTGCCCAGCCCATAGCCGATCGCGTTGGCCCCTGGGCCACCGGTGCCGGAGGGGCGGCCGGACATATCCGTTCCATCCGGAGGGACCGTCCCCATCGGGTGAAATGGGAGGATATGAGCTCCCACTGTTCTTGAGGAGCGTGAGGGGCTTGGTTGTTCGTGCGCGGAAGGCATCTGGATAGGTGGGGCATCACCAGCACGCCGGAAGCGAACGTCCACTCCGGAAAGGCCGTCCAAGCCCTTTTTGAGATCTTCTGGGAAGCTCTCCCAGGCTTCGGTTTTGACGTCGACCCATAGCACGGACTTTTCAGGGTCGAATTGAATCCTCTGAAATGGATTTTCTTTAAGTGGATGGGGAGACCAGTCCTTATCCCCTATGAGGTCATTCGCACGCGCGAATCTGAGTTCTTTCCCCCTCTGATCCCACTCAATGAAGAGATAGCTTTCATCACGATGTTGCAACACGATGTTGGTGTTCCCGTGGGCATCCAAGTGGATATCAGGGAATTTCTTATCCTCGAGGCTTGGGACGTCGTAGACTGCGCCGTAGAAGGTTCCGCGTTTGTAGCTAGACGCCCAATCCGCGAGATTGCCGAGGATATTCACGTCACGTTTCAGTTGTTGGAACGCGAGGTCCTCGAGGAGGCGCCCGCTGGTGAGGAAATCGAACAAGCTGTGGCTGGCGGCGATCATTGCCGTCGAAGCGATGATCGCAAGAGGGGAAGGTGTCAATTGAAGAAACGGGACAGCGGGAACTGCGGCAAAACCATACAATCCAAAAATCAATGCAGGTATGATGCTCTGAACAAGGCCACGCCCAAAGGCGTTGGCCAAGCGGGGGAAAAAGCTCAAGTCATCCCGGGCACGGTAGTTCGCGATGATGGCAAGCGGCACATGCGCAAATCCCAATCCCCACAGCGCGTAGGACAGCCAGCCCAGCGGATGCAGGAGGGAGACGCCGATCAACACGGTTGCGATCGAAGCTTCCGCGAGGCCTCCCCATTTCCCCAGGCTCCGCACCCGTTCGGAGTTGGCGTCCTTTCCCCAGGCGAGCGCCAGCCACATAGGCAACGACGCCGCGCCGCTCGGACCAGAACGCACCCTTCGTCCGCGGTTTGTGTGCTCCTGTGGAGTTAAGAGGGAAGAACTGCTGATTAGATTCTCTTTAGCGACCGGCGCCGTGCTCCAGAGAGGGTTGTCTACAAAAACCGGAGTGCCTCTATCGCCCCGCACGCAGATGATTCGGCCGTACGAGAGCTCACTCTTAACTCTACTCCCCACAATTTTCTGCGGTATCCAACTCACACCTTCCGGACCAGCCGTCAGCGCGTAAACGGTTATTAACTTAACACGTCTATCCGTTTGATTGGTTGAGTACCCTAAAGCCTCGTACGCGTCCAATTTGGCAAAGGGCCGGAGTTTCGGATGCAGCATCCACTTCCCATTCCTCTGTTGCGCATCCGTAACAAAATAAACAACATGACCAATCAAGGGCTTAAGATTCTTCCACGGGATTAGCCAAGTGCCTGGCTTCTTCTCTGATTTCTTGCTGGTCGGCTTGCGCCCTTTCCTGCCGGAGCCCGGTTGTTCGTCGATCGGCGGCCCATGCACTTGGACCATCTGCCGATCCGACATGGGCTTCGCAGCAGGGTGTTTACCCACATGCCAGCCCTCCCCAAATTGAGGTGCACCCAGCTTGAGCGGGGGGGTGGGGGTGACGGAGGTAGCCGGCGCGGCGGGCCCGCCCGCCGTCAGCGCGGCGCCGTCGTTGGCGTGAGCCTCGTTGTAGAACGTGTGAGCCAAGACGTTAGCGTGGTCGCCGCCCAGGCGATGCCCAAGCCCCGCGGAGAGAGCCGTCAGGATAGCCTCAGTCAGGAGGGACAAGAGGAAGATGTCAAGGGAGAACATCGTGCCGTGAAACGATTGGCTGAAAGCCATCCCCAGAGGCAGCACCGCGAGCGCCAACCCCGCCCCCACAGCCAGGCCCGCGAGGAGCCCCTGCCGGGCGCCGGCGCGGCCGGCTGCCACAATGCCACGCATCCCCTGACCGCGGGCGCGCCGGATTCTTTGCTCCACAGCCGTGTCGTTCAGTTTCCATGAATCAGGATGCACTTGGCGATAGGCTTGGATATCCTGCTGGCTGACCAAATGGTCGTCCACAAAATCCTGAGCGCACTGCGCATTGCGGAAATGGCGTCTTTCAAACCAAGGGGCGAAATCTTCTTCAATTTTCCGCCGCTCCTCTGGCGTGAGCTGCCACTTGATGGGCTTCATCATATCGCCAAGAACGAGGCGAGTCTCTTTCTCGATCGCGACGCGCCGGGACGTCCACCCCAGGGCGCGATAGAGGCGCCACCGCAGGTAGATTGGTTCCCCCAGCCGGTACAGGATCGCCCCCGCCAGATAGGTGTCCGGATGCGTCAGCGCGTCGCCGGCCGGCGGAGCGGGGGTGTCCTCGGTATCGCGTTTCGGGTTGGTAGCGGGCAAGGCATCAGGTGAGGTCTGCTCCAAAGACACACGAGGCCGCTCCGTTTGGTCAGACTCCTTCATCCCGACTACTTTCTTCAAATTATCTTTAAGGTTGTTGGCGTTAAGGAGATTTGCCTGAACACGATTCCTATCTGCGATTTCGTCTTCGATATTAACGAATTCGGTCCGTGAGAGGCGGCGTTCAAGCCCGGCTATTTCCTCTTGATTCCACTTTTCCAGCAGGCTAAAGTTTTTCGGTTCTTCGCGTTTCAATTCCGAAAGCGCTTGAACTTGATGATCAGCGCTTAAGTACTTTAATAGGTTTGATAGATGGAAGAGATATTCGTCGTTCCAATCCGGCCGCGCGTGGGTAAATTCGTCATAAATAAACGCGGGGTCAATTAATTGAATGCGGCCGGAGGCGCTGACGAAATATTGAAAATCACCTGTGATTCGCATCCCAACAGATTCAAAACGTCGATGAATCTCCCTTAAATCATTGATCGTTTGTGGAGTTAGCTTCTTTGCCATGACCTCAGGCATATCGCCCGGGGTTATATCAACGACGATGTTCCATCGGCGATCGCGATCTCTGTCTTTGCCGTGCGCCTCGGGACCGACCCCCAGCCGTTGATTCAACAATGCGCCACGAAAATCCCGCAGCAACTGTGCTTCGAGTTGATTGGGCGAAAGGGGATGCGATGGATAACTCGTAATCACGGCGACTGGCCTGCCATCAGCCAAATAACCGAGTCGAACGAGACCCCCTGAGCCGCTGTCAATCCGGCTAACCAGAAAGACATCTTTCTCCGGCATGACCACCTTGCTTTGTGGGATGTCTTCAAACGAAACCGGCAGCTCGGTTAAAGGCTGCATCGGACGGAGCCCTATTGGATAGGGCAGATCCTCAGTTGAAAGCGTCTCTGTGGGAAGAAACAACCCCATTCTTCCTGTTTTCTTGCGATACCGTAGAATGCCTCCGCCAACATCAAGACCTACAGGATTGTCTGTCACATCCTTGATCAGAGACCCCCCCGGCGTTTTCCCGTGGAGCAAGCGACGGATCTTATCCCGAAAAAGCCATATCGTTGTAGCGACGGCGGCCAATCCAATCAGACCGGTCACTATCGCGGGCACCCCTATGATGTAGGCCAGCATAAACGCGACCAACGGACCGGACTGAGCGGTCGGCGGAGAGGACGTGGCATCAACATTCGGAGAGTCATCACGCGGGGCCGACGTCCGTTGAGGCTCGGCGCCGATCACCGCCACGGTGATGTCGTCATCCGTGGCTCGGATGTTGATTTCCTTGGGAAGGCGTGAGCTCGCCCGAGCGGCCTCCGCCAGCTTCCCCGACAATTCGATGTTCCCCTTCCCAGCGTGAGCGCCCCGCTCAAGAAGGAGGCGAATTGCTTCGTCAGTCAAATTGTCATGGACACCATCCGTCATCACGAGCACTCGAGTCCCCACAGGAACGACCACACGGGACACTTGGGGATCCGGTACCGCGGGAACTTTGGCCTGAATAAAGTTCGTTACCAGTTTCCGGGAATCGAACATCTTTCTCTGCTTCTCCGTAGCAAGCTGCTCAGCGCGTGTAACGGACGAGAGGAATTCCTGCTGAGACCCCCTCAGCCGCTGATCGATGGCTTCGAATCCGTCGAGGAATCTACCCCGGACGTTATCCACTGTCAAGACGTGGGATGCGTTGTCGGGTAGGACAGCATAGGCGCGTGAATCTCCGGCATTGAAGGTCAAAACCTCGACATGGCCGCTAGCGCCCGGATCGGGGCGAATGATCGTCAAAGTGGCCGTGCAACCTCGTTTGTCGTCGTGATTCGCTTTAAGAGTAGCGGCTGCTCGCACCAGAATGTCTTTGACTTGTTCTATCACCTTAGCCGTTGGCTCGACCAAACTCAGCTTCAAAAGTTCCTCTCTTACAAACTCGGATACCCACTCACTGGCCAGAGCGCCATTGTTCTCTCCTGCTATTCCGTCAAAGACCGCCGCGACCTGGATGTCGCCGTCCAGCTGAAAAGCGAAGGCCCTGTCTTCATTGAGCCCGCCCCGCTTTTCATTGGCCAAAGTATAAACAGGGAGATCGCGGCGACTGTCCGACTCCTGACTCGCCGGAGTGTGACCCAACGTCGCGTTCGTTGGCGATGCGGTGTCGGGCTCCGTTGTGTCAGGCACCGATGGTCGTTGTAAGATTCTAAGCCGCACGAGAAGGGAAGTGACCAGGGCGCCAAGCCCCCCAACCATGCTTTGGCTAACCTCCGCTGAACGAATCCCATGAAGCGGAAGCGATGGATCGGCCAGGTTGAGGTACGCACCGGCCCCATAGAGGAGGCCCGCGGCGACCGCCGCTATGAGAATGACCGGGAGCGCGCGACCCAGGCTCCCAAGGAGGGATCCCGGCTCCTTTGCGCCTGGGGTGTCTGGCACAGCAGGTGCCCTACGTTGCTCCGTTGTGTCAGGCACCGATGCTTTTGCTGTTTTGTCAGACACCGATGCATTTGCTTGAGAAGGAACTCCGATAAGTGAAATGTCCAGACCCTCAGTGAGATCAGTTAGAGTCAGGCGGCTTTGTGCTTTTAGATATTCCATTCTCGCTGGCGTGGGCATATGCGGATCCCGCGGCCCTGAATTAAAACGCTTCTTGCCGCGATATAGTACCTGCAGGTCTGGCAACTGACTCCTTGGTGCGGATGCAGCTTGTGGAGGTCGGCTTTCAATGTAACGCTCCCACACATCGGGCAGATGTTCCAAATCCTGCATGCTGAATCCCGGCTGCATCACGCGAACCATCAAGAGCCCAAATTGATCGGCATATTTTTCGTCTTGAGCGCGTTCGAAATAGTCGGTCCATTCATGCACGTACGCGAATTGGCGGGGATCGGTTCTCCGAGCAAAAACTTCCGGGGCCTCAAACACATGCCCCATTTCATGCGCAAGACTCCAGATCAACTGAGCCGGAGAAAGAGTGTGGGCGAGAGTCGGGTCGATGAGAATAATCCCGGTCTTATCGGTCGTCAGGGCAAGGCCTGAGCCTCCCGAAGGGTGTACTAGGAACGCGGCTTTCCGGATGGCGTGCCGTTGCGCTGGGCCCATCTCGACATGACGCAGGATCGTCTTCTTTAAATCGTGGAACGTCTTGTATTCCCGTCGATAAAGGATGCGTTGATCGTAAAAAGAGTGTCCGGCCGCCGCGCACAAGGTGACCAGCGTGTCGAGGAGGAGCTTGATCGGTTGAGACAGCAGCGGGGAAATGAAAACGGGAAGGCTGTACGCGGTGAGAACGGCCAATTGCTTGACGAAAGCCAGCGGGGTGAGTTCGGCAACGCGTTCCCCGGGCGGGGCCCGGAGCTGACGGATGAGCACAATGCCCATCGGTACCCAATGCACCAGGCCGAAGAGGACCGGGATCCAGCCAAGGACAGGCATCAGGACCCCGGCCAGCAGTCCCGTTGCGCCCAGGACGACGCGCTCGGCTTTATACCCGATCCAGCGGTTTTGCGCCCAGCGCAAAGCCACGGCCCGATCCTTTCCCATAGCCAGTGCCATCCAATACGCCAGGGAAGCCGGAGCCCCTTTCGACGGAGTGCCATCCGACACCGATCCACCGGTGCCTGGCATTGAAAATGCACCAGGTTGCTGCGTTGTGACAGGCACCGGCGTATTTTGCTCGCCCGTCTCGAGCAAGTGGAGGACCCTTTTTGCCGCTGCAATCTCGCCCGCACTAGCCGAGGATGGCTTCCCCGGGGACGAAAAGCGGCGCTCCAGCGCGGCGCCCAGCCGGGGATCGATGGTCCGTCCGCGCGCGATCAGCGATAACAATTCGTCTTCCGATACACCAGTTCCCAAATAGAGCCCATCGGCTAATTTGCGGCCAAACAAGCCTTGATCACTACGGATGAAGGGCTTGGTAATGCGAACCAGCTCCTCTTCCACATCGGGCGGCAATTCTTCAAAAAGGTAGATGGTGACGGGATCGTGCCGATCCATCCAATTGTCGAACCTCGCAGGATATTTCACCGTGACTTCGATAGAAGCTTCCACAAGATAATGATCGAGCGCTGCCACCAACTCTGGCGAAGCGTGAGCATTGATGGATATCGTGGCGATCGGCCTTTTGCCCGCAAGACTCTTTGTTGTCAACAGCCATTCTGGAATATGGGCATGCCAATGGGGAAGCATGCCGTCGTGGAAGACCATCCCCTCGGCCGATTGAGCGGTTCGTTCCACGACAGAGGCATCATCCTCAGTCGTTGGGGTATAAGCGCCACGCCGTATTTCTTGATAGGTGCCTTCGATCAGAGTCGTATACGGGTTATCAGAATCGATGCGTCCTGATTCTGTGAGGTTCTGCTCTCCGACAACCCCGCGCAAACGGCGAACCTCACGGTCAACACGGTCTTGAAGAAGCTCTGCGGCCGGCGGGGCCTGGGCGTCATCCATAGCGGCAGGTGACTCGCCACTGGGGGAAGCGCCTATCTTGGCGGCCGCCTCGTTGAGCGATTGATCAATCTGAGCCAAGATCCGTGCCGCCTCTGCGGACCGGTCACCCGACCTGGCGCTCAGGTATTTTGCAAATTCATCGCGAAGCGTTCTTGCGGCGCGGAGGTCTTCCCCTGCTTTTTCGCGTTTTCCATCCGCCGTCTTCCGTTTCATTTCATCCTTCAGGGCCGCGAAAGCTTCCTGGATATTGCTCTCGAACAACCGGACGATGTTTAGCTCTTTCTTTCTCACGTAAAAGGTGTCTTCCTCCGTGGCGACATTCAGGGCGATCAAGGAATACCGTATTCTGGATAGGTTCAGTATCCAAGGCTTGAAATAACACAAGAGCTGAGCCAACTCATTTCGAAGCTCATCCAGCCGCAGTGCGTCTATCTGTGCCTCTGGTACACCGCTCTTTACCTGAACGAATTCATCATATTGGCCTCTCCAGCGCTGCAATTCGTCATCGAGGTCTTTGATCTTAGCCGCTATCTCCTGGGGTGTTAACGAATCCCTATCAACATTCACCGGACCCAGATCGCCGGCTTCGCGTGCCGCTTGTAATAGAACCTCTATGCTTTGATGGGCCTTGCCCAGGGCTTCATGCTGATGTTGAGCCGTGTCAGGGGTCGAAGCCGCAGAGGCAGGGGTCGGCCGGGCCGCAGGTTGAACGGAGCGGGGAGCTGGCGGAACGATTGGGGAAGAGGGGCGTTGAGTTCCCGGCGGAAGCGCAGGGACGGGCGCCGGCACGGCGACGGGCGGACTCGCGGCGGCTGCGGCCATAGCGCCTTCGACCAATTCGGCGGTAGGTCCAGCCAATCCTCCCTCCGCGGCCATGACCGCCTCTTCCACCACCTTCTTGGCGGCGGCAGCCGGTTCAGCGGTGGGCACGGCGGCGATGGGCGCAACCGATGGGGCCGCGGCTGGCGTCGCCGCCGGAGGCACTACCGGGATTGGTGTTGCGGTAGGAGCCGGTGTCGGTTCAGGCGCCATCCGGCCAATGACCGTGTGATTCTCTCTTAGAACGAGTGACATCCGAGGAGTGGTGGTAATCAATCTGTACTGGTTGGCTTGAATGACATTGTTCGCCGTAGAAAGCGACTGGTCGACACCGAGAATGTTGTCCGTCATGAAGAATTGAAAAGACTCACCGGCAGGGAGAGGAACAGAGAAACGATAGCCCCGTGTTCCTCCGGCTAAGAAATGGTACTCGCTCTCAACCGGTTTGGCATCCTTCGTGTCCCAGCGGGCTTCAGGTTTGATTTCCTCAATCGTCCTGTCTTGACGAACGATGTAGAAGTGATACGCGCTGGACGTCGGCGCAGGCGCATTGATGTAGAAGGACACCGGCTTCGGTGTGGGGGTCTGAGATGGTGCCGCTGGAGCAACTGGCACCGGAGCCGTTCCAGCCTTTGCGTCAGGCGGCCTTCCAGTAGGTTCTTGTGCGAAAGCCTCGAGAGGGTCGTCTTCTGTCGGCTCTTCTCTCGCAGGGCGGGCCGAGGCGGCACCGTCGGCAAGCGTTATTGTCGCCGCCGGCTTTTCAGGCACAGCTCCCGGCGCGAATTGCTCGAGAGGATTTGTCATCTCTCTCTCACGGCCGGCAGCGGCGTCAGCTACGGCAGGCGCGGTGGCCAGGGGAGGGGTGGCTGTTTCTCCTTCCGCTGTCGATGCCCTGGCCGCGCGCCGTGACCAGAGGCGATACCCCACATAGACCGTGATCAGCGCCAGCCCAACGAGGACAGCTCCGGCGAGGTAGGGATGATTGAAGATAGACAAGAGCATCTCCTGCCATAGAGAGATGTCGACCGCGGGCGGAGCGGGGATCGCTCCGGGCTGAACCACGCCCGAGAGTTCGGGGAGTGTCGGCAGGGCCGCCGTCATGGCATCGGGATGAAGCTTGAGAAATTCGGCCTGGACGGCCGCCGGCAGGCTGCTCAGGTCGATGACGCTTCCCGCCTGGAGGCTGCCGGGAGCGACCTGCTCGTAGGCCTTTTGGATCGCAGACCAATCCATTTCCCCCTGAAACAGGCCAGCCTGCTTCATCGACTTCAGGATTTCGAGGCCAATCTGCCCGGGGGTGTTCTGCGCCGGGTTGGCGGCGCTCCATGTTCCGACGTTGTAAAAAAGACGAGACGCTGTTCCGGCCACCTGGACGACATGGGGAGCGACATAAGGCGCGGGCGCCGCCCCAGCGGGTCCCGCAAAGAACAAACCTAGCCCCGCGATCACCGCACTGGCGCTACCCCAACGGAGTATTCGGCTAATGGTCTGTGGACTTCTGTCTCTACCGATGGCCGAGGCGACTGCCACAGCAGATGTGTCTGGTTGCTTCGTTGTGTCAGACACCGATGCTTTGGACACCGATGCTTTGGATAAAACGTCTTCCGCCAAGGCTTTGACTTGCTCTCTTCGGAAGGATGGAACATAGTTAAGTCTTTGGAGAATGTCCTCACGGGAAAGGCCCTGCCGGTGCCATCTCCGAACAACAAATTGGATGAAGCTCTTCGGCGCGATCCCAAATCCGACGGCCAGAGCCGTGCTCTCGTGCTTGAAGAAGTGGAGCCCCGCCAGCCAGGTCTTGAGCCGGGAGTCTTCGCCGCCGAGCTGGTCGGCTGCTTCAGCGATCTCCTGCGTCGTGAGCGCCTGGCCGTTTAAACGCTTGATATAGAGCGCGTGGTCGGCTTCGGTGAGCCGGTCGACCGCGGGCGTGATGACCACATAGCTCACGTTTTTCTCGCGCAGCATTTGCGTGATGGGAGAGGTGTGGAAGCCGCCGGTCACCAACACAGCAGTATCGGGGTATCGGAGTAACGGGGTATCGGGGTATCGGGGTATCGGAGTAACGGGGTTACGACTCTGACGTGACTCCGGCACTCCGGTACTCCGATACTCCGATACGGACGGAGACCCGAGCAACGCGAGGGTATGGTCCACCATCGGCCGGTTGCGCACCATCGCCATGGCATAGTAGTCGATGCTGCTTGATATGAGCTCGCGCAGTTGAGAGTTCCTGGTTTCTAGTTCCTTGTTCCTGGTTTGTGAAGGCGGGCCCGAACCAGAAACCAGGAACCCGGAACCAGGAACTGGCTTTAGCAGCGCGTCTGCTAAAGCCACAAACTGATTGAGGCGCGGCCCGAAGGTCCGGACTTCCTTCTCAGTGGCGCGCAGGTCGGCGACTTTCACCAGCAGCTGCAGATCGTGTTCGACTTGGACTAAGTCAGAGACGAGCGATGAGGGACGAGGGACGAGTGAAGAGGGACGGCTGGATGACGCGGCGACAGGGGCAACGGCTGACGCGGCAACGCGGGGACGCGGGGACGCGGGGGACGGCTGACGCGGCGACGCGGCGACAGGGGCAACGGCTGACGCGGCGACGCGGGGACGCGGTGAACCGTTCTCCGTGTCTGCGCGTCTGCGCGTCTGCGCGTCGGCCTCTTTGCGGGCGATTTCCATCTTGATCATGTACGCGACGGAGGCGATATTGTCATAGAGCGCGTCGCTCTTCGACTTGCGCAGGCCGCTGATGTCGAGGTCGAGGTCCTTGGCCTCGCTTTCCAGCACGGACAGAATCCGGGCCATGCTCAGGCGCCCCTTCTCAAACTGCTCAAGCCGCCGCTCGAAGATCTTCAGGCGCCGGGAATAGGTCTTGCGCTTGAGTTCCGTTAAATCGCTTTGCATCCCCCGCAAGAGGCTCACATACCGATCGCGCTCGGCCCAAGTCTTCCGGAAGAGTTCCCGGTGAAGCTCGTAGTACGTTCCGTCTTCCACCCCCATGAGGGCGTCCGGCAGGCCGCGCATCACGGCAAAATATTCGGCGCCGGTCAGTTCCCCCTGCTTCATCAGGTAATCCGCGGCGGCCTGCTTGATTTTCTTGTCCGGGAAAAGGGCCATGACGGAGGAGTCGATGGGACCTTGCGCTCCCTCTACCGCTAACGCGAACGGGAGCGCTGAAGTATCGGGGTATCGGGGTGTCGGGGTAACGGCAGTATCGGAGTATCGGTGTATCGGTGTATCGGTGTAACGACCTGTGTGCGACTTCGTTACTCCGTTACTCCGATACTCCGATACTCCGGTACTGATTTTTGGCAGCTTTTCCGCCAAAAATCCAAGGATTCCCGCAATATTTTTTTGCACACCGTAATGAGCGTGGAGGTCCTGGATGAGGATGACCAGGGGCCGTATCGGGGTGTCGGGGTAACGGGGTGTCGGGGTAACATCTTGCCGTGACGCCGATACACCGTTACTCCGATACTCCGTTACTGGCGCTACCCAATGGTCGACCAAGTACCCAAGCTTTGCCGGAGGCGCAAGCCGCACGCCGAGCGGCCGCTCCGGGAGCCCCGAAGCGATCTCGGCGGTGGCGCTGGAAGTCGCGACAAGAGCCAGGCATAAAGCGGTCGCCAGGCTCTGCCGAAAGAATCGCAAGAGAGTTAATGTTTTCATCGGAAAACTGGGAAGGATTCCCTCCCTATTTCACGCTGGAATAAGTCTACGGGATGGGCATTACGGGCAAGTTACCGAATTGTTAATTTTGTGTAAAGATTCGACCTATTTTTTCGCGCCAAAAGGGTAGTGTTGGGGGGCCGCTTGGGTCCAGATTTGTGGGCCTGTCATCGAAATGTTCCGCGCGTTATTTCACAGAAGCTAAGCGCCACGAGATGTCCTGTCTTTCCGCGAGTTTCATTCATCCATCGGTGCATTTTCTCTCCAGATCAATCCAAAATCGCATATTGCATATATTTTGTATATTAAATTAGATGTGTTATTAATAGCTTGATATATAGAGTTACTGATTCTATAATACGACCAATGCTGAAAAGAGATTGTTTGAATGAATTCAAGAGGAAGCTGGAAGGCTTTCCGATCGTGACCGTCTTGGGCCCCCGCCAATGCGGGAAGACGACTTTCGTGCGTTCTGCTCTGCCGGATTGGACCTATCTTGATTTAGAAAAGACTTCCGATGTGACGCCTTTCTTAGCGGACCCCGAACACCACCTCAAGCGCGTTGGAAAGCGCGTGATCCTGGATGAGGCGCAGCAGGTCCCCGCGCTCTTTCCCCTCTTGCGCAGCCTGGTCGACACGAGCCGCTCAGAAAACGGACAGTTTATTCTCCTGGGGTCTGCCTCGCCCTCTTTGATCCGGCGGATCTCCGAAAGCCTGGCGGGCCGAAGCGCGTTTGTGGAGATGACACCTTTTCATTGGTCAGAGGTTCAGCCTCAGACGCCTTCCGTGACCCTTGAGGACTTGTGGTTTCGCGGGGGATTCCCCGACGCGTTCCTGAGCGCAAGCGACCTCCAGCGTTTAGACTGGATGGAAGCTTACACCAAGACCTACATTGAAAGAGACCTGGCGGCCATCGGCATCGATGTCTCCGCGGCACTCATGCGAAAATTCTGGACGCTTTTGGCGCACCATCACAAGGGCCTCTGGAACGCTTCGGAGCTTGCCGGAGCTTTGGGCATTAATTATCACACCGCGAACCGCTATGCCGACATTCTGGAGCAGACCTTTTTGATACGTAAACTTCCTCCCTACTATGCCAACATCGGCAAACGTCTGGTGAAGAGGCCCAAGGTCTATTTCCGGGACACGGGTCTTCTGCATTATTTCCTGGGAATACGGCACAAGGAGGTCCTGGAGACCCACCCGGCGCAGGGCGCCAGCTGGGAAGGTTTCATTGTGGAGCAACTCCTCACAGCCTACGCCCGGCAAACGCCGGGCAGCCAAGCCTATTTCTGGAGAACCGCCGCCGGGGCGGAAGTCGATCTCCTGATGGAAGTCTCCGGACGTCTTATTCCCTACGAGATCAAGCGGCACTCCTCTCCGCAGCGGCATGATGTGCGCGGCCTGGTGGCATGCCTCCAAGACTTGAAACTTCCACGAGGCTATGTGGTCTACCCGGGGAGCAAAACGTACTCCATGGGAATGGGGCTTTCCGCCGTGCCGGCCGAAAGCCTCTTGAGAGGCGAGCTGCCGCTTGAGTGAACGATCGAGGGCGGCGACAGAGCATTATCGAGCATCGGCCATGCCGGCCAATGTTAGCCCGAAATCTTCCATTGACCAGGTCCTGCCGTCTGAACCTGCCGCACTTTTTTGTGCCGTCACCCCGGCGAAAGCCGGGGTCCAGTTCAACGACGATGGACTGGATCCCGGTTTTCACCGGGATGACGACAACTGCAGATTCCCGGTTAGCGTGTTTTCTCGAATATCACTTCGCCGGCGAAGGCCGGGATTTTCTTCAAGTGATAGGGCTGGATGGCAAACGGTGGGGTAAAGACACCCTGCATTTTTTTGATTTCCTTGTAGCGTACCACAAGCACCCTTTCTCCCCCCTCGCGCTCTTCTGTACGAATCTTTCGGATTTCGATTTCGAAGTTGGGGGTCCCCTTTTCGCCTAAGAAAACGCCCACCACCATCTCTCGATCGAAGTCGACCTGCGGCACGCGCGCAAGTTTGGGGGAATAAGGAGTCATCGCCTGCTGCCAGAAAGACGCCCATTTGTCTTGATGGCGAAAGGCGGCCAAGCGCGGCTCTTGGACAGCGCACCGGAGGCCGCGCCACTCTCCGTCCTTGACAACCGGCTCCGGCAGGCGCAGGCCCGCCGGCGGCTCCGGCGGCAGAACGAGCTTCGGCAGAGGAAGATCGGTGAGCTCGGGGTCGCCGTCGGCAGCCAAGACGAGGGGTGAGGGGCGAAGGGCGAAGAGCGAAAAGAGAGCCGCGAAGAAAAATTTTCGAAGATCAGACTTCAAAGAATGTTTCCCCCTTCTCTTTTCGCCCCTCGCTCTTCGATCATTTGATCTTCCGAAGGAGGATCAGTTTTCCCTCCCGCATGACCAGCTCCAGCGACCGGCCGGGACCCGCTTGCGTAAGCTGTTTCTGGACGACGTCGCTCGTGACGACCCAGGTTCCCTGGGGCATCCGCGCAAGCGCCGCGGCCGATTCGGGCTGAGGGAAAATCCACTCCGCCGCCTCTGGCGCCTTGTCCGCGCCCATCGCGAGCTCGCCCGGATCGCCGAAGATCGCGACGCGCCGTTTTAAATAAAAAGGGAGGGTCTGCGCGACGTTTTCAAAAGAGATTCCATACGTGAGCGTGCGGTCGAGGGGCTTGGAGCGGAGCCCGATCTGCCGCGCGATCGCCTTGTTGGAAAGAAAAGGGTCCACTGGGTTGGCCAAGGATGGAAGCGACCCGAAGAAAAGCACTTGGGCCATGACCAGGCCGACAAGAGCGGCCATCGTCTGCCGCATGCCCCAGACACCCACGAGAACCGTCACGATCACGCTGAGCATGAAAGAAAGCAGACCCGCGTGGGCGCGAAGGGCCTCGGCGGCCGGATCTTGAAAGAGGACGGCGGCCTGAGGAAGCTTCAGCACGGCCACGGCGCAGGAAAAAATCACGACCAGCCCCAGGACCCCTTTTTGCACCCAGCCAGGCGCGCGGGGTTCTTCCAGGGCCTCCTCCAAAGCGTCACCGCAAAGAAGCGCCAGCGCCGGAAGCACCGGCAGAATGGAGGCGACGAGCTTGGTCTGTGAACAGGAATAAAAGAGGGTGATGATGACGCTCCACATGAAGAGCAGGGCCTTGACCGGATCTCTATTCATCTCGGCGGCGCGGTGTCTAAAAAGATGTGTGAGGACATAGGGCAGAAAGACACTCCAAGGCAAAAAGGCCGCTGCCAGGACGGGAAGATAGAAATACAGGGGGGCTTCCCGAGGATGCGCGGCCGCAAAAAAGCTCTGCAGAGGCTCCCTAACGAAAAAGGAAGATAGAAAATCCGGATGTTTGAGCGCCATCATCACATACCAGGGAGCCGACAGAAGCCCGACGCACAGAAAGATCTCCTGCCAGGGAATTTTGGACATTTGCGTCCAGAACCTGGTGTAGGCGATCACCAGTAGCAATGCCGCTATGGGAAAAGCGACCGCCACAAGCCCCTTGGTCAGCACGCCTCCGACCACCGCCAGGATGAGGAGCGAGGACCATCGGCGCACCCGTCCCGGCAGGCGCTCGGTGAGCATGCCCGCAGAGGCGTAGAGGGAAAGAACGAGCCAGAAGGTCAAGGCCATGTCCAGGACCAGGAACTGTGTCAGGGCGAAAAAAAGAACGCTCGTCGCCAAAACCACACCGGAAAGAAGCCCGACTCGCTCCCCTTTCCACCTCCGTCCCAGGAGATAAACCAAGAGGACCGTCAGCAGTCCGAAGGTCGCACACCAGAAGCGCGCAGCGAATTCCGTCTCGCCAAAAACGGCAAGGCTTGCCGCCGTCAACACGTACAAGAGGGGGGGGTGATCCCAAGAGACGACGTAGTTGAGGTGAGGGACCAGCCAGTCGCCGCGCTCAAGCATCTCCCGCGCGATTTCCGCGATGCGCCCTTCAGCAGAGTTCCAGAGGGCCCGTGATCCCAGGGGCAGATAAAAGAGGGAAGCGCAGGCCAGCAACATCACCCAATGCAATCGCTTGGACAACCAATTCACCCCACCACCTCTTTTCGTCTCTTTGCGGCGACAGGACCGCCGCAAAGGCCAGCCAGCCAACTGGCTGGCGTTCGCGGTAGCGAACAGGCGAAAAGAGGTGGTGGGATCATTGATTTTGAGCGAGAAGTTCTTTCGCGTGCTGGACGCTCGTGGGAGTGATCTGGCTGCCCAAAAGGCGTGCGAGCTCTTCGATACGGGTCCCTGACTCCAGGCGCTCCACCATCGCGAAGGTCCGGGACTTCGACACGCGCTTGGACACCTGGAAATGAGCGCTCGCGCAGGAAGCGATTTGGGGAAGGTGGCTCACACAAAGGATCTGGTGGTGCTGGGCCAGGTTTTTAAGCTTTTTCCCCACCGTGAGGGCCGTTTGCCCGCCCACGCCTGCGTCGATTTCATCAAAGATCAGCGTGGGCACATCATCCGCCTGAGCCAAGACCGTTTTGAGGGCGAGCATCAAGCGCGACATCTCGCCGCCCGAGGCGATCTCTTTGAGAAGCGCCGCGCGTTCGCCGGGGTTGGGCGCCCACTCAAAAGCGGCTTGGTCGATTCCTGAGGGGCCCGGCTCGGCCAGCGGATCCAGCCGGCAACGAAAGACGGCCTCTTTGAGCCCAAGACTCGCCAGCTCCGCTTGGACGGCGGCTCCAAGCTCTTTGGCGGCACGCTTCCGCTTTAAAGAGAGATCCTCACAAGCGCTGCGAAGCTGCGCGTCGCCGAGGCGCAGTTTTTCTTGGAGTTCTTCGCGGAACCGATCGGCGTTTTCCATTCGCGAGAGCTCCCCTCGCAGGGTTTCGGCATGATGAAGGATGGCTTCGACCGTCCCGCCATATTTCTTTTTGAGTCGGCTGATGAGCTCGAGGCGGGAAAGACAATGTTCCAGCGCCTCCGGATCTGCTTCCCAGCGCTCCGTCATCTCGTGCAGGCTCCGGGCGGCGTCCTCCAAACGCGTCTTGGCTTCGCCCACTTCGTGGCTCAAGGGGTGGACGTTCGGCGCGAGCTCGGCCAGGCCTTCAAAAGCCTTGCTGGCCTGGCCGAGCCGCTCAAGAGCGCTTCCTTCTTCTTCGTAGAGGGCCCCATAGGCTGTTCGCGCAAGCATCTGAAGCTTTTCGGCGTTCTTCAGTTCCGGCAGCCGGGCCTGAAGGGTTTCTTCCTCGCCTGGAGCCAGGGCGGCTTTTTCAATCTCCGCGAGCTGGAAACGATACACATCGATCTTTTGTAAGCGCTCCTCTTCGGAAAGCGTCTGGGCGTTTTGCTGTTCTTGCAAGTCTTTCCATGCCTGGTAGAACAAACCGATGGACTCACGTCTCGGCTCAAAGCCGCCCAAGCGGTCCAAAAGTTGAAGCTGAACGGAAGGTTTCAAAACCTGCTGATGTTCGTTTTGCCCGTGAACGTCGACGAGAAACCCTCCGAGCTCCTGGAGCGTCGCTAAGGTGACCGGTTGATCATTCAAGAAGGCTTTCGAACGGCCATCGGGGTAGCCCTCACGGCGGATTAAAAGCGTGTCCTCTTTGTCAAAGCCGCGCTCCTTCCACCACGCCAGAAAGGCCCTGTCTTTCGGAGCGCTGAAGGTCCCGTCGATCGTGGCGCGTTGTGCCCCTTGCCGGACTTGCTCCACCTTGAAGCGGTCTCCCAGAAGAAGTCCCAAGGCATCCAACACAATGGACTTGCCCGCGCCCGTCTCCCCGGTCAGAACATTGAGCCCTGGGTCTAACTCCAGCCGCAGGTCTTCGATCAATACAAAGTTTTTAATTCCGAGTTCTTCCAACATTATGAATGTACTCCGGGCTTGCCTTTGACGTCATCCCGGCATGTTGTTAGCCGGGATCCATCATGATCTTTACGTTCATGATAGACCCCGGCTAACGATCCGCCGGGGTGACGACAAGGGGTTCTTGTTGTGGAAAAAAGCATATCCTTTTAGGCGCCGCCCCATTTCAACTTCGATTGGAGGACCTGATAAAACGTTTTCTCGGCGTCCATGAGGAGCTTGACCTGGTGTTCAGAGCGCTGGAGTGCGACCTTGTCGCCGGGATGAAGGGTCCTCACCACATGACCGTCCACGCACAAGAGTGCGTCCGGACTGGGATTGAACATTTCGACTTCCACGACCTCGAAGGCGGGCATGACGAGAGGCCTCTGCATGAGCGAATGCGGGCAAATCGGGGACAAGAGCAGAACATCCAGGTCGGGATAGACGATCGGCCCCGAGGCGGCGAGGTTATAAGCCGTGGAGCCCGTCGGCGTGGACAAAATCAGGCCATCGCCGATGTAGCTGGCGAGCGCCCGGCCGCGCACCGAGGCCACGAGGTGCAGGATTCGCCCCGAAGAACCCGAGCGGATGACAATGTCGTTGAGCCCTGTATAGGGCCCAAACTTTTTCTGGCTGGCTCGGCCACTCACCGAAATCATCGTCCGGGTCTCGATCCGGCTTTGGCCAGACAAAACGCGCGAAAGCATCCGAAAGGCGGCGCCTGCTTCAGTCGCCGCCAAAAAGCCCAGCCGGCCGACATTGACCCCGAGCACCGGCATCTCCCATGGGGCGACTTCGCGTGCGACCGAGAGCACGGTCCCATCCCCACCCACTGCGACAATGAAATCGGAGCCCTTCATCGCCGGCGTGACGTGGGAAGAGGCCACCACGGTCAGTTTATGCTGGACCAGCCACCGCTTCAGGCGCTGCCATTCATGGCGGGCCTGGGGTTTATCGGCGTTGTAAATGAGGGCGACTTTTTTCATTTTTTTTCCGTCTATGGGCAAGAAAAAGGATACCAAATAAGCCCCCGTAATACAGCCCAAGCACCCAGGGAGGTGGGAGGTCCAGCGAACGCACCACCCAGGACCATCCGGCCATGCGCTCAATGAGGGTCAGCATCCATTCCACCCCTTGGCGCATGAGCCACACCAGGATCGCCGGTACGGAATGAGGGGCACAGACACCCCAGGTCCCGATCACAAGCCCCAAAACCATCAGGATCCCAGAAAGAGGAAAGAGGGTCCAGTTGGCGCAGACTCCGGCAAAGGACAGCCTGTGAAAGTAGGCGACTAAGAGCGGCCAAATCCCCATGTAGACAAACAAGCCCAGAAGCGCGGATTCCACGAGCCACCCGATCATGCGCGGCCACCACCCTTGTGGTTTGTTGTGAAAGGGATGGATCGCGTAAATACTGAGGGTCGCAGCGAAAGAGAGCTGGAAACTTGCCCCCAGAAGCGCTTCCGGCTCCCGAATGAGGATCCATGCCGCGGCCATGCATAAAGGGTAATAGGAAGGGATATCTCTGCCGAGCGCTGAGACGAGCAGCCCAACCAGCGCTGAGATGGCGGCGCGCACAACCGGCGGGTCTGAGCCCACGGCGACCGTGTAAAAAATGACGAGCGGCAAACAGATCCAAAAGGCATGGCGCCGGGGGACGGCCAGCGCCAGCAAGAGCACCAGCCCGAGGTTCACGATGAGCGACATGTTCTGGCCGGAGACCACCATGATGTGATAGACACCCGCGCGGATACAGGCTTCTTTGAGGTCGGCTGGAAGGATCCCCCGACCACCCACCGTGACCCCCACGAGGAGCGCGGCGTGTCTTTCTGGCAAGCGCTCTTCCCAAAACGCGCGGTAGCGCCTCTGGAAGCGCCAGGCCGCGCGCGCAAGACTCCAGCGTGAGGAGCGCCGAAGGACGGTGAAACTCTCGGCATACCAAACTTTCAGGAACGAATACACCCGACGACTCGCCCAGTAGTCGCGCGCGCGTTCCGTGGGCCTGGATAGATGGCCGCGCGCCGTGACGCGGTCCCCGGGAGCAAGCGTGGCGTCCAACCATGGAAGCGTGACCACCACCCTTCCACCAAAAGCCTCCAGGGGGCGCGCGTGGGCCTCCATCAAAAATCGGGTCTGCCCCCAGCGCAAGAGCGGGCTGTCCAGCACCTTTCCTTCGATCAGGACCACGGAGGCGCCTCGCAGCCTCGACAGATCATAAAGCCCCGCTCTTGGGAAGAGGCCCAGCGCGCACAGCAAGAAAATCCCCCCCATATAAAGGAGCAAAGAGCAGACCAGCGCATATCGGGATAGGGCACGGAGCATGGGTCGCCTATCCCTTAGATGCAAAAAGGGGGCCTTTATTCGCTATGAGTGAAGATTATTTTTGAGCCGTTCGAGAAGGTCCGACGGCAAACGGGCAGGACGCCAGCGCAGGTTGACCACGGCGAGCTTCACCCGCCCCTTGGCGATGAGCTTGCCCGCTTCGTCGTAGATTTCCGAGCCGAAGGTGAGATGAGCATGGCCCAGATCGGAAAGAAAGGTGCGGACGGTTATGAGATCGTCATAGCGCGCGGCCGCCAGGTACTGGACATGCGATTCCATCGCCGGCATGAAGATCTTCCGCTTCTCTTCGAGGTCCCGGTAGCGCATCCCGATGGACCGGAGCCATTCGGTGCGGCCGCGCTCGAACAAGACAAGATAGTTGGCGTAATACATCACCCCCATCCGGTCGGTATCGGCATAAGAGATTCTGACTTCAAAATCAAAGTGTTTCATTCCCTGTTCCTTTGCCGGATACCGCATCCCTTTCGGGTGCGGAGGAGGCGCCGTCATACGACCGCGCCCTCACCCTCGGCTTTCGCTACGCTCGGCCTCTCCCTCTCCCGCGTGCACGCGGGAGAGGGTGGGGGTGAGGGCAGAGATACCGCAGGCCTTGTGCCTGCGGAGTTTCACTCGAGATAATTCACAAACGTCATTGATTGTAGAAAGATTCCGGGTGCTTTTGTGTTGACGTTCCTTGCGGTGCGAGCTCTGGCTTCAGGGAGCACCTGCGATGGTTTGGCTGATGCGGTAGAGGAGTTCAATCGATTTTTTTTGGCGCTGAAGGAAAGCCTTCGGGCTTGTCGGGGCATGAAAGGGCGACCGGCGGAAGAGCGCGGCAGAAAGGAGGTCCTGCTACTCCATGTAGGTTTCCCATATTTTCCAGCCCCGGTAATAGCCCACGATCAAGGCGATCAAGATGATGATCGGAACGGCGACGGAGGCAAACTGCAGGGCGAAGAAAAGTTCCTCGATGGGTAGGTTCATTTTTTTCTCCTGACATCTCCCTTGTATTCACTTTCTTTTTAACATAGAACTATTACGACCATGTTAAATCTGGATAACGAAATACGCTCCGGAAAATGCATCTAAAATGAACTGCCCCGTCTGCAAATATTCCAATCCCGCCGGTGCCACCCATTGCGGCATGTGCTATGAAGTTTTTAACAGGTCCGCCGCGCAGGCCTATTTGCAAGCCATTCGTCGAGAGCGTGGCCAGGCCAACCCGGAAGAGGAAGAGCCGCGGGTCACCATCATATCCCAGCGTGTCGTGGGGAGTTCCCCTTCCTTCTGGGAGCGAGTCGACTGGAAGGGCCTGCGCGAACAGGGTCTGGCCACCCTGAAACAGTACTGGAAATGGCCTGCCCTCGGGGCGCTCGTCATGGGCGCATGGATGCTGATCAGCGCGCTCTTGAGCGCCAACCTCTGGTATCACCTTTTAGGGACGAAGCTCCGGTCGGCCTATCTTGAAAAACGCCCTCTCACTTATTTGGTCGGCATGAAGCAAAACATCAAGGTCTGGTCGGAGCGTTCCGGGCGGCTGGACACGCCGATGGAAAGACGATCCACCGATGAAATGGGCACGGTGATCATCAAGAAACTTCCAGGCAAAAGAAATTACACCGCCAAAGTGATCGTGCGAGAATGGATCCAAATCCTCAATGATGATGCCGGCTCCTCCAGTCGCACGATCCCGAAAGATCATCCGTCGCTGGCAAGCGGAAGAATCGTGCTCGACCCACGCGGCGGCATCCTGGAGCGACGCGCTGGTAATTCTCCCCGCCTTGGCAAGGCGCTGACTTTTATGGCCGCAAAATTCCCCACCCGCTCCCTTCGCTTAGGCGACACCTGGAAAGAGTATGTGGAATGGGTGGATGACTATGAGGGCTGGCAGATCGTCTGGAGAGGCTCTTTGCAATGGACGCTGGGGGAACTCGTGCCCTGCGAAAACGCGCACTGCGCGCAGTTGAGTTCGATCGCTGAGCTTCAACCCACCCTGCGCCGCGTGCCGTCCTGGGCGCGCGGCCTCACGCAGCGCGTCACAGGCAAAGCCACCGCGCAAGGCCGCGCGCAATTTGGCACCTCACAGAAGCGGCTCAGCGCGAACCACCTTGCCTACCAGGGCCTTCTCCGCATTCCCATCTCAAAACTCGAGCGCATCCCCATGGAATTGCGCGTTGGCCGGCGCGTCAAAGGCGCGGGCGAGATCCTGATTTACCTCGACAATAAAGTGGACACCCGAATTCATTAGCACACCCGTCTCTTTCCTATCGTCACAGATTTGACACGTTCGGCAGGCGCTTTTATATGCTTGCTTCACTTCCTTCGTTAAGCACGATGGGATGGGAAAGCCTTATTTCAAGGAGAAGCTTAACGGGGAAGACGAGGTGCCGACACGGTGTTGGAAACGATTTTTCGTATCCCCGTCGCATACTTGACACATACTAGATATAGATGTTTGATAGCACCTGGACACCATATCTGGTATCTGCAACCCAAAAATCAAAAGATGGTCATCGGTCCGGAGGGGCTTTATCATGAGTGAGAATCAAAAGGGATTGTCTGTCCGGAATACGTTTTCCTCACAGGGTTGCGGGGCCCTCGAAGGCCTCCCATGGGAGGAGCGGTCTTCCGTCATTCGCAACCCGGACGGATCGGTCGTCTTTGAGATGACGCGCCTGCGCGTTCCCAAAGGCTGGTCTCAAGTCGCGACGGATATCCTCGCGCAAAAATATTTTCGCAAGGCAGGCGTTCCCGCCAAGACGAAAAAAGTGCCCGAGACAGGCATCCCGGAGTGGCTGCAAAAATCCATCGCCGACACAGAGGCGCTCGGCGCTCTCCCCGAAGAAAAACGCTGGGGCCCGGAAACAGACGCCCAGCAGGTCTTTCACCGCCTCGCTGGTTGCTGGACCTATTGGGGATGGAAATACGGTTATTTCAAGACCGAATCCGATGCCAAGAACTATTACAACGAAATGCTTTTTATCCTCGCCAGCCAAATGGGCGCGCCGAATTCGCCGCAATGGTTTAACACCGGTCTCTATTGGGCCTACGGCATCGAAGGCCCCGCGCAGGGGCATTTCTTCGTCGATCCCGGAACCGGGGAGATGAAGCAATCGACGAATGCCTACGAGCATCCTCAGCCGCATGCCTGCTTTATTCAATCGGTGACCGATGATCTTGTGAACCCGGGCGGCATCATGGACCTCTGGGTCCGAGAAGCACGTATCTTTAAGTATGGATCAGGGACAGGCTCCAATTTCTCCAGCATCCGTGGATCCAGTGAACCCTTATCAGGCGGCGGTAAATCTTCAGGGCTGATGTCCTTTCTTAAAATTGGCGACCGGGCCGCGGGCGCCATCAAGTCGGGCGGCACCACTCGGCGGGCCGCCAAAATGGTGTCCCTTGACCTCGATCACCCGGACATCGAAGACTACATCAACTGGAAGGTCAAAGAAGAGCAAAAGGTGGCGGCTTTGGTCGCTGGGTCCAAGCTCTGCAAAAAGCATCTGAACGAAATCATCAAAGCCGTTCACGCCTGGCCGGAAACCTCCGAGAAGCTTGACCGTAAAAAGAACACGCGCCTGGCCGCCGCCATCCGGGCCGCCAGCGTCTCCATGGTCCCTCTGAATTACGTGGAGCGCGTCCTGGAGCTGGCCGCCCAAGGCGTCATCGAGATTGATTTTGACGAGTACAACACAGACTGGACCTCGGAAGCTTACATCACGGTCTCAGGCCAAAACTCGAACAACTCGGTTCGCATCCCGAACGCCTTTATGGAAGCTCTGCTCGCGGATGGCGATTGGCCGCTCTTCTGGCGCACAGAAAAGGAAAAAGCGGCCAAGGAAAAGCGTGATCCGAAGCCCTACCGGTCCGTCAAGGCAAAAGAACTCTGGGATCAGATCTGCTACGCCGCATGGGCGTGCGCGGACCCTGGCCTGCAATTTGACACGATCATCAACGACTGGCACACCTGCCCCTCGGACGGCCGTATCAACGCTTCCAACCCCTGCGTGACAGGAGACACCCTCGTTTCCACCACGCAAGGCTATCGCAAAATCATTGATCTTGTGGGTCAGGAAGTTGAAATTGTGGCAGGCGATGGATCCTCGAAATGGATCAGCCAGGTTTTTCCCACCGGCCATCAGCCTATCTATGAATTAAAAACCGTCTCGGGCTATACCCTCCGTCTCACGGCGGACCATCGTGTTCTGACTGCCAACCGAGGGGATGTGCGAGCCTGTGAGCTGAGCCAAGACGATTGCGTGGTGTTAGGTCATGTGGGTTTTGGACCCGAATCGCTCCCCAGCGCCGTGGCGGAGGTCATTGGTCTGGCCATCGGCGACGGATGCATTAATTCCGATGGCTATCTCATGATCAACATGGACCGCCTTCAGGAACAGAGGGTTCTGGAGGCCGCCTCGCGCACCATCAACGCTCTCAAACCAAACAAATTTGGAACGGTTCACTCTGGCGGCACGACCGCGCGGGTCGCGACCTGCGCCCCTGAGATTGTGCAAGTGGCGGACCACTACGCGGTGTTGGACCAGGGATCTGCCAAGAAGCAATTTTCGGACGCCGTTTGGTCTCTCAATAAAACCAGCCAGGCCGCTCTTCTCCGAGGTTTGTTCACGTCCGACGGAACGGTGGCCCATTATGGGGAGAAGAGCCACTATGTTGCGCTGGACAGCACTTCTCTTCTCCTTCTCCAGCAAGTTCAACAGCTCCTGCTTGGCTTCGGCATCAAGGCAAAGATTTACGAAAATCGTCGTGTTGCCGGCAATACCGTTTCTCTGCTTCCGGATGGCAAAGGAGGCATCAAGCCTTACGCGGTTCAACAGATCCATTCCCTAAGAATCTCACGATCCTCTCGCCTCCTCTTTCAAAAGGAGATTGGATTCTTGCCGGATTCCCCAAAAACGGAAAAGCTGGCCGAACTGAATCGATCGATCAGCGTGTACGCGGATGTGATGGTCGATGAAGTGGCATCGCTTGTCCCTTGCGGTTCCGCTGATGTCTTTGATCTGACAGAACCCCAAACGCATCACTTTGTTGCCAATGGACTGGTGGTTCACAACTGCTCGGAGTACATGTTTCTGGACGACACGGCCTGCAATCTGGCCTCCATCAACCTGATGAAGTTCTACGACACCACCACGGCGCGCCTGGACATTGAAGCCTATCGCCATGCCGTGCGCCTGTGGACGATCACCCTGGAAATCTCGGTGACCATGGCCCAATTTCCTTCCTACCCCATCGCGGAAAAATCTTACCTCTATCGGACGCTCGGTCTGGGGTACGCCAACCTGGGGGCGCTCCTCATGGTTCAAGGGATCCCTTATGACTCCGACCGAGGGCGCGCGATCGCTGCGGCGCTGAGCGCCATCATGCACATGGGCGCCTATGCGACGTCGGCCGAAATGGCTTCCGCGATCGGACCGTTCCCGCGCTTCGAGGCCAACCGAGACGCGATGTTGCGCGTGGTTCGGAACCATCGGCGCGCGGCCTACCCGACGAAGCGCGAAGACTACGAAGCCTTGACGGTCACGCCGCAGCACATCCGTCCTGAACACTGTCCGGAAGATCTGCTCAAGGGTGCACGCGAGGATGCGGACCGGGCCCTGGTGATGGGCGAACAGTTTGGGTACCGCAACGCACAGGTCACCGTCATTGCTCCGACGGGAACGATCGGCCTTTCCATGGATTGCGACACGACGGGCATCGAGCCGGATTTCGCCCTGGTGAAATTTAAGAAACTGGCTGGCGGCGGCTATCTCAAGATCATCAATCAGACGGTTCCTCCGGCCCTGAAGACGCTGGGCTACACCACCCTGCAGGTCGACGATATCGTGCGCTATTGCAAAGGAGCCGGCACCCTCAAGGGCTGTCCCCATATCAACCCGGACGCACTCAAGACAAAGGGCTTTACCGATGAGGTGATCGCCAAAGTCGAATCCGCGCTGCCCCAAGCCTTTGAAATCGGCTTCGCGTTTAACCAGTGGACCCTGGGAGAACCCTTCTGCAAAGAAACACTGAAAATCACGGAGGAGCAACTCCATGACTGGAGGTTCTCGATCCTCAAGCACATGGGTTTTTCGCAAGACGAGATTGCCATCGCGAACGAATACGTCTGCGGCACGATGACCCTGGAAGGAGCTCCACACCTCAAAGCCGAGCACATGCCGGTCTTTGACTGCGCCAATCGATGCGGCGCCAAAGGCAAACGCTATATCGCGCCGCTCGCCCACCTGAAGATGATGGCCGCCGCTCAACCCTTCATCTCGGGCGCCATCTCCAAGACCATCAACCTCCCGCACGAAGCGACGCTTCGGGACATCAACGAAGCCTATGTGGAGTCCTGGCAGTTGATGCTCAAGGCGGTCGCGCTCTACCGCGATGGGTCGAAACTCTCTCAACCGCTGAACACCACCTCGGATTCCAGCGGCGACTCCACGATCACGATGGCGGACCTCCAGGAAGGGCCGCTCAAGATATCGGAGAAGATTATTCACCGCTATATCGCGCGGCGCCGCCGGCTTCCTTATCGACGCTCCGGCTACACCCAAAAAGCCAAGATTGGGGGCCATACCATTTACCTTCGCACGGGGGAATACGAAGACAATGCCCTCGGCGAAATCTTCATCGACATGCATAAGGAAGGCGCGGCCTTCCGGAGCCTCATGAACTGCTTTTCCATCGCGATCTCATTGGGGCTTCAGCACGGTGTGCCGCTCGAAGAATTCGTGGAAGCCTTTGTTTTTACGCGTTTTGAGCCCAACGGGATGGTCCAGGGCAACCCGCAGATTAAGATGACAACCTCCATCATCGACTACATCTTCCGGGAGCTCGCCATTTCCTATCTCAACCGGCAAGATTTGGCCCAGGTGACCACGGAGGACCTGCGTGCTTCTTCCGTCGGCGATCCGGGCGTACAACAGCCGGACTTCTCCGAAGAAGAAGTGGTGAGCGAACGCGTGGTGGACCCCAAGGACATGGCCCAGGTCTCGCCGACGCATGTGCCCAAGTCGACCCACCTCTCGAACGTGCAGCCCACTCCTCCGGGGCAAGGCACACACGCCATACCCATCAAGAACCAGGCGTCGGCGGGGGCCTCTTCTGCCGCGTCTTCGGCCGTTTCCCCTGCCATTGGATTCCGACCCCAAATGTCCGCCTTGGCAGACAAGGCCCGCGAGGCCAAGCTCAAAGGGTATGAAGGGGATCCCTGCCGAGAATGCGGCCAATTCACAATGGTCCGCAATGGCACCTGCCTGAAATGCGATACGTGCGGCACAACATCAGGATGTTCTTAAGGTGTGCCGCACGCGGCACGACATGCGGTGTCCCAATGCCCCGCCGGAGCCCCTTTTTGTGAATCGATTTCTTAGGCCTCTTGGTGCTCACCGAAGAAGTTCCGTTGTTCTGGCCATCGCTGGCGTAACATTCTGTCTCGGGTGCCAGCGAAGGACCCCCGACTCTGTGGCACAGGCTCCCCAGGAACCACAGGTCCAGAACGCTTTCACCGATTACGTCGACCGTGGCGTCCATACGATGGAGAAAGCCGAGAAAGCAGCGGAGACTGCCAACGCTCGCAACGCCGAGTTGCAGCGTCAGAGTGAGTCTATCCAGGAGCCCTAATGGCACGGATCCTGATCATTGATGATGATGTCGACGTGATTGAAATCATCCGGTACACCATCGCCCAGGAAGGGCATGAACTTTTCGAGGCAAAAAATGGAAAAGAGGGCCTCGATATGTCCATACGAGAGCGCCCTGATATCATTGTGCTCGACATCATGATGCCCGTCATGGACGGGTTGACCTTGAACTCTCACCTGAGCGCTTTGCCCGCCACCAAAGACATCCCTGTCATTGTGCTCACAGCGAAAGGACGCATGAAAGATACGTTTGACAAAGCTCCGAATGTCCGGTGCTATATGGAAAAGCCGTTCGAGCCTGTCGTGCTGCAGGAGAAGATCCGGGAGATTCTGTCCAAGAAACAATAGCCAAGATTTCGGAGTCCTCTCACCCCCGGTCGTAGGGACCCGCCTCCGACGAAATAAGCCTTGCACATTCGTGAGGCCTGCTTAGACTTACCCTAAGTACTGACTTTCATAGGAGCGCAGCGGGTTTGCGGGAACGATTTTGATGGCGAGACAAGGAACGAGGAGCGAGCATACCTGGAAGGTATGTAAGCGACGAGAGACGCGGTCGCAGCCCAAAAGCGTCCCGCCCTGCGGGGACGCCGATCTCGGGCGGATGCGTTGTTGCTTCTCACTCACAGACCGCTTCGGGTATGCTCGTTCGTCGCGCCTAGCCTCCGCCACGAGCTCGGCGTCCAAACCCGCTGCGATCCTATGAAAGGCAGTACTAAGCTATGATGAGCGCTTCTCACTCTCGGGCGGTCCGCCTTGCCTTTGGTGTGACCGTTGGAGTCCTTGCCTCCATGAGCGCGGCGGCTTCCTGGAGCGCCTACGCGCTCTTCGGGTCCTTCCGGCAAGTGACGCAAGCCCAACAGGCCCTCGCCAGATTCCATCATATCGAAGCCCTCATGGAATCAGCGTTTTCTGGCGTGAGCGGCTATGCCCTCTCCGGGGAAGTGGACCGGCTGAACGCGTTTCACTACGCGAAAATAATTATTCCGCGCGAACTCGATGAGATGGTACGGCTTTCCCCCGTCCGTCGGGAAGACCTGTGGATCTCACTCCAGAACCAGCTCAACACGCGCCTGGCGCTCATGGCGCGTGCGATCCGACTGAAAGACACGCGAGGGCAGGCGGCCAGCGCGCAGCTGTTAATCTCAGAATCCGGTTCCTCCCGGGATCAAAGGGAGCGCCTTCTCTCGGAATGCCAGCAGGCCTATCTGCAGCAGATCCAGACAAAGCACGAGGCTTTGAACAGAAGTGCCGCGCAGACCCAGGGATGGTTGGCGCTCGCGACACTCGTCAGTTTCGCTCTGGTCGGATGGACCTCCTTTCTTCTTCGTAAAGAGACTTGGCAAAGGGCACAAGCGGAAACGATCAAAGACCAGACAGAAGCGATGCTGCAATCCGTCATTGAGCGAATTCCTTACATGATTTCCGTCAAAGAGGGCCAGCACCTTCGCGTGACCCTGGTCAATCGTGCCGCCACGGAATGGATGGGCATGCCCGCTCAAAACATCCTTGGATCTCTGGAGAGTGATCTCCGAGACCCGGAAGAAGCCGCGGCGTCCATGCAAGCGGATCGAACGGCCCTGGGGGAGGCAAGGACTCTGGAGCTCCATGAGCGCTTGTCGCGCCCAGGCCGAGAGGCGCTCCTGCTCTTCACCCAAAAGATCCCGCTCGTCGATGCCAAGGGGCGGCCCACGCATGTTCTGAGCATTTCAGAAAATATCACCCAGCGCAAACAGGCGGAACAGATGCTGGAGCTCTCCCGGGACGCCGCCGTCGAGGCGGCGCGCCTCAGGTCCGAATTCATCCGGAACATGAGCCACGAATTTCGAACACCCTTAAGCATCGTGATGGGCATGACTTCCCTGCTGATGGACACCTCTCTGACGGACGAGCAGCGCTCCTTTGCACAGAGGATCCGGCGCTCCGCAGAAGGGCTTTCGGGGCTCACGAAGAACATCCTCGACTTCTCAAAAATCGAAAACGGCTCTTTCACCCTCGAGAACCGTGAGATGAATGTCCTTGAGATTGCTGAAGACGTCCGTGCCATGCTGGCGGAGCAAGCCAGGGTGAAGGGTCTAGCGCTCGTGACGCTGGCTTCCCCCGCTGTTCCTCCGATCGTCCGGGGCGATGCGACGAGACTTCGCCAAGTCCTGACGCAGCTCGTGGCCAACGCCGTCAAGTTCACGGACCGAGGGCAGATCAGCATACGCTTGAGCGTCGAGAAACAAACCGATTCCCAGCTCTGGTTGCGCTATCAGGTGACCGATACCGGCATCGGGATATCGGACGATGTACAAAAATATCTTTTTGAACCCTTCCGGCAAGGCGATGGGTCATGGACCAGACGCTATGGCGGCACGGGTCTGGGCCTGGCCATGGCTAAGCGGATGGTCCAGCTCATGGGGGGACAGATGGGCTTCGAAAGCGCACTCGGCATGGGGTCCACGTTCTGGTTCACACTGCCGGTCCACAAGCGGCACGTCCAAGGCCCGGTCGTCCAGATTTCATCCCTTCCCTGGACTCGCGCGCGCGTGATGATCGTCAGCGAAAATGAAGTGGTGCGTAAGATGATTCAGCAGCAGCTCCACGATTGTGCGGTCGCCTGCGAAATGGTTTCGAGCGGTCAAGCGGCGATGGAAATTCTTCGGCGCGAACAGAAAGCCGGCAAGAGTTTCCCTATCGTCCTTCTGGGCATGCATTTAACAGACATGGATGCCGTTCATTTCGCCAAGCTGCTTAAACAGGACCATGACTTAAAAGCGACCAAGCTGGCCTTGCTCATGCCTGAAACGGATGTGCTGGATAGCTTGACCGCCACGACGCTTGGGTTCGTCGGGGGGGTCCGTCTTCCGTGCCAGGCCCAGGAACTCTATGACCGCCTGGCCGGCTGGATCGACGCCGCCGAAATGAAGCATCCGCAAAGGGCCGCCTAAAAGCCGGCGAAGGGAGGTAGGACCATGGAGCCAAGAGAAATGAGACGTTCACCAAGAGCCAAACACGATTCCGTGGTGGAGATTTTCGACGCGGAGGGACATCTCATTATCGGCATTGGACGAATGATCAATTTTTCCAACGTCGGCATTTGCTTTTCGAGCACCCAAGTTCTTAAAAAGGGTCAGAGATTGCATGCTCGCATTCGTCTTTTAAGGGAGGGAGCGCTGGAGACATCGGCCCATATCGTTTGGGTGAAAAAGCGCCCTGCGTTTATGCTCTATGGAATCGCTTTTGATACCATACAAAAGATCCAGACCTCGGTGATTTGACTGCTCCCTGGACACTTGAAGGGGTCTGGCATCGCAGCGCAAAGACGAATATAATCGGCCGCGATGAAAGCCATCCAAGCCGGTGTTATTGAACCTAATCGAGGATCCCATACCAAAAGCGACGAAGAATGGCTGCACAGCAGCTCCTCGTCTATCCATTCTTAGGCGAGCGATCATGCCTCCCTCGCCAGGGAACACCTGGAGAGTTTCGTGATCTTCAGCTCTCATGGCCTACGGAAGGCCTTCTTCGCCCTCCCTTTGATCGTCTTGAGCTCCCTCGATGCGTCCGATTCCTCCGGCAAGCGTCTTTGTGAAAAAGATTTTTCCTCCTATAAGAATCAACTCGCGAAGAACCCCTCCGATGATCTGACGTGGACAGAATTCAGGGTCTGCGCATCGGAACTTAAGAAGTGGGATGAAGCCATTCAGGTCGCGCTCCAGGCCAGACAGAAAAACAAAAACCTGCCCCAGCCTTATCTCATCCTCGGACTCGCCCAAATGCACCAGAAGAATTTTGAGAGAGCCATTGAGCATTTCGACCAAAGCATTGCCCTCAACTCCATGCAGCCCCTCGCCTACTTTCAAATGGGGATGGCCTACCTTTTTCTCAATGAGCCGACCAAGGCGGCCCAAGCAGCAGAGCGAGCCATTGAACTCGACCCCACGAACTCCGCCTACCACAGGCAGCTGGCTTACACACGGCTCTTGCTGGACGATCTGTCGGGAGCAGAATTGTCGGCCAAGCGAGCCATCCAGTTGGACAAGGAGGACCTCGCGGCCCACAAGATCTTGGCGAAGATTTATACCAAGGCCGGCAACACCACAGGCGCGGCCTCTGAGCTCGCTTGGATCAAGTCGGCGGAGAGCGCCGCGGGGATTTCCCCGTCGGCACTTCCCACCCAAACAGAACCCTCTTCCATGAAAGCCAAGGATGACGGCGAGGACGAGGAGGAAAAGACAGGCAAACAAGAGGATTATCAGGTGATTGGGCAATGCATCGGGCAGTGGACCCGGATGAAGAGCGCCGTTCTCCGTGGAAATTTGAACGAGTCACTGACCTATTATTCTGATTATCTCGATACGCGGGACCAATACCGCTCCTCTTTTGAGGCCATGGGGATGGAACGACTCAAGTCCATTTTCGGAAATTTCGGGGATCTTTACGATTGCGAAGTGGTGTTTGCCTCAGCCCATTGCAAGGCGATGGTCCATGGTCCATCGGGCGCCGTCGTCGTCACAAAGATTCGATTTGAGAAAAATCCCGATAAAGTTTGGAGAATTCGATCTTTTTAAAGCCGCGTCGGTCGTGCCGATACCGCGCGGCTCACCCCGTATCTGATTAACCGGGAAACTGCAGTTGCCGTCACCCCGGCGGCCGCCAGCCGGGGTCTATCAGACGTACAAAACCTGATGGATCCCCTGCTTACTACCGCAGGGGATGACGGCACTAAAAAGTGCACTGGGTTCAGACGGAGAGAATTGGCCAACTGCAGCGTAATATGAAAGCGGGCCTCAAGAGAGTTATAAACAAGGCTGTCGGTAAAGACACCTTAATAACCCCAGGAGGCCCAAAATCATGATATCCATCGGCATTGATCATCACAAGAAGTATTGTCAGGTTGTGGCTATGAGGGAGTCTGGCGAGATTGTATGGGAAGGTCAAGTCCCCACACGGCGAGAAGGTCTTGCACAAGTTAAAGAGGCGATTCCTCCAGGAGAACCGGTGCAAAGTGTATTGGAATCTGGACGGAGCTGGGGCATTGCCTATGACATTCTGGAAGATCTCGGGATGAATCCGGTGTTGGCCAATCCTTATAGATCACGATTGATCGCCGACTCGTTTATCAAAACAGACAAAATCGATGCAACGGCACATGCCCTGCTGCTACGTTTGGGGGTGACCCCAACAATCCACGTGCCGAGTCGAGATCGGCGGGAACAGAAAGCGCTATTGCGGCACCGACTATGGCTAGTGAAGGGACAAACGGTGATCAAGAATCGAGTTCATGATTTACTCGACCGACTTCATGTTGACGTTCCCGAACGAAGCGACTTGTTTGGAGCGCATGGCCGGGCGTGGCTGAAGGCTTTGGAGCTTCCGGAGATGCACCAGCATTTATTGAGATCCCACATGGCATTGCTCGATGAGATTCGCGTCCAAATTCGAGCGACAGAAGAATGGATTGATCGGGTTTTAAGGGATCACCCTTTGCGCGAGCTTGTCGATTCATTTCCTGGGGTCGGCAAGATCTTAAGTGCTCTGATGGCCTTGGAAATTGACACCATTGAACGGTTTCCGACGGCTGCGCGGTTTGCATCGTACTGTGGCGTGGTGTGTAGTACCTACAGTTCAGGGGGTAAGACGTATCACGGAGGATTGATCCCGTCTTGTAACCGCTATTTACGCTACGCATTAATCGAGGCCTGTTGGACGGCTGTATCTGTATCACCGTACTTTAAAGCCTTTTATCAGCAACGAAGAATTCGAAAGCTGTCATCGGTCGCTATTGTGGCAGTGGCCAGAAAGATGGCAGAGATCATGTGGGTATGCCTGAAGAACAAGAGGAAGTATAAGGAAAAGATGTATCGATTTGGTCGAGTCGCCTTGGCGAAATCTTAACGGAAGCCGCGTTTAACTGCAGCGTAAGGGACCCGGCCTCGAACCATTACAGTGTCCAGACGTCGTGGACGAAGAAAAGTGTGAGTACAGCTTAAGCATCAAGACGAGGCGACGGTAAGAAAAACGCTCAAATAGCTAGTCGCACCACGGCCTACTTCAAAGGCAAGGAGAGACCTTTTGTCATTAAAGAATTTACTTGCGCCCGCTTTCAGAAAAGTTTTCGGGTTAACAGACCGCAAGGGTGCTTTTTTCAGGAGACGTCTAGCTGGAACCCCTCGGCCGAATGGCCAGAACGAGCGCGTTGGCCACGGGCCTGCCACCTTCGAAGTAACGCTCATCCGCGGGGGCTTCTCCTTGCTGCGCGAAGATCGCACGCGACCTCCCCCCATCGAGCGCGATCGCCTCTTGAACGTTCATCTTGGAGAGCACGTAAGCCAATTGTTCATAGGACAAATTGCCGTTTGAATTTTTATGGGCCCAAAGCAAGACGATATCACCGTTCGCTTTCTCTGCCAGGGCAACACGGTCGCGACTTTTGAGCGTATGCAAACGCTCTTGTTGCGCCGTCACTTGAATCTGGCCACGTTCGATCAGGCGCGGCCCAGCCAGAAGACCATGCACGATCTCTTGGGATGACCAGGCGGCTGGCAGCGACCAGGTGGCACGAACGAGAGCGCCACTCCTCAGGAGACTGGCACTGGCCCGCGCATCGCCGTGCAAAGCGACCACCAGGCCGTCCGGTGGGATCCGAAGGGGCCCCTGCCGAAAGTGGTCCTGGATTCGGTAGATCCCAGGCCGTGCGGGCTCGCTCTGTGCCGTGAGATAAATTGCATCACGAGGAATTCTGAGAAGTTTCCCATAGAGGGGCGTGAAAAGCGTCAGCGCGTTTTTTCCCCCAGGAATGTTGATATGGTGGACGGCGATTTTGGCCGCGCGGAAAGGCTTCCCCTTCCCTACGGCGAAGGTCTCCATCCAGACCTTCGGCATCTGACGAGGCGAGGCGATGTGGAGGCGGGCCCGCGTAAGTCCGCCCTTCGAATCGCTAAATCCGACCATGCTTCGGGTAAAGCCCTGGGGCATGTTAAAGAATTCCATTTTCCGATCACGCATGAGAAACCCGATCGGGAGCCCTGTGGCCGTATCAAAAAATCCCCCGTTAATAGCCGCAATCACGGTCCACCGGGTCTGCGCGCTAAAACGCCGGGCGATTTCACGGATGGACTCCGTCCCCGGGCCCTGGTCCCGGTAGAAGGGCACAGGGATAAGTTCCAGGCTCTCGGATCGCGCGCTGGCTGTGACATACTTGAGCGTGAGGTCCCCTTGCCTCTTGATAATAAAGCGTCCCGTACCGTTTGAGACGAGCCCATTCTGCCAGAACGTCGGAACGGAACGCTCCGGCTGGTCGACCAAGAGGGCCGAGACCAGAGCACAACAACCCAGGAGAAGGCGTTCCTTAGAGATGTTCATTCAGCCAAGCGTATCCGCAGAAAGCGATAAATTCAACCGATGGTTTTAGGCCCTAATGGAGCAATCTGATTTGTTTCTGAATATCACCCAAACGCTGGCTCAGCTCTTTGACCCGTGCAGGGTTTTCGTGGGTCTCAAGACGCGCCATTTCACTCAGCAAGAGTGACTCTGTGTCCTGGAGCTGCCGCAGCACCTCCTGCTTCCGTTTTTGTTCCTCTTCCAGCCGATATTTCGCCTGGCGCTGTTCCGCTTCAAGCCGCTTTTGATCTTTGGTTTTTCGTTGGGAGCCTTGCGCCTGGCGGGGCTGAGCGGGTCCCCGGGCTGGGTGAGCGTGGGGAACCAGAAACGGCTGGCGGTGGTGGGCCTGCTCAATGCGCTCTTCAGAACGGAAAAGCTCCGCTTCTTCCCCTTCTTCCTGGGCTTTTTTATGAAGAAAATAGTCATAGTCGCCGGGGTACCAGGTGACTTTGCCTTTTTGGACATGGATGACGTGATCCGCGAGCTGCCGGATGAAATAGACGTCATGGCTGATAAAGCAGAGGGTCCCTTCGAAGCTCTTCAAGGCTTCGAGGAGAACATCGACGCTCGCCATGTCTAAATGGGTGGTGGGTTCATCCAGAAGCATCAGATTGGGAGGGTCCAATAAGAGTTTCGCAAGCCCCAGCCGGCTTTTTTCACCACCGCTGAGCACCTCAATCTTTTTGAAGACGGCGTCCCCCCGAAAAAGAAAGGACCCGAGCAAGGTGCGAATGGTTTGTTCCGTGTGATGGCGCTTGGTGTGGAGCGCTTCTTCGAGGACCGTTTTGTCCGGGCGGAACATCTCTGCCCGATGCTGTGAGTAATAGCCCACCTCCACGTTATGCCCCAGTTTTGTTTCACCTCCTTGATAAGGGACGACCCCTGCCAGAAGCTTGATTAAGGTGGATTTGCCGGCACCGTTCGGCCCGACCAGCGCGATTTTTTGGCCGCGCTCCAGCGTCAAGTCGAGGCCCTCATAGACCCATGTTTTCCCGTCGTAAGACTGCCGGATGTTTTTGAGCGCCATCACATTCTGGCCGCTTCGGGCAGGTTGCGGAAAGGAAAATCCAACCGTTTTGAGCTCCTCGGGCAGTTCGATGCGCTCCATCTTTTCGAGATACTTGATTTTGGCCTGGGCCCGCGAGGCCGTGGACGCCTTCGCGCGGAATTTGTTGATGAAATCTTCCAGTTCCTTAATCTCTTTCTGCTGCCGCGTGTACGCCGCGATGAGATTTTTTTCTTCCTGCTTCTTCTGTGCCAGGTAGTCCTCAAAAGTGCCGGTGTAGATGTTGAGCTTCTGTCCGCGGACTTCGACAATCCGATCGACCACGCTGTTGATAAATTCCCGATCATGGGAGATGAGAAAAATCGCGCCCCTGTAGTTCTGCAGGTAGTCCTGAAACCAAAGCAGAGATTCCAAATCCAAGTGGTTGGTGGGTTCGTCCAACATCAAAAGATCCGGCTCATCCAGAAGGAGCCGGGCGATTGCCACGCGCATCTGCCACCCGCCCGAGAGCTCCGAGATCGGGCGGTCGAATTCGCTCTGCCGAAATCCCAACCCCGCTAAAATCCTCTTCGCCCTCGGGACCCGGGTCGAGTCGGCCGACTCCTGCCCCACCAACTCGTCGAGCACCCGATGGTGCGAAAACTCCGCGGTCTCTTGAGGCAGGTAGCCAAAGCTCACGCCGGTTCTGTGTTGGATGGAGCCTTCATCGGTCTCCAGGCGCCCCATGATGAGCTTGAAGAGGGTCGATTTGCCCGCACCGTTGGGCCCCACCAGAGCAAAACGGTCCCTTTCATTGATCTGGAGGGAGGCGGACTCGAAGAGCGTCTGATCTCCGAAAGCTTTCGATATGTTTTTCAGTGTAATCATGCTCGAGATTGCTTCGCCCATAATGGTTCCAGCGAAGTCCAAGGACACAAGCGCGGATTATACCTGACCCGTGTCAGGCAGATATACTATCCTTATAAATTATGGGACGCGGTAAAAGATGGCCCATCGTGCTACTGTTGCTGCTGCTTCTTTTGGGATTTCTGTGGTGGCGCTTCTCTCGTCTTCAAAAGCCGGAGACTCTCCCGCCACCCCCCGTCATGCCATCGAGCGTGACCACCGTGACGCCGCTTCCGGAGCCGCCCAAACCAACACCGGCCGTCCGCCCGAAACCGGCCCCGACCACGAGCACCGGGGCCCCTGTGGCTCCAAAAGTCAAGCTCCACAAGGAACTGATCCCTAAGAATATCGAAATTGTGCGCTGCTATTATGCCGCTGAGGTGATCCCTCCGGGAGCCACGCTTGGCTTTGATATCAATGGATCGGGCTTCACCAGTGAATTTGAGAAAATGATCCGGGTGGATGCGGGACATGAACATGTCTCCGTCAAGAATCTGTTGCTGGTCACCGCCAATCAGATTCATGGAGAGATCGTCGCAGGCGAGCGCGCGAAAACAGGTTTTGTCTTTCCTCGCGTCCTTATTAAAGGGCTACCCGTGTTTAGCGCTCCTGAGCCTTTCGCCATTGTGCGAAAAGGCGAGGTCCTGACTGTGTTTTTCACCAGCATGCAAGAGAATGGGCGCGGTGGGAAATTTCGCGTGATTACCCATCTTGATGAGAAGATGGCCAAGACCTTTCGCATTGAACCCAGCACGCCCGGCATCGTTGTTTCCGAGATTGAGCCAGAACTTCCTTATTTAGTGCATGGTTCCATGCAGATCACGCCCGGTGTCCCTCCGGGCGATCATGGTCTGACCATGTCGATTCATGGGAAGGAGGTCTTCAAACGTATGGGGATGATCCGCATTGTGCGACCCAACGTTGGGCAGCTGGGCTTTATTCAGAATTTGTCGGCGGAGGAACGGTATCATCGCCCTGGTGACATGATTCAAATCTACGTTCAGGGAACTGGCCTCTCCGCGGAAGATGCGCCCAAACTCAGGGCCAAAGTCGAAGAATTTAATCTGGGCCAGGGCTCCTTCACTTATCTTTCCCCTTTTCAGATCAGGCTTGCTCTCCAAAGCCTGACCACGATGCCCCTGAAGTCCTACAGCGTGAAAATTCAGAATGAGTCCGGGACGGAGCTCTTTGAGAAAAAGAACCTGTTTGAACTTGTCCCTCCAAACTGGGTCAAGGGAGTGCAGGTATCCCCGCCTCTGAAAGCAGGAGGGAAAAGTCTCCTCAGAGTTATAGGGCGCGATTTGACCGAAGACTTTGCGACCGCGTTTCGCATCGAAGTCGATGAGTCTGGGATTACGCTGGGGCCCATCCAGCGCGAGAGCGCCACCACCCTTTCCGCCGACATTATGGCATCGGACGGGGTGGCGCCGGGCGACTATTGGCTGCATCTTTCAGCGCACCATGCCAAGATCAGTCCACCTTTTGGCAGTATCATTAAAGTCGAAGCGTCCCACTAACATTCCAGGGAGGTCTTTATGTCACATCTTCGTATCGGGTTGGTTGCATCGCTGCTGTCGCTCTTCCTCATCCCTCAAGCCCCCGGTTGGTCAGCAGAATTCGAGATTGATCCAACCCACTCGAGTGTCGGATTCGTGGTCAAACATATCGTCTCCAAGGTCAAGGGGCAATTTAACGAATTTACCGGGTCCTTCCGTTATGACCCCAAGGCCCCCGAGAAGTCTTCCGTCGAAGCCGTCCTCCAGGCCCACAGTATCAACACGAATATGGCCAAGCGTGATGATCATCTGCGCTCACCGGACTTCTTTGACACCGCCAAGTATCCCACAGCGACCTTTAAGAGCACTTCCGCAAAGAGCGCAGGCGACCATCGGTTGGAAGTGCCCGGCGTTTTGACGCTGCATGGGGTCTCGAAGCCTGTTGTCCTGAGCGTCCAAGGAGGCGAGATGGCCAAGGATCCCTGGGGAGGGACCCGCACCGGCTTTACGGCAACGACCACCATCAACCGCAAAGACTTTGGCATCTCGTGGAATAAGACGCTCGATAACGGCGGGCTGCTGATTGGGGACGAAGTTCGGATTGAGATTGAAATTGAGGGCGTACAGAAGAAGTAGAACCGGATAGGCGCCCTGGCCCGGCACTCGTTCAAAGAGAGAGGGGGGCTTGTTCAGGCCGCAGGGCCTGTCTCCTCACCAATCCTCAGCGGAGATCTTTCGTAAGCCCTTCTTTTCGGCCTGGTGGTGCTTGGCGGCGAGCATCTTTTCTTTGGAGCGCCTGGACCGTCGCCTTTTCTGGCGGCGGATCTTTTCGATTCGCCGCTGTTCCTCTGACTTTTTCCCGAGCCTCATCGCCTCGTAGCGTTCCAGCAGGCGCCGTCGAGCCAGGAACCGATTGACCGCCTGGGAACGGTCTTCTTGACATTTCACCAGGATCCCCGTTGGCCGATGGAAGATCTGCACGCAGGTGGAGGTTTTGTTGACGTGTTGACCACCGGCGCCGCTGGAGCGGACAAAACTCTCTTCGATATCCTTCTCCTGAAGGCCAAGAGCGCGCATTTTGTCCCGAAGCGATTGCTCTTTTTGCGGGCTGATGCTCACGAGGGGCGAAGGGCGAGGGGCGAGGGGCGAAGAGGCATCGTGATCACTCTTCTCTCTTCGTTTTCCGCCCTGGGGTCGCGGCGGGAAATTCTTGTTCCATTCCTTTGCGGATCTTCCGGACCGTCTCTTCCGCGGCGCGCTTCATGCGCCCGTCATAATCACCCGTCGTGTATTTCATAAGAGCGTCGGTTGCGCGCTCATCGGCAAACGTCCCCAGCGCCCGGACCGCGGTCAGTTGAACAAGGAGGTGCTTGTCTTCCAGCAGCCCTACCAAATGGTTCTGGACGTCCTCGCGCCCGCCTCGCCCCAACGAGGCAAGCCTTCGGATCGCCGTCATGCGCACATGGGGATGGTACCCCGAGCGGCTGTATTGCTTAAGAATCGCGCGAGATTCCGCTAACTGGAGTGAGCCGATGGCATCGAGGGCTGCGCACCGGAAAGTGTCATTCCAAGATTCTTTCTTCAAGTACTCCTTGAAGAGGCTGAGGAGGGAGGGATCTTTCATGCGGCCCAGAGAGCGGAGCGCTTCGCTTTGCGCAAAGTAGCTTTTTTCATGGGGCAGCCCAGAACGGATTTCTGCCTCCACTTTGGGAGTGGGGTAGGACCCGAGCGCTTCATAAATGGCCCGTCGCACTTTGGGATGCTGGATCTGGCGCAAAGCCTCGAGCAGCGCCTCCGCGGCCCCCGCCATGCCCGCATGGCCTAAAGCGCGGGCGATGTTCACCTGAACACCCCAAAATTGTTCCTTGAGAAGCGCCTGGCGAAGCGCCTGGACCGCGGAGGGGCTCGCAAGACGCCCCAGGGCGGCGGCCGCGTCCACCCTTCCCAGAAGATGAGGGTCCTCGGTGAGCTGGACAGCCCACATCTCTTCGGACTTGGCGAAATCAACTCGCTTGAGCAAACCATGATCGGGATCAAAGAGGATGAGCCGAGGCGGCGCGGACAACGTGTAGCAAAAGAGCTGGTCCTTCTTGTCGAGGGTTCCCTTAAATCGTCGAGAGACCCCCCCCACATCGACAGCCCATTCCACGGGGAGCGTGTAAAGCGGCGTTTCATCATTGACCGTCTGGGTTTGCAGGACCCTCAAGTTCAGCTTTCTTGATTTCGCGTCCCACCAGGACCGGATCTTGATCTCGGGATGGCCTCCCTTGTAGACCCATTGGTCAAAGAACGACCGCATGTTCCTGCCGGTGGCTTCCTGAATGGACTCAATGAGGTCGATCGTTTCCACGCCTTGAGCTTTGTGGCGCGCGAGGTAGGTATGAATAGAGCGCCACCAGTCCCGGTCCCCTAACAGGCGCCGGATCATGTGCAAAATGCATGCCCCCTTCTCGTAAAGGTGACGGTCAAAGAGATCGTTCGTGTTTTTATACAGTTTGGTCGAAAGCGGCCGACGGTAGCGGTCTTTGTCCTCGTCAAAATAGGTCTCGGCATTCGTGCGCATCTCGTACATAAACTCATCATGGCCGAGATCATGCTCACGGAAAAGGGCCTCAAAATAGGTGGCAAAGCTTTCATTGAGCCAAGCATGCGACCAGTCCTTGCAAGTGACCAGATCGCCAAACCACTGATGGGCAAGCTCATGCGCCACCAGAGGGTCGCTTGTGAAATCGAGATGGGCCCGCTCATCATGCAGGGTCAGCGCCGTTTGGGTGGTGCAGGAGGTGTTCTCCATTCCTCCATAGATAAAATCGATTGCCGCGACCTGCGCGTATTTCGCGTAAGGGTAAGGAACTCCCAGTTTTTTGGAAAAGAAATCGATCATTCTGGGGGTGTTGCCAAAAGCGCGCTTGGCGTCTTCTTCCCGGCCCGCAGGACAGTAATAGAGCACAGGGACCCTGCCCCAACGGTCTTTGATTTCGCTGAACTCTCCCACGGCCAGCGAGACCAAATAAGGGGAATGGGGTACATTCTGTTTCCAGTGGAAGGTCCGGGTGGCACCCTTACGCTGGACGCCCAGCAAGGCCCCGTTGGAGATGGCCGTGAATCGGGAGGGCACGCTCACGATCATTTCTGTGGTCGTTTTCTCCTGCGGGGCATCATGGCAAGGAAACCAGTAACGGTTGTATTCGTCTTCGCCTTGGGTCCAGGCCTGAAGGGGCTTCTGGGGATAGTGCCGATCGGGACCGATGAAGTGGAGCCCGAGCTTAGGCCGAACGACCCGATAGTCAATCGTGACTTCCAGGGAAGCTCCGCGGCGCACTGGCGTCGGCCACTTGATCTTGAGCTCGCGGCCGGAATAGGTGAATGGAAGTCTCTTGCCCTTGGCGCTGACGCGTACCTCGATGAAGTTGACCGCGTCGAAGAGGATGTCGGTCGCACCATCCGCGATGGCCACCAAAGATGAGGTGCAGCGTCCACGCAGCGATTGCTTTGAGAAATCGAGCGCTAACTCGAGCCGAATATGGCGGGTGTCAAAAAGACGGTCCGGGGCGTAATGCGGCGTGGCCCCCGGATAGGCAAAGCGGCCATCCGCTGCCCAGGCACCTGTATAGGCACGACATCGCATTTCTTCATTCACCTTCGTGTTCCTTTTCAATCATGGTCGCAAGGCCATGGGCAAGGCGGTGCGCTATTCCATAACACCGAGCCGATGGCAGGCGGTCATTTTATCAATTTCTCGCTTTTTCAAACCTCTTGCAAAAACAATATGAATCAGCTACATAAAACTATGCGTCCAGGGCCACGAAAGCATAAGAGCTGTGTCTTCATCTCCGTTCTGTGTCTCTTGCTTCAAACCACCCTGCTCCAATGTGCGGAAACGCCCTTCACGCGTGTCTACGCGTTAAAGAATATTGAGGCTCCTATTGTTATCCAACTTCTCAATTTTTCCGTAGTGGATGCTTCAAAAAAACGAATCCTCTCCGGCCAGGGAAAGAGATTGGTTGTGACAGACACTGAGGCAAATCAAAATGCCATCGCCGAACTCTTGCCGATCATTGACCAACCCACGACGGAATCAGAACCACGGAAAATACTCATGGAAGCAGGTGTGCGGCTGACCAATTATCTCAACAGTCGTGCGAAGGAAAGAGAAGGATATGCTCCATCAGGGGCCTCTGCGATGACTGCCTTATCACCCTCAGGACCAGCTCAAACCTATGATGACAGGAAGAGAACAGTTGCCTACAAGAGCGTCTACTCCAATGAGGACGAAATACTAAATAAGAAGACTCGTGTGATCACCAACGATCCGCCCCTTCCTTCAGTCGCCAATCTTACTCTCCAAGGAATATTTTTCATCAATCCTCGAACACCGATCGCACTTCTTTCCTTTCAGGGCACAAATTTTACAGCTCGCAACGGCGGTCTTTATTACAACAACAAGTCTCCCTTGAAGGGCATTTCCACGAAGGTTCTGAAAGACCGCGTTATTGTCACAGGTCCCGATAGAATTCCTAGAGAAATCACTTTCAAGACCAGCCTATGAGAGTCCGGCAAACCATGAGACAGGGTCGTGGTGGGTGGATGCTGACCGAGCTACTCATTCTCCTTGTTATCGTGAGCATCATCTATTGCATTTTTCTAGCTTCCTACGATGCTTTACAGGCCAGACTCCGCTTTAACGTGGTCAAAGCCAATATGGACGCGATAAGCAAAGCTGCCTTTGTGGATTTCACTTCCAGCAAGGACCACGTATGGGCTCCTATGGTGGCTCCAGGCTCAGCTCCGAGTTTCACAGCATCGCACCTCTCCAAATGGCCGGAACCACCCTGCCCTGGGTGGATGTATGGTTGGGATAATTATTACGGGGTGGCGACGGTCAAGGCCGTGCGCGTCACTGTTTATCAACGTAACGGGCATGCCCTTTGGAGCATTTGTTTAGAAAACTATGGCGGCGATTGTGAGGGAGCCGATATGTTTGGCGACAGCCCGACAGAACTGTCCAAAGTGACCGATCGCTACGTCTATTGCAACGAGTAATAGCCTTCCTTTCCTTTTGTAGAATGCGGCGGTGTCCATACCGCCATTAAAAATCCCTTCCTTTCCCTCCAGCGCTTCCCAGGCTCTCGAACAATCTCCTTTCATGAGGGCCTGTCGCAAGGAAACCGTGCCGTATACGCCCATTTGGCTCATGCGCCAAGCGGGGCGCTACATGAAGGAATACCGCACGCTCCGGGAAAAACATGGATTTGTCGAGCTCTGCAAGAATTCGGATCTGGCCTGCGAAGTCACCGTGTACGCGGCAGAGCGTCTCAAGGTCGATGCGGCCATCATCTTTTCTGATCTGCTCCTGATTCTCGAGCCTATGGGGATTCAGCTGGAATATTCCAAGGGGGAGGGTCCTGTCATTGGAAATCCCATTCGCTCCTCCAGCGACATCGAACGGCTGCGCGCTTTTTCCGATCCTGCCTCGCTTTCTTTTGTTTTCGACGGCCTCCGTAAGACACGTCAAGCGCTTCCCTCTGAAATTCCTCTGATCGGGTTTGCAGGCGCACCGTTTACGCTGGCGTCCTACATGATCGAAGGCGGCGGCTCGGATCATTATCTCCACACGAAAACGCTCATGCGCGGCTCCCCCCGGGACTGGAACGCTCTGATGGTGAAACTGTCCCAGTCTCTGGTCGGCTATCTCAATGGCCAAATCGCGGCGGGGACTCAATGCGTCCAGCTCTTTGACAGCTGGGTGGGGTGCCTGAGTCCCGCGGATTACAAAACCTACGTTCTCCCCCACGCCCAATACGTCATTCGCCACATCACTCCAGGGGTCCCCGTCATCCATTTCGGGACGGGTACAGCGGCGCTCTTAGAACTCATGAAAGAGGCAGGAGGAGACGTGATCGGCCTGGACTGGCGTGTGGAACTGGGGGAGGCTTGGAACCGGCTGGGATCCGTCGCCGTCCAGGGAAATATGGATCCTGTTTTTCTCTTAAATGATGTGGCCGCGATCCGGCGAGAAGCCAAGCGCATCCTCGATCAGGCCGCCGGCCGTCCGGGCCACATCTTTAACCTTGGGCATGGCGTTGTGCCGCAAACGCCCGTCGATCACGCCAAGGCCCTCGTCGACGCGGTCCATGAAATGAGCCAGAGGTGATCCGTGCCGACGTATGACGCCGTTCTCTTTATCGGATTTGGCGGGCCCGAAAAACGGGAGGATATCCGCCCCTTTCTGGAGATCGTAACGAGAGGCCGCCCGATTCCTCCCGAGCGGATCGAGGAAGTCGCGCATCACTATGAGGCCATCGGCGGCTCCTCTCCCATCAACGCCATCACCATAAGCCAAGCTGAAGGCCTGCGTAAGCTTCTGAACAGTCCCGAGTCCCGAGTCTCGAGTCTTGCGTCGAAAAGAGGAACGCGGGACAACATTCCCGTCTATGTCGGAAACCGGAACTGGCACCCCTTTATCGAAGATGCCCTCCGCCAGATGCAGTCGGGCGGCGTGAAGCGCGCCATCGGGTTTTACACCGCGGCACACCGCTCCGAAGCCAGTCTTGAACGATACCTGAATGCCGTGGAAAGCGCGAGAACGCGCATCGGGCCGGAAGCGCCGGTCGTGGATCTGGTCGGCCCCTGGTTCGACCATCCCCTCTTCATCGAGGCCATTACGCTCAGAGCGCAAGAGGCCCTACAGGCTGTTCCAGGCGAAGAACGTTCCTCTATCCCTTTGATCTTTACAGCCCACAGTATTCCTTGTGCCATGGCGAAGGATTCGACCTATGTTCTGGAGCTGCAAAAAACAGCGGAACTCATCGCTCACAAACTCGGGCGTAAAGAATGGAAGCTCGCCTACTCCAGCCGAAGCGGGAATCCCCGCGACCCGTGGCTCGAGCCGGACATTGGCGATGAGATCCGGACAAGAGCCCGACACGGCCAGAAGCAGCTTCTCATGATTCCGATCGGGTTCATCGCCGATCATGTGGAAATCCTTTTTGATCTGGATGTGGAAGCCCAACAAGTTGCTCGGGAGGTGGGGGTTACGATTTACCGCGCCAAAACCGTAGGCGATCACCCCGTCTTTTGCCGCATGATCGCGGACGTTGTGCAAAAGCGTGCCGCCCAGGAGGCGCTGCCCGAGATGATGTCTTCCCAGACCACGCGCGACCAAAGCGGCCAAATCTTCACGGCCCCCGGGCGCTCGTCCAAAGTCTGCTACTGCCAGCCCGTCTCGGCGAGCCCCCCTTGCCTGCAGACGCTGCCCACGGCGGGGTCGCCTGCGATGCACGCGCGCCGAAGTTAATTGAGGGTTGCCCAGATGAAATCGACAGGAAAGAAAGTCACGGTTATTGGCGGAGGGATCACGGGCCTTGCCGCGGCTCTCCGGTTGACCCGGCGCGCCAAAGAAGAGGGCCGGGATCTCGAGGTCGAGCTTCTGGAAAGCTCTTCCCGTCTTGGGGGAAGCCTGCACTCCACCCGGCGTGATGGGTTTCTGCTGGAAGGTGGTCCCGACTGCTTCATTTCGAACAAAGCGCGGGGTGTGAAGCTCTGCGAAGAGCTTGGGCTTTTCGATCAATTGATCAATACGCGGCCCGAGTTTCGCCGCAGCTTTATCGTGAAAAATGGAAAGCTTCACCCGGTGCCGGAGGGTTTTTATCTTCTGGCCCCGGCCAAACTCCACCCTTTTCTCATGAGCCCGCTTCTTTCCTGGCCGGGGAAACTGCGGACGCTGCTGGAGCCCCTTGTGCCGGCCAAGCCTCAGGACGAGGAATCGCTCGCTTCTTTTGTCCGGCGCAGGCTCGGCCGTGAAGTGTTGGACTGGCTTGCGCAGCCGCTGGTGGCGGGGATCTACGCGGCCGACCCGGAAACGTTAAGCCTTCGGTCCACTTTTCCGCTCTTTATTGAAATGGAAAAGAAATACGGAAGCATTTTGCTGGGACTCGCCAAGCGCGACAGCGCCGTTCAGAGCGCCAGCGGCGCGCGCTACAGCCTATTCGTCAGCTTCCGTAATGGAATGGAAACGTTCGTATCCAGGATTGCGGCGCTGCTCCCCCAAGAGTCGGTTCGACGGAACACGCCGGTCCAGCACATTCAGCGGAGCGAGCAAGGCTGGGACATTCATCTCAAAAATGGCGAGCGGTCCCACAGCGATGCGATTTGCTTGTGCACAGGCGCTCCTCAATCGGCGAGGCTCCTTGAGCTTCAGAACCGCGCGCTCTCGGCGGAGCTCTCGAGCATCCCGTACACGCACTCCATGACGGTCAACCTGGCCTTTGATGCCGGCCTCATACGGCATCCCATGGACGGCGTCGGGTTTGTGACGCCGGAGCTCGAAGCGCATCGCCATTCCTTCGAAATGGAGGAAGAGACAGCCCCCCGTCGGGATGGCGGACGGCCGGCCATCGCCTGCACCTTTGTCCACCGGAAATTTGCCGGCCGCGCGCCGGAAGGGACCGCGCTTCTTCGCGCTTTTCTGGGCGGAGCGCATCAGGCCGATCTTCTTGCCAAGGACGACCAGGCACTCACGAACATTGTTCTTGATCAAGTGGGGCGGCTCTTGGGTATTTCCGGGCCTCCGAAGTTCACCTCGGTCGAGCGCTGGCCGGACGCCATGCCGCAATACACGCTGGGACATCTTCCAAGAATGCTCAAGATCGAAGAAGCGGCGTTCGGTCTCCCCGGGCTGGCGCTCGCGGGAAACTGGCAATACGGAGCGGGGGTACCGGACTGCATCGAAAGCGGCGAGCGCGCAGCGGATGCGCTCGTCGATCGTTTCTTAAGGCTTGAGCCGGCTGCCCACTCTCCGCGCTAGGCCACTCCGTGCGGCGGGGAGGGAGGGTTGCTGACAAAAAAGATGTTTCTTCATCGCATCATGACTTGGTTTTTAAGGAGGAAGAATACCACCTATGTTTTGGATGGGACTAAGCGGAAACCTCTGGGTCAAGGCTTCGCACTCGAGATAGCATGCCATTGGCTTCGACCCCATCGAGTTCCTCTGAAGCCTCCCAACAAGGCATAATATTGTCCGATGCACCGCTATAAGACCCACCTGCATGAGACCGAGATGCCAACACGCTGGTACAACGTGGTGGCTGATCTTCCTTTCGCGCTGCCGCCGCCGCTCCATCCCGGGACCCGGCAGCCGCTCGACCCCAAAGAACTCGAAGCCATTTTCCCCAAGTCGTTGATCGAGCAGGAAGGCTCGCGCGAGCGCTGGATCGACATTCCCCAGGAAGTGCGCGATGTCCTGCGTCTGTGGCGGCCGACTCCCTTGCGGCGCGCCCATCGGCTCGAGCACGTTCTCAAGACTTCATCCCGCATCTATTACAAGGATGAAAGCGTCTCACCCACGGGCAGCCACAAGACCAACACGGCTGTCGCGCAAGCTTTTTACAACAAGCAGGCCGGGATCAAGCGTCTCACCACGGAGACCGGCGCGGGTCAGTGGGGCTGCGCCCTCTCCTTTTCCTGCAACGTGTTCGGCCTCGCGTGCCGGGTTTACATGGTGAAAGTGACCTACAACCAGAAACCGATGCGCCAGTCGCTCATGCATCTCTGGGGCGGCGAGGTGATCGCTTCGCCTTCTGATCGGACGGAAGCCGGCCGAAAGATTCTGCAGGCCGATCCGCACTGTCCCGGCAGCCTCGGTATTGCCATCTCGGAGGCAGTGGAGGACGCCGCGGGCGACCCACAGGCCAACTACTCTTTAGGGAGCGTGCTCAATCATGTCCTTCTGCACCAGACTGTGATCGGCTTGGAGGCCAAGGAGCAATTGTCGCAGCTCGGTGAAACTCCGGATGCCGTGATCGCCTGCGTTGGCGGCGGCAGCAACTTCGGCGGCATCGCCTTTCCCTTTGTCCCTGACAAGCTCACAAAGCACAAGGCCATGCGCATCATCGCCGTGGAACCGACGTCCTGCCCGTCGCTCACACGCGGAAGCTACGCCTACGATTTCGGCGACACGGTGGGCCTTACGCCCCTTTTAAAAATGTTTACGCTCGGCCATACCTTTATCCCCCCCAGCATTCATGCCGGCGGCTTGCGCTACCACGGGGCCTCGCCGATCGTGAGCGCCCTGGTCGATCAGAAGATTGTCGAGCCCATGGCCTACGAGCAGACCACCGTCTTTGAAGCCGCGGTTGCTTTTGCGCGCGCCGAAGGGATCGTGCCCGCACCGGAAACTTCCCATGCGGTCAAAGCCGCCATGGACCTGGCCACCCTGCCCGATCCGCCCAAGGTGATCCTTTTCAATCTAAGCGGTCACGGGTTCCTTGACCTGGCGTCTTATGACAAGTATTTGGCGGGTGAGCTCAAGGACTTCGCCGACCCCGCTCACGGGATCCAAAAAGCCCTCAAAGAACTGCCGTAACTGAATTTTCTTTTGTTCATGAAACTCTCTCGTCACTCCTGGACCTTCTTTTTTCTTCTCCTCTGCTGCATCGTGAATTTTGTATTCCTCTTGCCGAATGGTTGGAAGGCCGCGCAGGCTTTCCGTGACGCCTCTGGCCTTTCGAACCCCGAACGCCGAATTCTGCAAGGCGGGCATTGGCATCGCGTGGTCACGCAGGTCGCCAGCCAAATTCCTCTCGAAGCTTCGGTCCGATTGGTCTCTGCTGCACCACCCTGGTATCTCTCTTATTATTTATATCCGCGGCTTCTGAAAAATGGTTCACGGGTCCTGAGTGAACGGGACGAAGTCCGAAAGAGGTACCCTTCCGCCTGGGTCTTGGTCTACGTGCTCCCCCCTCACGCGGAATTGACGGCTTATCCCCCGCTCGTTCCAATCCATGAGTGAACTTGTCGTGCTTCTGTATTTAGCGTATGTGACCCTCTTGGGTCTGGCCTGGATGCGCTTATTGAAGAAAACCATCGGGTGGGAAGACCTGGCTTGGGGTTTTGGTGTTGGAACGATCGTTTGGGCATACGCGCAGTTCTTGCTCAATGTTTTCCATATTCAGACGCGCGGTGCCCTGTTTTATGTATGGCAGGCGGGGTTGGTGGCGGTGCCCCTTCTCTTCTATCGGAGGCCCCAAGCCAGCATCTCTGATTTGAATGGCCGTCAGATTTCGGACTTCAGACTTTGGAAGCCACATTATTGGCTTTGCATTCCTGTCGCGATCGCTCTCCTCACCTCCCTGCTTCAGGCCCTCACCTTCCCCATGCATATGTGGGACAGCATCGTAATTTATGGGTATAAGGCTAAAATACTGTTTTACAAAGAGACGTTTAGAACGGAAGCTTTTCTCGATCCTTCTGTTCTGCATATCAACGCCGATTATCCGTTGCTCATCCCCTATCTGGAAGCGGGCTTCTACCGATGGCTGGGACACCCGGATGACCGGGCGGTCCGGCTCTTGTTTGTTGGGCACTGGACCGCGTGGCTCGGGATGATCTATGCCGCACTCTCTCGGAGAATCCACAAAGAGTATGCTTTGGTCGTTTGCGGGGTTGTCGCGACGCTCCCTCTTTTTTCTAGTACGTTTATGGGGCAGGCTGCTTCTGGATTTGCCGACATCCCCTTCGGATTTTATTGGACGGGTTTTTTGCTTTGTCTCGTCAAGACGTCTGGAGTCCGAGGCTCAAAGTCGGGGAGCTTGGGTGAGCCTGCTATGACCGCCTTGTTCGCTTTGGGGTGTGTCTTTACCAAAAATGAAGGTATTCCAGCCGTCATCATCGGACTCGTTTTATGTGCTTTTTCATTACGTCCTCGTTTCCAGGACTTTGGACTTCGGACGGTATTACCCACGGCGCTTCTGCTTGTTCCCTGGATATGGACAAGGTATTTCCTGCCGCATAACTCCGTCCATACAGTGCGGCTTCTGGCGCTTCCTTGGGACGAGGCATGGCAGCGAATGTATATCACAGCCTATGCTTTGGGTCGTGAGCTGTTCCATGTGCGGAACTGGGGCCTCTACTGGATTTTGGTGGCGGCGGGATTGCTGTGGCCAGCGACAAAGCGGCCCTTTCCAAGGGAATCCAAAATGCTCTTCGCGGCCGCGGGGCTGCAGATGTGTGCCTATGTCTACGCGTACTTAACGTACTCGCAGGATTTTGACTTTGTTTTGCCCATCACGCTCCTTCGGCTGATGGTTCACCTCATTGGCCCCCTCACGCTGGCGATCGGCTGGCGCCTTGCCGATGATGACCGAGCGGGTGGACCGCGGTAGGGAAAAGCGAAGAGATCTCTTTGCGGTGGATTGTTGATTCCGAGCCTCGAGAGGTGCAACCGCTCAGCGGCGAACCAACAACCATCCCAATAACGCTCCGTAGAGCGTGCTGATATAGGGATTCGCGGTGATCGGGCAAACACCGCTACGACATCCGACGATGCGATGATAAGCATAGCCGGCTAAAGCGCCGAGTCCAATTCCTAAAGTGATTCGCAGCACGGACGTTCTCCTTTCAGAAGATGCTTTTGACAAAGGTGCTTGGATTTTGGGGCCTCCCTCGATCGCTCAAACCTCCGCCGCTTGAGGTTCGAAGGGTCGCTTTGGGGGAGCGCGTGTAAGACGATTGGGCGATCGGTAGCTGAGCGGAATGAGATGGCCCTCTTCGTCCGCAGCTTGGTCGCGCGCAGAATCATTCGTGTATTCATGGAATTCGGATTTCATTTGATCATAACAAGTCCAAAACCTGTAATTCCCAGAAAACAAAACGGCGGGTGCCGGGACCTCTGTCTTTCTCAAAGACCAGCAGGCTCCGAGGTCACGAGCCCGTCAGCGGTTCGGGTTGTGACACCCAGATGGCTATAATCGGTTTATGGTTCTTGAAGCAGGTGCGTTGAACGACAGCCAGAACGCTCAAAGTCTGGCCCCGATCAAGATTCTCCTGGTCACGGAGAGCTCTGGTTGGAGCGGCGGCGCGGCACAGACCCTCTTGCTCGCCCGCGGCCTGGCAGCACGAAAGCATGGGGTCTGGATTGCCTGTCAGCGAGGAAGCGAGATTGCCCGTCGCGCGGAGTCTTTCGGCATACCGCTTTTGCTCACCAGGATCCGCGGTGATCTCGATGTATTGGCCATCTGGGCCCTCCTTCGCTTCGTCCGGAAAAAAGGGATCCAGATTCTTCATGCCCAGCATCCCAAAGCTCACGGCGTGGGGCTCTTCGCCACGGCGTTGGCTTCGCATTCCTGCTCGTTTCTCGTCACCCGCCGGGTTTCCTTCCCCGTTGGAGAACACCGCTTCAGTCGGTTGAAATACACCTCTTCTTATGTGGATCGTTATCTCGCCGTCTCCGATGGGGTTAAACAGGTGTTGATTCAAGGGGGTCTTGAGCCCTCCCGCGTCCAAGTGGTCTATAGCGGCGTGGAAACGGAGGACTTCCGTCCCTCGTCGCCCCAGCAGGTGGAGTCTTTGCGCCACGCCTTGCAGTTGCATCCGAAGGTTCCAACGTTTATCAAAGTGGCCAATTACTCCCAATGGAAAGGGCAAGAAGTGTTTCTCCGGGCGATCCAACGATACCTATCCTGGGGCCACCCCGGACAATTCATTTTTGCCGGCCGGGCAACAGACGGACCTGAAATGACGGGCCTGGTCGATTCTTTGGGCATTCGATCCTCCGTGCGGCGGCTCGGGTTCCGAACGGATGTCGCGGATCTTCTGGCTGCCAGCGACGCGAGCGTCAATTCCGCCATTGCCGGCGAGGGTTTGTCGGGGGCACTGCGGGAATCTTTATTGCTCGGAATCCCCGTGGTGGCCAGCGACGTGGCCGGCAACCGGGAACTCGTGCAAGAAGGCGTCACGGGAAAACTCGTTCCCGTGGGGGACTCCGAATCTCTGGCGAAGGCGCTCGTCTGGATGATCCAGAACCGAGACGAGGCCCGGCGCCTGGCCGAGCAGGGCCGCCAGCGCGTTCTGACCGAGTTTTCAGCGGACCAAATGGTGCATAAAACCGAGCAAGCCTACCGTGAACTCCTCACGCAAAAGGAGGGTTCCTCGAAGAGATGATATCGGCTGAACGCCTCTCAAGAGTACGCAATGCGATTGCTCTGCTTCTCACACCTTCCGGACCCGCAAAGAAGCTAACACCAGCGGAAGTGCGCCGCCACATGGAGTCAGGGACGATTCGCAAAATCCTGTTTATCCGGCCACAACAGGGCATCGGCGACATGCTCTTGACCACGCCTCTTTTTCGCTCACTGAAGGAGAGCTATTCTTCTTTGCGCCTTGATCTGTTGGCAAGCCGACACAACGCCACCGCCATCCGGGGGAACTCTCGGCTCACGAAGGTGTGGGTTTGGGATAAGAAGGCCATGTGGAACCCTCTCTGGATCTTTCGCTTTTTGAGTGGTTTGCGAAAAGAACAATACGATCTGGTGATCGCTGTCTATAGCCACTCTCCTTCTTTGACGAATCTCCTTCTGGCGAAATGTTTAGGCGTCAAGATCATCTGGTGTTTAGACAGCGCTGCTTTAACATTAGGACTGAATTGGAGCCAGCGCCTGGCTCAGGTGGAGGTCCAACCCGCACCTGCTTCCGAGCCCGAGTGGAACCGTTACGCGCAGTTGATCCGTCCTCTCGTTGATCACGTAGCACCGGAACCCGAGTTTTTCCCAAGTGCCGAGGACCATGCTTGGGCGGAAAGATGGTGGAGCGAAATCCACTGGAACTCTAAACTACCGAAGGTGGGACTATTTTTGGCAGGGAACCCGACACGTCCCGACCGATTATGGCCTGTCGTTTCGTGGGTGAAATTAGCAGAACGTTTCTTGCAGAATCAAAACGCAGAGCTGATCGCCATCAATCCTCCGCCAGGTCATCGGACGGGAACGGGCAAGGTGGAGACAGGCATGTATGCCCCGTTCTGCGCCGCGCTCGGCCGAGAGATCCCTCTGTACAAAGAACGAGGTCTCGGGACTGTCGCGGCACTCTTCCAACGCCTCCAGCTCTTCCTCTGCCCCGACGGCGGCATTTTTCATGTTGCGGTCGCTTGCCGCGTCCCCACACTGGGGCTTTTTTTCCAGACCGATCCCAAGCGGTGGTGTCCTTCCGTCCCCTGGGCCAACGCCATCAAAATACCCGCGGGCGAGGCAACAGAGGAGACCCTCATGACGGTTTATCAAAAGGTGGAACATCTGCTGCGCCATCAAGATCGTTGTTAAGAGTCCTCCTCTGCGCTGGGGCAAGGCCACCCCGCATAGAAATTCAGATCTAAAAAAACTACATTCTGTCGCGTATAGCTATGGATAAGCCTCTTTCACCGCCGCGTTTTCGAATCATTCTGCCTTTACTCGTTGCCGTGTTGACGTTCGTGGCCTTTTCCCCAGCGCTCAAGAATGGCTTCCTGGCCTGGGATGACCTGGACAATTACGTCAAGAATCCCCACTTTAGAGGTTTTGGCCTGGAGCACCTCCGGTGGATGTTCACCACCTACCACATGGGGCCGTACCAGCCTTTGAGTTGGCTCACGAGCGCCTTGGATTACAAAATATGGGCGTTGGACCCAAAGGGTTATCACCTCACGAACCTTCTGATTCAGAGTCTCAATGGTGTTGTGTTCTTTTATTTCGTACGGCGGGTCCTTCTGTTCGCTTGGGATCGACCGGATACACAGAGGAATATTCTAGGGGCATCGTTTCTTGCCGCTTTGTTTTTTTCCATCCATCCTCTCCGTGTGGAGTCGGTGGTCTGGGCGACGGAACGCCGCGACGTTCTTTCAGGGCTCTTCTTTCTGTTGGCAGGCTGGGCGTATCTGAAGCGCTGGCCAACCCTGACCGGAGGGCCGGAAGAAACGCGGTGGTACCCATGGTCCCTGGTGCTCTTTCTTCTCGGTCTCTTATCCAAAGCAACCACGGTTGGGCTCCTCTGGGTCTTGATAGCGCTGGATGTTTTCCCTCTGCGCCGCCTGGCGACGGATCCCCGCCGGTGGTTCAGGCGGGAGAGCTGGCCGATTTGGCGCGAGAAGATTCCGTTCTTCGTCCTGGGAGCTGCCGCCGTGATCAACGGCGCCCTGGGCCTCACCCAAGCGATGAGTCCTTACAGTCTTACGGAGCGCCTGTCGTTCTTCTTCTATGGGACCATCTTCTACCTTCAAAAAACGATTTGGCCTGGCGAGTTGTCGCCTCTGTATGAAGTGCCGTACGTCTTTCAAAGCATGGCAGGCTCGTTTGCTGCCTGCGCCATTCTTTCGCTTGTGCTGACGGCCATCTTCCTTGGCCTCTATCGCCGTTCTCCGGCCTTCCTCCTCGCCTGGGGATGCTACCTCCTCATCTTCGCGCCGGTCTCGGGGCTCGCCCAAAACGGCCCGCAGCTGGTCGCCGCGCGCTACAGCTATTTATCCTGCATTCCGTGGCCTTTTCTCCTGGCGGGATTTCTCCTCAAGCGCCGTTCCGCGTGGCTGCCGATGGCCGCGCTCTTGGGGGTGCTGGGATGGCAGACATGGGCGCAAACTCACCATTGGCGGGATGATCTGTCCCTGTGGGGACATGCCCTGGAGATGGATCCCAAGAACAGCCGGGCCCATAACAATTACGGCGCGGCGCTGATGAAGAAGGGCCGCCTGGAAGAAGCCGCGGCCCACTATGAACAATCCCTGGAGCTGAACCCGACCCTGGCGGAAGCTTACCGGGACATGGGGCTTGTGCTCATGGAACAAAAGAAGCCGCAAGAGGCCCTCGCCTATTACAAGAATGCTGAAGCGCTTCGCGCTTCAGTTCCTGAGCTGGCCGTCAACATGGCAGCGGCTTACTACGCGCTTGGCAAGATCGATGAAGCGATTACGTACTACCAAAAAGCGCTTGATCTGCACACGCCCCATGAGGCGGAAGTGTTCAGCAACCTGGCCCTGTCTTATATGCTCAAGGGCAACACCGAAATGGCGATCGCCTATTATGAGAAAGCAAGAAACCTCAGGCCCGATCTTCCGCAGGTCCGGCTGAACCTCGCGACGGCCTACGCGAAGCTCGGCCGACGGGAAGAAGCCATCAAGGAAGCGCAAGCGGCGCTGGATATAAAACCGGACTATGCCAAGGCCCACTATCTGTTGGGGAAGCTTTTGACTGAATCCGGGAGAGCTGAGGAAGGCGCGGAACATCTTCGTCAAGCCGAACGCTTGGGCCTTCCTACGAAGAAGTAAACCCAAATGTTCGTCACCCCGGCGGATTGTTAGCCGGCCCTCCAGACGCCCGGCGGGCCGTCCGCCCTGCCGTGTGGCGGACGGAGTCTATCATCGACGAAAAAGACATGATGGATCCCGGCTTTCGCCGGGATGACGGCATAGTAGAGTTTGCTTATTACGGACGATAACACCGTTTCATTCGACAATTTTCGGGTTAATACGTCTATTAGGTTAGAGAGGCAAAGGAACGATCAAGAGGTTTTCGCGGCGGGCTCGTAAGCGCAATAGGGTTCTTCCGACTGGACGTTCCCCGTCGCGTAATACCCTCGGGCACGACACCCGCCACAGACATCCTTAAAGTCGCACACCCCGCAGCGACCTTCCAACAGGTCTGAGTTTCGCAGCGAACGAAAGAGCGTGGCGCTCTCCCAAATCTTCTGGAAGGGCTCTTGGCGAATGTTGCCAGCCGCCTGGGGCAAGTAGCCGCAAGGGAACACGTCACCCTTGTGCGAGATAAAGCACATGTGAATGCCGGCCAGGCACCCTTTGCGGTCGCTCGAGATGGGGTTGGCCTGTGGTGCTTCAAGACTTTCATGCTCTATACGGTAGATGTGCGGCGCGCAAATGGCTTTGAGCGGAAGGGACCCTGGCTTGTCGTGCTCGCAAACCCACTTGAGCCATTCTTCCACTTCGGAGCTGCTCAGCATCTGGGAGTCGGCGATCTGGACCCCGCAACCCACGGGCACAAGGAGAAAGAGGTAGAGCGCCGCTGCCTTGGACTCTTTGGCGAGCGCATAGACCTGCTCGATCTGGTCCTTGTTTTGACGCGTGACGGTGAAATTGATCTGGACCTTCAAGCCAGCCTCACGCAGAAGACTCATGCCCTGGAGTGTTTTTTCAAAAGTGCCGGGGCCTCTAAATTTGTCATGGGTCTCCGCTGTTGCACCATCCAGGGAAACCGAGGCGTAATAAATCCCGACTTGCCGAATCTTTTCAGCCATGGGCTTGTCGACAAGGGTTCCGTTCGTCGAAAGCGCTATGGGCAGGCCGCAATTCTTGGCGTAGGCCGCGAGCTCAAATAAGTCCTTACGGTATAAGGGTTCTCCGCCAGAAAAGATGAGCACAGGCCTTCCCATGGACTGCAGGTCCTTGATGAGTGCCATGCCCTCTTCCGTCGTGAGTTCGTCCTTGGCGGGCTGATCCAAAATATCCAAGCGACGGCAATGGATGCAACGCAAGTTGCAGCCTGCGGTCGTTTCCCAATACACCCTTCGTAAGTGAGGATTCCAAACGGTCATTCGATTTACGCCTGCATTATACCAAGGCGGCTTCCAAGCCCTTAAGATTTCCGATCAGAGCGCCCGAAGCGCCTCCAGAACCTGAGAGACGGTGAGAAACTCTGAAAGGAGGATGGGTTCTCCGCCGGGGCGGTACAAGGCGTAAAAAGGGATGCCGGCGCGGCCGTACTTCATCAGATAGCGGCCGATGGCAGGATCACGGTTAGTCCAGTCCGCTTTCATGAGGACCACGCGACGTTTCGCAAACTCTGACATGACCCGCGCATCCGCCAGAACAAAGCGCTCGTTGTATTTGCAGGTCACACACCAGTCCGCTGTGACATCAACCAAGACAGGTCTTCCTTCGTTCAAATAGCGTGGAATGGCCGGTTCATCAAAGGCACCCCAAGTGGAACTGGCTTGGGCTTGCGCCGGGCGCTCCTTCTGCTGTTGATAGAGGACCCAGCCCAGCCAGGCCGCTGTGGCAAAAAGCAAGATGGCGAACCCTTTCTTGAGCGTGACCATCCAGGCCCCTGGCTTAGGGAGCCAACGGATGCTCTGGGGAAAGGCGGCAAGCGCGAGATACGGAAGTGCCATTCCCACCCCGACCGCCGTGAAGGTCATCAAGATGACGGAAGACGGCTGGGAAAGCGCGAAGCCCATAGCCGTTCCCAGGTAGGGAGCTGAGCAGGGTGTGGCGAGGAGCGTTGCCAAGAGTCCCGAAACAAAATGAGCGGGAAGCGTCTCGTGATAGCCATAGGACGTCGCGAAATGACCGAGGAAACGTGGCATTTGAATTTCAAAGACCCCCCACAGGTTCAACGCAAAAAAGAGAACGACCGCCATGAGAAAGGCGACAAAGACGGGGTTCTGGAACTGGATTCCCCACCCAATCGCGTGTCCCGCCCGGCGGGCGAGGATCGCGACAAGGGCCAGGACCTCAAAGGAAACCAGGATCCCGGCAAAAGACGCCAGGGAACTTTTCACCACATCAGAGGAAGATTGCCCGGAGTGTTGGAGAAGTCCCGCGAGCTTGATGGAGAGCACGGGCAGCACGCAAGGCATCACATTGAGAAGCACGCCCCCCAAAAAAGCGAGGAGCAAGATGACGAGGAGCGATCCTTTCCTGTCCGTCCCTGGCTCCATGCCGACCCCTGGAAACTTCTCGAGGGTTGGCGCCCGCTTCATGATTTCCTCATCCGTCATGCTGCCGGCGGGGACTTTCCTGAGCGCTTCCTGGATCAGACGATCTGCTTCGGCGTCCGGGTGGGCGACGGGTCCCGCGGGCAAATCAAGGGTGAAGGTGTAGTCGTAGGCCACGCAAGAGGTATAACAGGTGAGATAGGACAGGTCCACGACGATGCGGACGCTGCCGCCAGTCAGTTTGGCCTTGATGGGATAGACCGTCTCGCCGTCGTAGCCAAATTCTTCGATGGGGCCTGGGAGGAGGATGCGCGTCGGGGCGGGCCAAAGAAGCCGGGCGTCGCGAAAGCCTCGGGACTCTTTCCACCGGAGGCGGGGAGGGTAACCGCTTTCTCCCGGCACCTTCCAGTAGAGATACCAGTCCGGGGCCGGCTTGAAATGCAGCCCCAGGAGGATCTCCCCAGAAGCCGGCACGGTATTCCAAGCGGAGACGAGCCTGACCGCTCCATGAGGATTGGATTGCCACTTTGTGGAAACAGCCTCGACGGTCCGAATGGCGGAGAGGGAGCACAGAAGAGCGAAGACGTAGCGTTTCGTCACTGAAACAGGTGGTCTAATTTCTCTGGGGGGCGGGCGATGACGGCCCGATCCCCCAACACCACGACGGGGCGCTCGATCAGGATTGGGTTTTCATGGAGAACTTTGATCCACTCGGCACGTGAAAGGTCTTTATCCGCGAATTTCTCTTGGTAGAGCGGCTCTTTCTTCCTCAGAAGCATCTGAGGCTCAAGCTTGAGTTTCTTCAAGAGCGCGTCGAGTTCAGCAAGAGAAGGCGGCGTTTTGAGGTACTCAATGGCTGTGATGTCGGCGCCCTTCTTCTTGAGCGCCTTCATCACTTTCTGGCAGGTGCCGCATGTCGGCTTATGGTAGAGCGTGATTTTCATGGGTCTTATTGTGACAAATTTTATTGTAGGATCAACTCTGTGATTCATCGAATTCTGGCAACGACGGCGGTCTGGAGTATCGCCTCGGTTGTGACGATGCGGCTGCGCCACCCGATGGTGGGGCTCACGCTGGGAGCGCTGGCTGCTTATCTAACCTTCCTCATCTGGACCCCGCGGCATCCGAAATTACCCTACGACTCCAATGGAGGATCAAACTAATGTGGTTTACGCTGGCTGTCATTTTCGTTGTCATCATGATGGCGCTCGGATACAAGACTTGGTTTTCTCCACGAGAACAACTCTTTCACACGGATGTTTTCATTCGCAGCCTCGCCAAATACTTCGCCATCGGGCTTTCGGTGGCTCTCTTGGCGACCTTCATCACAGATTCTGTTGTGATCGTCCCAGCCGGCAATCGAGGGGTGGTCTTTGACCGATTTAAAGGGGTGCGGCCCGTTTCGCTCAATGAAGGCCTCAATATGATCCTGCCTATTGTTCAAGATGCGACGCTTTTTGAGGTGCGTGTCCAAAAGGTGGAGTTTGACGCAACAGCCGCCTCCAAAGACCTCCAAAGCGTGCGCACCAAAATCGCGCTCAACTTCCACCCGATCCCGGAGCAGGTCCCGGAAATCTATCGTGCCTACGGGCTTGGCTACACAGAAAAGATTGTGCATCCCGCTGTTCAGGAAGCCGTGAAATCCGTCACCGCCCGCTACACCGCCGAGGAACTGATCACGCGGCGCGAAGAGGTCAAGGGCCATATTCACGACCAGCTGGTCAGGCATGTGGGGGCGGCGAACTTAAAACTCGTGGAAACCTACATTACGGATTTTGAATTCTCATCGGAATTCGCGCACGCGATTGAGGCCAAGCAAGTGGCCGAGCAGCAGGCCTTCAAGGCCAGGCGCGACTTAGACAGAATTAAGATTGAGGCGGAGCAGCGTATCGCCCAAGCACGCGCTGAGGCGGAGGGTCTCAAGATGCAACGGGAAGCGATCACCCCGCAGCTGATTGAACTTCGGAAAATCGACGCCCAGAAACTCGCCATTGAGAAGTGGGATGGCCGCATGCCCCAAGTCATCATGGGACAGGGTTCTACCCCCTTCATCGACGTTAATCGTTTTATCCAAAAATAGCGAAAACTTCGTTCACGAAACGGCCGTGGAAGGCGCTGAGCTCCCGGACCTGGGCGCCGCACGACCGGCGCTCGCCCGACTATAGTGTGTCGGGTGAACCTAGACGAAGTGCAAAACTCCCGGACTAGGATTCGAGCGCCACACTTCGGGCGCTCGCCCGACTGTTGTGTGTCGGGTGAACCTAGACGAAGTGCAAAACTCCCGGACTAGGATTCGAGCGCCACACTTCGGGCGCTCGCCCGACTGTTGTGTGTCGGGTGAACCTAGACGAAGTGCAAAACTCCCGGACTAGGATTCGAGCGCCACACTTCGGGCGCTCGCCCGACTGTTGTGTGTCGGGCGAACCTAGACGAAGTGCAAAACTCCCGGACTAGGATTCGAGCGCCACACTTCGGGCGCTCGCCCGACTGTTGTGTGTCGGGCGAACCTAGACGAAGTGCAAAACTCCCGGACTAGGATTCGAGCGCCACACTTCGGGCGCTCGCCCGACTGTTGTGTGTCGGGCGAACCTAGACGAAGTGCAAAACTCCCGGACTAGGATTCGAACCTAGACTAAGGGATTCAGAGTCCCTCGTGCTACCGTTACACAATCCGGGAGTTTTGCACTCCATATGCCAGAGTCCCTCGTGCTACCTAACCTTTATCCTTCGACTCCGCACGCCCTGAGCGCAATCGAAGGACTCGTTCCGCTTAGGATGGTTCGGCTCGTATCACTGATGGTGAGCGAGGTCGCCAAACATCTGGCGACCGAGTCGAACCAGACCCTCCGAAAGCATGACTCTTATGGTTTGATGATTTCCGGTCCTTTGCTCACGCCGGGCGGGATGATTATATCAGGGCCTTTTTTCTCCGTCGCCTTTTCGGCGGACGCCTCGGACTTGCGGACTTCGTCAGCAAAGTTGAGCTCCAGGTCGGACACCAGGTTGTCGAGCATCTCCTGTTCTTTGACGCTCAAGTTTCCTTCCGTCTTTTCCTGAAGCATGCGCAAGAACTCAATCGAGATGCGGGCCTGATCGATGTCCTTTTCGATCTTCTGGGTCACCGGATGGGGCACTTTCCCCAGCTGCGCCCAGGCGGCAGACCCCAAGGACATCACCAGCGTCAAAAACCGGTAATCGTCCACAACGCTATCAGGCGGACGAGCGCCTGTTGTGTGGCGCTCGGCTTCTCCTGGCATTTCAATTTTTTCTTCTGACACAACCACCCTCCTTGCCGTCACCCCAGCGGATTGTGAGCCGGGGTCCATCGTTATTGGCGTAGGCATGATGGATCCCCCACTTACAGCCGTGGGGGATGACACCTAGATTACTTTTGCCTGCAAAAGTTGTTGGGCCTTCTTAATACGCTCGAGCGTGCGTTTCTTTCCTAAAAATTCCACCATGTGCCAAAGGCTTGGCCCTTCCGTCCGCCCGGACACGCAAACGCGCAAGGGATGAAACACGGCACCGTTCTTGACCCCTTTATCTTTGGCCAAGGTCTTGCATAGGTTCTCAATGCCCGGCACGTCAAAGGGCTCAAGCGCCGCCAGGCGCTTGACAAGTTCTTCGATGATCCCCGCAGCACCCTCGGCGCGAAGCACTTTGCCCACCGCCTCCTCTCGATACTCGTAATCATCCCAGAGAAGAAAATCCGTGAGCTTCGGAACATCCGAGAGCAGCTTGACTTTTTCGAGCTCGAGGGCGACCGCTGCCTCATAAGTGGACGCAGGCACAGCGGATATGTCTTTGCCCTTGTAGAAGGGTTCCGCCAGGGCAGCCAGTTCCCGAGCGGACGTTTTGCGGATGTATTCGCCGTTCATCCACAAAAGCTTCGTGGGATCAAAGGTCGCGGCGCTTTTGCCGCAGCGTTCAATCTGAAATTTTTCCACCATCTCTTGCTGCGTGAACAGCTGCTGGCTGTCTTCGGTCCCCCAGCCAAGAAGAGCGAGATAATTCAGCAGCGCGTTCGGGAGATACCCCGCGTCCCGGTACTCCGTGACAGAGGTCGCGCCATGCCGCTTGGAGAGCCGGGCGCCATCGGAACCCAGGATCATCGCCAGATGCGCAAATTGTGGCACCTGCCAGCCCAGCGCCTCGTAAACGAGCATCTGCCGCGGCGTGTTGGAGAGGTGGTCATCGCCGCGGATCACATGGCTGATCTTCATGAGATGGTCGTCCACCACGCAAGCGAAGTTGTAGGTCGGCACCCCCGTCGACTTGAGGACCACGAAATCTTCCATGAGAGCATTCTCAAAAACTTTGACGCCATGGATGAGATCCGTAAAGCGCGTCTCGCCCACATGCGGGGTCTTAAAACGGATGGATTTCTTCCGCCCCTGGGCTTCCTTGGCTTTTCGCTCATCAGCGCTCAGGTTGCGGCACCTGCCGTCATACTTGGGAGGCCTTTTGGCAAGGAGCGCGAGCTCCCGCATTTTCTCCACTTCTTCTGGAGTGCAGTAACAGGGATAGGCAAACCCCTTCTTCAGCAGCTCGTCGCACGCGGCCCAATAGCCTGCCAGGCGTTGCATCTGATAGTAGGGACCATAGTCGCCCTTCACTCCTCTGCCATCGGCGGTTGGCCCTTCGTCCCAATCGAGGCCCAGCCACTTCATGGACTCGAGGATCCCGTTGACAGACTCATCTGTGGAGCGCACTTCATCGGTATCTTCAATCCGAAGAATGAACGTCCCCTGATGGTGACGGGCAAAGAGCCAGTTAAACAGGGCTGTACGCGCCCCGCCGATATGGAGGAAACCCGTGGGCGAAGGCGCAAACCGGACGCGGATAGACGGTTTATCCATAGACATAGGCGCTATTTTAACACACCCGCTAACTCGCCGGCGAAAGCGCGTTAGCTTGAACCTCTCTGACGCTTAACATACGATATCGCATCCTGAGGAGCATCATGACCATCACACCGCATTTTCGCCACTACCTGAGCCTCTTTTTGATGGCGATGAGCATCATTGTCTGGGAAATTTTGCTCACGCGCATCTACAGTGTGGTACTGTTCTACCATTTTGCGTTTATGGCTGTTTCGATTGCGATGTTTGGGCTCTCTATGGGCGCCGCTTGCGTCGCCCTGCAAAAAGTGGATCGTTCTTCAGAGTCTCCCCTGTCCGACCGTATGCTGGCAGCGCTCGGCCTGCTCACAGGGGTTCTCATGGTGCTGGCGATCACGTTGCAGTTAAGCTTGCCCATCCCGCCCACACGCAATCCGTGGCAGCTCTTTGGGGTACTTTTCCGAACGTACGTGCTTTCATCGCTTCCGTTTTTCCCGGCAGGGGCTTTTATATGTCTATTGCTTACGCGCTCCAAGCAAGTGGGACGGCTCTATGCTGTGGATTTGATCGCCGCAGGGCTTGGATGCGCGCTGATCCCCGTTCTTCTTTCAGTCTTCGGAGGCCCTGGGGCCACCCTGGTGGCAGCAGCGCTGGCCGGCGGTTCTGCTCTTTGTTTTCTCCCAAGGAAATCACGCGCGTCCAGGGTGGCATGGCTTTTGGTCGTAGGGCTCTTGCTGGGGGCCTTGATCAACCGATCAGCCCAAGTCCTGCGCGTGCGTTGGCGGCACAACGGCCCGGTTCCTATCCCTTTATTTGAAAAATGGAACTCCTTTTCGCGCATTATGATCCAGCCGGGCGGGTCCAGCAATCTGAATTGGGGAGTTGAAGAGACCTGGAGACGTCAACTGACGCCGGCTCCTCAACTTCAGCTTGAAATTGACTCCGGGGCCGGGACCGCCATCACGCATTTTGACGGGAGACTGGAACCTCTTCGTTTTTTACAGTACGACATCACGTCGTTTGCTCATTACTTGCGGCCCCAATCCAAAGTGCTCATCATCGGGCCGGGCGGCGGCCGCGATGTGTTGGCGGCCTTAAGCTTCAAACAGGTCTCCGTGCATGCCGTTGAAGTCAACCCCTCTATTCTATACGCCGTCAATGACGTCTTCGGTGATTTCACGGGCCGCTTGAACAAACGCCCCGACGTTCACTTCGTGGTTGATGAAGGCCGGAGCTACTTACATCACGAACAACAACCCTTTGACATCATCCAAGCCTCCCTTGTGGATACGGTGGCGGCCACGGCCTCTGGCGCCTATTCCTTTGTCGAAAACGGCCTCTACACCGTTGAAGCATGGCGGCTTTTTCTCCATCGGCTCACGCCGCGGGGCCTTCTGTCCTTTTCACGTTGGTATTTTGGGTCCACGACTTGGCCCGTGGAAGTGTGCCGCACGGTAGCGCTCGCCGCTGAAGCCCTCCGCCAGGAAAGCAAAAGACCTCAAGACCACATTCTGGTCATCCGCAACAGCAATTTGCGGCCGCCGAAAGAAGGCATCGCGACGGTCCTGGTCTCACGTGAACCCTTTTCATCTTCGGACTGGGCCAAAGCTTTTGAAACATGCCGGCGGCTCCATTGCGAAATCGCTCTGGCCAAGGGACAAGGGGAACCTCTGCTCGCGTCCATCGTCGGGACCACCAACCCGCGCGCGCTGTACGCCGAACTTCCCTTGGACATCTCACCGCCCTCGGACAACAAACCTTATTTCTTTTTCCATGCAAGACTGCGGGATATTCTTCGGTTTCGTCAGAGCCCGCAATTCGGGGCCTCAGGCTTCAACTTGCCCGCCGTCCGCATTCTGGTCGAGTTAAGTTTGATTACGCTTGCTCTGTCCGCCCTCATGGTGGTTTGGCCCTACCGCATCCTAAGTCGCAGAACGTCTTGGGCGCCCGTGCCTGCTCGACGGTCTGTTGGGATGCCTTTCTATTTTGGACTGATCGGTCTTGCTTTTATGTTCCTTGAAATTGGGTGGATGCAGCGCTTCAGCCTTTTCCTTGGTCACCCAACCTATGGGTTCACTGTGATATTGCTGGGACTTCTCGTCATGAGCGGTCTCGGGAGTTGGTGGGTCACTTCTACGAAGCTTTTGAGCGACCAATCGCGTCGGTGGATTCCATTGCTCCTCATTCCACTTCTGCTCATCTCCAATAGGGTGGTCCAGATATTTTTGCCACAGTGGATGGGATCTCCCCTGGAGGTCCGCATTCTAATTACGCTGCTTTCGATCAGTCCTCCGGCGATCGTGATGGGCATGTTTTTCCCCCTGGCCATGGCGCCTGCTCAGCGCTGGATGGCGGACCGGGTAGGATGGCTATGGGCCATCAACGGCGCCCTGTCGGTGACAGGCTCCGTGCTCGCGATGGTTTGTTCGTTGGCGTTCGGCATCAGCGGGACTCTAATGCTGGGAACGGGCGCTTATTTCTTGGCTGCGATCCTGCTTTTACTCCTCTAAGCCAATAATCCCCACGTGTGAAGGAGGTCCCCTTCATGCCGCCACCGGAACCCGATGTCGGTGCGGTAGAACATGTTGGGGATGATGATGGTTTTGACGCGGGAGTAGGCCTCGCGGTGGGCTTCTTCCATGGTGGACCCGGAACCGGTGATCACGAGCGCATACCCGTCGCGTCCCGTGATCTTCCAGTCGCCGTCTTCGAGTTTGACGTCGCCAAGATGGATCCCGTCCATCCCAGGCTTGGTGAATATCACGACCGCGTCCTCGGAAAACTTGCGGAACGTATCCAAGTCGGCAAAGGGCCAAGGAGGAAGCGCGATGACCACCCCCACCTGAAATCCTTTTTGTGTTTTGAGGTTATAGGGCTTTTTGTTAGCAAGCGCGTAGAGAAATTCTCCCCACGGGCTCTGGATGCCCTCCATTTGGATGCTGACCGTCGGGTAGCCAAAACGTGGGGTGATCTCCAAGGGGTAGACGTTGCGGGCCGTGGCGATGCAATTGATATCAAAATAACCCACGTAGCCTGCTTCTTTGAGGCGCGGCACCATTTTCTCGATCGTTTCGCGGTAGAGCCGGCTGGGTCCCGTCCAAAACATCGAGGTATTTCCACACCACAAAGGCTTTCCATTTCTCCTAACATAGAGCGTGTGATAAGGAACTGTGACACAGTAGACACGCCCTTTGTAATCAACCACGGTCGTATCTCTGCGGTCAAGCCACGCGTTTGTCTTTTGGATCCTTTCGATCACTTCGTAGCAGGGATGGACCTTTTGAAAGACTCTCGTTCCGATCTTGCCTCCACGACGTAAGCGCCGTTTGACGATTCCGACACGACCCATCTTGAGAAGCAGTTCTTGGACGTCGTCCGCTAATCGAGGAGAAGAGGTGTAGTAAATTCGAAAACCGGTGCGCTGTTTATTCCCGTCCCCTAAACACATATGGTCGAAGAGAATCGCTAATTGGCGAGGGGATTGCTCCTTGTATTCCGAGGGAATATATTTCGTGAGCGCGTGACCGAAAGGCTTAAGATACGCCCACAAGCGCTTGTCGTAGCATTTCCAGCCTCCTTTCACCTTTCTAAAACGGAATGGCAACCTTTCAATCGTCTCTTGAACGGCACGCGCCTTCCGGGCATTCACTTGAGAGATGCCGACCTGATAAGATTTCTCGGAAGTCCAGCCTTCCGCGAGCCAGAGCCCAAGGAATGCCAGCCAATGGTCCATCGCCATGAGCAAGGGCTGGAACTTGTCCCTGCTTAGGCCATGCCCAGAACGTCCTCTTAATGCAGGCAACGAAAACACGGCTTCTTCCTTGCCTTTCCAACAACCCGAGCGCGGCACCACAAATTGGTGGGGAAGATTTTTCGCTTTCACAAAGGTCCACTGTTTTTTCTTGCGATATCGCGTGGCTTCCTGGCCGAACATCTGGTGGTCGAGCGTCACAAGCAGATCGGTTGCTCGATTGCGAATACGGACCATTTTCTTGTGATGATCGAACTGAACAACAGCGGATGGTCTATGATATTCGATCTCATCGGACTCGGGGTTCACACTGGCAAAGCGATCCTCCAGAGAAACATCCCGAAATCTTTTCCAACCGCCCTGCGTAAGCACTTCCGTCTCCTCGTCATAACAGCCCATCTCTCCTGTAGAGGGGCCGATTTCACCGGCAAAGAGTTTCTTGTGCTCGAAGTTGATGCAGACGGGCATGATGAACTCTTGTCCATTGAAGAAACCACCGACCGCAACTTCAATACCTGAGACAAACTTTTGGATTTGCAGACGGCGCACTTTGGATCCCCAGCCGACTTTGTACCGGTCTAAAATCGCGACGACGTCTTTCCCGTCTTCTTCATGACCCACGAAAGAAAGGACTTTGTCGTTTTGCGCTTTGCCGGAGGGTTTCACCACGTAGCGGGCAGGATTTTTTATAACAAACTTGGTCGCTTCATCGAAGGAATCGAATTCCCAGGAGTCCGGGATCGTGAGGCCCACGGCCTTCATCTCCTGAGCTCCGAAGTCGCGGTCAAGCTCCAAGCGATCTGAATAAGAAGATCCTCCGACCACGGGCTTGCCTTCTTTGCGCAGACGGTCCGCGATCGTCCCGAACGCGGCATCATCGATGATGATGAGGTCCGCCCAGTCTTTATGCGATTCCCATTCGTCCACTTTATCGAGAAATCCATCATAGAGCACACGGTCGGCTTTGGACTGCACGAACCATTTGACGTTGTAGCCTTCGAGTTTGAGACGGTAAGCGAGGTCGCCCGCACAGGCCTCAAAGGAGAGGAAGAGAATATTTTTCGGTTTTCCGTTGCCGTTTGCCATGTTCCTCTATATGTATGGAATAAAACTTAAGAAATTGCCACTTATTTTTCTGTCCGGAGTCCTTTTTCATAAGACACTCGAAGCGTGTCTCAAGGAACATGAGGCGCAGCGCGTCTTTCATCGGTGATGCATCGTGATCGATCTGACCGTTTTTTTAAGAATGATCCGTCGTGCTTGCTCGGCACCCAGACGAGACGTGGACATTATTCTATTCGATAGGATGCTAAAATACTGAATATGAGACGGCGAGCTTGGCTTTCCTTGCTTCTTTTGGGGTTCTGTGTGTTCAATTTGGCTCCGGGGTCAGAGGCCCGCGTGAAGATTTCGAAGCTTGCTGAGAAATTGGTTTACGGCGACCAGCCCACGAGGCTCGCCGGGATTGAAGAGTTCAACAAGCTGCCCGCGGAAGCCCAGCAAAAACTGGTACCTGATTTTATGGTCGCCATGAGCGATGAAGATCCAGAGGCCCGCAAAATCGCCTCTCGCATCTTGAAAGCGATGGGTGTCCAAGCGGAAGCCCAGGTCCCAGACGCGAAAAAGGAGATCGCCTCAGAGAAGTCCAAGACCAAGCCCATCGACAAGTGGGAAGAAGAGAAACGCTTAAAACAGGAGGCGAGTCAGGATAAGTGGGCTGATTTAAGAAGCATGCGCTCGGAAGAGCAGGGGGGCTACGCCTCCATGAAGCAACAACTCGAAAGCGAAAAGAAGGGCCAGGTGTGGATCGATCCCTCCCAGCTCACCACCGAGGCCTTGGACAAGACCTCGCCTCTCGGTTCTGTGACCGAGGCTTTGCGTGACTCGGATCCGTGGGTGAGAGCACAGGCCGCGCGGCGCCTCGGCACGATCCGGCCCGCGCCCGTGGAAGCCATCCCCGACCTCATCGCGATGCTGGGTGAGAACATCCCGGAGTCGCGCCGCGCGGCGGCCGCTGCGCTCGGTTCCTTTGGGCCCCTGGCGGAAAAAGCGCTTCCTGCCCTCACAACGGCCCTCTCCGACCCTGACCCCGCCACGCGGCAGATCGCGCAAGAGGCGATTAAGCAGATTCAAATGCACCCGTGACCCGAGACGATTTCAACAAACTCCTTCGCGAACAGGTTCTCGTCTTCGACGGGGCTACAGGCACCAACCTTCAGCTCCACAATCCCACCCTGGACGACTATGCCGGCATGGAAGGCTGCACCGAAATTCTTCTTGAAACACATCCGGAATGGATCGAGGAGCTTCACGCCTCCTTCTTTAAAGCGGGATGCCAGGTCGTGGAGACCAATTCTTTTGGGGCGAATCGTATCGTTTTCACCGAATACGGTCTTGAGGACCGGGTTCATGAGTTTAATGTCAAAGCGGCCCAGCTTGCTCGGAAAGTCGCCCATGCCTTCAGCGCCCAAGACAAACCCCGTTTTGTCGCGGGCTCCATGGGTCCTGGCACGAAGCTTCCTTCTCTTGGACACACCACTTTCGACACACTGCGCCATAACTACCAGGAACAAGCTGAAGGTCTGATCGACGGGGGCGTGGACATCCTCCTGATCGAAACCTGCCAGGATATCCTACAGGCCAAAGCCGCCACGGTGGGCGTTCTGGACGCTCTTTCCCGCAAGAAGAAGGACCTCCCGATCATGGTGCAGGTCACCGTGGAGTCCACGGGGACTTTGCTCTTGGGGACCGAAATGGCGGCGGTCATCTCCGCTTTGGAGCCCTATCCCATCGCTTCCCTCGGCATGAACTGTGCGACGGGCCCCCAGGAGATGTCGGAACACGTGCGGATCCTGTCCCAGCAGTGGGCCCGGCCTATTTCTGTTCTTCCCAACGCGGGTTTACCCGAAAACGTGGGCGGACGAGCAGTCTATCGGCTCACTCCTCAGGAGCTGGCCGAGCATCTGAAAGATTTCGTCACCCGGTTCGGGATCAATATCGTAGGCGGCTGCTGTGGGACCACGCCCGCGCATCTGGCTGAAGTCGTGAAAGTCATGGAGAAGATCAAGCCTGTTCCGAGAAGCCTCTCAAGCACCCCGGCTTGTTCAAGCCTCTACCTTCAAGTGCCCTTCAAGCAGGAGCCGAGGCCTCTTATCATCGGTGAACGCACGAATGCCAACGGCTCCAAGAAATTTCGTGAGCTGCTCGCCAAGGATGACTTTGATGCGATCGCCGCCATGGGAAAAGAAGAGGTGAACGAGGGCGCTCACATGATCGACCTCTGCACAGCTTTTGTGGGCCGGGACGAGGTCCGTGACATGAAGGAATGTGTGAGCCGCATGGCGCTCCAGGTGCGCCTGCCGCTCATGATTGACTCCACCGAGGCCCCCGTGATTGAAGAAGCTCTTAAACGTGCGGGCGGACGCTGTGTCATCAATTCCATCAACCTGGAAGATGGCGAAGAAAGAATGAAGGCGGTCTGCCCTCTGGCCAAGACTTATGGCGCAGCCCTGGTGGCGCTCACAATCGACGAGCAAGGCATGGCCAAAACCCGGCAAAAGAAGCTCGCCATCGCCAAGCGCATTCACGATCTGGCCATCAAGCGCTTCGGTCTGCGACCGGAAGATTTGCTGTTCGACGCTTTGACGTTTACGCTCGGTTCGGGTGACGAGGATTTTCGCAAGGCAGGTCTCGAGACCATCGAGGCCATCCGCCTGATCAAAAAGGAGCTCCCCGGAGTCTTCACCGTACTGGGCGTTTCCAATATCTCGTTTGGTCTGGCACCCCAGATCCGCCAGGTGTTGAACTCGGTGTTTCTCCATTACGCCATTGAAGCCGGTCTCGACGCTGCCATTGTCCACGCACGCAAGATCCTGCCCCTCTACAAAATCGATGAGAAAGGACGGGAGCTCGCTCGTAAATTGATTTTTGATGATCGCACACCCCTCTCGTCATCCCCCGCGGGTGTCAGCGGGGGATCCATCATGATGGACCCCGGGTCTCCAAACAACAGGCGACCCGGCCCGCCGGACGTGTGGAGGGCCGGCTTACAATCCGCCGGGGTGACGGCTTCTTTTGATCCTCTGACCGCGCTCATGGCGCACTATGCCGAAACCTCAGAGATCTCTGCGAAAGCGAATAAGGAAGAACCCAAGACCATCGAAGAGCATCTCAAGGTCCGTATCATCGACGGGAATAAACAGGGCCTGGAGGGACTGCTCGATGAGGCGATGAAGAAGTGGGGTCCGCTCGAGATCATCAACACCATACTGCTTGACGGGATGCGGGTGGTGGGCGATTTGTTTGGTTCGGGCCAGATGCAGCTCCCCTTCGTTCTTCAGTCCGCGGAAACCATGAAAGTGGCGGTGCGTCATCTGGAGCCCTTCATGCCTAAGGCGGACGCTGGTGTTCATAAAGGGAAGCTCGTCCTTGCGACCGTCAAAGGGGACGTTCACGACATCGGGAAGAACCTCGTCGATATCATCCTCACGAACAACGGCTACAAGGTTTTCAATTTGGGCATCAAGATGTCGATCGATGAGATCCTCAAGGCTGCCGCGGAAAAGAAGGCCGATGCGATCGGGATGTCAGGCTTGCTCGTCAAATCGACGGCGGTCATGAAGGAAAACTTAGAGGAGATGAATAAACGAGGCGTGCAAACGCCGGTCCTTTTGGGTGGGGCGGCTCTCACGCGCCGATTTGTGGAAGAAGATCTCCGGCAGCTCTACAAGGGCTATGTCTATTATGGGGTGGACGCTTTTGCGGGGCTTCGCATCATGGACGAGCTGACCAACCCTTCCAGAGAAAAGAAGTTGACCCTCTATGAGACGCGTGGCGGTTCGGGCCAAACCTTGAAAGCGGGAGACTTGCCCTCACCCCACCCCTCTCCCGCCTTCGGCGGGAGAGGGCGGTCGCCAGACGCCTGGCGACCGGGTGAGGGCACGCTCTATATCCCTCTATCCCCCTCTCCTTCTATTCCTCATCCGCCGTTCTGGGGCAGCCGGGTCGCGCGAGGAATCGCTTTAAAGGATGTCTTCCCCTATATCAACGAAACGGCCCTCCTCAAAGTGCGCTGGGGCTTTTCCAGGGGGCAAACAAGCGCCGAAGATTACGCGCAACTCCTTAAGGAAACCGTTGGGCCGCTCTTTCAGAAGTGGAAAAACTACTGCCTTAAGGAGCAGATACTGGTCCCGCAAGTGGTTTACGGTTATTTCCCTTGCCTGTCTGAAGGAGATGATGTGGTGGTGTATAGGCCGGAAGATTTGAAAAAGGAATGGGTGCGCTTTAAATTCCCGCGACAAAACACGACTCCGATGCGATGTATCAGTGACTTCTTTCTCCAAAAGCCGTCATCCCGGCATGCTGTAAGCCGGGATCCATCAGACGTGATGGATCCCCCGCTAAAGTCCGCGGGGGATGACAGAAAGAATTTTGACGTATTAGGTTGCTTTGTCGTGACGGTCGGAACCCAGGCAAGCAACAAAGCGCATGCCCTCTTCAAGGAGAACTCCTACAGCGATTATCTCTACCTGCACGGGCTAAGCGTGGAAACGGCCGAAGCCTTAGCCGAGCACTGGCACCGCCGCATGCGTGAGGAGCTGAACATCCACCAGGAAGATCACCCGGAGGTGCGTGAATGGTTTCACCAGAAGTACCATGGCGGTCGCTACTCTTTTGGGTATCCCGCCTGCCCCAACCTGGAAGATCAAGCAAAGCTTTTTGAACTGCTGGATCCCCAACGCATTGGCGTAGCGCTCTCCGAAGCGTTTCAGTTAGACCCTGAGCAAAGCACCTCCGCCATCGTCCTGCACCACCCCGAAGCCAAATACTTTAACGTCCAGTAACGTCGTCATCCCGGCTTACGTCCTGCCGGGGTGACGTTAAAAAATCTATTTCTGGGTGGAGGCCCTGAGGAACTGGAGTCGAGCGGCCGCCGGGAGTTTGGACGCAGGGATCGCCCGCAGCGACCATTCTTTCCAGCCTCCCTGTAAGCGGCCAAAGGCGGGCTGTGACTGATATTTCGTAGGGATGAGTGCTTTGAGGGGTGCGTCCTTTTCTCGAAAATCGATGCGCGTATAGACGTCGATGCCTTTGCGCTCAAGATCCACCCGGCCAAAACCGCTGGCCCGGACGCTCGACATGACCAGAAGCCCCTCTTGCGCCGTGACGATGCCGTTTTTCGCCTGCCAACGGACGCTGAGCTTGCTAAAAGGGATACCCGTCGACGAGTCGAGATATTTTTTCTTCAAGTAGGGCATCGATTTGGCTTTGGCCAGTCGTTTAAGGGAACTCGCCGGGAACTCGTAGCGCCCTTCTTGAAGTTCCAGAGAACCCCGCCCTTCGATCGTGCTCGAGGTGCGACTGGAGAAGACCATTCCGAAGTCTTGGGTGATGCCGGTGAGCTTCCCGGACAATGAGAGATTTTCCCCCGTCACCAGAAGCAACGCTTCGACCGGCACGGCGCTCACAGCGCCCTCCAAACGCAGTCGCGGCCCCGCGGTCTCAGGCGTGAGAGTCCCCTTGAGCTCACTCTGTCCTCCAGAGATTTGGGCCGAATGCTCAAAGGCCATCCCAGATCCACTCTCTTTGATGGACAACTGCCATAGGTCCAAGCTCAGCGCTGTGTCGAGGGATGGACTGATCGGGAGCCGCGCCAGAAATTGAAGGACAGTGCTCGCCCGGCTCAGGCGCCACGTCGAGGCCTGAGATTTGAGCTCAAAGCCTTGAGGGGTCCTCGTGAGGCGTGCGGTGAGCGCGTGGGCCTGGTCGGCCACCTCGAGGTCTCCCGTCCACTGGGGATTTGCGAAAAACTGTCCATTGGCGGCAAACGCAAGGCTCACCCCCGAAAGAGGCCCCGTGAAGGCGCCACGAACTTCCAGCGTCTCAGGTCTTGGGTTCCAGCTCCCTTCGACAAGGGACAGAACAAGCTCCTGTGGCGCACTCGCGTAGGAGTCCACCCAGTGGATCTCCCCTTGCTTCCAATTCACGCGCCGGAGGGTTGACATCTTAGCGCCAGGAAGGCTTGCATCACGCGGCCACCAGTCGCGGTCGTCCCATTGGCCATTGGGCTTTCGATTGATGACCGCGGACCATCCTTTGATCTCAGCCTCTTCCGGCAAGATTTTTAAGCGAAGGAGGCCTGAGAAGCTCAAGGGCGCGGAAAGGGTCTCGATTTGGAGAAAAGGCTCCTTTTGGTCGTTCAGGACGGCGATCTGTCCGAGACGAAGGGTTGGCGGCCAGTATCCGAAGGAGCATTGACCGATCACGACGGGCCGATGGAGGAGGGTGGCGAGGACTTCTTCTATTTTGGCCCGCTGCTGTTCCGGGCGAATCAGGAGTGGAAGGGTCGCGACCGCCGCCACCAGGACAACGATCAAGAGAACAAAAAACGCTAATCGTTTCACTTTTCCCTCCCCTGGGTCCCGGCGCGGGCCTTACGGTATGACTTTATTGAGCGGGTACTCGATGATCCCCTCAGCACCCGCGCGCTTGAGCTGAGGGAGCAGCTTCTTGACCGTTTTTTCTTCGATGATCACTTCCAGTGCCGACCAGCCGGGTTCACTCAAGCTGGCGATGGTAGGACGTTTGAGCGCTGGCAAAAGTTTCATCACTTCCTTCAAATCCTTCTGAGCGACATTCATCTTGAGACCCACAAGACCTTCAGCGGCAAGAGCGCCTTGGAGCAGCATCGCGAGATTTTCCATTTTCTCGCGTTTCCACGAGTCTTTCCAGGCCTGCGGATTCGCGATAAAACGCGTACTGGAGGTCAGAATCTCCTCCACCACACGCAGTTTATTGGCGCGCAGCGAGCTTCCGGTCTCAGTGAGCTCCACAATGGCATCGACCAAGACCCCGGCTTTGGCTTCCGTGGCGCCCCAAGAGAACTCGACTTCGGCATTCACCTTGTGCTTCGCCAAGTATTTCTTGACCACCCCGACCAGCTCCGTCGCAATCCTTTTGCCTTCCAAATCTTTGACAGACTTAATCGCTGAATCCTGAGGAACCGCCAGCACCCAGCGGACCGGGCGGAAACCGGACTTTGCATAAAGAAGTTCACAGACTTCATGGACCTTGGCCCCCGACTCCATCACCCAGTCATGACCGGTGAGGCCGGCATCAAAGACACCCTCCGCCACGTAACGGGCCATTTCCTGGGAACGGACGAGCATGATTTCAAGCTCATCGTCATCCGTGCCGGGAAAATAGGAGCGCTCCGAAGCGTGCACGCGGATACCGGCACGCTTAAAGATTTCAATCGTTGATTCCTGGAGACTCCCCTTGGGAAGCCCGAGTTTGAGTTTTTTGTCTTCAGCCATAAAGAGTCCTTTTATTGAGAAATGGTAGTGAATTATAGCAAGCAGAGCCAGTGTGGTGATTCCAACGTCGCTTTATTTATGCGGAAGCGATTTTGGCCAGCGTCAAGGTGCGACGAGAGGGCCATGGTGAAGCTTTGTAAGCGTGGTGCACATAATCCTGAAAAAGCTGTTGCAAGCGCCGGGTTATGGGCTTGGACAAACCTCGGCCAAGAGGATGCGCCCGGGAAGATCCCGCGCTCTTGAGCAGGACGACCGGAACAACTTCGAGCGTTGTGCTGGTGAGGAAGACCTCCTCCGCTTTCAGCAGATCAAGCGGCCTGTAGCGGCCTTCATGAGCTGGAATCTCATGAAGCTTGGCAAGTTTCAAGACCACGCCGCGCGTAATGCCCGGGAGGAGTCCGCAGGCCAGAGACGGCGTGTAGAGCTGGCCTTGCTTGACGAAAAAGATATTGGAAGTCGTTCCTTCCGTGAGCTCACCCTTCAGGTTCAAGAGGATGGCCTCAAAAACGCCCATCGCGTTGGCTTCCATCTTCGCCTGAATGGTATTAAGCGAGCTGATGGATTTGATCTGGGGATCGAGCGCCTCGGGCGGGTTACGGCGGACTTGGGTGATCCCAATGGACACGCCCTCGCGCTGATAGCGCTCCACGTCTCGATGGGGGTGCAGCATCATCACCAGGGTAGGCGTCTTGCAAACCGATGGATCAAGCCCCAAAGGGCCCGGGCCGCGCGCCAGGGTGATGCGAACGCTCGCGTTGGGCTGCCGATTGGCTTTGAGCAGTTTCACCACGGCTCTTTCGAGCGCCCGGCCCGCCCATGGGCATCTCAAAGCGATGCGGCTGGCAGAATTCAGAAACCTGCGGTAATGGTCAGGCCAATGAAAGATCTGGTAGCCATAGGCATGGACGGTCTCATAAACCCCGTCGCCGTAGAGAAAGCCATGGTCGAAGGCGGAGACCCTGGCCGAACGCGCGTCGACGAGGCGGTCATTGATCCAGATCATCGCCAAGAGCGTTATCGATCCTTCGGGGCGAAGTACCCTCGACGCTTATCGAAGGTGAGACTCTCGGCGTTTTCTTTCCACCAGGCTTTGGCTTCTTTGAAGGCTTTCTTCTTGTCTTTGGAGGTATAGGCGGAGGAGAAATCAAAATTCCTGTGGCAGAGGAGCTCAAAAGCCTGTTCTGCCGGAATCACACCTACGGTCCGAAGGACGCTGAGTTGGTTGCGCGTCTCATCATCCATAATTTTGTAACTGAGAGGCTGTGTTTGATGGCGTTCGATAAGGGTCATCAGATCCACCAGGGCCGTCCGGTCCCCCAGTGAGCCGCGCGCCACAAGGCGCCCTCCTGTAGGCCAAGAGCGGGATGCCACCTGGAGGATTGGCAAAGAAGCCCGGCTGTTCCGCCAAGCGAGCAGTACGCTCGCGTAATCGCCGTAGCCCACGTCATTGACCAGTTTTTCAAGGTACGCGCCCACGCGCGGGTCTGGCTGATGGGCCACCCGGTCCAGGATGTCCTTGGCTTCGGACCAGTCGGCAACGTGTTGCCTGGCTCCGGCGGCAGGGCCATTGCTCCAAGCGATGATTTTCTCCTGCTCCTGCTCCGGCCTTTTTTCAAAGGCGACTTGGGCGTCCTTGATCCCTTCTGGCACGTACCAGAACTGCTCTTGCGCAAAGGGATGGACGCGTATCTGCTGGAGCCTGGATCTTGTGTCCTTTAAAAGGTGCCCCACGAGGTCCGCCTTACCCCCCTGGCTTTTCCACCATTTCTGCCAGACCTTGACGGATGGATCGAGACGCTTGCCGGTCACCTCCTGAAGAATCTCATAAGCGAGCACATTCGGTCCGGGGACCTTGAGGAGATTGATCAGCTCAGGAACATGCGCGGGTTGGATGAAGAGCACGAGTTTTTTTCGTGCCTTGTTTCGCAAATCCGGGTTCTTGCTACGAAGTCCCGCCAAATAGAGATTGCCTGAGAGGGAGAAGCTGTCCCATCTTTGGGACACGATGCCCGCCAGAACACATCGCGCGGAGGGGTTGAGCTTTGAGCGGACCTCCGCTTTGCCCAGCAAGGTTCGCACGTTGAGAAAATCGGGGCCATCCTGATCGTAGATTGAGCGCAGGATGGAGAATCCAGGGTCGGTCATGTCGCTGAGCTGCTCTTCGGGGATCTGGTTGAGCCGCTGGATAAGCTGAAGGACCGAAGTCTCCTCCGCAGCAGGGGCGGATCCCGACAACATCGCAAGCGCTAAGATCAAAGAGACAAGAGATGAGAGACGGATGGTGGGGTGTCGTGACGGGTTCATGGAAGCCTCCTGTCTTTCGTGGGTGCCGGGACGCTCGCCCCCAATGCCTCGAGCATCGCCGCAGCTTTATAGAGTGTTTCCTGATATTCCCGAAGAGGAACGGAATCCGCGACAATGCCGGCGCCCACGGGAAAGGACAACTGGTTCTGATCGAGAAAGAGGGTCCTGATCAGGATATTCAGGGTGGCATCTCCCGTAAACCCGATCCATCCGAGAGACCCGGTATAGGGCCCGCGCTTGTGCGGCTCGAGTTTATGAATGATTTCCATCGACCGGATCTTCGGACAGCCTGTGATGGTACCTCCGGGAAAGGCGGCGCGCAGAAGATCCAGCCAGGAACATTCAGGTTTGAGCGTTCCGCGCACGTCGGAGACCAGGTGAATCACATGCGAATAAATCTCCCGGACCAGAGCTTCGGCCACACGAACGGTCTTCGGCAAGCACACGCGCCCTAAATCATTGCGCTCAAGGTCCACGAGCATGATATGTTCCGCGCGCTCCTTCGCATCTTGCGCGAGGGCCTTCGCGAGCCAGACGTCATTGGAGAGCGGCACTCTTCTCGGATAAGTGCCCGCGATCGGTCGCGTCTCCACGCGCCCAGCTTCCAGACGCAGGAGAAGTTCCGGGGATTGACTGACCATCCAGCGTGTGCCGGATTTATAAAGCGCCGCGTAGGGAGAGGGATTAATCCGGGTCAGCTCCCGGTAGAGTGCCCAGGGATGACCGCTCCATCGCGAGGTAAAGGCCTGGCTCAGATTACATTGGTAGATCTCTCCTGCCGCAATGAGGCCCTTGGCGCGCCGTACCATCAGTTGATAAGCGGCCTCCGAACGGTTGGACCGCACGTCCGTCGCATGGAACTCTCCCCAAGACCTATGACGATGAATGGCCTTCTGGAGAACCACCGCTGATCGACGCAAACGGTCCTGCCCCTGGCGGTAAAGGCGTTCCAGTTGAATCGGGGAGAGCGCACGGCCTTCAGGAATGAAAACAGAATGCACAAGCCACAAACGCTTCCTGGCGTGATCGATCGCGGCCACCGCGTCATAGATGCCAAACTCGAAATCCGGAAATCTTTCTACGGAGAGCATCGCGGGTTTAGGCCGTTTGCTTTGGAACAGAGACTGAAGGCGCGGCTCGAGCGATGCCGCGCTTTCATAGCCAAAATACCCTACCGCCCCACCCCAAAAGGGAGGAAGCCCGTCCACGCGGGGTCCTGTCATAGGACTAAACCAACCATGGAAGCGTTCAAAGGTGTTCCCGATTTTGATGGCTTCTTGCTTGGTCCCGGAGGAGGTGCGATGACGGAGCGTTAACGTGTCCTGGGCGGCCTCGACATGATACCGAGGAGCGTCGAGCGATAAATAAGAATATCGGGCCTGGGAGCCACCCGCAGCGCTGTGGAGAAAAAACGAATCCTTGTCCTGGGACTGGAGGTTATACACCCACTCCAGCAAATCGCTGGAAGGGAGGTGCGGCTCGATCCAAAGAGGGACCACCCGGTACTGGGTGGCCCAGCGGGCGAACTGATTAAAGGTCGGAAACATCGCCGTCTAAGGTCCGCATGACAAGGCCCGTGGTGACCTTGGGATAGAAATAAGTCGATTTTTGGGGCAGGGGCCTGCCCGCTTTACAAATGCGGGCAAACACCTCTTTGTCAGGGGGCGGCAGCAGGAACACCGCATCGTATTCCCCGCGCATGAGGTGTTCCGCCATCTCGCGCGGATTTTGCCCATAGGAGATCTGCTCCAGCGGAATATCTTTGAGGACGCCCTCATGCAGCGCGACCACAGGCATGGGAGAGACTTTGTCCTTGGGCGAGAGCCAGTAGGCCGGACCACTTTTTAAAAGAAGCCCCATGCCGGAATGCTCATTCTTTCGTCTCAAGCGGCTCATGACAACGCTCAAGCCCGGGACCTTTCGAAGGATGAAATAGGGCGTGATGCGATTTTCCCATTCCGCTTGTGAGGCTTGATAGCGCACGGCTCGATGCGTCGGTTGAATGACAAGCCCCGGGTCCGTCAGGGAGCACAAAAAGGTCATCACGTAATGGTAAGCCTTTGTCTTTTTGGACGAGTGCTGGCTTGCTTGAGAGCGCTCCTGTGCATAATCCCAAGACGTTTCATACCGGTGATGGCCGTCTGCGATCAAAATATCCCCTGAAGAAACGATTTTTCTTAAGGCCTTGATCGTTGGAGGATCTGACCATTTCCATAAGCGGTGTGTGACGCCTTTGTCGTCCCGGCAAACGAGAAGCGGTTTTGCCTGCATGCGCTCGCCGATGATCTTACAGGCCTGGCTTTGGGGGTCGAAATAGATGCCAAAGATAGGGCTGATGTTGGCGCGCGTCGCGCGCATGAGCATCAGACGGTCCGCCTTATGCTTGGGGAAGGTCCGCTCATGAGGACGGATGCGGCCTCTCCCCGGTTTTTCCACACGCAGCGCCGCGAAGAACCCCTGACGCACAAAAGGCGCGCCGCTCACATTAAATCGTTGTTCATACCCGTAGAAGCATGGTTCTTTTTCTCGGATGAGCGTCTTGTTGTTCTGCCACTTCTTCCAGAAAAGCGCGGCGACCTCATATTTGTCTTTGCTGCCCTGGGTCATCGGAAGCTCCACGCGGACCATGTTCCAGGGACTCCTGCCCATCAAGCGGTGATAGTCCGTGATGCTGATCACGTCATAGGGAGGGCAAATGATCTGGGAAAGGCTGGGGTGGCGCTTGAGGTTATAGCGAAGTGCCTTGAAAGGCGCGATCTCGACCATGCTGCTATTTTAGCTTAGAAGGGCTTTCGAAACGAGTCTAGCTGACAGGAAGCTTGGAAAAAGTTTTTTCGATGGCGGCAAGGGCCTTCTTCAGCACAGCCTTGGAGTGGGTGGTCGTGATAAAAGCGGCCTCAAAGGCGGAAGGAGGAAGGTAGACGCCGCGTTCCAGAAGCTCATGGAAGAACGTCGCGTAGAGCGCTGTGTTGGACCTTTGAACACTGACAAGGTCGACCACAGGAGCGTTGTTGAAGAAGAGTGTCCACATGGAACCGATGCGATTGATACGGACAGGCAGGCCCGCTTCCCTTGCGATCTCTTCAATTTCACCGGTGAACCAGGTTGTTACTTTTTCAAGGGCTTTATAAGGTGATCGTGCTTTCAGGATGGTGAGCGTGGCAATGCCGGCAGCGACCGCCACGGGGTTGCCCGCCAGGGTGCCAGCCTGGTAAACAGGGCCTAGGGGAGCGACCCATTCCATGATGTCGCGCCGACCGCCATAGGCGGCCAGGGGCATTCCCCCCCCTACGATCTTGCCAAGACAGGTGAGATCTGGCGTGACTTTATAAACGGTTTGAGCGCCGCCGTAGTTGACGCGGAAACCGCTGATCACTTCGTCAAAAATAAGAAGAGCATTATGCGCCGACGTAAGGGTTCGGAGTTCTTCCAAAAAACCCTCGCGCGGAGGGACCACGCCCATATTGGCGGCGATAGGCTCCACAATGACAGCGGCGATCGACTCGCCTTCCCTCCGAAAGAGGTCCCGAGCGGCTTCAAGATCGTTGTAGGGCAAAACGCGGGTTTTCTGGGCCAAGGAAGCCGGAATCCCGGCAGAATCGGGCGAGGAGAGCGTCAGCGCCCCGGAACCGGCCTTGACGAGGAGCGAATCGACATGCCCATGGTAACATCCGGAAAATTTCACAATCACTTCGCGCTGGGTGGCCGCTCTTGCGACACGCAAGGCGGACATCACAGCTTCCGTGCCTGAGCTGACCAAGCGCATGCGCGCCATGGACGGAACAGCCTTTTGAATAAGCTGTCCCAACTCCAGTTCCAGCTCCGTAGGAGCCCCAAAGGAGAGACCCCGCTTGGCTGTGCGGGCAATCGTTGCCGCAAGCACATTCGGTATATGCCCCAAGACAGAGGCGCCCCAAGAGCCACAGAAGTCGATCAGCCGGTGGCCATCGGCGTCCCACACATAGGGGCCCTGGCCGCGCGTGATAAAGCGCGGCGTCCCTCCCACGCCCTTAAACGAGCGGACCGGGGAATTCACACCACCTACAAAAACGTCCTGGGACTTCCTAAATAAGAGATCGGATTTCTTCGTTTTCATGGGTTCATTCGGGCAAAATACTACCATTTGAACCCGTCGTTGACAATATCGACGGAAAATTTTACAATCCGCATCGGACCCACAGCAACGACACCGTAAATATCAATCCATATCTAAAAATAAACATGATTTCGGCATTATTATTTGATTTTGGGGGCACCCTGGACTCCGATGGCGAGCATTGGCTTAACCGGTTCTATGCCATTTATCCCGATATAGGCTTACCCGAAGTGCCTAAACCAAAGATTAAAGAGGCCTTTTACTGGGCTGATGAGCAGGCGAGTATCGACCCTGCCATGCGTCAGGCCGGTCTCAGACAAATGACCGAGCTTCACGTCCGCTGGCAATTTCATAAACTGGGGCTCCATGACCGTCAGCTTGAAGTCGAAGCCGCGGCGGCCTTCTACAAACCGGCCAACCGAATTCTTCGTCGTAATCGACACGTTCTAGAGAAATTAAAACACGCTGGTTTGAAACTCGGGATCCTCTCGAATTTTTATGGCAACATCGACACACTCTGCAGGGAATATTCCTTCTCCCCCCATTTGGACATCATCTTGGACTCGGCCGTGATCGGAATAAAAAAGCCTGACCCGAGGCTCTTTGCGCTTGCCTGCGAGCGGCTGAAGCTACCGGCCCATGAAATCGCTTTTGTCGGCGACTCCTTTGAGCGTGATATCGTCCCAGCGAAAATCCTTGGAATGAAGACGTTTTGGCTTGTTGGAGATCGCAAGCTCACACCCCCTGAGCCCGCCAAAGTGGACTGCATCCTTCGAAGCCTGGCGGACCTCCCCCATGATCTTGTCCCTCACCACAAAGATCCCAAATGAAGGCAGGCATCATCGCGGCGGGATGGGGCCAGAGACTAGCTCAGAACATCCCCAAAGCCCTGACGCCCATAGGACGGAGAGCTCTGATCGATTACGCCCTCGACGGCTTGCAAGCCGCGGGGGCGAGCGAAGTGACCTGTATTGTCAACGAAGCCGCAAGGTCGGTCCCCGACTATGTGGCAAAAGCCAGTCGAAGAATCAAAATGGACTGGGTGATTCAAACGACACCTTCGTCGATGCACAGTTTTTTAATCGTGCTGGAGCATCTCGCGAATCAGCCCTCACCCCCAACCCTCTCCCGCGTGCACGCGGGAGAGGGCGAGGTCCGCAGGGCCGCGGGTGAGGGGAGCGAAGCCTTTTTGATTACCACGGTGGACTCGGTTGGTCCGCTTTCGATCTACAAGGATTTTGTCGAATCTTGCCAGCACTTCCCGGACGCGGATCTCTGCCTGGGGCTGACCCCCCATACCGACGACGAAAAACCCCTACGCGTGGCGATGCGCGGCAAGGAAGGAACAGGCCTGCTCCCGGAGCGCGTGGCGCAAGATCCCCCGGCCTTTGAGATCACGGCGATGAGCAGCAACGGATTCGAAAGCGAGTTCGTGACCGCCGGCCTCTACTGGGCTCATCCGCGCATTCTCCAAGAGAAGGAGAAGGTTCTCTCCGGCGGGCTCTCAGCGCTGCGGCAGTACTTCGGCTACCTGTTAAAATATGGTTATCGTTTCTACGGTGTGCCCCTGCCGCCAGTTCTGGACGTGGACCGGCCTCAGGACATCGCAAAGGCTGCAGAATGGGAACGCTCCGGGCTCGTGGCGCAAGCCACGGGCAGCGCCCAAGCGCCTCCAGCCGAAAGACGAGAGGGATGATGCGTTTCTTGGGTATTTATCGTGAGCCAGAGTTTTCTCCTGGCCGACACCTGTCCAATGACGCCAAAATCCTGCGCTTGGTCGCACAGGCCTTAGCGTGCCAGGACATCTCGGTGCGCCTGGCCACGCTGGAAGAGGCTCGAGGCGAGTGGCAGGACGCGGACCTCATTTTCTCCATGTGTCAGGGGCCACAAGCTCTCCACGAGCTCACGCGGTGGAAGAGGCAGGGCGCTTGGATCCTCAATGACCCCGAAGCCTCTCGCCGGACCTATCGCGACAGCCTCTGTTCAGCCCTGCGCGAAGAGGATCTGAGATTTCCGCACAGCGAATTTATTTCCACGAGCGCCCACCTCCGGGACCTGGAAAGTTTTCAGCCCTGGTTCTTGAACGAAGGCGCCTGGCTTAAACGCGCGGATGTCCACGCGACCACCCCGTCCGACGTGGTGAAACTCGAACGGTGGTCAGACTTGAACTCGGTACTCGGAAGATTTCGCGCGCGCGGCCTCGAGAAAGCGGTTTTGCAGCATCATTGCCCGGGCGATGAAGTGAAGTTCTATGCCGTCAAAGGGGATCGCCTGTTTTGGCCTTACTACCCTAAAGAATCCGAAGGGCACCCTTTTGATGAAAAAGCGCTCAAAGCCCTCGCGGAGCATGCGGCCAAAACGTTGGATCTCGCCATTTATGGCGGAGACGCGATTATTTCCCCGGAAGGCAGGATCACTCTGATCGATTTAAACGACTGGCCATCTTTCGCCCCCTGCCGGGGTGCCGCGGCCAGCGCCATCGCCAAATTCTTAAAGGATGCCTATCGTGCCCGCCAAAACAAAAGAGAAACAGCCAAAGTCTAAGTTCGTCCGACGTACGACGTCCGACGCCCGCACATCTCACCCGAAACGGCCTCTGCGGGTCGCCCCTGGCCCCGAAGGACTTCAGGACGTCGGACCTCGGACGTCGGACGCCCTCACAGGCTGGCCCGGCCCAAAATCCGTCGCCCTCTTCGAAGAGGAGCAAGCTTTCCTCTCCCCAGGCAATCAGTCGATCGCGCTCCTCTCGAAATTAACGATCGAGCGTGGCAGCGGCTGTCGCCTCACGGATGCTGACGGCAACTCCTATCTCGACTTGAATGGAGGTGTTTCGAGCGCAAGCCTTGGCCACTGCCATCCAAAGTTCGTTCAGGCGATGACGGACCAGCTCTCCAAAGTGACCCTGGGCAGTTATACCAGCCGTTCCCGTCTGGCTTTGGTCAAGTTGCTCGCGAAGATTGCCCCCAAAGGCCTGCGGCGGACTCAGTTTTTTTCCAGCGGCGCCGAAGCCGTCGAGGCCGCTTTTCGGCTCGCGAAGTCGATCACGAAGAAAAACCAGATCTTTGGGTTCTGGGGTGGCTATCATGGCAAAACACAAGGGACCCTGCCGCTTTCTCTGGTTGATTGGAAGTTCGAGCTCGGCCCCTTGATGGCCGGCTACCAACAGACGCCTTATGCGGACTGCTACCGTTGCCCCTTCCGTGCGCGCTATCCGGAATGTGGTCTGGCCTGCGCTGAATATTTCCGTGATCAGATCCGTGCGACCGCCAGAGGCGACGTCGCCGCCGTTATCGCCGAGCCTGTTCAGGGCACGGCGGGCAATATCGTTCCTCCCGATGGATTCATTCGAGCGGTATGCGAAATCGCCAAAGAGGAAGGTGCTGTCTTTATCTCGGACGAAATGATTACGGGCTTTGGCCGCACCGGTCACATGTTCGGCGTGGACCACGACAACGTCTTGCCGGACGTGATGAGCGTGGGCAAAGGCATGGGCAACGGTTTCCCCGTATCGGGCGTCATCACCACGGACGCGCATGCCCAGGCCAGGCCCTGGTCGCTCCCCAGCGCATCCTCTTCGAGCTACGGGGGCAATCCTTTCGCGAGCGAAGCGGTGCGCGTCACGACGCAAACGATCCTCGAAGAGGACCTCGTGAACAACAGCGCCCGCGTGGGACGCGTGCTCTTGGATGGCATTCGAAAGCTCCAAGGCCACTATCCTTTTATCGGGGACGTGCGCGGGCGTGGGCTGCTGATCGGCATGGACCTGGTCAAAGACCGCAAGACAAAGGAGTTCCTGCCTGCGGTCCTTTGCGAGAAGTTCTTTTTTGAATGTTTAAAGCGCGGTCTCCTCATGATGAGTTACACGCCGCGCGTCCGCATTCATCCGCCCTTGGTCCTGAGCGAATCCGAAGCCCAGGAAGCTCTCGCCAAAATGGATGAAGCGTTGGCGACCCTTGTCTCCGACTTCGAGAAGCTATGACGAAACTGCAGGGGGCTTTCATCGGCTTTGGCAAGACCGCGGAACTGGGGCACTGGCCTTCTTACACCCGCTCCTCGGACGCGGAAATTGTGGCCGTCATGGACCCCGCGCCGGCCCGCCAGCAGGCAGCACGCGTTCTTGATCCTCGCTTGCGTGTGTACGGCTCGGTGGAGGAGCTTTTCCGGACCGTGGAGCTCGATTTTGTCGATATCTGCGCGCCTCCTTCCTTTCACGCGCCCCTCGCACTCGAGGCCCTGGAGCATCGGTGTCATGTCTTGTGCGAAAAACCCTTGACCTTGAAACCTTCGGAGTATGGGGCGCTCTCCCAGGCCATGAATCGTCATGGCCGGACGGTCTTTACCGTACACAACTGGAAGTTCGCGCCCATCTTTCAAAAGGCGCTCTCGCTCATCCAGGAAGGTCGGATTGGACCGGTGTGGCATGTGGAGATCTTCACCCTGCGCGACAACGCATGCAAAGGATCAGAATCGGCGGCGCAAAGAGCGGATTGGCGAAAAAGTATGGCGGTGGCGGGCGGCGGGATTTTGGTGGACCATGGATGGCATTCGTTCTACCTTCTCTTAAACCTGGTCAACGCCGAGCCGCAGAAAATCCTCGCCAAGATGCTCAAAGATCGGGAGGATCCGGAGAGCCTGGAGGAAGCAGTCCAAGCGCTGGTGCAATTCCCGGAAGCCCATGGCTACCTCCACCTGACTTGGTGTGCCCCCACGCGTCGGAACCATGTCCTGGTTCAGGGACAAAAGGGAATACTCCTGATCGACGATGACCGACTTCTCCTCACGACGCGTGACGGCCAGCGAGAGGAAGCCCACTTTGACGCCCCGCTCTCCGCCGGATCGCATCATGCGGATTGGTTTCAAGCGCTTTTACCGGAGTTTGTCGCTGAAATCAACATTCCCTCCAAACGCGGCACCAACTTCAAGGAGGCGGGCTGGTGCCTGGCACTGACGTCGGCCGCCTATCAATCGAACCTCCAAGGTTTTAAAGAGGTCTCGGTCGACTTTCCTGGCACCTTCAACGCGCCAGTCGCTCAAGAAAGCGGCTGATCAGTTCGGAGGCGGGGAGGTGGGTTTGAATTTGGACAGACGCCAGAAGATCCAGAGGCCAGCGCAGTTCCAGAAGATTTCACGAACACGTCGTATGAGAGCCACCGACACACCCAACGCAGGAGGAAGCCCCAGAGCGGCCGCCGCGAGATAGTGCCCTCCTTCATAAAGACCGATCCCCGCGGGGGCAAAAAGTCCGACGACGGCAGCCAGTTGTGCCATGGCCCCCACATACCAAGCTTCACGCCAATTGACCGCGTGACCGATTAGGCGGAAGATGATCGCCACTTCGAGGGCCCCGGCCACCCAACCCGCACTGTGCCACAACGTGCTTCCCAAGAACCGGAGTTTGCCTTCTCGGTAGAAGGCCCCGATGGAATCATCCAGAGCGTTGAGCTTTCCTTCCTGTTTCTTCAGCCAGGGGTGCCCGGTGAGATTGTGAAGCCACGCCCCTATCCGACTCAACGACCGGCTGGCCAAAAGAAAAGTAAAGATCATAATGCCCAGACACAAGGCCATGAGCGCGATGAGCGTTTTAGGGTGATGGGCGAGTCCCGGTTGTCCGCGTTGCGTGCCGAGCGTTAGTCCGACGCCTACAAAAAGCACCAGTCCTATGCTTTGCGCGGCTTTTGCGATCAGGACAGAAGACGCCGCTTCGCGCAAGGGGACCCACCGGGATAAGAGCTGCGCTTTTAAGGGCTCGCCACCGACATAACCAGAGGGCAAAAGAGAATTAAAAGTTTCGCCGGAGAGGCGGATCTGCAATAACCGCAAGAGAGGCTGATTGGCATATTCCTGATGCAGCGCCATGCGCCACCCTTGAGTGTTGAGCAGATTCCAGCTCACAGCATAAACAATCACCAGGAGGTAGCCCCAGCCGATCATGCCAAGGGAATGTTGGATCTGCTGCCATCCCACTTCGTGGATGAGAAAAACGACGATCGCCACTCCGATCAGAACACCCAAAGCGCGGAGGAGGGTCATGAAGCGACTTTTCCGAGGATCAGGCTCGCCCAGAAGTTGATGGTAGATAGCCCTCAGCGACACTAAAAACGCGATACCTAGGGGCGCGTGAACAGGCATGGGGAGATTCTACGGCATCCGTCAAATTTAATAAACGGCAAACTTCGTAAATCGTGAATCGTAAATAGTTTGTGGGGACGGCCTCGTAAACCATTCACTATTCACCATTCACGATGTATGCCGTTCCCACAGCAGAAACCCCTTTCCGCAGCCCGTATACTTCAGACTGGGGAAAGGGGCTCTGGGTGTGACGTGGTATGGAATGGATTACCTTCTCTTCATCTTGGCGCGAGACACATCGCCCGCCTTGTCCAAGAAGTAGAGATAGCCCGCAGCTTTCTTTACTCCGACTTTCGCGACTTTCTCTGGCTTGCCGCCCTTTTTACCACCACGTGCCATCTTCGCACGGGAGACATCCCCTTGCTTGTCGATGAAATAAAGGTAGCCGTCCTGTCGCTTCACGCCTGCTTTCGCCACTTTTTCTGCCATGTTGTTGTCACCTCCCTCGTCAGTAAGATGGGAATATTTTAAAGCGGATTCATTCTATACCGTCGACAAAGAATCTGTCAACACTAATTTTCCGACGAAAGAGAATAGAGGCGTTACGGGAGAGTTTTTGGGCTCCTCTTTTGCCGCGGGGAGGGCTCTGAGCGCCTCTCTTATGATGAAAGCAACTCCTTGAGAGTCTTCCATTGGTTCGCGGTCACAGGCTGAACGGAGAGCCGGCTGTTTTTGAGAAGGACCATCTCAGAGAGCGCAGGGAGCTGCTTGATCTGATCGAGACTCAGCGGCCTGGCAAAGGTTTTCTTATAGCGCACATCCACTTGATCCCAACACGACCCCTCGGCTGTCGTGTCGGGATAGGCTTCACGGGTGATTTCCATGAGACCGACGATGGCGGGGGGCCTGGCGCTGGAGTGATAAAAGAAGGCGAGGTCTCCCCGACGCATGGCACGCAAGAATTTGCGCGCCTGATAGTTGCGAACGCCCTCCCAGCCCGCGACACGGCTGCGGCGCAGGTCTTCAATCGAGAAGACATTCGGCTCCGACTTCATCAACCAATAGGCCATCAAAAACGAGGGGAGAAAGGAATTCGCCTTCCCGTCTCCCCTCGTGATACTCCTTTAGCTCCGGTGTTTCTCAACAAACTTCCTTATGTCTTCCACGTGCTCCAAAATCAGCCGGGCTTTTTTAAGGCCAAACTGAAACGGGAACTTATCTTCCGGGGCATGGCGAATAATAAGCATCGCATTGCCCCGGTAGTCACCTTCCATGATTTCAGACATGTCCGCATCCTCCTTTATGAGATGTGCCTCATAAGCTTAGATGCAGAATTTCAAAAAATATTCACGCCTCCGACGACAATCTAGTGCAGGAGCTCCCTGGCGGCCGACCAGACCAGGACGAGAGCGACTGCGATGGCCATGGCGTAGCCCACCCAGAGAAGGCCTGTCAAGGCGGCCTTCCAAGGCGAAGCGGCGGACAATGGCTCCGCCCCAATCCCTTCACTGGCGATGGTATCAAACAGAAATTCCCGCCCTGGTGATGTGCTCTCCGATGGAGCTTGCGCGATGTCTGGAGTGTGTACTTCTTGTTCCGGTGCGAGAGTCGACGTCCCTTGGTCTCCCATGTGGTCTACCTCCCGACGTATATTAAAGCGCTCTTCGAAGAGGAATGCAACTCGAAGCTGGCCGTTTTTAAGGCCCCCCTGACCACCCTGAGGCGCGAAGCGAACGCACCGCCAATAAGGCTTTTTAAGCGCCGTTGCGGCAACCGTGAACTTGCCAATATGCATCTATTTCTAGATGTCTTTTTGAATTTTATGTTTCTGACTGTTAAGGCATTTGCAGGGCGAAACCAGATCTTGCGCCTCTTTTGATCTGCTCCTACATTGGAGCGTTATGAAAAAAATATTCTGGGTCGCAGGGGTCTTCGCGCTGAGCTTGCCGATCGCGCGAGCGGAGTATAAACCCGCCTTCCAAGAAGGCGAGGACCTGACCTTTGCGATCCGCTGGGGTGTGATCACCGGCGGCTACGCGACACTGAGCGTTCCATCCATCGATCTCATCGGCGAGCAGAAAGCTTTTCATATCCTTTCGAAAGCCCAGTCCACGGGTTTCGTGGACACCTTCTATAAGGTCAGAGATATCAACGAAGCGTGGATGGACACGGAGCGCCCGCGTTCTCTGCGCTACTCAAAAAATATAAACGAGGGCAGCTACCGTGTCGATCAGAGTGTCGAGCTTGACCACGAAAACCTTACGTTTCGCATGACCGAGGTCCGACACGACAAAAACGGCGAGAAGGTGGAAAAGACGGGGGACATCTCGCCGGATGTGCTGGACGTTCTCTCAAGCCTCTACTATATCCGGTCCCTTCCTTTAGAGGTCGGAAAATCCTTCACGATGGATGTCCATTCTGGGAAAAAAACCTGGCCGCTTGTCGTCAAAGTGAAGAAGATGGAGAAAGTCCGGGTCAAGGCGGGCAAATTCTTATGTTACCGGGTTGAGCCCGTGCTTCGAGGGCCCGGTATTTTTGTCAGCAAAGCTAAAAAGATGGAAGTTTGGCTCACGGCCGATGGCCCCCATATGCCGGTGCTCATGCGTTCCGAGATCTTCATCGGACATGTCTCGGCGGAGCTCGTCAAGCATAAGATTCCGCCAGCCCCCGAAACGCCGCCCGACCTCGCCACCGCTCTTGTGTCACCCCCTCATCACCTCTAATCAGTCATTGCCAACCCCGGTCAATTAGAAGTAGTATTTAGGCGAGGGGTCAGTTCCTTATCATTCGAGACTGGATGAGCCATGAGCGAAGCGTTATCGGACACCCCCATTGACCCTACCCAGGATGACCTAGCTACCAAGCTTCAACAAGTCCCTATCCGTCTCATCAGGCCGTCCCCTCACCAGGCGCGCAAACACTTTGAGGAAGAAAGTCTTTGGAAGCTGGCAGAGTCTCTCCGGCAGGAAGGGCTGATTCAGCCGATCACCGTGAGGCGTCTTCTGCCGATGGCTGGCGATCGGGAAGACCCTGGGTATGAGCTCGTCTCCGGAGAAAGACGCCTGAGGGCTGCCAAACTTTTGAAGTGGGAATCGATCGAGGCCCGTGTGATCTCCGTGATCAGCGAAGGAGAGGTCGCCGCCAAAGGGCTCATCGAGAATCTTCAGAGGGAGGATTTAAACCCCCTTGAAGAGTCCGAAGGCTTCGCGCAGCTCAATACGGTCGATCCCACTTACTGGACCCATGAGCGAATCGCTCAAGTCACAGGGAAAAGCAGGGTCTACATTACTCAATCCCTGTCGCTTTTGCGTCTACCCGAAGCCATTCGGGAGGATGTTCGCCGGCGAACATACAGTCGCGCACACGCGCTCGAAATCGCAAGACTCCCAGGATCGACGCTTCAGCTCGCCGTTTCCAAAATGATCCGGGACCGACTGACCCGAGAGCAAACCCGGAAGCTCGTCGATTCAATTCTGTGCGGCAAGTGCCAGCCCCTGCTGGGGCCATCCGGGACATCAGGGACACCCAACGTCTTGAAGCAGATGCGTGACCCGCTGGCAGATTTATGGCCGGAATTCACGACCAATCCCTGGATCACAGAACCCGGCTCCATTAAGGTCAAATATTTAGGCAACTGGAAATGGTCCTTTGAAATTCCAGGGCCGGAAGTGAGTTCGGACAAGCTCTCTGAGCTTGAACTCAAGGTTTCTCTACGGAGTTGGCTTTCGAAACTCCTCACGCGCATGGGACGCTCCCTGGCTTTTAGTCAAGAGACCCCAACCACCACGACCCCAAAGTAACGTACGGTTCTTCCTCCAGCGGGATATGCACACAAGACACACCGCCCATCACACCCTGAAGTGCGCGGGCTCAAGAATCAACTTTTCTCTAGAATTAGAAGGAAAATTGCTTGATTTCTCGGTGATGGCCTGCTATGGAACATGAGGTAGCTCTCATGACTGTCGCATACTCACAATTCAAGGTGCAAAACAGACTGGCCCAAATGGGTGTCCTCTTGGCCAGCGAACAGCATCTGCCCAAACTCTATGATCTGATCGTCCGCGAGAGTATGGCCCTGACCAATGCTCAGGTCGGTTCCATTCTGATTCGAGAAGGAGACTTTCTTTTGCCTGCTGCCACGCGCTCGGAGCTTCCTCTGGATGGCCAGGAGCTGAAATCCTATTCCTTGTCTCGCTTCGCCCGCAAGGAGGAAGGCCTCTTTCATACGATTTTAGACAACAGCATGAGTCTCAACTTTTCAGATCTTCACATGCAGCCGGAAGGGCGGCCGGCCGCCCTTTGGCCGGAATTATCTCTCTTCACGGCCCGAGCGTTTCAGTCTCTTCTTGCCTTGCCGCTCCATACCCCCCAGAGCGGTCAAATGGGGATCCTTTTGCTGTTGAACGCGAGGTCCTATGACGGAGAAGTGGGGCCTTTCGATCCGCAAATCGAAGAACTGATGATGGCTGTTTCCGCCCAGGCGTCGCTCGCCATTCAAAATGTCCGCTGGAGCAAGCAACTTCATCAGGCCTATCAAGACACGCTCTACCGCCTGTCCCTGGTCGCCAAATACCGTGAAGACCCCAGCGGCGCCCAGATCCGCAGGATCAGCCAGTACTCCGCGATTCTTTCTGAAGCCCTGGGATTTCCCGAAGAGCGCGTGGACAAAATCAGGGTGGCAAGCGCCCTCTACGATATTGGCAAGCTGGGCATCCCGGAGGCGATTCTCCTGAAGCCCGGCCGTCTCACGCCGGAGGAGTTTGATCGCATGAAGCAGCACACGACGCTGGGCGCCGTCATCCTCGGAGGGTCGCAAACAGAAATCCTCCAGATCGCAGAGAAAATCGCGCTCACGCATCATGAGAAATTTGATGGTTCCGGATACCCCAACGGGCAGGCCGGTCTTGAAATTCCTCTGGAAGGACGGATCGTCGCCCTGGCTGAAGTCTTCGACGCGTTGACCAGCGCCCGCCCTTACAAAAACCCCATGACCTTTGAGCAAGCGGTGGAAACCATCCGATCAGAATCCGGCAAACACTTTGATCCCACCCTCGTGGACGTCTTTCTCAAGTCGGCGGAAGGGTTTAAAGCGGTCTTGCCAACACCCAAAGAATAACCGGAAATCTTCGGTTCATTCTGCCTCATCGTCTGAACTCGATGCACTTTTTTGTGCCGTCACCCCGGCGAAAGCCGGGGTCCAGTTCAACGACGATGGACTGGATCCCGGTTTTCACCGGGATGACGACAACTGCAGATTCCCGGATAACGTCCTTCCGAAGCCAGCTTGATAGAATAGTGTTGTCCGTGAAAAATGCGCTTGCAGCGTGTTGTGCTATTTTCCTCTTTGGAGCATTGACCATGATCGACGCCAAAACGAAAAAAGATTTCATGACGGCCACTTTTGCAGGCGGATGTTTTTGGTGCATGCAGCCGCCCTTTGAGCAGCTCCAGGGGGTCGTCTCTGTGAAGGTCGGCTATACAGGAGGCCTTCGGGACAATCCCACTTACGAGGAAGTCTCCTCAGGCGCGACAGGGCATACAGAGGCCGTCCAAGTCGTCTATGACCCTGCGAAAATTGCGTACGAAAAGATGTTGGACGTGTTCTGGCGCAATATTGACCCGACCACGGAAGACGCACAGTTTTCTGACCAGGGCACACAGTACCGTACCGCGATCTTCTATCACACGCAGGAGCAAAAGCGCTTGGCGGAGGCATCCAAAGAAAAGCTGGCGCGCTCGGGCAAATTTCGGGACCCCCTTGTCACCCGCATTGAGCCCGCTTCAAAGTTTTACGCCGCAGAGGATTACCATCAGGACTACTACAAAAAGAACCCGCTACGCTATAACGCTTACAAGGCGGGTTCCGGCCGTCAGACGTTTATCGAGAAAAACTGGGAGAAAAAGTAAGGGGCAGGTAAAAATTACTGTTCGAGTTTTCGGTACTCCGCGACTTTCTTGTTGTATTCCTCCGCCATCTTGGTAAATTTCTCGCGCTCCGCGCGTTGTTCCGCCGCAAGCTTATTAAATTCCGCGACCGCCGCTTTGCCGCTCTTGTACTCCCCCATCTCAATGGCCGCGCGCCTTGCCTCGACGCGCTGGGTGAGCTCGCCCAGCTTTTCACGCTGGGCCTTGAGGGCTTCTTCGTCCGCGGTGAGTTCCTTGTCCAAGGCGCTGAGGACCTGCTCGCGCACTTGATCGCTCTTCTTCTGCTGGGTAATCCAATAGCCAAGCGCGATGAACACAATAAAAGTGACGATGGCCGCGATGATCCCTAACGGCCTCTGCCGGGAGGGTTGTTCATCGCTGATGCCTGGAATGTCGTCTTGGTCCGCCATAGCCCTGGCATTTATGTTACAAATTCTTTTGCCATGGCCATAGAGGTCCTTTATGAAGACGAGTCCCTCGTCGCTCTCGCCAAGCCTTCTGGGCAGCTCGTCATCCCGGGACGCGGCGTCGAGAACTCCGTGCCTCTGGTCCACGAGTTGGAACAACACCTGGGCAGGAAGGTGTATGTGGTGCATCGTCTTGATCGCGGCGCCAGCGGCCTTGTCCTTTTCGCCAAGGACGCGAAGACCCACCGCTGGCTGAGTCAGAAATTTGAGCACCGCGAAGTACGGAAGATTTATCTTGTCCTGGTGCAAGGAGAGATCCTCCAAGACGGGCAGGTCGCGGCCTCTTTACGTTCCTTTGGGTCGGGGAGAATGGGCGTCGATGCGCGGGGCAAGCCTTCTGTGACCGACTACCGCGTCCAAGAAAGACTTAAGACTTCGACGCTCCTCGAGGCGTCCCCCCATTCCGGGAGACGACATCAGATTCGCGTTCATCTCTATTCCATGGGACATCCCGTGATGGGGGATCCTCTCTACGGAAGGCCACGCCCGGTGGGCAACGCCGCCAGGCTGATGCTGCACGCTTGGAAAATCGAACTGGAGCGACCGGATGGCCGTTGGTTTAAAGCGGAAGCGGCGCTACCCGAAGATTTCGTTTCGATTTTAGAAGCGTCGCGAAATGCCTGATTATTTCTTACGCCAGCCGAAGAGCCCGGAGGATTTTTTAGCGTCGAACGACGCCGGCTCTTTTCCCAGAATCGTCAGAAGTTTCTTCTGCAGGGCGTGAATATCAAAGGGTTTCACAAGATAGTCCGTCGCGCCCGCGCTGAGAGCCTGCCGAATGACGACGGGGTCGGAGACCGCGCTCAGCATCAGCAGCGGCGTCCGATTGCCGCCAGCGCGCAGGCGTTTCGCGTAGTGGATGCCGTCTTCTTCCGGCAGCATGACATCCAGGATGATGACGTCCACGATCTGACGCGCCAGCACTTGTTCCGCTTCGCTGGTGCGCTTGGCGGAAAACACTTCGAAGAGCCCGGAATTCATCATCGCCACCGCCAAAAGCTGAAGCGATTCGTCGTCGTCAATAAAAAGGACTCGGGTTCTGGCCATGATCAACTCTTCCGTCCTTTTATACTGAACAAGAAGAAGCCCTGCAAGCGTTATTTCGGTTCCGGCCCTTCGGCACCCGCCCTGCCGGCGCGGCCGCAGGCTCCTTGGCAGGCGCGGATAGACAACCGAGCTGAAGAACTTATAAATTGATTCTTCTGATGAAGATCCTGTGGGCCTCTTCGCTGGTGAGTCTGTTGATGTGGCCGTGCTTCTCGGCCGCCGCCGAATCCCTTTCTTCGGAGGCCGGCTTTTTTGCCAGCGGCAAGGAAGTCTTCCGTCCTCTGATGGCCGATCCACGCGAGGTTTCGCTGGCATTGCGGGTGGTGACGCCCGTCGGCCACCGCGCCCTCGGAGAAGTCTCCGCAGGAGATTATTTTGGCCTCTACCGCTGGGTCCTCCCCTGGAAAGATGCCTATCTCCAGTGGAGCGTGGCCGGCGGCTTTTTCGCCCGGTTTGACCTGGTCGCCGTCGAAAAGGACCTGCAGGTCCTGGACTTTACGGCCAGCATGCCCTTCGACCTGCGGGTCGGAAAATGGTGCATCAGGCTTCTTCCTTACCACCAGAGCTCCCATCTCGGCGATGATTACCTCGAGCGCACGGGCGAGAGTTTGACCAAGTATTCCATGGACAGCTTCAAGACACTCGCCGCCTGGGAGCCCTCGGCGGCCTGGCGTCTTTATACGGGATACAACTTCACGATCCGCCACAACGAAGACATCTCCGGCGGCCAGATGCTCCAGGCGGGGTTCGAGTGGTCCTCCGCCTGGTGGTCCCATGAGCATGCTCAGCTCTATTGGGCCAACGACTTTCAGTCCTGGGAGAGAATCGGATGGAACCCCATCTTGAACACACAAGGGGGGGTGCGCTTCGCCCGCAGCCCCCAGGCACGGCAGCGCTTGGCCGTTTTTTTGGAATACGGCACTGGCCACCAAAGCTTTGGCCAATTCTACGAGAAAGAGGAATCGCACTGGGTCCTGGGCCTTCGCTTTGAATTCCTTTAAGACGTTTTCGCCAAGAGCTTTTGCGGCCTCCTCGTCAGGGCGGGTCGTACGCGCAAGCCGGAAAATCTCGTAGAATGAAAGCCGCATGAACAGCACCGCCACTTTTGGAGACAGCGTCATCGCGGAAGCCGAAAAGCTCCGCGCTTCGGGTCTTGACGTCAACCAGATCGCGGGTGCCCTGTGCAAAAAGGACCCTTTGGGCCAGAACTATGGCATTGGCATTCTTCTCGGCCGCGACGGCAAGCCGTTGCCGAGTTCCCTCACGCTTCTCGAATACATCGAAAAAGAGCTGCGCGAAAGCGGCGCCGGCAACTATTTGAATTCGGCCGCTCTCCAGAATGAAGTGCTGGAGGCCGTGCTCCAGTGGCAGGGCGTGCCCGAAGCGCACTGGCCGCACTTCCAGATTCTTTTGCCTTCCGATGCCGGGACCGGCGCGGTCCAAACGGGAATTCAAGCGGCGTTGCTCGTGAGCGACAAGATCTCCACCTTGGCCATCGAAGAGCTGGGATGGCCCGCTTACAAGGCGATCGCCGCCTCGCTGCGCCTGCGCGTCCAGGAATACAAGACGGATGGCATCGCTCAGGGCGAAGGGATCCTCCCCCTCTATCAGGCCGGACCCATGAACACGACGGGCCGCGTGCCGTCGCTGGAGATCGTCAAGGCGCGCGCCGCCTCGGCCCAATCAGCCGGCGTTCCGGTGGTGCTCGACCGCGCCTATTCAGGGTTTGAGTACGCCCGCCGGATGCTAACAGACGTCCGACGTGCGACGTCCGACGCCTGGACAGATCACCCTCAGCAATCAGTGCCAGTAGGCTCTGCTTCCGAAGGGTGTGGGGACGTCGGACGTAGGACCTCGGACGGCCTCTACGCTGAAATTATGAAGGAGAGTTTCCGCACGCAAATTCTGCCGTTCATGGAAGCGGGGGTCCCTTTCGCAGCCGCGATCAGCCCGACCAAAGCTTTCGTGACCTTCTCGCTGCGCCCTTGCGGGATCCTGCTCATCTTCCACCCCGACAAGGCCAAGGCGCAAGCGCTCTCCCCCAAGCTCTCAGGTCTCATCCGCGCGCGCGGGTCTTCCTTTGAACACCCCGTCACACGCGCCTTCGTGAAAGCCCTCGTCAAGGACCGCGCGCGCCTGGAACATGAACATGTCGGAGCGCTCCAGCGCTGCGCCGAAGCCGAACTCGCCTGGCAAACTCATGTGAAGGGAACTGCAATCGAGCCCTTGTTCACCGATGCCTACGCGGGTCTTTTCCGTAATCCTCTGGCGCGCCCGGACGCGGCGAAGGAACTCTATGGCGCGCACCTCTATCCCGTCTTCGCCGAAGGCCGGTGCCGTCTCAATGTCACCGGGTTGCCTGCGGATCCCAAACAGGCCTCTTCTCATGCAACCTATTTCGCGAAGTATTGTTATCTTTAGCTTCTGTGGAGGGTTGACGCTCATGGGCATCTCGAAAGCCAAGGCGGCAGACTTAAAGGTCGGGGACGCGGCACCGCTTTTTACGGCTGCCTCCAGCGATGGCACGCAAGTGACTCTCAAGTCTCTCATCGGCCAAGGACCCATCGTGCTCTATTTCTATCCCAAAGACGACACACCCGGCTGCACCAAGGAAGCCTGCGGCCTGCGGGACGATTTCGCGGCTTTTCGGAAGCTTTCGGTCACCGTCTTTGGCATCAGCTACGACACCATCGAATCACACAAAAAGTTCATCGAGAAATATCATCTGCCGTTCGCGCTCCTGTCGGACCGGGATCGCTCCATCGCCAAAGCCTATGGCGCGGACGGCCTGCTCTTCCCCAAAAGGATGACCTTTGTGATCGACAAGGCCGGCAAGATCGCCTGGATCAACCCGAAGGTCAGCCCCGCCACGCACAGCGCCGAACTGCAGAGCGCCCTCCGAAGTTTATAGCAAGCTGTTCCCCAAGCTGGATTGATTGAGGGCCGGGGCCTTGACTGCCTGCGGCGCCACCGGACAGAAGCCCTTGAGCTACAATAGCCTCGCTATGGCGGAACAAGTCTGTCCCTATTGGGTTGGTTATCTTCTCATTAGCCCGCTCAGGCGCTGGGTGCATGATCCGGCGCGGCTTCTTGAGCGCTATGTCCAAGAAGGGATGACCGTTCTTGAGCCCGGGCCGGGGATGGGATTTTTTACGCTGGAGATGGCCCGGAGGGTCGGGCCTTCAGGACGTGTGATCGCCGTGGATCTCCAGCCGAAAATGCTTGAGCGCTTGAAGTCGCGGGCCGCCACCGCAGGACTCCTTGGCCGCATCGATCTGCGGCTCTCTTCCGGCGTCAGCCTGGGCTTGAGGGACCTCCGGGACAAGGTCGATTTTACGCTCGCTTTTGCGGTCGTTCATGAACTTCCTGATGAAGGAAGCTTCTTCCGAGAAGTGGCGGAGGTCTCGAAATCCGGCGCGCGGCTCCTGGTCGCCGAGCCCCGCTGGCACGTCCGAAAGGCGAACTTTGATGCAGAGGAAGCATTTGCCGCACAAGCTGGATTTCAGGTGCTGGAGCGTCCGTCCATTCGGGGATCTCATTCGACCCTCTTTCAAAAGGAATGACCCTCGCGCAAGAGACACGCTTCTAGAAGAGCGGCGCTTCGTATTCTGGACTGTAGATCGGACCTGCCGGGGTGAGTTCGCTACGAATAAGCAGAAGACGTTTCACAACCGTTTCCGGGCAGGGATCTTGGGGTGCCGGGAGGTTCTCAAGCATTTTAGGGGTCATCGGCGCTCGAGCGCGGGCGAGCGTCACATGGCCGTGAAAGGGGCGCTTTTCCGGCACAAATCCCAAACTGGCGAGTCTCGTTTGTAAATCCTTCGACAGGGCATGAAGCTCCTGCTGCCCGCTCTCAACTCCAAGCCATAACACACCGCCTCGCGGCCCGCCAAAAGTGCCCAGTGGCCCGAGGGACAGCCGAAAGGACTTCGCAGAGGCTGCCGTGTCCTTGATCGCAGAGGTAAGCCCAGGGATTTTTGCCTCGGAACATTCCCCCAGGAATTGAAGCGTGATGTGCCACTGATCGGGAGAGGTCCAGCGCAAGGAGATGCCTTTTCTGGCGCAGACGGCCTGAAGCGGAGACCGGAAGGTCTTGATCCAGTCCACCACGAGCTCCGAAAGTTCGACCGCAATGAAGAGCCTCATCGGCTGCCTTTGAGACGACTGAAATGGTCCAAAGCTCGCGCGCGGGCAAATCCATGGTCAATCACTGGCGCTGGGTAGGTGGTGCCGATCCGCACGCCCGCGCGCTCAAGGATGGCGGCGGGCGCTTGCCAGGGCTTGTGGATCCACGCATCAGGCAGTGCTTGGAGCTCCGGCACCCAGCGTCGGACGTAAGCGCCCGCCGCGTCAAAGCGTTCGCCTTGCATGATGGGGTTGAAGACGCGGAAGTAGGGCGCGGCGTCCGCCCCGCAGCCGCCGGCCCACTGCCAGTTGAAACTGTTGCTGGCCAGGTCCGCGTCGACGAGCGTCTCCCAGAACCAGAGCGCGCCTTCTTTCCAGGATGCGAGAAGGTCTTTCACAAGAAAAGACGCCACCACCATCCTCACGCGGTTGTGCATCCAGCCCGTGCTCCAAAGCTCGCGCATGCCGGCATCCACAATCGGGTAACCCGTTCGACCCTCCTTCCATGCCTGGAGGTGCGGGCTCTCGAGCCATCGGAAGCGGCGAAACTCGGGCCGGAGCGGCTCGTCTTGGGTTTCCGGAAAATGAAAAAGAATGGTGCGGGCAAAATCCCGCCAGCCGATTTCTTTGCGGTAGATAAAACCGGGCGCTTCATGCCACACCTCGCGCGCGGAGATCTCCCCAAAGTGCAGATGCGCGGACAACCGCGAGGTCCCATCCCGATCCGGGAGATCACGTCCCCGGGGATAATCCTCAAGAGCCTTCGCCACAAACCGCTTCAGTTGCCGACGTGCGCTTGCTTCACCCGGAGTCCAATAACGCGTGAACGCTTGCGCCCAATCACTCTTGGGAAGGAGCCCCAAAGAGGCGAGAGCATCGCCGCAAGGCGCTCTCGCGCTCGCTTGGAGATGCTTGGGAGCCGGGAGCGGCTTGGGGGGCGGTGGAAGCTCGAGGCAATGGTTCCAATAGGGCGTAAACACCTGAAAGGGCTTCTGGGCTTGGTTCAACACATCAGACGGCTCAAAGAGAACGTCTCCCGGGAAGGTTTGGACGGCAATCCCCTTAGCCTGAAGGAGCCGTTCGAGTTCGGCATCGCGCCGGCGCAAGGCGGGCTCGTAGCGACGGTTCCAGTAAACGCTCGTGGCGCCCGCGGCCTGTGCGATGCTGAGGAGCGCCGCAGCCGAATTCCGCGCCTTACGCAGCACGAGCGGCAGGCCGCGGGCGGAAAGATCCTGCTTGAGCGCCACAAGCGAGTGGTGCAGCCACCAACGGCTTGCCGCTCCGGGCGCCCAGGGGGCCTCTTCCCCGGGGCACCAAAGAAAGACCGGAAGCACCGCGCCCCGTGCTGCGGCAGCGCGCAGCGCCGGGTGATCGCGCAGGCGCAAGTCCCGGTGGAACCAGACGATGGTCGTGGGTGTCTGACGTGTTGGCATGCGCTATTTTACTCTGCTTAGTGGCGAGGATCACTCGTGTCCGGTTAAAAATGCGAAATCCCCCTGGTTCGGTAGAATGATTGCGACCAAGCAAACCATTCTGTCCGAGGGAGGATTTCGCTCATGCATTCTAACACCATAATGAACCAACTGCTTCTCCTTTTACCACGACATCAGTTCGACCAAGCCGTTTCTGGCTTCGGCGGCGACGCCTACGTTAAAAAATTCTCGACTTGGAACCAGCTCACGACACTCCTCTATGCTCAGGCCAGCGGTAAAACAAGCCTGCGTGACATCCAGACGGCTTTAGGCACGCAACAACCCAAGCTCTATCACTTGGGGCTGCCGCCAGTGAAACGTTCTACCCTGGCTGACGCTAACGCTGGGCGCGACTGGCGCATCATGGAAAAGCTCTTCTATCACCTGCTGGATCGGTGCCAAGCCATCGCGCCTAAGCATCAGTTCCGTTTTAAACACAAAGTGACCTGCTTCGATTCCACGAACATGGAACTGTGCCTGAACCTTTTCCCTTGGGCCACCTTTAAACAGGCCAAAGGAGCGATCAAACTGCATTGCCAACTGGACTTGCGTGGCCAAATCCCTTCCTTTGCCGTCATCACCGATGGAAAGTGCTTCGACCATGCCGCCAAACGTCTTTTTCCCTTAGAACCGGACAGCATCTATGTCTTCGACCGCGGCTACATGGATTACGGCTGGTACCGTCAGATCGACGATCTCGGCTCTTTCTTCGTCACCCGTGCCAAAGACAACCTCACCTGCCGCATCACCGGACAGCAAGAAATTCCCTTAAAAAACGGCCTGTTGTACGATCGCACCATTGAGCTTACAGGCCCACGCACCAAGACGAAATACAAGAAACCTTTACGACTCATCGGCTACTACGATGCCGACACCGCCATCACTTACCAGTTTATGACCAATAACTTCAAACTGGCCGCTTTCACCATTGCCCAAATCTATAAGGCCCGTTGGCAGATCGAGCTGTTCTTCAAGTGGCTCAAGCAGCATCTCAAAATCAAAACGTTCCTCGGCACTTCCAAAAATGCCGTCTTTACCCAAATCTGGGTGGCCTTGTGCTATTTCCTGCTCCTGGCCTACATCAAGTTCCAGACACGATTCCAGCGTTCGCTGTTCTTGCTGCACCGGTTGGTTCAGAATACCCTTCTCGACCGGCTCAGTCTCATCGATCTATTGCGTATGCCCGAAAAGAATCTTTCAAAAGTTCGAACTATGGAGCCTCAGCTATGGCTAAGCTTCGGCTAACTTTTACCGGACACCAGTGGGCGAGGATGTAAAATCTATGATTCGAATCCAATGAAACCCATCACCACCGCTCACATGCAGCGCGCGGACCGCTTGGCGAGCAAGCGCTACGGCATTCCGGTTCTTCTCCTGATGGAGAACGCGGGCCGCGCCGTCGCGCAAGCCGCCGTGCGCCGGCTCAGGAAGCGGCGCGGCCCGGTCCTCGTCCTTTGCGGCGGCGGCCACAACGGCGGCGACGGTCTGGCCGCCGCCCGCACACTCCACAACCTGGGTTATCGTGTGGATGTCTGGCTTCTTAAAAATCCGGCCGATTGGACGGGCGTGCTGGCGCAACACCACTTCATGGCCAAGCGAGCCGGCGTGCGGCTGAGACACTTTGAAAAGATTCCGGCCAAACGCCAGCTCTCCGCATTGAAACGGGCGGCTCTGGTGGTGGACGCGCTCCTGGGAACAGGCACGAAAGGCGGCCTCCGCGGCCCTTATGCGGAAGCGATTGCTCTTATCAATAGGGCGAGGAGGCCTGTTCTTGCGGTGGATGTGCCGTCAGGGTTGGATGCCGATTCCGGAAAACCTCTTGGCCCCTGCGTGCGGGCCGCCGAAACCATCACCATGGCCGCACCGAAAACCGGCCTGGTGAAGCCCCGCGCCCGTCCTTACGTCGGCCGCCTCACGGTCGCCGAGATCGGGATCCCCCGTTCCCTTCTCGCCTAGCCCGAACGCCCGGGAGGCTGCGTCTTCCGGCGGAGGGAACGCCAGCGCTCTTTGATGTCATCCAGGATGACATACGCGATGGGAATCACAAAGAGCGTGAGCGGCATCGCGAAGGTCAGTCCCCAGGCGAGCGACAAGGCCATCGGCTGGACAAACGGTTCCAGCCCGCCAAAGCCATAGGCGGTCGGAAAGAGCCCCAGCAGGGTGGTGACGGAACTGGCCCAAATGGGCCGCAGGCGCGTGGCGCCCGCTTGCACGCAGGCCTGGCGGGCGTCGAGTCCTTCCCCGCGCGCCTGGTTGATGAAATTCACCAGCACAATCGCGTTATTGACCACCACGCCCGTCATCGCCACCACGCCGAGAAGCGCCATAAACGACAGGGGCTTGTTGTGCAGCACGAGCGCGTAGACCACCCCGGTCAGGCCGATCGGTACCGTGAGGAGAATGAGGAAAGGCTGGAGGTAGGAACCGAAGAGGGCCGCCACGATCACAAAAATGAGCAGGATGCAGACGCCAAAAGCGCGGAAGAGCGAATCGAGCGACTTCTGGGTGTCTTCTTCTTCGCCCCCAAAGATGATTTCATAGCCGGGATTTTCCCGCGGGACCGAGGCCAAGCGTTCCTTGAGAACCTTGTTGGCCTGCCGGGAGGTGATGGTTTGATCGTCGACATTGGCGGAGACGGTGACCGTGCGCCGGTAGTTGTAGCGTTCGATGAACGGCGGCGCCTGGACTTCCTTCGCCTGCACGACCCGGCGGATCGGCACGGTATAGCCGCGGCTGTTGGCGACCTCGAGCTCCCCGAACGTCTCGATGCGGTTGGCCTGGTTTTCGGGAAGGCGAATCTTGATTTCCACTTCTTCGGTTGGCCGGCGGATTTTGGTGATCTCCCCGCCTTCATAGGCGAAGAGCAGGTGCCGCGCGACCGTTTCCACATTGAGACCCGCAAACGAGGCGGCCTCAGGCAGGACGCGCACTTGCAGCTCGCCTTTCCCGCCTTCCCAGGTGGAGCGCACATCGCTCACGCCCGACAGGGCCGAGACTTCCCGCTTGACGCGCTCGACAATCCCATGGATCTTCTCCATGTCCCGCCCGCGCACGCGCAGGTAGATGGCCCTCCCCACCGGGGGGCCCGCGCGCAGTTTTTCAATTTCGAGCGTCTTCATGCCGGGCACCGACCCGATGCGCTGCCGGAGCTCGGCGATGATGGCGTCGGTTGAGCGCGGGCGCTTCTCTTCGGGCGTCAGGAACACGCGGGCCTGCGCGTAATGCGTGCCGCGGCGGATATCATCGTCAAAGCCCATCAGGCCAATGGCGGTGCTCACGGTCTCGAGCTCCTGCGGCGGCAGGGCGAGCACCGCCTGCTCCACCGGCGCGAAGCGCTTTTCGCTTTCGCTCAAGGAGGTCCCCGGCGTGAACTCGACCTTGATGAAGAATTGGTCAATGAGTCCCGCGGGGAACATGATGATCTTCAGGCGCAGCGCGGCGACCCCGATCGTGATGAGGCCGAAACCCGCCAAAATCAAGGCGGTCTTCCAGCGATGGTGGAGCAGCCAGTCCAAGGTCTTCCGGTAAGTCGCGACGACCGCCGTGTACCAGCGCCCGGAGGAGGATTCCCGGTTGATCGGCTTCCCAAAGTGGCTCATCTCCACCACGTGGGCCGGCAGGATAAAGAAGGCTTCGAGGAGCGAGGCGATGAAGCACAGAATGATCACGACCGGGATGATGATCATGAATTTCCCCGTGATCCCGGAGACCATGGCAAACGGGAGAAACGCCGCACATGCCGCGGCCACCGAACCCAGCACCGGCAGGAGCACTTCGCGCGCTCCATCAACAGCCGCCTGCTCGGCGGGCTTGCCCATTTCCATGTGACGGTAGATGTTTTCGGCCACCACCACCGAATCGTCATCGAGCATGCCGAGAACGATGATAAAGGCCATGAGGCTCAAGAGGTTGATCGTTACGCCCATAAACGGGATGCCGAAGGCGAGCGCCGTCGCAAAGGAGATCGGCACCCCCCAGGCCGCGACCACCGCCAGGCGCCAGTCCAGGAAAATAAAGAGCGCGAGCATAATGAGTACGCCGCCCTGGAAAAAGTTGGAGCGCATGACGCCAAGGCGCCGTTTGACGAAATAGGAAATATCGTTCGAGAGGGTGAGGGTCATGCCCTGCGCCTGGGCCGCCGCGAGATGCGCTTCGCGGACCTGCTTGACCTGCTCGGCGAGATGGATCGTGTCCCCCTTGCGCTGTTTGCGAACGAGGAGATTAATCGCGGGGCGCCCGTCGGATTTGAAGATCACGCGCCGTTTGGCAAAGGTTTCGCGCACCCGGGCCACGTCCCGGACGCGGACAAAGGTCCGGTCGTCATTGCCCCGGACAATGAGCTCGCCCACCTGGTCGGGCGTGTCGAGCATCCCATCGGTGCGCACGAAGATTTCGCGCTCGCCGACCTCGATCGGCCCTCCCGGCAGGTTCATGTTGTTGGCGCGGATGGCCTCGGCCACCTGCGCGATGGAGAGCCGCAGCTCCCGCAGGCGCGCCGTGTCGACCTCGACCCAGATCTCGCGCGGCACGTCGCCCTCCGGCTCCACTTTGGAAACCCCGGGGATGTCTTCGAGCGTGTCCTGGAGCTCCTCGGCGAAACGGTCGCGCGCCTCTTCCGTACCGCCGGCGACGCTCAAGGTGATGAGCGGCCGGTCGCTCGAGACCTCCCGGGCGATCGGACGATCGACTTCCTCGGGGAGGTCTTTGACGCGGTTGACCGCCTGCTGGATTTCCTGGACCGCCTTGTCGACTTCGCGCGCGCGAAGGTCCTCATCGAGCCAGATGATGATCTGGGTCCGGTCCTCCAGCGACCACGACTGGACCTTGTCGATGCCGTTGACGCCGCGCAGCTCGTCTTCGATGGGGGCGGTCACCAGGCGCTCGACTTCCTGGGGGCTGGCGCCGGGATAGAGGGCCTCAACGATCACGATGTCAAAGGAAAAATCCGGGAAGGCCTCGCGGCGCACACGGACAAATTGATAGGCCCCCACCACAATCAGGAAAACGGTGAGCAGGTTGGAGAGGATTTTCCGCTTGAGGAAAAACTCGATCATCGCGCCGCCCCCGGCCGCAGGGATTCACCGATGGCATAGCGCAAGCCGATCTCGCTTAAGGCCAGCTCCTCTTCAGCTCCCGCCAGGCGCCGCCGGGCGGTGCGGGCGTCTTCCTGGAAACGGATGAACTGATCGGTCGAGGACCGGCCGCGGGACACCTCCCGGCGCTCCTCCGCGAGTTTCGCGGACTGGGCTTTCGCCACGCGCTCATACGCCTCGTACTTGGCGCGCACCGCCCGCCAGTTCTCCCAGGCGGTTCGCACCTCGCGCTCCACGCGCTGGCGCAGCGCGTCCAGGCTCGCCTGCTCAACCGCGACGCGGTAGTGGGCGGCTTGGCGATCGATGCGCTCCCGCCGGAAACTCATCGGGACCGAGAGGGAAAGGCCCGTCCGGAACACCGGATGGTCCCCGGAGAACGTGTCATCCCAGGACTCCTGATGCTGCGTGTCCAGCCCGGTCCATCCCAAACCGGCGGAGAGGTCCAGCCGCGGGAGCACCTGAAGTTTGGCGAGGCTCAGCGCATGGTCGGCCGCCTTCGCGCGCGCGCGGGCCGCCTGGACATCCGGCCGGGTTTCCCAGGCCCGGGCAACGGCCTCCTTCAGGCCGGGCGGTGTCCATTGCGGCGTGTAGAGGGAAACGGGATTCACCTTGTCTTCCGGGGGGAATTGATCCAGGATGCCCATGGTCTCCAGAAGTGCGAACTGCTGGTTCCAGATCAGGTTCTCGATCACCACGAGATCCGCTTCATAGACCGCCTTGGCCGCGTCGGCCTGGAGCACATCGGATTCCAGGGCGGTCCCATAGCGCTTCTTTTCCTGCTGTTTGGTGAGCAGTTTGCGGGCGTCCGCAAGCGCCTCTTGCTCGATCGAGAGAAGCCGGTAGCCGATCCTCAGCCGCCAGTAATTTCGTGACGCTTCGGCCGAGAGCGTGTCCTCCAATCGCCTGAGGTCACCTTCCGCCGCGGTGGTGGCTTCCCGCTCGCGGCCGCGGATGGCCCGGTCGGGACGGCCCCAGAAGTCACGCAAGAGAGACTGCGACAGCGTGAGCGCAAGGGAGGAGGCCACGGCGGGGTTGACCGGGCGCAAGGCGGCGTTGGAATCGGCGTCGTTGGAGAGCCAGTCGAGTGAGACCTGGGTCCCTGTGACCAGAGCCTGAGAGAGGCCGAGCCCCCATTCGCTCGTGATGTTTCGGTTTCCCTGGAAGGGCACGACCGGCGAGGTTTGGTCCTTGAGATAGTCATAGCGCGCGGACAACTGGGGATCTTGGATGGAAAGATAGCGCGCTTCGCCGAGGGCCACGATGTCGCTCTGTCGTGCCGCTTCGCGCAGCACGGCGCTGTTTTGGAGCGTTTGCGTGATGGCCTCTTCGATGGTGAGCTCGCGCGCGACCGCTCCCGCTGGACCCGTCAGTCCCAGCGCACACCCAAGAAGCACCGCCCCGAAAATCTGCCTCATATTCTTTCAGTATACGAAAGCACTCTGCTATTCGGCCGTTGTATCGACGTACGGCTTTGAGGTTGGCGGGGCATTTTGCTTCGTCAGTTGCTGGCCCCATCGGCGGATGAGAAGGGCCGCAACGACCATCAGAAAGTCATCCAGGAAGCCAACAAGTCCGGTGAGCGCTTCGGGGAAAAGATCGATCGGAGAAAAGACGTAGGCCAGAACGGTGATCAAGAGGAGCACGGGATGCCGCTCAAAAAAACGGGCCAGGCCCTCTGCCGCCCATCGTAGGATGGAAGCCTTCGCGCTCATCGCTGGCATCATACACCTGGAGGGAGGGTCCTCACAAACGCAAGTATCGGGGTAAGGGGGTATCGGGGTAACAGAGTATCGGAGTAACGGGGTAACGGGGTAACGGGGTAACGGGGTAACGGTGGATCCGCTTTGACTTGACTCCGGTGCGCCGATACTCCGTTACGCGAATAGCTATCAGCGGCCGCAGGCGGGGCAGGCGGAATCCTGTTGGACACGGATGGTCTGGAAATCGGCAGACTCACCGTCCCAGAGGAGGAGCTCCCCCTTGAAGGGCCGGCCGATGCCTGCGAGCCGCTTGCGAGGGAGTCAGCCTGACCCTTTGGGTTTGTCTGTATTGATGCCGAAGAGTGTCCAGAGGGGGCAGAAGCGGAAAAAGCCCGTTGCCAGCGGCACCAAGCCAACCAAGCCCCACCAGCTCTGCCACAGCGCTCCCGCCACAAGAATAAGAGCGCCCGCGACGATACGGATTTTGCGTTCAGCCCCACCAACATTGCATGTCATGAGAAGCCTCCTTAGGAGATATCCGTCTGGCAAAACGATGGCCGCCCAGGTGGAGCGCTGTCTATTTCTTGTCCAGCAAGCGGTTCAGGAGGGAAGAGGCAAAGCCTGTCCCACCGACACCGAAGGCCAACACAAAGGTAATGCAAAGGGTCACATACGTCACGCCAAGAACCATCAAGAGAATCTCCCGAGGAACGCCGATATGAAACATGCAAGCCAGGGCGGTGGAAATGAGCACCACCCATTTGGCGCCGTCAGCCAGAAGATCCGGTTTCGCATAGCCAGCGCTCGCCGCCGCCCCGCGGATGACCCGATGGACCAGCATGCTCAAGAAAAGACCGGCCATGCCAACGACGGCCACCACCAGCACGGCAATCGTATAACCCACAATCATGTCGATCTGAAACGACACGTTTCGGAGTTTGAGCCGCTCCAGGGCCATGACCGCGACCGAAACCACAATCAGCCAATAGACGACCGTGGCCACGTATTGATGCGGGGGCCTGCTTTCCTCGTCCGGTAGGAGCCGTATGGATTTCGAGAACCGGTCAAAACCCACCGATCTTAAAAAGGCCCGGAGGAAGACCTGCACCAGAAGCGCCGCGGCCACGCCCATCGCCATGATGAAAAAGGCAGAAATGAGATTGGGTAAAAAAGTGACGACACTGCGCCCGATGTCTAAGACTGGAGTGATGAGAAGCTGATACCAATCCAAGGGTTGCTCCATGTGCAGGCCTCCTTTTGACGATTTCTCGAGATACCGCTTCTTGACTTGATGAGGAGCGCCCTCCTGGGGAGCGCCGTCACCGTTTTCATGCTACAAAAATCTGTCGCCTTTGCGCACCCGCGAAGGAACATCCCGGGTCGCCTGGGTCGGTCACAAAAGATAAGCCCCCCGCCACTTCCGTGGCGGGGGGCCTGCTCGGTTAAGCTAGGGGCCTCCGAGATTTTTCTTTAGAGCCTGGCCATCGGCAACGTCACATCCAGCGGGGCCAGCGCTTCATCGATCAGGATCTGCCGTCCTTGCACAGTACTTGTCTGGAGTTCGAGGGAGGTCCCCGTAATTTCCCAGCTCAGGGCGGTGTTCGGTTCTCCTTGAACAGACACGGCGATACGGTAGCGGCCATTTTCATCGGCCCTGCTATGGAAAGAGCGTACCTCGAGGCTGGACATCACCCGAAGCTCGATCCGGGCATTCGGACAGGGTCTGTCTTCATGAAGAGCTTCCCCGGAAAATACGTACTTATAAGTACGTAAGAGCGACGCCGTGGAATTCTTTCGGCGGACATTGTTCATCCGCTCCGGCAGAGCTGTGATATCTCGGACCGCGGTCGGGGCGGCGAGCGTGACGGGCTGGTGTGGTGAGCGACTTGTCGAGAGGCTGCTTGAACCGAAGGAGCTTATGATCGAGGCGATAAGCGCAATCGGGAGGTAGATGGCTTTCATGGTTTTGGGGCCCCTATTCTCCCCTCCCTGCGACATTCTATGAGTACCTGGAATAGCAAAAATGTGAAATAGGGCCCCAGGGCCGAAATACGGTCCTGATAGGCCTATGAAATTCCTGGGCCCGTTATTGACTTTGGGTGGAGTTCTTGTCAAATGTACTGGAAATAGGGCAACGCCCCTTTCGTTGAATGTCTCTTAGGCCGCGACCTCCAGCTTCTCTCTTTCCACAAATAGTACTTCAACCAATTCCGGCTTTGCGATCGGCTTCCAGAACTGCGCTAAACGCTCAATGACCTTGTAGACGAATGCCACGCCTGTTCGGGATTTCTGGAACCGGCGCACGACTCGCGTCCGCAACCGCACTCCCGCGAAGACCGACTCAATCGGATTGCTCGTCTTCAAATGGACCCAGTGCTCCTTCGGAAAGTCGAAGTACCTCAGCAACGTGTCATGATCCTTGCGCACACAAGCCGCAGCCTTCGGATAGCGAATTTCAAGATCCTCAGCCAACAAGGCCAACTGGTTCTCCGCGTCTTCGCGGCGCTCCGCCTGATAGGCCACCCGCAGGCGATTGAGGACTTCATCCTGCTTAGCCTTCGGCACTTTATCCACGACGTTGCGCATCTTGTGCTTCCAACACCGTTGATCCTTCGCCGAGGGATACACCTCTGCCACCGCCTCCCAGAGCCCTCCGATCCCGTCGCCGATGACCAACAGCGGAGCAGGCATACCGCGCTCCGCGACCCCTCTCCAGATTTCCTTCCAGGAATCCCGGCTCTCCCGGTAGCCTTCCATCAGCGCGATCAGTTCCTTCTGGCCTTTCGCGTTGACGCCCACCAGAACCAGAAGCGCTGTGTTCTCTTTTTCCAGCCCCGCTTTTAAATACACGCCGTCTGCCCAGACATAGGCGTAACGCGTCTCCGATAGGTCCCGGCGACTGAACGTAGCCAGGTCCGACTGAAACTTCGCCGATAGACGCAGGATCGTGCTGGCTGATAAGGTGGCTCCATCCCCGATCAGTGCTCGCAACGCCGGCTCAAAGTCCCGACTCGAGAGTCCCTCCAGGTACAGCCGCCGGAATAACTCCTCGACCCCTTCCGTCCGCCGCTGGTAGGGCCGCAAGATGCTCGACTCAAACTCGCCTCCGTCCACCTGGGGCACCGATAGCTTCAGCCCCGCCCCCAACACCGTCACCTTCCGCTCCCGCGTTCCGTTCCGATAGCCTTTCTCCAGATTCTTCGCCCGTTCATAGCGCCGACGCTCTAAATACATCGTCACTTCTTCTTCCAGGGCCTCCACCAGCATCTTGCGCGCTCCTTCACGGGCCAGATAATCCACCATGCTCTCGCCTTTGTGCTGAGTCCCTTTCTCGTTTACAATGGTTTCCATAACGGCGTCTCCTTTTCGTTTATTGTCCGCTCGAACGGACAGGTTTGTGTGTTTCAACGAAAGGGTACGCCGTTTCTATTTCCTAAGGCAAATCCTTCCTTGCCTTAAAACCTATTTCCAGCACTTTTGATGGTAACTCTTTGGGTGGAAAAATCATCCTTTTGTGCCCATGTCCAGCCAGAACAGCTTGCTGGTGTCGACACCGGCCAGTTGAAGCGGCGACTTGCCTTTGATGTGCCGATACGCTTTGGACGGGTTGTCGAATTGATGAAATCGATAGAATAAGACGAGCAGCTTGACGATCGCCCAGGCGGCCTCGCGCGCATGAAAGCGGTCCATGGGCGTTAAGCGCCGGTCCATAAAGCGGAAGAGGTTTTCGATCAAGTTGTTGGTTCGCGGCATGCCGGGATGAAAGAACGCCGGAATGATTTGTGGGAGCGTACGAAGAAACAAATCCCGTGCCGGCTTGAACATCGGCCTTTGGAACGAAGGATAGTGCAGAAAGAACCGCACCCACTCCTTGGCCTGGTACCAGTGCGCCGCGCTGACAAACTGGTGATAGGCTTTTTGAAAGCGTTCGTATTCGGTGGGCAACTGCGGGTAGGTCGCGAAGCGAGGCTCGAGCAACGCGTCTAAGTTGCGCTGAAAATGAACCGTGCAACGCTGATGGATGCCTTTCGGATAGACGCTCTTGTAGGCGAGAAGGATGGCGCTGTCTCCGTCGGAAGTCAGCCCCTTGAGCGGATAGCTCAGCTCCTTGAGTTGCCCGAATAATTCCCGATAATTGACCTCCGTTTCGCGCCCCAGAATCACGCCCGGAACGTCCCGTGTGTTGGCATCGAAGGCCGCCAGAATGGAGACATCCATCCCTTCCACCGGAATCCGGTCGCCATCGACCTGCAGCCAGCCGGACCATTTCGGATCCAGCCGTTGGCTCACGGTAAAAGGATCGGCGCAGCGGTGCCCCATGTCTTGAATCCACTGCCAGACCTGGTAGGTCTGCACATGCGGCAGTCCCCATTGATGCAGTTGCCGCATCACCGCCCGGTAGGAGCCTCCGGTATCGATGTAGAGAATCGTTGATTGTTCTTTGACCTCCTGGTCGTAGGACGTCATCGAGTCGCGCTTTTGCTCGACCGGAATAAATGGCTTGTTGCACGCGACGCAGAACCATCGTTGGTATCCTTTCGATTCCACTCCTGACAAACTGATCTTCCGGTACGTCCGAAAATCGTGACGGTGTGTGTGGCTGCTGCCACAGCGCGGACATTCGGGTGTCATGGCGGGCCTCCTTTTCCACCCATCGGGTGGATTTAGAGACCCTACTGCTTCACGATTGCATTGATATTACGCGGCGGCTCAACTATTCACACCCTTCATTTCCCACCCAAAACCGATAACAGCCCAAAATTCCTGGGCCCCGCGCAGCCCCGGGCTTAGAGTACACCTCAGCATAGCGCGGGCTTCTGCCTTGTGCTTTGCGCCGGCGTATCGATGGGTCTTTTGGCTCCGTAAGTTTACGCTCGCGTAACATTCAATTAACACAGGTGAAACCTAGAGAAGGCATCCTTAGAGTGCCAAGGATCGTCGTACGACAAGGGAGATCGGGATGGACCTTGAACTCAAGAATGTCACCCAGCGCCTCGTGAACGTTTGTTTTGCGCTTTTTCTCCTGTGCGGCGCCTCCGCCGTCGCGTCCGCAAGGGAAAATTACACAGGAAACCATACCCCGGGCCAATACGTTCCCCTTGATCCAACTTTCGCGGGTGCCTACCTAGGTCAATTAAACGAACAGCTTCAGCAGGGCCTTATCTCGTACGAGGAATATGAGCAGGCCATGACGCAAGCCAGTAAAGGCGCTCGGCCTTCAGAGAGGCGCCAGCGGCCCCCGCGTGCCCCTCAAGGCAACTCTCTAAATACTCCTTCTACACCTGCTACGCCCCGACCTTCTGGGTCCAATACTTGCGACAACATCACAGGCTGTGGAGCGTGTTTTTTGACCGCGAACAACAGCTGGGATAATAGCCGGTGCGTCCCTGGAGATCCCAGCGTATTCCTTGGTTGTGACTTTAAGGCCTGTGGGGCGGTCTCGGACGGGTACGCCTGTGGCACGAGCCAACCCGGCCCTTCAGGCTATGACTGGCCCTGCAAATCGGGATCGGTTTGTGCGGGCCCGAGTCCGGGCGGCAATTTCACGGGCGTCTGCCGCCCGGCAAGCGAGGCGGGACAGCTCGCGGGAACTGCTTTCATGTCAGGGTTTGATACAGCCAAACTGAACAATCCAGCCCACAAAACACCGAAATATATCTTTGCTCGCACCGTCTTGGAACTCGGCCTGAGCGCCTCCGCCTCGCGGGACCATCTCCAGCCGCTGGTTGACGTGCTTCGCCAACGGGGGTTGCCCAACGCGAAAGTCGCTGGCGATGACAAAATTGATTTTGGCAAGGGCGTCGGCGTGGTCGATGTGATCACCCGCGATGGCGTTTGGTGGTGGGGGCCCGAGTCGAGCCTCGAAAACGATTCCGCCGCGGCGGTCTCTGCGTCTTCGCCTTTCATGGAAGGCTTCGATACAGCCAAACTGAACAATCCGGCCCACAAGACCACGAAATATATCTTCGGTCGCACCGTTCAGGAACTTGGCGTGAGCGGTTCCTCCTCGCGGGACCATCTCCAGCCGCTGGTTGACGCGCTTCGCCAAAAGGGTTTAACCGACGCGAAAGTCGTGGGCGATGACAAGATTGATTTTGGCGCTGGCGTCGGCGTGGTTGATGTGATCACCAGTAAGGGCACCTGGTGGTGGGGAACGCCGTAAAGAATCACCCTCCTGAAGTATCTTTCTCCAACAAACAACGTCATCGGGCCTCTCGGCCTGGCTCCGTTCGCCAGGCCGCTCTGGCACAACAGATGCTCGACGTTCTTCCCCTCTGTTAGACACGGTCCTGTCCGTCGACATTCGCCTTCCATAGATAGCATGTTGACAAGCAGCACAATTCGTGCCAGATATTGGACAGATTATGAAGCGCCCCTCCCGGATCCTTCGCTCTTGGCAGGCGTTCTGGAACCGCATGTTCCGGTCTTCCGTTCACGACGATGCTCTGCTGCGGCTGACTGAGAAAATGGAGGCCGAATTCGCCGAGCGACGAAAAATCGAGCGGGAGTTGGCGCACTTGGCCTCCTTCGCGGAGATGGACCCCAATATCATTATTGAAACGGACATGACGGGCAACGTCCTGTACCGCAACATCGTGGCCCAGGAGGAGTTTCCCGATCTGGAAACACGGGGGCGGGAACACCCTCTGCTGGACGGGTTGAAAGCGGTGGTGGAGGTGTTTCGAAACGAAAAAAAGTCCTTGTTGAGTCGCCTTCTCAAGGTCGGGGAGAGGGTCTTCAGGCAACAAATCACGCTGATCGACCAGGGCGCGCGCCTGCGGATCTACGTCACGGATGTGACGGAACTGAAGCGGCTGGACCAGCTGAAAACGGAGTTCGTCAACACGGTCTCCCATGAGCTCCGCACGCCGCTGACCGGCCTGCAGGCCTCGGTCCGGATGCTCCAGTCGGACATGCTCGGACCGACGACGCCCGACCAGCAGGCGGCGCTGACGCTGGCGGTGTCCGGCATCCAGCGGCTGGCCCGGCTCGTCAGCAACCTCTTGGACATCTCCAAGATCGAAGCCGGCAAATTGGACCTCCATTACGACGAGGCGGACCTGGCGGAGGTGGCCAGCGAAATCGCCCGCAGTGTCGAGCCTCTCGCGCGTGAGCGCGGCCTCGAGATCCGGCTCCGCCTGCCACCCGAGCCGCTGCGGGTGTTCATCGACCGGGACAAGATCCTGCAGGTCTTCTCGAACCTCGTCAGCAACGCCTTGAAGTTCTCGCGCCATGGTGCCGTGGAAATCGAGGTCGCCGTGCGCGGCGAGGAGGCTCTTTGCGCCGTGAAGGATACGGGGCCGGGCATCGCGCCCAACGACCTGCCCAAACTCTTCGGGAAGTTCCAGCAGATCGGCCAGCCGTCGGGCAGTGTCGAGAAGGGCACCGGGCTGGGGCTTTCGATCTGCAAGGGTATCGTGGAACTGCATCAAGGCAAGATTTGGGTGGAGAGCCGGCTGGGAGAAGGGACGCACTTTTTGTTCACCCTCCCGCGGGTCAGCGCCGAAAACATATTCCGGGACCAGGCGCTCCGGCTCTTCGAACAGGCGGTGGCGGCGTCCAAACCCCTGTGTTTGTTCGCATTCCATCTGCAGAACTGGCCGGACATCACGCAGAGGCTCAGCCGGGAGCAAGCCGACGCCCTGATGGATCGTTTTGAAATCCTTGTGCGCTCGACCTCGCGCGGGGAGCACGACCCCCTGGTCAAAACGCCAGGCCGAATTTGGCTCGCCGTGCCGGGAGCGGACAAAAACCAGGCCCGCCAGGTGGCCGATCGCATCGAACTGGCATCGCAGGACTATGCATTCCAGGCCGGCGCGCAAACACCTCTTGCCGTCGAGTACGGCCTGGCGGCTTATCCGGAAGACGGCAAGGTTGCCGAACAACTCCTGGCCACGGTCCTCCAGTTTCCTTCCACCCCAGCAGCGCCGTTCGCCCCAAACCCCAAACCTTAAATAACCCGTCTCTCGAAACCTGAACGACGCTGGATTCTCCGCCTGCGACAGGCACCCAGGAGTGACAGACACCCATCACAATCGATTCAGATGTGAAATGAGAACACGGACTCTTTTTTCTTCTCTTTTCTCTTCTGACACATTACGTTACACGAAATCGAGACGAACGCAGTGTAAGAACACGCTATTTATTCGATGCGAAATCGACTTCGGATAAATTTACAAAAATTAATTCACATGGATGTCATCTTCGTTTGATAATATTCGTCGAGTATCTAAACGCTGAACGCCGGCTGATAGCCCGGCGATCGCGCAAAAAACAAAGGAGATTATTAATATGAAAAGTGTGGTTCGATTCTTGGCAGTGTTGTCTGTCGTTTTCGCAATCGGTGGAGTTCGCACAAGCTTCGCAGAGGACCCGCACATCTGTGCGTCTCTTGTCTACAATTGCGAAACAGCAACTCAAGCGTACTCAGATTGTCAATGGCCTTACGGTGAGCCTTTTACGGGGTATTGTGCGGGGAAAAAAGCGGATATGGATTCAGTTTGTGAGGCCCGTCGGCTCATTTGTCCTCACATTAATTGATTGAAGTTGCTATAGAGTAGAACAAGCCCCTCGGATCTGCCTCAGGCATGTTCGAGGGGCTTTTTATGCCCAGTCAAATCATCTTTGCCGGGATGTTCCGCGGTGTAATAGCTTGTGGTTCCTTTCACAAAGGACGAACTGAGCGTACCGTTGTGCCAGGCGCTTCTCCTATGGCCCCGCGAACGGCCGGGCCTACAGTTTGGGTGCAAGAGTCGTAATGTCGTGGAGTTCGGCGGTGTCTTGACCGAGGTCTTTGAGGTTGCCTTTCCGCCGCACAATGGCGGAGGAGACGGTTTGATACGAACTGGGCGGATCGTCGCTGATCACTTGTGCGGCCCGGATCGGTAGAAGGGCTTGATCCTTGTCCGTCTGCGTCGCTGACGGGGTGACTGGATGGTTGGGAGGCTCGATCTTAAATGTTTCGAGCATCATCTCGGCTACGCGTGCCGCCGCGGGGTATTCCGTGACCGTAATGCCCTCCAGTAAGAGCCCCGATCTTGGGGGATTGCCGGTGGGCGTTGTGCCAAAATGGGCGCCGAAGTGAATGGCCATTCCCTCCCAGGGCGGATACGTGGTCGGCGCAATAGCGATGGAGAGCGCCATCGATTCTCCTGATGAGACATCGAATGTTTTATTGAGTTTTATGCTGGATGTCTGCGGATGCTGTGTGATGGCGATGGTTCGAAGGCCATCGAGCGCCTTGACACGAAGATCGATCTGGCAGCCTTTGGTGCAATCCAGCTTGTGACCCACCGCGTCTGCAAAAAGGATCCCGAAGGAGCTCCACGAATAACCCCAGTTGTATTGGCGAAATACGATGCCATTGGATTGTGTGCTTTTGTTGGTGTCCCCGAATGGCGTCCAATACCGCGCGTGCGCCGAATCTCCAAGATTGTACGTGTAAGAGACGACGGGGGGTATGGGCGCGGGGGTTATGGGCGCTGTCCCGCCCGTTGACCCCGAGCTGCTCCCGCCTTTTTTACACCCTGTGATCAATAAAGGGAGAACTCCCAGGGCCACCCACATCACCGCCGACAATAGTTTTCGTTGAGCCATCGCAGCACCTGCGTATAGCGTAAGCGATCCGTCGGTGCTATTCCATGGGCCTTCCGGGCCAAAATCGATGCCTGAAAGGTATCGCGGGTGTCTGGGCCTCCCCCTTCATGCTGACCATGAGCCCTTATTTTTGAGAAATGACAAGCATTTCAAAATCTTCGGTGGTCAGTTTGTCGTTTCTTGAGTAAGCCCCAAGTTTGGCACCCAAGATATCGATGGTTCTGAACCCGAGCGTTTTCAAGAGCCACGTGATCTCGCTGGGCACGTAATAACGCTCGTTGCACTTGAGCTCCCTTTTCTGGCCGGAATCATCCTCCATAACAACGGTGTTATGATCACGGAACGTCATCAGATCAAAGGAACACTCCTTACATTGGGACTGTCCTTCTTTCTGCGCCGACTTATAGAATTCATTGACAGAATGAAACAGCGGGAACAATCCGTTTAAGGCGGTGAAAATGAGCTTGCCTGTATCGTTCAGTGCTTTGGTTGCGTTCTTGAGGATCTCAAAGTTCATCTCATCGGTTTCCATGAGAGAAAACCCGCCTTCGCAGAGCATGATGGCCAGGTCAAATTCACCGTCAAACGGAAGATGGCGCGCATCTTGGATTTGGAAGTCGATGGTCACCCCTGCCTCTTTTGCTTTTTCCCTTGCCCTTTTGATCTGATTCTCGGAAAGATCCACGCCGGTCACATGATATCCCCTCTTGGCGAGCTCGATCGCATGGCGGCCGGTGCCGCATCCGATATCGAGAATCTTGATGGACTTGTCTCGCCCGACCTCCTGTTCGATGAAATCGCATTCGCCCATGGTCCCTTGGACAAAACATTCCTGGTCATATTTCCTGGCGTAATTTTCAAATAGGGACTCGTACCATTGTTTCATGGCTGACTCCTTTGTTTTTTGATGCCTGTCACAAAGGGAGAACGTAGGTTATTCCCTGGGACCGGCACCCGTCACCCGCGATCAACGGATTCGTTTCAGCTCGGTCATGAACACCTCGCCGTTGATCACGAGGTTGAGGGACGTCTCGGTGGCTTCCCCGATCATGTCGTTCTGTTCCTGGATGAGCCGGCTCCAGCGGTCATACTCCCCGGGCGCAAACGACCAGATCTCGACGCGGCGAATCCCATCACTTTCAAGTGACTCCGCCATCTGCTCCCCTTCACGGGGGAGAGCGGTGAGCATGACGATGCGGGCATTCCGGAAGCGTTTGGTCGCCTTGTCCAGCTTATGAACGGTGGTCTTGCCGCATTCGATCCAGAGGGTCACCTGGTTGGTGTCGTCGATGTGGATGAGATCAGGCGCAAAATCCTGTCCGGCGAGCGCGGAATGCTGCTGGGGGCTTGAGACCACGACCGGCTCGTAGGCGTGATAAAACAGGGAGGCCGCCAGCTTCAGCTCCAAATGTTCATCGGTCTCGGAAAGGATCGGGAACAGCTGAAGCGCGAAGGACTTCTCGCCGAGGTGGACGGCAGATCGAATCTTCATCGCCCCTGATGATAACAAACACCCAGGCGCGGGATCCCACGGGGTGGCTAGCCCGAATTGTTCGGTTGCCCAGGATCTCCCTTTCCCGCGGAACGTGGGAGAAGGGACTCAAAAGTGCAGCCGGCTTAGACGGACAGAGCCGCTTTGCTGAAGATTTTGGGTTAATTAGTTAGGACCGTCCCTGATCCCCAGGCTCTCGCCCGACTGTTGTGTGTCGGGCGAACCCATCTCGCTGGCGGAGGGAACAGGATTCGGGCCGCTTTCATTATCAAGTTGTGGCGACCCTACCCCAAGGCCGGCAGGCCGGCTGGGGTGCGAACCTGCGGCACCCTTTCGGATACGCCTGTTTTTTATTGCCCATTCGTTGTTATCCCGTCCTCTTCACCCACATTGACACCCGCAAACCCAAAGGTGCGGTCGTGGTTGCGGAACCAGTCGATCTCGCCAATGAGCTTGCGGATTTTAGGAACAGCTTTGGGATTTGATCGGCGGGCTGCCTTCAGGAGCTCACGGACCTTGGATTCCAGCACGTCTGCGGTCGCCGGGAGGTTTAACCGTGTCATGTTAAAAAAGTCGGCGCCGAAACGGCAGACCTTATGGCGCACCATGCCGTCCGGGTCTTGAAGACCTTCAAGAATGAAGTCGATGCATTCTTCAGAAAAATCGTCCAGAACAAAGCTGAACTGAAGTCCCGGCAAGGCGCATAAGGCCGCGCGCCTGTAGACGGGATCGGGATGCCGGAGCACTCCACGAACGCCATCCCAGTACGCCAGGAGGTCCTTGCTCGCCTGCCAGTTGGATTCAGGCGCCCGGCCCCACCGTTCGTCCACGCTCCGATGGCGGAGCTTTTCAAGCTCCTTCCGGGCGGCCTTGCGCTCGGGTTCATCGGAGGAGCAAATCCGCTCGACGAAGCGATCGAAGATACTTTTGCTTTCAGGCGTGACGCGCCTTTCAATGACGTTCTTGATTCTCCACGCTTTTTGGGACTCCGCTATGGATTGATCGCCATCGCCCGGAAGCGGCGTATGCATCAGGAGCACCTGCAGGAGCGGGACCAGCTCATAGATCTTCATGTTGTCGCCCCGGGTGGGCCCTCCCATCAGAAGCATCGGGACGGCCGTGGGATGTTCGGCGCGGCGCAGAAGCTTCTGAACGGCCCGGCGTTGGAACCAGGGGACCGCAAGCTCGGCGGCTTTGCGGTCATACTCTTCGAAAGCGGCACGGGCAAGAGGCGCTGATGTCAAAGGAATGTCCTCGTCTGGGCAGGCGGCGATGATCGCCTCCACGAGCTTCGGCCATTGCCGGCTCAATGCGTCCAATGCCCGCGCCAGGCCGGGCGCGATCTCACGATACTCCCGGGCAGGCAGGGTCTGTCCAGATCCCGATAAACGCTTAACCAGAGCCTCAAGCTCCAGGACTCGGCCTATAAATTCGTCTGCCAACGGATGCCAGCCCTCGCCGGGCTTACGGCCGAACTGATCGAGACCTTTGACCAGTTCCTGATAATCGGCCAGGGTCTTTTTCCCCACCCGCTTCATCTCCGCCAAAGACGGCTTTTCGCTCAAAGTTTCCATGGTGTTCTCACGCCGGGCGCCCCCGTGCTTTGTCATTGAGCGAGCGGAGGTGCTCGTGGAAAGCTTCATCGGATTGTTTCTTAGCTTCCTCATATTGGATCAGCCGCCGCAGCACCGCGCGGCGCTGGCGGGTGGTCATTCGTTTCTCCGCGCGGGAAAGACTCCCATAGAGCCAAAGAAAAGGGTCCCGATAGCTCTCACGCCCTTGCCGTATCATCGCCAACCCATGGTCCGGACGGTCGTCCCCCGCCATGGCGTCTGAAACATGGTGACAAAAGAGCGCCAGGGTAGAGAGGAAGGCTTTCGGCACTCGAATGCGCACGGAATCCCGTGATACCTTTAGGGCAACTCTGCTGAAGCGGTCGTTCGCTCTGCGAAAGGCTTGCCGTGTACGCGTCTTCATGCCGGGCGCTCTGTCCCTTCGTTGAGGATTTTTAGATAGGGCTCATAGGCAAAGACGCGGTAGGTCTGCTTGCCGGTCAGTTCGCGCACGAGCCCAAGTTTCTCCAAATTGGCCATCGCTTTGTTGATGGCCGGATAGGACATCTTAAGCTCGCGCTGCGCCACGACAGGCGCCACCAGGACCCGGCGCTGGAGTAGAGTATGGACGCGCTCGGCGGACAAACCGACCCGGCCTAAGGTTCGAATCTTGGTTTGATGCTCCTGAAACATCGCTGCGAGTCTTCGAGCGGTCTCGCTCGCTTGGTTTCCCACTTCTTCGATGCCCTTCAAGTAAAAAGCCAGCCATGCTTCCCAGCCGCCCTCGGTGCGAATTCCTTGCAGTGCGTCGTAGTATTCGGTCCGATGCGCCTTGAAGTAGAGACTCAGATAGAGCAACGGCGTGGATATGACGCCATCGGCCAGGAGGATCAAGGTGATCAACAAACGCCCCAAGCGCCCATTGCCGTCCAGGAATGGATGGATCGTCTCGAACTGCGGATGGGCCAGACCGGCCTTGATCACAGGTGAGGTCCTCACCGGATCGTCATGCAGAAATTTCTCCAGAGCAGACATCGCTGGGATCACTTCATGGGGAGGCGGCGGGACATAGCGGGCGTTGCCGGGCCGTGAGCCGCCAATCCAATTTTGAGAGCGGCGAAATTCGCCGGGTTCTTTATCGCTCCCTCGACCGCCCTTGAGCAGCACGTTGTGCATCTCGCGGAGAAGCCTCAAACTTAATGGGAACCCTTCCTGGATTCGCCGGATGCCGTACAGAAGAGCCGCCACGTAATTGGAGACTTCCTGAACGTCATTCACGGGCACGCCAGGGGCCGCTTCGTTTTCGAACAGCAGCAGCTCGGAGAGCGAAGATTGCGTCCCTTCTATCTGCGAAGAGAGGACCGCTTCTTTGCGGATATAGGAATAGAGGAAAAGATTGGGGTCAGGCAGGAGCGCCGTGACTCCGTCCAAGCGGCCAAGCGCCCGATTGGCCCGTTCGAGAAGATCCTGAAGCTCAGCGTCAAAAATAATCGGGGGATGGGGCGGCAGGGGTGCGGGGATGAATACGCGATAGGATTCCTCCGGCATTGAAACCAGCTGCCAGTGGCCCGCCCGAAGATTTTCCGTCTTCTCTAATTCACTCATATATTTCTCATTAAGCGATACGGCTGTACCGCTTAATTATACATGAACTTATGAAATTCAGCTTAACTAAACATAATCGTATCTATAAATAGAATTGGTTATCTATTCGTTAATTCTAGATTGACTCGAATCAACACCTCCGACCGCCTTCCTTCTTCAAATTTTCTAGGAACGAGGTATGACGTGCCAGGGCTTGAAAGCCCTGAAGCATGCAGAAGATGTATGGTTGCCTGCCGATCAATCAGGAAATCAAAATGGAGGGAGAGGTCCGCCGCACTCCCGGCGGATCCGCCGGACGTCTGGCGGAGATTCGTCCGCCACTGAGTCGCTGGCGGACCCGCCTACGTCTTAGTGGCGGGGAACCTTCGGTACGCCCTCCACTCACCTGGCGGGCGTCCGCCTGTAGTGTGGCGGACGGTTTCCCGCACAATGCTTTTCAAGAGCATCGCCTCGTGGCGCTTGTGTAGGTCGTGAGCGGAGGGAGAGGGATTCGAACCCCCGGTACAGTTTCCTGTACACCTGTTTTCAAGACAGCTCACCCTCTGTTTCGACGGTTGCTTGATTCAGTTTGATTTATGGAAGAGAAACGCTGATTGGATTCGTCCCATTTCCATCTCCATTTACAGCCCGATTTACAACTTATGCGATTACGGGTGGCTTTGGCAAGGTCAAAACCCCTTCGATGTTGTGAATTTCATCGGTCAGGTCCTTCCTATCCAAGTGCCCGTAATGTTGCTCCGTGACGACCGAAGTGGAATGCCCCAATATCTTTGAAACCTTATATATCGGGGTACCCCCGCTCAGCATCCGTTGCGCGAATGTGTGACGCAGACAATGGAAAGTGAAATCCATCACTTGCGCATCCTTACAACAGTCCTTAAACCATTCGCTAACTGTAGTGCAGTGAACGGCATCCAGCAAACGCGTCTCTGGATCTCGGCCAATGGCACGCTGAGACACGACTTCCGCCACTTCTCGCGTGAGTGGCACATGACGACTGCGCTGAGTCTTCGAATTCGGAACGAAGATGTAGGGCTCCGGGTAAGGGATGAAATCTCTGACCCTTGTCGCCCATATTTCCCCGATCCGCATTCCGGTATGAATCGCGATGACGTAGTAAGGCCAGAGCCGTGTATGCTTTGCCACGATCGGCGTTAGCCTTTTTTCCTCATCAGGTGATAGATACCGGACTCGCGCTTTCGGAACTTTGGCCATCGGGACACCCCAAGCGGGATTGTCTCCGAAATACATCCGGCGTTTCTTGACCCAATTGATAATCGCCTTTAATCCGGCGTGATACCGGTTCACGCTGTTCAGCGAAATGTGGGGGCTCGAAATGCCGGGGATTGTCTTTTCGACAAACCTACGGAAACCCTCCACATCTTTTGGGCCTATGTCTCGTATGCGCCGATTGCCGAAGTAACGCTTTATCCCCTTGATGTATGCCCTATCTCCCTTCCAAGTCCTCTTAAAGGGCCGGGCGTATTCATCAAAGAACTCGTCACAGGCATCACTCAACTTCAAGTTATCGTTGCCCAATTGGCCTGTCGCCATGCGCTTGAGCATTTCTGACTTCTTGTGTGTCTCCGCTTTTGCGGCATTACCGCGCGTCTTGTAGCCTTGCTTCCATTTCGTCTGTTTGCCGACTTGGAAGCGGTAACACCATTCTCCGCTTGGCAGTTGTCTGACCGACATTTAAGCCTCCTGTCGGCCAAACCTACCGCACGGGTACATTATAGATCCCATTTGAGATTGTGTGGGTTGTTGGCCGCGAGCCATTTCTCAATATCAATTCGACGAAAAATGACCCTTCTACCGACATGAATGAACGGAATTCGCGCATTACTGGTCATTTTTCGGATCGTTGACTTCTTAATCCGAAGCAATTCAGCCAACTCCGTAACGTTCAAGAAATCTCGCGGACTCTCAATCGGTGTCGTCATAAGATTATTTTTCAAAAACAAACCCAATCGAAGCCCTTATTCATCGCTTGGCTCCGAGCCGTGTGTCTCATCCGCAGAATCAGGAGACCGAGCATACTCCGGCCCTTTTCTTCTGGCCTGTAACCGTTCCAGTTCATGGATGCACCTGAGGAGCTTCCGTTCGATGCTCGTTTCATACTGGGATAGCAGTTGAAGGCTCTCCTGCACTGTCTGGAATGAAAGACCGGGCACAACATCTGCTCCCCCAGTCATTCGGCTGAGGCGGTCGATCTGTTTCTGAGCACGCGCCTTTCCCTCTGGGTCAAGAATCTGCTCGAATGGCTCACATAATTTATCCTCCATGGGGTTCACTATTGCGACATATCGCTTCGCTTTTTCCCGTGCCTCTACCAGCCATTGCGTCAAAAGGCCTCTCATCAAAAGTCCATGTTCCGCATTTTCTGACCGTCGGAGCCTCCACATCAAACTCGCGACTCTATCAGTCATGAATTGTTCCATGGAACCCTCCGGCTTGTATAAATGATGGACCCCTTCGCTCAGTTGTTCACATTCTTGGGGATCTTCGTTCGGCAGGACTGCACGTTCCGATGTAAGGCCGTGCTTCAAGGCATTCCTCGCGATAATTGCTTTGCCCGCCAGACTTTTTACACCTCCTGCTTTCGCATTGATCCGATTGGCTTGATTTTGCTTTTCAGTGGCCATACTGACCCCCCCTTTGGACTTCAAATAGTGAAGGCTGTGAACTTGGTGAACCATTTTCGACGTGCTCAGGATTAGGGATGTCCGTTTCTCGGGGTCCATTAAGTACAACATCGGGCTGGCCGAGGTTCACAGGGTTCACAGGTTCACTGAGTGAAATGAGTTTCCACTGCTTTGCCCGTTGCTTTGATCCGGCCAGTAGCACACGGAATTCATCGAATTGCCGGTCACGGAGTTTCATGAGTTCTTGACCCATCTTGGTTCGACGGCTTTTCTCCTGACCCAGTCCAAGGTTTATGGGTTCTTCCAACTTCTCGTTCAGATCAAAGAGTTCCGCCACCCCTACCTCAGCGTCGCCATGGACTTCCCACCACCTCTGTATAAATCCCCGTAAGATGTTGCCTTCCTCATCAGATGCGCCGTAGAAGTCGTTGAGATTGCCAAGGAATCCGGGCACACCGGCAACCGATAGGACTCCACCCATGGTCTTTGACCAAGATTCGAACATTCCCAGACTTACACCCTTGAAAGGAGGCCTTCCTTGAGCGATCCACCCCTGAATGATGGTCAGAGCGGCCCAGATAATCTGCGGACGCTTTTCTCTTGCCCAGCACATAAGGTCTGGATGTCGAAATCTGTCGCGCAACCATGGGCGGTCAGCTTTGGCATCCATTCTTATTCTGATCGAGCGGCGGGACATTTCGTTGGATAAAGCTGGATTATTTCCATTGGCAACCCAAGCGCATCTCACTGGCAAGGAGATGACTTTTGAGAACCCTAGAATCCGATCCTCCCAACAAGGCGAAGTGATGGCTGACGCGAGTGCGGACGAGTCCAGCCGTCTTCTGATGTTGTCGATGAGCAGGATGTCGGGTCTTTCCATGAGTTTTGACGTGAGTCTTTTTCGCCATTCGTCAGAATCCCTCCCCTCACTCATAGTCGATACGGGCCGACCCAGAGAAGCAAACGCCACAGCGTTGATCAGAAGCGTTTTCCCAGTTCCGGGCGATGGGGCTTCTACGAGGTGAAGCGGTGTCGCTCCATTAATCAGATCCCTCGCAAATGGAAGCAACAAAAGCGCAAACGCATGGGCACGCTCCGCCTCTCCTGTAAACGGGAACTCCCCGATCAGTTCATCTAGGATCAGGCCGCGAGCTCCTTGCAGTTCGTCATGGCTCGGTACTGCGGCGACCTCAGGAATCTCTCTGGGATCAGAATGAAAAAGGTATGTCTGGCTTGCTGGGTGGTAGCCAGATGATGTTTGCAATAGCCCTTCCGGAGAAAATACCGGAGCTTCCACGATGCGGGTCAATATTGGCAGGGGTAATTCGGGAGATGCCAGCATGTCTTTGACAACATGCATCGGAGGTAGCACGGGATAGACTTCTCCTTGGTAAACGCGATACCAATCCGCAGAGCGAGCCAAAACATGCCGCATCTTGTCCTGAACCAATTCCCTCAAACGCGGGTATCCCTTATCGTCTTTTTCGATTCGAACCGGCAGACCTCCTGAGCGGAACAGTGTGGGGGGCCGATTGAATTGCTCAACCGCTTCCCATGCCAAAGGCGTAATTCTCTTGAGTTCAAAGTCTCCTGCATCGATGTGCGGAAGTGAATCAGCGCTCTTGCCGATCTCATGAGAGACTATAGGCAACATTAAGGCCTCTGCTGAATCTCGCGCCGCAGAAAAGCGGCTTGAGAACTCATTGGGATATTTAAGATGCAGGTCGCTGAGGTCCTTGGCATCACTCAGCTTGATTAGTTTGAGGATTCCATGCCATTCAAGGTTCTGCACACGGGAGGAAATCCCATCGGCAAATACCTCGCCGCCTCTATCGGGCTCTTGGATCACACAGAGTTCCTCGAACGCCCGGATATGTTCAGCGTTAAGCTTTTTGGCCATATCGGCACCCGGAAGTCCCAGCACGGGCAATTGATGAAACCAACCCGTTAAGACATCGGTCTCGCCTTCTACGAGCACCAGATACTTCTCAGATGCAAATTCTTGCAACCTCCACAGCCCGTATGGAACCGATGACCCTGACCCACTCGACCACCTACTCCCTTCCTTGGCAACTAAGGAAGTCCGAATCCTCTGGCGGGAGGCTTTACTGCCGTCCATCAATCGATAGGTTATTCTTGCGCCCTTGAATGGAATATCCTCCACGCCGTGTTGTCTAAGAAACTGCGAAGGCAGGTGCTTGTGCTGGGCAATCGCCTCTACAGTTACCAGCACCCGGTGCTTCGGTTCTGTGGTAGGGACTTGGGCAAAGAGCGTTTCTAACGGAAGTCTTAACGCTTTGCGAATGTTCTCAAAGGGGCACCCCGCAAAGCATTTGAAAAGGATTTTCCCATCGTTCCCAATCCCGACTGATAGGCTCTGTTGTCGGTCCTCGTGCGACGGACAAAGTGCAGTCCACTGGGATTCTCCGTTCTTTTTGACACCTTTGAGGCGAGACAACACAAGTTCGACACTCATTGCCATACCTCTTGAAGGTAATGTCGATTATTTCGATGCCAAGGGGCTATTTCCATATCCATCGCTCCTATGAATGAGATCTTTGATTCGTCTTTGTGAGTCAGAGAAATCGCGAATGTTGCCCACAAGGTCGCCGCGCAGGAAGGCCTCAATCAGACTTGCGGCTTGGTCAGATGACTTAAATTGGAAATGACATACGCCGCGATCCCGCAGAACGGTAATCAGCGGAATGCGAAACGCGAGAAGAAGCGCGGCTTCGTTAAAATCTTTCGTGGAGAAGGGTTGCATGTTCATTCCATGTGATGCTTTGCATGGAATTATTATGCGGAATGCAAATTACCCGAAAGGGCGTATACGCCCTTTATGCGATGGAAATTAGGTAATTTATTTCTGGGATAGGATCTTGCGAATAGTGTTTCCGCTAAGGCAAGGGAATGACTCACCACTCTCGGCTGAAAGATTCAGATTATGATCTTCGAGTCGATCCGTCAGGATGCGAGCGGCTTCACGTCTTGTTATTTTCGAGTTGTGTGTTTTCATCTCATCGAATTGGTTCCAGAGCCATTGATGTAGTGCTTTGGATCTTTGTCTTCTGCGAGGCTTCTGAGTTGCAGATCTGTATTTGGATTTGACTTGTCCGTGCACCTTCCTTAGCTGTCGAGTCGTTCTATCAAGCTTGCTATAGGGGAAGAACCGCTCCCCTTGTTTCTCCTTCGCTTCATAGGATCTCCACACCGATGCGACGTGCTTTTGCACTTCACGCAAACTCCAAATCAAAGGAATCTTTAGAACAATTCGTTTCTGCTTCCCGGATGCTTCCTCATGTACAGAGAATGAAGTTGGGGGAAGTGGTCGATACGATTCCTTTGATTTATCCATTTCCATGTCAATACTTGCTAGACGAGCTAAGCCGGTGTCACTCCTCCTCAAATTCGGCGATATTGAATCGCAAGGTGTTGGCATTTTCCTGAACGATTCGGCGGGTGGAGTCCGAGACTCCGCCGGGTGACTCGGCCTCGATCTCCATCGTAATCTTGACCTTGGTTCCGTACTGGCTGGTGAAATGCTGAACGACCTCATCAGCGATCCGAGCGGCCTCGATCCCCATCTTGACCGGATCGAGGGGCACGGAACCGTGGAACCGCTTCATTGGCTTGGATTGAGGAGCTGATGTGCCCGGCAATCCCCCGGCGATTGGAGTCTTTCCACTTGGTGTGACCTCTGGTGTGGAAGGGGCTGTACCGTCCTTGACCATCCCGGCCTGCCGAGCGAGGGCTTCTCTCTCAATCTGGGCTTTGGCGGCGACCGGGTTGATGAGAATGCTGACCTCATCCTTGTAAACCGTGCCCTGTTTTCCGAACAGGAGTCCCAAGTACCGTCCATCCTCTTTCCCGGTTGCGAAGGCGAAAAAGTCCTGACTGCCTATCCCGGCAGAAATCGTTTCAAAGAGCACATGGGTATCCACAAGGCGAGGTAAGTATGGATAACAGCAAACCGCTTTCCACACTTCCTTGACGGTAACCTCCGGGCGGTCATCCTTCCAGAACCACTCCCGGAGCATATCGCGCAGATGAATTGGTGACCACCGGGGATAGATGAACTCATTTTCGACGCAGAGCTTCTCTATCGCTTCCATCGGATTGGACCCGGCGGATTGAAGGCTCTTTTCCCCCCAGAACACATCCTTGGCTCCACCCTTCGAATTGGCTTCCTGCGCCGGAACCAGAACCCATCTGTACACTTCCTTCACGGCGGCGCTGACCCTGCCGTCAGCCTCATCCCGGTTGTCCTTCGATTCCTTGATCTGGTGCTGATCCAGATTCAGAAGCGCCGTGTCATTGACGATGCTGTCCCACGCCATAAACCTTTTGACCTGATCCCAAAGGTGGGTGCTCGCATCCTCGTCCGCCGCCAAAAAGACGAGCCTGTTCTGGTTCTGGCGTGGCTGTTGACCTCTCTGCGTGTTGATCGTGGAAGCGGCATCCACGGCCCTCGATTTCGGAGTCTTGCCACGGTGCGGCGCGGCTGGCGACAAAACGACAAGCCGTACGGATTCGTCGTCCGGGATGTCCTCATGTCCCGTGAAAACATGGACTCCCGAAAAGGGACCGCCCCGGACAAGATTCCGCACACGATTCTGTATCTCCGGGATCAGATGCTCGTCCCGTTGGAACCGGGACAGCCTGTCCTCCATCTCACGCCTCAAATTCGGACGAGTGTCGTACCAATACCTGTCGTTCCCGGTGTAGAGATGATGAAGCTGGTCCTCCAAATGCTTCAAGGCATCGTCATATCGTCCGATCTGTTGTCCGGGCTGGGCACATCCCAGCCGCACGCGCTGGGCATTCACGCCCCGCACTCTCTGGGCCGCGACCGACGGAGCGCTTCCCAAGAAGATCGTCCGGGCGACGCGCCGCGCCGCCTGCACGCTCCCTCCAAGGGGGTTTTTCTTGTCCATTTCGGTGGGTACAGCTTCATCGCCATCAATATCGTTCTCAATGACTGCGTCCCAACCCTGTGGGAGATACCGATTCAGTTCATTGTCCACCTGCGGATCATAAAGCGGAAACGAGCCGGGCATAACGAGCAGGTCTGTGTTCCCATCAGCCCAAAGCCGATGAATGACCATCGCCATGAGCCGGAGTACGCCTCGCGTGCGCTGAAAGTGTTCAAGGCTGGCCCAATCCTTGTATAAGCGCTCAAAGACTTCCGGGTGGATCGGGTAGGAATCCGTCAGTTGGGTCAGGTAGGCGGCTTCAACGGTTTCAGATGGAAATTGCCCCTTGTTCTCGACGTATAGATCAGCAAAAGCGCGGGAGACGGCATCCCTCGTCTTTGTGTCTTTGATCTTTCCAAAAAGCCGTCGCCGGACGATCTCAAACCCTTCATGCGTTGCCACGGGCTTCCAAATGGCTTCCTTGCGGCCAAAAATCTTCTGGATTTGCGCGAGCGCGACCTTCCCTCTCTCGCCACCGACTTCCATATCCGATTCTGGTAGCGATGCCAAGAGCACCATGTTGGTCTGCTCCGCCGACTCCGTCAAAGCCTGAAAAAATGACAGGTTCGAGTCAAAAGTCCCGCCAGAATACTGTTTGCCATCCTCAAACTGGCGGAGGTATGCCACGGTTTCGTCAATGAGAACGACGCATGGAGAGTATTTCGTGAACAGCTCGACCAATACTTTCTTGCCCGGCGATGTCCCGTCACGGTCAGATGCTTCGACCAACTTGTAACCCTGATCGCCACCCAGTTGCCATCCCAGCTCCCCCCAAAGTGTTTTAACTTCAACGCCATCGCGCTTTCTTGTGTGAGACGGACTGAGAGCGTTTCCGTCAATGATGGCAACCCGCGCACGGGGAGATTCTTTTATGCCAGCTTGGTCCAAAATCTTTGGGATTCCGGCCAGCTCCTTGGCCGGGCGTTTGGATGTCACCAAGTGATAGACAGCGAGCATGGCGTGAGTTTTTCCGCCGCCGAACGCGGTTTGGAGCCGGATCACCGGATCACCACCCTTGCCTGCCAGCCTGCGTAGAACGCTATCGAGAAGCAGGTGCATTCCCTCGGTAATGAACGTCCGATCAAAAAAGGTTGCTGGGTCTTGGTATTCCGGGGAGGCTTTTCCTTCGGCGACCTTACTGAGGTCTGCGGCGAACTCAGACTCCTGAAAAGTCCCTTCAAGCACATCGCTGTTAGGTGGTATCACGTCTCGCCACGGTTTAAGGCTCATAAGTTTGCTCCCGCTCTTAGATGTTTAATTCCGTCTGCTCGTTGACGTGCCCAACCTTGTGGCTGGTTTCGCTCACGCCGTGCCAGCTCACAATCAGCTCGTTGTAAATCCGAGCTTCCTCGGCCCAACCTTTTTTTTCGCAAAGGGTATAGAGTCGGTATGCCAACTGCCGTATGCGTTCCGTTTTTTCTGGCATCTTGGCAAGAAGCGCTCCGGCTTCGGATTCACTTACACGCAATGCTCGGCTCAACTGATGGCACGCCTCCCAGATAGGAACCCTTGCGTCTTTCTCTGGATTCCATTCGGCAGAATACTCAGAGACTTTGAGGAGCCGTACTTTACCAGCGCCAGCTTCCACCACACCCGCGTCTGATAGTCCACCCACGCTTGTTCCTTTGGCTCTGGCAAGTACATCAGCCTCCCCATAAGCTCCTGCCTTAAAACCATATTGCTGAAACCAATCAATACAGAATCGGGTGTCCGAATCCATATCGCTCTCAGCGTGAGTGAAATACTCCTCGATGGCTTTGTTGATGAGTTTGAGAACGGTATGGACTGACATTGACTTTCCATCAGCTTCCAAAACGGCGGGATATTGAGAGAACACAGCCATGCCCGGACCGATAGCCGCTTGTGCGAGGTCAACAGGTGCAATGGGACTCGCCCCCTCTGTGCCGCCGATCATTGCCTCAAGCGCTTCCGGGAGTGATTCATCGAGTTCACGAAGGAATTGTTTTCTCGGAACGGTGGGAGTATCGGCAGGGCGTTTTCGACAGACAAGAACAATGGATGATGCCAATGCGTTTGTGTCCGCACCCACCATTCTGTTGCTAAGTTCCGTACGCATGGGCCATGTTCCTGTGATCGCAAAGCCTGATCGGATCACCGCCTCAAGAAATGTTTCCCAGCCAGTAGATGTTGTCCCTTCGCTGTCTGTCTCTGCCTGCTTGAAGGCATAGTAAATCGTCACTGGAATAGCCGGGTGACTTACCGTCTCTATGTTGTGAACAGCTTGAGACATTCCATTAATAAAAAAGGTTTCCGCGTTATCTTTCCCGCCATGCCTGAAAGGACTCGCAATAAGTTCCTGAGCCTTCGGAACTAATAATGTCGAAAATAGCTCAGGGAATATTGAGCGCAATGAGCGACGCAACCAAACATAGAAGAAGTCAGAAAGATCAGCGTAACCAATATTGTCGTAATAGGGTGGATCGGTTGAAATTATTGCTCGATTCACATAGTTTTCAAATGGAGCCATCGCATCGCGCTGAGTGACCGAGGCCGAACGATAGACGGGCAGATTAAGGATAGCTTCACTTATTGATGATAACGACACCACAAAATCGCCTGCCGCTCCTGCGAAGGGATTTACATCAGGAAAATCCCATGTCATCGGGATTGCTTGCCTCGCAAAAGCGGTCACAGTTTGTTCTCTGCTTGATGTCCACCTTGCTATCGTGCATAGTGTATTTGCCATTCGACTGACACCCATCGACAAATAGATGGCAATCGCCTCGGCATAGGCTTTAGCACCGACCCCATTTTCCATGAGTCCTTTACTACCATCAGATGGATTTAAGGTCTTAGCATCTGACATTATCTTCTGTCGCACCTCTGACACCAAATCTGAGAAAGTGGACATAGCAACTAATTGGCGGGACGTAAACAGATGCCGATGTTTCGTCATGCCATATTCCTGTATACGGAAGCCCAGTGCTTTCTTGGGGAGATCGGTGTCTGGGATGTCCCGTGGATCGGCAGACTTAGCAATGCGTTCCATATCGTCGCTTGCTGGCAGATAAATACGGCCTGATTTGCATTCGACAACAACAGCCATCAACCGTTGGCTCATACGGCCAGCCTTTGCTTCTGAGCGGATGTAATTAAACGGGACAGGAGTCTGAGACAGGAGACATATAGCTCCATTTCGATTGACAGTGCCTTCAATCGTCGGTTTTCCCTTGCCAGCTCGGATTACAAATGAGTAACTCATCTTGTCCTTAGCAATTTGAGGTTCAATCCATACTTTCTTGTCATCCTTCGTCGATAGCCAGAATGAACGCACCAAAGGAATGTGTACGCCTTTGCAGGCAGGGTTCGGACTTGCAACAGTCCGTGCCCAAAGCCACGCAATTACGTTCGCTTTTCCTGCACCATACTCTTTGGGTAGATCGACCTGTGGGTAAAGGTAACCAATCCGTTTGAAAGCTTCGTCACGCATCCATCTACCATAGCGACGCACATCTTCGGCCAATCCTTTTGCCCCGGACCAATCCTCCATTGCGTCGATCTGTTCCTTTTCATTCAGAGGAATTGGGCCGATTGGTTTGCGTCCAGCGAATTTTGGTGGAATTTCTAAGAGTGCTTTGCTGATCATTACGGCCACAGGGTTCAAATCGGAAGCATGAGCTTCAAGACCTAGTCGCTGGGCCTCAAGCGGTATAGAACCACCTCCTGCAAAAGGATCGAGGAAGGGTGGCAATTTGTCTGGGTTCTCGCCTGTAAGCTTGCAGGTTTCTACCCACGATTTACGAATCTCAGTGCGTGCTTGTTCCAACACTTTCTCGTTAGTCGTGCTCTCCCATTTCACCAGCTCCCTGACAATAGCGAACAGCCGCTCTCTCTCTTTGAGCGCATCTGCTTTGGTTTGGCCGGGATAAGCGCCATAACCCCTCTCGCCGCCGGGATCGTTCACCATTTGGGCAAATAGAACGGCTCTCGCCGCCGCTAAAGGCCGTCTTGCCCACCAGAGATGGAGGGTTGAGGGGTGTCCATGTCGGATGGACTTCTCCCGGACACAAGCCTCGTTAATGTCGTCAAGGGGCAAGGCCACTTCGATCAGCTTCTTGGGGTATTTCATTCGCGTGTCGCCATCTTCAATAGTGCCTTGATCTCGTAATTCATGCTTTCTACTCCGAAAGGGGCTTCATCCTTGAACGCGCCGCGAACGTAGAATGGGCCTTCCGTTCGTTCTCCGTCCACCAGAACGATGGCGAGCGCAAATCGGTCCGGCTGGTTGAACCCGGTCAGAATCTCGTTCTTCGTGACCGTTACGGTTTGCGCGTCCTTGGCGCGGCCTTTAACCTCAACAAACTTCAAGTCACCGCTTTTCAATTTGGAAGTGATGTCCCAGCCGCATTTCTGTTTGGAAACGTCTTGAGGAGTGTTGTTCAGCGATAGTTCATGGCGCATGACCGCTTCCATCGCCATCCGTTCGATCTTCTCGCGGACGGCAGGGTCCTGCGTCATCAGATCACCAGACCCCATTTTCTGGCGCAAGAGGCCCGCCGGAATGACCAGAGCGCCGCCCACCACACGCGGAGTGGCAGATATGACGTGGCGACGGGCTTCCAAGTCGGTTTGCCGTTCTTTGAGCCTCTGGTCCAGCTCCTCAGCCCGTTTGCGGGCATTGTCTGGTTGAAGGCGGGGTTGCTTGCCCAAAGAAACCTGTTCCTGCAACTGGGCGGCACGCTTCTGCCAGTATGTGATTTCCTTGACCAAGCGCTCCTGAACGGCCTGCAAGGTCGCATCAATTAGCCGCTCTTGCCTCGATTGGACCTCACGGAGGTGCTCTGGCACTATGGTTTGCGCGGCATGGGCAATAATCAATGGCTCAAGGTCTTTGTGTAGCCATTGCTCTTGCAAAATGTCCTTGATGTGCTCACGTTCCTCATCCTTGAGCGGTCGATAATCCAGATAGGGGGCATAGCCACCTTGCGCCACTTGCCCCTTCCGATCCACCTGCACAAACTGCAATCGCTCAGAAATCGGTCTTTGCTTCCCGTGTCGGTCCACCGCCCCATCACGAATCTGGTGTTCAAGGATAAACATGACTCTCGGCTCCACTCCATCGTCGGCGCTGTCCACCAGAACGGTTCCGCGTTTAAGCAGGTCGCGGTACTTCTCGACAACGAGATCGAGTACTGAATCCATTAAGGGATGACCGGGGCATATTAAAACGGCTGGGGGCTTGCCGTTTTGTCGTATCTTGCTTTTCTCAAAACAGATACGTTCGTACTTTGGCGTAACCGGATGCCCGCGTCCGATGACTTTGTCTCTATTGCGGATTACTGATGGGACGTGGGTGATCTCATAGCGACCTGATTCGCGTTGATGGATCTGCCCACCAAAGCAGGAAAATCCTTCGAGGAAGAATGCGCGGATAAAGTGTGGTTGGAGTTTCCGGGCTTCGGCCTTTTCCATATCGTCTTTGAGTGCGAAGACTTTGCTCGAATCCATGTGCTCGGTTGCCAATGCGACGCGATCCATAATATCGCGCAACCGTTCCCGGTCAAGTGCCCCTTCGACCTTCTGATGCAGTCTGGCCTTGGCTTCCGGTGTTTCTCCTTCCCGGATGGCCTCGATAAGCAACTCGCGTAATGCAACTCCGCTAAAGACTTCACCCAGAATGTCGAATACACGGCCACCAAGCGCCTGCCGCTCGATATCGAGCTTCTGCAATAGCCTCTCGAACACATCGCCTTCGCGTGTTTCCTTCGCCACCATGTTCCAGCAATGACAGATTTCTTCCTGCCCGATGCGATGGATGCGGCCAAAACGCTGTTCGAGACGGTTGGCGTTCCACGGAAGGTCATAATTTATCAGCAGGTTGGCCCGTTGAAGATTGATACCTTCACCTGCCGCATCGGTGGCGACAAGGATCAAAACGTCTTTCTGGTTTGTGAACATCTCTTGGGTTTTGCGCCTCTCATCCCGATTCATGCCGCCATGAATCGTCACAACCGCATCGTCGTTACCCATCAAGCCTTTGATCTTGTCCACCAGATAGCGCAGAGTATCTCGATGCTCGGTAAAAACGATCAGCTTGCGGCGGTTGCCGAACGAATCCTTCATCTCCGGGGTGTCTTGGAGCAGGCGGGAGAGTTCTTCCCATTTTTTATCCTCTCCCGATACTCGGACTTGATGTGCCTGCTTTTCCAGCCTCTTTAGGCTCTCGATCTCTCCTCCCAGCTCCGTGATGGTCTGAGCCGCTGTCGCCTGATCGACGACCTTTTCTTCGAGCGCCTCGACCTCAGAGTCCGGCGCGTCATCCAGAAAGTCGGCTATATCTTCTTCGGAGAAAGCCGGAAGATCAGGCTTTGCTACTGGGACGGTCTGCCCGCGTTTGCTGGATAGCTCCTCTAACCGACCCTCCAAATTCTTGCGACGACGTTCGAGAGAGCGGAAGATCGCCTCCGGGGAAGATGCCAGTCGCCGTTGAAGCGTAGTCAATGCAAACCCGACCGTACCTCGACGATTGGTATCGAGTTTGTCGGCGCGGTCCATTTCGCCACGGACGTAGCTGGTCACCGCCTCATAAAGAGCCGATTCCTGTGCTGAGAGCTTGTAATTGGCCGTGTAGGCTTTGCGTTCCGGGAAAAGGGGTGTTCCTTCGAATGTGAGTAGCTCCTCCTTAATCATGCGACGCATCAGGTTAGTCACATCAGGTTGAACGTCTTTCTCTCTCGGTTTCCCGTAGAAACGATCTGGGTCCAAGAGAGCCATGAACAGATGGAAGTCCTCCGGCTTGCCGTTGTGCGGTGTGGCTGTCATCAGCAAGAGATGGCGTGTGATCCGGTCAAGCAATTTGCCGAGGTTGTACCGCTTCGTCGCCTTGATCTCGTTGCCGTAATAGGTCGCGGACATCTTGTGTGCTTCATCAACCACGATCAGGTCCCAGTCACTGTGGCTGAGACGAGCTTCTAATTCTTCGTCGCGGCTTAGTTGATCCAGACGGCAGATTAGAAGGCTGTAACGCGGATCAGCGAAGATTTCTCCGGCGTGGCTGGAATTGTCCAGTTCCCGGCCAAAGATGTCGAAGACAAGGCCGAACTTCTCCTCAAGCTCATCCTGCCATTGTTCGACAAGCATCCCCGGCGCGATGATGAGACATCGCTTCACGTCTCCCCGGAGCATCAATTCCCGGATGAACAGCCCAGCCATGATGGTTTTGCCCGCGCCGGGGTCATCGGCTAAAAGGAATCGCAGGGGTTGTTTGGGAAGCATGGCATCATAGACAGCGGTAATCTGATGCGGCAAAGCCCGTACGTTGCTGGTATGAATCGCCATCAGTGGGTCAAACAGGTGGGCAAGCTGAATCCGTTGGGCTTCGGCGACAAGCCGGAAAGTCTGACCATCCCCGTCAAAGGTCCACGGTCGACCTCCCATGGCGACAGAAAGCTTGTCCTCGTCCTGTCGGAACAGCATCCTCTCGCCCGTTCCACCAGCATCGTCACGGTAGAACACACTGACCGCGTCGGTCCCGACCGGATTGACAGCAACGACCTTAGCCGCTTGATGCGGCAGAATCCCCCAGACAAGGGTTTCAGGTTTCAGTTCTTCGAGTTTCATTCAAAAAAAGACGAGGTCCCGGAAACCATTGGGTGGCAAAACCGGGACCTCAAAAACATAGAAATGGCGTTATCCTGCCAGCGTCCCAATGGTTTTTTCATTCACGCTCCCGCTCAGTTCAGCATGTGTAGAGCACACCTGTTTTCACAATTGAGTTTCTTTTCTAGCTGAATGTAACAATCCCAGATGACTCAAGGCTGTTTCAACTGCTTCCGTGGCTTCTGATGCAGAGCAACAGAAGACTTCTCCAAATGGAGCTTGCTTATCGTGACGCTCCGCTAAGATTTTATGCGTTAGGTATTCAACCTTCTCGACACCTTCCGTATAAAAAGCGGCCATAAATTGCCACTCTCCCACTGGTCGAGGGTAGTGACGATACCTTTCTATTCGCTTTTCAAGAGTATTCACTATCCGAACGGCTGAATTTCTTTCACTACCGGAAAGTTGGCCGAGACGACTAATAATATTCTCTCGATAGGACTCAGCAAGCGCCACATCTTTTTCAAGGGGTAACGCGTTGCCCCCCGAACAACCTCTGCCACTTTTAACATGTTGAGGAACAAGCCCCATGATGTTAAGTAAACGACCGCCACAAACCTGACAAGTGACCTTTCGCTCTAGCCACATATCATTGAAAGTTCGAAGCCGATCCGCTACATCATTAACTCCAATAGCAGTCATTCCGATTTTCACGCGCTGAACTGCGGAGTTTTCAAAAATATATACAGCACCGTGGTAGAGAAAATCGCGCATTTAACGTTAAGCTATCCCGAGTGACAACATAGCGATTCCGCCAACAAAAGAATGGCGGAGGGTGAGGGATTCGAACCCCCGATAAGCTTTCGCCTATAACGCTTTTCAAGAGCGTCGCCTTCAACCGCTCGGCCAACCCTCCAAATCTATTCGACTCAGGTCGCATGGGCGACATTTCGCCATGCCCCATCTTTCAACTGCACATAATGCATAACGATCTGTTCAGTTGCGTTTTGAATGTCTATGGTCAGATCAAAAATATCCTTCCATAAATCATCAATTTTCATTTCGGTTAAATCTCCGAGGACCTGCTGTGCCGCGCCATCCGCAAAATGGTATCTGGTCGAACCAGCCGTGGCTCCCCTTGATATATAGGGCGTTCTCTTCTCCTCTGGTTCAACTAAATCAAAACGATTCCTAAAGCCTCTCAATAACTCGGCGGGGTCGTAATGGAAAGTGACTTTATTTCGAATTCGTAACAGGACCTTATATGTCCTGCTGTTGGCCTTCCCACCAACAGCGAACGCGACAAATTCTTTCCACTTGGCTCGCGCTCGCTTATTCATTTTGTCTACTATCTTTTTCATGAGCGGATGTTTCAGCGCATTTTCGTTGTCGACAATGTAGTCAACGACGCTAAAGATCAGGCTAATATATTGACGCTGTAGGTGATAAATCAGGCCCCCATATTCACCCCATTCGGGAGTCGCCGCCCACTCGCCCTTAGGTGTCTGCTTTTTCAAAGTCTCCCATGCCGCCGCAACATCAGCTAAGTCATTATGGGCCAGAGCAAAACTAAGCACCAAACCAGCGACCCCGCTCTCATCTGGATCAATCTTCGTAAAGACCTGAGCACTAAAACTCTCCAAGTCGGCCAGCTTGAATTCTCTGATTTCACCGATGCTCACATTTACAACTCCCTACGGCCTCATTTACAACCTGCCCATAAAAACAGGGCTATCTCTGTCATCCATCGTATCACTCGCTCCGTCGAACAGGTGCGGTAGGTTGGCCGGTTTATTGGTTTTCAAGACAGGCTCCTTAAGCCGCTCGGACATCCCTCCGCTGCCAATCCTTCCCTTGCGCAACGCCACTCTCCCAACCCTCCGCTGATCGCTTTCCTCATTTTGTCACTACGTCCAACCTTCCTTGACTCTAACAGGTTGGGACAATCCTCCCGCTCTATCATGGCGGGAGGACGCCTTCGGTACCCTTACGGGCACAGCTGTTTTCCCCTCCACTACATTGTTGGAGGGCCCGCCTAAGCCGGAGTGGCGGGAAGACATCCGGATCCCTCCTGCCCATTCCTTAAGGAGGAGGACCGCGCGCCAGTTACGCATCGGCGCGAGGTAAACCTCCGCCACATCCGACACACGTCAGTCGGATCCGCCCGAAGTGTGGCGGACGACAGGCGGAGAGCGCCTGTCGTGTGGCGCTCACTCTCCCAAGCCTCCGAAACGTGGATAAGATCATTTATCTGCTTTCGGTGGGGGCACGGTATGCTCAAGGCATTGGATAAGGGATGGAAGATCCTTCATGACTGTGTCCCAAACAATCTCAAGATCAATATCATCATAGTCATGAATCAAAACGCTGCGAATACCGATCATCTGCTGCCAGGGAATATCCGCCAGAGCCGCCCGCGTCTCGGGCGAAATGCGACGAGACGCTTCCCCAATAACTTCCAGCCGCCGTATAACAGCATCCTGGCATTGCGAATCGGACAGAAAGGTTTCGTAAGAATGATGGACCAGATACTGGCGGGCTCCTCGAGCCGCGTTCAGGATATCGAGCAGATACCCCGCATCACGCGGCGGCAGCATAGAGAGACTGCGCTGTGGAGAGGATTTCAGTCCGTCGCAAATAATTGGCGCTTCGCTCCAGCCCTCGACGGCTAACCAAATCGACAGGACGCTGGAACAACCTGCTCAATTCCTCTTGCATCTGGACGAAATCGAAGAGTGTAGGGTGCGACTGTGGCTTGAATGTCACTAACAAATCGATATCGCTCGTATCGGAAAAATCCGGACGCAAAGCAGACCCAAAAAGAAATAGTTCCTCGATTCCCTTTTGACGGCAAAACTGAGCAAGACGCTCACGATCAATGTTTATCTTCGGGCTCATAGCTTCTAGATTATATGTCCTGTACCCACAGCTTTCCACAAAAGGTTTAGACCTTCATACGCCCGACTTTACAACAACAGGACACAAAAGTGTAAAACTCGGTACAACTCCGTACAAGTCCTTTGAATGAAAAACTGCGCGACGTTTGGCCGTAGGGTAACTTTCAAGAGCATCGCCCTATACCACTCGGCCATCCCTCCTAAATCAGTATGCAGAGCATCCATCGACGCCACTGATTTCATTTGACGATCGGTTCATAACGGATCGTCGTTGTGCTCCATTTCACGAAATCCATTCTAATTCGGTCGACTTTCTCTCCGCCATCCAGATAATACCCTCTCGGATTCGATAACTTGCCGCCTTTAAAATCATACGTTCCACCTGCACATGTCCCTGAGTGCGAGTATGTTACAGGAGCGCCGTTTAATTTCTCGAGTTCCTTCAGACTTGTCCCTAGCGTGATACCGTTTTGTAACTGCCATAAGCTCTTATCCCCGGAAATAGTGAATGATACGAGCATGGCATTCTCGCCCCATTTATCGATTTCGACCTCGGCTTTCTTTAATTTATCATCCGGAAAGATTACTATTCCGGGTTCTGTCTCTTCAGGACCAACTGCGGCACCAATTACGTTCTTCTTGCCTAGGCGTTCTTCTAATACGCTCACAGAGGTCTGGGCCGTAATCCATCCTGCACGTATGCCCGGCACAAGCTTCCAGTCATCCTGTTCAGCGGTACTGATCGAACAAAGAAACATCAGTATGCTGCCGATACTGGCAGTTTTACGAAGTCCCATAATCCCTCCTATTCGTGCGGTGAGACTATATGCAATTAAGCTTGCCATATAGACGACCGTTGACAACTTCATTGACGGCCACACCATCTATTTCAGGCTATGCCCGCCAACCTCTGTCTCACTCACCCTGTCGTCCCGGTCCCCCATTTAATTTAACCGGCCGGGACGTACCGACTAAGATTCGCTCGCCGGAGGCTCGCTTCACGGTCGAACGGTACGAACAGGTGCGGCCGCCTTATCGGCCCTCCGAAGCCTTGGCGAAGGAGGGTAGGTCGCCAGACTTCCGGCGACTTCCGCCACAAGACGGGCGGACTCGACGGCTGTGTGTCGAGCACCGGACGGCTTGGCGAGTTGGCTGGTTTATTGGTTTTCCCACCTTCGCAACAACGCGCTGCCGCGCCGCTACGGTGGGCAAGCAAGACATCCAGATCCCTCCTTCCCATTCTTTAAGGAGGAGGGCCGCGCGCCAGTTACGCATCGGCGCGAGGTAAACCTCCGCGTGATAGTCCTTTGATCTGACGATGGAGGGCAGGAATTTCATGCGCAATGACATCCCAAATGATGTGCACATCGAGCCCAAAATATTCGTGGGCAATCACATCGCGCAGTCCGGCAATTTTCCGCCAATCGACTTCCGGGTATTTATCCTTTAAGGATGGAGAGAGTCGCTTGACCGCCTCACCGATGATCATCAGATTGTGGAACACGGCCTGTGATGTCTTTGGGTCCGCGAAGAAAGCTTCTTTGGAAAAGCCTGCGGAAAACTCAAGAATCCTTTCGCAGGATTGTTGGATGTCTTTTAAGAACAGCGCGTCTTCACGCGACACGGCGGGCGTCTTCTTCAATGAAGGGCCGAATTTCAGGACGAATAGCCGGGCGAGTCAGCAGATCAACGGGGCATCCGAGCAGGTCCTCCAGATAGAACTTGAGCTTCATGTATTGGTCATAGGTCGGCGGTTTGATGAAATCCACAAGCAGATCCAGGTCACTGTCTGAGCGTTCGTCGCCGCGAGCAACGGACCCAAAGACATGAAGGGCGGCCACCCCAAAATCCTTCAGGTCTGGTTGAATGTTGTTCATGCGGCTCTTAACCTGTGCAAGATTCACAATGGCCCCATTATACTCCATCCCTCATCCAGCCACGCACTCGGTACGCCCACCACACACCCACCCCTCCGCTCACGACCCTTCTTGTGCGCCATGCACCGATGCACGACTTACCCTTTGATGCGGCCTGCCCAGCTTTCAACCTTGAGTGAGCTGCGATCTGCCAGCCGGTCAAAGTCTCTGTCCGCGTGCAGAAGCGTAAGCCCATTCTGTAAAGCTTTAAAGGCAATGAGAAGATCCATCGATTTCGCGGACACTCCTTTTCGTGCCAGCCGTGCCCCCCACTCCGCCGCTTCGCTCCAATCCGTTTCTAAAAACGGCAATACCTGCAAGCTCCGCAACCGGTGCTTCAGATGCTCCGCTTCCTTGGGGGTCCGGACACCCCGAAGAATCTCAAACAGGATGGGGGGGGTGGTCGCTGCCTGATTGTCCAGCACGAGCGAGCCCACGCGATCTTTCAACAAGTCATGCGGCTTGGGACCCAGAACAAATAACCAGGCTGATGTGTCGATTAAGAACAAGTGTCAGGCCCGCGAGCGCGAGAGCTTGCTGGTCGTCCAGTTGAGTCGGTATCGGCTAAACTCCTTGACGAACGTCTTACGCTCGATCTCCGCAAGGATGTTCCGGAGACCCGCCTCAAGGGCTTCTCTCTGGGAAGCCGCTTTCATGGCGCGCATCGCTTGAACCAAAAGGCGTTCATCGATATTGGTCGTAATTTTCATTTCATCCTCCTGATTCACTTGAGTATGGCTATACTTGCCATAAAGTATATGGCATCTGTTGCCATATTTCAACAGATGGGCGCCCACTCGGCCTGAGCGCTCTACGTTTATGGCGCTCAGGTGCCGCCTCCTTTGAGAAATAGGATGCGGCGCCATCTCTCCAAGATTTTGGCCCGTTCAATGTAATCTAGAGGCCATGGTGCATGGACAATTTTTATTGTTTATCGAGAGGGCGCAATGAGCGCGATGACAACTCCGGCGAGCAAACATTGAACCATGCCCCCCACAAACCAGCCCACGGCCATCGAGACCGGAATCGGCACCATAAAATACGTCCCCAGGCTCATGCCCGAGGCCATCAGAAGCCCGATGAGCGCGCCAAACCGCAAACCCTGTCCGACACGCGCTTTTTGAGGTTCGAAGCCTTTCAGATAAAGAACGGGCAGTATGGCGGCATCGATGAGATACATCACCCACATGGTCCACATCAGCGCTTGCATCTCTGCCATCGGCCGCCATACGCTCGCTGTCGCTTCATACGCGCTTTTCATGAGAACACCGTGAATCACGAAATCCGTTACAAAAAGAACCCCCGCCACCGCCGCCACCGCCGCCAACCATCGTTTCATCGTCATGTCAAGTTCCTCCTTTTCTCTAAATATTGATCGATCCCCCGTTTGCGCGATTTGGGAATGATACTTCTAAGACGACGCACCCCACGTCCGTTTGGAACGGGCCATGAACCTCTCCGGGTGGCCGACTTGCATAGTGTCCGCTCTCAAGCCAAAGGTCAAAGGCTTTGTCATAAAGTCTGCCACTGACTACAAATATTTCTTCAGGATAATCGTGGCTCTTTCCCCCCAATGGAGTCGTGTCAGCGCCAGGGAGAAAACGTGTCAGCCGCGTATACTCTCCCGTTTCCTTGTCGATGCTAAGGGTCACCTCCTCGGCCATTCCCTCAATACCTTGGACGGGGGACCAACGAGCGTTTTGAGCCGGTCTCAAGGAGTTCCAGTAAGCGGTTGTTGATTTCGACATGCCGTTTTACTCTTGATCAAAATGTCCTGGGTCAAACCCAGGACTTCCCAACTCCATACCACTCCGTTTACAACCTACCTGGGAAACTCCTTACCACATCGTCAACGCCCGACACACGTCCGTCGGATCCGCCCGAAGTGTGGCGGACGACGGGCGGAGAGCGCCTGGTGTCTGGCGCTCGCGCGGCCCCGTCTCTTGCATCGTTCGTCCCTGGCGAACTTATTGGTCGGGACCGTCCCGGCTATTATCGCTCACAATCGCGAGCGTGATAAAGAGGATAGGACGGCCACCCCTCCGCTCACGACCCTTCCTGGTTTTCGATCGCCTCGAGCGACTGGGCCACGGACGCATTGTCGCTGGGCAGGCAAATCACGCGCTCGCGGCCAACCTCGGTCCGCAAAACGGTCAGGACCTCGTCGAGCCAGGACGGGCCGACGGCCAGGACCCCGCTGAAGTCGAGCTCGATCCGGTCCCCCGGAGCGGGTTTGAAATAGGCCTTGATGGCGAGCCCCGCTTCCCGGCCGGATGGCCGAGAGGTCAGGATTTCCCCGAATTTACGGACTTCGACTTTCATGCGATCCTCCCGTCCGCTATTTCCGCTTCGGCGGGCCCGGCGGCGTTTAACTTATCGCCGCAGGGCCAGAGCATCAGCGTGACCGTGCCCTTCGTATGATGAAACCGTTTATCCAGCAGCTTGGCGCACCGCTCCCCTTGTTCTCCGTAGGAAACGCGGCCTGTCCCGGAAATGCAGGCGATGCCCCCGCCCGGAGTCTTCACCATGGTGTTTTTGACAAACTTTAATCCATTCCCCCGCCGCTCCGGCGCCCGGCCGGAAATGATCGTGTCGAACGCCGCGGTCAAAGCGGCCTGCTCATCCGGCAGTTCGGGATGGACTTTCATCAACGATTGATAGACGCCCTGGCCCCGGTCGGCGATGCAAATCCAAAGATGACGCCCGGTGACTTGTGATTCAAACCAGCAGCCGGGAACATCCCGCCATTGTCCGAGGTTGTGGTCGAACGAGTTGTTTCCGACTTCGCCCGCCGTGGAAATCACGAGCGGCAGAAGATTCTCGGGCAGCCCGTTCCTGAGAAAGGATTTTAAATGGGGCAGCCGGGCGGTGAAAATTTCCCGCGTTTCGCTGACCGACGCCTCCGGGCTTTGGGGCGCCGCCGGGGCGTTCGCCCAACGCGACGCCGCTTCGAAATCCGGTACCCCGGCCAGCGCGTAATAGACAAGCGGGGCCGACCCTTTGATCTCAAGAAGCCCCTGCTGGGTCAGAGTACGAAGATGGCGATGAATTACCTGAGGAGAGATTTTCAGGATATTTCGCAACTCAAAAGGACGGATCTTCCCGCTTTTCTCAATGATTTGAAGTATTTTGCCTCGCGTCTCTGTCTTCATTGTTTATAGTTTACAGTAAACTATAGACTATAGCAATATCAGTTTTTCGCCCCCGCCTTGTAAAGGCTCAACCTTGAATCGGTCGAACGTTCAGGCGTATTGTACAACGGCTGTCGGCTGGCGCTTAGCGCCGACGGCAAGCGAGCCGGATGGCGAGAAACGGCGTGAGGAAAAACACGATCACCAGAATCTTGGCAAGCCCGATCCCGCCGTAGGCCATGAGCGCGCATTCATGCGGCGTGAGGCCAAACCACGCGCCCTGCCGAACGATGAGATCCCGCGCACCGACAAAGGCCGCAAACCACACGAGGACGAAAAAGAATCCGATGAGGATGCACCAACCCAAGATCTGGCGGATGGTGTTTAAGGTTCCATGGAGAGGATTCACGGTGTTTCTCCTTTCGCTTCATAGCGTCCGTAGCGTTCCCAGTGGAGGACCTCGACGAGCGCGCGTTTGGGTGTGCGAGCCGTCGTGCCGGCTTCGTAGCCCAAGGCGACGAGCGACACCAGCCGGTAATCCTTGGGTGCACCCAGCTTCCGAACAATCTCTCCGGCATAGGATTTTTTGTCGCCAGCGACCCAGCAGGACTGGACCCCGAGCGCTTCGGCGGCGACGAGCATGTTCTGGGTCGCCGCCGAGCCGTCTTCGAGATAATACTTCGTGTCCAGGCACAGGACCGCAATGCAGACGGGGGCTTCCGCGATATGCTTGCCGTACTCGGTGAGACCGGCAATCTCGCTCTTACACTCCGGAGAGGTGATCACGATGAAGTCCCAGGGCTGGACATTGCGGGCGGTGGCGGCCCAGCGCCCCGCGTCGACGATCTGTTCAAGAATCTCCCGAGGGACGGGATCGGGCCTGAAGCGGCGTACGCTGCGGCGCCGCTGGATCGCCGTTAAGGCATCCATGGCAGAGGGGACTCCATCATAGGCCGCAGCCGCCGGGCGAGTCCGCCCCACTGCAGGCTGCGGCACACGAGTCCGCTCGGGCGCAGGCTTCGGCGGACGAGTCCGCGCCTGATTTCGAGGGTTTCGCGCGATACTCTTTGGCGCTTTGGTGGCACTCGGGACAAGAGGCGGTGTACTCGCAGCAAGGCCCGTAGAGGGAACTCGTCCATGCTTCGAGCTTGCCTTCCGCTTCAAAGCGCCGCTCACAGGCCGTGCATTCGAACAATAAAAGTGATTTCATCGGCGGCTCTTTTCTGGGAATGATTTTATCCAAAATCCCGGGAACCGTGCTCTATTCGTCTTCGGCCAGCGCATGGGGATTATGACAAGCGATGCAATCCATTTCCGCCCCTTCAAGAGCCGCATGGGGCTCCAGGCGCCGGAAAGCCCGGTTGTTGCGGTGGCATTGGAAGCAAAGCTCTTGGATCGTGGGCCGGATCCACAAATGGGGGTTTTTGCCCGCACCGTGTATGGAATGACACGCCAGACAGGAGATGTCCCGCGTCTCATGGATGCTGCCGACCCATTTGGTCCGCGCGCTCTTCTCGTGGCACTGGAGGCAGAAACGGTTGAGCGCGGCAGAGGACCATTTCGCCGGTTTGCGGATTTTGGCGAAATCCGGATTCCGTTTGTCCCCTCCCGCGCCGGCATGGAGCGCCCCTGGACCGTGACAGAATTCGCAGGTGTTCTGGAAATCGATCTTCTTCGCCTTGGGCATGGCCTTGCCGTGCGGGGAATCCTTGAAGCCCGCCATCGACTCATGGCAGGCCAGGCAAGCGTCGGCACCCACCGACTCCTCACTTGCTGGCGAAGCGGCGCGGGCCCAGCTTGCCGCGAGCAGGGCCACAACACTTAGGATGCGAAACGAGAATGCTTTATTCATTTGTTCTACCAGTGATAGCGGATGCCAAGGTCCATCGTGGTCACGTGGACATGCTCCTGGGTCGAAAAGGTGGCGCCCGTGTCCAGGTCCCACTGGCGGGACAGTCGCCAGGTTAAGCGCGCCGATTCGTCATTATTCTTCCACTTTTTCACGTCGTTCGGGCGTCCGCTGTAGCGGAAGTTCCAGTTCAGGCGTGCCATGAGTTTTCCCTCCCAGAACGGGAGATCACCCGAGAGCCCTCCGCCATAACCGTCCCCTTCGGCGTCGCTCAGGTTAAACCAGGATGCCGTCAAGAGCGCCCCGCGGAGCTCCAGGAGCCCTTGGCGACTGAGACTGATTCTCCACAGCGTTGGCGAAAGAGACTCTGGCGACTGGAAAAAGGAGACGTCCCCGTCAGCTCGCAAACCCCAGGGCAACTTTTCGGATCCTCCCACCCAGTAGCGCCAGGAGCCGCTCGTGAAGTTGTCCGGACCTCCTGCGGCCCGCTCGGCCCGGGTGTCGGGACGTTCATAATGACTCATGCCGCCGCGCAGCTGAAGGAAAGGGGTGACGGGAGAGAGGCCATAGAGATTCAGCTGCGTGAAGCGCGGCCCCCGGTCAAGCACCGCTCCTCCAGAATCAAAGTTCAGCTTTGCGGAGACGAAAAGATTCATGAAGCGCGTGAGGTCCGCGCGCTGGTCGTAGAGCAGGGCCAGTTCGTCCGCCTCTCCTTTGTAGAGCGTCTGCAAAAAACCCAGTGTCCCTGTGTAATACATGTTCCCGCGCGTGCCGGCGTGCGCGGTCGCATAGGCGGAGCCCATCACTTCATCACCGGAAACGCTCATGTCCTTTCGGTCAGGTCGGGCGCCCGCCGCCGCTCCAACGCGGAAGGTTGGCGAGGCGACCGTCTCGAGCTGTATTCCATCCAAGTAACCAAGGCTAGGCAGTTCGACTGGGGCCAGGCGACCCAACCGCGTGAAGCCCTCTTTCTCCCCCTTTCGCGAGAACATGAAGCGTCTGAGGTAGAGCTTGGGATCGCGGAAATCGGTCGAGACCGAACTAACATTCCCGTCACGATAGGAGACATTGCCTGCCCAAACGAAGGACCAGGGACTTCCGCCCAGCCGTTCGACGCTGCCGTCTGATACGGCGCGACCTGTCCAATAGTGGGACTCAGGCTGATTCACGGAGTGATACAAGTTCCAGAGCTGCAGCGAGCCGTGTGAGATATTGGAGGACCTACTCGTCACGACGCGTGGGGCATAGGGAGCCAAAAGCGGTGTGAACACATCGTTATCTGTTTCCGCAGCAAAGGAGCTCGCGACCGCGAACAAGATCGGCGCGAACAACCGATAGGCCCTGACTAGTCTGCTTCTCCGTTGCGGTGACATGAATAGCATGCAGGGGAGCTGTAGGAATAACCGGGGACACCTCCGTGGTGACCATCCGTGACAGGCTTGGCATGGCAACCTAGACAGCTGAAATTCGAGGGTGTCCCACCCTGGTGGCACTGCATACAGGTGGACCCTTTATGGTTTTGCGGGAAAGGGTGATTGAGGCTTGCGCCCGACCAGCTGCCGCCAGCCGTATGGCAGGAGCCACAGGTTGTCGGAAAGCCCACCGTGCTGTGGTTTGGCGCGCGGTTATAGTCGTCTGCATGACAGGCGTAACAGTTGGGATTGGGGCCTAGGCCACTGTGATCAAAACGGGCCCCGCTGAAAGACACGGTGCTGTGGCACTTCCAACAAACCGTCGAATAGCCATTGGCGACATGGCTCGGCCCGCGCTGGAAGTCGACCGCATGGCAGGCATAACACTCCGTGGGCGTCCCCCGGTAGTCGCCGGCCGCGGCGCGACTGTGACATTCCTCGCATTGAAGCGTGCGGTGACGTCCGGATAGAGGAAATGGCGTCCGGGCATGCACATCAATCACATTGTCCACCCGCCAGCTATTTTGATTGTGGCAGCGCAAGCAGTCGAGCCCGTTGGACCCGCGGTGCGGGTCGAGGTGGCACCCGGCACATCCACGCGCCGTATAACCCTTAACGGGTCCACGATCGTTGTGGCAGCGCAGACACACGGCGGAGGCATGCCCGCCCTCCAGGGCAAAACCGGTTTCCTTTTTATGGTCAAACCGAAAGTCTTCGCGCAGCACGCCCCAGTTTTTGGCGGTGTGGCAAAGACCACAGTCTTTTGGGAACTGTTTGTGAGAGATGACGGGACCCCATTTTTTGCGGTCCCAGCGGACCCGTTCATCGGCCGCGCTCGCGTGAAGGGAGAGCCCTACGGAGACCATCGTTAGCACGCCTAGCCACGCCGGCTTTCTGCGCGCAGGCGACGGGCTTGATACGACGATGGGGAGAATCAGTGGCGGCCTCCTGTAGTATCCGGCAGTAAGTCTATTCGTAATTACAGGAACTTCCAAGGCTTATTTTGCTTAAGCGGCACCCTAAAATCTGGCGTGGCCAGCCTTCCGGTCTCTACTCCGGCTTGACGGGTTCGTTCCAGCGGATGGCGGCGACTTGGCCCTGCCGGGCGTAGTCGGCGGCCTCCCCCAGGATCCGCGCCGCTTCATGAAGAGCCTCTTCTCTCTAGCCTAAAAGTTCAGTCGCGATCGACTCCATTTCGCGGAGTCTTGCCTGTCAGCCGTTGAAGTGGCGTTCGACGACCATGTGTCTTTCTTTATTGAGTTGGATCAGTTCTTCGGCGGACAGAACAGAGGAAGAACTTTCTAATTCATAGAGCTGAAAGTACTGGCTCTGCGGGACGTGACGTGTCATAAAATCTGCGCCAAGCGTCATGTGAGCGATGCGATGATCTTTCTCGAGTCTGAGCGTGTCGCTCAGGCTTATGCCGCGATTTCCGAAGGTACACCGTCGGAGAAATCGAATAGGGACAACTCCTGACCGAAGAATGATAACGCGCCTGATCCATCTTTTGAGCCAGTGGCATAATCTCGGGCTCCACCCTAAGACCAAAAGAGTTGCTCGGAAAAGGAAGAAGGTCAGGGGTGTAAAACGTTTGTTGGCGGGTATGACATGTAAGCAGCCGGCGACCTCCCAACCATTTTGATCAATTGAGATTTGGTACGTTGGATCAACCCACTGAGAGGAAACAAGTTCCCCCGATACCAGTTGTGCCAGAAAGCCCGCATCATTGATCAAAAGATTTCCCGTTGTTCGATCAAACAATTTGAGGACTCCGCCCTTCGCTAAGCTCGCAACCGTATACGAGGCCTCCCGATTCACAACATGTATCCCCGCCTGTGGAAAATATCGGGTGAACGGTTTTTGCTCGTATGGAAGCGCGGGCCATTCTGCGGGGCGCTGAGCATAATCTCGATAGGACAGAAGATATTCGGGGAGGCGATAGGCCATATAACGGTCCGGCATGATCTCGGGAGGAACGAGCTTTCCTTGTTCCAAGGAGGACAGCATTTTCTCTGAAATGGAGGCTGCCAACGGGATCTGTTTTGCCATGACCTCAAAACCATGCGGGTAAAAGTGCCGCGTGTTTCGGCTCCCCACAGAGCCGGCATAGAACCCATCGGGATAGACGAAATAGCTGCAGAATTGGATGGACTGGTCTAAGATACGGAAGACAGAAGGGTCAGGATTGCACTGGTAGAGCTTCGCAAGAAATGACACGGTCGCCGACAGATAGCCGGGATCAGGTCCGTCGTATTCTCGCGACCATCCTTCATCGTTATTGTGGTACGAAAGAAAACCTTTCCAAAGCCGCTCGTATCCTCTGACGAGGTTCGGATCTCCAAGAACTTCATAGGCTTTCCAAACGGCTAGACAGGCCATGGCGTGATGGTTCGCTAAATGATCGTCCTCGGCCTGTCCATGAGTGAGATAACGGGCCGCTTGGCGAATGGTTTTGCAGATGCGCTTGGCAGCAGCTGGTGGAATTTCGTCTTTGAGCAATTGATAGGCTTCGGCACAAGCGTAGGCAGAAAAACCTGTCGGGCCCACCCAGCCATGCTCGAAGGGATAATGTTCATCGAAGGAACCGTCTCGATGCTGACGACTCGCCCAAAAATCCATCGCCGCGATTGCCCAATCGAGTATCGTCCTTTGACCCTTAAAAGGGTTCTCAGGGAAATCATGTTTATAAACCAGCGCAAGTGCCAGTACGCCGAATTGATGGTCCATGTCGGAGAAATCAGAGGTTTTATCATGCCAATAGGCTCTGTCAAATGACCCAAACGTTGTCGAAAGGGGGTTGCGGTCAAGAGAGCTAAGAAGACGATGCATTTGCCCCATCGCCTTTCTTGCGTAGGTTTCACGGGCAGCGCTTAGCATGATGCTGGCTTTGAACGCAGCATTGGAGTGAGACCTGTCCCATCCACGAAGGTCTGAAACCACAATTCGAGAATGACAAGCGCTATGATGCGCTTGCTCTGCAATAATTCTTGCGTTTCGAGCGAAGCGAGCGTTTGCCTCAAAAAATCAGGGGTCAGTATCCCCCGTTCCATACAACGCCTTGTGCCGAGGATGTCCCTCACAAACTGCCGGTAGCCTTCTCCAAAGACGCTCTGAACAGGAAAGTAAAAGGCCCGCTTCCGTCTTCCGGAAAGATATTGGGGCAACACCTTTGAGGCGGCTTTTCTTAAGAGACGCTTCGTGATCAGTCCCTTGATCTTAAAGGCGTCAGGCTGCTGCATGGCAAACTCCACAATGCGGTGGTCGAGGTATGGAACTCGAATCTCCAGCGAATTGGCAAACCCGATCTTATCCTGCCTGAAAAGTGTGTAGTTCGGCAACCAGTTATTCATATCGAGGCTGATGGTGTTCTCCAGCAGGCTTTGATCCGTGTGGTAATAGCCCTCCAGCAGTTTTTCTAAAGCGTTATTCGAACCTAATGCGTTGGAAAAACCAGCGGTGTAAATTCCTTTCTTCTCATCAGGTCGGTACAACGAGGCGAGAGCGAGGTATTCGGCACCAGACTTGCCACAGGCATGATGGAGCAAGTATTGGCTGAGAACTTCCTGTCCCTGCACCCCGAGTGCGGCTGGATAAGGGAAGAAATAATCAATCAAAGCCCGAGGCGTCATACGAGTCATTTTTCCAGCCAGCCTCGACCATGAACGTGGAAGGTAGTGATCGAAGACTCCCATCGTGTTCAACGCAAGATGATGAATATAGCCGCCCCAGACTTCATCAGCTCCTTCGCCGGAAGTGACGACCTTGACCGCCCTGGCCGCTGCCTGAGATAGCCGAAAATTCGGGATGATAATGGAATCGCCGATAGGCTCATCCAGATGCCAGACGATCTTGGGGAGCAGTTCATAATCATTTTTTTCGATCATGATTTCATGATGATCGGTCTGCTCGCGGGCGGCCGTTTTCCTGGCTTCTTCGAGTTCGTCCGTCTCCAGCCCGAACCCAATGCTGAATGTTTTGATAGGCCCCGTGTTCAGTTGTCGCATAAGGCCCACAATGAGGCTCGAGTCTATTCCCCCGCTTAAGTAGGCGCCCACGGGAACGTCTGCGCGAAGCCTTATATTCACGGAGTCTTTCAGGAGGCTCAGGAGTTCCTCGGCTGCGCTGTTGAGATTACTCCTCGGTGGTGGCGAAGGCTGAGGCAACGTCCAATAAGGGCGAATCTGCAGTTCGCCATGGGTGAATAAGAGAGTGCACCCGGGTTTGAGCTTCTGGATGTTCTTAAAGAAGGTCTTCTCTTCGGGGACATACCGAAGCGCAAGATACGCGTCGATGGCTGCAGGATCAAGCGACCGATCCACTTTCTCCCAGCAAAGAAGGCTTTTCAATTCAGATGCGAAGGCCATCTCACGGCCGACGATCGTGTAGTACAAAGGGTGCACCCCGAAACGATCACGTGCCAGTAGTAGCCTTGCCTGGGTGTCATCCCATAAGGCAATGGCGAAATCACCATTTAATTTCTGACAAAAGTCAGCTCCATATTCTTCATACAAATGAGCAAGGACTTCTGTGTCGCCCCGAGACGCCAGACGGTGTCCTTTTCCTTTGAGCTCTGTTTGAAGTTCTCGGTAATTAAAGATTTCGCCGTTTTGTATGACGGTGATTGTTTTGTCTTCATTGAAGGTCGGTTGGTGCCCGCCGGCGATATCGATAATGCTGAGCCTGCGGGCCCCCAGGCTCGCCTGGGCTCCATAAAAAAAACCGCAGTCGTCAGGACCGCGGTGTGTAAGAATTGCCGTCATTCGTTCAAGGAGCTGGCGATCCGTGAAGCCTACAAAACCACAAATACCGCACATTCAAGCACGCCCATGGACGCGGTAGAGCGTGGATTGCGTGGTGCGGTGCTCGACCTCAAAATAGGGAGCGGACAGAGGAGGAACCCAAAAGCTCAGCTTGGGGTAGGACGTGTAATGCCAATGACCATCTGACCTCACCTCAAATTCACTCTGCACCAAGAGCACATGAGTGATGTGTGCCGCTTGGAGTGACAAGGCCAACTCCTTGGTGGATTTCCTGAAATGCGCCGGCGAAAATGCGGTCAAAGGCACAAAATCGCACTCCGCATAGTAGAAGAGGGGCAGCGTCGGGGCCATCCCCAAAACCAAGAAGCGACTGGGTGGCCGGTGATGCGTGCGAAGATACTGCATCATCGGATAGCCTTCACTACCGAGATACTGTTGCATTAAATATTGCTCCTCGGATTGAAATCCAAAGAAATAGGGGATGCGCTTGAGCCCATAGTAAGCGCTCAGGGCAAAATTGGGGACGAGAAGCAAGAAGGCGATCCAGAGTGCAGCAGCCGTTTTGAGCCGTCGTGAGGCACCCTCAAACCACAAGAAGAGTCCTTGGCTCGCGAGGATAGCAAGCAAGGGGAGGGCAGCAGAGTAGTACCTTGGGCTCATCCATGCCCAAGGAATGAAATGCGTGATGACGAGGGTGACAAGAACGAGAATAATAATTTTCTTCATTCCTTGAGAATTTCGTGAAAGCCATGCCAAGGGGGCGAGCACCATCGGCAACAGCCCGAAAGACCAGATCAGCATGCCTCCGGAAACAAAGTACGGAAGCCGCACGAGCGTGGTTAGAAAGCTTCGCCACGTTACCTCTGGTCTCATGGTCATGTGGAGCGGATCCGAAGCGGCACCAGCCCAGAGCGCAGAAGGATAAAAGGGATTGCCGGTGATTGCATAATTTCGGAGGGGCCAGGGTAAGGCGACGATCGCCGTGACAAGCCCCACCATCAGTGCCGCTTTCGGCTTACGGTCGAAGACCATCATCACCAACAAGAGTGCCCCGATCCAATTGACAGAATAATTACGAAATCCGACCGATGCTCCAGTCAGGATGCCTATGATGACCAAATAGGATTTCCGTTGGCTTTGTGTCCACTCCCAGTACAACGAAAGAACGACCATTTCCAAAAACAAACTGAAATGGTCTACGGAAGTCGTGCCATGCAAGGAAGTCATCACAGGAGACGTATAGACCAAGGCGACGGCCAAAAGCGTTGATGTGCGGTCCAGTCGGGCATAACGTCGAGAGAAGTTATAAAGGGCCAGCACATACAGAATGCCCATGACCCACACCATCGCTTTGACAGCGAAGAAGTCGCGCAAGAGAAGGATCGCTGTATGAAAGAGCTCCCCGTTCAAGTAGAAGAAACTTTCAAACATGGTCGGGACGGAACCCATACGCCCCATCTTGACGTAGAGAGCAGGCAGACTGATGTGGTAGACCAGCTCATCGTCTGCGGTTGGCGGTGCATAGCCAAACCAGAATTTGAAAATGGCAGAACACACGAGAAGACCCAACAGCAACACTTCAAGACGTGTCAGCCTCATCGATGGGGGTTCTCCGAAAAGCGCGCGAAGACATTCTCGCAAGGGCTGAAAGCCAATGAACACCATCGCGACAAGAACGGAGCCCGTGATCGCAGGATGAAGGAGACCGCATACGCCCAAGAGAAAATGGAGATAAGAAAAGAAGAATAAGCCCAGACTGCACGCCGTCAGGATTCTCATGCGAATATCCAAAAGGTAAGTCTTCAGTGGCGCAATGAATAAGCCCGTACAGGACAACACCAGCAGAAGATCAAACCCGAGGCTTAACGGTAGATGAGATGCTGGCATCGGTTTAGGACTTTCGTGAGCGCGGGATCTTTTCTGTAGTGGTGGAACGCATAAAGATGGAGACTGAGAAACCAAGCAAGAAAAAGAAAGCGAGCTGCGAGCCTCATTTGTTTTGGTCTTCTGCGTCCTGGGTCCTCAAGCGGTGATGCAGCTGATCGACACGCAATTTGATGAGCGCTCCGATCTCGGAGAGAAATCCGAGTGTGAAAAGTTGAATCCCGGTTAACACCAACATGGAAATACACAATAGCGCAGGGAGTCGAACAAAGATGCGCGCAACTTGAAAATGGGCCTGAGCCATCACAACCCAGAACCCGATGAGACCGGCCGCGATCAGGGCAAAGGAAAGACCATACGTCCAGCGGATATGATTGCGCGATCGGATAATGAGAACAGGCAGCGTATACATGATGTACCGCACAATGGACTTGACGACCTTGGATTCCCCGTGAACTCGTTGGCGCCATACGGAAGCAATCTCTTTAACTCGAAATCCCTTTTCATGGGCATCAATAATGGATTCCTGGACGTAGGTGTGGGTCCCAATGATATCGATCGATTCGACCACCTCCACGCGCATGGCACGTAACCCACCATGGGAATCGGTCAGGGGAAGACCGGTGATGGTTCTTAAGATCCAGCTTAAGACGATCGTCCCAAAGCGATTGAGGAACGGATACGGATACTGAATTAATCCCGGTTCCAAGAAGCGCGAGCCCACCACCATATCCGCTTCACGCTTGGCGATGGGATCGAGAACTTTCATGATTTCTCTGGGATCTGATTGGCCATCGGCATCCAGGCTGACAATCACCTCAGGACGGAAAGCGATAGCAGCTTTGAGCCCTTTGAGCATGGCAAAGCCGAGTCCCTGTCCGCCCCCGATGACCACATGGACGCCGAGCGTGCGGGCAAGATCTCGCGTGCTGTCATGCGAGTCATCCGCGATGAGAAGAATGGGTTCTTGCAACCCTTTGTCTTGAAATGCTGAGCGAATCTCGCCCACCACATCGGCGAGGGTCACCGTTTCATCCCGTGTAGGAAGAACCACGGCGATCTTCCACTGTCTTGGATCATCACTCACTGGCAGGCGAGGAGAGCGCAGCATGGCTTAGGACTTCCCCGCCAAGTTTTGAATTTGCACAAGATCTTCCAGATGCAAAACGCGGGGCTTCTGCGACCCCTGAGGGATTTGACGTGTGAGGTCAAGAACGACGCAGCGGGCAGGGAACTGATCAGCCACAGAGTGTGAAGCAAGGAGGATCTTTCCAACGATCAGAAGCTCCGCATGCTGCGCCACTTCGTTAAAGTCTGAATGCAGCGCTTGGGCAAGATGCGGCAACTTGCTTCTTATATAACTCAGATTTTGGCCATGGATCTTCTTTAAGTCAATATCAGGGTCATAAATCGCGAGTTCAAAACCTTTGCCGATGAGTCTCTCCGCGAGTTCCACCAATGGACTGTTGCGAAAGTCATCGGTACCGCCCTTGAATGTTAAGCCTATGAGACCCACTTTGCGAAGCCCATAATCATCAATCGCTTGTACTGTTTTTTCGATGAGCATGCGGTTGCTTTTCTCAATGGAGTCCAAAAGTGGCGTGCTAATGGCGGAAAGCGCCGATAAACGCCCTAATGTTTTCAAGTCTTTCGGGAGGCAAGACCCACCAAAAGCATAACCAGGTCGCAAATAGGCGCGCGAGATGTTCAGGGCTGTGTCCTGGCAAAACAAATCCATGGTTTGATTGGCATCCGCACTGAAAAGGGGCGACAAGCTAGCGATCTCATTGGCAAACGTGATTTTGAGCGCATGGAAGGCGTTGCAGGCATATTTCAGAAGACTTGCAGCGCCTAGAGAAACGATATGGAAGGGAGCTTCGATACCCTTGTAGAGGGCCTGAAGGGCCTCCGAGGCTTGAGGATGATCTGTTCCGATCACGACGAACGGCGGGTGCCGGAAGTCCTCGAGGGCCTTGCCTTCTCTTAAGAACTCTGGATTAAAAGCAAAAAAGAGACTCTTGCCAAAACGCTGCGGCAGCGCCTGCTCGAGAGCTGGAAGAATGGAGGATTGGATCATGGGGTAAGGCATCGTGCTTCGCAGAACGACGACATACGGCGAAGTTTTCTTCAGCAGATCCTGATTGATCTGCTGGCAAACTGTCAGGACTTGTCGAATATCTGTTGTACCGTCCCCCAGGCTAGGAGTCCCGACGCATAGGAGAGCCAAATCCGTGGCATGCACTGCCTCCTCCGATGATCCGGTCGGAAGAATTTTTTCTTGCTTTATGTGTTCGGAAAGCAACTCTTCAAGGCCCGGCTCAACCACAGGGCATTGTGAGCGTTGAAGAAGGGAGAGTTTGCTTGGAGAGGATTCCACAAGCCATACGGTATGGCCCAGAGAAGCCAAACTCGCTGCGGTGACACAGCCAACGTACCCGGCACCAAAAACGGATACTTTCATCGTCGGCATCCTACTAATTTTATTCTGCTGAACCAAATGGGGGTAGACGCCTCCCACAAGTCGCTGATGAACAGAAAAAAGCTGCCCAGGGACACTTTTGGGAGGCCCGCAGTTTGGTTACTCCGACTGGGGGGGTTCCTTCCAGCGCATGGCGGCGACTTGGCCCTGCCGGGCGTAGTCGGCGGCCTCCCCCAGGATCCGCGCCGCTTCTTGCGGGGCGTGGAACCCCATGGAGTTTTCCGCCGCCACAAAATCGAGTCTCCACTGGGCTTTGCGCTGCAAGTCTAAAGAGGCGGCCAATTGGGCGTCGGTCGCGCCTTCTTGTCGAGCTCTCTTAACGGCATCGAGCTGGTCCATGAGAGCGGCGGCGCTTCTTTGCAGGAGTTCATGATTGCGCACCTGAATCGACTCGACACGCGCCCTGATCTCCTCCTCCGGGAAGTGGTGGCAGCTCTGGCAGGCGCGGTTGATGTTCAAGAGCGGACTTCTCACCCAGTGGTCGGAGACTTTGGTGGCGCCGTCGCGCATGTATGGCATGTGGCAATCCGCGCAGGCGACGCCGCTTCGGGCGTGAATGCCCTGGCTCCACATCTCATACTCCGGGTGCTGGGCTTTCAAGAGCTTGGCGCCGGATTCCGCATGCGCGAAGTCGAAGAACGGCGTGCCATCGGGGAACTTAGACTCGTTCCAGAACGCTTCTAAGTTTTCGGCCTTGAGACCTTTCCCCCAAGGGTAGCTCAGCGGCTGTTTGGACGAACAGTAGTACTCGACATGGCATTGCCCACACACAAAAGACCGCATCTCGGTCTGGGAAGCTTCTTCGTTGGGTTCATACGGTTTCTTGCGGTTGCCTGCCCTCCATTGCTCGATCGAAGGAATGTGGGGCACCGGCGCTTTGGATTCGGCCAGCATTCGGATGCCCTGGATGAACCCGGGCCTCGTCACGCGAAGGCGCATGCTTTTGGGATCGTGGCAGTCCACGCAGGACACCGGGTGGGCGTGGCCCATCTCATGAAGCATCTTGTCCAGTTCCTGGAAGCTGAACTTGTAGCTGGCCTCAAGGCCTTTGGCGGCGTCGCCGTCTCCCAACTTCCGGTAGAGCGGCATGACCGAAGCATGGCAATGCAAGCAGGACCCCGTTTGCGGCTTGGTGAGGCGCTGGGTCTTTTCTTGATCGGACAGCATGTAGGCATGGCCTCTCCGGTCACGGTAATCGATCGAGAAGGCGTATCCCAGAAACATCCGTTTGAGCCAAGGGTCACGCTCAATTTTCTCGGCCGGCATGGCTTCGCTGCCGCCGTGCCCGCCAAAGCGCGTTCGCGTCGTGATGGCCGTCTTCTTGTAAGACCCGTATTCCCTGGGCCAATTGACGCCCCATCGGGCCGGATCCGTATCCTCCTCCGTGACTTCGACCAGTCGCACGTAGGGGTTTTTGGCTTCACTTTTCCTTTCAAAAATATTCACGAGCAGCGCCGTGACGAGCGCCGTGGTCAGCGCAATTCCGATCGACAGGACAGCATAGAGTCTGAAACTTTTCAAACGTTCCAACAAGGTTTTCATGATGGTTCCCCTTCCTTTGGATCATATCGGCCCATCCCTGTGGTTTCGCCGTGCCCAACGCTTGCGTGACAATGCGCACAACGCAAGGCATCGGGATCCTTGCGAGTGACGGGCGCCAGCCCATGCGTGAGTTGCTCGTGACACCGCAGACAGTTGGCGTTTAAGATCCGGCTGTTGCGCGGCGTGATCATGATGGGTTCGTTAAAATTCTGAAGCGTAAAGCCTTTGGAATGCCGGTAGCCGTTGTCCGCTTTGGACAGGTACTTCGGGATCAAGCTGTGCGGCAAATGACAATCGACGCAGGTGGCCGCGCTGTGGTGGCTGGCCTTTTGCCAGGAGCTGAATTCCGGGTTCATGATGTGGCAATTGACGCAGGCGCGCGGGTCTTTGCTTAGATAAGAAAACCCGTGGGCATAATGAAAGGTAAAAGCGCCAACCCCAACGAGGACGCCGATCAGCGCGGCGGTAAAAAATTCCCACGGCGATATCGGTTTCATGGCGCCAAGAAGTGCTGCGGGGCTTACTCGTTCGATCCGAAGAGGCGCTCGATCAGGGGTTTGTTCACAGGAGGGCTGTCCGGCACCACGCGCAGGCGTTGAATTTGTTCATAAATCCAGCGCAGGCGCTGCCGGCCTTCCTCAAAGTAGAGCGCGAGGGTCAAGGCCTTCTCTCGGAGTTCGGAAAACTGCGTGCGTTGAAAAGCCAAGCCCGTCATGAATTCGTCTTTGTTGGACTCAAAATAGCCGGGGCTCTGCTCGGCCTTCGCGAACACCCAAGCGTTCGCCTTGGTGAGCCGGTCCAGCATCCGATTGGCGGTCGAACGAATACTTTTCATTCGCTGGGAGAGTTGCCCTTCTTCCTCTCTTTCCCGGAAGGCAAAATCCAGATAGGGTTGTTTTCTGGCCTTGGAGACCATGATCTCGGTGGTCTTGGCCGCTTGGCGATCTAAAAAGGAGCGCAAGTCCGCTTCCTGGGCCCTGAGCCGACCGTCCCACGCTTGAATGCGATGCATGGTGGCGGAAATGGTTTCCTCAAGCGCTTTCGCTCTGCGCTCAAGAGAAGCGCTGAAGTTGTCCGTGATGTCCTTCAGCCGTTCAAACCCGATCGCGCTTTCCTTCCAGGACCGAAGGGTGGCGCTTGAGCGCTTGATCTCAGCAGCTTCCTTCAGCCACTCTTCGAGGCGCCGCAGACGCTCTTCCCAGCTGGCCCAGACCGGGGTTCGCGCTTCCTTGATTTGGGCGATATCTTCCACACGATGTTGCGTGAACTGCCCCCGGAGAGCCTCCAGATATTGTTTTTTGTCCGAGAGGCCGTCGAGCTGGATCGCGGCATCGCGACGAAGAAGCATGCCTCGGTCGTTTAAGCGAGTCTGCGAGGTTTCGAGATAGGCGCTGGGGCCAGGCAAGGGGTGGTCCTCAGCCGTCCGCAGGTGCCGCGTGGTGGTAAATGAGGTCGGAAAGAACGGAAATCTGATAATCCAGGGCCTGAACACAGGCATAGACCAGTTCATCGGATTTGGAGGCGCGCTCTTGCAGCTGTGCGACGGTCGCCTGGAACTCCCTGAGTTGGCCCTCGAGGGTTTTAATCGTTTCGGGGGAAGGTTGAATCGCCCTTTCAGCCTCATTTTTCTCAAGCTGCGTGAGCTTTGTCTCAAGTTCTTGAACTTTGGATTCGAGTTCCTTGCGCTGCAAGGGCCAAGCGGACTGGGCCTCGGGGCCCCATTCCAGTTTGTCGCGCTGCCACGTATCATCGAGCTCGGTGAGCGCCCGTGCGGCGTTTTGCTCGGCCTGGGCCAGACGCGTCTCAAACTCAGACTTCATCTCAGCCAGGCGCTCCTCGTACGTCTTGCACTGGCGGGCCCATAATTCATCCTGTTCTTGCGCGGCCAGCTCTTTTCGCCCGATCAGGGAGTCAAACGTTTCCTTTTCGTTCGCCAAGGTGGCGTTCCACACCTGCGTCGCCTGCGAAAGCTCTTGCGCGAGTTTGTCTACGCGGGCTTGAACATCTTCAAGATTTTCGAGAATTTCTTTGGGGACCGCGGTGGAGGAGGGCTCGGTGATCATCGTGGCCAGCTAAGAGAATAATCTAATTTGGCAAAGCTGTCAAACCCCTTCATCCCAACGAGCGGGGATGGGCTGCCCTTGGGGAACGGCGGACGGCGTGGTCCATTCGATAATGGGGATCGAAAATTGCCACGCGGCCTGCAAATGAATGGCCGATTTCACGAACTGGGAGACCCCCTGGTTGTTCTCCCCGGCCAGGCCCGCCGTATAGCGTAAAAACAGGTTGAAATCTCTACCTAAAAGGATATCCCAGCGTCCCGTCAAGAGGTTGAGTTTTGGCAAGGTGAACCAGGGGTCTGAACCCTCATGAGAATAGGAAGAACTACTCCAATACTCGTAGCTGAATTTAAACCGCCTGATCCTCGTATAAACTTCATAGAGGCGGGCGCACCCTTGGACATCGAGCGCCAGAGGAGAGTCCTCCAGCGAAGAGTCCTGGATTCGGCGCGAGCTGAGGTAGGACCACTTGGCGCCCACGATCCAAGACCTGTGCGGCTGAAATTGCATGCCGAGCCCGGCCAACTGGGCGGCATCGTTGATCGTGGCGATCGGGTGGGGATAAAGGGTCCCCCCTTCGTGGATCCAATGCGCCTGGTAATGAAAGCGCAAGAACTTCCAGGCGTTGCGATGGACAAAACCAATATCAAATTTTTCTGCGTGTTCGGGCGTATTTTGAAGCCGATAATTAAAGAAGATATCGTCGTACCAGTTTTCCGTTTTCACCAGGACCTGGGCGCCGGTTTCCACGGGGCTCTCACGCACATAATTCAACGACATGAACAAAGAGGGGTGATAATAGTGAGGCGTATTCAGGTTGCCGAGGAGGACGCTTACGGGCTTCACGGGCTGCCAAAGGAGTTGAATCCAGGGGTCGACCGACCCAAAGCCTTCTTCGTCACCATACCCTCTGAGGGCGACGAGGCCAATCTGGGTCCGGAACCGCTCGTTCCAGAGCACGGTCAGGGTGGGTCTTAAGGTGTCGGCAAGCCAAGTCCCGTCAATATAGCCGGGGGTGTCGTTGGTTTCGAAATTGTAGAAGTCGGTGATGTTGTAGAGGTCGAGAAAGAGGCGGTGATGCGGTCCGGGAGGCGTAAAATAGGCGGCGCTGGAAGCCGCCAGATCATAGTCCCGCCTCTCAAACTCATCCAGCTCGACAGCCTGCAAGTGATTCGTGCACAGGAAAGCCAGGGCGAACGCCAAGCTTCCGTGCGTGATGCGCATCATCACGGATCGGCAGGTATCGCTACTTGGCTTCGATCGTGCTCTGAAAACCTGCTTTGGAGTGGGCCCCATCACAAGAGGGCTTTTTGGCCGAATGCCCACAACGGCAAAGCGCGACTTGCGAAGAGGATTGTAGAGTTTTTCCGTTGCTATCGAGAACGTCGATCGGGCCTTTGACTAACAGGGGCCCGTTCTTTAAGACTTGGATCTTGACTTCGGCCATGGATAACCTCCTTATCGATATACCACCTGAGTTCCCCTTGCGCCGGTTGAACGAGACTGGCAGGCGCCTGAGGGTTGAGACCTTTTTGCACTTCTGAAAACGCTTCGGATTTTTTGGCACCCGTGACCAAAAACCAGATGTGGCTGGCGGAGTTGAACACGGGATAGGTGAGCGTGAGGCGCACGGTCTGCAGCGAACGCACCACATTATGCACCACCCAGCGAGGCTGGGGGATGCTGTCCGAGTCCGCGTCTTGGGCTCGACGCTTTTCCGTCGACTCTTCCAAGTGCTGGCTGACCGCGGGCGTGCCTGGCATGAGCGAGGCCGTATGCCCATCCGGCCCCATGCCCAGAAAAACTAAATCAAATTGAGGCCAGACTTTCGCATCCCGAAAGAAGGACCGCATCTGGTTCTCATAATCCCGAGCGGCCTGAGGTGGCGGATCTTCGCCATGCATACGGATCACATGGGAAGGCGGTATGGGCACATGCTGAAGCAGGGCCTCCGCCGCCATACGGAAATTGGAGTCTTGGTGTTCCTTGGGGACACAGCGTTCATCCCCCCAAAAGAACCACAGCTTGGCCCAAGGGATAGCGGATTGATAGGGCTCCTTGGCCAGACGCGCGTAAAACTGCTTGGGCGTTTGTCCGCCGGCCAGCGCAATCGCGATACGCTGTCGATCCGCCAGGGTCCGCGTGATGAACTCGGAAAAATCGGTCGCGACGCGCTCCGCCAGCGCTTCCGGTGTGTCCGAGAGGATGATGTTGGGTTGGTTCATGCTCAAGAAGGCACCGTCTTACCTTGACACGACCTTTAAGGCTTCGCGTTTTTGCTCAAGACTTTTCATGAGATCATCGTAGGCGTCCGTAAAGAGCTTAAGGCCTTCCACCTCTAGCTGTTGCGTGACCGATTCCATGGAGATCCCCCTCTGGCCCAGGTCATTCAACAAGCGGTCCGCTGCCGCGGCATCCCCCGGGAGGGCAAGCCGACATTGAGCGTGGTCCCGTGCGGCCTCAACCGTCGCCAGCGGCAGGGTGTTGACGGTATCGGCGCCAATGAGTTCTTCCACATAAAGAACATCCCGGTACTTGGGGTTTTTCGTGCTGGTGGAGGCCCAGAGGGGCCGCTGGACGCGGGCCCCCTTGGAGGCAAGGGCCTGGAAACGTGGGCTGTTCTTCACCTTCAAAAACATCGCATAAGCCAGACGGGCGTTCGCAATGGCGGCTTTGCCCAGGAGCGTCTCGTAGCCTGCCGGTTTCAGCTGTTCCAGAAGACCGTCCACGGCGCTATCGACACGACTCACGAAGAAACTGGCGACGGAGGCGACGGAGGAAAGCGGCTGGCCTGATTGGCCCAGGCGCTCAAGGCCTGCGAGCCAAGCGTTCAGGACTTCCTCATAGCGCTTGAGCGCGAAGATCAACGTCACATTGACAGGCACGCCTTCTCCGAGGAGTTGCTCGACAGCAGGCAGGCCTTCGCGCGTCGCGGGGACTTTGATCATGACGTTCGGGCGCGAGACCGCTTGGAAAAGACGCCGCGCCTCTTCCAGAGTGCCACGGGTATCGCGCGCCAAGTGAGGATTGACTTCGAGCGAAACGTAACCATCAACCCCGCCTGTCTGATCGAAGATGCCACGAAAGATATCGCAGGCTTTCTGGATATCCTCAATGGCGAGTGCTTCAAAGATTTGGCTGGAGCTTTGGCCTTTTCGAATCAGGGAAGAGATCGCTTCATCGTATTCCTGGCCCCCCGTGATCGCCTTTTGGAAGATCGTGGGGTTGGAGGTGACGCCCGTTAAACCATCCTGAGCGAGGAGCTGGGAAAGCTTACCCTCCGACATAAATTTCCGGGTAATAAAATCGAGCCAGAGGCTCTGGCCGGCCTGGTGGATTTGGAGGAGCGCATTCATTTACGGTCTCTCTTTCCGATAGATGCGAATTTTCTGATCAACGCGAGGGACAATCGCGAGGAAATAGGGATGGCTCATGGGGGTCGTGCTGATTTGCGTCGTAGTGGCCGGCGCGGGGACGGGCGGCGCCAGGATACGGTAAGGCGCTGACATGGCTCCCTCCATTTCTTCGATCACGCCAAGGTCGATCGACGCGCCCGGGGGGCTGGCGCCGGCGAAAATACCCAGAAGGAGTTTTGTGTTAAAGTCGATCGCGGGCCGTGGCCCTTGGAGGCCCATCTCTCCCCAAAGTTGTTCCCAGGCGTCCAAGCGCCTGACGACCACCACGCGCGGTTCCTGTATGCCGCTGTCTGTGCCCTTGAGCGATTGGAGGACCGGCAACGTGAGCGGCGGTTTTGGCGGTTCGGGAGGCTTTACGGCTGGCACAGCTTTAGCCGTCGAAGAAGCTTCGGATTTCGGTGCTGTTGGTTCGGGAGGAACCGGTTCAGATTTCTCTAAGACGGGCTCGGATGGCTGTTGTTTTAATGACAAGTCCGAGGGAGCAGACTTCCTGTGCGTCTGCGCGCGCCGCGCGTAGCCCCAATACGCCAAACCGACTAAGGCAACGAGAAATACAACAAGCTTCCATCTTCCTGAAGTGGCTGGGCTATTCATAAAAGATTTGCCTTGTCGCGCCAGAAAAAGGTTGGGTATTCGTTCCGGCGAGGCTTTCTTGAGCGCCTCACGATTGCTGCGCGCTTGCTTGGCGCGCGCCTTATTGAGCGCGGCCTGGCATTTCTCGCAGGCCACCGCATGGGCCTCAATCTGCCGACTGCGGCTCTCTGTAAGTCCTCCGGCCAGATAGACCGTAATCTCGGATTTAATGTGATCGTTCACTGGTGTCCGGTAAAAGTTAGCCGAAGCTTAGCCATAGCTGAGGCTCCATAGTTCGAACTTTTGAAAGATTCTTTTCGGGCATACGCAATAGATCGATGAGACTGAGCCGGTCGAGAAGGGTATTCTGAACCAACCGGTGCAGCAAGAACAGCGAACGCTGGAATCGTGTCTGGAACTTGATGTAGGCCAGGAGCAGGAAATAGCACAAGGCCACCCAGATTTGGGTAAAGACGGCATTTTTGGAAGTGCCGAGGAACGTTTTGATTTTGAGATGCTGCTTGAGCCACTTGAAGAACAGCTCGATCTGCCAACGGGCCTTATAGATTTGGGCAATGGTGAAAGCGGCCAGTTTGAAGTTATTGGTCATAAACTGGTAAGTGATGGCGGTGTCGGCATCGTAGTAGCCGATGAGTCGTAAAGGTTTCTTGTATTTCGTCTTGGTGCGTGGGCCTGTAAGCTCAATGGTGCGATCGTACAACAGGCCGTTTTTTAAGGGAATTTCTTGCTGTCCGGTGATGCGGCAGGTGAGGTTGTCTTTGGCACGGGTGACGAAGAAAGAGCCGAGATCGTCGATCTGACGGTACCAGCCGTAATCCATGTAGCCGCGGTCGAAGACATAGATGCTGTCCGGTTCTAAGGGAAAAAGACGTTTGGCGGCATGGTCGAAGCACTTTCCATCGGTGATGACGGCAAAGGAAGGGATTTGGCCACGCAAGTCCAGTTGGCAATGCAGTTTGATCGCTCCTTTGGCCTGTTTAAAGGTGGCCCAAGGGAAAAGGTTCAGGCACAGTTCCATGTTCGTGGAATCGAAGCAGGTCACTTTGTGTTTAAAACGGAACTGATGCTTAGGCGCGATGGCTTGGCACCGATCCAGCAGGTGATAGAAGAGCTTTTCCATGATGCGCCAGTCGCGCCCAGCGTTAGCGTCAGCCAGGGTAGAACGTTTCACTGGCGGCAGCCCCAAGTGATAGAGCTTGGGTTGTTGCGTGCCTAAAGCCGTCTGGATGTCACGCAGGCTTGTTTTACCGCTGGCCTGAGCATAGAGGAGTGTCGTGAGCTGGTTCCAAGTCGAGAATTTTTTAACGTAGGCGTCGCCGCCGAAGCCAGAAACGGCTTGGTCGAACTGATGTCGTGGTAAAAGGAGAAGCAGTTGGTTCATTATGGTGTTAGAATGCATGAGCGAAATCCTCCCTCGGACAGAATGGTTTGCTTGGTCGCAATCATTCTACCGAACCAGGGGGATTTCGCATTTTTAACCGGACACGAGTGGTGATCGTTCATAAAATGATCGCCTCGCCGATTCCTGTCACGGAGGGAGAGGGATTCGAACCCTCGGTACGGGTTTTCACCCGTACAGCGGTTTAGCAAACCGCCGCACTAGACCACTATGCGACCCCTCCGTGACAGGGACCGATACAAAATCTGCGCCCTGAAGAGACACCCTCCTTCGGCGGGTCTCTTTAGAGACTATTCGTCTGTGGCGGATTATAACAAAGGCATGCGGTCCGCCCGCTTGCCTGGAGTGCTATGCACACCATCTGCCAGAGTGTACAATGTGCTCCGGTACTGAGGGATCCTGCTATTCCTACAAGGAGGCTTCTATGCTGAAAGAATTCAAAGAGTTTGCGATGCGCGGCAATGTGATCGATCTGGCTGTCGGTGTCATCATTGGCGGGGCTTTTGGGAAGATTGTCTCGTCCCTGGTGAACGATGTCCTCATGCCACCCATGGGTCTGTTAATCGGGAATGTTGATTTTAGCGACCTGGCGTTCAAGCTCAGCTCCCCCATTGGCGACGCCAAGGCCGTGACCATCAATTACGGCCTCTTCATCAACAACGTGATCAACTTCGTCATTGTCGCTTTTTCAATCTTCATGGTGATCAAAGCACTCAACAGCATGAAGAAGTCCCAGCCCGCGCCAGCGCCGGCTCCGACAGAAAAGAATTGCCCGCAATGCTTGATGGTGGTTCCACTCGCCGCCAAGAAGTGCGGCCACTGCACCTCGCCGATCGCTTAATCTTGTATTAGTAAAGGAGATTACCCATGAACCGCAAAATACAGCGCGCGACCTGGATGGCCTTGCTCCTCGCGAGCGCCTTCCTCCCCGTCGCCTGGGCTGAAGAAGCCCCCGCGAAACCTTGGAAGAACACCACCGACGCCGCCGTGGCCAGCACCAACGGCAACAGCAAGAACACCACCACCAGTGTCAAGAACGCTTTTTTATACAAGTGGTCGAAGACAACGCTGGAGATCATCGGGGGGGGTCTGGGATCCTCCAGCGGTGATGAGGTGACTTCCGAGCAGTATTTCGCGAATGAAAAAATGACCTACAACTTCACAGAAAAGAATTATCTCTATGAGCGGTTCTCTTGGGAGAAGAACCGCTTCGCCGGGTTTCGTAACCGGTGGGACGGCTCGGCAGGTCTTGGCCGCAATCTCTTGAACAAGCCCAAGGACAAACTGGACGGCGAGCTCGGCGCCGGCTATCTCAATGAAGAGCGCATCGACTCGCCCCGGTATGACTTTGCCTCAGGGCGCGCCTACGCGAAATACGTTCGCCTTTTTAGCGAGACGGCCGATTTCAGCCAGTCTGTCGAATACATTCATAATTTCGATGACACCGACGGCTATCATGTCAACACGGAAACCGCGCTCAGGGCAGCCCTTACCACCAAAGTCTCTCTCAAAGTGTCTTACGTCTGGAACCGGGCTGGACAGCCGGCGCCCGGCTACGGCAAAGATGACACGAAGGTCCTGGCAGGCTTAAGTTTGACTTTTTAAATCAAAGGCTTCCCCCTGTCGGCCTTCTAGCGCACGACAGGGAGGGTTAGAGGATGTCAAACGATGGGGAGACCTGAGAGGGCGCTGCCCAGGATGCGACGACCGATTCGACCCTCGAAAGTGGCGGCCCTTCGTTGAGGCGTTCCCGCAGGCTTTGAAGCCGGGAACGCGGGCCCTGCGCGTAGACTTCAACGGAACCGTCTGGAAGATTGCGGACCCAACCGGTAAGCCCCCATTCGATCGCGACCTCCTGCGTAAAATAACGAAATCCTACGCCTTGGACACGGCCTCGAACGACAAGATGAATAGCAGAAATTGGAGGTTGCATAAATGATCGATCCCGTCCCCATCCCTATAACTTCTTGAAAGGGACAGTCCCCCGGACGTAAGGGGGACGGTTTTCGCCGGGATGACGCCGTTCCCTATGGGTATAGGGCCGGCGTCACTTAATGATAGCGAGTTTTCCTGAGGCGTGGTTGCCTTGGGGATCGATGAGAAGGTAGATGTAAATGCCGGAGGCCACGGCTTCACCGGAACTGTTGGTGCGGTCCCACAGGGCCTGGCCTGAAGAATCGGCCGTAATGTCCTTGACCAGATGTGCCGCGATCGTGAAGATTTTGACATGGGTCCCCACGGGGATCCCGGCGAATGTGACGAACATGCCGGCATGTCGGTCGACCCGCCAGGGGTTCGGGTAGGCTTTGGCGCCGCTCAAAGGAGAGGTGGCCACACGGCCTGCCCAGAGCGGCGAAAGGGCAAAGCAGAGAGTCAGAACACCCCAAAGAGCAATTTTTTTCATGGAATTACCGAGGGATCTCTTCTCCGGCACTCTTGCGGCGCGCCAGATGAGAGTCGTCATCAGACAGGAGCTGCATGAGCTGCTGATATTCGGGTTCCGTGTCATCTTCTTTGTTCTGGCCAGATCGGACCGTCCGGTGCTTTTTAATGTTCTGATAGTGAATCAGGTTCCGCTTCTGTTCCTCGATGGCGCCAAAGCGAACAAGCAGGGAAATGTACTGGGCGTCCCCAAGCTCCCCGTAAGGGGACCAGGCATAAGCCAGCTCCTGTCCCCAGAGGTGAACGCCAAGCCCGGCCGTCAGCCCGGCGAGCGCGCTCAACTCCTTTAAGGTATCCGTTTTATACCCCATGCGCAAGGACACGGCTTCCAGAGGCCGCCACTGTCCGCCCAAATGAAAACTTGCGGGGCCATGCCTGCGATACACAACTTCTGTGGACGCCAGGTAACGGGAGTTCGGACGCCAGGCTCCTCCCAGCTTCAGAGCGAACGGAAGATCATCCCCCTCGCTAATAAATTTGAGTTTGCTGCCCATATTCACCAAAGAGGCGCCCAACTGGACCTTATCTGTCCACTGATAATGCCCGGCCAAATCCGCCGCGTAGGCGCTTGCGGAAACATCATCCAACTTGGCGCTGATCATTTTACCCGTGAGGCCAAGAGCAAGCTTTTCCGTAACGGTCTGGCCATAGGACAAATTATACGAAGCGTAATAGTTTGAGAATTCGTCCGTTAAGGCGCCCGTCTCATCCCGGCCTGTGATGTCACCGGACCCTAAGTACTGAACAGAGAACCCGATGCCACGATGCGTTTTGGAATCGCGTTGCTTCGCAAAGGGATGCACGTAGCTGACATACTCATAATGGATCGCGTCTAAATAGGAGAGATGTTGGCCGGCCAGCTCATGACCGCTTAAGCGGGCAAGTCCTGCCGGGTTCCAGACTGGAGCATAGGCGTTGGTCGCTAAGGCTGTATACGCCGACCCCAAGGCTGCAGGACCGGCGCCCACCGGGATATCCAGGAATGACGCTCCTTCTTTGCCAGCGGAGGCCATGGCCGGATAGGACTTCAGGATCATTCCCGCGAGCACGAGGCCGCGCAGGAGATATTTGATGATGATTTTTTTGTTGGTCATATTTTATTCTCCGAACCAAGTCTGACTGAATATTGTTAAGCTCATATGACGCGCATGTTAATTCAAAGTAACAATTCATCACTAGCGCGATTGTTATGTAATGTAAAGTAAATTTAAGTTGAGTTAACTATTGCTCAGTTTGCTTTGATATATAGATATGAAATGATGCAGCTACTTCTGGCGTGGGAGATGCTTTGCGCGGGAGTAATATTTTTTAGCTTCTGCTGGGTTGGGATTAAGACCTAACCATCCATTTTCATAACACTTACCTAGAAGCTCCATGCCTTCCTTGCTGCCTGCTTCTGCCGCTGCTTTGATCCAATGGAGGGCTGCCTTATTGCTCTTCTTGACACCCTCTCCCTTGGCATAGAGCTGTCCCAGGCCAAGACAGGCCGCGGCATGGCCTTTCTCGCCTGCTTTTCGGTACCACTGGGCGGCTTTGGCCGTGTCGGTCGCAACCCCCACCCCTGTTTCGTACATCACGCCCAGACGATAGGCCGCGTCCAGATTGCCCTGGGCGGCCGCCTGCGTATACCAATGTGCCGTTTGAGAGAGGTCCTTCGGGAAGCCCTGGCCCAGGTAATACATGGCGCCGACTTTCAGTTGGGATTCGGCGTTGCCCTGACGGGCAGCCTGTAAATACAACCCGGCGGCTTTGCCGAGGTCTTTTTCGCCCGCCATGCCCGTCTCATAAAGATAGGCGAGCTGCAGTACCGCAGAGAGATTCCCCTGATCAGCGGCTTTCTTCAACCACACGACAGCCTGACCTGGATTTTTTGCAACACCCAGACCTTCCAAGTACAGTGACGCGAGCTGGACTTGAGCATCGACGAGGCCCTCTTCGGCTGCTTTCGTAATCCATTTGGCGGCGGCCACGGGACTTTTCGGCACGCCCTCGCCATTCAGGAGCATGAGGCCATAATAAAATTGCGCGTCGACATGGCCTTGCTCAGCGGCTTTTCTGAGATACTCTGCCGCCTGCTTCGGGTCCTTGTTGATGCCCGAACCGTTGGCGAGCATCGCTCCCACATAGACTTGGGCTTCGCTAATGCCCTTGTCCGCCGCCTTCTTGTACCATTCTGTCGCTTGAGCTGGGTCTTTCGCGACACCTTCGCCTGTCGCGTACATCACAGCAAGATTGTATTGGGCTTCGCCAATGCCCTTCTCGGCCGCCTTGTGATACCACGAGGCGGCGAGGATCGGGTCCTTCGCCACCCCTTGACCTGTGGCATACATGACGCCTAAAGTGTATTGAGCTTCGGGCATTCCCATTTCCGCTGCCTTTTTAGCGATGGGAAAGGCCTGAGCGGGGTCCTTCGGGAGTCCGAGGCGATACTGGGCGCGCGCGTCATGCTGAGCGGCAGCTTGTTCATACCATTGACGTGCGGTCGCAGGATCTTTGGCTGCGCCACGCCCGACAGCCACCATCTCGGCCAGTGCGAATTGCGCGCCCGCATGGCCTTGTTTGGCCGCCGCGAAATACCACTCTGAGGCTTTGACGAGATCCGCCGGGACACTTTCTCCCCTCTCCAAGATGGACCCAAGGCGGAATTGTGCCGGGGCATATCCCAGATCGGCCGCTTTTTCGATGAGAGCAATGCCGCCTGGCACATCTTTGGCTGTTCCTTCTCCTGCAATCATCATCTCGGCCAGTACATAGCGGGACTGAACATGGCCCTGATCGGACGCTTTACGGAACCACTCCGCCGCACGGGCAGGATCTTTGGAAACGCCAACACCATGTCGATAGAACACGCCAAGCTGGTATTGTGCCTGAGGGTGGTTTTGTTTCGCGGCCTGCTCCATCCACTTAGCCGCTTCCGCGGGACTCTTGGGAACGCCGCTTCCTTCGAGGTACTGCGTCGCTAAAGCGAATTGTGAGTCGGTATCGCCCTGGATCGCAGCCAGGCGGTTGTAATAGGCGGCCCGCTCGGGGTCTCGGGGCACCCCCACACCTTCGCCGTAGAGGCGCCCCATATGATATTGGGCGACGGCTGATCCCTTATCAGCAGCTCGCTGGATGAAAGGAGCGCCTTTTTTGGGATCCTTGGAGACTCCCTCTCCGTACACATACATCTTGCCGATCGTAAATTCAGCAAACGTATTGCCTTCCTCCGCCATGGGGGTCAAGAGCTTGAGCGCAGTCTTGAAATCACCGCGAGTATACGCGGACAGCGCGTCGTCCTGGACAGGCTCGGCCGCGTGTAGAGGGATAACAATTGCGCTGAAGATTAAAATCTGTAAAGCTTTCCGCATGCGAGTGAGTGTAACAGGACATCCCCTTTGTTTCAATATGTCCCTGGGGAAATTCGCCAGCTGGCTCTTCGTGTTGGGGACAAGCATGGTCTCCTTCGCGGAGGCTGCGCCGAAAGTGCGTCGACCCATCAAGCCGGTCGTCGTCCGTGATATCTACGTTGAGCAAAAGAACGTCTTTGACCCCAACGTTCCCGGCGAAGACATGTGGCTTTTTCGCTGGGCCAACCGGTTTCATATTCAAACCAGGGCCTCCGTGATCCGGCGTGAGCTTCTGTTTCGCCCGGGGGACCGTTCGGATACGGAGCATATCCAGGAGTCGGAACGTAACCTTCGCGCGCTTCCCTTTATCAAAGACGCAACCCTCCGGCAACGGGCCAATCCCGACGGCAGTGTCGACTTGACGGTCACCACACAAGACTCCTGGACCACGCAGCCGCAATTCAACGTTTCAAGCGAAGGCGGGCAAACCATCTATTCCGCTGGCTTTGAGGAAATCAATCTCCTCGGTTATGGCAAACATTTGTCTTATTTTTATAAGGAAGACGAGGAAGGCGTCGGCCACGAGGTTGGCTACAGCGATCCGCAATTCCTGAACACGCGCTGGCGCTTCACCTCTTCTTTTGAGGACATACCAACGGGCGACGAGGAGACCGTGAATCTGGACCATCCCTTTTACTCTCTGACCACGCGCGTCGCGGGCGGCGTTCCTTTGAACCGCTCCCGGCGCATGGAGAAAATCTTAGAAGACGGTGTGGAAGTCAGCCGACATGAGCACGACCATCTCGAGATGCGCCCCTACACGGGCCTTTGGGTGAACCGTGACCCCTTAAATGTTTGGCGCCTCACGCTCACCTATCGTTACACCGAGGATTTCTATCAGTCCGAAGCCGCCACGCTCCCGAGCTATCTTCCTTCCAACCAAGCTCTTTCAGGCCCTATCTTGGCCGCCACGTTTACGCAGTCGGACTTTATCAAAGAGACCTTCATCGACAAAACGGGCCGGACGGAAGATATCAACCTCGGTCATGAGGCGCAGGCAGGGGTAGGTTATGTGGGAAGAACTCTCGGCGCGACGGAAAATTCCATCCCCTTTTCGGTGAACGACGCGTTTGGTTTTGGAAATCGCAGGACCGGCTTTGGACTCATGTCCTTTGGCACCTCGAGCCGCTATTACCTCTATTCCGATGGGCAAACGGGTGGTAGACTCATGAACGCTCTTTATTTCGCTAATTTCAATTACTATCGCCACCTGCGAAAGGACTTCCCCATGACGGGTGTCCTCCACGCCGAATCGGCTTATGTCCAAAACCCGGACGTGGAAAACCTTTTAACTTTGGGCGGGAATTCCGGCTTACGTGGATTTAAGAATGACTTCATGACCGGCAATAAAAGTCTCTTGATGAACTTGGAAACACGCTTTTACTATCCAAAAGAGGTGTTCCATTTAGCTTACGTGGGGGGCGCTGCCTTTATCGACGCGGGCCAAGTTCAGCCGCAAGGGTATTCTTTCACCCGCCAGGATTTCCACGCCAACGTGGGGGTGGGCATGCGCTTTGGCCTGACCCGCTCCGCCGAAGGAACGGTGCTCCGCGTGGATCTCGCCTATGCCCTAGGCCCTATCCAGCAATCCAATCGATGGATTCTGTCCGTCTCCTCCGCTCAAGGCTTCAAGCGCGAGGCCAATACCTATAAAAACTTCGTCTCCGCCAAATCGACGCAGTAGGGCCTAAGTTAAACCATGGGCCTATTGGTTTTAGCCCGCCTGCCCACTTATCCACCGTCGAAGACACCTTAGAATTGAATGTGTGTCGAACGTGCGCGCGTAGCGCGTCAGGTGTTAACTTCCAATCGCTCCCAAACGCGACCGCCGCCGGTCCAAAACGCTTCTCGACGCGATAGCCCCACGGTAACCCAAATAATCCGATAAGCCACCCCTGACGTCATCCCCCGCGGCCGTCAGCGGGGGATCCATCGACGGCCTTGGTGTAGGTGTTGGTGGCGGGATCGAAGACGAAGGGTTTCACTTATTGGGTGAAAAATGAGGGGTCAACACAGGAGGCTTTGAAAAAGGGTGCAGCGCGTGATTTTACAGCGACGCGCAGAGGCAATAAAATACCTCGCAAGCCAGAGTGGAATCTGAACTGCGAGGTGCTTTTATGTTACTGAAGAACTTGGACGTATACAAGGTCTCGACGACGGATCAAGCGGTGACGAGTTTTGCAGGGCTGCCGTTGTTGTTGGGGACGGCACGGAGCCTGGGGTTGGAGGAGCGGCTCAATGCGCTGCCGGTGAAGGAGCGGGCGCGGGGATACGATCCTGCCGAGAGTATTTTGGGGTTGATGGGATCGATCCAGGCGGGCGGGGAAGCGCTCGAAGACATCGGGCTGCTGCAAGGGGACGAGGGGATACGGCGCTTGCTGGGGGATTTTCCGGCAGCGAACACGTTGGGCGAATTTCTTCGGCGTTTTGGGCGCAAGACGATTCATGGGTTGGGATGGGTCCAGCTCAAGACGGCGGCGAAGGTGATCCGGGCCTGCGAGCTGTCTATTGTGACGATCGATATCGACGCTTATTTTTTGGAGTCACAGAAGGAAGGCGTCTTGATGAATTACGATGGACTGGAAGGGTATTGTCCGGTGATGGTCAGTTGCGCGGAGCTGAAGATGCCGCTGGCCGGGGCGTTTCGGGCAGGCAATGCGAGCCCGATGGCGAACCTGGCGAGTTTGTTGCGGCGGGTCTTGCGGCAGTTTTCCGGTTTGCGGATGAGGGCGCGCTCAGACAGCGCGGGGTATCAGGCGAAGGTGGTTCGGGAATTGGATCGGGCCGGGGTGGACTTCACCATCACGGCGCGCAAGGATGATGCCGTTTTGGAAGCGATTCGGTCGATTCCGGAGAAGGCCTGGAAGAAGTACAACTCGCCGGTCTATCCCCATAAGGGATCTGAGATTGCCGAGACGGTGCATGCTTTTGGGGAGGCGGACAAGGATATCGCCGCATTTCGGTTGGTCGTGGTGCGCTGGCAGCAGGAGCCGCAAGGCGAGCTTTTCGATAAGGAGCACTTTGAATACCATGCGGTGGCGACGCGGTTCACATGGGAACCGGGATTGGTTCTGCAATTTCACCGTAACCGGCAGGATGGGTCGGAGAACGTGAACCGGGAGATGAAGAGCGAGGGTGGGTTTGGATTATCCAAGCTGCCGTGCCGGGATTTTATGGCCAATGCCGCCTATTTCCAGATCGCGATGTTGGCGTCGGTGGTCACGGCAGCCTTCAAGCATTTGGTTCTGCCGAAAGCCTGGCAGAGCTTCACGATCCAGACGCTGCGGCACCGGCTGATCCGCTTGGCCGGGACAGTGTGCCGGAAGTCGCGCTATCTGTGGTTAAAGATTCCGGAAAACTACCCGTTCCGGCGGGTTTTTGAAGAGGCGCGCTATGGCGTGTTGGGGCTGTCTGTGGTGATCGCGTCTACCGGTTGATTGACGGGACGGCGACACCGAAGGCATCGACGGAGGGAAAGAACCGAACAGAGGGTCGGAGCGGCGAAAACTGCCGCAAAAGGCCGACAATTGATCAGACGGTAGTCTGAACCGCCTCCGAGGGAAGCCAAGGGTACCCGAAGCAGGCGAGAAACCTGGTCGCCGCGGCGACCGAGCGGTGAAAAATTGGGACCTATGTGTGGCCTACGTCAAAACGCAGCGCTGCAGAAAATTACCGGAGCTTTTGGGACGGTAAGAATTCGCTGGCACACCCACGCCCTCAAGACATATGCTTAGCTCTTCCTATGCACCTGCGCCCACCATCCGCGCTTCAAAGGGTCGCCGCCCTCGGCGCCGTGGTCGCGATGCTGGCCGCGTGTGCCACTGACACCAGTATGCATCGGACTCTGCAAGAGATGCAGGACTACGACGCCTACATCGCCAGTCGCGAGGCATTTCTTGCGAAGTACCCACAATCCGCGTATGCGACCAAGGTCCGCGACGAGATTATTCGCGGGGCTGCAGCGAGTGGCGATTTCGCCACGTTTCGGCGCTGGTTTGAGCGTCTTCCCGAGCCCGAGCGCAAGGATGCCCTGCGAAGTGGCCTCTGGAGAGCCGTCGAAGGGTGGCAATTCAATATGCGGCCGGATAAGACGTTGCGCCAATCTGAACTGACGAGAGCCGCCTTCATCCGCGAACTTGGAAAGATGGGGTTAGATGTTCGCGACGCCTGCAAGCCATATCGGAGCGGCGGTCAAAACCTCTTCGAGAATCCTAAGCTGTACGAGGAACAGCCTATACTGCTCGGTATCCTTGTCAAAATGGGTGCGGAACCAAATTACTGGCTTTCAAGAGCGATCGAAGACAATAGCATTGGCCTCGTGGAGGTTCTCCTTGAGCATGGCGCCCAAGCCAACGGAGTCGGAAGAGGCGGAGAGCCTCTGCTGATCGGGGCCTCTCGTCGAAACCAAGCCAAGATGGTGTCGCTCCTTCTCGCTCACGGCGCCGACGCCAACATACGCTGGAAAGACCAGACACCCCTAAAAGCAGTTGTCGGCCTCTGCGGCCAATACGAGGGCCTCCGCCCGCTGGAGATTCTTCAAGGTGCATCCCCGAAGCCACTTGAGCCTTCCCCCGCCCTCGTGAAGGCCCTACTGGATGCCGGGGCGAAGGCGGCGGACGTCGCCATCCCTAAGCCGGCGGAGCTACAGCGCTCCATGGAGATCATCACAGGCGATGGTAAGTCTAGGGTCAATGTGTCCACTCCAGTGAAGACCACGCCCGCATGCGAGGATGTGGCTCGGCTACTACAGAACGCTAGGTTGAGGCAGCGCTGAATACACGACTGAGACAAGAACTATGCCCAGATCCTTGCCTGTACTGCACGGGGACGCTCCATCTCCTCCTCGCCCGGCTTCAAGCGCGAGGCCAATACCTATAAAAACTTCGTCTCCGCCAAATCAACGCAGTAAAGGAACTTATGGCAACGTCTGACATGGCCGGTGCTGTCTGTTGAAAATACGATTACTTCCTCAAGGACTGAATGTGCTGCGCCAGGGCGGGATCAGGCGCGAGCTCTAAAGCGCGCTGGTAGTATCCTGCAGCCAGGCCCGGGTTCGCAAGGACGCGCTCGGCAAAACTGGCCAGCTCGATCCAGCGAGCCGGGAGGAGGGGGTTCATCTCGACAGATTTTAAATAAAGCTCGTGGATGCGATAAGACCCCTGGCTCGCGGAGGGAGATAGTGCAAGGTGGTGCGCGACCAGATACGGGAGGTCGGGATTTTTGGGGTCCAGGACCATCAGTTTCTGAAAACAATCAGCGGCCTCCGTGAAGCGGCCTGTTAAAGAGCAAATCATCCCGACGTAATAGAGTCCGGAGGTGCTTTTCCCCCTCCCCATGGCGGCCCTGCAAACAGGTTCAATTTTACGCAAATCCTCTTCTTTCAAACGACCCTTTTTCGCGAGCGCGTTGTATTGGGCTGAACAGGCGGCGTCCAATCCCGGTCCATAGGAAGGGGCGGTTTTCATGAGAAGGTCTGCGACCTCCAGGGCCTCTTCGGTGTGGCCTGTGATATTGAGCCCCGCAATGAATTGAGACAGCCCCTGCGCCGCCATCGCATGGAAGCCCGTGAGCAGCGAGGCCTCTTGAAGAATGGCATGGGCCTGGCGGAGAACCGGCTCGAGCGCGCTTGCCGGCATGGGCGGGATATCCTCCCGGTAGCCTTTCTTGAGGAAAATGGTGCTGACTTCATCCAGATAGACGAGCCGCCAATCGGGAACGCCCAGGATCCAAAACAGAAAAGACCGCCATATCGTCGACGGATGGAGGATCACGACGGCCTGGAAATCGTAGGCTGCGTCTTCCGAGGTGAATTGACTGGGGGTCTCCAAAATGGCGATCTGTCGCCTGTAATGCTCCGGTGAATAAACCTCGACATAACGGCTGTCAATATAGGGACGAAAGCGGGCATCTTCCCACAGCATCTGATTGGTGAAATCGGAGTCTGCAAAAGTTCTGGCCTCCACGAGATTTTTTTCGATGAGATAGCGGCAGGCTTTTTCAGGAAGGGTGAAGGGCGTGAGCCCGAGACCGGTCAAGAGTCCCTTGTTGAGCCTGAACAGATTCGTCCACATCCCCGCCGCAAACAAAAGCGAAAGAAAGACTGGGACGAACGTGACCCGGCGAATCACCTGAGCAGCGCCTAGGCGCGACAAGACAGGAAGGAGTTTTGGGAACAACCACCCATGAAGGCCGCGCGCCAGAGCCAAGAGCGCAAACGGCAGAATGAGAAAATAAGCCTGAATGATATTGCGCAGCATCAGCTCCCCAAAATAGAGGGTAAAAAGGAGAAGGACCGAATAGCCTTCACCAAGCGCACGCCTCCCGGCCCGCCAGGACATGAGACCCAGCACCGCAAGGATCCCCCAGAAGATTTGTCCCTGCAGGGTGTTCCATGCGGGATTTCCTTCGCCAATGGTTCGCGTAAACATCGGATTCTGGGTCACTTCGTACAAATTGAGCGGGTAGCTCGCGCCCGCCAAGCCCCGCGGGTTCACAAGACAGGCCAGAACGACCAGAATCAAGATCATCGTCATCGGGAGTCGGTCTGGGTAAGGCTGTGAGGGCGCTTTGAACAGGCACGAGATCCACGCGGCCCCCGCGAGGGCGATCCCCAGAACAAACATGCCATGGGTGTTCACCCAGATCAGCTGTAAGACGGGGAGCAAGAGCAAGAAGCGAAATCCTCGATGCTCCTGGAACGCCTTGACCAAGACCAGGATAAAGGCAGCGGAGAGGATCTGACTGCATGTCTCCGGCCTGGGGACCCAGCGTGAGGAAATAATCGGAAGGAGCAAGATCAGCGCTGAAAATCCAAAAAGACGTTCCAGTGCGGCACGGGAGGGTCGATCAAGTGTGACCGCCTGTAGGGATGACTTCTCGCGGGATTTGCCTGCCACGGACTGCCTGAGCGGATCCTGAACGCGATCGATCAGCAGACAAGCGGAGAGCCAGGAGAGGACCAGAGCCCCTCCCGCAAGGAGGGAGTGGAAAACAGTGGTGCCGGCGTAACCTGCGATCCTGGAAGCTGTATAAAGGAGCACTTCGTAACCCCAGGTGATGTCCATCCAGGGACGTCCATAAAACGTAAAAGAAAAGGGATCCATCTTGGGCACCCGTGCGTGTTCCCAGATCCACCGGCCTGTCGCCAGATGCCAGAAGAAGTCCGTGTCGTTGATCGTCGTATGCGAGGCAAGCAAGACCAGCGCCATCAAGGCGACAGAAGATCGCAAGGTTGTTTTCATGAGCCTCTTTTCGCGCCTGGCTTGTACTCCGGGGGCCACAGGGTGAAAAGCCCGTCTTCTTTCAGGTCCGGCTCAAACAGGCGCCGGATGCAGACATTGTCTCCCTGGCAAGGCGTGGTCTCGGCGATGTGCAGACAGGGGGAGCATGGAATTTTTTGATAAAGAATTTCTTCGTGAATGTTCGCAAGGGGGTCCAGGCGCGTGCTCGGGTCTGTCGGCCCCCAGAAGGAGACGCAGGGCACTCCGAGCAGGCGCGCCAGGTGCGTGAGCCCGGAATCGATGCCCCAGAATTCCTCGGCGCTGGCCAGGAGCGTGAGCGAGTCCGGCAAGGACAAGGCACCGCAACGGTGGGAGCAGGCCAGGTCTTGGCGGTCGGCTTTGAGAAGTGTCATCGTCTGCTCCGCCAAGTCGCGCTCCGCGCTTGCGCCAAGAAAGATCACCTCCGCGCGCGTGCCGCGCGGGAGGCGGCTCATGATGAAAGTTTTCCATTGGGATGCGCTCAGCATCCGTTCCTTGCCGAAATCCGAGCATCCCTGGCCCACCGCGATTCGACGCACTCCCGTGGGAGGGGCGGCCTCGGGCAGGGCAAGTCGCGCGCGCAGATGCTGCCGGCTCTGGTCCCAAGACGCCGGTTCCGCCCCTAAAAGGCGCGTGATCTGCGCATAGAAGAGGTAGGCGGCAGAGGTGCGATTAAAGAAAATGAGGTGGGTGTTGAGATACTTGCGCCAGTAGACATTTTCAAGATAAAACCCGATACGGTTTCGTGCCATCGTCAAGAGTGAAAAGATGGTGGAAAGACGGCTGTAGACTTCGAGATCGATCAGGACATCCGCCCCAAGACACGCAGACCAGGCCCGCGCGCAGGACCATAAGAGGCGCAGGAGCGACCGCTCGTCAAGCACTTGGATCTTGTCGAAGACACCCAGCACCTCCGCAAAAGGGCGAACAGAACCAGAAGTCACAAGGACCAAGCTCGCCGTGGGATATCGCTTCCGGAGGCCCAGAATGGACGGGAAGGCCAACACAAGGGAACCGCCCCCTTGGTACTTGAAGTAAGCGATGGTCTGGATATGGTCGAGTGAGCGGCGGCGGCGTAAGACCTTGCCCAGCATCCAAGTGGCGGGACGCAGGAACAACAGAAGCGCTCCGCCCAGATAAGAGTCAATCCATCTTTTTTGATGAAACGTCATTTAGCCTTCCCGGGCAAACAGCAGGCCCATCTCCCCTATATTGAATGGAATTGGGATTCGAAATGAAAGTCCTGTCCTGAGAGAAACCTCATTTTGCGGTCCGGCCCAGTGTCTGAAATGATGCCAAAGCATTTTCCAGGAAGTCCACTTCGCTGGATAAAAGCGTTTTTTTAAGAAAAACCCGTAAGGCCTCAAAAAGAATTCAAGACCCTGTTGGGACCAGTGAAACCGATGGTCGGAAAGACGATGCGGCCAAAAGCGTCCCATCACGCGCTCGGAAAAACATCCCGCCTCCGGAGCAACGATCAAGAGCTCGGAGCGCTGCGCGCTGGGAATCATCCATTCCACAAAGGCGCGGGGTCGATCCAAATGCTCAAAACTGTCGGCAAAGATCCAGAGGTCCACATTCTCCGGGAATTGCGGCGGCAAGCGGGAAGCCAGGAACAGCCGGTCTGCCGGAACACCCAACTGCTGAGCGCGGGAGAGATGGTCCTCCGAGGCTTCAATGCCATAGACAGAACGGGCCCGGCCCGCCAGGTCCATCAGGGTCCATCCTCCGCCAAAACCGACTTCGCAAACGCTTTTTTGCGACAAATCCAGGGCAAGCTGAGAAAGCCAGTGGCGGTGTGTGCGCGCTTTCAAGTGGCCTTCCTCGGGATCATCGTGGCTTCTTTGGGAAGCATAGGAGGCGTCGTAGGAAACGCTGGCGCGGCAGGCTTGCAGGTCCCAAAAGGAGCCGCAGGCCGGGCAAACTCTGCGCGCGGCGCTCACGGAGAGGCTGTTCGATGCATGGCCGCACAGAAGCTCGGCAGCCGGAGAAACAGAATGTTCTTGGGCTGTCATTTTAGTGCACCATGCCCCCTATGTGGGCCAGGCCTTTATTCAAGAGTGATGCGCGAAAATCCAAGGGAGGGCCGAAGCGCCTCGGGGATAACGACGGAGCCGTCCGCTTGCTGGAAGTTCTCAAGGATCGCTGCGAACGTGCGGCCGACGGCGACCCCGGAACCATTTAAGGTGTGCACAAACTCTTTTTTTCCATCAGCGCGTTTGAACTTGATATTCATGCGCCGTGCCTGAAAATCGGTGAAGGTGGAACAGGAGGAGATTTCGCGCCACCTCCCCTTCCTCTGTCCCGCGTCCTGTGTCCCGCGTCCCGCGCCTGTCCTGGACTCTGGACGCGAGACTCGGGACTCGGGACCGTCCTCGGAGGGTTCACCCGGCATCCACACTTCCAAGTCATAGGTCTTGGCGGAGGCAAACCCCAGGTCCCCCGTACACAAAGCGACGACGCGGTAAGGGATTTTGAGCTTGTCGAGGATTTTTTCTGCGCTTGCCGTGATCAGCTCCAGCGCTTGAAGGGAGTCCTCGGGCTTTACAAACTGGACGAGCTCCACTTTGTTGAACTGGTGGTTGCGGATGAGTCCCTTCGTGTCCTGCCCGTAGGACCCCGCCTCGCGCCGGAAGCAGGAGGAATAGCACACGTATTTTTTGGGGAGGTCTTTCTCATCGAGCACCTCGTCCCGGTGGAGATTGGTGACCGAGACTTCGGCGGTCGGGATGAGATACAGGTTGTCCCGCTCAACGCGGAAGAGCTCTTCTTCAAAGCGGGGGAGTTGTCCTGTCCCTTGCATGGATTGAGGTGTGACCAGATACGGCGCAAAGATCTCGGTATAGCCGTGCTCCTGGGTATGGACATCGAGCATGAAGGTGATGAGCGCGCGCTCGAGCGCTGCTCCCTGGCCCTTAAGCACGGGAAATCCCGAACCCGAGAGCTTCACCCCAGACTTAAAGTCGAGGATGCCCAACGCCTCGCCGATCTCCAGATGCGATTGAGGGACAAAACCGAACTCCGTTTTTTTGCCGACCTCACGCAGGACTTTATTGTCGGCCGCTTCAGCCCCCACGGGAACCGAAGCGTCCGGCATGTTATTGAGGCGCAAAAGAAGATCGTTGAGTTTGGGGTCGATCTCGGCGAGCTGAGCTTCGAGGACTTTGATTTCCCCCTTTTTGAATTCCACCTCTTTCAGGAGGGGCGCGACGTCCCCTTTCTGGGCCTTCACGCGTCCAATTTGGTCGGCGGACTTGTTGCGCGCGGCCTGCAGGCGCTCGAGCTCCGCCAGAACCTGACGACGCTCGCCATCCAGGACATAGAGAGTGCCGATATCGAGCTTCGAGCGGCGATGAACGAGCATCTGCTCGAGGGCTTTCCTGTTTTCGCGGATCCACCGTATGTCAAGCATCAGGAGCCTCCGAGGGCATCATGAAGGGGATTATAGATATTAGGGGGAGAGGCGGGCGATCTTCCATGAGCCATCCGTCTTCGTGTAGAGAAAGCGGTCATGCAGGCGGCTGGCACGGCTGCGCCAGAATTCAATTTTTCTTGGGAGGATGCGGACGCCGGTCCAATGGGGCGGGCGCGGCACGGGCCCCACGCCGAACTTGAGAGCATATTTCGCCACGTCCTTCAAAAGGAGAGCGCGACTGGGAAGAGGCTCACTTTGCTGAGAAGCCCAGGCCCCCAGTTGCGCCAGACGCGGACGGGTTTCCCAATAAACGTCCGCCTCTCCATCGGAAACAACCTCGGTCTCTCCCTGGATGCGCACCTGGCGCTCGAGCGGCACCCAATGAAAAGTCAAGGCTGCTTGAGGTGTCTTGGCGAGGGCCTGGCCCTTCACGGAATGCAGATTGGTATAGAACACGAAACCGCGCTCGTCAAAGTCTTTGAGCAACACCATCCGCCCATCCGGGAAACCCTCGAGATCCACCGTCGAGAGGCAGGCGGCCGTCGCGTCCTCGATGCCTTTCGTGTGCCGCGCCGCCTCAAACCACGCCTTAAATTGTTCGACCGGATTGATCTTCATGAGAGCCTAGATTATACACGCCGAGAATATTCGATTGATCGAATTCTATCGTCGCTGATGCCCGGACTTGATTGTCCCCCTCTCCCGCCGTGAGGCGGGAGAGGCTCAGGGTGAGGGCACGCTCGTTAAGCTCGACGAATATCTGCCCTCACCCCCGCCCTCTCCCACGTTCCGCGGGAGAGGGAGATAATGGGCAAGCCGCGTTGCCGGAAACCTCGAAGACAAGGGAGGCGCGTTTAAATGATTTCGACGGAGGATTCGGGGACCCAGCCGCGAAGGCCTTCCCGCGGCACGCCGATTTGGCGCCAGCCCTGAATGGGCTCTTGCTCCTCCAGGATGATGACGCGATGTCCTTCCGGCACCGTAAAGTTGGCAGGGTACGTGGTGCTCGGTCCGCTGCGCACTTCCGCGACGGAAGACACCACAACCCCGCGCGGATGCTCCAGAACATAGATCCTGGCGGCAAGCCATGCGGCTGACATCAAAAACAGAATTCCGGCCAGCGCCGAGAGCTCCGCCCGCAACAGGGGCCGACCGGCCAGCGCGAAACCAAACCCCACTCCCAGAACGAGAAAAAGCAATGACACGAGCACCGTCCAGGTGTTGATCGAAAGAAAATAGAAGATCCGCCAGGCGAGCAGCACGAGCGCGCTTGAAGGAAGCCGCGGGTCGCCCGCCTTGGACGTGGCGAGACCGAGATTGTAGATCACATCGGACTGACTGGAATTCATGCGGAAAGCTCTTTCATAGTGAAGAATGGCCTTCCCCCATTGACCCTGACGATAATAGGCATTGCCCAGATTGTATTCGAGAACCCAGTGCTTCTGCCCGGCCTGAGCCGCTGTCTCATACTGCTGCGCGCTTTCGGCAAACTTTCCTCCCGCGTAGAGCGTATGGCCCGCCTGAAAAGGATCCCCCGCGGCGACGGCCAAGGAGGGAGCTGAGAGCAAGGCGCAGAGCAGAATCAATTTTTCCATTGAACTTCCTTTTCCACTTCTTCCAGGACATGGCTCACCCGCTCCAGAGAGGACCGAATATCCTCGGCTTGAACCTGCGCTGGCGCGAACTGATAAAGATCGAGCGTTTCCCAAATGTTGCGGATCTTTTCGCCGGAATGATCGCTTAAGCCCCGCGCTTTGAGGGCATCGACAATCTGCTTCAGGGACCTCGTGCGCGTGCCGATCCCGAGTTTGGCGGCAAGATATTCCTGCAGCACATTGGCCAGGTGGCTGCCGGCTCCCTTCATGTCCCGACGGGACAAGCACTCTTCGGTCTTTCGGATATCGCCCTGGGCTCGTTCAAAGGCCTTCCGAAATCTGTATAAGGCGGTGTTGGACATAAAAAGCCGGAAGTAGAGACGCGCCGCTCCACCGAGAGCGAGCAGCCCGACCAGAATAAGGTGAAGCACCCTGTACCAGGTTCTTCGGTACAGTGGTTCGCCCGCGGACGAGATCGAATCCGGGGTGTGAATGTAGCGGATATCCTCCCCCAGTCTCTTGATCCCTGGCTGGGCGAATCCGGAAAGCGGCGCCCCGGATGCCCCAGCGGGACCCACGACCCCCATGGAGCCGTCCGGTGCGGGCGACACATGGACCACCAGGGGTCGCGAGCGTGCGGTGCGATAAGCATGCTCGGAAAGGTCAAAATACGTAAAGGAAATCTGCGGGATCGTGAGATCACCCGAAGCCGTGGGAATGAGAACGGTCTTGAACACCTTGGAGCCTTCCACGGTGCCCTCTTTTTTCTCGATGTTGGTGGCCGCGCTCGCGTCAAAGGTGCGGAAATTGGTGAGGGACGGAAGCGGCAGGTCAGGGATCGACTTGATATGCCCGCGCCCCGCGATCGTCAAGGAGAGCGTGAGCGGCTGGCCCACGGCAATTTTGGGCTTGTCGACCTGCGCGGACAGAGAGTAGGTTCCGACCGCGCCGCTAAAATCCGCAGGCTTCGGCGACGGGAGGGCCTTGACGTGGATGGAGATGGGTTCGGTGCGCAGCTCCTTTTCTTCGCCCCGGCCAAAAAATTGTGCAAAGAAATTGCTCCCAAAAGGATCCGTGCCGAAATTCTCGAGGTTCACGTTCAAACGCGCCGAACCGATCTGCGACTTTCCAGGCGCGCTCGGGAAAAGAGCGGTGCGGACCTCCGTGACGTTATAGGGCATCCCTTTGTAGCTGGTCGTAAAATTGCGCTGGGGCGGAAGGTCTTCCGTCCAGAAGCCTGTCATCTCAGGCGGCTGATAGCGGGGCTGGCTGAGCAGTGGCACACGGTTGAAGAGCCTGAACGTAAAGACAAGCGGTTCGCCGACATAAACAGACGCCTTATCGACTGTCCCCGCGATAAAGACAGCGTGTGCTCCTTGTCCTGGAGGGGCCGGGCGCGCGGCGCCTTCGGGACGCGCAGAACCTTGGACCGCAGAAGGATCGCCGCGCGTCACCACCAAGGCGAGCGCGGAAGATTCCACGGTTTGTCCCTGCTCGCTCACGCGCACGGGGGGAATGTTGAACTGCCCTTCTTTCGAAGGCGTCAGGACAAAATTATGCGTGACGTTGGAAGACGCTTTGCCATTGATCCAGGTAAAGTTCTGAGAACGCCCGGCGTTGTAAACCTGAAAATCCGGCAGAGCCGGCAATTGCGGGTCCGGCAGATTGCCGCCCGCGCCCGAAACGGTGACGGAAAGCACAGCCTGTTCGGTTGTGGTGATTGGGTTGCGATCGAGACTCGCCGAGACCTGCAGGTCACCCGCTTGAGCATGGCCTGCACAAACGATCAGCCATCCCGCCATCATCAGTGGCGGGACGAATCGGCGAACCGGCGAACCGGCGAACCGGGGACACGGCGTCACGGAGTAACGGTGTATCGGGGTATCGGGGTATCGGCTGTGACTCCGATACTCCGATACTCCGACACCCCGACACCGGTTTTCCGCCGATACGCCGACGCGCCGACTCGCCGATTCGATCCTGTTACCAGTCTTCATCTCGTGTAGGCACTCCTGGCTTGGCTGCTTGCTGATTCCCTTTCTTCTTCTCATTGGAAGCGGCGGCGGAAAGAAGCCTCTCCGCATCTTCCTTGCTCATTCCGCCTTCGCGCGAGGCTTCGGCGGACGAGTTGTCCTTCTTTCCGGATGACGCGCCTTTGTTCTGATCCTGCTTGGGCGGCTTGCCCGCCGAAGCTTTAGCGGAGGCGGGAGGGTTTTTCATCGCCTTGAGCGCAACGCCCAAATTATACTTTGCGTCCTCGTCTTGCGGGTTGGCGCGCAGGCTGTCTTTGAAAGCCTCGACGGCTTCTTCCCACTTGCCCTGATAAAAGAGGGCGTTCCCCCGATTGTAGTGGCTCGCGCCGCGCAGGATGGGGTTGGCCGATTTGGCTGCTTCAGTAAAGGAAACCTCTGCTTTCGGGAATTCCCCCATCATCATCGTGGCGTCCCCGGCGTTGAAGTGGAGGATGGCGGAATACGGCGCATCAATGAGGCCGTCCTGATAGAGCTCGAGCGCCCTCTCGTAATGGCCATTCTTAAACTGGCGGTTGCCTTCCTTGAGCTGAGACGGGGAGGCGCCAAAAGCAGGGGGCAGGGGGCACAGGAGAGGGAACAGGAGAAAAATGCCAAAGCAGACCGACGAAAGCAAAGAATGGAAAGCAGAGCGTTTTGCTTTCGCTTCTCTGCTTTCGTTTCTCTGCTTTGATCGTTCAGCTTTCCTGTCCAAGGCCGTTCCCTTTCCCCTTTCCCCTGTCCTCTATTCCCTGACCATGGTCTTCCATCCCTGCTCCGGGATCACGAGGCTCGCAAGCAAAAGCAGAAGGCCCAGCGCGAGCGGCCACTGATATCGGTTTTCAAACCGGTTAAAAAGGCGCGACTTCTGATCGCCCTGCTCAAGCGCTTCCAGGCGCCGAACGAGCTCATCGACCTCATCTCCGACGGGGCTCGCCCGCAGATAGTGGCCGCCTGTTTCCTGCGCCAGATCGAGCAGCGTCTTCTCATCCAGACGGCTCAGCACCACGTCTCCTTTTTTATCACGTTTATAGCCCGCGCGATGGCCCTGGACATCGATGACCGGGATAGGCTCTCCCTGCGGAGTGCCGATTCCGATGGGAAAAATCTTCACTCCCGCCTTGGCCGCTTCCTTGGCGGCGCCTCGAGGATCGCTCTTATGATCTTCGCCGTCCGTGAGGAGCACGAGGACACGGTGTTGCCCTTCGCCGGCCCGCAGGCCCTTGGCCGTCACGCGGATGGCATCTCCAAGGACCGTGCCTGGGATGGGAACGGTGCCGGTATCCACCGTTTCCAGGATATCCTTGGCCGCATTCTCATCCACCGTGAGCGGGCACTGCACATAGGCCTGACCGGCGAAGGCGATGATCCCGATGCGGCTTCCGGCAAGCCGGTCGATGAGCTGCCCTAAAATCAATTTGGCATGCGCCATACGGCTGGGCTTAAAGTCCTCCGCCTGCATGGACAGCGAGCAGTCGACCGCGATAAAGATATCCAGCCCCTTCTGCTTGTATTCGACGAGTTTCGAGCCAATGAGGGGGCCCGCTAGAGCGATCACGAGGAACAAAAGCCCCGTCGTTCGCAAGTGCTCGGTCAAGCGTCTGCGGCGCTCGAGAGCCTCCGGCAGCATGCGCGCGATCGTCGACGGCTCTCCCAGGATCTGAAAGGCCTTCCTTCGCCTGCGCCGCAGCAATCCGTGGCCGATCGAAAGAGCCGCGACCGCCGCCAGCCATAGAAACATCGAAGGATAAGCGAAATAGTTCATCTATTCCTCATCATTTAGATCGCTTACGCCGTCATTCCGGCGAAAGCCGTCCCCCTTACGACCGGGGGACTGTCCCTTCCTATGATCTCTAGGGATGGGGACGGAATCCAGAACAGCATCGACGAACTGGACCCCGGGTCTCCACAAGACCGGCGACCCTCCGCCACACGACAGGCGGAGAGCGCCGGGTGTGTGGCGCTCGGCCCGCCGGATGTGTGGAGGGCCGGCTTTCGCCGGGGTGACGACTTTGGAACTCATGGAACGGTCCTCCAGATCGTCAGCTTCAATCCGTAGCCTGCACACAAAAGCATCATCGCGAAGAGAAGCCATCCCAAGTAGTGATCGCGATATTCCCGGATCGAGGGCCCTTTGATCTCTGTTTTTTCCAGGCTGTCGATCTCCTGATAGATAGCGTCAAACTCTTTGGTACTGGCGGCACGGTAATATCGGCCGCCGGTCGCGCGGGCAATGTCTTCGAGTCCTGGCTCATCCAGATCCTCCGGGACGGGAACCAGTTGTTTTCCCCAAACGGTGTCTACGGGAATGACGGATTGTCCGCGTATGCCCACGCCGATCGTGTAAATCCGGATGCCGAGGCCCGCCGCGGCTTTGGCCGCGGTGGCGGGATCGATTTCGCCAGAATTCGACCGTCCGTCGGTCACAAGAATAATCACCTTGCTCTTGGCGGTGGAACGCTTCAGATGATGAGCGGCGGTCGCGATCGCTGTTCCGATCGCGGTGTTTTCCGTGGAGGTGATACCGACTTCGACCTGGTCCAGAAACTCCAGGAGCGCCCCATAATCGAGCGTCATGGGACATTGCAAGAGGGACACCCCCGCGAAGGCCACCAGGCCAATCCGGTCAAACTGCCGGTGCGAAATGAACGTCTTGGTCGCCTGCTTGGCGACCGCCATGCGGTCCTTGGGATTAAAGTCCAGCGCCCGCATGGACCCCGAGGTATCGAGCGCCGCGATGATGTCAATGCCGCGAGCTTTGGCCTCATCGCCCTTCATGACGGTCCTCGGCCGGGCCAGCGCCACGATGGCCAGTGCCAGCCCCCCATAGACCAGGAACTCTGGCACCTTCCGGAAGCGCGTCCGCCAGGTGACGGGCAAGGGCGAAAGGATCTGCAGGTGCGGAAACGGCAGGCGCGCGACATACGCTGCTGTTTTTTTCTCGCGAAGCGCGATGATCAGCCCCAGTGGCACAAGCAGAAGGAAAGCCATCGGATTTCCAAAATTCATCATATTCCTTTACCCTGTCGTCACCCCGGCGGATTGTAAGCCGGGGTCTATCATGGATGTTAAATGCCACGGTGGATCCCGGCGTTCGCCGGGATGACGGCAAAAACAGAAACGCGGAATGAGGTTCCTATGCATTGTTTCGCTCAGGTCTCGTATTCTCCACAAACGCAACTGCGATTTTATGAGCCAGCGTTGCCTCGGTGGTATCCGGACGGAGCTTGGCGAATTTTACCAGGTCGCAGATCTCCAGAAGATCCTTCAGTTCAACCTGGTTTTGCATGGGTAATTCCTGAACCCGGCGAAGGTCACGCATGAGTTCGCTCGTGGTGCGCTCGAGCGCCGGTGTCTGGAAAGCTCCTTCGATATAGGCACGGACAATCTCGGAAAGCGCGATGTAGAACTCCTTGATCTTTCCGCTCGCCAGCCAGTCGCTCCGCAACAGGTCCTCCAGTTTCTGCATTGCGTCGATGTCCGCGGGGACAGGGGGAGGCGGCGGCGGGCCCTGAAGCGCTCGCTTCCGCTTGCGCCAGAGCAGGAAGCCGACAGCGCAGAGCAGCGCCGCGGCAAGGAACCACCACCCAGGAGACCAAGCGGTGGGGCCGATGACGCCTTTGATGCCGCGAATGTCGTTTGTGTCTTTGGGGCCGGGCGGGACCTCTTCGATCGTGACGGTGAGCGGCGGGGTTGTGAGCGTATGGGCTTTGCCCATGGGGTCGCGATAGTTGAGGTCAAGGCCCGGCAAGGTCTGTTGCCCTGTCGTAAAGTTTTGCAGGGTCGCCTGGAAGCGCTCCACGGCTTTGTCCCCCGACAACTCGGCCGCCAAGCGCGTGCTGGCATAAACTTCAAAGGTGCCGAGGCTCTTTGAGAATTGAGGGGCGTCCACCTGAAGCGCCTGATGGTGAGTCACGCGAATGGAGAGATTGACCAAATCTCCGAGTTTGGCGGTGGAGGGATCCACCTGGGCCTGAACTGACGGCGCTTCGATGTCAGCGAAATCGTTTGACACGGTTTTGGAAGAAGCGGAGAAGCGGGATCACAAAGGACTTCTCCGTGGTCAGGACAATATGGTCAATGCCGTGACGCGCCAGCAGCTCATCCAGAGACTTCTGGCGAAGCATGGCCTCTTTGGCAAAGCGCGAACGCACGGCTTGATCGGAGGTATCCAGACAAAGCCTTCGGCTGCTCTCGGCATCGCGCCACTCCAGAAGCCCTGCAGGAGGAAGGGTCGCTTCCCGTGGGTCGCGGACTTGAAGAGCGACCAGATCATGGCGTTTGGCTGTCACCGCCAGGAGTCGCTCATCCACGTCATAAAAGTCGGACAAGAGAAAGACAACGGCTTTCCTCTTGAGCACACGGTTGAGATACCGGAGGGCCTCCTCCATGTGCGTCGCCTGTCGACGAGGAGAAAAATCCAGAATCTCGCGCACGAGTCGCAAGGTATGGAGCCGCCCTTTCTGGGGACGTACAAATTTTTCCACATGATCCGAAAAGAGGCAAAGCCCCACCTTGTCGTTGTTGCGCATCGCTGAAAACCCGAGCACCGCGGCCACTTCGGCGGCGAGCTCCGACTTCCACTTGAGCGCGGTGCCGAAGCGCAGGCTCGCGCTGCCATCGATCATGAGCATGACCGTCATTTCGCGTTCGGCAACAAATTTCTTCACGTAGGGATGGCCCATGCGCGCGGTGACGTTCCAGTCGATCGAGCGCACCTCGTCGCCGGGGACATACTCGCGCACCTCCGCGAACTCCATGCCCAGGCCGCGGAACACCGACCCGTACTGGCCCGAGAACACCTCGTTCACGAGCCGGCGGGTCTTAATTTCTAATCGATGGACTTGACTGAGCAGTTCGCGTGTCAACATGGGATTTAGTCCCCCTCTCCCGCGGAACGTGGGAGAGGGCGGGGGTGAGGGCACGACCAGCATGGGCCCTCATCCCAACCTTCTCCCGCGCTAACGCGGGAGAAGGAGGTTTAAGGCACCTCCACAGCAGCAAAAAGTCTGTTCACGACGTCTTCGGAAGTGGTGTTTTCGGCTTCCGCCTCATACGTCAGGAGCACGCGGTGCCGCAGGACGTCCGGCCCGACGGCTTTGACGTCCTCCGGCGTCACATAGCCTCGTCCCTGCAGGAAGGCGTAGGCTTTGGCCGCCTGGGTCATGCAGAGGGTCGCCCGGGGAGAACCGCCGTAAGCGATCAGAGGCTTCAAAGCTTCCAACTTGAACTTTTCCGGGTAGCGTGAGGCGAAGACAAGGTCCAGAATATAGTTCTTGAGTTTCTCATCGACATAGATCTCGTTGACCGTCTCGCGCGCGGCCAGGATTTCCCTCGGATGGACCACCGGCTTGATGTCGATCGCTCTCCCCGTGGTCATGCGGTCCAGGATCATGCGCTCCTCATCCCGGCTCGGGTAATTCACCTTGAGCTTGAGCATGAAGCGGTCCACCTGGGCTTCCGGCAAGGGGTAGGTCCCCTCCTGCTCGATCGGGTTCTGGGTCGCCAGCACCAAAAAGGGCTCCGGCAAAGGGAACGTCTGTTCGCCGATCGTCACCTGGTGTTCCTGCATCGCCTCCAGGAGCGCGCTTTGGACCTTGGAAGGGGCGCGGTTGATCTCGTCCGCCAATAACAGATTGGTGAAAAGGGGACCTTTCTTAACGGTAAATTGATTGTCCCTGGGGTTGTAGATTTGAGTCCCGATAAGATCGGCCGGCAGCAGGTCCGGGGTAAATTGAATGCGCGAAAACTGCGTGTCCACGGCTCTGGCGAGCGTACGCACCGCCAGAGTTTTCGCCAGGCCCGGTACGCCCTCGAGAAGCACATGACCATCTGCCAAAAGCCCGATCAGCATGCGCTCGATCAGGTAATCCTGACCCACAATGACGCGTCCGATTTCCTGCTTGAGCGCCTGTACGAAGACGCTCGCCTGTTTCACTTTCTCATGAATCGCTCGAATACTTTGGTCCATCGTTGTCACCCTCCTTGATGGGTGTGGGATGTAACTTAAGCGATTGCCTCCAGCCGTCATCCCGGCGGATTGTTAGCCGGGATCCATCACGTCTTATCGCATCCAGGATAGACCCCGGCTTACGACATGCCGGGGTGACGTCATAGACAAGTCTCTCATTTTTCGCCCCGCCTCTTCCTTCATCCTCTCTGGGATAGCATTATTTATATAATGCCGCGCATGAAAAAGAAAATAAAGTTTTACGATACGAGGGTCTCGAGGGCCCGCGCGATGAAGGCGGCAACGGGGCGCCTGGGGGTCCTTCTCCCGGGCATGGGGGCGGTGGCCAGCACTTTTATCGCCGGCGTCCTGGCGACTCGCAAAGGACTGGGCAAGCCGATCGGGTCTCTCACCCAGCTGGGGGCCATCCGCCTTGGCAAACGCACCGAGCATAAAAACCCCAAAATTAAGGATTTTGTTTCCCTGGCGGAACTCGACCAGCTCGTTTTTGGCGGCTGGGACATCTTCACGGACAACATGTACCAGGCGGCCTGCCGCGCGGGGGTCCTGGAGCACGCGCACCTTGCGCCGCTTCGCAAAGAACTCGAAGCCATCAGACCCATGAAAGCCGTGTTTGACACGAACTATGTGTCCAAGATATCCGGCCCCAACGTGAAGAAGGGTTCCTCCAAGATGGACCTGGCCCACCAGCTCATGGCCGATATCCAGCAATTTAAGAAATCGAACCGGTGTGACCGCCTCGTGATGGTGTGGTGCGGCTCGACGGAGAAATACCAGGCGCAGGCCGCGGTCCATCAGAGCTGGGCCGCTTTTGAGCGCGGCCTGCAGGAGAATTCTCCGGACATCGCGCCCAGCCAGATCTACGCTTACGCCGCCATGAAATGCGGCGTGCCCTTCGCCAACGGGGCGCCGAACCTGACGGTCGACATCCCGGCCATTCAGGACCTGGCCGTCCGCAACAACCTTCCCATCTGCGGCAAAGATTTTAAGACCGGCCAGACCTTCATGAAAACGGTCCTCGCGCCGGCGTTTAAGGCGAGGCTCCTTGGCTTACACGGCTGGTTCTCCGCCAATATTCTGGGCAACCGCGACGGCGAAGTTCTGGACGATCCCGAGGCGTTTAAAACCAAAGAGGAATCCAAGCTCTCCGTTCTGGAGCATATCCTGGAACCCGATCTCCACCCCGAACTCTACGGCCATTACGACCACCGCGTGCGCATCAATTACTACCCTCCCCGCGGGGACAACAAGGAAGGCTGGGACAACATCGACATTTTCGGCTGGCTGGGCTACCCGATGCAGATCAAGGTGAACTTCCTCTGCCGGGATTCGATCCTGGCGGCGCCCCTCGTGCTTGATCTGGCCCTGTTTCTGGACCTCGCTCAGCGCGCCAACATGCGCGGCATCCAGGAATGGCTCTCGTTCTACTTCAAGAGCCCCATGGCCGCCCCGGGCCTCGCCCCCGAACACGATCTCTTCATCCAGCTCATGAAGCTCAAGAACACCCTGCGCTGGCTCAAAGGCGAAGAGCTCATCACCCACCTCGGCATCGAGTACTACGACTAATCCCTTGTACGGCAGCGCAGACCGAACAGCTCCCATCGCCGCCGCCTGAGCGCAACGGTCACCCCTCACTTGAGCTGATAGGCTTTTTGTACGATTGCCGCATGCCAAAAAATGGAGGACTAGTACCCCAAGCGACTCTCCTGCTGCGTTCTGTAATGGCCGTGACCTTGGCACTCGCTCTCGCGCGGCCAGGCCTGGCCGAGGAAGAGGAACTTCGTCCCACGCCCCCGACCCCTGCTCAGCGCAAGCAGATCAAGAATGAGCACAAGCCGCGCAAAGCGCCCGCCAAACAAATTAAAGACATCGAACGAAAGTTTAAGCGGGCCATCAAAAACACATCGCCCAATCCCAAGGTCCAGGGGACTGACCTATCACCCATGCCGCCAAGCGCCCCGGAGATGCCCAAGGCCCCCCAAATGCCACCTCAGCCTTCCAAAACCGAAAGGTTCTTGGGGGCAGCCGCCAAGGTGCTGACCAAGTCGTGGGGGTCTAACATCTTTGTATGGCTGCCCGCCATTTCGACCGACCCGAACACGGGCCCCACGATGGGGATCATGCCGGTGCTCGTTCTCGCCGATCAGCAGAACCGGACCATTCGTCATTTGCTGGCTCCATCCTATACCTACAATTCCCTCTTTGGTCAAACGGGGACTGTCCGCTATTACTGGTATCCGACCGCTTCGAGCCAGCTTTATACCGTCGGCAGTTACTCCGAGCACACGAACCGCGAACTGAAAGCGCGCTACGAGAACCCTGCTCTCATGGACGGGACCGTCTACCTTCGCGCGGAGATGTATAACAATGTCAATGGATCGAAACGATTTTTTGGTCTTGGGCCGCAGTCGGTCGAATCAAACGAATCCGGTTATACCGCCAATAATAGTGTGGAGAGTGTCCGCATAGGAGTGAACTTTGCTCGTTCCTGGCGAGCCACCTTCGGACAGCGCTTCCGGAGAACGGCCACGGAAGACAACATCATCCCAGACATCCCGGATGCGGCGACGCAATTCCCGGGACTCCCTGGCGTTGGAACGCAAAGAACCTCGGCGCTTGAATTCCGGCTCCTGTGGGACACGCGCGACCTGCCGATCACGCCTTCCCGGGGGAGTTCCGGCGAACTCTTTGCGGAGACCACGAGCGGCAATTTAGGGAGTGATTCGGAATTCATCCGCTATGGCCTTGAAGGAAAACATTTATTTGCCTGGAAGAGCCCCAAACACCGGACGATTGTGCACAGCCTCTATGAATGGGCCAATGGCCCGGACATCCCGTTTTATGAACTCCCCTCTTTAGGCGGCCGCGAGACGCTGCGCGGCTACGGCGAAGGGCGTTTCGTGGACCGTGGACGCTTCGTCTTCAACGTTGAGCATCGCATCACCATGGCGTCCCTGGCTCTGATGGGCATTCAAACCAACTTTGAGGTGGCGCCCTTCTTCGATATCGGCTCCGTCTTTCCTACGCTGCCGGAAGCCCAGAGCAAGAACTTCCGGCCCGTCTATGGCGGAGCGTTTCGCGCGGCCGTGAAGCCCAATGTCGTTGGCGATGTCGAGGTCGGCGTCGGCCAGGAAGGCATCGCCGTCTTTGTGGATATCAGTTACCCCTTCTAACCGGGAATTTTCACTTGAGTTTATCCTATCCTCTGAGCATCGTGCGCTTTTTAGTCCGTCATCCCGGCGGACGCCGTCCCCCTTACGTCCGGGGGACTGTCCCTTCCTATGATCTCTAGGGATGGGGACGGGATCCAGAACATCGTCGATGGACTGGACCCCGACTTTCGTCGGGGTGACGTCAACAGAAGATCCCAGGCTAACGTAGGGATGTCGGCCCGGCGCGTTGTTGGCTGGGATGACGACTTAGCGGGTTGTGCGGGGGATGTTGAGAAGCGAGACCCGATCTGAGGAGACGAGCGGAGAGCGCTGCCACACAAAGCGGACCGATCCCTCCGGACGTACAGCGCGGTCGATAAAGAGCTCGGCGGTATCAGATTCTGTGCTCCAGCGACGGACAGGGCTCGAGGGCCGGGCGCTCACGATGGGCTTCTCGACCATCGAAGCTCTCCCGAAGAGCTCCTGGACGGGTCGCCGGAAATCATCCAGCAGGTTCTCATCCGATGCATGGACCCGAATGTCCAGGGCCTGAAGGGTCGCACTTTGACGGTTCTCGCTGGGATAAAAAAAGTAATAGCCGTTCCCCTGGCCCGTAATAATTTCGCAGCGATAGATCCAAGTCTCTTTTTTCTCCGGGCGGTCGCAGTCTGCCATCTCCCGGCCCCCCCATTGCTCAAAGCTCGTCTTGCGAAGGCCGAGGTGCACAAGTCCCTTGAACTCGACGAGGAGTTCGTTCCGCTGCGAGAGGGAAAGGGGAAGGGCCGGGCTCTGGGATTTTTTGCTGACGTCCAGCGGCGCATAGGAAGCGCCGGCCGTTGAAAGTTTGGGCTCTGCGGCCCCAGCCAACATCGGCCACATCAGGACGACCAGGGCCAGGAGCCTCCGCGCAAAAGCGTGACGCATGGGGAAAATTAGTCTCGGTCCCTTGAAAGGAGCGCTCCGATAATGACCCCCACCAGAAGCGTCAGGCCCATCGCGCGCGCGGGATGCTTCTTCACGGCCTTCTGGGCGTCCTCCCAGAGCTCTTCGCCCTGGTCGCGCAGATCATCCACCGCATTCAAGCCACTCGCGCGGGCTTCGTCCCATACCTGACGGCCTCTTTTTCGCGCAGCCTCCAGGACATCCTCGCCTTTTTCTTTGGCCAGTTCCGCCGCTTTGGCCATTTCGCGACGTCCTTGTTCCAGAAGTTCCTGGGCTTTTTCCATCGTGACTTTCCAGTCATCGTGACCATTTGATTCACGCATTGAATTCCTCCAGCGAGTCTGTTGTCGTGTGCGGCTTCAATTGTATGTCAGTATTTCGTCTGAAAGTCAATGATATTTAGAGAGGCCGAAAGGTCCCACGAAGGGAAAGTCCACACATGGGATTATCGACGAATTTTCGCATGAATTTGATATTCTTCCACCATGCGACTTGGGCTCGTTTTGCTCGCCATCTCCGCTCGGATCATCGGGCCCCTCCCCTGTGGGGCCAGTATTCTTCCGTCAGCCGATCAGACGGCGACCTTTGTAGTCCCTGGCCAGGAAGGGATGCACCGGGAACTCATCCCCGCCCACATCGCCATCGTCCATTGCTCCTACGAATTGGAGGTCGTGGCCCCTGGCACAACGTTTGGCTTTGATATTGTAGGGTCCGGCTTTACGGAAGCGTTCTACAAGATTATTTCGGTCGACGCGAATGCTCTTGATATCACGATCAAGAACCTGCGCCTTGTTACGGCGAATCAAATCCACGGCCAGATCGAGGTCGGGACCGAAGCCACAACACAATATATCCGACCCCTCGTGATCATCCGGGGCCTGCCGGTCTTCCGAGCGCCGGAACCTTTTGGGGTCGTCCGTTTTGGCGAAGTGCTGGATATCGAACTTGCTTCCATCAACGATTCGGGTCAATGGGGGCGATTCCGCGTCACGACCAACCTCGATCAAGAACTGTTCAGAAAGTTCCGCCTCGAGCCGACCCATGCGTCTCTTGAAATCTCCGGGCTTAAGCCAGCGTATCCCTTTTTCATCAACGGTGTCGTCACGATTGGCGAGGGGCTCCGGCATGGCCAATACGGCATCATCGCCTATTCGGGCAAACGGGAGATTTTCCGACAGGTCCCGCTCGTGGATGTGGTCAAGCCCACGGTCGGCAGGACGGGAACCATTCATAAAGTCGAGGCTCCCGAGAAAGCCCACCGACCGGGCGATGCTCTCGATCTGCTCATCGCGGGGAGTGCCTATGCCCCCGACGTGGCGTCTCTATTGACGCTTCGTATCTCCCCTTTCGCTATGGGGGACGCCAAGATCACCTATGTGTCCGCCGGGCTCTTGCAGGCGTCGCTGAGGATCCCTTCTGAGGCGCCGGTCGGCATTTATGATGTGAGTGTTTTAGCCCAGGGCAAGCTCTTGCATGAGCAGCGCAGTGTCTTTGGGATTGTTCCACCCAACTGGCTGGGCGCAGTCAAATCGGTCGGTGCGCTGATGGCGGGCCAAACCGGACAAATCACCATTCTCGGGAGGGATATCACCGAGGATTACGCTGCGCGGCTGCGGCTGGGCGCGGACACCGAAGGTTTAACGATCTCGAACCTGCGCAGGCAAAGCCCTACGGCGCTGATCGCTGACATCCGTGTGGCCCCGGATGTCGCTCCCGGAGACTACATCATTCATGTCTTGGAGGGTGATCGTGAGCTCAAGATCCCGCGTGGGAACATCGTCAAGGTGACAGGCTCCCCCTGAAGGCTCCGAACCGCGTGAGCGGCCAGAAGCGGCGCGTGAGAACACCCACGATTTCGGCGCGGGGGACGGGACCCCACCGCCGACTGTCCAGACTGTCATCGCGAGCGTCCCCCAGAACGCAATAGACGCCTTCTCCCAAAGTCCAATCGTAATCAGGCATGGGTTGAAGGTATGTCGCGGCCTCAATATAAGGTTCATCAACGTGCTTCCCATCGACCAGAACCCTGCCAGCCCGAAGCGCGACGTGTTCGCAGGGCAGGCCGAGCACGCGCTTCACAGATAGACCCGACTTCTTGATGAGGACGATTTCCCCGCGTCGCAAGGGCGCGCGCTGGAGGGCCCAGAACACATCTCCGGGCTTGAGGGCGGGCAACATGCTTCGTCCGCGAACGCGGACGAGCATGGATTACTTCTTGGCCGCGGCGACGGCCTTGTGGAACATGTCCGCGATGCGTGCGACGGCGATTTGGAGCTCTTCGGCTTTGGCCAGGTCGACGTTTTGCTTGCAGTAGGACAGGAGCTTGGCCGTGTTCCAGAAAGTGTTGTGCAGCTCAGGGAACATCTCGAGATGTTGCGGTTTAAAAAAGTCTGTCCAGAGAATGAGGATCTCGGTTTTGCAGAGGCGTGCGTGCTCTTCCTTCACCTGCACCATGCGCGTGACCGTATTTTCGTAGGCACGCTGCTCTTCTGGTTTCGCGCTGGCGGCAGGCACAGGCAAATCCATGATCTTTTTGGTCAAGGAAAGGACCGTCTTGGCCGCGATTTGCGCGGAAGCCGGGTCATACACACCACAAGGGACGTCACAATGCGCATCAACCGTCTCTACGGTGAACCAACGGGCCATGTGCTTGAGCATAAAGGTCTCCTTTTTCTTGGTTTTGACGAACTCATTATATACCGGTTTTGGGTGTGCTTTTAGCGCCATCGGCCGGATTTTCAAGGCCAGCGGGCAAACGTCTTTTTCGTCAGAGATGATGGCCCTGCAAATTCATCCAAGTTCACATCTCTTAACTTCCCGTGACCTCGCGTAAACGGCATTGCATTCGGCGGCTGGGCAAGCTATCTAGAGAGTGCTATGTGGAAGCTCTGGGTTCTTGTTGCGGTGATCTCCTTCCTTGGCGCCCCTTCGCAAGCCGCCAGAGACGCGTCCTGTGGAACGAACCAAACCAAAGTGATCGAGGCCCGAGCGCAGTGCGTCGACAAGGGAGGTATTAGCATTGGCGCCGAGAGTGAAGGGGACCCCCGATTGGCCTGCCTGGAAAGCAAAACCGTTCAGAGCCGATGCGGCCAGGATGGGAGCCTCGCTCGCTTGCGGGCGTTCCAGCGCTGGCTGAAGCAGGTGAAAGAGTTTGAGGCGTTATGCTCCTCCGGTGGAGGATCTTTTTCCTATGAGGATCCTCATTTCGTTGAGCCTTCCAATGAATCCTATTGCCGCCAGGCTGTGCCAAGAGCGAGTTCCAACATGTTCGAAGAAACCTTGTGTAATTTCGAAAGCGCCTGCCCGCCGGTCAAAGTCTCTTGTGAGCACGCTTGTTCGGAAACACCCGTCGCTTCTTTATTCTAAGGAATGCGGGAAGAGGAAGCTTTGATGGGGTGGGGGCTTGCCGCCGTCAGCTCTTGGGCAATGAAGGACGCTCCGATGACTTGTTTGGTCGAGTCCAGGATGGGGGCCACGCGAACAAAAGCTCGTACGGAGCGCCCATTTTTGGCCTGATGGACGGTCTCAAAAGGCATGATGCGCTCACCCTTGCGTAAGCGCATGAGATTGAGAATCATCTCGGTTTTGCCAACTCCATCGGTTAGGATTTCGATGGGACTCCCCTTCACTTCTTCTGCCGAATAACCGTAGAGCCTTTGCGCGCCTTTGTTCCAGCTCAGAATTTTACCCTCTAAATTATGGCTGATGATCGCATCCCCTGAGGATTCGACGAGAGCGGCGAGGTGATAGACAAGATTTTCTGAGCGCGCAAGCACTTGGATGAGCCGCCCCACGGCCTGGGAGAGTCGCCCCACCTCATCCGATGCCCAATGATCTGGAACGCGCGAGAGATCCCCCGTTGAGGCGGCCTCAACAGACTGCAAGATGTCCACCAGCGGCTTGGCAATCTCCGTGCGGGTTCGCACATGCGCCATGAAGGCGAGCCCCCCCGCCCCAAACAACAGGAAGGTCATCAGGATGGGATACAGGATGGCCCTCGGCGACGCTTCGGTGACTTGTTGACCGGCCCCCAGCGCTTTTTCCAAGGACTCTTTCCTGCTCACAAAGCGCTCATACGCTTGCTGAGCTTGACTTTCGGCCCGCTGAACCGTGCTCGCCTGCTGCTTGTACTCCTCGATTTGCGCGCGCGGCAGATCGATTTTGCGGCGGGAGCGCTGCACCAGAAGTTCCAACGAAGCGTCCAGCGTCTGTGTTGCCATGGCCAGAGATTTCCTTGCCAGGGTGGTCTCGAGCTCTGCCTCGAGCAAATTGACAGAGGCGTCTCGCAAAGACTGATGGGCCAGTTGGAGATTGGCCGCCGCTTCCTTATTGCCATCCTGGGTGAGCTGGGCGCTCAGCTTAGCAACGAGTTCGCTCACCTGCTTGCCTTCGTCCTTGACCCGTTCCAGCGATTTGGCGTCATGGGTCTGCCGGTAAGAACACAGCGCGGCATAGATTCCCTGAATGTGCATTTTGGCGTCCAGAAGGGTGTCCGGCGCCGCAGGCGAGGGATTCACGGAAGAGCGGAACGCAAGCCAAAAGAGGACCCCGATCGCTGAAAACAGAGTGCCGGCAAAACACAGGGACCAGCGGGACTTGCTCAGAATAGAGCGCGATTGATGGAGTGGTTTTCTCACGCCCTATACCTAACAAGCTCAAAGAGTCGGTTCAACAATTATTTACATGGGAGACGCTATGCGAATATTCGTGTCGATAAATAGATGCTATTGTGACGTAAATTATTGGTCAAGCAATTCGTTAATTATGCGGACGAGCTGGGGTGGGTCTACGGGCTTGGTGAGAACGCGGTTTACGGATGCCTCGCAGGGCGGTATATCATGACTTTGCTGGCCGGTCAGCAGGATGACTTTTAACTTTGGACAGAGGCGCCGTAACTCGAATGCCAGCTGATTGCCTTGGGTGTCGGGCAGGCTGTAATCCAGAATGGCCAAATCCACGGACTTCCGGCCAATCTGTTCTTTGGCCGAGGCGGCCGAATCGGCCTTCGTGATCAGAAAACCCGCATCCTCCAGCACGTCCGCGGCGGTTTCGAGGATGTTCGGGTCATCATCGACAAGGAGGACCGAGATCGCCACCGGTTTATTTCCGATTCTTCTTTGCGGGGGCTCGAATGGCCCGCAGTGCGACATCCGCGCCAGGCACTTTTTCTTCCCGGGCGCGCTGGAGCGCGGGGATGGCGGGGCGCGCCCGGGTCCCCAGGTGCATCAGGACGTGGGCCGCGCGACTGCGAACGTCGATGTCTTTGTCTTGCTGGACCAGATGCATCATCGAATAGACTACGGCTTCGTCGAAAAGACCGACCAGCCCTAAAACATTCTCCGCGCAGAGGGCCGTGTCATCATCGCGCCTTAAATCGCCTATTAAGAGGGCGGTGGAGACGCGGTCCCACGCGCCTGATTCAATAAGGGTTCCGGCGGCCCGGCAGCGCACGCCCGGATCGACGTCCCTTTGTGCGCGAGCGACCTTCAGCAGAATCTCTGGCGAGCTCTGCCCGCTTCGTCGGAGCGCTTCGAGGCCCAATCGACGAACCTGGGGCTCCTGATCGCGCATCATCCTTAAAATCAAGGGAAGAGACTTACGTCCGTGCGAGACATTTTTCCTGAGGGTCTTTGCCGCTTCCAGACGCACAGCGGGCAGGCTGGCATGAAGCGCACCGCCTAAGACGGTTTCAGGGTTTGCTTCTGGTGTTTGGGGGAGCTCCAACGCTTTCGCAAGGGAGTCGCGCGTGTTGTGATCGGGATCGCGGCTTAGCGCCGTCAAGACAGCCTGGATGGTCTCGGGCGTTCGGACGCCGGAGAGCGCGAGCACATGGGCCGCTTTACGCCGGACTTCGACAGACCCGCTCTCGAGAAGTTCGATCACCGCGGGATGAACGCTCGGGACCCCTGAAGCAAGCGAAGCCAGGGCTTCCTCAAAGCAACCCGGCGTAACGTCCTGCTGCTTAAGATACCCCAACAGAAGAGGCACCGCCTCCTTCGCGACGGGCCCCATTTTCCCTATGGAGATGGCGGATTCGCAGCGAACCGTTTCGCGCGGGTCTTGAAGAGACCGTAAAAGAGAGGGGAGCTGCTGCGCGTCGGGCGCGCCAATTTCCGAGAGGGCTACGCGCGCGGCCTGCGCCACGTCCTTTTCTTTAGCGCTGACGCACTGAAGAAGAAATGGAATCGCTTGCTGGGCGGAAGGGCCGATGAGGGCGAGCGAAATGGCCGCCCATTTCTTCTCAAAGGCATTGTCTTGCTGCAAGGCGGGGATGAGCTTGCTGGCGACACTCCTTTTCCGGTCCGCGTCGAGCCCGAGGAGCTCCTGCTGGGCCCGTTTCCGAATGGGCTCATTCTGGGACACGAGCCTCTGCTCAATGGGGACGGTGCTGCGGAAGAGATAGTCATTGCCAGCGATAATCCAGACGAGAGCAACCAGGACACCGAGCTGCAGCAAGGCAAATCCGATAAAACGCTTGGTAATGAGACGAGACGAAGAAGCGAGAGGGCTCAAGGGCTATTCGGGTCTTGCGGCTTTGGATACGCGTTCGATTTGTGCAGCGTAGAGCTCCTTGCCCACATAGCGAACGATGAGCTCATCGTTGTAGCCCAGCTCATCGATGCCGATCGCTTTCCCATTGTCAACGATCAGACTGCTGGGATCGTAAGTGAGTTCGATATTGAAGCCGCCCTCGACCACCAGGCGGAGGGTTCTTGGATCATAACTTTTTGAGAGAAGTTTTCCTCGCACCTCATTGAGTCTCAAGCGCTGCGTCATGGGCGTTAAAACGCCCGTCTTAGGGGCTGGCTTAGGGGTCGCTTTCGCGGGTTGTTCCGCCGGGGAAACGGGCGGCGCGGTTTCTTGGTGCGGGATTGGATCCACTTCCTTTGTGGTGGTCGTCGATGCTTCTATTTCGGGCTCTTCGATGGGCTTGTCTGTCTTGGCGGACGGTGCCCAGCGGTCAGCGTCTGCGGAAGCGTCGCGTGCTGCGGCTTTGTCCACCTCCCGCGTGGAGTCCTCGACCTCCGGCGGTTTCTTTTCGAGAGCGGATGCCGCAAGAGCCGCCCAAGGGCTCAGCAAGAGGCCCCCCATGATCAACCAGATTTTTTTCATATTAAGACGTCTTAGGCTTCTTATCAGAAACCTCTCTTTTTATCAAGTATTTCTTGATTCCCGGCGCCTTAGAATGGCGGCGATGCGGGCTGCGAGTTCCTGTGGATCAAAGGGTTTCACGAGATAATCATCGGCTCCTGCGGAGAGAACTTCCACTTTTTCCCTCGGTTGACCTTTGGCGGTGAGAAAGAGAAACGGCACGTCGTTCTGCTCCGCCCGAAGGCGGCGGCAAAACGTCAATCCATCAACGCGCGGCATGACCACATCGCAAACGATGATATGGGGCTGAAAATCCGCGATCGCTTCATGGGCCGCCTGACCATCGCAAGCGGTTTTCACGTTGTATCCCTGGCGCTCCAGACGTAACGTGAGAAGCTCCACGATCATGGGGTCATCGTCGACGAGCAGCAGCCGCCATGGCGAAGCGCCCGGAGGCATCAGCTTTCCTCCGATGAAAAGACCTTCTTGAAATAATCGGCTTCCTGCGCGGCATCTTCTGGAAATGCGGTCACGCTGTAAGTGAGAGACGCTCCTGATCGCTGGAGCCGCCGGGCGAGGTCTTTTCTGGCCGTTTCCAGCACGTGGTTGGCGATCCTCTCCGCCTCGCGCTTGACCGTGCTTTGCAACCCGACATAGAGGGCATCAACGTCTCTGACCACAAGATCGCTCATGCGTCCCGTAGAACGCCGCACCAAGTTCTCGAGCTCGCTCAAGAGCCCCGCCATCTCGAGGCTCTCTTTCGAATCCTCCCCTTGTAATTGGAAAGTCACGGCGGAGAGGCTCCCGCCCCGCCTTGCCACATCATGAAAAAGCGTCGAGAGTTGTTCAAGAAAGACGGTCCGTCCTGATTGCCTTGGCAGAGCAAACACGATGCGGGAGCCTTGGCCAGCCCCGCCACTTTCTGCCCAAATACGACCCTTATGAAGTTCGACAATGCCGCGCGAGATGGACAGCCCAAGCCCTGTACCTTTTTCGCCCGTAAAGGAGGCGTGCCCCAACTGCTCAAATTTCACAAAGATCTTCTCCAGGTCCTGCTGGGAGATGCCGATGCCGGTGTCCGAAACGCAGCACACCGCCTCGTTGGGGTGACTGATGATTTCAATCTGAATATGCCCCTTTTCCGTGTATTTGAAGGAATTGCCCACCAGGTTGGTGACGACTTGGACAATTCGGTCGCGGTCGGCATAGACGCTCACGGGCCCTGCGGGCGTTGTGACACGGAGGTCGATCCTGCGATCTTCTGAGAGCGCCTGAAAGGCGCTCGCGACATCGCGCGCGATCGCACTCATATCGAGACGCTGGCGCTTCAGTGTGATTTTCCCGGATTCGATCTTGGAGATGTCTAAGAGGTCGTCGATCATCCTCCCCATGCGCTCAATGCCTGAGAGCGCCAGCGTCAAAGCGCGCTTCTGGGCCTCATTGATTTCTCCTCTTAGGCCTTCCGAGACCTGAGAGATCCCTTCACGAATCACCGTCATGGGCGTGCGAAGCTCGTGCGAGACATTCGTGACAAACTCCTGCTGCAGGTTCTGGAGGCGCTTGCGTTCCTCGATATCGTGAAAAAGCAGGCAGGCCAGTTCCCGGTCATCGGGCTTGACCCGATAGGCGACGATGTCCACTTGGACGGCGCGCCCCGTTCCGGACTGCACTTGGAACTCGAAGGCGAAATGACCACTCGTGCGGATTTCTTTCCAAAGCTCCTTCCATAGAACGGGGACCATTTCCGGCGCGATGTGAAAGATGTCCAGACGGAAGAGCTGCTCGGGGCTCTGGCCGAGCGTCCGCAAGGCGCTCTCGTTGGCGAAGAGGGCATGCCCCTCCGTATCGAGACATAAGAGGCCCTCTGAGGTTTTCTCCGCCACGAAATGAGAGAGGGCCATTTTTTCTTGCGCGGAAAGGGTCATGGGGTCAGGCTTTTGGGTTTCCTTGATAAATACCGGCGAGCCAGCTGCATCAATTCCTTGGGGTCCCAGGGTTTGGTGAGATAGGCGTCTGCTCCGCACGCTTTCCCATATTCTTCCTGCAGCGGCTGGGAGCATCCGGTCAGGATGATGATAGGGATGGCCTTGGTGCGTCTTTCGGCTTTGAGTGTTCTGCACAACTCCCAGCCATCGATCTTCGGGATTCGAATGTCCAGCAGGATGAGATCGGGTTTTCGGAGGGCTTGGAGGAACCCGTCGTCCCCATCGTGGGCTTCGACGACTTCGTAGCCAGCCTTGGTAAAACGAAAGCGCAGCATTTCAAGGGCATGCGGATCATCCTCGATCAAAAGGATTTTAGCCATGGCTTCCCTAATATAGGGCGGGCCCCGGCGATTTTCAAGGCCATTTATTGCTGGGATGGGCCCACAAAAGCTTCGCGGCTGATGCGGAGATTGTCAAAGACGGCCTTCGAATTGGCTTTGGTGAAAATTCCCAACTGCCCTGGCCTGACGTGGCCTTTCGTTGCCCCGCCCATCACAAGCTGTTTATCCAAGACCACGGTGTAGTTCTGGTGGGTAAACACCATGCGAAGATCGTGCCATGTGTAAGGAGTGATGATCACGCCCCGACGATCGACAATTTTACGCTTGCCGCGCTTCACCCGATAGAGCGTACAGGCGTCTTCTCGTGAGCTGGCTTCGAGAGCGAGGTAATTTTTAGAGTCCTCGTACAGGTAGAGGATCCCGATGGTCTGGTCATCATCGGTCGAAAGCGTTTTGAAGAACACGGCGACCTCCCCGTGCTCGAGCCGACTCTCCGCCAGCAAGACAATCGCAGCGTGATCTCCAGGGTTGGCGCTGCCGCTTTGCGCCAGAACATGGGGCCGCGAAGGGGCATCGCGAGCTTCCTTGATTTCCCATTGGGCCTCCGGAGCTTCGCCGAGCGCGGCGATGGTAAAACGGGGAGGGGGAGGACCGGGGCGTTCTTGGTCAAAATTGAACACCGTCATGGGGGCTGGGAGAGCGTTCTTCGGCAGAGCCGACTCTTCGACGAGCTTGTATTCTCGCCCCATGGCAAGCGATGCGCAAAGGCCTGCCACAAGCGCGAGTCCGAACGAAGGAAGAGAGACCTTAACTCTTTTTTCTGTCATGGATTAGGTAGAAAGGAATACAGGCCGCCATCATGCCGATGCCGCCGAGGGCGGCGTTTCGGTCGTTGCGGATTTCGTGAAAGACCATCCAAAGAACCGTCACAATGAAAAGAAAGGGTAGCACAGGATACCCCCAGGCCTTGTAGGGGCGCGGTAAATCAGGCTGGGTCCTGCGCAAATGATAGAGAGCGCTCACGGTGACGGCATTGATGAGAAGGCTTGGGACGGTCACATAGTCGTCCAGTAGCCTGTAGAAATGGGAATGGTCAAGCCCGCCCCAGAGCGCAAGCACAGCCGCCCAGAGGGTGATAAAGAGAATGGCATTGGACGGCGTCCGAAAGCGTGGATGCACAGCGCCAAACAAAGGCATAAGATCGCCTCGCTCGGCCATCGCAAAGGGAATGCGCGGCGCCGTCAAGAGGGTTGCATTCAGACATCCCAGAATAGAAAAGGCAATAAAGAATGAAACTCCGTTGGCGATCGTGGGAGAAAACATCCTGCTTGCCGCTTCCTTGGCGATGGCAATCACCCCTCGCATCTCCCCGGACGGCATGGCGTAGAGATAAACCACGTTGAGCAAGAGATAAAGGACCGCCGTGAGAAGAACGCCGCTCAAAAGGGAAACCGGTATGGTGCGTTCGGGGTTCTTGACTTCACTGCCCACGTACACGGTGGCATTCCAGCCGCTATAAGTGTACATGATGGGGATGAGCGCCATGGCGAGGCCCTCGAGGAGGGGAGGGGAGGACCCTGGGGCCAGACGGAAGAGGGGCTCTGCATTCGAGAGGCTGCCTTGGCCCAGAGCTGCGCCTATGGCGGCAAAGCCAAGGATCGCGACAACTTTGATGGTCGTAATGGCGTCAACAACACCCGCACCCACTTTGACCCCGAGATAATTGAGCGCTCCAAAGAAAAGGATCAATCCAACCGCGGTGATTTGGACATAAAGCGGATTTTGGATGCCTGCGTATTTCGTAAACCCGACCGCCAGAATAGCAATGGTGCCGGACTGGGTGATAAACGTCGCGGACCACCCATAAAGAAATCCCCAAAAAGGGCCGTAGGCCTCACGCAAGAATTGGTAATTCCCCCCGGCTCGGGGGTAGGCCGCGCCGAGCTCCGCGTAAGAAAGCGCCCCAGCCAACGCCAGCATGGCCCCTAGGACCCAAGCGAGGAGAACCCAGCCGCTGGTCGGCAAGAGCGTGGAAATGCGGCCTGGCGTCGTAAATATACCCACGCCAATCATGTTGCCGATCACGAGCATCGTGCAGGAAAAGAGGCCCAAAGCTCTACGTAACTCGTAACTCAATGTTTACGCTCCGTTCATATCTCTGTAACAGGCTCGCGCTACACTCTTCTTAGGAGAGCCCCATGAACTTCTTCGCTCTTACAGGACTGTGGATTGGCGTGGGCCTTGTGGCGCTAGGGTTTTCCCTCGCCAGCAACCTTCTCCACCTAAAATAATCCCAACGACCCTTCTTAACGAATGAAGCGGTCGCCAGACGCATGGCGACCGCCTTCTTTATATTAAAACTGGTCAATTATTGGAACTGAAAACCACATCTCTATCGTTCTAAGGACCTCTGGCCTTCCAAGGCAATAAAAAAACCCGGCGTTCTCATGCCGGGATCTCTAAAACCAGGGGTCTATGAATTTCGAATGACAGATTGAGTTTAACAGGACTCGGTCCACTCGACAAGGCCCAAGATAGGCCTAAAGATTGAGATCTTCAAAAAGACTGATGCTGAATGAAAATATGAAAATTTACACAGCGATGAGGGCTCTGGGGCTCGCTGGCCAGCCATACTCGTCCTTGGGGAGTCCATAGGTCGGTGGCCGGTAGAGCTCTTCCAGAGAACGAGAGATGAAATTCCCCTCGTAGAGGTCATTTCGGACAAAAAACGCATTGGCACCACGGCTTTCACATCCCGCGGTTGATGTTTTCCGCGGTCACAAAAGCTTGCTTGATGTGCAGCGGAGGGTTCGGCGCAGGGTCCATCAGAAGGCCAGTCCATCCCTGTTTTTCCATAAGGAGCCGCGTATTGCGCTCCGCCCCGTCTTCCACACCAAACTCCACCGCATACTTAGGCCCTGGCCCCAGGCGCCGGAGAATGGCCTGGAGAATGCCATCTTCTCCATGCTGTGAATACCACTTCGCTTCAAAGCGCGAGAGGTCCCCAAGCGGGCCCAAGCGTACGGCGGGGAGAAGGATGCGGCACCGGAGTCTCTGGAGCGCCTCGATCGCTGCTCTGGCGATGAGCAACAGGGACCATATCCCAGAGCCACGCCGAACTCGCGCTTTCATGAAATGACGGATGTGGTTCATCATGGCGGAAAAGAGAGCCGCAAGGCCCAAGCTCTATGGCGCGACACCCAGGGGGCTATTTCTTTAAGGGCAATTCTTCTTGTTTATCTTCTTCGTCTTCGGTGGCGAGCGGCGTGATGGCCGCGAGCTTGTCTTCCTGCTCCTGGCGAACGAGGCGAACACCCTGGGCATTGCGGCCAATGATCGAAACTTCTTTGGCGGCCAGGCGTATGCTCATGCCTTTTTCTGTCATCAGCATGACGTCGTCGCCATCGTTCGCCTTAATGAGGCCTACCACAGGGCCGTTGCGGTCGGTGGTCTTAATATTGATCACACCATGGCCGCCGCGGGACTGCAATCGGTATTCGTCGATGTCGGTGCGTTTGCCGAAGCCGTGTTCGGTCGCAATTAAAATGGTGTCTTTGGCTCCGACCGCTTCCATGCCTACCACGCGGTCGCTCTTGCCCAGCTTGATGCCGCGCACCCCCATGCCCGCTCGGCCAATGGGGCGTACATCCTCTTCCTTAAAGCGGATGGCCAGACCTTCGCGCGTGCCAATAATAATTTGAGACTTACCATCGGTATGCTTGACGCCGATCAGGCTGTCGCCTTCATCGAGCCTAATCGCGATAATGCCGCCGCGGCGGGGGTTGGCAAATTCCGTGAGTGGAGTTTTTTTGACCGTGCCATGCATCGTGCCCATGAAGAGGAAATCCTCTTTATTGTCCTTTGGCTCAAAGGAGTCAACTGGGATGGCCGCCGTGATTTTTTCTCCCTGTTCCGAGAGTTGAATGAAATTGGCGATGGACTTGCCCTTGGACGCGCGCCCCGCTTCGGGGATCTCATAGACCCGCGTCCAGTAGACCCGACCCTTGTTCGTAAACAGGAGCAGATAAGCGAGGGTGTTCGTCACAAAGAGTTGTTCAACATAATCCTCTTCGCGCGTGGTCATGCCCGTAACACCCTTGCCGCCGCGCCGCTGGGCGCGGTAAGCGGTCACGGGCAAGCGCTTGACATAGCCCGCATGCGAGAAGGTCACCACCACCTCTTCATGGGCCACGAGGTCCTCGATCTCCATCTCTTCGGCGGCGGCTGTGATCTTCGTGCGGCGCTCATCCCCATATTTTTCGTTGAGTTCCTTGAGCTCGGCTTGAATGATGGCCAGCACCTTGCGGGCATCCGCCAGGATCCCCTGGAGGCGCGCGATGGTTTTGAGGAGCTCCTCATATTCGTCTTCGATCTTCTTGCGCTCAAGGCCCGTGAGCTGCTGCAAGCGCATGTCGAGGATGGCCTGGGCCTGGATGCGCGTCAGGCTAAAGTTTTCCATCAGACGCAGCCGCGCGGCATCGGTGTCTTTGGACTCACGGATGGTCTTGATGATCTTATCGAGATGGTCGAGGGCGATTTTCAAGCCCTCCAGTATGTGGGCGCGCGCCTCGGCCCGGGCCAGCTCATACTTCGTGCGGCGGACCACGACTTCTTTGCGGTGCTCGACGTACCAGTGGATCATTTCCCGCATCGAAAGGACCTTGGGTTTCCCGCTCACCAAAGCCAGCATGATCACGCCAAAGGAAGTCTGAAGGGCCGTGTGCTTGAAAAGTTGGTTGAGGACGATCTGGGCGTTCCCTTCGCGCTTGATTTCGATCACGACGCGGATGCCGTCGCGGTCCGATTCGTCTCGAATGTCAGAGATGTCATCGACCCTCTTGTCCCGCACAAGGTTCGCGATGGACTCAATAAGAGAGGTCTTGTTCACCTGGTAGGGTATTTCGTTGATGATGATGGCCTGCCTGCCGCCGCGGATGTCCTCGATTTCGGTCTTGGCGCGAATCACCACGGACCCGCGGCCCGTCTCGAAGTAGTCCTTGATGCCTTGGCGGCCCATGAGGAAGCCCGCGGTTGGGAAGTCTGGCCCCTTGATAATCTTGAGGAGCTCGGCCGTCGTGATCTCGGGGTTTTCGATGTAGGCGGCAATGCCGTTACAGACCTCCGAAAGATTATGCGGCGGCATGTTGGTCGCCATGCCTACGGCGATGCCGGCCGATCCATTCACCAAGAGATTGGGGAGCTTGGCGGGGAGCACCAAGGGCTCGGTCATCGAGCCGTCGTAGTTGGGCCCATAAGCGACCGTTTCTTTATCGATATCGCCGAGCACTTCATCGGCAATCGCGCCCAGGCGCACCTCGGTGTAGCGCATGGCGGCGGGCGGGTCCCCGTCGACCGAGCCGAAATTCCCCTGACCGTCGACAAGCGTATAGCGAAGCGAAAAGTCTTGCACCATGCGGACCATGGCATCATAGACCGCGACATCTCCATGAGGATGGAATTTACCCAAGACGTCTCCGACCACGCGTGCGCTTTTCTTATAAGCGGAGCGGTGGGTAAGCCCCATCTCCTTCATGGCAAAAAGGATCCGGCGATGCACAGGCTTAAAGCCGTCTCGCACGTCGGGCAAGGCGCGGCCCACGATCACGCTCATCGCGTAATTGATATAGGACGACTTCATCTCGTCTTCGATGTTCCGCGGGATGATCCGGTCGCTGGGTTCGGGCGGGAGTGTGGGTGTTTGGGCCATACGTTAGATGTCTAGATTTTCAACCTCAAGAGCGTGGCTCTCGATGAAGAGACGCCTGGGTTCAACGCGGTCGCCCATGAGGGTATTAAACATTTGGTCCGCAAGGACCCCGTCGTCCAGTTTGACCTGTAAGAGCCTTCGGGTCTTCGGATCCATCGTGGTTTCCCAGAGCTGCGAGGGGTTCATTTCCCCTAGACCTTTGTAGCGCTGGATATAGGCCCCTTTGCGGCCAAATTCCTTGATCGCGCCAAGGACCCCCTGAACGTCCATCAAATCCTTCTCCTCCCCGCCGCTTTTGGCCCGGTAGAGCGGCTGGGGCTCTTCTTTCTTGGAGGTCGCTTCCTGAGGGGCGATCTCGAAGCCTGCCGCCCTGAGTTTTTCCGCCAGCTGATCAATTTTCGGAAGTTCCCAGAGATCCTTGATCTCGGAGCCGAGCTCTTCGGTGGCCTCGCCGCTCATCACCACTTCGTCGCCCTCGATTTTAACCTCGGTTTTCTGCTTTTCTTTTTTCTCCTTGAGATACGCCGCCTTAAACTTTTTCCATTCTTTGTCTGTATAGATGTAGCGCGACCCTGCTTCTTCCTGGATACGGTAGAGCGGGAGCGTCCCTTTCTTTTTGAACGCGATGTAGTCCGCAAGCCCGAGGCCCTTGCGTAAGAGTTTTCGCAGCAGCCCTTCCAGGTCCGTCATCCACTTGAAGGAGGACTTGAGCTGCGCGGGTTCAATCTTTTTCCCGAGCTTGCCTTTGTTCAAGAGGTAGAGCTCCACATTCTCGAGCCCTTCCGCGAGCAGCCACTCATCGAGCGCTGCATCGGTGTCAAGATAGAGCTCTTTCTTGTCTTTCTTGAGCTTATAGAGCGGCGGCTGCGCGATGTAGATGTAGCCTTCCTTGATGAGCGGCGTCATCTGGCGGAAGAAAAAGGTGAGGAGCAGCGTCCGGATATGAGCGCCATCAACGTCGGCATCCGTCATGATGATGATGTGCTTATAGCGGGCTTTTTCGAGATTAAAATCTTCTTCACCCACGCCGGTCCCAATCGCCGTGATCATCGTCCTGATTTCCTCATTGGAAAGGACCTTGGTCAGGCGGGACTTTTCCACGTTGATGATCTTGCCGCGCAGGGGGAGGATGGCCTGGAAACTGCGGTCGCGCCCCTGCTTGGCAGACCCGCCAGCCGAATCACCCTCGACAATGTAGAGCTCGGACTTCTCCGGATCGCGGTCCGAGCAGTCGGCGAGCTTCCCGGGGAGCGACGCGCCGTCCAGGGCCCCTTTGCGGCGCGTCAGCTCGCGCGCTTTTCTGGCCGCTTCTCGGGCCTCCGCGGCCACAATCATCTTTTCACAGATTTTATTGGCGAGCGGTGGATGCTCTTCAAAAAAGGCGGAAAGCGCATCCCCCGCGATGGACTTCGTAAGGCCTTCCACTTCGCTGTTGCCCAACTTGCTCTTGGTCTGGCCTTCGAACTGAGGTTCGGGCACTTTCACGGAAATCACGGCGCAGAGGCCTTCGCGGGCGTCATCGCCGGTTAAATTGATGTTCTTGTCCTTGAGAAGCTCTTTCTTTTTGACGTAATCATTAATCACGCGGGTCAGCGCGCTTCGGAAGCCCGTCACGTGGGTCCCGCCTTCGCGCGTGTTGATGTTGTTGACGAATGAAAAGACTTGCTCGTTGTAGCTGTCGTTATACTGGACCGCTGCCTCAATGGTAACGTTTTCTCTTTCCTTCTTAAAAAAGATGGGCTCCGGATGCAGAACGGATTTATTTCCATTGAGGAACTTCACAAATTCAATGATCCCTCCCTCGTAAGAGAAGGTGTGCTCTTTATCGTCACGCTCATCAACGATGGTGATGGTCGCGCCCGGATTTAAGAATGCCAGTTCGCGCAAGCGGTTGGAGAGGGTGTCAAAGGAGCACGTCTTGTCGCCGAAGATCTTCGGATCCGGCTTAAATGTGATTTTTGTGCCGCCTTCATCCGTGGACCCGGCGGTTTTGACGGGCCCCGTCGGTTTGCCTTGTTCGTGGCGCTGCTTGTAAATCTTGCCGTCCCGGTACACCTCCACTTCCAGCCATTCCGACAAGAAATTCACCACGGTCACGCCGACGCCATGCAGACCGCCGGAGACTTTGTAAGCGTTCTTATCAAATTTCCCGCCGGCATGAAGAACCGTCAAAATCACTTCCAGCGCGGGCTTGCCTTTGAGCTTGGGGTCTTTCACATCCTTCATGGGGTCGACTGGAATGCCGCGTCCATCGTCCAGGACGGTGACCGAATTGTCGGCATGAATCGTGACGTCAACATTCTTCGCATGGCCGGCGAGCACCTCGTCAATCGAGTTGTCGACCACTTCATAGACCAGATGGTGGAGCCCCTGAACGTCGGTCCCGCCGATATACATGGCCGGCCTTTTGCGAACCGCTTCCACGCCTTCTAAGACATGAATCTTAGAAGAATCGTAATCGTCGCCTTCGGGGTCGCCGGGGGCCGCTGCCGCTCTTTTCGCCATCGCTATGCTGTTCGAAGGGTTAGCCATTTAATAAAAGGGGGATGAAAATGCTGGTTCATTCGCCTCACCAATTCTTTTTTTCTAAGCGCTAATTCATGCATCGCGGAAGAGGAATTCACTTCCACAACTAAGGATTCCCGATCCACTGCCACGATTCGGGCAAACTTGGCCAAGCCGCCGACTTCCGCTTCCCAGGCGCGATCGATCATCATGAGTTCTACGCGAAGACCGAGTTTTTGGGATAGATTTCCAACATCCTGAGCGAGCGTAGCGAAGGCCAATCCTACACCCTCATCGGCATAATGACGGAGAGCATGTCGGCATCGCCGACAGGCCGGATGACGCCGGGGTTTAAGGCCGTGGACAGTTCGAGCCAGACCTGGCTGGCATCCGAGTTTTTGAGGACATCCAGAACAAACTGTGGATTGAAGGCGATCTCAAGACCCGGCCCTGTGTAGTCGACAGGCAGCTCATCTTCCACTTCCACGCGCCCTTGGGCCGCCCCTTTGGCGCGAAGTTTGCCGTTTTCTAGCGAAAAGCGAACCGCGCCTCCGCGGTCCCCTGATCCTAACGCAGCGCGCTGGGTCATCATGAGAAGATCTTTGGCCGCGAGTTGGACTTTGGTTTCAGAGGATTTAGGGATTACCTGCTCATAATTCGGGAAGTTACCATCAATGAGTCTGGAGATGACGATGGTTTCTCCTATTTTGAAAGCGACTTGATTTTCTGTAACACTCACCTTGATCGTATCCGTCCCCAGCCCCTCCGAGACAAGCAAGCGCTCCACCTCTCGGATCGCTTTCGAGGGGATAATCACGGCAATCACCATTTTCTTCTCCTGCACCGGAGAGGCTTTATAGGCGAGCCGGCGCCCATCGGTGGCCACCATACGCGCCGTCCCCTTATCCAGCATAAAGAATACGCCGTTGAGAATATAACGCGTCTCATCTGTGGAGGCCGCATAAGCCGTCTTTCGAATCATCTCAAGGAGTGTTTTTGCTTCTATCGTGACGGCATGATCTTCTGGGAACTCTGGCAAAACCGGGAAGTCTTCTTTGGGAAGCCCCAAAAGGACACATCGCGTCTTCCCGGACTTCAACTCCATCCGTGTGCCCTCTTCTGTAACGATACGAATTTCCTGATTTTCTGGAAGTGTTTTGACAAAATCGCAAAAGGTGCGCGCCGGAATGGTTAAGGCTCCTTCTTTTACGATTTCTGCTTTAATCAGACAGCGAACGCCCACCTCAAGATCCGTCGCCGCGAGTTTAAGTTGGTTGGTTTTAGTCTCAATTAAAATATTTGAAAGGACGGGGAGTGTGCTTTTGGAAGAAACGGCAGACTGGACAATTTGTATGCCTTTGAGGAGCTCCGCTTTTGAGCAAACGATCTGCATAGAAGTTTTAAGGACGTTCTCAGTTGTTACCATATTGTATTAAAAATCGTAGTAGTATCCGTAGGGAGTTGGATAGTGGGTATAACCTCTGGCGCCGATCGAAAAAAGCACAACATCAAAAACTTCCAACATCCCATGCATGAAGAACATCCTACGAACAACCCTGCTAATTTATCCCCACAATCCACACCAGGGAACCTTATCCACGCCACTTAGGACTTATTAAGATTTTGTTCCTGAGCGGATCTCTTGAATGATCTTGTTCACGAGGGCTGTAAAAAAAGGGTCCTGCTCCAGGCGGCTCTTCACTTTTTGGGTCGCGTGCATGACCGTGGTGTGATCTTTCCCGCCAAAACATTCACCGATCTGCGTGGTGGACATATCGGTTAGCGTTCGGGTCAGGTACATCGCGATCTGGCGCGGGAAAGCGATGGCGTCTGTACGCCGCTTGGACCGCATGTCGTGAAGTTCCAGATGATAATGATGGGCTACCACTTCCTGAATCTTTTCAATGGAAACTGGGGCCGCCGCGTCTTCGCGGGCCATCACGTCACGCAGCACCGCCATCGCAGAGTCCACGGTCAGAGGGATGCCGGTCAGCGACGCATGAGCCACCACGCGCGTCAAAGACCCTTCTAGCTCCCGGATGTTGGAGCGAATGTGGCTTGCCAGAAAGAGCAACACATCATCCGGCACAAAAAGACTCTCCGCTTCCGCCTTATCACGCAAGATCGCGATGCGCGTCTCAAGCTCCGGCGCCTGGATGTCCGCCACGACCCCCCATTCAAAGCGGGTGATCAGACGCTCCTGTAGGGTAGGGATCTCCTTCGGAGGCCGGTCGCTTGTGATCACGATCTGTTTACGGGAGTCATAGAGGGTATTAAAGGTATAGAAAAACTCTTCCTGGGAACTTTCCTTATTAACGAGGAACTGAATATCATCAATCAGGAGGCAATCAAGCCCACGGTATTTCTGGCGGAACTGATTCATCTTCTCAAATCGAAGCGAATCGATAAATTCATTGATAAATTTCTCAGAGGAAGTGTAGAGCACGCGCGCGCGGGGGTTGGCCTGCAAGATGTGATGGCCAATCGCATGCATCAAATGGGTTTTCCCAAGCCCCACCCCACCATAGAGGAAGAGAGGGTTGTAGGCCTTGCCAGGGTCCTTCGCGACAGCCTGGGAAGCGGCTTGGGCAAATCGGTTCGAGTGGCCTACCACAAAGGTGTCAAACGTATAGCGGGAGTTTAAGTACGTTTCGATGGAAGGCCCCGCAGGCGCGGAGGTCGTTACGGAGGCAGGCGCCGGGACTGATGCTGGCGACTGGAGGAGCTCCTCGACCGGTCGAAGGACGGTAAAGGAGAGGGCAATGGACTGGCCAGAGCGCTCTTTTAAAAGGGTCTCAATATTAGATTGGTAATGATCGCGCAGCCAATCCGCGAAGAAGGTGTTCGGGACCTGAACAACCAGACGTCCCCCTTCCAAAGAGATGGCTTTTACGGGTCGAAACCACAAATCGAACGATTCGTCGTTCATTTGCGGCTTCAAAACGGACAAGACATCTTCCCACAAATTCTCTACGACTACAGTCATGTAAAACTCACTCCATCCGGGAATAGAACAGGAAGGACGTAAAATTAATCGCGCCGTATTGTAGACGTTGGCGTACGGGTTGTCAAATCTGTTTCTCGACGGAAAATGGACCAAGGAACAGCCAATCGCGCGTAATCCGCAAGGCCAATGGTTTCAGCGCGCAGACTTGGACGGATGCCGTGCAGAGCCAGCCATTTTTCAACTTCGGCGCGCTGGCAGCCGCAATGAAAAGCGAGGCTGTTGGCAATCGTTTTACGGCGGTGCGCGAACGCCCCATGGGCAAGATCAAAAAAGGCGGCCACGCCTTCATGGCCTATCAGAGGTTTTGTTTTTCGGCGCAGGCGAATGACGCTGGAGCTAACCCGCGGCGGCGGCAGGAACGCTCCAGGTTTCACCGCACAGACCATTTCCGTGTCCGCGAAGAGCTGGACCGCCAGGGTCAGGATCCCATAGTCGCGCGATCCTTCCCGGGCAACGATGCGTTCCGCGACTTCGCGCTGGATGAGAAACACGCCGATCTGCCACCCTGGCCAAGCCATAATCTTTTCAAAGATGGGAGACGTGATGGAATACGGCAGGTTCCCCAGGACCTTCAGCGGCCTCCCCGGCGCGTGAGGCAGAGCAGGATCTTGTGCCAGGACGGCCAGGTCCACCTTCAAGATATCGGCGTGAATAATTTGGACCCCAGGAGTGCCTTCCAGCCGTTTTTGCAGGCCTGACGCGAGCGCCTCATCAAGCTCTACAGCGATCAGGCGGCCTACGCGCTCAGAAAGAGGGAGGGTGAGGACCCCTTTGCCAGGGCCGATTTCCAGCGCGGCGTCTTCTCTCGAAAGTTCAGCCGCCGCCAGGATGCTGTTCACCACCTTGGGGTCGCGAAGGAAATGCTGGCCGAGCCGTTGTCTCACAACACCAGGGGCATGCGACTCGTGCCTTTGGAGTATTGAGCGGCGAGCAGGATCGCCTCGACCATCGGGCGGGCATCTGCTTTGCCTTTCCCGGCGATATCGTAGGCGGTGCCGTGACCTGGAGAAGTCCTTATAAAGGGAAGACCAAGCGTCACATTGACCAAGCTCTCAGCCGCGTAAAGTTTGAGCGGAATCATGCCCTGGTCGTGATAGGCGGCCAGCGCCATGTCATAGCGCCCCTGCGCCATGCGAACAAAGGCCGTATCCGATGGGACAGGACCCGCGACAGGGATCCCTTTTCTCTTCAGCAGCACCATGGCCGGTCTATACAACGAGCGCTCTTCTTTGCCCAGGATCCCGCCGTCTCCCGCGTGCGGGTTCACGCCGCAAGCGACCAGGCGCGGCCGATCGATCGCGGCATGGGCCCTCAGAAAGCGATAGCCTAGCTCAGCGGCACGGACAATCAGCCTGGAGCTCAAATTCCTTGAGACCTCTCGGAGCGGGAGGTGTCGGGTGAGGAGGATGGCGCGCATCTTTTTCGAGACCATCAGCATGGCATAGTCTCGGGAGCCACTTTCCTGGGCCAGCCATTCCGTGTGCCCCGGGAAGCCATGTCCAGCTAATTGAAAGGCCTCTTTGGAAACAGGAGCGGTGACGAGGGCCCTGGCTTGACCGCTTCTCACAAGATCCAATCCACGGCGAAGGGCCTCCAGGGCGACTCGCCCGCCTTCGCGTGACGGACGCCCCATTTTGACGCGAATGGAGCGTCCCAGGATAACAGGGATGCAAAGGCGGTGAACCCGTGGATCACGCAGAGCCTTGGCGATGATCTCAGGTCCAATTCCGGCAGGGTCTCCCAGCGTGATGGCGATGGTGGGCTTCATGAAAGATGGGTGTGATTAAGTAATGAAGTGATTGGGCGATTCAGAGGAGAGGTCCCATCCCCTAATCACGAAATCACCCAATCGCCGAATAACGTCCTAGTCGAAGCTGTTGATTTTAATGTCGGCTTTGGAGCGTAGTTCCTTGACATAGGACTCAAAGCGCTTAGCGCCGCGCTGCTGGAAGAGATACTCACGCAAATCATCTTTGACGTCCTCCAGCGACATCTTGGTAGCGGCCTTTTTCTCCTGGACTTGAATGATGTGATAGCCAAAGTCCGTGGCGACGATATCCGACACTTGGCCCACCTCCAGGGCAAAGGCGGCCTTGTCAAACGCCGGCACCATATCACCACGAGAGAAATAGCCGAGATCGCCGCCACGCTGCTTGGATCCAGGATCCTCGGAGTATTTCTTGGCCAGATCAGCAAAATCCTCGCCTTTTTTGAGACGCGACTGGACATCCTTGATTTTCTTGATGGCCTCTTCCTTTTCTGCCGTAGAGGCACCGGGGGGCACACGAATGAGGACGTGGCGCGCGCGCGCCCTCTCCGTAAAGCGGCGCTCCATGGCCTTGGCGAGCTGTTTGAGCTCCTCAATTTCGCTTGGCGTATGATTGCCGGGGATGGGCTTGTCCTTCAGGATAGCGACGAGCGTCTCATAGAGGGACGTGATTTCTTCTTCAGAAGGAGGCGTGACCTTCGCTTTGACTTCTTGGTCAATGAGCTTGATCGTCGCCAGCTGTTCCTGGAGATGCTTGCGGAACTCTTCGTTCGTCATCCCCTCTTTTTCGAGCTCTTTATTGAATTCCTGTTCTGTGGCAAAGCGCCCACGGACCTTTTTCACGCCATCATCCACCTCGAGTTGGCTCACCCGGATGCCCTTCTTTTTGGATTCCTCCACCAGCAGGCGGTCATCGATCATCTGATCAAGAATCCGCTTTTTGATGTCGGCAATGCGCTCCGGCGTCTGTTCGGCCGGGGGGGTGCCTTTCTTGAACTGCTCAAGGATTGGAGCGGCGTTCTTCTCAAATTCGGAGAGCATGATGCCTTGGGCGTTAACCGTCGCAAGCGTTCGGTCCAGGACTTTCGCCTGAGCAGGCAGGCCGCCAAAGATGAGACAAAGAAGGCTGACAGTTAGACAATTATTTTTCATGACGTTTGGTTTCCTCCAGCGATAGGCGCAACATCGCCCGCTCGTCCACCTGAACCCCTAATAGCGCTTGCTGCTTGTCAACCCATGCGTCAAACTTCGAGCGCTCCAGTTTAGCCCGAATCTCCTCCTTGACCTCCGCCAAAGGCTGAGCAGGCAGGGCTTTTTCTCCAAGCTTCTTAATGATATGAAATCCGAACTGTGTCTTGACGATCCCGGAAACCGCTCCGACCTTGAGCTTAAAAACCGCGTCTTCGAATTCCGGGACAAGGGCCCCTCGCCGGAAAGGGCTCAGTTTCCCCCCGCGCACAGCCGTGGCCGGGTCTTTGGACATTTGCTTGGCAACACGCTCAAACGACTCTTGGGCCCGCAAGCGGGCCATCGCTTTGCGCGCGTCGCCTTCCGAACTCAGGAGAATATGGCTGGCCGTGATCTCGACGGGCTTGGCATATTCATCCAAGCGCTCGTTGTAATATTTTTCCACCTCTGTGTCCGAAACGGCCAGGTCTGTTGTTCTGAGGCGTCGCAGGACGCTATCGATCTGAAGCGTGTCCTGGTAGTCGCGTAAACGCTGCGCGGCATCTTTCTTATAGTTCGCCAAGGCCTGTCGATAAGCCGGTTCCTTGGGGATGCCCAATTTTGCCGATTCAGCGAGGAGCACTTTCTCGCGAATGAGGAGATTCAGAAATTGTCGGCGGCCGTCCGCGGTAGCGGCGTATTGCCGATAGGCAGCGGGAGCCTCATCGAGTCGAGAGCGCAAGTCATCCTCCGTTATGGGAAGAGCTCCGACCCTCGCGAGCGAAGGCTTTTCCGAACGCTGGCAGGCGCCCGAGAAAAACCCCGATACAACAAAGAAAAGGATCCAAAAGACGGCCTGATTCATGTCCGGGACTATATCAAATTGAGCCGTAGACGATAATAACCATTTTGCGCGCCCATGAACCCCCCCCTTCGTTGTCCAGGGCGGAGGGAGCAGCGGGAGCGGCCCGCTTTCTCACACAGCCAGGCGTAGCTGAAGAAGCACTTGAGCGCCGGCTAAAAGGGAAAGCTCGCCCGGCTGGAGTGACCATCAGCCAATGGTCTAGAATAAGTCTTGCAAGAGCCTTGGGGATGAAGGCTCGAATTCCAGAGGTTCAAGGAGAGCGTGATGAGACAGTGGCTGGGGCCTTTCCTTCCGGCGGAGCATGGAGCTTGGGGTGTCTGGTTTTCTTCCCTTCTGTTAGGGGTCTTGGCTGTCGGTTTTCATATCGTGGCCACCCCGTCGATTTTACTTGCTTCGCTGGGCTTGCTTCTTCTTCGCAATCCCGTTTTGCGGTGGATGCGTTCCGGACCGTTGCGGTCCCCCGGGACCAGTCTCAGAACATTCCCTTGGGCCGGGTGGATTTTCTGTGTGACACTCATCGGCCTGGGAGCGATTCCGCTCCTTTGGCTGCAACGCTGGTTCCTGTGCGTTCCGGCCCTGATCGCGGGGGTTGCGCTCGTGGTGGAAGCGCGATCACGCAAATCGGACCCGCGCTCACGGATGGTCACAGAAGTGTTGAATAGCCTCGCGGTCTCTTCGGTCGCTCCGGCCACGGCCTATGCCGCCAGCGGCACACTCGGCTGGATTGAGCTCACTCTGTGGGTTCTCTGTGCTCTTTACTTTGGCGTGACGACCCTGGATGTGCGTTGGAGAGTCTTGCGTCTTTACCAGAATCAAAGCCTGGCCCCAGCGGAACGGGTCGAGCAAGCAGGTCGGGAACGTTTCGTCGCGGCAGGCATAGGCATTGCCGTGGCACTCCTCTATGGGATATGGGCACCGGTCTCAGGAGCGCTCTTCTTGTCCTTCGTCCCCCGGGCCCTTCGGTTCTTCCGCGCTGTCGGTCCAGGCCAAGTGCTGCCACGGGGAATCCGACGGCTGGGTTGGCAAGAAGTCATGCATTCCTTGCTCTTCGTTGTGATGAGTGCGGCCCTCATCCGCTGGTCGTAACCATTGTTTCCTTATGGATTAGCGGAGTGATCCAAACAGGTCCCGGAGATAACGCAGTGGACCGCTGGATTCATAGGCTTGTCGTTCGAGGATCAGCGTAAAAGGAGGGCCCGGTTTAAAGCGTAAGCCGGAACGCTCCTGGGCGAGTTGCACCAGACGCGCGGGAGCAAGCGGTGTATTTTGGAGAAACCTGATCTCAAGCGAGGAAGGTTTCTGGACAATGCCATCAATACCCAGATCTCGGGCCGCCATGCGGAGCTCGGAGACTTCCAAAAGCGTTTGCGCTTCGTTCGGGAGAGAACCAAAGCGGTCTTCGAGCTCCCCTTTGACCGCGGAAAGCGCTTCGGAGCCCATTGCGGACACCAGTTTCTTGTAGAAAAGGACGCGCAATTCTTCGCTGGGCATGTATTCCGCTGGCAAAAAGGCATGCACGGAGAGGTCCAGGCTGGGGAATCGCACAGGCGGAGGCGCGACCTCCCCTTTGAGACGCGACATTTCTTCCTGCAGGAGTTGAGCGTAGAGATCGAGACCCACGGCGGCAATGTGGCCATGCTGCTGCTGTCCTAAAAGGTTGCCCGCGCCACGGATCTCCATGTCGCGCACGGCCAGTCGGTAGCCGCTGCCCAGCTCCGTAAACTCCCGCAGCGCTTCAAGGCGGGCCCTCGCCTCCTGAGTGAGCGGGACCGACGGCGAATAGAACAGGTAACAGAACGCCTTTTGCCGTTCTCGTCCCACGCGGCCCCTGAGCTGATAGAGTTGGGAGAGGCCAAAGTCTTCCGCTTCCTCGACGATCAAGGTGTTCGCCGATGGGATGTCGATGCCGGACTCGATGATCGTGGTGGCCAGTAAGACCTCGTGTTTTCGGTGCGTGAACTCCCACATCACTTTTTCGATCGCGGGGCCCGCCATCTGCCCATGCACGACCCCGATGGAGACCCCCGGGAGGAGCTGTTTGAGGAAATGCAGTCGCGTATGAAGAGACTGCACGCGGTTGTGAACGTAAAAAACCTGGCCTTTGCGTTCCAGCTCCTTTTGGATGGCCTGGAACACCACCGCATCCTCGTAGGGGCCGACATGTGTCGTAATAGGGAGGCGTCCTACAGGCGGTGACTCAATGATGGAAAGCTCCCGCATGCCGGACAAGGCAAACGAAAGCGTTCGGGGGATGGGGGTCGCCGTTAGGGTCAGGACATCCAGGCGCTCCCGCAGTTTTTTGATCTGCTCCTTATGCTTGACGCCAAAGCGGTGCTCCTCATCGATGATCAAAAGCCCCAGATCATGAAACAGCACATCCTTTTGCAGCAGCTTATGGGTCCCCACCACAATGTCCAAGGCCCCTGAGACAAGCGCGGCGAGCGTCTCCTTTTCCTCTTTGGCGGACTGAAAGCGCGAAAGCATCCCAATACGCGCAGGGTAGTCGGCGAAGCGCTCGGTAAAGGTCCGGAAGTGCTGCTCGGCAAGGATCGTTGTCGGCACGAGCACCGCGACCTGCTTGGAGTCCGTGATCGCCTTCATGGAAGCGCGCATCGCGACTTCCGTTTTGCCGTATCCCACGTCTCCCAGGATGAGGCGATCCATCGGCTTGGTGGACTCCATATCCGCTTTGACTTCCGCAATGGCCCTCGCTTGGTCCAGGGTCTCTTCATAAAGGAAAGAGCTGGCAAATTCCTGCTCCAAGTGCGAATCCGCGGGGAAGGCATGGCCCGGCAGCGCTGCCCGCGCGGCATGAAGCTTGAGAAGGTCCCGCGCCAACTCCTGGATGCTTTCTTTGACGCGGGCTTTCACGCGTTCCCAGCTGGACGTATCGAGCGATGAGAGTCGAGGCGAACCTCCTTCCGAACCGGAATACTTTTGGACTTGTTTAAAGTCGTACAAAGGGACATAGAGACGGTCGCCCTTCGCGTATTCAAGCTTGAGGTATTCTGCATCGTGTCCACCGGCATGCAGGAGCTCAAGGCCGCGGTAGCGGCCAATCCCGTAATACTCATGCACCGCGTAATCGCCGGGGCGTAAGTCCTGGATTTCTCGGAGCGCTCCACCGCCTTTAAATTTCGGGAGACGCGGGCGGTGGCGATAGCGACCGAAAATCTCGGAGTTGGTCACGACGAAAAGTCTCGCGTCTTGGGCCCCGCGTCTTGCATCCGAAGACAGACTCGAGACTTTGGATTCGGGACGCGAGACAAAAAATCCAGAACGGAGCGGCCCTACGAGAAACTCCATACCCTTCGTGCCATGCGAGCCCAAGCGTTCTTCCAGAAGCTCCTGGAGGCGCTCGCTTTCGCCGGCGTTGTGGCTGAAGAAGAGGACCCTGCGATGATCCGCTACCGCTTTGCGCGCCTCTTGCGCGGCGAGTTCGATACCGGACACAAGACCCGTCGTGGACTTGAATCCCAAGTCCATTGCACCGGGAGGCGGCAGCCCGCGGTAAATGATCGTACCGGCGAGCGGGCGAGTCGGCGAGCCGGCGCGAGGCGATTCCGTTATGTCGCCGGTCCGCCGATTCGCCGATCCGCCGTCCCGGGGATCGATCTCGTCCCAAAACCACACCACTCCCTCCGGGACGAATTCGGCGAGATGACCGGCAGGCTTGTTTTCCTTGAACGGGAAAAGCTTTTGTGGCCCGAGGTAGACTTCAGACCGCTGAGTACCCGGGCTGAAAGTTCGGACTGATTCGAGCGTATCACCATCAAAAAGAAGCCGCCAGGGCTTCTCTATGGAGGAGGGCCAGATATCGACCACCTCGCCACGGACGGCGATCTCCCCTTCCATTTCCACCATATCGGTCCGGGAGTAACCCCCTTGAGCGAGTCTCTCAAGGAGTTGTGTCCGCGGATAGAGTTGACCCGGGCGCAGTTCCAGCGTCAAGCCTTGGAGCTGCGTTGGTGTGTAGACCTGTTTTTCAAAAGAGCCCTGGGAACAAAGAAGAATCGCATGTTTTTCTTGCGCCCATTGCCCCAGCGCCGCAATGCGTGCGGCTTCATCCAGTTCAGGCAGGTAAATGACAGGGGAGCGCTCCGTTGCCGGCAAGAGCGAATCCCAAGCTTCGATGTCCGCAGAAAGTCCCTCGGCTTCCAAGTCCTCCGTTGTGATGACGACAACGGATTGACGCAGCGCTCGGGCGAGCGTCGAAAGGAAATACCCTTTGCTTCCGGCGGGAAGGCCTGAGAGGTGGAGCGGCCCGCTTTCGCGCAGATCGGAGAGAAGGGATGGAGGGATCCAGCAAGGATCGACGGCACTCATCGACTGAGCTTCAAAACGCGTAAATCGGCAACACGGACGCGGTCGGGACTGTCCGTGCCTGCGGCCGCAAAGATATACCGGGCAGGCTCTGGCTCCATCGGAAGACAGGAAAAGAAAGCTTCACCTTTCACATTGGTGATCGCTGTCCCTTGCCGCTCGCCAAAGCCAATGGGGCTAAAACAGCCGTAATACACTTTCCGTTTGTCGATCGGATGACGGGACCCATCCTGAACGCGGACCACGAATTCCAACGTCCCATTTTTGGGGGTCGAGGACCGGGGTTCGACGCTGATGGATTCTTGGGGAACTCCCGCAAGAAATGAAATCTCCTTGGCGGCGAGGACCGACTCGTTTTTGTCGAACGCCTGCAGCATCACGCTCTGGCGACTTTTCGCCAGTTTAGGAAGTTTGATAAATCCCTGGAACCAGCCGCGCCTTGAGCCGTCCAGAAGCGCCCAATCACCGTGATTGAGGCTATAGCGCACAGACTTGACCTTCTCAGACGTGGTGACCTGGATGCTGATCGGCCCCTCAATCGGATATGAGTGGTTTGCCTTCGGCTCGATGGGAATCAAATGGTGGTACGTGGTGACGTCGCGATAAATTTGTCGGGGCACGCCGTTCATGTCCTGAGGGCTATCGGTCGGGATGCCCAAGATGCCGTTCCATTCCCAGGGTTCGTTGTCATGAACGTCTGGATCTTTGGGGTAGTGCCAGGTATCAATCCAAGACACGAGCACACCCCCCTGCGCATGGCCTTCCACAAGAGCGCGCAGGCTCTCCAGATCTTTGAGGCTTTGATCGTATTCGCTCAGGCCTCCGTGGCCGCCGAAGGCCGTTTGGCTCGCTTCTGAGACGGCGTAGCCCCCCGTTTCCCCGATGATCAAAGGCTTGCTTTGAGCTGCGCTGTCCGCAAACCAGCGCGTCATGCCCGCCATCCCCATCGCCTGCACAAGCGACTTTGGCCAAAAGCCGAATAGGTTCATCGTGACAAAATCGAAATGCTGGTGGTCCATGAAAGCCAGCGGCGGCCAGCTGTCCATCGAGACAGGGCGCGGGTCGATCTCTTGGACCGCGCGCTTGAGACGCCGGAAAAATTGCTCGGTCTCCCCCACCCCTGTTTCAAGAACAGCTTGCGGCGCAGGCTCGGTCATAAGCAGGTAGCCCAGCACATTGTCAGCGCTCTTCGATTGCTCCGCCACCCCGCGCGCCTGCGCGATGGCGCTTTGCTGGTTGTGGGGATCGGAAAAGTCCTGTTTAGGGTCTAGCCAAACCCCTTGCAGCACCATCAGACCATGGGCTTTGGCGAGCGAGAGCTCATCCGGTCCTAGGGCATCCCAGGTCCGCACGACATTGAAGTGGGCTTTCTTGATACGCTCGAAATCCATTTTCGTGTAACGGTAATTGGTGTCGGTGTAGGACACGCCCGGACGCTGATGCGGTCGCCAGGGCGCATAGCCCACGCCTCGCACGAAGAAGGGCTCGCCGTCAACATAAAACCGGCCCTCACGGATTTCAACGCGACTTGATCCGAGCACGAGCGAAGAGTGAAGGGCGAAGAGGAATAGGAGCAGAACCCAACGAGCGCCCTTCGCCCTTCTCCCTTCTGCTGAAATGCGTCTGTTCATTTTTTTCTCATGAGCAGGCTGTAGCTCTTTGGCTTTCGGGGGCCTTCGAACACCCCTTCCCGTAGCTTGAGGATATGAAATCCTGGGCGAAAGAGCTCCTCCAGCTCTTGTCGCGAAAAACGGAAGGGACCTTCGGTCCCCGGCTCTTGGTCACTAAAGACTCTCAGCCCATAGAGACCTCCCGCGCGAAGGACACGCTTGACTTCGGCGATCGCCTGGGGACGATCTTCCGGCGACAGGACATGAAAACACCCACGGTCATAAGCGAAGTCAATGAACTGATCTTCTACAGGAATTTGTCGGATGTCGCCGATTTGGAAAAACCCAAAGACGCCCGCTGCAGAAGCGGTTTCGCGCGCCAAGGCGATCGCTGCGGGACTGATATCGATACCGATGACGTTAAAGCCCTGCTGGATCAAGTAGACGGCATCATGACCGGGACCCGTTCCCATATCCAAGGCCTGGCCCACCGGGATCTCGCCGGAACGGACCCAGCGGACCAAGTCCGGGTCCGGCCCTCCGGAGTTCCACGGCAAATCCCCAGGAGGGGTTTTAAGATACACATCCTCCCAATGCTCGTCGTTAAAAGGCACGGCGGTGTTCCTGATAGATGCATTTGTTCATCACCACCTGGAGGCCGGCAGATCGCGCCCGGTTCGCGGCTGCATTATGAACAATGCCTTGCTGCATCCAAATCACTTTGGCCTTCTTGGCGATCGCTTCCTCCACAATGGCAGGTACGGCGGACGGCTCCCGGAAGAGGTCGACAATATCGACGGGCTCGGGGATCTCGCTTAAGCTTTTGTAGCACTTGTCTCCCAGGATTTCAGTATGCCCAGGGTTCACCGGGATCACTTTGTAGCCGTGTTCCTTGAGATAAATCGAAATCCAATGCGACGGCCGCTCAGGCTTCAGTGACGCGCCAATCACCGCGATCACTCTCGATTCTCGGAGGATCCTTGCGATCTCTTCGGGAGCCGCGTTTTCTTTCGGGAATTCACATTCCATACGAAATTCTTTCAAGTCAGAATAAACAGACGGCGGAATAGACGGACGTCAGAAAAACCGACACAGCGGCCATCATGAATCGAATCCTGCCTCCAGGCATTTCCGCCTCTTGTATAGCCCGCCGTCCGCTTTTTCTGCCCCCCGTCTTTTCTGTGGTCACTTGAATGTTAATTTTACCGCGGTTTCGATGTGGGGTGTGTGCGGGAATAAATCCACCGGCTGAATTTCCTGAGCCCAATAACCGCCTTTCGTCAGAACGCCAAGATCCCGGGCGAGGGTCGCGGGGTCGCAGGAGACGTAAACGAGGGGAGAGGGGCGAAGGGCGACGAGCGACTTCAGAACCGAAGGCGTGCAGCCGGAGCGCGGCGGATCGACCACGACCGCCAGAGGCCTTCGGTCGTGAGCAAGGCCTCCCAGGAAGGCCTCCGCGGACTTCGCGATAAAGCGGGCGTTATCAATGTTGTTAAGCTCGGCATTCATTTCGGCATCACGGAAGGCTGCCGGGAATTCCTCCACTCCGCCGACCTCCTGAAAGCCGTCGGCGAGCCACAAAGCGATGGTTCCAACGCCGGTGTAGAGGTCCAGGAGCCGCTCGCCGCGCCCCGCCATCCCTTGGATCACGTTATAGAGGATCTCCGCCTGCGGGCTGTTCACCTGGAAGAAGGCGCCCGGCGAGAGCCGAAAGCGCAGCCTCCCGAGCCGCTCTTCCAAATAATCCTGGCCATGAATCTTTCGCCACTGGCTTCCGAGGATCACGTTCGTGCGAGCGGGCTGGATGTTCTGGTGAATGGCGACGAGGTTAGGACATTCTCGAATAAGGACTGGGATGATCTCTCTTTCTTTGGCAAAAGAAGGGTCGCGCGTGACCAGGATGAGCATAGCCTTGCCGTCCTGGGACGTGCGAAGCAGAAGGTGCCGGATCCATCCAAGATGCCGTTTGGGATCATAGGCATGCACGCCCAGCTTTTTGAACAGCTCCAGCGTTCGTTGGATGATCTTCACTGACAGCTCCGACTGCACCAGACAATCCTCGACGGGCACGATGTCATGCGACCCTTCGCTGTAGAAGCCGGAAATGAGCGCCTGCCCGTTCCAGCCCACGGGTTGCTGCACCTTGTTGCGATAACGCCAGGGATCTTTCATGCCCAAAACAGGCTTGACGGTGATGCCGGAGAGTCCCCCCAGGCGCTCCAGGGTTTCCTGAACAATGGCTCTCTTGGCTTCCAGCTGGGAGGGGTAGGGCAGGTGTTGCCAGGAGCAACCGCCGCACCAAAGACCAGGGACGACAGATGAGGAGCCAGAGATGACGGACGAGGAACCGGGAACACGAAAGTGATAAGGGCAAGGAGGGTCGACTCGCGCGCCGGAGGACTCCGTGATTTTTAGAATGCGCGCGCGCGCGAAACGTTTGCGGAGGTCTGTGATCTGCGCTTCGAGGGTGTCGCCGGGAGCCGCGTAGGGGACAAAGACAACCCTTCCTTCCGTGCGGGCAACACCTTCCCCCCCGCTCGACAAGCGCTCAATACGAAGACGTATGCGTTCACCTTGACGCATTCGTCTATTCTACTTATGAAGAGGACGTTAGGAGATTTTTGGGGGTTCCGGCTGGATCACTTTCAGGGTTTCTTCGACGTCGGGTTTCAGGCTGCTTTGAGGATATTTCTCGAGGAATGCTTTAAGCGTGGCGCTGGCCTGGGCCGTCTTGCCGGCGCGAGCTTCTTCAACGGCCATTCGAAACATCTTCACTTCTTCAATCGACACGGGGGCTTGGGTCTCTTTCCCCTTCCAATAGAGCTGCTTCGATACGGGGCCCTGCTTGGAGCCGCGCAGGCCTGCGACGCTAGAACCTGAGGAGCTGGGTTGATTGGCCCGCCGCGCGATGTGGTCGAGCTTCGTCTGCAATTCTTCCAGATAGGCGGCGCCTTGCGGGGCGGGACGAGCGTCTTCCGCGCGGGCGCACGGCACGATCGCCCATAAACCAAGAACAAGAGCAGCGAAAACTTTCATAAAAGCCTCCGAGGGTTTAGATTCTGTGGATCAGGTAACCAGCACAGCACACGACAAGGGCCGCACCGAGGATGATAAAGACGGGGACAGAGCCTTTGCTTTTGACTTTCTTCCATGTGAGCATGCCTCGGTAAACCGTCACAGCGCCCCAGAGAATTCCCGCACTTGCGAACATCAGATCTCTCGTTTCACTGGGTCCCATGTTAGGGCGAGTTTAACCTGCGTCCCAGACGACCGCAAGGGAATTTATCGTCGATGGAGAAATTTTACGACTTGTTGAGTCTACTCGGCCGGCCGGTCCCCGCACTCCACATGCTCGAGCGACAAGCACTCATAGGGTTTTTCGATGGCATAACTCACGGAGCTCGAAATTTCACGAAAAATGGAGAGGACGACCGCCTTCACCCGGTCTCCATCTTGAAAGGGCTTTCCACATTTGGCGCAGGACTGCTTCATGATTTATGGCGTATTATAACCCTCTTTTTCTAAACGCTCCATCACGCGGCTGCGGCGCTCAGCCAAGAAGGGCTTTTCGCTAAAGGGGCTCCACTTTCTTGGGCTCGGCAGGATAGAAGCCAGCGCGGCCGCTTCCCAGGGCGCGATCTCGGAAGATGACTTCCAGCAGTAATACTGGGAAGCCGCCTCAACACCGTAAATGCCGGGCCCCCACTCCGCCAGATTCAAATAGAGCTCCAGAATGCGTCTTTTGGGCAAGAGAGCTTCCAGATAAAGCGTCAGCACCGCCTCCTTAAGCTTCCGAAGGATCGACTTTCTTGGGCGCAAGTAGAGGGTCCGGGCCAGCTGCTGCGTAATCGTACTACCACCATAAACGTATCGTCTTTTGAGCCAGTTTCTTTCAAATGCTATGCGGATTTGTTCCAGATCAAATCCATGATGTTGGTAGAACCGATCATCTTCCGCAATGACAATCGCGTGGACAAGGGCTGGCGAGATCTCACGTAAGGGCTTCCACGACAACACAGGCGTAAACTTCCGTCCTCGTTTCCTGGCCTCGGCCCTGCGTAATTCTATTAAGGAAGTCGTGCGGGGATTTTGGGTCTTGAGGTCAAAAACGCGGTAGGGCCAAAAGAGGTAGAGCAGAAACACGGCAAGAGCAAGTTTCGCGAAACGGCGGATCACAGGTTCATTGTATAAGCGAAGCAGGTGTTTTCGTCCAGGCGCCCTGCAGGAGTTTGCGCGCCTTATGAAGGCGCGACATGACCGTCCCTTCCGGGATACGCATCTTCCGTGCGATATGTTCATAAGAAAGACCTTTGAGGCAATAGAGTTCGAGGACCTTTCGGTAAGGCTGTGGGATTTGTCCCAACGTTTCTAAGGCCTGTTGTCCCATCTCTTTGGCAGCCAGCATATTCTCCTCTGGCTCTTGCTGATCAAGAAGCGGAAGGATCTGTTCCGCTTTTGTTTCCAGAAGAGCTTCCAAGGAGAGGGGCAGCGGCTTTCGGTAGGCGGCCATATATTCATTCATCGCAATTCGGTAGATCCATGTAAAAAAGCCTGCTTCGCCGCGAAATTCCGGCAGACGATCGAGGGCCGTTTCCAGTGTGTGGGAGATGACATCCTCCAGATGCGTTTCGTTGCGAATGGCGCTGCCGAGGCTTTCCACCAATCGTTTTCGGTATTTCTGGATGAGCACATCAAACGCCGAGCGATTCCCCGCGACAGCGGCTTGGATCAATTTATATTCGGCGCTCATCGGTCCATTCCAGGGGCAGGTATTCTCTTCCAGATGGTAGAGCACGCGGTCTAAGAGCTGTGCCGGGTTGAGAGGTTTGGCGATATAGTCACTGGCCCCGCAGGAAAAGCCGTGCAGCCATTCCTCCGGGCGACGCCTGACGGTGAGCATGATGATGGGGAGCTCCTCTGCCCCGTAGTCTTTTCGCGCCTGCGCGCAAAAATCATAGCCGCTCATATCGGGCAGATTAATGTCGAGAAGAATGGCCCCGGGTTTCCGCTCGCGCAGAAGCGCGAGCCCTTGGGCCCCGGTCTCGACCGTGCTCACCAGGAGCCTGGCCCGTCCCAGGATACGCCGGAGGAGCAATTGATAGTCTTCCTCATCTTCCACACACAAGACCGTTCGGTTCATGTCAGACTCTCCTTCGGCTGTCGTCATGAGGAGCGCTTTCAAGACTCGTGATGGCAGGAAGCGTAAACGAAAAGCAGCTGCCCTCTCCGGGACGGCTGGCCACACGGAGCGTGCCGCGATGCTCTTCGATCAAAAGCCGGCAGATGGCCAGGCCAAGGCCTGTCCCTTTCGGTCCCTTGACGGCCGCACGGGCCGATTTCACCTGCTCAAACTTGTCAAAAATCTTTTTCTGATCTTCAGGCGAGATCCCAAGGCCGCTGTCTTTGACCCAAACGCACAGTTGGCCCTCTTTCGGAAGGTGCTCGAGGCCGAGCTCGATCATGCCCCCGTCTGGAGTGAACTTGATAGCGTTGGACAGGAGGTTGATGAGGACCTGGCGGACCTTGTTGCTGTCCGCCCAGGCTTTTGGCAGGGCCCCGCGGGGGACGCGAACGCGCGCGAGGAGAGACCTTTCGTCCAATTTCGGCGCGTAGAACGACAGAACCTCTTGAACAAGCTCATCCAACGCGAAGGCTTGGCAATCCAGGACCATTTTGCCGCGCTCAAGCGCTGCCACATCCAGCAAGTCGTTCACGAAACGCGTGAGACGCTGAGCATTCGCTTGAAGGCGACCGATATAGAGTGGCCAGGACTCTTGGTTTGTGCCCTCCCGGACTTCCTCGTCCATCAGGTTCAAGAAGGACTCCATCGCGCTCAAGGGGGAGCGCAGTTCATGCGTGACCGCCGATACAAAGTCTTCTTTCATCGCGTCGAGCTGCTGAAGATCGTTGGCCATGGACTGAAAGGATCTGGAAAGAAGCCCCAACTCGTCCGCGCGAAGCGTCGCCTGGAGGGGTTCGATCTGATAGATCCCCTTGCCCACGTGTCCCGAGGCTTGCGCCAAAGCTTCGATCGGTCTTGTCCAGGAGCGCGCCAGTCCAAACGACACCAGCACGCCGATGGCCACCGCGCCGAGCGCGATCAACTCGAGGCGCTCTTGGAGCCCGGCCAAGCGTGCGCCCATCAGGGCCTGAAGTTTCTCTTCCGAGAAGCCTGCCGAGACGTTGGCGACGCACTGTCCCCCGAGATGGACGGCTTGCGTGAGCACGAGGATGGCGTTGCGCCCGTCATGCTCGCTGGCCGAGGATCTCTCCGAGCTCAGACCGCTCCTGGGAGGGAGGACGCTGCCTATTTGATGGGGTTCGGAATGGGCCAGGATTTCACCGCGGGGGCTCACCACGCTCAGACTCGTGATGGCGGGGTTCCATTTCTGTATCCATCGCGTGTACTTCACCAGCAACAGGTCATCGTTGGTCAAAAATGACTCGCGGGCAATATGCGCGACATTCTGCACCAGCGCGCGGCGCTCCTTCTCTGCTTCCGCACGAAACGTGCGGCTCTCGGCAAGGTAGAAAGTGCCGCACAGGGCCATGGTGGTGCCGGCCAGAAGGCCGGAGACCGTCAAGGAGAGTTTAGGGAAAAGCTTCATCGCGAGGCTCTTCCTCTCTCCGAAGCGCAATTTCCTTTTGGACTTTGCCCAGGGCGAGTTTCGCTTTTTCATGACCGGGGTTCATGCGCGCCGTGATGCGCCACTCTCTCATCGCCTCATCAAGTTTCCCGCTCGCGTAGGCGATGAGCCCTGCTTCGTAGTGCAACTGCGCGGCTTTTGGATCATGAAGCCGACGCCTCTCGGCGGTCGCCATCGCAAGATAGGCGTGAGCCCCTGGATGTGAAGGGTCAAGACGCAAGACGTCCTCAAAGGCCTCCTGGGCTTGAGCGAAAAGCCGGTGGTCCAGGGCGCCAAGCCCCTCCTGCAGCCTGCTTTCGATCGCTCGCCTTTTCTTTTCCCCGAGCCTGGCCGCGCGGTCTTTCTCCAGCGCGGCTTCCGTTTGCACCAGGTAGTAGCCCAATTGGGGATAACCGGGTTCTTGAATGGCGATCTTCCTGAATTCTTCCAGTGCGCTCGGGAAGCGTTTCTGCTGGAAATGATGGACCCCGCTGTCGAAAAGACCCTTCAGGTCCTCCAGGCGCTTGAGCTCATCGCAATGCCGACGCGCAAGGGTTTCGTAGGCCGGGACGCGCAGCAGCTTCATATGACGTTCGGCTTCAGCAGGGGCATCGCTTTGCGTAATGAGCGTCCGCAGTTTTGTCCACGCGGACAGTGCCGCGGCATAATCCGCCTGGCCGTAGGCATAGAACCCTTCCACCGCGTAGCGCTCCATGATCGACATCCCCGCGTTGCCATCCAGAGCATGCCGCATCTGACTTTGTAGCTCGCTCAGCTCCCTTTGGGCTTCTGGAAACGAGCCTTCTTCCGAAAGCACCTTCAGGAGAATGTCGGCAGCCGAAAGGAGTCGCCCCGCTTGGCGCTCCAGTCGCGCCTCTTCGCAAGCCGAAAGCCACTTCGATTTTTGTGCCCGCTCCGCAGCGCTTGATGTCTCTTGAAAAGCTTGGGCCAAGGGTTCGAGGTTTTCGTCACGCTGCCGAGCGAAGCTCGTGGCCTCATTTAAGATCTGGAGCCGGTGCTCGCGGAGGAGGCCCTGGCGCTCCGCTTCCATTTGGCGCGTTGTCAGCGTCACGTAGGCGTGGGCTTCCGCGTTGGAGGGGTCGCTTTGAAGCACCTCGAGAAAATCCGCCATCGCCTCTGACCATCGGCGCGCTTGAAAGGAGGCAATGCCGCTCTCCAGGCTTGCCGAGCAGTACTGAGAAGAAGCCGGGATGGCCACGATCAAAACCAGGGGGACAATCGATCGAGCGCCTTGGCGGTTCATCGAATCACCATGAGCTTTCCCGTCTTTCTGTCTACGGAGGAGCTCACCTCCCAGAGGTAAACGCCGGAGGCAACAGGATCGCCGTGAACCGTTTTCACGTCCCAGACCTCCTGTGCCAAGGACCCTCCCAGGTCGGTGTGGTGAAGTTCACGAACGAGCTCACCCGAGAGGGTGAATATTTTGATGTGACACTCCGAAGGAAGGTTGCTGAAGGTGATGCCTCCCGTTTCTGTGCCTGTCTGGGCGGGCCCCGGCCCTGCCTGTGGTCCATGAGGACGCCAGGGCACCGGGAACGCGTAACTCTCCGAAGCGTTGCCATCGGGGCTGCCCATGAGGGCAAAGACAGAAAAGCGGGTGATGGGGGCAGAGACACTTTGGCTGTCGCCCCGAAAACGGCTTTCGGGGATTTTGACCCAGAGCTTGTGCTCTTCATCGAGCGCCCAGAGCGAAAGCGTCTGTGGCCGTATGAGGGCGGGTAAAACGCTGGGGCTCGAGCCCAGGCCGTAGCTCATGATGAGCTCTGCCGTCTGGGAGAGGGGTCCTAAACCGTCTCCTTGCGCGTTGCAGGCTGTGATTTCCTGAATTGAGACAGGAACGCGGTAGGCCCCGCCGGATCTGGCCGCCTTTTCATTGGCTTCCTGAATCAGCCCGGGGTCGATGCGTAAGGGGTTGTTGATCGGGTCCCTCGCCAGCAAGATGACGGAAAAATCAGAGAGTGATTGACTGGGGATGTGAAGAAAGGTCACAGCAGAGGCAGGCCACGTGGTTCCGAGAGCGCCCTCGGGCACAATGGGGTTCAGAACAACATTGTTGAGGTGGGGGTCGAGCAGCGTTGAGAAGGAAATGTGCACGTCCTGATCGAGCGGCTCGCCGTCTACGCTTCGAATCTGCGGGGAGAGATGAACATCGTAGAGCGTGTTCCCCATCCAGGCCTGCCCAGGGCTGATCGTGATGGTGCGGGTCTCCGGATCGTGAGAGACCCTGATCGGTGCCGTGGCGCTCCCGGGAAGGCCAGCATGGTCTCGGAGAAGACTTACTTGGAGTCCTGAAGCAAGAGACGCATCGTCCAGTTGATCTGAAAACACCAGAGTGACAGGGGCGTCCAGCGCAACGCCCACCTGCCACCCATCCTGGTAAAAGGATTTTTGACCTGGCAAGCCCACGCGCGCCGAAAGCACGGTAAGCGGCATGCCGCTTCCGAACCCGCCCGCCAGATACCCGGACAAGAGCGTATAAGGTGGCGCGCTTACGAGCGTTGCCGCTGCTGGCTCGCCCCAGGCAAATCTAAGGCTAAAGTCTCCGCTCGCCATCGCGGAGGAGCCGGTTGCTCCCTGGAGGTCTTTCGTGAGGACCAAGGTCCCGCCCGTCGCGGGGCCGGCATGCGCCAGCCCGCCCAAGAGCGCCAGCAGGAAAACGCTAAGGAGTTGTCGCCTTAAGCTTTTCATGGGTCTCCTTCATCATGCGCAGCGCGTCAGGGTGTGTCGGGTCGATTTCCAGGGACTTGTTGAATTCCACAAGGGCCTCCGCGTAACGCCCTCTCCGCAGTTCCCGCATGCCTTGAAGGTAGGCCGTCTGTGCCAAGACCACGGGATCAGGAGGCGTGATACCAAAACGGAGGGTCAGTCCTGCCTTGTGGGTTTGCCCAAGGTCCCCCGCGTCGGCAAAGGCATAGTCCACTTGCAGGGTGCGAAATTTTATGCCCGCGCCAAGGCGCAAGCCTGTCCCCACGTCCGCGCGAGAGGTGTAACCAGCCCGTAGAATCAGCAAGCGCAAAGAGGAAAGTTTCAAGGCCTGCCCCCGTGGAGGTTTTTCCTGCCTGGGGTTGTTCGCCGTCAAGGGTGAGCGTGAGTTTTTCGCCCAGCCACACCCCGGTCCAGGAAAGGCCGCCAACCAAAGCCCGAGGGAGAGGGAACGACTCCTGGTCAAATTTCAAGGACGAACCCATGTTTTTGAGCGCAAGCCCCAGCGTGAGCCCTTCGAAAGTCTGACTATGCCGTCGCCCGGGGCTATAAAGGAGGCCTATGTCGATGGCCAGCGCATGGGCCGAAATGGAATCCAAACGCTCCTCGATCCATTTTGCCGTTCCACCCAGCGAAAGCTCCGACCCCATCCTTCGGTTGCTGAAGAGGGTCCTCGCGTAACTTAGAGCTAGGGCCGTGTCGCTTGCGCTCACTTCTCCCGTGGCCTCTCCGACAGCGTCAAAGGCCTCAAAAGAGCCCGTACCCAAATGAGTCAGGGATCCTGCCAGGGTTCCCCACCGGGCGGAGGGGTGGGCATAAGCGACATAGTCCGATCGCATGTCCAGGGCGAGTTCCGCATGCACAAAGCCAGCTTCTCTGGATTGGAGTCTGGCCAGTCCCGCGGGGTTCCAATAGGTGGCGTAAACGTCATCCGCAAGACCCACTTGGGCCTCCCCCATGCCGATGCCCCGGGGACTGGCACCCAGTCTGAGAAATTGGGCGGATGAGGTGCCGGGGTCTGAGGCCAGCGCCGCCCCAGGCCAAAGGGTCCATAGCAAGAGAAGGAAGCGTTTCATCAAGGACCCCTATCCCTTAGAGGAGTTTGGCCAGGAAATATTCATTCCTCCGTCGACGAATTGATTTTTAGCGGTGGTCACCCCTTAACGTTACGGTATTGCCGCAAGCTGGGGCATGGGGCGTTAGGGGAAAAATGCTGCCCCTAAAGACCTATGGAAAGACTGGGCTGGCCTGGGGTTCCTGCTGGAGGTATGTATGGACGAGAAGCGAGAAGGAGGGAGCGATCTCCGCCATGATGGTGATTTTCGTATACGCGACGATGTCGGCGTGGTTGATACGAACGATGGGGCACTCGCCATCTGACGTGGTGCGGTTAAAATCAAAGCCAATGGGATCAACCTCGCCAGAGCTCGGGCGCGCAAATTGAGCGTAGCCGTTCTTGAGAAGAACTTCCGAAAGCACCCGATCATGGATCATGGCCATGCCCATTTCATGATAAAGCGTTCGGCCGGTGTTGGCGAGGAGGGTGAGGTCTCCTACATCAAAGGCAGGGAAAATATAGCGCGTGACGAGAGACCTATAAGAAGGCGGGAGCTTTCGCTGGAGCGCGTCTTCCAAGGACTCAATCCAATTGATGCGATCAAAACGCTGAATGGTCCAGTCATAGTAGAGCCCGAACTCCGCGCCACCCCCGCGCAAGGGATGAGGAACATCTTCTTCCCGAATACGACGACGCGGCGTATTATTGACTTTTCTGACGAAGGCATCGACGACATCATCCACTTCCATGCCTTATTTCCCCCTCCGCGCATTTGGCGACTCTGAAATTTTAGGGAAACTTGATGGAATCTTCTATAGAGCGGAAGATTCGAAATAGAAGGCCAAAAGACCCAGCCCTTCTCTAGGACTCGGCGACCCTGCTGGGAGCTTTAGTCAAATGTGATGGAAATCGATCGGCGCCCCTTTGGTCGAAAGTCTCTTAGGCCGCTACCTCCAGCTTCTCTCGTTCGACGAATAATCCCATCACCAATTCCGGCTTCTCAATCGGCTTCCAGAATTGCGCCAGGCGTTCAATGATTTTGTAGACGAACGCTACTCCCGTGCGAGATTTCTGAAACCGCCGCACAACGCGAGTTCGCAATCGGACCCCCGCGAAGACCGACTCGATCGGATTGCTCGTCTTTAAATGCACCCAGTGCTCCTTCGGAAAGTCGAAGTAGCGCAGCAAGGCGTCATGGTCCTTCCGGATACAAGCCGCCGCCTTCGGGTAGCGAATCTCCAGGTCCTCGGCTAACAAGGCCAGGTGATTCTCCGCGTCTTCTCGACGCTCCGCCTGATACGCTACGCGCAGACGGTTGAGCACCTCCTCTTGCTTGGCCTTCGGCACTTTATCCACGACGTTGCGCATCTTGTGCTTCCAGCACCGTTGATCTTTGGCGGTCGGATAGACCTCCGCCACCGCCTCCCAGAGCCCACCCATCCCATCGCCGATAACCAAGAGCGGAGCGGGCATTCCACGCTCCGCCACCCCTCGCCAGATTTCCTTCCAGGAATCCCGGCTCTCCCGGTAGCCTTCCATCAGAGCAATCAGCTCTTTCTTCCCATCGGCATTCACGCCAACCAACACTAAAAGCGCCGTATTCTCTTTCTCCAGCCCGGCCTTCAAGTACACGCCGTCCGCCCAGACATAGGCGTAACGCGTTTCGGATAAGTCCCGGCGGCTGAAGGTGGCCAGGTCCGATTGAAACTTCGCCGATAAACGCAGGATCGTGCTGGCTGATAAGGTGGCTCCATCCCCGATCAGTGCTCGCATCGCCGGCTCAAAGTCCCGGCTCGAGAGCCCCTCCAGGTACAGCCGCCGGAATAACTCCTCGACACCCTCGGTTCGCCGCTGGTACGGACGCAAGATGCTCGACTCAAACTCGCCCCCGTCGACTTGCGGCACCGAGAGCTTTAAACCTGCTCCCAAAACTGTCACCTTCCGCTCCCGGGTTCCGTTGCGATAGCCTTTCTCCAGGCTCTTCGCCCGCTCATAGCGCCGCCGCTCCAGATACATCGTCACTTCTTCCTCCAGGGCTTCCACCAGCATTTTGCGCGCTCCCTCTCGGGCCAGATAATCCAGCATGCTCTCTTTGTGTTCGCAGCCTTTCACGTTTACAATGGTCTTCATAACGGCGTCTCCTTTTCGTTTATTGTCCGCTTGAACGGACAGGTTTGTTTGGTTCAACGAAAGGGTACGCCGTTATCTATTCCTAAGGCAAATCCTTCCTTGCCTCAGAACCTATTTCCAGCACTTTTGATGGTAACTCCCCTGCTGGCGCGTCGACCCGTGTTATAATGACACCCTTCTTCGCTCACGAAGAAACCGCTGAGCTTAAAGCGGAGAATGAAGACGCAGCGCGTGCCCTCGTCGTCTCGCGGTTAGGACGCCGCCCTCTCAAGGCAGAGATTGGGGCTTGGAGTAGTAAGATTTTGTTGGTCATTTGTGCCCTCATCGTCTAGCGCCCGCCACTACATCGGAGCGGGCGTCCGCCGAGGCTTAGTGGCGGACGGTTTAGGACGCTGCCCTCTCAAGGCAGAGAATGAGGATGCTGCGCGTGCCCTCATCGTCTAGCGGTTCAGGACGCTGCCCTCTCAAGGCAGAGATCACGGGTTCGAATCCCGTTGGGGGCACGCGCAGCACACCTCTTGAACGGGTTCGTCCGCCACACGTCCGGCGGGCGAGCGCCTGTCGTGTGGCGCTCTCCGCCACTCCATCTTCGGCGCGCCCGCCAGGGGCTTCAAGGATCAAGAGACGTGCTTTAGCTCATCGACCGCTTGTCGCCAGTTCGGAAAAAGGGAAGCCGCGCCCCTCGGACCCGTCGCGGCCTGGAGGCCCCGCCAGGGTTAACGGATCCTGGTTCTGTGTTCCGAAGAATCAAGGCCCCAGCCCCTACGGTGGTTTCTGCGCCCAAGGTGAGGCCATTCCCGATAGCTGAATTGATCCCCAGAAAACAGTACGGCCCAACCTCGACTCGTCCAGCGATGACAACATGCGAACTCACAAACGTGTGGTCCCCAATCACCGTGTGATGGCCTATATGATTTCCACTCCAAAGGGTCACATCGTTCCCGATGCAAACGTACGGCTGGATGGTGTTATGTTCCAGGACCAGGCAATTGTCCCCCAAAGTGGCCGTATCGCTGACCACGGCGTCGGGACTCACAAAATTGGCTAAGAGGTACCCTTTCGCTTTGGCCGCGGCATACTTGGTGGCGCGGAGCATGTTTCGTTGGGTGTAGGACAACGCCACAAACATCGCATGCGAGGCTGGAGGAAATCGACTCTCCACATCCTCAAAGGCTACGACGGGGCAATCATGCCACACAGAACGGTCGAGATACGGCCGATCAACCGTAAAGGCGACAACTTTATATGGCGAGGCGCGGCTGAAATAGTAATGGGCCAACTCCGCAATATCAGAGGCGCCAAAGATCACGAGATTCTTCATGGTATGTCCTTTCGTATCAGTAGCGTCATCTCATAAAGCCCGTAATCCTGGAGGAGGGCAACGTGTCGGCTGTAGCGCGCAGCCTGGTCCAGGAGCCATGCGGGATCGGCGTAAAAGAGATCCTTCCTCCGCCGCGCTGGATCGGAACAACGAGAAAGCACGTTAAGGGCAACCCCTTTCCGCCCGATACGGTTCATCTCAGAGAGCACGTGAAGAACGTAACGACGCCAGAAGTCGATACGGAAATCCATCTTGACGTTCAGGATGCCGCTGGCGAGGCAATACTCGCCAGGCTTGATATTTGCAAGGGATCGGATCCAGCGGAAATGCGCCTTGGCCGATTGGTTATGCAGGCGTTGGCTTACTCGAATCATCGGTTGGCACAGATCGTAGCCGGTGTATCGCTGAAGGTTGGGAAAGTGTCGTCTAAGATACGGGTACAGCGCTCCATACCCGCAACCCAGATCAACCACCTGAAAGGAACGCCCGGCTGGAAGAAGCTTGGCCAACTGCTTGAAGCGCAAGATCTGTGAGGCTTCGCCATTCCAGTCAACTCCCCGTGGTGTCGGACCGTGGGACTGGAGAGTCTTGGCATAATAGGCACCGATGCTTTTGTTGATGGCAGCATAAGGACGCATGGTCTTAGATGTTGATGGTTTCATCAATGATGAAAAGAGGGCGGTCCTTGATCTGGTAGAAAATGCGGTTGATATAGACTCCCAGGATGCCTAGGCTAATGAGAATTAACCCCCCTAGAAGGAGCAGTGTCGCCATGAGGCTTGACCAGCCAATCGGCAAGCCTGGCCGCGAGATTTTATAGTAGACAATGCGCCCCAAAAAGGCGAAAGAGGCCACCGCGGAAAGAATCCCGATGTGAATGGACCAGCGGAGAAGCATATCGGATTGAGCGATCAGCCCATCGACACCTAAGCGGAACAACTTGCTGAACGAGTAAGAAGACTCCCCATGGGGACGAGGATATCGAGACACAGGGACGCGCGCTGTCCGAAAGCCCAGGCAGCGGATGAGGATCAGGTAGTGACGGTGCGCTTCTTTATATTGAAGAAATGCTTGAACCGCTTTGCGTGACAAGACTGAGAAACATCCGGTCGACAACCCATCCTCGCAACCCGTGAGGCATTGAATTAACGAGTGGTAGAACCAGGACATCAGGCGACGCCACCAGGAGGGATCTTCTTTGGTGACCGAGGCGTAGACAATGTCGTAACCCTCCTCCGCTTTCCGATAAAGCTTTTCGATCTCTTCGGGAGCATCCTGTAGATCGCAGTCCATTACCACGACCCACTGGCCAGACGCCAATCCGAGGCCCGCCGTGAGGGCGGCATGTTGCCCAAAATTGCGGCTGAGACGCACCCCTTTCACATGGACATCACGCTGCGCCAGCGCATGGACGATCTCCCAGGAACCGTCCTGGCTGCGGTCATCCACCAGAATGATTTCGTAGGACTTCTGCAGGGAATTCAAACTTCGCGTGAGGCGCTCATGGAGGGGATGAAGGCAATCCTTCGCCTGATAAACGGGGATCACGACGGACAATTTGGGATGTTCAGCGTTCATCATAAAGCGTTCATGGTTCGAATCACAGCATCCTGCGCGTTGCGGGTCATGTCGTTGTATAACGGCAGCCGCAGAAGGCGTTCGTGGACACTTTCGGTGACGGGCAATGAACCGGCACGACACCCATACTGTTTTCCCATCTTGGAAAGGTGCAACGGGTAATAATGGGTGACCGCATTGATCCCACAGCGACTGCACATATCCAGTGCCCTGTTGCGAGCCCGGACGGACTCAAACAATACATAAAACGAATGATAGTTCGATACACAATCAGCAGGAATCCTTGGCAAACGCAGTCGCCCGCGGCCTTCCTGAGGTTCCAATGCCGCGGCGTACCGCTGATAGAGCCGCTTCCGCCGCGCGAGGATGTGCTCAAACCGTTCGAGTTGCGCCCACAGGTAGGCAGCTTGAAGTTCTGAAGGCACATAGGAAGATCCAATATCGACCCAGGAATATCGCGACACTTCTCCGCGGTTGTAGGCAGAACGGTTCGTTCCCTTTTGACGGATGATTTCTGCACGCTCGATCAATCTTAAGCTGTTGATAGCCAGGGCGCCGCCTTCGCCGCAATGCCAGTTTTTAGTTTCGTGAAAGCTAAATGCGCTTTCGAGGCCAAAACTGCCCGCGGCTTTCCCGCAGAACTGTGAACCCAACGCCTGGGCAGCGTCTTCCACGAGCGCGATCCTTGCCTGACGCGCCACTCGTTGGATGACATCCATTTGACAGGGGACGCCGGCGTAATGAACCACCACCACGGCCTTCGTGCGTCGCGTGAGGAGGGGCTCCAACTCTCGTTCATCGATATTGAGTGTATCCGGACGGATGTCGACGAACACCGGCTTGGCCCCTCGTAGGACGACGGCGTTTGCTGTGGAGGGAAAGGTAAAGGAAGGCAACAGAACCTCATCTCCAGGACCGATGTTCAGGAGCATAAAAGCCAATTCCAGCGCATGAGTCCCGGAGGAAACCAGAAGTGTTTTTGGACAGTCGAGCCGTTGCGCCAGCCACTGAGCGCAGCGGTTCGTGTAGAACCCGTCACCGGAGAGGTGCGCCCGGCGGCCGACAGCATCGCTGATATAGCGCAGTTCACGCCCGCTCAAGTGTGGTTTATTAAACGGGACTTTCACGGTTTGCCCACGGCCCAGCCAATGCCATCGCGTCCATACCCATTGCCATTGTAGAGCATGTGCCATCGACCCGCCTGCACGAACACACAGGGGTAAGCCGTCATCTGGGAATCCCATCCCTGAGGGGAAACGTCCAATTCGGTCACGGGGGAACGAGACCACCTCAGGCCATCATAAGATTCGGCATAGTGAATGCGATAGGCCGAACCCCGGCTGCAAAACCACATACGATACAGAGACCCCTCCTTGATCACACAAGGGCGGCCAAGGGCATATTCTGCCGGTGATGCAAAATCGATTGCGATGATCCCCGATCGCTTCCAGACCAAGCCGTCAGAGGACTCTGCGTACTTGATGTGATAGCGGGGAGTCTTGGGATCCACCCACCCAACGAAAGAAACATACCACATTCTCCACAAACCGTTTTCGATCAAGATGGAAGGAGAAGCTGTCCCATGGGGATCCTGGGATGTCGGATCCAAGAGAGGATCGGGCTTCCAGCGCTCGAATGTATGACCTCCGTCGCGGCTGATGGCGAGGCCGACCGAAAGCTGAAAGGCCACATGACGAGGAAGGGACCATCCCGTATAATAAAGGTACAGCGAGTCCCTCTGGGGAACCAGGCAAGACACGCTGACGCCAGATTCATCGAACCGGCCCGGCTCTCCAAGATCCATGACCGGGCTGCTGGCCCGTCGAAGGACTTTGGCTTCCGGTGCGAAAACGACCTCCGCCCACGCCACACGGCTCCTGTTTTCGACATCCCTTGACGAGAAATAGATCCGACGGATGCGCTCCTGAGAAGAAATTGGGGCGAGCGCTGCCAGAACCGCGTGGCTGGCCGACCACGTGTTGCTGGGATCAGGCTTGATCAAGAGACCTTTTTTAATCCACCGCATCGCGATCTCCGTGCCGGGTGGAAAGACTCTTCATGTAGCGACGCGCATTCGGTCCTTCGTGGACGAGAAGATCCAGTATGGATACGTGATGTTCAAATTTCCCGTGCAATTGCTGATACGGTTGATACCCATCGTAGTTCATGAACGCGAGTTCAATGCCAGTCTTCTTGAAGAGCGGCTCGTCGAGATAGGCTTGGGCCGAAGGGCCGGAGAGGTAGCGTGTAGCTCCAACGGCCAGACAAAGATCCACCAATCGCTGTGTTTTCTGACTCGATATACCCTGAAAATCCATAGACCACCGGACCGGAGTCTGGATTCCCAGGTAGCCGCAAATCGCCCGGATGAAGCAGTGGTTGATCCGACTGAGCGATCGCTCCTGTAAATTCAAATACAAAGGTTTAAAGACAGCTTCGATTTCTCGAAAATGGGCCGCGCGCGCATAAGAGGCCTGAAGAGCTTTCCAATGCGACGCTGCCCATGAGAGGTCGCTGACCACAACATCACAGATCCGCTGTTGGCGACGACCTTTGGTATATACAGGAATCGTCAAGTAGTGCAGGCCCTGGTGAGTCTTGATGACATTGCGATTTCGCCAGTCCCGGACGGTATATTGAACGTCGTCCAGCAAGATAAACTCGTCGGCCAGACGAATGAGGTCGAAATATCCCTTCCAAGGGATATAGCTGGACTGTAAAATGACAGCAGTTTTCATAACCGACATGGCGGCGATGACTTGTTGAGAGGGGATTATACTTGAAAGGTGCCACGAACGAGGCTCCGTCTAACGCGATAAGCCTTACGCCTTTTTTCTTGGTCACACTATTCTTGTTGCTGCTGTGGCAAGTGGTGACGACCTCGCTCTACGGTCTCGTATCCCATAGCCCGCCAACGAGCTTGGCCGAGCGCGCACAGGATAAATGGCTTCAAATGCTCCTGCTGTGCTCCTCCCTCAGTCTTCCCCTGCTCGTACGATCACTTCATGCCCGTGCAGCCAGTCTGATGAATCAGCCGTGGTGGGAATGGGGATGTGCGCTGGCCCTTGTGATCACAGCAGCCCTGCTTTTTGGCCCATGGCTTCCCGTTTTTGGGATGGCCATCGGTGTCTTGATGGTGAGATCCGCGCCCCAGGAACGGATTCGGTCCCCGCGGAGAAATCTTGTTCAGGCCTTCCTATGGATCGTCACCGCGGTCGCGATTCTTTGGTTTGCCCAGCAAAGAAATTTCATGCCGCGAATCGATCTCTATGAGGATGGTCCTCGTTTAGGGTTGGCTCAAGCGTTCCTTCTGCATCAACAGCCGTCCCGAGACTTCGCCCTTCATTACGGTATCCTCCAAGAGGTTGTCAAGCCTCTTCTCGCGTTTCGGATATGGGAAACGACTTATGAAGCTTACCTGAGGATGAACTCCTGGCTTTCGGCTCTGTCCACTCTTGGGCTTTTCGCCATCGCGTCTGTGCTGATGCGATCTCGTCTGCTGTTGGTTCTCCTGGGCATGGGGATATGCTGGAGAGGCAATCTCGTGATCCCCGACCGAGTGTGGCCGGTCGTGTGGGTGATCTTCTGTGCAGCCTATGGGTGGATCCATGGTCAGCGCCGGTGGTTCGTCGCTGCCGGTGTCGGACAGGCCTTAGCACTGCTCTACAGTTTGGAAATTGGGATGACGTTGTCGCTAGGTCTCCTCGTGTTCTTGGGGATGACCATCATGGAATCGCGACATCGCGAAACAAGGCAACAAGAGCTGTCCTGGCTCTGGCCATGGATCTGTGGATTGTTCGCGGTCATGGCCATCTTCTTCTGTTACTTGATCGTAATCGGCGGGTGGCAGGAGTGGATCGAGGACACCCTTCGAACCATGCTTCAGAGATCAGCATCATGGTCGGAAGGATTGAGTAGCCGACATTTTCGATTTCCCTGGCGGAAACCAATCTATCAATTCGATTCGTATGTCTATATTCATCATATTCCGTTGTTAGTCGTCGCCGTACTATCCTATTGCTGGACCTTTCCAAGCGTCGGGCGCCCCTCCGGCCAGCGGATGGGCGTGGTCGCTTTATCTTGCATCCTCTTCACCAGTTACTTCACCTACATTGGGCGGTCTGACTATACTCATTGGCTCGTGGCGAGCCCGCTCGTCCTTCCTTTGGCTGCGATTATCATGGACCGGCTGCTCGAGAGGCTTCGGTGTCTCGGGCCGTACTCCCTGCGTGCGCGCACGTCTACGGCGGCCTGGTTGGTCGGCCTTGGTTTGCCCTTAATTGTTGTGATCGGAGGCAATCAATCAGCACTTTCATTTTTGGCGAATGGAACGCCTCTTCAAGCGAGTACATTCACCCATCGACAGACCCTGCCGGTCACCATGCCTGTTCGTTGGGGCCATGTTGACGGGCCCGAAGAAGAACTTCGGGACATCGCACGGATCGTGAGCCGAATCCGCTCGCTCGTCCCTCCGGATGGCTACCTCTTTGATTTCTCGCGCAAAGGTGTTATTTATTTCTTATGCGAGCGTCGCAATCCCACCCGCTTCGTATCCGTGGATACACCGCTTATCTATCCTGAGCTGAACGCTGTCTGCCTTCGGGATCTCGAAAAGCGCCGCCCAGAAGTAATCCTGACACAGCAACATGGACAGGGCCTGGAGTGCCTGGTCAATCTTGAGCCGTTATGCGGATTCATCCGAGAGCGCTACGTCCTTTTTGAGCAGATAGGACAATGGGGGATCTGGGTGCCGCAAACATTTCTTCCGGGGCAGCATCCATCAACTCAAAGGCCCCCGAAGCTCTCAGACGCGGGAATTGGGAAGAAAAAACAATATCACCCAGTCAGCTCTTGACCTTCGAGGCTGCTTCGTAGACCACGCGGCCATTGGTTAGCTGGAAAGCCTTGGTCAGTCGAAAACCAGACCACATTTGGCGGAGGGAGCCCACCGGCAAGGCATATTTTGCTTCTAGGGCGAGCTGGGCGTTGGAATCAAAGAAATCATCCAATACATAGACCCTTCTGCCTCTCCTTATGTCTCGCCACAAAGCGGTCTCGAAACGCTCAAGGGATGTTTCCCGAAATGCGAAAAGTAGTCCTTCGAGGGATCCACCGCTCAACTCAGGGAAGAAATAGGGCATGAGCACCCCGATATCAGGCACAGCGCCAGCCTGCGCTGCAACGAACGTGTCCCCTGGCTGGAGTCGGGCTCTGAGCTCTTTGAGCGCCATGTAACCTTGATTATGGGTAATCGTGGATGCGTGGGCGATAGGTCCTGTCAAGTTCCACAAGAAGATGGCGCTCGCCACCATGGCCTGCCCGTAGAGAAATACTTTGGATCGGCACAAAAGCAGGAGCAATGCTACTGTCCATGGGATCAATGCATGAAGGTGAAAGCCGACCTGAGCCGGGCTCCAAAGCACGACGAAGGACTCGCACAACATACCCCAGAGCACAAGCGCGACGATCAGACTCTCGTGTTGAATCCACGTCTGTCTGCGCTTCCAAAGCGCTTGCCCAAGAAGGGCCAGGAACATGACGGGGATCACCATAGAAAAGAGTCCTGCTGCGGCTCCCGAGGGATGAGCGATAAAAGAGCCCTTCCATCCTGCCCAGAGGCCTTGGAGACCTCCGAGCGCAGAGGTGGACCAGAATCCCGGATAGCGGGGCATGTGGGAGGTCTCGTAGGAAGCGTAGCCGATCGCCCAGCGCAGAAAGGACTGAGTCGTTTCTGGACGGATCACCCAGATGAAGATGGTCCCGTAGCTGAGGAGGAGCCCCGCCGAGACCAACGAAAGATATAGCACGGCCGAGCCCCAGTCGTTCGGAACCCTTGAAAGAGAAGCGCGCTTTCGAAAGAGCGCCAGCCATAGGGCGATGGCGAGAATATGAAAGAACGCCATCCCGTGCATCAGGATATAGAGTAAAGAGAGGAACGATACGGTCACAACTTGGCTTCTCCGCAGGGGGTTGCCATGATCAAGACTCAAGAGATTAACGATCAAAAGAGCGGCACAAGCTGCAGAAGCCCCGACCGCACGACCATCCACCGCAAAATGCCACATACTGTAGCAGCTGCCAAGGAAGAACACCGACACCAAGGCCGGCATGGTGCGGGCTTTACCGGAAAGTCCATAAAAGAGAAACGCAAGGGCAGAAGCCATGAGCAGAGAATTCAGTCTTGCGAGTGAATAGATGGCCAAGCCCTCATAACCCAAGAGCCTCTCGAGCTGATAGTAGAGAACTCCAAGGGAGGGATAAAGGGGATGGTTCGGGTGAAACCAACGAATCGGTTCTTGACGCTCACAAGCGATGGCGTTCGTGATGGCGTCAAAGGAGAAGATCTGATTGGTTGTGGTCAGGTAGACAAAGAGCGCTCCAGCAAAAACAACGATGGAAACGATTGCGCGATACCGGGGACTCATCACGCGAGCATCACAGGCGTCCATAGAGAGGATTTATTCTTTACGAACTGTATCGAGGAGTGGGTCGTCCTTTATTTCCTGAGGGGTTTCGGTCGAGGCGATCAGCTTTTCTTCAAAGCGAGTGAGGCGCTTTTCCGCCTCGCCGAAGCGGGTCTGCGCATTGGCAATATGCATGCCGACTTTACGAAAATCATCCGTAAACCTCTCCAGCTCCTGTTTCAGCCTTCCGAGGTGACTCATGATCTCAAGCGCTCTCTCCTCAATCTTGAGCCCACGAAACCCTTGAGCCAGCGTCAAAAGATAGGCGTAAAAGGAATTCGGCGAGACCGGCATGACTTGTTTTGACGTCGCGTAGGAGTAGAGCGCCTTTTCTCCGTCTTCGTCATCTCCTTTGATGATGGTTTCGTAATAGACGTTTTCGGCCGGGATGTACATGAGCGCGAACGGGAAGGTGCCCTCGTCAGTCTGGATATAGCGGTTATGGATGTCATCAATGTGCTTCTTGATGTCCCGGGCGAACTCTTTGCGCGCCAGCTTTCGCTGGTCATCCGATTCCGCTTCCAGCATCCGTTTGAAATTTTCCAGCGGGAACTTCGCGTCCACGGAAACCATCCCTTCTTTGAAGCGAATCACGGCGTCGACAATGGTTCCGCCCTTAAAGTGATGCTGCAGGCTGTAATGTTCCGGTGGGAGTATTTCGCGCAGAAGGTTCTCCAAGAGAACTTCCCCCATGCCGCCCCGGAGTTTGGGTGGGCGCAAGATATCCTGAAGCGAAGAAACGTCTTTTACGATGGCCTGAATTTGGAGATTAGACTCCGAGAGCTGGCCCAGCTGATTGCGCAAGTCACCGTAGAGCCGCGCAGCATTGTCCAAGCGCTGGTTGATAGTTCCTGTGTTTTGTGAGAGACTCTGGGACATCTGGTCTCTCAGCGCATTCATTTCTCTTTGAATCATATTCAGGATCAAACTGCCGGCATCCGTCCTGCGGTTTTGCTGATACAAAAACCAGACAAGCAAGCCGGATAAGATCAAGAGGAGAGAGACAAGAAATTCAATCATTTCAGCTGTATTCTATTAAAATCGAGCGAACCGTGATGAGCAACCGAACCATAGCCCTCGTTTTGATCAGTCTTCATGCCTGTCTTGCTCTCCATGCGTCCTGGAATGTATCTCCGGCGTGGGATGAGATCATCTACCCCGCTGCGGGGTACGATCTGTTGGTCAGCGGTCATGTTCGCACCAGTCTCGATCATCCCCCGCTGGGGAAAGCGCTCCTGGCTCTGCCGCTATTTCTTGAAAAGAATTCCATCAAAAGTCCGCCAGGTGGCAAGGATGCCGTAGAGCCCTTTCGCTTTGGGTTCGACTTTGTGCACAACAACCGACTGCCTGCACGAAGGCTTCTCTTTCTCTCCCGCCTCACTAATGTTCTGTTCTCCTGCCTGCTCGCTTGGATGATCTTCTTGGCGGGTCGGTCTCGGTGGGGTGATCGGGCGGGTCTTCTGGCGCTGACGTTTTACGCGTTTCTTCCCGCCGCCTTAGCGCGTGCTTCCATGGGTCTTTTGGAGATGACGCTCGCTGTCTTTATGATGGCCTCTTGTATCGGTTTTGTTCGCTGGGAAGAACGAAGGCATCCTTGGGCTGTTGCTCTCTGGGGGATTTTCTGGCTGTGTGCCGTTCTGACGAAAGCGACGGCGTGGATTTTATTGCCAGGATTTCTATGGGTCAGTCGTCGGAAGGTCGCCACCTTGGGCGTGACGGCTACAGTGTTGCTCATGGCCGAACTCATCATGCGATATCTCGGACAATCTTATTTCGGTGCCGAGATGATCTCCCGTGGACTGAGCGCTCCTCAGGCATCCATGCCCATTTATTTCGCTGGCCGTGTCTGGGAACATCCGCTGCCCTTCCATTTACTGATCGCATGGCTCATCAAGACGCCTTTGTCGCTGGTGATTCTGGCAGCGGTTGGGTTTGCTGTGTCTTGTCACCGTAGACGCGCAGACCCTCTCCTTCAGATGGGGATTGCTTCAGCAGGGATGTACTTGTTTCTCACGATCGCGTTCCGCTCCCGCTATGTGACCACTTCGCATCTATTCTGGTTTCACCCTTTTGCCTGCCTGGCGATTGGAAGTTTACTGGATTCAGCGGCAGGCGTGAAATGGCGCTCATGGATGATCATCCTGGCTGTTGTGATGGCAGGTGAATGTTTCTGGGTCCATCCGCACTATCTTTCCTACTTTAATGCGTTGGTCGGAGGGTCCAGCCATGGCTATCACTGGCTGGATGATTCCGATCAGGATTGGGGTCAAGGGCTCCCCGCTTTAGCAAGTTGGATGAGGCAAGAGAATCTGACACAGGTCCTCTTGGGTTACGCGGGAGCAGGGGATCCTCGTGTGTACGGAATTCCTTATCAAGATGTCCTATCCCCGGCTTTGGTCACTGCCGTCTATCGTGGAGTCATCTTTCCAGAGTGGAGGGGGCGCGTTTGCCTTGCCTTGGGAACGAAAGTCGTACAAACAGAGCGGCCCCTACTCGAGTGGCTTCTGCTTCGTCGCAAGCCCACAAAAATTGTCGGACATACTTTTTTGATTTATGACCTCACGGGAGATCGCGAGGCTTTGGAATGGCTGATATGGTTTTATAAATTCACTCGACGACCTCATCATGCGGTTGCGCTACATGCCTTAAGAGGAACTCTCCGCTCTGAGCCGCCAAAGTCCTTTTAGAAATTGAATCATGACTTGTAAGGTAAGTTTGCTGTGGCCCTGGTGACGATCCTTGAAGATAAAGGGATGCTCGCTCACTTTCTCCGGCCGCCCCCTTTCATAGAACTCAAGCAATATCTTATATCCTTGCGGGTTTAAGCGGTGCTTGCATTGCTCATAGGCGGAGCGAGGGATGACAAAATAGCCGCTCATGGGGTCTGAGAGGGACGTCCGGAGAACAGCTCTCGTCAGAATTGTGGCAACATTGCTGAAAAGGCGTCGATGCCATGGCCATCGGTCAGCGCCCCCTCCTGGGATACGTCTGGACGCAACCGCGAGGGCTGCTCCCGATTCAACGGCTTGGACCATCTGCGGGAGTATCCGTTCATCATGCGAGAGGTCAGCGTCCATCACAGCCAGAATATCACCCTTCGAAACCCGCATGCCTTCGAGGACGGCTGCGCTCAGACCTCGTTCATGCGTGCGCACCACCAACCGAATCCTGCGGTTGGTCGCTGCCAAGGACCGCACGATCGAGGCCGTCTCATCCGGGGAGTTGTCGTCCACAACAATGATTTCAAAATCCGATCCACGGAGAGCATCCTGAGCAGACTGCAAGAAGGCCGCAATATTAAGGCATTCGTTGTATGTGGGGACGACGAGTGAGATGTGTGGCGACTTCATGGGCGCCTTGTGTTCTTCAACAACTGCAAGTAAGCCATAATGGTCCTGACAGTTTGAATTTTGCTTTGTCCGCCGCGGTTCTCATAATGGAGCACAAAAGGAATTTCCCCCGCTTTGACCGCTTGACGACACACTTTGATGAACAGCTCTGCACCGCCCGGGAACCCTGTTTGCTCGATGAGGCGAACGCCATATCTTTTGTAAGCCTCTTGTAGCACAGCTACACGATAAGCCCTAAACCCATTCGTATAACAACGAACCTCGCCAATGGGTCTGAGACGTCGAAAGAGCCCGTTTACAATAGAGCTCATCACGCGCCTCTTGAAAGGCACGCCGCTCATCTGGCCGCCCGGCGCCCAATACGAAGCGGTGGCGACGTCAAAGCCATCCTGGATCATGTCCACGAGTTTGGGGATGTATTCCGGGCGGTGCGTATTGTCCGCATCCAGTGAAACAACGATGTCCGCAGGGCTCGCATTTTGGATCACCCAGAGGAATCCAGTTTTTAACGCGGCCCCGTATCCCTGATTGGCGGGATGACGCAAAAGCTGCATCGGCCAAGCCTTCGCCCAGGCTGCCGCGAGCGAGGGTGTCGCGTCCGTGGATCCATCATCCACCAGAACAATCCGGTAAGGCATCACGCTTCGCAGGGTATCCCCGAGATCTGGTAGGAGTTTTGAGAGCGCATCTGCTTCATTGAGCGCGGGTAAAAGGACGTAGAGGGTTTGGGTCTCCATCAGGGGATCAATCTTAGTGCACCCCAAGCGCCCAACGTGTCGATACCGACATCCAAGGCGGAGGCCGCCCTGCCCGGGACAAAAGATTGATGGAGCTCATCGGAACAAGCGTAGAGAAAAGTCAGGGCAAGCGACCAGACGAAGATCTTCTTCTGCGGCCAAGGAGCACTTCCGGTGAGCGCACGCGCCAGCAAGAGCGCCAGAACCCCGAAAACGAACACATGGGCGAATTTCCTGAAGATGATGTCATACCAGGCTCTTGTGATCCGTAGATCGGGGATGCTCGAAAAGAAGAAGATGACGCCAGCCCAGAGAAGCACGGGGAGCCAGAGCGCAACGGCGACACGGAGACGCGGAGATGTGGAGACAAGAATCGAGGGGATTCTCCGCGTCACCGCGTCTCCCCGTCGCCGCGTCGTCGTGTAAAGTCTTGATAGGCCGGATACCATCTCTGGGCTTTGCAAAGGATCTCCCAGACCGTGTTTCGTGGGAACACGACGGCCCGCCTCAGCCGGTAGAGATTGGCGGTATGGTCCCGCGGGGCGCGGTCGGTCGCAAAAGCAGCGTCAAAGCCAGCTTCCTTCGCGAGCGTCTCGATCCGCTCGTTCGCCTCCCCGTAGGGGTAGGCCAACAACGGGACACGTTCCCCGAGGACGTCTTCCAGGATTTTTTTGGAATCGAACAGGTCCTTCCTTGCTGCATTCTCCTCAAGTTTTGTGAGATGGGCGTGATGACAAGAGTGCGCGCCCACTCCCATGCCCGCCCTTCTCCATGTTCGCAGCTGCTCTTGGTTCATGAGTCGGGCCTTGCCGTTGTCCCAGACGTTACGCGCCTCGCCGGGCACTGCAAAAACGGTCGCGGTGAAGCCAAAGTCTTGAAGAACAGGAAGCCCTAAGGTCAACACTTCCTCATAGCCATCATCGAAAGTGATCGCGATGGTTTTGCGCCCCACACGCCTCCCATGGCGCTTGAGCTCCGCGGCATAGTCTTCGAGACGCACGGTGGAATACCCGAGCCAGCCCAGCCAAAGAAGATGCCTCCGGAACTGCTCTTGGCTGACGGCAATGCGCTTGGGGTCGGCGTCTTTTGTGGGCCGTCCCGGCAGGAGGCGGTGGTAAGTCAGGATGGGCAGATACATTAGCCTATGGCTTTCTCGTAGACCGCCTCGACTTGGGAGGCGATTGCCATTAAATCGTAATATTTTTCGACAAAGTCACGGGAGCTTCGTCCCAGTTCTTGTTCTCCCAGACGCAGCCCAAGAATTTCGCGCAGTCCCTGTTCAAGCTTCGTGGAATCAAAATCTGGAGGGTCGAGATGGTCCCCCAAATTGCTTCGCAAAGCGATGGGCCATGACTCCGGTTTGCACAAACCGAGGACTCCGCCTTCCCCCATCATCACGACGGGCCGCCCCAAAGCCATGCATTCCAGGGCGGACCTGCCGGCGGCGAGCGCACCGTCCGAATTGCGGATGAGCGTGTCCAGGTCTTGGACAAAACCCATGCTTTCAATCGTGGAAGGGGCAATTCTGCTTTGCGCGATCGACAGCCGCGCGGAGAAGGCCGCCCGCCGCGCGAAGGGGACCATCCCCACGATTTTGTAGTGAGCCGGAGGCAGGCGATGGACCATGTTCTCAAGCGCATCAACAAAAAACTCAAAGGTTTTCCATCGCCCGCCGCTGAGCCTGCCAATGAGCAAAACATCTTTCACATTGGGGGTCTGTCGCACGGACACCACCAGGCCCCGAAGGTCGATACCATTGCGGATGAGGTGGATTTTGCTGGCGGGCTGGGGAAAATGCATGCGCAAGTGGCCGACGATGGCTTCATCGATCGCGATGGTTTGGTCCCCAAGGCACGGGAAATGTTTTGAAAAGACATGAACAGGCAACGGTTGATGGATCGTCGTGACATGTGGAATGCCTGTGACTTTGGCCGCCTGGGCCGCGACCCAGTGGGATCTTCGGGAGTGGGAATGGACCAGCTCAATCCCATGCTTGCGAATAAAGGAGACCACCCTCCAAGTGTTCACAACCCCCATCGGGAAGGCCTTCCTGTCGATGGGCATGGACGTGTAGGCTTGGCCGTGATGAAGTTGGTCCGAAATCCAGAAAATCTCGTGCTTCCCTTGCCAGGCTTTGGCGAGCGCGACGGAATAGGTCTCCGATCCTGAGGGCTCGAGGCATGAAAGAAGAAAGAGGACTCTCACGGTTTGATAAAGGCCTTGATCCCGTTCACAATAGCATTGGCAAAATTCTTTTGGAACGGAGGGTCAAAGAGTAGAACTTCCTGCTCCGGGACGATGAGGTAAGCCTGCTCGGTCAGCACCGCTGGCATCTGAGTCATTCGGCAGATGGCTAAATCGGCGTAAAACAGTCCCCGGTCCGGAAGAATCGCGGCGTGCTTGCGGTAGCCCGCGTGGATCGCTTCGGCCAGGGCCCTGCTTTGCGGCTGGTAGAAATAGACGCTCGAGCCATTGTTCCAGACGGGATTTTCACTCAAACCAGAGGAATTGCAGTGGATGCTGATGAAGAGTCTTGCGTTATTCTTCCAGGCGAGGCGCGGCCGCTCGTAGATCGAAACTTCCGTATCCAGACTTCGGACCAAAAAAGGCTTCGCTCCAGAAGCTTCGAGCGTGTTCATCAGCACTTTGGCGATGGCAAGATTCGCGTCTTTTTCCAATGTCCCGTGCGGACCGACGGCCCCGTAATCCGACCCTCCATGACCCGGGTCCACCGCGATGATCATGTCGCGCAGGTTGTCGCTCTCCCATGGTTTGCGGATTTCAATGATCAAGGTCGACCCTTCATAACGGATGTCAAAGCCCCACCATTTTTTGATGCGCGGCTCGATGATCAATTGGCAGGTGTCCGGAGAGACTTGTTTCCAGCGAACGAGTTGCACCAGGGGGTCCAAAGGGTCGTAACGGATCAAATCCGTTTTATTGGCGGCACCAAAGAGCGTGAGGGTCAATGCCATCGGATCGACGGTTTGTTCCACGCGGTAGGGGAGGACCTCTCCGAGCGGCACCGTCACGAGCGTACTGTCTTTGATGTGCGTGATCTTGATGTTGGTGAGCATGCTTTGTGGGAGAGGGGTGCCGCGGGGGAGCTCCTGGAGTGCGGATTCTTTCACCCAGCCCGCTTGTGTCGCGGAAAATCTGACGCGCCATTGGGAGCCGATTTTGCCGCTTAAAGGAACTCTCATGCCCTTATAGAGAAAAACATCATAGCCGCCGTCGATGGCTGTTCGGGCGGCGACCGTATCCTCCGTGATGATGCCGACGCGGGGGACTCCGCCCGTTTCCACCGTCAAGCGGCCTTTTGCGGTGGCGCGCTCGACCCCTTTGCGCTTGAGGGTGATCGCGATCTCCGAACGCTTCAGAGCGATATCAGACGGAATCACATAAGACCCTTCATAGATCCCTCTTCCGGGATTGCCGACTTCCGTCATGGGGACATGCTTGGCGAGGCCCTCGATCGCAAATTCTGCAACGGCCCCCGGCGAACCTTGAAAACTCACCTGCACGATGTCGCCGGGGGCGAGGAGGAGCTCCTCCGCGGGCGCAATCGACTCCCGGAGAATTTTTAAGGGAGATTTGGGCAACTCTGAAAATGCGGGAGCGACACTAAAACGGCGCTCCAAACGCGCGGTCACGCCATCGGGCGTGAGGGCTTCTAAACGCAAGAGCATCTCCCCCGGAGTCAGCGGGACCATGGCCAGGTAACCGCCCTGGCTGTGGACGGGGAGGCTGCTGCCGTTGAGGGTGAGCGTCGAGCCCGCCACGACAGCGCCGTAAATAAAGACTTCTTTTAAGGGAGGAAGCTTCGCGCCTTCCAAGGGATGGAGGACGGTGAGCGGAGCGGAGCTTGAAAATGGGACGGCCAACGGTCCAAGGAGGGTCAGCGACTCCGCCATCGCAGGACAAGGAACTCCCGAGAGCGCTAGGAGGCCGGCAACCACCGAGTACGACGCGTGCCGGGCCAGCCCGGCGCTTCTTGCTGTGTTGGGTGATTTAGACGACGTATCTCCCCCCTGCGTCTTTCTTGGCCATTTCTTCGAGCTCCGCTCGCTGGGTCTCAAAACCCGCGCGCCCCATGAGAGCATGCGTGTAGATTTTGGCCAGCTCCACGCCCGGCTGGTCGAAAGCATTGATGGACAGAAGCTCTCCCATATAAGCGGTAGCCATTTCAAAGAAGAAGAAAATCTCCCCGATGGATCTTTCAGAGACTTCATCAAGGGTGAGGGTCATGTTCGGGCGTTCCGCCTTCGTGAGAGCGGACCGCGTTCCCTGTTCCTCGGCTTTGAGGAGCTCGTTGAGCGTTCGGCCACCCAGGTAATGCTTCTTGTCGATCTTGGGGATGACCACCTTCTTCCCAAAATCGTTTAAGGTCAGGAAGCAAATCACTTTATCGTAGGGCCCCTCCATATAGAGTTGCGCCTGAGAATGTTGGTCCGTGACCCCGAGGGCCTTGATGGGCGTCGGGCCCACATGCACCACCCGTCCGCTGCGGTCGACTCGTTTACCCAGGCTCTCCGCCCAGAGCTGGCGATACCAATCAGCCATACTGTAGAGGTTCTGCGAGTAAGGCATCAGGACCGAGAGCCTCATGCCCTTCTGATAATACAGGTATTGGATGGCGGCATAGGCCGCGGCAGGGTTCATTTTCAGAGAAGGGTTCTGGCACTTGGATCGCATGGCCCTGGCGCCTTCCAGCAACTTTTCGACATGGACGCCTGTGAGCGCTGAGGAGACGAGGCCAACGGGGGACAAAACAGAAAATCGCCCACCCACATTGGCGGGCACAGCAAAACGGTCCATCTGTTCTCGTGCGGCCAGCTCGCGCAGGTATCCTTTTTGGGCATCGGTCGTGATCACAAAATGTTGGGAAGCTTTTTTGAGGCCGACTTTCTCCTCCACTCTCTTTCGAAAGATGAAATAGGCGGCCAGGGATTCCGCCGTGGTGCCGGATTTGGATATGACATTAAAAAGTGTTCTTCGGGGGTCCACGACAGCGGCAAGATCCGCCGCCCAGCGCGGATCCACATTGTCAAAGACGAAAAGACGAAGCCAGCCCTTTCGTGATTTCTTGTCTCCCATGTTCCAATAAGGCGATCGGAGCGCGTTTTGAATGGCAATATTGCCCAGAGCGCTGCCGCCAATGCCCAGGACCACGAGGGTGTCAAAAGAGCCCCGCTTTTTTTTGGCCCAGGACATGATTTTGCGAGCTTCATCGCTTTGGTTGGGCAGGTCGACAAACCCCAGCTTCCCAGCATCGGCCTGATGGATGACGCTTTCGTGAGCGCTTTTGAGCTTGGCCTCCATCCCATAGAGCTCCGGCTCACTCAGGCCATGAGACAAGCCAATCGAATCCACAAGACAGTTCGTGAAATTAAGCGACAACATGGGGATCTCCTCTATTTGCCAGGTGGCATTTGAACCGGTTTCTGGGAAGCCTTCCAAGCTTCGAAACCACCTGAAAGGATATATATATCTTTATAGCCGGATTGGTAAAGCAGATGCGCCGCTTTTCGGGAACGGTTATCCGTGCGACAATAGAGCAGCAGGGGTTGGGTTTTGTCCTTGGGGAGTTCCTGGCGGCGTCGCTCCAGCTCTGCCAAGGGGATCAGTCGCGCTCCAGGAATAAATCCTTTAGAGAACTCTTCGGGAGTCCTCACGTCCAGGAGCACAACCCCCACATCGCGAAGTAGCTTCTCGGCGTCTGCAGGGTTGACGTTGTGGATCGCAGGTGCTCGCCTGGCTCCAACCAGGAGAAGCCCTGCCAAGAGAACTCCCAGGGCCCGGCTTATGTACTTGCTTTCTGGCACAGAGGGAGGAAGCGCGCTTCGTCAGCTTCCAAGGCGTTGAACAAACGCTGCCTGTTCTTCGCGAAGCTCCTGGGGCAGGCGCGATCCAATTTTGTCAAAGAATGCTTTTTGGTCTGCGATATCTTCCGTCCAATCCGAAGCGCTCACCTCAAGAAGCGCGCGAATGTGTTCAGGCGTGAGGTTTAAACCGGATAACGGAAGTCCCTCCGGCGTGGGAACGTATCCCATGGGCGTCTTGACCGCATGGTCCCTGCCTCCGCAGCGCTCCAGGGCCCAGAGAATCGGCCGCAGGTTTTCCCCAAAGCCCGGCCAGAGGAACTTGTTGGTCGTCCTGTCCCGACGGAACCAGTTGACATGGAAGATTTTGGGAGCTTGGGCGCCCAGACGCTTCCCCATGTCGAGCCAGTGCCGGAAATAATCTCCTACGTTGTAGCCGATGAAGGGGAGCATCGCCATCGGATCACGCCGCACCACCCCTGTCTGGCCTACGGCTGCCGAGGTGGTCTCAGAGGCCATGGTCGCCCCCAGGTACACCCCGTGCTGCCAATCGAAACTCTCGCAAATCAGCGGAGCGACGCGAGCGCGTCGCGCGCCAAATAAGATCGCGGAGAGCGGCACGCCCTGAGGATCTTCCCAATGGGGCGAGATCGAAGGGCACTGAGCCGCAGGAGTGGTAAATCGCGCGTTGGGGTGGGCGGCCCTCTCTTGGGAAGCGGGCGTCCAATCTTCACCTTTCCAATTGATGCCGTGCGCGGGCGGCGGACCCATATCCTCCCACCAGACGCCGCCGTCATCGGTTTTGAGAACATTCGTAAACAAAGTGTTCCTGTTGATCGTTTTCATCGCGTTGGGATTGGTTTGATCGTTGGTCCCCGGCGCTACGCCAAAGAGCCCGTATTCGGGGTTCTGGGCCCAGAGCCGACCATCCGGCCCGATGCGCAGCCACGCGATATCATCACCCACGGTCCAGACTTTATAGCCGGCAAGGGTCTTCGGTGGAATAAGCATGGCGAGGTTCGTCTTGCCGCACTGGCTGGGGAAAGCGGCGGCGATATACTCCACCTCACCCCGTGGATTTTCAATGCCCAAGATGAGCATATGCTCGGCCATCCACCCCTGCTGTTGACCCAGGTAGCTGCCGATGCGAAGCGCCAGACACTTCTTGCCGAGCAGGGCGTTGCCGCCATACGCGGAGCCGACGCTCCAGATGGTGTTATCTTCCGGGAAATGGCAGATGAAGCGGCGCTCCGGACTCAAGTCCGCTTTACCGTGAAGGCACTTCGTGAATTCTCCGGAGGTGCCCAGGTCTTGGAGCGCGATCGCTCCCATACGGGTCATGATGCGCATGTTGAGCGTGACATAGCGGCTGTCGGTGATTTGAATGCCGATTTTGCGAAAGGGAGAGCCCGCCGGCCCCATGATAAAAGGGATCACATACATCGTACGCCCTTTCATGGATCCTTGAAAGATCGCTCCCAGCTTCTGATAGGCCTCTTGGGGATCCATCCAGTTGTTCGTGATGCCCGCGTCGTTTTTCGAGCGGGTGCAAATGAAAGTCAGTTGTTCCGTGCGCGCCACGTCGTTCAGGTCGGATCGACTCCAGTAACAGCCGGGCCACTTTTTCTCGTCCAGAGCTTCGAGCTCGCCTGAAGCGAGGCATTCTTTCGTCAAGCGGTTTTTTTCCTCTTCGGATCCGTCGCACCAATAAAGGGTGTCGGGCTGGCACAATCGTGCCATCTCGTCGACCCAAGCGACGGCTTCCTGATGCTGGATTTTGGGCCTGCTCATGGTTAATTCGTTCATCGCGCTGTCCCGGCCTTTCCTATCAATATGCTGCCTGAGGTTCTCAGGAAGTCCGGCCATTATATCAACTCTGGCGGCGGCCTCGACGGTCAAGACTCACACGTCGGAAAGATTTTCGGGCGGGAACGATACGCGCACAGCGTTGAGGATGGCAAACAGATCGATGACTTCCTGGGTGATCGCGCCCGCCACAGGCGGCAAGTAGCCAGCGGCGGCGACGAGCATTCCCGCCGCGCTCAGAAGCATCCCTCCGACCGCGGACTGCAGGGCGATTTCGCGCATCCGCTCGCTGATGTGCATGAACTCATCAACAAGGCGCAGAGAGTTTTCCATCACGACGACGCTGGCCGCCTCGCTGGTCACATCGCTGTTTTGCCCGATGGCGATGCCGACGGTTGCGGCCAGCATCGCGGGAGCGTCATTGATGCCATCGCCAATATAGAGGGTCTTGTTCTTGGCTGTTTCCTGACGGACAAGCGCAAGTTTTTCCTCCGGGCTTTTCCCCGCGTGCACCTCCTGGATCCCCACGGCTTCGGCCAGGTACTGCACCTCGGATTCCCGGTCTCCCGAGATGATCATTTGGCGATCAAAAGCATGGCGAGGGCCAAGATGGCGAATGAAGGAAGGGCTCTCCGATCGCGGCGCGTCTCGGAACCTGTAGCGTGCCGCAAGCTTCCTATCCACGAGGACAAAACACTCAAGCCCCCCATCCGGGGCAGCGCCCCCCGACGGGAGAAGGCCCATCGCGGCGATTTGCTTGCGGCCAAGGATTTGGACGTGTTTGCCTTGGAGCTTGCCTTCAAGGCCGAGTCCGGGCTTTTCGGAGATCTGCGTCACTTCGATGGGCGCCAGGCGCCTTTTTTTCGCAGCGCCCTGGATCGCGAACGCCAGCGGATGTTTGGAGTAAAGCTCAAGATTGGCCGCGAGCTCCAGGACCTCGTCACCAGAAAATCCCGGGCTCACAGATTCCTCGACCAGCGATGGTTCACCATAGGTCAGGGTCCCCGTCTTGTCGTAGATGGCGGTACGACAGAGCTGAATTTGTTCCAGCGCAATCGGATTTTTCACGATAATCCCGCGTTTGGCGGCGAGCGAAATCGCGCCGATGATCGCGACGGGAATCGCGATGATCAAGGGGCAAGGGGTCGCCACCACCAGGACCGCGAGAAAGCGGCCCGAGTCTCCGCTCATGACCCATGCCGAGACCGCGCAAAGAAGCGCAATCGGCGTGTAGATTCCGCCGATTTTGTCTGCCATGCGCCGCAAGCGGGGCCTCTTCTCTTCGGCCGCGCGCATAATCTCCATGATTTTGGCGTAGCGCGAGTCCTTCTGGACCCGGACCGCGCGTATGACGAGCGGGGACTCACCATTGATAGCGCCTGAGAAAATGTTCGACCCTGGCGCCTTCGACATCATGAAAGGCTCCCCCGTCAGATAGGATTCGTCCATATAGCTATGCCCTTCCATCACGACGGCATCCACGGGGGCAATTTCATGGGGCAGTACCATCAACTCGTCCCCAACACGAATGTCCTCGACCGCGATATCTTCCATGCGCGCGCCTTGTTTGCGGTGGGCAATCTTAGGCATGCGTTTAAGCAGCGCGTTGAGGACCGAAGAGGCCCTTTGGACGGCAAAGGTTTCGAGGAGCGCGCCACTGGATAACATGAGCACCAGGATGCCTCCGGCCAGGTATTCTTTGAGGATAAAGGAGGTCGCGACTGAAATGATCGCAAGGGCGTCAGCACCGAGCTCTCCGCGCGCGAGGTCTCGGAGGATGTCATAGAGCATGGGTGTCCCGCCAAGGAGGATCACGCCCATGAGAATTCGCTCGCGCAGGAGCTGAGAGATCGGTAGCAGCGGGGAAGGCACTAAATAGAAAAGAATGCCAAGCGCAGAAAGCGTCACAATCCACGCGCTCTTATTTTTGATCAACGCACGCCAGTTCATCAGTCACAGCGTATCAATTTTCATCGTGTTATCTCATATATAATCGCATCCTATGGCAGGCGCTCAGAACCCGGTCCAATTCTTATCCTCCATTGCTCCTTTCAGGGGGCTCCCTCGCGTTGAGCTTGAGCGTCTCGCCCAGCGCCTCAGGAGACGCTCCTACGAAAAGGGCGAAACCGTCTATTCCGAAGGTGATTCCGCAGATAGCGTGTGGGTCTTAAGCCATGGGCGCATTCAGATCTTCAAATATTCTTCGCAAGGCCGACCGCTCGCCATCGAAAGCATTGTTCCTGGAGAGCTCTTTGGGACTCTGTGCCGCGTGGGGTCTGGGGGCCGGGTCTATCCTTGCACGGCGATTGCGGCTTTTGAATCGGAAGCGCTGCAAATTGGCGATCGTGAATTTCATGACCTTTATAACCGGTACCCTGCTGTCGTGATGGGGGTTTGCAGCCTCTGCAGCCAGCGCCTCCAAACGGTCCAGAGCCTTTTTTGTTCCGGCCAGGAGCATGTCGACCGGCGCTTGGCGTCCCTTCTTCTCAAACTCCAAAAGTCTCATGGGGCCATCCTCCCCTATACGAAGCGTGAGCTCGCGGAACAGGTCGGGACAACCGTCGAAACCACCATTCGTGTCATGCGCCGGTTCGAAAACGACGGTTGGATCCAATCTTCCCGGGGCAAGATTGAACTCACGAAAGCCCGCTCCATCCAGGAATTTGTGAACCACGTTTCTTAATAAAAGGAAACGCTCCAGCCAAGACCTCGGAGACATCCCGCTCCAAGGGAGACCACTTCCTGCTCTCCATCACTTGATCATCCCCCCCCTTTTTTTGCGGTGCTCCTTCCCACGACGAATGCCAGGTCATGAAATATTTGCACCTCTATGATCCGCGTCATGGTGATCTCTGCGGCCCAAGGTTACACTCAGAGCGTCTATGAACCCCAAGAAGTCGCTGGCCAAAACTTTCGCCATGGAACGACCGTCAGAGCTGGAAGTGATCGCAAGCGAGCTCGCGATGGCTGTTTGGAACAAGATTTCGCAGTTGCCGCAAATGCATAAGATCCGCATGCGGGATTACCCGGGGATCTATGAGGCAGTCCACTCAAGCCTGAAGCACTATAGCTCACCATCCAAATAAGTCCCAGGAGATAGCATGTTTTTGCTTGTGTTATGAGATCCAGCATGCCGGCGATACGCCTTGATGCACTCCATCCGCATGGCTGAGCCTTCCTATCCCTTCGCGGGGTTCCGCAGCCTGTTTAAGAACACGATGAGCCTGATTGGATTAGGGATGGCCTTCCTCTGCACGATGGTGGGCTTGCCCCTCATGTTGATGGATGTTGTTTCTGGGCATACCAACCCGTATGCCGGGATCTTCACCTATGGTCTTTTGCCGGGGGCCTCTGGCTTGGGGTTGGGCGCGGCGCTTCTCGGCGCTTATCTTGAGCGCCGCCGAAGGAAGAAATCACCCGGGGCTCCTGTTCCCCCGCTTCCACGCATCGATTTAAATGACCCCCGCCATCGGTTGATCCTCGTCGGCACCTTTGGCGCCGCGATCGTGCTCATCGTCCTTCTTTCCGTGACGGGCTATCAAGCCTATCACTTTACGGAATCTGTGACTTTTTGCGGCCAGGTTTGCCACGAGGTGATGAAGCCTGAATTTACCGCCTATCAGTATTCGCCGCACGCGCGGGTGTCCTGCGTGGCCTGCCATGTGGGGCCGGGTGCCAGCTATTTTGTGAGATCAAAAATCGCGGGTTCTTACCAGCTCTATTCGGTCGCCTTTAACAAATTCCCGCGGCCTATCGAGACCCCTGTCCATGACCTGCGGCCCGCTCAGGAGACTTGCGAACAGTGTCACTGGCCGGCCAAGTTCTTTGGCGCTCAACAGAAAACATTTACACATTACCTTGCTGATGAAAAGAATTCTCCCTGGCTGATTCAGATGCTGATCAACATCGGCGGGGGCGATCCCAAGACAGGCGCCATGACGGGCGGCATCCATTACCACATGAACATCGCCAACGAGATCTTCTATATCGCGACGGATCAGAAACGTGAAACCATTCCGTATGTCAAGGCGGTCCATAAGGATGGGGCCCAAGAAGAATATATGTCGACGGAAAGTCCCCTGACCCCTGCCGAGATGGCCAAGAGCGCGCCGCGTCGCATGGACTGCGTCGATTGCCATAACCGTCCCTCGCATATCTATCATCCGCCCGACCGGGCTGTCGATCAGCTCTTTCAAACGGCGGAACTTGACCCGTCTCTGCCTTATCTCAAGCGGGAGAGCATGCGGCTTCTGTCTGGAGACTACACAACGGAAGCGGAGGCACGAGCGGCCATCTTCAAGGGGTTGCCCGAGTTTTACGAGAAGAATTACCCGGGCCTTTTCAAAGCGAAGTCTGCCTCGATACGCCAAGCGACCGAAGCGCTCCAGGCCACCTTCTCCGCCACCCAATTCCCCGAGATGAAGACCGATTGGCGGGTCCATCCGAACCATATCAGCCATCTCACCTCCGAGGGTTGTTTCCGGTGCCATGACGGACTGCATAAGAGCGCAAGTGGCAAAGTGATTACCCATGACTGCAACGCCTGTCACACCTTCCTCGCTCAGGGCAGCCCCAAGGAAGTGGCCAAGATGCGCCTGCAAGCCCAGAGCTTCCGTCACCCCGTCGACGTTGGTGCGGATGTGACGCAGATGAAATGCAGTGCCTGTCATAACGGAACCATAGGACTTTAGGCAGAAACCCCCATGTCTATGCGGGAAGGGCTCGTTGCTCATCTCGTCGGCATTTGCGCCGGCGCTCACACCGAGTCTTAGGATTGCTTTTTGAGAAAGCGCAACAGGTGAATCAGAAACTGGATGGCCAAACCAAGAATAACCAACGTGCAGGAAATGTAGGGCGCCCAGGCGGCTGGATTTTCCACGACTTGAAAGACGGAGAGTCGGTCCCCCTTCCCGTAGCTGGCCTGGTAAAAGGTTTTGCCTTGGTAACGGAGAGGGTGGTTCATGTAGATCAGTGCGTCGCGAACTTCTCCGGTCGCCGCATGGGTGAGCTGGACCAAGCTTGAAAAATTCTTCGGGATGTCCGTTCCAGGGTAAACATCATGGCGAAATTCCTTCAGGGTCAAGCTGAAGGGGTAATAGTGGCGGCGCTGTCGAATGGAAAGTTGATAGGTCTTGCCCTGCGACCGAAAGGATTGCGGCGCGGCGAGGCCTGAGGAAAGGAGCCACACCCCTCGACTCTTCCCGCCCTCCAGCACTTCCACAAAGGCGGAGACGGCATTCGTCTCTTCGTCGGACTGGACGGGGCGGATTTCTTCCACCCCCACGCGCGTGCCTATCCCCTGATTGGCCAGGGTGGGTCCTGAGGCCTCACCCATCTGCAGGTGGGCATTCGAGAAAAACTTCTGGACCACCAGCGAGAAGGGCAGGTTTTTGAGGTGGAGAGGGCCAGGGCGGCTAAACACAGCATAGGGGATGCTCGTGACTTCATCGAATTTCGGGTCCGACGTCATGACAATGGCCAGCTCCGTATCGCGGAAGCTCTCCGAATAGTGGCTCGTCTGCCCGATTTCGATCGGCATATGGCTCTCGCGAGCGAGCATCTGCGTCACAAACTGACCGAGCATGAGGAGTACCACGCCGACATGGGAGATGAGAATGCCGGCATCGCGGCGCCTGAAAGTGAAGCGAACGGCGAAAGCCGCCAGGAGATTGATGACCCATAGGAAGCCAATCGTGAGACCACCCGGAAAGACGGGCAGTTTTATCCCGCCCCATGTCGCGTAAACCCACCATCCATTAAAGAAGGCTTTCTGTGCGGCGAAAGCGCCCATATTCACCTGCGCGAGCGTCCCGAAGATCACGAGCAGCATCGCCAATCCCAGACACACGAGCGTGACCTGGACCGAGGCGAGCCTTTCGAGCCAGCGCAGATCTTTAGTTTTCATGGAACGTTAAGCTCTCGAGGAACTGCAGGAAAGCGGGTTTGGCCGACCCCACCGCGGCCTCATCGCCTGTCATCTTGAAAAACCAGCTGCGGTTTTCCTGGTGATAGATCGCTGCCACAAGGCGCTTGTTCTCATTTGCAAAGTCGGTCAGCAGCATCTTGCGCCCGGCCGGAGCGATGGATTCGCTTTCTTTCCCCAGATCGCTCTCCGGGATGGGCCCCAGGCCGATCTGTCCTCGCCAACGATTGATATTGGCAAGGTCTCCACCGGCGTCGCCTGAGAGCGGGACCACCGAGACGTCTGCCTGCTGGCCGTTGGGCCCCTTGATCAGGAAACTCCCGACGCGCATGGAGGACGGCGTTTGTTCCTCCCAGCCAGACGGTACTTTCCATGCGATGTTTTTCTCACCCCTCGGTGAAGCGTGAGGGGAGGCTTGTCCCATCGCCATCGAGGGCAGGGTGTCCGCCAGCGTTGCTTTAGGAATCCGATAGGTCTCGATTTTTTGTCGCTGGCAGGCGCCGCTCACGAGGGACACCATCGCTAAAAGGCAAAGTGCAGATCGCTTCATAGGAGCTTGCATTGAAACAAGTTTGGACCACCCCTCGCAAATTCGGAAATCAATTCTTGCTCAAGAATTTTGGACTATGACAACCGTCATACAGAAGGAGTTCAATGAGTTGAAAAATAGAAAAAATCACTTTATGGGGGAGCGCGCATGAAGACCATTCCATTGCGAAAAAGCAGAGTCCGAACAGTATCAATTTTCTTGCCTGCGATCTTAGGGGCAGCCATCGCCATTTCCGGCAGACTCTATGCTGAAGATCCGGCCGCGCCGCCAGCCGTGCCAGAGGCACCAGCAGCTCCTGCAGAGCCAACAGCCGCGCCAGCCGCGACTCCCCCCGCCGCGAGCGCTTCTGCCGACAAAGTGGACTATGTTGGCGCAGAGACTTGCCTCAGTTGCCATTCGGGCCAAGGGGACTTTAAGGATTCTGTCCACGGACGTTCGCTCGTGCAAGGCAAGGGCATTGCCTATGAGAAGACATGCGAAACCTGCCATGGCCCCGGTTCCCTCCATGCCGCGGCGGCAGGCGACAAAGCGAATCCTGGCTACGGGACCGTCAGAACTTTCAAGAATATATCGGCGCGGGCGCTCAACGATACCTGCCTGGAATGCCATCAGGATCAGAAGCGAAATAATTGGGTAGGGAGTCCGCATGAAAAAAGAGATGTCTCTTGCTTGACCTGTCATAGTATCCATGAGCCCAAGAGTAAGAAGCTCCTTCTGGTGAAACCAAATATTGAACAAGTGTGTGCCGAGTGCCACCGGTCCCAAGTTTCGAAAGTTCGACGCTCCCAGCACATGCCTGTGATCGAAGGCAAGATGTCCTGCTCGAGCTGCCATAACCCCCATGGCACCGCCACTCCCAAGATGCTGACCTCTCGTACAGGCAACGAGAACTGTTACGCCTGCCATGCGGATAAGCGCGGGCCTTTCTTATGGGAACACCTGCCTGTACGCGAGAATTGCTTGAACTGCCATGACGCTCATGGATCGCATCACCCCAACATGCTCCAGGCCAAGCAGCCGTTCCTCTGTCAACGGTGTCATGTCCAGGCACAGCACCGGTCGACGGCATACGACCAATCCAGCATCAAAAATCTTGACAATAAGGTCATGCTCCATTCCTGTGCGAATTGTCACACGAATATCCATGGGTCGAACCATCCATCCGGCAAGTTCTTCACCCGTTAAGCGAGGAGATCCGGAGAGGCGCTGTATCAAACTGACGATCTAGAGAAGAAAGAGAACTGAGGAGGAGGCACCTATGAGCAGGGCAATGGTGATAAGGACTATTCTCTCGGCGGCCATGGCTTTTCTTGTGTCTGCCTGGAGCGTAGCAGAGACCAAGGTCTCGCAAGAACTCGATTTTGGCTATCAAAAGGTTTATCAGAGTACGAACGAGTCGTACTTTGAGAAATACGGGGAAGTTCCCGATGGCGCCGTCCTAAACGCCATGCGGTTTGACGTGACCACGGACAGCACCACCGTCAGCTTTGAAGGCCAAAACGTTCTTCAAAACAACCAGTCCTATGATTTGAACTACAACTACAATTACAAATACAAGGTGGACGCTTCCTGGGATGAGATGCCCCATGTGTATTCCAACACAGGCAGAACGCTTTATACTGAGACCAGCCCGGGCGTCTACGAATTGCCAGACTCCATTCAGACCGCATTAACAGGCTTGGGCACCGGCACATCGGTTGCCAACGCCACAACTTTCAATAACGCATTGAGGGGCTATTATTCAGCGGCCCATCCGGTCGACCTTTCCGTTCAGCACCGAGAAGGGGCCGTCAATACGCAATACGCCCTTTCGGAACGGATGAAAGTGGATCTCGATTTTTCTGAAAAGCGAGCAGAAGGTTACAAGCCCCTTGGAACGCCCTTCGGTCGGAATTATGCGGTCGAATTGCCTCAGCCCGTGGATTACAAGACCTATAACATGCGGGCCGGCACACAGTATAACAACAAGGATGTTCAGGTCGGCTTAAGCTATGCTCTCTCCAGCTTTGAGAACGAAGTGGATGCGCTGACCTGGGACAGCGCCAAACGTTTGACCGATGCTGTAGGAACAGACAGCGCTGGAGCCGGCGCCAGCCGCGGCCGGATGAGCTTGGCTCCGGACAACATGTCGCATCAATTCGCGCTCACGTCGGGCTTTAATCTCCCCGCCCGCACCCGATTCACCGCCGAAGGCTCTATGAATTACATGCGGCAAAATCAGGATCTACTCCCCTTTACCATTAATTCCGCGCTTACGACCGCTGCTCTAGAAGAGTCAAAAGCCAACACGGAGATGGTGACCTACACGCAGGACTACAACCTGAGCAATGCGATCTGGAAGCCCTTGACTTTAGCGTTACGCTATCACTCGGAACAGTTGGTCAACCATCAAAGCGAGGTCGAGTTCGATGGTGCTTCTTGGACCGACAATCTGTGGGATGCTACTCCGGAAGATACGACCCGTTTCCAATATAACAAGCAATCCTTGGAGGGAAGCGCCGACTGGACTGTGGCCAAGGCCCTGTCCGTTGGTTTGAAATATGGGACGGAATGGGACCATCGCACGCATCGCGAGGTTCGGGACACCTCCGAAAACAAACTCACGGCGTCCATGGACCTACGGCCGTCGAACTGGATGCTCTTAAGAGGCATGTATATCCATGCGCTGCGCCATATGGATGATTTCGATTACAACAACCTCATACCGTTCGAACCGCCGGGCTTGCGCCGTTACGATGTCTCGGACCGGAACAGGAACCAGGGCAATGTCCTCTTCCAAGTGACGCCCGGTCCGATCAGCTTGGCATTGAATGGTGCCTTGACCCACGATCAATATCAACCAGGGAAGGGCGACTTGGCAGGCGGAGACACAACCAACAATCAAACCCAGTGGTACGGATTGGTGGAGGACAGGGTGGCCAGCGCCGGAGCGGACCTGGACTGGGATATCTCCTCCTGGTTGGGGGCCTCGCTTTATTATCAATACCATCAGGACCAGGGAGTCCAGCGGTCCAACCGGAGCACGAGCCCCATCAATCAGGACGCGCCCAATGACTGGGAAATACGCCTGCTGGACCGGTACAATGTGGTCGGTGTGACAACAGACCTGCAGGTCATCCCCAACCGCCTGGATGTTCGCCTGGGGTATGAGCTTCTGGATGAGCATGGGACCTACAACTACGTTTATCTCGGGTCAGCGAACTCGACCAAAGTTTCTCCCACCGAAAGCAAAACCCAAAAGCAAGATGCTACGATACGCATGAACCTAAAGCTCACGAAGAGCACCACCTTGGCCTTAGGGTATCTCTACGAGCAGTATCAGACATCGGATTGGCAGTATCAGAATATTCCGCTTGTGAGCGGGGAGGAAGCTGGACAGACCAACATCTTCCTGGGGACCAATCGGCAGAACTATTACGCACATGTGGGGAGCATCCTCATAAAATACAAGTGGGGCGGCGCGCCTGGAGCATCTTAAGGCCCGTTTCACAGAAGGAACAAACGATGAAAGCTCTTAAGAAATCAGTGATTCTGGCAGGTGTGGCACTGGGTGTGGCGAATTTTGGGCTCGCGGCGGAAGCGGATGTCGCCAAAACCTACGCGGCCAAATGCGCTTCTTGTCATGGCAAGGACCTCAAGGGCAATCCCGCGATGGCCAAAGCGTTCAAATTGGAGCCCGCGCGCCTCAGCTTGGTGAGCAAACAGACCCTGAACAAGACAGACGAAGAACTGAACGCTATTACCGCGAAAGGCGAAGGGAAGATGCCGGCCTACGCAGGAAAGCTTAAGGCCGAGGACATCGCGGCTTTGACGGCCTACATCCGCAAGGTCGGCGCCGAGAAGAAGTAGTTTTCTCTGAAAGATGTTGTTCGCCGCATGATCAGCGGCTTCTGCCCCTAACGTATTCTTATCGTTTGGGGCAGGTTTTTTTGGGGACGCTTGAGGACTATTCTGAGCAGGAGAAGCTCTTATTCTGATGAGGTTGCTATCCCATTCCCAGCGTTCTCCGGTTCTCCCCACGATGATAAGACCGCTCCCGTTTCTCATATGGATCGGCCTTGCAGCGAGTGCGGCCTTTCCGGCCTGGGCTCTCGACAACAGCGATTGTTTCGCCTGTCATGGCCAGCAGGGGGCCACGCCGCATGACGTGGATGAAGCGGCCTTTAAGAAATCTATTCATGGGAAGAACCTCTGCGTTTCCTGCCACGCCGATGTCACGGAACTGCCGCATGCGGAGAAGTTGGCCTCCGTGGCCTGCAACCGCTGCCACCGGGTGGAAACGCAGATTTATGTAAATTCAGACCACGGGCGCGCTGTGGCGCGGGGCAGGAGCGAAGCGGCCACCTGCAAAGATTGCCACGGCCACAGCCATACGCTCCTGAACTCCCGGGACCCGAGCTCTCCCGTGAACCGCCGCAACATCCCGCAAACCTGCGCGCACTGCCATGACAACAAAGAGATTATGGGCAAGGCCAAGCTGACCGAGCGGGACCCCTTCCAATCCTACAGCCATACTGTCCACGGGGAGGCCTTCGCCAAAGGCCAATTGAATGCCGCCGTATGCAGCGATTGTCATGGGACCCATGATCTGCATGGGGGTTTCAACCCGGCGAGCCGCATCTCCAAGCAAAACATCCCGGAGACCTGCGGGAAGTGTCATCAGAACGTGGCTGCGGTCTACCGCGTGAGCATTCACGGGCAAGCCAACAAGGCTGGCATTAAGGAAGCCCCGGTCTGCACCGATTGCCATGGAGAACACACCATCCAATCGCCTCGCGACCCCGCTTCAACCGTTTGGGCGGGGGCCGTCACCAAGACCTGTACCGGGTGCCACGCTTCGGAGCGGATCGCGATGAAGTTTGGGATGCCCGTTGACCGAATAAAAACCTATATGGACACCTACCATGGGCTAGCGTCTCAGCGGGGCGATGTTCGCGTCGCCAATTGCGCCTCCTGTCATGGCTACCATGATGTCCTTCCTTCCAATGATGTCAGGTCGTCCATTTACCCCACAAACCTCGCCAACACCTGCGGACGCTGCCACCCTGGCGCCGCCGAAGTCCTGTCCCGGGGCTATATCCATAGTCCTCCGAGCGCGCGGCATTGGGTCATTGCCCTGGCTCGCCGGTTTTATTTGATCCTCATACCGCTCGTTCTGGGATTCATGCTATTGCATAATCTCCTCGATTTCTTGCGCAAATTGATCACACCCGCCCCTCCCTTGGAGATCAGGGAAGATGAACCCATACGGCTAACCGTCAATGAGCGCTGGCAGCACGTGGTCTTAATACTGACGTTCACGGTGTTGGCTTATTCGGGGTTTGCGCTCAAATTCCATGACGCGACGTGGGCCCAGGTCCTGGCGCCGTTCGGCGAGAACATCCGGCGGGCGCTGCACCGCTGGACAGCGCTCATTTTCTGCCTACTGGGTGTGTACCACATGATCTATATGGTGGGGACACGGCGGGGACGGATGCTGCTCCGGGCATTCTTGCCGAGCCTTGCGGACCTTCGGGCGATGCGCGAGCAAGGAGCGTACAGTCTTGGTCTCCGGAAGGACCCTCCCCCTGCTCATGGCTTCTACCACTATGGCGAGAAGATGGAATATTGGTCGCTCCTCTGGGGGTCTCTTGTGATGGTCGTGACGGGGTGTCTGCTCGTCTTCAACAATTTTGCCCTGAAACATTTCCCCCTGTGGATCTCGGAACTCGCGACGCTCGTCCACTATCTTGAAGCGATCCTGGCGTGTCTGGCGATCCTCATCTGGCACGGCTACGCGGTGGTCTTTGATCCGCGCGTCTACCCGATGAATTGGGCATGGCTCACGGGCTTTATTCGTCGGAAGAAGTCGGATCACACGACTGGAAAGAAATAAGAAACCCTCAACGTATCCCGCAATGCCTGATTTCATCTCATACGAAACAGCTTTGAAAATCAAAATTCCTCCGCTTTTTGTAAAAATAACCATGGACGTAAGCACTAAAATGAGGCAATCTAAAAGGTAAGGAGGTAGTCCAATGGCGATCGATCCTAATGAAATCAACAGTATTGAAGATTCAATGGTGCATGATATTGATGAGGAACCGCATCCTGAAGGCTGGGGTATTTATGTGACACTGCGCTTTCTCTCCAAAGTGATTCTGGCGGTCTATGGATTGATGCTGCTGGGGATGCTTTCCCTGCATATCATTTTGCGGTATACCGCCATTTCACTGATTCCAACCGTCATGAGGCCGGAGTCGACGCTCATCGTCTTGCCCATCGCGCTGGTCGCTGCCTATCTTTACCTGACCTCCGTGCCTGAGCCGGAGATCTCCAAAAAGCGGACGCCCCTGGGGAAATGCGTGACCTTTATCATTGTTTTTCTGGGGATGCAGGCGGCCTCGATCCTCACCTGGATCGGCCTTGCCAAGGCTTTCAGTCTGCGCTAGGCGTGCTTATGCCGTTGGGCTTTTCGCCACCGGTGTTTGGGTAGGACATCCGACAAAATACAGTAGATACAACTCCCACAGGCAAAATGGCAGGGTCCTGCGAAAGGATCTCTCAAAAATTCGCGGAGTGGCCGTAAAACATGCAAAGGGATAAAGGGAGAACCTGTTGCCCTCGCATTCACACGAGAAGGTGTTGCGTCGGTTGACTTCGAGATCACGTTGTTGCCAGCCATCATCATTTTCGTTCCTGCCATGATCTTACCAAAGCACAACCCCCGCTGTCATATTTTGAGCGAAGTCCTTCGCGCTCAGGCAGAGGCCACTCTGGTCCCTCTTAGCTTCGCCATTGCCAGTACATGGTTCGCCATCTCTTCTAACGACAGGCGACTTGTATTCCAGACGGCATGGTAGAGGAGTGGATCGCGACGGGATGCCGGTGCATTTAAACGTCAAGAACGACCGTAGCGCACCATAGAGGTTGCCGGCTGGCGCGCCGCCCGGAGGGGGGGCGCGCCACGCGAAAAAGGTGCCAGGTCACCGCTTTGATGTCAGCGCGCTGCTCATGTCGGGAGGGATCCAGCGGTTCACCTGCGAGCATGGTCCGAAGTTGGATGGCCCCCGTTTTCGCTTTAATCTCAAGGGTTTTCGGCAAGAGCAGGAGTTGTTGGGCGTCCTTCCAATAGACCAGTTCCTGAAGGAACCTGTGCAGGAGGGTTTCGATGTCCTTTTCTTCCAGCTCCAAGAGGATCTTTTGGCGTGGGCGGACCTTCTCCATGTTCTCGATTTGAACGGCCATGAGCGCCCTTGCGGCCTCACGAAAAAGCTTCGGGAGGGTGGTTCCTTTCGCCTCAAAGGCGATATCGGCAATCGCGACATCAGGGAGAAATCGGTAGGTCATGCTTTCGACTCCAGTCGCCTCTGGCGAGCTCCGCTCACCATGACCCTGAGCATCGTTGAACGGGTCATCCTTTGATGTTCCCTATCGGAACAAGCCTGGCGACGCGGCGTGAGAGGCCGGCTTGTTCGGCCGAGAGCGCGACCTCGTCCACATTTTTATAGGCTTCCCCTGCCTCCTCCGCCAGGCCGGCGAAGGACGCGCTCCGTACATAAATGCCGCGCTCGCGCATCTTGTCTTGAAGTTGCCGGCCTTGGAACATTTTCTTCGCTTGCGTCCGGCTCATCGTACGGCCAGCCCCATGAGCGGTGCTGTAGAAAGCTTCTGAGGCGCTGGCCGACCCCACCAGAAGATACGAGCCTGTTTCCATACTGCCGCCGATGATCACCGGTTGTCCCAAAGGCTGATAGTACGGAGGAAGCTCCGCAAAGCCGGGTCCGTACGACCGTGTCGCTCCCTTGCGGTGCACCAAGAGCTTCTTCCGTTTGCCGCCCACCACCTGCTCCTCAAATTTGGCCGTGTTGTGAGCGATGTCATAAACCTGATGGATGCCCAGCTCTTCTGCCGTTTTGCCGAAGACGGAGCGAAAGACCTCCCTGATGCGGTGCAGGATGAGCTGCCGGTTGGCAAAGGACATGTTGATCGCGCAACGCATCGCCGCATAATAAGCCCGGCCTTCGGGACTTGCGATCGGAGCGCAGGCGAGCTCCCGGTCCGGTGTCGTGATACCGTAGCGCGGCCCCATGACCTTCAGGAACTGGTCGAGAGAGTCGCTGGCCACCTGATGGCCGAATCCACGACTGCCGCAGTGGAACATGATGACCACCTGGTCGGGGAATAGGCCAAAAGCTTTCGCCAAGGCCCTGTCGTATATATTCTGTTCGCGCACCACCTGGATTTCCAGATAGTGGTTCCCGGAGCCTAAAGTCCCCACCTGATGGATCCCGCGCTCGATGGCACGCTGGGAGACGGCAGAAGGATCAGCGCCATCGGCGCACCCCCCCTCTTCCGTGCGTTCCAGATCTTCCTGCCACCCGTACCCCTTTCGAACGCACCAGCGCGAGCCTTCGACTAAAATTTGTCGGAATTCCTTCTCATCGAGCCGCAGAAACCCCCGGGCGCCCACGCCGGTCGGTACGCGATGAAAAAGCGCGTTGGTCAGATCCTCGATGTACGGCTGGACCTGAGGATAGCTCATCTGGGTTCTCACCAGGCGCATGCCGCAGTTGATATCGAAGCCAATCCCGCCGGGTGAGATCACGCCATCCTCAACCCGCATGGCGGCCACTCCACCGATGGGGAAGCCATAGCCCCAATGCCCGTCGGGCATGCAACAAGCGTAGCCTTCGATACCCGGAAGACAAGCGACGTTCGTGACCTGCTCAAAAACGCCCTGGTCCATCTCTTCCAGGATTTTGCGGGAAGCGAAGATCCGCGCGGGCACAAGCATTCCCGGTTTGTGGGTGACCGGGATCTCCCAGATGCCATCCTTGACCGGCACGATCGATGAAAGTTGAGCCATGGGTTAGAAAGTAACTTAAACGGCTAGAGAAAGGGTGGGCTACCGGCCGGCCTGCGACTTCTCCAGATCAAGAGAGGGAGCGATTTCAAGGGTGCTGACCCAATGCACGTGTCCCCGAAAAGCTTTTTTGACACCCGCGGCCACGCGACCTGGCGCTTCGGGCTCCCCGCCACGGCCCATGACGATCGCGCTGCAGCGATAGAGCTTGGCGACCTCGACTATTTTTTGAACGGGTTCGCCTTCCATGACTAAGATCATAACCCGCGCTTCAGGCACTCGTTTGATGGCCTTGGCACAATCTTCCAGGGAATCCGGAAGGGCTTCCGGAGGGCGCTGGTGTTGGGGATCGCGGTCCCCGAACACGTGAAGGAGAAGGAGAGAACTTCCCGTAAGGGAAGCCTGCTCATCGGCAAACGCGAGAATTTCAGCATTTTCTGACAATAAATCGATTGGCACTAAAACCAGACTATGGCCTACCATCGGAAACCCCCCTTCCATTGATTTTACCTTATCTTGCCCTGATGGAGAGGTTGTATGACACGAGTCATAGATTGGCAAGCGACAAGGAATTAGGATGAGACTCGCGGGAGGCAAGTGATATGGGTCGTCTGAAACGCAGCCTTGGTCAATCCCTCACCCCACAGGAACAGGTGATTCTGTCCACTTAGAATGGGTAGCTGACGCGCAGCGTCGGGATGATAAATTCCAGGCGGATGTCGGGGTTATAGATTCTCTGGTAGCGGCCCTCCAGGCTCACCTTGGCTTTCTGCGCCGTCCACGTCAGGCCGCCTCCTAAAGTGATCCCGCAATAAACCTGTTCGTTCGAGTAGAACGAAAGATGGTGCCCGTCCATCTCAATATCGGCTGTCTGATTCACGTAGAAGCCCCCGAGGCCGAGAAGCGCATAAGGCCTTAAGCCGCTGGTGCTGGTGAGCAGACCAGGCCCCAGGCGCAGGAGGGGCGTGAACTCTAAGATCTTGAAAGAAGAGGACACCCCGTATTCAAATGTTTCGTTTAGGGTAAAGCCATAGAGAAAGTTGGCGTTCTCCTCCAGCTCCTCCCGGCCCACTTCCAGGCCGTGGTGAAACGCGTAGCTGACTTGCAGGCCCAACGTCGACCAGGAATTGATTTTCCTCGAAACCGACGTGCTCAGGAGAAAAGAAGGATCCATTTTAGCGGTAAACGAATCTGTTCCGATCAGGAGGATGGAACTCTCGGTTAGAAAAATGTGGTAGAGTGGCGGAAAATAGGCTTCCACCCCCAGGGGCAAGGAAGCGCCGGCTGCAATATCGGCGCTCCAGCGGTTGTTGGGCCCAAAGGAGGCTTCCCAGTACAAGCTCTCCTGGTCCCCCCAGCTGCTCAACAGATCATCGTTGACCGACGCATCGCCTTTCGGGGGAAGGCCCAAGCACAGCGCAGCAAAAAGCAGCGCAATCCGCATCCGTTCCGTCACCGACACTATATAACGGGAGACGTTTGATAATGCAAGCGCCAAGAAAAGCCCCGATGGGAATGCCGAGGATCTGGCCCGAAGCATTTTTTTATAATCAAACGCTCATGAAAAAATCGGCGCTCCTCATCCTCTGGCTTTTCGCAGGAGCCTCCTGGTGCCAAGCGGAGAACGCATCCCCCTCCGCGGCGTTGGCGGGCTATGTCGAAACGGTGTTGCGGCATCACGCGGGGCTTCGTGCGGCAGAATCGAGAGTTCAAGCGGCAGAAGCGGGGCTTAAGGAGACTCAATATCAGCGGCTTCCGAACCTCTCGGCCCGCAGCACCCTAACGCGCGGGGATAATCCTGTGTTTGTCTTCGGGTCGCTCCTCGAGCAGGGACGCTTTGGTCCTGAGAATTTCGCGATCGACTCTCTCAACAACCCCTCCGCCCTCACCAATATTAAAAGCGCGCTCGATTTGGGTGTTCCCCTCTTTACGGGCCTTGACCTCACAAGCGCCTCCCGCCAAAGAGAGCTCGCGGCCCGGCAAGCGACCGACGAACGCAACGCCCTGGCACAAGGAGTGCGCCTGAAGGCTGCATCGGCTTATCTGGAAGCACTTCTCAACCGCGAACTCTTACTCGAGCTTGACCAACGCCTGGCGGCCTCTCGCGAAGAGGTTGGTAACGCGAAGCGCCTGAAAGACCGAGGCGTCGTTCTGGGTTCGGACTATTATGCCGCCCTGGCCTTGTTTCATGGTCTCAGCGCCTGGCGCGTGGAGCTCTCCAACCAACAGCAGCAGATCCGGTCCCAGCTGACGATTTTGGCGGGCGCGCCAAGCCCGGCGCTTACGGGACGCTTGAACGAGAAAAGCCCCGCCCTTCCTGAAGAACAAGAGCTGGTCGCCCAAGCGCTCAAGCAAAGGCCGGATCTGGCCGCATCGGCCCGAATGGTCGAGCAGGCCGAAGTCGGCGCTCAGCAGGCCGGGCGGACGATCTGGCCTCGGATCGACGGTTTTGCCTCCCTTGAAACGAATACCAACGATTTCGAATCGAACCCGACCAACCATCTTTTTGGGGTCGCCGCCAGGCTCCCGTTCGGCGATCCTTCTTTCTTCGCGCGGCGCTCCCGGGCCGCTTCCAGTCAGAGCGCCGCCCTGGAAGCCCGCAAAGCCAACGAAGAAGCCGCGTTGCTTGAGCTCTCGGGAGCCTATCATGCCTACCGGACCGCGACCGAAAGCCTTCCCATCATGAAAGAAATGGCAGCCAGTGCCGAAGAATCCCTCCGGCTCTTCCGTCCTCTCTACCGGTCCGGCCGCCAGAGCATTCTGGATGTTCTGCGGGCGGAGGAGGCCCTGGCCAAAGCGCGTGCGGCCTATTGGCAATCCTTGTTTCGGCTTCACGTTGGACACCTTCAGCTCATGGCGGCTTCTGGCGCGTTAAATAGCGACATCGTCCAGAATTTAAGTCAGCGCCTGGAGGCAAAACCTTGACCCAACACCTCGGCCTTGCCGGTAAACTCGCCCAGACCTTTATCCAATCGAAGCTCACGCTCCTGTTGGTGCTGGCCGCACTTGGCGCCGGGGCGCTCGCGACCCTCGTCCTTCCACGCGAAGAAGAGCCCCAGATTAAAGTCCCCATGTTCGATGTGTTCGTTTCCTATCCGGGCGCAAGCGCCCAAGAGGTGGAAGAGCGTATCGTCAACGTCGGCGAGCGAAAGCTTTGGGAAATCCCCGGAGTGGAATACATCTACACCACCGCGCAGGCGCACGGGGCACTTTTTATCATCCGGTTTAAGGTGGGGACAAGCCCTGAAGAGGCGATGACCCTTGTGTATACCAAGACTTTCGCCAACGTGGACCTCTTGCCGCCCGGGTCCGGACAGCCGCTCATTAAACCACGCACCATCGATGATGTTCCGATCCTGGCGCTTACGCTTTCCGGAAAAACCGCCAACGCCTTGGCGCTTCGGCAGGCGGCCGCACTCTTGCGCCAGGAAGTAAGCGCTGTCCCCAACGTGTCTGAAACGAGCATCATCGGTGGACGTCGCAGGCAATTCCTGGTCCATTTTGACCCTCGCAAGCTCGCCGAGATTCGCATGACGCCTTTGGAGGTGGCGGGGCTCATTCAGGCGTCCAATAAGCGGCTTCCTGCGGGGTATTTGACCCAGGAGAAAGACATTACGCTTGTCGAGACGGACGCCTTTATCCGGACGGCAGAGGATTTAAGCCAAGTCGTGGTGGGACTCTCCGGCGGACGACCTGTCCACCTGGCGGATGTCGCCGTGGTCCGTGATGGTCCTGACGAAGACGAGAAAGAGGTTTACACCCAAACCGAAGGAGCGCCCGAACCCGCCGTCACACTGTCCGTTTCCAAGCGCAAAGGCGCCAACGCCATCGTGGTGGCGCGTGAGGTCGTCCAGCGCGTCGAGGAGCTCAAGACCCTCCTCCCCGCGGATCTTTCCATCAGCGTGACCCGTAATTACGGGAAGACCGCCAAAGAAAAATCGGATGAGCTTCTCTTCCATGTGTTTCTCGCCACCTTATCCGTGACGATCCTGATCGCGCTCACCCTTGGTATTCGCGAGGCGCTCGTGGTGCTCGTGGCAATTCCCGTGACGCTGGCGTTGACGCTCGTGATCTACACGCTCTTCGGCTATACGCTCAACCGCATCACGCTTTTTGCCCTGATCTTCTCCATCGGGATCCTGGTGGACGACGCGATTGTGGTGGTGGAGAACATTCACCGGCACTATACGATGCATGATGGGCGCTCCTTATGGGAACTCTCGGTGGATGCGGTCGCCGAAGTCGGCAACCCCACGGTGCTCGCCACTTGGACCGTGATTGCCGCCATTCTCCCGATGGCCTTTGTGGGCGGGCTCATGGGTCCCTACATGCGGCCCATTCCGGTGGGGGCGTCCTTTGCCATGCTCTTTTCTCTGGCTATTGCCTTTATGGTTTCCCCATGGGCCTTCGCACATATTCTCGACTGGTGGAAGCCCAAAACCCAGCACAAGGCCTCCGAGGGCCGCTTGGACCAGCTCTATCGGAAAATGATGGGCGGCCTCTTGGACAACGCGCGCGTGCGCGGGATCTATTTGGGCAGCATGGTCCTGCTGCTCCTTGGCGCTGTCTCGCTTGTTTTCTTCAAGCTTGTCACAGTGAAAATGCTGCCGTTTGATAACAAGGATGAGTTTGAGGTGGTCTTGAATATGTCGGAGTCCTCCTCCTTGGCGCTCACGCGCGAGGCGGCCCTTGAGATGGCAGGTTCGCTTAAAACCATCCCGGAAGTTCGCCAGGTGACCACCTACCTGGGGACAAGCGCCCCGTATAACTTTAATGGCTTGGTTCGGCATTACTTCCTGCGCGAGAGTCCTTCCCAGGCGGATATCATGGTGAACCTGGCGCCGCGCCATGAGCGCAAGCGCCAGAGCCATGCCATCGCAAGCGCGGCGCGCCCGGCCCTTCATGCGATCGCCAAAAAGTACAACGCAAGGATCCAAGTTGCGGAAGTTCCCCCCGGACCGCCGGTTCTGTCCACGCTCGTTTTTGAAGTCTATGGCCCGAACGCTGAAGAGAGGCTGACGTTCGCGCGCCGGCTCAAAGCGCTCCTGGAAGAGTCGGAGGGGATCGTGGATGTCGACACCTACGTTCCGGATCCCCAACCTTTGGCGCGCCTGCTCGTGGACCGGGAAGCGGCGACCTTAAACGCCATTGCCCCCGTCCAAGTGGCGCAAACCGTGAGTCTTGCCGTGGCCGGGCAAACCGTGGATCTGGCGCATACCACCTCCGACAAAGAGCCGGTCGAGATCCGCATGCGCCTGCCCGAAAAAGCGCGCCGCGATGTGGAGGCCGCGCGTTCGATCCGTCTTCTTTCGCGCAACGGCACCCCCATCCCGATCCGGGACCTCACGCATGTGGAGTCCGCCCAGGCGGACCAGCCCATCTACCACAAAAACCTCTTGCCTGTGTCGTACGTGATTGCCGATGTGGCAGGCAAGCAGGAGAGCCCCGTCTACGCGATCCTGGCCGTGCGGTCCAAAATTGAGGACCTCGCCAAATCCCTGAAACTCGATATGAAATCCTATTTTTCGAAAATGCCGGAGAGCTCCCAGGAGACGGCGCTCAAGTGGGACGGCGAGTGGCAGATCACCTATGAAGTGTTCCGGGACTTAGGCGTGGCCTTTGCGATCGTGCTGCTTTTGATTTATGTGCTCGTCGTGGCGTGGTTCCAGTCCTTTTCGGTGCCGCTCGTCATCATGGCGCCCATTCCGCTCACCCTCGTGGGCATCCTGCCTGGCCATTGGCTCATGGGCGCCTTCTTTACAGCGACTTCCATGATCGGTTTTATCGCCGGCGCGGGGATTGTCGTCCGTAACTCGATCATCCTGGTCGACTTTATCCAGCTGAGACAGAAAGAAGGCATACCGCTCAAGGAAGCGGTGATTGACGCGGGAGCCGTGCGCTTCCGTCCGATGCTCCTCACGGCGGCCGCGGTCGTGGCCGGCGCGGGCGTGATCCTCTTTGACCCCATCTTTCAGGGCCTGGCCGTCGCGCTCATGGCGGGCGAAGTCGCTTCCACACTCTTGTCGCGTGTCGCCGTTCCTGTTCTCTACTACATGCTCGCCCGAAGGTGGGAATAAGACCCGGGGACGTTCCTCACGATCTCACGGTGTGACTCCGCTCGTCTTGATGCTTACCACACCGTGAGATCGTGAGGAACGTCCCCGGGATGTTGAAAGGAGACACACCATGACACTCGAACGAAGAATCCGTTTGATCGCCGGGTCGTTGATTCTCTTAAGTCTTGCCCTGGCTCACTGGGTGAGCCCCCTGTGGCTCTGGTTTACGGCTTTTGTGGGCGCCAACCTCATCCAATCCTCGATCACCCGCTGGTGCCTGATGGAAGATATCCTGCGCAAGCTCAACCTCGCCGGCCCGGGCTGCTGCGGCGACTCCATGAAAAAGCTATAAAAGGGCTTTCGCCCGAGCCTATTCGCCGACTCTCCGTTCAAAAAGTTCCTATCCCTGTGTTTAATTGCCGGTATCTTCCTCCTTCGTTTTTGGTCCAAGAATACCCTCGAAGTGAATCCCCCGCTGTGCATTCTCCTTTCATTCGTGAATATTCTCTGCTCTTTTGCATCTAAGGGATAGGGACGCAGGACGTTTTGTCCTGGGAAGAGAGGCTCCTATGAAGCGAACGAGGCATCTGAGGCTGTATTTAGACACAACCATACCAAGCTACGTCTTTGCTGTGGATTCTCCCGAACGCATGAAGATCACGAAAGAATTTCTCAGGCTGACCCATTCCCCTGATTACGAAATGTTCATTTCTGACGTGGTGATTCGAGAAATACAGAAAGCCTCGGAACCCAAGCAGTCGTTATTGCTGCAAGTCGTTCATTCCATGCCATTGCTTCTGTCTTCACCTGAATCTGATTCACTGGCCGAGGCCTATCTTCAGTCAGGCGCTCTTCCGTGGAGTTCTTTCGAAGATGCATGCCATGTCGCCATCGCAACGCTGTATAATATGGACGCTTTAATTAGCTGGAACTTCGGGCATCTCGTGAATATTCGACGGGCAAAAGCCATCGGCGCGGTTAACAAGCAAAGAGGCCTCCCCCATATCGAGATTCTGAGCCCAGAAGAGGTTATCCCATCATGAGGAAAATCGATAAAACATTAAAAGAAGTACGGTCTTGGAAGCGCAAAGTTGCCGCAAAAGTGAAGAAAATGAGCCGGTCGGAACGCGTGGCGTACTTTAATGCGGCCAAAAACCTTCTTTCCCCTAAACAGCGCGCTGCCTAAGAATAAGCACCTCTCAAGAGCAGCGAACGAGAACGATCTTCGCGGGCGAATGGGCCCCTTTGATGATCCAAAGCTTACCGGCAGGAACGGCCAGATGACGCGAAAGAATCTCTAAAACTGCCCGATTCGCACGCGCACCCTCCGCCGGTTCTTTCACCCAAATTTCAAACCGGTCAGGCCCCATCGGCTTGAGCCGATTTTCTTGGGCAGCTGCATGAACTTTCAATTTTAAATGAGTTCTTTGAGGATCTCCCATAGCCTCATCTTATCATCCACCAGAAGGTCCTATCTCAGAATATGGGTCCTTTAGACCGCAAGATCACCCGCTTAAGGCGTTCCTGGACAGCGGAGGCTGGCGGGATCGAGCTCTCCCTTAGGATCTCTCTGAAATTGCACGCCGTAACGCCAGGGAGAGTCGGTCCCGCCGCCTGTGGAAAACCAGACTTCGCAGGCTTGGCGGCCGCCCTTCAGGGCCTTGCACGACGATGTCACTTGGTTCTGGCCATTCTCCGGAATCAAGGCGGAGGTCAAGTGAGCCAAATAATCGCCGAGCGTATGGATCTTGCCCTCGGGTGTCCGGATGTCGCAGCCCTTTTCAACGCTCGCCGTATCCAAAGCGAGAGCTTGCTTGCCCGTGAGCAGGCGCAGCAGCGCTTCGGTCGAGGGGGCGGCGGAGCCCTTTGCCGAAACAGCGGATGCCGCGAAAAGACAAAACGCCAGGACACACATCACCGTGCGAGAAATCACTGTCCAGAAAAGTTCTTCCCGATTCATTTGGAAACACCTTTCATCCCATGTTGTCGTCGGTATTCATCCAGAATAGCCTTCGGTGAGGTCAGCTGTGCCGCACCGTCCGAGGGGGCAAGCGATAGGGAGTCATCGACTCCCGGGACGAAAAGCTCGTAGCGAAGGTTCCCTTGCGCATCCTTGCGCTGGGTCAAGCTTGTCCACACGGCGCCGTTGTGGATCGTCACGTATTCCGTTGAGCCGTAGGCCCCCGGCCGAACGTCGTGGTTGATCACTTTTCCGTCCCAAGGGCTTTCAATCCCCTTGAACCACACGAGAGCGCCGCTTGTGCCGGCCCCCTTATACGGAGCGACGTCGACTGTGACGTTGCCTTGACCGACGAACGATTTGGCATACGTCGCCAAGGTGATCTTCTTCATGTCCAGCGGCTTTCCTTCAGTTGATTTCGAAGCCGCGTGGCCGTCCCCGGCCATCAGCCCGATGAGTCCAACCATCAAAACGGCGCAGTTGTATTTCATGTTGATCCTTTCACGGTTCTCATTTCTTCTTCTTTGTGGTTCCCGCCTCGACCGTAAACTCGCCGAGGAAGTTCTTTTCATTGTACTCTGGGTTGTCCTGACCCATCATCGTCGGCGCCGCGATGACCTCGTCTAAGTCGGATACGGCCTTATGAATCATCGGCAGCCCGCGGATTCCGCGGGCCGACGGCTCGTGCGGAACGCCTGCGAGTTCGAGTTCCCGCTCAAGCTGCGCTTCGTCGTCACCCGCCGCCTCCGCGAGCGGCACCCACGCATCCCATCCCCAGGCCCTGCTCTGCGCCTGTTGTTGCAGGTAGCGCACCAGGGGTCTGCCCAGGGGACGACCGTTGATCACGATGCTGTGCAAAGCAGGGAGGCGGCCCAGGGGTTTCACATCGGCGGGTGTTAAGCGCCGGTCCGATGAAAAGGATAGAACCTGAAGTGCGGCAAAACCGCGTATTCCCTTAAAAGCCTCCGGTGTGATGCTCGTGCCGCTGATTTCCAGATAACGCAGACGCGGCAGGCCGCTGAGCGCCTTCAAGCCTTTTTCGCCCACCTTCGTGTTAGTCAGAGCAATTTCGCGGAGTTGATCCAGGTGAGCAAGAGTTTGGGCGCCGGCATCTGAGATTTGTGCCCCCGTAAGGTCAAGACGCTGGAGGTTTTTGAAAGCGGATAGCGCCGGAAGGTCATCCTCTCGGATTGAAGCACCCAAAAAGAGCGTGTGGATCCGGGGCAGGCCCCCTAAGGCGGCCAGTCCCGCTCGGCTGACGCGTGCCTGGTGAAGATCCAATTGCTCAAGCGATGCGAGCGACTGGAGATTCTTTAAGCCTTCATCTGTCACCGATGGCCCCAGGTCCAGCTGCCGCAGCGGCAGATGAAGAAGTCTTTTCAAGCCCTGATCGCTGACGCGGCTTCCGAGGAGGCTCAGCCGTTCTAATTGGGTGAGGCGGGCGATCGTTTTCAAAGCTTGGTCCGTAATGAGGGAGCCAGGGACGCTTAAAACGCGGAGTTGTCGCAGGGTGCCCAGAAAGGCAATACCTTGATCGGTAACGCCCTCGCTCAATGTCAGGACAAGCAGGTCATAGAGCCGCGCGATGGTCGGCAGCGCGCGGTCGTCGGTTCGCGTCCCTTCCAATTTCAAGAGGCGGAATTTGTAGGTGGGATCAGCTCTTCCAGATGCCCAGAGGCCCGACTGGAACAGTGTTTCGAGATCTCCGTTGGTCAAGGTCTTATGATGGGTGAAATCCAGTCCTGGAACACTTTGCCGCAGAACGAATTTCGCGAGCGCCTCCATTCCCTGCAGTGCCCGGACAGATTCGTCCATGCGCACATACCAAAGATAGGATTGGATGGCCGCTCGATCCGCGGGAAGGCCGGGTCCGAGAGAGCGATCGGCAAAGACCTCCGGACGATAGAGAAAAACGCGTAAATTGCGCGAGAGATCAGTCGCCTGAAGAGTCCGGCCCGCCACAGCGAGTAAGAATAAAAAGAGAGAAGCCGCGATCCATTTTCGCCCGGTCATGGATGAATAGGAAAAATAAAGCATATGTCTTCGATAGACGCTAGGCCTATTTCCCTATTTTCGATTCGCTCTTTGGTGTCTGCTCTTTTCTATGCGGAAACGGAGCCCTTGGCCCAGCGTCGCTTGAGCCAGACGGTGGCGTCGTCAAAGAGCGAGTAGGCGACCGGCGTGTCGTGTTACCATCGGAACCCCAGCGAAAACGAAGGCCCCCCCAGCCAGCGCCAACCCATCGAGGGAACCGATACAGGAGTCCCAAACACATCCCCGGAGTATCCGGGCTGCGTGAAGCCTAAGACGTTATACCCTACGGAAAGGGTAAATCCACGCGGCCAACCCAGCGTCAGCCCGGCTTCCCCCGTTAGACCCGGTTCCCATTTTGTCTCGGAACCAGGATCCCCCTCATAATGAAACCGGTAAGCGGCGGGGCCCACTTTCGCATAGGGGGTGATACCGTACCGGAAACGTTTTTCCAACCGAACCATGGGGGCGATATAGCCGAGGCTTCGGGTTAGGGTGTAGAAGGTCCAGTAAGAATATGAATCTTCTGCAACAAGATAGCCGGATGGTTCGACATCCACATCGTCACGGAAAAGCCGGCGTCCTTCCACCCCAACGGCCACATTCTGTGTCAGGTAGTAGACGAGAGAATGCGGCAACGTTATGCCCCCTCCTTCCACATAAGGGAAAAAGGATTCCTTGTTGTCCAGCGTTCGGTAAAGGGAAAGATTAAGCCACTCAAAAGCCCAGCGTGTCGGGGGCACCTGGTAAACAACACGCGGAGTGGACGTCTGCACTGCCGCCGTTTTGGCGCTTTCCGCCTCTAAGGTCTGCAGGTTTCCTTTGGCTTCGAGGTAGGCCGAACGCTGATCCGCGAAATCCTGCACCACACGCGTCCAGGCTGTTTTGGCTTGCTCGGTTTTCCCTAGCACTTCATAACAGATCCCAAGCCGGAGGTAGGTATTGCTCTGCACGCTTCGACTGGCGTCCGGCTGCTCCAACACTTGTTGGTAGAGCGCGATCGCCTTATCCAGATCGCGGGCGGTGGTTTCTTGCATAACGGCTTCCTTGTAAAGCGTCTCAGCGCCGGGCGGCGTCTCGGCGGCGGCCGTCACGCCCGCTAGCGACAGAGCTAACAACATCGAAATGATGCCATGCCTGGTCATAAAGGGCCTCCTGGAACGAAGTGACGGCTGTCAGACACCAGGAGTTTAGCGGGATCCGCATGCGAGTGTGTCATCGGGATGAAAAAAGATGACATCGACTTGTCAAAATTTGTGAACGATTATTCCACGTACCGGTAGCCCCCGTTGTGAACCGTCATGATTTTCGGCCCTCGCCCGTCATCGGACCAACCCAACTTGCGGCGCAAGGACCCGATTTGAGTGTCGACGGTTCGTGTGGTCGGAAGTTCCTCCACCTTCCAAACTTCCTTCAAAAAGCGCTCCCGGCTCACCACCTCGCCCTTATGTTCGATCAGGAACTGCAGGATTTGGAATTCCTTGGAGGTCAGATCGATCCGCGCTTTGCCGCGAAAGGCTTCTTGGCGATTGAAATCGATCACCCACGGCGCGATCTCGTAACGGGACAACGTCTCGGAGTGACCTGTTCGCCTGAGCAGCGCTTTGATTCGCGCGAGTAATTCGAGGATGCTAAAGGGTTTGGTGAGGTAATCATCCGCGCCGACGTTCAGTCCCACCACTTTATCGGTATCCTGGGACTTGGCCGTGAGCATGAGGATCGGCGCCTTGTTCCCCTGAGCACGTAGCTCCCGGCACAGCTCATAACCATTCATTTTTGGAAGCATCACATCCAAGATCAAAAGGTCATAGAGACCTTGGGAGGCTTTCTCAAGGCCCACCTCGCCATCGTGAGCAACGTCGATGTCATAACCCTCCAATTTCAGATTATTGACCAAGAGTGTGCACATCTTCAGGTCATCTTCGACCACCAGCAGGCGTTTCATGGTATCTCCTTAAGTGGGAGCAGGACCGTAAAGACGCTCCCTTGAGCTTCGTGACGTCTGACCGACACCGTCCCCCCATGGGCTTCGACAATGTGGCGAACCATCGACAATCCCAAACCAACGCCTTGGGTATACTGATGGTCTGTCGCCGACTGGCCCCGAAAAAACCGCTCAAAAACAAGGCCCTTTTCCTCCTCGGGAATCCCGTATCCTTGGTCGGAAACCTCGAGCACACAGGCATCCTCGGTACGACGAAGGGAGATGTTGACGCGGGTGCGCTCGGGCGGCGAATACTTGATGGCATTGTCGACCAAATTCAGCACCACGCGCTCGAGCGCTTCGGGATCCACCCAGGCAGGAAAAGGCGCCTGGGCGCTTGAGAAGGTTGCTTCGACCTTGCGTGGGGCACTGCTGCGGATACAGCGGTCCAACGCCGTGCGAACTACCGCGTCTAGATCGGTCGGCTTGGGATGGTAGGGTTTTCGGTTGTCCATGAGCCGCGAGAAATCCAGCACCTCGTCAATCAACCCTTTGAGCCGGGTCGTCTCCTCCGAGAGCATGCCATAGTAATTGTCCGCTTCCTCTGAGGATTGATAGCGCTTGAGCTGCAAGGTTTGGCCCACGAGCGAAATAATCGAGAGCGGTGTTTTGAGCTCATGCGAGATGTTGGCCACAAAACCCGCCTTCAATTGGGCGACTTCCATTTCACGCCTCACGGCATACCAGACGGTGTAGAGCGCCACGACGATCACACTGGCTGCCAGCGCGACCATGGCCATGTAGATGCGCTGGCGTTGCGCTGCCGCGCGTTCCACCGGAAAATCGCGGACCTCCGAAAATTGAAGCATCAACCTCGGCAAGACGCCGTCCAGCGGTCGTTCCCAGACCCAACGCCCGGGAGCCTTTGGCGATGATTGGATCAGCGAGCGGCCCTTTTCGTTTTGAACTCGAAAATTGAGTTGTGAGGCGGACGCCAGCGGCTGCAGCGCGCGTTGCCACAAGGCCAGGAGTGAGTCCTGGGGGGCCAGCGCCACTAAGCTGAATCGCCTTTGCGCCGTCCCGGTGTCGATCAGCGGACTGTAAATCAAAAGCCGGTTGTTTTCGGTGGGGCAAAGAAGTGTCGGTTGATTGAGCCGATGCATCGATGCCAGCTGAGACCGCCAGCCGGTCCACAGCTGTCGCGTAAAATCCCGGACTTTCTCAACCTCCGTTCGGCGCCGGCGCCAATCCTCGAGCACTTGTTCAGCCAGGCGCTTTGGATGGCCAGAGAGCACAGCCGCTCGGGTTTCGAGCCGTGCGGCAAGACGGTCTCCATAGAATTGCTCGGTTTGCCAGGGCAACACCCATCGTGGGGTGAGTAACGCTTGGAGGGTCTGTTGCTCAAGAGCCGCAGCCGCGGCCTCTCGGCGGGCGTTTTGGAGTGATTCGCTCAGCTGCCAGGCGATCGCCAGCCCGAAAGGATCGCCATTTTCGTTAAGTTCCTGGCCATAGTCAGCGATGATCTGACGGTAGATCGTCTGGGCGTGGTCTTCTTGATGCGCTTTGGATAAACAGCCTGCGATACGGGTGAGAAGCGTCGCTTTCCAGCGTGGGTCTTTGATCGATGCCGCCAGTGCTTGGTAACCCGCAAGCGCCTCTGGATAAGCCTTTCGTTGAAATTCCTCCGTCTGGGCCGCGCGCAGCTGCGCCAGGATGGGATCGGCGAGGTCCGGGAGCGCCGCATCCCTGACGGGCGGAAGATCGGTCATGGGGTAGCGAACCCGTTCCTGAGAATCAAGAAGGATGAGACGTTCGGCGTTTTGTTGGCGCTGCAAATCTCTCAAGAGAGAAAAATCGCTGGGCCCGAGCTCGCCGACGAACCGGGAGCGCTGTTGCATAAAATCGGCGTAAGGTTTTAAAACAGCCCGAATGGCCTCCTCCATATGCGATTGCATGGCACCAGATGCTTCCTGCATTCGTTCTTCCGCCTGCTTTCGCAGAAGAATGGTTTCCGCTCGAACGGAATGAATTCCCAAGTAGACGAGAAAGCCGGTCGGCACAATGATGCCGACCAGAAACAGAAGGACGACCTTGGCTAAAGGGGTTCGCCAAATTTTCATCACGAGCGTTTCTTCACTTTCCTGGACTTCCTGGAAACATTCTTAACAAACCGACAACGTTATCTCACACTGAATCCGAGCAAGCCAAAAAGGCGCTACTTGGCCCAGCGTCGCTTGAGCCAGACGGTGGCGTCGTCAAAGAGCGAGTAGGCCACCGGCGTGATGAGGAGCGTGATCAAGAGACAGAGCGTCTGCCCGCCGACGATCACGACCGCCATCGTCGCGCGGCTGGAGGCCCCGGGACCTTTGCCGAAGGCGACCGGGAGCATCGCGGCGACGAGGACCAAGGTCGTCATCAGGATCGGGCGAAGCCGTGTTTCGTTCGCTTCAACAATCGCGGCATCCCGCGCCATGCCCTTGGCGCGCAGGGTGTTCGTGTAATCCACCTGCAGGATGGCGTTTTTCTTCACGATCCCGAAGAGCATGAAGAGCCCCATGATCGAATAGATCGTCAGGAACTGCCCCAGCACGAGGAGCGACAAGAGCGCAAACGGGATCGACAGCGGCAAGGACAAAAGAATCGTGATGGGATGCAGCAAGCTCTCAAACTGCGAGGCCAGAATCATATACATAAAGATGAGCGACAGCACAAAAGCGATCAAAAATCCCGTAATCATCCGGCCGAATTCCTTTCCTTTGCCCACCAGGCTCGTTTGATAGTCCACCGGCATGCGCAAAGACTTGGCCGCCGCGTCGGCTTTGTCGATCGCGTCGCCCAGGCCAACGCCCTCCAGGCTCCCGGTGATCGTCACCTGCCGCTGGCGGTTCAAGCGATTGATCTGGGAGGGCCCTTTCGTTTCCACGAGGGTCGCCACATTGTCGAGGCGCACAAGCCCCGCCTTGGAAGAGGGCAGGTAGAGCGCGGCGATCGTCTCTGGCCGGTTGCGGTAGTTCGCGTCCACACGCAGGCGGACCTGGTAGAGATCGTCTCCTTCCTTATATTTGGTGATGTCCTCCTCGCCGCCCACCATGGTGCGAAGGGCCGTGCCGATATCCTCCACTTTCACGCCCAGATCCTGGGCCCGGTCGCGGTTGATATGGACCTGCAGCTCCGGTTTGGCGTAGGTGAGCGTCGTGTCCAAATCCACGATGCCGGGGGTTTTCTTCAGAGTTCCAATGATCGCGCTCGTATATTTCTGAAGCTGCTCAAGATCGGGACCTGACACCACGTAGACAAAATCGGACGCGCCGACAGCCGATCCGCCGCCGATGTCATTGACCTCGGTGACGCTTGTTCGCAGGCCGGAGTATTTGCCCAGGGCTTGGCGCGCCATGGCCATCACGTCAAACTGGTTCTCGGATCTCTCTTTCTGCGGAGTGAGCCGGACATAGATTTTGCCGTCATTAACATTCATGCCGTCGCCTTCACCGATCGTGGTCAAAAGACTTCGCACGTGTGGCAAGCGCCGGAGTTCCCGTTCGAGCTGTTTCATGATCTCATCGGTCGCCTGAAGAGAGGTGCCTTCGGGGGCCTTGATGTTCACATCGAACTCGCCCTGATCATCCGGCGGGAGAAAGTCCTTCCCAACGACCATGATCAAGGGGATGGTGGAGACCACGATGACGGCAGCGACGGCGACGACTGTTTTACGATGGGCGAGAGCCCAGACGACGAGCCGGCCGTAGCGCGTTCGCAGGAAGTCATTGAGCCGGTCCACCCAGACCGCCAGCTTCCCTTTCGGTCCGTGCGAGATGCGCAAGAAACGCGAACAGAGCATCGGCGTAAGCGAGAAGGCGATAAAGAGACTGACCATGATGGCAAAGGCCACGGTCAGGCCATAGCTCTTCATAAATCGGCCGACGATGCCGCCCATGTAGGCGAGCGGCAGGAAAATAATGACCAGCGACAAGGTCGTCGCCATGACCGCCAGCCCAATTTCCTGGGTCCCGGAGGAGGCCGCTTGCATGGCCGGGACCTTGTCTTCTTCCATGTGCCGGAAAATGTTTTCCAAAACAACAATGGCGTCATCAATGACGACGCCGACCGCCAGGGCGAGCGCAAGAAGCGTCATGATGTTGAGCGTAAAGTGGGCGATGTCCATCAGGATAAAGGTGGCGATGATGGACGTCGGGATCGAAATGGAGGCAATGAGCGTGCTCCGCAGATCCCCCATAAACATGAGGACGGCGAGGCTTGCGAGTATGGCTCCCAGAATCAGGTGCTCCTGGACCGTGCTCACCGAGGAGACGATAAAGTCGGACTGGTCGCGCACGACCTCGGCCTTGACGCCCGGCGGGAGCTGTGTTTGGAGTCCCACGAGTGCTTCTTTTACGGTGCGGATGACTTCGACCGTGTTCGTGCCGGACTGCTTCTGGACCGTCAAGCTCACGGTGGCATTGCCGTCCAGGCGCGCGAGCGTCCGGGGCTCCTGGAAGGTGTCTTCGACCCGCCCGACATCCCGCACGCGCACCGGGACCCCGCTCACATTGGTGATGATGACGCTCTCAAATTCTTTGGGATCCGTGAGCCGGCCGAGAGTGCGCAGCACGAGCTCCCGCCGCGCTTGGTCGACACGACCGCCCGGGATCTCGACGTTCTGCTGCTCGAGCGCCTCTTTGACCTGGTTGATCGTCAGGCGGTAGGCGGCCAGCTTCAGGGGATTGATGATGACGTGGATCTCACGTTCCCGGCCCCCGACAAGGCGGACCCTGCCGACCCCTTTGAGCGTTTCGAGCGGTTCCTTCACCTTCTTTTTGGCGATCTCGGTGATTTCGCGCAAGGGGAGCGTCCCGCGCACGGCGACGGAAACCACCGGGATCGATCCGGGGTCCAGCTTCTGGATGACCGGGGGATCGGTCCCCTGCGGGAGCTCGCGCAGGATCCGGCTGACATTGTCGCGGACTTCCTGGGCCGCCACGTCCGGATCCTTGTCGATATCAAAGCTGATCACCACCTGGCTTAAGCCCTCGAAGCTCGTGGAGTTCAAGTCCTCAATACCCGCGATCGTGTTGACGGCCTCTTCGATGGGTTTGGTGATCGAGGTCTCGATTTCCTCGACCCCGGCCCCTTTCAAGGTCGTGTTGATGACGACAAAGGGGAAGTCGACATTCGGGAAAAGGTCAACGCCCAAGCGGTGATAGGAAAAGAGGCCAAGAACCACGAGCGCCATCACCATCATGAGGGCAAAGACCGGCCGCTTGATTGAGACGTCGGCGAGCTTCATGGGGTGACTTCCACGGGGCTTTCGTCCTGGATCCCGAAGAGGGTGGAGGTGATCACGGAAGCGCCTGCCGAGAGGCCGGAGGTGATTTCAGCCCACGATTCAGTCCGGAGCCCGACCGTGACGGCTTTCTTGAGGGCCTTATTGTTTTCGACGACAAAGACCGATGGCGGCGTCTCCTCGGTGAAGGCCGAAACCGGCACGATGAGAACTTGGCTTTTGCGGTCTTGGACAAGGATGAGTTTCGCAAACATCCCGGAACGCAGCTTCCCCGCATGTTCCGCGAGGCGCACTTCGATGGGCGCCGTGCGCGTCATGGGATCGACCGCCGGGCTCACCCGGGAGACTTTCCCGCGGAAACTTTCGTCAGGATAGGCGTCCACCTGAACCCGCACGTCCTGTCCGAGCGTGACGCGCCCGGCGTAGCGCTCCGGAACATCCGCCTTGGCGATGAGCTCCCGGTCATCCATGACGAGCGCGATTGGGGTGTCCAAGGTGACGTTTGCCCCACGGTCGAGATAGATCCGCGCGACTACCCCAGAGAGCGTCGAAGGAACCGGCGCCGGCTCATACTTCACGCCGACTTCGTCCTTCATCACAAGCGAGACCGCCTGGTCTTTGGCCACGCGCTGGCCTTCGCGCAGGAGGTTCTCTTGAAGTTTCCCGGGAATGCGGGAGTAGAGCATCGCTTCATCCCGCGCTTTGAGGGAGCCGACCAGCGTCAAGGTGTCTTCGATCGTGCCGGTGGAGACCACCTGGACTCTGACCGGGAAGGCCTCCAGTCGCGGCGCCTCCTTGGGTTTGCTGCAGGCCGACAACAACACAGCAAATACAATAACGACGAGCCGGAGATATTCTGTTGAAATTCGTTTGCTCACTAACGAGCCCGAGCTTCTTTGTGCCGTCATCCCGGCATGTCGTAAGCCGGGATCCATCATGACTTTTACGTCAATGATAGACCCCGGCTGACGGCCGCCGGGGTGACGTCTTGACTGAAATGGTCTGGCTCGTCGGCGAGGGCTCATGGTTTGTCTCCTGGGAGGGGCGAGCCGATCGCTCGTTCAAGAGCGGCCAGGCTCACCCAGTAATCATGCGCGGCCAGAATGTAGCGGGTCCGAATCTGGCTTAAGGATATGGTGGCATCATTCAAATCAAGAAGGCTCGACTGTCCGGCTTTATACCGGATTTCGATGGATTTGAGAGCGCGCCGCGCCTCTTCAATGGCGGCTTCCTGGGAGCGGGACCGTTCCAGGGCTTCGGTGATCGCCAGCCACTGACGGCGAACGTCGATGCGGACGGCGCGTTCGATCTGGGCCTCTCTTTCCTGAGCGCGCCCCAAGTCCACCTGGGCCTGCCGAACACGTTCCAGCCGATCGCCTCCGGTGAAGATCGGGTAATGGAGCCGCAGCCCGGCGATAAGGTCCCAGGCCTTTTGCTCGGTCGTCGGCGCAAAGCTATTGGACTGGGCGAGCCAATCGTAGCGCCCAAAAAGCGACAAATGCGGGATCATGTCCGCTTGGTTGATATCGATCACATGCGCGTAGACTTGTGTGGTTTCACGGGCGGCTTTGAGCCCGGGATGGTTGGCGAGCGCCATCTGCGCAACGGTCTCATAGGAAGGAGCGGCGTTTCGCGGGGGAGCGAGGGACCCGATCAAGAAGATCGGTCGGTCCACATCCAGCGTCAAGGCGTCCTGGAGACTCAAGAGATCCATTTCGTAGAGATTACGCACGCGAATCGAGGTGGCTTTGGCGCCAGCCACCTCCACTTGCTGGCGCTCCACCGTGAGATCGCTGTCGAGACCCTGGCGATAGCGCTGCTGGATGGTGGCCAAATGCTCCTGTGTGGAGGCCAGATTATCCTGGGCAATACCGGCGGTGGCGCTCGAAAGAAGAGCGTTATAGAAGAGATTCTTAACCGTAAAGAGAACATCATCTTCTGAGCTCTGGACGCGGCTCTTCTGGGCGGTGAGCGCATGCCGCGCGGCCCGGATGCTGGTCAAGACTTTGCCGCCTGTATAGAGAGGCTGTTCGCCGACGACCGAGACGTCAAAGGCGTTATCGATGCCGGTTTCAATTTTGCCGCCGGAGAAGAACGCTTTGGGGCGCTCGAAATTGTGGGCGTAGCCGGCGGACGCCTGAATGTTCGGCATCGCTTCGCCAAGGGTCTGCCGGTAGCGACTCTGAAATTCCTGGAGATCGTAACGCGCCAGGGCGAGGTCCACGTTCTTTTCGCGGGCCAGGCGCAGGGCGTCCTCCAGCGTGAGCCGAAGCGGCTCCAGAGCCGGGGCGCCGGCCAGAGCCGGAGACAGGAGCGTCAAGGCCACAAGCAAGGGAGCGCTTCGACTCATCGCGGCCGGCGCCCCCATCCGTTCACAAAGAGGTCGACGATTTCCGCGGAATAGCTCTCGATCGGCCGGGGAAGCTCGCCGTGGATGTATTTCCGGGAGAAGTAGGATCGCAGAAGATCCATGTAGATGAACGCAACGGCCCGGGGGTCCCGCTTTTGCAGGTAGCCCTCCCGCATCGCGGACTTGAAAATGGCCGAGAGGGTGTGGAGTACCCGGCCATAGGATTCCATGATCGCTCGCGAGTGGGGGCTGGAGAGGAGCTGCTCCGGCACGAATTGATAGACGAATTCCCGGTGTTGCTCGCCGAACTCAAAGAGGGCCCGGGTCAGATGGATGAGCCTCATGCGCGGATCGGCGTGAGGGTGGGCGGCGGTGATCCGGGCGTGAAGGTCAGCGGTGGTGCCGAGGGTCACGGCCGCAAAAAGCTGGTCCTTGTCCTTGAAGTAGAGGTAGAGAAGCCCCTTGGAGATGCCGGCCACACGGGCGATGTCGTCCATGGAGAGGTCACGAAAATGTTTCTTCGTGAGCGCCTTCTGGGCGGCGGCCAGGATCTGCTCGCGTCGGACTTGAGGGTCATCAATTCGTTTTCGGGCCATGGGTTCCTTTTCGGGAATTCACTACTGACTGACCGGTCAGTCAGTAGTATACCTGTCGCCAGGGCCCTGTCAAGGAGAGAATGGGCTTCAGAAAGGCCGCTTGGGCCTGTCTGGACGGTGCCGTCTTTGGCCTTGAGGCCTTCATTATGACCGGTGTCATAGTGTCGAGGTGCGGAGCGTGTTAAAAAGGGGCTGTCCCACGGACGGCCCAGCTCGTCGTCCCTCTGGCGAACGATCCCCATGATTTTGCCCCCACGCCAGCGGTCGTTGTGGTTCACCCTTGCGCTTGCGGTGATTCCCCTGGCGCTGGCCATCGGATCGGCGGGAGTCCTGATGCGCTATCGTCCGCCCCGGTCTTTCTCCGAACTCCTTCCCAGCGACAACCCGCAGGTGGCGCCCGCGCGCTACTGGAGGACCGTTTGCGCGGGCGTGCAGTGCACGCTCTGCCCCTGGCGGTGTTTCCTTCCGGAAGGCGCGCGCGGCCGCTGCCGCGTGCGCCTCAACTCCGGCGGCAAGCTCGTGACGCTCGTCTACCGGAGTCCCGTCAGCGTCCATATTGACCCCATTGAAAAGAAGCCGGTGTTTCATCTCCTGCCGGGAACGGGCATCTATTCCTTGTCCACCGTCGGCTGCAACCTGAGCTGTACGTTCTGTCAGAACTGGGAAATCTCTCAGAGCTACCCGGAAGAGGTGCGCGATGAGACCGTCATCCCGCGCGGGGTCCGAATCGTGGGCGGAGCCGACGGCCGCCCGCAGATGGAAGTCCTGCAGGACCGCGCGCGGAGGCTCTCCCCGGAGGAGGTCGTCCGCGCCGCCAAGAAAACCGGCTGTCGCTCAATCGCCTACACCTACGCGGAGCCGGTGGTCTTCTTTGAGTATGTCCTGGAAACCGCGCGCCTGGCGCACGAGGCGGGTCTTAAAAACGTCATGGTTTCCGCGGGTTATATTGAGCCGGAGCCGCTCGCGGAGCTCGCGCCCTATTTCGACGTCGTGAAAATTGACTTGAAAGGGTTTGATGAACAGTTCTATCGCGACACCGTCGGCGGAGAGCTGCGCTTCGTGCTGCGAACGCTGCTTGAGCTCAAGAAGCACCGGATCATGACCGAAGTGGTGAACCTCGTCGTTCCCACGCTCAACGACCGGGACGAGGACTTTGGGCGCCTGGCCCGCTGGATCAAGGACAACCTCGGGGCGGAAACGCCGCTTTTCTTCAGTCGGTTTACGCCGCAGTACCGCCTGCAGAACCTCCCGGCCACGCCGATCGAAACGCTCGAGCGGGCCCACAAGATCGCGCGGGAAGCGGGACTACGGTTCGTTTATCTGGGCAATGTCCCGGGCCATCCCGCGGAATCGACCTACTGCCCGCGTTGCGAGCGCGCGCTCATCCGGCGCCATGGCTATGCGGTCCTGGAAAATCACATCGGACCGGACGGAAGATGTCCATCTTGCCGGAAGAAAATCCCGGGCGTCTGGAGCTGATGGGGAACTACAATCAAGCCGTCACCCCGGCGAAAGCCGGGGTCTATCACAAATAAGAACAGCTTGATGGATCCCGGGTCTCCAAACAACAGGCGACCCGGCCCGCCGGACGTGTGGAGGGCCGGCTTACGACATGCCGGGATGACGGCATAGACGTGTACAACTAGCTTTGATGATAATCTCTCGATAGAGGAATGCTATGAACCATCTTCTCGCTATAGGCGTTGTTGCTTTCTGTGGTTTGATCGCACCCGCCGCTGCCGCTGCGAAGCCCATCGAGCGGCCTCCGGCCGTGGCCGGGCAGTTCTATCCCGAAGACCCCGAAACGCTGCGTTCCGTCGTCGACGCCTTGCTGGCCCGTGCCCCGCGCCATACGCTGGAAGGCGATGCGCCGGTCCTGGTGGTGCCGCATGCCGGCTACCCCTATTCCGGCGCGGTCGCCGCCGAAGGCTTCCAAGCGATCACGCAAGACCCTGAGACGATTGTGCTCGTCGGCCCCTCCCATCACGTCCGCTTGGACGGCGCAGGGCTCTTTGCTTGGGGGTCTTTTCAAACGCCGCTCGGCGTTGTCCCGATTGATCAAGCCCTGGTGCGACGGCTCCGGGCCGCCTCGCCCGTCTTCAGCGAGAATGCCGCGGCACATGCCGATGAGCATTCCTTGGAGGTGCAGCTCCCCTTCTTGCAGCGTCGTTTTAAGAATTTCCGAATCGTCCCGATCGTGATCAACACAGATGACGTCGGCATTGCCCGGAAAGTCGGCCTGGCGATTGCCGAGGCCATTCGAGGACGCAAGGCGCTTCTCGTCATTTCCACGGACCTCTCGCATTATCCGCCGAGCCATACAGCGCGCGCGATCGATGAAACTTTTCTGCGGGCCCTGGAGCGTATGGATCCGGCGTATTTGAAGCTCACCGGCGAGTGGCTCATGCGCCGCGGGGAACCCGGGGAAGCGACGGTTGCCTGCGGGGAAAGCGCCCTTTGGGTCGCGATGACCGCGGCGCGCGCGCTCGGCGCCAAGCGCGCGCAGTTGCTGCGCTACACCAACTCGGGGGACGTCATGCCGGAAAGTGCCAAGCGCGCGGTCGGCTACGCGGCACTGGTCTTTGTGCGTCCGGGACGCTCTCCTGGCGCAGGCCATCTCCCCCCGACCACCTTCAAGTTGGCGGAAGGGACAAAAAAACAGCTTCTGGCCGCCGCGCGCGCCTCCATCGCCGACGCCCTCGCTGGGAAAGAATTCGCCTTCGAACCGCTGCAGGCCGACCGCGCGCTCAATCTTCCGGCGGCGGTGTTTGTGACGCTCACCCAGGGCGGACGCCTGCGCGGCTGCATCGGGACCACCGTGCCAAACCTGGGGCTTTGGGAGTCAGCACGCTATTACGCGCGCTCGGCCGCCTTCGAGGACCACCGCTTCCAGCCGCTGGCCCCGGAGGAACTCGCCCGCACGCACATCGAAATTTCCATTCTTTCCTCTCCCCAGCAGGTCGCGAGCGCCGCCGCGATCACGCCAGGCCGTGATGGGGTCGTTGTGCGCAAAGGGGACCGGTCCGGCCTTTTTCTCCCCACGGTCTGGGAGCAGCTGCCGAACAAGACGAAGTTTCTCGAAGAAGTCTGCTCGCAAAAGGCCGGCCTTTCACGAAATTGCTGGAAGGATCCTACGGTCGAACTTCAGACCTTTACGAGCGAGGTGTTTGCCGAGTCCGGGACGTAAGGAAATAGAAGGCTAGAGCGAGGCTCAGCGTGAAAGCGATCAACAGCAGCGTCCGCGGGTGACCGAGAAGCGGAATGAAGAAAAGGCCTGAAAGAAGGGCCCCGGAGGCGGATCCCCAAAGGTCGGCGGCATAGAGCGTTCCTGCCTGGTCCGGCTCAAGAGCAACGGCCAGCGCGAAGGAAGACCCGACCAGGAAGCCAGCCAGAGCAAGAAGGTTCCCGAAGACCGCCAGCGGCTGCGAAAGCGTCAGAAGCATCGGCGCTTTCCAGGCAAGGATCACGCCAAGAGGAATGAGCGCGGCGCTTGCGAGCACGAGAAGCCGTGCGGGACGAGCCGGCTTGCGGTAGGCAAAGGCAGCGCTTCCGGCGGCCAGGCCCCCCATGAAGGCGGCAAAGAGGACCCCGAGTTGCCAGTAGAGGCTCCCGGAGGCGGCCTGGAACATGAAAAGGAGAACCATTTCAAGCGACATTCCGGCAAACCCGACAGCCCCCAGCACCAAGCTCTCCGGGGGCAGGGGCCCGGAAGCGCGCCTGCGCCAAAGCCAGCGCACCAGCGCCAAAGAGCCAAGGAACGCCGCGGCCAGGCCAACCAGCGGCCCGGGCCCCGCCAGCTTGGCAAGCCACACGCGCCAAAGATGGAAGAGTGAAACGGGCCAGAGATCGCTGTTGATTTTTGCTGGCCCGGCGTCCTGAAGGCGCAAGCGCAAAGCGTTCTTGCGCTCCGGGTGCAGGACCCAGGCGAACATCTCCGGCACCAGAAGCCGGTTCCGGATCTGGCGAAGGTTGTACCGCTTGGCCAGCTGTTTTGGATCGAGCGGAATCGGCCGGTCGCTGGCAAGCACGATCAGCCGGGACCCGGGAATTTCCTCCACAAAGGGAAACACCTGGCCGGCCGTGCGCAAGATGCAAGCGTCGATGTAGGCAAGCTCGGGCGGCAGATAGTTCTCGGATGAGGCAAGAGTGAATGCGAGGACCCCATGGGAGCGCAGCGCGCGGTGGGCCTCGGCGAAGAACTCCGTGGTGAAGAGCCGGTTGAACGCGGCATTCTGAGGCTCCGGCATCGCCTGCACGATGACGTCATAGGTGTCAGGGTGGCGCTTGATCCAGAGACGGGGGTCGCGGCGATGCACGTGGAGGCGGGGGCTCTCCGGGATTGGGAGGAGCTCAAGCGTCGCCGGATCGGGCGTCACCAGATCAACGGACTCCACCGGGTGCTTCAGGATTTCACCGGCGGCGACGGCGGCGGGGGTTCCCAGCGCAAGCACGCGTCGCGGCGCGGGATGCGCCAGAAGCGGCCAGTGCACAAGGTCCTCCTGGGCCGCCGGATCAGGGTAGTGTGTTGAGATGGCGCCATTTTCAAAGAGGATGCGCAGTTCCCCGAGGCGGGCAAGGAGCACATGCTGATAGGGCGTCTCCCGCTGGCGGACGATATCATAGTTCCGCCACTGGAGCCGGCGGCTCTGGAAGTCGAGTGTTCGGGAGAAGCCGCTCAGGAGTACGGCGCCGGCGAGGAACATGCCCATGCGGCGGCGCGATGCGCGTGGGGACAGAGTGAGCGCCAGAAGACACAGAAGCATGCCGCCCGCGGCCAGCACCGTGAAGCCGTGCCAGCCGCGAAAGAAAAAGAGCGCCGAAAGACAACCGCCGGCGAGTGCGCCCAGAGATTCCCAGAGGTAGATACGTGCGGGGCCGAGGGGGCCGTGGGAGGCCGCCGCAAGCGCAGCGCCCTCGACAAAGACCGCTCCCAGAAGCCAGCAGGGAAGAGCAAGTAGTACAAAGGGTAGAATTACCGTGGTGAAAAGGCCGGGGAGTTCACCGGCCGGAACAAGCTGTGAAGAACATCGGATGAGCAGCACGCCGAGCGGCGCGGCCAGGGCGAGCATACCCAGGCGCACAGGAAAGACGCGCTTCGGGTCGGACGAGCCGCCGCGCAAGGCGCCGGCGCCCGTTCCGAGGAGCCAGGCCGACAGGGCGACGCCGAGCGCCATCTCCTGGCCCAGGAAGAGGACCGCAAGCTCCCGAAAAAGGACCGCCTGGGCCAGCATCGCGTAGCTGCCGGCACAGAAGAAAAGGAAAGTCACAGCAATGATTGTAGCGCGAAAATCGTGGATCACCAGCCTTGCTTTTGCCGTCGTCCTTGCCGGGACACTCGCCGCACTCGCCCTGCCGCGCATCGCGGGCTGGCGCTTGGCGGTGGGTTACGCGCTCTGGTTTGGAGGGGTTGCCACCGCGGGCTTTTTGATGCTCTCGACCGGGCGGACGTCGCGCTGGCGGGCGATGGTCTTCATCGCGCTTGCCTGGGCTTTCGTTCTCCACTTTAAGGCGTTTCTCTTCGGCCTCGGTCAAAGCCGGTTATTTTCTCCGGAGATCCAGGAAGTCCCGTACTGCCATATCGCGATCGCTTCATCCTTTCTGAACACACTTCACCAGCAGTTCTTAGCTCTGCGGAGCGGCGCTTGGCCTGCTTGGGGTCCGCTGGGCTTCGGTGCGCTCTGTTGGCTTGCCTTAACCTTGGCCATCGGCCAGGCTTGGTGCTCGTGGGGTTGTTTCTACGGCGGGTTGGACGAGGGCTTTAGCCGCCTCTTGCGGCGTCCGTTATGGCGGCGCTTCCAGCTGCCGGCGCGCTGGCGCGATCTGCCGGCCGCGATCCTCTTGTTTTCGCTGCTTGCTTCCCTCACCGCTCTCCTGCCCATCTTTTGCCTCTGGATGTGCCCGCTCAAAGTGACGACCGCCTTCCTGGACACCTATGGTCCCACGCGCCTCCTTCAGATCATTTTCTTTTCAGCGATCGGCGTTGCCGCGCTCGTCGTGCTGCCGCTCGTATTAAAAAGGCGGGTGTTCTGCGGGCTCCTCTGTCCCTTCGGCGCCTGGCAGTCCTTTTTCGGGCGTGTGAATCCCTTCCGGGTGACGCTTTCCACAGAGATCTGCACGCAATGCCGGCAATGCCTGAGTGCCTGCCCCACCTTCGTATTAGACGATGATACCCTGCGAACGGGAACGATCAGCGCCTATTGCAACCGCTGCGGGGAATGCATCGACGAATGCAACACAGGCGCCATGGCTTATACGCTCTTGGGCAAGCCCCTTCGATCCCATGCGCCGTCTTCCAATCCGAAGGAGCACGGGGCCATCGCTCAGCACATCCTTGAGCTTTGGGACGCGCGGGTGATCTTTCTTTTCGCTGCGCTCGTCATGACGGGCGCCGTGGGAAGCTTGTTTGTGCCTTCGGTCATCGTGCGACTGCTAGTGTGGTGATTCCAACATATCTTGATTTATGCGGGAGCGATTTTGTCCCAGCGGCAAGGCGCGAGGAGCGAGCAATGCTGAAGCATTGTAAGCGACGAGCAACGCCGACGATGGGCAAAAGCGCCCCGCCCTCTGGGAAGGCCCATCTTTGGCCGGCTTCTGCGTCGCTCCTTCTCGAAATACCTGAAGGTATTCCATCGTCGTCGCTCCTTGAATCCGTCTCAAATCTGGGCCTTCATAAATCAAGATATGTTGGAATCACCACACTAGAGGCGGTGGGGCGATGACCGGCGTGTGGCTGGAAGGCTTCGGCTTGGGAATCGCCACCGGCCCCTACTGCTTCACCGCCTGCGCGCCGCTTCTGGTGCCCTACCTCATGGCAGAAGGACGCCAGGTTTGGAAAGGCAACTTCCTGCTGCTCCTGGAGTTTATGGCAGGACGTCTGGCGGCCTATCTCTTGATCGGGGCCATGGCGGGCCTGGTGGGAACGCGATTCTCCGGGCAGCTCCCGCAGGGGCTCTTAAGCGCTGCCATCCTCGTCTCGGGCGTGTTGATGCTTCTAGTGGCCGCGATGAAGCTGATGCCGCGCCAAAACTCCGGAGAGAATCGCGCGGCTCGGTTTTGGAGCGCAGCGCCACTTGCCCTCTGTCATTGGGCAAGCGGCTCGCGGTGGGTCCGCCGAATTCCTTTTGTGCTGGGATTTGTCGTGGGGGTGAACCTTTGCCCGCCGTTTGTCGCCGGCCTTATGCGTGTGCTTCAGCAGGGACATCCCGGGTGGGGCGCGGCTTACTTCGCCGCTTTCTTCGTGGGGACAAGCCTCTATCTTTTGCCTGTCATGGCGCTGGTCCCCGTTGTATTCCAGAAGCGCGCTTCGTTCGTCGGGTCCCTCGCCTGCGCGCTCACCGGCCTCTGGTTCACGGTGCTGGGAGCGGCTGGGTTGCTCCGGTAGGACCGCATCGGGGAACCGGCGAAACGGCGACCCGGCGAGACAATCAGACAGTCGCGCCAGAAAGAATGAGACGGTTGACGGAAAGAGTGAGACGGCTCCTCGAAGAACGAGACGGTTCCCCCGGAAAGAATGAGACGGTTGACGGAAAGAGTGAGACGGCTCCTCGAAGAACGAGACGGTTCCCCCGGAAAGAATGAGACGGTTGACGGAAAGATTGAGACGGTTCCCCGTTCCGCCAGCACGCCGCTGCGCCGGTACTCCGTTACCCCGTTACTCCGATACCCCCACACGACACTTCTTGGAAATGCCGCGGAGCATCCCGATGAAAATCCACTTGTGGAAGGGATAAAGAAGAAACCAAGCCCAGATGCCCCAGACGCCGATGGGGTCGAAGAGGGCCGTTTGCCGGATCCGTGAGCCTTCGGGGACCGGGTCCACTTCAAACTGGAGCCACGCGCGACCCGGCAATTTTAGCTCCGCCGCCAAGAGCAGCAGCCGATCGGCCTCGTAGCCCTGAACGCGGTAAAAATCCACGGTATCACCCACGCGCAGCCATTCCGGATGGCGCCGGCCGCGGCGCATTCCGATGCCGCCCACGAGAAGATCAAGGTAGCCCCGCAACCGCCAAAGCCAAGTGGCGAAGTACCATCCGGTGGTGCCGCCGATCTGGCGGATCACCCGAAAGGCGACGGACGGAGGATAGGGCACCGTCACCGTACGGCTGTCCACAAGGCGTGTGCCGAACCAGGGGCCTTCCCAATCTTTCACCGGTCCCGATGACGAGAGCGCGTCCGACCAATGGGTCTGCGCGAGTTCATGATCTTCGTGGATGAGCGCTCGCTCAATGGCCTCGCGAAGGCCGCGGGGTTGAACCGTGAAGACTTCCGCCGACTTGTCACGGACAATCGACGCGTGCTGGATGCCCCGGATGAGTTGACGTCCAATCCGCGTGTAGAGCGGCGTCACGAGGCCCAACCAGAGACTGGACAAGTGCGGCGTCAAAAAGGGAACGGAGATCATCACGCGCTTGAGTCCCCGCTGGCGCGCGTATTCACGCATGATGCTTCCATACGAAACGATATCCGCGCCGCCGATTTCAAAAACTCGGTTGCCTGTGCCTGGGAAGTCCAGAGCCGCCACCAGATAATCCAAGACGTCTTCAATCGCGATGGGTTGCGCCGGCATCTCGACCCAGCGGGGCGTGACCATGATGGGGAGGCGCTCCACGAGCGCCCGGATCATCTCGAAGGAGAGACTTCCTGATCCGATGATAATGGAGGCGCGAAATTCCAGCGTCTGCACGCCTGAACGGCGCAGGAATTCCCCGACCTCATGGCGCGTTTGCAGGTGGGGTGACAAGGTCTTTCCGTGATCGGCCAGTCCCCCCAGGTAGATGATCCGGCGGACCCCGGACTGCTGGGCGGCTTGAGCGAAATTGAAAGCGGTTTGCCGCTCCATGCGTTCAAAGGACCCGCCGGCCGCGAGCGAATGCACGAGATAATAGGCCGTATGCACACCCTCCATCGCCGGCTCAAGAGTCGAGGGTTTGAGCAGGTCGCCCTGAACGATCTCGGTCGTGGGAAGCGCGTGCGACCGAAGCATCTCCGGCCGCCGCACGAGGCACCGCAGGCGCGCGCCGGAGCGCTCCAGCCGCTGGAGGAGCCGCCCTCCGACATAACCGGTCGCCCCGGTCAAAAGGATCGTTTTATTCATACGATTTCGAGCTATGGCTATAAGCGACTCGTGGTCTCGAAGCGCGGGTCAGGCACACGTCAGAGGAACGCGAAGAGATGGGACGTGCCTACGCTTTGGGTTTGGCGGTGCTGATGTTCAGGAGCTTATAGAGAAAGCAGAACCCTAACCAGCCGCTGGCGAGGATCGAGATGGCTACCATCAGCAGAAGCAATTTGGGGACCATGGTTGGAACAAAGTATAAGACAACTCCGATCAGAACAATCCCTACGAGGATCCGGACGATTCGGTCTAATTTTCCCACATTGCATACTCTCATGAGAGGCTCCTTTTAATAGCTCAGTTTGTTCAGCTGGACTTTGCCGCGGAAGACCCAGTAGACGATGGCGGTATAAGCGAGGACAAACGGCATCCCGAGCACCGCGATCAAGGCCATGATGCGCAGCGTCTTGGCCGAAGAGGCCGCGTTGTAGAGGGTCAAGTTCCAGTCCGGGTTAAGGCTGGAAATCATCATATTGGGGAAGAGCGCTGCCCCAAAGAGGAAGGTGAGCGCCGCAATCGTGCAGGCGGACGACACAAAGGCATAAAGCGGACGCCCTTGATAAATCGCCCGCGGGATGTTGGCGATCGCGAGCACATTGAGCACCACGACCACCCAGGCCCAAGGGTAAACACGGAAATTGGCGATAGCAGAGGGAATCATGGCGAGCGTGTAGAGGGTTGTGAGCATATAGGCGATGAGGAAAAGTCCAAAGGTCCGCCAGACCCAATCGTGCAGGCGCCGCTGGAGGTCTCCTTCCGTCTTCAAGGAAAGGTAGATCGCGCCATGCATGGCAAAAGTCGCCACGGCCAGGAGCCCCACCAGGAGCGGATAAGGCCGCAGGAAGTCAACGAAGCGCCCGATAAATTCCTGGTCCTGGCCAATGGGGATCCCCAGGATGGAATTTCCGACCGCCACGCCAAAGAGGAGCGTCGCCAGGAGGCTGGCCGCAAAGAATGACACATCCCAGAATTTTCGCCAGAGCGGGTGTTCCCGTTTGCTGCGGAACTCCATCGACACCGCACGGAAAATAAGCGCAAAGAGCAGCATCATGAAGGGAGTGTAATAGGCGGAGAAGGCCGTGGCGTAGGCGTTCGGAAAGGCGGCAAAGAGCGCCCCTCCAAAGGTGACGAGCCACACTTCGTTTCCATCCCAGAGCGGCCCGATCGAATTCATAAAAATACGGCGCTCATCATCTGTCTTGGCGAGAGGATGCAGGATCCCGACGCCCAGGTCAAAGCCGTCCAGTACCGCATAGCCGGTCAGAAGGACCCCTAAGAGCACAAACCATAAGATCTGGAGATCCATCTCATTTCTCCTTTCTGCGCCGCGCTCCGGTTGTGGACGGTCCGGCCGGATCGGCGAGGGCACTCGCGGCCCGGAGCAGGCCTTCGGAGGTGGTACGCTCTGGGGTGTGACCCTCCTCCGGACCATGCTGAATCTTATCGTTGGTCACCATCAGCCAGACCATGAAAAGCAGCGTGTAAATGAAGAGAAACATCAGAATGGAGCCGCGGATTTGATTGGCCTGAACGGATTTGGACAGCGCGTCGCTTGTCCGAAGCAAGTTTTGCACAATCCAGGGCTGGCGGCCGATTTCGGTCGCAATCCAGCCCAGTTGATTGGCGGCATAAGGGGCCGGGACGGAAAACACAAACACCCACAATAGCCACCGGCTCTCGAAGAGAGTCCCCCGCCACCATCGCCACAAGCCGTAAAACGAGAGGGCGATAAAGTAGAAGCCCAGCGCGACCATCAGGTGGAAACTGAAAAACGGAAGCGACACCGGCGGACGGTCTTCCGGCCGGAACTGGTCGAGACCGGGGACCGGGCGGGTGGGGTCCCGGTGCACGAGGAAGCTCAAGAGGCCGGGGACCTTGACGGCATAGCGCACGCGTTCCTGCGCGGGGTCCGGAATCCCGAAGAGATGCAGCGGCGCTCCTCCCGGGAGTGTCGTAAAGAGACCTTCATACGCGGCGAGCTTAGCGGGCTGATACTTGGCCACGATCCGGGCCTGGACGTCTCCCGAGGCCCCCTGAAAGAGAGATCCCGCAGCGGCCAGAAACAAGGCGGCGACGAGGCTGCGCCGGGCCACTTCCGTGTGGCGATTTCGAAGAAGATAGAAGGCCGAGATGCTCATGACAAAAAAAGCGCCCAAAACCCAGGCGCCGGAAACGGTGTGCGCCAGGCGCCAGACGCTGGAGGGGTTGAACACCATGGCCCAGAAATTGGTGATTTCGGCCCGCGCGGCGAGCCCCTCACCGACGATGTGGAACCCGGCAGGCGTCTGCATCCAGGAGTTGGCGACCACGATCCAGACGGCAGAAAACATCGACCCCAAGGACACCATCACGGTGGCGAAAAAATGCATCTTCGGAGACACTCTGTCCCATCCAAAGATGAGCACGGCGAGGAACCCGGACTCCAGGAAAAAGGCGAAGATCCCTTCCGCCGCGAGCGCCGAACCAAAGACATCGCCCACGTAGCGCGAATAGGTGGCCCAATTGGTGCCAAATTGGAACTCCATCACAATGCCCGTGGCCACGCCCATCGCAAAATTGACGCCGAAGAGCCGGGTCCAGAACCGGGCGGCCGTCTCGTAGGCTTTCTGGCCTGTTTTCAAATACATGCCTTCCAGGTAAACCATGAGCACTCCCAGACCGATGGTTAAGGGTGGAAAGAGGTAGTGGAACATGATCGTCAAAGAAAACTGCAAGCGGGCCAGAATCTCGGTAGTCAACAGGGCAGCACCTCCTTGCGCTGATTATAGGAAGAATGCAGTCACCCGAACATCCTACGCATCAGCAGTCAAATATCGAAGTGACGAGAAATATGTTGAGCAGGGAGTGACTCTCCTGTGTGATTTTGGCGTTGCGAGTCGGCCTCCTTCTCCCGGCGCTTGCGACGGGAGAAGGCTGGGATGAGGGCACGGCTTGGCCCTCACCCCTTCCCTCTCCCATCTTCGACGGGAGAGGGAGATGCTTTGCACAGTAGAGGTAATCAAAGTCCATCTTTCGCGAACGCAGGGGGGCTGATGCCAACCTTTACGGCTTGGGAAGGGGTTCCGGGGTGTGCGGCAAAGGAAGGTTGACCCGTTTCCCATTCTGTTTGACAATCCGTGCGGGCGTATCGACCACCGTGCAGTCCGGCGGGACGTCGTGCATAATGATGAACGAGTTGGCACCGATCCGGGTGTTGGAGCCGACCGTAATGGGGCCGAGCAAGACGCTGTTGGTGCCGATCAGGACGTTGTCTCCAACCGTGGGATGGCGTTTGCCTTCGTGTTTTCCGGTCCCCCCCAAGGTCACGTTGTGAAACATCACGCAGTTTTTTCCAACCTCCGCCGTTTCGCCGATCACGACGCCGACGCCATGGTCAATAAAAAACCCCTCTCCAATCCTGGCCGCCGGATGAATCTCAACCCCGGTGGCGACCTTCGCGAAAGTGGACAGCAGGCGCGGAAAGAGAGGGATCCTCAGCCGGTGCAGCAGGTGGGCGAGGCGGTAGACCACAATCGCGTGCAGCGGCGTATGGCACAGAAGCGTTTCAAGAAGGTGGTGAGCCGCGGGGTCATTCTCTTTGACGGCGCGAATGTCCTTCAAGATGGTTCTCAGCATGTTCAACCCCCTCTTCCATTAACCGCTGCAGCAGTTGGAATCCTGTCGGCCAGTCTCGAAGAGCGCTCTCTGAATTCAAATGTCCCTTCGGGCCCAATGAAACAAACCGGCTTCCCCAGGCCCGGGCACAGCTTTGACTAAACGCCAGGTCTGCGTAGGGATCGTTCGAGCTGGCCGCAAGGATACTGGGAAATCCTAGCTTCTTCATCGGCACAGGCGCAAACCCCAGCGCTGTTTTCGGAAAAACCTGACTTGCCGGATCGGGTGGCGCTACCAAAAGGGCGCTCCGCACCTTGAGACGGGTCTTCACCGCCCAATGAGCGACCTGCAAACAAGCCAGACTGTGCGCCACGAGAATCGCCCGAGGGCCCGCCTCGCGCACGGCGGCTTCGAGCGCTTCCACCCATTCCCGCCGTACGGGATGCTCCCAGTCCAGGTGTGAGATCCGGCGAAATTCCGGATGCGCCTTCTCCCAAAACGTCTGCCAGTGCTGCGGCCCCGAGTTGTTGATCCCGGGGAGTATCAGGACCGTCACCTTTTCAGATCGTGACAGGCGCGGGGGGTGCGGCCGTCACGGGCGGCGCGTCCTGGAACAGCCAGGTCGACAGGTAGCGCTCCCCTGTGTCGCAAAGAACGGTCACGATCGTCTTGCCGGCGGATTCCGGACGTTTGGCAACTTCCAGCGCCACCCAGAGATTCGCCCCTCCCGAAATGCCGGTGAGGATCCCTTCCTCTTTGGCGAGGCGCCTGGCGATCGCGCCGGCGTCCTCATGCCTCACCTTGATGATCTCCTCATAGATCTTGGTGTTCAAGACCCCCGGCACAAACCCGGGGCCGATTCCCTGAATCTTGTGCGGACCGGGTTGACCGCCGGAAAGGACGGGGGACTCGACGGGTTCCGCGGTGATGATCTTCACGGAGGGCTTGCGCTTCTTGAGCACTTCGCCGACCCCCGTGATCGTGCCGCCCGTTCCGACCGCCGCGATGAAGATATCCACCTGGCCCTCCGTATCCTTCCAGATTTCCTCGGCTGTCGTCTTGCGATGGATTTCCGCGTTGGCGGGGTTGTTGAACTGCTGAAGGATCACGCTGCCGGGGATCCCTTTGGCAAGCTCCTCCGCCTTGGCCACGGCGCCTTTCATCCCTTTCGGTCCTTCGGTGAGCACGAGTTCGGCGCCCAGCACTTTGAGGATTTGCCGCCGTTCCAGGCTCATCGTTTCCGGCATGGTCAGAATCAGGCGATACCCCTTGGCCGCGGCGACAAAGGCGAGCGCGATCCCCGTGTTGCCGCTCGTAGGCTCCACGATCACCGATCCTTTTTTGAGCTGGCCGCTTTTCTCCGCAGCCTCGATCATGGACGCCCCGATGCGGTCCTTCACGCTCGACAGGGGATTAAAAAACTCACACTTCGCGAGGACCGTGGCCTTCAAGCCTTCGGTCAACCGGTTGATGCGGACCAGAGGCGTATTTCCGATCGTTTGGGTGATATCGCTGTAGATTCTGCTCATCTTAGTCTCCTTTGGGTGAAACGACAAAGATCGCCGTTGAGGCAAAGAGATTGGGCCAGAAGCGGACTTCGCTTCCAATCGAGAGATAGTGGCTCTCGTGGATCTCCAGGCCTTTCTCGGCGGCGTACTGTATAAAATCCTTGATGGTCAGAAACCGCAAATTGGGGGTGTCATACCAATGATAGGGAAGCGAGGGCGTCACCGGCGCTTTCCCGCCAAAAAAGAGCATCGCCCGGGCGCTCCAGGTCCCAAAATTCGGGACCCCGATGACAGCGCGCCGCCCCACGCGGAAAGCCTCACGCAAAATCAGATCGATATTTCGTGCTTCCTGCAGGCTCTGATTCAGCACCACATAATCAAAAGAGTGATCGGGATAACCTTTGAGTCCTTCCTCGAGATTACTGTGCACAACGCTCAGGCCCTTGGCCACGCATTGATAAATGGACTGTTCGTTCAGTTCCACGCCCTGCACTTTGGCTTTTTTCTTGCGCTCCAGGAGCGCGAGGAGTTCCCCGTCCCCGCAGCCGAGGTCCAAGACCCGGGACTCCGCGGGAATCAAGCCGGCGATGACCTGATGATCAAGGCGAATGGCCTGGGGGTTCATCCGGCACCTCCCGTAGAGATTTCTTCAAAGGTCTTCCGCAAAAAGTGGCTGACCAGATGCGTCTGCTCATCGATCTCCAGCAGGAACGCGTCATGCCCGTAGGTCGAAGCGACCTCGCAATAGGTCGCGTCCACGTGCCGCGCGCGCAGGAGCTGCACGATGTCCTGAGATTGGTAGGAAGGATAGAGCCAGTCCGAGCCAAAAGCGATGACCAGAAAACGCGTGTCGACCCTTCTGCCGGGTGGAATCAACTTGTCGCCCGATTGGTCGAAATAATCCATGGCTTTGGTGAGATACAGGTAGGAATTGGCGTCAAAGCGTTTGACGAAGTTGTCCCCCCGGTAGCGCAGATAGCCTTCCACCTCAAAATCCGCCGTGAAGCTGAACGTGAAGTCCTCATTCTTGAGTTTTCGTGAGAACTTCTCCTGCATGGATTGGTCGCTCATGTAGGTGATGTGACCGATCATGCGCGCCACCGCAAGGCCCTTCTCCGGCTGGCCGGTCGCGTAATACTGCCCGTTGTTCCAAGCCGGGTCGGCCATGATCGCCTGGCGTCCGACTTCGTCGAAGGCGATCTGTTGGGGCGTATGCTTGAGCGTGGTGGCGATGGGGATGGCGCTGGCGAGGCGCTCCGGATAGGAAGCGACCCACTGCAAAGCCTGCATCCCTCCCATCGACCCTCCGGCTACGCAGAGGAGACGGTCGATGCCCAGATGATCGATCAGATGTCTTTGCGCTTCCACCATGTCCCGGATCGTGATGAAGGGGAAATCGAGCGCGTACGGCTTGCCCGTCGCCGGGTTCACCGAGGAGGGTCCCGTACTCCCTTTGCAGCCGCCCAGCGCATTGGAGGCGATCACAAAATAGCGATGGGTGTCGAAGGCTTTGCCGGGGCCAATCATCTCATCCCACCAGCCCAGCGCGCCGCTGTCGGCATGGACGCCGGCGGCATGGGCGTCGCCGGAGAGCGCATGCAGGACCAGGATCGCGTTTGTGCGCCCGGCGTTGAGCTTCCCGTACGTTTCATAAGCCAGCGTCACCGGCCCCAGGGCCTGTCCTGATTCCAGGCGCAGGACGCTGGGGGGTGTGGCGAACGTGTAATGAAGCGTTTTAACGGAGCCCAAGCTCATGTTCAAGCCACCTTTTTGAGAGCCTGCTCGATATCGGCCAGGATGTCATCGATATGCTCGATTCCGATCGAGAGCCGCACGAAGTCCGGCGTGACGCCCGTGGCCAGCTGCTCTTCGGAGGAAAGCTGCTGGTGCGTCGTCGAGGCCGGATGGATGGCCAAACTCTTGGCGTCCCCGACATTGGCGAGGTGCGAGATCAATTGGAGGGAATCAATGAACTTCCGACCGGCCTCGATGCCCCCTTTGATTCCGAATCCGAGGATCGCCCCGGCGCCTTTGGGCAGGTATTTCTTCGCTCGGGCTTGTTCCGGGCTGGAGGCCAGGCCCGGATAGACCACCCAGTTCACTTTCGGGTGCTTTTCCAGGTATTGCGCGACCGCGAGCGCGTTGTCGGCATGGCGCGGCAGACGCAGATGCAGCGTCTCCAGCCCCTGAAGCAGCAGGAACGAGTTAAAAGGCGAGAGGGCAGGCCCGATGTCGCGCAGAAGCGTCACGCGCGCCTTGATGATGTAGGCGATATTACCGAGGGGCTTGAGGGCCTCCACGAAGTTGATGCCGTGGTAGCTGGGATCGGCCCCGGCGATGAGCGGGAACCGGCCGTTCGTCCAATCGAATTTCCCCGAATCAACAATGAGCCCGCCGATGGAAGTGCCGTGGCCGCCGATGAATTTCGTCGCGGAATAGACGATGATGTCCACCCCGAAGTCGAACGGGCGCAGGAGGTACGGCGACACCGTGTTGTCTAGGACAAACGGAACGCCATGCTTGTGCGCAAGGGCCGAAATGCCTTCGAGATCGGCAATGTCCAGCTTGGGATTGCCGATCGATTCGGCATAGATCGCCTTGGTTTTTGGTGTGATCGCCTTCTCTAACGCCGCCAGATCGTTGGATTTCACGAACTTGACCTTCACCCCGAACTTCGGGAACGTGTAGTGCAGGAGGTTGTAAGTTCCTCCGTAGAGGTTGTCAGCGGAAACAATCTCGTCTCCCGCCTGGGCGATGTTCAGGAGTGCGATCGTGATCGCGGACTGGCCGCTGGCCACGGCAAGCGCGCCGACGCCGCCATCGAGGGCCGCGATGCGTTTTTCCAGCACGTCGGAGGTGGGGTTCATGAGGCGCGTATAGATGTTTCCAAACTCTTTGAGCCCGAAAAGGTTGGCGGCATGCTCCGTGCTCTTGAACTGGTAAGAGGTCGTCTGATAGATGGGTACGGCCCGGGCCCCCGTCGTCGGGTCGGCTTCCTGCCCTCCGTGAAGGGCGAGCGTTTCTGTTTTGAGTTGCGCGTCGATTTTGCTCATGACAATCTCCTTTAGTTGTTCCCTACGAAGTCAATATACCACTCCGGGGCCGGGGTGGGTTTAGAGGCAATAAAAAACCCATCCCGCGCGGGATGGGTGCTTTCGTTCGGTCGAAGTCTTTCGTTTACGCTGAAAGCCGACGCAGGGCACCCGTCCCGACCGCCATCATCGGGCACATGCACATACACATCGGGGCGCTGCTGAAGTTCGGCTGATTCATAACGAGCGCATATCGTACGAATTTCAAAAAAGATGTCAAGAGGTTTTTTTAGAGCATCCATTTTAGTGGGAACGCCGGGAGTCCTCTCTTTTTGCGCTTGGCAGGGGATGGCGCTGACCAACCCCGAGCGCCAACACCGCTCTGGGTTTCTGATTTCGGGGCCCATTCGATGGCCTTCCCATAGGGGAGTCCGCTGGCATGACGGCAAAGATATGTGTATTTTTCTTGTGCACTCCTTTATAATACCTCCGTTCCCCTGCAAGAAGAGCACCCATGGAAAAGGAATCCCCCATGACAGAAAACGATCGCCTCTACGCGGAAGCGCGGCCAAGATCAGACGACTTCAATTTTGGCGCTTCAACCGCAGCCGTTTTCGATGATATGCTGACGCGTTCCGTGCCTTTTTACGACGAGATTCAGCGCATGATGGTGGAGATGGCGACCTCCTTCGCGGTCGAAAACACCCGCGTTTATGACCTCGGATGTTCCACGGGAACCACCCTGGAAGCCCTGGCCCATGTGCTGCCCGGCAATGTTCATTTGGTGGGAATCGATTATTCCGCCGATATGCTCGAACGCGCGGCGCGTAAACTCAAGCCCTACCAGGATCGCGTGCAGCTCGTGCGCGGCGACTTGAATGAGGGGGTCGTCGTGGAAAACGCGTCGGTCGTATTGATGAATCTGACCCTGCAGTTTGTCCGGCCGCTCTACCGGGACAAGCTGATCGGCCAAATCTCCCGTGGGATGGTCAAGAACGGCTGCTTGCTTGTGGTGGAAAAAGTGTTGAGCAAGGACTCGACCCTCAACCGTCTTTTTATCGAGTACTACTATGATTTTAAGAAGAAGAACGGCTACAGCCAAATGGAGATCAGCCAGAAGCGTGAAGCGCTCGAAAATGTATTGATTCCCTATCGCGTTCAAGAAAACATGGAGTTGTTCCAGAACAATGGGTTTACCAGTTGCGAGATTTTCTTCAAGTGGTATAACTTCTGCGGCTTCCTTGCTCATGTCTGACCCTCACGGGCCCCCCCTCCACTTGCCGGCGCTGGTCGCTCTTGGCAACTTCTTTTTCCGCTACCGGAACGCGATCTTTCCGGTGGTGCTATTCTTGCTGGTTGTGGTAGCCCGTCCCCGGGCGATGTTCGACGATCCTGCCCTGAGCCGCTCATGGATCCTTCTAGGCGGAGTCCTCGCGTTGCTGGGCGAAGGCTTTCGGCTCTTCACGATCGGCTACGACTATATCGATCGTGGCGGACGGGGCGGAATGGTTTCAGCGAGCCGGCTGGTCCAAGGCGGGCTATACGCGCATGTGCGTAACCCCATGTACGTGGGCAATCTCCTCATCGCCGCGGGCCTCCTCCTTTACAGCTCCTCATGGTCAGCGCTTGTGACCGCGTTGCCATTTTTTGTGCTTGTTTACGCGGCGATCATTGCAGCGGAAGAAACCTATCTCTTAAAGACCTTTGGGGCCGAGTTTGAGGCCTACGTTTCCCGTGTCCCCGCCTTCCTTCCCTCCTGGAAGGGTCTTGGCGCCAAGCTCGCCGGCGCACGCTACGACTGGAAGCGGGCGCTCCGAAAGGACTACGGAAACATTTTCTTTGTAGCGATGAGTTTTCTGATCTTGTCCTGGTGGCGCGTCTATTTCTTGAAGGGCCCTACCGCCGCTGCCGGGTTGACTCGCACCAACCTCCTTCTCACCCTGGTGTTCACGAGCGCGTATTTCGTGGTCATGCGCCTCAAAAAAATGAAGCTCCTGGATTAAATTGGACTTGCCATGAACTTCGTCCCTCGCATGGAAAGGGAATGATTGGAGATGAAACCATGAAAGTCGCCATCCTCGCCGCGGGATCGGGCGAACGTTTGACCCGCGAAGGCGTGAGGACTCCCAAGCCTCTTGTCCAGCTCGGGGGCATGTCGCTCTTGGAGCGCGCGGCCCGCGCGTCCCTGAAGGCTGGCGCGGCCGAAGTCCTCGTGGTCCTTGGATCACAAGCCGAAACGATCCGTCGTCAGCTCGAGACGAAGCTGCGTTTACTCCCACTGCGGTGGATCGTTAATGAGAATTGGGAAAAAGGAAACGGGACCTCCGTGCTGGCTGCCCGGCCATGGATCGCAGACGAGGAGCGTTTTCTTGTGATGATGGCAGACCATTTGCTGCTTCCCCCTACGCTCCGGCGCCTGATCATGGCGGGATCGTCGGGCCCTGACTCCTTGATGGCCATCGACCGCAAGCGGGGGCTTCTCGTGGACCCGGACGACGCGACCAAGCTGCGCCTGCAGGCAGACCGGATTGTGGAAATCGGCAAGGACCTTTCTGTCTATGACGGCATCGATGTCGGTGCCGCCGTGGTCACCCCTCTCCTTTTTGAGATGCTCGCCCAATCGACCTCGCCCGAGACGGGCGCCTGCAGCCATACGGGCGGCATGAAGGGGCTTGCCCGGGCCGGCCGACTTCGGGCCCTCGATATCGGTGCTGAGCGCTGGGAAGATGTCGATTCGCTCGCGGCAGGCAAGGCAGCTGAAAACATTCTTCTGGATTCGTTGCGCAAGCCTACGGATGGCTTTATGTCGCGCCATCTGGAGCGGCATCTCTCTTTGGGCATTTCCAAGCACCTGGCCAAAACGTCCATCACGCCCAACCAAGTCACGATCGGCGTGATTTTGATTGGCGGTTTGGCCGCCTGGTTCTTTGCCCAGGCAGGCGATGTGACCAAGATTTTGGGTGCCTTTCTATTTTGGTGTTCGTCCTTCCTCGATGGTTGCGATGGTGAACTCGCGCGAATGAAGTACTTGGAATCTCGCCTGGGGGGGTGGCTTGACCTCTGGTCGGACAATCTTGTGCACATGATGGTGTTTTCAGCCATGGGCGTGGGGCTCTGGCGCGACAGCGGTCAAACCCACTGGATCTTTCTCGGCCTGGCGGCTGCCGTCGGCGTCCTGATCTGTGTCTCCTTGGCGAGCTGGAACACAAGGAGGAAAAAGGCCACGGAGGGGCCCTTGTTTACTTCGGCTTCCCCCGAGAAAGCCTCCGAGGCCGCTTCCCGGCCCAAAGCGCATCTCATCCGGATCGCCGACGCACTCAGCCGCCGCGATTTTATTTTTGGCGTGATCTTTCTGGCGGCGCTGGGCTGGTTGCCGGGCTTCCTCTGGGCAGCTGCTGTCGGCACTCAGGTGTACTGGATGGTTCTTGTCGTCATCGCGCTTTCGCGCAAACCCTAGGCAACCCTCCGCGCGGTCCAAAGTATTCTTGAGGCTAAAAAGTTAGAATTGGACCTGGCTCTATGAAACCGATCTTGACACGTCGTCGGGGCGCCTCCACGCCGGAGTATGTCCTTCTCCTTGCCCTCTTCCTGGGTCTCATCCTGTTTGTTTTTTGGGACATCCTGGGGAAAGGCCTGAGTTCCGCCATCGAGCGAGTTGGCAACATCATCCAGCCCTCGGGCGAGAGTCTTACCACAGAGGAAAAGAAAAAAGCAGTGGAAAAAAAGGAAGAAGAGTTGCCCGCGCCCAAAAGCGGAAGCTCCCCCGGTCTCTTTTCGGGGTGGCCCGCGGGACCCTCCAGCCGCCGGGGGTCATCTTTTTCGCGTTCCGAGACAGAGATATCGACAGAACCGTTTACCCTCCCCTAGAATGAAGTTTGTCCCGGCGTAACGGAGTATCGGTGTGCCGGGGTCAAGGCAAGGAACAGAATAGCGCGCAGAGTGTAAAGCAGACAGCTTCTCGTTCTTTTTTGTTTTCCCCTGCGGTTACTCTGTTACTCCGGCACCCCGTTACTCCGACACTTGAGTTAATAGCGCCAGAGGTGAAAGCCAATGCGGAATTGGCGGCGCTCATGGAGCAACCAGCTCACGAGCGTGCTGATGGTGGAAAAAACGAGCGATCCGGCGATCGCCCAGGTATAGTTCTTGATCATGAGGCTATGAATGATGTAGCCCGCGGAAAAGAAGATCGCGGCATTGAGAAAGATGGTGAAGAGGCCGAGCGTCACAATATTGAGGGGCAGGGTGAGGAAAAGAAGCACGGGGCGCACAAAGGCATTTAACAGACCTAAAACCAAGGCCCCCAGGAGCCATGCCGTCCAATCCTTAAACCAAACCCCAGGCAAAAGCCAGCCGGTCACCAGGAGTGCCAGGGTATTCGAGACCCAACGAACGAGGAAGGATTTCATCAAAAGAGCTCTCCTTGCATGGGCGGCTGCGGACTCGCCCGGACTCGCGCCGCGGCCTTGGCGCGGTTAAGTGCCTGATTGAGCAACTTGTCGGCTCGTGCGATCATCGGATGTTCTCGCGGCACCTGTTTCCAGGAGACCGCTTCCAAGCCCTTCGCGGCAGATTTTACTTTTTCCGCGAGCACTTGAAGCCAAGCATCTTTGATGCGGTAGCGGCCCTGAAGCTGGAACACGAGAAGCTCACTGTCAGCGTGACAGAGCAGCTTCTTGGGCTTGAGCGACCTCGCTGTTTGCAGGGCTTTGAGCATCGCCCGGTATTCAGCCCTGTTGTTGGTCATCTCGCCAATACATTCGGCGCCTTCCTTGAGGATTTCCCCATCGGGCCGGCAGATGACATAACCAATGGCGGCGGGGCCCGGGTTGCCGCGGGCGCCGCCATCCGAGAAGGTGTGGAGAATCACGGCAGCGCTGGGCGCAAAGCGAGCAGCGAGCAGCGAGCAACCGAAGAATAGAAGCTCTTCGTTGTTCGCTCTGCTCTGTTCTCTGTTCGCTGCCGCATGTTCATCGGTAGTTGGTGAACTGCAGGGGCAAGCCGTAATCTTTGCCGCGAAGGAATTGCATGGTGCTCTGCAGTTCGTCCTTCGACTTGCTCGTGACGCGGAGCTGGTCCCCCTGGATGGAAGCCTGGACCTTGAGCTTGGCGTCTTTGATGTCCCGAACGATCGCCTTCGCTTTTTCCGATTCGATGCCCTGCTTCATCTTGATGGGCTGGCGGACGGTGCTGCGCTCGGCGGGTTCGATCTTTTGATAGTCGAGCGCCTGCAGCGAGACGCCGCGCTTCACGAGTTTGGACTGGAGGATATCGATGACGCTTTTCAGCTTCTGCTCATCGTCCGAGAAGAGCGTCAGCATCTCCTTCTTGTCCCACTCGATGCGGGACACGCTCCCTTTAAAGTCAAAGCGCGTCTGCATCTCCTTGTTCGCCTGGTGGACCGCATTTTCCACTTCCTGCAGATTCAGTTTGGACACGACGTCGAATGAGAATTCATCAGCCATAGGGTTTCCTTATCTGAGCAGATACACGCCCGAGATGACCAGTACGATGCCACACATCTTCGACCACGTAAACGACTCTCCGAAAAAAAGGACCCCTAAGAGGAAGGCCAGCACCGGATAGGACGCCCCGATCGGAACGACTCTGGAAACCTCGCCGATCTTGAGCGCGCGGTAGAAGCAGAGTTGCCCGATGATGCTGGCGATAAGCCCGCCCAGACACAAGTAAATCCAATTGCGAAGGGTGAGATCGCTGAAGCGCCCCGCGAGTTTGGGCAAGAACGGGACAAAGAGGAGGGCCCCGATCAAGACACCCAGCGTTCTCACGATCACGCCAATCGCGGGATCCGCCGTCCCGCGAAGGCCGGCTTTCTCAAGCACGGGAGCAAATCCCCAGCAAAACGCAGCCAGGAGCGCCCAGCTGAAGGCGGACCAGTGGCTCATAGGAGTTCCGGATGTCGCGGGCGCGGCCATAGAGATGGCGGCGCGGCGGCAAGATCCCCCACAAATTCTGCGGGGCGCTCGTCCAGGACCTTGAAGTGAAAGCGAAGGGCGTCCAGAATTCGGTGGGTTGCCTTGCCGTCTCCGTAGGGATTGACGGCATGGGCCATGCGCTCGTAGGCGCGAGGATCGGTGAGCAGTTTCTGGATGTCGCGATACACTTCTTCTTCCTCCACGCCAATCACCTTCGCGGTGCCCGCGGCGACCGCCTCGGGGCGCTCGGTGACTTTGCGGAGCACGAGCACCGGTTTTCCCAGCGCGGGCGCTTCTTCCTGGATGCCGCCGGAATCCGTCACGACGAGATAGGCCTTCTCCAGGAGATTCACGAGATCCAGGTAATCGATCGGCGGAAGGAGGTGGATCCTGGGATGGCCGCCGAGCACCGCCTGGGCTGATTGTTGGACACGGGGATTTAAATGGACGGGATAGAGGATCGAAACCCCGGGATGGTCATCCGCAATCCGGCGAAGCGCGTGAAAGACGTTCTCGAGCGGCGCGCCGTGGTTCTCGCGCCGGTGCGCGGTGACGAGGATCATGCGCGCGGCCGGCGGCGTCGCGCCCGTCTGCTCCTGAGGGGCGAAGAGTTTCTTGAGGGAAGGATCGGTCCAGGCATGCTCTTCTTGGATGGCGAGGGAGAGCGCATCGATCACGGTATTTCCCGTCACAAAGATCGTCTTTTTTTCGATGTTCTCCCGGAGCAGGTTCTCCTTCGCCTGGTGCGTAGGCGCAAAATGAAGGCTGCAAAGATGGTCCGTCAGGACGCGGCTGGCTTCTTCCGGGAAAGGGTTGTGCATGTCGTAAGAGCGCAGGCCCGCTTCCACATGTCCTACCGGGATGTTCTGGTAGAAAGCGGCCAGCGCCGCGGCAAACGTCGTGACGGTGTCTCCGTGCACAAGAACGATGTCCGGCTTTTCCTGCTTGAGGATCGGGGTGAGCTTGGAGATCCCCTCGGTGACCACATAGTCGAGCGTTTGGTCCTGCTGCATGATATTGAGGTCATGGTCCGACTGGATATGGAAGAGCTCCATGACTTGATCGAGCATCCTGCGGTGCTGAGCGGTGAGCACCACCACGGTTTTGAAATCCTCCGGGCGCTGTACAAGAGAGCGGCAAACAGGGGCCATTTTGATGGCTTCGGGTCTTGTGCCAAAGACCGTCATCACTTTCAGAGGCGACGCCCTCTTGACGGCCATCCCTCAGGCTCCCTTCACAATGGCGAGGAAAATCGCGCCCACCGAAAGGATCAGCGTCAGCACATAGACCAGCAAAACGACCTCGCGGGCCGTCCAACCCCGGGCGATGAGGCGGTGATGGAGGTGCTCCTTGTCGGGCTCCATCAGTCGGTGCCCTTTCTTATAGCGGCGGATCATCGCCAGGCTGACATCGATGACCGGCAGGGCCACCACAATGACGGGGATCATGACGGAGAGCACCGCCGTGGTCTTGAGCGTTCCAATGACCGTGATCGCGCCGAGTAAAAAACCGATTCCGAGCGCGCCGCCGTCACCCATAAATACTTTAGCGGGCGAAAAATTATAGGGCAAAAACCCGAGGCAACTGCCGGCGAGGATGGCCGAGAGGACCCCGGCCAACTTCAGTTGTTTAGCGATATACGGGGTGATGGTCTCTCCCTGAATGATCGCCACAGCCAGAAACGTCGCCGAAGCGATGCAAGCAAGGCCCGCCGCCAGTCCGTCGAGACCATCCGCCAGGTTAATGGCGTTCATAAAGCCAATCACCCAAAAGACGGTGATGATCTGTGAGACAAGGATAGGGAACTGGGCGTAATCCAAAAACGGGAGCTGCAGTCCCATAATCTGGACGCCGTAGTTCAGCGCGACGAGCGATGCGATGATTTGGGTCAACAGTTTGGGCAAAGCCGCCACGCCCTTGCGGTCATCCTGCATCCCCAAAAACGTCACAAAGGTGAGTCCGACGAGAATGCCAGCCAGCTGCTTATTGAGGCTGACCACATTGAGCAGTTCACCTTCTCGATAGATGGAGTATCGGTAATCTAAGAGTTGTCGGAATCGAGGGAAGCCGATATAGGTCCCGAGAAGCCCGACGAGGATGCCGATGTAGATACCCAGGCCGCCCCAGCGGGGAATGGGGGTTTGGTGAACCTTACGGGCATCCGGGTAATCCAGAACACCCAAGCGCCGAGAAAGCCAGATGGCAAAAGGCGTGGCCGTGAAACTGGAAGCGCAAGCGACAATAAAAGCGGCGAGATAGATGGTTCCCATGCTAGCGGTTGTCCGAGCTCCGACGTCCGAGGTCCAACCGGGAAAATCCTGTTGAACGCAGTATCTGGACAGAAACGTCGGGATTTCTTTGCGCCGTCATCCCGGCGAAAGCCGGCCCTCCACACATCCGGCGGGCCGGGTCGCCGGTCTTGTGGAGACCCGGGATCCATGGTTCCCCGATTGCTGGACCCCGGTTTTCACCGGGGTGACGGCTTAATGGCATGCTGAATGTTAGACGGGGATTCACGCTCGCAAGCGCTCCCGATACATGGGGAACTTCAAGCAAAGCGCTTTCACCTCCGCCTTGATCTTCACGAGTTCTTTCGGATTCTGATGGTGGGTGATCGCGCGGTTGATCCAGGCGGCGATCTTCACCATGTCCTTCTCTTTCAGTCCGCGCGTTGTGACAGCGGGTGTGCCGATGCGTATGCCCGAGGCGATAAACGGCTTCTCCGGGTCAAAGGGGATCGCGTTCTTGTTGACGGTGATGCCGGCATGATCCAGGGCCTCTTCGGCGGCCTTGCCTGTGATCGCTTTCGGGCGCAGGTCCACGAGGAACATATGGCAGTCTGTCCCGCCCGTCACAATCCGGAAACCCAGGGCGGCCAGTTCCTTGGCCAACGCTTCCGCGTTGTTCTTCACTTGCTGTTGATAAACCTTAAAAGAGGGCTTCAGGGCCTCCCCGAAAGCGACCGCCTTGGCCGCGATCACATGCATCAGCGGCCCCCCCTGGGAGCCCGGGAACACGAACTTGTCGATCGCTTGGGCATATTGGGCTTTGCACAGGATGATGCCGGAGCGCGGACCGCGCAGCGTTTTGTGGGTGGTCGTCGTGACAAAATCCGCGTACGGCACCGGGGAAGGGTAGAGCCCCGCGGCAATGAGGCCGGCGTAATGGGCGATGTCGGCCATGTAGAGCGCGCCCGCTTTGTCACAGATGGCGCGGAAACGCGCCCAATCGAAAGTGCGGGCGTAAGCGGAAGCCCCCACACAGATCAGTTTGGGATGGTGTTCGAGGGCGAGGCGCTCCGCCTCTTCATAGTCGACGAGCTCAGACTCCTGGTCGACATTGAATCCCACCACCTTGAAATATTTTCCGGAAAAGTTCATCGGGTGGCCGTGTGTGAGATGCCCGCCATGGGCAAGGTTGAGCCCCATGAGGGTATCGCCGATCGTCATCATCGACAAGAAGACCGCCATGTTGGCGGAGCTGCCGGAATGGGGCTGGACGTTCGCATGTTCGGCCCCAAAGAGTTTCTTGGCCCGTTCAATGGCAAGGGATTCCGCCTTATCGACCTGCTCGCAGCCGCCGTAGTAGCGTTTGCCGGGGTAGCCTTCCGCGTATTTGTTGGTGAGGACGCTGCCCTGGGCTTCCAGGACGGCTTCGGACGCCATATTTTCGGAGGCAATGAGCTCGAGGGTCCAGGCTTGGCGACGGGTTTCTCCCAGTATGACTTTGTAGACAGCGGGATCTTGTATTTTCAGGATACTTTTCACAGCTTGGAACTCCCTTCAGATTTCAACTCAGCGATCAAATCCAGCAAAGCATTTTGGATGTCTATTCTACACTTCTCATAGTCGCTTGGCGAACCGCCGATCGGGTCGGCAATGGGGGCCTCGCCAAGCAGCCGGGCTTTGTGCTGGGCGTCAGGGAAACGCTGGACGATCGTCTTCAGATGTTCGGGTGTCATTGTCAAAATGAGCGTCGCTCTTTCGATGTCCTGGCGCGTGAGCTCGCGGGACTTGTGAGGACCGGCCTGGATGCCGATCTGGAGTAGCGCTTCCCGCGCGAGTTCCGACATCGGCATTCCATCGCGAGCGCTCACGCCGCGGGAAACGATCTCAGACCCTTCCAAGCCTTGCGCTTGAAGCATCTGTCTGAGCAAGGCCTCCGCCATGGGGCTGCGGCATGTGTTGCCTGTGCACACAAAAAGGATGGAGGGTTTCTTCATGAACAGATTATGCCAAATAGGGATGTCTGTCTCTTTTGAGATCCGAGCGTCGATTAGGTATAACGTGAATCACCGTGGTGAAGGGATCCAAGATCATTTTGGCCGTGGATGACGATCCGTTTATTCTGGACTACGTGTCCCGGTTCCTGAAGTCCAAGGGATGCCAGGTCATAGCGACCACAGACCCGGAAAATGTCATGAAACTGGCTGTGGAGCAAAAGCCCGACCTGATCATTTCAGACCTGGCGATGCCCGGCATGGACGGCATGACCCTCCTGAAGACGCTCAAGGATAATCCCGCGACGGGGGCCATTCCGCTGGTTCTTCTCACGAGCTCCAGCCGCATCGATGATGTGACGGAAGGCCTTGGTTCCGGGGCCGAGGCCTATCTGCATAAGCCCCTCGATTGGGAACGCGACTGGCCCAAACTGCAGGAAATCCTTTTGGGGTTGTGATGCCACTGTTTACGCTGCGCATAGTGCGGATGGCGCTCCTTGTTCTTCTGGCTGTTCCCTCGGGTGCCTTGGCCAAAATCCAGTTTGTGAAGCGCGAACTCTTTCGCATTCCTTTTGGGGACCCCAAAGAGTCGCTGGGGTCCAAAGTCGTGGATGGCCAACTCCTCATCCCTCGAAACTTTTCCCTGGATGGTTCTGGAAATTTCTATATCAACGATGCCAACCGGCACCGGATCGTGCGGTATTCCTGGAGGGGAGCTTACCAGATGAGCCTCCAGTATCCGGCCACCGCCCGGCAAGTCTTTGCCCAGCCTGATGGACAGAACAATCTGTGGCTTTTGATCAGCGACCCCGTAAGGGGCTTCTACTACGGTGTTTATGACTCTGGAGGCAAGCGTCTTCGCGAAGGAGTTTTTGCTCAGTACAACCATTTTCGTCTCCATGTGGACGACGCGCGCGTGCTTCATCTCTTGTTGTCCAACGAAAAGCGTCCACAGGAGGTCCATCTCTTCGTGCTTGACCAGAAGAGTTTTCTCTTAAAGAAAATCAAAGCGGCCAAGCCTCCGGAGGAACACCATCACCTCACGACCCTGGAGCGTTCTTATTTCATTGATCCTGTCCCGACCCATGCCAAGCAGGATTCCGATCGGCGGGCAAAAATTACAGACGCCTCGCACCAAACGGTGGGCACCTTGAAAGGGCGGGTGGTCTACGTGACGGATCCAGGCGAAATCTATACGCGCGTCGGAGAGTGTCGCTTCGAGATCTATAGTTTAAAAGGAGCTTTAACGGGAGAGGTTCAACTCGAGGCCCTCTCGCCCACCTGTGCCGGCGCCCGCTTTGATCCGCAAGGCCATATTTATCTTCTGGATGGCATCCCTGATGCATCGGGCCAATACAGCGACCAGATGCCCGGCATGCGTCTCATGATTTGGGAGCGCCGCTAACCGGGAGGTCTGGCAAGGCCGTCACCCCGGCGAAAGCCGGGGTCTATCATGATGGATCCCGGCGTTCGCCGGGATGACGGTGAAGCCGTCAGTTGAGCCAGCGAAGGCCACGCTTGATTTCAACCCATTCTTTCTCAGCGTCTGCCCACGATTCGACCGGGGCTGAGAAGCTCACGCGGTAAAGGGACTTGCCATGGGTGGAGAAGTGGCTCTCATCGATGCGTCCGTCTTCCGCAATCCCTTTAATCAAAACCCCTTTTCGGCTGGCCAAGGTCACAGAAGCTTTCTTCTGGATCGTGGGATAAAGAGGCGTCAGGGTCTCCGCGCTCACATAGCTCTCAAAGGGCCCTTCGAGAGGGGCCCGGATCACGGCGAAGGTGACGAGCGGCAACCGGGATAGCGTGAAGCTGATCGTACCGACATCCTCCGCCTCTTTGAATTCCATCACCGTCCATTCTGGCTTCACGCGCAGGCGGACTTCGACAATCCGGTTCTCATAGAAGCGCCATGCCTTGTCTTGGGGGTCCTGTTCCGTGAACGAGAGCGGGCGCGTGGAAGTCATTCCTGGGTTCGGAGGGGCCTCTTCAGGCGGCGGAGGCTCCGGGATCTCTATTTTCGCGGACTCTGCCAGAACCAAAGAGGGCAGAAGAAGCAGTATGAAGAAGCGGATTCTCATGAGAACACCACCTTTTCCAGGACGGACTTCGGCAGAGCCCCTTCCCGAATGATGGTGAAGGGATAGTGAGAAAGGTCCACAACGGAAGAGGCGGTTTTCACCCTGCAGGTGCCCTCCTCCACAACGGCATCCACTTGTTTCCCGAAGAGCTTGACCGCGGCAGCGCCCGTGATGGCGGGTTTCTCGCCAGAACGATTGACGCTGGTCGTGGCCAGAGGCAGCCCCACTTTCTTCAGGATTGCAAGCGCCACAGGGTGGTTGGGGACCCTCAAGCCGATCGTGCGCAAACCTCCCGTCACAAGCCGCCCCAGCGTGGAAGCTTCCAGCACCAAGGTCAAAGGGCCCGGCCAGAACCGGTCCGCCAGACGTCGCGCTTCGACGGGGATGTTCTCGACGAACGGCCTCGCCGCTTCGAGCGACGGCAAAAGAAGCGCGAGCGGCTTCCGGTCACGGCGGCCTTTCAAAGCGTAGATCCGGCGGATCCCTCCGAGCGAAAAAACACTCGTCCCCATGCCGTAAACGGTTTCCGTCGGGAAAATCACCACGCCGCCTGCGCGAAGCGCTGCGACGGCCCGTCCGACGTCCGAGGTCCGACGTCGAGAATCTGTTGCCGGACGTCGAACGTCGCACGTCGGACGTCTGTTAGGTCCGGTAGCGCGCGTTGATATCGACATATTGGCCGGTGAAGTCACAGGTCCAGTAAAAGCCTTCCGCTTGGCCGGCATGGAGCTTGATGCGGAGGGTGACCTTCTTGGCCTTGAGAGGCTCCCGGGCCTTTTCCGCGGAGACCGGCGTCGGAGCGCCTTGACGGAAGACGCACAAGTCTCCGAAGGAAATGTCCGCTTTGGAGGGATCAAAGCGGACGCCGGAGCGACCCATGGCGGCGAGTATTCTTCCCCAGTTGGAATCTTCTCCGTAAGCGGCCGTTTTGACGAGCGGCGAGGTGGCGACGGTCATCGCCATCTTTTGGGCTTGGGCGAGCGTGCGGGCGCCTTCGACACGGATTTCGAGGAATTTGCTCGCTCCTTCTCCATCTTGGGCGATCTTTTTGGAGAGTTCGATGCAGATCTTTCGGAGAGCTTTGAAAAAAGCTTTCTGATCCGCTGCCGTGCGCAAGCTTGCGCCCGAGGCGCCATTGGCGAGCAGGAAAACACTGTCATTGGTGGACATATCGCCGTCGACCGTAACGCGGTTAAAGCTTTCATCGGAGGCTTTGGCCAAAAGGGGCCGCAGCTCCTCGGCCGACGCCTCAAGATCCGTGAGAAGAAAGGCAAGCATGGTGGCGTGAGGCTTGCCCGTGAGCGTCACTTGGGGATGAATCATGCCGGCGCCTTTGCAGCAGCCCCAAAGGCGAACGGTCGTTCCGCCGATCCTCATTTCCGCATGCGCCATCTTGACCGTGGTGTCGGTCGTCAGGATGGCTTCAGCCGCTTTATGAAAGGAGTGGTAAAGGGTTCCCTGCTCGCCGAGGAGCTTTCGAGAAAGCATCGGGATCTCTTCCGATAAAAGATCCATGGGCATGAAATCGCCGATGACGCCCGTGGAGGCGATCAGGATCTCCCCCTCCGGCACGCCGAGCGCTTGGGAGGCCCACGTGATCGTCTGCCGGGCTTCCCGCACGCCGCGCGCGCCCGTGCAGCAGTTGGCGCAGCCCGAGTTCACCATGAGGACGCGCGCGCGGCCCTTCTTCAGGCGCTCCTGATCGAGCGGGATATGCACGCACTTCACGATGTTCGTCGTAAAGCAGGCAGCCGCCTGCGCGGGTGTCTCAGAATAGAAAAGGGCCAGACCGTGCCGGCTCGGGCGCGGCCGGTCATGCCGCGGCAGTCCCGCGGCGCGGTACCCGAGAGGAAGTTGGCTCATAGAGGGGCATTTTAACGCATTTCGTCGGGGATAGCCATTCATGTGACTCGGCCTTCACACGCACGTACCCGCTTCCACAATTACAAATCATAATCAGGGGCGGTCCTAACTGATTACCCTTTTTTGCTGCGATGGCTCATGTCTCGCCCCGCCCGTCTGGATGCCGCTGACAAGAAATCGGAAGTACAACGACAGTTTAAGACGGCGGGCATGGCTTGCGGGAGCTGTGAGTCATTGGGGTCTGTGTTCACATTTCACATTTAAAGGGGTTTTGAGGCTGTCCGATGGTTGAAATGTGCAATGTGAACACGGACCCCGTTACTTGTTACTGATTGATTTGGCATCACCCTTCCTCATATAAGGAGTCGCCTTTTCAGGAGAGCTCAAGACTTGGCTTTCGTGAGCGTGTATTGCCGGCGGGCGGCACGGCATTTCTTGCAGACATAAACCAACGCTTGTTTTTCCTTCCAAACGAGGCAGCCGCCGCCATAGGAGGAACGTGCGTGCGGGAATTCTTTAGCAGCATGTTGTGATTCCTTCCAGTAGGCAGGATCACCGACAGGAAGACCGTAAAAAATTGGGACGAGCTCCACTTCCATCTTCACGTTGTGTCGTTCACAAATATTGGAGCGTTTCTGGGTGGCATCCAGGATGCCCGGGCCAGGCACCGCTTTGGGCAAGGGCTGCAAAGAAATTCGTTGAATCCCACAATCCTGGCTTATGGTCTGGGCTTTCTGAACCAATCCAAAAGGAGTGTCTGGCTCGGCGCTAATGACGAGCGTTTTATCCATGCTAAGAGTTTGTCGTAAATGGTCGCAGAGGGAGTCCCAGGTGACATCCTCCCCATGCAAATCCAATCGATCACGGCCCACTACAAGGCCAAGTTCGTGGCGCGAATGTCTGCCGGACAATAACGCCACGGCAAGAAGGCCAACGATGGCCAGAAGCGTGGAAAGCACCACGGGCGTTACCCACGCCATGTTCGTGAGGTTACGGTCCGGTTCCGAAGTGTCGGTTATAGCCACCGGCATAAGTATGGCGTATGAAGGCGTTGGGATCAATGGTCATTGGGGCCTGGGTCATTGGGGCCTGTGTTCACATTTCACATTTAAAGGGGTTTTTGAGGCTGTCCGATGGTTGAAATGTGCAATGTGAACACGGACCCCGTTACTCCTTCGATACCCAGCATATTTCAGCGAGAACGGAAAAAATTAAAGATTGACTTACGCTTTTCGTTTCCTTTTAAGTGTTCTTTCAAATCTTCAGGCCCACACTTTTTCCCAACTTCAGCCAAAGCTCCGTTGTAAAAGTCCATCGGAAGGTACTCTCGTTTTGTTTCACCATAGGATTGCGCGGAGATATAAAAACCGAATTTTGTTGGCTTCTGCTTGGACATAGTAGCTAAACGTTCGCTGAACGGTATCGTGATAGTCTGGCTAGATTGTTTGGATGTATATGTGTATGGACTTTCATCCAGACAATGTGTCCCCTTTTCAGTGGATTCAACGAAATAATGTGGAACCATATCGGCTGTGACACGATAATCAACTTCCGGTTTAACGATAAGCATGGATTGCTGGGAATGCTTAAAAATCGTAAGTTTACCTTGAGATAGAGGTGGCTCTACAGTTTTATGCAGCACATACAGCTTGCCTAGATCAAACCATGGCTTTGGCCACAAAAGGATTTCGTCTCGACTCAGGGCAGGTGCTGCCTCTGGAAATCGCACCCTGAAACTAATTCGGACACCAATTAAATGATTATTTGCTGTTATAAGTGGTTCATCTCTAAAATCTGTGACGTCTAATTTCATATCCATCCAATGCCTTGCAAACTTATCTATTGCCCGATCAGCATTTATGGACACCCACAGTCTAAATCCTTGAACGATTAAAAGCAGCGGAATCAAGAAAAACAAAGACTTGCGTCCGGCAGCTTTGTTTCTAACGGGCAGACCAAGAGCTTTGTACAGCAGAAGGAATAAGGGAAATGCAACGATGATAGCCAGTATGGTAAGAATTTCTCGGTCGGCCAAGGATACAGAGTAATTATTGACAAACCAAGAAGCTAAGTATCCGCCACCTATAGCGACGAATAAGACCGACAATATAAAAATAAAGAAACGCCACTTAGGTAGTTTCTGATTTTCCGATTGTGAAGTAGAGGGAATTGCAGGATTCATGAATCTAGCCAAGGATAATACATTTGAGCAATCATGCAAAAGGAAAACGGCTCGAATCTTACGTCACCAAATTACGTCACTAGAATGGCGACTTGAGGATACGACTAGATGCTCGGATTTTTAGTTCCTCGACTTGAGTCATTGGGGTCTGTGTTCACATTTCACATTTAAAGGGGTTTTGAGGCTGTCCGATGGTTGAAATGCGCAATGTGAACACTGCCCCCGTTACTTTTACAATCTTCCTTTTAAGCGGGGTTTCCAGGCCTGAAGACCCAGTTTTTTATCGAAAGGCTTTTGATTAACCTGATTGTAACATTCATCGTGTTTACTGAAGATGTAGAAACTCATTAGCCTAAAGGAGATGTGCCATGTGGAAAAAGATCATTTTTCTCTCCGTTGCGGTTCCGGCACTCGGATTTGAAATTCGATCTCTTTGCTTCAAGCATTTATGGCCAACAGAATTGATTGTCGCTGCGAAAGATTTACCCACCGGCGCCACACTAACGCCAGGAACGTACGAGGTTAAACATGTGCGCCCTGATGAATGTCCGTCTCCTTTCAT